>NZ_JWLK01000002.1 GCF_000814005.1 Ruegeria sp. ANG-S4 | reverse complement strand
TCGTGACCAACGCGCAGGCGTTGTCGGACCAGCTGATCAAGGGCGGTCTGGACACGGTGACCCACGGCACCGACACCCATGTCGTGCTGGTCGACCTGCGCCCCAAGGGCGTCAAGGGCAACGCCACCGAAAAGGCTCTGGGCCGGGCGCATATCACCTGCAACAAGAACGGCGTGCCGTTTGATCCGGAAAAACCGACCATCACCAGCGGCATCCGCCTGGGCAGCCCCGCCGGCACCACCCGCGGCTTCGGCGAGACCGAATTCCGCCAGATCGCCGATTGGATCATCGAGGTCGTTGACGGCCTCGCCGCCAATGGCGAAGACGCAAACACCTCCGTCGAGGCCAAGGTCAAAGCCCAGGTCGCAGACCTCTGCGCAAAATTCCCTATCTATCCGAAATTGTAAAACGAAGGACCCGACCCGATGAGCTTTCACGCAATCGACCAAGCACCCGCCCGCCTGAACCGCAGCGAACTGGCTGTCCCCGGTAGCCAGCCTAGCATGTTCGAAAAGGCGGCGAAATCCGACGCCGATGTCATCTTCCTGGATCTTGAAGATGCCGTTGCGCCGGACGAAAAGGCGCAAGCCCGAAAGAACATAATCGCCGCGCTGAACGACATCGACTGGGGCAACAAGACCATGTCGGTTCGCATCAACGGGCTGGACACCCATTACATGTATCGTGACGTCGTCGATGTGGTGGAACAGGCTGGAAGGCGCCTTGACCTGATCATGATCCCAAAAGTCGGAACTGCCGCCGACGTTTATGCCGTCGACATGATGGTGACGCAGATCGAAAACGCCAAAGGCCTCAAAAAGCGCATCGGGTTCGAACACATCATCGAAACTGCGTTGGGAATGCAGAACGTCAGCGAAATTGCCGCTGCCTCCAAGCGCAATGAGAGCCTGCATTTTGGCGTCGCGGACTACGCGGCCTCGACCCGTGCGCGGACAACTATTATCGGCGGGGTTAACCCTGACTATTCGGTGCTGACCGATGCCGACGCGGACGGCGGACGCATGACCCATTGGGGCGACATGTGGCATTATGCGCTGGCGCGAATGGTTGTTGCCGCGCGCGCAAATGGCCTGCGTCCGATTGACGGGCCCTTTGGTGATTTTCAGGACCCCGACGGATACCGCGCGGCGGCCAAACGCGCGGCCGTACTGGGCTGCGAAGGCAAATGGGCGATCCACCCCAGCCAGATCTCACTGGCCAACGAAGTAATGTCGCCCGCTGCGGCCGAAGTGACCAAGGCGCAGCGTATCCTTGAAGCCATGGCCGACGCCGAATCCGCCGGAAAAGGGGCCGTGTCGCTTGATGGAAGGCTGATCGACTACGCCTCGATCCGTCAGGCCGAGGTCATGGTTGAAAAAGCCCGGCAGATCGCTGCCGCATAGACGGGAGACCGACACGGTCGATAAGCGGAAAGAAAAAGACGCCACCAGCATTGCGAGTGGCGTCAAATTTACCAATCGGCGAAGGCAACGCGGCTTACGTTGCTGCAAAGGTACTTCGGAAAACCGCTGGATTTTACCTACCCTAATCGCATGAGGGTGCTGCCGCTTCGAAACTACTGGATGACTTTTTCAGATGTCCCGCCGAGATCTGAATGGGCCTGAACGGCGGCGCATCCTGAACGGATGGATCAACCTGAACCAACGTATAGCACCCTTCGAACACCGCATGTGTCCCGTCGGTCAGGTGCGAGCGGATCACGACCGGAATGCGGGTTTCAATGGACCCGGCTGCGCCCTCGGACACCGCCTGTCCCAACCTCAACTCGACCGAACGGGTGTCATTGTACCCCGACTTGAAGTCTGCATAGTTCGGGGCAGCACCAGATTGAAAGTAACTCCACGCCCTAAGGTATTCGCTTCGGTTAATCGCATTGTAGAGCGATTGCACGACGTCCTCAGCCGACGAACGATCATCCATATAGTCCGGTGCCCCGGTCGCAACGCTGGCGTGCAAACTTACAAGGGTAACGATGAGTGGTCGCTTCATGCTCCGCAAATTCCCTTTCAATCGACGCGATCAGACCTTAGCTTCGCATCCTTTGCATGTCTGCAGCGCCGAGCAGGATCGGAAACTCTTCGCGCACCTGCGCATCCGCCGCAGCGAAGTAGTTGGGAAAATGCGACCCCAGAATGGCGTGGGCACTGTCATGCGCCCTTTCCAGCAAATCCACTTTTCCTTCATTTTCCCAGGTATCCGTACGCTCACGGTCCATCAACTGCGGATACACAAACTCCGAGTTCATGAAGCTGAGCGTGTGGGGATTGCCCAGAAAATGGCCCGGATCAATAGCACAGCTGTGAATGACATCTACGGCCATGGTTTCATCCGTCACCTCGATCCCCCGCAGCGATCGCAGGATCATGCCACCGGCCTCATTGTCAATTACCATGCTTTCAAAGCTGCAGCCCATAAGGCTTCCCAACATGCCGCCGAACTCGCAAACGCGGTTCGCTCCGGCATGAGCGGCCAGCGAAAACGTCAACGCTTTTTCAAGGCCATATTGTGCATCCGGCAGTTTTGCATCGGTCATACCCGCCCCGACCGAGGTCGGTAGACCATAGAAGTTGCCCATTTGCACCGCTGCGGCGCCGATCAACGCCTGCTCACCGCTGCCGCCGGTGAATGACCCGCTGCGCAGGTCCGTGATGAAAGGCCAGGCAGAAAAGCTGACTGGGCAGCCGGGCCGGATCAGGT
The DNA here is from genome assembly GCF_000814005.1 of Ruegeria sp. ANG-S4. GTDB lineage: Bacteria > Pseudomonadota > Alphaproteobacteria > Rhodobacterales > Rhodobacteraceae > Ruegeria. Next base: position 645,033 of record NZ_JWLK01000002.1, on the reverse strand, counting down.
TGGCGATGGCGACACAGGCAAGCGTTTCGGCAACGGCCTGTACAAGCGTTCCGGCCAGCGTTGCGGGTGCGGTGGCCCCTGCCTGCGGCGGAACAGCCAGATCGACGGTCAGGCCAAGCGTGGCGGTGTCGATCAGGATCTCCATGTTTTCGCGACCAATCCGCAGGGGCGAGACAATGGGACAGCCGCCAAACACCACGGAAGGCTTCTTCAAGAACGATCCTTCACCACCCGAGGCCAGATCGAACATGCGGATGGCATGGGGGATGTGGCTGCGGTCCCGAAACGCCAGACAGGCCGGTTTTTGGCTGGCAGACAACATGGCGTAGACCATGTTCATGTCGTGGGCAAAATCATCCTTCACATCCGTGGCCAAAACCGTGGCTCCAAGCATGTGAATGTTGTCCAGCTTGTCCACCAGCCGCGTGAAATCATAGATGTCCCGCAGATCGGATGGACGGAAGGATTTTGTTTTTGCGTCAAAGGTTGTGACCGCCGTGCCGGAGTTGGCGAAATAGACGCTTTCCGCACTGCAATGCATGTCGTCTTTTCCGGCCCGGTCCCCCCGCGCGTGGACGTAGTATTCACGCGCCGCTTTGGACAGGACATCCTCCATCAATGTGCGCGGGAAACACAACCGGTCATGGGCGTTCAGTATCGCGCCCTTGGGCAACACCAGGTCCAGCAATTCCGGAAAGTGATCTGCCAACCCGGTCTGCTCCAGGACGGTCAGAGCCGCCCGGTGAATGCTTTCTATATCGGATGTCGACAGCGGTTTATATCGACCGCCTGCCAACCCTCCATGCACGGCTTCGTTGCCGGTTGTGGCCTGGTGAAGGGCGATGCGGGCCGCGCGACCTCCGCCACGGCGGCGACCCCCGGGTTCAATTTTCTCGGTCATGGCATCTCCTCCCGCAGATCGATGATTTCCCGTCTGAACCAGTCATTCTCGGATTGCTCGGCAGGGCGTTCGAAATCCCGCGCCGCCCGGTGGCCCGCAAACACCGCATCGGCAATCAGGCCCGGCCCGGCGGCATCACCTATTTGTTGCAGGTTTCTCAGCCCCCTGCCCTTCAATTGGTCAAATAGCGTTGTGTTGCGGGTCCGTTCTGTAACGAGCACGGCGGCCGCGCACTCCGTCAGGTCCTGTTGACCGGAAAAACCGCAAACCGTTGAGACGGCATCGCTTGAAACCGCGCGCAAAACCCGGTTGCAGCGCAGTTCCACGCCCAATTCCAGCAGCCGCGCCTGAACGCGATGCTGCTCCAGAGTATGGGTCAGAAAGCTGGAAACGATGCTGTCCGTTGTGATGAACACAACCTTCCTGCCTGCGTTCGCCAGCTGTTCGGCGATAACACCTGCCAGATAGATGTGGTCATCATCATAGACAACGACAGGCCCGTCTGGCATCCGCCCAGACATGATGTCATCCGGGGTAAAAACGCGCGCTTCCGGCGCAATCAGGGGCAGGTGACGCCGCGTGTTCCGGCCCAAACCGTCAGCCCGCCACGTCGATCCCGTCGCCAAAAAGACACTTTCAATTCCCAGTTCCATAACCTGATCAGCATCCAGTTCGCTGTCAGTGAACATCTGAACATTCGCCCGTTGTTGCAGATCGTTCAGCCGGTAATCCGCCACCCTGCCCCAAGCAGCAAGCCCCGGCAGGCGACTTTCTTTCCGAACCCGCCCGCCGAACTCCGGCGCGGCTTCGGACAAGGTCACGCCATAGCCGCGCCGCGCCAGTTGCATCGCGCATTCCATCCCCGCCGGACCACCGCCGATGATCAGAACATCACTGTCGGATTTGCGTGGCGCGATAACTTCCGGATGCCATCCCCTGCGCCATTCTTCGCCAATGGTTGGGTTTTGGGTGCATCGGATCGGAATGCCCAGATTGTCGGATGCGGCACAGATATTACAGCCAATACATTCGCGGATCTCATCGAACCGCCCTTGTTCAATCTTGGCAGGAATAAATGGGTCTGCAATCGAGGGGCGGGCGGCGCCGATCAGATCAACAAGGCCTTTCCGCAACATCGACGCCATCAGATCAGGCGAAGTCAGCCGACCTACGCCAACGACAGGTTTACCCGTCACCTGTTTTACGTGGGTAAGATAGTCGTTCTGATACCCGTCCTGCGGCTGGAACCGGGTCGTAGCCGAGTCGTTGGTCCAATCTGACACGTTCACGTCCCAGATATCCGGCAGATCAGCCAATAGCTCGACCACAGCACGCCCCTCTTCGGCGGCTTGCATTCCATCCGGGCCAAGCATTTCATCAATGCCGAAGCGAAACGCAACGGCGCAGGTGTCGCCAACTGCGTCATGGGTGTCTTCCAGCAGCTCCCGCGTCAGGCGTACCCGGTTTTCTAGCGTGCCGCCGTACTCGTCGCCGCGTGTATTCAAATGGGGCAGCATGAAGTGCTGTGCCAGTGTCATGCCGTGACCGGCATAGACATAGACAATGTCGAAACCAGCCTCTTTCGCGCGCAATGCCGCCGCGCGATGCCATTCGCGAAGCGCCCGAATATCCGCCTTGTCCATCGCACTGCCCTGTTTCGGCTGATTGGTGTCGATGGACATATCCGACGGCCCCAGAACCGGTGCGCGCGAGTAAAGATTGGTCGCATGGAGTCCGTTATGAACCAACTGGATTGCCGCCAGCGCCCCATGTTCGTGAACCGCGTCCGTCATCAGTCGCAGCGCCGGAATGTCACGCGCATCCCACAGCCGTCCTTCGGCGAAAGGCGACAGATCCGATGTCGGGTGGATTTCGGTTTCCTGGGTCGAGACCACGCCCCATCCGCCCTCAGCCTTCATGCCACGCAGCGCGGCCTCGGCGCGGGGCCGCACATGCCCCAGACCTGTACAGTGCGGAACCTGATAAAACCGGTTCTTGGCCGTGACAGGACCCAGTTGGATTGGTTCGAACAGGGGTGCATAGATCTGAGAGACAGCCATCCTGTGCCCTTTCCTAAACCAACTGTTATTCCGTTATCGCATCGATCCGGTCTGTCTGTTTCGGTGAATGATCGCTGGGAGCCGGGCCGCAAGGGCCCATCCATTTGCAATCCAACCAAACCTACTTACCGCAAATGAAGCGAACACCGGCGCAAAAATTAAGAATTGCGGAAGCGATCTTAATGTTTATTCCGTATCGGTTTCGGAGTTTTCATAATTTGATCGCCGCAGATCGTTGATCATCGCTTTGGCCAGCGAAACACACATCAGCAGCAAAACAAGGCTGAAAGGCAGCGCACCGATGATCATTGAATTGGTCAACGCCTCCAACCCTCCGCCGCCCGCAACCAGCAAGGTTCCGATGACAAGGGTCAGCAATGCGCCCCAAAGAACGCGATGTTTTACGCCTGTTTCTTCGGACCCGCCTGACATGATCGTATTCATCACCAGTATTCCGGAATCAGCTGAGGTGACCAGGAATGTCATCGTCAGGACAACACACATGAAGCTGACAATGACCAGTAGATTGCCTGATATCATCTGGCTTAGGGTTACAAACAGCGTCGCAGTCGTGGAGGCAGCCAGTATCGCGCCGTCAGCATCACCGTTCAATTCAAGATCGATCGCCGATCCGCCCAGAATGGTCATCCACGCAAAGCAAACCAGCGACGGGGCGATGACAGCGCCGAAGATAAATTCGCGCACGGTTCGGCCCCTTGAGATTCGCGCCAGAAACAGCCCGACAAAGGGGGAAAACGCAATCCACCAAGCCCAGTAGAATGTGGTCCAACCGGCTTGCCATTCGAACAAACGGCCAGGTGTACCCGCTGCATACGCTGCGTCTTTGGCGGCGTCCGACATACCGGCGGCTTCGCCCTGCAACCCGGCCAGAAAGCTCTCTTTTGTTCCCCACGCGTCTGCCGCCGGAGCAAACAAATCGCCCACAAATGGCGCAGCTTCGGGCGGCAGAACCGAGGCGTAGTCGGACTCGGACATGGGCCGATATACTTCGAAGCTGAGCGGGACAAAGTTGATGATATAATCCAGAAGCGCCTGACCATATGTCGTCAGCGCAAATGCAAATGATCCGAAAACGATGAACACGGCCAAAAGGATCAATGACAGAACCAGATTCAGGTTTGAAAGGTATCTGACACCGCGCCCCACGCCAGAGACAGCCGACAAGGTGGACATGGTCATCACAAGTGCAAGGGCCAGAATCAAGCCGGCGGTCGAAGGTACGTTGATACCGTCGGTGGCTTCCATCAGCCACTGCGCGCCTGTGATCAGAAACGCGCCATCAACCAGTTGAGACACGCCATAGCCGATGGTGACGGCCACCCCAAGAATGGTCGCGATAACGCCCAGGATGTCGATTATGTGCCCGGCGACTCCGTTTGAGTATTCACCCAACAACGGCGTCAGTGCAGCACGGATCGTCAATGGCAAGCCGCGGGTATAGGCGTAATACGCGAGGCTCAGACCCGTGACCACGTAAATTGCCCAGGCATGAAAGCCAGTATGCAGAAACGTGTACCGATAGGCGCTTTCAACTGCGTCTGCGCTTTTGGGTTCCACTTCACCGGCAACGATCACCGGGTTGGTTTCCCAAAGACCCAGCGGCTCTGCCGTCGCGTAAACCATCAAACCGACACCCAATCCGGCCCCGAACATCATTGAAAACCAAGAAAAGTTGGAAAACTCGGGCCGCTCGTGTTCCGCCCCCAACCGCATACGTCCCGTTGCCGGAATGACGGCGACAAGAAACAGGAAGAACGCGAACAGAGCGACCGAAAAATCGTAGAAAACGTTGAATTCGGCAAGCAGTCCGGATTTCCATGACCGCAACGTGTCGTTTGCCGAAAGTGGCCAGACAAGCGCCCAGAGAACCAGCAGGGATACCGCGATCTTGCTGACCAGCGCGATCGGCAGGTTGTAGCCCTGATAGAACCCGCTTGTCTGCCGCTCGATCTGCAGGTCTGTAAATGGATCCTCAAGCGACATTTCTACTCCGGCTGATCAAAGCGCATTTTCCCGGCATATCGTTGTGACCACGGCCGTTTCTGATTTTCGTGTTGTCCCCAAAAGAAATCCTGATCGGTTGAAGTGCAAGCCTTTAAGCAAAATCACTTGGAGACGCGCACGAACCCGTGCGTTTCTGCAAGCGCAAGGCAGTCTTTGATTGGGCCAATCCCGTCGGTTGCCGTGTCCGACGTGATACAAGACGCGGCGGCACTGACAGCATACAGCAGCGATGTTTCTGCATCGCGCCCTTCGTGCAGGCCCAGTATGAAACCAGCGGCAAACGCATCACCGGCGGCGACGGCCGATTGGATCAACTGCGTCGGCACGTCGACGGCAGGTTGAACAAAGCGTGTGACCTCCGATCCGGCATAGGCTGCGCCTTGTGCGCGATGCAACACAACCGCCTTCTTGATACCGAAACCAAGGATTTCTTCAGCCGCTTCCGCAAGCTGGTCCAATTTGACCACCTCTGCTGACAGGTCCCTGTCCAGAAGCCAGCCCGCCTCCAACTCGTTTAGGAACAAATAATCCAGATGTGGCGCAGCACTCGCAACGATACCGCGAAAATCCGGATGGTGCCGGCTGACCAGATCAGAAACCGTGATCAACCCCGCTTTTCCAGCACGCTCCAAAACGTGGCTGGCCATGGTGCGACCATCCGCGTCTGAGGCGTCCAGAGCGTCGAGCATAGTCAGGTAGCCGAGATAGAATATTTTGGCATTCGAACGCGAAAAGTCGATGCCGTTAAGGTCCAGTTTCGCGTTTGCGCCGGGATGGTGAAAAAACGTTCTTCGCCCGGTTGACCTGACCGACATGACTTCGGTCCAAGAGGTGCCGACATCTTTGGCTTTGGCCAGCATGTCTGTGGCTATCCCATGCGCGGCGCAGTCCCGAATGATCCAATCTGCCAGCGCGTCCTCGCCAACCAGCCCAACAGCCTGCAAGGGAAATTTCGCGCCCAGCGCCGCCAGACCACGCAACAGATTGTAAGGCCCACCCCCATTGGACTTGGTTTGATCACGCACGATGGTCAGTTCGTCCTGAAGCGGGTATTCATCCACTGTATTGACGCTATCGACGATGAAATTGCCGGCGGCGATGACCCCAGATGGTTTGGGTTTCCTGATGTCCATCAGGAAACCCTAGACCCGATCCAGGGCCATATCATAGTGAAATTTCACTGCACCGAAGTGCCTTGCTGACCTGTGTCAGGCGGCGACTTCTTCAAGTGGCAGCTTTTGCGGATACGGATCGCCCCGCTTGTGCGATCCCGCAGCAGTGAACAGGACGTCCGTCGAAGAGTTCAGCCCGGTTTCGGCCGAGTCCTGCAGCACTCCGACAATGAAGCCAATGCTGACAACCTGCATCGCGGTGGCATTGTCGATACCAAACAAACTCGCGGCCATCGGGATCAGCAACAAGGACCCGCCTGCCACGCCAGAAGCGCCGGTCGCGGCAATCGCGGCAATAACGCTCAGCAACAGGGCCGAGAGGAAATCAGCCTCGATCCCGACGGTATGGACGGCTGCGAGGGTCATCACGGTGATTGTGATGGCTGCACCTGCCATATTGATGGTCGCGCCAATTGGGATCGTGACGGAATAGGTTTCTTCGTCCAGGTTCATTCGACGGCAAAGTTCCATGTTGACCGGAATGTTGGCCGCTGAGCTGCGCATGAAGAACGCCGTTATACCGGATTCCTTGAGACAGGTAAAAACCAACGGATATGGGTTCTTGCCAATACGCAGGAACACGATCAGCGGGTTCACGACCAGCGCCATCACCGCCATGCAACCCAGCAGAAGAGCCAGCAGATTGGCATAGCCGACAAGCGTTCCGAACCCGGTTTCGGCAATTGTCGCGGCGACGATGCCGAAGATGCCGATGGGCGCAAGCCGGATGATGGCCGTTACGATCTTTGTGATTGCGCCGTCCAGATCGGACATCAACGATTTTGTCGTATCGCTTGCGTGGCGAAGCACCAGGCCCAGACCAATTGCCCAGGCAAGAATGCCGATATAGTTGGCCTGTGCGATTGCATTCACCGGGTTGTCGACAATTTTCAGAAGGATGTTCTTAACCACTTCGCCAAGACCGTCCGGAGCGGCCATGGCCTGCGCCGTTCCCGACAACTGCAAAGTGACTGGAAACATGAAGCTGGCTGCAACCGCCAACAAGGCCGCCGAAAACGTGCCAATGATATACAGCATGACAACTGGCCCCATGCGGGCCTGGCTATCTTTTTTGTGGTTGGTGATTGCGGCACAGACAAGGATCAGGACCAGTACAGGGGCGACGGCTTTCAACGCGTCGACAAAGAAATCACCCAATAAGCCAACAGCCATTCCAGCCTCGGGCCAAACGGCGGCAAGCAAAACACCGGCAACGAGGCCGATTATTATTTGGTGAACGAGGCTTCCCTTCAGAATGAAGTTCATCGAACCCACCCTCTCGGATTAGGGGCCTGAAGATGCGAAAGGCGCATCAGTCAGAGCACGGTTAGGACAGAAGATTGATTAATACATGGGCATGGTGCCTAAAATTTAAACACCTGCGACATTTCCTCCCGCCCCGCCGGTAACACCCATGCAGAGCTCCAACTCCCGCTTTGAGCTCTGGAAAGATACTTTGACCATCAAGATCACGCCAATTCCAGATGAGAGTCGCGGCACCACTTCAATCCGGGCTGGTCCGTTTTCTTTTTTGAAAGCAAAAGCTTGGCTCCTTGCACAACCTCCGGCTGGTGCTAGCGGTCGAAATCAGCGCTTAGACGACGTCAGAGTGCCGCTCGATGACGTTACCGAAATGATGCCGCCACAAGTCGACGCCCAGTTTCCCACTGCGATCCAGGGACGATCCTGAAACCGCATCTGCAATCATGGTCGGCTGCAGTCCGGCATCGAACAGAAGGAACCCGGCGGCCAACACGCAGGTCTCGGCTTGAATGCCGCAAACAAGAACCCGGTCAACCTGCCAAGCACGAAACCGGTCGATGACTTCGTCAGTAGGGCTATAGCCATACTTCAGTACCGTGTGATCCGCATCAACCAGCGCATCGTCCACTGTCTCCGGTCGCCATCCCAATTGGCGAACAAAAGGCACCTTGCCCTCGTCGTAGCGCTGGACCGTCGCCACAGACGGAAATCCTGTCGCGAGTTTCTGGGCGCGTTCGACCAACCATTCAGGCGGATCAAAACAAGGTTGGACGTCGACGACAAGTACGGCTTGCTTCACGATCTGAACCTCCCGAGCCAGAACTGCATTCAAGCATGCGCCATTCCAAGCCAGCCAATCAATGTTTCAGCCTTACCAAAGGCGCAGGTCGGGGCGGAAATACGCCTCTGGGTTGAAAGACAGCCAATGCTCAACCACAGTGGGTCATGAGATTGGCCAAAAATCTCACCGAAAGGGTGCTTATTTTGCGATCAGGTATATGACTGAAACGCCAGCAACTTCGCCAACCCAAGTGCCGCTCAACCGACCATTGCTGGGCGTCAACTTTTTCGCGGGCGATGTCACCGCAGGCTTTGGCCCGTATCTTGCGATCTATCTTCTCGCCCAGTTGCACTGGTCGCCCCAGAACATCGGTTTTGCACTGGCACTGGGATCAATCGTGACCGTTCTTGCGCAGACGCCCGCCGGAGCATTGATCGACTGGACACGCGCAAAGCGGGCCTTGATGGTGCTATGCGTCACAGCGGTTGGCCTCGCAGCCCTGACCCTTGTTGTGTCAGACGAAAAAGTCGCGATCTACGGTGCCCAGGCGACAATGGGTGTCGCGCTGGCTTTCCTTGGTCCGTTGATCGCAGCGATTACACTGGGTGTTGTTGGCAGGTCGGCGTTTACCCGACAAACCAGCGCAAATCAGGCCTGGAACCACGCCGGAAACGTGGTAGCGGCAGGTATCGCCGCCGCGTTGGCATTGGCGGGGTATGTCGATGGGGTTTTCGTCCTGATATCGGCCATGTGCGTCGGCATGATCTTCTGCACCTTGTTGATCAAACCAAATCAGATTGACCACGAAGCCGCCCGCGGCGGCGTTGCGGAAGACAGCGCAGGCGGCGAGAGGCCAAGCGGTTTTGCCACCATTTTAAGCGACAAACGTTTGCTGATCTTCGGGATCTCAATCGTCCTGTTTCATTGTGCCAATGCCAGCATGCTTCCGCTGGTCAGCCAGAAAGTCGCCAGTGGCGGCGATACCAAGACCGGGATCGCATTCACATCTGCCTGCATCATCTCGGCCCAGTTCATCATGATCGGCATGGCCATATTGTGCGGTCGCACTGCGGATCATTGGGGCCGAAAACCTTTGTTCCTCATTGCGTTTTCCATTCTTCCGATCCGCGCAATTCTGTACACGCTGACCGACAATACAGTGGCCCTTGTGGCGATACAGTCTCTGGATGGCGTCGCCAACGGGATCTTTGCGGTGCTGTTCCTGCTCATCGTGTCGGATGTGACGAAAGGAACGGGACGGTTCAATATTGCACAAGGTGCATTGGCCACGTTGATCGGCGTTGGTGCATCTGTCAGCAACCTTGCCGCAGAAGAGATCGTTCAGCTGAGCAGTTACAACATGGCGTTTTACTTTCTGGGCGGCGTGTCGGTGGTTGGGGCGGTGATCTTTGCGGTCTTCATGCCGGAGACGGCGCGACACGCACGCCGAAACAATGCCGACGCCGCGCAGCTTTAGTCGGAGAAACACAGTGTCTTTCAGCCTTGGTGTCTCAATTGCCGTTTTCACCCTGATTGCAATCCGCGAGTGGCTGCCCTCGTTCCTGAAAATCTGGCACGTGATGACGGCTGGAGCATTTGTCCTTTTGATCACGGGTGCCATTACGCCGAAAGCTGCCTTCGCAGCGATCGACTGGAACGTGATGCTTTACCTGTTTTCCGTATTCTCGATTGGGCGGGCCTTGTATGAAAACGGCATCTCGCATCGGATTGCGGGCTGGATGGTTGGGTGGCGAACACCGGGCGTGTCGCTGGTGGCTTTCATGCTGTTGTTTGCCTTGATCGCGGCAATTCTGACCAATGATGCTGCGGCCATCATCGGCACGCCCATTGCCCTCATGCTCGCACGCCAAACCGGAGCGGATCAGCGCACCTTCCTGATCGCTTTGTGCGTGACTGTCACGATCGGCAGCATGGCAACGCCCATCGGGAACCCGCAGAACCTTTTGATTGCGGCCAGTGGCGAGGTTCCCGCACCGATGGTCACTTTCGTACATTGGTTGATTGTTCCAACATTGGTCTGTCTGGGTGGCAGCGCCTTGTGGCTATCGAAACGAATGGTCGTTTCGACCCCTGCATCTGACGCATTGGACACAACCGATAGCACCGGCGGAACACATTGGCCCGTACTTCTGGCAATCGTCGTACTGGTCGTATTGGTCACGGTTGAAAGTGTACTGGCGGCAACCGGGTCGGATTTTGGGTATCCGCTGGGGGTTGCGGCGGCGATCGCCTGTTTGCCAGTCTACCTTTTCGACAGTGCGCGTATGAAAACCCTGGTCCGGCTGGATTGGCCGACCTTGGTATTTTTTGTCTCGATGTTCATCGTGACAGGCGCCCTGCTGAACTCGGGGTCATTGCAAACCATACTCGGGGACGAGCGCGAGCACATGAGCGAGCCGCTGGTGACGGCCGGGATCAGCTTTTTCGGAAGCCAGATTTTCTCGAACGTTCCTCTGGTCGACATGTATCTGAAACTGCTTCCGTCCTTTGACGTGCCAAACCTCATGATGCTGGCCGGTGTCTCGACACTGGCCGGAAACGTGTTCATCATCAGCGCGGCCAGCAATGTCATCGTGCTGCAAATGGCCGACAGAATGGGTGCGGCCGAGGTCACGTTCACTCAGTTCATGAAGGATGTGCTGCCCATAGGATTGGTCTCGACCGGCGTTACAGTCGGTTGGATTCTGCTGCTCGAGGCGCATTTGTCGGGAAACTACTAGTGACGCCGTGTGTCGGAGGGCAGCTCTCCAAAGAACAGTTTGTAGTCGCGGGCAAATTGACCCATGTGCCAAAACCCGTGGCTGTTTGCAGCGTCGGAAATTGTCGTTTCGTCAGATGATTTGAACAGCTGCTCTCTGACGCAATTCAATCGCAAGCGCATGTAATATGTTTTGGGGCCTTGTCCGAAGTGTTCCTTGAACGCCCGGTTCAATGTCCGCCACGATGCCCCACTTTGCCTGCATATTTCTTCTATTGATACCGGGTCCTCCAAATGAGCGTGCATCAAATCAACCGCCCGCTTCATGGCCCGCCGCCTGCTTTGGACCTGACTTTTGTCAAAATGTGCATCGCTGTCCGTCAGGATGGATAACGCATCCAACATTATTTTTTCTTCTACCGCCGCCGTCCATCGTGCGCTGGAAATGTGCAGCAGGTTTGAAACATGACGGTTCAGGCGCCTCATACTGGCAGATCCGGCGTTGGATCGCACGCGGCGCGCCTCTGGCGTGCTGTCGCTCAAGCTGAAGCCGCAGGTTTGCGCAAATTGCAGCAGCCTGTCCGTTTCAAATGAGACCACGTTGCCCGAAAACCCCGAGGTCGTGACGCCCTCAAAGCCATCCCTGTCTCCAAAGGAAAGGAACGCGGCATCGGTCAGTTGCTTGCCTTGCCACGTTTCGATTGCGCCTTGTGCCGGAATTCCAAAGGTGATCCATCCATCCGGCGACGCACCACGTTGATGCACGCGCTGATCCATCGAAATGCCCAAGGCGGACACGGAACGACCCGCACGTACGGTAATCTTTGTGGACAAGCGTCCCGGCTCCAGCTGGCGGAAGTCAATTTGCCAGGGTGTCAGTTCCCCAATCGTGTTGGGGTGATCCAGAGCCATCGCAATGGCCGGCGTCGCGCCTTCCAACTCCGGATTGGCGAAATCCTTCAAATTTGGCGAATTCTTGATGTGGTCCATCCTCAGAGCCTGACACTTTACCGGTAATGTAGCGAATTTGGACTGTGGGGTGTCAAGTGTCCGGAGGACCACAGAACCTGACGATTATGGGGCGTCCGCGGCTGCCGCAGGCCGATGTTCGGTCTGAAAGGGTCGTGACGTTCCTGACGCCCCCAGAACACCGGCACCTAAGGAAGCTGGCGCAGGTTTCAAATCAGTCGCTTTCAGCCAAATGCCACGAACTTCTTGTTCGGGCGATGCAGGACCAGACGAAAACGGGGGGAACAGAGGGTGAATAATTCGATCACGAGAACCGGTAAAGTGACCACGATAGTTGCGCTGTTGACCGCAGCACCAGCAATCGCACAGCAGGGTCCGATTGTACATGATGGTGAGTTTGAGTTTCTCCGCGCCCAGTTTGCGGAAGAATGGGACGCACAGGATACACAGATCGATTCAAGGCTGGCAGAAATTCGGGCAGCGAACAACGGCAAGCCTCCGAACTTTCTCTACATCCTGATTGATGACATCAGCTTTGGCCAAATGGGCGAGCGCAAGATGAACTATGTGATGGGTATTGAGACGCCCGCTATCAACGACTTCGCCCGCGACGGCATGTCGTTGATGCGCATGTATACCGAACCCTCGTGCACCCCCACCCGCACCGCCATGTTGACAGGCAGGCATCCGATCCGGGCGGGTGTTGAAGAGGTGAAGGTCGCTTTGGTGGGTGAGGGCCTGCCAGCCAGCGAGGTGACCTTGCCAGAGCTTCTGAAGCAGGTGGGCTATAACACATCGCACGTCGGCAAGTGGCATCAGGGCGACATCGAAGAGGCCTATCCGCACAATCAGGGGTTTGATTGGGCCGCATTCCCGCTGCATCAGCAGGTGCAACTCAGCCTGATGACCCGCGAAGCGATGCAGGCAAATAATATGCTGGGGTATCACGCATCGGGCCAAAACAACCAGTTCCTGCTGGATGAGCGGTTCAAACCATACGGGCTGGTCACTGGTGTCGAAGCCGAAGCTGGCGGTCAGGCGCGCGAGGTCGACATGGCGCCGGGCGAAGAGTGGACGCAGGCCAAATACGAAGAGATGAACGAACGCTATCAGGCGCAAGCGCTGGAACAGCTCGAGCGTGTCGCGGCACTGGATGAGCCGTTCTTTTTGCAGTACTGGCCACTTTACCCGCTGAATTTCGTCTATCCCGATCAGGCGCTCTCGCGAAATGGTGGGTTCCATGCTGACAAGTTGCAGCTTTTGGATGGCTGGATCGGAGAGGTGCTGTCCAAGCTGGAAGTGACCGGCGAGGCCGACAACACCATCGTCATGATCATGGCGGACAATGGGTTGATGTATCACTACGAGGGCACGTCAGGGTTAAACCAGCTGATTTATCGTGGGGGCAAGACCCAGCATCTTGAAGGCGGGGTGCGGACGGATGCGTTCATCCGCTGGCCCGGCGTGATCGAGGCTGACAGTGCGGCGGGCGATATCTTCCACGTCTCGGATATCTACACCACAATGGCGCGGATCGCCGGTGCAACGGATTTCATCCCGCGCGATCGGGTGATTGACGGGATCGACCAGACCGCCCTGCTGTTGGAGGGTGAAGGCAATGGCCGTCGCGATTATGTGTATGTCTATGAAGGCCCGGTATTGCGCTCGGTCGTCAAGCAAGAGTTCAAGATGCACCTGCCTGCGCCCGGCCAGCCGGGGGCTGCAGCACCCGTCTACAACGTCTACCGTGACCCCCGGGAAGAGAATCCCCTGATCGGCAATGCGCTTTGGTCGGGGGCTTCGTTTCAGGATATGGTCAAACGCCATCAGAAGATGATTGCCAAGTACCCGAACTCTGAAATCGGCAAGGATACCCCCTACGGCGGTATCGAGAACCTGCGCCCAGAAAGCAAAGAAGCGCGTGAGGTGTTCATGAGCTGGCAGTAATCGCCAGCTCAGAACGCCGCGCATGAAGCAAATCGCTGAAATTGGGTTCGAAAACAGGACGACACCATGATTGGAAAACCAGCCGATCTGCCAAAGGGTCTGCCTGCTTTGGGCTGTGCCGTATGCCTTGGGCTTGCAACAACTGCGCAGGCTCAAGACAGGACTTGGGACTTTACCGGATACCTCTACCTATGGGGACCAGCGCTGAACGGCGAAACTACGACCGGCCAGAGCATAGATCTGAGCTTTAGCGACATTGTGGACAACCTTGATTTTGCTCTCATGGGTGCGATTGAGGCGCGACGGGGCAGGATTTCGATACTTGCGGATGCACTTTATCTGAACCTCAGCGACGATCAGGATTCTGCCGTAGGGCCCGGCATACCGGCGACAGCGGACGTCGATGTCAAAGGAACGGTCTTTTCGGGTTCGCTGGGATACGACTTGATCGACCGAGACGAGACGCGGCTCTTCGCGGTGGGCGGGTTTCGGGGCATGGACCTTGAAACCAGCGCCAATTTGGCTGTCGCATCTGGATCACAGCGAATCTCGGGCGAGATCAATAATTGGGACGCCATCATCGGTCTGCGCGGGACCGCGCAGCTTTCGGATCGGTGGGGCGCATCCTACTACGCGGATATTGGCGCGGGTGACAGCGACATGACGGCACAGCTTAGTGCAGCGCTCAATTACAGGATCAATAACTGGGATCTTGTCTTTGGATACCGCTATCTGACCTGGGACCTCGGGGGCTCGCAGGTGTTGTCGGATCTGACCTTCGAGGGGCCATTTCTGGGCGCAAAATTTGGCTTTTGAGCGGCCACCGGGAGCCTGCGAGCCAAGTTAAAGACGCGAGCCCGAAGTCCAAACAACTGGGAGAGACAAAATGAGCGTTTTCAGACAAATCGGTGCCGCAGCTTTCGCCGTCGCGCTCGGCACATTTATGCCCGCCCAAGCTGCGGAAGACCGGGCCGTTCCGCTGGAGGGTGTCCTCAACACCCGCGATCTGGGTGGGCTGCAAACCGAAGATGGCCGTACCGTGCGCGCGCGGCAACTCATTAGATCCGGCGAGATTGATGAGATCAGTCCCGCCAGCATGGACCAACTGGACAAAATGGGTGTCAGCGTGATTGTCGATCTCAGGACCACGTCGGAGGCAACAGCCCGCCCTGCGCAATGGCCAGAGGGACAGGGACCTACGCGTCACAATTTTCCAGTGATGGAAAACGAAAGCCAGATGATCGACGACATGCGGGCCAGTATCAAGGAAGGTACGGCGAAAGCAGAGGAGACCGATGCGCTGTTTGCCGGGGCCTTCGGGTACATCGCAACGGACTATACAGACGAATATCGCGATCTTTTCGAAGTTCTTTTGCGCCAGCCCGAAGGCGAGGCCGTGCTGTATCATTGCTCCGGCGGAAAAGATCGAACCGGTGTCGCAACGGCGCTTGTTCTGAGTGCTCTGGGCGTCGCAAGAGAGGACATCAAATCAGATTTCATGATGAGCAACGCACTGAAAGACGCCGACAACAAGGCGGAACAAATTGCCAAGGAAGTGAACGCAACCCACGGAACACAGATGACGGCAGCTGCCGTTTGGCCCACGCTGGGCGTTCGGGAGTCATATCTTGATGAATTCTACGACAGTGTCGCAAAGCGCTATGGATCGGTAGACGGGTATCTTCGCCAAGGTCTCGGTTTGACCGATGAAGACTTCGCGAATTTGAAAAAAAGGTATCTGGACTAGCCGCGCAAATCACCCGCAACGACGGCAGGTTCGCTCTGGGCCAAATACTGAATCGCCGCCGTCATGACGTCAAAGAAATACACCCGCCATCACGTGTCGGATGTAACGGGCGCAAAGGCCATGATGACTACGATCGTCGGCCTCAGCCAAGCTGAGGCCGGGCTCACAACCTCTCAGGCCTTTTCACCGTGCAGCTTGAGGATTTCTATGACCATGGCCGCAGTCCATGTAAAATGCTCACCGCCGCACGGTTCCGCAGAAATCGGGTCGTAATACTCGGCGAAGCCGCTTTGCCGGATCAACCTCACGCTGTCCGTTCTTATCTGGTCCGCGACATCTCCCTGCCCGGCCTGATCAAGCCCGTTGGCGATCATCGTGTTGACGATCAACCAGACGGGACCCCGCCAATAGCGAAGGCTGTCGAACTCGGGTGCGACCGGGTCATGACTGGGAACCAAATACCCGCAACGCGTTGAAAGATCGACAATTCGCTTTGCCAGCGAAACGGCGCGTTCCTGTGAAATAGGGGCAAACGCTGCCAGCAAGCCCCCGATGGAAGGGCTTTGGATCAGGGAACCATTGCATCTGTCCAGGCACAGGAACTGACCGAACGTGTCGCTCCACAAGGCGTCCAGCGCCGGTATGCCAACCGCAACCCGATTGCGTGACGCCTCGGCAATCTCGGCTTCGCCCAAGGTATCCGCAAGATCGGCAAGGTCGGCGCAAGACCTCAATAGGATTGCGTTAAACCCGGGGTCAACGACCTTGAATGGCGACGCGTCGTGGAGTTTCGCGTTGTCCCACCCCAGCGAGCGAAACTTTTGGACCAGCCAGATGTAACGCTTGTATTGATCGTCTGTTGGCCGGTGCGATGGGTCCGCGTGCTGAATGTCCCGCCGCCTGAGCGGTTCTACGCCCTCGGTTGGAACGGCAGCGAATGGTTGATCCCAATCGACCGAGTTGTCGCGGCCGGACTCCCACGGATGAATGATCGCAACCAAGCCGGTGGCTTCGGGGTCTCGGCATCTGAAGAACCATTCATGCCACGCATGGATTCGAGGTAACAAAGCCCGCGCGCGTTCTTCAGCCAGCGCCCGATCCAATGCACGGTCAAACATCCGCTTCACCGCAAAACCCGTGACAGGCGGTTGCGTAATTCCGGACGTAGGAATCGGGCGATTTGTCTGCCAAACGTCGGGGCCCGGAAAATACCCGTCATCTTCTTCGTGGAAGATAATGTGGGGCACCATGCCGTCTTCCCATTGATGCGCGAACAAGGTGTCGATCTCGGTCCATGCGCGTGATTCGTCGAAATGCGAGAATCCAAGGGCCGACAGCGCACTGTCCCAATTCCATTGGAATGGGTACAGGCCCGACGTCGGCACGGTGTAACTTCCCCGGTCGTTCAGGCGCAGGATATCGGTGGCCTGTTCGATGATAACGTCGGTCATGGGATCCTCACGCAACGGCCAGCGTGGTTGCAGGATCGAACCAACGGATACGATCCGGCATCGGTGCAAGCTTGAGAACATCGCCCGGCTTGACTTGCATTTCACTGTCAAGGATCGCGCGGAACAGCTTTCCGTCCAACTCGCAGGTGACAAGTAAATGTGCGCCAAGCGGCTCGACAACCTTAGCCACGGCCTGCAGCCCGTCATCCGACAGTTTCATGTCTTCGGGCCGTATTGCGAACTGCAGGTTCGAATTGGCCGCGGACGGACCGTCGAAGGAATGACCGGCGACGGTGTATTTTCCGCCGCCCTGAGGCGTCGCATCCAGAAAGTTCATTGGTGGATTTCCAATGAACCCCGCAACAAACTCGGCTGCCGGATTTCGATAAACCTCGATCGGCGATGCGGCCTGAACGATCTTGCCTTCATGCATCACGCTGATCCTGTCGGCCATGCTCATCGCTTCGACCTGATCATGGGTGACATAAATTGCCGTCGTGTTGCTTTCGGCCAAAACACCTTTGAGTTCTGCCCGCATCTCCATGCGCAACAGCGCGTCCAGATTCGACAGCGGTTCGTCCATCAGGATCACATCGGGTTCCATCGCCAGCGCACGAGCAACCGCAACCCGTTG
This sequence comes from Ruegeria sp. ANG-S4, assembly GCF_000814005.1. Lineage (GTDB taxonomy): Bacteria > Pseudomonadota > Alphaproteobacteria > Rhodobacterales > Rhodobacteraceae > Ruegeria. The sequence continues at coordinate 627,364 of NZ_JWLK01000002.1, read as the reverse complement.
CCGCTGACCGCCGGATAACTCGCCGGAATAGCGGCTTAACAGCTGGTCGATATGCATCAGCCCGGCGGTCCGTTCGACCCGGCGCTTGACATCATCATCCGGCATTTTCTGCATTCTCAAACCGAACCCAATATTCTCGAACACCGTAAGGTGCGGGAATACGGCGTAGTTTTGAAACACCATCGAGATACCGCGATCCTTGGGCGGCAGGTGGTCCACGCGGCGACCACCAATCCAAACCTCGCCTTCAGATGCGGTTTCAAGTCCGCAAATGATGCGCAACAGGGTCGACTTGCCGCATCCTGACGCGCCCAGAAGCACCATGAATTCCTGATCGGCGATCGTCAGGTTTATATCGTGCAGCGCCTGATAGCTTCCGAAGGTTTTTGCGACGTTCTTGATTTCGATAACAGCCATTTTCCGGCTCCTTTCTCTGGCAACCGCAGATCAGCGATTGGCGATGCCCCACATCGCAAACAGGTATTTCCGAACAGCGAAGATGAAGATCAATGCTGGCACGACGAGTATGAAGCCGCCTGCAAATTTCAAATGCAGAGGCGAGGTATCCAGGTTCTGCAACAAAAAGGCGGTCAGTGTTCGGTTTTCGATCGTAAGAACCGCCGCCGCAAAAACCTCGTTCCAGGAGATCACAAAGGCAAATATTGCCGACGCTGTAATCCCCGGCAGAACCAGCGGCAAAATAACCTTCGTAAATGCCGTGAAGCGTGTGCATCCCAGCGTCCAGGCTGCTTCCTCCAATTCCAGCGGAATGCCGGAAAACAGCGAAAAGGTTATGAGAACCGCAAAGGGAATTGCCAGTGTCGTGTGCACCAAGGCCAACCCGAATACCGTGTCGTCAATTCCGGTACGGATGAACAGAACGGCCAGCGGAAGAGCCAACAAGGGCAAAGGGAAGGCCCGGGTCAGAAGGATGAGAAGCCGGAACAACTCTTTTCCCCGGAACTCGAACCGGGACAAGGCATAGCCCGCCGGGGCACCAATGGCGATGGACATGACCATTGTCATCGCTGCCACAAGGATCGAGTTTTTGAGCGCCGTCAGAATTCCTGCAAAATTCGCAAAGAACGTCAGACTTCCCAAATCAAATTCAGGGAAAAACGACTTGGGATACGCGTTCACGGCCTCTGGTGAGCTGAGGGTGTTGATCAGCAGGAAGTACAGCGGAACGATCACCCAGGCGCACAACAAGACGATGGCAGTCACGTAGACATAACGCCCGGCTTTTCGTGAATCCTCTCTAACGTCAACGACATCAGTGTTTGCGGTTGTCATATCGTGGCTCCTTTCGGAACGCGCAGTGCACGCATGATGATCAACGTGAAGGTGATCGAGATCGCGAGGATAATCAGGGCGATAGCCGCTGCGGCCCCACCATCGAGAAGATCAAACTGATAGGCGTAGGTTTCGCCCATGAGCACCGGGAACAGCGTCCCGCCCAAGGCTTGCACGACGGCAAAGACCTCGAATGCCAGAATGACGCGAAGGACCAACGCCGTTTGCAGGGATGGGCGCAGCAGCGGCAGCGTAATCTTGAGAAACCTCTGCCATGGCGATGCGCCAAACACCTCGCCTGCCTCATAATATTCCTTGGGAATAAGGCCAATTCCCGCGACCAGGATCACGAGCATGATCGCCGTCGCGCGCCATATTTCGGCCAGCATGATTGCGACGAAGACCATAACCGGGGTCTGATAGCTCAGGAAGTTGGTTGGGCTGTCGATCAGACCCAGCCCGCCCAGCATCGAATTCAGGAAACCGGACTGCTCAAAGATAGCCAACCAGATAATGCCGGCCGCTAGATCGGATATGCCAAGCGGGATGGTCCAAATATAAAGTATCAGATCGCGCCCACGCTTCATCCTGTTGACCATCGTGGCCATCAACAACGAAAGCGCGAGTTGAACTGGCACCACGGCAGCGGCAAGCAGAAAGGTGTTTTTCAGAGAGATCGGGAATTTCCAGTACGACGTGACTTCCCGGAAGTTGTCCAGATTGTATCCGTTTTCGTTCGAAAAGGCCTCTTGAGACACCAAGACGAAGGGGTACAAAAAGAACAGACAGAGAAACAGGGTGACCGGAAAGATCAGGAAATAGGGTAATAGTCGCGGGTTCATTAGACCGTCCCCCGGTTATCGTTGAAGCGTAAGGATTTGATGATCGCAGTGTCGTTCAGGCCGCACTTTTCGCGAACGGAAGAAGCGGAGGCGCCCGCCCAGATAGGCGCCCCCACAAGGGGAGGAGTGCTTACTCGACTGGGCAGGCACCTTCCGAGGGTGCGTCCGGAGCCCAGCAGGGTGCGCCGGTCTCTTCCATGATGCGCTCGAGCGCGCGTTTTTGATCTTCCAGCACCTGTTCGATGGGCTGACCCGCCAGAACGATACGCTCGAATGTATCGACGTAGACGCGGTTGAAATCACCGCCCTTGTCACCCAGGCCCGCTGGCAAAAGCCCCGGATTGGCATCAGGGGACGAGCTCATGGTCGCAATAGCAGCGCCCGCCGCCTGTACGGATGGGGGCAGATCGCTTGGCAATTCAACGTCAATTACCGGAAAGAAGTTCGTCGCCTTCAAAGTCGCGATTTGTGTCTCCGGCTTCAGCATGTGCGCCACCAAAGCTTTCGAAGCCTCCATGTCCGGCGCGGTGCGGGGAATTGCGACACCAGCGATGACAGGCATGAATCCACGACCTTCGGGACCGGCTGGCGCGGGGAAGGCAACAAAGTCGTCAGGGCGTTCGTTAAACGCGGAAGCCAGTCGCGACGTGTGATCGAAAGCGATCCAGACATCTTCGTTCAGCAGCTGTTCTTGCAGGAACGAGAAATTCGTCGAGCCCGGATTGGTGACGGCCCACAGTTCCTTCATCTTCTCCCACGCCGTTACGGCGGAGTCCGATGCAAAGGTGCGCACGACACCGTTTGTGTAGGACGGGTACAGGTACCCTTGGAAAAAGCGGTGCTTCAGCCCTTTGGGTCCGGCGGGGAAACCGAATTTGGCTTCACCGGTGGCCTCCATTACATTTGCGGACCATTCAATCAACTGGTCATAGGTCAGACTGTTGATATCTGCGCCTTCCGGCAGATATTCGAGCGCCTTTTTGTTTGCCGCCATTATGTAGCTGGCCTGCATCCAGGGAATGTACTGCGAAGACCCCGTCCCAAGTTTGGCCAGGTCGTTGAACGTATCGCTGGATGCACCGATACCAAGATCGTCGAGGTCCGCCAGATCTTCCGGATCCATTGCAGAGAAATCACCGTGGAGCGCGCCAAGTACACCGATGGTGCCGGAGCCAGCCTGGAGTTCCGCGTTCAGGCGCGTCAGCCAGGGCCCAGCATCATTGGGCTGGTAATCGACCTCGCCCGCGCCGTTCAAAACCTGCTCACGCATGGCCTGAGCTTCCTCGACCGGCTTTGCCTGGGTCGACCAGAATAGAACATCGGCCTGTGCTGCACTGGCACCGACGCACAGCGCGAATGCTGACGCAGCTCCGGCGATCTTTAAGCGTAGAAACATTTTTTCCTCCCAACATTGTTCTGGTTCGTGCCCGGCAGACTTTACCCAAACCCATGGACTGGTAACTGCGCAGTCTGAAAATGAAGTACAGCTGCCTCCTTCCGACTCAGCCGGGAACCATAGGAAAATGATGGTATAACGATATATCTCTAGTCAATGGTTATTTTGAAGTCCTGCCGAAGCAGGCCAGGAAACAAGCATATTTCCCTTGCTAATATAGGCAACTCTTGTTCAAATTAGATAGAACGTTCTAGCAAACTGGGTTTTGTCTTGCGCCAGAAACCTACACTCTCCAGTGTCGCCAGAGAGGCTGGCGTGTCCGTCCCGACGGTTAGTCAGGTCATGCGAGACACCGGTCGTATCTCAAAGGAAACGCGCAAAAAGGTCCTCGAAGCGGCAAAGCGGCTGCACTACGTTCCGAATTCTCGTGCAGCATCGATGAGGTCCGGCGAAAACCGCGAGGTCGGTTTTATCATCAACCAACTTTCCAACCCGTTCAATGCGGAAGTCGTCAGCGGGGTTGTGGATATGCTGGAGGCTGAAGGCTATCTGGTGTCAATTCTGGACATGCGAGATGATGCAGACCGGCAGGATCGCCAATTGGAAGCCTTTATCAGAGGAGGCCGCGGTGGCCTGCTTTGGGTTCCAGCCATAGACACGCCGCCCGAAACGGTTGAACTTATTCGGGCGCACAATATCCCGACTGTTACGTTCCTGCGCTCGATCACTCCGGAATTCGATCACGTGGGTATCCGAAATGCCGATGCAACTGCGTCGGCAACGTCCTTTCTGGCGGACTTGGGACACCGCCATATCGCCTATTTCGGAGGGACTGAAACAACCCAGGTTCGGACAGAGCGGATTGAAGGATACGCACGAACGCTGCACGCGCGCGGTCTGTGCGATCCGGTGATCTGGCCATCGGCAGAAAGCAAGGGGGCTGGCCTTCACGCGATGCTGGAACTCATGCATGCGCATCCGCAAACGACAGCGATTGTATGCAATGGCGATATGGTGGCGCTGGGTGCCTGCCTGGCATTCGATCAGTTGGGCATGAAACCGGGTCGTGAGATTTCTGTTGTCGGTTTTGACGATATCGAAGAGGCATCGGTCGCGGTTCCTGCCCTGACCACGATGGCAGTGTCGCCCAAATTGTTGGGCCGAAAACTGGCCAGCGTTTTGCTGGATCGTATCCGCGATCCTGATATGCCGACGACAGTGTCAGAGGTTTCCGCGCAGTTGGTGAAACGCATGACAACTGGCACGCCAGCGGCGTCCGATGCAGCCTAGGGTTCTGGGTCTTCGGAACTTGCAGTCCAGCCTGCGTGCCCTGCCAAAAGGGTCTTTTTCATAAACCACCGATTGTGGTCGACAGGTTCCTTGCCCATACCATTGCTGAGAACGCCAAACTCTGCGTATCCGAGCCTTTGGTAAAACGCCCGCGCCTTGGTGCTGGACGTGTCCAGCCATGCGCTGTGGCATCCTTTCATGACCGCCTGTTCCTCGATGGCCGACATAAGGTTTCTTCCAATTCCCGTCCCCCGCACCTCGCTGCAGACCCAAAGCGTCTTTACCAGAAGCCAGCCGTATGAGGTCGAACCCGTCACACCACCGACCAGGCCCGATGAATCGCTGTTTGCAGAAATCACGATTGACGAATTCTCAGACTGCTGATTGAGCTCTGCGAGGGATTTGAGCAGATTCCCTTCGATGAGTTCCGCCAATTCCGGGTGTAATGAATGTGGCGCGATTGAAATCTTGGGCCCAGCCATATCACTCGCTCCTGCTGTTCACTATTTGATGTCATGAATCACCTACCCAACAATTCTCCATCTCGGACAGAATGCAATGTGTGTTGGGCACAACCCCGCAGCGATCAACGATTTTTGCCAAACGCCTCAAAACGGCATCGACCTTGCCATCCTACGCGCGAATCTGATCGTACAAACTGTGGGTAAAGCCATTGCGAAACATAGCGAACAGAAGCCATTTTTCGCCAAACCTCTCAAACGGGGCGGGGCTCATGTTCCATGAACTGAAAAAGATAAACGCAAAGCCAAACGTCTTTGAACGATATACCGCCGAGGCGCTTTGGGCGGACGCGTACCCATCACCAGAAACCGTTCTTTTTCAATCAAAGAACACTTTCAGCCCAAAATACGGCCCGTGTTGCGTTACGTCATAGGCAAAATCACCCGAGTCCAGAGTGTCGCTGTAATCAACACTGAAATAACGATAACCGAACGTTATCGCCGTCCGCTCCCATGGCTGATAGTCAAATCCAATATTCGCTCCGACCTGTAGGTCGTTGCCTCCGGCCCCAAATCCACCCAGATCCAGTGACGCGATGGTTGTCCAGCGCTTGTTTATCCGCCACATGCCACGAGCACCGATCACGGGTTCGATCCAGTCCTGATCACCACCCAGTTTGGGGGGCTGCGTCGGACCGGGCGTCGTGATGTCAATCTCTTGCCGGATCGAGTTGTAGCGCGCACCGCCCTGCAGATCGACGGTGTAACGTTGGTTGTTTGCGCCATACGTTCCGTCTGCAATGCGGTAGGCACCCATGATTGCGAACCATTTCTGACGTACATCCACGTTTACGGCCGAGCCGCGCGGACCCGGCAGCGTGGCGTCCTCTTCGATACCAACGTAATTGGCGTCGACAATAAGCCCCAAATCACCGTTCCAGGCCTCGTATCGCCCGGCGGCCGCGAAATCCAGCACGTCAAGCACGTCACCAAGATCAAGATCAAGATCGGCCGAAACACTGGCAACGGTGGAAGTCCCCGTGGTTCTGAGCGGCGTAAAAAGGTAAAGACCCAGAGTGTGCCGCCAGCCTTCTTCGCTCTGTCCAGGCGCGGGCAAAGACTGAGACGCCGCGCTGTTGGTCAGCAACATCGACATGGCAACGGCGCTTAGGGCGCAAACGGAAATTCTGGTCGACATTGTTCAATCTCCTTGAAGGTCGCCCTGCGCAAACGGGCATCCCATCGCGCAGGCGCAGCTATTTTCAGGTCACTTGCTGACTGAGGATTGTTTGAGCAGGAATGCTTCAACAGCCGCCTTTGTCTCGGGGCGCAGGTTCTCAATGCCTTCATAGGGAACGCCACGCGCGGGCTCGATGTCGGGGTACTTTTCCTTACGTTTCAAATGGCGCCCCAAAATGCGAACGAACTCCTGACCGCCCCATGCGCCAACCTCGGTTGAGACCGGGTACTTTTCATGGGTGTCGCGATAGACATCAAAGAAATCCGCCAGGATCGCGCTTTCGCCGGCCCCCGGAATTCGCAGCTTCAGTTGATCTTTGATGATCGCACGGGGCGTGTGAACGGAATAGACGATCAGATGATCCCGCCTGCCCTTTGTTTCGCCCAACAGCAACAACGCAGATTGATCGACACCGTCTACCAACCGGTCGCGCGGGATACCCGCATCGGCCCCGGCAAAGCGGGCGAGCGTCGTGTAGAGATCGGAGACATGGACGATATCCCCGACGATCCCGTCGGCCTCGATCATACCGGGCCAGCGGATGAAACTATCGACCCGAATGCCACCCTCGGAAACGTCGCCTTTGCCACCGGCAAACACCATAGGGGTGAACCCGGATTGCGGAGAGTATTTTGTGAAGTGCCCGTTGTCACCCATCACAACAACGATCGTGTTTTCCGTCAGCCCCAACGCGTCCATCTCGTTGAAGATATCGCCCAACCAACTGTCGAGTTGCTGCATCTTGTCGACATAAAGGCCGCCATTCGGCGATTGCGGTCCCCTGCGCCCGGCGCGTGTGTTGTCCAGCGGGATCAGCGGCCAGTATTGCAGGAAAAAGGGTTCTTCGCCGCCCGCAAACTCGCGCAGTTTCTCCAGTGTCTGGGTCTGATAGCGCTGGTTCATATCGTCGTATTTTTCAGCGGTCCAACGTTCGCCCGCTTCCATCTCGACCTCTCGCGCGATGCCGCCGCGCTCGGCCTCAAGCCCGGTCACCATCGCGGCGGGATCTGGTCGAAAAAAATCATCCAGGACAAAGCGGTCATCAAAGTCAGATATGCCCACCGAGACCTGTTCCTTGATCGCGTCGTCATTGTAAATTGTCAGCTGGCCCTGCTGATGCACCGGGAACCCGGCCCAATCAAAGCCCTGATTATGGGGCCAGGATTCAGGAATATCACCCATGTGCCACTTGCCGACATGAGCCGTCGCATAGCCAGCCTCTGACAAGATCTCGGCCAGCGTTACTTCATCCTCCGGCAAGCCAAAGCCGGCAATATCCACCGTGGTATCACCCATCCCCATCCGAACCGGCAGCCGACCGGTCATCATCGCAACCCGCGTCGGCGTGCACGATGGTTCGGTATACATGCGAACCATCCGCATCGCCTCATCAGAAAAGTCGTTTATATGTGGCGTTGAGTATCCACGCACCGCATTGAGTTCGGGGATTCCCAGATCACCGAACCCGATATCGTCGATGAGGATGTTGAGGATATTGGGTGGCTTGCCTTCATTTTCTTCGCGGAACGCTTCGAGCAGTTGGTCAACCTCGGCATTGTCTTCCGCCCATTGTTCTGCGTTCTGAGCTTCAAGGATATAGTATTCCGCGTCGTGGATGATTGGCGCGTCCTGCGCCGCCGCGGCGCTGGCTGCGAGGCAAAAGAGAACCGGATATCTGGTCAGTTTTTTCATATCGACATGCTCATTGACTTTGCTCCGGTGATTGGCCGGATACGGGTTTGGGGGAAATTTGCAGATCGTCGGGATCGGGTTGGGTCGCGCTGGTGCGGTTGATATCCGTGTCGGGAAAGAATTCGACCCAGACATGCCAGAACATGCCGGAACGCAGGGTCTCGACACGGCTTAGCTTTCCGCAGTTCGAGTTTCCGAAAAAGTCGATATTTGTGACAGGTTCGCCGCTGTCATTGTACCAGACGCCGACGCTTTCGTAAGTTGGGCAATAAGATACAACCAGATCGCGGTCGCCGACTTTGGCGTTAATCAAGCCGTGGTTTTCCGCAATGAAGTCATCCGTCCAACAGACCGCCTCATCGCCGACTGTGACGCCCCAAACATAAGTTTTGTTGGGCAGTCGATTGTCGCTATGGCTCATGTTGTCCATGACCGGCGCGGCCTCTTGGTGCTGTTTGGCAATTCCGGACGCAAAAACGGTTTCGGTGAACGTGTCGAACAGGCGCAAAAACGGGTTCGAAGACGGTTTGTTCAAAAACACCTCACCATCGGGATAGGCCTTCTGGAACCCGCGAAAACTCATCCGGAAGGTCGGCCAGGGCTGCATTGCCGCCTGTTTCGAGCCGTCGCTGTCGAAATGCCCATAGATCTGCTGGATCGGCTCGCCAGTCGTGTTGTCACGCAGGATCAGGTTGTTTCCATGCTGGGCCATCACCTCAAGATCCAGCCGCTTGCCATCAATGACCGGTTTGTAGGCAAGGCCCAGATTGGCCATGGCACAATAGGTCATCACGACATCATCGCCGCCCAACCCATCAGGATTGCCCGCCAGGTGCGGGCGCATCAACTGACCGTCCGAATGCGCGCGAGCGTGCCCGTTGTTTTCGATAACCAGGACGCTCGCTGATGGGTTGATGAAATCCCGGGCCTCGGAAATTGGGTAGTAGTGCGCACTGTCTTGCTGGTTGCGCAAACCGACGTGAACCCAAACCCATGGAAAGGCGAAGAGAAACACGATCAACAAAGTCACGGCTGGCGCGCCCAGAAAAAACAGCCATCCGGGACCGCCGCCCATCACATGGCCTATGAGCATCAGGACCAAAGCGCCGATGCCGGCAGCGATGTAGGCGTTCTCGTTGCGAATAAAGCGGATCATGTTGTTCCGCTTCACCTTCAGAACCATCTGGCTGACGTCGCCAAGATCGCGAAAGTACATGAAGCCGATAGCAAGCGAAACGATCAGCCCGATATAAAACAGAAAATTGGCCAACATTGGGACAGCTTTCTTTTGCTTTGATCAGCTTTCGGGTGGCTGTGACCGGGACGCGAGGTAAAGCCGAATTTCGTCCTCCAGCCCCCGAAGGCTTTCGATTAAATCTGAGTAGGTTGGATCTTTCGCATCGCAGGGCATCAGCGCCGTAAGGCTTTCATAGTCGGCACATATTTGGGCGAACACTGTGTCCGCACTGCGCAGGCGTCCGATTTCATTCGCCTGATCCGGAAATAGAACCAACAGAGTATCCATGGTGATCCCCAAGGTGCGTGATCGCGGTGATGCCTCGACGAAAAGGCGAATTCCCCTCCTTTCCAGCGTACTATCGCTGAAATACACTTACATATTCAGGTATCTTAACGTATGTTACGACGTAACATGTTATTTTTCAAAGACTTATAAGCCGCGCAAAACCTGTAGAAGCGATGCCGACGAGGAGATTACATGCAAAGCCGGACGTCGATCCGGCACCAACACGGCCTTCGGAAGCGGAAATCCGGCAGGCTTTGGCGGCGATTCTGGAAAGCCCGGAATTCGAAGGGGCCGAGCGGTTGCAATCTTTCCTGAGCTATGTCGTGGAAAAGCTTTTGGTTGGTAAATCCGATGACATTCGGGCCAAGTCCATCGCCGAAGATGTTTACGGCAGGTCCCTGGACGCAGGTGGCGATCCGATGGCCGTTGTGCGCGTTGATGCCGGGCGCATGCGACGACGGTTGGCCAATTACTACTCAAACTCGGGCAAGGATCAGCGCCTGCGTATCCATATTGACCCTGGCGGTTATGTACCCCGGTTCGAAATGCTGGATGACAGTTCAGAAAAAAGCCAAACCCAACGATCAGCCAAGAACTGGCTGCCGTGGGCCGCTATTCTGGCGTTGCTTGCAATCGGCGCTGGGGTTTTTCTTTTTCTGCGCACATCTGACGTATCTCAGGAAACTGCCGCGACACCTGCGAACTTGAAGCAGCAACAAGCTGTGCGTGAGGCGCTCTTTTCAACGAACCCGACCAAGCTGCAGGCGGTCAATCTGGCCAACGAAGCGCGACCGTTGATGTTTCCGGTGTTGGATCGCGAACGGCTGCAAGCCGTGCGTGGCATGTTTGAACGTGCCATTTCTTTGGATGGAACTTACTTCGGCGGATATGCGGGATCCGGACAAGCCCTAGGTATCCTGGCCATCACGACGCCGCCGGGCGAAGAAAAGAGCGCTTTGCTGGATCTCGCACAGTCCCGTGCCGAAAAGGCGCTGGAATTGGCGCCGGATGAAGGGTGGAGCCATTCATCGCAAGCGCTCGTTTCCTTTGCCAAGCGGGACTTCGATGCGGCGATCGATCAATCATCGCGAGCCCTTGGCCTTGCGCCCGATGATATTCATGTCATCAATTTCGACGCGCTGTTTTCCCTGTTTGGCGGTGCTTTTGAACGTGCGATCGTGTCGGCCAAACGCGCGCGGGACAGCGATACAACCAACCAGAGGTTCCCGTACCGCAGCGTTTTGGCGTCGGCGAGTTATCATTTGGGTGACTATCAAAACTCGGTGGACCAGTTCAACGAGGCGATACGGGTGGGCGATCCTGTCAGCGCGATTTCCATCGGGTATCTGGCCGCCGGCTATCAGCGATTAGGCGAAACCGATCAGGCGCGCGCCACTGTGCTGCTTTTGGAACAAGCCTGGCCCGATTACCCTCTGGATCATTTGTTTCGTACCCTGTTTTCAGATCCACGCGACGCCGAGGCTATCCTGAGTGCACTCAATGAAATCACGCAAGCAAAAGCCAACCAATGATCTCGCCAGACTTCGAACCTGTCGACCCGCTGTGCCAGCAAAGAAACGAGTAGAAAACCTGATTGCACATCAAGAACGACGGTCTGCAGACAGAGCCATCCACCGGCACACAATGGCCCCAAGCCCAGCACATGGAAAAACCGCCGGTATGGGACAGGAAGGGTTACTTTCCAGAATGCTACCTTGTTGGCATTTTTTGCGCCTTTTATCCATTTGAGTTTCTGACGGGCCTAAGTCAGTCAGTCGACACCGCAATGCGGTTGCGGCGCTTGCGGATAGTCGGTGATTGCGATCCGGACTATCCCTTTCGTCCGTCAAATATTCCTCCAAACTGCCCGGCCTCAATGAGGTCGGGCTTTTTTGAGTTTTGAAGATGTGGCCACCGAAGAGCCGCACAATCAGAATGGCCGTTTTTGCCCGAGATTTGTCATTTATGCAGCGAAAGGGTCGATCTAGTTCTGATTGGTCAACTATAGCTGGAGCCAGTCGCTTGACCTTTACAGCCCAAAACAGAACTGCCGCGCTGACGGTCGGACTGTCCTTTGTCGCGCTCGCGCTGGCCTTTTCTGCAAGAGCCGCCCTTGGGCTGGTCATGCCGATTTTAGAGCAGGAGTTTGACTGGTCGCGCAGCTTCACGTCGGGGACAGCGGCGGTTGCCCTATTGGTCATGGCCACTGTCGCGCCTTTCGGCGGGCGGCTTGTGGACAAACAAGGCGCACGCGCGATCATGCTCATCGGCCTCGGGGCATTGGCGACAGGCTGTTTTATCGTCGCGCTTTCGTCCAATGCGGTTGTCTTTTTTCTGGCGTTCAGCGGCATCGCGGCGATTGGCTTCGGGCTTGTAGCGACCCACGTTGTATCGACCGCCGTTGAACAAGAGGTTGAAACAAAACGCGGGCTGGCAACGGGTATCGCCACATCCGGATCAACCGGCGGCCAGTTTGTGGTTGTTCCGCTTCTGGCCCTGCTCATAAGCGTCTTCGACTGGCGTCTCGCCTTTGTCGCGCTGGGGATCGGGACACTGGCGATCATGGGCCTTATTCACCGTTGGTTTCCCCGAAAGATCGTCAGCAAGGATGTACTGGACGAGGACAAAGGCAATTCCAACACATTGCGTCAAGACTTGGTGGCCATCCTAAAACTGCCCGCCTTTCAGATCCTGTTCTGGAGCTATTTGATCTGCGGATACACAACGACAGGCGTGATCGAGACCCACTTCCTTCCTTACGCGGCGTTTTGTGGATTTGGTCCGGTGCCGTCTGCTACAGCCTACGGTCTGTTGTCGGCAATAAACCTTGCAGGGATGATTTTTGCCGGTTGGCTGACGGACCGGATGAACCGGCCGCTGTTGCTTGGGCTGATCTATATGCTGCGCGGTCTGACGTTTCTCATTCTACTGAATGTCGGCGCCAGCTTTGAAACCCTGATCGTCTTTTCCGTCCTGTTCGGAATGGTCGATTATTCGACGGTTCCGGTAACGGCCAGCCTTGTTGCGTCCCACATTGGTCGCGGGGTCATGGGCCTGTCGTTTGGCCTGATCTCTGCCGGGCATCAGATCGGCGCCGCAGCCGGAGCATATTTTGGAGGCCTGTTGTACGACCTCTACACGCAGTACAGCATCGTTTGGTGGTCGTCGATCTGGCTCGCTGTGTTTGCTGGCGTTCTGGTGTTCCTGCTTAAGGAAAAGCCCCTCACAAACGTACCTGCCGAAAGCCACGCTTAGACTGACCTATTGCAATCGCCGGTCCGTCCGCTTGGAAATCCGGGGAAACGGAAAAAACGCCGGAACCCGGTTGCGATAGGTGTCATAGTCAGCACCTATGTCCCGGCGCAGGTCGGCCTCTTCCAAAGGTGTTACGGCAAACACATATGCGGCGGTGCCCAGGGCAAATACAAGCTGGCCGACGGTAAACTCGGGCACCAGCCAAGGCGCCAACAACCAGCCGAGGCTGATCGGGTGGCGGACCAACCCATACAGGAATCGGGCAGAAAAACTGACCGGCGCGGTGCGTTTTTGAAGGAAGGCGTCAAGAGGATTCCTGAGGCCAAAGAACCCTAGGTGTCCGATCTGAAAGGTTGCAACCAGCATCATGGCCATGACGCCAACAAAACAGGTTCTGATCACGGCAACCCCTACCGGATTCTCGAACTGCCAAAGCTGAATCGGGATTGGACGCCAAGCAACAATGATAAGCGTCGCCAGCGCGGCAGTCACAAGCAGATAGATGCTGCGTTCAAGGTCGGCTGGAAAGATCCGGGTCACCCACGACTTGAAGCCTCGCCTAGCTGCACCCGAGTGATGGAGCCCGAAAAGCGCTATCAGTCCCAGATCAATCGCAAGGGCAAAAAGTAACCCGGTCTGCGGACCGTCATTCAGACCACCATGCGGCCCAACACCAGCGATGAAACCGAAAAGCGCAAGAAGCGCGGCAATAGCCGCAATGTACCCGATGACGCCGATAATCAATTGAATGGTGCGCAAGATGGGTGACCCTCAGCTACTGGTTTGGCGATTTCCTTTAAGTGCCGCAGTTGTTTCCCGTTGCGCGAGAGGAGTGCGCTTGCGTTAAAATCGCTTCGCAATTCCAACTTCCGCGACATCAAGAAAAATGCTCCGACCGCATAAGCGGTCGGAGCTGTGCAACCGGTAGAGGGCACGCCGAAAGTAACCCAGACCACCGACAGCATTGGTGCGTCAGTATCAATCGACGCTCAACGATCAGACTGATCTGGGCTGACGGATCATCGGGTACATCGGGGGGGCCTCACCCGGTGCGATTTCTCCAATCGTCTCAAAGCCAAACCGTTCGTACAGCGAAATGTTCCGCGCGTTCGAGGATTCGAGATAAACCAGTGTTTCCGTCTCGTCACAGGTCCGAAGCGCGTGTTTCAGGATTGCGGCACCGTGACCAAGCCCGAGGAACCGAGGGTCAGCCGCAATCATCGGCAAGTACCAGTGTGTCTCTTCCGGGTGGTGAGCATCCATCAACTCGAACATCTTGTTCAGATCATCCGAAATCTCGGGGCGTACTGTTTCTTCCAGAATCCCTTCGATGGTGTCGCCGTCGGGCTCAATGCCGGGCTGCAACCAAAGTGAAGCTGCGCGCAATCCGTCAGTGACAAACGCTGTTCCAGCGTCAATTGCGCGCCCACCAAACGCCGCCGCAAAACGCGGCATGGCGTTCAAATAAGTCCGCGCCTCAGGCCAAATCCAACGTGCAACAGGGTCAGCGGAAAAGCCCAACGTAATGGCGTTCAAAACCTGTTCGCGTTCGGAAACGTCCGCCACACGCACCTGATGTGGCAGAGCTTCGATGTTCGTATCAAGCATCTGATTCTATCCCTTCTTGAATTCTGTACTGCTTCGCTTATAAAGAATGGATCGTCAAGGTTTCCAAGCGAGGCAGTACAAAATGGACGATAGGCCCCGACCGCGCGGGCGACCGCGCACGTTTGACACCGATGAAGCGCTTGCCAAAATTGCAGACGTGTTTCGGATGCGTGGTTTGGACGCCGCATCACTCGACGACATTTCAGAAGCAACCGGGCTCAGCCGTCCCAGCCTCTACGCTGCTTTCGGAAACAAGAATGACCTCTATCTGGCGGCACTGGACGCCTTCACGTCCAAAGTCGCGCAAACGGCCGCCCAATGTCTGGAGCAGACCGGAAAGATTGAAGACATCCTTGACGATTTCTTTGATGCCTTGGTGGATCTGTACACACCTGGCGACAAGAACACGCTTGGGTGTCTGGTTTGGGGGACTGCCCCGGCGGCTATTCATTCTGAGGCCGTACAGGCGCGTCTTTCCGCTGTGCTGTCGGCACTGGACGCGCTCTTATTGTCTGTGATGCAGCGGGCCGGAGCACATGAAACCGCCCAGGCTGCGGCGGAACTGCTTGCCAATACGGTGATCGGTGTTTCAACCCGCGCTCGGGCCGGAACCGACCCTGCGGAAATCCGCGCACATACCCGGCGTGCGGCAAAATTCATCGCGGCAGGGCTGAAAAAGTAAAGACGCGCAATGGTCGGAAGCCCCAGGCGCTAATCTATCGCCGAAAAGCTTCGAGACTGACCATCAAGAGCGAAGACACGCGGAAAGCCCCGCCGGGGCAACCGCGCGTGGTCCGAGGTTTTTAGGTGGCTTGTATGCGACGCCTCGGACATGGCCCGGGCCAATCACCAAATCAAAGCACTCTCGAAAGGAACGCCTTGGTTCGAGCCTCACGCGGGGCGGAAAAAAGCTCGTCAGGTGGTCCCTGCTCAAGGATGCGACCTGCATCAAGAAAACAGACCTTGTCTGCCAGTTCCCTTGCAAAACCCATCTCGTGCGTGGCAAGCACCATGGTCATCCCCTGCCCTCTGAGATCGCGCAGCACGTCCAACACTTCTCCGACAAGTTCGGGGTCCAGCGCGCTGGTAATCTCGTCGAACAGCATGATCTGCGGCTCCATCGCCAAAGCGCGAATGATCGCAACCCGTTGCTGTTGACCCCCCGATAGCTGGTCGGGATAGTGATCCATCCGATCGCCAAGCCCAAAACGGGAAAACAGCCGTTCGACCTGCGGGCGCAAAACATCGCGGCTTCGGCCATATACCCGGCGCGGGGCGAGCATAACGTTTTCCGCCGCCGTCATGTGCGGAAACAGGTTGTAGCTTTGAAACACGATGCCGATCTGCTGCCGAACCGGTTGGGGGTCCAGACCGGGCTCGGAAATATCTGTGCCATCCAGCCAAATCGTGCCATCGTCGATGGGCTCAAGCAGGTTCATGCAACGCAAAAGCGTGGACTTCCCCGAGCCCGACGCTCCGATCAGACAGACCATTTCACCGTCGGCAACATCCAGGTCAATGCCCTTGCACACCTCGTGATCGCCAAAGCGTTTGCGCACCCCACGCAACGACAACTTCGCCGTCATGTTCTTGCCCGGTTTTGTTTGTTCATCAGGTAATCCGCATATCGCGTTGCCGGGATTGTGAGCACCAGAAAAATCAGCGCGGCCCCGACATAGGGCGTGAAATTCGCGTAAAGCGACTTGTACACCCCGGCTTGGCGAAAAACCTCGACCGGTCCGATAAAGGACAACAGGGCGACGTCTTTCTGCAACGCGATGAAAAGGTTCATGTTTGCTGGCACCACATTCCGAATGGCTTGCGGCAGAACGACAAAACGCATGGTGTCCCGTTCGCTCAGGCCCAGCGAAGCCGCCGCAGAGCGTTGTGATTGGTGGATGGAATCGATGCCGGATCGGATCACTTCTGCCACATAGGCCGAGTAGACCAGAACCAGCGCCAGCGTTCCCCAGATATAGGGGCTGTTCCACGGCCGTGGCAGGCCTAGCCCGGGCACGCCAAAACCGATGATGTAGATGACCAGGACCACCGGTAGCCCGCGAAAGATGTCGGTGTAGGCGATCCCGAACAACCGCAACGGAAACAAAGCCGGAGCGCGAGTGTCCCGGCAAAGAGCTATGGCCAGGCCCGTAACCGCGATCAATGGCGCGGACCAGGCGAATATCATGACGTTCAAAAGAAATGCGTTCAACAGACCCGGGAACGTAGCCGCAAAAACCCGACCATTGAAGAAAGAGCGTTGCACCGCCTCCCAACCGGGGGCGAGCGGTACAAGGAATACAATGGCCAACACCACGCTGGCCGTTGAGATCAGCGCAATACGGTTCGAGCGCCGCCTGACCTCGGCCTCGTACACTTCGCGGCGCGTGGGTGCCGCGACAGTGCGACCGCTCGCACCGTCAGGCAAAGATGCGTCGTCCATTTACTTTATGACCGGAACACCCGTGGCCTCGGCCAGCCATTGCGCTTCAATGGCAGCAAGCTCACCGCTCTCGGTCAGTTCAGTCAGGGCCGCATCGACGCATTCCTTCAGCGGGTTGTCCTGTTCCATCAAGAGCCCAAACTGGTCGGGGCTCTCCGACTGCTCGGGCGGGAACTGACCCAAAAGCGCGCCGCCCTCGACCACGACCGCTGACAGATAAAGCGCAGTCGGCAGATCATAGAGCGCGGCATCGATCTGACCCGCCATGATGGCGGCATTCACATCGGCGTTGTCGTTGTAAAGCAGCGGGTCGCTGGACGGATCAATCACGTCTTCGAGCATGGGAATGGCTGTGGTCGTGGCAACGGCGCCCCATTTTAGGCCCTTGAGGCTGTCCAGCGTCGCTTCGGCCCCGGCATCGACCACGTTCTGGGTGGTCAGAACCGCCATGGCCGACGTGTAGTACGGCAGGCTGAAATCGACCATTTCCTCCCGCTCGGGGGTGATCGAGTATTGCTGCATGTTGAAGTCAAAATTCTTCGCGCCGGGCTGAATCGCTTCGTCAAAGCTCGTGCGTACCCAGGTCACGTTGTCTTGGCCAAAGCCCATTTTTTCGGCAATTGCATAGGCGACAGCCGCCTCAAACCCTTCGCCGCTTTCGGGTGCGTCGTTCATGACCCAGGGATAATAGGCCGGGTTGCCAGTAGCGATGGTCAGCGTGCCATCTGTTAACGTCTTTCCTTTCGCACAGGCCCCGCCATCCTGGGCGACAACCGAGGTTGCGGTGAAAAGTACTGCCAGAGCTCCGCCAACAATCAGTTTCATACCAATATCTCCGCTTTTTTGATCGCGCATACGATCTTACGGGCAGAAGGATTTGTCCAGTGCGTGAACGAAAACACCCGCGTCCAATATGAACATGCGGGCCGAGTTCTTGGGCAATGCCAGAAACGTGAGGCAAACGTTCAGCAGACGGCAATTAGGCGCCTAGACCGGGCAAAAGCCTGCTGATCGGCAGCTTTGTGGTCGTGTCACCGGTCTGGAAGTCGCAATATTTTCCGCGTTACATGGTGGCTGTGCTATAGTTCGCTGCAGTTTTTATTTGTTTTGGAGGTAAGTCATGATCATTCGTCTCATTGCAACACTTGGCCTTGCGCTGTCATTTGCAGCCGCCTCGCCGCAAATGGCACGGGCCGACGCCGGCGACTTTATTGGCGGTGCGGTTGTTGGGGGTGTCGTTGGTTATGCCATTGGCAAGGACCAGCAAAGGAAGAAAGCCCGGACAACGACGACGACCCGGACTTACCGCCAAGGCATCCCGTCGACCAGCCAGGGTGCACAGACCCAAACAGCGCTCAACTATTTTGGCTATAACGCCGGTCGGGTAGACGGTCAGGTCGGTCGAGGCACCCGCTCAGCGATCGAACGGTATCAGGCCTCTATGGGATATCCGGTGAATGGCTATGATTTTCAGCCCTATCAGCGCGACTTCCTGATGCAGGCATATTACTGGGGTACAAGCGGAGGACAGGCCACCACCCAACTCTCCGGACAACCGCTTTTGATGGCGTATCGCAGGCAGGTTCAAACGGGCACCACCGTAGCTGCTGCACCGCAAGCTCCGGCGCAAACCACGCCGGTCGCAACGCCGCAACCCAGCGCGCCAGAGGCGGACACAACCGAAACGGCGTCTGCCAGTCTGCCCAGCCTGTTCGCCGGCGGCACCACAGGCCCGTCGCTGGCCAATCGTTGCAGTGCCGTGATGCTTCAGACATCAACCAATGGCGGCTATACAACCTTGGCCAACATGTCGGATCCTGACTTTGCGCTCAGCGAACAGTTCTGCCTTGCCCGCAGCTATGCGATGGCGCGCGGCGAGGAGCTGATGGCCGACGTACAAGGGTTAACACCGGATCAGGTCGCCACCCAATGCGAAGCGTTTGGCAACATGCTGGCCCCCCAGGTTGTCTCCCTGTCTCTGAGTTCAAAGACGGACGCCGAAACGCAGATGCGTAAGCTTGCGCTGGATTCCGGGCTTAGCCCCGAAGATCTTGCGGCCACAAGCAAAGTCTGTCTGGCAATGGGCTACCGTCAGGACAACATGGACAGCGCGGTTGGCTCTGCATTGATGTTGGTGGCAATGGGTGAGCCTGCCTATGGTGAGTTGATTGGGCACCACCTGCGCGAAGGCTTTGGTGTACAGGAACGCCGGGACCTGGCAATGCAATGGTATGATGCGAGCCTGTCAGCGCTGGACGCCGGATCGCAGGCGGTTTTCCTGCCGTCTCAATCCGACCGGCCGCAACTCTTGCGTACGGCAATGACAGCCGCACAGTAAGCAAAAAGCAACAGGTATCCGTTGGCTGACGCTCGGCCCGCGGGTACCATCTTTGGTCCGTCTCGAACCGCAAAGTCGGTTGGCATTTCGCCTGTTGTCAGATGCGGTCTGCGAAGACTTCCCAACATACCGGAAACATTTCGATCAAGCGCCTGAGGCAAAACCAATTTGAGGTATCGGCCAAGCGGTCTATTCTCTGAATCAACGGTTTTGACCACATTTGATGAGGACACAATGGCCGCCCCTGCAATTCAGAATTGGGAACTGACCGCTGCCTTGAAAGACCTGGCCGACTGGCTTGTCCAACAAGGCTTGGAAAACGCGCCGGTCGAAACCTGGCTCGAAGCGTTTTGCAACCGGTTGGTGGCGGCAGGCATACCGATTCAAAGGGCAAATATCACCGTTCGCGCCCACCATCCCGAGATCGGCACCGTTGCCTTTCGATGGCACAGGGACGGTGGAAACGAGCGACAGGATTTCGTCCGGAGGACAGACGCCCCGGAAGAATACATTCTGAGCCCGATTTTCTATCTTCTTTCAAACAACGTTGAAGAGGTCAGGCAGGATCTGACTGCCGAAAACCCCGAGTTCCACTTCCCCATTCTTGACGAGCTTCGCGAGCGTGGGGCAACAGACTATTTTGCTGTCAAACGTTTCTTCCTGCGTCAGGATCATGCCGCACCGGTTGATCCAATGCAGCCCGAGGAAGGGGCCATTATATCCTTGGCAACCGATGCGGAGGGCGGCTTCACAAGCCAGCAGCTAGACGGGTTACGTCAACTGATACCTCCGCTTTGCCTGACGCTGAAATGCGGCGCAAACAGGTTGATGGCCGAGGATATTACAGCTGCCTATCTGGGCCGCGACGCCAGTAAACGCGTTCTTTCCGGGGACATAACCCGAGGATCATCCGAAACTATTTCTGCAGTAATTTGGTACTTTGATTTGCAAGGCTTCACCAAACTGTCAGAAGCGCTCCCGGGCAACTCGATCATAGAATTGCTGAATGACTATTTTGCCGAAGCCGTAGACGTGGTCGAAAATCACGGCGGCAACGTTCTGAAGTTCATGGGGGATGGCATGCTCGCCATCTTCGATGTCGAGCAGGTTCCGGACGCTCACAGCGTTGCAATTTACGCAGCCATCGAGCTGCGCGAAACCTTCGACAGGCTCAACAAACAGCGGCAGTTGGACGGAATGCCAACAACCGGCTTCACGCTTGCCCTGCATGCCGGCGACGTTCTTTATGGTAACATAGGCGGCAGGTCGCGCCTTGATTTCACGGTCGTTGGTCCTGCGGTTAACACAACATCTCGCATTCTCGGCATGTCCAGCGCCCTTGATCAGAACATTATTGTTTCCGACAAGGTGGCAGGCGACTTGGTGCAATCAATTCCAAATCTTGTTTCGCTGGGGCAATACAGATTGCGGGGCGTTGCCGACAGACAAGAGCTGTTTACGATCGACTGAGCCTGCGTCGAGAAGCGCCAGTCATTCCAATCAATCGACTTTCATCGATGGCCCGATCCCATCTCGGCCACCACAACGATTGGCGGAACTGGTGAAACTTTGGGATGGTAAGGCTTGCCGCAGGGGCAAGCCTTGGTCAGTTTTCAGAATTTGCCGTTGTCATGAACCATCTTGTCCGGGATCGAGTCGTTGATCGACCATTGCTCGACAATCTTGCCGCTCTGTACGCGGTACAAGTCAAAATAAGCCATGGCCTGATCGCCTTCGACGCCTTCGGAAGCCACGAAAACAAAGTTGCCTTCCGCGATAGTGAAGTGCGGCTTTAAATATCTCTGCTTGTTCAGCATTTCACGTATGCCTTCGATTCCCGCGCCAACGCTTGGGCTACGCTGCACGAAATCCTTGGTATCGACGAAATTCTGCACGGCAGCATCGGCACCCTTCGCACACAGCTCGGCGACATAGTTGTTTACAATGGCCTTGTTGTCCGCTGTTCGATCCAGATCGGAGATTTCTGTTTCACCGTCCAAACTGCTGTTCCCGCTTGACGTTTTATCGGCTGGCACGGTCGCAACCATATTGTCCCAGTGCTCTGCAACCTTGCCGTCAGCAACCCGAAACACATCGAATGAAACCATCTCGCTGGTACCAAACAGATCGGCATTTTCATACGCGTTATGGAAGACGATCATATCGCCTTCGCAAACACCGCGCAGATATCTGCGTTTCAATCCATGGTCTTTTAACGTTGGAATGACATCCAGGATCGGTTGTGAACCAGTTGCCAGATGCGGATTGTGCTGAATGTAATCCGTTGCCAGCATTGGCCCGGCTTCTTCCGTGTCATATCTTTCAAACAGGGCATCAAGCATTTTGGTGATCAGCTGTCGGTGTGCGTTCATGGTCGTTTCCATAGACTTAGGGTTATTGCCTGGCGAAGCGTTTCTCGACGCATGCCATTGGCGGACGGGTTAAACAAAACCCTTCCGGGATTCTTCCAAGCCAGGTTGCATTTTGTGCCAAAAACCTTTGATTTACAGCCGACTAGACGCTAGCCGAGCGGCAGTGCCATCTCAAACTGACCTTTGTTTTCGCGTGCTCCGCAAGCAGTCAGCAATGTCTTGAACGCCGCATCCGAGGCGTCCACGTTGATGATCCTCATCGCCGTCTTAGGCGCCTTGGACGCAGCATGTGCGATCAATCGCCGTGCCATTCCCCGACGCCGCGCACTCGGTCGAACGGCAATCTGGGCAAGTGTGTTGCTTGACCTGATGACCGCCGCCGAGCCAACGATTTGCCCCTGACTCCGGATGCAATGGCAATCCAGATCGTCTTGTATCGCACTCAAAGACTCATTTTCATAGAGCCAGCTCGGCTGCCAGTCTCGATGAGCTTGAAGCATCTCGGACACGTCGCTCCACGACGCTGTGTCGACGCCGGGGAGGGGTTCCATCGTGCCCGGAGGAATTTCGTAGAGGTCGAGCTTTCGTTTCACAACAAACCCGATCTTTTCATAAAGCGCGACCGCCGCTTGGTTATCGCGAAACACCTCAAGTCTCAGGACCGATGCCCCCTGACCTTTCAATCCGCTGATGACCCTTTGCGCGATCTGTTCGTTCAATCCGCGCCGCCGCCATTCGGGGCGTGTCCCGCTTGCGACAAGGAACGCTTGCGTGTCGCGCCTGCCAATGAACCAAAAGGAGACCAGTCGTCCCTCTGCTTTTGCAACAATCGTGGAAGAGCGACAAAAGGACCTTTGTCGAAACATCTGCGCAAGAGACCGGTCTGTGTGCCTCATGGGGATCAAATAGTCTGAAAACGCGGCATTCAGAACATCAAGAAGCTCTTGATCCGAAACATGTTCCGCGCTGCAAAATTTCATGCCCGTGCCTGTTCAGTTCTGGAGAAACCCTGTCACGTGCGCAGGATTTATCATTACGGATCAGGCGGTTCAACGTGCGAACGCAAGACGACCACGATCTTGGACGTTCCAGTTCTTTAGAGCAGATCGTTTGAGATCAGCCACGGAATGAATGCGGAACTTACTTCGGATCGTACAAATAGCCGATCCCGCGCACGGTTCTGATAATTTCCGGCTTTTCGGGGTTCGTTTCGAGCTTTCGGCGCAGTCTGGAAATCCGGATGTCGATGCTGCGATCGAACGGATCCCACGACCTGTCATGTGCCTGCTCCAAAAGCTGATCCCGGTTCAGAACCCTTCCTTTGTTTTCGGCAAACACTTTGAGCAGTCTGTATTCCATAGCTGTCAACTGGACTTCGGAACCGTCAGCAGCCAGCAGTTTGGCCGCTTGTTTGTCCAGCGTAAAGTCTCCGAAAGGGGCGCCATCTCCGCCTGAACTTTCGACGGACGTCGTTTCGTTGACGGCCCCACGGCGCAGTATCGCCTTGATCCGGGCCTCAAGTTCCCGCAGATCGACCGGTTTGCCCAAATAGTCGTCAGCCCCCATTTCAAGGCCAATAATGCGGTCAACGACATCACCTGCCGCGGTCAGCATTATTACCGGGGTCGTGTTTTCGGGGCGCAGAGACCTAAGGATCGACAGCCCGTCTTCCTGAGGCATGTTGATATCCATGATCATGACATCCACCGCCTCTGCCGAGACGATAGCCCGCAGCTGATCGCCCCCGGATGCGGCGGACACCCTGTATCCGCGCTTGCTGAGGTATTCCTGAAGCATCTCGCGCACGTCAATTTCGTCATCGCAAACCAGGATATGGGTTTTCTGATTATCCATCTGTTTGATCCTTCTGGTCCGCAAGCAGCTTACCGACCAGAGTCCTCAGCTCGGACGGGGAAACCGGTTTTTCCAGGTAAGGCAGGCCAGATTCCTGTAACAGCCCCAAGGAACTTTCGCCCATCGTGTCGCCCGTTATGTAGGCGGTCCGTCGCAGCATGTCGGGAAAACGTGCCACCAGCGCTTCGTAAATCTTGCGACCGTCGACGCCCGGCATATTCAAATCACTCAGGAAGATATCGTAGTTTGCGGACTGCAAGCGGTCCAACGCGTCCTCACCTGAATTCACGAAATCAACCTCAAAGCCCTCTCTTCTCAGGATTTCCGCGTTCAACTCGCCCACCTCGACTTCATCATCGACCACAAGAGCGCGGTGTTTTGAAAAGGAAGGGGTATCGTCACACGGCTCGTCGACCACGTCATCATCCGACCCGGCAACGGGAAGGGTTATCCGAAAGCAGGTCCCGGTATCAGCGGTCTGATCCAGGCTGATCTGACCGCCATGGGACAGAATGATCCGGTGGCAGAACGCCAGACCGATCCCGGTTCCGTCGCCAACTTCTTTCGTCGTAAAGAACGGCTCGAAAATGCGGGGGCGAATGGATTTGGGAATTCCGGGGCCGTTATCCGCAACCGTTACTTCAACCATCCCGGCATCGGGCATGGGCTTGGCTGAAAGCACGATCTGATCGCCAACGCCTGTTGCCGTCATCGCCTGTTCAGCATTGATGATGAGGTTGAGAATGACCTGGGTCAGCTGATCGGCATCACCTGCAATTGGCGCCAGATCAGCAGGAAGCGTCTGCTTGATGCTGATTTCACCGGACGTGCTGCCATAACCCGCAACATCAGCGGCTGTTTCGATCATGTTGTGCACGTCGACCTGCTCGATCTTGCTGGGTTGCTGACGGGCCATCGCAAGGAAAGTCTTGACGATCTTCGCGCAGCGTTCCGCCGCGTTGCCGATCTTTTCAATCCGAACGGTCAGATCGGGATCCGTGATTTCTTCTCTGAGCATAAGCGAGTGCCCGACAACAACCGAAAGCGGATTGTTCAACTCATGCGCAACACCGGCAAGCAGCTCTCCCAACGCAGACATTTTTTCGTTCTGGAAAAGCAACTCTCGCTGTTTCTCAAGCTCGGCTTCAATCGCCAGCTCGTCTGTCAGATCGCGTGTGTTCGAAACAATGACTTCTTCACCATTGAATTCAATTAGGCGCGATGAATCCGCCACCCAGAACTTTCGTCCTTCTGAGTCGACGAATTCCATGCGCCGGTCTTTGATTGAACCAGATTGCCTGAGGTCCTTTAAATAGCGTTCCCGTTCGCCGGGGTCGGCATAGTAGGATTTCGAACTTTCGGCATCGCCGAAAAGGGCCTTGATTTCAGGCGTGGCAAAAAGAACTTCGCCAGTATCGGCACGCGTCATGTTTATGGCTGCGGGATAGGCTTCTACGACCTGCCGGATCAGGGCGTCAGCTTTTTTCTGAACGGTCAGGTCAATGATACTGGTGACTATGACCTCTTCGCCCTTGTAATCAATCAGTTGCGATGAAATCGACGCTGGAAAGGCATTCCCCTTCGCATTCACCAGATCAAGTTTGTAGTCGTCGACATGTCCGTCCGCCAGCAACAGCGTGATGAAGTCCGCGCGCTCTTCCGGGCGCAAATAGTGCTCTTTTGCCGAACGGGACGGACCGAACATCTGAAGAGCGGCAGGCGTGCGATACAGAATTTGGCCGTCGCCGATGCGGGCCATCGTTACAATCGCCGAACTTGCATCCAACACCTTCCGGATCAGAAGATCGCCATCACGCTCTTCCACCTCGGCCTGCTTTCGTTCGGTTATGTCCTCGCGCGTAACAACAAAGCCGCCCAGTTTGGTCGGATGCACGGAAACCAGATATGTACGTCCGTCCGTTTCGACCAGTTCGTAATCCTGGATGAACTCAATCCCGTTGGCCAGTCGGTCCGAAACCCACTGCTGTTCGTTGCCAATCGCCTCGGCGTAGATACCCCGGCGCGCCGTCTCGCGCATCAGTATTTCCCAGTCCAGGCCGGGCTCCAGCAGGTCGGCAACGCCTTTGTTCATTTCAGCGTATCGCTGGTTGAACATCACAAGACGGCGGTCGTCATCATAAAGGGCGAACCCCTCTTTGAGCGATTCAATGGCATCACGAAGAAGGTCTCTCGCCTTCGCTATCTCTTCAAGATCGTTTGCCATGCCCATCGTCATCCTGTCCTTCTAAGTTATCATTGTTTCAGTGCCATTTCAAAATCAGCGTCTTGTGTTTCAATTGTTTCAATGCGCGCCCGTTTGCATCCGTGCCCGTCGAAAAGCTGCTTGTTTTCGAACCGGATAACGCGCTGTGTGAACTACTTCACATAGCTACAACTGAAACACTTTGCGGCGTTTTCAGAAATCACATTGAAACAATGAAAGGTCAGATATTGCCCATCGCAAACGTACTTGGGTTATACCGATGACTATTTCATTTAGTTCTACTGAAACACTCAACGCACCGATTGTCGCGTTGCATTCATCCGCATCCAGCGCCGCGCAATGGAAGCAGCTGACCGCTGATCTGGAGGGCCGGTTTACGGTCCATGCCATCGATTTGCCGGGCTATGGCCGGGAACCTTTGGCCGGCGACCTTGCACAAAAGGGCGCCGCCATTTCAGCAGCCCCCATCATCCGTGAGATTGAGGACATGGGCCGCGCCGTTCATCTGGTGGGGCATTCCAATGGGGGCGGTATTGCGATCAAGATCGCGCTGATGCGTCCCGATCTTGTGAAAAGTCTTACGGTTTACGAGCCTGCAACTTTTCACTTTCTCAAGGATGGCAACGACGTCAGCAAGAAGCTCCTGCGCCAAATCCAGTTGATCTCGGGCTTTGTGACTGCCGCAGCAGCTGACGGAGACGCCGCCGCAGGAATGCGTCATTTTCTGGATTTCTGGAACCATGATGGATTTTGGAACGCGCTTCCAATCCCGGCGCAACAGCGGTTTGCTGACCAAATCGGCGCGGTCATGACCGATTTTGCCAACGGTTTCGCGGAAACGTGGACCCTGAAAGACCTGTCAAAGGTTGAAGTTCCGTCATTGGTGATGACGGGACTGGAGTCACCGGAGATCGCTCAGCACACGTCCGTGGCTGTTGCAAAAGCGCTGCCCAATGCGCGGATCGCGTTGTTGCCCGAGCTTGGGCATATGGCACCGGTTTTTCAGCCGGAGTGGATCAACACGAGAATACTTGAGCACGTCGCCGGCGTGGAAAGACCAGCTGCCAACATCAGCTGGCCCGCGCAACAAGCCGCCTAGACCGCCCGCATCAGATGATGCGGCACGCTTTCAACCTGTTGGTCTTGGACCAGCATCAACTCAAAAGGATCAAAAAAATGGGTGTTCAAACAGCTATCAACCCCACAACCGACTTCACCGCGATCAAGGCAAAGCAGAATGCCGCCTGGGGTTCGGGGGACTACAGCAAAGTTGGGGTCACACTGCAGATCACCGGCGAAGAACTTGCCGAAGCGATGGATATCATGCCCAGCGCCAAGGTGCTGGACGTCGCCGCAGGCAATGGCAACGCGACGCTGGCATTCGCTCGGCGCTTTTGCGATGTCACTTCGACGGATTATGTCGAAGCGTTGCTGCACGCAAGCAGCCAGCGCGCGAAAGCTGAAGGATTGTTTGTCAACTACAAGGTCGCCGACGCCGAAAAGCTGCCTTTCGCGGAACAGTCCTTTGATGCGGTCGTTTCGACCTTCGGTGTGATGTTCACACCCAACCAAAAACAATCTGCTGCAGAGCTCCAGCGCGTGGTGAAATCCGGCGGAAAAATCGGTATGGCGAACTGGACACCCGAAAGCTTCATTGGCCAGTTGTTCAAAACCATCGGCAAACATGTCCCTCCGCCAGCAGGCGTGAACTCGCCTGCCGTTTGGGGCAACCGGGATTGGGTCCAGGACACCTTTGGCGACAATTGTGATGTGGTCTCGTTCCGGCACAAGAACTTCATGTTCCGCTACCGATCGGCCGAGCATTTTCTGGAATACTTCAGAACTTTCTATGGCCCCATGCAAAAGGCATTTCAGGCGCTGGACGGTGCCGGACAGGCAGCATTGCGCGACGATATCATGGCCCTGATCGCAAAGTTCGACATCTCGACCAACGCTTCCCTGTGCATTTCATCTGAATACGCCGAGATCATTGTCGAGCGTCTCTGACCAGCCCGACCATCTCGTCGACGTTCATTGGCGCACAAACCAATGAACGTCGATGCGCACCAGTTTTTTGGTGAACGTCGCCTTGGTAACTATTTGTTTGAAAGGGTTTTGTTATGACCGAACGCACACTTTACGAAAAGTACGGCGGGTTTTCAAAGATCAGCAAGATCGTGATCTCTTTCTATGACACCCTTCTGGACAATGACGAAGTTGGGCCGTTCTTTGATAACGTTGACATGTCGCGAATGGTCGATCACCAGACCAAGTTCATCGCATCTCTGCTGGGCGGCCCTGCTTCGTACACCGACAACCAGCTTCGCCAGTTGCATTCCCACCTCGATATTACAAATACGCATTTCGACGAACTCGAAACGGTGTTGCAAGATGCCTTGCAAAAACACAACGTGGCTGAGGAAGACATTGCGGTCGTTATTGCTGAATTCGGAAAACGCCGCCCCCTGATTGTTAGGTAAGCCATGACCATCGAAGCCATCAATGAACAGCTGCTGCGTGCAATCGGTGTCGGTGTTGCGCTGCTGGATCGTCAAACTTTGCAGTTTGGTTTTCGCAACGACACGTTTGACGAATGGTTCAGCGGGGATAACGAATCTGATCATCTGCAACAGTTATTCCCGGATCTTGATGTCGGCCAGGTGCAGAAAAATCTACACGAGACCGGACGTTACACATCCGAGATCAGCTTCAAAAAGAAACGCAGAACGCTGGTCATCGCCATGGATTTTACGGTCGCCCATGATGATGTGCTTGTCCTGGTTTGCCAGAACATCACCCGCATCAAAGAGCTGGAATCCATGATCGATTCCTATTCAATGATGGTCGAGCGGAACACGCGCGAACTTAAACG
This sequence comes from Ruegeria sp. ANG-S4, assembly GCF_000814005.1. Classification (GTDB taxonomy): domain Bacteria; phylum Pseudomonadota; class Alphaproteobacteria; order Rhodobacterales; family Rhodobacteraceae; genus Ruegeria. Next base: position 598,659 of record NZ_JWLK01000002.1, on the reverse strand, counting down.
CGAAAAAGAGCAGGTTGAGAAACTCCTGCTGAATCTTATGCCGCGTTCCGTTTACGAAGAGTACAAGACCTTCGGCGTTGTAACGCCGCAGCTTTACGACCCCGTGTCCGTTCTTATGCTCGACTTCGTCGGCTTCACAGAGATGGTGGCGTCACAAGACCCTAGCGTCACCGTTACCGAACTGAATGATATCTACAGCGCGTTTGATCGTATCGGCGAGCAATTCGGTTGCGAACGTATCAAAACGATTGGAGACGCCTACATAACGGTGGCGGGCCTGCCTGATCCAACGCCGGATCACGCCAAGGCCATTGCCAACACCGCGATCCGTTTCGTGCGATACCTCAACCGTCGCAACCTCAGTCACCCGCACCAATGGCGTTGTCGGATTGGCTTGGCGACCGGATCGGTCGTTGGTTCCGTCGTCGGGATTCAAAAATACGTCTACGACATCTTCGGGCCAGCGGTGAACCTGGCCTCGCGCCTTCAGGAATTTTCCGAGCCGATGAAAATAACCGTGCAGGACGAGGTTGCGCAGGTTCTCAGAGACCAATTCGCGCTCAGCGAAATCGGCCCGAGAGACATCCGGGGATTTGGCACGCAAGAAATCTGGCGCCTGACCGACGAAAGCTGACCCAAATCTTCTTTGCACTGAACGTTTTCCAAATTCACCAGACACGGCGTTTGGCGGATACACGCCTGACACTTGAATTTTTTTCTTGTGACGTTTTGGCACACGTAGCAATGTCGTAGTGATTTTAGTTCAACAATAACAGGGTGGATACAATGGCTGGGAAGTTCGAAATCTACGAGGACAAAGCTGGCGAATACCGTTTCAGACTCAAAGCCGGAAATGGCGAAATCATCTTGGCAAGCGAAGGCTACGTGCAAAAGGCCAGTGCCGAAAATGGCATAGCGTCCGTTCAGAAGAATGCCCCGAATGACGACCGGTATGAGCGCAAAGAAACCAAGTCCGGCGGCCATATGTTCAACCTAAAGGCCAGCAACGGGCAGGTCATCGGCACCAGCGAAAGCTACACCAGCTCGTCCGGACGGGACAACGGTATCGAATCCGTCAAGCGCAATGCGCCGGATGCGCGAGTCGAAGATCTGACTTGACGTAGTCTGACCACGACGCGATCGGAACATTACAGCGACCGCTATTGACCCGGATTTTTCGGTATGTGCAGGCGTAATCCCCACCCCTGCACCCCTCTGGCAAACCGAACGCGTTGAAGATCAGCCTAATGTGCCGGTAGCGAACTCAAAAGCGAGGCTTCGGCGTTGCGCATGAAAGGACGCGCGGGCAGAGGTTTGCGGGACTTATCGGCAAGCTCTGGGAAAATCTCGATCAACTCCCGGTAAACGGCACGGTCTGCCTGCAAGATATGCTCACCGGCATAGAAACTTTCGAGCAGCGCATTTTCACAGGTTACGATTTCGTGGCGGTCAAACATGATATGGACATAGCTGACCCTATCGCACGGTGCCCGCTGCACCCGTATCCCATCACATAGATGTTTGGCGGCACACAGCAATTCGGGTGCATGGAAATGCAGTTCACAACGCCAACCTGAAACCAGAACCCGATGCTGGGGCGATACACGCAGTTCGCGCCGGTTTCCGATTGCGCCGGGCGCGAACCGGATCGGCGCGTGTTTGCCCCGACCGCAAACAGAGCGTTTGCCAATCCACCTGATGGGTTGCGGCCCGTGATCCAGTGTTTCGACCAAATCGCCAACATTCAGGTCTTCGATCAGGTGATCTCCGTTCGGAGTGCGGACGTACGTGCCTTCGGTGAAACACGCGATTTCGACCGTCTCGATACTCAGGTAGGTGAAACTGTTACCGTTCGGCAGATTGGCTGTCCCGCCGGTTGATCCGGGAAAAAATGGTGTGAATGTAGACCCTGGCGGCAAGATCAGCGTATCGCGGCCATTGCCGCCATCAACAAAGCCTGTGTTCAATCCAGCATATATGACATCTCTGCCGCCGCCGCCGTCCAGATTGCCGCTTCCGTCTTCTGCAAACAGTGTGTCGCGACCGCCGCCGCCGCTGAGATTGTTGTTACCCGAACCGCCGCGCAGGGTATCCTGACCCTGACCGCCAAAGATATTGTTGTCGCCAGAACCACCCTGAAGCGTGTCGTTACCGCGCCCACCGCTGATACTTCCGCCAAGCGAGCCGGTGTCGACAAGCGTATCGTTGCCCCGCCCGCCGGTATATCCGCCAGCGTTCAGACCAACGGACCCGCTTACATTGTCATCGTTGTTGTTGCCGGTGTACTCGACAAACTGGCTGAACGACCCACCTGCAAGATCGGCATCCGTATAGGTCGTGACTGTGCCAGTGCTTGTGTTGGTAAAGGTAATGGAGCTTCCAGTCATTGTGACCTGGATGGCGTTGCTCAGCCCCGATGCATCAATCGTGCTATCGGGGCCAATATCCAGCGAAGCCCAAAAAGCGGGATCGTTTACGTCTGCATTGGTTAAAGTGATAAAAACCGGCATGTCGCAATCCGCCGTTCACAATGGCGATGTTCAAATCCTATCAATTGAATACCATTCTAGATCACGGGTTACGCATTGCCAATCTTGAGGAATTTTTGAAACAGACCGGGCAACACGCTTCGAACCCGTCCTGCGCCCGAGCGCCGACGCGATCCAGTCGCGTATCAGTGCTCGGCCTCCAGCAGTTTTCGCGTCGCATTGGCTTCCCGGCAAATCCAGTCCGAAAATGCCTTTGCGTCTGGTGATAGCTGCACCCCGGCGTCGCGCAGAATGTGGTACTCTTCGATTCCGCGCAGTTTGAAGTCCGTCAGGCACGGAACCAATCCAAAGGACTTCTGCAAATGATCGCTGGCGGGGGGACGTGCCAGTGCGACGCCGCCCTTTGCCGCTGCCAGCGCAAGCGCCGATAACGTTGTATCCACATAGGTTATGCGGGTTTGCGCGGGCAGAAGATCGCCGCCAAAAATCTGAACCCAATTCTTTCTGTGATCCGATACTTCGATAAGCGGAAACGCCAGAATGCCGCCCAAGTCATCAATTTGATGCGCAATATCGGGATGCGCAACCGGGAAAAGATGCTCGCCGAACAAGGCAAGTGCTTCGGTGCCGGGCGGCGGTTGACCAAAGGCGATCCACAGCGTTGCATTGCGTGGCGGTATTTCGGGGCGGCCGACCATCGAACTCAGCTCAAGCTTGACGTGTGGGTGTTGGTCCAGAAATCCGGGAAGTCTGGGTGAAAGCCATCCTACCGAAAGTGTTTTCGACACTGCCACGCTCAACGGCGGCCCAACGGGAACCGATATCGCGGCCGCAGCACTCTCCATGCGGCCAAGCGACTCGCCCACAACCGCCAATAGATTGCGCCCCGCCTCGGTCAGGGACACGCCAGCCGCCGCCCGATCAAACAATGGGCGTCCAAGATGTGCCTCCAAAGCACGGATTTGTTGGCTGACGGCTGGGGGCGACATCGCAAGGCGTTCTGCGGCGCGCGCGAAACTGCCGGCACGCGCTGCCGCCTCAAAAACACGCAACCAGTTCAGGGATGGAATACGCCGGGACATGAATCGAGGATAAGCTCAGCTTATCCTCGGGGGCAACAGAGATTTCTTTTCTTGCGGCACCGTCCGTGTAGCCTGCGATAGACCAGGGGAGGATTGCATGCTGGACACGATGAGAGGCCACACAGAGGCTTATCGGCGGAACGGTTTCGTCGCCGGCTTACCTGTATTTTCCAAGGATCAGGTCGCGGACTTGCGACAGCAAATCGAAGCATTGGAGAAAAACCACGCCCAAGGCGCGGGCGGCCACGGTCTTGATCAGTTCTTCCGTGTGAACGGGCATGTTGTGATCCCCATGCTGGCCGAAGCCGCGCGGACACCCGCCATTCTGGACGCCGTCGAAGCGGTTTTGGGGCCGAACCTCCTGGCGTGGTCGGTCGAGCTTTTCATCAAGGAACCCCGCAGTACCAAGACGGTATCCTGGCATCAGGACATCACGTATTGGGGCATGGGCGAAACCGATGACGAAGTCACAGCCTGGATCGCGCTGTCCGACGTGTCAGAACAGGCCGGTTGCATGCGCTTCATCCCCGGCAGTCACAAGGGCGGTCTTGCGGATCATGAGGATACGTTTGACGAAAACAATCTTTTGTCACGCGGTCAGTCCATTGCTGGGATCGACGAAGACAAGGCGGTTTCCGGTCCACTAAAACCGGGCGAGATGTCACTCCATCACGGGCGTTGCTTTCACGCCTCTGGTCCCAACCAAAGTGATGATCGGCGCATTGGGCTTGCGATCCGTTATGTCACACCCGACGTCCGTGACCATGCTCCGGGTCAGGATTGGGCCATGCCTGTACGCGGCGAAACGCGCGCTGGTGGATGGGATTGCATCGCCGGGCCCCGCGCGCTCTTCCATCCGGCAGACCTAGCGCTGTATGATCGGATCCTGAAAGGTCAGTCCGCCACCTTGGCGGCCGGGGCCGAGCAGAATGTGGATCTTTACAGTACCGGGGGCAACACATGAGCGATACCGTCAGCTTCACAGCAATGAAAGACGGCACCAAGGAAGAATACGAGCTTCTGGAACGTCTGGAGAAACCCTTTCTGGCGCTGACCGCCGACCGGGTGCTTGATGAGTTGCGTCGTGCCGGTGACGTCACCCTGGAAGGCTACCGCATCAACCGACTGCAACACGGTTTGCAATCAGGCACCCGCGCGTTGCGCGATGGGGTGGATATTGACTGGGTTGTCGGCGCCCTTCTGCACGATATCGGCGATGGTCTGGCCCCGCAAAACCATGACCGCATGTCGGCTGAAGTCATTCGGCCTTTCGTGCGTTGGGAGGTGTCATGGACCGTGGAACACCACGGTATTTTCCAAACGCTGTATTACGGTCATCACTACGGCTGGGACCGCAACGCCCGCGACCGGTATCGCGACCACCCGCTGTTCGACACTTGTGCGATTTTCTGTGAGGCGTGGGACCAGTCGAGTTTTGACCCGGACTATCCGATGGAACCATTGGAGACTTTCGAACCCATGGTTCGCGAAGTGTTTTCGCGCAAAGCCTACGACCCCGTCGTGATCCGCGAGGGCGAAGTGACCGGTCTGCCCACCCAACTCGGCTCAGGCTAAGCGGAAAGACACGGAACGGCTTCGCTAACTGGTCTGTTCTCGGCTGTGGAAACAGATGCTGTTTACGGGCTCGACGCAGTGTGCCAGGGCTTTTCAGCGTTTGAGGCCTCCAGATTCGGATTCGGGTTCCCTCCGGCTCGATCGGACCTTACCATCGCGGTACTCGACACCCCCACAGGTACCTCAAAAGGAGATCGCGATGATCAGAACCTCGTTCATACTGGGATGCGTATCCGCCCTTGCCCTTGGACCCATGGCTGCGGCACAAGACCCCGCGCCGGAACAGGGGTATGGCTGGGAAGAAAAAAATTCCGTCACCGGAACCGATTTCATGGTGGCCGCCGCGAACCCTCTGGCGGTGCAGGCTGGGTATGATGTTCTGGCCAAAGGCGGTACTGCGGCAGATGCCATGATCGCCGTCCAGCTCATGCTGAATTTGGTCGAGCCGCAGTCGTCCGGCATCGGCGGCGGTGCTTTCATGCTGTATTGGGATGCATCGACCGGTGACCTCGTCACCTTTGATGCACGCGAGACCGCGCCCGCTGCAGCGACACCAGAAAGGTTTCTGGATGAAAATGGCGAGAGAATGCCATTTGTCCAATCCGTTTCCGGCGGCCAGTCGGTTGGCGTACCGGGTATTTTGCGCCTGATGGAGGTGTCGCACAACCTGTACGGCAAACTGCCTTGGTCCGATTTGTTCCAATCGACCATCGAGACTGCCGAGAACGGGTTCGAAGTCTCGCCGCGCATGGCCAATTCACTCCAAAGCACAGTGGATCGTGAATTTCCGCTCGACCTTTTTGACGGTGCAAAAGCGTACTTCTTCAACGACGACGGCACCCCGCTATCGGCGGGCACAATGTTGAAAAACCCCGACTTCGCCGAGACCCTTCGCATCCTGTCTACCGACGGCGCGGACGCATTTTACAGCGGACCGATTGCAGAGGATATCGTTGCGGCCGTCAACGAAACATCTGTTCTGGAGAACAATATCACACTGCAGGATCTGGCAGATTACCGTGTCAAGATTCGGCCTGCGGTGTGTGCCGATTATCGTGGGTACGACGTCTGCGGAATGGGCCCGCCGACCTCGGGCGGCCTGACAGTCGGCCAGATTCTGGGCATGCTCGACACTTTCGACGTCAAATCCATGGGGTGGACCCCCGAATTCGCGCATATCTATTCCGAAGCCGCCAAACTGGCCTATGCGGATCGCGGGCTTTACATGGCAGACAGCGACTTTGTCGACGTGCCGACCAAAGGGCTTTTGGACAAGGGTTATCTTGCCGACCGGGCCAAACTGATCGACGCCGGCAAAGCCAGCGAAAAAAGAACGGCCGGTGATCCACCCTATCAGGAGTCCGCGCTGAACCTCGCGCCTTCGCAAAACCCGGGTCGGCCCGGCACCAGCCATATTGTGATCCGCGACAGTTATGGCAACGCGCTTTCGATGACGACCACGATTGAAACTTTCTTTGGCAGCCGCGTCTTCGTCAGAGGGTTTCTTCTCAACAACGAACTCACCGATTTCGACCGCGCGCCCAAGGATGGTGATCGTCTGGTCGCAAACCGGGTCGAGGGCGGAAAGCGGCCACGCAGCTCGATGTCGCCAACCATCGTCATGAAAGATGGCGCGCCATATTTTCTCGTGGGGTCCCCCGGCGGCAGCCGGATCATCAACTATGTGGCAAAGACCATTATTGCTGTGATTGACTGGGACATGGACCCGCAGGATGCGATTGAAACCGGGCATTTTTTGCATCGCAACGGATCGACGCTGGACGTCGAACAGGGAACCAGCGCCGAGTCATTTTCGGACGCTCTTACGGCAAAGGGCCATGAGGTAAGCGCACGCGACCTAAACAGTGGATTGCACGCGATCCTTATCAAGGATGGTCAATTGATCGGCGCAGCCGATCCGCGCCGCGAAGGGATCGCTATGGGTCAATGAGTTTTCCGGGCAGCGCAAGCTGCCCGGTCACCCCTCAGGCCTCTGGACCAAGTCCATCAGTCGAAAGATCGTCCAACTTGGGCATCAGGTGCAGCAACTCACGCGCGTATTCGGTCTGGGGATTGGCGAACAGATCATCGGTGGCCTGTATCTCGACCATACGACCCTGTTTCATCACTGCCACGCGGTCACACATCTGCCGGACGACCGGCAGGTCGTGACTGATGAACAGCATGGTCAGACCCAGGTGCTCTTGTAAATCCTTCAGTATATTCAGGATTTGGGCCTGAATAGAGACGTCCAGCGCGCTTGTCGGTTCATCGCAGATCAGGAACCGAGGCTGCGTCGCCAGCGCGCGCGCAATCGAAATGCGCTGTCGCTGGCCGCCTGAAAACTCATGCGGGTACTTCAAACCCGCCTCGGAACCCAGGCCAACCTGATCCAGCAACTCGTCGACGCGCCGCTTGATATCCGGCCCGTCCATCAGGCGATGATGTCGGATCGGCTCTGCGACGATCTCATCCACACGCATCCTTGGGTTCAGCGAGGAATACGGGTCTTGAAAGATCATCTGGATTTGCTTGCGGTATTCGTCCTGCACCGGCTTGTCGCCCAGATCGCTGACCAATTGGCCATTGAACGAGATCGTTCCGCCGTCCACCGGATAAAGCCCCGCGATCATCCGGGCCACCGTTGATTTGCCAGAACCGGATTCACCCACAACCCCAAAAACCTCGCCCGCCTGGATGTCGAAACTCACCTCGTCCACCGCGGTAAAATAGGTCCGGTCCCAGGGCAACAGGCCTTTTCGCTGCAGGAACTTCTTGGTCAGGTCACGGATTTCAAAAACGGGCTTTGAGGTGTCGTTGTCCAACTTCGGCCAATGCCGCGCCATATCTTCAATGGCAAAGCGTGTTTCGCGCCCCCCATAGCTGATCTGAGGAAACCGATGCAATTTGAGCGTCGGCCGCGGCACAGCCGCAATCAGGGATTTGGTGTATTCATGGCTCGGCTGGCCCATGACCTCCGCGGTCAGCCCGCTTTCGACGACCTTCCCGTCATACATGACGGTCACCCGATCCGTTGTATCCGCAATGACCCCCATATCGTGGGTAATCAGAATGACACCCACCTGACGTTCGCGCGCCAGTTCCTTGATCAGATCCAGTATCTGCGCCTGAACCGATACATCCAGCGCCGTTGTCGGCTCGTCCGCTATGATCACGTCCGGTTCGGTGCACAAGGCCAGCGCGATCACCACGCGTTGCCGCATCCCGCCCGAGAATTGATGCGGATATTGATCCAGTCGGGTATCCGGATCGGGAATTCCAACCCGGTCGATCAGATCGCGGGCCCGCTTGTTGGCCTCGGCATCGGATCCCCCCAGATGCGCCTGAATGGTTTCCACCAGCTGTTCGCGCACCGTAAACAGCGGGTTGAGCGAGGTTAGCGGGTCCTGAAAAATCATCGAGATTTTCTTGCCGCGCAAACCGCGCATGGCGTCAGCGTCCAGCCCGCTAATCTGATCGCCACCCAGTTTGATTTCACCACTGGCAATCCGTCCCGGCCGGTCCAGCAGGCCCATGACGGCCGCACCGATGGTGGATTTTCCGGCACCGGACTCTCCGACAAGCCCGTGAATTTCGCCCGGTTCGACGGACAGGTTTGCATGATCAACGGCTGTGAACAGTTTGCGCCTTGTCGGGAACTCGACGGTGAGATTTTCGATTGTCAGAAGGCTCATGAAATCACCGCAGTTTCGGGTTGAGCGCATCGCGCAGCCAGTCGCCCAGCAGGTTCACCGACAGCGCCAATGCCAACAGTGTGCAGGCCGGGAAGAACAATATCCACCACTCACCCGAGAACAGGAACCCCTGCCCGATCCGGATCAGCGTACCCAACGAGGGCTGTGTTGGCGGCGCGCCGACCCCGAGGAAGCTCAGCGTCGCCTCGGCAATGATGGCCAATGCGAGCGAAATCGTCGCAATCACCAGAACAGGGCTCAGGACATTTGGCAGGATGTGACGGAACATGATCGGGAACGACCCGCGTCCGATCAACCGCGCGGCCTGTACATACTCTTTGTTCTTTTCCACCAGCGCAGCGCCACGTACCACCCGAGCGAACTGCACCCAATCGGACAGGGCAATCGCAATAATCAACACATAGATTGCCATCTCATTGCGGTATTCCGGCGGCGTGACACCTTTGGCAATGCCAAAAATCAGCATCGCCACCAGAATGGCCGGAAAGGTCAACTGAACGTCGGCAACCCGCATGATGAAGGTTTCGATCCACCCACCGAAATAGGCAGCCACCAATCCCAGGATCACCCCGATGATCATGGCCAACAGCACCGCAGCGGTGCCAACAAACAGCGAAATGCGCAGACCATACAAAATTGTCGAGAACACATCGCGCCCTTGATCATCAGTGCCCAGCAGAAACGTCTCTTGGGTAAATGCGTTGGGCGTCCCGGGCGGCGTAAAGCCATTCATCAGGTTCAGCGTTGCCGGGTCAAACGGGTTATATGGTGCAATCAACGGCGCGAAGATCGCCGCCAGCACCAGAACAACCACGACCAATGATGCGATGACGGCCACCGGCGAATGGCGGAAGGACCAGGCAAAATCACTGTCCCAGAACTTGGCGAACCGCGTTTTGGGCGTGGATTGCGGGGTTTGAGTGGCGTCGGTCATGTGGCCCTCGCGTCGACACGCAGGCGCGGGTCAATGGCATAGTAAAGAAGGTCGACAATCAAGTTTATCGTTACGAACATGACTGAAATCAGCATCAGATAGGCGGCCATGACGGGAATATCGACAAACTGGATCGCGTTGATGAACAGCAGCCCCACACCGGGCCATTGAAAAACCGTTTCGGTAATGATGGCAAAAGCGATGATCGAGCCCAGTTGCAGGCCCGTAATCGTGATCACTGGCACCAGCGTATTCTTCAGCGCGTGGCGGAAATTGATCACGCGGTCTGACAAGCCTCGGGCACGGGCGAAACGCACATAGTCGGCGCGCAGAACCTCCAGCATCTCGGACCGCACCAGCCGCATGATCAGTGTCATTTGATAAAGGCCCAGCGTGATTGCCGGAAGTATCAAAGCCTTGAGGCCCGAAGCGGTTAGAAACCCGGTCGACCAATTGCCGATCATCACTGTCTCGCCCCGCCCGAAACTTGGCAAGAGGTCCAACTCAACCGAGAAAACATAGATCAACAAGATCCCGATCAGGAATGTCGGCAACGATACCCCGATCAGAGAAACGGTCATGATGACGTTTGCAGCAATCCCTTGTCGTCGGATCGCGGTGAAGACGCCCAGCGCAATACCCATGGTGATGGCAAGAAAGCCCGAGACAAAAGCCAGTTCCAACGTCGCGGGCGCGCGTTCCGCGATGATTGTGGAAACCGGACGGCCCTGCCTGTACGAGACCCCGAAATTGCCCTGCACCGCGCCCCGCAGAAACTTGGCGTATTGCACGACAAAAGGCTGGTCCAGTCCAAGCTCGGTCCGCAGACGATCGATATCGGCCTGAGTGCGTTCCTGGCCCAGCATGTTGTCGATCGGATCCCCGACAAAGCGGAACATCGAGAAGGCGACCAGGCCCACGACCAAAAGCACGATCACGGACTGGAACATCCTGCGGACGATATATGCGAACATTCGTTTCCCTCGTTGGCCGGTCTCTGTAGGTCATCTTTGACCAAATGGTCAAGGTAACGCCAAAAGACCGGCGCGCTGTGCTAAGCGGTCAGTTGATTGTCACCCAGCGCAGCAAAAAGAAGTTGTCCGGGCGTTGGGTCAGGTCGACATTGCTGCGTGTGCCCCAGACCAGCGGTTGAACATACATAGGGACATAGACGTGCTCGTCCTGAATGATCCCGGTGACCTCATCCAGCATGGCCTGACGCTTGTCCGCATCCAGTTCGGACTGGATCATCGGCAAAAGCTCATCCACCCGCGCATTCGAGAACCCGCCAAAGTTCCAGCTGCCCAGCTTCTTCTCTTCGTTCGGGGTAGCAACCAGGAACCGAACGGGATGTTCGGCATCAAACGTGCCGGGGCTCCAGCCCAAGAGATACATATCGTAATTGTCCTCTCGCAGCTCTGGCCAATAGTTGCGGACCGGCATCGCATCCAGTTCGGCGGTGATCCCGATTTGGGCCAACATGCTGACCACGGCCTGACAAACGGCCTCGTCATTCAAATAGCGATCATTGGGACATTTCAGACCGAACGAGAATCCGTCGCCATAGCCGGCTTCGGCCAGCAATGCCTTGGCCGCCTCGACGTCATAGGTCGGACGGTCGGCATGGGCGCGGGAATATCCGCTCATTGCCGGGCTGACCAATTGCGATGCTGCTTCGGCGTTTCCGCGCATGATCGTCGCCAGAATGGCATCGACATTGACAGCCTGCGCTATGGCCTGGCGCACGCGGGCATCCTGGAATGGATTGGGCTTGCCGGCGTCATCGGTATACTTCAGCGCGTCAGCTTCATGATTGAAGCCAAGCATGATGACACGCGCTTCGATACCCTGAATGACTTCGACGTCGTCACTGCCCTGCAGCCGTGAAACGTCTTGAATCGGAACCGGGTTGATCATGCCCACGTCGCCCGACAGCAGCGCGGCAACGGCAGTGGCAGGATTTTGGATCGGCGTGAACTCGGCGCTGGATATGTTGTGTTCGGCTGTGTCCCACCATCCATCGAACGGCTCAAGAACCGTGCGCAAGCCGGGCTCACGCGCGGTGACTTGGAACGCGCCCGTGCCGTTTGCATTCAGCGTCGCAAAGTTGCCGGTTTCCTTGTCCGGAACAGCAGCCTCGTTCGCCTCGGCCCAGCCCTGATCCATGATCATCCAATTCGCAATTGATGACGGGAACAACGGGTTGGGTGCCGTCATCATGAAATCGACCGTGTAATCATCGACCACATTTACGGCGCTGACCGGCGCGAACCAGCTGCGCGTATCTGCCGCCTCGCCCGAGGCGCGTTCATAGCTGAACAAGACGTCCTGCGCATTGAATTCGCTGCCGTCGTGAAAGGTCACCCCCTCGCGCAGGTTGAACCGCCATCCGTCGCCATCACCGATTGGTTCCCAGCTGACGGCGAGCGCGGGTTCTACCCGCATGTCTTTGCCGCGACGAACCAACCCTTCGTAGACGTTGTTCAGAAACCCCAGAACCGGGGCCGAGTTCACCGCGTGCGGGTCCATCGTCTGCGGGTCGGTGGTTGAGGCCCACTTGAACTCTTCGGCCTGCGCGGCGCCTGCAATCAGCAGAGCAAGCCCAATGGCGCTGCTTCTTAGGGTCATGGCAAATTCTCCCTATGTGTTCTGAAAATGTCCGGTTGCGAAGAAACAAGTCAGGGCGCGATCTCGCGCCCTGACCGTTTTTTCAAACATCACCCTACTGCATGGTGAAGTATTTGATCTTCGGTGAGTCCTCGGGCTCGACAATCGTACCAACACCCGACTTCATGCCCCAGTTCAGAACTTGGTGGTGGATCGGGATGTAAAGCTGCTCATCCTGAACAACCTGCCAGATTTCCGCGATCTGCTGATCGCGGGCCGGCAGATCGGTTTCCGAGGCCAGCGCCACAATTTTGGCGTCAAGGTCCGGGTTGTTGTACCGGGTCGCGTTCCATGAACCGTATTTCTCACCCTTGGTATGAACCAGGAAGTTGAAGATGTATTCCGAGTCGTAAGTCGGAACACCCCAGCCCAGCATGTAGAAATCGGTTTCGAGGTTGGACAACAACGGGAAGTGCTGGGCCTTGGGTTTGGCGTCCAGGTTCACCGTAATCCCGATCTGGGCCAGCATACCAACTGCGGCCTGACAGATCGCCTCATCATTGATGTAGCGGTCATTGGGACAGTTCAGCGTCAGTGTGAAACCGTCCGGATAACCAGCCTCGGCCATCAACGCTTTTGCCGCTTCCAGATCTGTGGTGGACGACGCATCCATACCCTCGTCCCAGCCGTTCACGAAAGGCGGCGCGATCATACCCGCGGGGGCGGATTGGCCGCGCATCACGACCTGTTTGATCGCATCGCGGTTGATCGCCTTCGACATCGCTTGACGGACCCGTACATCTGCAAGCGGGTTTGCGCCATCAACGCTATCTGATCCCAGATCGGCATCACCCATGTTCATGCCGAAAAAGATCACCCGGTTCTGCGGCGCGGTGCGCACATCCAGACCGTCGGTACCGGCGACACGCTCAAGGTCTTGCACCGGAACATCCTGAATGAAATCAACCTCACCCGAAAGCAGTGCCGCAACGCGGGTCGCGGCATTCTGGATCGGCGTGTAGATGATTTCAGTCACTTCAAGTGGAAACTCGTCCTTGCCCCAATAATTCTCATTGGCGGTCAAAACGGTTTTCACATCCGGTTCGCGGCTGACAAGTTTGTACGGGCCGGTGCCGTTTGCGTTTTTCGCCGCAAAGGTATCCTCGCCGCCTTCATAGTCCTGAACCTTGACGGCATTGTTCGCCTCGGCCCAGCCCTTGTCCATCATGAACATGTTGGTCAGGTTGTTGGGCATGATCGGGTTGGGGCCGTCGGTTTCGATTTCGATGGTGTATTTGTCCGGCGCGCGGACCTCTTTGACCGAGGCCAACAACTCCTTGTAGTCGGAATCCGGTGTCATTGCGCGGTTCAGCGAAAAGACGACGTCTTCGCTGTCGAACTCTGCACCATCATGGAAGGTCACGCCCTCGCGCAATTTGAACACCCAGACATTCGGGTTTTCTTCGGATGGCGCCCACTCGGTCGCCAGCGACGGGACCAGTGCGCCAGAGTGATCGCGCATGACCAGCGTTTCCATGATCTGATGCGCGAAGGTCGAGGTCGGGCCTTCGTTCTGGGCATGTGGGTCCAGCGTCAGCGAGTCCCCCGCCCTGGCCCATCGCAGCGTTTCTGCCGAAGCTCCGGCAGCAATCATTGCGGTCGCACTGACGGCGACCATCAGAGTCTTAAAAGACATAATATTCTCCCCATTTTATTTTTCCCGCGCGGCAGCGCGGTTAACCGGATTTTCCGATCTTTGTGGATTTGATCATCCAGATCATTCCGAAACTTGCAACAGCAGATTGAACCGCAACGCTCCGGCTCTGCCCTTTGAAAAACTCGCTGCATGCAAAAGCCGCGCCATTCAGCGTCTATTTTGCGGAACCCCAACGCGCCTGCCGCCAAAACGGTGCAATCCCATCGTGGGGGTGGAAACAGGCCGGTGGGGTTTCGATCTGCAAGACGCCCTGGCCCGTGCGACGACAAAGTTCCTGATCAATTGGCGCAAGCCGCGCCAAGTCAAACGGCTCGGCCTGTGCATTCGGCCAGCCATTTGCAGAATCCCGCAGCACAAGCCGCATTGCCTGCACCAACCTGTCAGCAGCGGCGCTGTCCCACGGACGCAGGCCCGCACCCTCCATCAGGTTGAACAGATTGATCCAACTTTGCACGTTGAACACGCAGTAGTGCTGAGTCATCGTGCGGGTCAATTCATGTGGCTGCGCGCCATTTTCCTCGATGGTACCCAGAAGGCGCGCCTGCGCCCTCAGGTTGACCTGCTGCAAGCAGTCTGCATCCCCCAGAAACGCCGCCAAAGCAGCCTCCTGCAGATCAAAACAGGTGCCATGATTGTTCTCGTTCCGGCATTCCTTGATCCCTTGGTCGCTGGTTTTAAGCCAGTTCAGGAATTCCGCACACCAACTTTGCACCCCGGACGAAATCTCATCGTGCTGCAGCAGGCGGACGGCATCGAGGAAAAAGTAAAAGTCCTTTGTCTCGATCAGGCCATTGTCCGACCCTCGGTCATTGTTGTGACCCCGACGAACCTGAGCGTAAAAAAGGTTTGGATTCATTCGTGTCGCGGGTTCCAGGAACCAAGTCCTGATCAGCGCTTTGGCGTGATCCCGATACGCCTCATCCCCGGTGATCCGCGCCGCCAGAGCCAGCGCCGTTGTGTCGTCAAACATCCGTTGCAGGCGGGTGCGGTCAAAACGATCGCTGTCCGGTTCATACAGTCCGGTTCCCGGCACGCGATGACCATCGCGCCGGACATACGGCAGTCCATCTGCCTTCTTTGAGTTTGGCCACCAATAGGGCGCCGGGTGAAAATAATCATGCTTGTCCCCACTGGGCCCGGGATCCGGTTTGTCGACAACTGAAAACGGTCCCCGTGTCAGCGCCGCATCGGCGGTCGCCTGAATGGCGTCGTAATCCGGGTCTGCAGGACTGGCGGATAATGCGTCAAGCTCCGCCGCGCTGTAAAACACCGGCTGGCCAGAGCTTGCTTGCGCGCGAACCGGACGCGCCTCAAGCATGTCCAACGTTGCCCGAATGGCTTGATTTCGCGCGACGCCTCGGTCCCGGATCGTATTGCCTGTATCCTGTTCCAACTGCGCCTGACCGGAAAACAGCCGCGCCACCCAGCCTGCTTGCCCCACGCGGTGACCTTCGGGCGAAACCTTGCGCGGCGGGATATCGAAGCGGGCAACCGGCCACTTTTCCCAAGGCCCCGGAATGCCAAGATGCAGGAACAATTCGACCTTTGGGCGACGGCCATAGGGATGCGCTTCGTCAAATCTCAGCGGCGCATCGCAGCGAAAGGCCAATTGAGGTTCTTCTGTCGCGTTGGGGGTGACATCGTCCGCCAGCAGGTCCTGATTATCCAGCATCCTTGCCATTGGAACGGTGAAATACCGCTTGTCTCGACGGCTCATAATATCGCTGCGCACAGCTTGCCACGCGCTTTCGGTAAAGTAGCAATTTCCGTCAAATGGCAGCGCCCATTTCGCGTGTTTCAAACACAGCCCCAGCGCGACGTTTCGTGCTCCGTTGTTGTTCATGACGTAGTTGTTGCGCAGCCGGTACGCCTGCGCAATCAACGGCAACCTGCATTTCTCGTCCAGCTGGTCCAGCCTGCCATCGACAAAAACCATTGGGTCTTCGATCGTAGAAAAGTCAAAGCCGGTGGATTGCAACGCATCGGCGTCATAAGGTATGCGCTCATAATCTTGCCCGTGCTGTTCAAGCAGGTTGATCAATCTGGCCTCGTTCTCAGGGTCGAAGATACGATTCAAAACCCACAGTTTTCGACAATTCGACAGCTCAGGCTCGTTTTCCAGAATGAACCGCACGTTTTCCAGCGATTGCCCGGCTTTGTGCCGTGGGACAAGATCGTTGCCGATTACCCGGCACAAGGCGAAGGTATCAGGCATCGCGTCAATGCGCTCTTCCTCCGCCATATCAATTGGCGCCGGCGGCACACGATCCAACGAACCTGCGATACGTCCCATCTGACCAACCGGGGCAACCGGCGAACGCGTTGCCCGTTTCCTGCTGCCGAACAGCGGCTTTCCCTTTCGGCGTCGCATGACGTAGTAGACCGGCAGCAAAACCGGAGAAAACAGAACAATAAGCGGCGACAGCAACAGCAAAAGCCGATTGCGCCTGACCTTCTTGTCATGGGACGAGGCGGGCGCCTTTGTTCCACCTTTTGCGTTTGCCGTCATTCGCTTAGTCCATAGCCCGGAAAAACCTGCATATCCGAGAATTGCCGCGATGTCTCGCAGTATGCCAAATCCCGTCCCGGATTCGTGGGCGGCGTGGGGTCAGGCACCCATTTCATCCGTCCGCAACAGCTCCTTCCGGACCCACGCCGAACGGCCCGGCATAGGCAAAATCCGCTTGAAACCCGCTTGTTGAAAGGCGTATTCCGGCTCAACACGCTCAAAGAGGACTTGAACGCATGCGCATTGCAATGATCGGCACCGGATATGTTGGCCTCGTGTCAGGAGTGTGTTTTTCGGACTTCGGCCACGATGTGATTTGCGTCGACAAAGCCGCCGAGAAAATCGAGATGCTGCAAGCCGGCAAGGTCCCGATCTACGAGCCCGGCCTCGACGTATTGATGGCCAAGAACGTTGCGGCCGGTCGTCTGACCTTTACCACGGATCTTGCGGCGGCCGTTGACGGTGCGGATGCCGTCTTTATCGCGGTGGGAACACCGACGCGGCGCGGCGACGGTCACGCGGACCTGACCTACGTGATGGCTGCTGCGGGCGAGATTGCCGAAGCTTTGACCGGCTATACTGTCGTGGTCACCAAATCGACCGTGCCCGTGGGAACCAATCGAAAGGTTCACGAGGCTGTACTGGCCGCCAACCCGAACGCTGAGTTTGATGTTGCATCGAACCCGGAATTTCTGCGCGAGGGGGCCGCAATCGACGATTTCATGCGGCCCGATCGCGTGGTTGTCGGTGTTGAAAGCGAACGCGCCGGTCAGGTCATGGGCGAAATCTACCGCCCGCTGTATCTGCGGGACTTTCCGATCATAACCACCGATCTGGAAAGTGCTGAGCTGATCAAATACGCGGCAAATGCGTTTCTGGCGACCAAGATCACGTTTATCAACGAGATCGCGGGCTTGTGCGAACGTGCTGGCGGCGATGTAAAAGAGGTTGCCCGCGGCATCGGTCTGGACGGTCGAATTGGCAACAAGTTCCTCCGCGCAGGCCCAGGCTATGGCGGGTCATGTTTTCCCAAGGATACGGCGGCATTGGCGCGTATAGGACAGGATCATGCCTATCCGATGCAGATCACCGAAACGGTCATTCGCGTGAATGACGGCGTCAAAGGCCGCATGATCGAGAAAATCCGCGATGTCTGTGACGACAAATTCAACGGCAAGACCATTGCCGTTCTGGGTGTGACCTTCAAGCCAGATACCGACGACATGCGCGATGCGCCCTCACTTACGATTGTGCCCGCCCTGATTGGCAGCGGCGCGCGCGTGCGCGTGGTGGACCCGCAAGGTCGGGCCGAAGGCGAGACCCTGCTGCCGGGTGTCGAATGGATGGACGACCCCTATGAGGCCACAAAAGGCGCGGATGCCGTTGTAATCCTGACGGAATGGAACGAATTCCGGGCGCTGAATCTGACGGAAATGGCCGACGCAATGAATACGGCGCGCATGGTCGATCTGCGCAACGTGTACTCACCAGCGATGGCCGAAAGCGCCGGGTTCGAAACGTATGTTGGTGTCGGCATCGGCAATTGACGTGCCCGTTCCACACCGGCGCGATCACGTCCTTTGATCTGGTTGCCGAAACCATAACAAGCGAACCGTTTCGGTGATCTTCACCACGCGAATTACGTAATGAACACCCCAGACAGAGAATGCCTGGCCGGCGCCCAGGTCCGGGTTCCGAAGCAGTTTGCCCAGCGTTTTGAAGGACGGGATCAGCTTTTGGATCGGGGGAATGTAGTTCACCCATCCTCGGCCTGAATTCCTGCGCAGACGCGCGCCTTCGATCCGGCGGGCCTTGGCGATATGTTCGCGCAAGCTGCCCCGTGCCGAGTGGCGGACAGCAGCTTCTGCGGCAAAGACAATCGGCTCGCCTGCGGCTTTGGCACGGTCGTTCCATTCCATGTCGCCGCCGGAAAGTACCGTATCCTTGAACGGGCCAATCCTGTCGATCAGGCTGCGACGAACAATCAGATTCGCAGTGACCGCCCTGCCCCGCTCAACCCATTTTTGCTGTTCCAGACCCAGGTAGCGGTCATAGAGTTCTGTGTTGGTCCAGTCCGCGCCATTCGGAGTCAGAACGACATCCCCGCCGAAACGGTTTACTTCGGGATTCAACTGTGCGGCGCGCAATCCGGCGGCAAGGTAATCCGGCACCGGCAGACAATCCGAATCCGTAAAGAACAGCAGGTTCGCGGTCGCTTCGGCGATCCCCCGGTTGCGCGCCGCATAAGAGCCCGGCTTTGCCTCTTCCAAAACCCGCGCATTGGGCGGTAGGCGGAACCCCGCAGGAATCGGATCCAACGGGTCATTGTTGACCAGCAAAACCTCAAACCTGTCCAGGGCCAGCGTTTGCGTTGCCAGACAGTCCAGACAGGCCTGTGCCTGACCCCAACTGTGATAGGTCGGGATAATGACCGAAGCATCCATCAGGCGGTTCGTCCCATATCCGTCTACCCTGCTTTGATAGCACCAGAGAATTGGTGGTCATAAAGCTTGCGGAACGGCCCCGGTTTTTCCAGCAGTTTCTGGGCACTGCCCTGTTCACTGACTTGTCCGCTTTCGATTACGACAATCTTGTCGGCATGAAGAATCGTGGACAGCCGGTGCGCGACGATAATCGTTGTGCGCCCGCTGGTCAGGCGGTTCAGCGCTTCCTGTACCAGATGTTCGGATTCGGAGTCCAATGCGCTCGTCGGCTCGTCCAGCAAAAGGATCGGACTGTCACGCAACAGCGCGCGCGCAATCGCCAGACGCTGTTTCTGACCCCCAGACAGGAACGAGCCATTCTCGCCGACCATTGTGTCAAAGCCATTTTCGAGCTTCATGATGAAGTCATAGGCGTTTGCCGCCTTGGCAGCCTCGATCACCTCAGACTGCGTTGCCCCTTCACGGCCAAAGCGGATATTGTCGGCAACCGAAGCCGAGAACAGGAACGTCTCTTGCCCGACAAATGACATGTTGTTGCGCAGCGTCTTGAACGAAGCGTGCTTGATATCCTGCCCATCGATCAAAACGGCACCTGTTTGCGGATCGTAAAGGCGCAATGCGAGGTTCAGGATGGTGGATTTTCCGCCCCCCGACAGGCCAACCAGCGCCGTTGTCTTGCCCGCCTCAAACGTCAGCGAGAGATCCTTGAGGATAGGTTCACGACGACGATAGCCAAAGGTGACATTGTCAAAGACAACCTCACGCTGCCCATCCGGCAGGGTCGCTGGGTTCTCTTGCTCGGGCAAGGTTTCGGGTTCGTCCAGCAACTGGTACAGCATGCGGACCCTGCGTAGTCCGATCTCAAGTCCCACGCGGACCTTGGACAAGCGTTTGGCGGGCTCATAAGCCATCATCAGAGCGGTCACAAAGGACATCAGCTCGCCCGGGGTCGAACCCCGCGATCCAAACAGGCTTGCCGCGCTCAACCCAATGACCGAGGCGATCGCGAAACCGGCCAGAATATCCATCAGCGGACTGGTTGCTGCCTTGAGTCGAGCAAGTTTGTTGCGCCGTTTTTCAACGCTTTTGACCGCTGAATACATCTGGCCTGCCATGCGTTCTTCCAGGCTGAATGTCTTAACGACCCGAATACCGCGGGAGGTTTCCTGAATGACCTTCATGATTGCCGACATGGACTGCAGTTCCATATCCGCTATCTCGCGCACCTTGCGCAACAGCGTCCGCACACCCCAGATCGCAAGCGGTCCAATGATGAGCGTAACGAGCGACAGGACCGGCTGTTGATAGAACATAACCGCAACCAGACCAATCAGTGTCAAGGTATCCCGCACTGCCGAAGTCACGATCAACTCGATCACTGTGCGGGCGGCGTTTGCCGATTGCGTCACCTTCATCAACAGATCCGAGCTTTCGGTCAGATTGAAAAAGGAAACACCCTGCCGTAGGAGTTTATCGTAAAGCTGGATTTGCTTTATTGCGATAATTCGGTTCCCGGCCCGCGTCATTGCGACGACCTGAACATATGTCGCGATGCCTTTGATAAGGAAAATGACGAACACCGCGATCGAAACCGCCACGACCCGTGCCGCGTTTTCGCTGTCAAACAGCGAATCCACCACGTCCCGCATGATAAATGCCACAGCAGCCGTTGTGGCCGCGACAAATACCATCGCAATAATGGCGATGATGTAGGGAACCATCTGCGACCGTAAGTTTTCGGACAGAAGCCGCCACAGGATCGATTCATCCAAACCTTGGGTGAACTTTTGTTTCAACTTTAGCAAAGCGAAATTCCACAGTCATTACAGTCGGAACGAACCAGCGTCTTGCCTTGCCGGTTTCTGAGCCGTTTACGCTAGATAATCGGCAACCCTACCTGGGGCAAGACCGGTCTGGGTCGCACCTACCGCGGCCCGGACTTGCTCAAAAAGGTGTCCGCGCAGCAGATATCAAGTGAAACTGTCGTAACGTCATCCAATTGCCTCTTTCACCGCATCGCTCTTTTTCCTACTCAACGGACTCGATCCGCACCGCGCGAATTGAGGGGTCAACCCTGCTGTAAGCGGCCAGGACGCGCGCAGTCCATTTTTGCGAAATATAGTCGGCCATAAAACGCGACGGGGCCACAAGGGTCACATTTCCCCCTGCCCTTTCGGCTTCGCTGAGGTGTTGAAACCAACTGGACCAAAGCTCGGGGTCGCGCTGGTGCAGTATTGATTGGACCTGGGTCCAAATACCTCCGTCGCCAGATTCGGGTGGAGCCGGTTTCGACTGGAATGGAATAACATTTGTCTTTGGTTCGGGGTCTGTCTGCATTCTGTCCTGGAAATCAGAGCCGATCGTTGGCCAGACCTCAGACGTATCCAACAGGATTTGTTTCAGATCCAGTTCATAGACAGCAACCCTTCCACGGGCAGCAGGTCTTTTGACCGTGACCCATCCGCTTGTCCGCAGCTTCGCCATCTCTCGCTTGACGGTTCGTTCATCCACCGACCAGATGCGTGCGATTTCTTCGCGCCCGATCGACAGCTCGTTTTTTCGCCAATTGTACCGTGTCGTGATCAGGGACATCACGCGAAGGATGGTACGATGACGGTGTTTGTCCCCTGACAGTGCATAGACGGTCAGGGCAGATAGGATATCGTATTTTAAAGCGGACGCGTTACGTCCAACCGGTTTTGCAACCTGCATTATCCTTCTCACCGCTCTATCTGCCTCGAAAGGGCTTATGCCCCCTAATCGCGTCTTTGACCAACGCTTTTCGCTATCGTGCCCTGATTAGCGTCCATCGCTCCGATTCTGTCAAGCCCGGGGTCGAAATTCGTGCCTCGCGGTTGCTTTGGCTGCAATCAAAATAGAAAGAAATTGGTGAATCTTTGGTGATGGGGGACAATCAGAGTGTCCCCTTATTTCATGGTTATGTCCCCCCAAATGGGGTGTGTAGCGCCATGTTGACCCCCTAAATGCTGCGGTCTGTTCCTCTCGAACCGCACCATCACCCGGTAAACGCCATGCGAATCGCTCAGAGCCCGGAAGGCCCTTGTTTTCTTACCCGCGGGTAAGGTGTGAATGCTACAATAATTTCTTTTGCCAAAACTGCAAATCGGGCGTAAATAGCAAGTACAACAAATTTTACGTCCATTGAACGAGACCCGAGGCATGTACACGCACGAAGACCTTAATGCATTGCGAACGCAATCTCTCAAGTTGCAGGGATGGATTCGCCGCCAGACTTTCAGCCCGGAAATGGAAAAGACGCTGCGCCGGTTCTCCAGCTGGGAAGTGGCCGAGCTGATCTTTCGGATCAACCAGTCCACGTTTCGCGGCAAGTTGGCCGCCGATCCCTCTCTTCCGGGTGGAGAGGTTGAGCCCGAAGGCCGACAGCGGTGGTTCAGCCTGGAGGAAGTAAATGAGCTGCGCCGCCGGCTCAAACTCAACCGAAAGGTGCTGATGCCGCCGCGCCCTGCCGGAAAGCGTGCTATTCGCGCTGCCGTGGCGAATTTCAAAGGCGGCGCGGGAAAATCCACGGTTGCCCTTCATCTTGCCCATGCGGCGGCGTTGGACGGGTATCGTGTTCTGGTCGTGGATTTCGACCCGCAGGCGACCCTGAGTCATTCTATGGGCCTGACGGACGTGGCCGAAGATTTCACGGTCTGGGGTATCATGGCCAGGGACCTGATCCGAGAGACCCAGCGAATGAACAACCGCCCCGCAGCGGCCGAGTCGGGAACCGCCCTGCCCCGCCGCGAATTGCCGCCTTCAATCACCGATATGGGGCTCGGCGACCTTCGGATTTCAGATTTCATCAAGCAAACGTCCTGGTCGACGATTGATGCTGTTCCATCCTGCGCCAATGCGGCCTTCGTGGAATTTGCGTCCGCCCAGTACCGGCATCTCAATCCGGAATGGTCGTTCTTTGCGGCGGTGTCTCGATACCTTGATCAGATCCCGGATGACGCCTACGACTTGATCCTGTTCGATTGTCCGCCAGCCATTGGCTATCAATCAATGAACGCCGTGTTTGCGGCGGATATGCTCTACATCCCGTCGGGCCCCGGATATTGGGAATACGATTCGACCACCTCCTTCATAGGTCAATTGGCCGAGGCGCTAGAGGATCTGGCATACGGGTTCGACAAGACCTTACCCACGGGTAAGATCGGCTTGCCCAAGACGTTTTGTGAAATCCGCTTCCTGTTGACACGGTATGAACCCGGAAATGCTCTGCACCTCGCAATGTATGATGCTTTCAGCAAGGTCTTTGGCGAACACTTGGCGGAACACCCGGTCGAAATGACCCGAGCTGTGGAGCAGTCAGGCCGTTTCCTAAGTTCCGTTTACGAGATGGATTACCGCGAGATGACGCGCGAGACGTGGCGCCGCGCACGATCGACATTTGACAATGTGTACGAAGAATTCCGGGGCGTAATGCTGACGGCCTGGGATAAGCTGGAGGATGAAGCATGAGCCGTAAACGCAGAATGTTCGATATCGACTTGCCGGCTATGGAGGATATCCCAGTAGGAAAAGTGCCTGACAAGGTGCTTGAAAAACGGCGCGGCCCGATGGCGGCAGCAATTTCAGAAAACGCTGAGGCGCTCAAGGATCAACAATCCACCGAAGATGCCATTCGGGTCGAAAACGATCGGCTGGCCCATGAATTGGTTCGCTTGCGCTCCGAGGGATTGGTGACAGAACACATCGATCTTAAAAAAGTGGTCAGCGAAAAGCTGACGCGTGATCGAAAGCCTGGCCCAGATCCGGAGTTGGATGAGTTGAAGGCCTCCATTCAGGACATCGGCCTGTCCAATCCAATCCGTGTTGAGCGCCGTGCAGATGGCCGGTTTGATTTGATCCAGGGCATGCGGCGTCTTTCTGCGTATCGGGCATTGTTGGAAGAAACCGGCGATTCCGGTTACGCGCAGATTCCAGCCGGCATTTCGGATGCGGCCAATCTTGACGACAGTTATCGGCGCATGGTTGATGAGAACCTGATCCGCAAGGATATCTCATTTGCCGAAATGGGGGCCTTGGCGCGAGCCTACGCTGAAGACCCGGCAAATGATTGCCAGGACGTGGATAAGGCTGTGACGGTCTTGTTTAAATCGGCCAGTTACACAAAGCGCAGCTATATCCGCGCTTTTGCCAGTTTGCTCATGATGCTAGACAAAGTGCTGGAGCACCCCAATGAAATCCCGCGCAACGTGGGTGTGGATCTAAAGCGAAAGCTGGACGGTGAGCCGGGTCTGATACGCCAACTCAGCACCGCACTTTTAAAAGAGCCCGATCGCGATAGTGCGCAAGAATTGGCTATTTTGCGCAGTTTCCTGACGCGTGAGGCAGAAGGTGATGCGAAGCCACGGGCGCAAAGCGCAGAAAAACCGAGGCGGGCCAAGACAACGTTTCAGGTTCCCGGCCGGGCAGGGATCGCAAAATGCTCTGCTTCCAGTGGGCGCATGGAGGTGCGGTACAATCTGGATTTTACGCGCGTGGACCGGGCGAAGCTCGAACAGGCAATCGCCACATTGATTGATGACCTGCGTGAAGAGGAAGATATTACCCACGGGTAAGATCTTTAGACAGTCAGATAGGAAAAAGGCGCCCAGGTGTTCGGCGCCTTTTTCATTTGATGGTAGGGCAGGGCAGGCGTCGCGCGTTGAGAGCAGCGACAAGGGTTGACGTGGACGCGCCCCGGAATGGACAGCGCGGCTGAACTGGCGTGCAGCGGCTTAAGGCGAAAGGCGACTCCGTTTCGCTTTCGAGTGTAATTCCGGGTGGAACTCTAACTCAGAATGTCAAAGCGATGGCGCTGATTGAAGAAAGCAAGTTTGCTACGGTGTTGGTGATATGTGCGGTTCTGACTCTGCGAACCACATATGCGGCTAAACGCACAAGCCGATTGATCATCTAGTTTGTCCTGGTCGAACGATCGGCATGCGCCGCCGCGTTAGGGCAGGGGAGGGCGCTGCGACGAAGTCACGTGTGGATTACCGGGGCGGCATACATGATGGGCGTATCGCCGTTCACGCGCGGTGTGGACGCTGACGCGCATTGACCTAGAGCCGAGCTTGCAACGCCAAACTCAGATACGGGCAGCTACGAAACTGAAATTGGTCAAAAATCACTTCAATGAGTGTTGAGGCGGTCCAAGTCGGTAGGCCAAGGTAGTGCGCAAAAAACTCTAATAATGATCATTAAATAAAGTTGCTTCAACAAGATGGGTGCCCGAAATGATAGCGAAAGGACCATGTTCCGGATTCACAAGTGAACCCTTAAAAATCTTTCCCAGCCCCTTTACATCAAATGCTAAATCTCGTTCAGGCGCTCAAGTTCCGCGTCGGTTGCTTCGATGCAGGTAAACGAACCGTCTGTCTGGGTGCACATCGTGTCGATAATTTCCAAATCCTGTCTGCGCATCGTTTCCCAGTTTTCGGTTACCAGCTCGTGGTTGGCTTGCATCACGGGTTGCGCCCACGGGGTCGATAAGTCTTCCTTTCGCATCAGAAGGACGTAGGTGATCATCATCAGGTTTTCGATCAGATAGACGTGTCGGAAATGTTTCCTGAAAAGCACGCTCCAGGCGCCGGGCGAGGTGAAGGCACCATCAACGCCATTTGCGGTGCAGAGATCTGCCGCTGATACAATTGATGCGACAGCTGGCGTGGCGCCCAATGCGCTGACCACTTCCTCGTACATCCCTGCACCTGCAACCCTGATCCGGAGGTCCGCGAAACGGCTTTCGCGCAGGTCCAGCGGATTTTCGAAGCAGAAAACCTGGTCCGCGCCGCGCATGACTGCAGCAATTTGAAACGGCGAGTGGGCCAACGCGGAATTGACCGTGTTAAGGTAGTCTCGTCGCTGCTCCGACGTTTTCATCTGTTTATCTTTAAGCG
Organism: Ruegeria sp. ANG-S4; assembly: GCF_000814005.1. GTDB lineage: Bacteria > Pseudomonadota > Alphaproteobacteria > Rhodobacterales > Rhodobacteraceae > Ruegeria. Next base: position 572,672 of record NZ_JWLK01000002.1, on the reverse strand, counting down.
CAAAGGGTGCGTGCAGTCCCCTTAACTCCGGGGCTAAAAGTTCGAGGTGGCAAAAGTTTATCCATCCGAAATCCAACTTGCCGCGTTCAACGGCACTGATGGTTTCGACGCCCGGATAGATCACTCCTGACGGGTTCATGACGGCGGGCGGGGATTGGTCGCGATTTGAAACAGCGGCCTGCAGAAATTGGGCGCGCGGATGATCGATGGGAAAGTCAAACCCGACCCTGACATCAGTTTTAGTTGAATCCACGGCGCGTTTCTCCCTTTCGAATTGTCAGGTCGAGGATGCTTGACATCGGCTATCCTGTTTGTCAATACAGTCGAACTGTCGGACTATACGACAATAAGGGAGGAAAAAATGATCTCAACACTCAAGCGGCGAGTGGCGACTTTTGCTGTGTCGGCAATTTGTGCGGCGGGGCTGATGGCACCGGCTGCCTATTCAGCCGATGGGACGGTTTTGCGGGTCACAATGCAGACACCGCTCAAGAGCAATTTTGGTCAGAACCTGTTGATCTTTCAGAAAGAGCTGGAGGCCAACTCGGACATCGAGGTCGAGATTTACGACTCGGCCCAGTTGTTTCGCGACAAGGAAGTTCCCGAAGCCATTGGAAACGGCGTCCTTGAAATGGGCATCGCATCCCTGACAACCTATGCAGGTGAAATTCCCGCCGTAGATGTCTTCTACATGCCGTTTTTGTTCCCTTCGGAAGAGAAACAAGCGCTGGCGGTTGATCCTTCCAGCGATGTGCGCGGGTTGATCGACAACGCAATTCTTGAAACAGGTTCTAGGGTCCTGTGGTGGCAAACCAACGGTCCTGTTGTTCTGTTGTCGAATGGCGGCCCGATGGCCCATCCCGACGCGATCAAAAACAAGAAAGTGCGCGTATTCGGAAAGACGTTGGGCGATTGGATCCAGACCGTCGAAGGCGTACCAACCGTCATTTCAGGGTCTGAACAGTTCCTTGCCTATCAACGGGGGACCGTTGATGTCGGCATGACAGGCATAGGGTCGTTGAGGTCGCGCAGCCTTTGGGAAGTGATGGATCATGTCACGATAACGAACCACGCGAATATCGAGTTCATTGTCGTGATCAACGACGCGTTCTGGCGTGGCCTGACCGATGGCCAACGCGAGGCGATTTCAGCTGCCGCGCGGGTGGCAGAGATTGACATGCGTGAGGCGGCCTCGGCCTTGCATGCGGAAATCCTTGCAGAGGCCGAAACGCAGGGAATGACCGTCTACCGCCCAAATGCCGACGAACTGGCGGCCTGGAAAGATGCATCAATGCCGGTGATCGAGCAATGGGCGGCAAATTCCGGGACGCTTGGCACCGAAGTGCTGAACGCTGCTGAAAACCTGAAATGAAACGGAACTGGGCGGCTGCCTGTTGGCCGCCCAACCTGAACTCAAGTTGGAATTTGGCATGCTGACCTATCTGGATCGCATCTTTGCGGCTTGCGCGACCGTGGCGTTTTTTGTCCTTGGCGTATTGATCGTGTTCGAAGTCATCGCAAGATACTTTTTCAACGCACCGACCATTTGGGTCGAGGAGATCGCAAGGCTCCTCTTTGTCTGGTCCGTCTTCGGAGGGGCGGCGTTTCTCTTTCAAGGCGGTGCCCATATCTCGGTAACGATCGTCACGGAACACGTGAGCGCCCCCGTGCAGAGAGCGCTATACGCAATATCCCTGCTGTTCGCTTTGGCTTGCGCAGCAGTGATTTTGTACACATCCGCCCCGCTGGCCTTGTCATCGTTCGAAAGCCAAAAGACCACCGGCAGCATGTTCAACATGCCGTCCTGGCTGTTTGACGCGGCCATTCCTGTTTCGATGTTCTTGATCGTGATCCGCACGCTTCACGAACTGGTGTCCTGCCTGCGCGGTCAGGACATCTCGCGCCTGAATGAACTCAAGGATCACTAGACATGACCACTTTCCTGATCATCCTTGGGCTGTTGGTGCCATTGCTGCTGGGGATTCCGGTGGCATTCACCCTGATGGGTCTTGGCCTTGCTCTGCTGTATCTTGGTGACTTTTCGCTCGCCCTTGCGCCACTGGGCCTATTTTCCTCAATGGATTCCTTCGTATTGCTTGCAGTGCCTCTGTTTCTGCTGATGTCCAATATTCTGCTGGAGGGTCGAGTCGGCAATGATCTGTTTGCCGCGGTTCAGGCCTGGGTGGGTCACTGGCCCGGTGGGCTTGCTGTTGCGACCGTTATCAGCTGTGCAATTTTTGCTGCAATATCGGGATCATCGGTTGCAACCGCAGCGACAGTCGGCACCGTTGCAATTCCGGAAATGACAAGCCGCGGGTACCCCCGGCGGTTTGTGCTTGGATTGCTGGCAGCGGGCGGAACGTTGGGTATCCTGATCCCGCCGAGCATTATTCTGATCATCTATGGGGTGATCACCGAAACCTCGATCCTGAAGCTGTTTACAGCTGGGATCGGGCCCGGACTTCTGCTTGTGGCTTTGTTCATTGCCTATTCGGTTTTCTATGCGCTGCGGTCAGAAGGCTATTCAGCGTCAGAGCCTGCGAGCTGGACCACCAAAAGAAAAACCGCGTGGCGGGCGGCACCAACCGCATTGCTTGCGTTGTTTGTTCTTGCGGGCATCTATCGGGGGTGGTTCACCCCGACCGAAGCGGCCGCGATCGGGTTCGGAGGGGCGATCTTCGTGACTGCCGTAGTGCTCAGAAGCCTGACGTTTTCAGGGTTGAAGGCGGCGGCGTGGCGGGCAATGGTCACGTCCGTTTCCATATTGCTGATCGTTGCGGGCGCAAAGGTTTTTGGCAAAGCCATCGCTTTGTGGCGCGTGCCGCAAGATGTCAGTCAATTGATTTCAGAGAACGTGCACAGCCCGACGACCTTTATCGTCATCGTAGCGCTGGTTTTGCTGATCATGGGCCTGTTTCTTGAGGCACTCTCGATGATGCTCATCATGGTTCCCGTGCTGGCAGGGTCTTTGGCGATACTGGGGATCGACGTGATCTGGTTCGGAATTTTCTTCGTCATCATGATCGAATGCGCGTTGATCACTCCGCCTGTTGGTCTGAACCTGTTCGTCATCCAATCGGTCGGACAGGCGTCAATGCGGGATGTGGCGACAGGAGTATTGCCCTTCCTTCTGATCATGCTGTTCTCGGTCATGCTGATCACGTTGTTCGACCCGATCGTCTTGTTTGCGGTTTCGCTTTTGTAGACCGTGATCAATTGAATTCACCGAATTCCACCCCCGTATCCGAAGGTTAAGGAGAATCCCTATGAAACCTAGAATTGTTGGATGGGCGCATACCCAGTTTGGACGATTGGATGGTCTGAGCCTTGAGGATCTGATCGTGAAGGTCACTGCCGAGGCCATGGATCACGCCGAGGTTGACGCACGGGACATCGACGGGATTTGGCTGGGGAATTTCAACGCCGGCCTGACCCCTGACGGGTTTGCGTCTTCGCTTGCGCTTGGGGCGCATCCAGATCTTCGTTTCACACCCGCAACGCGCGTGGAAAACGCCTGCGCCTCTGGCAGCGCTGCCTTGTATTCGGCGATGAGCGCGGTATCAGCCGGGACTGTAAAATGTGCGCTGGTGATTGGGGCGGAGAAGATGACCTCGCAATCAACCGAAGGCGTGACAAGGGCTCTTGCGAGCGCGTCCTATCAGGCAGAAGAGGCAGGCGTCTCGTTTCCGCAGATTTTCGCGCGTTTTGCCGAGGCCTATTTCCAGAAGTATGGCGACCAAAGCGCTGCATTGGCTCGAATTGCGGCAAAAAACCATGCCAATGCTCTGAAGAATCCACTGGCGCATCTTCAAAAGGACATCGGCTTCGAGGCTTGTAATACGGTTTCGGAAAAAAACCTGATGATTGCCGCGCCATTGCGAATGACTGATTGTTCGCTGATCTCTGATGGGGCGGCGGCGTTGATATTGACGTCAGAAGATGTCGCCAAAACCAAGCCGCATCAGGTCGGGTTTCGCGCGGCCACTCATGTCAACGATTTCCTGCCAATGTCCAAACGGGACATTCTGGCCTTCGAGGGTCCCGCAACGGCCATCGCGCAAGCGATGGACCAAGCGGGCGTCACTTTGTCGGACCTGAGTTTTGCGGAAGTACATGACTGTTTCACGATCGCTGAGCTTTTGATCTACGAGGCACTGGGTCTCGTTTCAAAAGGGCAGGGCGCACGAGCCATTGAAGAGGGCATGGTGCTTTCTGATGGAGCGCTTCCGGTAAACCTGTCTGGCGGACTGAAGGCGAAGGGCCATCCAGTCGGCGCAACAGGTGTATCAATGCACGTCCTGGCCGCCCAGCAATTGACGGGGAACGCCGGAGAGATGCAGGTACAGAATCCTGGCTTGGGTCTTGTTTTCAACATGGGTGGTTCTGGTGTCGCGAACTATTGTTCCATCCTCGAAAACGCTGGCTAGACCTTACTCTGGCACCAACGCTTTTCGACATACCTGAGGGGCGCAGCTTTCCCAACTTGCAAACTTTGCGGGTCTTTGAATTGAACCCGAAAAGCTTCGCAATCTTGGGTTCCGTGTTCGCCGAAACAATTTGAATTGAATGCGCTTTTTGTGATTGGGCGAGATTGTAACGCCCTTTTATAGTCGGACTATCATACGAAATTCAAAGTTCCGAAAATTGCTCTTCGAGGGCCGGAATCAGCATATTACCGCGAGAATGTAGCCGGTTTTTGGGAAAATCTATGTTTGACAGAATCTCATCATCGCGTTATTTCGTAATTATGGTCGGACAATCTGACCATAAGGGAGGAATGCAATGAGTGTAAGGAACAAAATTTCCCGCCGTCGTTTTTTGGCGACGAGCGCCATGGCAAGCGTACCGCTTGCTGCGCCGGGTATTCTGAAAGCACAGGCCGCCGATACCATCAAAGTTGGGATGCCCACCATCCTGTCGGGCGTGGTTTCAATCCTTGGCGAAAGCTCGGTCGCTGGTGCGAAGCTTGTGTTTGACGAATTCAACGCACAAGGCGGATTGGACGGTCGCGAGATCGAACTGATCACACGCGACAGCCGGGCCAAGCCGGAAGAGGCCGCAAAGACGGTACGGGACCTTGTGAACGGTGAAGGCTGCAACATTATCATTGATGCCGAAGCCTCAAGTGGATCGTTTGCCGTACAGGAAGTGATCCGTGGCCTTGGCGCCTTGTGTCTGCACACGGTTTCCGAAGCCACGCCGCTGTCGGCGGACCCGAAACTGCATGTGCCAACAGCCTTCCGCTCTGCGCGGCAGGGTATTCACGACGCGATTGGTGGTGGCGCATATGCCGCCGAAATCGCCAAAGAGAAAGGGCTCAAGCGCTGGGTCACATGTTCGCCCGATTATGCCTATGGGCGCACCACCACCGCAGAGTTCATGGAATACGCCCAGTACTTCAACGGTGATATCGAAGTGATCGGCGAAGCATGGCCAAAGCTGTTCCAGCCCGACTTTACCGAAGTCATTACGCGCATTCTGCAATGGAAGCCCGACGCGCTTTATTCTGCGCTTTGGGGGGGCGATCTGGTGTCGTTCATCGACCAGGCCAACCTGTATGCGCTGTTCGGCCAGATGGAGACGTTCTCGGTCAATCTTGGCGACTATCCGGTACTGAAGGCGGTTGAGCAGCTGCCAGAAGGTTTGCGCAGCGGAAACCGCTACAACAAATCTGTTCCAAACACACCGGAAAACAACGCATTCTACGACGCTTATGTTGCCAACTCGGGCAGCCTGCCCACCAACTGGTCGTGGGAAAATGCGACAGGCGCGACATTCATTGTCGAAGCACTGAAGGAAGTCGGGACCGACGATCCAAACCAGCTGGCTGAGGCAATCAAAGGACGCACGATCCAATCGCCGTTCGGCGTTGACGGTACGCTGACCATGCGCGCCGAAGACAACACTTTGGTTGGTTATGCGGTCGGTTATGGTGTCACGACACCACAGGAGCCGTTCATCACCGATTTCCACACGTCAAGCTGGGATCAGATCCTGGAACTTGAGGCCGAGTGGAAGAAACGCCAGGGCTTCGCCTGATCCGAAGTGCAAGAAAGGAGCGCCGTGGGCGCTCCTTAATCCGCAACTTTCTTGGAGGCGATCATGGAGCTTGATGCGCTCTTCAGCTGTCTGACGTCTATGTCATGCCTGATCACACAGACGACCAGCGGCCTAATCATCGGAATGCTGTTCTTTCTGGTTGCTGCCGGTCTGACACTCATTTTTGGCGTGCTCGGCATCGTCAATTTCGCGCATGGCGCATTCTACATGGCAGGCGCGTATTTCGGGTACACGATCTTCCAATTCACCGGAAGTTACGCAGCCTCAGTACTTGGGGCCGGGCTGGGAGCCGCCGTTTTAGGCGTGCTTTTTGAGCGGTTTGCAATCCGTCGCGTCTACGGTGAGAACGTCTTGTTGCAGCTTCTGGTCTGTTACGGGTTTGTGCTGGTGGCAGACGATCTGGTTCAGATCATCTGGGGGTCGGAATATCTGTCGATGGGGATGCCTCCGGCGTTCCGGTTGCCGCCGTTCTTTGTGGCTGGTGGCGTCATCCCGCCGTTCTATGTCTTCATCATCGGCATTGCCGCTCTCATCGCGGCCGCGCTTTGGTGGCTGATCGAACGAACACAATACGGCCGTATCATCCGCGCAACTTCAGTCAATCCGACGATGGTTTCGGCGCTCGGCATTCCTACACCGTTGGTTTACCTGTCGGTCTTCGCACTTGGCCTCTTCCTGGCTGGATTGGCCGGAGGGCTGGCTGCGCCGATACGTGCCCTGACACCGGGCATGGGTTTTTCGGTTTTGATCATCAGTTTTGTAATCACCGTGATCGGCGGCATGGGATCAGTTGCAGGCGCACTAGTCGCAGCCCTGCTGATTGGTCTGACCCGCAGTTTTGGCTCGATCGGCTTTCCGCTGTTCGTTGATGGCATGATGTACGTGCTGATGGGCCTCGTTCTAGTCATCAAACCCACGGGCCTGATGGGGCGCGAGGAAGCGAGCCGTCCATGACCAATCAATCTACCAAAACCGTCCTGATGGTAATCGCTGCTTGGGTGGCGCTGATTGCCCTGCCATCTCTGGGCCATGCAGACAAAATCACCGATTTCATCGTTTTTGCGTCGGCCTACGGGTTGCTTGCGATGGGTCTGAACCTCTTGATCGGATACACGGGTCTGATTTCATTCGGCCATGCCATGTTCTTTGCGTCGGGTGCCTATGGTTTCGGGGCTCTGATGCAGTCGGGCGCGTTCGCGGTGCCGGTTGCATTTCTATTGTCCATAGGGATCACGTCTGCCATCGCGCTGCTGGTCGGGGCGATCTGTGTTCGGCTGTCAGAGATCTATTTCGCCTTCCTGACGCTTGCGTTCCAGATGTTCTTCCACTCGATCCTGCTCAGCTGGGTTGAGGTCACTGGCGGGGACAATGGTCTTTTGGGTGGCATTCCCACGCCGGTCTTTTTCGGTGTGGATCTGAGCAATCACACGCATCTTTACGTGTTTTGCGTGACGGTAACGCTCATATCCATTCTCATCATGCACCGCATCGTGAACTCTCCGTTCGGATACACGCTGCGTATGATCCGCGACAACGAACGCCGCGCGATCTATCTGGGCGTGAATGTCTTCGCGATCAAGCTGACATGCTTCGTGCTGAGTGCTGTTTTTTCCTCGGTGGGTGGCATAATCATGGCGTTGTTTGTGTCAGGTGCCTACCCGGACTTCGCTTTCTGGACGACCTCGGGTGAGGCCATCTTTATGGTCATGCTGGGTGGTGTGACGCACTTCCTTGGTCCGCTTCTGGGGGCCGTAATCCTTACGGGTCTGAACGACGTGGTGATCACGTATACCGATCACTACGGGCTCTTCCTCGGTTCCATCATTCTGATTTTCGCTTTGGTTTTGCGCAAAGGGGTTCTGGATTTTGTCCAACCTCATCGCAAGCGCTCCAAAACCAAGACCTCTGCGGAAGGAGCGAGCCATGCTGAAACTTGAGAAGCTCAACAAGAATTTTGGCGGAATCAAAGCCACCCAGGATGTGACGCTCAGCTTTCCCGAGGGCAGTATCTCGGCCATCATTGGGCCGAACGGAGCAGGCAAGACCACGATATTCAACCTGATCAGTGCTCAGATTGCGCCCAGCTCCGGTGCGATTACCCTGAACGATGACTCAATCGTGGGGCTCAGCCGAAATGCCATCGTCCGAACCGGCATTGTGCGGGCCTTTCAAGTCGCAAGCCTGTTTCCAAGCCTGACGGTCATGGACACGATGATCGCTGCAATCGAGTCCCATCAAAACAACAGCTTCCGTCTTTGGCGTCCTTTCCGGGGCAGCCAGAGTGAGGCGCGGGCGCTTGAAATTCTTGCGTTGCTCGATCTTCAGGGTGCGGCGGACACCGTGGTCAGTGCGCTGAGCCATGGTGATCAGAAGCTTTTGGACATCGGATTGGCGCTGACGATGGAACCGCGTGTCCTTCTGCTGGACGAACCAACCGCAGGGCTTGGTCCGCAGGAACGGTGGTCGATGATCGAGCAGGTCAAGACCATTTGGCAGCAGCTTGGTTTGACAATTGTGTTTATCGAGCACGACATGGATATCGTCTTTGCGACGGCAGAAAGGATCCACGTTCTTGTGAGCGGAGGCGTGATTGCCAGCGGTACACCAGATGAAATTCGCAACGATCAAAGGGTCATCGACGCCTATCTCGGCGCAAGTGATCAGGAGAGCGCGGCATGAGTTCCCCATTGCTAGCCACCAATGGCATGTGCACAAGCTACGGCCTTAGCCAGGTTCTGTTTGATATGTCATTCGACGTTTCCGAAGGTGACACTCTGGCCTTGCTCGGTCGAAACGGTGCCGGGAAGTCGACCACGTTGAAATCGCTCATGGGCGTTTTGCCGGCGACACGCGGGCGCACGGTTTACAACGGGACCGATATCAGCAAGTGGCGGCCGGAACGCATCGCGCGGGCGGGTGTCGGCTATGTTCCGGAAGACCGTCAGGTATTTGCGGAACTGACGGTCGAGGAAAACCTGTTGATGGGTGAAAAACGCGGCGCGGATGGCAATCAACGCTGGACTCTGGATCGCATCTACGACACCTTTCCCCTTCTGGTCCCGTTGAAAACACGCGTTGCCGGGCTGCTTTCAGGCGGCGAGCAACAGATGCTCTCGCTTGCGCGTACGCTGATGGGAAATCCGAAACTGCTGTTGCTGGATGAACCTTCCGAGGGGCTGGCCCCGCTGATCGTACAACAGATCGGGGACGTTTTGAAAAAGCTCCGTCAAGACGGCCTTACAGTCATCCTGGCTGAACAGAACATGAGGTTCTGTCTCGATCTGGCGACCAGCGCGGTTGTGATTGATCACGGGACCGCCGTTTTCCAAGGTTCTATCGAAGCGCTTAGAAACGATGAACACTTAATCAAAAAGTATCTTTCGGTATGAATAGGCATTCGACAATTGGCGCGCGCCAGATGGCCGCTGTTTCCGCCCAAAAGGGCGGAGATGCAGAAAGTCTGGAAATGGTGCGTCGTCCTGTTCCGGCTCCCGGACCGGGCGAAGTTCTGATCAAGGTCGCAGGAGCCGGGCTGAACCGGGGTGATATTCTTCAGCGCAACCGAACCTACCCGGCGCCGGATGGCACGCAATATGACGTGTTGGGGCTTGAAGTGTCTGGCTACATCGCTGCTGTCGGCGAGGGTGTAGAAACCTGGGTCGAAGGAGACGCGGTCTGCGCCCTGATGAAGGATGGCGGCTACGCGGAATATGCGCTTGCGGACGCACCATTGGTTCTACCGGTGCCGCGTGGTGTTGACGTTGTCGAAGCCGCCGCGCTGCCAGAGGCCTATTTCACAGTCTGGACAAACGTGTTTCAGCGCGGGACGCTGAAGGCCGGACAATCGATCTTGGTGCATGGCGGCAGCAGCGGAATCGGGGTCACCGCGATCCAACTTGCAAACGCGTTTGGTGCCACCGTCTATGCCACGGCCGGATCGACCGAGAAGTGTGCCGTGTGCGAAACGCTTGGTGCAGTGTCAATAAATTACCGCGAATGTGATTTTGTTGAGGCCATACAGGACCTGACAGGTGGTCAAGGCGTAGACCTCGTTCTCGACATCGTCGCAGGAAGTTACCTTCAGCGAAATCTGAACGCGTTGTCCGTCGAAGGAACTCTGGTCATGATCGGGTTGATGGAGGGGCTCGAAGCGAACCTCAACATCGGTCTTTTGCTAACGCGGCGTCTGACGATAACCGGCTCGACCCTATGGGCCAGATCGATAGAACAAAAGGCCGCGATCGGGCGTGAACTGGCAGATCAGGTTTGGCCGCTTTTTGAAAAGGGCAAACTCAAACCCATTGTCTCTTCCCGGTTCAAGCTCGGCGACGCTGTCGCCGCGCATCAATTGATGGAAGCAGGTCAACACGTCGGCAAAATTCTTCTTGAAACGGAGCATTCCTCATGAGCGTTGCAGTCTGTGAGCCCGTTTCCGATCTTCCCTTTGATTTCGGGGATCTCGTCACGCATCTGAGCCAAGCAAAGATCGAAATCGACCCCGATCATTTACCGGAACGTTGCTCTGGTGGGTTGGCAAACCTGAACTATCGAATTTCGGTGGAAGGTCGCCCAGCCATATTGCGGCGTGCGCCATCCGGACCGCTTCCAAAGGGCGCGCATGATATGAAACGCGAACATCGCGTTTTATCCAGACTGACAGACGCGTTTTCGCTGGCACCCCGCTGCTATTACCTGTGTGAAGACCCCAAGGTGATTGGTGCCCCATTCCAGGTCATTGAGTTCCGTGAAGGGCGCGTCTTTCGCGGCGACGCGCTTGATCAGCTGAATTCAGGCGAAGATCTGAGCCAGTCGTTGACCAGCCTTCTGGCGGGTGTCATGGCCGAGTTGCACGCGGTTGACCTGTCGACATGCGGGTTGGCTGATCTCGGGCGACACCAGGGCTTCATGCAGCGAAACGCAGGTCGTTGGGCAGGTGCCGCCGAGACAATTTCTGATGGCACGAACTATGCCAGCCTGGCCAAAGAGGCGGCAGATCTTGTCCGATCTGCCTTTGAGACCTGGCAAGATGGTGATGTAACGCTTCTGCATTGTGACCTGAAACTCGACAATCTGATTTTGGCAGATAGCGAGATCAAACCCGTTGCCCTGCTGGATTGGGATATGGCGACGACAGGCGACCCCATGTTCGACTTGGCCACATTGCTAAGCTATTGGTCCGAGCCCGGAGACCCCGCGGCCATGTTGCGACTGCGGCAGATGCCAACGGCCCGCCAGGGTTTCCCAAGCCGATCCGACATGGTCGCCGCCTACGAACGCCAGACCGGCAGGTCGCTGTGCGGTTTGGACGCTGCGCGCGCCTTGTGTCAGCTCAAGCTCGGCGTCGTGTTTCTTCAGCTTTATGCCCGTTGGAAGGAGAGTTCGGTTGGTGACGAACGGTATGCTTCTTTTGAGAGTCTGGGCATCGAACTCATTGAATTTGCGCGTGATGTTGCGCTTGGCAAACGCGCCTAAGGCACAAGGATAATCATTTTGGACTTCTTACTCGCCCCGGAAATCGAGACTTTGGCAAACCGAACCAAGGCGTTCGTGAAGGAGAAGATTATTCCATATGAGGCAGACGCGCGTTGGGGAAACCACGGTCCCAGCGAAGAGCTTCGAAAGGAACTGAACGCGCTCGCAAAGGAAGAGGGGCTATTTGCGCCACATGCCACACCGGAATTCGGCGGCGGCGGCTTGGGACACCTTGACCGGTCCGTCGTTTTCGAAGCTGCGGGGTATTCGCTTCTTGGGCCGGTTGCCATGCATTGCGCGGCGCCTGACGAGGGGAACATGCATCTTCTTGATGTCGTTGCGACCCAAAGTCAGCGCGAAATTTATCTGAAGCCACTGGTCGAAGGTTCGCGGAGTTGCTTTGCCATGACCGAGCCGAATGGCGCCGGCTCGGACCCGATGATGATGGAGACCACCGCGACGCTTACGGATGACGGTTATGTCATTCGCGGCACCAAGTGGCTGATCACAGGTGCGCGCGGTGCATCCTTTGTGATCATTATGGCGCGAAACGTGGGTGGGCCCGCTGATGGCGGGGCAACGATGTTCCTGTGCCCACTTCCGAATGCGCGTATCGTGATCGAGCGTGACATGGAAACCATGGACAGCAGTTTCGCCGGAGGCCATTCGGTTGTGCGCTTTGATGATCTGGTGCTTCAGGAAGAAGACATCCTCGGCGAAGCGGGGCAGGGGTTTCGCTATGCGCAGGTTCGATTGGCTCCGGCCCGGCTGACACATTGCATGCGATGGCTCGGAGCGGCCCAACGCGCGCATCATGTTGCGACGAAATACGCGGCAACCCGAACCGGCTTTGGCAAAACCCTGGCGAGGCATGAAGGGATTGGCTTCATGCTTGCTGACAACGAAATCGAAATGCGTGCGGCGCGGCTGTCGTTACAGCAAGCGGCATGGTTGCTGGACCAAGGAGAACGTGCAACGACCGAAAGCTCGATGGCCAAGGTCCAGTGCTCGGAAGCGATCTGGAACATTGTCGACCGAGCGGTTCAGATACTGGGCGGACAGGGGATTTCGACTGAAACCCCGGTCGAGCGTATTTTCAAAGAAGTTCGCGGGTTCCGCATCTATGACGGCCCGTCCGAAGTACATCGCTGGTCCCTGGCCAGAAAAGCGGTCAAGGCGATGGAGGCCGCGCAATGACGGTGTTCGATTTGTCTGGCCGCGTTTCCGTCGTTACCGGGGGCGGACGTGGCATCGGCCTTGAAATCTCTCGATCTTTGGCTGCGGCTGGTGCGCGCGTGATGATCACGGGTCGTCAGGCCAAAACTCTGGATGCGGCAAAGGCTGATATTGAGGGCGACGTTTTTGGCTTCCCGGCCGACGTCTCAAGTGAAGAGGACGTGCGCCAATTGGTTGAACACACCGAGGCCACTGTCGGCCCCGTCGAGATCCTTGTGAACAATGCGGGGGTGAACCCCTACTACAAGCGCACGGAACATACGACGTTGGACGAATGGCGTCACATCATTGATGTGAACCTGAACGGCGTTTTCCTGTGTACGCGCGAGTTCGGTTCGAAAATGCTGGAGCGTCAGAAGGGCAGCATTGTCAATGTGACCTCGGTCGCGGCCCATACGGGATTGTCCCGCACCGGTGCTTATTGTGCGGCAAAAGCTGGCGTAGAAGGGCTTGCAAAGTCTTTGGCGCAGGATTGGGCGTCGAAAAACGTGCGCGTGAACAACGTCGCGCCAGGCTATGTGAAAACCGACCTGACTGCGGGGCTTTCTGCCAACGATGCGCTGCGCACAAAGATCGAGACCCGAACGCCCATGGGGCGCTTGGGGGACTCCGATGAAATTTCGGGGGCCGTCGTCTATTTGGCGTCTGATGCAGCGAAATACGTAACCGGCGCCACTATTGCTGTTGACGGGGGGTGGATCGCAACATGACAAATGATGTCCTCTCGGGAGCGCTCAGCGGCCTGCGTGTTCTGGACCTGACTCGCCTTCTACCCGGCGCTTTCTGCACCCAGCTATTGGCTGATATGGGTGCAGATGTCGTGAAAATCGAAGAACCAGGGCGCGGTGATTACAACCGAGACTTTCCGCCGATTAATGTAAAAGAAAGCGGTTCGTTTCTGCTGCTGAACCGAAACAAAAAGAGCGTCGTCCTGAACCTCAAGTCGGACGAGGGTAAAGAAGCGCTTCGCGATCTGGTGAAAACCGCCGACATACTTGTCGAAGGTTTCCGCCCCGGTGTCATGGACCGGTTGGACCTTGGATATGATGCACTCAAAGAGATCAATCCCCGCCTCATCTATTGCGCGATTTCCGGATTTGGACAGGATGGTCCGTATCGCCTGATGCCGGGCCACGATCTGAATTACCTGGCCATCGCCGGGGCAGGTCGATTGTTTGCAGATCGTGACGGTAATCCGGTCGTTCCGGGGCTTTCCATCGCGGATGTGGGCGGTGGATCACAAATGGCCGCGACCGGCATTCTTGCCGCCGTTATCGCGCGCAGCGCCAGCGGGCTGGGCCAGTTCATCGACATATCCATGACGGACGGCGCATTTGCATGGCTGGCCTACCATGGTGCGGATTGGTTATTTGGGGGCACGAACCCAAGAGGCGGGCGCGGGCCCTTGATCGGGCAGGCACCCTGTTACAACACCTATGAGTGTTCCGATGGCGGATGGGTGGCCCTTGGCATCATCGAGGAACATTTTTGGCAAAGGTTCTGTGCGGCGGTTGGACTGGACCAACTTGTGGATCAGCAGTGGCCGGAAGGACCTGACGCCGAGGCTCAGTTTTCGGAGCTGCGCGCGCTGTTCAAAACCGACACGCGCGACAACTGGGTTGCGCGGCTGACACCGGCCGACATCCCGTTTACGGCGATTTATGACGTATCAGAAGCCATCGAAGACCCGCAGATCAAACATCGGGAAATGTTGCTTTCGGTGGACCATCCCGTAGAAGGCACGATCCCTCAGCTTGGATTTCCAATCAAAATGAGCGGTACGCCCTGCACGATCCGCTCAGCGGCACCTCTTTTGGGGGAACATACGCAGAGCGAGCTTCGCGCGATTGGCTATTCCGAAGATCAAATCGAAAAACTGATCGGCAACAAGGACGGGCAGGAGCCACAGCGATGAAACAGACACTTGGTGACGACTTTCAGTGGGACATTCCTGAAACCTTCAATTTTGCCGTCGATGTCGTTGATCGTTGGGCTGCACAGAATGAAAACCTGTGCCTGATTTGGGAAAACGCCGCGGGTGAAAGGCGCGAATACAGCTATCGCCACATGTCGTTGCTGACCAAACGCCTTGGCGCAGCGATGCAAAGTGCGGGCATTGGAAAAGGCGATCGCGTTCTGATCGTCATGCCGCGAATACCGGAATGGCAGATCGCGATGGTTGCCGCTCTGCGCATCGGAGCGATACCGATCCCATGTATTGAAATGCTGACCGCGGGCGAAATTGGGTATCGGGCACAAGATGCTGAGGTGAAAGGCGTCATCTGCAGGGCAGAGCACATAGATCACATCCTTGACGGACTAGAGGATGTGCCGGTTCGGTTCTGTGTCGGGCAGCGCGAAGATTGGCACAGCATCGGCGACGCGCTGGAGCAGGCGCAATCGGTTGAAGACGCCGTGATGATGGCCGAGGACCCTGCTTTATTGTACTATACCTCTGGTTCGACAGGGTACCCCAAAGGGGTGCTGCATTCGGCCAGAAGCTTGTATACATGGCGATTTTCAGCGCGCCACTGGCTGGACGTGAAGCCGGGCGACCGAATTTGGTGTACGGCAGATACGGGATGGTCAAAGGCCGGAACATCAATCCTGTTTGGGCCCTGGTCAGAAGGAGGGTGCGCCTTTTTCTATGATGGCCCATTTGATCCGCGCGAAAGACTGCGGTTGCTGGCCGACAACCACGTGACCATTTACTGTGCGCCCGCAACGGAACTGAATCGTGTGGTTCAGGAAGACGTCGACCTTTATGATCTTTCCGCCCTGCGCCGAACGGTGTCCGCTGGTGAGGCGATGAACCCGGCCGTTGCCGCACAGTGGAAGGCCGTATCAGGTTTGGACGTGTACGAAGCTTATGGTCAAACCGAAACACTCATGACTGCCCTGACGCTAAAAGACACTTCTCCCCGTGTTGGCTCGATGGGCAAGTCTGCGCCGGGGTCTGAACTTGCCATTGTCGACGACTCCGGCGCCCAGGTTCCCAATGGGCAGGTGGGGCGGATCGCGCTTCGCTTGCCCAATCCGCAGATGATGCTGGGCTATTGGAAAGCTCCGGAGAAACTGGAACAAGCGACGTTAAACGGGCCAGACGGTCCGGTCTTTGACACGGGCGATTTGGGCGTCCAGGACGATGATGGGTTTTTTTGGTACCAAAGCCGTTCGGATGACGTCATAAATTCCGCTGGATATCGGATTGGCCCCACGGAAGTAGAAAACGCACTGTTGCAGCATGCAAATGTGCTTGAATGCGCGGTGGTCGCGTCTCCGGATGATGATCGTGGGGAGGTCGTGAAGGCCTTTGTTGTCGTAAAGCGGGACGTTTTGGAAACAGAAACGCTCAAAAAAGACCTACAATCGCATGTGAAACAAATTGCTTCGCCGTATAAGTATCCAAGACAGGTGGAATTTGTCTCGCAGCTTCCCAAGGGTCCAACGGGTAAGATCCTTCGGCGTGTGCTGAGAGACCAGGAATTTGCGAAGAGAGTGAGCCAATGATCGACCCCAACGTTTTGCAACCGGTTC
Organism: Ruegeria sp. ANG-S4; assembly: GCF_000814005.1. Taxonomy (GTDB): domain Bacteria; phylum Pseudomonadota; class Alphaproteobacteria; order Rhodobacterales; family Rhodobacteraceae; genus Ruegeria. The sequence goes on along the minus strand of NZ_JWLK01000002.1, from coordinate 556,367 downwards.
ACAGCGAGCCTGCCTACAAATTGGCTGCAAGCATGATGCGAGATCGAATCCTGAACGGCGAGATCGCGGTTGGGGCAACACTTCCGTCAGAATTGGCCCTGGCAGAATTGTTGGGTGTCAACCGATCCACAGTGCGCGAGGCAATCCGTCTCCTGGAAGAAAACGGCATTGTCTCGCGTAAACCGGGGGGCAAGAAGCTTTTTGTTTCGGTTCCAAAAACGCAGGTGGTGGCCGCGCCGATAACCGGCGCAATGATCCTGCAAAAGATCACGTTCAACGAGCTCTACAGAACGATGCATACGATCGAACCGGTTGTGGCGGCGGATGCGACCCAAAACGCAACCGAAGACCAGATTGCGTTACTTCGGGAAAACATGGATCGCACCGAAGCTTTGGCACCGGACCATGTAGACCTGTCCAGACTGGACATCGATTTTCACAATATCCTCACCGAAGCCTGCGGAAACAGGGCGATGCAGCTTTGCCGCCAACCGATCGTCGCATTGTTTTACCCTGCATTTGACGCTGTCATGAAACGTCTGAACGCCGGGGAACGTATGGTCGAAGCGCACAGGCAAATCATGCAGGCGGTTGCAGAACGCGACGCTGAAACGGCTCAGGAATGGATGCGTCGTCACATCGAGGATTTCAAACGCGGCTATGAGCTTGCGAACCTCGATATCGACGAACCCATCCAAAACCTTCCGCAAAAACGGGACTCCATCCAATGAAGGTAACCGATGCGGATCAACTGCGTGGTCCTGCAAAGACTGCGGTCGATGCAATTGTCACACGACAGTCGATGCGCGCATATCTTCCGAAAGACGTGCCAGATGACGTTGTTCGGTCGATACTTGCTGCGGCATCCCGCGCGCCGAGTGGCACAAACACCCAGCCCTGGAAGGTTTATGTGGTCCGGGGTGCGCAACGCGATCAATTGTGCGCCGAAATTCTCTCGGCCTACAATGCCGGCAAAAGCCCGGACTTCGAGTATGACTATTACCCGTCCGAGTGGCGCGATCCCTACCTGTCTCGGCGGCGGGCCAACGGATGGGGACTCTATGGCGCGCTGGGTATCAGGAAAGGCGACAGAGAACGCACCCGAGAACAGCACGGAAGAAACTATCGGTTCTTTGACGCTCCGGTTGGCCTGATCTTTACGATCGACCGAGATCTCGAGATCGGATCCTGGCTCGATTACGGGATGTTCTTGCAGAGCATCATGATCGCCGCCCGCGAATTTGGTCTGGACACCTGTGCGCAGCAAGCCTTCGCCCAGTATTATGAGATCCTGCATCGTCGGTTATCGATCCCGAGGGATGAGATGGTCATCTGCGGTATGGCCGTCGGTTATGCGGATATGACGGCACCGGAAAATCGCTATCGCACGGAGCGCGAGCCTCTGGAAGAAATCGCAACGTTTGTGGAGGAACTTGCCGGCGAGATTGGTGCAAGCTGAGAAACAGCCGCGCGCCTGCTTAGCCATCACGCATCGGGCATTGGCGATAGCCATACTGGTGTCAAAAGCGCTGACTCCCGCCGGGCAACGCACCTGCGCGGGATCGCGCAGAACAAAGTTCAAACAGTAAGGGTTCAAAAATGAAAATCGATGAACGTTCGGCCGCGGTTGTCACCGGCGGCGCATCAGGCTTGGGCGAAGCGACCGCCCGCCGCCTCTCGGAATTGGGTGTGAAAGTCGCGATCTTTGATGTTGAAGAAACGCGCGGCAAAGCAGTGGCGTCAGAAATCGGTGGCGTCTTTTGCAAGGTCGATGTCACGGACGCCCAGCAGTTGGAAATGGCGTTTGCCATCGCACGGGCCCGGCACGGGGTCGAAAGAATCTTTGTGTCGTGTGCAGGTATCGCACCTGGTCAAAAGACGGTTTCCAAGGGCAAACCCCACGATCCCGCCCTTTTTTCCAAGACGCTTGGCATCAATTTGTTCGGCACATTTGTCGCTGCATCCCAGTCTGCCGCCGGAATGGCGGAGAATGAGCCCGCAGGGGACGACAACGCAAGAGGGGTCATCATCATGACGGCGTCCGTCGCTGGTTTGGAAGGTCAAATCGGCCAGGCCGCATATGCAGCATCAAAGGCCGGCGTGATCGGTTTGACCCTTCCAATGGCGCGTGACCTTGCCAAGACCGGCATTCGCGTTGTCACCATTGCGCCGGGGTTGTTTGAAACGCCGATGCTGATGGGCTTGCCCGAAGAGGTGCAGGCGTCGCTGGGAAAGCAAACGCCGTTTCCTGCCAGATTGGCCAAGCCCGAGGAATACGCGTCACTGGTCGAACAGATTGTCGAAAATGACATGCTGAACGGCTCGGTCATTCGACTGGACGGCGCGATCCGACTGCAACCAAGCTAAGGCTCGCGTGTTGTCCCAAGGGAAGGCGCAACTTGAGGCCGGTTACCGTCAATCAATCCCGACCGTGCGTAGACCTCAAGACAGTCGAGATTCTCTGACGTCAGGCTGTTCAGGAAGGCCTCGAGGTTGTCTTTGTCTTCAGCGGTTAAGTGCAGTGGCCGGACCCAAGGGCTGAGCAGAGCATGGCGCGCGCCGCCCTTGTCGTAGAAATCAATAACGTCGGCAAGCGTGGAAAGCCCGCCATCATGCATGTATGGCGCCGTTGCGCCGACATTTCGCAGTGATGGGGTTCGGAACTGCCAGAGGTGCTTTGGATTCTGCGTAACTTCATAGCGACCAAGGTCGGCTTGGCGACCTTCACCGACGGATTCAATCACTGAAGAGCTGACCTCGTAGTGTACACCGGGTGCGACTTGGACATTGACGGTCCTTTCGCCTTTGTGCCGATCCTGCTCTCTCATCCAGCCATAGCCGATGTTATGAAACCGGTTGTCTGTGAACATCGCGTGGGTTTGATGCAATGAATGGCAGTTTGAACACCCGGCTGCGCCAGAGAACAGTTCGAAGCCGTTCTTGACGCTGTTGCTGACGGCGTCGTCATTCCCGCCGAAATACCACTGGTCAAAAGGAGAGTTTCCGGCCACGAGGCTTCGCTGAAAAACCGCCAACGCCTGTCCCATCTTTTCAATCGATGCGCTGCCGCCAAAAGCGGTTTCAAAAAGTCCGTCGTAGTCCTCGAATGATCTGAGGTTCTCGATGACATAGCCGATGGAAGGGTTCGCCATTTCATTGCGGGCAAGAAGCGGTGCGATAAATTGAGTTTCCAACGAGATCTCGCGACCATCGTGAAACAGGGTGGTCAGGTAGGCGGAGTTCAAAAGCGTTGGCGAGTTCCTTCGACCCGACCGACCCTCGACACCGACCGCGGTCTGCATTTCGCGATTGACAAAAGCCTGCTCGGGCAGATGGCAGGTGGCACACGCCATTGTTCCATTGGCTGACAGGCGGCGATCGAGGAACAGTTTTCGACCCAGTTCCAGCTTTGCCAATGAGGGCGGATTGTCGTCGGGATGTTCAATCGTGGGCAAACCCAAGAAAACACTCTGGTCAGCTTCGGAACCTTCCCGGAGGAAGTTGTCGCGCATTGAGGTACATCCAACTGGTTGCCCAGCGGCTTCGGCAAGTCCTGATCCAATCGGTATTAAGATCAGGATCGCGGCGGCGAGATACCTCAAGACGATTGTTCCGACAGCAAAAGGGTCTCGACATCCCCCATCAGCAACCGGGGATCAATCTGCCCAAGACCGTAGATGTTTCGAATGGCACCATCCCGATCGACAAGGTACATCCGCAGCAGGTGGTTGATCTGGCCATCCGGGCTCCCGCGATCAACAACCTGACCAAAACCTTCGAGTATCGGGGCGAGCTTCTTCTGCCCTTCGGTGGTCAGAACGTGCCAGTCGAACTTTTGATCCTTCTCGGCGTCACTTGCGAAGGGAAGCATGAAGCTGTTGATCGCATCCACGGTGTCGCGTTCCGGGTCAAACGAAATCGTGACAAGTTGCACATCTTCTCCCAATCCCGGGATCATCAAGCTGGTTTCATAGATGTCGAACAGCGTGGACATCGCCAGCGGGCACCCATTGATGTCACCACAGGTCAGATAGACAAAGCTGACCAATGAGATCTTGCCGTTTAACAACGTGCCAAGGTCTCGTTGCGCGCCTGACGTATCGAGCACCTGACCGGTTGGGGCGGATTTTACGGCAACCAGATCATAGGTTCCGGGTTCCGGCGGCTCATATTGGAAATCATCGCCCACTTCAAAATGCTTGGAGAGGCCTGACGCCGTTATCGGGGCCTCAGCCTCTCGCGAAACCGCGAACGGAATCGCAGCCATCGTCGCTATGATGGTCAGAACCAGCGCAGCACGTTTCAAATTTCACCTATACAGTTCCAGCGGCCTCGCGCTTTTGGCCAGGCCGCTGATTTTGGCGGGACTGCGGATCAGGCGTAGAGCGCCGCGCTTCCAAACCGCATGATATGCGCACGACCCAGATTCAGTGCGTTGAAGTCGATCTCAAAATCCTCGACAAGCTCGTTCCCATCCCAGCTGTAAGCTTTCAGGTACTGCGCGTTGTCTTCGCCCTTCTTGTCCCAGTTCGCCAGCAGAGATGAGGTGAAATAGACGCGTTGCCCGTCCCAGCTTTGGCTGACCATGTTGACCTGCGGCCCAATGACCTTTTCGTAAACCTGCTTGGGGTTATGCGGGTCCGAGACGTCGAACAGTCTGGTTTTGCCGTCCATAAAGCTATTGACCCACAGGGTCTGATCGTCCGCCGCGATTGAGATATCAACGGGCAGCGGGATGTCCGCAGGGTTGCCAATGTCCGCAACCGCCTTGGCCTGCCATTCGCCCGCATCGTCTTCGTAGATCAGCCAAAGCTGTGAGGTCAGCGCGGTTGAAGAGAACGCATAATTAGCATTCGATCCCCAGGGGAAGCGGATTTCCAGCGGAGCGCCGGGCACGTTGAACACTTTGCGCGGCTGCCGGGTATGCAGGTCCCACTGAACAATTGTGTTCCCGAACCGTTGCATTGCCTCCGGGTCTTGCAGCATCTGTCCGAAATCCATCATGTAGTTCGACCACCCGGTGAACGACGACGTCAGCATGATGTTCTTGCGGATCAGCGCGCGAATGTCATAGCCGTAGCCATCTGCAACGGCACCATCAACGGCCACGGCGCCGCGCATGTCGTCTGCGGTGGGCATCCAATATGTCGCCAGATAGTCGCCATCATCATTGTATTCGACCAAAGCCGTCCGGCCGCCATGGTCGTCCGAATTCGACAGGCCCGTGATCAGCATCCGCCCGGGCAGCGCAAAGAACGTGTGCGGTCCAACAACGCCGCCGCTGTCCTCGACAAAGGTTTCGATCGTTTTGTGTAAGCGCGGCTGCGACGGATCGGAATGAACGTCGAAAATGAAGATGCGGTTTGTATCCAGACCACCCGCCCAGAAATACCTGCGATCGGCTGAAAACCCGCCATGATGCGCCTCGTTACGTCCGCCCACGGATACAGAGTTTATCACCGTGCCTTTGGTGGGTGAGTTGGGCCGCACATCGACGGTCACGAGCTTGTCTTGCCCATCTCCCATGCCTTCCACGCCCAGCGTCCAGACATACACGAACTCTTCATGTCCGGTGATTTTCGGCATATACGGGGATTGGCAGGTTTCATCCGCTCTGAGGCCAGTTGGCAAACCCGCTGCAAGCCAAGTTGCTGATAATAAGCCGAATTCTCGTCTGTTCATTGCTAGTGTGTCCAATAGTGTAACCTTAAGGGAATGCGCCGTGCCCAATGTCGCACGCGCACCTCTGGGTCAGGCTACTACTCTGCCCGAGCGCCGCTCTGGTGGGATTGGCGCATATCAAGCCATTCGAGTGGTAAAATACGCCACGCCCGTGCCTCGGAGGTCTTTGACAAGGTGTTCGTCGCTGAGCGGTGTCAATTCGGCAGCGATCAAAGAACTGCGCTGTGCGCGCTATTTGGTCATGAACCATGACGCCGACAAAAACGCCATTTATCGCTATCGTGCGTGCAGTAATGTTCTTCCATCTCGAGGTAGCCGGAATGCCATCAAACAAAGACTTGCTCAAAACGCTCTTGAAAGGCATCGAGACCGGAGATCCGGGCGCCGCAGCTGTCGTGAATGAGGCGAAATACATTCAGCACAATCCGCAGACTCACGAAGGCAGTGAGGGGCTTGCGGAATTGTTCAAACGCTTGTCAAAGACCAACCCCCGGGTCAATTTTGTGCGTGTTTTCGAAGATGGTAATTTTGCCTTCGCCCACAATGAATACGATTTTTCAGGTCTGAGAGTGGCGTTTGAAGTATTCCGGTTCGAGGACGGCCAGGCTGTCGAACACTGGGACAACATCCAGCCGATGAAAGGTCCCAACCCGTCGGGCCGCGGTATGTTGGATGGCACAACAGAAATTTCAGATCTGGCCGGGACCGAGATCAACCGAGGAATGGCTCAGCGATTTGCCGAACAGGTACTGGTCGATGGCAAGCTTGATCTTCTCGATACCCTTGTTGATGAAAACTTGGTTCAGCACGATCCTGACTTGACCGACGGCGTCTCTTCCTTGCGCGCAGCATTGGAAGAAGTGCATGATGGCGCACCCAAGATACGACACGACAAGGTCCATCGCGTGCTTGCCGAAGGGAATTTTGCCCTTTGTATGTGCGAAGGTCGCAAGGCGGATGTACACACCAGTTTCTATCATCTTTTCCGATTTCAGGACGGATTGATCGTTGAGCATTGGAACACGATTGAGGCCATCGCACCGCGCAGCGAGTGGAAGAACGACAACGGGAAATTCTGATTTTAAGCAGAGAGTCAGCCGGATGAAAACTGATGCACAATCCGAATATTGAGCATCATCAACCGGCCTCTACGGAACCAACGGCAGCTTTGCTTGCGGGCGTTGCGCCCTTCCAAGGCCGAGCCACCGGGCTGGCACTTTCCGTTTAAGCGGCGACAAACAGCTCCTTGTATTGGTCGCGCAGGACATTCTTTTGAACTTTGCCCATGGTGTTTCGGGGCAACTCGTCCATCACGATCAGCTTGCGGGGGTGCTTGAACCGCGCGAGGCTGTTGCACACCTTGGCCTGAAGCAGCTCAATGTCCGGGGTTCCGCCCGGTTCGGCGACGATCACGCCCAGCACGGTTTCCCCGAAATCGGGATGCGGCACACCGATCACGGCGCTTTCCAGCACGCCGGGTTGGTCATCCAGCAGCAATTCGATTTCCTTGGGGTATATGTTGTAGCCGCCCGAAATGATCAAATCCTTGTTTCGACCCACGATGTGGACGTAACCATCCTCATCTATCCGACCCAAATCGCCGGTGATAAAAAACCCGTTCTCGCGCAGTTCCGCAGCGGTCTTTTCGGGCATCTGCCAATAGCCTTTGAATACGTTGGGTCCACGTATCTCAATCTCACCGATCTCGCCCTGTGGCAGTGGGGTGCCTGCTGGATCGCAGACCCGCAGGACGACACCCGGCAGTGGGAAACCGACGGTGCCCGCGCGACGATCGCCGTCATAGGGGTTGGACGTGTTCATGTTGGTTTCGGTCATCCCATACCGCTCAAGAATACGATGGCCCGTGCGCTCTTCGAACTGCACATGGGTCTCTGCCAACAGCGGAGCCGAACCCGACACGAACAAACGCATGTGTTCGGCCAGATCCCTGGTGAACCGGTTGTCGCCCAGCAGGCGGGTATAGAAGGTTGGTACACCCATCATCGTGGTCGCGTGCGGCATCCGCCTGATGATCTCGTCCAGATCGAATTTCGGCATGAAAATGATGCTGTTGCCGGCAGCGAGTGAGACATTGGTGGCGACAAACAGTCCATGTGTGTGAAAGATCGGCAACGCGTGCAGCAACACGTCCTGGGGTGTGAAGCGCCATTCGCCGACCAATGCGCGCGCGTTGGACAACAGGTTATTCTGCGTCAGCATCGCCCCTTTTGAGCGGCCGGTCGTGCCCGAGGTATAGAGGAACGCGGCCAGGTCATCGCCCTTGCGTTCGACGGTTTCAAAATCGGCAGGCATTTCCGCCGCGCGATCCATCAAGCTTCCGGTGCCATCATGGTTCAGGGTTTCCACTTTTGCGTTCAGTCGCGCCCCGACCGCTGAGAGCTCACCTGCGTTCTTACTGTCGCAAACGATGAGGGATGCCCCGCTGTTTTCGACAAAATAGGTCAGCTCATCCACCGTGTAGGCCGTGTTGAGCGGTAAAAACACCAGACCTGCCTGCGCACAGGCCGCGTAAAGCGCCAGAGCCTCGGGCGACTTTTCGACCTGAGCGGCGACGCGGTCTCCGGGTTTCAGGCCCAATCGTGTTGCCACGTGTGCCATCCGGGCCGCGATGTTCAGAAAGTCCTGATGGGTAAGGGTCGTTCCGTCCAAGAGGTGCAAAAAAGGCGTGCGTTTTCCAGCATGAGCACCGAACAGGCCGTCATAAAGAGGGTTAGCCATCAGGTTTACCTTTCTTGTGTTGCGCGGAGGGGAAGGACGCCGCCAGCGTCTTGACTTCGGACGAAGCGTTGATCGAGCGGGTGGTGGCAAAATCCTCGTGGTTTTGCGCGATACGGTTCAGGTCATAAAGGTAGTTGACCATTGTACCCCCGGACTGGGCGCGCCCGTTTTCCGATATGTCGGCGTCTGCATGTACCATATGAACAAGGGCTCCGTTCCCAAGGTGAAACCGGGCCACCGGATCATACGGCACACCGCCCCGCCCCTTGGCGTTGAGAAGGTAATGCGCTGCCAGCGCTTTCATCTGGGTGGGCTGGTCCGTATTCCACGCGATGCCTTCTTGCGACAACCACTTCGTCAGGTTGGGAATCGGTGAAAGGGTGACAAAGGTTTTCAGCCCCGAAAGCTCTGTCGCCAGGTCAGAGGCGACTTGCTTGATCAGCGAGTTCCCGAACGAGATGCTGGCCAGTCCTGCCTGACAGTTGGAAATGGAATAGAACAACGCCGTGTCTGCTTGTTCTGCAGGCAGGGGGCTTCGGTCCTCGGCCAGCAATGCCTGAACCGACCCTGGAATGCCGCTGTTCAGCGCCACTTCGACAAAAATCAGCGGCTCGTCCGGCATGGATGGATGAAAAAAGGCAAAGCAGCGACGGTCTGTCGGCTCGAGCCTGCGGCGCAAATCATCCCAGCTGTCGATGGCGTGGACCGCCTCATAGGCGATGATCTTCTCCAGAATGTGCGCTGGGCTTTCCCAATTGATCGGGCGCAGCACCAGAAAGCCCCGGTTGAACCAACTGGCAAACAGGTGGCGAAAGTCGAGGTCCAGAGCCTGAAGCTCGGGTTCTCCACTCCCAAGCCTCAGCAGATCAGCGCGCATCTTTACCAGCGCACCGGTTGCGCCAGGTACGCGATTCAGGCGCCGGATCAGCTCTTGCCGGGGGGGCTCGGATGCGGCGGCAAAGCTGCGGTAGGTTGCCTTGGACGGTGCCCGTTCATATTCGTCCAAAGACGTCCGAACGGCTTCGGGGTCGATGTTCATCGCGGTTGCGAGATATTGAAAAAACGCCAGCTTGTCTGCGTCCTCCAACGCGTCGAACCGATTTAGGATTTCTTCGGCCAGTGCCAGACCGGATGTTTCACCCGCAGATCCCATCAGCGCGTTTGCAAGCTCGGTCAGCGGGCGCCCGTCAAATGCCGACGTGCCTGGCCGACGGTACCGGCGCTCAAAAACGGTGGAAAGAAGATCTGCGAGCAGGGTCATACCGTTGCTCCCATCACCAGATCAGGAAGCCAGGTTGCTAGGCCTGGGAACAGGCACAGCAAGACGATTGCGATCACCATGCACGCCACAAATGGCAGTGAGCCGGTCAGAATGGTTTTCAGCGAGATGTCCGGCGCGATGCCATTGATCACGTACAGGTTCAAACCGACGGGCGGTGAGATCAGACCAATTTCCATGTTGATGGTCAGCACGACCGCGAACCAGATCGGGTCAAAGCCTGCCGTTGTGATAATCGGCAGCAGGATTGGTGCCGCCATCAGGATCACGGCGACGGGCGGCAGAAAGAAGCCAGCGATCAGAAGAAAGACATTCACGGCGGCCATCAGGACCCAGCGGTTCACATCCAGCGTCCCGATCCATTCGGCAATGGCCTGCGTTATGAACAGCGAACTCAACATGTAGGAAAACACACCGGCGGCGGCGATGATGAACAGGATCATCACGCTTTCCTTGGTGCTGTCGCGCAACACAACCCAGATGTCCCTGGGGTTCCAAAGTTTGTAGATGATCATGGCGATCATCAAGCACAGCAACGCTCCGACTGCGGCCGTTTCCGACGGTGTGGCGATGCCACCGTACATGGCGTAAAGAACGCCGATAATGATACCAAGAAAGGGAAGGACACGCGGCAGGATTTCGAACCGTTCGCCCCAGGTATAACTGCCCGACCCCAGGCGCGTCGCATCGCCGGATTTCCATGTGGAATACAACGACCAGGCCATGAACAGGCCGACCAGCATCAGGCCCGGTATGACACCGGCAAGGAAAAGGCGACCGATCGACGTTTCGGTCGCGATGCCGTAGACGATCATGGTGACCGAAGGTGGGATCAGAATACCCAGCGTTCCACCTGCTGCGATTGAACCGGCCGCAACGCCATCCGGGTAACCGCGTTTGCGCATTTCGGGGATGCCCATCTTGCCAATGGCGGCGCAGGTTGCGGGCGACGAACCGGACATGGCGGCAAACAGGGCACACGCCCCCAAGTTCGAGACGACCAAACCGCCGGGAACCCGGGTCAGCCAGCGTTCAAGGGCTTCGTACAAGTCAGCACCCGCGCGTGTCGAGGCGATTGAAGCGCCCATGATAATGAACATCGGAATAGACAAGAGTGCGAAGTTATCGAGTTTGCCGAAGAGTATTTCCGGCATCAGTTCCAAAGACCGCGGCCCGTCGAAGATGATCAGGAATCCGGCCGATACGATCAACAGGCCAATGGCGACCGACACGCCCGAAAACAGAACAAGAATGGTGGCGACGGCGACTATCGCGCCTAGCAAAAGCGGATCCATCGGCTTTACTCCAGTCCGAAGGGTTTATCGATGCCAAGAAGCACGGCAACTAGGTCGGCGATCAGCTGCAGCAGCAACAAACCGAAGCCAACCGGAATGGCCAGATAGGGTATCCAAAGGCGGACGCCCCAGACGGTGTCCGACTTCCAGCCACGCTCCCACGCGAAGCGCCAGTATTCGTACCCGTAAAAAAGCATGATCGAGACGATGACGATGGACAGGACCGAGGTCAGGATCGCCAGGAAAAACCGCGCGCGCGGCGCCAGAGAGATCGGGATCAGGTCAACATTCACATGGCCGCGCAGGCGCTGAACATAGGGTAGGCCGACCAAAGTGGCGGCAATGACAAGGTAGATGACCGCTTCGGTCTGCCAGATGGTCGATCCGTTCAGGACAAAGCGCACGACGATCATCTGGCAGGTGATTGCGACGGCAGCGACGATCATGCCCGCAGAACACCACCCGGCCACGGTTGAAAGGGCGGCAACGAAGCGAAGAAAGGGATTGTTCCCGGTGTGGGAAGCAACGGCCGTACTATGACCCGCCATTTGCGCCTCCTGTCCTTGAGATGCAATTAGCTCTGAAGATCAGAGCAGATGGGAATTTTGGTCGGTTGCCGGGCGGCTGCGTGGCCGCCCGGAACATTGGATCAATCGACCGCCAGTGCTTTGTCCAGCAGTTCCTGTCCGTCGGGAACCTCTTCCACGAATGCCTTGTAGGATGTTTCCTGGGCCAGCACCCGCCAGGCTTCGAAGTCCTCGGGGCTCATCTCGGCAATTTCGACACCGGCCTCCTTGAAGACTTCGGCAGAATTGGCATCCTGTTTCTTGGCTTCTTCCAGGTAATATGCCTGTGCCTTTTCAGACGCCGCCAGCAGCGCGGCCTGCTGATCTTCGGTCAATCCTTCAAAGGTGGATTTGTTCATCAGCAACGGCTGGTACATGAACCACAGTGCCACATCGCCTGCAGGGGTGTAGCAACTGACCTGTTCATAGATGCGATAGCTGACAAAGGACGACGAAGACGTGTTGGCCGCCTGTAGGACGCCGGTTTGCATCGCGTTGTAGATTTCCGAAGACGCCATTGATGCGATCGACGCATCCGCACCGGCCAGCATCTGCTCAAACGACTTGCCTGCCGCACGAGTTTGCAGGCCCGCGACATCCTCGGGCTTGGTGATGCATTTGTCTTTGCCGGCAAAACCCCCGGCCAAGTAGCCATGGACCAGAACCATCACGTCGTCCTCGGCCATCTTCTCTTCCAATGCTTCCATGAAGGGCGATTCAGCGAGGCGGGCGGCGTGGTCGTGGTTCTTTACCAGACCCGGCATCAGCGTCAGGTTGTAGGCCGGCTGTTGACCACCGGCATAGCTGAGCGGCAGAACAGTCATGTCGAGTTGGCCGCGGCTGAGTGGTTTGTACTGTTCGCGTGGTTTGAACAACGATTTGGAGCCAAAGATCTTGATTTCCAGATCTACATCGGCAGCCGCCACTTCGTCGGCGACAATCTGTGCGACTTGATGGCGAATATCCTTGTTGGACCACTGATGCGACAAGCGCAATTCCTCGGCACTGACCAGTGTTCCTGCGGATGCAAGCGCCACGGCGGCAACGGCTGTCTTGAGAATGGCTTTCATTCTTTCCTCCCTGTTTTCACCCGGGCGCGCCGGGGATACCGGAAATCATAATGACGCTATGTTTTTTTAGTCAAGTTTTTTGTATACAAAAATGCACTTATTGAATTTCCTTAAAATTGCGAGTACAACAGACGGTCATGGAGCAGCGCCTTGCGGATACAATCGCCCAGGACCTCGAAGAACTTATCTTCGACGGGACCTATTCGGACGGAGATCGCCTGGATGAGGTCAAATTGGCCGATCAATTCGGGGTCTCCAGAACTCCGCTTCGGGAAGCATTTCAGCGGCTTGCCTTGTCAGGGCTGGTCGACCTTATCCCGCGACGCGGTGCCTTTGTCCGACAGCCCGGCCCGGTTGAGTTGATGGAGATGTTCGAGGTCATGGCCGAGCTTGAAGCCGTGTGCGGTAGACTTGCCGCCCTGCGCATCTCGGACGCGGCCTTGAAGGAGCTTGCCGACGCAAATACACGGTGTCAGATGGCGGTCGATGCCGGTGATCCGGACATTTACTATCTTGAAAACGAGCGGTTTCATCGAATCATATACAATCAGTCCGGCAATTCGTTTTTGGAACAAGAGGCGTCAAAGTTGCACCGACGGCTCAAGCCGTTCCGCCGACAGCAACTTCGGTTTCGCGGGCGGATGTCGCAATCCATGTCCGAGCATGAAGACATCGTGCAAGCGTTGAGCGACAGCGATCCCGAGAAAACAGCAGATGCGCTGCGCTCGCATGTCGCTGTACAGGGGGAAAAGTTTCACAATCTGATGTCGTCGCTCAAGTCTCACGCGCAAGTGGTTTCATCGTCACGATGAAAGTCGTGCCGGGACCTTCATTTTTGCGGTACCCGATAGACCCGCCATGCGCTTGCATGATCTGTCGCGAGATGTTCATGCCCAGACCTGTCCCGCCGGATCTGCGGGTGTCTGATGAATCAACTTGACTGAAACGATCGAACACCTTTTCCCTGTCGTCTTCTGACAGGCCGATACCCTCGTCCTTAAACAGAACTTTAACCTCGGCGTCCGTGACCTGCACTGAAACCAGACTTTCGCTTTTGGCAGGTGAGAACTTGACGGCGTTGGACAGGATATTGGCAAACACCTGCTGTAGCCTTTGTTTGTCCCCTGTCACCAAAACCATTTGATCGGGAAGCGACGATCTGATCGAGACCTCGTGCTCGGACGCATAGACCTCGCAGTCTGATATTGTCTCAGACAGGGCTTGAACCAAATCAATAGTGGCGTGGGTGAAGGCCATGCGCCCGGACTCGACACTCTGAAGATCCAGTATCTCATCGATCAATTTCAGCAGGCGTTGGCAATTGCGTTGCGCGACATCCAGAACAGCAGCAACCTGATCCGGCAATTTACCCAACTTGCCGGATCGGGCCAGATCAACCGATCCTCTGATCGAGGTCAGCGGGGTCCTCAATTCGTGGCTCATTGTCGAAATAAACTCGGATTTGGCCTTGTACGCGACCTGAGACCTTTCGTGTTCGATGCGCAGCAGGTCCAGCTGTTTCGTTTGCGCCCGATAGACCTTCAAGTAGTTTCGGGAACTGTCGATGACGAATGTCAGAACAAATATGCTGGTAAACAACTGCGCCCAGAGCTCGGATTGCAGCGGAGCATTGGTAATCACGATATCGCGGATTGGTATGAACAAAAACGCGGCGCCAAAGCAGATCAGACGCGTCACCAAAACGTGCATGACATAGTAACTGTTCATCGCCGCAAAGAGTGCTGCCGCAAAAAGGAAAAACGATGACATAAAATGAGTTGTCGGCCCCTGAATGACGGCAATACCGACCGAATAGGCGATGATCAGCGATGTGCTGAAAAATGTGCTCAGATACAGGTAGGGAAGAAACCTGCGCGCAGCGGCATGGGAGGTTTCAGTGCTTGCCACGACACGGTTGAAGAACCTGTAGTCGTACAATTCGGACACCAGAAGAAACACCAGCAAAATTGCCGCGAACCGGGCGTCGTAGTAAAAGGCCGCCAATGCCAGGGCCGAGGCAAAGATGAACAGTCTTTGTAATGTCAACTCCAGACCGACGCGGCAGTAGTCCTTCATTTGACGCATCAAAGGAGACGTCGTTTCGCCCACCGATCCAATCAGCCCTGAATCAGATGGCAAGTCCAAGTTCCAAAACTCCTCAACGAATTTCTAATAACAATTACTAGGTGTTCTTTAACTTTTGTAAACGCCTTTTAGTGGTAATACGTATCTAATGCGAACAATCGAATGGCCCGCGCCAGCTCTTTGCTGGAAAACTCAGCGTCGCTGAGAATCTCGCTGACGGCAAGATCAGCCTGATCGGCGGATTGCGGCGCTGCCTGTCCTTCACCACTTGGCGTTTTGGGGATCAGGAATCCTCCTCCAACAGTGTGTTCAGTTCCTCGTGCAAAATAAGCGGATCAAAGGGTTTGGTAATGCACGCCAGCGCATCGCCAAAAACCGCCATGTCCTGTACCTGATGCTCGGCCTTTGCCGTCATGAAAACGACCGGAGTTGTCTTATGTTCTGGTCGCTTGCGGATTTCGGTCATAAGCTCGGGGCCGTCCATTTCCGGCATCATCACATCCAGAAGGAACAAGTCCGGGTTCAGATCTGACAGAACCTCGAGCACCTTTCGGCCCGAGTTGAACTGCAAGACATCAAAACCGCCAACAAGTTCAAGTGCCATACGCGTGATTGTCAGAATGTCTTCGTCGTCATCCACGTGAACGATTTGTTTTGGTTTGCTCATCTTGGTCATCATGTTCTGGCTGGCCTCAAACCCGGTTTGTTCAGGGTTAGCTGGAAAGTATGGCTCATTTCTGGCTTGGAAATTGATCGGGAAAGACGACCTGAAACCGGCTTCCCTGCCCAAAAGTGCTGGACACCGAGATGTGACCACCGTGCAATTCCACGAGGTTCTTGGTGATCGCAAGACCAAGACCCGTACCTGCTTGACCGTCCTTTTGCGCATTGTCGACTTGAATGAAGCGATTGAAAATTAATTCCAATTGATCGTCGGGTATTCCCTGGCCGGTATCCTCTACCGCCACTGTTACCGTCCCATCCTGTTCCTCAAGGGAAATTTTGATAGCGCCGAATTCGGTGAATTTGATGGCATTGTTTATGAGGTTCATGAAGATCTGGCGCATGCGCAGTGGGTCGCCTTCGACTGGGGCGGGTTCAACAGTCACCTCTAGATTCAATCCTTTGTCGGCAGCAACCGGGCCAAGCTCTTCCCCCAAGGTGTTCAGCAACTTGTCCATGTCTATTTTCTGCGGGTTCAGGGTCACGTTGCCGGTGCTCAGCTTTGCCCAATCAAGAACCGAATTGATCAACCCGAGCAGGTGCTTGCCCGAGGATTCCGACTTTGTCGCCTGTTCGACGATGACATCCGTGAACTCTTGCAAAAGCTTTAGGTGCTGCGGATTTGACTCCAGCGCGTTTCGTAGCGCCTTGTACTGCGGGTAGATCTCAACTTTTCGGAGGAAGGCAATATACCCAAGAACAACGGACAGCGGCGCCCGCAATTCATGGTTCATATTGTTGATGAATTCGCTTTTGGACCTGACGGCCTGTTCGGCGGTTTGCAACGCCTTCTTCAACTCGGTGATATCAGTTCGAATACCGACGGTTCCGCCCTGGCTGGTTCGCGCTTCGGAGACCTTGATCCAGCGGCCATCCGAAAGCTCGGTCTCGGTTTGACCGTGCGAATTAGCGTGCAATTCCATACGCTTGGCGATCCAGTCTTCTTCGCGACCGATGGCTTCGGGGTATTGGCCATGTCTGACGCCATGACGCAAGATATCCTCAAATCTGGCACCGGGCACGATCACATCCTTGGATGTTTCGAAAAAGCCGCGGTAGCGCTCATTGCACAGGATCATGCGGTCATTTCGGTCAAATAGGACAAACCCGTCATGAATCGACTCGATCGCATTCAGCAGTTGGCGCCTTGCTTCGGCGCGTTCAATGATCAGGCGGCGCGCATAGTTCACCCCCAGAAACGCAATCAGAACAAGTACAGCGGTGGTTAAAACAAGGATAAACCTGTGAGATGTGTCGATGTGCCAACCGTCGGTTGGTGTCTTTGCCAGTTCGACAACTGTCCCGCCCAAGGTGACTTCTGCACGGACGGGATCAGCATCCCAAACGGACGGTTTGCCAAAGACCAAAGGTCCGTCAGCACCGTCATCACCAATTATACGTGCCGACGACATGAAGACCGTCGGCTCAGCCCCCATTCCGGCTTCTCTCAGGACACGCTCGAAGTCGAGAACGATATTTCCGACAACGTTATCCTGTCCGGGTTGGGCATTTCGCAGCAAGAGCCCAAAGACCCCCTGAAACAATGGCGTGGGCCCAACAATCACGGTCTCTCGCGTATCAAGCGCGGCCTGAACGGATTTCAACTGATCAGGATGGTCGCGGTAGTCATGTCCCAAAATCTGACGATTTGGTTCGATCGGGTGAACATCCGTGATGATAAAGTCCTTTGAGCGCGCGATGTTGATCACGCTTGGATTGTTGTTGCGCAACAGCCCGGCCAGTTTCTGAAACTCGGTGTCCGCTTCAAAGGACTGTGCAATCGCAAGGCTGCGCGACATGTGGCTGTAGCTATCTATAAGTCTTTCCAGCCGGAAACGGATTGAGTTGAGCGAACGTTGAACCGATGCACGCTCGGCTTCAAATTTCTGAGCGACGATGAAGCGATCCATAAACGCAACGCTCAAAACGCCCAGCAAGACAATCGCGGCGTAGATCAGCGTAATTGTCCGTTTATGCCTTCGTTTTCGCTGTGACAGCATTTCCTGACTTTTGTTCAAACTGTCACCTCATGACTTTTGTAAAATATGGCTTTCAACGCTGATCCGGTGGGGCGGTTCGCTCGGCTTTGCGCCAGGCCCAGAGGTCATTTCTTTAGGTTCGCCAGTGCTTGCATCAGTTCCCCAAGTTTTGGTTCTACTGCGGCCCAGTCCGATTGGCCTGTCTTCAAGGTGATATCGATTTCTTCTGCCAGCTCGCCCAGTTCCGAAAACCCGATTGACCCGGCAAGGCCGGCAAGCTTGTGGCACTCTCTTCGGATTTGGCTGAGCTCTTGCGTTGCATCCGCGCCAATGCGAATGGCATCCACTGCTTGCGCCAGAGTTTTCAAACGATCGCCGCACGTGTCCACAAATCTGGATCGCAACAACGCAATCGCAGTGTTCAATTGATCTTCGTTCGCCATTTCGACCAATGCTCCTGCAACACAAATTATCGCGTGTGGTTTTGTGTTTGCCCGCGGGTTTGATGATCTGCCTCATCCAATCCGCCCAAAACCGCCATGGGGTCTTTTGTATTTTCAAGCGCCCTTTCAAGGGCGTCTTCCGGGGACAGGAACGAAACCAACCCCCGACTGACCGGCGCTCCGACTTTGATCCGGATGGGCAATTGGCCAAGGTCGGCATACCATCCATTTAGGCTTTGCAGTTTCGGTTCGATCTGATCCGTCAAGCCTTCGAAGCCGATGTCTGACTGTCGATTGAGCAACGCAACAAAGTAACCCGAACCGGCGTAAGAGACGATTGCATCGCCAGACATCGTCGCCTCGATGATGATCTCGGCAACATCAGACATGGTTTCCCGGAACGCGGTGTTTTCGAGCGTGAGAAATAACTCTCGGGCATTGGCCACCTGAAAGCCGATTGCCACATGGCTGAACATTTGCATGGCACCCAGTTTCAGGACGTAGTTCTGCAGTGCAAGGAAGTCCATGCAGGCCTGTTCAACCTCTAGGCGGCAGGCGTCTTCAAACCGGAAGCTCTCTTTCTTTTCGCTGTCTGCCAGCGCCAGCTTACGCGCGGCCCGCTCACGCGCCATGGCTGACGCCATTGTCATGCGCCCCTGCAAATCAAGTTTGTTTACGGGTTTGGTCAGATAATCGGTCGCACCCGCCGCAAAGGCCTTGTCGACACTTTCAACCCCAGATCGCGCGGTGACCATCACAAGCGGGATTTCCGCGCTGGCCGGTTCGGACCGCAGCAACCCGCATAGTTCGATCCCGTTTATTCCCGGCATGTCGATGTCAAGCAAGGCACAATCAAACGGAATGTCCGCCGAGCGGACCAAGTTGATTGCATCCGCGCCCGAGTTTGCCGTATGGACATCCTTGTGACCGCAAGCGGATAACTCAGCCGTCATGATGTCGCAGAATAGTGGTTCGTCATCGACGACTAGGATTTTCATACAAATACACTTTAAAGTAGTTTGGCGTTCTAACAATCTACTTCAGATAGAAACCCCTTCGCAACCATCGTCAAGTTCAATTTTTCGATGATTGGGTCAATTGCGATTTCGTTGGGACGAATTGGCAAATAGCGTTCGCATTGCCGAGAGCCAACGAACTATGTGGCGAGCAATCTTAACGTCGCCCTAGTCGCAAGTTTGACTTTGGACGGAGGGCGAACGCGCTCTGGGAAATTGTACTCTCAGTCTTTGTATGCGGTCTTGTTCCGGATGATTGCCAGGCAACCGATATCGAATACATGCTGACAGATTGGCCAACAGTCGTCGCTAATCGTAGGTAATTGCGAGAAGCTTAACCCGAGTCTAATAGTTGTGCTCGAGCCCTCGACCTTCAAAGCCTAGAAGACGACGTTTGGAAAGCTCTTGTTCAGTCTATTGACCTCCACAGGCGGACAAAGTTCTCCTAACGCAAGTTACACGACAGCGCCGTAGTCATGCCGCGATCCCGGTCAGCCATTTGAACACGATTGCCGCGCGGTCCGAGGACTGGTTGTGCAGTTTGACATAGAAATCCAGCGGTGCGGGAACAGTTTCCGGCACCAGCTTGACCAATTTGCCTGATGCAACCAGATCTGACGTCAGCCCCTCCCAACCAAGTACTGCGCCCATGTCGTCCTGTGCTGCCTGCAACGCTATGACATAGTTGTTGACGCGGTGGGCAGAATTCAGCGGCCCGTCGTATCCCAGAATCCGCGCCCAGCCGTACCAATCCGTCCAGCCGGATTCCGGCTCATCCAAGTGGATCAGGGGAACGTGTCGAAAATCTGCGATGGTTCTCACGCTGTGCTGCTCTGCAAATCGGGGGCTGCAAAGGGCCATGATCTGGTCGTGAAACAATGCGTGGCACGGGCCGGTCTCGCGGGACATGTCGCCATAATGGATACTCAGATCGCAATCGGGGATGCTGGTGTTCAGGTCATTGACGATCTGCGAAACTGAGATGTGGCCGTGACTCTTCCAGAATTGAGCCAGGCGCGGGGTCAGCCAGAGCGAGCTGACCGCGGTACTCGACCTGATCGTCACGGCTGATCCTTTGCGTTGCGCACGTAGCTGATCAAGTGCTTCGCCGATGCCCTCAAAGCCGCGCTGGAGCGCGACCAAAAGATAAGCGCCACCTTCAGTCAGCTCGACACCTCTGTGAAATCGGTGAAACAATGTGAACTGCAATTCCTGCTCAAGCGCTTTGATCTGATGGCTGATGGCGGCGGGCGTGACGTTGAGCTCTTTGGCGGCGGCCTTGAAGCTGACATTGCGTGCTGCGGCTTCAAAGCTGAGCAGGGACGTCATCGGCGGCAGGTTATAGGGGCGTTTGGGCAATATCTTTTCTCATGACAACCGCATTTGCGGGGATTTTTTCGCATGAAACTTCTTGTTTCAGATTAGTAAAACTAATGCAGGTTGAGATTTTTTACAATTGTGCGAAAGCGTATTTGAGCCAAAATCACCGCCAACGTTTGTCGAGGGGAGTCGCATTGAAACCGCGACACCGACGAGCCCTGCAGTTTTTTGAAGGAAGATAGAATGAAGTCTCACGCAAAAGTTGTGGTTGTCGGTGGGGGATGCGTCGGCGCTTCCATTCTCTATGGGTTGACCGAACATGGGTGCACCGACGCGGTTATGTTGGAGCGGACGACCCTGACATCGGGTTCCACATGGCACGCTGCGGGGCTGCTGGTGACGTTCGTGCGGTCGCACAACGTTTCGAAGATGACGATGGAAACCATCCGCATTTACACCGAGGTCGAAGAAAAGATGGGAACCTCGGTTGGTCTGCGCAAAGTTGGCCAGTTACGTGTGGCCAATACCGAAAAGCGCTGGGACGAATTCCAGTCCTATATCTCGATTGCCGAAGCGGCGGGTGTGCCCTGCAGGTTGCTGACGCCGGAGGAGATTGCCGAAGTGCACCCGCTGCTCAACCAAAGCCCGGATATTCGCGGCGGTATCCTGCACACCGAAGACGGGTATGTGAACCCGGCCGATATCACGATGGCACTGGCCAAGCTGGCACGGGATGCCGGGGCCAAAGTCTATCAGAATACCGAGGCACAGGCTTATGAAAAGCTGGACAATGGCCACTGGAAAGTGACCACCAATCAGGGTGAGATCACGTGTGAGCATCTGATCTTTGCAACCGGCAACTATGCCCGCGAGAATGCGCGGCGCGTGGGATTGGACCTGCCCTGTATCCCGATCGTTCACCAGTATTGGACGACCGAGACTGTTCCGCTGCTGAAAGAACGCCGCGCCGAAGGTCTGCCGGAATTCCCCATCCTCAGGGACGAAGATTACGGCGCGTATCTCCGTGAGGATGTGGGCGGCATCCAGTTTGGCCCCTACGAATTCACCAAAGACCTCAAGCTGTTTGCAGAAGACCGCGTGCCACCGGATTTTGGTGCCGATCTGCTGCCCGAGGATTTCGACGCGGTTGAGACCCAATGGGAACGGGCAATTGAACGTGTGCCAACGCTGGGTGAGGTCGGGATCAAGGCCAATACCCGCGGCCCGTTCCAGATGACCCCGGATGAATTGCCGCTGGCCGGTCCCGCGCCGGGGCACCAAAACCTTTGGCTGGCCGAAGGGATGCCCGGCGGTATCCTGTGGGGCGGCACAGTTGGCAATCGTCTTGCCAAATGGATCGTCGATGGCGATCCGGGAATGGATATGTCGGAACTCGACCCGCGCCGGTTCTCGGACTATGCGTCCAAACGCTGGACGATGGACAAAGTGCGCGAGACCTGGGGCACGCACATGGATGCGCATATCCCGGGCGAGGATTTCCCCGATGCCCGCCCGATGAAAACCATGGGTTCTTATGATCTGTTGACCGCGCATGGGGCCGTCTGGACCAGCTTCAATGGTTATGAGTTCCCGCGCTGGTTCGCCAAATCTCCCGCAGAGGCGATACCCGAGCATTCATTTCGTCGTACCAATCACATGGAGAGGGTACAGGAAGAAGTGCGCACCACCCGTGAAGAGGCCGGCTTCATCGAGATGTCGCCGATGACCAAATTCACCGTGCGCGGACCGGGTGCGGCGGCCTGGCTGGACAGCCTCATGGCCAACAAACTGCCCAAGGTGGGCCGGATGACCCTGTCGCTGATGCTGAACGACAAGGGTGGCATGGATGCGGAATACACCATCGTGCGCTACGCCGAGGATGACTTCTATCTGATCTCCACCCCGAACTGGCGGGCTTACAACTGGGATCAGTTGCAGCGGCTGCTGCCCACCGATGGCTCTGTCATCATGGAAGATATTTCGGAACAGCTTGGCGTAATCGCGCTGGCCGGGCCCAAGGCGCGCGAGATCCTGCAACCGTTGACCGACAACGATCTGTCGAATGCTGCCTTTCCGTGGCTGTCTGCACAGATGGGTGAGGTGGGCTATGCCAAGGGCGTCCACCTGTTGCGCGTTTCCTACACCGGCGAGTTGGGGTGGGAGTTGCACCACCCGGTCGGCTATAACCGCCATCTCGTAGACTTGCTTTTGAAAGCGGGTGTGAAGCCCTTTGGTCTTGAGGCGCTGGAGTCCATGCGACTGGAAAAATCCTATCGCGCCATCAACCGCGAAATCTGCAAAGATTTAACGCCCTATGAGGCAAGCCTTGACCGCTTCGTTGTAACCGAAGGACGTGACTTCATCGGCAAGGCCGCGCTGGTTAAGCAAAAACAACAGAACACGTATAGCCAATTGGTCACGCTGAAGCTGCCGTTCTGCGACACCTCGGTGATGTTTGACGAAGGCGTCTATGCCGATGGGGAATTGATCGGCCGAGTCACGTCGGGCGGATTTTCGTACTACTGCAACCACGACATCGCGATGGCTTTGGTTCCGCAGGACAAGGCGGCGCCGGGCACCAAAATGCAGGTGCTGGTTCACAACGAAATGCGCGATGCCGAAGTCATTGATGTCTGCGCCATTGACCCCACCAGCGCCCGTGCGCGCGCCTGATCCGGAGGAATTGAAATGGCAGAAGTCAAAGCACGCTCAGGCCGGGGTGGTGGACGCGCGGCGCGGGTTCAGGCGCGGACCAATCCGCCGCCTGTTTATCTTTCGACATTGAACCGAAAGGTTGGTCCGATTGATCCGCTTGGCCCTGAAGGGGTCGAGAAGATTCACAATGCGGCGATGACGATCCTGGAAACAACAGGCATTGAATTCCGCGACCCGGTCGCTTTGGCCGACTGGAAGAAATACGGCGCGGATGTGCAGGGCGAACGGGTGCGCATTGGCCGAGAGATGCTTATGGACCTGATCTCGGCCGTGCCTTCGGAATGGGGCTATGCCGCGCGCAACCCGGAACGCTCGTTGCGGGTCGGCAACCGACATTCGGTGTTCGCCAATGCGTATGGCGCACCGTTTGTCTATGGCTTGGACGGTGTGCGCCGTCCATCCATGCTGGAGGACGCTCAGAACTTCTTCAAACTCAGCCAGATGAGCCAATCGATGATGGTGCCCGGTATCCTGCCGGTGGAACCGCAGGACGTGCCGGTTCCGCAACGCCATCTTGAGCTTGTCCATGCCGCGCTGACGCTGACCGACAAACCCATCAAGGGGTCCGTGCTATCCGAGCAGGCGGCGCGGGATAGTGTTGAGATGACGCGTATCGTGTTTGGCGCGGATTTCGTTGACGAAAACGTCGTGATGGCTGCCCTGCTGAATTGCAACACGCCGCTGGTCTGGGATGAGACCATGCTGCAAAGCCTGCGGGTTTACGCCGCCGCCAACCAGCCCTGTCTGTTGTCGCCCTTTGTTCTGGCCGGGGCCAGCACCCCAGCCAGCCCGCAAGGGGGCGTGGCCCTTTTGATTGCGGAATCGTTGGCGGGCATGGCCTATAGCCAGATCATTCGTCGGGGTGCACCAATGGTGCTGGGCGTCGCGATCATGGGTGTGTCCATGAAAACGGGCGCGCCGATGATGGGCTCGCCAGAGCCCGGCCTAATGAACCTGCTGGTGGGGCAGATGGCGCGGTTTTACGATGTGCCTTGGCGGACCTGCACAATGTGGACCGGTTCGAAAACCCCGGACATGCAGGCCGCGTTCGACACCGCAAACACCATGTGGCCGGTACTGCTGGGTGGAGCGAATTACATCGTGCACTCGGCAGGGTTCCTGGAGGGGGCGCTGGGCGTCAGCTACTCGAAGTGGGTGCAGGACAGTTTACAGCTTGAGAACTTCCATCGTTTCTTCAGCGGGCTAGCCGATGAAAATCTCGACGCATTGTTGGATGACATCGCGCAGATCGGCCCCGGTGGCCATTTCCTTGGCACCGATCATACGCGCGAGAACCCGATGCACATGAACCATCTGCAGAACAACGACAGTTTCGAGCAATGGGAAGCGGAAGGGTCAAAAACTGCGGAAGTTGTGGGCAACGCAGAGGCAAAGCGCATGTTGAACAACTACGTTCGTCCGCCAATGCCGGACGATCAGCGCGGTGCACTGGATGAATTTGTCGCCAAAAAGCGCGTGGAATACAGTGCCTAAGCTGCTTAGGCTGCGATCAACCCGCGGCCGCGTTCGTTTGAATCCTCGAAGCATAGGAACTTGAAATGGCTGAAAACTCTACGGAAACGCTTTCACTGGACGAGGTTCGTGCACTGGCGAATTCTGTCCTTGTGACGGCGGGGATGAACCCTGCGGGCAGTGATTTGATTGCTGACATTGTCACAAAGTCCGAACGCGACGGACCGCGCAGCCATGGGCTGAGGATGCTGCCTGTTTATGCTCAAAGCTTTACGTCCGGATATGCTAACCCGTCCGCTTCGCCAACGATTGAGCGGATCGCCCCGGGTGTTCTGCGCGCAGATGGCGACAATGGATATTACCAGATCGCCGCTGCTGCTGCGCGGGCGGAGCTTGTCGCCATGACCCATGAGCAGGGCATCGCCGCGTTCACTTGCGCCAACTGTCATCACCTCGCCGGGCTGCGTTTCGACACCGAACCTTTGGCCGAGGCCGGACTGGTCGCTTTCGCGGTGGTTAATTCCCTGTCCATGGTGGTTCCCCAAGGCGGTGTGCGTCCGGTTTTTGGCACCAACCCGATGTCATTTGCCTGTCCAAGGGTTGGTAAACAGCCGGTGGTTTGGGATCAGGCCTCATCCATGGTGGCGTTGATGGACATTCGGATGGCAGCTGCCGAGGGTCATGACCTGCCGCGCCCGGCCGGGCTGGACACCGAGGGTCAACCCAGTGTCGATCCAAACGCCATTCTTGAAACACGCAGCCTGTTGCCCTTTGGCGAGCACAAGGGCGCAGCGATTGCGTTTTTGATCGAAGTGATGGGCGCTGCCTTGTCTGGCGGAACCTTGTCGGTGGACAACGCAGATCGCGAAGCTCACGGGGCATTGAACATCAAGGGCGGCAATACATTGATCGCCATTGATCCCAAACGGTTCGGAAACACCGGTTTTGATGACTATGTCGCGCGGATCTGTGCGGAAATCGAGGGTAATGGCGATGCGCGCGTTCCGGGCGATGGTCGCCTGCGAAACCGCGCCGCATCCGAAGCGAACGGCGTATCGGTGAGCGCCGAGCTGCTGGCACAGCTGCGCGGTTTGCAATGACGGGCGGCACAAATGGCTAGCATTGCGGTAGTTGGGGGCGGCGTTGTTGGCATCTCCTGCGCGTTGGCGTTGCAGGCCGATGGGCATGAGGTGACCGTAATTGAACCCGGTCCGATCGGCGAGGGGGCCAGCTGGGCCTCTTGCGGTTGCATCGCGGTTGGCGAAATTGTGCCCCTGTCCCAACCGGGGATGTTGATGAAAGTGCCCGGTTGGCTTTTGCGGCCCCAGGCCCCTTTGACACTTCGCCCGGCATCCGCTTTGCGTGTTCTGCCGTGGTTTTTGCGGTTTGCCGCGAACGCGCGTCAATCGAGAATGCGCGCGATTGCCGAAGACCTTGCCCGCCTGACCTTTGCAGCGACCGAGGATTTCAAGGCACAGATCGCAGATATCGGGCGGCCCGAACTGTTGGTCGAACGGCCTGTTATCAAACTGTTCGAAGACGCTCAGGATCGCGCTTTGATGGCCGCAGCGCTTGATCTGGCCCGTGACCTTGGCTGTCGGATCGAGGATGTCACTGGCGCAGAAGCACATGAAATCGATCCCGCGATTGCGTCGGACTTTCATTCGGCAGCTTTGCTGCGTGACTGGAGTTTCGTGACCGATCCGGTGCTTTTGGTCAGCGAATTGCACAACGCCTTTCGCAATCGCGGCGGGCAGGTTGTGTCGGGTGCCGCGGTTGAATTCGACCGCAAGGGTCAGATGATCTCAACCGTGCGCCTGTCTGACGGTCGCGTCTGCGAGGCGGATGAGTTTGTCATTGCTGCCGGAATCCACTCGCGCCGCCTATCTGACAGATTAGGTGTGCCGTTGAAGATCGAAGGTGTGATCGGGTATTCAACCGCGTTGCGCGACTGCAACGTCGATCTTGGCCACACTGTGTTTTACGCAAAGGGCGGTTTCGGGATGACGCCGTACGAGGATGCGTTGGCCGTCGCGGGCACGATCGAGTTTGCCAGTTCGGATGCAAAACCCAACTGGAAAAGAGCTGATATTTTGGTGGACCATGCGCGTCGTGTCTTGCCGGGCCTGCGTACGGACCGAGCCGAGCGACGCATGGGGCGGCGCCCGTTGACGCCGGATACACGGCCCATCATTGGCCGCAGCAAACGCCTGCCCAACGTTACCTTCGCGACCGGGCACGGGCAGTTGGGCCTGACATTGGCAGCGACCACAGCCCGGTTGGTGGCCGGGGAGTTTGCGGGTAGAGCGACCAATATTGATCTCAGCCCGTTTAGTCCGGACCGCTTTTGAAGCTCGGTCAACGAGCTTGCGGCAGGTTAACTCGCGATCAGCTCTCCGCCCCGAGCGTTTCTGCCAGCCTGATGGCTGCAAGAAAGGAATTGCTGGCCCAGGACTCCGGCGGGTTCAGAGGTACGAAGGCGTCCGTGGTGACGTAAAGATTTATGATGCCATGTGCCACGGTCTCGCAAATTTTTGCATCCGCCGTCGGATGCCCGGCCCGCACGATGTCAACCGCCACCTGATACAGCGTTTCCATCGCACTCAACAGCGGTTGCCGAAGGTCGGGATACAGTGCGACTGAATTCGAAAGCGACTGATAGCAAATGTTTGTTCGGGGATCTGATGCGTGATCGGTGCTGAACAGCACTTCGATAAGCGCTCGGGTGCTCGGCGGGTTTCCTAGCGACTCGCGAAGAAGAGCACTTTGCTGGTTGAGCGTTTCTGCAATGTGATTGCCAAGCGCCAATACCATGGCTTCGCGATTGCCAAGGTGGTGTCGAATAAGCGGGCGTTTCAGCCCCGCCTCGGCGGCTATCTTCTCAAGTGTCGCGCCTTCAACACCATAAGTCGCGACGCAAGTCATGAAGGCATCCAGGACCTCTTGCCTGCGTTGATCTTGGACTGACGGTCGCCCCATTGTTTTTCCTCAAACTTTCGAGCTTGAACGCGCGACGGATAGAGAAAGGGAAATTTTCTGTCAATGTGGACAGCCAAACGACGCTGGGGCCCCAATTTCGGTAGGTAAGCCGAAAAGGGATTGCAGAAATTCTACGTAAACGAATTCTTATCGACCTCGGTCTAACACTGTAGCGCAGTTGCTGCCTGCGCCGGTCTTGATCTGGAAACCATGGAACGGCTGGTAGGCGTTGGATTGAAATCAGGAGTTCTGACGCCGTGAGATTTTGGGTGCCATATCTGATCGCGATCGTTTTTGTGACAGGTTGCAGCGAGGGTATGCAGGACACCAAGTCGTTTGTCGCGGAAATGCCAGACCACGAGGTTGGCAAATTCGAAGCGGGAAACCTTACAGGAGATATTTCAGATACGGAGTTTGCGAAACTTGTGCGGTCCAGCGTTGTCGCATCTCCGTCCGCGCGGGCCGGTCTGGCCGGTATCGCTGCGTCTCAGGCGCGTATCACATCCGAACAGGGCAGGCTTCGACCACAACTGAACGCGGAAACCTCGGTGACAGATGACGGCGATACAATCCCAATCCTTCGGCTGAGCCAGATCATCTATGACGGCGGCAAGGTAGCAAGCCGGGTCGGATTGCGCCGGATCGAAGCGCAGCAAAAGTGGCTTGATGAACTGTCCGTGCTAAACGCTTTGAGTTTCGAGGCCGTCGAAACAATCATTGATCTTGAGCGCAACCGCAGACTCGAAACTCAGGCACAAGAAAATCTGCAACGAACGGGTGATTTGGTCGACGACCTGAGAGAGCGCTTCGATGCAGGTGCCGGGTCTGTCGCAGACCTGCTGGCCGGTGAGGGACGGCAATCGAATGCCGAGACAGAGCTGGCGCAGGCGCAAACAGAGGTTGCTCTTGCGACTGCAACATGGATCGAAGTGTTCGGGTCCCCTCCGGGTCTGGTTCCGACGATTCCACCCGCGCCAAATCTGGTTCAGGCGTCCGCACAGGAAATGGTTGCGCGCAGTCCGCAACTTCGCAGCCAACGCGCCGCAAGCGAGTTTCGCAGGCAAGAAGTTGTCGTGGCCGAACGGGCAACGCGCCCGACACTTTCGGCAATTCTGGAGACAGATTTTGACCGGGGGTCTATCGACGACGGGGCGCAGGCCCGATTGGGTGTCGACATTCCGATTTATCAGGGTGGATCAGCCCGCGCCGATGTCCGGACCGCGCGCGCCAATCTGCAACAAAGCAAAGCCAACGAGGAAGCCCTGCGGCGAGAGTTGTTGCGCAACCTTACACAGGCGATTGAAGAAACAACCTCGGTCCAGCAACGACTTGCTTTCGCGCGTCGCGCGGCTGCAATTAACTCAGATGCCCTGGACGCCGCACGGGGACAATTCGACATCGGCCGAACCAATCTTCTGCAAATTCTCGACGCGCTGCGCGAGCTCAACACAGCGCAAGTGCGGGTAATTCAGCTTGAGGCGCAGGCGCGCCGCGCGGAATATGCTGTTCTTGCGGTCACGGGTGATATTCTGGATGCCCTCGGTGTTGAGCGACCCGCTGGTCCGGTGGAGTGAGGAGAGGCCACTTTGTGCCTTGCGAGCGTACAAAGCGCCAAACAAACGCATTCTGCGCAATTGCCGATTAGCGCAATTTCGATCAACAAAAGTCGCCGAACTCTGCCACTTGATCTGTCATACCCAGCCTCCCGGCCTTGTGTCAGGTTGTCAAAGCATCAAGACCTCAATCCATAAGTCCACTCGCTGCAAGGGTCGATCAGGTCATGATATCGGGCGAAATTCGCCCGCAGGTCTCCGGCAATCTGGAAATCTCGGCCATAGCGTCCGCGACCTCGCGCAAGGCGGTTTGGGTATCAAGGTCCATTTGACCGCCTTGTGGCGTGAACTGCTCCAGATAAACACGGATTGTGGCGTTGTCGGTTCCTGTGCCAGACAGCCGGATCACGCCGCGACTGCCGTTTTCAAAAATTACACAAACGCCTTGGTTCTTGCTTACCGAGCCATCGACCGGGTCCTTGTACGAGAACTGATCTGCCGCCGCGACAATCAGATTGCCCGCCGCGCTACCGGGTAGCTTTGGCAATCTGGCGGTCAGGTCGGTCATCATTTGGTCGGCTTTGCGACTGTCCACGGCCTCATAGTCATGACGTGAGTAATAGTTGCGACCATAGGTCTGCCAGTGATCTCGCATGATCTCACGGACCGAAGTTCGACGCTTGGCCAATATGTTCAACCACAAAAGAACTGCCCAAAGGCCATCTTTCTCTCTCACATGGTCGGACCCCGTACCGGCGCTTTCCTCGCCGCACAGCGTGATGCGTCCGGCATCGAGCAGATTGCCAAAGAACTTCCATCCCGTTGGGGTTTCAAAACAGTCGATGCCCAAATCTGATGCAACCCGGTCCACGGCTGCGCTGGTAGGCATCGAACGTGCCACCCCGGCCAGACCAGCGCTGTAACCTGGCGCAAGATGCGCGTTAGCGGCCAGAACCGCCAGGCTGTCGGAAGGCGTGACGTAGATGCCTTTGCCCAGGATCATGTTCCGGTCGCCATCCCCGTCTGAAGCCGCTGCAAAGTCCGGTCCGTCGGGCGACATAACCAGATCGACCAGCGGCTTGGCCCAAATCGGGTTGGGGTCTGGGTGACCCTTTCCAAAATCGACCGATGGTATTGCGTTCAGGACGGATCCCTTGGGCGCACCTAGCTCGTCTTCTAGAATGGCAGTGGCATAAGGCCCGGTTACCGCATGCATGGCATCAAACCGAAGCGTGAAGCCCTCGGAAATCAGGGCTTTGATCTGATCAAAGTCAAATATCTCACGCATCAGTTCCGCATAGTCGGTCACGGGATCGACGATCTCGACCTGCATGTCTTCGAGTTTGGTGACACCGATTTGCCCAAGATCAAGCGGGTCCGACTCCAGCGTGATGTATTCAGCAATACGCTGAGAGTGCTGGTAGAACGCTTCGGTCAGGCTCTCAGATGCGGGGCCGCCATTGCCACCGTTGAATTTCAGACCGAAATCCGCGTCGACGCCACCTGGGTTGTGGCTGGCTGACAGGATGAAGCCACCATCGGCACCGCGCTTGCGGATCAGATTGGACGCGGCAGGTGTGGACAGCAAACCATTCTGCCCGACGATCGCGCGCGCCGCTCCGTTTGCTGCGGCCATGCGCAAAATAGTCTGGATGGCCTCGGCATTAAAAAACCGACCATCACCGCCAATGACGAATACCTTGCCTTGGCCACCGCCGATTGCGTTGAAAATCGACTGCACGAAGCATTCAAGATAGCCGGGTTCCATGAAGACGCGTGTCTTCTTCCGCAGTCCGGAAGTCCCGGGCTTTTGTCCCGAAAAAGGTGTGCAGTTATGCGTCACGAAAGACATGGATCGGTTTCCTTGTTTTGAACGGTGGCCCGGGTTCGGCGCGCCGGTTCCATCGCATTGCGCAGCTCTTTCACTTCCTGCAGAGCGGCAATTTCATCGACTGCCACGGACGCCCGACGTCGCCAATTCGGATGCTCGTCAATAGTGCCGGGCAGGTTCTGAGCCTGTTCTTGGCCAAAGATATCATCCAACTGCACCGTGACCAGCTTTGCGGGGCTTCTGGCCAGTTCCCCATGAATCGCGCCCATGATATCGCTCAAAGTGGCGCTTGGAGGAATGGCACAGTGTTTGCGAAGCGCGTTGCGTTGTCTTGCCCGCGCGCCGTGCATTCCTATTGCGGCATCCGGCGACAGCCAGCCGATAGAGCGCCACCATTCGATATCGCGCCCGCGCCAGAATCCCCTGATCGTCGGGGTATCGTGGGTGCCAAAGCAAGCCATCGTAAAGGGACGCAGCTGTCGCGCGGATCGCAATTCGCCATCGCCCGTCCCTTCAAACTGCCAGACCGCATAGCTGTACAGGCCGGACGCGTTCAATCGTTCACGAAACCCTGCTGGAACCAGCCCTAAGTCCTCACCTACGACGCAGCAGCGGTTGCGCGCGGCCTCGATGGCCACAACGGCAAGCAAGGCCTCGAACGGTTGTGAGATATAGCCACCCGGGCTGCCATCCTCGGGCACCCAGAAGCTGCGCATCAATCCCAGGACGTGATCAATCCGGACAATCCCGGCTTGTTTCATGAGTTTCCCGAGCAGCGCACGCAAAGGTTCATAGCGGTTCCTGGACAGCTTGTTGGGCGCGTACGCGGCCAAAGTCCAAGATTGACCCGCAGGGCTCAGCTGATCAGGCGGTGCGCCAACCGATACACCGTGTGCAATCAGGTCCTGGTGCATCCAAACTTCGGCCCCGCCGGGTCGCGCACCAACCGCGAGGTCGAGATAGAGGCCAAGGGCCATTCCGGACTCAAGCGCCGCAGATTGCGCCGCTTCGATCTGTCGGTTTGCTTTCCATTGCAGCCATGCGTGAAAAACGTCTCTGGGTGCAGCCTTTGTCCGGTCGGGCTGGCGCAGACGCGCGGGCCAGTTTCGAAAGTCACCGCCGTGCGTTTCGCTGATGCTCTCGAACATGGCAAATTGGGCAAGCTCCTGACCTTCGGCTCGGCAAAACGCTTGAAAGTCATCTCGCTCGTGCGGTGTCGCGTCGTTTTGAAATCGCCTATGTTCCGCTTCAAGCGCGGCTCGGTGTTTGGTGCGAAAAGCCGTGTAGTCGATGCGGGCGTCATCGGGCGCTGGCGCGAGCCTTGAATCCACGGCAATATGGTCGATGTTCAGGAAACCGCGATGACTGGGTGAATAAGGGCTTTTGGTATCATTTGCGGCCCATCCCAGCGCGTGTATGGGATTGATCCCGAAATACATGGCCCCGTTTTGTCCAAGGGATGACATCGTTTTACCGAGGTCCAAATAGTTTCCCACCCCGCCATTTTTTGAAGAATTCAACGCGTAAAGCGCGCCGGATACACCCCATCCTTTGTCTCGCTCGGTCAGGTCCGCGATGGTCGGGGCGTGCGCTGGGCGGCTGAGAAGGAGTGTTTCATCACAGCGGTCTGCACCACGGGCAACCAACGTGAAATACCCAACCGGCAGCGGTTGAAGTGAAAGGCAGGTGTCGCCCCGGCCTGCCTGAATTTCCCGGCCCGCCTCATCAAGGACCTGCCACTCGCAGGATTGCGGCAGTGCGAACTCAAAGGTCTCACCGGCGGATACGACTTGCTCGGTCGGCACGATGCGCCCTGTGCGCTCAGCTTGTCGTGATTGCAATGCCTCGTCTATCGCCTTGTCTGTACTTGCGTCGATGTCCAAGGCTCTCAGCAATGCTCTCAGCGTCGGAGGGGCGCAGGTCTGGTGCGTTCCGTCCCAGCCGTGATAGCCAAGATGGATTCCGCACTCCTGCGCCAACTGCCGCAGTTGGTCGTCACTATCCATCATTCGGCCGACGGTTGGTGCAGCACGAAGGCTGCGACGGAATTTGCCGGGATCCGCGTCGCAGATGTCGTGATTTCGCGCGCTGTCTGGGCGGCAGTCGAAGTGTCAATCTCCTGGCGCCAGATCTTTTGGCCACTTGGCGGCAGTTGCAGTTCCCGATCCTCATACTCGCGATTGAAGGCCAGCAGCACCACATCAGACATCGCATTTCCGGCCACGCATTCGGCGCAGCCACGCAGAATCAAACACAGGCTGGACAGCCCCGGGTCGCGCCAGTTCAGTGGTGATCCGTCCATGGCGCGCCATTCGACGTCCGGATGTCCGTCAGCCCGTTTTGCGCCGTGCAGGAATCGGTTCTGATTCAGAACGGGGTGTCTGGCCCGAAATCCTGACAAAGCCGCGGTAAAGGCAACCAGATCGCTGTCCAATTTGGTCCAGTCGATCCAACTGACAGGGTTGTCCTGACAATAGGCGTTGTTGTTGCCGTTTTGGGAATTGCCGCCTTCATCCCCGGCCAGCAGCATCGGAGTGCCTTGCGAAAGAAAAACGGTGGCCAACATATTGCGCATCCGCTGATGGCGGGCCGCATTTATTTCTGGATCGTCACTGTCGCCTTCGACGCCGAAGTTGTCGCTGTAGTTACTGTGATGCCCGTCGCGATTGTCTTCGCCATTGGCCGCATTGTGGCGCTGAAGATAGCGGGTCGTGTCGGCCAATGTGAATCCGTCGTGCGACGCAACGAAGTTCACCGATGACCAGGCTTGCCGACCCTTTGTGTCAAACAAATCCGCCGAGCCCAAAAGTGCCGAGCCCATGTCCTGTGCCGAATGTCCATCTCCGCGCCAGAACTTGCGCACCGTGTCGCGATAGCGGTCGTTCCACTCGGAAAATTCAGGCGGGAACCGACCCAACTGATATCCGCCGGGACCGACATCCCAAGGCTCCGCGATCAGTTTGACCCCTGCCAGCACAGGATCTTGCCGCAGGGCGTCCAAAAACCCACCGCCTGTTTCGAACCCATGCGCCTCGCGGGCCAGCGTGGTGGCCAGATCAAATCGGAAGCCGTCGACCCCCATGCACTGCACCCAGAACCGCAAGCTGTCCATCACCATCCGCAGTACAAACGGATGCCGAACCTTCAGCGTGTTTCCCGTACCGGTATCGTTTACGTAGTAACGGGGTTGGCCGTCCAGCAGCAGGTAGTAAGAGGCATTGTCGATCCCGCGAAAACTCAGTGTCGGGCCAAGATGATCACTTTCGGCGGAGTGGTTATAGACGACATCCAGAATGACCTCGATACCCGCGGCATGAAACCGGTCGACCATTGCGCGAAACCCGAAAACGCCGGACGGTCCGAAATAGCGCGGCTCGGGCGCGAAGAAGCCCAGTGTATTATAGCCCCAGTAATTGCGCATGGACCGCGCGCGCAGGGCACCCTCGGATGTGAAGGCATGAACCGGCAGGATTTCCACCGCCGTAACGCCCAATCGGGTCAGATGGTCCAGAATCGGCTGCGAGGACAGGCCATCGTAAGTGCCCTTTACGTCATCGGGTATGTCTGGGTGCAGCATTGTGGCGCCTCTGACATGCGCCTCATATATGAATGTTCCGTCCCAGCGACGCCCCAGTGTCACGGCGTCAGGCGAAAAGCTGTCTGGATCGGAAACCACGGACTTGGGAACATGGGGCGCGCTGTCGACCTCGCTGAATGACAGGTCCCCGTACGGAGAATTAGGCAGGTAACCAAGAATGGCTGGATCATGATTGACGCGGCCGTGCAGTTCGCGCGTGTATGGATCCAACAACAGCTTGTTGGCATTGAACCGATGCCCGCGTTCCGGTGCAAACGGACCATCCACCCGAAAGCCGTAGAGCGTGCCGGGCTTCAGCCCCGGGACGTATCCGTGCCAAACCGAGCCGTTCCGCTCGGGCAGGGCCATGCGAGTGAACTCGCGCGCGCCGTCCTCAGTGAACAGACACAAACTGACGCGCGAGGCGTGTTCGGAAAACAAGGCGAAATTCACGCCATTGCCGTCGAAATGTGCACCCAGACGCGACGGGTTCCCGGGTTGGATCGTCAGTTGGTCAGGTCCGATATCCTTCATTCAGACAGATCCCGATACATTTGAGCATACGCCTTTGCCGACTGGTCCCAACCGACGGATTGACGCATCGCCGCGCGTTGCATTACCTGCCATTTTTTCTTGTCGGAAAACGTGTCGAAGACTCGGTTCAGCACCTCTGAGATGCCGTTTGCGGACACATCACCAAATACAAATCCTGTTGCGCATTCGGCGTTGAGCGCGGCGACATTGGCGTCGATCACGGTGTCCGCCAAACCTCCGGTGCGTGCGACAATGGGTATGGTTCCGTAGCGTAGTCCGTAAAGCTGGGTCAGGCCGCACGGCTCGAACCGCGAAGGGATAAGAATGGCGTCAGACCCGCCCTGCAACAGGTGGGCAAACGCTTCGTCATATCCGATTACGGTGCCAACTGATCCGGCAAAGCGCTCGCCAGCCTCGGTAAAGGCTCGTTCCAATGCAACGTCGCCAGACCCCAAAACGGCAAGTTGGCCGCCGCCGGCAACGATGTCGGGGATTGCCTCGGCCAATGCGTCCAGACCTTTTTGCTCGGTCAACCGGCTGATAACGCAAAACAAGGGACCGGATGCGTTCTGATCCAATCCGACACGTTCTGCGATACGGGCGCGGTTTTCCGCCTTTCTGCCCAAACTGCGGGCGTTATAGCCAACGCTAAGTGCCGGGTCGGTGGCCGGATCCCAAATGGTCGTATCAATTCCGTTCAGGATGCCGCTGAGGTTGTCGGCCCGGGATTGCAAGACACCTTCCAGGCCCATGCCGTAGTGCGGTGTAAGGATTTCACGGGCGTATGTCGGGCTGACGGTTGTGATCCGGTCGGCAAACATCAATCCGCCCTTTAGGAAACCCAGATCTCCGTGAAACTCCAACGCTTCGGGATGAAACCAGTCCCCTCTCAAACCCAACTCAGCAAGAACATGGGGTCCGAAACGGCCCTGAAAGGCGATGTTGTGGATTGTCAGAACTGATTTTGGCTCAGGCCGCCCAGATTGCTTGAGATATACGGGTGTCAGAGCGGCCTGCCAGTCGTGCGCGTGCACGATGTCCGGTTCCCACCCGTCGACACCATCAAGCCCAATACGCGCCGCTGCCTGCGCCAAAGCGCCAAAGCGCAGATGGTTGTCTGTCCAATCTTTGCCGTCCGGGTCGGTGTAGGGCAGGCCGGGGCGGTCGAACAGTTGCGGGGCGTCCAGCAGAAGCAATTCAATGCCCTGAGCGGTGACGAGCACAACTTGGCCATAGCCGCCGGGCAGATCGTCGAACAGAGCAACTTGTTTGCCGCCGCTGAGCAAGGGTTGCAGTGCGGGATAGGCAGGCAACAGAATCCGGCTGCCGATGCCCAGACTGGACAGCGCGTCTGGCAGCGCGCCGACGACATCCGCCAAACCTCCGGTCTTGATAAAGGGCGCACATTCCGAGGCGACCATCAATACTTGCATTTTACGAATCCAGCTGTTCGATCATCGCTTGTGTAATCAGGCAAACACCGCCTTCTGTGCGCCGGAAACGCTTGGCGTCAAGCTTTGGATCTTCGCCGACGATCAAACCGGGCGGAATTTTGACGCCCCTGTCAATGACGACATTCTTCAGGTAAGCGCGACGTCCGACTTCGCAATAGGGCAGGGCGACCACGCCCTCGAGTTGCGAGTAGGAGTGGGTTTTGACGCCGGTGAACAGCAGACACTGATAAAGCGAGGACCCTGAAATGATGCAACCGCCTGAAACCATTGAAGAAACGGCCTGACCGCGCCGGCCTTCCTCGTTGTGGATGAACTTGGCCGGTGGCGTCAGCTCTGAATATGTCCAGATCGGCCAATCGGTTGCGTAGATGTCCAGGCCCGGTTTGAAGTCCGTGAGGTCAATATTGGCCTGCCAATAGGCATCGATGGTTCCCACATCGCGCCAGTAAGGTTTGTCTTCAAGGCCCGACATAACGCAGGATCGGCTGAACGGATGCGCCATGGCGCCGCCTTCGGCGACAATGGTTGGGATTATGTCTTTTCCAAAGTCGTGGCTGGACGTCTCGGAAACTGCGTCGGCCTGCAGAATTTCATAAAGGTATTCGGCCTCGAACACGTAAATGCCCATGCTTGCCAGCGATAGGTCGGGATTGTTCGGCATGGGCGGCGGGTCTTCAGGTTTCTCCACAAAACTCAGAATTTTGTCTTTCTTGTCGACGGCCATCACGCCAAAGCCCTTGGCCTCCTCACGGGGGACCTCGATGCAGCCCACCGTCACTTTTGCGCCGGACTGAACGTGCTGTTCGATCATCAGCGAATAGTCCTGTTTGTAGATGTGGTCACCCGCCAGCACGAGAATATATTTCGGACCGTAACCCTTGAGGATGTTGATGTTCTGCGTCACGGCATCCGCCGTGCCCTTGTACCAATTGTCTTCATTGAGCTGTTGGGACGCGGGAAGAATGTCGAGGGATTCGTTGCGTTCCGCCCTAAAAAAGCTCCATCCCCGTTGCAGGTGTCGGATAAGACTGTGCGCTTTGTACTGTGTCGCGACGCCAATCCGCCGAATGCCCGAGTTGACTGCGTTGGACAGTGCAAAGTCGATGATCCGCGTTTTCCCGCCGAAGTAAACGGCCGGCTTTGCCCGAATATCCGTCATTTCTTTCAAACGGCTTCCCCGGCCACCGGCAAGAACATAAGCCATGGTCTGATTGGCCAATCTGCGACGATCTTGTTTCAACGGATGTCCTCCCCTGCAGGTTTTGGTCTATTCGGGTCTGTACTCAAAAAAGACTGTAGCAAGTGGCGGCACTGTCATCACTATAGAGTGCTGGCAGCCATGCGTTGCGACAGGTTCGGAATTCAACCCGTTGCCATTGCCTTGATTGCTTCCGCCGTAAAACTCGGAGTCCGTGTTCAGTCGTTCAGCCCAATGGCCGGGCCGGGGCACGCCGATACGAAAATCCGTCCGGGTAACTGGCGTGAAATTGGACACAACCAAAACAGGTGCGCTGTCATCTGTGCCGTAGCGAACCCAGGAAAAGACCGAGTCGCTGGCGTTGCCGCCATCAATCCAGACGAACCCCTCCGGGTTGCTGTCTCGTTGGTAGAGCGCAGGGGTCCCGCGATATAACGCGTTCAGATCACGCACCAGTCGTTGCATCCCCGCATGATTAGGGTGTTCGAGCAAATGCCAATCAAGGCTCTGTTCATGGTTCCATTCACCGGTTTGTGCGAATTCGCCCCCCATGAAGATCAGCTTTTTGCCCGGATGACCCCACATAAAGCCATAATAGGCCCGCAGGTTCGCAAAGCGTTGCCAGTCGTCACCGGGCATTCTGCCTAGCAGTGATCCTTTACCGTGAACGACTTCGTCATGGCTGAGCGGAAGCACGAAGTTTTCAGAAAACGCATAGTGAAGCCCGAAGGTCATCTTGTCGTGGTGATACTTTCGGTTCACCGGGTCTTCGGCCATGTAGCGCAGCGTGTCGTTCATCCACCCCATGTTCCATTTGAAGCCGAAGCCCAGACCCCCGTCAGACGTCAAACCGCAAACACCCGGAAACGCGGTGGATTCCTCTGCAATCGTCATCGCGTCCGGGTGTGCGGCGTAAACGGCCTCGTTCATCTGTCTCAGAAATCCGATGGCTTCCAGGTTTTCGCGCCCGCCGTGAATGTTGGGCACCCATTCGCCGTCTTCCCGCGAATAATCGCGGTACAGCATCGACGCCACGGCGTCGACGCGCAGACCGTCGATATGGTACTCTTCCATCCAGAATTTTGCGTTCGCGATCAGGTAGTTGGACACCTCTGCCCGGCCATAGTTGTAAACAAGTGTATTCCAGTCCGGATGATACCCTTCTTTCGGATCAAGGTGTTCGTACAACGCTGAGCCGTCAAAACGTCCCAGCCCATGGGGGTCTGTCGGGAAATGCCCGGGAACCCAATCAATGATCAGGCCCATATCCGCCTGGTGGCAGGCGTCCACGAGGGCGCGAAAATCATCGGGCGTCCCAAAACGCGCGGTCGGGGCAAACAACCCAACCGGTTGATAG
The DNA here is from genome assembly GCF_000814005.1 of Ruegeria sp. ANG-S4. GTDB lineage: Bacteria > Pseudomonadota > Alphaproteobacteria > Rhodobacterales > Rhodobacteraceae > Ruegeria. The sequence continues at coordinate 517,499 of NZ_JWLK01000002.1, read as the reverse complement.
CCCCAGGATCCGCCAAACGGGTATTCTGATATCGGGGTAAGCTCGATATGGGTAAAACCCATGTCTTTCGCATAATCCACAAGGTCCGTCGCGAACTCTTGATACCCCAACGAGCGATTGCCCTCTTCCGGAACGCGCCGCCAGCTTTCCAGATGCACCTCATAGACCGAGATTGGCTGATCGACTTTATGGTGTTTGCCACGCGTGTCCATCCAGGCGGAATCTGCCCAGGTGTATTTTCCAAGATCGCGCACGACCGAGGCTGTTTTGGGCGGTAACTCTGAACCACATCCTACGGGGTCTGCCTTTTCTGGAAGAAGATTCCCGTCGGAACCCACGATTTCAAACTTGTAAACCGCACCTTCGCCCAAGTTCGGCATGAATATCTCATGCACGCCGGTTGCACCGCGCCGGCGCATGACGTTCCTGCGCCCGTCCCAGCCATTGAAGTCGCCGATGATCGATACGCGACGTGCGTTTGGCGCCCAGACCGCGAAGTGCACGCCGTCGCACCCCTCATGTGATACGACATGCGCCCCAAGCGCCCGCCACAACTGGCCGTGCCTGCCTTCGCCCAGCAAATATTCGTCAATCTCGCCCAGAACCGGCCCGAACGCGTAGGGGTCATGTTCCGACCAGCCGTCGTTTTGTCGGGTTAGACGCAATAGATACGGGAACCGCTTTTTTCGGCGCGGAACGACCCCGGCGAACACGCCACTTTCCGCATCGACCCTTGAAAGCGCACAGAGTTTGCGCCCGGTTTTCCGGTCAAGAACTTCGACTTCGTCCGCTTCGGGGTGGAAGCATCGGATCACCAACCGCCCGTCAACCTCATGCAGCCCAAGAACCGAGAACGGATCGCCATGCTCGCCCTTTGCAATGGCAGCGGCATCGCTGGGTTGGATGAGGTCGCTGCTCATGCTGATTTGCCCAGTGTCTTGGTCAGAACGCTGTCCGCCTGCCAGATATCGCGGGCATAGCCACGGATCGTTCGGTCTGACGAGAACCAGCCCATGCTGGCGGTGTTTTGCAAGGCCATCGCGGCCCATTTCTGGCTGTCGCGATAGGCCACATCGGTCCGGCGCTGGGTGTCGAAATAGCTGTCGAAGTCACATGTGACCAGAAAGTAGTCGTGATCGTAAAGCGTTCCGATCAGGGAATGATAGCGCCCCGGCTCTTCGGGTGAAAACAGCCCTTCGAAAATCTGGCCGAGGACGCGTTCGAGCCGTGGGCTGGCGGCGATGGACGCCCGCGAATACTCATGAACGGTACGCCGTTCCATGACTTCCTGCGCGGTCAGTCCGAACAGAAAGAAATTGTCCGCCCCCACATGTTCGCGGATTTCGACATTGGCCCCGTCCAGAGTGCCGATCGTCAGCGCACCATTCAAAGCAAATTTCATGTTTCCGGTCCCCGAAGCCTCTTTCCCAGCGGTGGAAATCTGTTCGGACAGGTCTGCGGCAGGGATCAGGTTTTCGGCCATCGTGACATTGTAATTTGCCGGGTAAACGACCTTTAGCAGGTCGGCCGTTACCGGATCCGTGTTTATTACCTTGGCTACATCGTTGATCAGTCGCACGATTTGCTTGGCGACGTGGTAACCCGGCGCTGCCTTGCCGCCAAAGATCTTGACCCGAGGCGTCCATTCGGACCCCGGATTATCCCGCATCTCATTCCACAACGCGACCGTTTCCAAGATGTTCATCAACTGACGCTTGTATTCGTGGATGCGCTTGATCTGGACATCGAAAATTGCGTCCGGGTTGATGGAAACACCGCAATTGTCTGCGACCCAGTTTGAAAGCTGTTCCTTGTTGTGACGCTTGGCAGCGCTGAAATCATGCAAAAAACTATTGTCGGATGCGCGGCTTTTGAGTTGTTTCAACTGCTCGAGATCGGCCACCCAGCCTTCGCCGATTTCCCGGGTTATCAGATCGCTCAGAACCGGATTGCAGGTGTGCAACCACCTGCGCGGCGTGATGCCGTTGGTCTGGTTGATGATCCGCGTGGGGTGAATGCGATGCAGGTCGGCGAAGACCGTATCTTTCACCAATTCGGTGTGCAGAGCCGAGACGCCGTTCACCTTGTGCGCCATGACGAAGGCCAATTCACCCATGTGAACTTCGCCATTCTTCAGGATGCGCGGGCTGTCGGGAAACTCTTGCTGTTGCAGTTGGTCGATGGCCCGAATGATCTCAAGGTGCCGTGGCAGGACGCGACCCAGCAAGCCTTCGTGCCAACGTTCCAGGGCCTCAGGCAAAAGCGTGTGGTTGGTGTAGCCGAGACAACGGCGTGCCAGTGTTATCGCCTCGTCCAGTGGCAGGTCGTGTTCGTCTGCCAACAGACGCACAAGCTCAGGCCCGGCAATCGCCGGATGCGTATCATTGAGTTGAATGGCGACGGCATTCGGCAATTCGCGAATGTCACCATGATCGCTGAGGAAACGGCGCAGCAGGTCCATAATCGAGGCGGCGGTAAAGAAGTATTCCTGCTTTAACCTCAGTTCTTTGCCCGCGTCTGTCGTGTCGTCGGGATACAAAACGCGCGAAATCGTACGCGCCAGTGCTTCAGATCGGCTGGCAGCGAGATAGTCGCCGCGGTTGAAGCTTTCCAGATCAAACTCGTTTTCAGGCCGGGCGGACCAAAGCCTGAGCGTATTTCCCCACGCTCCTTTCCACCCTACGACCGGTGTGTCGAAAGCCTGCGCCAGAACCGTATCTGAAGGATGCCATTCAGCGTTGCCATTCTGGTGGGCCACGTATCCGCCAAAGGCGATCCGGTAACGTACCTCGGGGCGCTCGAATTCCCATGCAAAACGCTGGCTCAGCCACGTTTCCGCTTTTTCGACCTGTCGACCGTCGACAAAGCTCTGTTCGAAAAGCCCGTGCTCGTATCGAATGCCGTAGCCATAGGCCGGTATGCCCAACGTGGCGAGGGAGTCCATGAAACAAGCCGCCAGCCGGCCAAGGCCCCCATTGCCCAAAGCGGCATCCGGTTCGTCCTGAAATATGACAGCGGCATCCTGCCCCAAATCTTCCAGCGCCTGACGCACTTCATTCGTGAGGCCGAGGTTGGCCGTCATATCTTCGACCAGTCGACCGATCAAAAATTCCATGGACAGGTAATAAACGCGCTTTGCGCCGGATTGATACGTTTCACGCGTGCTTTCAAACCACGGATCAACGATCCGGTCCCGCAAAGTCAGTGAAACTGCCATGCGCCAGTCATAGGTCGAGGCGTGCGGAACGTCCTTGCCCAGCGAATATGTTAGATGTCGGAGGATTTCTGATTTCATAGTTGCAGTACGACCAGGGTTTTAGATTGGGTTGACGTTGAGTGTGGGCACGATGTGATCCAACGTGCCGCAGTAATTTTCGAATTCATGGCCTTCGGTTTTCGGAACAGAGCGCATGGCATTGAGCATAACGTGGTTCATCCCGCTTTTCCCAGCTTCAAAGCGATGTCTCCTTACGTTGGATTGCCATAACAGGATCGCGGCCCATACGTTCTGCAAGCCCGGCAACGCAAAATGCGTTTATTGCCAGTTACATAGGCTCCAAGTCCCGTTGTTTTGCCTCAGATTTCATCGATGTATGCCGTCAGGGCGGCCTCGCAGCCGTCCTGCCATATTACGCTCAACCAACGCGAAAACGCTTCTGAAAATGGTTTCGCGTCTTTCAAGTCTCCGTAAATCCGGCTTTGTTCAAGCCAAGCGGCCGGATTTGACCGCGCCGCGCGGGCGGTTGCGTTCAGTTCTTCCCAAATGGGATCATTGGGCTCGATCACGCTGCCATCTTCCCGCTTTCCTGCGCACATGCGCGCCCAGAGCGCTTCGACCAAGGCCAGTCCGCTAACCGGGCCATCCGTGCTCAGCTGATCTCGTAGAATTGGTAAAACAAAGCCCGTGTGGCGGGCTGAACCATCAAAGGCCACGCGTCGATTCGTGTCGACAATCCGAGGGTTGGAGAACCGGCGTTCGACCAGCCCGACATATTCTTCCGGCGAGACCCCCGAAACCGGTGATACGGTTGGAGCGATTTCCGTTCGCTGAACTTTACCGAAGAAGAGCGAAATCAGCGGGTGCGACATACACTCGGAAATCGTCTGCAAGCCCAGAACTTCGCCGACATTTGCAAGGACCTGATGACCGGCGTTGAGGATACGAATTTTCATGGTTTCGAAGGCGTGGACATCATCAGAGAAAACCGCACCAACATCGTTCCAGTCAGGGCGTCCGGCGCAGAACTTATCCTCAATCACCCATTGGCGGTATGCCTCATGCGTGACGACGGCGGCATCTTCGATACCGAATTTCTTGGCAAGGGCCAGTTCGTTCGGCCCGGTCGCCGGTGCAATGCAATCCACCATCGAATTGGGGAAGGTCGCGTGGGTTGCGATCCAATCGGCCAGTTCGGGGTCAGACAGTTTTGCCAGGGACATCACGGTTTGCCGCAGGACATCCCCGTTGCTCTGAAGATTGTCGCAGCTTAGCCCGGTGAAGGGAGGGTGCCCCGCATCGCGTCTCAGACGCAATGCCTCAACGATGGCACCAAACAACGTGCGCGGTGTCAGGGGATTTGTGGCATCGTGTTGAATGTCAGGATGGGCGGCGTCGAAACCTTTGGTGACCGGGTCTACATAGTAGCCGCTTTCCGTCACCGTCATGGACACGATGCGAATTTCCGGGTCCGCCATCTTTTGAATGAGCGTTTCATTGCCCTCTTCAATCGGCAGGTAATCGATCATGGATCCAATCACCTCGGCGCCAACACTTTTCGGGTCCAACTCGATCAGGGTCGTAAGACAATCCTGAGCCATCAGTTTTTCCCGCATCGCGGCGTCGTATGGTCTCACACCCGCACCGATGATTGCCCAATCGCGGGCTTTGCCCATTTGCATGAGGCGGTGAAGGTACCAGGCCTGATGAGCGCGGTGGAAGTTGCCGACACCGATGTGAACAATGCCCGGTTCAAGCTTTGAACGGTCATACAAGGGCCGCTCAATGGTGAGCTTATCGAGTGTTGCGTTTGAAAGTGGCATCAGTTCCTGCATGGCCCGCCACCCACATTGCGGGGTTTGGCACCCAGTTTCCGCCCTGATCGACTGCGCACCTTGCTTTCGAGTTCTGAGCAGAATGCGCTCCGCCCGATTGCTCGAGCGGAACCAGTCTTAAGGGCTGCTTCTCCAGCCAGTTGCATTATTCGATCCTCAGACCCTGAGCGTCGAACTTATGCAGCTTGTCCATCTGCGGCGTCAGGTAGATCGTGTCACCGTGTTTGGCTTGGATGTCGCCGGTGATCCGAACCGTGACCATGTCGGCAAGACCTGTGTCATGGACGTGAATGAACGTATCCGAACCGAGGTGTTCAGCGACGCCGACAACGCCCTTCCACGTCCCTTCTGTCATGCTGACATCGGTGTGTTCAGGGCGAATGCCGATGGTGGCGGCTCCGTTCTTTTCGGCTTCGGCACCACCGATGAGGTTCATTTTCGGGGACCCGATGAAACCGGCAACGAATTCATTGCGCGGACTGTGATAAAGCTCCAACGGTGAGCCGACCTGCTCGATCACACCGGCACGCAGCACGACGATCTTGTCCGCCATGGTCATGGCTTCGACCTGGTCATGGGTGACGTAAATCATCGTGGTCTTGAGCCGTTCGTGCAGTTCGCTGATCTCAAGCCGCATTCCGACACGCAAGGCCGCGTCAAGGTTGGACAAAGGCTCATCGAAAAGGAACGCTGCCGGTTCGCGAACAATTGCACGTCCGATGGCCACACGCTGCCGTTGTCCGCCGGACAGTTGGCCCGGACGCCGATCCAAATAATCGGTGAGGTTCAGCGCCTTTGCGGCACCCTCGATCCGACGGTTTTGTTCCGCTTCGTCAATCCCGGCCATTTTCATCGGAAATGCGATATTCTTGCGCACCGACATATGCGGGTAAAGGGCATAAGACTGGAACACCATTGCAAGGCCACGCTTGGCCGGAGGCACATTGGTTGCATCCGAACCGTCGATTTGGATGTGACCTGTCGTGATGTCTTCGAGCCCTGCGATCAGGCGCAGCAACGTGGATTTACCACACCCGGAAGGTCCGACAAAAACTGTGAACTCGCCGTCTTCAATCGTAAGGTCCAAGGGTGGAATAACTTGAACATCGCCGAAGCTTTTGGTCACTTGGTTGAGTTTGATTTGTCCCATTGATCAAGTTCCTTATTTGACGGCGCCGAAGGTCAGGCCGCTGACAAGTTGTTTCTGGCTGAACCAGCCAAGAATGAGGATTGGCGCAATGGCCATGGTTGATGCCGCACTGAGTTTGGCAAAGAACAGACCTTCGGGGCTTGAATAGCTGGCGATGAAGGCCGTCAGCGGAGCCGCGTTGGCTGCCGTCAGGTTCAATGTCCAGAACGCCTCGTTCCACGCCAGGATGAAGTTCAACAGCAAGGTCGAAGCGATGCCGGGAATAGCCATGGGCGTCAGGACGTAGAGGATTTCTTCTTTCAGAGTTGCCCCGTCCATTCGCGCGGCTTCCAGAATTTCTCCCGGGATCTCTTTGAAGTACGTGTACAACATCCAAACGATGATCGGCAGGTTCATCAACATCAGGATCACGACCAGCGCGCCGCGACTGTCGAGGATGCCAAGTTTGATGCAGATCAGGTAGATCGGGTACAGAACCCCAACCGCCGGAAGCATTTTGGTCGAAAGCATCCAAAGAAGAATGTCCTTGGTGCGCTTTGAGGGCACGAATGCCATCGACCATGCCGCAGGGACTGCGACGATGATGCCTAATATCGTCGAACCGCCCGCAATGATGATCGAGTTCCAGAGGAACCGGGCATAGTTCGACCGCTCCATCACAGCGGAATAGTTTTCCAGGGTCCAGTCAAATGCCAGGAATACCGGGGGGTCGGCAATTGCGGTGGCTTCGGTTTTGAAGCTGGTCAGGACTGTCCAGAGGATCGGGAAAAAGATCAGCAGGCCGATGCCCCAAGCGGCGGTCGTATTGATGATCTTGCGTTGCTGAGTTACTGCGCGGGCCATTTTTTCCTCCTCACGCGTCCAGATTCTTGCCGACGATGCGCATCAGGAAGATCGCAACGATGTTGGCGAGAATGATTGCATAGACACCACCTGCGGACCCGAGGCCGACATTCTGACTTTCGAGAACGCGCTGGAAAATCAGATAGGTCAGCGTTCTGGTGCCAAAGGCACCGCCGGTCGTGACGAAGATCTCTGCAAAGATTGCAAGCAGGAAAATCGTCTGAATCAGGATCACGATCGTGATCGCGCGGCTGAGGTGCGGTAGCGTGATGTAGCCAAAGCGCTTAAGCGGGGGCGCGCCATCCATTTCGGCCGCTTCCAGCTGTTCCCCGTCCAGCGATTGTATTGCCGTCAAAAGGATCAGCGTGGCGAAGGGCAGCCATTGCCAGGAAACGATAATGACAATCGATGGCAGCGACGCTTCGGACAGCCACGAGATCGGCTCGGCACCGAAAAAGCGCCAGAGATGCGCGAGCAAACCGTTCACCGGATCCATGAACATGTTCTTCCACACCAGCGCCGACACGGTTGGCATGACAAAGAAAGGTGCGATCACCAGAATGCGGACAACGCCTTGGCCCCACATCGGCTGGTTCAAGAGGATGGCCAACAGAACGCCAAAAATCACCGTTATCAACAGAACCCCGCCAACGATCGTCAGGGTGGCTGCGACTGATGGCCAGAAGGCGCTGGAGCTGACAAAGCGGACATAGTTTTCGAAACCGACCCATCCGAGGTCTCCGCCCCGCAGCGGGAGGTATCTCTTGAATGAGAAGATGAGTGTCATGATCAGGGGGACAAGCATCCAGCCAAGGAGCAGGATGACCGCCGGCGCCATCATGAGGCGAGCCGCTGATCGGGAATGTTTGGTTGCCATGGGGCATACCTCCTGTGTTGATCGCCATTCGGCCATCTTAGTCGGAGCTGCGAAATGGAGAGAAAAAAGTGCTTCCCCGGGGGCGCAATTTGCCCCCGAGGAAAAGGGAGAGCTTAGCGGTACCCTGCGGCCTCCATGGCGTCATTGGTCAAAGCCTGAGCCTTGGCAAGCGCCTCGTCGACAGTCTGCTGCCCGGCATAGACGGCCGAGAATTCCTGGCTGACTTCAGTGGCGATGCCCGCGAATTCGGGGATTGCCACGAATTGAACGCCAACATACGGAACCGGCTTTACGGTCGGATTGTTCGGGTCAGCAGCAAGAATTGAGTCAAGCGTCTTCTGAGCGAACGGAACGGCCTGATAGTTGGGGTTTTCATACAGCGATGTGCGCGCACCCGGAGGTACGTTGGCCCAACCTTCGTTTTCGGCAACAAGCTCGATATAGTCCTTGGACGTTGCCCATTCGATGAACTCTTTTGCAGCAGCTTCTTTCTGTGTGCCTGCCGGAACGGCCAGTGCCCAGGCCCAGAGCCAGTTCGCCTTTTTGTCGACGCCCTCGCTGTTGGGGGCAAGCGCAAAGCCTACCTTATCCGCCACGGTCGAATCGTCTGGGTTCGTCACGAACGAGGCGGCAACTGTTGCGTCGATCCACATGCCGCACTTGCCCTGCTGAAACAGCGACAGATTTTCGTTAAAGCCATTCGTTGCGTATCCTGCGGGACCGGACTCTTCCATCATGCCAACAAAGAAGTTGAGCGCATCCGCCCATTCCGGTTGGTCAAACTGTGCGTTCCAGTCTTCATCGAACCAACGTGCACCGAAAGAGTTTGCGGTCACGGTGATAAAGGCACCCCCTTCACCCCAACCGGCTTTGCCGCGCAAACAGATTCCGTTGATGTCATTGTCACGATCCGTCATGGCCGCAGCCGCTTCGCGGATGAACTGCCATGTTGGTGCTTCGGGCATCTCCAGACCTGCTTGTTCCATCAGGTCGGTACGATACATGATCATTGAGCTTTCACCGTAGAACGGCGCGGCGTACAGAGTGCCGTCGTGGCTCAGGCCCGCCCGCATCGCCGGCAGGATATCATCGGCGTCATAGTCAGCCGACAAGTCATCCAGCGAAACCAGCCAGCCGTTCGCGCCCCAGATCGGTGTTTCGTACATGCCGATGGTCATGATGTCGAACGAACCGCCCTTTGCGGCGATGTCGGTGGTCACCCGCTGGCGCAGAACGTTCTCCTCCAAAGTCACCCATTCCACCGTGTGGCCGGTTTTGTCGGTGAAATCCTGGGTTAATCCCTGCATGCGAATCATATCGCCATTGTTAACCGTGGCGATGACAAGATTCTCAGCTAGTGCGCCGCTGGCAGTGACGAGTGTCATTGCCGTCGCTGCGCATAGAGCTTGTTTGAATGACATCCTAATTCTCCTCCTCGTTGGATGATGACTTGGACTCTAGTCAAAATCACAACGCGAAGTCAATTAAATATTTACGCGCGTAAATTTATGGGTGGCTGCGCGATCAAAAACCCCTCAGGCCGACTCCCGCATGATCAATCGGCCTTCGAACAGTTTTTCCTGCCTTTCAGGAGGGACCTGTCCCTTCTCGAACAATGCAAACAAAGTGGACACCGACCTATTCGCGATGGCTTCGTAATCCTGTGCGATCGTTGTCAAAGGGGGACAAGTAAATCTGGAGAATGGATGGTCGTCGTGTCCCGCAATCCTGAGGTTACATTCGGGACCATGACCAACTTTGAACCCAAGGCCATATGCGGCTGACAAAAGACCGATGGCAAAGCGATCATTGCTGCACAGGATCGTGTTGGTGCTGAATGCTCCATCGGACAAAAGTCGGCCCCCTTCGACTTTTCCAATTTCTTCGAAGTCCCATCCTTCGCCATTTACCCGAAAGATGTTCGGCGTTTGACCGTGCCGCTCCATGCTTTCGATATAGGCTTGTCGGTGTTTGTTGGCATTCGGGTTCAGAGGTTTCTTCATCTCGAAAAAACACGGTGGCTCACCGCTGCGACAAAGGTACTCGACCATCAGATCGACGCTCTGAAAATGATCCGTGCCGACAAATGCCCGCCCGACATCAGGCATATTTGCATCAAACAAGACGACCGGAATTTCGGCATCGAATGATTTCACTGCATCTGTGTCGGACAGCCTGCCAAAAGGTGCAAGCAACACGCCCGCAGGCTTCAGGGATTTCAGCGAATTGAGATTGTCTCGCTCCATTTCCGGATTGCCGTGCGAACTGAGCAAGATCGGGCTGTACCCGGCTTCAATGCAAGCAAGCTCAACGCGCCGGCCGATTTCAGAGAAGAACGGATCGGCCAGATTAGGTACGACGACACCAATATTCTTGGTGGTTCGCCGGTTCTGGTTCATCGCGAACACATTCGGATGATAATCGTACTCTTCCAGCGCTGCTTCGATCTTTTTTCTTGTGGAAACACGCACGCTTTCGGGATCGTTGAAATACTTCGAGACGGTAGGTCGGGAAATCCCGCTGACCGATGCAAACTCTTCCATATTACGGATTTTACGTTGCAAACTTTACCCCTCAAGATTGCAAAATAGCGCGCGATAAGTTTTGGCAAGTTTTGTAGCGAAAGCCCTGCGATGTCAACCAGAGGGCCATTTGCGCGTCATCGCGCCAGTTCGGGATGCCTGTAAGCTTCCGGGTAGCTCATCGGGGTCTGCGGCCCCAGGGGGACGACACCGTTCCACGATCGTCCGAAGTACCCTTGGCGACAATGGGTCAATGACCCAGCGCCGGCCACTCCGTCAAAGGCGTATACGCGACAAAGCCAACGCCACAGGTGCCTGTAATCGAGAATATGGGCACCGTTCAGCTTCATACGCAGGTAATAGACCGGGTCATGGCGATAGAGTGTCGGAAACAGGCGCAAGTCCGCCTCGGTAAAGTCCTTTCCGGTGAGAAAGGCGCGTCCGTCCGCCAGCAAGTCATCAAGATCGGCAAGTGTCTTGAAATAATCATTAAATGCCTTCGTATAGACACTTTGATCCGACGAGAACCCTGCTTTGTATGCACCATTGTTGATCGTCAAATAAATCCGTTCATTCAGGGCGGTGACAGCGGCGCTGGTGCCCTTGTCTTTTGGCAGGAGTTGAGGTCGATTTTTCGGCGCACCCAAAGCAACCGCGTGGGTATCAAGCATGCGGATGATCTCGGCGCTTTCGTTGTTCACAATGCGACCGGCCTTTTTGTCGTACAGGATTGGAAGAGATTGCTCATCCGAACCTTCGCGTCGATAAATCTCCTTCGCCAATCTCAGGTTCAGTCCCGTTCCGGTTTCAACCGTGCATTCGGGCAACGTTGCTTGGGTCAACGAGGCAACCCGGTGTGGTGCAAACTCCCAAAGGTTCGGGCCCGCCGGGTCATCATCGCCAGTGCGATTTGGGAAAGCGACATCCATTGTGATGCTGTCATTCAATCCCAGGATTGAGCGTGCCAGCGTTACGCGGTGACACCACGGACAATTGAGTGCGACAAAAAGGTGATAGCGGCCCGGTTCGGCCGGGAACTCTGCAGACCCGATGGCATGGCGAAACCCGCTGATGCCACGCACGAATTCACCCTTCGCCCGGCGCTTGGTCATGTCGGTCTGGTCTTCTTCTTTGGAGGTGTCTGTTTGCATGAGGCCATTCTTGTCCATACCGGCGGTTATGCAAGATATTCGTGGTGGCATACGCTTGCCATCAGCATGAAGCGTTGTCTGGCAAGTTTCGTGTTCCAAACCGAGTTGCTTACTGTAAGCTTCAGCGTCATGTCGCGACCGATAAAAATCGAAGAAATCGAGAGGCTTTGGGATCAAATCGCAAGCGGTCGCGATGTTGTTGGATTCGAGGACTTGGCGAAAGCTCTGTCAGGACTTGGGAATCAACAGGCGACCGACCATCTGGACTTGATTGCCGACGAATACGACCAGGTCGATGGCATTACCCGGCAGCAATTCCTGGCAACACTTGCATCGTTGACAGGAGACCTGACCAGCCGAGTGTCGATCGCCTTTGACGTCTTTGACGCAAATGGCGACCGTAAGATCACGCACGACGAATTGCGTGACGTACTTTTGGCCTTTGGGATTGCCGAGGATCTGACAGATCACTTCTTTGCCGCTGCCGATAAAGACGGGGATGGCGCGATCAGCTTTAGTGAATTTCAAGCGGCGACGTCCAATGCAGAAGGGCGTCATCCGCTGCGTTATCGCGATGTTCATCCGTCTTTGATGGCGCCCGCACCGACTGAAACAGTGACGTCGGTCCAGTTTTCAAAAAATCCGCAGTCCGCGCCTCAAGGCAAAGATCGACGCCGTGGGGAGGGTACATCCCGGCTGCAAATGCAAATTGGACTTTTTCGCCTGCTCCAAGGTGCAGCCTACCGCAGCTTTCGCGAGAATTTCGCTGCCAACTACGAAACCCACCTTGCCGCAAAAACGATGCCGTACACGATCACGGAATTCGCACGGTACACGGAACGTGCAATCGAGCTCTACAAAGCGCTGGGCGTTGTCGAGCCTGCGTGTTTCGAGGTTTTGGATGCCGTTCCCTTGTCGTTGCGACAAGAGCTAATAAAGCTGGACGATCGCATTTCGACGTGGGCTTCGATTGAGAAATCAATGGAAATGTCGAGGGCTGCGGCGGAAATGGATGCCGAGCGTACAGATCGGGCCAGAACGCATCACGTGTTTGATGCCCTGGTCGAATGCGCCCTGACGCTGCGCCGCAAGAACCTTACAGTGGCCGATCTATCCGATGGTGCCCTTGACCTTCATGAAGTCAAGCGACTGCGGTCTTTGGACCTGCATCAGCCGCCACCGTCGACGAAAGGCGGGCAGGATGGCGATAACGCCGACTACCTTGCGGCCTGGAACGGTGTGATCCTCGAGACGGCTGGCGAGGAAATAGATGGCGCCATGATGCCGAATGCCTATTGGTACCAGGAGTTTATGCCAAAACTGCTGGCCGCCTGCAGCGTGGCAACAGCGGATGACATTGTGGCCAACACCATGCCGGATGAAGCCGATCTTGATGAATGGTTTCACGAGGCGCGTGCGTCCGGAGAATTCCATCCATTTGCCGAGGCAGAGATGGACCAATTCGCAACGTGCGAGCCGTCACAAAAGCTGATGATCAAGCAGGCATGGCGTCTGACCCGCCACTATCTGAACGGCATTCAAAAGCGCCGGGAACGGCTGGAGTTTGGTCGCGACTCGGGATCGCTGTCGCAATACGTGGCCTTTTTGGACGTGTACCTTGGGCGCAGCGACGTCCGGGATGCAGACATGCGGTTGAGTTTTCCCTACTTTATAGGCCCATCAACGTGGCGGTTTCTTCATACAACGGCCGAAATCATCTGCCACCGCGATGTTGAAGATCAACCGAAGCTGATTGCGTTGTTCAAAAGCTTCTTTCGTTCCTTCGCTGCGATGTATCCCTGCCCATACTGCCGGTATCATCTGAACCGGTATGTCGTGCAAAACCGCGAGGTCGAGTACTATCCGCTCGAATACCTGGTTTTGGGCTGTGACCAGAGGAAAAACGGCTTCGAAGCCTCAATCGACAACAAATTGGACACGATTTCGGACGGTCCTTCGCTTCGCCTGTTTCTTTGGAAGCTTCATAACGCTGTGTCGTCCTCTATTACCCGGACGGAACCCTGGTTTCATCGCGACGAGCGCGCATTCTATGCCAGCCGCTATTGGCCAAGTCTTAGCGAGGAAGTGGCTTGCGCGCGGGCGTTCGGAGAAACCGAGGTTCCGATCAACCGGCTTTCACATTTTTCGGGCATGCTGACACCGGTTGGACGTCTGGCATCGCTGCGCGGGCGTTGGCGCGGGATGCATATGATGACCGGATCAGCCAATCTTGCGCAACTGGTGAGCGATGCAGAAAGTTCGGTGCGTGATCTGGAGGACGCTTTGGCAGCCGGCGAGTTTCTTGAAAAGACTTATCGTTTTGATCCGAGTTTCGAAGACAATGCCCCGCATTTTACACCTGAAGAAGAGGCCTATAGCCGAAGCGGTTTGTTTGTAGAGGCCTGAATAAAGCGGATCACCAGACCCCTAAGGAATGCCAACTTCATAGGCCCGGGACTCGTATCAATATGGATTGACTAATAGCTATTTAACTATTTAAAGTTCCCGCATGCCGGATCGCCTGGAACAAACAAAAGCGCTTGCCAGCGGCGCACGCCTTTCCATCCTCGACTGGTTGTTGGAACCAGATCGGCATTTTTCTCACCAGATTACCGGCAAGCCTTCGGACATTGGGGTGTGCGTGACATTGCTCACCGAAAAACTGGAAATGGCGCAGCCAACGGTCAGTCGGCATCTGGAACTGCTGCGCAGGGCGGGTTTTCTGACGGTCAACAAGATTGGACGGTGGTCTTTCTTTCAACGAGACGAGGGTGCCATTGCTGAATTCAAGGACTGGATCAATGACCATCTTTGAAGAAGCGGACGCAAAATTGTTGCCCGGTTTCGAACGCCGGCTGATTAGCGTCAACGGCAACTCAGTAATGACCCTGACGGCAGGCACGGGACCGGCGCTGTTGATGCTGCACGGTGATCCTCAGACCCATCTGTGCTGGCACCACATCGCGCCGAAGTTGACCAAGAACTTCACGGTGGTGCTCACGGATATTCGCGGTCGTGGCGAGACGCACAAACCAGCGCGTGATGCAGAAAGCAACGCGTATACCAAACGCGCGATGGCAGATGAGCAATTGGCGGTCATGCATTCACTGGGGCACCGTTCTTTCGCTGTTGTCGCGCATGATCGCGGTGCGCGCGTCGCACGACGACTTGCACTGGATCACCCTGAAACGGTGACTCGTCTTGTCGTTATGGACATCATTCCAGCGCTCGATTTCTACGAGGCATTGAATGCCGAGATCGCCCAGGACTATTTCTATTTCTCCTTTCTGACGCAGGATTATCCCATCCCCGAAAGATTGATCGCAGGAGATCCAGAAGCCTTTCTGCGTCTGATCCTCGAAGGTCTCTCAGACAAGCCTGTGCATTATGACCCATTGGCTCTGGCGGCTTACCTCGCAGCAAACAGTACGCCTGACGGAATTACGGCAATGTGTGAGTGTTTTCGCGCAGGGTATCATATCGACCAGCTGCATGATCTTGAGGATCGTCGGATCGGACGTCGAATTGCTTGCCCGACACTGATCATGTGGGGCGAAAAAAGTGTTGTTGGCAGACATTTTGACGTCAAAAGTGTCTGGCGGAAATGGTGTTCTGATCCAAGCTTTGTTCAGACACGCGGCGGGCATTTCATTCCGGAGGAAACGCCGGATGCCGCCTTGGCAGCCATCGCGCAGTTTTTGCAGCAGGATAGGCTTGTGTCGAATTAAGGTGTGACGCGAATAGGCTGTCCTTCCAAGAAACTGCTTTTTGGTTCTGACGCCGTCGAGAGCAGCCAAAAGTCATCACAATCGAAGGTCAGATATCAGTTCAGCCAGCGTCGCAAATGCGCCTAAGCACGGCATATGTCCGGTCGATCACGCCGCGTACTTCCGGCAAAAACCTGTCTTCGTGATGCGTTACCATCCATTGACTGTGGTTCAATTCTTCAATCCGATCTGAAACCGCAATTAGTCCCGGTTGGGCGTCGCCGATAAAGGTCGGCAGAACCGCGCGTGCGATACCTGCAAGTGCCAGATCAAGGGCATTTTGCGGTGTCGTTACTTCGATAGAGTCCGCGCTTTTTTGAGTCTCGCTTACCCACAGGGCCGAGGGTGTTGAAGAAACGACCCGTGCCCACGTCGTGATTTTGGGGTTTCCTGCATAGACCGCAAAACTAACCTTTCCAATGCGTCGACAGGCCAGACCGACGCCGTCGGGTCTGTGATTACGGATGCCGATGACCGCTTCGCGACGGCCGATGTCGACAACTTCTTCGGCCGACATGAACCGTAGGCGAACCGGTGTCGAGCCTCTGATGGTGTCTGCGGACTGGATCAGTGCCCGTGTCACCCACGTTCCGGCTGAAACCTTGACCAGAGGAACCGCGGAACCGTCGACGAGGTCCAGAACCCTCTCTTCGATTCCGTTGATCTTGTCCAATAGCGCGAGGCCGTCTTCGGTCAGATCGTACCCGCGCGGCTTTCGAACGAACAGTTCCTGACCCAGTCGGCGTTCCAACTGCAGCATGCGCCTGCCGAGCGTTGGCGCGCTCTTTCCGGTTGCAGCCTCAGCGGGGCCTAATCCGCCCGCCCGTGCCACCGCCAGAAACAGCTTTAAATCATCCCAATTGATTTCATCCATGAAACGTTTGTTACATTTTAAACCACTGGTGAAAATAGCGGGCCGCGCACAAATTCAGGGAACGCAACTGAAGGCAGACGAGTATGAAATTCCTTGATCAAGAGATCGCGCCGCTTGGCATGGGCTGCTGGCCCATTGGGGGGGCGATGTTTTCCGGCTCCCAATCGTTGGGGTACACGCAGGTTGATGACGACACTTCAATCCGGACAATTCATGCGGCCTTGGCAAGCGGTATACGCCTGTTCGACACGGCCGCCGCCTACGGCGCAGGTCATTCCGAACGTCTGCTCGGCCGTGCGCTTGAACGACACCCCGACGCGATTGTTGTCACCAAAATCGGCATCGGAATAGACGAGCAGAGCAAGCAGATTTCATTTTCGCCTTACGTGAAAGAGGCGGTGGAACCGGCCATCGAAGACAGCCTGGTTCGTTTGAAGCGCGATTGCATTGATGTCGTTCTTCTGCACCTCAACGAAATGCCAGTTTCCGAAGCTGCGGCTATATTCGATGAGTTGGAGCGGATTCGGGATCTGGGCAAAATCCGCGCCTATGGCTGGAGTACAGATTTTTCGGAAAAGGCGAACGCAATGGCCGAACGAAATGGCTTTAAGGCCGTTGAGTACGCCATGAACGTATTTTTCAATGCGCCGAGAATGCAAAAGGTCGCGCGTGAAAGCGGTCTACATTCTTTGATCCGATCACCGCTTGCGATGGGGTTGCTGAGCGGCAAATACGATAGCGCAACTGTCATGCCCCCTGACGACATACGCGCCACCAGCGAAGATTGGATGGAGTATTTCAAGGATGGTCATGCCAACCCAGACTTGGTCAAAACCATCGATGCCGTGCGTGAACTTCTCACCTCGGATGGGCGGACCATGGTACAAGGTGCCTTGGGCTGGCTGTGGGGGCAGGGTGCGGCCAACGTTCCCATTCCGGGTGCCCGCACGCCCGATCAGATCGAAGGGCTGGCTTCGGCAGTGCAAAAAGGCGCCTTGTCCGAAAACACTCTGGCGGAAATCGAGTCGCTCATTGATCGCAATCCAGACGAGCCAGATCGGTCAAGATAGACTGGTCAGAGATTTATTGAGAGCTTGGGCCGTTCGCGTGCGATGCGACGGCCCTTTTCGAAAAGACAAATTCGTGAACCGAATACTGGACCCGTTCGCTGTATCCTGATGCAATGAAAGAGGCGTTCTTGCCGTGGCATTTTTGCGCATCGTATCCCGCGGAATAGGCGAATGCGCATCATTTTTAGGGGCTGCGGACTTGCCAGACTAAAGAAATAACGGGGCAAGCGAGAGGACCAGCAGAACAGCCATGGCGACATTGAAGAAGCGCAGGTGCAATGGGTTGCGAAAGATGGCGTTTATTTTTGTTCCGGCCACCGCCCACAGTCCAACAGCTGGGAAATTCACTGACCCAAAAATGCATGACACAAGAACGACTTGCGCTATCCCGCCGCTTGGCGCGTAGATCGAAATCGCGGCCAGTGCCATTGCCCACACTTTGGGGTTTACCCACTGAAATGCTGCTGCTTGAAGAAAGCTCAGAGGTGACGATCTGCCACTTTGATCCGAGTGTCCTGAAGATGTGGCAATCTTCCAGGCGAGCCAAAGCAGGTATCCCACGCAAACAATGCGCATGACGTGTTGGAGCGTTGGATTGGTCTCAAGAACCTTGGCCGCGCCAGAGCCTGCGAAGCTGGCCAACACAACGAAGCCAACGGAAACCCCGAGCCAATGGGGAATTGTGCGTCGAAGCCCGAAATTGGCACCTGATGTCATCAACATCAAGTTGTTGGGCCCCGGGGTGACAGAGGTGACAAAGGCCATTGTGATCAGCCCGGTAATAAGTTCAAAAGTCATGAGCAATAATCGCATGTATCGCGTGGCAATGTCCTTGCTTTCTTCCGGAATCTTTCGCAATCTGCGCAACAAATGGCAGAATTAGACCAAATTGACGAAACAATATTGATCGCGTTGCAGCGTAATGCTCGGATCAGCAATGTGGACCTTGCGGATCGCGCCGGGCTGTCGCCATCCGCCTGTTTGCGGCGCGTACAAGCGTTAGAACGGTCGGGTGTGATTTCCGGCTATCATGCGAAACTGAACCCTCGCGCATTGGGGCGCGATTTTGTCTCATACATCTCTGTCGGTCTTTCCAGCCAGAGAAAGGCCGCACATGAAGCTTTTGAAGCGGCTGTGAAAGACGCCCCGCAAGTGGCGGAGTGCCACAATGTGACAGGCAGCTTTGAGTATCTTTTGCGGGTCGAGGTGGCGGATCTGGATGCTTACAAGGAGTTTCACACGCAAATCTTGGGCGCTCTGCCTGACGTTGCCTCCATCACCAGCCTGGTTGTGATGGCGTCTCCAAAAGACAGGTTCGTCTAGAAGAATGCCCGAGGCAACAAGTGGCTCCCTCACCAATTAGGCGATGAAGTCTCGGACACCCTCGGCTGTCAAAAGCAAACCAATTGCGCAAAGCAGAACTCCACATCCCTTCGCAAGCCAAAGAAGGGGCGTTTCATGTCTGACTGATTTGGCGAACATCGCACCGACAAAGCAAAAGCAAATGCCTCCAATGCTTTCCAAGGTCAGGGAGACGGCAACCATGCTGGAGTATTTTGCCAAATATTGCGCGTCTGCTGGATCGAGAAATTGACTGTAGAATGCGGTGGCAAACAACACGGCCTTTGGGTTTGCAATTGCGGTCAGGAACTCTTGGCGCATCGTCAGCTTCTGTTTCGGCCTGGTTTCCGCCGATCCGCCCACGGTCTTCGAAAGCCGCAAGGCAGTGGATGCCCCGAGCCATGAGAGATAGAGGCCCCCTACCAGTTTGAGAAGGGCAAAGCCGCCTGGGAAACTGTTCAGCACCGCGGCGAGGCCAAAACCCGCAGCGATGAAGATGATGATGTATCCGGGCAGTCTTCCCAACATTGAAATGGCTGCCGACAGAATTCCGTCAGAGCTGCCATTGCGAAGAGCAAGAAGGTTGTTCGGACCGGGTGCAAAATGAACAGGCAGTGAGGCCACCACGAAAATGGACCAGAATTGGAAGGTCATGTGCGTCTCCTTTGAGGGCCGCAACATAGGACCACACAGCGTGGAATGTCCTTGCGAAATAGCGCTGATTTCGGCAGTAAATTAGAAGATATAGGTAGTCTAAGGGTCAATGATGGTGAAATCAGCTAACTTGGATCAATTTGATCGTCAGATCCTCTCGGTTCTTCAAACGGAAGGCCGGATAAGCAATGTAGAACTTGCGGATCGTATCGGTTTGTCTCCAACGCCTTGCCTCAGGCGCGTACGGGCTTTGGAAGAAGAAGGGATAATTGAAGGGTACCAAGCCCACCTTGATCGAGAGTCGGTGGGTTTGGGAATGACGGTTTTTGTTGAAATCACGGTGTCGCGACATTCCGACGACAACGCCAAGACGGTTCAGGACCAAATCGCGTCACTGCCGGGATGTGTTGCCTGCCACATGGTCTCGGGTGCGGCAGATTTTCTGGTGGAGATGGTGGTAGCGGATCTTCAATCCTACGAGCGTATCCTGTCCGAACACCTGTTGGTGATCGACATGATAGCGAGTATTCGGTCAAATTTCTCACTGCGCCCGATCAAAACAAACGGTGCATTGACGTTGCCAGAGTGATTGGCCGCATTGCGACCTGCGTACGCGGCTGGTTCTTCCCGAACAAAGAGAAATTGTGGGCAGCTTTGACTAAGCATACCGAAAGTTCCGCGAATTGGCATTTTGTAGCCGGGTAGGGGAATTGCAAACCCCGACAATCCAATTTCACTCCGTGTTCTCATTGGCTGGGAACACAGGTATCTCGAAACCCAATACCCTATCGCGAATGGAGTACCTGAATGCCGCAACCCAAAATCAATGACACGGTTCGGACCGATATCGAAAACTCCGTACTATGCTGGCTGGCAACGGTCAGCGCCGAAGGCAAGCCGAATGTCAGCCCCAAAGAGATGTTTGCCGCGTACGGCGACGACTGCCTTGTCATTGGCAACATCGCCTCGCCGAACTCGATCGCAAACATTCGGGAAAATACGTCTGTTTGTGTCAGTTTTGTTGATGTCTTCCGCCAGAAAGGGTTCAAGATCGAGGGTGAAGCCACGATTATCGCCCCGGACGATCCGCAATACGCAGTTGTGGGTAAAGACATTCTTGCGATGGCTGGTGAAAGCTATCCGATAAAGCACGTTATCAAAATTCAAATTGACCGCATTTCACGTATCTGGGCGCCCAGTTATGCGATCTTCCCGGACCGCAGCGAAGAGGCACGCATCCAGAGCGGCTATGACGTTTACGGCGTGCGTCCTGCGTGAGCGACCACGGGTTTGAACACTGAGCTGGATCGCCCAAGGGGTCGCCAACAAACACAGTCACGTACGGAAGGGCGTCGCGGCATGTGATATGCGGCAATATCCGCAAGATGTCGTGAACCCCGACGTTTCGGATTTCCCATCCAACTGCGCCTTTTCGAAACGCGTTCGACGCCTTCTTGTAAGGCGATTTTTGGCAAATCGTTTTGCCGATCTGGTCGTTGCGCCGGGAGGTCGCGAAATGAGATAAACCTTGTGTTTAACAGAAGGGAAATTGCGACGTGAAACGAGAGCTATTTGACGGTGTCAGTGTCTTTCCGGTCGGCCTCGGTTGTATGGGCATGAGCGAATTCTACGGCGCGACAAATGACGCGGAATCTCTGCGCGTTCTTCATCGTGCTGCAGAACTGGGTGTCAACTTTCTCGATACGGCCGACATGTACGGGCCGCATCACAATGAAGAGTTGATCGGGAAGCTTCTGAAAGAAACCAAAGAAGACTTCGTGGTTGCCACCAAGTTCGGAATTGTGCGTGAGCCTGGTCAATACGCGCGCGCCATCGACAACACGCCAGAGTACTTGCGCAAGTGCTGTGAAGCGTCCCTGAAACGCTTGGACGTCGACTGTATCGATCTTTTCTATGCACACAGGTTGAATCCGGATCATCCCATTGAAGACATGATGGGAGAGATGTCGAAACTGGCGGAAGAGGGCAAAATTCGCGCGGCCGGCATATGTGAAGCCAGCGCAGCCACGCTGGAGCGTGCACATGCCGTTTTCCCGGTTGCCGCATTGCAATCAGAGTATTCGCTGTGGTCCCGTGGGTTGGAAGAGAACATCCTGCCAACCTGTCGGAAACTTGGCGTCAAACTTGTGGCTTACTCACCTCTTGGCCGCGGCTTCCTGACCGGATCGTTCCGCAAAGCCGCAGATGTGCAAGAGGGCGACTTCCGTTCGATGTTGCCGCGGTTCTCACCCGGAAACCTCGAGCAAAATCAGGTGTTCCTGCAAGAGATCGACAAGCTTGCCGAGGACAAAGGTGTGACAACCGGACAGATCGCGCTGGCTTGGGTTCTGGCCAAGGGCGACGATATCATTCCGATCCCCGGCACAAAACGCATCAAGTATCTGGAACAAAACTGCGCCGCAGCCGAGGTCGAGTTGACGTCGGATGAGGTGAGCTCGCTCGAAGAGGCTTTGAATAGCGTTGAAGTCCTCGGGCTGCGCTACACCGCCGAGGGCATGAAAGGTGTCGAAGTATGAGCACCACAGAAAGTGATCGCCGCACGCGTGCGCTGGAGCTGCTCAAGCAACTAGAGCCTTCTGCGCCGCCGCGTGTGGCCGCGAATTTCGATAGCCTGCACGAGGATTACCTGGAAATTGTCCTGGGATTTGCTTTTGCTGATGTTGTGGCTCGGCCTGCCATTGATCTGCGGACACGGGAAATGATGACCGTTGCCGCGTTGGCAGCAATGGGCACGGCGCATGGCCAGCTCGAATTTCACATTCGTGCGGCCATGAACCAAGGCGTCACCAAGGAAGAGATCCTCGAGATCATTTTGCAGATGGCGGTTTATGCCGGTGTGCCTGCGGCCATGAATGGCTTTGCCGCCGCACGGGCTGCATTCGCCGCTCGGCCTGACTGACCACCACTCACCAAAGCCAGTGAAAGCGCGTGCGTTGCGCGCTTTCATATTCCTCGATCTGCGGCAGGTGGCGTTCGGTCATATCGATCATGTCCCGGCCAAACCTCAGCCTCTCGCGAAAACCATCATCCATTTCGATGGGAACGGCATAATCCTCTCCGCATCGCAATATGTTGTTTTCGATGTCGAGCGAAACTTCCAATTCGGGATCATCTGCCAAGAGTTGCAAGAGATCGTCGTGGCGATCTGCAGGTAGCCTCACACATGAAATCAGATTGTTGACGCAGTTGATTTCGAAGATCGACCCAAACGATGGTGCGATGACGGTCGTGAAACCGAAATCGGCCAGCGCCCAAACCGCATGTTCCCGTGACGACCCGCAGCCAAAGTTCTCACCACCGATGAGAACGCGCGCGCCTGTCGCGCGCTCCTCGTCCAATGGATGGGTCGAGCCGCGTTCATCATGCGCCTGCCGGTCACTGTGAAAGAAAGCACTTGCGAGGCCGGTGCGTTTGACGGTCCGCAAGAACTGCTTTGGCAGCATCGCGTCGGTGTCGACATTCAGACCGTGAATGACGACCGCGCGTCCACTGTAATCTCTTTGAAGCGCCATAGGTTACGCGACCATTTCTGAATTTGCGGTCAGGCAAAGCTTCAGCAATTCGTTCTCTGAAACTTCGCCGTTCAGGGATGCAACCAACTTGCCTTCACTCAGGACCATGAACCGGTCAGCCAGCTCGATCAGTTCCGGCAATTCCGAGGAAATCAGAATGATGGCGCAGCCGGACGCGGCCAGACGCATGATCTGACTATAGATTTCCGTCTTGGCGTCGACGTCGACACCATGGGTGGGCTCATCCAGAATCAACACTTTGCACCCAGCCGAAAGGGATCGCGCCAAGATCGCCTTTTGTTGGTTCCCGCCCGACAGGTTGGCAAGACTTTCTTCCGCCGACGGGGTTTTCAGGTTCAGCGTTGTGATCTGGTGTTCTGCTTCGCGCGCTTCTTTTCCAGTGCTCGGGAAAGGCAGCCAATTTCGGCTGCGACGAAGCTTGAGCGAGGATAGTGTTATATTGTGTGTAATTGGAAAATTCAGCAGAGCGCCTTCGTTCCGGCGATCTTCCGGCACAAGGCCGATACCGCAGTCCCACGCTTGCTTCGGCGATGTGATCTGAACATTGCGTCCATTGAGCGTGCAGGTGACCCCAAGGTTTGGGTTCGCGCCCAGGATTTGACGAATGGTTTCCGTGCGTCCTGCGCCGCCCAGGCCCGCAAGCCCGAGAATTTCGCCTGCAGCGACGTGCAGGTCAAAGGGCGAGCCACGATAGAACGGATCCAGCCCCTCCACACGAAGCACTTCGTCGCCGAATGTCCGTTCCGCCCTTTTTGAGGTCAGGCTTTCCTTGCGCTTGCCGGCGATCAGAGCCACCAACGCGTCTTCATCAATCTCCTTCATTTGGACGTCAGCCACGAGGTGTCCATCGCGCATGACCAGCGACCGGTCACAAAGCTCGGTGATCTCTTTCAAACGATGGCTCACATAGAGAAAGGAGACGTCCTGTGACTTCAGCCGTTTGATCACGGCAAACAGTTCTTCGATTTCTCTTTCCGTCAGCGACGCAGTTGGTTCGTCCAGAACAATCAGCTTGGCATCCGTCAGCAATGCACGTGCGATCATGACCATCCGCCGTTCCGCCACGGAGAGTTCGCCGACCAATGCGTTTGGGTCCACGTCCATGTGCAGTTCGGCAAGGGCCGCTCTGGCCCGCGCATTCAGGGCGCGTCGATCCAGAATGCCCGCCTTCTTGGGATAGCCCAAACCCATTGCCATGTTTTCCGCAACGGTCAGCAGCGGCACGTCGTTCAGTTCCTGATGAACCACGGCAATGCCCGCGTCAGCGGCCTGTTTGGCCATTGTGAACGTGCAAGGCGCTTCGTACATCGAGATCGTACCGCTGTCCGGCTGTTCCACACCCGCTAGAATGCGGATGATGGTACTTTTGCCTGCACCGTTCTTTCCGAGGAAGCCGACAATTTCGCCTTCATCAATTTCAAACGATACGTTTTGGGCGGCTTGAACGCCGGGATAGCTTTTGCAGATATCCTGGATGCTGAAGAGCGCCATTACTTTGACCCCTTCTTGCCGATACGGCTCAGCAGCACGGCCAGAACCAGCAATCCGCCTTGGGCGATGTTGATAGCGCCTGTCGACAGTTGCATCATCGTCAATCCGGTTTGGATCACACCGATGAACAGAACGGCGACCAGCGTGCCGATCACGGTAAAGCGACCGTCGCGGGACATGGTGGAGCCAAGGAATGCAGAAGCAAAGGACGGCAGAAGATAGGGCTGGCCCGCGTTAGAGAACGCCGACGCAGACTGTGCTGTCAGCAAAATACCAGCCAGCGTTGCACAGACGGCGACGATTATGAAACCGCACATCCGCAGGCGGGCTACTGGAATACCGGCCAAATAGGCGGCTTCCTGATTTGACCCGGTCGCATACATGTAACGGCCGGTCTCGGTCTTCTCCAACAGAATCCAGGCGATCAGACTGACGAGGAGGGCAATCCAAACCTGGACATTAACGCCGAACATATAGGACTGGCCGATCGCGACATAGCCGGCGGGTATCCCGCTGTAGATCGTGCGTTGATCGGTAAGCGTGAATTCAATTCCGGTTAACAGAGTGGCCATTCCGAGGGTAATGATCAGAGAGTTGGCCCCCCCAAACGTCACCATCGCGCCCGTTGCCATGCCAGCGGCAATAGCCAACGTGAATGCAAGTACGATCGCGAGGAACCAATGGACGTCCCAGAAAGACATCAGGCAGACAGCAAAGGCGCCGCCAAGACCGATCATTGATCCAACCGAAAGGTCGATTTCGTTCATGACAAGCGCGACCGTCAGTCCGAGCGCCGCGATCGCCAAAGGAGCAGCAAGTGTCAAAATCGCCAGTGCGTTTGTTGACGTGAAAAACGCGTTCGGGCGCAGGATACTAAAGATGCAAACCACCACGAACAGAGCGATAAGAAGTCCCCAATTTTGCAGCAGATTACGCGCCCAATGTGGGGAGACATGGCCAGAGCGAATGCTCTGGCCGGTCTCTGAGCGGCTGCTTCCGTTTGTCTCAGAAACACTTGTCATTTCGGTTAGCCCCCAATTCCGAATTCGGCGGCCCATTTCGCTTTGAAGAAGGACTCAAAGTCATCCGTGGGCTGCACGTA
Source organism: Ruegeria sp. ANG-S4 (assembly GCF_000814005.1). Classification (GTDB taxonomy): domain Bacteria; phylum Pseudomonadota; class Alphaproteobacteria; order Rhodobacterales; family Rhodobacteraceae; genus Ruegeria. The sequence continues at coordinate 492,051 of NZ_JWLK01000002.1, read as the reverse complement.
CTCACCTTCGGGCGGCAGGTTGTCTGTGGTGACCAGGGTCGCTTCGCGCAGGTCCATTCCGTAGACATCCTTCGCGTTGAGATAGGCTTCGGGATCGAGTGCTTCGCCGCGGGCGAAGAACTGTGCCAATTGGTCCACGCCGACCCAGCTGGCGGCATCAAGCCGCATGGTCGCAATCGCATCCGCCTGTCCACGGCGCACGGTTTCGAGGTTCACGAGGTCGTCGAGATAACCAACAACCAACGGGCGCTCGGGGAATTGCTTGCCGGGGAAACGCTGCGCCACAAGCTGACCCATCACAGGCACGGTGTAGTTTGCTGTCCCAAGCAGTGCATCGACATTTGGGAAGGCAGTCAATTGGCTTGTCACTGATTGACGAGCATCCGCGATCTGGTTCGCCAGGTCGCTGACATGTTCATCCACCACCGAGATATTCGTGCCTTCTAGGTCGACATACAGATCATCCGAGCGCTGTTTGCCTGCCCAAACCTGGCTGAAGGTCGAAATGGCGATTTCCTTGTCGTCGCCTTCACGTTCATCAAGCTTTTCGATCAGATATTCGTGCAGCAGGTCCGACATCTCTGTTTCCAGCGGCGCATATTGTGCCGTGATCAGATCGTTCGGCGTGGTGCCGCCGCCCAGCGTTACCCATGGAACGCCAGCTTCGTTTGCCTTGCGCAGCTGTGCCATGATCGGCGCCGGCTCGATTGCCACAGTGACAATCGCGTCAGAGCCTTGGTTCAGCAAGCTTTCCGCGCAGCTTGCCATGCGTGCCGGATCGCCGAGGCTGTCGCACACAATGACATTCCAACCCAAGTGTTCAGCGGGAATGCGTGCGCCTTCGGCGATGCGGAACGCGACCTCGGCCTGTGCATTCAACTGAAGGATGCCTAGGGTCTTGGTCGGTAGTTGCACCGAGTCTCCTGCAGCTTCAGCACCGCTGGAGCTTGCGTCATCAGCCGCAACCGCATTTGCGGATGCAACCAAAAGTGTTGTTGCGAGTAGGTGTCGAATTCTCATGTATTTCCCTCCCGATTTCGACAAGTTCAGTTTGTGTCTACGCTCGAGTACTCCCGTTCACGTGACAGGAAGTCCGAGGTCTCCAAGAGCTGGTTAAGCTCGTTGAATTTCAGATGAGGTTGTTCAAGTGGGTCGTCGCGACGCAAAAGCGTTGTGTAGCAGGACGCGGCTGCTGCAGCCGCTGTCATCAACCCTTCGATCGGATGCAGGACGATCCGAAAACCCAACCTTTCAAGTTCAGTGGTTCGTGGATTTTCGCTGACGCCTGTCGGTGCTGCGTTGAACACCGCTGGTCCATTCAAACGATTTGGGATTGCCTGGATCTGGGCTGGCGTTGTCGGCGCATCTATGAAGACTGCCGCTGCGCCACAGTCAAAGAACATGTTCCCACGCTCAATCGCGTTTTCAAACCCATGAACGGCAATGGCGTCCGTTCGGGCGATCACATCCATGCCGAATTTCTCGGCGGTTTGGACGGCGACGGAAACACGCGCGCGTGCTTCGTCCCAGGACACAACGTCCTTGCCATCCAAGTGGCCGCATCGCTTGGGGCTTACCTGATCTTCGATATGAAATGCCGAGACACCGGCATTCGCCAGGGTCTCAACCGTGCGCTGCACGTTCAGAAGACCGCCATGACCCGTATCTGCGTCCACGATCAGTGGCGCACCTTTCGATGCGACACTGAGAGTTTTGTAGTGGCTGGCAAGTTCAGTCAGACCCAAGAGCCCCAGATCCGGCAGCGCCGTGCTGCTGGCCGTTGCGGCAAAGCCACCGCAATAGACAGCCTCGGCACAGGCAAGTGTTATCATCCTTGCCGAAAGAGCGTCGTAGGCGCCGGGGAGGACAAGAATGTCCTCGTGGCTACTCAGTCTGTTTGCCAGCCAACCCATCTGTCTTATCCGATGCTGAACGGATCGCGGGTGGCACCTGTCAACTCGGTCCAGACGGACTTCGTTTCGGTGTATGCGCGGATTGCGTCGAACCCGTTTTCGCGACCGATACCGGAGTGGCCAAAACCACCGAACGGAACGTTGGGCGCAACAACGCGGTAGGCGTTGATCCAAACGGTACCCGCGCGGACCTTGTGCGCTACTCGGGTGCCCCGCTGACCTGATTGCGTCCAAATACCTGCAGCCAGGCCGAAACGCGTGTCGTTTGCGATTTCGATGGCTTCTTCTTCCGTTTCGAAGGTCAGAACAGAGAGGACCGGGCCAAAGACTTCGTCGCGAACAACTTCGAGATCGGTATTCTCTGACGCGTCAACGATCGTTGGCTGGATGAAGAAACCGTCATGATTTGGGCTGGCGTCGCCGCCGGTTACGATTTCCGCACCAGCGTCACGTGCGCGGGCCAACATACCCATGACTTTTTCAAACTGCGGGCGTGTCGCCATCGGACCCATTTCAGTCTCAGCGGACATCGGGTCACCCATGACAATGGTTCTCGCGCGCTTGGCGACGCGCTGCAGCAGTTCTTCTTTGACCGATTTCTGAACCAGCAAGCGGGAACCGGCCATGCAAGTCTGGCCCGTTGCGCCAAAGACACCCGCAATCACACCATTTGCGGCGGCTTCCAGATCGGCATCGTCGAACACGATGTTCGGTGACTTGCCGCCCAGTTCAAGCGTAACGCGTGTGAAGTTTTCTGCGCCCGCCTGCAATACCTTGCGGCCGGTGGCGTCGGACCCGGTGAAACCGATCTTGTTGATGCCAGGGTGCGAGGACAATGCAGCACCTGCGGCCGGACCGCCGGTTACGACATTGAATACCCCCGGTGGGAAGCCGGCCTCTTCGAACAGCTTCGCGAATTCCAGAGTGGACACTGGGGTGTGCTCCGAAGGCTTCACCACCAGTGTGCACCCTGCCGCCAAAGCCGGAGCCAGCTTAAAGCCCAGTAGGAGAATTGGGGAGTTCCAGGGAGTGATTGCTCCTACGACCCCGATCGGCTCATGGCGGGTATAAATGTGAAAGTTCGGACGCTCGGACGGAATGACGTCACCACCGATCTTGTCGGCGGCGCCTGCGAAGTAATAAAGCCATTCCGGCAAATACTTCGCCTGAGCGAGCATTTCCTTGTAGAGCTTGCCATTATCGGTAGACTCGACGCTGGCCAGATGTTCGGCGCGTTCGGCGATCAGGTCGCCCAGGCGGCGCATCAGCTTGCCGCGATCCCGTGCTGACAAGGCGCCCCATTCGCCGTTCAATGCCGAGCGGGCAGCGGCCACTGCGGCGTCGACGTCAGCTTCTGCACCATCCGGTACACTCGCCCAATCTGTACCCTTATAAGGGTTTTCAGACTTCATTTTGCTGCCATCGGCAGCCTCGACCCACTCGCCACCAATAAGCATTTGGTAATCGACTAAGCCTGTTCGTTGTTCGTCCAACATGAAGAATCTCCCAAAATCCCAGGAGACTGCAGGAGCTCATGTAAGCTCTCTCCGGCCAGCCTCCCTTCTGACAAGGAGCAATGTCTCATGCGGAGGGCCGCTCAAAAAAGAACACATTTAGCAAAGTGGCTTTTCATTTTTGGCAAGCCTGAAGCCGGCGCACCTATTCTGAAAGAACGCCCTGGGCCTCGGCAGCAGATCGGGCTGCCGCCAAATTCATAAGACGTGTGAATTCTTCGTTACTCAGCGTCAGGCGGCTGCGCTGAAGGTTTTGCCGCAGATGCGATGGGTTGGTCGTGCCAAGTACTGGCACAATCCCGCGGTGCAGATAATGCAGCCAGCACAGCGCGATCCGGCTTGGCGAAACGCGATGTTTCTTAGAGATTTCATTGAGTTCCGTCATCAGTTTTCGCAACATCGAACGGTCGTTGACCTGATGCTTCGACGAAGGTGTGCGGGCCAATACGCCCCGGCCCAGCGGATTGGCTGCGTGAACGCGACCGCCCCTGTCGATGATCTCCAGAACGTATTTTTGACGGTTGAAAAACCTGAGCAACGAGATTTCCATTTTTACCACGTCGATGGAGTACTCTTTCTGTTTGCTGCTCAATTTCTCGGGCGAGGCATTCAACAATCCCAGTTCCAAAACATGTCCGGACTTTTTTGCCTTTTCAAACAGCTCGACAAGCAGGTCCATGATCGTGGGATTCGAATGGGGTTGGACGTACAAGGTTTGAACCTGGATGCCGTTCAAGTTTCTCAGCGACATGGTCAGGCTGCGCTCGGCAATGGCCTTCAGGTCACTTGTTGCGTTTCCGGTTAACTCTAACGAAACCGGCAGGCGCCATTTCGTGGAGACAAGCGCATCTTTGACCCCTTGAAGTTCCTGCTTGATCAGTCGTTCACAATCCGAAGGGTTTTTGTCTCCGGACACGTCGAAAATGCGAATACCGTGTTCAAATGCTTCTCGGATAACGTCCGAAATGTCCTGTTTTTCCATCGGCGGCACCCCCCCTGTTAGAGAGTGGCACCCGAACGCAAAGTTTGGTGTTCCATTGGCGGGCAAAGCCATTGATCCTTTTATAAAATAGAATTCCAATCTTATCGTCTAGAAATGCAATAAACACTCTTGGAAACTGCAAGCCGCTTGCCGATAATAGAAAACATGGAGTGGGACGACCTTCGATATTTTCTATCCGTTGCGAGATTGGGAAGCCTGACGGCGGCATCGCACGAGCTCAGAGTGAGTGCATCAACCGTACGCCGGCGATTGCTTCAACTCGAGCACGATCTGGAAATCCCTTTGTTTTCGCATCATCAAACAGGTTACCTGCTGACCGATGATGGTGCGGATCTTCTGTCCTACGCCGAGTCGGTGGAGGCATCCGTTTTCGATTTGGAGCTCAATATTGCCGGGCGGTCCAACAGCGCAATCGGGCAGGTTCGCATTGCAACTGCGGAAAATTTTGCGAATTTTCTGATTATTCCCGAACTGAATGAATTCCATTCCAAGCATCCGGGCATCGTGATCGAGCTTTCGACAGGTGTGGGCAGCGTCAGCCTGACGAAGCGCGAGGCGGACATCGCGGTCAGGCTTCACCGGCCCGAGCAGGGGAACGTGAACATTCGCAAACTGGGCGTGATGAGATTCGGTTTATATTGCTCCGCGTCCTACAAGCCTTCGCTTCCCGGCGGGTCGCTGGAAGAGAACCTTGAACTGTGCGACTTCATTGTATGGTCCGAGGACTACAATCACCTGCCCATGGCGCAATGGCTGCAACGTGTTTTGGCGGGTCGACCCCCGGCGCTGGTGACGCACAGCCTTTACAGCCAGGTCGCGGCAGCGCGCGCTGGGTTTGGCCTTGCAATTCTGCCCTGTTTTTTGGGCGATATGCACCCGGATTTGCTGCGCGTCGAATTTGAAGGCGACCTTGTCGAGCAAGAGATTTGGCTGGTCATTCACCGCGACCTGTCTGGATCATTGCGTGTGCGCGTGGTGGCTGACTTTTTGGTCGAGCTTTTTGCAAAGAACAAGGCACGTCTGGAAGGACGGCAGGACACAGTCGCAGATCGATCGCCCTAAAAATAAGCTGTTTTTTGGTGGTTCTTGATCAAGTTGCGGCCAGTATGCCGCTCATCGCAAAAGAGCTAGACCTCAGCGATCGAGAACCTTTTTCGGTACTCAGCCGGGTTGATTCCGAGCTTTCGCTGAAAACTCCGTCTTAGTTTTTCACCATCCAGAAAGCCGCTTTTGACAGCAATGGATTTCAACGGAAGATCGGTGCCTTCCAGCAACTCCCGGGCGACTTCGAACCTGCAGTTTTCGACATATTTGGCCGGAGAGCAGGCAAATGCGACGCGGAATTTTCTGGCGAAAGTGCGGGGGCTCATCCTGCACCGCTTGGAAAGTGTTTCGATGGTCATGTCTTGCGCGATGTTTTCGCGGATCCAGCCGGGTAGGTCGCTAAAGTCACCATTTGACTCGACAGCCTGGCTTTCCAGAGGGGCTGAAAACTGCCTCTGACTTCCGGGGCGTATCATGTAGACGATCAACTCGCGGGCTACGTTCAACGCAATTTTTCGCCCGTGGTCTTCAGCGATCATCGCCAAAGACATGTCGATTGCCGATGTTGCGCCGCCGGATGTCCAAATGTTCCCGTCGCGTACAAAAATCGGGTCCTTTTCGACGGTAACGTCTGGAAAGCAATCGGAAAACTGGTCATGATATTTCCAGTGGGTTACTGCGCGCTTTCCGTTCAGCGCCCCGACTCTGGCAAGGGCGAAGGCGGCGGTACAAACGGACGCAACGCGCCTGGATCGCTCGATTGCCTGAACGACGGTCTTTCTTTCGCCCAAGGCGCTGCCGGATTTCGGATTGCCGACAAAAATAGTTGTGTCCACTGTCCCATGCGGCAGGTCAGTGACGGCCCGCATTTCTGGTGAAAGCACGGTGTCTGTCAGGGTCGCACCGGCATTTGTGGAAACGACAACCGGCTCATACCTGTCTTGGTGCGGCAGGTGATCGCTTGCGTCCGAGAACACCTGCAACGGGCCAGCCAAATCAAGAAGCTTGATTGGCTCCAAGCAGACAAAAACGACTCTCTTCATCCTGCGTCTTATCTTCTATCGAATGAATTCTCGTCAAAGACAGTTAGTGAGAAATGGGTTTCCATTTTTGGAAAGTCTTGCGCGTATGCTCTGCCGCCGCATGAAGGACGTTGCAGCCAGCTCGTTTTTCCGGCTGCGATATCAGTCAATTGCGGCGAGTTTCACCGACAGGCAAAACGCTGGCACCACCCCAGATGCGAGATGATGCCATTATTCAGGCGCTCACAACCTCAAAGGTTGGTTCATAACTGACCGGGAAGTTGACCGATCGCGCAATGAAACAAACTTCGTGAATCTTGTTGTGAAGTTCAGCGGCGAGCGTCAGATCGGTACCCTCTGGAACCTTGATGTGCGGACGTAATACAGCCGATTTGAAAGAGCCGGCCCCGCCAGCAGCAACCGCACCAATGCCTATGGCCGAGTCAGCATAATCGGATACGGCAATGCCTTCTGCAGAAGAAAAATGCAGGTACCACAACATATGACAAGCCGACAGAGACGACAAAAGCAGATCTTCAGGGTTCAGCTTTGTGGGATCTCCGCCCAGCAAAGGGTCGTTCGAGCAGTGCACGACTTCTTTGTCGGGAACCGCGATATCCCAAGTTCTGTCGTAAGCCTTATAGGCAGACGTGCCTGTTCCCCGATTTCCTGTCCAGACGACTCGCGACGCGTACTCATGTTCCATAGACTTGCCTCAATATCCAAGATCGTATACATGTATACACATCATTTTTGAGAGATCAAATGGAACTTGTAGACAAAATTCGAAATGCTCTTTTGGAAGGCAGGTTCGATCCGGGGGCATCCTTGTCGCAATCGGAATTGGCGAAGACTTTTGGGGTCAGTCGCATTCCGGTGCGTGATGCGTTGCAAATCCTTGCATCCGAGAAGCTTGTTGAGGTCGTTCCCGGCAAAGGTGCGAAAGTTGTATCGGTGACTGCCGATGACTTGAACGAACTGTTCGACCTCCGCCTGCATTTGGAATGCGATCTGTTGACAAGAGCGATGGAGAACCTGAACGCGTCAGCCGTTCGCGAAGCAGAGTATGCCTTTCAAAAGTCGTCGTTGGAGGCTGGGCGGCCGGGTTGGCAAAGCGGTGATTGGCTTTTTCATCACACGTTGTACGAACCGGCAAGCCGGGCTCGGCAGGTTGCCATCACCAAGGAGCTTAGAGCTGGTTGCAGTTTATATGCGGGTGGATACGGCAACCTTGCGGACAATACCGACAAATGGATAGCGGATCACAAGGCATTACTGCAGGCCTACTCAAACGGCGAAGCCAATGAGGCTCGCACGATACTTGAGCGGCATATTCTCGAAGCCCGCGATCATTTGTTGGCCAGATAATACTTAGGTCTGTGCGAAAGCTGGTCGGCTATGAGATTCACCTTGTTTGGTGTGCAATGCTCCGGACTGTCTAATGCACATCCGCAAACTTGTTTCTGTACTCACCCACAGTTGTACCTAAATGGCGCTTGAACGCACGCTGCATCATCTGGAAGTCCGAAAATCCCGAAATCTCAATTGATCGTGGAACATCAACGCCGTTTTCCAATGCGATTTTGGCCAACTTCAGCCTGAAGCGTTCCAGTGTTTTGGCGGGCGTAAATCCAACTTTTTCGACGCAACGTCTGGAAAGCGTGCGGGGCGTCAGGCCGGCAACATCCGACATGCTTTCCAGGCTCCAATCCGTACCGGGGTTTTGCTGAAAAGCCGCCATGAGGCGGGCGATGGCCGGGTCATTTACGAACTGTGCTTCAAGCACCTCGGCGAACTGGTTTTGCCCCCCGCTTCGCTTGAAATAGACAACAAGTTCCCTTGCAACCGAAAGCGCCAGTTCGGGACCGTTGTCGCGCCGGATGATTTCCAGCGCCAAATCAATTCCAGATGTGACGCCAGCCGACGTATAGATGTCGCCGTCAATACGGTAGATCTCGTTGACAGCCCAATTTACGTCCGGGAACTTTCGTACGACAAGCTCGCTTCGGCGCCAGTGTGTCGTAGCCGATTTGCCGTTCAGCACGCCGGCGTTCGCCAAAATCAAAGCGCCGGAACAGACAGAGATCACCCTGCGACCCTTCCTTTGTGCAATCCAATTTTTTACCAAGTGTTGGATATCCGGATCGCCCATTGCCGCATCGACCCCGTCGCCACCCGGGACAATCAGATCATCCAACTCGTCGTCTTCACAGATATGGTCGGTTTCAAGTCGAAGGCCGCAACAAGCCTCTCTCGGTGTCCCGTCAGTCGAGACAAAACTCAGTGAATACAGATCTCGACCAAACCGGTTTGCTGTCTTGAAAGCCTGTATTGGCCCGGCAACATCCAGGATGTTTACTCCGTTAAACAGAAGCACCGCTATGGTTCTAATTTTGTCCATAATTGACTATAATATGTCATTCAGGACAGTTCGCCAAGTGGTTAATGTGCGCGGAACGAAATCCAATGGTGCCCAAAATGCTCACGCGTAACTTTGTTTTCATCCTGATCGGGAACGTCATTCTGGGATCGGCAATGCCAATGCTGATCATCCTCGGTGGATTGGCGGGGGCGTTCCTGGCGCCTCAGGAATGGTTCGTGACGGTGCCCCCGTCCGTACAAATGCTGGCTGGTATCCTTGTGGCTTCGCCAATCTCGCTGTTTATGGGACGTTTCGGAAGACGCGCCGGGTTTCTACTGGGTGCATTGACCCTGGGCGCCGGGGGTTTTCTTGCCGTGGTTTCATTGCTCTACCACAGCTTTGTCTTGCTTTGCGTCGCGCATTTTCTGTTCGGTGTGGCTTTGGTCTGTATCAACTATTTCCGTTTCGCCGCAGCAGAAGCCGTTGTCGAAAAGTACCGCCCGCAGGCTATTTCTTTTACATTGGCGTCCGGACTGGTGGCGGCGATCATTGGCCCCGAACTCTTTTCGATCTCGAAAGATGCGTATGGACCGATTCCGTTCACCGGTGCCTACCTGGCAATTTGCGGACTGGCATTGGTTGGCGCGCTTCCGATTCTGCCGCTCAAGCTGAGCACTCCCAACTCTGCCGGGCGTAAAGCCAAGCGCGCAAACTTGTTCAGCGTATTGAAAGACAGCGCCGAAGTGCGGGCTGCCATTGCAATCGGGGCCCTTTCCCAGGCTATGATGGTTCTCCTCATGACGCCCACGCCTTTGGCCATGATTTGGTGCGGCTTTGCCGAGACCCAGGCCGCAGATGTAATCCGCTGGCACGTCATCGCGATGTTCGCGCCGGGCTTCTTTACCGGGACCGTCATCTCACGCATTGGTGCCCTTCAAACGGCGACTATAGGCATGTTCCTTATGGCTGTGTCGGCCGGGATGGCCGCGCTGAGCCTGGACTTGGTTAACTTTTATGTCGCGCTTATTCTGTTGGGAGTTGGCTGGAACTTTGGGTTTGTTAGCGCAACTCACATGCTTCAAGCGGCGGTATCGGATGAAAACAAGCCAGTGGTCCAAGGTGCAAATGACACGCTGCTTGCGATATCGGCGTCATCGGCTTCCTTGATTTCCGGGATCGCCTTTGTCGGCATTGGATGGCAGTGGCTGGTTCTCGTGTCGGCGGCGGTCGCGCTTGTCGTATTCGCGGGAATGTCCGTAATGGGGCTCAAAAGGCAACTGGTTGGTGGCCGGACCTGAGCAATCACACTTGCCGAGAGAGAGAATGCGTCTTTCTCTCGGCAATCCGCACAGTCGAAACGCTGACACACGCAACACGCCCGGCAGAATTGCATGACCTAACGTTCCGAGCAGCTGTCCTCAGGTTATCTGCCCGTGCAGTTTGAGCGCTATGTGCTTCAACGCTTCGCGGTCCAGATCCCCGACAAGCGTATAGTTCCAGGACTTGTCGCCCCAACTGACGGATTCCAAATCTCCGTCGGACCCGAACCGAAAGGAAGAACTTCGGGGGTTGGCCGAAACAGTGGCAAAGAACGTCAGCCGATGCCCGGACGCGTCTTCGTACATGAATTGCGCAGCGGGTTGGGCTCCGAACGGCAGCAGGCGGCCACCGATCAGATTGTACCCCTCTTCTGACAAGTTCGGTGCCTCAACAGGTGCGCCGAGCCGATTGGAAAGCCATCCCAACAGATGGTCTTTCTCACGAACGGACACCTCGACCGGGTGCACAACCTCGACGCTGTACAAGGCGTGTGCGGCCATGGCGCTTTGGCTTAGTCGTTCAATCTCGCTGCGCAGGGCGTGAACCTCTGACATGGGACCCTTGGACGCCAACCCATATCCAAGCCCGGTTCCGGCTGCGATCAGAGCAAGGGATGCGGCAACGTTGGTGATCATGGGCCGATGACGGCTGCGCCCTTGCTTGGCGTCAGCGACAAGCTTGTTCAGCCGATCACGCGAGGGGGCGGGAAATGCGTCCTTCAACATCTGGTTTTGTCGCAGAAGCCTGTTTAGTTCCTCACGCAATGCCGGGTCTTTGCTTACAATTTCGTCGACGCGCTTTGCATCTTCGTTCGAGAGCTGACCATCCGCGTAGGCGCTGAGTAATTCTTGTGTCGATTTCGGAGAACTCATTTCACACTCCTGATATTTGGCTTGTGAAGAGGTTTGTCGCGCACTCGAAGTTTCGCCCGCGCACGCGATATCCGGGACATCAGCGTACCAATCGGGATGCACAGCGCGTCCGACGCTTCTTTGTAATCCATTCCACCGACGGTGACGGCCAACAGCGCTTCTTTCTGATCGTTGGGCAAATTGTCTATGTTTTTTAGAAGTTCGGTCAATTCCACCCGATCTTCCGGATTTGAAGGACACGACAGGTGCAGGGTTTCATCATACTGCACATAGCTGCGCGTTTCATTCGCTTTCATCTGGTTGCGATAGATATTGAGCATTATCCGCGCCAGCCAAGGTTTCAGGGGCTTGGATGAAAGCCAAAGCCACCGCTTTCTGAGTGCGCGTTCTACACAGTCCTGAACCAGATCATCCGCAGACGCGGAATTTCGGGTCAACGAAAACGCATACCGCCATAGATCCGGCAGAGCATCGTTTAATTGGGTATTGAAACCAGACATCGTCCAAATCCAGCGGAACCGGTGCAGGTACGGCGCCGGAAAAGGCACCGTACCCTGAAACGCTTTTGCGGTTAGGGTTTGGCGACGTGCCAAACGTCCTTAACGCCATCACCGGTCATGTCGCCTGGTTTTTGATCTTTGAACCACAGGTACAGAGGCTGGCCTTTGTAAGCGACCTGCTTGGTGCCATCGGTGCGCTCGATCAGGGAATAGCCTTTGCTCAGTTCAACGCTGTCGTCGGCGGTCAGCGGCGGCCATTTCGTTGCGCAATCGCCGTAGCAGTTGGATTTGTCTTTTTCGTCTTTATCAAATGTATAAAGGGTCATTTTTTCGGCGTTCATCAGATAGGTCACGTTATCAAACTGACCAGTGACAGCGGGTGCGCCAGCGAATGCACCAGTTGCCGCCAATACGGCAGCTGCAACAGCCGCAGTAAGAGTATTCGTTTTGAACATTTCAATTCCTTCGATTTGCGATCTGCAACAGCGCAGACACAACAAATACAGTTGAGGCGTCGGGTTTATTCCCTGCCGTTCGAAACTTTTTTTGATTCTTTTGGAGACTCGCATTTTCGGATCAGTGAACAGGGCCGTGATAGGCCTGCTGTCGTTGTGAATTTTCGGACAAATCTGGGGCGATAATTCACGATGTATGATTACGATTGCGTCACGAAACGATGTCGGAGCTTGCCGAGGCGCATCAGCATAACGGTTGTCCGGGACAACCGTGCGGCGTCCGGATTGGCCGCATTTGCGTGGGTTATGGCCAGAATTGCTTGCGGGTCAATTTCTTAGCTCTTTGACGATGTGCTACCGATTTCGAGGTCGTGGCGTCTCTCCTCACGTTGCACGATCGTAACTCACGGACGAAGCTTGTGGAGCCCGGCCTTGCACCTTGTCAGTTCATGCTGACCACGCAGGGTCGGGCTGCTTCGTCTTTTGTCGTCAGTGCAGACGCGCACCTGTCGTCGGTAAAAGCACCGAGTATACGCTGGTCGATGCGGTGATGAACAACCGGTTGCGCTTGAGCCCGCCGAAACAAAGGTTTGACACTTCTTCGGGTACAAAAATCTTGCCAAGCAAGGTGCCATCTGGGTGGTAGCAATGCACACCGTCCCGCGCGCTTGTCCATATACGTCCTTGCGTATCCAGGCGGAACCCGTCGAACACTCCGGCCTCGCATTCGGCGAACACTTCACCGCCGGTCAGTTCGCCATTATCAAGAACCGAGAAGGCCCGAATGTGATGCTCACCGCTGGGGTATCGGGTGCCACCGCTATCGGCGATGTAAAGGGTCTTTTCATCCAACGAAAACGCGAGCCCGTTCGGACAGGCAAAATCTGTTGTAACCTGCGAAATTTGACCATCAGCAGGGTCCAGGCAATAGACGTGCTCTCCGTCAATTTCTGGCTCGGCCTGAAACCCTTCATAGTCGGACTCGATGCCGTAGGCGGGGTCGGTGAACCAGATGGTGCCATCTGATTTCACCACCACGTCGTTTGGACTGTTGAACCGTTTTCCATTGAAATGACTCGCAAGTGTGGTGACAGAGCCGTCGTATTCGATCCGCGTAACGCTGCGTGTACCGTGTTCGCACGCTACGATCCGCCCTTGCCGGTCCAGCGTCGCGCCATTCGTATAGCACCCAAGCCCACTTCGAATATCGGCAACTGCATCGCTCAACTCATCCCATCGCAGGCGGCGGTCATTTGGGATATCGCTCCAGATCAAGCATCGAAACATCGCGCTGTAAACCGGGCCTTCCGTCCATTTTCCGCCCGTCCACAGCTGTTCGATCGGCTCGTCAAGTTTGACACTTCGCTTGAACCGCTCGTCGCGGATTTCATAATTGTCTGTCTTGATCATTGGCAGCCGCTCCAATTGCGCTTTATATTCACGCGGACATTAATGCGCTACAGAAAGCATAGCAAGTGACCAATATACCGACGCCAGGTCGTCCAGTCCGAGGCTCGCAAAGCGGTGCGCCGATCATGGCGCTGTTTGATCTTCTTGGCCGGCATTGGGCCATGGGCGTGCTTTGGACGCTGAATGAAATCGGCCCTTCCACGTTCCGCAGGTTGCAGGACGAGTGTGAAACGATCTCGCCCGCCACCTTGAACAAACGGCTCAAAGAGCTGCAGGTCGCTGGTTTTGTCCACCGGGCCGAAGGCGGTTATGCCACGACCGAACTGGGGCGCGACCTTTATGAGCGTTTGCGACCTCTGGGGGAGTTCAGCAAAGACTGGGCAAGGCACCTTTCGAACTTGTGACGGACCGCCACAATGTTGCGGTAATCGGATCGCTTAGTGATCAAAGGCACGTTTGCTCCGGCTCAAATTCATACGGAACCATGCCGACGTCTCTGGCAAAGCAAAGCGGATTGACACTTTGCCGTGTTGTCTTGTCAATTGAACATCACCGATCAGATCGCAAGGACCACGGATGGATCAGAAAACCCAATTTCCTGACTCAATGTTCTTGGTGGACGTTGACGGACATCCGGATGGGCAAAGGCACAAGACACTCAGTTTTTCCAGAACGCCTTCGGTGCTTTTGACCTTCGCGGCAAACCGCTTCACGCGCAGTTCGGCCCGGGTTTACATGAAGGATTATGGTATCGGGGCGATGGACTGGCGCATGCTGGTTATGCTTGTGCGCGAGCCGGGATGCAGCGCGGCCAGGGCGTCTGCGGCCATTGGCATTGACAAAGGTGCCATCAGCCGAAGTCTTGCGCGTTTGGAAGCCAAAAATTTGGTGGAGTACGAGAGCCTTGAATCGGATGAACGCCGAAAAAAGTGGTTTCTCAGCAAAAAGGGTATGGCGCTGCACGACGAAATCCTTGAGGTGGCGTTGGCACGGCTCAGGGTCATGCTTGACGGATTTTCCGAGCAAGACATTCAGGACTTCAACAGGTTGCTCCAATTGTTCATGGATAACATGGCCAAGGAAAGCCTCAGCTAGTTTGACTTAGAGGATTGTTAGAAGCTGACGTCTGTCTTAGGGACGGTGACGCAGCTTCTAATTTGCTAATGCTCCATCACGGAAAAACGCTTGCGGTAATCGACCGGAGATATGCCCAAGTTCCGGTAAAAGCTTCGCCTCAGACGTTCCGCTTCCAAGAACCCACTTTTTGCCGCAATGGTCTTGATCGGCATTTCTGTTTCTTCAAGAAGGTCCTTGGCCGCTTCCAGCCTGCACATCTCGACGAATTTGGCCGGCGTGCATCGGAATGAGGCGTGAAACCTTCTTGTGAAGGTGCGCGAACTCATCCTGCAGTGCTTCGCCAATGTGTCGACCGTCAGATCCAAGGTGACGTTTTCGCGAATCCAGGACGCCAACTCGCGGAATTGTCCATCCGCCTCAGACAGCTGGTTCTTGAGCGATGTCGAGAATTGGCTCTGCCCACCGGGCCGCATCATGTAGACGACCATTTCACGCGCGACATCCAGGGCGACTTTGCGTCCATGATCCTCGGCGACCATGGCCAGCGCCATATCTATCGCTGACGTGACGCCACCAGACGTCCAGATGGCACCTTCCCGGATATAGATGGGGTCCTTCTCAACCCTAATTTCAGGAAAGGACTGGGCCAACAGATCACAGTATTTCCAATGTGTGACCGCCCTTAGCCCGTTCAACATGTTCACCCGAGCAAGCGCGAAGGCCCCAATGCAGACAGAGCCAACCCTCTTTGAGTTCTGGGCAGCGGACGTAACGGTTTTCCTGTCTTCGATACTGCGACCGGAATTCTCGTTTCCAATTACCAAAGTCGTGTCGAAGGGAATGTCCGGCGCTTCGCTGAGCGCTTGCGTATCCGGCGACAAAACCGTGTCGGTAAGCTTTGCGCCAGCCTCGGAAGACAGGACAATGGTTTCATATTTTTCGTCTTCCGGAAGATACGCGTTGGCGTCGGAAAACACTTGTAGCGGTCCAACAAGGTCGAGCAGCTTAAAGGGCTCGAGGCAGACAAAAGCAACTCGTTTCATAGTTTCACTCGATAAACAAAAAAACCGCACAAACAGCGAACACAGTTCATCGATTTTTCCTTTTTTGTGAACGAGGTTATGAGAATTATCCAGGTGAGTGGACGGATAATTCCATGAAACCAATACATTAAGAGCAAACCACACAACAGTCGGGTTTTCCTCTATTGAAGATATTACCTATCATGGATATTTAGTATCAGCAATAGGAGCCCAATGGAGGGAGCGATCCTTTGAAACTGAGCGACGGAATAGAATGGGCGGCCCACACGACGTTGTTGCTGGCGGCCCTGCCTTCTGGCGGGCGATTGTCCGGCAAAGCGTTGGCGGCCTTTCACGACCTGTCTGAAAGCTATCTTGCAAAACACCTGAATGCCTTGGTTCGGGCCAAGATCCTTGAATCCAGCACGGGTCCATACGGCGGATTCAGCATGGCACGCCCGCCGGAAGAAATCTCGATGCTGGATATTGTTGAGGCCATCGAGGGTAAATCGCCTTTGTTTCGATGCACAAACATCCGTCGAAACGGGCCATGCGCGATAGAGGATCCAAAGGCCTACGTAAAACCCTGCGGGATCAGCAGCGCCATGCATCGTGCGGAAGCAGCTTGGAGGACGGCGCTCTCTAAAGAACTGATCAGTGATCAACTTCAGAGTTTTATCGCCTCGGCCGACCGTCGGATCGTTGCCCTTGGTGCGGCTTGGATAGGCGAAAACATGAGGGAAAGCAGGAAATGAAAGTCTTTGTAACCGGCGCGACGGGCGTTCTTGGTCGTCCTGTCGTAAAGTCGCTGATCGATGAGGGGCACACCGTGTTGGCGCATGCGCGGTCCGAGAACGCTGTAGCAGCGTTGCAGCCCATGGGTGCCGACCCAGTGACATGCGATCTGTTTCATAGCGAACAGGTGAAGCCGCATTTGGACGGATGCCAGGCGGTGCTTCATTTGGCGACAAGTATCCCCAAAACGCCCGACATAAAAAAAGCGGATGCATGGCGCCAGAATGACAGGCTGAGAACAGATGCCACCGCGGCCCTTGTCGAGGCCGCCACGGAGACCGCCTCAGTCAATACCTTTGTCTATCCAAGTGTCTGTTTCATGTATTCGGACCATGGGTCAAATCGGGTGGATGCCGGGTCAGCCAAATCTACGCCAGTCGGAATATTACACTCGACTTTGGATGCGGAGCGTTCTGTTGCGGATTTCGATCAAAGCGATGCATCCCGGGTTGGCGTTTCGTTGCGGTTCGGTATCTTTTACGGTCCGTCGTCCCGCGACAGTGCGGATGTCATCAAGTTCGCGCGCAAGGGATTGGCCCTGCCTCTGGCACAACGGCAGGCATACAAGTCAATGATTTGGATCGACGATGCAGCAAACGCAGTTATCGCGGCGTTGAAGCTGAACGATGGTGGTGTTTACGACGTTGTAGAAGACGAACCACTTACCATCGCACTGTCCATAACGGCGTTGGCCGAGGCTGTTGGGCGCGCAAAGATCCGGTCGCTTCCGCGCTTTATGCTTCGGTTCTTATTGACGCCGGAGCTGCGGGAAATGATGGGTCGAAGCCAACGCGTGGACGCGTCGCGGTTCAAGAGTCTAACAGGCTGGGCCCCTCAGGTTCCTTCGCAACGGGAAGGATGGAAGATCCTTCAGCGCACTTTCGAGGCGTAGCTGACGCAGTCAGAACCGCATCCATTCATTTCAAGGAGCGCAGATAGTGTTCAGCAAAAGCGTTGTTTTCCTGAGGTTCCACGGAACCTTTGTCATCATTCTCGGGTGTGCAATGTCGATTGCCGCAACCATCGGGCATCTCAAAGCGGCGGGGCCGTTGGCTGTGCTGGGGCAAGATGTTGCTGGCTATGTGGGGCTTATGCAGGCGTATATCCTGATTGCGGTCATCGGGTTGTCGATGTGGGGCGCTACGATGCGCACCCGGAGCTTGCGCTTATGGCATTTGTGCGGTGTGCTGGCCCATTTGCCGGCGTTTGTGCTGACCCTGATGTTCTGGAATTGGATGGTCGACAACGGAATCCCGACCGCCGCGATCTACATGCATGGGTCCTTTATTGTCGCGGAAACCTGTTTTTTCTTTTTCGGTCAAATCCCCATAAAAGGCGAGCGGCGCATGGCAACAGACCCGCGCTAAGTTCGGGCAGGGTTCGCGTTTTCTTGGGTGGTATCTATGAGGCTATTTGAACGTTCCATGATGATGACGGATGCGGTTTGGCGTCGCCACGCAAACCCGTTCAGTGTCTATTCCCGTTTCACCGTGCTGCCATTGCTGAGTTTGGCGATTTGGTCGCGGGATTGGATCGGCCCCTGGGCCTGGCTTGTGGTTGCACTGGCTTTGTTTTGGAACTGGTTCAACCCACGGGCCTTTCCACCGGTCTCTAAAATCGAGGGGTGGGCTTCGCAGGGGGTTTGGGGCGAGCGGATCTTTTTGAATCGGACAAACGCCACGGTCGCCAAAGAACACGCCGTTTTCGTCTACGTCCTTTCTGCTTTAACCGGCGTGTTCACCTTGTTGCTGGCTTGGGGTCTATGGGAACTCAGCGTGCCGACCACGGTGTTCAGCCTCATTCTGGCTGTCACGTTCAAGACTTGGACCTTCGACAGAATGGTTTGGATTTACCGAGATGGCGACAGCGCGGGTCGAGACTTTGATAATTTCTCGGTGTCCTAGATAAGCGGTCGTTTTGGCTAAGAATGTTAAAAAACGCAAAAACAGCCATATCGTCAGTTTTCTCTGTCAAATTCGGGCGCTGCAATTGTTGTGGCGGGGCCAAAATGCAAAGCCAGTTGCGCAAAGTAAGCAACAGGTGGAGCAGGTGGCATGAGCACGGTCGGGACAGCGTCATGGGCGTATAAGTCGGATGGTATTCTGACGTGGGGACAGTATCTGGGTCTGCACAAACAGCTGGTGACGCTTCAACTGAAAGAGGCGGGTGCCTGGTTGGCCGCCAAAGGAATAATCGGGAAAAAGCCCCTGCAGTTTGACGTAGACGAAATCGTCATCCCGGACTCCGCCATTGCCCGTAAAGCAGACGAACTTGTGCGCGACGTGTCCAGCGCCCCGCTGCATTCT
The DNA here is from genome assembly GCF_000814005.1 of Ruegeria sp. ANG-S4. Lineage (GTDB taxonomy): Bacteria > Pseudomonadota > Alphaproteobacteria > Rhodobacterales > Rhodobacteraceae > Ruegeria. Next base: position 473,436 of record NZ_JWLK01000002.1, on the reverse strand, counting down.
CATTGCGTTCGGACATATGTGTGGGGATATCTGCTCGGCAAACACGCCGGTCTAAAGTTCGATCCGGAACTCTTCTACGTGTCGAGCGTCTTGCATGATCTGGGATTGGTCGAACCGCATATTCAAAAGGCCATGTGCGCCTGCTTTGCCGTGACCGGCGCCAAACAGGCTCGGGAGTTCGTCAGGGGCGAGGGGTGGAGCGAAGAAAAATGCGAAAGGGTTTTTGAAACGATAAGCCTGCACCTCAACCTGGATGTTCGTGCAAAGGATCACTTTGCCGAGGCGCAGATGTTGGCACATGGCGCGCATCTAGATGTTGTGGGTGCTCATTATCGCAGGCTTTCGCCGCGGACGATCGACTCGGTCATAAAACGTTTCCCGCGCGATGGATTTGTTGCCGACATTCAGGACCATATCGAGACGCCGCACAACCCGCTGACCCGAGCGACCATGCTTGGACGAGTTGGATTTTCCAAGCTCGCCAACAAGAATCCGCTCAACGACCATCAAATGAAATGTCATGGGCATCTGTAATGAGCAGGCCAGACGCAACTTAAGCCCTGAATCATCTCATTCTTCCTTTCGTCTCAATTTTCGGAATCTTTGAAATGACCGTCGATCAATCCGTCACACTCCTGAAGCTTGCCGCGCTGGCAACGGTCGGTTTCGGCTTGCTGATCCTGTCTGGCGCGGCGCCAGGCCTGGCGGCCCCGGCTGACTTACTGGCTGATTTGGTGTTTTGGCCGCTCGACGATGTACAAGCCGTGGACAGCGCCACGTCACGGCTTCTCGCTGCTGTGACAGGGGGCGTAATGGTCGGCTGGGGCAGCCTTCTGTACAGCGTTGTGAGTTACTTCGGGGTCCGGGATCGTTCGGCCCTGTTGCGGTTTTTGACGATAAGTCTGGCCTGCTGGTACGTCACGGATTCCACAGGTTCTGTTCTGGCTGGTGCGCCCGCTAATGCGTTTTTCAACCTGCTTTTTCTGATGATGTTCGCGGTGCCGCTGTTCTTTATCTGGAAGGAAGAGAGACGATCCGGGTAACGCGATAGTGGCGGCAGACGCGGATGTGGCAGGGTCCAAACGAACGCGCTGATAGCACAGCAGCCGCACTTGGAACCGCCCAGTTTGCCGTTCAATGCAAAAGCATTCCTTATTGAATCGCGCTTGTATTGAGAAATGCGCGCCCGGAACTGAAACGGGTGGGCAGACCTGGTGAATGGAGGAAACCTCAGGCCGTCCGTTTCGTTCCGAGCGCTTTAAGCTCATTTCGAATATGTCGATGACCACATGTCAGGCGTCCCAGGCCACGGGGAGAGCAAGAGGCCCGCGGAACGCCCAACCTCCGAACTCGACCGGACCATCGATGTGAAGTCCGGTGAGTTCAGAAAAGATCAGTGGCATAGCGAAATCAGCTATTAGGCTGCGCGCGGCCCAGGCACCGGCACAAAAGTGCGGACCGGCACCAAAGGCGATAGACGCGCTGCAATCCTGATTCATGTCGAATTCGTCAGGTTTTTCGAATATATCAGCGTCACGATTGCCAGAGCCGAACATCAGGAAAACACGGTCATCCGGATCAAATGTGACATCGTTGACGGCGTATGTTTGAGTCATGCGACGCGGGGACATCCCGACTGGGGACATCCAGCGGGAGTATTCTTCGAACGCGTTCAGCCAGGTGAACTGACCAGATTTGATCAGGTCGTACTGATCGGGATGGGTCAGCATCGTCCAAATCAGCCCGGCAATCACATCACGCGGTTCGTTTTGACCGCCTGAGATCGCCAGTTTGACATTGGCGCGGTACTGTTCGGGCGACAAACCTGCCTGAAGCTGCACGGAAAGCAGCGACATATCCGGGGTTTCGCTCAGTATCGGAACCATCTCATCAATGTGGCGGTCGATTGATGCGGTGCAATCATGGCAGCGCGCTTCGACATCCGGGTCACCTGCGTAGTTCGCGCATCCATCAATCATTCCCTGACTGACACGATCCATTTCCTGCCACTTCATGTTGGTCAAACCGGTGATCGCCTTCAGCGCCTCGCCCGAGATTGGCATTGCAATGTCGCGAACCATGTCGGCACGACCGGACGGTTTTACGCGTTGTAAAACCTCTTTGGTCAGTTCTTCAAACTTTGCGTTCCAGACGGTTTTCACCGCCTTAGGCGAAACCGCGGGAAATATCACCTTGCGCTCGGCCATGTGGGCGGCACCGTCCTTGCGCATAAGATTCTGGCCCATAAGGACCGTCATCAACCCTTCGGGTTGGTCCGATGAAAAATATTCAATCAGCTTTTCGTTGACGAAGATGTCATCACGTTTTGTCAGGAGTGTCGCGCCAAGCTGCGGAACGTAAGCGATCGGAGCCGTTTCGCGCATCGCTTTCAGATCAGGATACGGGTCGCGCCAAAATGCTTTCAGATCGATTTCGTAAGTCGGTGCGTTTGACATAAAGGTCTGCTTCTCTTCGGCCGCAAGGCGTTTATCAGCATGTAGGAGGTAAGTTGACATGACAACACATCGAATGAACCAAGTCAACAAAAGGTCGTGGTGTGTTGTCGAGGTGATCCTTTGATTTCACATCAATTGAGTGCGTGTTTCAGGGAATTCTAAGAACGATTCCGTCGAGGTCCGAGCTGGCAATCAACTGGCAGGACAGACGACTGGTTTCGCTTCGCTCGCCGTCAACCATATCCAGCATGTCATCTTCCATCTCACCGCAGGTTTTCGCACTTTCCGACCCTTCGAGAACCGCGACATGGCAGGTGGCGCAGGCCAGCGCCCCGCCGCAATCGCCCGAAATCCCGGCAATCCCGTTCGAGACTGCGGCCTCCATCAGATTGTGCCCTTCCTGGACATCAGCAGTGCGGCTGTTTCCGTCAGGAAGCACCCATGTAACGGAAATCGCAGGCATTTCCATTTCCTCCCAGAATGTGTTGGACCATAATCAAGCACATCATGAGTTGTCATGTCAACACGTTTGAGAAATGCGTATTTTCGTAATAATCAAAGCGGTTTACGCGAAACACGCGCTGAGAATCACGCTTGGCGCGGGGCAAAGACCTGCGGGAAAACGGGTTCTTAGATTGAGAGATCAGGCAGGCTAGATGGGTCGGTTAAGCGCTGAATTCGCGCGCCGCAACTCAGATGGGCTCACCTGATACCGCTGCTTGAACCGGCGGGCAAAATGCTCGGGAGAGTGAAAGCCCGAGCGAAAGGCGATCTCGCCGATGCTCATGGCCTGATACTCAGGACGCACTAGGAATTTACGCGCGTGCTGCAATCGCATCTCAAGCAGGACCGAGGTGATGGATGTATCATCACCGGACAGGATTTCGTTCAACCGTCGCACCGACAGGCCCGACGCTGCGGCGATCCGCTCGCGCGATAGGTCGGCATCTGCGATGTTGTCCTGAATGAACTGCCGCATGCGTTGAACAAGGATTTGGGCGTGGGTTCCGCCCTCAAGCGGATGGTCGTGTGTCGTCTTCAGGTTGATCCAGATAAGATCAAGCAGAACATCTGATAATGCAGATCCGATCCGATCATCTTGATCTGCGGTATTTGCCGTGATGCTTTTAATGTTGTCAGACAGAAGTCGCGCGAAAGGGCTGTTTCCAGATATTTTGTGTAGTTTCTGCGGATCGTGTAAAAGCACGCGCGGTTCAAAGTCTTCGGCTGGGATTTTCAGCACGATTTGCTCAAACTCATTGGGTACATCAATGCGATAGGTGCTGGAGCTTGAATAGAGCATGAGATCGCCGGTATGCAGCAGCTCTTCATGGTCCCCGATTGAAAATCGCGACACGTTCCGTGTTTGAAGACTCAGCAAATACCAGTTGCGAGAGGCCTTTCGAATGTCCTGCCTGCGTCGCGCCACGGATTGACGGCTGCCGCCAATGCGCGACAGCGTCGACGCCCCCAGATGCTCGACCGTCAGATGGCTGTGAAATCCCTTCTCTCCGCGCAGGGGCGACTCGCAGTCCAGTTCGACATAGGTGCTGCATATGGCTTCGCGCCAGAACGCAAATCTGTTCTGACGTTTCAGGGCATCCGTATTGAAGTCCTGGCGACTCATGATCTGCGTTTGCACCCCCTATCGCCCAAACCATCAGCTCTTTCCGCCCGCACGGACAGGTCCGATCTAGCAAACGTTGCTAGGGTGCCGCAAATAGCGCACTGAGGAGGTATGTAATGTCAAGCCCAATAAAAGTTGCTGCGGTTCAGGCCGCGCCGGCGTTCATGGATCGTCGGGCGGGGGCTGAAAAGGCTGTCGCTTTGATCGACGAGGCGGGTGCCAAGGGCGTCCAGCTGATCGTGTTCCCTGAACTTTGGTTGCCCGGATACCCGTGGTTTTTGTGGCTTGGCTCGCCTGCGTGGTGCATGCAGTTCATTGGCCGATACAATGAAAGCAGCCTGGAAGCAGGTTGTGAAGAAGACCTGATGATCGCCGAGGCCGCGCGCCGCAACAGTATTCAGGTTGTTCTCGGCCTCTCCGAAAAGCTGGGCGGCAGCCTGTACATTTCGCAGTGGCATTACGGTGCAGACGGCAAGATGATCGACCGCCGCCGCAAGCTCAAGCCGACCCACGTTGAACGCACTTTGTTTGGCGAAAGCGACGGCAGCCACATCAACGTGCACGACACCGAGCTTGGCCGGGTCGGATCGCTTTGCTGCTGGGAGCATCTTCAGCCCCTCGTGAAATATGCGATGTTCTCGCAGAACGAACAGATCCATTGCGCTGCCTGGCCCAGCTTTACGCTCTATCTAGGCGCGGCCCACGCATTGTCCGGCGAGATGAACATGGCGGTCAGCCAGGTTTACGCGGCCGAAGGCCAGTGCTTCGTGATCGCGGCTTCGGCGCTGTGCTCGCAGGAAATGTGCGATATGCTTTGTGACACCCCCGACAAACAAGCGCTTCTACAGGCCGGAGGCGGGTATTCCCGCATCTTTGGACCTGATGGTCAATCGGTGGTCGAGCCGCTGCCTGCCGATCTGGAAGGATTGTTGATTGCAGACATCGACCTTTCAATGATCGCCTATGCCAAGAACGCCGCCGATCCGGTTGGTCATTACGCGCGTCCCGACGTGTTCAAGCTGATGTTCAATGACAGTCCACATATGGTTGTCGAGGACTTCGGCGTCAAAAACACTCGGGTCTTGTCGGGTCGGGAAGAACCTGAACCGCTGCCCAGTGAAGAGGAAGACGCCTAAGCACCTTTTGGCATGTCGTATGTCCCAAGCCCGAACACGATGATCTGTTACGGCCTGGATACACCGCGAAACTCGACGAGTCAGATTGCGTTTCCTGAAACACTGGCCCGCGGCGTCAAAGCCGGCCTTCCAACGCGTTCCGGTCCGCTAGGTAGCGGCATCAAAGCTCATTGCGGCTTCGATGGGATTTCCATCGGGGCCGATCAACGTGCGATGATCGGGTAATTGAAGCGATACACGCAATTCATAAACGCCGGGCGTCAAGCTCCCAAGGTTTACGACCGGTGTCATTGCGGTCATCACTTTCTTTCCGTTTATGTGTATATGCGCGTGCCCGTGAATCGTGGGTTGGGCTTCTGCGGTACAAACCTGAGAGAACGAGAAATTCTCGACAGCCATGTGCAGGATCCATTCGCCATCAGTCCTTTCCAGTTCAGCAATACTGACACGGGGCACTTGGATACCAACCGGCAGTTTCACCGACTTGTTCACCATGTGCTTTTTGTTCGGGGCCTCATCCAAATCGGATGCGGTCACTGAGCTTGAGGGCTGGTCTCCATAAAATGACGCCTGAAGCCCATAGTAGAGCAGCGTTGTTGAGGCCAAAGATGCAATCAGGCACGGCGTCAAAAAAGCTGCGCGCGGCCTGATTTCGAAGCTGCGGTCGTCAACCACAATCATGATCAACACGTAGATGATCATCATATGGCCGATGGCATCAATTTTCCCGAACAGGATCACCGCCGCTGCGAAAACTATGGCAAGGAACAAGGCTGATCCGCGTCGCAGAACCGGAGTGCAAACAAGCGCAAAGGCAAGCGCAAACTCGACAAGACCCGCGAGCGTCATGAAATTCCGGTGTTCCAAACCAAGCGCCAGGGCCGGATAACGCTCCAACACCGGAAAGGACCATTCCGGATAAGCAAACTTCTCGATACTGGCCCACATCAACGTCACCGCCGCACCCCAGCGAAGAATGTCGAAGCGATATGGATAGGCCCGGTTTTTCGGGAGACCTGTGATGATCAGATACGCAGCGACGGCCAGAAACAACGGGTAATCGAGCAAATGAAACAGGCCGTACTTGCTTGCGGCGTATCCCCACAAAAAGATGATACCTGCGCCGCAAAAAACCATCGTGCGCCGCCAGAACAAAGAGGCGGCCATTGCCATTTGCATCCAGGGAACCCATGCACTTTCAGTCTTAAGTTCCGGCGTGAGAATTACGCCGCCCAGAACCCAGAGACACACCAGAAACACAGCGGCTCCGGCGCGCATCATAGTGTCCAGCTTTGGCTTGAGGCCGTGCGTTGCATTGTTGAGTTGGCGGATCGTCCAAGGCCCGGCGTCAGTTTGTTCCACATACAGCGCAATTGCCATTATTGCGCATAACGCCGCGAGTATCAGCCAGAACGCAGGTGAAAGAACGTGTTGCAGCGCCAGCGGTTCGGCCGAACTGTCATAGGGTGCAAACCACTTGACGTGCGCCGTCGCCAGGTTCGGCAGGGCCAGCGCGGCCAGGACCGCTGGTGTCCAAAAAAGCAATATCGTCGAGCGCCTGAATCGCATGAGCTCAAACTCCGGGTCTGTCGATGTGCTGGTAAGAGCAGCTCGACAATGCGCGCGGTTCATCGACTTCTCGAAAACCAGCGGCTCGCCAAGTGCCGGGACACTCGTGAACAAAGTGTTGTACGGGTGTCTTTTAATCGGGTTGTGTAAAAACCGAACCTTGCGTGACACGCAATTTCGGTCAAAAATCCCTCAAATAATGCAATCTCAGGTTGAGTAGCCAAAAATCGCTAATTTTGGAATGTGTCTGGGCGCTCAGAGCCTATCGTTTCACAATGCTGATCTTTTCATTGAGCGGGACAAGACAATAGAAGTTCTAACTGCGGAAACATACTTGGAGCCGAGCAATCGATCGCTCAGGTTCGAGAGATCGCGCGTACTGGGCACAGAAACGGAAACTACAGCGTCAATTTCTCCGGACAGAGAAAAAACAGTGTCCACACCGTCAAGCGTTTGCAGCCACTCAATCGCTGCAGCACAGGGACGTTGTGCAATGGTCACAAACATCAGCGCATGGGTAAGCTGTGCAGCTTCCCCCAAGCTGGCGTGGTAGCCCCTGATTACGCCTTGGTTTTCCATCGCCGTGATACGATCTTGTACGGCTGGGCGCGACAGACCGATCTCTTTTCCAATGGCGGTGGCCGTCAATCGGGCATTGTTTTGCAGCAGCGCGAGGATGCGCTTATTTGTCCGATCCATTTTCATGGCATTAACTGCATGTGGCAGGCGATTTCCTTCGATCCGCAAGCTGACATTCAGTGGCTTGCCGTGCTTAGTGATCATATCACAACGGAGCGAGCAATGCGGAAAATATCACCTGAAACCTTCACTGGATCGCATGCGTGGGAGGCCATGGATATCGAACGGTTCACCGGCGCGACAACGGTTCGGTTGCACTGGACCGACGAACCGTACAAATGGCATATCAATGACGGACCCGAGGTCTTTGTTGTGCTGGACGGAGCTGTCGACATGCACACCCGTGAAGACGGCAAAGAAACTGTTCACGAAATGAAGGCGGGCGAGGTTTTTCACGCAAGAGAGGGCGACGAACACGTTGCCCATCCCTGTGGCGCTGCGCGTGTTCTCGTGATCGAGACCGAGGGTAGCGTCTGACGAGGCGGTCTTTCCCGTCCCGCCAAGGCGGCGAAAGACTACGCCGTGGCTTTCGGCAGAAATTGCGATGAGATTGGCGGATTTTGCTCGATTCCTAAGCTTCGCGCGAAATCCTTCCGGGTGTTAACCCATGTCCTAGCACACGGATTGCCAGCGTAACTGCAAGTTCGCAGATACAAACTTGTCGGTCCGCGCGTATCGCCATTTGGAGCGCTGTATAACTGTCTTCCAGATTGAACTTGGGACGAGGGCAATCAGTTGATTTCTGCAGTTCGTCGCCTCAGGCTTTCCACGACCTATCAGGGGATCGTGGCCCTGGTCGCCGCACAGTTCGTCTTTACCGCAATCGGCATAATCGATTTTTGGGCAGCATCCAAAGTTGATGCTGTTCATGCCTCTGGCCAGCTTCTGGGATGGCAGCTTTTTTGGTCTCTGGGCACCGGTACCACAGCGTTCGTGCTTGTGGTGCTTCCCTGGCTTAGCCGGGGCGCAACCCGTTCAAACGACGATTTCGCGATCTGGACCGGATCCGCAACGTTGATTGCGCTGGCATTGGGTCTCGTGTGTTGCGCGATCTTTCTTGTGTACCCGACCGCTTTGCTGAAATCCGGCGTTGAAAGCACGCTCGTCGCCGAGGCCAAAACCTATTTGTTGGGCCTGTCGACTGCCCCGGTTGCGTTGCTATTGACTGTGATCCTGCGCTCGGTTCTGGTTGCGAACGGTAAAGGCGGATCTGTGTTTTGGGCGGCGGTGACAATACTGCTTGCAAAGACGGCAAGCAACGGCGCGTCCAGCTACTTCGGATGGGAACAAAACAATCTGATCCTTGGTCTGTCCACGGCGATTTCGCTTTGGCTGGGCGCTGCGCAGATGGTCTTTGGACTGGATCGATCGATCTTTCCCGCTTTGGGCCGACTGCGGTTCAATTCGCTCGCTGCGCCAATCAAGGCACTGCTTCGGCTGGGATTTCCCGCATCGGTCACGGCTTTCGCAGAAACCGGATATTTTGCGGCCACAACCTATTTGAGCGTCAGGATGGGAGAGTCTGCGGCGCTGGTCCATGGCGTCGCCCTTAACCTCGTTTCTCTTGTCTTCGTTGTCCCGTTCAGCATCGCCCAGGTGGCGTCCATGGAAATCCAATCCTCGGTTGGTCAAGCAATTCGAGACGTGTCCAAACGGTTTCTCAAAATCTCCGCCTGTTGCTCGGCTGTCATTGCGGTTTGCTTCTTTGTCTGGTCGGGGCAATTGGCGCATGTGTTCATTTCGAACGAGGGCGAAGAAACGGAAGAACTGCTGCGGCAAGCAAAACTCCTCATCCAGTTTTGTGGTCTGTTCATCATTGCCGATGCAATTCCGATAACAACAATCGGGCTGCTGCGCGGTCTGCGCGATACGTTCTATCCGATGGTGATTTCGCTGGCATGCTACTGGGGTGCCGGGTTCACAGCGGTTCTTATTCTTGGCGACAGCCCGGCAGGGATCTGGCAAGGCATGCTGATTGGGGTTTGCTGTTCCGGGCTGTGCTTGAACGTTCGGCTGCGTCTGCTGGCAAACAAGATCTAGGATACGCAGTGCGACAGGTGTCAGACGATCAGCGATTCAAGCAGCGTGGCGCCAAAATGGCTTTGCGTCTGAATAAATCGCGACCTGAGTTGTTTAACCTATGTGAAACAACCAGAGCAGGCCAATGAATCAGAGGCTTAAATCGAAGGGTTCGCGTCGCAATGTAAAAACGCGGTCCGCTGACAGACTCGCAGGATTTCCAGCCTTAAACCTCGGCATTGTTTGCGCGGCAATGACTTTGCCAGCTTTTGAATCCAGTTCGCCGGATTGTAGAGCGATCAGTGTTATACAACTTAAAGGAATATTATAGTGGCTCTTAAATTATCTGCCCCCGTTGGTGACAAAAAACGAATTACCAAGGCTGACCCAAAGAAGAACGAAAAATTCAAACCCGTTCAGAACAAACCTGCCGATGTCGAGTTGGTGCAACTGATGCTGGTGGCCAACGGGTTCCGTGTGGACGTGAACGGCAAATGCGACACGGTCCTGATCAAGAACATCCGCGAGTTTCAGAAAAAGAAGCTTGGCTTCAAAAAGCCCGACGGCATCGTCGATCCCGACGCAAAGACTTGGAAAGCCGGCCTGCCGAAGCTGTCGGCCATGATTTCGGCAAATGCCAAACTGGAACTGTATGAAGTCTTTGAAGGCGGGAAGAAAAAGCTCGTCAGCAAAAAAGACTACGAGGCGGGTCTGAATGCCTTGAAAAGAGAGGTCCTGTCCAAGGCCGTAAAGATGCACAGCGAGGCAGAGTGCTGGGTCGATATCTGTAACGGGTTCGAAAAAACCCGACAGGCTCAGGATGGGCTAGTGAATGCCTTGGTGGAGTTTTCGGTCAGCGTCGTGAACAGCGATACCAACCCTCCTTGGGACGATATCCTGAAAGCGAGATCCGAGGCATCGACGTTGAAGGCACTTGCGGGTGCGGCGTCTCCGGATTGGCGCAGAGTTCAAAAGCAGGATCAGAAGGCAACAAAGGCTTACAACAAGGCTGTTAAGTCTTTCAAAAAGTTCATTGAGGCGCGCATCGGAACCGCTGGAGGTATCGTAACCGGTCTTGAAGTGGTGCGCGACACCTCGTTCGCAGCGGTCGAAACCTACATGACGGCGCGGCTGGTTATGACGAAGGGCATGAGCCCGGCGAAAGCGGGCATGATCGCCGCATCCAGTGTCGAGGCACTAAAGTCAGGTGCAGGCCAGTTCGGAGAATATGTCGCTGGAAACAAAGTGACTTGGGATGGCGCCGCCAAGAAGGTTTTCATCGACAGTTTCATTGCGGGTTTGGCAGGAGCAGCTGGAGGGAAACTTGGTGACAAGCTGTCCAAAGGATTGGCGAGCCAACTTGCAAAACACGTCATGCCGAAACTGTCCGGTAGTATTTCGACCAAGGCAGGCGAGCTGTTTTTCAAGCGCTTTCTGGGATCTGATGCTGGCCAGGCAATGGTTGTCTCTGCGTTGAAGGAGACAATCGGCTTGATGAAGCCGCTCATAGAGAAAGGGCAGCCGCCCAAGCTGAAAGACGTCAAAGACGCCGTTACCAAGACACTTCTCGCGGGGATCATGACGCATGCCTCGGTCAAGGCGCTGGATTATTTTACCAAAAACTTGCCGGGGAAGGGCGAGGCTTTTCTCAAAACCATAATGGCTCCAAAAATCATGGAATCCATGCGTAAGGAACTTTGTGTGCTTTACGGTGCAAAGACCTTTGACGAACTAGCGGCCAAACATGCCGGTGCGATTTACGTAAGGGTGGCAACAAGCGTCAGCGAAAAGTCCATCGAAAAAGCCGCATTGATTGCGGTCAGCGCGTCGGACGGTTCGCAAAGCGCCGCGCAGCTTCAAAAACTGGCGAATGACGAATTGCGAAAGGATGCGGAACTGCGGAAAAAAATCCAAGATATGATCCGCTCTGAATTCGCGCGCGTAGCCAAGAAATTGCCCGCACCTGCGAACTAGCCAGCAAGACAGGGTCGGTTTGACGCGGACTTAGGACTTTGCGTTGGGACATCCTCCCGGTGTCCCAACGCTGGGGCCGCGAGTTATCTCACAATAGCATCTCCGGTTGCAACCAATGGCTCAATTGTCCAGCGGAACAACAAAACCTGTTTTTATCGCATCCATGATCATGGTCGTGCGGAATCCTTTGATGTTCTTGTTTTCATAAAAGAACCGACGGCTGAAGGCCTCGTAATCCTCCATGTCCTTTGCCGTGACGATTAGAACAAAGTCGCTTTCGCCGGTTACATAATAGGCCTGCATGATTTCAGGGGTCTTTCGAACGGCAGCCTTGAAACTGTCGATAATATCCGCGCGTTCCCGCTCCAGCGTCACGTTTACAATCATGCTGAGGCCACGTCCGGCCATCTTCGGTTCAATGATCGAAACGTCCTTGCTAATGACGCCAGCCTCTCTGAGCCTGCGCAGACGCCTCAAGCAGGTCGAGGCCGAGATTCCAACGCGATCTGCAAGGACATCGTTTGGAACTCGATTATTTTCCTGAACAATCGCAAGGATTTTTCGGTCGAACAAATCGAGCTGAGCGATATTTTCGTTCATTTTTGCCTCGTGTCTGCAATTTTCAGTCATAAGATTCAGAAAAACGAAATTTTGCGCAAGTCGTATTGTGTCATGTTCGGGGAAATTTTTCCGGAGGGTTCCATGTACGACCAGGTTGATATCGGAGCGCTTGATCGCGCCTCCACTTTGCACCCCTTCACACCGTTGCGCGCCTTCTCGAACGGAGAGCTTGGCGGCCCACGCATCATGACCGACGGGCAGGGTGTTCGGGTGCGGGACGCTGAAGGGCGCGAGGTTCTTGACGGCTTCGCCGGACTGTATTGCGTCAATGCAGGGTATGGGCGGACAGAAATTGCGGATGCGATTTCCAAGCAGGCGCATCAGTTGGCGTATTACCACACATATGCTGGCCACACGAACGAACCGCTTGCCATTTTGTCGGACCGGCTGGTCAAAATGGCCCCCGGTGACATGGATAAGGTGTTTTACGGTCTGTCGGGTTCCGACGCGAATGAGACCAACGCCAAGCTGGTCTGGTACTACAACAACCTGCGCGGCAAACCGCGTAAAAAGAGAATAATCTCGCGTGAGCGTGGGTATCATGGCTCGTCTGTGATTTCCGGGTCGATGACCGGGATGAGCTTCTATCACGACAACATGGATCTGCCCTTCGACATAGTCCTGCGGACGGGTGTACCCCATCACTACTGGGGCGGAAATGACGCGGAAACCGAGCGTGAGTTTTCCGCCCGGCGCGCGCAGGAACTTGAAGAGCTGATCCTGCGCGAAGACCCTGAAACCATTGGCGCATTCATCGCTGAACCCGTTTTGGGTACCGGTGGGATCACGCCTCCGCCAGAAGGTTATTGGGCCGCTATTCAGGAGGTGCTGCGGCGCTATGACATTTTGCTGATCGTTGACGAAGTCATCACGGCTTTCGGTCGTACCGGGGCGATGTTCGGATCGGATTTGTACGAAATCGAACCTGATCTGATCACGACCGCCAAGGGGCTGACATCAGCCTATGTGCCAATGTCGGCATCGCTGGTCAGCAGGAAAATGACCGAAGTTTTTGAGGCTCACAGCGATGAAGTTGGGCCTTTCTCGCACGGGTATACCTATTCAGGTCACCCGCTGGCCGCTGCTGCAGCGCTTGCCTCGTTGGATGTGGTGGAAAAAGACGATCTGCCGAACAACGCAAAGGTTGTGGGGTATTACCTGAATGACCGCCTGAACGACGCGTTTGACCAACACCCGATCGTTGGTGAGGTCCGTGGCGTCGGGCTTATGGCCGCGCTCGAGTTTGTCGCCGACAGGGAAGTTCGCCGCAGGTTTGACCCGGGCCTCGCAGTGGGTGCGCGTGTCTCGCGGGCGTGCCTTGAACGCGGATTGATTGTCCGGGCGATGCCGCATGGTGACATTCTTGGATTTGCCCCGCCATTGGTCGCAACCAAAGAGGATGTGGATCAAATGGTTGAAATCACGCAAGCCGCCGTGGCCGAGGTCACAAATCAGTTGTCGCAAGTGGGATCGTTCTGAAGTGTTGCAATCGATAAGCCCGGCGGTTGAGCCACAAATTTGCTTTGCCGACGTAATTAGAAACGCAAAGCGTGCTGGTTCAAGACTTGCTGAAAAGAGTTCGTTTGAAAGATCGCAAGCGTTGTTTGCACTGGCAGATGGAATTGCCCTGCGCGCCGATGACTTCGCCCGAGCCATCGTTTACGAGGGGGTCAAGACGATCACCGAAGCCCGTGGTGAGGTTGCCAGAGCAGAGTTGACGTTTCGCATCGCGGCGGAGGAGATCAAACGATTTTCCGGTGAGCGGATCGACTTTTCCGCCGATCCCAGAGGTGCAGGTCGACACGGATGGGTAGACCGTAAACCGGTCGGTGTGGTTCTGGGCATTACGCCATTTAACGATCCGTTGAATCTGATCGCACATAAAGTCGCCCCTGCGATTGCGACGGGCAACGCTGTCATCATCAAGCCGCACCCTGATACGCCGACGCCTGCAGTGATGCTGGAAGGCCTCGCCAAGCAAATTGATACCCTCGGAAACAGCCTGCAGGTTTTTCTTGCGGACGGTGCAACGACCGAAGCGATGATCAAGCATCCTGATGTTGATTTGGTGTCTTTTACGGGTGGTCGCGAAACCGCGAAGCATGTCGCGCGCGCCGCGGCGGGAAAACCGCTGATGATGGAACTGGGTGGCGTCGCAGTCACGATTGTGCACAAGGATGCGGACGTCGACGCGGCGATTCCGGCCCTGGTTTCCGGAATTACCGCAGCGGCCGGTCAAAACTGCCTGCATGTTCAACGTGTGTTGGTCCACGACTCGATCCGCAAAGAAGTCGAGGCGCATCTTGCGCAGCGTTTGAACGAACTGGTGATCGGCGACCGATTGAATGACCAAACCGAGATGGGTCGTCTCATTAACAGGGATGCGTTTCACCGGTGTATCGATTGGGTGCATGATGCAGTCTCTGGCGGAGGCTATGTCATCTGTGGCGATTACAACGACGATACTGTGACCAAGCCCATATTGATCGGAGATCCGGGTCCGAATTCGAACATCGTGACGCAAGAAATTTTCGGTCCGCTCACAACGTTGGAATCCTATTCGGACATTGATGAGGCGATTGCGATGGCGGCCCGATCCGGGCCAGCGCTGGCAGCGGCGGTATTTACGCGGGACATCCACGTCCCCCATAAGCTGAGTCAGCTGAAAGTCGGACAGATCATGGTGAACGACACAACCGATTTTCGCATCGACTCGATGCCGTTCGGCGGACCGTCAAGCGCCGGTATTGGTCGTGAGGGTGTGCGAAGTTCGATGCTGGCCATGACGGAGCCGCAGGTGTTCTGCATAAAGGCCCCGGTATAGGTTGGTGATACTGTTGCTCGTCGTTCGACCCGACATGTGTCGTTTGCACAAAGCAATCTGAGAACTGGCCAAAGTGAGCCTAGGTTCGGCTCCGTCTTGTAGAGAGAGGCACGGTCCCTAGAAAGGACCGTGCCATTTTTTTATGCCCAGAGATCGTCGACAGACACTGTCTGATCGGCGAATACCAGAAGGTCGATGTCCATCAACTTGTCGGTTCCTTCGTTGACACCATCCGCACCGCCGTCGTCAGCATCTTTGACGATAACCTGCGTCATGTATTCGCCGCGGGTTCCGTTATAGACAGACATCACGCTGATCTCGTAGTCATCGAAATCGCCGAGATAAACAACCGAGTCCTCGGCGTCCGCGCCAGCGTCACCACGGTGGTTGGCAAAGATGATGTCGTCGCCTTCGCCGCCTTCAAAGACGTCAGCGCCAAGGCCGCCCATCATCTCGTCATTGCCAGCGCCACCAACGATCACATCGTCATCAGCATAACCGTACAACTTATCGTTGCCGTTTCCGCCGTTCAGAGTGTCGGCACCATCGCCGCCAATCAGCGTGTCATTGCCGTTTCCACCGGAAAGATGATCATCGCCCTCGTTTCCGACAAGACGATCATCGCCCATGCCGCCGACGATCAGATCGCCCGCGTCGTAGCCGTGGATGGTGTCATCACCGTCGGTTCCGACCCGAATCTGACCGATGTTGAAGGTTTCCGATCCGAACTGCAGAAACTCGACGGTGTCATCGATTTCCACTTCGGTTCCGTCCAGGAATACTTCCAGCGTGCCGTCATCCGCGATCGAGATCACGTAATCTTCGGGCGCACCATCCAG
This sequence comes from Ruegeria sp. ANG-S4, assembly GCF_000814005.1. Taxonomy (GTDB): domain Bacteria; phylum Pseudomonadota; class Alphaproteobacteria; order Rhodobacterales; family Rhodobacteraceae; genus Ruegeria. The sequence goes on along the minus strand of NZ_JWLK01000002.1, from coordinate 457,732 downwards.
CGACAGGATGGAGTCGTGGGCCTCGTCGCCGTACAGGTCTTCCGAGGACAGCTGACCCTCGTACACTCCGAAGTCCTTGATGCTTCCATCCAGGTAACCGTAGACCTTGTCCGACGTGCCCGGTGTGCTTGCCCATGCGCCAGCACCCAGCAGCAGGTCTTCGCCATTTGTGGCCAGACCAACCGTGACATCCGGAAGGGTGGCCATAACCACGCCGTTCAGCAGAACCTGAACACCTTCGTCGCCAAAGCTCATCGCGAAGTCGTAGTCAACGCCAGCCTGGACAGCATTCGGTATCTTGATGACATGCGCGCCGGTACCGTCGTCGATGGTGATCGTGAAGGTGCCGAACTGGTCGACCCGTACGCTGAACTCGCCTTCGGCCTTGTCCTTGGATTCTTTCGAGACCAGGGTCGATCCCCACTTCAGGGTTTCGATGTTGAATCCAAACGCAATTGTCGCCGAGTCCAGTGCAATGGAATCGGGTGATCCCAGGTTGACTTCCTGTGCGGCACCGCGGTCGAATTCCATTGTGCCAGGCACAAAGAATACGGCGTTCTGACCGCCAGGCGTTTCGGTGTTGGGTGCGTCAAGCTTCGGTTTGGGCGTCGAAGACGTGCGTTCTTCACCGTTGGTGATCGGCGTGACCGCTTCTTCCACATCCTTGATGTTGTCCACGATGCCATAAGCCGGTGCAGCGTTCTGTTCGATGTCGCCTTCCTGCACGAGATCGCCATAGACGGTGATTGTGCCCAGTTTGTCGTACTGGTGCGCGCCGCCATTTGCGCCCTGATCCGAATACAGATGAATGATCGAATGATCGAGAACACCGTCACCGTTTGAATCACCATAGGTGATCTCATAGATCTCGGTGGTGTGCCCCTCGATGACGATTTTGTCGCCTTCTTCCTTGCTGTAGTCGAGGATGACGTCGTTGCCTATTACATCCACCCAGTGATCATGCAGCTTGTCGTTTTCACCAGCAACGCCATGCCAGTTGATGGTGCCATCGGCTTTGGTGTGCTCGCGGATGTAACGCTCTTTGCCGTTGATCAGCAGTTGGAAGTAGAAGGTATCGGCGCCTGCGCCACCTTCCAGCACGTCGTCTGCCGGGATCGGTTGATCGGGGTAAAGCTTGCCATCCGTCAGCTCGTTGTACGGATCGCCTTCGTCCCGGCCCGGGATGTCCGTGATGTATCCCTCGCGACCATCAGACCGCGCGATCAGCAGGTCATTGCCAGCACCGCCACGCAATACGTCTTCGCCGTGACCTCCATCAAGAACGTCGTTGCCTGCGCCGCCTTTCAGGGTGTCATTGCCGTAACCGCCCTGCAGAACGTCATTGCCAGCATTCCCCTTGAGAACGTCGTCACCAAGTCCGCCGTGAAGGCCGTCGTCGCCCTTGCCACCCTTGATATTGTCATCTCCGGCGCCGCCAAAAATGGCATCGTCGGATTTGCCGCCTGCCATGACGTCGTCGTCGGACGTACCCATCTGCATATCATCATACGGATTGTCGCGCATTCCATGATGGTTGTAGCCGTAGTCTGACATCAATTCCTTGAGGGTATCGCTGCCGTGGTGTGCTTGCAGGAATGCCGGCACGAGATCGGTCATCGCTTCGTGCATCATCGCTTCGCGCGCTTTGTCCTCGACAATGCTCAGGGCTTCCGAGTGAATTTGGTGCTCGGTCAGTTGGCTGTCGAAAACTGCGATCTCGGCGATTTCACCTTCAAACAGGGCTTTCGCACCTTCTTTGTCTGGGCCGTAGTCCGCATTGGATCCACCAAAGATCATCTCGCGGGTGTTCATCTCGATGCCTTGCGTGAAGTCGGGGTCAGCCGCAACGATTTGGCCATCCAGCCAAACGGCCAGACCGTCTTCTCCGAAGGACATAACGATGTGATATTCTTCGTCCGCCTCAATCTGGACGTTTGGAACGCGGAACATCTTTGTTTTGTCCGCCGTTTCCATGCTGAGCAAAAGCTCAGGCCCGTCCAGCGACAAAGTGAAGTGTCCGCCTTCGTCGCGACCGCTGCCGTTCTTCGAGACCAAGGTCTGGCGACCCGTGGTGTTCGCCGCGGTGAACGCAAACGAAATCGAGCCGGATTCAAGTGCCAGGGCATCAGAGTGCCCGCCGGAAATGTAACTCCCCGGTTCACCGGTGAGTATTGCGCCATCGACGTTTTCATAAACTCTGTTCGTCGGTCGGTGCATTGCGTCTAGCATTTTAAAAGCCTTTCTGGTTTCGGTCGCTCACATGAACAACCGGAAAGTGTTTACTAGGGTGCGCCTTGAAGATCAGGAGAAAGCCAACTTAACCAAAAAATATTTATATACAGACCGTTAAGCGACCTTCAAGCGTGGCTGTCTTACAATTAAGAATTGTGTTGAGTCTTTGACATTCATTTGAGTTGGCGGAAAAAGCAGCATTTTTGGCTCGAAAAGTTGTTGTCCGTTTCGGAAGTTTGGAAACCTTCAAATCCTGTTTTGTTCTTGCTTGTTTTCGCCTGCCCGATCATCTCAAAAAGTCCAGTGATCGGTCATTGCATCGGGATGAAAAACTGTCGCGTCAAAGAGACGATTATGGTTGTGTTTCTCGCGACTTTTCCGCAGGTTCATTGGCCATTCCTGATGTTCTCAAGCGTTTCTGTGCGGATCACGGGGCGGCTGAAATGGGCACGAACACCGTCTGCCATCGGAGATTGTGCAAAAAGCCCAAACTCAAGCGATGACCGATCGGGCAATCTGGCGTAACGCACAAGACGCCACGTGCCGTCCTTTAGCCGGATGTGAAGTGCCAGCGTGGGTCCAATCACCGATACCCGAAGGTTGACCGGCATTTCAGTTTCGGGCCCGTTGCAATCGTCAGAGAAGTCTGTCGTCAGAACGGAAACTGCGAGAACCTCACCAGTAGGGGATCGCTCGGCGACAAACTTCATCGACCATGAAGGACCGCACCTCAAGAAAAAGCCAGCCGCATCAAATGTGTTTGGCAATTCAGCGTCAACCGACAATTCGCATGTGAAGTCTTCGTCGGGGGTTTCGACATACGCGACCGGGATCTTCACGACCCGGTTTGTGCCCATCGGATCCGCGAAATAATCGCTTTTCTCAGAAACAACGATGTCAAAGCCTTCGCTCTTAGATTCCCATGTTGCAAGGTCCTCGTTTTCGGTTCTGTATATTTGCATTTGACCCGACCCAACGGCTGCTTGGGTGTCCCGACCAGCGTTTAATACTCGCTGGAACAGTTTCACACCTCGCCAGAGTTTTCATCCGAAGAGAGCATGGAATATTGGCCAAATGGCGGTCTGTTCATGCCAAGTGGGTCATGCGGTATCTGGGTTTTTCAATGCCGCAACCTGTGACTGTTACCCGCGGATGATCCCGATCAGCTTTCGCAGATGTGCATGCGCATTGGCATCATCAATCATGCCGATACCCAGCAGTAACCCGGTTCTGACATCAGATGACCGATAAAACTTGGACAATGGTTCGACGATAATGCCGGCATCGAGAGCGCGGGCGGCGATCTCTTGGTCGGCACGCATATCGCGGAACCGGCAGGTCAGGTGCAGGCCGGCGGATTGCTCCATAACGTCGACCAGATCTCCGCAATATTGTTTCAGTATATTGGCCACGAGTGTCCGCCGATGCCGATAGACGTCGCGCATCGTACGGACATGAGCGGCGAAGTGTCCGTCGCGGATAAATGCATCCAATGCAAGTTGCGGCAGGTACGGGGCAGGGCCTTGTACGCTTTCCTTGAGTGTACAGAACGGCTCGACCCATTTCGTCGGCAAGATCGCGAAGGCAAGCCCTACGGACGGAAACAGGACCTTGGACAGCGTGCCGAGGTAGATCACGTTCTCTCCGGGGTCGAGTTCGTAGAGTGTGGTCAGCGGGCGACCCGTTTCGGTGAACTCGCCGTCGTAATCATCCTCGATAATCAGCGCGCCGGACTGTGACGCCCAGTCGAGCAATTGCAAACGCCGTTGAAGCGACAGAACTTGACCTGTTGGAAACTGGTGTGAGGGTGAGACGGAGACCATTGCAGCTGGTCCATCCGGCAACTGGTCGGTGCGCAATCCCTGATCGTCGACGGGGACTGGGACAAGCTGGGCTCCGTTTGCAAGAAAGGCATTGGCTGCGCCCAGATACCCCGGATCTTCGATGCAGACCCGTTTCGAACGTTTTGAGGCAAGGCGATAGATCAGGTCAAAGGACTGTCGGGTTCGTTCCGTGATAACGATATTCTCGGCGCTGCACCGGATGCCTCGCATAACGCTGACATAATTGGCCAAGGATTCCCTGAGCGATGCAACCCCCTGCGGCGGGGCATATCCCCATGCCATCTCGCCGCTCTGGCGCAGTACGGTGTTGAACGTTCGCATCCATTTCTTTCTGGGCAGATGATTGAGGTCGGGGATGCCAACCGCAAAGGGTCGGCAGTCTTGCCCTTCGACGATGAAATTCGATTCCGTTGGGCTATCCTGGACTTTTTGACCAGACGGTGACGCGCTGGTCAGCGCAATGTCATTGTTAACAAAAGTTCCGGCACCATGATGCGTTTCGATCAGGCCTTCGAACAGCAGATGCTCGTAGGCCTCGATTGCAACAACCCGCGACACCGATAGTGCCGCCGCAAGCGCGCGGGACGATGGCAATCGCGTACCCCCGGCCAAACGGCCCGAGACGATCGCGTCGCGGATGGTGGAGCTTATCTGAATATAAAGCGGCGTGCCGCTCGACCGGTCAATCGAGATCAGCGAGATGAGTGACGTATCGATTTCGCGCATGTCAGGAACTCTAAAAGTGGTCTGCCAATTTGGCACAGAATGGCTATACTGGCAATCCACTCAGCGCGCTAGAAAACTCCCAAATCTAGGAGTTGCTGATGGATACAGTTTATAGCGAAGGCCACGCGGTACATCACGCCAGCGGTGAGTTGATAAGCGGAGAGTTCAAGCCTGCGTTCGAAATGCCGCAGCGCGCGTACAACGTGATCGATGCCGTGCGTGAAGTCGGTCTCGGCGAAATCCGCGAACCGGAAAAGCACGGCAGCGCCCCCGCCACACGTGTCCACACCGAGCGTATGGTGCGTTTTCTGGAAACCGCATGGGATGAGTGGGTGGCAAAGCGTGGTGAAATCGACGCGTTCCCACTAATTTGGCCTTCGCGCAGCCTGCGTGACATTGAACCCAACGATATCGACGGAAAGCTGGGCTTTTACTGCGCCGACGCCGGTACGCCGATCACCGCTGGTACATGGCCCTGCGTTTCCGCCGGGGTCGACGTGGCTGTGACAGCTGCTGACATGGTTCTGAACGGCGCGGACTCGGCCTTTGCCGCAACGCGCCCGCCGGGACATCACGCCGGGAAAGAGATTTTCCTCGGGTATTGCTACCTGAACTTCACCGCAATCGCTGCGCAGCACATGATTGATGCGGGCAAGAAGAAAGTCGCGATCCTGGATGTCGATTACCATCACGGCAACGGCACGCAGGACATTTTCTATGACCGCGATGACGTGTTGTTTGTATCCTTGCACGCCGACCCAATGGAGGTCTTTCCGTTCTTCGCCGGACATGCTGACGAAACCGGCACCGGAGCAGGTGAAGGCTACAACGTAAACATGCCATTGCCGCTGGGTGCGACATGGGAAAGCCACTATGCCGAAGCACTTGATCGCGGGATTGAAGCTGTAAAGGACTTTGATCCGGATATTCTGATCGTTTCGCTGGGCGTTGATACCTATGAGCATGATCCGATCGGGCAAATCTGTCTGAAACGCGAAGATTATGCCCGGATTGGCGAAGCGCTGAAGGGCATCAACAAGCCCACGCTCTTCATGCTCGAAGGTGGCTACATGGTCGATCATGTCGGTGTGAACGTCGTCGATGTTCTCAAGGCATTTGACGCAGCAACCGTATGACATCCTGAATTTCGCGGAGAAATAGAATGGCCGAACAATCTGCACCGTCCGAGTTGATGCGTCTGAAACGCGCCCACAAGCGCGGCCACTATGATATGGACACGATCTATTCCGTGCTGGATGCGACCTTCATCTGTCACATTGGATATGTCGTTGACGACCAGCCGCTGGTTGTCCCAACAGCCTATATTCGCGAGGGGGATACCGTTTATATCCACGGGTCCAGCGCAAGCCGCATGCTGCGAGCTTTGGCGAACGGGGCGTCGATGGCGTTTACCGTGTCAATCGTTGATGCGCTGGTTCTGGCACGGTCCGGGTTTGAACACTCGATCAACTCGCGCAGTGTCATGGCCGTTGGCACCGGTTTCGAAGTCACCGATGCCGAGCACAAGTACAATCTGTTGGTCGAATTTGTGGACAAAGTGGCACCGGGCCGTGGCAAAGACGTGCGCGGCCCAAGCGAACAGGAAATGAAGGCGACCAAGGTGATTGGTCTGAAGCTCGATAACGCGTCGGCCAAGATTCATACGGATGCTGTGACCGATGAGCCCGAAGACCTGGACATTCCGGTCTGGGCCGGGGTCGTACCTATGGGTATGGACGCGCAGGCTCCGATCCGGGACAAAGATCTTTCGCCGGAAATCGAAGAGCCTTCGTATCTGAGCCTGTGCCCCATCCACAGAAATCGGACCTGATCGGTCCTAAGCTCGGCCACTAAAATTTGTCTCCGCCTGCCTAAGTCATTGAGTGTCGTATTACATACGCACAAAGCAGGCTGGCGGGGCGCACTATTGCCAGCCGCAACTATGATTGCAGGGTTTCTTGTAGTTTCCAACGCTGTATTGAAGCCGCGTTAGACCACGCCGAAACCGAAGCCCCCGCAGAGCACCTCATGCGTTTGCACCCGCTTGACCAAAACGTTCTCGATAATCGAGCGGGGAGACACCAAGCTCTCGCCGGAACGCGCGGCGCAGGTGATCGTCACCCGTGAAACCACATCGGTAGGCAACCGACTTGATCGAGATATCTGTGTCGGTCAGCAGCGACTTTGCGGCATCAATTCTCGCGCGTTCAACGTATTTGGCCGGAGTTAGTTGGACGGCCGCAGTGAAAAGGCGTGCAAATGTCCGGCTGCTCATGTTCATCATCTCGGCCAATCGATCGACCCGCAAATCGTCGGCAAGATGATCTCTGATCCAGCTTTGAAGTTCATCAAACTGGCCTTTCGCGTCTCGAGACTGTCGTGCCAATGGCTCGCTGAACTGCGACTGACCGCCGGGCCGCACCATGTACGAAACCAACGACTGGGCGATCTTCATCGCGGTGTTGCGGCCGAGATCCTCTGAGACCATCGCAAGGGCGAGATCAATACCAGAGGTGACGCCGGCAGATGTCCAAACGGCGCCGTCGCGAATGTAAATTGGGTCTTCCTCAACGTGGATGTCAGGATATTGCCGGGCCAGCGCGGCGCAGGAATCCCAATGCGTGACAGCACGCTTTCCCGACAGAACCCCCGCTTCGGCCAAAAGGAACGCACCGGAACAGATGGAGCCGACGCGCTCTGCGCATTCAGCGGTGTTACGCACCAGTTCGATGTATCCCGGACCATGGCCACCATGACGGGCACCATCACCGCCGACCACGAGGCAGGTGTTTATGGGCCCTGTGTGTTCCGACAGGGCAATGGTTTCGATACCAATAATCGCATCTGATGAAATCGTGCCCCCGTCCTGAGACGCCAGCGTGATTTCATAGGGCGGATTGTCCGGGTTGGTTTTGTTGGCATCCACAAAAACCTGCAACGGACCCGTCAGGTCCATCAGTTTTATCGGATCAGTCAGCAAGAATACGATAGATTGCGCCATTGGCAGAAAAAGACTGAACTATATCATTTCTGTCAAGAGGCATTTGGATAAACTGACGTCAGACCAACTCTCCTAACGGTCACCAGAGTGAAACTGAGTGGATGGATCATGAAAAATATCGCAATTTTGATTTTCGACGGGGTCGAAGAACTGGACGCTGTCGGGCCCTATGAAGTCTTCGGAACGGCTGCCACGCAAAAGGATGACGTCTGCAACGTCTACCTGGTCGGCGAAACAATGGACCCGGTGACCTGCATTCTCAACATGAAGCTTCCCCCGCACTACACCTTTGAAGATGCACCAAAGCCCGACATCCTGATTATTCCGGGTGGCCCGGGAACGCGCAAAGCGCAACACAATGAAAAGCTCATCGAGTGGGTGAACAAAACCGCCGAAGGCTGTGAGATGGTGGCGAGTGTCTGTTCAGGGGCCCGTATCACCCTGACATCCGGTATCGCCAAAGGTAAGCGGATCACGACGCATTGGGGCGTTGTCGAAGAACTGCGCGAACGTGGTGAAGCGGCAGAAGTTCTTGAAGATGTTCGGTTTGTCCGCGACGGAAACTACATCTCGTCGCAGGGTATTTCTGCGGGTATCGACATGTCGCTTTGGATTGTAGGCCAGATCTCTGACCCTGCTTATGCGCGTCTGGTTCAGCGCGAGATCCACTATGATCCCGCCCCGCCATATGCGTTTGATGTCTAAGCCGCAGGTTTAATGGCGAACTGACCAAAGGGGCCGGACTCAGTGTCCGGCCTTTATTCGACCGGATGCAGGCGCACGGCGGCTTTTCGCCTCAAAAACAGGAAGGAAACTGTGGGTCTCGCAGGATCCCAAAGGCATCCAAGGACATTGATGTCTCGGCCCTGATCGACGCCGGTCAAGCGCGCTTGCTGACACAATGCGCCCATCAGTGATTTCGCCCGGCAATTCGACCTAGCACAACGGCACTCAATAACCCGTTTCCGGAAAGATAGCCGCTGTCGCCGGTACCGGAAATACCTGCCGCCGCGCCGCCGCCTGCGAACAGGTTGGTGAATGCGGTACCGTCTTGTTTAAGAACGCGAGCCGATGAATCGACCCGCAAGCCGCCTTGGGTATGAAACAAAGCACCCGTGACGCGTACGCCCTTGTATGGCGGCGACAGTGAAGGCGGAGTGAAACGCCTGCCAAACTGATCCGATCCCTCGTCAGGTATTTCCTGCAGCGTTCGCTCCAGTGTCTCTGGGGGCAGGCCCAAACTGTTGGCAAGGGCACCGATCGTATTGCCGGTATGAATAGCCCCGGACGCCTCTGCGCGTTTGAAATCTTCGAACTGGCGCGCGATTGCGGCGATGCGTTCGTCAAAAATTGCGAATGCCGCGCCGCCGGGCTGCATAAGAACTGCGCGGGCCGCCTCGGAATAGCCTTGCGCCTCGTTCCAGAATCGGTGCCCGTCGCGGTTCACCTGCACTCCGCCCTCCGTGATCACAGCCCAGGTTATCAAGATGCCGTGTGGATGCGCGACATTGCCGTGACCTTGGTAAGCGCCCAGGTTTTGCAATTGCGCACCCAGCGTTTGACCCCAAACAACGGCCTCACCGCGGTTACCGCTGTGCCCAAACCAGAGCGCCCGTTCAATTTGCGGCATATGCTCGGCGACCAGGGCGCGATTGCCGCCAAATCCATTGCATGCGAGGATAAGGCGGTCGCAGGAAATTTTTTCGATACGCGAGTCCGGTCCGGTTACGGCTATGCCTCGGATTCGATCCTGATCCTTGTAGATCGTAGCTGCGCGGAGATTGCAGATAATGTCCAGTTCTTCCCGCTCACAAGCGCTGCGCAAGGCGTTGATCAACTCCTCACCGGACCGCGTCGGCAGCCCATGCATGCGACGGCGAGAGTGGCCGGGATAGTCGAAGTCCGTCACTAACGAAAAGGGCAGGGCGTGACGGTCGCCCAGCCAGTCGATGACCTCGGCAGCGTTGTTGGCCAATAGATCGACCAGCACCTGCTCGTTTTCATTTCCCGCCTTGGCCTGGATGTCGTTTGCAAAGCGGCCAGCGTCGTCAGAAATTCCGGCGGCCTTTTGTACTTTTGTACCAGCTGCCGGGATCAAACCTGCCGACAATGCTGTCGAGCCGCTGGGAACTGGATCAGCTTCGATAACCAGCACATCCTGCCCGGCCTCGGCAGCAGACAAGGCAGCAACCATACCGCACGCTCCTGCGCCGATAATCAATGTGCCGGTTTTTAGATCGAACTGATCAGGCAGGGACTCTTCAACCCTGGGTGTCATCATAGCGTGCCCCAGCCTGCAGCATCTCATCCGTTCCGATGACGTCGTTCAGCCCGGCAAAGTCGAACATGCTATTCGCAAAAGGCTTGTTTGAGCCGTTGGCAGCCAAGCTCTGGTAATACGCCTGTGCCGTCTTGGCCAAGGCCCGCACAATCCCGCCCGGGAAAATCACGATCGAATAGCCTTGCGACTCCAGATCGGTCGCATCAAGTATCGGTGTTGCGCCACCTTCGACCATGTTTGCCAACAAAGGAACCCGAGGTGCAAAACGATCCGCGATGCCGGCCAGTTGGTCACGGCTTTGCGGCGCTTCGAGGAAAAGAACGTCCGCCCCGGCTTCCAGATAGGCTTCGGCGCGGTCGGTTGCTGCGTTGAAGCCCTCAACAGCTATGGCGTCTGTTCGAGCGATAATCAGCGTGTCGTCTCTGACGCGCGCGTCGGCCATAGCCGCGATTTTTCCAGCCATTTCCTGCGCCGAAATCAACGATTTGTCAGACAGATGTCCACATCGTTTGGGATAGGTTTGATCTTCGATCTGCAATGCCGATGCACCGGCCCGCTCATAAAGCCGCATGGTGCGCTGGGCGTTCAGCGCGTTGCCAAAGCCAGTATCGGCGTCGATTATTACGGGCAGTGAGACCCGATCGGCGATAAGCGTCATCGTGTCCGCCATTTCAGACGCTGTGGAAAGCCCGATATCGGGGCGGCCCAATCGGGCGTAAGCGACCGCCGCCCCGCTGAGATAGAGCGCTTCAAAACCGGCGTCTTCGGCCAACGAGGCCGTCAAGCCATCGTAGACACCGGGCGCGACAAGAATTTCCTTTTTTGTCAGGCGGGATTTAAGGGTCATCCGGTTCCCTCCAGCCAATTCAACATCTGGGTGCAAGTGCGCTGGTGCGTAACTGTGCCCAGCGAAAGCAGCGTTGCGTCATGAACGTCTTGCCGGAACGCAGCGCATCCGTCTGTCAGCATCACGGTTTCGATATTGCGCAAATGTGCATCCCGCAGGGTTGAGGCGACACCCCCATTGGTCACGATCCCGCCGACAATCAGGTTTTCGATTCCCACGGCACGCATCAGAAATTCAAGGCGCGTTTGAAAAAAGGCTGAGTAGGCTACCTTTTCGATGACAAAATCGCAGGGCTGCAGCGCATCAACCAAACCGTGACCAAACCCGCCCGGTGCAAAATCACCTTTGGTCAGAAATGGCCTTAATTGCTTGAGGTGCGGTGCAATCAGGGGCTGTCCATCGCGGTCTGGAACTAGCGTGAATTGCGCTGAAAAATACCGCCCGCCAGCGGCTTGCAACTGGCGCGCCAATGGGGCGATGCGATCGGGAAGCGCCATAATGCTTTGGGCCGACTGGCCAGCTCGACCATATGCTCCGTCAGGGTGAATAAAGTCGTTTTGCAGGTCGATGGTCAGCAGTGCGGTCTTGCGGGGGTCCCAGGTCTCTGGATCGCTCATTCAGCCTACCTCCTGCAGCTCGATAATCGTGTTTCCAAAGCTGTCTACGCGTCCGTGAAAACCGGGTTCGATCAGAACGGTCGTGTCTGGCTGCGTCAGGATTGCCGGTCCATTGATGATGGTGCCGACCGGCAAAGACAGGCGGTCGTAAATGGCGGTATCGTGCCAGGCATGCCCAAAATGCACTTTCCGTGCTCCGACTGGTGTCGCGGCACCTTCAGTCTGCGGCGCCAGCGAGGAAAGGTCGAATTTTGGCCGCCTGCCGGTAACTGCGCTGCGCAGATTCAGAATCCGACGCACGCCGTTTCTTAACAACCTTCCATAGGTGGCATGATATGCTGCATCAAAGGCCTGTTCGATCTCGGCTTTGTCGGGTGCGCTGACTTTGCCGTCTGACAGTGTGACGACCAGCGGGACGGGCACAGTATGCGTTTGCCCCACGTAAGCCATGTCGAGTTCGAACGAAGTGTCTCTTGTGTCGAAGGTTGTTCGAGAAGCGTCCAGCAGGCCCATGCCCTGATCAACATGATCCTGCATGAACGCGCCAAGGGCACTTTCGTCCAGATGAGAGACCAGAGTGTTGATCGTCTGAACGAAATCCTGCCGCATATCGGCGATCACGCACCCCAGTGCCGAGGTCACACCGGGATAGCGTGGAACAATTGCGCGGGCGATTCCGACTTCGGCCAGCATCGCACCGGCATGCAAAGCGCCGCCGCCGCCAAACGGCATGAAAGCAAAACGTTTGGGGTCAAATCCGCGCTCGATACTGACAAGCCGAATTGCGCCTGCCATGCGGGAATTGGCAACGCGCAGGATGGCTTCGGCGGCCTCAAGTCGCGACAGGTTGAGCGGCTTGCCCACGTGGTTGTCAATCGCTTTTCCGGCGGCCTCGACGTCCAGACGATCCAGCTTGCCACCAATCGGGTTGTCCGGATCAATCCGACCAAGAACGACATTGGCATCCGTGACCGTGGGGCGATCATTGCCCAGCCCATAGGCGACTGGACCGGGGTTCGAACCGGCGCTTTCCGGGCCGATATTCAGCAACCCGCCTTTATCGACCCACGCAATCGAACCGCCCCCGGCACCTATGGTCGTTACCTCGATCATGGGGTTGCGCACAACCATGCCAAAGTCGATTGAGGTTTGTGCCGACAACATCGTCTGCCCGGCTGAGATCAGCGAGACATCAAAGCTTGTGCCGCCCATATCGCCGGTAATGACATTGTCGAAACCAGCGGATTGCGCGATGTAACCGGCCGCAATCACGCCCGCTGCGGGGCCCGAAAGCGCCGTTCGGACAGGCAGGCGACTAGCAGTGTTGACACCCATGACACCGCCATTGGATTGCACGATCATGAACTCACCATCAAACCCGCCAGAGCGCAGCGCGTTTTCCAAACGCGTCAAATAGCCCGAGACCTCGGGCTGCAGGTAAGCGTTCAGCGCGGTGGTCGAAAACCGCTCGAATTCTCGTATCTCCGGAAGAATTTCCGATGAAGCCGACACATGCGGATTGGGCCAGATGGCTCTTACTGCGGCCACGGCGGCGGCTTCGTTTTCCGGGTTGGCATAGGCGTTTGCAAACAAGATTGCCACGGCCTCGCATCCCTGTGCGCGCAGTTGCTCGGCAGCATTGCGCACCGCGTCCAGATCGACCGGCGTGCGAATGCTGCCGTCTGCAAGGGTACGTTCGGGAACCTCGAGCCTGTTGCGGCGGTCGACAACGGGCTCGAAATCACCGCGCAGGCCCCAGGTCCGTGGTCGGTCGCGGCGACGCATCTCCAAAACATCTCTCAGGCCTTGGGTGCAGATCACGCCTGTTTTTGCGCCCTTGCGCTCCAACAGGGCATTTGTCCCGGCTGTGGTGCCATGAACAACGACAGCAATCTCGGACAGATCGCGGACCTCGCGCCCAATTCCGTCAAGGAACCCGCCAGACTGATCCGGGCGCGTTGTTGGCACCTTGGCAACGGTTGCACGTCCATCCGCTTCGTTCAGAACAAAGACATCTGTGAACGTCCCGCCGACATCCACCCCGACCATGCGCCCAGTCATTGTGACACCTTTCGCCATGCGGTCCCGTAGGCCTGATCGGCGTGGTCTGCGCTGACAAGCCCACGCGCGACATCTGTCGCAATGGCCTCTGCAGCCCTGCTGCCTGCCGCGCCGTATCCGCCGCCGCCGGGTGTTTCCAGACGAACAGCCTGTCCTTGCTTCAACTTGATCCCTCGCATCTTTGACACCAAGGGCGGTGCCTTCCAGCCTTCGCTTTGCTCGTAGGTAAAGACGTTCATTGCCCCATCGCCGCCTTCGGCAACTCCTTTTGGTGAAAACTTGCCGCGTTCACCGAAAAGAAAGGCCTCGGCGCCGTTTTCTTCCAGGACTTCAATTTCGTAGACCGCGCCAAGCCCGCCGCGATGAGCACCCGCGCCTGCGCTGTCAGGGCGCAGCGCCCATTGCCGGAACATGACGGGATACGCCGCCTCGAGGATTTCCATAGGCGGAATTGTCGCTGTCGAGATCGGCGCATTACCGTGGTTCAACCCATCGCTTTCGATCGAGCCACCGTGTCCGCCGCCATAAAAGCTGAACATGACCCAAGGCTGCCCGTTCGCGCGTTTTCCGGCAATCGAAAGCGCGTTGATCGTGCCATAGGCATTGGCAACAACCCGATCCGGCGCGGCCTTGGCAAAGGCAGAAAAAACCACGTCGATCATGCGCAGAATCGTCTCGGTGTAACCACCTGTCGGGGCAGGAAACTCTGCGGACAAAAGACTGTCCTCGGGTACGATTACGTCGATAGGGCGCATCACGCCGGCATTTGCAGGTAGCGAAGGAAAGACGTGCTTGATCGCGACATAAGCCGTAGCGACGGTCGTCGGAAGGGCGATGTTTACGGGTCCTGCGCATTGCGCCGACGAGCCCGTGAAATCCAGAACCATCCGGTCCCCTTCGATTTCAAGCGCCAGATTTATGCGCAGCGGCGTATCGGTGATACCGTCGTTGTCGAGGAAATCCTCAGCCTCCCACCGGCCGTCCGGCAAGTCCTGCAATTCGGACCGCATGAGAACTTCGGCCCGGTTCCCCAGAGCCTCAAGCGCGGACGCGACGGTATCCGCGTCGTATTCGTCAAGCAGTTCGTCCATCCTGCGGACGCCCAGATCCAGTGCGCCCAGTTGCCCGTTCAGATCACCCATTGCCGATTGAGGCAGGCGTGTGTTTCGAAGCAGAATGTCGATGATGTCCTGATTGACTTCACCCTTGCGTGCCAGCTTGACAGGCGGCAGAACAAACGCTTCCTGAAAAACCTCGGTTGCGGCGGGGTTGTAATTTCCGGGAACGGCACCGCCGACGTCATGCCAGTGCCCAACCGATGCGAGATAGCAGAACAGCTTGCCATCGCGGAAATAGGGCCGCACCAGCCGCATGTCAGACAGATGTGTCCCGCCGATATGCGCATCGTTGAAAATATAGATGTCTCCATCTTCAAGATCGCCATCTGATGCGGCCTTCTCGATAACCGCTTTCACAGCAAAAGACATGACACCCACGAATATCGGCAGGCCGGACTTGCCTTGAACCAAGGTGTCGCCCGTCGTTGCGGAATACAGGCCATGGCTGGCGTCATGCGCCTCGGCAATGATTGGATTGAAAGCGGCCCGAAACAGGGTTGCGTCCATTTCGTCGGCGATCTGTTCCATACGGCCCGCCAGAACCGATAGGGTTATCGGGTCAATTTCGCTCATGCCTGTGCCTTTACTTCTGCAATGTCGTTCCAGACGTCCTGACGCGTTATAAGGTTGTCTTCGACTTCGAAGCTGTCGATGAACCGGATGCCTTCGAAAGGGGTGCCATCCAACCACTCACCGGACAGTGTTCCGCGGCAATAAACGATCGCTGCGTTGCCATCACTTTGCAGCGCGTCAAACCCAACATATGTTTTTGCAATTTTGCGATAGCGGATTGCGGCCCATGCCATCAGGTCTGCAAGATCTCGCATCGGCGGTGCCCCGGGGAACTGCATGACAAAGTCTGGGGCAAGCCTGAGGCCCGCGTTTTCAAATGCTCGCTCACCCATTTCGGACAGGAACGCACGCACGATCAGCTCCGGGTCTTGCTTCGCCCGGGCAAGTTGTTTCGGCTCGCCACCGCGAAAGAAATTCTGTTCGGGGGTGTCGTGGATGAGAACGGTGACCGCGTCCGGTTCCGCAGGTATCACGAATCGTACTGCCCGAGTCAAAAACGCGCCAAGCCGCTGTTTTTCTTGCACATCGTAACCTTCCATCACATGCAATTCGACAATCGGCACGTCGCGGCTCCTCTCTTTTAATGTATTAAACGTAATACAGATTAACAGAAAAAGATAAGACTAATTTTCTCAGCAAGGTAATACTAAAGCTTGATTTTCCAAGGGGCCGTTTTACGATCAGTGGTGTCTCAAACGGGGAATCACAGGGTGAACAAGATCAGCGCGGCCAATCTTCCGGACGGAACCAAGGCGCAGCGCGTCTATCTGTCTTTGCATGATCAGATCACCGAGGGGCAGCTTTCAGCCGGGGACACTCTACCGGGCGAACAGCGGTTGGCCGAGAAGTTCGGAGTGTCTCGTGTAACCATCCGGCGCGCGCTGGAGGCGCTGTCGAACAATGGTTTGATCGAACGGCAGGCAGGCAGCGGCACAAAGGTCTCGGGCCAATCCGCGCTTGCGGTGCCCGCTGCGATGAATTTCAACACGTTGATGCCGCAGCTTGTCGAAATGGGGCAAAGCACCACCGCGCGGCTATTGTCGTTTTCTTATGGAAAGGCCCCCGATGCTGTTTCCGCGGCCATGGGGCTGCCTGTCGACCATCAGGTGCAGATCGCCACGCGCGTACGTCTGACCGGTGACGTTCCGTTTTCACATCTGACAACTTACGTGCCCGCGTCGATCGCGCGGAACTATTCGGAAAGCGACCTTGCCACCACGCCACTGTTCAAGCTTTTGGAACGGGGTGGGGTACAAATCGAAGAAGCGCATCAAACAGTGTCTGCAACTCTGGCTGGCCCCGACGTGGCCGAGGCCTTGGGCGTCGCTGTCGGATCAGCCTTGTTGTCTCTGAAGCGGATCGTTCGCGATGTCGAAGGCAACGGGGTCGAGTATCTTTCGGGCCTGTACCGGCCAGACATGTTCCGCCTCGAAATGCCTTTGGCGCGCGTTGGGACCGGCTCGGCTCGTCATTGGGAACCCGCCATCGGACGCAGCGAAGAGGGCGGGGAATGAGCCCACCGCGCACCATGCTCGACAAGCTCTGGGCCTCGCATGAGGTTCTGACGCGTGAGGATGGTGTATCGCTGCTGTGGGTCGACAGGCACCTGGTGCACGAAGGATCGCATCATGCCTTCGCAAAATTGTCAGAGCGCGACTTACCCGTGGCCGAACCCGGCCTGACCTTCGCGGTTGTCGACCATTATGCGCCAACCCGGAACCGATCTCGGATCGCCGACCCGAATATTGCCGGAATGATCGAGACATTGCGGGGGAATGCAGCGCGTCACAACCTTCGTATCTTCGATCTGGACGACCCGGCGCAAGGCATAGTGCATGTCATCGGTCCAGAGCTTGGCCTGACGCTGCCGGGGCTTTTGATAACCTGTGGTGACAGCCACACTTCGACACATGGTGCGTTTGGCGCGCTGGCTTTCGGGATCGGGGCGACCGAGGTCGCGCATGTGCTGGCGACCCAGACGATCTGGCAGCGAAAGCCAAAGTCGATGCGGATCAATATCGATGGCAGTCTTGGAGCAGGGGTGACGGCCAAAGACATCGCGCTGAACTGGATCGCGCGATTGGGAACCGGCGGTGCACAAGGTCATGCGGTTGAATACGCGGGACAAGCAGTTCGGGATCTGACGATGGAAGGGCGCATGACCTTGTGCAACCTTTCAATCGAAGGCGGTGCCCGGTTTGGCATGGTGGCCCCGGACGAGGTTACTTTTGCCTATCTCAACGGAAGGGAATACGCGCCTATGGGCCAAGACAACGATACGGCCCAAAAGACGTGGCGGGGCCTCGCCACGGATCAGGGTGCCGTTTTCGACCGTGAGGTGACCTTCATCGCCGCTGATATCGCGCCAACAGTCACCTGGGGCACCAGCCCGGAGCAGGCTTTGCCCGTCACGGCAAAAATCCCAGTCCCGGACCAAGCTGACCCTGCCAAGAAGCATTCGACGCGCGAAGCACTGGATTATATGGGTCTGAGGCCGGGGCGACCGTTGGCTGGAATTCCCGTAGATCAGGTCTTTATCGGCTCGTGCACAAATGGCCGCATCGAGGATCTCAGAGAGGCGGCGTTGGTTCTGAGCGGGCGCAGAGCGTGCGTGCCCGGCCTGATCTCTCCGGGTTCGGCGCGGGTCAAGGCGCAGGCCGAAGCCGAGGGGCTGGACAGGATCTTCAAGGATGCTGGTTTGGAGTGGGCTGCATCCGGATGCTCAATGTGTGTTGGTATGAATGGTGACGTGGTGGGCGAAGGCAAGCGTTGTGCGTCTTCGACGAACCGGAACTTCCGCGGCCGACAGGGACGTGGGGCACGCACGCATTTGATGTCGCCAGCCATGGTTGCGGCCGCGGCGGTGACAGGCGCCATCACGGATGTGCGGTCGCTATTAAAGGGCAGGGCGGCGTGATGGCCGGATGGACCCAGCACAGGGGTCAGGCGCTTGTCCTGGCGATTGATAACATCGACACGGATCAACTGATCCCGGCGCGCTTCATGTCCGTTCCGCGCAGCCAAGGCTATGGTCGCTATCTTTTGCACGACATGCGGCGGGACGAGAGCGAAAAACTTACCGCGGATTTCCCTCTGAACCGGCATGAAGGCGTCAGCATTTTGATCACTGGGCAGAATTTCGGAAGCGGGTCGTCGCGCGAGGCCGCGGTTTATGCACTTGTGGACGCCGGTTTTCGAGCGGTCATCGCGCCGAGTTTCGGGGACATCTTCGCCAACAATGCGATCAATAATGGCCTGCTGCCTGCGCAGATTAATGAATCAATGATTTCGCAGATGAAGGAGGTATTGAAAGGTGTCTCGGGAGAACTTTCCATTGATCTCACAAGGAACCAACTGAAACTCGGTGACATCACGACCACCTTTGAGCTGGATAAAGGATGGCGCGTCAAACTGATCAACGGCTGGGACGACATAGATCTAACCCAACAACACAAACGAACAATCGGCGCCCACAGGAACCTGCGCAATCAGTCTACCCCCTGGGCGTGGCCAACAGGTCCCGATTGACCGACGTCGCGTGAAGACGGCGCAAGACAGGCAAAAATGCCATGAAAAACATGGGGCGATCTCAACAAAATGCCCCCGAAACAAGTGGAGGAAAAACTATGAAAATGAATTCATTGGCTGGCCTGTTGGCAGGGGCCGTACTGGTTGCCGGAACGGCCAAAGCCGAAGAAACCATCTCGGCCGTGCATGCCTTCCCCGAAACCCTGATCTACACTCAGAGCTTTCTTGATTTCGTCGACAAGGTGAACGAGGCGGGCAAAGGTGTCATCCAGATTGACGTGCGCGGCGGACCCGAGGCCATTGGTATGTTTCAACAGCCAGACGCCGTGCGAGACGGGATTGTCGACATGGTCTACACGCCCGGTTCGTTCTATGGCGGCGCGCTGCCCGAAAAGGATGCGATGGTCGCATCAAACCTGACCGCGATCGAGACCCGCGCCAATGGTGGCACAGAGTTGATCGACCAGATCCATCAGGAAAAGATGGGGCTGAAATACCTCGGCTGGTTCGACAGTGGCGTCTGCTATAACCTTTGGACCCGTGACGAGCCCAGTTTCGATGCTGACGGCAATCTTGAGGTCGAAGGCCTGAAGCTGCGCGGTAACAACGTCTACAACGCTTTCTTTACGAACTATCTTGGCGCGCAGGTGATCGATCTGCCGACGGGCGAGGTGTACTCGGCCCTGCAGCGAGGTGTTGTGGACGCGACAGGGTGGACCCAGATCGGTCTGATCGACCTGAAATGGAACGAGTTTCTGAACTACCGCATCGAGCCTTGCTTCTTCTCGACCGACCTGGGCGTAATCGTCAATCTGGAGCGCTGGAATTCACTGTCTGACGAGGCTCGTACGATCCTGCAGGATGTGGCGATTCAGCACGAGAAAGACAGTGTCGAAGCGCTGCGCAGCAAGCGGGACGAAGATTTCGCGGCGTTGGATGCGGCTGGAATGACGGTTGTCAGCCTCGAAGGGGACGCCAAGGCGAATTACCTGGCCGCCGCGCGTGAAAAGACGTGGGAACGGATGAATGGCCTCATGGCGGAACAGCCCGGAGGAACAGGGAATTATGACCGTCTGATCGAACTGTTCTACGATCTCGACGCTGCAAACTAGGTCTGGCGGCAGGCCCGCGCGCATTTGCCGGGCCTGTCAAATTCTTGGGGCAGAACAGGCTGGATGATGAAAAAGGTCTACGACGCAGTACTGTTTGGTATGGCCATCATCGCGGGTCTGCTTCTGGTCTGGTTGATGTTGTCCGTCATCACGTCGGTCCTGATGCGAAACGCTGGGCTCCAGCCCTTTGCATGGCTTTTCACATCCGCTGAATACGGTCTTTTGTACATGACAATGCTTGGCGCGCCGTGGTTGGTGCGGGAGAAAGGGCATGTACATATCGAACTTGTAACTGCTGCACTGCCTTTGCACCTGCGCCGCATTGTCAGCCGTGCGGTCGCGGCTGCCTGCGTCGTTGTCTGCTTGATCCTTGCATGGCAGGGGGCTGATCTGGTCCTGACCAATGTCGAGCGCGGAGATTTTGATACCCGCGCCTACTACTTTCCCCGCTGGATGCTGACGATCTCCTTCCCGCTTTCATTCGGGCTTATGGCGATTGAGTTCTCGCGATTTGTTTTTGGGGCCGAACTGATGCACAGCGGCGAAGCCGGGATTCACGAATAATGGAGTGGTACGAGGCTCTGGCTCTGTTGTTGGGATCAATCGTGTTCCTGATGGCCATTGGCATGCCTGTCGCTTTGGCGTTTCTGGCCGCCAATATCGTTGGGGCCTGGGTGTTCATGGGCGGGGAACGGGGCGTCACGCAACTGCTCAACAACGGGCTTGGGGCATTGACGAAATATGCCCTGATGCCGATCCCCCTTTTCTTGTTGATGGGCGAGATTTTCTTTCATACCGGACTGGGCGGGCGCATGTTCAGTGCGATCGACAAACTGCTCGGCCGATTGCCGGGGCGGTTGAGCTATGTGACCGTTTTGGGCGGCACTGCGTTTTCCACCCTGTCCGGTTCTTCGATGGGCTCAACAGCCCTGTTGGGATCGCTCATGGTGCCCGAAATGAACAGGCGTGGTTACAAGTCGCATATGAGCATCGGGCCCATTCTGGGCACAGGTGGTCTGGCAATCATAATCCCGCCTTCAGCTCTTGCGGTTCTTCTGGCGACACTTGCGCAGATCGACGTTGCGGCGCTGCTTATTGCAGGGGTCATCCCCGGACTGATTCTGGCTGCGTTTTACATTGGGACCATATGGTTGCAGACCCGGATAGACCCAGATGCGGCCCCCGCCTATGACGTTGCGCCGATGTCTCTGGGATACCGCCTTAAGTTGCTCATGACCGAGGTCGTCCCGATGGTCGGCGTCATGGTGGTAATTATCGTTCTGATGATTCAGGGCTTTGTGACCCCATCCGAAGCGGCGGCTTTCGGCGCGTTGGGTGTTTTGGTCCTTGCGGCGCTGTTCCGTTGTTTGACGTGGGAGGCGATCAAAAAGTCGGTAACAGGCGCTTTGAAGGTCACTCTAATGGCCTACCTGATCGTTTTTGGCTCGGCCACGTTCAGTCAGCTATTGGCGTTTTCAGGTGCGTCCCGAGGATTGGTGAACTGGGCCATTGCATTCGAACTGGCCCCGCTGGCAATGCTTTCGGTTATGTTCGCGGTACTCCTCTTGCTGGGCATGTTCATGGAGCAGATATCGATCATGCTGCTGACCGTGCCGATCTTTTTTCCCCTGGCGCAGACCCTTGGGTTTGACCCGATCTGGTTCGGACTGATCATGCTGCTTTCGCTTGAAATCAGCTTTACAACGCCGCCCTTCGGGCTGTTGCTTTTTGTAATGAAAGGCGTCGCGCCGCCGGGCACGACGATGCGTGAAATCTACACGTCCGCCTTCCCGTTTATCTTCTGCTCACTTTTGCTGGTCGTTCTACTGATCGCGTTCCCCGGGTTGGCACTGTTTTTGCCATCCTTGTGATACGTATGCCCATACCTTTAGTGGTCACTTTCCGAAGTGCTGAATCCGTTGCTGCGCGGTCGCTCTGTTGTTAGCTCGGGATATGGCGCCCTGACTTAATCCCCAACACACCGACTTCAAAGCTCATGCCATTTGAAATCAAGCCGGTCGTGGAAGTTTCGCTGCCAGATTGGTCGTATGTCGTCGTGGGTTGCGACCTGAGTGGTGATCCAAGTGCACTTTGGCAGGTCGGGTTTTTGGTTGTGCCACGCGTAGAGCATGGCCAGAAAAATGTCACAAGCCGACAGTCGGTCACCTAAGAGATATTTATGGTCAGCGGTTTCTGTTTCGATGCATTTGAAGGCGGCGTGAACCTTATCACTCGCCGCCTTGCGAATGGCCGCTGTCATTTGCGCTTCGACCTCGGTGCGCGTGCCATCGGTGCTGTCCGGCGCGTTGGGCGCACCGTCAAAGTACCGATGGGTGTAGCTTTTTCGAAGGATGCCTTCATACGCGTTGACCGCAAGAAAAACGGACCACCGCAAAAACAATGGGTGGTTGTCGATCCAAAGTGTTGGGCCATGCTTCAGGGCGGGTTCGGCATAGGATAAATGGGCGAGGATGGCAGCGGTTTCCGTCAACCTCGTTCCGTCTTTCAGTTCCAATACCGGCACCTGACCCCAGGAACTCAGCCCGTCCAACTGTGGTCCAAGCGGTTGATTTGGCGTGGATTCTATCGGCTCATAGGCAAAGTCGATGTTTGCCGCGGCAAGCGTTGCCTCGATGACAAAACCACCGGACCCCAGGCGGTTGTGCAGTCTATACTTCATCGTCTGTCGCGCCTTTGCTTAGTCCAATGCTACCTTAATGCCGGCTCAGGTTTGCGGTTCAGCCTCCCGGTCTCGTTACGATCAAACCGGAAGAGCCAGCTTCTCGCGCGAAACCTTTGTTGACCACGGGTTGCCGCTGATCAAATCAGCCGCAATGCGACCCCATTCGTCCGAACCTTTTGCGCCCTTGCCACAGCCGCCGACGGCAACGGCGATACGGTCGTCCTGGGCAAAGTCGATAATCGGCAGATCACTGCGTGTTTGGGTAACTGCGCAGGTGTCGGTCAGCCATACATGGCAGTGGTTGAGGATGGGAAACAGCTCTTTCAGCCGCGCCGTGAACTCTTGTCGATCTACGTCCGCGCCGTCACCTTTGAACCAGGATTGCAGTTCGTTCAGTGACGTAAAGCGGGGATCCGTTGGCCTTCCAACACCGATCTTGAGGTAGGAATGGCCGTCGGGATATCGGATGGGCGGCAGAATGTAGGCACCAACCTTTGTGTCGATCATCGTCGGCATGTCGCTAAGTGTTTGGCTCGCCTCGCCTTCGATCCGGACCAATACTGTGGTTCGCCCAAAAACCGTGAGGCCGAGATCTTTGGGGCTGAGACCACAAGCCGCGGTGAATGCACCCGTCGCGATCAGTGCTTTTTCGGCCTGCACGACCGAACCATCCCACAGTTCGACCTCAACGCCTTTGGGAACGGTTCGAACCGCTCTCGCCGCTTGGCGGATACAGGTTGCACCGGCTTTTTCGGCAAGATGGGTCTGCGCTTGAACCATACGTCTTGGGCTAATGAATCCAGCCCCCCCGGTTTCGACCAACCCATCCACGTCGTCGGTCACCGAAAGATACGGATACCGCGCCCGAATTGCAGCGGCATCAAGATGCTCAATCTCGGCACCGTTGGCCTTACCGGTTTCCGCGCAGCGCGCGTTATAATCGGATTCGGGGACACCGAGCCCGAGGTATCCGACAGGGGCGTAGAACGTGATTCCGCTGCGGTCTTCAAGATCGCGATAGCGCCGGATGGAGTGACCCGCCGTGATCGACCATTCCGGTGTTGGATCGACGTACCGCGTCATTCGGCCTTCGTCGTAATGGCTGGCAAATACCCCGGTGTGCATATCCTGATCATCGGGCTCGTCCGGCCCGATACAGGCTATTCCGTCTTGATGTTCGGCAAGATGGCGGGCCGCGGCGCTCCCGATCAGGCCCCGGCCAATAACTACAATTCGATGCATTGGTTTCCTAAATTCAGCTTTGTTTTGTTTTCGGCTCGATTGGTGCAGATCCCCTCAGACCTCTGCTCGACGCATGACGGCATCAGGTTGCAGAAATGTCAGAAATTGAGGTGCTTGCAAGTCTTTCAACAAGACTGCGCTCAATTTCTTCCAAGACAACCGTGACCTTGTCATGCAGCGCTTGTTCGACGGAACACGACAACGCCTGACCGCTGTTTTTCTGCGCGATCATTTGTTCGTCCAACGCCAGATAAACATCGGCCAACGTAATGTCCTGAGGGCTTTTGGCCAGCCACCATCCACCGGCGTGGCCTTTCTCTGACAGCAGCAGGCCCGCTTGCTTCAACCGGCCCAAAACGCGACGCACTACGACGGGATTTGTGCCCGAGTGCTGTGCAATTTGAGCCGAGGTTCGCACGCGTTCCGGTTCGCCGGCCATGTGACCCAGGGTATGCAGTGCGAGGGCCAAGCGGCTATTGGGTTTCACGATCCGGCTCCTTTTTGCATTTCATGTATCTTTGTGTGTTGCGTATTTCTAGTAACCTTTGTAGTTGCGTGACGTCTGAGGGAGATTTTGGCGATTTCGCATGTCTGCGCGGTACTATCGCAGTTTCGGTAAAGCAAGCCTTCGCGGTGAAAGCCGGTTGAAGGGCGCGATACCAGAAATCTGTTCGTCGCCCGCACTGCACTGCAAACCCCTCTCGCAGGCAAACATTTCAGGTTCACGGGTGTCCGCAAGACCGGTTCGGTCCGAAATCTCGGGATTGAGAAGGCGCTTGAGTGGAGCACCAACAAAACTGTCAGGCAGAATCGCGCACCTTCGCCGGGGAACGCCATTCCACCCAGTCTTAAATCAGATCTCATAACTAAAAGGGAACGCTCATGACTGTTTTCTCACGGCTCGCGCTTGCAGCTTGCGTCGCGTTTGCGCCGGCTCTGCCAACACTCGCCCAACAAGGAAGCCTGACGATCTCGTCGGGCTACGGCCCGCGGTCAGAGGTTCCCGATCCGCGCGCAGAGTACAACGGATGGACGTCCAATCAGACAGGCGTGACCGAAACGCTGATGGGCATCGACTACGATCTGAAGCTGTATCCGCGTCTGGCTGAAAGCATCGAACAGTCATCGCCCACAACGTGGCGCGTTACTTTGCCCGATGGCATTACCTTTCACGACGGAACACCAGTGACTGCGCAGGCGGTCGTGGAGTCGATTGCGCCGATCTCGGAAGAAGGTCATCCCGGTCACAACAAACGGGTTGCCAACCTGCTGGATCTGGCGGGGATGTCGACGGATGGCGAAAACGTCGTCGTTTTCGAAACCAACAGCCCAAACGCCGCATTCCCATGGACGCTGTCCGAACCCGGAATCGCCATTCTTGGCCAACCTTCCGATGCATTCCCGATCAATGCCACAGGCCCCTTTGTTTTTCGCGAAGCGGTCGTGGAGCAATCCTACCATGTCGAAGCAAACCCGGACTACCGGCTTGGCGCTCCGGGGCTGGAAGAGGTCACGGTGGTGTACGTCGATGATCCGGGCACTCAGGCATTGGCGTTTGAAGCTGGAGAAGTCGATATGGTCATCAACTATCCCGAGACAGACTTTGAACGGATAAAAGAAACCGGTGCACTTGGGTTTTCGGCTCCGACCGCCCGGCTTTACTTTTATACTGTGAACGCAGCAAGCGGTCCTATGTCGAACCCTCTGATCCGTCAGGCGGTATCGATGGCGATAGACCGTCAGGGGGTTGTCGATGCGGTATTGTCGGGCGTTGGCGGAACGCCTGCTGGAACGGTTTTCCCGACAGGTATGGGCTGGGCGGTGGACATACCGGCGACCTACGATATGGCCGGGGCAGAGGCCCTGCTGACCGAGGCGGGTGCCGTCAAAGAAGGCGGTCAGTGGATGCTGGATGGCGCGCCGCTTGAAATTGATATCGTGACCTATTCCGGTCGCGCAGCGCTGTCTCCCACAGCGGAGCTGACGCAGGCGTTTTTGCAGGCGATCGGGATCACCTCCACCGTTCGTGTTGGCGAATGGGGCGCCATGACCGATGAGATTGCTGCCGGAAATGCCGACATGTTCCTGCAGGCCTGGGTTATGACGCCCCAAGGCGACCCGGGCGGCGTGTTGGAAACGCTGCTTAAGACCGATGGCGGATCAAACTCCGGGGGCTACTCGAACTCGGAACTGGATGCGTTGCTCGCAGATGGTCGTCTGACGTTCGACGAGGAGAAGCGCGTAGCGATCTATGACAAGGTGCAACAGATCATTCATGCCGAGGGCGCATTGATCCCTGTTTTCCACGTAAGTCAGGTCAATGTCGCAAAGCCCGGACTGACGGGTTATGCCGTGCACCCGACAGAAACCTATTGGGTCACGCACGAAACAAAGTTCGCTGAATGACACTCTCGGTGTCCGACCTGCGCGTTGAACGCGCGGGCCGGATCATACTTCACCCAACATCGCTGGATATAGAGCCTGGTGCGCGGATCGGTCTGGTCGGATCGTCCGGCTCGGGCAAGTCCACACTCGGTCACGCTTTGATCGATGACTTGCAGAGGCAGGGCCGCGTCGTCGCGCAGGTTCCCCAAAGCCCGGATGAAGCGCTCGATCCCTTGCGGACCATGGCGTTTCATTGGCGCGAGGCGGAAAAAGCGTTGGGGTTGAACCACGACAAACAGCGTCGGCAACAGCTGTTTTCGGCACTCCGGATCGAACATGGCGATCTGCGCAAGCGACCTTGGGGCTGGAGCCGTGGGATGCAACAGCGATTTGTCATTGCCATGGCGCTGATTGGATCGCCCGAGTTGATTGTTCTGGATGAGCCGACCTCTGCGCTGGATCCGGTTGTTGCGGCCGACACAATGGACTTGCTGGACAAATTTTTGTCCGGTCGGCGGACCGCGATGATCCTGATCACACACGATTTGGGCCTCGCTGCGCGGCGGGTCTCGCAACTGATGGTCATGGATGCGGGGAACATCGTGGAAAACGCTTTGACAACGGATTTGTTGGAAAGGCCCAAGACCCAGGCGGCACGGGCGTTGGCGGCTCATAGAAGCTGGCTTGAGTTGCCATGCTGAACGTCGGCAATATCACGGTGAAGCGCGCGAAGTCGGTGGCGCTCAATGATGTGTCCTTTTCGATCCAAGCGGGCAAAACGCTTGCCGTTGTCGGTGAAAGTGGCGCAGGAAAGTCCACGTTGATTGCAAGCATTCTGGGGTTGCTTACCCCGTCACAGGGTGCAATCACATGGTCCGGTGCGCCTGTGCGCGCCTGTCGACCAGCATTGGTCATGCAAGAACCGCGCGCTGCCTTTAACCCGGTTCATTCCCTTCGTCGCTCGGTTCAAGAGCCGCTACGCGCCCGCAAGACAAATATCCTGACGGAACGGCTGAAACGTCTGTGCGATGGTCTTGAACTTGCGCCCGAGTTGTTGAACCGGAAGCCTGCGGAGGTTTCGATCGGTCAGGCGCAGCGCGTCGGAATTTTGCGGGCCTTGGTTGCAGCCCCTCCTCTCATCCTTTTTGACGAACCACTGTCCGCACTGGACGCCATTACGCAAAAGCATACCGCGAAACTGATTGCGGATTTGCAAGCCGAAGAAGGTTTTACGGCGTTGATTGTCACGCATGACCTTGGATACGCCTGCGCGTTTTCCGATGAAATTGCTGTCTTAAGGGCTGGCAGTATCGAGGAGGTCGGAACCCCAGACGCTTTTGTTTCGAACCCAAAGACGAACTATGGGCGCAAGCTGAGGGACGCGGCCTTTTCTTTGGGTGCGCTGGAGCGAAGACGATGACCTTTGCCATACTGGGACTGGTGTTGCGGGCCGCCGTTGTCGTAACCGGCGCGGCTTTGTTGACATTTGTGTTGCTTTGGAACGCTCCGGGCGATCCGGCAATGGCGATCGCGCAAGCGCGTTACAACTTCGTGGTTCCCACAGAAGTTTTGGAGCAAGTACGCGCAGAATCCGGGCTGGACGCCGGGTTTTGGGCGGCGTTCAAAGACTGGATCGGCCCCTTGCTGGTCGGCGATTTCGGTCGCTCATCGGTGACCGGGCGCGAGGTGTGGCCAGACCTCGTCACGGCGATCGGCTACACAGTACCGTTGGCGTTGATGGGACTTGCAATTGGTTTGGCAATCGCGCTTCCTCTCGCAGCTTTGGCGGCAAGAAACCCGGGCAGCGTGTTGGACCGTGTTTGCGTCGCACTGGCCTCGGTGGGTGTTGCGATCCCTCAGTACTGGCTGGGTTTGCTTTTGATCCTTTTGTTTGCTGTCCATCTGGGTTGGTTGCCCGCCATGGGGGCACGCAGCACGGCAAATCTTGTCCTACCGGCCCTAACGCTCGGCTTGGGTGTCGCGGCGTCGCTGACACGGATCATCCGCTCGGGAATACTCGAAGCCCGCAACCAGAGCTTTTTGCCGGCGATCCGTCGCCGGGGCGTATCACCGTCTTCGATAGAACGCGATCACGTGGCGCCCCATGCCGCAATCCCCGTTGTCACGGTCTTGGGTCTTGAACTTGCGTTTCTGTTGGAAGGGGTCGTCGTGGTCGAAGTGATCTTTGGACGCCCGGGTTTGGGCGGTTTTCTGGTCACCGCGATCGGAGCCCGTGACTTCCCCAAGGTGCAGGCGGTCGTATTGCTGACCGCGCTCTTGTTTGTGATCATTAATCTGCTCATCGATATCTTTTATCAGGTGCTGGATCCCCGGATTGGAGAGCACGATGCGTAGTGTTTTCGCCCTATCGCTGGTTTTAGTCGCATTGGCTGTTTTTGGCCCGATGCTTGCGCCGCATGACCCAACAGCGATCAATATACCCAACCGCCTTAGCTCGCCATCGGAACAATGGCCTTTGGGTACGGATGCGTTGGGTCGGGATATCCTTTCTAGGCTGCTGTACGGGGCCAGATGGTCATTGGGTCTGGCCTTTCTGATTTCGGTCATCGGACTTTCGATTGGTACGCTTGTGGGCCTTGCAGCCGCACAGGGCGGTAAGCTGGCGGATTGGGCTTTGATGCGGACGACCGACACGTTCCTCGCCTTTCCAGAACTTGTCGCCGCCGTGGTCATTGCCGGCCTTTTGGGGGCGGGAACGGGAAGTCTGATCTTTGCGCTCGGCATTACCAGTTGGATGCGCTACGCGCGCGTTGCCAGAGGCGTTGGTCTGTCGCTCAAAAACAGGGGATTTGTCATACAGGCAAAGCTGGCCGGTTTGTCACCGCTTGCAATTGCGCGATCACACTATGTTCCCGCTCTGGTGCCCTCGCTGATCGTTGTCTGGACTGGGATGTTCGCACGCGCGATTCTTGGAATTTCCGCGCTCGGGTTTCTGGGTTTTGGCGTTCAACCGCCCATGCCGGAATGGGGCACCATGCTATTGGATGCCCGAATCCACATGCGGTCGACCCCATTGCAAATGATCTGGCCCGGATTGTCCGTGGCGGCCTGTGTTCTCGCAATCAACCTCTGCGGCGACGCTTTGCGGGACAGTCTGGTTGACCGACAAAGCTGATTGGAACCAGGACGTATTCCTTGTGAGAGCGGCGTTCCCTGGACAAATGGCACGAAAATGAATCGACTCAATTGAGCCGCGATCTCATACTGTTGGACTTGGCCGGCTGCGGAACGCTGCAACCGGAAAGTCCCGCATCAGGAACGAATAGACGACTTGCCCGGCGGCATGTGGGTTGCTGATCAATTTGACTTTCTCATCGCGAGACTCCGTTCTGAAGCGCCAAATTTTCTTTGCCTTGCGTCCAACTTCAACGCAGGTGGCGGCAGGTCATTTCGATCATTCTGATGCGTCGGAAATGGAACCTTGGGGATCGGACATGTTCTGATTATAGAAATTAAATTCTGCATGTTGAAATTTCTACAATTGGAGAATACAACCGGTTCAAGCTTGGATCGTTGGGGTAGGGAGAAGCCAATTGCCAAAGCCGGTAAGCTTGAAGCTATGTGGTGAGGTCGCAGTCATTGAGGTTGCAAACCCGCCGGTCAACGCATTGTCCGTCGCAGTGCGCGAGGGTTTGTTGCAAGCGATTGAGCAGGCGGCCTTGGATGAACGCGTTTCGGCAATTGTGATTTACGGCGCGGGGCGCACGTTCATTGCCGGTGCGGATATCAAGGAATTTGGGCAACCGCCGAAAGAGCCAATGTTGCCCGGCCTTATCAACAAGATCGAAGCAAGCGAAAAGCCGGTTGTTGTGGCCTTGCATGGCACGGTACTGGGTGGTGGATTTGAACTGGCGTTGGGCTGCCACTACCGCGTGGCTGCGCCAAACACGAAACTCGGCCTTCCCGAAGTCACGCTGGGCCTGTTGCCGGGCGCGGGCGGTACCCAGCGGTTGCCGCGATTGGTTTCTGTCGAGAAAACTATCGCCATGATAACCAAGGGCGCGCCGATCAGCGCTGATGAGGCGCTGGAGTTGGGCATAATTGATAAACTGGAAGAGACCGATGATATGCGCGCGGCAGGGATCGCCTACGCGGAAGAGCTGATCGCGGAAGGTGCCAAATCGCGCCGAACAAGCGAGTTGCCGTGCAAGGCTGTTGAGCCTGAACTGTTCGACACCGCCCGCGCCAAACTTGCCAAATCCGCGCGCGGCCAGATCGCGCCTTTGAAATGCATGGATGCCATCCAAGGCGCTGTGGAACTGCCATTTGCAGAAGGGCTGGCGCAAGAGCGTGCGCTTTTCCGGGAATTATTGGATTCCGACCAGCGCTCGGCACTGATCCATGCCTTTTTTGCCGAACGGCAAGTGGGCAAATTGCCAGAGATTGCAGGCGTAAATCCGCGCGAAATTGCCGCCGTCGGGGTTGTTGGTGGCGGCACAATGGGTGCGGGCATTACTGTTAGCTCGCTCTTGTCCGGCCTTGATGTGACACTGATCGAACGCGACGCCGAGGCGGTTGATCGGGCAATCTCGACTGTTTCCAAACTGCTGCAGGGTGCGGTGAAGCGCGGTAAACTGGACCAGGCCGCATATGATATGATTTTGGCGTCAAAGTTTCGAGCCAACCACGATTATGCAGCCTTGGCGCATGTGGATTTAGCAATCGAAGCCGTATTTGAAAGCATGGAGGTGAAGCGGGACGTATTCACCAAACTGGATGCTATCTGCAAGCCCGGAGCCATTCTGGCCTCGAACACGTCGTATCTGGACGTGGACGCGATCGCCGCCGTGACCAGCCGTCCCGAGGATGTGATCGGGTTGCATTTCTTTTCGCCCGCGCATGTGATGAAGCTGTTGGAAGTGGTCGTCGGTGAAAAGACGGCGCCCGATGTGACGGCGACGGGTTTCGCGCTGGCAAAAAGGATGGGCAAAATCGCCGTGCGGGCAGGGGTTTGCGATGGCTTCATCGGCAACCGTATTCTCGCCCATTACCGTAAGGCGATAGACGGCGCAGTTCTGGCCGGTGCCAGCCCGATTGAAATCGACAATGCTCTGGTCGCCTTTGGATTGGCGATGGGGCCGTTTGCCGTAAGCGATCTGGCCGGTCTTGATATCGGATGGGCCAACCGCAAGCGCGTCGCGCCGGATCGGGACCCGCGGGAGGTCTATGCCGACTTCGCAGACAAGCTCTGCGAACAAGGCCATTTCGGACGCAAGACCGGCACAGGATATTACATCCACAAGGACGGCAAATCCGAACCGAACCCCGAGGTGCTGCAATTGATCGAGGCGGAACGCGCTGAGAAAGGCATCCAAACCCGCGAGATTGATGCTCAGGAGATTGTGGATCGCTACATGGCCGCCATGGTTAACGAAGCCGCGCGGATCGTTGAAGAGGGTATCGCGCTGCGTCCATTGGACGTGGATGTGACCTTGCTGAACGGCTACGGCTTCCCACGCTGGCGCGGTGGACCGATGCAGTATGCCGACACTGTCGGACCTGATAAAATCCTGAAGGATATCAAGAAATTCGCCGCCGAGGATGACTTCCTCTGGCAACCTGCCCCGTTGCTCGAGAAGCTTGTCACTGAAGGCAAGACTTTCGCCAGCCTGAACGCCTGAGGACAAAGCCGTGAAACAAGCCGTCATCGTATCAACCGCCCGCACCGGCCTTGCGAAGTCCTATCGCGGGGCGTTCAACGAAACACATGGCGCGACCATGGCTGGCCATGTGGTGAAACATGCGGTCGAACGGTCCAAAGTGGACCCCGACCTGATCGAGGACGCGTTCATTGGATGTGGCTATCCCGAAGGTCTCACGGGCGCAAACATCGCCCGTCATGCGGTGGTTCGAGCAGGGTTGCCGATCACGGTTGCAGCGGCAACGGTGAACCGTTTCTGCTCGTCGGGCCTGAACGCCGTCGCCATGGCGGCGCACGCGATCACCGCCGAAGGTGCACCGGCAGCGATTGCCGGAGGGGTGGAGAGCATCAGTCAGATGCCACCCTCGCGCCCGCCGCAGAAGCGTGAAGCGTGGCTCGATGAAAACAAACCGGCCATTTACGACTCGATGATCCAGACGGCGGACACGGTCGCCAAACGGTACAATATCAGCCGCGCGGCGCAGGATGAGCTGGCGCTTGAGAGCCAGATGCGCACGGCGGCTGCGCAGGCCGCTGGAAAATTGGATGATGAAATCGTCCCGATCACGGTCACGCAGGCCTTCAAAGACCGCGAAACCGGCGAGGTGACGCGTAAGGAAGTCACCTTTGGCATGGATGATTGCAACCGGCCGAATACGACTTTGGAGGGTCTTGCAGGTCTCGCGCCTGTGCAGGGTGAGGGCAATTTCATCACGGCGGGAAACGCGTCTCAGCTCTCCGACGGAGCAGCAGCTTTGGTCCTGATGGACGCGGATCTGGCAGAGCGGCAGGGTCTTGAGCCGCTGGGTGCCTTCAAAGGCTTCGCGGTGGCAGGGTGTGAGCCGGATGAAATGGGCATCGGCCCGGTCTTTGCCGTGCCGCGCTTACTTGAGCGCCATGGCCTGACCGTGGGGGATATCGATCTGTGGGAGTTGAACGAGGCCTTCGCCAGTCAGGCGCTGTATTGCCGCGATCAACTCGGCATCGATCCGGCGATCTGCAACGTCAACGGTGGCTCAATCTCGATCGGTCACCCGTTCGGAATGACCGGGGCGCGGATGACCGGCCACATCCTGCTTGAAGGCCGCCGCCGCGGCGCCAAGCTGGGTGTTGTCACCATGTGCGTCGGCGGTGGTCAGGGTGCCGCTGGCCTGTTCGAGATTTTCCGAGGAAGCCCAAGATGGATCTGAGCTTTACCCCGGAGCAAGAGGCATTTCGCGCCGAAGTTCGCGCGTTCATGGCTGCGAACCTGCCCAAGCGCATCAGCGAAAAAGTGCGTCTTGGCAAGCGGTTGTCCAAGCAGGACAGCGAGGATTGGAATGCCATTCTGAATGATCGCGGTTGGTTGGCTGCGAATTGGCCCAAGGAATACGGCGGGGCCGAATGGGACGCCGTGCAGCGGATGATTTTTGAAGAAGAAGCCTGTCGGGCCAACGCGCCGCGGCTGGTGCCATTTGGCCTGACGATGCTGGCACCCGTGTTGTTCGCCTTTGGCACTGAAGAACAAAGGCAGCGGTTTCTGCCGAAGGTTCTGAACAACGAACACTGGTGGTGTCAGGGATATTCCGAACCGGGGGCCGGGTCCGACCTTGCAGCGGTGAAAACCCGCGCCGTACTGGAAGGCGACCACTATGTCGTGAATGGCCAGAAGACATGGACAACGCTGGGCCAGCACGCGAACTGGATTTTCTGTCTCGTGCGTACCAATCCCGAGGCAAAAAAACAGGAAGGTATCAGTTTCCTTCTGATCGACATGAAATCGCCGGGCGTCACTGTACGACCTATCGTTTTGATTGATGGTGAGGCCGAAGTGAACGAGGTCTTTTTCGACAACGTTCGCGTGCCGGTCGAAAACCTTGTGGGTGAGCAGGACAAAGGCTGGACCTATGCCAAATACCTGCTGACCCATGAGCGTACCAATATCGCGGGCGTTGGGTTTTCGCAGGCTGCCTTGGCGACTTTGAAAACCGTTGCCGCCACGACAATGGCGGGTGGGCGTCCACTGGCCGAAAATCCGCATTTCGCAGCCCGCATGGCACAGGTCGAGATTGATCTGATGGCGATGCAAACAACCAATCTGCGGGTGGTCTCTGCGGCGGCAAAGGGTCAGGCACCGGGGGCCGAAAGCTCGATGCTCAAGGTCAAGGGGACGCTGCTGC
Organism: Ruegeria sp. ANG-S4; assembly: GCF_000814005.1. Classification (GTDB taxonomy): domain Bacteria; phylum Pseudomonadota; class Alphaproteobacteria; order Rhodobacterales; family Rhodobacteraceae; genus Ruegeria. The sequence goes on along the minus strand of NZ_JWLK01000002.1, from coordinate 423,661 downwards.
GGCAAGAGTTGACCTCATTGCTGCGCCGCGCGGCAGGGCCGGACGCGATGCCGTTTCTGCCCGAATATCTGGAAGGCGGTGACAACCAACTGCCCAATGGGCCAGAACACGCCCCATCTGCCGCACCGACCTACTTCAACATGCGCAAACTCTCGATCTTTGGCGGGTCCAACGAGATTCAGCGCACGATTATCTCCAAATCCATTCTGGAACTCTGAGGAGAGCGTTTATGGATTTCAATCTGACCGAAGAACGCGCCATGCTGCAGGATATGCTGCAGCGCGTATTAGCCGAAACCTACGACCATGAGGCACGGCGGAAACTGCTGGCTGAGGGCAAGCCCTATGACGCTGAAGTGATGGCGAAACTGGCGGAGCTGGGCGTCCTGGGGGCCTTGTTTCCCGAAGAGGTCGGTGGTTTCGGCGGCGCGGGTTTTGACTTGTCCGTTGTTTTCGAAGAGCTTGGCCGCGCAGGAACTATAGAACCCATCCTTGGCAACGCGGTTCTGGCTGGCGGGCTGGTTGCCGCACTTGGGTCCGAAGACCAAAAAGCGATGCTGAATGAGGTCATTGCGGGGCAAGCCATTCTGGCTTTCGCGCATTCAGAACCCACCGCACGCTATGATCTGAACCAGATCTCTACGAAGGCGGTGGCCGAGGGTGACAAGATTGTGCTGACCGGTACCAAAGCGCATGTGCTGAACGGGGCAGAGGCGAACATGCTGGTTGTGTCAGCGCGTGAGGCCGGGGAAGACCATGACCAGGACGGAATTTCGCTGTTTGTCGTTCCCGCCGATGCGGAAGGCGTAATGATCACGGGCCGTTTGAACATCGATGGAACGGCTGCGGCGATGATCCAGTTGGAAGGCGTCGTTTTGGACACCTCCGCCCGATTGGGTGAACCGGGCAAGGCTTATGATGCGATCGAGACGGCAGTCGCCCGCGCAATTCTGGCGGTTTGCGCCGAAGCGCTTGGCGCGATGGAAGCCGCCAAGGACCTGACCATCAACTACCTGAAAGAGCGCAAGCAATTTGGTGTTGCCATCGGTAAGTTTCAGGCGTTGCAGCACCGCATGGCCGATCTGTTGATCGAGGTTGAACAGGCGCGATCCGCCGTTGTCAACTTGGCAGGCAACATCAATGCGCCGCGTGATCAGCGAGAGCGTTATGTCAGCGCGGCAAAGAACCTGGTCGGTCGGGCCGGGGCTCTGGTGGCGGAAGAGACCATTCAGATGCATGGCGGTATTGGGATGACGGATGAATATGCCCTGTCACATTTCGCGCGACGCTTGGTGATGATTGATCACCTGTTCGGCGACGTCGATCACCACCTTGAGCGTTTCATTGCGCTGAACGCCGCCTGAGGACGCGCGATGTTGCACAGACCACCTTTGCCGCTTGCCGATTTGTTGGGGTTTCGCGTCGAAATCGATGCGGAGCGAAAGCAGGTGTCTTGTCTGCTGGAGGCGGCCGAGGTGCATTTGAATCGCCACGCTGTGCTGCATGGCGGAGTGGCGGCGACGCTGTTGGATTCAGCAAGCGGGATTACTGCGAGCCTGACGGTCGATGAAACGGGGGCCATGCCTTTCACCACGATTTCACTGAACATCAACTACCTTGCACCGGCTGCCCCGGGTTCGTTGCGTGCAGTCGCGAAGGTTACAGGGGGCGGGCGCTCTTTGGTCTTCGTCGAGGCCGCGTTGACCGACGCGCAAGATCGTCTCATCGCAACTTCAACCGGCGTGTTCAAACGATACCAAAAGCCGGAGGCTGTGGCATGAGCAATCTGTTTCGCCGAGAGCTTCGCGGTCCGACGCTGATCCTCTGGAACACGAACGCGGAAACGTGCAACGCTCTGTCGCCGGATTACTACAAGGGTGTCCTTGACGGGCTGAAAGATGCTGCCGAAAACCCGGACATCGCCGCGGTAGTTCTGACTGGTCAGGATGGTTTCTTCTGTTCCGGCGGGGACCTGAACTTGCTCAAGGACCGCCGCGAAATGTCGATGAGCGAGCGGCTTGAGAGCATCAACGGCCTGCATGACATCATCCGCGCAATCCGCAATTGCCCGAAACCGGTCATTGCTGCGGTTGAAGGGGGTGCTGCGGGCGCGGGGGTCAGCATCGCTTTGGCCTGTGACATGCTGATCAGCGCCTCTGGCGCGAAGTTCGTTCTGGCGTATGTACGCGCGGGGCTGGTGCCCGATGGCGGAGCGACGCAAACGCTGATGAAAATCCTGCCACGCGCGACGGTCGCACGTATGGCCCTTTTAGCGCATCCGATCTGGGCGGAACGGCTGTACGAGCTGGGCGCAATCACCGAGATCGTGGCGCCGGGCGGGGCGTTGAACTGTGCTTGCGATCTGGCCGAAGAAGTCGCCAACGGTCCGCAAGAGGCCATTTCCGCCATCAAGAAGCTGATGAACGCGGGCGAAACCGCCAGCCTTGAGGGGCATTTGGAAACGGAACGCACCGCAATGGCCGATGCGCTTGGCCGGGACGAGGCTCAGATCGGTATCAACGCCTTTTTGACCAAGCAAACCCCTGTTTTTCGTAGGGAGGGGACACGATGATTGCATTCAATCCGGAAACATCGGCCTTTGATACCGCTGTAACCCGAACCTACGGAACCCGGTTGCCAGTCATTGCCGGTGGGCTGCAATGGCTGGCGCGGGCTGAATATGTGGCGGCAGCGGCCAAGGCGGGGATCGTTTCGTTCATCACCTCAGCAAGCTTTGCCGAACTCGATGACCTGAAGGCAGAAATAGAAAAGTGCCGAGAGATGTGCGACGGCAGGGCTTTTGGCGTCAATGTCTCGATGCTGCCGAAACTGGTGCAAGGCGAGCGAACCGAGCAGGTATTTCACCTGATTGCGGGCTCCGGTGTGAAATTTGTGGAAACCTCGGGACGTAATCCCGAAGCGTTCATGCCGATCCTCAAAGACGCGGGGATTCACGTTCTGCACAAGGTGCCGTCGATCCGATACGCCGTGAAGGCACAGGATGTGGGTGTCGATATGGTTGCAATCGTCGGAGCAGAATGCGGCGGGCATCCCGGTATGGACATGATCGGCTCGATGGCGAATGCCGGGCTGGCCGGTGAGCGTCTGGATATCCCGTGGCTGATTGGTGGCGGGATCGGACGCGGCTCGCAACTGGTGGCGGCTTTGGCGATGGGGGCCTCGGGCGTTGTGATTGGCACGCGTTTTCTTGTGTGTGAAGAGATCAGGGCACATGTGGACTATAAGCAGAAACTGATCGATGCGACCGAGCTGGACACGCAGCTATGCATGACCTCAATCCGCAACACCACGCGGTCTTTGCGCAATGTCACAACCGAAACCGTGGCAAGAATTGAAAGCGAAAATCCTGACGTCAGCCTGCAGGAGCTAATGCAGCACATCTCGGGCGCGATAGGGCGCAAAGCCTATGAAACGGGCGATACGTCGCGTGGGATATTGGCCGCCGGGCACGCGCTGGGGTTTGTCGACAAGGTTCAGCCGCTGGCCGAAATCGTCGACCGGTTTGAAACCGATGCGACCTTGGCATTGCGGCGTCTGGGTCTGACAGGATGCTGAGGAAAGGTTCTTGATGCAGACGCGTATCCACGATTTTCTGACAGAGGCCGCTGCGGTCGCCGGGGAGAGTGTCGCCGTCGTTGATCATAAAGATCAGCGACATACCTGGGGTGAGGTTCTGCAGGCGGCGGATGAAGCTGAGGTGGTTCTGCGTGCCTTCGGTGTACGTGCCGGGGATCGCGTGGTTTTGGTTTTCGAAAACTGTATCGCGGTTCCGGCCTTTATCAACGCAGTGAGCCGGTTGGATGCCATTTCTGTGGTGATCAACGCGCGGCTGACGGAAACAGAACTGTCGCGGATTTTCGGTCATAGCGACCCGAGCCTTGTGATGTTCAGCACCGATGTCTCCAGCGTCGCGCAGAGCCACGCGGATCATTTCGAGGCCAAAACCGTATCCGGTGCCTTTGGCTCGGTCGCGCTGCTGCGTCGCGAAGGCAGCGCACCAGAGCCGGTTTTTGAAGCGGCGGACGAGCAGGTTGCGCTCATGCTCTACACCTCGGGCACGACTGGTGCACCGAAGGCGCCGATGCTGACCCATGGGAACCTGATAAACGCAACCAAAGCCACGGCGGCGGTGCGCGATGTGCAATCCGATGATGTGTGTTTCCTCGCGCTCCCGCTGAGCCACATCTATGGCTTTGTGACCTTTCTGGCGATGACATGGGCGAAAGGCACCATTCGGATGGAAGCGCGGTTTGCTGTCGAACGGATGTATCAGGCGATGCAAGAGGACGTGACCTTTCTGCCGGGCGTTCCGCAGATGCATGCCCAACTGTTTCACTACGCCCGCGCCAACAACAAGGCGCGGTATGATCGCGGTCTGTTGCGGCATGTGTCATCGGGTGGAGCCCCGCTGGATCCGGTCTGGAAGCGCGAGGCAGAGGCTTTTTACGGCCTGCCGCTGCAGAACGGGTACGGCCTGACCGAAGGCACAGCCGGGGTCTGTGCGACGCAGAACGCCAAAGGTGATCCGGATATCAGCGTTGGCCGGCCCATGCTGAACTGCAAATTTCGTCTGGACATGGATGTGCCCGGTGCGGATGCCGAGAAAGGGATCGGCGAAATCCAACTGGGTGGTCCGCAAGTCATGAAAGGGTACTTCCGTGATCCGGAACAGACAGCGCAAGCTCTGACCGAAGACGGATTTTTTCGCACCGGTGATCTGGGCCGGATTGATGACGAAGGGCGGATGCACATTTCCGGCCGCTGCAAGGAGTTGATCATTCACTCCGGGTTCAACGTTTACCCGAACGAAGTCGAGGCCACACTCTCCGAACATCCGGATGTGGTGTTTGCCGGCGTGGTCGGGCGTGCGATCCAAGGCAACGAAGAGGTGCTTGCCTTTGTCAAAGTCGATGCGGGTTGTGCCATTGGCGAGGCTGATTTGAAGGACTTTGTGCATGACAAACTGGCGCCATATAAGCGACCCGCGCGCATTATTGTCGCGACAGATCTGCCAGCGGCACCAACAGGAAAAATACTGAAATCCAAGCTGATTGAGGCCTTTGCTGATCAGCTTTGAGAACGAGACAGACGAAACACAGGATCAACACACAAAACAACTGAATTGGCGGTGGGTTCACCACCAAAAGTCAGTTCTCACCAAATTTTCTAATTCTTTTATGTGGAATTTAATTCCACAAAAGAGAACCACCCAGACATCCTGAGGAGGAGGAGGAATCTCATGGGAAGGATCAAATCGTTTGTGGGCGGCGCGGCTCTCGCGCTGACAATGGGCACGGCGACCCTTGCGGAAACCACGATCTTTTACGGCCACAGCGGCCCGGCACGCGGCACGGTTCCGGCGGCGTTGAACTGGTTCAGTGAACGGATCAATGAACTGTCAGATGGCGACCTGAAACTGGACGTTCAGTGGGGTGGGGCGCTGTTTAAAGCTCCGGCTTCTGTTCAGGGGATCAGCAATGGCGTCGCCGATGCGGGCTCGATCATCTCGGCCTACTTTCAGAAGGAAATGGCAGCCTATTCACTGGCTGACCTGCCCTTGTCTGGTGCGAATGTCTGGGTCGGCCTGCGTGCTACCGACAAGTTAATGCGTGAGACGCCCGAGATCACCGAGCATCTGGCACAGCAGAACCTGGTCTATCTGGGTACATTCACCGCCTCTGACGTGAATGTTGCCTGCCGCGGGGTCGAGATCAACTCGGTTGAGGATATCGCCGGTCACAAGGTTCGCGGTGCGGGCGTTTATGGCAAAGTCTTTGGTGAGCTTGGCGCGACGATGGTCAACCTCAACATCTATGAGGCTTATCAGGGGTTTGATACCGGCCTCATCGATTGCAGCCAAGGCTATTCCTACGTCATCCCGGCGCTGAAGTGGCATGAGGTCATCGACAGCTACACGGTCCTGAACTGGGGCCAGCTTGGCGGTTATGGCATGTTCATGAACAAGGACATCTATGATGGTCTCAGCGATGGCCAAAAGGCGGTTCTGACCCAGGCCGGCACCGAGTTGCCGGACCAGTTTGCCAAGATCGTGATTGGTGCGAATGCCAAAGCGATGGACGCGATGAAAGCCAACGGGTTCGAGCGTGAGGTCAAAGTCATCGATCTGACCGAAGCCGACAGTGCCAAGCTGAATGAGGCAGCTGCCCCGTTCCTCGCAGACTGGAAAGAGAACGCGGCCTCTGTCGGTCTGGACCCGGATCAGTTGATCGGGATCTTCACCCAGGCCGTTGCCGAGTACACCGCAGAATTCGAAGCGCAGGGTTGTCCCTGGACGCACTAATCGCGGTATCGAAGCCCGATTGGGCACGGCGTTCTGGCCGTGCCCGGTTCCCAAAGGGAGAAAATCATGCTGAGCCGACTGGAGCGCATTTTTGTCGACGTTGCAACGATCTCGATCATCTTGCTGGCGTTGATGATCTTCGCCGACGTTGTTGCGTTAAACCTGTTCAATGCCTCGGTGCCAGATACGGTGATCATAGTGCGCGAGCTTATGGTTTTGGCGATTGTCATGCCTTTGGCAGCCGCATCGGCAAAACGGGCGCATATTTCTGTCGAGTTCATTACGAATTTCCTGCCCGTGCGAGTGGTCAACCTGTTCGTCATCTTTGGCAGTCTCGTCGGCGCACTGGCTCTGATGCCCTTGATCTGGTCGGGCGGCAAAGAGCTGGCACACCAATGGACGACCGGCAGTGCGTTTTACGGGGACCTGAGCCTGCCGCAATGGCCCGGGCGTCTGGCATTTGTCATCGGCATGACACTCTGTTGGTTGCGGCTGGTTGTCATGGTGATCGCCGATTCGGCGGCTGTGTTGCGCGGTCGTACGACCGAGCTTCCCGAATACTGACTTTCAAACCTTTAAAACAGGAATTCGCCATATGGATCCGGCAACCATTGGATTGATCGCCTTCGGCCTGATGCTCGTCCTTCTGGCGATGCGCGTGCCGATTGCATTTGCGCTGATCGGCGTGGCGACGACTGCCGCATTCCTGATCTTTGCGCTGCGTACGGGGACCTTCATGCCGGAACGCGCGTTTCGCGCGACAGCCTCTTTGGTGTTTTCGAATTCCTTCGAACTGATGCACAGTTTTGATCTGTCAATGATTCCGCTGTTTGTTGCCTTGGGCAATATCGCCTACCGCGCCGGGATTACCACGGCGGTTTACAACTCTGCGCGTGTCTGGCTGATGCAGATGCGGGGCGGTGTCGCCGTGGCCTCGGTTGTCGGATGCGGCGGGTTTTCGGCGATCACCGGCTCCTCGATTGCCTGCGCTTCGACAATGGGCAAGATTTGCACGCCTGAGATGTTGCGGCTGGGCTATGACCCAAGGATGGCAACAGCTTCCGTTGCCGCGGGTGGGACCATGGGGTCGCTGATCCCGCCAAGCGTCCTGTTCATCATCTATGCGATTTTCACGGAAACATCGGTCAGCAAATTGTTTCTGGCCGGTGTCTTGCCGGGTCTGTTGACACTGATCGGCTTTGTGCTGGTCATCTGGATCTGGATCGCGATGGACCCCAAGGTCGCCCCTGTCCGGGAAAAGCCAGCCAGCCGCGGCGAGAAGCTGAGCGCCGCCATTGAGGCATGGCCCGCGATGTTGATTTTCCTGATTATCGTGATCGGCATTTATGGAGGTTTCTTCACGGCAACGGCTGCGGCCGCGGTCAGCGTTGTCATCACGACGTTCATCGGATTTGCGCAGCGCCGTCTGAGCTTGAAATCCCTTTGGGAAGCCGTACGCGAAAGCTGCGTACAGACTGCCGCGCTGTTTATTGTGGCTGCGGGTGCAAAGATATTTGTTGCTGCAATCGCCCTGACCGGTACGGCCCCGGCTCTGGTGCAGGCCGTTGCAGATGCTCAGTTGTCACCAACTGTCCTGCTGTTGTGTATCTGTGCGGTCTACCTGCTGCTGGGCATGTTCCTTGACCCGATCGGCATCATGGTTCTGACCCTGCCGCTGGTGATCCCGCTGGTTGAAACATACGGCATGAACCTGATCTGGTTCGGGGTCGTCGTCGTGAAATTGCTCGAGATTGGCCTGATCACGCCACCGGTCGGTTTGAACGCCTTTGTGCTGTCCAATGTCGTTGGCCGTGCTGCGCCACTGGGAACAATCTTTGCCGGCATCTGGCGCTTTTTGTGTGCGGATATCGTTGTGTTGGCGTTGATCCTGTTCTTCCCGGCCATCTCGCTTGTTCTGTCGGCTGGTGCCCCCTGATCCGGGTTTTCGCAGCGATGAAGTTCTATATAGTGAAATTTGCGGAGAATTGGGGAACAAAAACGGATGCGTGATCTGAAGGACGACAAGCGTTTTGCAAATACTCTGGCCAGGGGCTTGAGCGTTCTGCGGGCCTTTCGCCCGACGGACAAAGGCTTGGGCAATCTGGAAATCTCGGAGCGCACCGGCCTTCCGCGTTCAACCGTGTCGCGCCTGACCTTCACGCTGTGCGCTTTGGGGTATCTTACCCACCGCAGGCATCACGATAAGTACTACCTCGGCCCGGCAGCATTGGCGCTGGGAAACATCGCAGCCGCGTCTTTCGGGTTTATCGAAACCGCATCCCCGATTATGCAGAACCTTGCGAACGCAACAAAAACGCTGATCGGTGTCGCTATTCAGGACGATGGCCAGATGTTGGTGGTCAAGACTTGGCGGCCCGAGAACACGCCACCCATATGGATCAACGTGGGTTACCGCATGCCAATTCTGACGTCTTCTACCGGGGCGGCGTATCTGGGCGTTTTGACGGATGAGGAACAGGAGAAGCTGACGACGGCCGTGCAAGGCAATCAAACGAACCAATACGGCAAAGTGGGTCGAAAAGCGCGCAGTGATTTGCTGGCGCAGGGCTATTCAGTGGTGTCGGGTTCCGAGCGGTTCAGTTCCTCCATCAACGCGGTCGCGACACCTTATCGACCCTCGGAATTTGCCGAGCCTGTGGCGTTTCTCAGCGGAGCGCCTACGGAAAGCCTGAGCGATGAACGAATTCAAGCAGAGGTCGGTCCCGCACTGGTACAGGCGGTGGAAGAATTGCGGAGCATAACCGGGCAGTATTATTCCTTGGTCGCGACCTCCTGATCTTTCACCAAGTACAAATCTGGGGTGATGTTCGCGCTTAATCCGACCGGCTAATGCGTTTCCTGCTATTAGACGGACAGCCCTTCGCACGGCGTGACAGGTTCGCGACGGGCTCGCCATGTGAATTGACTAGCGAACCAACAGACTGCAAGTTCCGGGCATGCCTTTGGCCAAACAAATCGAACTTCTGATTCCCGAATTTCGGGCCTATGCGACCACCTTGTGCGCCTCGGCAAATGATGCCGAAGATCTGGTTCAGGACGCCGTTGAAAGAGCGCTGCGGGCCAAGGACAGACCGTCGGAACCTGAACAGTTTCGCCCCTGGATGTTTCGGGTCATACGGAACCTTCACTACGATGAACTGAGAAAACTGCGGGTTCGCAGGGAATATTTGGCGGCTGAAAGACGTCTATCCGATGAAGCCGGTTCTTCGGATACCGCACGGGACATCATGATACGCTTGGCGTTTGAAAAATTACCGCCGGACATGCGGGAAGTGTTGTGCCTTGTGGATATTCTGGGGTTGAAATACGTCGAGGCTGCGAAGGTCATGAATGTGGCAAATGGCACGGTGATGAGCCGTGTTAGCCGAGCAAGGAAAGCGTTGCTGGAATTGGTCGAGGGGGCCGATCTGCAAGAGATTGAAAAGAAGCGTGGTCGATGAGTGAGTTGAGTGAACAGGACTGGGAACTGGTGAACGCCTATCACGACGGTGAGATGGGCGCGGAAACCCGGCGTGAGTTTGAAGACCGTTTGGTTACCGAGCCCGCGTTGGCGCAGGCGTTGAAAGACGTTCGCGAAGTGTCGGCTGGCCTTGCCGCGTTGCGGCCCAGCACGGTGCCTTCAATCGCTGTGCCGATTAAGCCTGCGGCGAACAGCTCTCGGCGCCCGACGAAGTGGCTGGCAGGTGGAGCTGCCGCGGCAATAGTCGCGACTGCGATTATTCTGGGGGCGAACACGCTTGCTAAACCAACGGCTTTGGACATTCACGAGGACTTTGCCAAGCAGGACTTTGTCGTCGGCGGTGGCGATCTGCGTGCCGTTGCGGCGGGTGGTTATGAAGGTATCCCTGATCTGTCCAGCGCGCGGCTGACTCCGGTGGCGATCCGTACTTTGGATACAGGTCTGGTTACGCATTACGCGGGTCGGAACGGATGCCGGTTTTCGTATTTTCGCGGGGCATTCGAATCGCAAGCCGAAATCGGTGGCACTGACCGGCAAATTGAGACGTGGACGACGTCCGACAGCACTGGCCACATGATCATTGCCAGCGGCATGGATCAATCGAGATTTGACGCAATCGCGGCTTACCTAAAGCTGTTGACCCAAAGCAATGCGACAGAGGTCAGCATGGCCTCGGTTTCCGATGCAACAACAGCCGCCGCCCCATGTGTGGGCTAGCGGCTGGCGAAAGGTTTCAAACAGCTCAGCGTTTCGGAAAGTTGGGGCGATCCTCGCCGTAATGCTGGGTGAGGTAGTCGAGGATTTCCGTGTACTCAGGCTCTTCGATTTCCGACATACCCTGTTCGTCGACCATCCATTCGAACATCTCAATCCAACCGTCGCGGGTCAGCCCCTGTTGTGCAACAATCATTTCGGAATGGCAGGCGGTGCAGGCGTAAAACGTCGAATCCACGCCCGGTGCGTCGAATAGCACGCCGAACTCGTATTCTTCTTCGGTCTCCTCTGCGACTACTGCCTCGGCAGTGCCAAAGTTCATTGGGTTATCTGAGTATTGGTTGAGGAAGGCGATCAGATTGACTCTGTCCTGATCCTTCTTCAGACCAGCGAAGGTCATCTTCGTTCGCTTCACTTCGGCCTTTGGTTTCTTGAGAAACAGATCAAGCCGTTCGGGCGTCCAGTCTCCGCCATATTCGACCATCGACTTGGAATATTTGAAACCCTCGACGACAGCGACTGGGCCGCCAACAATACCAAACAGATTGGGTCCGACTTTGTTCTTGTCGCCTTGCTCGACAGTGTGGCACGCTACGCATTTTTTAAAAACGCGCTCGCCTTTCGCGATATCGGCACTTGCCAGCGAAGGCATTAGATCAGCAAGGACAGGGGGCGTGGCGGTACAACTGAATGCCACAATAGAAACAGTTCGCAGGGTTGCGAAGCGCATTGATTTACTCCGGTGCAGGGAAAGGTTTTGGGGGCGACGCTTTGGTCGCCCCGGTTTGCTCAGCTTACGCGAACGCCGACACGGTGCATCGTGTTGTTCAAGTAGCCTTTCGGGTTCCAGTCGATCGCAAAGGGTTGCATGACGCCTTCGCTGTCGGTGGCACGAGCCCAGACCTCGTAATACCCGGCTTGTGGAAAACTGACATTTGCACGCCAGTTCTGCCACGCGCCGGAATTGACCGGCGCGTCAAGCTCGGCCTCTTGCCAGGTTGCGCCGAAATCCGAGGAAACCTCGACCTTGCTGATTGAACGGTCGCCTGACCAGGCGTGACCGCGCACCTGCGTTTCCATCCCCAGATCGGCACCGTTTGCGGGAAACGTGACCAGAGACTTGACGGGCATACGCTCGATTATGACGAAGTCTTCCTTCGGTACATCCTGTCCAGGCTCCACAGGATAGCTTGGAACGCGGTAGGATGTCCCGGTCATTTTCGGGCCATCATGAACCTGATCGCGCAGTTCAATACGGTTGAGCCATTTCTGAGCGGTAGACGCGGGCCAGCCTGGCACCACAAGGCGCAGAGGCGCACCATTCATCGGATGCAACTCGGCTCCGTTCATTTCAAATGCGATCAGCACATTGTCCGTCAGTGCCTTGTCGATCGGCAGACCGCGAGAGATCGGCATCTTCTCGGGATCACCCGACAGATGTCCGTCGGCACCATAGTGGGCGGTATAGACCACGTTCGATTGTACACCCGCCTTTTCAAGCACGTCTTTCAGCCGGACACCGGTCCATTCGGAACAGGCGACAGCGCCGTAAGTCCACTGGTTGCCTTTGGCTGGCGGGTTGAAGAAACCGCGCCCGTTGCCACCGCATTCCAGCGTCAGGGCCATGGTGACAACCTCGAATTGCTCACGCAGGTCATCAATCGTCAGTGTCATGGGTGTGTCCACAAAACCGTCGACTGTCAGTGTCCAGGTGGAGGGATCAACGTCTTCCGGCGGGATGCCGTTGTTGCGGATAAAGTGGCGGTTCGTGGGTGTGATCAGATCGTCAAGCAACTCGGGCGGGGTTTCTGCGTTTACGGGACGGTCGTTCAGCAATGTCAGCCCGTCCTTGCCAACCAGAACGTCTTCTTGCGCCATTGCCGCGGGAACAAAACCAATAGGCATGTTGCGATGGAACGGTATCGACGTTCCAACCATGGCGGCCATCGTGGCCAAGCCGGTGCGCTTCAGAAACCCGCGCCGATCCGGGTTTGCGACCCGTCCAAAAAATTCTGCATCTGCCTTTTCGGGGTCATTTGCAAAGAACTCGCTGACCGAGCGGTTCTTGTCCTCAACTGGCGCCATCGTTTCCTCCCTGGCTGCTGGCATGGCGCGCAGTGGCGCACCTTTATGCAGGAAAGACGTATGGGAGACTCGTTTTATTCCATCCCGAGATTCAGAAACGCGCTCACGCGCACCTAGAGGTGTGCGAGACGGATACGAAGTTGACGCGGGTGACTGAGTATTCGACCCAATAAGGGCGTGATGAGGGGCGGTATTCGTTGGCCAAGAAGGTCGCGGAGAGGTTGGGACGACCAACCGGCGCCGCGGAAACCGTTCCCAAGTGGCCGCAATTACATCGCGGAGAGCCCTGCATTGGTGTTCAACAGGAACTGACGGAAAATCGGGCTGCTGGCAGCACCGATGCCGCGGGCGCTTTCTCCAACCGCGGCAGCTTTGACAACGGGTGGGATCAGGCCGCGCTTGTCCTGATTGGCCAGATATCGTCGGACTCTGGAAACCAGTTCTTCCCGAACGTTTGGCGGGAATGCGCCGTCAATGAATATCGCCTCAAAGTCGATGACAGCGCAAATAGACAGGGCAGCCTTGGCCAGTTCCTGCGCGGTCGTGCCAATCCAAGGTTCGACATATCGGGAAATGCTGCTCCAATCCTGCGGCTTCTTCCACAGAATGCCCGGATCGACCCCCGCTTCGATCAACCTATCTTCGAGTAAAAACAGCGAGGCCGTGTCGATCAGCTGCTGGCTTTCGCCCAGTGGGCCCGTTGTGCGCATCGCGCCCAACGCACCGGCATTGCCCTGGTTGCCCTCGAAGACGGTGCCGTTCAAAGCGACGCCGCCGCCGATCATGGAGCCTATGAAGAAATAGAAATAGTCGCGATACTCGGCTCCGCGCCCGTAAAGATGTTCTGCGTGACAAGCGGCTGTCGCGTCGTTGACGACAAAGACGGGAAGGTCGCTGAACTTGGCGACTTCGGAAAAGAAGTTCACGTTTTTCCAGGATCGGAATTTTCTGGCAGCGACTCCTGACAGGTCGTGCCACTTCCAAAGTTCGAACGGCGTGCCAATTCCGATACCGCAAACCCGGTCGCGGAGCTTTCTCGGTTCGTCGGACAGGAGCGTTTCCAAACCCGTCTCCAGAAATCCAAAGACGGTTTCGGGCAGCGGGTAATCATATGTCGTCGAAATCTGCTTTCGCGGCCTGCCTGTGAAGTCGATCAAAAGCAGGTCTGCACTGCGTCGACCGATCTTCATTCCAACCGACAGAACGCCGTCCGGGTTAAGCTCCATCGGCACCGAAGGTTTGCCGACTTTTCCGCGCAACGGTGTTCCCCGTTTGAGAATCTCGTCCTTCTCTAGCTTGCGTACAATGTTTGATACGGTTTGTGGCGACAGGCCCGTAAGCCTTGCAATGTCGGCGCCAGCCGTTGGCCCATGTCGTTGTAAAACCGTCAAAATAAGACGCTCGTTATGATCGCGAACGCCACTTTGGCTTACCCCGCCAGTCAGTATTTTGAGCGCCTCTTTCTCCATAAACCTGAACATAACCACCTCGTATCGTTATGAAAAGACGCGCGGGCAAATTAATAAATAAACTTTATTTATTTATTGACAGCGCAGTGAGAATCGCGTTTGCTTATTTTCGACCTGCATTGGAGGATGGAGGTAGGTCTCGCTGGCACACCCGGCGGGGCGACGACAACATTTTGGGAGGACAACATGAGAAATCTACTCAAGCTGGCCGCATCGGCGACCGTTCTGACGATGGCTGCAGCATCTGCTCAAGCGGCCGGGGAAACCGTCTGCCTGATTACAAAAACCGACACCAATCCTTTCTTTGTCAAAATGAAAGAAGGTGCGACAGCCAAGGCGGAAGAGCTTGGCATGACGCTTAAGGCATTTGCCGGTAAGATTGACGGTGACCACGAAACTCAGGTGCAGGCCATCGAAACCTGCATTCTTGACGGTGCAAAAGGAATTTTGTTGACGGCTTCTGACACCAGCTCGATCGTGCCCGCGGTTCAGCAGGCGCGGGACGCAGGTGTGTTGGTCATTGCTCTGGACACACCCCTCAGCCCGATTGACTCCGCCGATGCAACCTTTGCAACGGACAACTACAAAGCCGGGCTTTTGATCGGTCAATGGGCCAAGGCGAAAATGGGTGATGCTGCCGCGGATGCAAAAATCGCAACGCTGGATTTGAACGTCAGCCAGCCAACGGTGGATGTTCTGCGCAACCAGGGCTTCCTTGACGGTTTTGGTGTCGATCTGGCCGACCCGAACGTCATCGGGGATGAAACGGATGCCCGCTTGGTTGGCAGCGATGTGACCGACGGAAACGAAGAAGGTGGGCGTCGCGCCATGGAGAACCTTCTGGCCAAGGACTCGACCATCAATGTTGTGCACACAATCAACGAACCTGCCGCAGCGGGGGCCTTCGAAGCGCTCAAATCCATCGGACGCGAAAATGACGTTCTGATCGTTTCAGTCGATGGCGGCTGCCCTGGCGTTCAAAACGTTGAGGCGGGCGTAATTGGCGCGACAAGCCAGCAGTATCCGCTGTTGATGGCATCGCTTGGCGTAGAGGCTGTGAAAAAATGGGCCGATGAAGGTGTAAAGCCGGAAAACACGCCCGGAAAAGACTTCTTCGACACGGGTGTTGCTCTGATCACCGACCAACCGGTTGATGGCGTGGAGTCGATCTCGGTCGCGGAAGGCCTGGAACTCTGCTGGGGCTAATTTAGCGCCGCTTCTGTGAGGCGCGGTTTCGCGCCTCACAATTCCCTACACCCGCATAGCGAAACTTCCTGTAAACTGTCCTCGTGGCCATCAGCCTGCCGCGAAAAGGGGGAGAAATGTCTGAACCAAACCCAGGTGCCCAAGAATTCGAAGCTGCCGCAAGCCGAAGCGAGACTGTTGCAGAGTTTGAAGATCATCGGCGCGGTCTGCTCGGGAAGTTGCAACATCTTCTCCATGTGAACCCGTCGTTCGTGCCACTCATCGTGCTGGTCGGCGCAATTGTGATCTTTGGCCTTCTTCTGGGCTCGAAGTTCTTCTCTCCATTCGCCATGACATTGATCCTTCAGCAGGTTCAGATCGTTGGCATCGTGGCTGCTGCACAGAGCCTTGTTATCCTCACCGCGGGCATTGACCTGAGCGTCGGAGCGATCATGGTCTTTTCATCTGTCATTATGGGGCAGTTTACCTTCCGGTATGGGATTCCGGTTCCGGTGGCCGTTTTCTGCGGTCTTGCCGTTGGCACATTGATCGGGGCCATCAATGGCTGGCTTGTCAGCCGCGTCAAGCTCCCGCCGTTCATCGTGACGCTGGGCATGTGGCAGATCGTGCTGGCGACCAATTTCCTGTATTCCGCGAACGAAACCATTCGCAGTCAGGACATCGAGGCGAACGCGCCATTCCTGCAGTTCTTCGGCACCAAGTTCAGTATAGGGGGCGCGACCTTTACAGTGGGTGTCATTTTTATGCTCGCCCTGATATTCATCCTGGCTTACGCGCTGAAACACACGGCCTGGGGGCGGCATGTCTATGCCGTCGGTGACGACCCCGAAGCGGCAGAGCTCTCTGGTGTCAACGTCCACAAGACCCTGATGTCCGTCTATATGTTGTCAGGTCTGATCTGTGCATTTGCAGGCTGGGCTTTGATCGGGCGGATTGGATCGGTCTCTCCGACATCCGGTCAACTGGCCAATATCGAAAGCATCACCGCGGTTGTGATTGGTGGCATCTCTCTCTTCGGCGGGCGTGGGTCTATTCTTGGGTCGCTGTTTGGTGCACTGATCGTTGGGGTCTTCACCCTCGGGCTCAGGCTGCTGGGCGCGGACGCACAGTGGACCTTCCTTCTTATCGGACTTCTCATCATTGGCGCCGTTGCGGTTGACCAGTGGATCAGAAAGGTATCGGGCTAATGTCAGACACAACACCAGTCGTACAAGGGCGCGGGATCGTGAAGCGTTATGGCCACGTAACCGCCATCGACCACTCTGACTTTGAACTGCGCCAGGGCGAAATCCTGGCGGTCATCGGGGACAACGGAGCGGGAAAATCCTCTATCGTCAAAGCAATCTGCGGCGCGACGATCCCGGATGAAGGCGATATCCTGATCGAAGGGAAGAAGGTCAACTTCACCTCTCCCATCGACGCGCGGAACATGGGGATCGAAATTGTGTATCAGCAACTCGCAATGTCACCCGCACTGTCCATTGCGGACAACATGTTCATGGGGCGCGAGATCCGCAAACAGGGTTTCATGGGCCAGTATCTGCGCCAGCTTGACCGCCCCGCGATGGAGAAGTTCGCGCGCGAGAAACTGACCGAGCTTGGACTGATGACCGTGCAATCGATCAATCAGGCTGTCGAAACGCTGTCAGGTGGTCAACGCCAAGGGGTTGCCGTTGCGCGGGCCGCGGCATTTGCGACCAAGTTCATCATCATGGACGAACCAACCGCCGCCCTTGGGGTCAAGGAAAGCCGGAAAGTGCTTGAACTGATCCAGGACGTGCGGGCACGCGGCATACCGATCATTCTGATCAGTCACAACATGCCACATGTTTTCGAGGTTGCAGACCGCATTCATGTTCACCGTCTGGGCAAACGGCTCTGCACGATCGACCCAAAGGACTACACCATGTCCGACGCGGTGGCCTTTATGACAGGGGCAAACGAACCCCCGAAAGAGGACGCGGCGTGATTCAAGAAGACGCGGAACGCGTTTGTGACCTGATATCCTCCCGAGGGCAGGTTGGGGGCCGGACGATTGTTGCAATCGCCGGCCCTCCTGCGTCGGGCAAGTCCACATTGGCCGAGGCTGTCGTTCATGCCCTGAACGCCCAGCAGGATACATCAGTACCGCACGCTGCGCTTTTTCCTATGGATGGCTATCATCTGGACAACCGCGTACTGGAAGAGCGCGGTTTGCTGTCCAGAAAGGGCGCACCGGAAACGTTCGATGCTCATGGGTTTTGCAGTGCAGTCAAGACCATCCAAACCGCCGAATACGAGACCTTTCACCCGGTTTTCGACCGGAATCAGGATTTGGCAATAGCCAACGCAATTCCCATTCATCCCAACACGCCGGTGGTCGTGGCAGAAGGAAACTACCTTCTGATGGAGCAAGACCCCTGGACTTCTCTGGCCGACGTATTCAGTGCGACTGTTTTTGTTTGTCCGACACTGGAAGAGCTGAAAATCCGGCTGCGCAACCGCTGGCTGCAGCACGGGTTCGATCCAAAAACGGCGCTGGAACGCGCGTCGCGGAACGATCTGCCCAATGCAGAGCTGGTTCTGAGAAGCAGCCGAAAGGCGGATCTCACTTTGTCGCAAAATGACAGCAACACCGGGGCGCATCAGCCGGTCTAAGGCTGCGCGATTTTTGCAACCCGGTCTCATGTGACAATTCCGTTGGGGACTGTCGATCGCTGTGGCGTTGCCCCCCAAAAGCACAATCTGATTTTTCCGCTGACAGGTCCGAGCCCGCGGCACCTGATGGCGCGCGTGACCGGTCCTGTTCCCGTTTTCACTTGCTCGAATTTTGGGCACGACCGCATGGGCCGTGTAGGCAATTGATGAGTCTCAGACTCGACACTGTTGACTCGATGTAGCAAGTTGGTCATTCTCTATATCAATACAAATGTGCTGAAATATAGAACAACAGTGGAGAACGAAAAATGCAGATCAAGGGTCTAGCGACAGGGTTGGCCGTAGCTGCGGGACTGACGATCCCAAGCCTGGCTATGGCGAAAAGCCCGACAATCACGGCCATTCAAGACCGTGGGACCTTGTTGTGCTCGGGTCACAACGGCTCCTACTTTGGCTTCGTCGAGGTGAATGATCAGAACGAGTGGAAAGGTCTCGATATTGACCTTTGCCGCGCGATGACCACGGCACTGCTGGGAGATCCAGAAAAGGCGCAGATTGTTCCGCTCAGCTGGGCGCAGCGTTTTCCGGCGCTGCAATCCGGTGACGTGGACGTGATCATCAAGGCGACCGGCTGGACCATGGGTCGCGATACCGAGCTGGGTCTGCAATTCTCGATCCCGTACTTCTTTGGCGGTGCGCAGTTCATGGCACATGGTGATCTCGGGATTACCGAAGCCAAGGATCTGGAAGGCGGCACGATCTGTGTCGAGGCTGGAACCACCATCGAACGCATTGCCGCGAATTACCTGCAAAGCCTGGCCGTCGAACACACCATGGTCAGTTATGAAAAGGCGTCGGAATTGCGTGCTGCCTATCTGGCCAACCGGTGCGACAGCTTTGTGGCTTGGGGTCCGTTCCTGGCCGTTCTGCGCGCCACGGAACTTGAAAACCCCGATGCGCATGTGATCCTGAATGACCAGTTGTCGAACGAGCCAATCTCCGCCGCAATGCGTCAGGGTGACGAAGATTTCGTCGATTTCACCAACTGGATGTTGGCCGCGCTGCTCATCGCCGAGGAAGAAGGCATCACCTCGGAAAACGTTGAAGAAATGGCCGCAAACCCGCCGAACCCGAAAATTGCCCGTCTGCTGGGCGCTGAGCCCGGTATGGGCGAACGTCTTGGGTTGCGCGACACTTGGGCCAAAGAAATGATTGCCGCCATGGGTAATTATGGCGAGATCTACCATCGCAATTTGGGTGAAAACAGCCCGTACAAGCTGGAGCGGGGTCTCAACAACCTCTGGAGCCATGGTGGCGTGCTTTATGCCCCGCAGCTCGACTAAGTCCTGACTTAGCCCGGGGCTGCAGGTTCTGCGGCCCCGAAACGCCCTTCAAAGCAAAAGATCTGACCCATGGACGCATCCGCACTCAAGGCGCGCGCCAATCGGCGTAAGCTGATCATACAAAGCGCGTTGATTGTTTTTTCGGCGCTTATCATTATCAGCGCCATCCAGAGTGCTCAGGTCAATCTCAATGCTTTGGGGCTTGCCAGTGGTTTTGGGTTTCTCGAACGCTCCACCGGTTGGTCGTACTCCTTCTCACTGATCGACCGAGACATCAACGACAGCTATGCCCGAACCCTGACCATCGGGTTTTTGAACACGGTTTTTCTGGGTCTGCTGACAATCGTATTGTCCACGATCTTTGGCTTCCTCATCGGTACTTTCCGCGATGCGCGAAACCCGGCGCTTAAGACCGCAGCCACTGTCTATATCCAGACCTTCCGAAACATTCCGCTGATACTTCAGGGGATTTTCTGGTACGCTATCGTGATCCACCTGCCGGGCCCGCGGCAGGCGATGAGCCTTGGCGATGCGATCTTCTTGTCGAACCGCGGCTTGATGATCCCGCTGTTGAACGTGTCACTGACCGTTGCGCTGGTGATGGTCCTTGTTTTGATCGCAGCCGCGTTTCTCATGGCGCGTATGAAAATCAGCGTCATCAAGATCGTGCTGGCCCTGATTGGCCTGGGCTTCTTCATGGTGCTGATCGCGACGGGCCTGACAGTCCCAGCGGGTGAGAGCGCGATTTCCTGGCCCGAACTCAAGGGGCTGCGCTTTGTTGGTGGATTGACCATCTCACCAGAGCTGCTGGTGATGATCATCGCGATCACGCTCTATGGCTCGGCCTATATCGCCGAGGTGGTTCGCGGCGGGCTGGCCGAAGTCCCCAAGGGTCTGATCGAGGCGGGCGAGGCGCTGGGTCTGACGCAACGCGCGATCTGGGCGCGGATCAAGATGCCGATGGCGCTACGCACGATCATCCCGCCGCTGGGCAATCAGTGGATTTTCATCATGAAAGCCACAACCATCGGGGTCGCCATCGGCTTTTCCGACCTGTTCTACATCGTCTCTACGTCAATCACGCAATCCGGGCAGACTCTGGAATTGATTGCCATCCTCATGGGCGCGTTTCTGTTGGTGAATTTCTCGATTGCGCAGTTCATCAATTGGCTGAACGAAAGCCTCAAACTCAAGGCGCATTGATATGGCTGACGCGATGGTTTCCAAGAAATTCGACTGGCAGCGGTTTCGCCGCCGTTCTTTTGCCTCGCCGACAGACTCGGTTATCACCGTGATCGTCTTCGCAGGTCTTGCGTGGTTGGTCTGGCAGGCGCTGAACTGGGGCATCCTCAACGCGGTGTGGAGCGCTGATGATGTCGAGCAATGCGGCCATGGTGGCGCTTGCTGGTCGGTCATCGACGCCCGGCACCGGCTGATCCTGTTCGGCCTTTATCCGTACGACGAACATTGGCGTTCTACCCTGGCGTGCCTGTCGATCATCGGCACTGTGGTGATTTCCTGTTTCCCGTGGACGTGGACAGCCAAGCGCCTGTCGACGATCTGGATTGCGGGATTTGCGATCTATTACCTGCTGATGGAGGGCAGCCTGCTGGGCCTGCCGCAGGTGACGACCGACCAATGGGGTGGACTTGCCCTGACCCTGTTCCTGTTCTCGAGCGTTGTACTGATCGGGATGCCGATGGGGCTTGGGCTGGCGCTGATGCGGCGGTCAGAAATGCCCGTGGTGCGTGGGTTCGCCTCGTTGGTGATTGACCTGATCCGATCTTTGCCGTTGCTGACAACACTGTTCACAGCCGCGGTCGTAATCCCGATCCTGCTGCCCAGCTGGCTGGAGGGGGACAAAATCTGGCGCGTGATCATCGCTTTTGGCCTGTTCTTTGCCTGCTACCAGGCCGAAGTGTTACGAGGCGGATTTCAGGCCATTCCAAAAGGTCAGTTCGAAGCGGGCAAAGCGCTGGGTCTGACGTACTGGCAAATCCTTGGGCGCATCGTGTTGCCGCAGGTATTCCGCCACGCGCTGCCCGCAACGGTCAACAACGTGGTCGTGACCTTCAAGGAAACCGCGATCGTGATCATCATTGGGTTCTTCGATATTCTTGCTTCGGCCAATGCCGCGTTCGGTACGGGCGAGTGGGCACCTTATTACATCGAAGTGCTTGCCTTTGTGGCTGCTATCTACTGGGTCTTCCTGTTTGGCCTTGGCCAATACGGCGAATACCTGAAGCGGCGCATGAAAGTTGCAGAGCGGTAATCTCTCCTCGACCTCCCTTCTCCGCGCCTGCACAAGCAACCGCCCATCTGAAGCCGGATGGGCGGTTTTTCGTGACGGTCAGAGTTTATTGATTGGGGTCTTTAGCATCATGTTGCCGTCCGGGTCCTCGGGCACTTCGCCTGCGCGCATGTTGACCTGAAGCGATGGCAAAATGAGCTTTGGAACTGCCAGTTGCGCGTCCCGTTCCGTGCGGAACTTGATGAACTCGTCCCGTGTCTTTCCCTCGCCGACATGGATGTTTTTGGCCTTTTGTTCGCCAATCGTGGTTTCCCACGCAATGGCGCGCCCACCGGGGCCGTAGTCATGGCAGATAAACAGCCTCATCTCGTCCGGCATCGAAAGGACCCGCTGGATTGAATCGTACAACTGGCCCGCATCCCCGCCCGGAAAGTCAGCGCGCGCAGACCCGCCATCCGGCATGAAAAGGGTATCACCTACGAAAACCGCATCGCCGATGACGTGCACCATGCAAGCGGGTGTATGTCCCGGCGTGTGCAGTGCAAAGCACGAGAGGCTTCCCAGTTGGTAGGTCGCGCCATCCGAGAACAAAACATCGAACTGGGACCCGTCTCGTTGAAACTCGGTTCCTTCGTTGAAGATTTTGCCAAACGTATCCTGAACGGTCTGAACATGCTCGCCAATACCGATTTTGCCGCCCAGTTTCTGCTGCAAGTAAGGCGCGGCCGAGAGGTGGTCGGCATGCACATGCGTTTCGATTATCCATTCAAGCGTCAGTTTGTTTTCGCCGATGTAGGCGATGATCTGATCGGCGCTTTCAAAGGTCAGACGCCCGGCAGCCAGGTCAAACTCCATGACTGGATCAATGATAGCGCAGGCTGTCGAGGTCGGGTCGCGCACAACATAGGTGATCGTGTTCGATCCCGGATCGAAAAAACCCGTTACGTCAGGCCTTTGCGTTAGATCAACCTTTGGGATCGTCATGAAACACCTCTTCGTTAGTCGATTGTCACTGACCCCTTCGGGCTGTCCAGTACAAAAGAAAGCGCAGTTGGCCCCTCAGCGATCTCGGCCAAGTGCGAAATCTGCAATGTCTCGAACATCTCTTTCAGGCGCTCAGGGTCCGGCGTCTGGATTTGCACTTTGGACAAAGTCACACCTAGGTTCTGCTGTCCGGTTGACGGATGCGGGCCGGGCGACCATTCGATGAATGCGGGCAGCAAGCCATTTTCAGGCAAATGACCATCTTTGGGGACGGTCAGACGCCAAGTGCGGTCGCCCCGCCGGAAATTCACAACTTCACCCAGATCAA
Organism: Ruegeria sp. ANG-S4; assembly: GCF_000814005.1. GTDB lineage: Bacteria > Pseudomonadota > Alphaproteobacteria > Rhodobacterales > Rhodobacteraceae > Ruegeria. The sequence continues at coordinate 400,842 of NZ_JWLK01000002.1, read as the reverse complement.
TAGGGCTGGACGCGATCACAGCATCCAGATCGTCGGTGTTGACCACCCAGCATAGCGCACGCGGGCGTTCCTTCAAACGCGCCTGAGTGGCCTGATCGTCGAGCGAGAACCAGCGCGTGCGCCCCGGTTCAGGGGCGTCGGGGTCGATTGCGATAAGCTCGAAAAAGCTTTCGTTTCCGGCCTGCATCACGCAGTTATGCGTGCTCATCGCATCGTGCTTGGACCCTTGAGGAATGTCGACACCCAGCGCGTCTTTCATCGCAGACACGCCCTGTGCCAAAGTATCGGCACCGATGGCAAAATGATCGATCTTGTTGCGCATTCTGAATCCTTATTGGTCAAGCAGGGGGAGGGCATTTGCGAGGTCTGATTTCAGACTCTCAACATCCTCCAACCCGATATTGAAGCGGACAAGCTGGCCGGTCTCCGACCATTCTGTTGCCGTACGAACGGGCGTGACGGGCAGGACAAGGCTTTCGTACCCGCCCCAGCTCACGCCGATCCCGAAATGATGCAGCGCATCAACAAATGCGCGTACAGAGCGTTGGCTGCTTGCATGAAACACCACGCCAAACAGGCCCGCCGCCCCGGTAAAGTCACGCGCCCAGTTCTCGTGCCCGGGGCACGAGGGCAGGGCGGGATGCAAAACGGTTTTCACTTGCGGCTGATCCGCAAACCAAAGCGCCATCTCACGACCCGCGGCGTCGATATGCTCCATCCGCAGTTTCAGCGTTCTGAGGCCGCGCAGTGCCAGCAGTATTTCCTGACCCCCGGTTTTATCGCCGATCTGCATCACCGCCTTGCGAATGACCTTTGCATAGGTCGCGCTACTTGCGGTGATCCCCAGCATGCAATCGGAATGGCCCGAGATGTACTTGCTGCCGGAATAGACGACGATATCGACGCCGAGGGCAATGGGCTGGCTAAACACGGGCGTGCCCCAGGTGTTGTCCAGAATCGTCGGCACGTTTGCCGATTTTCCTGCTGCGGCGATGGCTCGAATATCGGGCATCTCAAAAGTTCCCGATCCGGGACTTTCGAACATTATGGCAGCGGTGTCTTCGCGTATCAGATCACGGATGGCGCTGCCGATCATAGGATCGAAATATTCGACCTGAACCCCTTGCTGAGTCAAAAGGCCGTCACAAAACGCGCGCGTGTTGCCATACACATTGTCCGCAACCAACAGATGACTTCCGGGACGGGTCAGGGCCATCAAGGTGGTGGTAATCGCGGCCACGCCTGAAGAGGTCAGCGTGATCGCATCAGCACCTTCGAGCTTTGCGAGCATCTGCTCCAGCTTATGCGTCGCGGCGTTGCCGTAGCGCCCGTAATAAAGCGTGCCGCTTTCGTATCGCGCATCGCGCGCGGCCTCGAACTCGGACAAGGTGTCGAATACCATCGTCGAGCCGAGTTCGATGGGCATATTGACATGCCGCCCCTCGACGCGATCGGGTCTGCCATCGTGCACCAGGCAGTCTGATAAATTGAGTGGAGTGTTCTGCACTTTTGTGCCCTTTAATGTCGGAAGGCATGATGACAGCCTGCCGATGTTGTGTCAATATTTGGAAAACAGATTTTACATAACGGAACAAAAACGTGACCGCAGACTCATCCCGGACCCTGACAGGAAATCATTGGGGCGCTGGTATTTCCGAAACCAGAAATGGCAAACTGGTGGCGGTCCACCCGCATCCGAACGATCCCAATCCGTCCGAGATCAACCGAAATATCGCGTCCAGTCTGAACGGGCGCGCGCGCGTTCTGCGTCCCGCCATACGACGCGGGTGGCTGGAGGGTAGCGGCACGCGCGGGCGTGACAGCTTTGTCGAAGTCAGTTGGGATGATGCACTGGATCTCGTTGCCGCGGAATTGACGCGCGTGCGCGGATCCTATGGCAACACTGCGATTTATGCAGGGTCATACGGTTGGTCCAGCGCCGGCCGTTTTCATCATGCGCAAAGCCAGCTCAAACGCTTTTTGAACGGGCAGGGTGGGTTTGTGCGCTCAGAGGGTAATTACAGCTATAATGCCGCACTGGTGCTGATGCCGCACATCGTCGGTCCGTTCAGAACCCATGTGGCGCAGGCGACCCGCTGGCCCGTTGTTGCCAAGCACAGCGATCTGGTGGTCATGTTTGGGGGCATGGCAACGCGAAACACACAGGTCAGCGATGGTGGTGTGGCGCGTCACAGGATGATGGACAACCTGAAAGCCTGCGCTGAGGCTGGTGTGAAATTCGTGAATTTCAGCCCCCTGAGAACCGATGCCGCTGACGAGATCGGGGCGGAATGGGTGCCACCAAAGCCCGGCACGGATACCGCGGTCATGATGGGATTGGCGCATACTCTGCTGGCGGAAGGACTGCAGGATACCCAATTTCTCGATCGCTATACCGTCGGGTTCTACAAACTCGCGGCCTATTTGAAAGGAGAAACCGACGGGGTCGTAAAGTCCGCCGATTGGGCCGCATCGCTCTCCGGCGTTCCCGCCGAGCGCGTGACCTCGTTGGCGCGGGAAATGGCTGCGGGTCGGACGATGATCACCTGTGCTGCCGCGCTTCAGCGGGCCGACTATGGTGAACAGCCGCTGTGGATGACCGTCACGCTGGCGGCGATGCTGGGGCAGATCGGACTGCCGGGCGGCGGGTATACGGTCGGCTATGGTGTAAATGCCAATATCGGCAACATTGAACGCCCGTTCCGCTGGGGGACATTACCGCAGGGCAAGAACCCGGTTTCTGATTTCATCCCGGTGGCGATGATCTCTGACATGCTTTTGAACCCGGGATCCGAGTATCAATACAACGGCGAAGCCCGCGTTTTCCCTGATATCCGGATGATCTGGTGGGCAGGTGGCAACCCCTTTCACCACCATCAGGACCTGCGGCGCCTCCACCAGGCGTTTCAACGTCCCGAAACGGTGATCGTGAACGAGTTGAACTGGACGGCAACGGCGCGCCACGCGGATATCGTTCTGCCAGTGGCTGCACCGCAAGAGCGCACAGATTTTGGTGGCGGCAAGTCAGACAACGCATTGGTGCCCATGCCCGCAAATGCAGCGCCACCTGGCGAAGCGCGGATCGAGTTTGATATTTATGCCGATCTCGCCCGACGCATGGGACATGCGGACCAGTTCACCGATGGGCTGGACCGTGACGGTTGGTTGCGTCGCATTTGGGCACAAACGCAAGAGGCCGCGCTGGCAAGCGGTGAGCAGTTGCCGGATTGGGAGGCCTTTATCAATGGAGATGTTGTAGAGCTGCGCGACCCATCCCCGCAGCAAGTCTTCATGGCCGATTTTCGGAATGACCCGGATGCGAACCCGCTGCCGACACCAAGCGGTCGGATCGAAATATTCTCTGAACAGATTGCTAGCCTGGGTTTGGATGACTGTTACGGACACCCGACGTGGTTCGCTCCGCGCGACTACTCCGCTGGCACGCATCCTCTTTTTCTGCTGTCGGGTCAGCCCGGCACGCGGCTGCATTCGCAACTGGATAATGGTGACTACAGCCTCAGCCGGAAGGTGCAGGGACGTGAACCGGTTCTGATCCACCCCGAAGATGCCTCTGCAAGAGGGATTGTGGATGGTGATGTTGTCGAGCTTTTCAACGATCGCGGGCGGTGTCTGGCCGGGGCCCGAGTGACGCCCCATATTCTGAAAGGCTGTATTTTTCTCTGGACCGGAGCCTGGTACGACCCCGACTATGACGCCCCGCAAGAGCGTGACCGACACGGCAACCCAAATGCGCTGACCCATGATCTGCGCACATCAAGCCTGACGCAAAGCCCCGCGTCACATTCGACAACGGTGGATTTGCGCCGTTTTGAAGGTGAGGTGCCCGAGCTGACCGTTCATGACCAACCAAAATTTGAAGAGGTTTCGCGTTCTGTTATACAGAACAAGTTGCGAGGAAAGGACGATCAGTGAGTGAAGCACCCAAAGCCCCAAAGGTGGACTCGACCTTGTCCAAAGGGCTGGCCATTCTCGAAAACCTCGCGGCGCATCAAGGCAGCAAAGGTGTCACGGAATTGTCCCGCGAACTTGAGCTGACCAAATCCAACACGTTTCGCTTGTTGCAGACCTTGATCACGCTTGGTTATGTCAAACACCTTGATGACAAGACCTATGCCGCCACCCTGAAGACGTGGCAGGTCGGGCGAAGCTCGGTCGAAAATCTGAACCTGCGCGCGGTCGCTGCGCCCGAGATGGCGTTTTTGAGCCAGGAGACTGGTGAAGCGATCTACCTCGCGGTGCCCGAGGGGTTGAACGTCATCTATATCGACAAGGTTGAAAGCCTAAAGCCGATCCGGTCCTGGAACCCAGTTGGTGGAAGTGCCCCAATACATTGCGTAGGTACCGGCAAAGCCATCCTGTCGAGCAACTTTGAACAACTGCGGGACAAGCTGGATGGTCAACTGGCACGATACACCGACAAAACTCTGACAACGCTGGACGAAGTGAGCGCTGATGTCGCAGAGACCCGCAAACAGGGTTATGCCTTTGATCGTGGGGAGTTTCGTGATCGCATCCTGAGCTTCGGCGCATCCATTCTGTTACCCGATGGCGAGGCAATCGCTGCGCTTGGAATCTCGTTGCCGGATATCAACATGGCTGAAGGTGGCGAAGACAGGTTGGGAATGCTGGTGCATCACGCCGCTGAGGGCGTGACGCAAAAGCTGCGCCAGCTTTGAGGCGCGGCCGGGTTTTTCGCCTAGTCCTTCTTCTCGACTGGCCCACCCGATTTTTCCCACGATCCGAAGCCATCCTTCAGATGTGCCGCTTCAAAGCCCATATCCTGCAACGTCGCGACCGTCAGCGCTGAACGCCATCCAGACGCGCAGTGAAACACGAACTTCTTTCCATCCTGCGCAAAGATGTCTTTATGGTAGGGGCTGTCCGGATCGACCCAGAATTCAATCATGCCGCGCGGTGCATGGAAACTGCCCGGAATGAAACCGGTCCTCTGACGCTCGCGCACGTCCCGGATATCGACGATGACCACATTGGGGTCATCAACCATCCCAATCAGATCAGGTGTTTCGATTTCTTCGATACGGTCACGCGCCTCTTGAACCATCTGGGCCGCCGTTTTCTTGAGCTGAGTCATTTCGTATGTTCCGCTATATAAAACACTCTTTTCATATATTGACACAAAAGTCAGATCGTTGCAACGTAAGCCATATGACTCGCTGGTTGCCGAGCGTGACCTTTACCAACCAAGAGGGTGCCCGCGTATGAACCCAGACAGCCCGATCTCTCTTTGGGACTTATCCGCCGAAGAGCCGGATCTTCGCAACCCCATGACGGGTGATGCGGAAACGGATGTCGCAATTGTTGGCGGTGGCTTCACGGGTTTGTCGACGGCGCTTCATTGTGCTGAGCAAGGGTTGGACGCGCATGTGCTTGAGGCCAAGCATATCGGCTTTGGTGGGTCGGGCCGGAATGTAGGTCTGGTCAATGCAGGTGTCTGGCACCCGCCAGCGGCTGTTCGCAAAAAGCTGGGCGACACATATGGTCCGCGCTTTATCAAGCGATTTGGGGATGGCCCCGCTCAGGTCTTTGATCTGATCGAAAAGCACCAAATCCGGTGCGAAGTGACCAAGACCGGAACCATTCATGCCGCCCATGCGCCGTCGGGTTTCAAGGACTTGCAGGCACGTCACGCCGAATGGGCGCGGCTGGGTGAGCCGGTTGATCTGCTTTCGGCAGAGGAAATGGTCGAAAAGACCGGGACAAACGTGTTTCACGGCGGTCTGCTGGATCATCGGGCGGGGACGATCAACCCAATGGGCTATTGCCGGGGGTTGGCGCGTGCAGCCAAAAGCGCGGGCGCGACGATCACCACGGGTGTTCGGGCGACCAACCTGCGCCGCGATGGTCAGGATTGGATCGTTGAAACAGACAAGGGCACGGTGCGCGCCAAATATGTTGTTCTGGGCACAAATGCCTACAGCGATACCCTGTGGCCGAACCTGAGCCGCGTCTTTACCATGATCCGCTATTTCCAGCTGGCAACGAAACCACTGAAAGCAGATATGGCCCATATCCTTCCGGGCCGTCAGGGGGTTTGGGACACGGGTCAGATCATGTTCAGTATCCGCCGCGACGCACATGATCGACTGGTGATAGGGTCTATGGGGACTGTTGTCGGATCGGTCGGTCGCGGGTTGTCGCACCGTTGGGCCAAGAAACAACTGGCGCGCCTTTTCCCAGAGCTGGGACCGGTGGAGTTTGAAGAAGCGTGGCACGGCAAAATAGCCATGACCCCGGACCACTTGCCGCGCATCTATCAACTGGCCCCCAATCTGCTGACGCCGATCGGGTATAACGGGCGCGGCATCACCACCGGAACCATTTTTGGTGAGTGCATGGCCAAGCTGATTGCCGGTATGGATCCTGCAGAGCTTCCCCTGCCGATGACCGAATTATCGACCGTCCCAACAGCCCCGATCATGTCCCGCCTTTACCAGACGGCTTTCACGGCCAACCAAGTCCTCAAGAGCCTTTAAGAGACCCATGAGCAATTCAGAAATACGCGTCGGCGTCGATATCGGCGGAACCTTCACAGATGTGGCACTTGTGCATCCGGGTGGTCTGTCTACCTGCAAGGTTCTGACCAATTACAGTCAGCCGGAACAAGCTATTCTGGACGGGATTGTCAAAGCGGCGGATCAGGCGGGCGTTGCATTGGGTGAGATTGCTCAAGTCATACATGGCACGACGCTGGTCACCAACGCGCTGATCGAGCGGCGCGGGGCAAAGACCGCCTTCATCACCACCGAAGGGTTTCGGGACGTGATCGAGATGCGCTCGGAAAACCGGTTCGAGCAGTATGATCTGAACCTGAACCTGCCCAAGCCGCTGGTCCCGCGCCAGCATCGTTTCACTCTGAACGAACGGATGGGCGCTGACGGCGAAGTACTGCTGGCGCTCGATCCGGCCGAAGTCGACAAGATGGTGGAAACCATCCGGGCGGGCGGGTTCGAGGCCGTCGCCGTCGGTTTGATGCACGCTTATGCCAACGACTCGCATGAGGTCGCGATGGGTGAGGCGCTGCGCACAGCGATGCCGGACCTGTCGATCTCTCTGTCCTCGGTGATATCCCCGCAGATGCGAGAGTTGCCGCGTTTCAACACCGTGATTGCAAATGCCTATGTGCAACCGCAAGTCGCCGACTATCTCGGGCGGTTGGTGTCGCGGTTGCGCGAAACCGGCGTGATGGCGCCGGTCTTCATGCTGCATTCCGGTGGGGGACTGATTTCGGTCGAAACCGCTGCAGAGCAGCCGGTGCGTCTACTGGAATCTGGCCCGGCGGGTGGTGCGATTTTTGCCGCCGATTTCGCGCGAGCGCATGGGCTGGACAAAGTACTCAGCTTCGACATGGGCGGGACAACCGCCAAGATTTGTCTGATCGAAGAGGGCGCGCCCAAAACGGCAAATACCTTTGAAGTTGCCCGAACCTATCGCTTTAAGAAAGGGTCCGGCATGACCGTTTCGACACCTGTGGTCGAAATGGTTGAAATCGGCGCCGGGGGCGGTTCGATCGCGTCTGTCGACAGCATGGGTCGGCTTCAGGTCGGGCCTCGTTCTGCCGCATCTGAACCCGGACCTGCCTGTTATGGGCGCGGCGGGACGGAACCCACGGTGACCGATGCCAACCTGCTGTTGGGCCGACTGGACCCAGACAACTTTGCCGGGGGTGCAATTCCGCTGCACACAGCAGAATCCGAGAAAGCCGCCGCAAAGCTGAACCTCTCCGCAGGCGATGCTGCCTTTGGTATCACCGAACTAGTCGACGAGAACATGGCCAATGCAGCGCGGGTTCATACGGTCGAGAACGGGCGCGATATTGAGCATTTCACGATGATCGCTTTCGGAGGCGGCGCTCCGCTACACGCTTGCCGCCAATGTGAAAAGCTTGGGATCAAGGCGCTGATCATTCCGCCGGGTGCGGGCGTCGGCTCGGCCATCGGGTTTCTGAAAGCGCCATTCAGTTTTGAGGCGACACGCGGCCTGTTCCAGCGCATGGATGAGTTTGACGCCGGTGCCGTGAATACGGCCTTGATTGAGATGGAGGCCGAGGCGCGCGCGTTTGTGGACGAAGGAGCTAAAGGCGCAGACACGGAAATCCGCCTGACAGCGCAGATGCGCTATTCCGGTCAGGGCTGGGAGATTCCGGTTGTGCTGCCGCATAAACAGTTTGAAGACAGTGATGTATCTCTGATCCTTGCGGCTTTCGAAAATGCCTATCGCACGCTGTTTGGCCGGGTGATTGATGGGTTGGCGGTTGAGATTACGAATTGGCTGCTGACCGTATCAACGGTCTTGCCTGCCGCGGAACCGGTTGTTGGTCATCAGAGTGGGTCTGCTGCAGAAGTCGCCCGCACACGCGAATTCTTTGACGCCGCATTGCGCAAGTCGGTCGAAGCGCGTGAGGTTGAACGGGTGCACATGACGCCAGGCATGGCCGTCGAAGGCCCTGCAATCATCGTGGAATCCGAGACCTCGACGATTGTCACGTCCGGCTATCGCGCGGTGGGGCAAGGCGATGGAAGTCTGCTGTTGCTGGCGAAGGAGGCTTAAGCGATGGGCGCGTCAGATATCGATCATCAGATCATGTGGAACCGCCTGATCGCGGTTGTTGAGGAACAGGCCACCACGCTGATCCGCACGGCGTTTTCGACCTCGGTCCGTGAGGCGGGCGATCTGTCGGCGGGTCTGTTTGACCGCGAGGGTCGCATGATCGCACAGGCGGTGACCGGGACGCCAGGCCACGTCAATGCCATGGCCGAAAGTGTCACGCATTTTGCCGCCCGAATCGGCCCGCAGAACACGTTTGAAGGGGATGTTTTCATCACCAACGACCCGTGGTTGGGGACCGGACACCTGCACGACATCACCGTTGTCACGCCGGTTTTCCGCAAGGGCGCGCATATCGGTTACTTCGCCTGTACCGCGCATGTGGTCGATATCGGCGGGCGCGGTTTTGGACCAGACGGTAACGAGGTGTTTGAAGAGGGTCTGCTGATCCCGATCACCAAGTTTGCCGAGCGTGGCCAGGTTCAGCGCCTGTTGATCGAGATGATCCGCGCCAATGTGCGCACGCCCGATCAGACTGTGGGCGATATGTACTCGCTGGCAGCCTGTAACGAGGCGGGGGATCGCCGGTTGCAGGCAATGATGGACGAGTTCGGGATTGATGACCTGCAATCCTTGTCGGATTTCGTCATCGAAACCAGCCGCAAGGCAACGCTGGAGGCCATCGCGAAAGTGCCCTCGGGTGTCTATCATGAGACGATGCAAGTCGATGGCTATGACGCGCCCGTGCATATGGAAGTGACGCTGGACATTGATGGCGATCAGCTAGTCGCAGATTTTGAAGGAACCTCGGGCATGAGCCGCTTTGGCGTAAACTGCCCCGAGGTCTATACCCGCGCCTATGCCTGCTATGCACTTAAATGCGCAATCGCGCCGGAAGTTCCGAACAATACCGGCTCGCTGGAGCCATTCCGGATCACCGCACCCGAGGGCTGCATCCTCGCGGCCAGACGACCCGCGCCCGTGTCCGTGCGTCATGTGATGGGCCATCTGGTGCCCGATGTGGTTCTGGGCGCATTGCACAAGGCGATGCCCGACACAGTTCCGGCGGAAGGCGCAAGCGCGCTTTGGAATATTCAGATATCTGCCCGCGCCTCGGACCCTGAAAGCGGATTACCGAACCGAGAAGTGCTGATGTTCAACTCGGGCGGCACCGGTGCACGCCCGGAATTCGACGGATTGAGCGCAACGGCCTTCCCGTCGGGCGTATCCACGATGAGCGTTGAGGCGACCGAGCATGTCGGCCCAATAACAGTTTGGCGAAAAGATCTGCGCGAAGGATCCGGCGGCGCTGGGGCGCTGCGCGGCGGATTGGGTCAGACGATCGAGATTGAACCGCGTGCGGGGTATGATTTTTACTTCAACGCCATGTTCGACCGGGTGAAAAACCCGGCGCGTGGGCGCAATGGCGGACTCGCGGGCGGCGCCGGTGCGGTGGAACTGGCCGATGGGTCGGCGCTGCGGTCCAAGGGGCGTCAACTGATCAAGAACGGCCAGCGCCTGAAGCTCAGCCTGCCGGGCGGCGGCGGTTATGGCGCGCCGGAACAAAGGGATCGTGATGCGGTGGCCCAAGATTTGGACGCCGGGTTCATCACCGCCGAACAGGCAAAGAATGACTATGGATTCGAAGGATAAATGCAGATGGCTGACGCTCCAATTGCAGTTGTAACAGGTGCTGCGCAAGGCATCGGACTGGCCTGCGCCGAGGCGCTGAACGAAGATGGCTACAAGGTCATTCTGGTCGATATTCAGGACAGCGTTCACAAGGCTGCCGCCGATCTGGGTGGTGTTGGAATGATTTGCGATATGGGGGACGTGGACGCCATCGGCGCTTTGTTCGACACGATCGAAGCAGAGCATGGCCCGGTCTCGGCCCTGGTGAACAACGCGGGTATCGCCATGCCGGGGAATTTTCTGGACTACGATCTGGATACCTTTGACCGCGTGATGAATATCAATCTGCGCGGTGTATTTGTGGCGATGCAGCGGGCCGCAGCGACGATGGTTGAAAAGGGGATCGAAGGCGCGATTGTAAACATGTCGTCGATCAATGCGCAGGTCGCGATCCCGGCCATCCCGGCTTATTGCGCCTCAAAAGGCGGTGTCATGCAGCTGACAAAAGTCGCTGCCTTGGCATTGGCCAAGAACAACATCCGCGTGAATGCCGTGGGTCCCGGCTCGATCGATACCGAGATGATGGCGGGCGTGAACGCCAACCCCGAAGCGTTCAAAATGGCAATGTCGCGTACACCGCTGGGTCGCTCTGGCACGGCCCGCGAGGTTGGGGATGTGGTGGCGTTCCTGTGCTCGAAAAAGGCCAGCTACGTCACCGGCGAAACGATCTATGTCGATGGCGGCCGCCTTGGCCTGAACTACGTGATGTCATGAGCTACGCGGACGCATATGCAAGCTGGCAGGCAGACCCCGAGGCGTTCTGGGGCAAAGCGGCTGAACAAATCGACTGGTTCAAACCAGCCGAGAAGGTGTTCGATCCCGAGATGGGCGTTTATGGCCGCTGGTTTGCGGGCGCGACGTGCAACACATGCTGGAACTGTGTTGATCGCCATGTCGAGGCGGGGAATGGCGAGCGTACCGCGCTGATCTATGACAGCCCGGTCACCGATACAGTTCAGGCCTTCAGTTTTTCCGAGTTACAGGCAGAGGTTGGCGCACTGGCCTCTGTCATGCGTGCGTATGGCGTTGGCAAGGGCGACCGCGTTGTCATCTACATGCCGATGGTGCCGCAGGCGGTGTTTGCGATGCTGGCCTGTGCCCGTTTGGGGGCGATCCACTCGGTTGTGTTCGGCGGTTTTGCACCGCATGAATTGGCGACGCGGATCAATGATGCCGCACCCAAGATGATCATCTCAGCCTCCTGCGGGATCGAGCCGGGACGGATCGTGCATTACAAACCCCTGCTGGATGCTGCCATCGCGGAAGCGGCGACCAAACCCGATCACTGCCTGATCCTGCAACGCGATATGGAGCGGGCCGACCTGATCCCGGGTCGTGATCTGGACTATGCCGAACTGGTCAGTCAGGCGAAAGCCGCCGGGGAGACCACCGAATGCGTGCCGGTCGCTGCAACCGATCCGCTTTACATCCTCTACACATCCGGCACCACCGGCCAGCCCAAGGGCGTGGTGCGGGACAATGGCGGCCATATGGTCGCCCTGAAATGGACGATGGAACACCATTACGGCATGAACCCGGGCGAAGTATTCTGGGCTGCGTCAGATGTCGGCTGGGTCGTCGGACATTCGTATATCTGCTATGGCCCGCTGCTTCACGGATGCGCCACGGTTGTCTATGAGGGCAAACCGGTGGGCACCCCGGACGCGGGCGCTTTCTGGCGTGTCATTCAGGATCATCAGGTCGCGGCGCTCTTCACGGCACCAACGGCCTTTCGCGCGATCAAGAAGGAAGACCCAAGGGGCCTTCTGATCGAACAATACAACCTGTCCAAATTCCGCACGCAGTTTCTGGCGGGCGAACGCTCGGACCCGGCAACGATCCAATGGGCAGAAGAAAAGCTGAAGCGCCCGGTGATTGACCATTGGTGGCAGACCGAGACCGGCTGGGCCATGTCCGGCAACCCGGTGGGGTTGGGGCAGCTTCCGGTCAAGTACGGCTCACCCGGTAAACCGATGCCCGGTTATGACATCCGTGTTCTGGATGACGAAGGGCACGAGGTTGAACCGGGCACGCTTGGCAACATCGTCTGCAAGTTGCCCCTGCCGCCTTCGGGCTTTCCGACGCTCTGGAACGCGCCTGAACGGTTTCTGACCTCATACATGAATGAGTTCCCCGGATTCTACGCCACTTCGGACGCCGGGATCATCGACGAGGACGGCTATGTCTTCATAATGGCCCGCACGGATGACATCATCAACGTGGCCGGGCACCGGTTGTCGACCGGGGCGATGGAAGAGGTGATCGGTGCGCACCCCGACATCGCCGAATGTGCCGTCGTCGGCGCAGCGGATGCGATGAAGGGTCAGATGCCGCTGGGGTTCTATGTCACCAACGATGGCGCAAACCGCGATGCGGCAGAGCTGGAGAAAGAGCTGGTCGCGCTCATGCGGGAACAGATCGGCGCGGTCGCTGCTTTCAAAACCGCCATCCCGGTTAAGCGCCTGCCCAAGACCCGCTCGGGCAAAGTTCTGCGCGGCACGATGCAGAAGATCGCAGACAGCGCCGCGTTCAAAATGCCCGCTGCCATCGATGATCCGGCCATATTGGACGAGATATCAGATGCGCTGAAGGGCAGGGGACTACTGTCATGATCGAACGCCTGCATACCGGCGCAAGAATGTCGAAGATCGTCAAACACAACGGCGTGGTTTACCTGTGCGGACAGGTCGGAGCCGGAGAGAGCGTTACCGAGCAGACCCAAGACTGTCTGTCGCGTATAGATGCCCTGCTGATCGAAGCGGGCTCTGACCGTGCGCATATTCTGCAAGCCATAGTCTGGCTGCGCGACATGGCGGAATTCGCAGAAATGAACGCTGTCTGGGATGCCTGGGTGCCAGAGGGTCACGCCCCCGCGCGTGCCTGCGGCGAGGCTCGGCTGGCAAGAGATGTCCTGAAAGTAGAGATCATCGTCACAGCAGCGATAAAACCCTGAAGGGAGGCGCACCATGTCCGATACGCCAGCGGTCAAATTGACCAATGTCGAAAAATACTATGGTAATTTCCACGCCCTGAAAGACATCAACCTCACCGTGACACGGGGTGAGAAAATCGTCGTCTGCGGGCCATCAGGGTCAGGCAAATCGACCATGATCCGCACGATCAACCAGCTTGAAGAACATCAGTCTGGCCTGATCGAAATCAATGGCCACGAGATAAGCGCCGAAGACCCCAATATCGACAAGTTGCGGCAGGATGTTGGGATGGTGTTTCAGCACTTCAACTTGTTCCCGCACATGACAATCCTTGAAAACTGCACGCTGGCCCCGATGCTGGCGCGTAAAATCCCGCAGGCCGAAGCGGAAGAGACCGCGATGATGTATCTGGAAAAAGTACAGATCGCCAATCAAGCGCCCAAATACCCCGGCCAGCTTTCCGGTGGTCAACAGCAGCGCGTCGCGATTGCTCGCGCATTGTGCATGACGCCTGATATCTTGCTGTTCGACGAGCCGACCTCGGCCCTTGATCCTGAGATGATCGGCGAGGTTCTGGACGTCATGGTGACGCTGGCCCAGGAAGGCATGACCATGATTTGCGTCACCCATGAAATGGGTTTTGCGCGTAAAGTGGCGGACCGCGTGATCTTCATGGACGCGGGTGAGATCATCGAAGAAGATGACCCGGAAAGCTTTTTCGAAAGTCCGAAAAGCGAAAGAACAAGGAATTTTCTGGAACAGGTTCTGACGCACTAGGTCGGAACCCTCGGATGGGTTCGACAAAGTTTGGCCGCCGAATGCCTAAGCATCCGACGGCCAATTTTTTTATGAGCTTTGGTTGGCGAAACCCTAAAGTTTGATGCGGAACGCGGCGAACCCCTCGGCGCCTTCGCCGGCATCTTCGATTGAAACGCCTTTTACGTCACTGATGTAGTCACGGGCTTTGGGGCCGGTTTCAAACAAAACAGTCGTATCTTCGAGCGGTGCAAACGACCAGTTGGCATCGGCTTTGGGATCAATCGTGCCTTGTTCGACGATGTAGCGCACGATGACGTCACGGTTGGTATCAGGAGCTTCGAAAACAATCGTATCGCCCAATGCGCCGGGGAAAGACCCACCGCCAGACGCGCGATAGTTGTTGGTTGCAATGATGAACTCCATATCGTCGGTGACGGGTGCGCCGTTGAATTCAAGGTTTACGATCCGTGCCGCTTCGGGGTTTTCTTCCTCACCCTTTGGTCCGAAACGCGAAGGCTGTGACAGATCGATTTGATATGTCACACCATCCATGACATCGAAGTTGTAGGACGGGAAATCCGGGTTTAGCAGGATTGCATCTTTCGAGCCCGCCTCGACCTGATTGAACATCCCGGCCGAGCGTTCCAACCAGCCGCGAACTTGGGCTCCGTTCACCCGAACGGCGCGCACCGTGTTGGGGTAAAGGTACAGATCGGCAACGTTTTTGATGGCGACATCGCCCACCGGAACATCCGTGTAGTAGTCCGGTCCGCCACGGCCACCCGCCTTGAAAGGGGCCGCCGCCGACAGGATCGGCAGGCCCTCGTGCTCTGTGCCTTTCAACATTTCCGCGACATACCATTGCTGCGCGATTGAAACGATCTGCACGGATGGATCATCCGCAACCAGCGCAAAATAGCTGTGCAGCGGTGCCGAGGTTTTGCCGACGGCCCGGCGCACATAGGCCAGCGTTTCGTCATGATCCGCCGCAACCGAGTCCAGAACCGTCTGATCATCTTCGACCAGTGCGGTGATCGAACGATCCTCGTTGCGTTTGGAGATCGGACGTGCCTCGGACGTCGTGGTCACAACGCGCCATTCGTTCCCGTCGCGTTCAAGCAGCAGATCAAGCAAGCCCAGATGTGAACCCCAAAAACCACCCATCACTGCAGGTTTGCCCATAAGCGTCCCATTTTCCACGTCGATACCGGGACGGTCCTCAAAAGTTGGTGACGGGAACACGAGGTGATTGTGACCGGTGACGAGCGTATCAATTCCATCGACCCCTGCCAAAACGACCGAAGCATTCTCCATGCCGTCCGCATGGTCGGCTTCTCCAATCCCCGAATGCGACAGCGCGATGATCAGGTCGCAGCCCTGTTCCTTCATTTCGGGCACATAAGCTTGCGCGGTTTCGATGATATCGCGCGCTTGGACATTGCCTTCCAGGTGCTTTCGGTCCCAATTCATGACCTGAGGCGGGGTGAAGCCGATAACGCCAATTTTGATCGGGTGCTTGGTGCCGTCGCCCATCTCGATCTCGCGGTCAAGAATGGCGTAGGGCTGAACCAGGGTTGTGTCTTCGCGGGCGTTTGCGCCCTTTTCCTTGGCGATGTTGGCAAGAACAACTGGGAACTCTGCGCCTGCAAGCGCCTTGTCCAGAAACTCAAGACCGTAGTTGAATTCGTGGTTGCCCAGCGTGGCAGCATCATAGCCGACCGTGTTGAATGCAGTGATGATTGGATGGCTGTCGCCTTCCTTCATTCCGCGTTCGTAGGCGATGTAGTCGCCCATCGGGTTGCCTTGCAAGAAGTCACCATTGTCGACCAAGAGCGAGTTGGTCGCTTCGGAGCGGATCTCATTGATGATCGAGGCGGTGCGCGAAAGACCAACCGTGTCGCGCGGCTTATCCGCATAGTAGTCGTACGGAAAAACGTGAACGTGGATATCGGTCGTCTCCATGATCCGCAAATGCGCCTGATTGTTGGCCGCCGAAGCGGAAAACGGGTGCAGTGTGATTGCGGCCGCGCTGGCAGTCGTGGTGGCCAGAAACTGGCGGCGCGACATCTTCAGTCGATTGGAAAAGGACATAGGGGCACCTTTCAATGGTATGGGTCGACGCGCTTTCTGGATAGTTTTCGCAACAAGGATGTGACAACGCTCTCACACCCATCCCACGCGTCGGGCTTTGGGCAAAATTATGCGAAGTGGGTCTGTAGATTCCTATTGTGTAACAGTAGGCCAAAAACCAGCGTTTCGAAACCCGTACAATATCGGGAAACAACCTCGTTCGTGGCTGTGGGTGAGCGAGATATAGCCAATCAGAGCTAGAGATTACTCTGAATAGCGCTGTTCCATTTCGTCGAAGTACGCTTTTTGCACAGCGTTTTGCCTGACTTCAAAACTTGCAACCGGCCCGCTTTCATCCATGCGACCGTCGGACTTCAAAATCGACAATGCGTCATGCATGCCTTTCAGTGCGCCCTGCAATGCGACATTGGCGTATAGCACCAAACCAAACCCCATTTCATCCAATTCCGGGAAATCAATAATGGGTGTTTTTCCTCCGACCACCAGATTTATCAATTGGGGCGTGCCCTTAAGCCGTTTCGGGATATTCCGAATATCTTCGACGCTGCGTGGCGCTTCGATGAACGTGACGTCTGCGCCATCCTCGACAAAGGCTTCGGCCCGTTCGATCGCGGCATCGAACCCCTGCGTCGCGCAGGCATCCGTGCGGGCAACCACAAGGAAATTCGGATCCTGACGCGCATCGACAGCGGCCTTGATACGGCTACGAGCCTCCGTCAGATCAACAACATCCTTGCCCGAGAAATGACCGCAGCGTTTGGGATTGACCTGATCTTCCAACTGTATTGCGCTGGCTCCGGCACGCTCCAGAGTGCGAACCGTATGATGAACGTTGAGCGCGTTGCCAAACCCGGTGTCCGCATCGACCACAATAGGAAGCTGCGTGCAGTTTCGTATGGCCGATGTGTGCTGCGCGATCTCTGGCAAGGAAACAAAGCCCAGATCGGGCATTCCGAGATTTGTGTTGGTAAGACCCGCGCCAGAGATGTAGACGGCTTCGAAACCCAATTGGTCAATCACGCGGGCCGCCAGTGCATTGGCCGCACCTGGGATAAGAACGGCTTTGCCGGTGTTCAGACGTTGGCGGAATGCCCTGTTGATTTCGTGATTCATCATTGGCACGCCCTCCGATTCAATGGGTCTGAGTGCTTGCCTATCGAAGGTCACCTGTTGTGGCAAGTTTTGCCGATCAACGTTCTATCAGATGAAACGATGTGGTCAATTTGTTGTCAGACTTCGCGCGAGGCTCTCAAGTAAAGGTACGGTATTTGCACGCGCCTCGGCATCGAATCTGTTGGCCAAGCCTGACACCGTCAAAGCGCCGATGAGGTCGCCGCCTGCGTCGAAAACGGGCGTCGCGACGGATGATATGTTCGGGTTTGTCTGGCCGACAGAACTGACAGTGCCGTTTTTGTTGAACTTTCCAAGATCGCCAACATCTTCGCCGGAAAAGTGCCGCAAAACCAAGCCCGACGCACCAGTGGATAACTGGAGGCGCATACCTTCCTCGACATGGAACCGCAAAAGATTTGGCGAGTTTTCTCTATATAAACAAATGCGTTCGTTGCCGGATCGCACATAAAACGAGGCGGTCTCTCCCGTCGCTTCGGCCAGAATTTTCAAGGATGGGGCAACGTGCTCGCGTTTTGTGAAATCGCGCCGGAAAATCAACCCCAGCCGCCAGACACTGGGTCCCACGCTGAAGAGGCCGTCATTGTCGCGCTGGACAAATCCATAGATCATCATGGAGTTGGTCAAACGCAGTATCGTGCTTTTGTGCAGGCCGGTTTCTTCTGCCAACTCGGCCAAAGACAAGATCGGGCGTTGTGTCGAAAACGCGCTCAGGATCGACATAGCGCGTTCGACGGATTCTGTTCGGTTGGCGGGCATTGCGTTCTGTCTGATGAAACGGGACCAGATCAATCTTGCTGAAATCCATTGGTATTGTCTAGCTTGTCGGCAATTCAGGAGGCAGCCGTGACAACCGCAACCAACAAGTCAGTTCCAAACACGTCTTATCTGGCCGTGGACTACAGCGCCCTTTTGGGCCGTGATGTCGAGACACTCCCTTTTTCCTTGCGTGTTCTGGCGGAGAATGCCGCCCGCCACTCCGAAGGCGGTGCGGCAGCTCTGGATGTGTTGAAACGGGCAGGTGATGCGGTGCCGTTCCGCCCGGCACGCCTGTTGCTGCATGACATGTTGGGGATACCGGCCCTCATCGACATCATGGCGATGCGCAACCGACTGGAGGAGTTGGGAGGAAACCCGGCAGACGTAGACATGAGCCTTCCTGTCGATCTGGTGATCGACCATTCCATGTCCATCAACCATTGGGCGGACAGGTTTGCACTGGCAAAAAACATGGACCGGGAATTTGAGGTGAACCGTGAGCGGTTTGCCTTTCTGAAAGCGTGCGAAGCCCGGTTCCCGCGCTTGCGCGTGATTCCACCGGGCGGCGGCATTTGCCATCAGGTCAATCTGGAGTATCTCGGTCAGACAGTGGTGCCGTCCGGCGAACAGCCGGATGTTCTTATCCCCGATTCCAGCCTGGGCACAGACAGTCATACGCCAATGATCAACGCGTTGGGGATTATGGGTTGGGGCATTGGCGGGCTCGAGGCCGAGGCGCTTTTGTTCGGTGAGGCCACGCCGGTTAACGTACCTCGGGTCATTGGACTTGAAGTCACAGGCCGCCCATCTGACGATGTCACGGCCACTGACATTGCATTGGTCATCGCTGAGAAGCTGCGCGCGGTTGGTGTGGTCGACACCTTTGTCGAACTGTTTGGACGTGGCTATGGCGCGCTAAGCGTGGCAGATCGCGCAACGATCGCAAACATGGCGCCCGAATACGGCTCGACGATGGTGTTCTGCCCGGTCGATGAACGCACCATAGGCTACCTGAACCAAACTGGGCGGAGCGAAAGCGCCACCCTCGCAGAACGCTATTGCAAGGTGCAGAACCTTTGGGTCGACGGCACGGATGCCGCAATCGAATATGACCATGTGCTGGAACTGAACCTTGATCAAGTGGGCCGGTCCGTTTCTGGTCCATCGCGGCCCGAGCAGCGAATTGACCTGTCCGCAGCGACGGATCGCCTGACCTTCGAAGGCGAAACGGATCGCCGGGTGCCCGTGCCCAATGCCGAACATGATATCGGCGACGGTGATGTGATTATTGCGGCCATTACCAGCTGCACCAACACTGCCAACCCGCGGAATATGGTTCTGGCCGGTTTGGTTGCGCGCAACGCGGTAGCGCGCGGTCTGGCTGTCAGGCCGCATGTCAAAACATCGCTGGCCCCCGGCTCGCGCGTTGTCGCCAAGTATTTGGCCGACAGCGGTTTGCAACAGTCGCTCGATGCGCTTGGGTTCGAGGTCGCGGCGTTTTCCTGTTCGACCTGCAATGGCATGTCGGGACCATTGCACCCTAATCACGAAGAGGCGATCCGGGCGAATGACGTAAAAGGAATTGCGGTCCTGTCAGGGAACCGCAACTTTGCGGGGCGGATTCATCCGCTGGCGTCACGCAACATGATCGCCTCGCCGCCGCTGGTCGTGGCTTACGCGCTGATGGGAACGATCCTTAAGGACATCACGACCGAGCCGCTGGGCACCGACCGGGACGGCAATTCTGTGATGCTGAACGATCTGTGGCCCTCAGCTGAAGAGGTGACGCGGATTGTCGAGACCTTTGTGACCCCCGAAGAGTTCCGCAACAACTACGCCGCTATCAGTGACGTGAACCCGCAGTGGAATGAAATGGAGGTCGGCACCGGAACCTATGAATGGGTGCCTTCGACCTACGTGTCTTTCCCGCCGTTTGTAAAAGGCATCCGGCCAGAAAAGACCGATGTTGCGTCGCTGCGGGGCCTGCGGCCACTGGCGATCCTGGGCGACAGCATCACAACGGACCATATTTCTCCTTCGGGTATCATCACACCGGAGTCCGAAGCGGGGCAGTTTTTGCAGGCAAAAGGCGTCACTCAACGCGACTTCAATTCGTTCGGAACGCGGCGTGGGTGCTCGGATGTGGTCATTCGTTCGACCTTTGCCAACTATCGACTTCGTAACGAGATGACCCCTGGCAGGGAAGGATCCTGGACGAGGATCGAGCCCGAAGGCGAAGTCGTCTCAGTCTACAAGGCTATCGAGACCTATTTGGAACGTGACCAAAAGCTCGTTGTGATCGGTGGCAAGGAATACGGTTGCGGTTCTTCCCGGGACACCGCGGCAAAAGCGCCCTGGCTTGCCGGCATACGTGCCGTCATCGCCGAGAGTTTCGAGCGCATTCACCGCTCGAACCTCGTGAATATGGGAATTGCGCCGCTGTGTTTCCCGGAAGGGGTCAACCGCAAAACTCTTCAACTTGATGGGTCCGAGGTTTTTGACATCTCTTTCAGCGACGATTTGACCAAAGCCACACTGACGATCCGCCGAAAAAACGGGCGAACGGAAACGACGCCTCTGGACCTTAGGCTTTACAACGATGGCGAACGCGCGACCTTTGCCGAGGGCGGACTGTTGCCGCGCGCGTTTCGCGGATTTCTGGCGGGAGCCGCGTGATGGCGAACCGATTGCGCGCGGCTTTCTATAGGGGCGGAACGTCGAAGGCGGTGGTTTTCAACGGCGCGGACTTGCCTAAGGATCAGGCAGTGCGCGACCGCATCTTCCTGCATGTTTTGGGCAGTCCTGACCCATACGGGCGGCAGCTTAATGGGCTTGGCGGTGGCCTGTCGTCGTTGTCCAAGGTCGTGATTGTGGAGCCATCGGATCGGGATGATGCCGACGTGAACTATACGTTCGTACAGATCGCCGTAGATGAGCCATTGGCAGATTACGGATCGGCGTGCGGGAACATGGCGTCCTGCGTTGGCCCCTTTGCCGTCGAAGAAGGCATGGTTCCGGTTGCGGTAGATCAGACCGAGGCGTTGATCCGCATTTTCAGCACGAACACCCAGAGTGTTTATCACGCCCGCTTTCCCGTGCGGGATGGAATGCCAGTCGAGGAGGGTGAGTTTGCAATCCCCGGCGTATCCGGGACAGGCGCAAAAGTGACGATAGATTTTCTCGCGCCGGGCGGCGCTTCAACCGGCCATCTTTTGCCGACCGGCAATGCGTTGGATGTGCTTGAAATTGATGGGTTTGGGCCGCTCGAGGTTTCGTTGATCGACGCGGCGAACCCGGTCGTTTTCTTCCGCGCCGCCGACCTGAACAAGACCGCGACAGAGCGTCCGCAGGATTTGGATAACGAAGCCGAATTCATGACGCTGGTCGAAAAGATCCGCGTTGCAGGTTCCGTCGCGATGGGTATGGTTGCCTCACCCCAGGACGTCAGGCGCTCCAATCCGAAAGTGGCGATGCTTGGTCCGGCGGCGGCGTTCACCGCACTGGATGGCAGCAGATACAGGCAGGACAGTCACGATGTGAACGTTCGGCTTGTGTCGATGGGCAACTTTCATCGCGCGATCACGTTGACGGGGGCAATGTGCACGGCGGTTGCCGCGCAGATACCGGGTACTCTGATTCAGATGATCGCGCAGCCGGAAGGCCAGGAATTACGCATCGGAAACCCATCGGGGAATTTGCCGACCATTGCGGATGTCAGGCAAGGCCCGTCCGGGCCTGAGGCGATTTCAGCAGGTACTTTTCGAACGCAAAGGCGCATAATGGAGGGGGCGGTGCCCTACCCGCCTGAACTGACGGAGGACGCGAAGTGAGCCAATCGGTCACAAGCCATCCCACCACCGATCTGAGCGACGCGCATCCGGACAAAGTGCGGCCTGTGCTGCAACTATTTGTGGATTACGGTGCGAAACGCTGCTTTGCTGGTCGAATTCGAACCGCAGTGACGATGGAAGACACGAAGCTTGTGCAAGATAAACTCTTTACTTCGCAGGGAAATGGCGGTGTCATCGTCCTGGATGGTGGCGGATCGCTCCGCACGGCCATGTTGGGGGACATGATGGCGGAAAGGTTGATTGCCAATGGATGGACCGGGATCGTCATCAATGGGGCGGTTCGCGACAGTCAGCGTTTGGCACAGCTTGACCTGGGTATAAAGGCGCTGGGGCTCACACCAGTCCGGTCTGCCAAGGCCGGAATTGGTGCAATAGATGTTCCTGTCGCCTTTGGCGGCGTTCTCTTTGAACCGGGGGACTACGTCTATTGCGATGAAGACGGTGTTCTGGTTGCAAAGGAGCCGCTGAACTAAATCCAAAAAATTGCCAACCAATGGGAGGAAACTATGGCAAAATTCAATCTAACTCGACGGACGTTTGCAGCTGCAGCCGTGGCGGCGGTTTCGCTAGGCGCGCCTTCGATGACGCTTGCAGACGAAGTCGTTGACAGCATTCACTTTCTGATCCCCGGCGGTGCCGGAGGTGGCTGGGATGGCACGGCACGCGGCACGGGCGAGGCGCTGACAAAATCAGGTCTGGTGGGTTCAGCAAGCTACGAGAACATGTCAGGTGGCGGCGGCGGTAAGGCCATTGGCTACTTGATTGAAAACGCCGAGAGCAACCACGGCACCCTGATGGTCAATTCGACCCCCATCGTGATCCGCTCGCTGACCGGTGTGTTCCCGCAGAACTTCCGCGACCTGACTTTGGTGGCCGGTACGATCGGTGACTACGCGGCGCTGGTGGTTGCCGCGGACGGGCCGGTTCAGGACCTCAACGGACTGATCGAAGCCTTCAATGCCGATCCGAACGCGGTCGCTGTTGGTGGTGGTTCGGTGCCGGGCGGCATGGATCACCTGGTTGCGGCAATGGTCTTCCAAGCCGCGGGCGCAGATCCGGTTGCGATGAAATATGTCCCATATGATGGCGGTGGCGCCACGATGGCTGGTCTGCTGTCTGGTGAAGTGCAGGCTGTTTCGACCGGTTTCTCGGAAGCGGTGGAACTGGCCAAGGCCGGTGAGGTTCGCATCATCGGCGTGACCTCGGACGATCGTGTGGACGCCTATCCCGATGCGCCAACCATGAAAGAGCAGGGCAACGACACCGCCTTTGTCAACTGGCGTGGCTTCTTTGCCGCTCCGGGTTTGCCTGAGGACAAGTTGGCAATGTATCAGGACGCCCTGACCCAAATGTATGGAACGCCCGAATGGGTGGAAGTGCGCGACCGCAACGGTTGGGTCGACATCCACAACAACGGCGATGATTTCCGGACCTTCCTGGAACAGCAGGAACAGGAAATCGGCGACTTGATGAAGAAGCTGGGCTTCCTCTGACGCCATTGGCGCTTGTCTAAAACAGGGTGTCCGGCCGCGAGTCGGACACCTCAATAATCAAGAACGGGGAGGGGACGAGATGGCATTGGATCGTTGGATCGCTTTGGTCATTCTTCTGATCTGTCTGGCCTATGGCTATGCTGCTTACTTCACCATGGATGACCTGTTGCCGCCGATCATGCGGCGCAGCCCGATCTGGCCGTCGAGTTTTCCCAAGGTTTTGGTTGTCGGAGCAATTCTGATGGCGCTTTCGATTATTTTCGGGTTGGAAAAAGCGCCGCAAAAAGACAAGGCGACAGATATCAACCTCGCGAAACTGCACGAATACAAGGTGGGCCAAGCGCTCTTGCTGCTGGCGTTGATGGTCGCCTATGCCTTGCTGCTGCGCCCGTTGGGTTTTTTGGCGTCGACGTTCCTGTTCCTGACCGTTGGCAGTTTCATTTTAGGTGAGCGCCGATACGTGCTGATGGCTATCGTGGGGGCCATTGCCGCAGGGGTGGTCTGGTATCTGGTCGATATCGTTCTGGGTATATTCCTAAGTCCGTTTCCCGGATTTCTGAACGCAGTGGCGAACGGAGGCTGACATGCTTGAAGGACTCATGACGGGCCTTGCAACGGCTTTCACATTCACAAACATTCTCATGGTGATCGGCGGTTGTCTGATCGGCACCTTCATCGGGATGCTGCCCGGTCTGGGGCCGATGTCGATCATTGCGATCATGATCCCGGTTGCGATCACCATCGGGGACCCTTCGGCGGCACTGATCCTGCTGGCCGGGGTCTATTACGGTGCGGTGTTCGGGGGGTCGACATCCTCGATCCTGATCAACGCGCCCGGGGTGGCGTCAACAGTGGCCACAAGTTTCGACGGTTACCCATTGGCCCGGTCCGGACAGGCGGGCAAGGCGTTGACCGTGGCTGCGATTTCTTCCTTCGCGGGCGGCACGATTGGCGCCGTTCTGCTGATGGTTTTCGCGCCTGCCTTGGCGTCGGTCGCGCTGTTGTTCCACTCGTCAGAGTACTTCGCCCTGATGGTGGTTGGTCTCTCGGCCATTGCGGCCTTTGCCGGAACGGGGCAGGTCAGCAAGGCACTGCTGATGACGTTCCTGGGGCTGATCATGGCGACAGTGGGCGAAGGTGTTCTGTTCAATTCGCCGCGCTTCACCATGGGTATCATGGACCTGCAGTCAGGTTTCGGTTTCATCACGCTGGCCATGGCGATGTTTGCCCTGCCCGAAGCGATATATCTGGTGTTGGACCCGAACCGATCTAAGACCGGCGACGGCGACAGTGGCAAGATCAGTAATCTGAGGATTGACCGCAGCGAGGCCAAGAAAATAGCGCCGGTCATCGGACGCCAGTCCATTCAGGGTTTCTTTATCGGTGTTCTGCCGGGGGCGGGTGCGACGATTGCGTCCTTCCTTGGATACGCGGTGGAACGAAACATCGCTCCGAAAGAAGAACAGGACCGGTTCGGCAAGGGTGAGATCAAAGGCATCGCGGCGCCGGAAAGCGCAAACAACGCTGCATGCACCGGGTCATTTGTGCCACTGCTGACGCTGGGCATTCCCGGCTCGGGCACAACGGCGATTTTGCTGGGCGCACTAATCGCGCTGAATGTCAGCCCCGGCCCGCGCCTGATGATCGACGAGCCGCAGATTTTCTGGGCGGTCATCATCTCGATGTATTTGGGCAATCTGGTGTTGCTGATCCTGAATCTGCCGTTGATCCCCTACATTGCGAAGGTTTTGGCCGTACCACGCAATTTCCTGATCCCGTTCATCCTGTTCTTTACCCTGATGGGCGCTTATATCGGCCAGAACAACGCCACTGAACTGTTGATCCTTGTTGGTTTCGGTGTCTGCGCCACGATCCTGCGCTTTGCCGACTATCCGCTGGCTCCGCTGCTGATCGGCTTTATCCTGGGACCGCTGCTGGAAAACAATTTCTCGCGTGCCATGCAGTTGTATGACGGTATGAGCTTTATCTGGCAGCGCCCGATGACGCTGGGACTTCTGTTGATTGCTGTGCTGCTGGTCGTGCTGCCGAGCTACCGCCAGCGCCGCGCACGTGCACGGGCAGAGGGCGTCGCGGACGGTGATTGATACGTCACGTCGCTGGCGTTCCGTCAAACGGCATCGGAGCGCTCGCTTGTTGACGCTGGCTGAGTGAGATGAAGCGGCGTTGTCTAAAGCCGCCGGACCCCGTGGACTGTCAGGGTGCTGACCAGATCAGCGTAGTCTTCGCGCGCCTTGGTGCCGGCGCCAGTGTTCCACATGTAATACCAGTTCAGCATCCCAAAGACCGACATTGTGGCGGCGCGTAATTTGTCTTTTGCGCCAGAGAACGAGTCTGGGGCAAGTTCCTTGAGGATGTCGCGGACGAAATTCACCAGATCACGCTGGTACCCGCGCAACTGTTGTTGCTGCTCTTCCGTCAGCGCATTCATTCCGCTGATCTGCACCCGGTGTTCGTCATCAGCGCCCTGGTAGGCATACAGGATTTCCCGCACAGCTTTCTGCAACTTCTGCTCGGGCGTGAGACCGCTCAGATCAACGTTGCAAATCCGGTCTCTTAATTCATGCAGGTAGGTTTCAAGGATGTCGTACAAAATCGCATCCTTGCTGTCATAGTAATGATAGATGTTGGCTTTGGAAATTCCGCACTCTTTGGCAAGTACGGTCATCGAAGCACGGTCAAACCCTTGATCGGCAAACACTTTGGCTGCCGTTTTTAGGATCTGTTCCCGCTTTTGGTCATGATCTTTTGCGATTGTGCGGGCCAAGGCTTATTCCTTATCGCGATTGTCGATGACACGCTTCGCCTTGCCTTGAGAGCGTTCGACGTCGCCGGGGTCACCTACTACAATTTCGGTTGAAACGCCAACGGCGTCCTTTATGCGTTTGGTCAGCATTCGAGCGGCAGCGGTTCTGGACATTTCGTCGGTGGCGTCCGCTGACGCTTCGACAAAAACCCGCATCGCATCCATCCGGCCGGATTTGAAAAGCTCGATCTGGTAATGCGGTGCCAGCCCGCCTGTCGCCATGACCTGCTCTTCGATCTGGCTGGGAAAGACGTTGACGCCGCGCAGGATCATCATGTCGTCGCTGCGGCCGGTGATTTTCGCCATGCGGCGCATCGAACGTGCGGTTCCGGGCAGAAGGCACGTCAGATCGCGTGTGCGATACCGGATCATCGGCAGGCCTTCTTTCGTCAGCGTCGTAAACACCAATTCACCGGTTTCGCCGTCCGGTAAAACCTCGCCGGTGTCCGGGTCGATGATTTCCGGCAGAAAATGATCCTCCCAGATCACGGGGCCATCCTTGGTTTCGACGCATTCGCTGGCGACGCCCGGTCCCATGATCTCGGACAGGCCATAGATATCTACCGCATGCATGTCGAACGCGGCCTCGACTTCGGCGCGCATCGCGTCTGTCCAGGGTTCAGCGCCGAATATACCGACCTTCAGCGCGCTTTCACGCGGATCAAGTCCTGCCTTGTGGAATTGCTCGAGGATATTGAGCATGTAGGACGGCGTTACCATGATCGCATCCGGTCGAAAGTCCGTGATCAGGCTTACCTGTTTCTCGGTTTGACCGCCGCCCATTGGCACGACAGTCGCGCCCAGACGCTCGATGCCGTAATGAGCGCCCAGACCACCAGTAAACAGACCATAACCGTATGCATTGTGGACCAGATCGCCCTTGCGCAGGCCAGCGGCCCTAAGGGAACGTGCACCCAAATCCGCCCAATTGTCGATGTCTCCACTGGTGTATCCCACAACCGTCGGCTTCCCGGTTGTCCCGGAGGAGGCATGCAAACGCACCAAATCGCTTCGCGGGACGGCGAACAATCCAAATGGATAATTGTCACGCAGATCGTTTTTGTAGGTGAATGGGAACTTGGACAGGTCGGACAGCTGCTGCAGGTCGTCCGGGTGAACGCCCGTTTCATCAAAGCGCTGTTTGTACATCGGAACGTTTGCGTAGGCATGGTTCAGCGACCATTTCAGGCGTTGCAGTTGAAGCGCACGGATCTCGTCGACCGAAGCGATTTCGATCGGGTCCAGGTCGGCTTTCTTCGGTGCCATGTCTTCCATCGCGCTGTTCCTCCGGTCGCGAAGCTATTCCTCAAAATTCGGACGGCCAATTGCCCGCGACATGCCGCGAAACTCGGCAACGACAGCATTGTCCTGGTTGATCACCTGCACGTCGTAGACGCCACTGCGACCTGAAATTGCGGTTTCGCTTGCGGTCGCAGTCAGGCGGTCGCCTTGTCGACAGGGGGCAAGGTAGGTCATCACCGTATGTTGTCCGACGGTTGCCTCATTGCGGCTGTTGCACGCAAAGGCAAACGCGCTATCGGCCAGCGCATGCGTGACACCGCCATGGCACATGCCATGGCCGTTGCAATGATGTGCGGCGACGGTCAGCGCCAAAACAGCGCGGCCTTCATCGACCTCGACGATCTCCATGCCGAACCACTTGCTGGCTTCATCGTTTGCCCACATCGCGGCTGCAGATCTGGTTGCACGTTCTTTCGGTGTCATCATCATTTGCCCACGAAAACCGGCGGGCGTTTCTCAAGAAAGCTTGAGACGCCTTCTGCGTAATCCTCGCTTTCACCGCAGGTTTTCATCGCGTCCGCCTCGATTTCCAGATGATCCGACAGGGTGGTCGTCGCAGCCATTTGAATGCACTGTTTGGTCAACCCCAGGCCCAACGTCGGGCCGTTTGCAAGTTGATCTGCCAAGGTGCGTGCCTCGGACATCAAATGATCGTCGGGAAA
Source organism: Ruegeria sp. ANG-S4 (assembly GCF_000814005.1). Classification (GTDB taxonomy): domain Bacteria; phylum Pseudomonadota; class Alphaproteobacteria; order Rhodobacterales; family Rhodobacteraceae; genus Ruegeria. Next base: position 372,759 of record NZ_JWLK01000002.1, on the reverse strand, counting down.
TACTTTCCAAATGAGACCCCAATCCTCGGCCTGTCTGGCAGGCAGCGGTTGCGCCGTTAATGCTAGGCCCTTGGCGCGCGCTTCTCCCAACAGGTGCGGCAAATGCCAGCTTCCGCCAGTGTCGGGGATAAGCCCCACCTTGGAAAAGCTCTGTATGAACTTGGCGCTTTCCGCTGCCAGAACCATGTCGCAGGCAAGGGCCAGATTTGCGCCAGCCCCGGCGGCAACCCCGTTCACGGCGCAGATCACCGGGAAGTCCAGTGATCGTATCAAGCGAACCAGCGGCGCATAGAATGTGCGAACGGTTGCGCCCAGATCAGGCGGGGTGTCAAGTTTGGAAGGGTCGCGATCCCCCAGATCCTGCCCTGCGCAAAACCCACGGCCAGCGCCGGTAAGAAGAACTGCGCGCGCGCCACTGTCACGCGCGGTCGTAAACGCGTCCAGCAATGCATGGTGCATTTCGTCATTGAATGAATTGAGCTTTTCAGGACGATTTAGGGTTATTTCGACCCAGTTCCCGTGGTCCAAGACAAGAATCGTATCGCTCATAACCGTCCTGTTTGTTCGCATTTGAACTTAAGCATTGCATTAACCGAACGGTTGGTCAATATATTTAGTGCCTACCGAATCTGAGCCGAACAAAGGGACTCGATATGCTGCACCCATCACCGCTGAGCGTCGATCTGAAGGGTGGTATTGCGCGAGGAAATGGGGGCAAGTCAGACGTTTTTGAAGGCTTTAGTAGCGTCGGTTGCGGCTCGACAGGGCGAGGTGTCGCGACAGGTTGCGCCGATGACCTAAGCTATTGGCGACGGAACCTCCTGGTCGCGGGGCGTCGTCGGCTATCGCAAATCTCTGCGTCTATTGATGGTTACAAAACGGACCATTAACGCAAAGTTTGTACATGTTTCACAGGGAGGAGACAGACCAATGAAACTCAACAAATTGAGTGCCCTTTTGGCCTCAGCCGCACTGGCCGTTTCAGGCACAGTGGCGTTGGCGGCTGATCACACGCTGACGATTTCCAGCTGGGCCCCGCCGACCCACGGTATCAATGCCAAGATGTGGCCGAAATTCGTCGAGATGGTCGAAGAGGCCACGGATGGTCAGGTCACTGCCGAATTGAAACTTGGCATCGCGCCGCCGCCCGCACAAATGGACCTGATCATGGACGGTGCGGCCGACGCGTCCATCATCTTTCACGGCTATCAACCGGGGCGTTTCGTCACCACTAAGATGATTGAACTGCCCGGTTACGAAGGCTCGGCCGAAGCCGCTTCAGTCGCGTATTGGCGTGCGTATGACCAATACCTGAAAGAGGCCGACGAGCATCGCGGCGTCAAAGTGATTGCGTTGCACACACACGGCCCGGCGCAGCTTCATTCCAGCAATCCTGTGACGTCTTTGGATGAGGTGTCAGGGCTCAAGGTCCGTATTCCCGGTGGGGTCGGCGGTGATGTGGGCACCGCACTGGGTGCGACTGGGATTCAGGTTCCGGCCCCCAAGGTCTATGAAACGCTCGCTTCCAAGGCCGCCGACGGCGTGGTGATGCCGTTTGAGTCCCGCAAGGGGTTCAAGTTGACCGAAGTGGCCCAGAATGTGTTCGAAGTTCCGGGCGGCCTTTACCGGGGTTCGTTTGCGTTCATCATGAACGAAGATACCTTTGCGGATCTGCCGCCTGAACTGCAGCAAGCCCTGGAGGAGCAGGTCTTCGGTGAACCCTTGAGCCGTGAGATCGGCAAGATTTGGGACGAGATTGATGCGATCGGTCGGGAAGCCACTGAAGGCACCGACGGGAACGCGATCAATGCAGCGTCTGCTGAGGACCTTGAAAAGTTCAACGTGATAGCCGCGGATGTGCGCACTAAGGTTTTTGACGAAGTCAACGGCGCCGGGATCGACGCTCAGGCCGCCTACGACATGATTGTAAACGAAATGGCCGCCCAATAGGGCAGCCCGGCTGGCGGGGTTGAACCGCCAGCCTTCTCAATTGCCGGGGACACTTCATGCAATCTTTCGTGAGCCTTGCGCGCCGCGTCAGCGTCGCTCCGACGCTGTTGGCATGCGTTGCGCTGTTCATTCTGATGGTTATGACCTTTTTTGATGTCATTCTGCGGTCTGTGTTCAATGCCCCGATCGAGGCTGCGACGGAACTGACCCGCATTCTTATGGCGATCCTTGTGTTTTCGGTCCTTCCGATGATTTCGGCCGGTAAGGGGCAGATCGCCGTGGACCTGACAGATGGGCTCTTTGCGCGCCTGCGCTTGAGCCGAGCACGTGATGCGATTGTCTATCTGGCTTCGGGCATCATGCTGATCTGGCCCATTCAGCGGGTTTGGATTTTGGCCGAGCGTGCGCGCGATTACGGCGATGTCACGGAATACCTGTCGATCCCAGTGTTCTATATCGGCTGGTTCATCGCCGCATCGACCGCGATTACGGCACTTTCAATGATTGTCACCGGACTTTTGCACATCTTTTCGCCTCAGTCCTTGCCGGAGCATTCCCAATGACCGCGGCGCTGATCGGGTTTGCCCTGGTTCTGGTTCTCGTATTGCTGCGCCTGCCCATCGTATTCGCGATGGGATTGGTGGGTACGCTTGGATTTGCGTATGAACGCGGTGGCAGCATTCTGTCCGAGCGTGGGCTGAAGGCTGCGATGTCCATGGTGGGCCGTCAGATCACCGACACGGCGCAGGATTACGGGCTTTCTGTTGTACCGCTGTTTATTCTGATGGGCTTGTTCGTGAACAAGGGTGGTCTGGCGCGCGAGCTGTACGCCGTTTCCAATGCTTTTCTGGGTCACTTTCGGGGCGGCATCGCCATGGCGACGGTTGCCGCCTGTGGTGGATTTTCCGCGATCTGCGGGTCGTCACTTGCAACCGCAGCAACGATGTCCAAAGTGGCGATGCCGGAAATGCGGCGCTATCGGTATTCGGATGAGTTATCGACGGCGTCTATAGCTGCAGGCGGGACGCTTGGAATTTTGATCCCGCCCTCAGTGATTTTGGTCATCTACGGGCTGTTGACCGAAACCTCGATCGGAAAACTGTTCGTTGCGGGTATTGTTCCCGGCGTGCTTGGCATTGTTTTCTATCTTTTTGCGGTGCGTTGGACCGTCTGGCGGAAGCCCGACGCAGGTCCGGCAGGTGAACGTCACGACTGGGGTGCGCGTTTGAAGGCCATGCGTTCAGTCTGGGCTGTTTTGCTGCTGTTTTTCCTAGTGATCGGAGGGTTGTACGGCGCATTCGATTTCCACCCGCTGAACCTGACCTTCAGCCCGACCGAGGCGGCGGGCATGGGGGCCATGGGCGCATTCCTGATCGCATTGAGCCGTGGCGGACTGACGTTGCGTTCGACTTATGAGGTTCTGAAGGAAACGACGCATACGGCGGCGGCATTGTTTTCGGTTTTGATCGGAGCGCAGATCTTTTCGAACTTCATCAACCTTGCGGGTCTGCCCGAAGCTTTGATCGGTTTGGTCACGGCCTATGACGTGGAACCGTTCTTCGTGATCCTGATGATCCTGGGTATCTACATCATTCTGGGTTGTGTGTTTGAATCCCTTTCGATGCTCTTGCTGACGGTCCCGATTTTCTTCCCGCTCGTCACATCGTTGGGCTACGATCCGATCTGGTTCGGCATCGTTGTCGTCGTCGTGACGGAGATCAGCTTGATCACCCCGCCCGTGGGTCTGAACGTGTTCATCCTGAAAGGTGTCGTTGGGGATGTTTCTACGGGAACGATTTTCAAGGGCGTCACGCCATTTTGGGTCGCAGATATCTTCCGGCTTGCGCTTATCGTCCTTGTGCCGTGGCTGGTGTTGGTTCTTCCGGAACAGATGGGGGCAATGGGCCACTGATGCTTTCGCTCACGGCACTTCCAGATGGGTTCAATGAAAATCCATACCCCACTTACGCAGCGTTGCGCGAGGATATGCCAGTTTGCCAGCAACCGGACGGGTCGGTGATTCTGTCGCGATACGAGGATCTGGATATCGTCTATCGGGACACATCGCGTTTTATCTCGGACAAGAAAGCGGTGTTCGGGCCAAAATATGGGGTGAACAGTCCCCTTTATGAACATCACACGACCAGCCTTGTTTTCAATGACCCGCCGCTGCACACCCGCGTCCGCAAAGTAATGGTCGGGGCTATGACCCCGCGAGCCTTGGCACAGATGGAACCGGGATTGATCGCGCTTGTCGATCAGCTGTTGGACCAAATGGAAGCCAAAGGCCGGGTCGAACTGATCAAAGACTTTGCCGGGGCGATACCGATCGAGATCATCGGCAATCTGTTGGGAATTCCCCGCTCGGAACGCGAACCATTGCGAGATTGGTCACTGGCTATTCTTGGCGCATTGGAGCCACAACTGACGCATGAACAGGAGGCGTGGGGGAACCGCGCGGTGATCGAGTTCAAAGACTTCTTGAAGGGCATCATTGACGACCGTCGTGCCAAGCCCGGCGACGCGGACACCGATGTACTGACGCGCCTGATGCAGGATGAAACCGATGGAGGATTGACCGAAGTCGAACTCTATCAGAACTGCATCTTCATCCTGAATGCCGGTCACGAGACGACGACGAACCTGATCGGAAACGGGCTGAACCTTTTGGACCGGCATCGCGACGCACGTACCGAACTTCTCGCCCGACCGGATCTGATTTCCTTGGCTGTGGATGAGTTCTTGCGAGTTGAAAGCCCGAACCAGTTTGGCAACCGCCTGACTGCGCAAGATGTGACCTTTCATGGCCAAACCATTCCGGCCGGAACAGACATCCATTTGTGCATCGGCGCGGCCAATCGCGATCCGCGTCAATTTGATCGTCCCGACGATTTGGTTTTGGACCGCCGCCCCAACAAGCATCATGCGTTTGCAGGTGGTCCGCACACTTGCGTGGGGCTTTCGCTGGCGCGGATGGAGGGCCGTGTGGCACTTGGCCGGTTTTTAGCGCGGTTTCCCGATTATCAAATTCTGGAAGGTGCCGAACGCGGGCGACGCATCCGGTTTCGCGGCTTCGCGACGCTTCCGGCGCTGGTCTGATCTGTGGGGAATACGCGGGCCGAAACACGAAAACAGTGACTGACCGCACGGTCAGTACACACCGCCAGAAACATCACCTTCAGATGTTTGATGAAGTTCAAAGCCAGGAGGGGCTCATGACAATCCACCAGATACCCAGTTTCGCTGCCGGTGAATGGGTCGCTACGGGCGAAGGAGCCCGCGACATTGCTAGCGCGATAACCGGCGAGGTGATTGCCTCTGCTGGAAACGACGCGTTGGATGTGCAGCGGATGTTGGACTTTGCACGCGATGTCGGTGGACCGGCGCTGCGAAAGCTGACGTTCCATGATCGGGCCAGGATGCTCAAGGCGTTGTCCGCTCATCTGGGTCAGCACAAGCAGGCGCTTTATGACCTTTCCTTCAACACGGGTGCGACCCAAGCGGATCATCTGATCGATATTGATGGCGGTATTGGCACGATGTTCGTTTACGCCTCGAAGGGGCGGCGCGAGATGCCGGATGCGCATGTCTATCTGGACGGAGATGTCGAGCACCTCTCGCGCGACGGCACGTTTTTGGGTCAGCATATCTGTACGCCATTGCACGGCGTGGCGATCCATATCAACGCGTTCAACTTCCCGGTTTGGGGCATGCTGGAAAAACTGGCGCCAACCCTCTTGGCCGGGGTTCCGGCCATTGTGAAGCCAGCAACGAACTCCTGCTACGTAACGCAGCTTTGTGTCCAGCTGATGCTGGACTCGGGTATATTGCCGGATGGCGCCCTGCAACTGGTGTCGGGCGGTTTGGGCGATATGCTGGACCGATTGACGATGCAGGATGTCGTAGGCTTTACCGGCTCTGCCGATACCGCGCAAAAACTGCGGTCCAACCCGGTGATCCTGCAAAACTCGGTTCGGTTCGTGGCAGAACAGGACAGTTTGAATTGTTCGGTTCTAGGTCCCGACGCAGAGCCAGGGACGCCTGAATTCGACCTCTTTGTAAAAGAGGTTCAGCGCGAAATGACCACGAAAGCCGGGCAAAAATGCACCGCGATCCGGCGCGTTATTGCGCCCGCGTCGCATGTACAGGCTGTGATCGACGCAGTTTCTGAACGGTTGGCAAATATCGTAGTCGGTGACCCAAGGCTCAAGGAAACGCGCATGGGAGCGTTGGTCTCAAACGGACAAAAGCGCGACGTCCTGAGCAAGGCAGCAATCATCGGACAAGAGGCCGAGCGTGTGTTTGGAGACCCCGAAAACTTTGCCATCGTCGGTGCCGATCCTGAACAGGGGGCATTTCTGCCGCCGATGTTGTTTCATTGTGCCAATCCGGACACCGCGCATCGCGTGCATGATACCGAAGCCTTCGGCCCGGTAAGTACCATCATGGGCTATCGCGACATCGACCATGCCATTGAATTGGCGAACAAGGGGCAGGGGTCTTTGGTGGCGTCCGTTGTAACCCATGACGCCGACGTGGCGCGCGAATTCGCAATGGGGGCAGGGGCTTATCATGGTCGGCTTTATTTCAACAACCGTGACTCGATGAAGGCGTCGACAGGTCATGGATCGCCTTTGCCGCACATGGTCCACGGAGGCCCCGGACGCGCGGGCGGTGGAGAAGAGTTGGGAGGCGTGCGTGGGGTGAAGCACTATATGCAGCGGACAGCTGTTCAGGGGTCGCCGGACTTTCTTACGGCACTTGGGAAAAAATGGGTGCCGGGATCGGCTGAGATTGCCGGCCCCGCCCATCCTTTCACCCGCCGGTTTAACGAGTTGGCAATTGGGGAAACGCTCCACACGCCGTCTCGGACCGTGACACTGGAAGACATCGAGCATTTCGCCGAGTTCACGGGCGACACATTCTATGCCCACATGGATCAGGCTGCTGCTGAAAGGAACCCATTCTTTCCCGGTCGGGTGGCGCACGGATACCTGCTTTTGTCATTTGCCGCGGGTTTGTTTGTCGAGCCGAACGAAGGACCCGTTTTGGCGAATACCGGGCTCGACGGGTTGCGCTTCATGAATCCGGTCGTGCCAGGCGATGCAATCAAGGTGCGGTTGACGGTCAAAAGCAAAACAAAGCGCAACGACGAATATGGCGAGGTTCGTTGGAACGTGACCATGACCCAACAGGACGATGACGTTGTTGCAGAGTACGAGCTTCTGACGATGGTGGCGTATTAAACTCGATTGGGCTGGATGGATTTTTAGCCCTGCCGTACAATGAGCGCCTGATGAAGAAGTCCACACCCGATTGGTTCGAAACCTGTGTCACCCGTTTGACCTCTGAAGGGTCGCTACGCGTGTGGTCCGTGCTGGTTACGATATTCGGCGATCTGGCGCAGGATGAATCGGATCAAGTAAGCGGTGCACTGATCACTGGGTTGACCGGTCTGGCCGGGATCAAGGCCGAAGCCACCCGCGTCGCATTGCACCGATTGCGCAAAGAAGGCTGGATTGAAAGCACGCGCGTCGGGCGCAACAGCATGCACCGTTTGACACAGTTTGGCCGCCAACAAAGCGCCGAGGCGGCCCCGCGAATCTATGCGCGTGAAACCAAGTCCCAGGACGTTTGGCATGTTCTGATCGCCGGGAGTTCGGAAGCATCGCGCAGTGAATTGGCGGCTCTGACGCTGACCGGGGACTATATATCTGTGAACTCGACCGTTGCGATGTCGCCCGGTGCGGTGCCGGGCGGCCTTGAAGGCCTCTTGGGTGTTGAAAGCAGCACCCTTTATGTTCCTTCCTGGCTCCGGGAACTGTGCGGACCCGAGACATTGCAAACCGCCTACGATCAGTTCTGGGATTCGGTTCAGGTCACTACCCGGCATTTGCCGCCCCAAGGAACCGGCGATCCGATGAAAACGGCCATTCTGCGCGTTCTTGTCGTGCATAACTGGCGGCGCATTGTCCTGCGCCATCCGGAGTTGCCGATGGAATTTTTGCCCGAAGGGTGGAATGGTCACGCGTGCCGGGAAGCTGTTTTCCGCCTGTTGGAGAGATTGCCGAGGCCTGACCTTGAGATATTGGAAGCGGGTTCAGCCGCCTGAAGTCCGCGGCTTCACGTTGCTAGAGTATTATTTATCAAAGACTTAAGTCGATTTTAACTTGCTGACTTTGACATGAAGACATTTCCTGATCGTATTCCGTTTAAATGCGTTACCAAAAAGTAAAAAAGTACAAAATTTGGTAACATAAATCTTGCCTTGGGTCGGCGCGCATAGTATAAGCCGACCAACCGGTCGAGATTGCAATGCCCGGCGCTTGGGAGGATAAATGGAAAGACGCATTCACTTGTCATGCATGAGAGCGCCTCGCGCACCTGCTTTGCGGGTGGATGATCGGTGCGGCTTTATCCCCGGAGGCTTGCAGGGGAGGTTAGACCTTGCCTGACGAGATCCGGATCATTGACCAGAGCGAGACAGTGGAACGCTTGTTCGAGCCATTTCAGGATGCGCTGGGGGACGACTTCAAGGCTTACCGTGGACATGTGTACCGGGTCATCACATATGCCATGCACTTTCTTGGTGGCAATGATGCGCATCGGAAAATGGTCGAAACCGCTTTCGTCTACCACGACATCGGCCTCTGGACGAAGCCTGATCTGGCCTACCTGGAGCCGTCGGAAGAATTGGCGCTGCGGGACAACGCCCAGAATGCTTGGGGGTTGGACCCAGAGGTGCTTCGCAATATCATTCACTGGCATCACAAGATCACTCCGTATCACGGGCCGCATGCGGACGTCGTGAATGCCTGCCGCAAAGGGGATTGGATCGATGCGACAGGCGGAAGGATACGCAAGGGATTGACGCGGGACCAGGTCGCAGCGGTCGAAGCCGCCATTCCCAGCTATGGTTTTGCCGGCGTCTTGCAGCGGCTGGCTGCTGATCTTGGTGGAAGTGCTTTCAAGGGGAACATGCGGGTGCTTGGGCACGTCTTCAAGCTCTGATCTCGCAGACAGGAGGAGTTACGATGTACGCTCAGATGGTTCAGTCCGAGGCGACAGAGGAGGACCCCGCAAAGCTGGGCGAGTTCCAGGCGAAAATTGACGCCGACATCAAGATCGAGCCGAAAGACTGGATGCCGCAAGGGTACCGCAAAACACTGATCCGTCAGATCGGACAGCACGCGCATTCCGAAATTGTGGGGCAATTGCCCGAAGCAAACTGGATCACGCGCGCGCCGACTTTGGAACGCAAGGCGATCCTGCTTGCCAAGGTTCAGGATGAGGCTGGGCACGGGTTGTACCTGTATTGCGCCGCCGAGACGCTGGGCGTCAGCCGCGACGAGATCACAGAGATGCTGCTGGACGGTCGTATGAAGTATTCGTCGATATTCAACTATCCAACTCTGACCTGGGCGGATGTCGGTGCTGTCGGGTGGCTGGTCGATGGGGCCGCGATCATGAATCAGGTTCCGCTGCAACGCACGTCCTATGGGCCTTATTCGCGGGCCATGATCCGCATTTGCAAGGAAGAGAGCTTTCATCAGCGCCAAGGTTATGACGCGATCCGTAAGATGGCCGAGGGCACCGCGGAACAGCGGAGAATGGCGCAGGATGCGCTCAACCGATTTTGGTACCCGTCACTGATGATGTTTGGACCCTCTGACAAGGACTCGGTCCATTCGGCTCAATCCATGGCGTGGAAAATCAAGATGAACACGAATGATGAGCTGCGCCAGAAATTTGTCGACCAGACCGTACCGCAGGCCGAGTATCTTGGCCTGACCATCCCCGACCCGCAGCTCAAGTGGAACGAGGATCGTGGCCACTACGACTTTTCCGAGCCGGATTGGGCCGAATTTTTCGACGTCATCAAGGGAAACGGTCCCTGCAATGTGGATCGGCTGGCCGCGCGAAACAAAGCATGGGACGACGGACAATGGGTGCGCGACGGATTGTTGGCCCACGCAAAGAAGAAACGCGCTGGCAAGGTGGCGGCGGAATAGAATTACCCAGGGAGGAAACCAAATGAAAAACGAGTGGCCCCTTTGGGAAGTTTTCATCCGAGGCCAGCATGGAATGAGCCATCGTCACGTGGGCTCGCTGCATGCTCCCGACGCAGAGATGGCAATCAAGAATGCACGCGACGTTTACACGCGCCGCAACGAGGGCGTTTCGATCTGGGTGGTCGAGGCAAACAACATTTCCGCGTCTTCACCCAGCGACAAAGGCCCGCTGTATGAGCCGAGCGAAAGCAAGGTCTATCGTCACCCGACCTTTTTCGACATTCCAGATGACGTGGGGGCCATGTGATGACAAGCGACGAGGCGTTTAAGCAGTTCCTGCTCAGAATGGGCGACAACACCCTGATCCTTGGGCACCGCGTCAGCGAATGGTGTGGGCATGCGCCGGTTCTGGAAGAAGATATTGCGCTGGCCAATACAGCGTTGGACCTGATCGGCCAAACCCAGATGTGGCTTGCCCTCGCTGGTGAGGTCGATGGCGGCAAGTCCGCCGATGATCTGGCCTACCTCCGTGACGCCTGGGATTTCCGCAACGTGTTGCTGGTCGAGGTTCCAAACGGAGACTTTGGCCGCACGATTATGCGACAGTTTCTGTTTGATGCGTGGCATTCGATCATGTTGGGGCGGTTGATCAAATCGTCGGATGATCGCGTCGCCGCAATTGCCGCGAAAGCGAGCAAGGAAGTGGCTTATCACCTCGAACGGTCAAGCGATACAGTTGTCGGATTGGGCGACGGGACCGACGAAAGCCATGCCCGGATGCAGGCGGCATTGGATTACCTTTGGCCGTACGTCGGAGAGATGTTTGCTTGTGACGCGGTGGACGAACAGATGGCGGCGGCTGCTATCGCGCCCGACCCGGCAGATTTGCGCGACGAATATGACGCCTTGGTTGGCAAGGTTCTGACCGAGGCGACGCTGACGATCCCGGACAACCGTTTTGCCCATAAAGGCGGACGCGACGGACGGATGCACACCGAGCATTTGGGGCATCTGCTGACTCAGATGCAATGGCTGCAACGCGCGTACCCGGGGGCCAGTTGGTAGGTGACATGGTGCGCGCTTCTACCGATCAGATCTGGAGTTGGCTGGACGCGGTGCCCGATCCGGAAATTCCGGTGATTTCAGTGGTTGATCTGGGCATTGTACGCGACGTGCGCTGGGATGCCGAGACGCTGAAAGTGACGGTGACGCCAACCTATTCCGGCTGCCCTGCAACCTCTGTCATCAGTATGGATATTGAAACCGCGCTGCGGGATCGCGGGATTGATGATGTTCGGATCGAAACCAGTATCGCGCCAGCGTGGACGACCGACTGGCTCAGCGAAAAAGGACGCGCCCGGCTTGAAGAATTCGGGATCGCACCTCCCCAACCGGCGGGCGGCCCCGACCGGTGCCCGCATTGCGGAAGCGGAGCAGTCGAAAAGGTGAGCCAGTTCGGTTCCACCCCGTGCAAGGCCCATTGGCGCTGCACCGACTGTCTGGAACCTTTCGACTATTTCAAATGCATCTGAAGAGGAGCACCGGATGGCACGTTTTCACGACCTGAAGGTTACAGACATTCACAAAACCATCCGTGACGCGGTGGTTGTGACGCTGGAGCCGGTCAACGGCGCAGCAGATGCGTTCGATTTTATCGCCGGTCAATACCTGACCTTTCGCAAGGAATTCGATGGGGAAGAGTTGCGCCGATCCTACTCGATCTGCGCAGGAAAGGATGATGGTGTGCTGCAGGTCGGGATCAAACGCGTCGAAGGCGGTGCCTTTTCCGGGTGGGCGAACACTGAACTTGCGGTCGGGGACGTTGTGCAGGCGATGCCCCCGATGGGCAGTTTCCATGCGCCGATTGAGGGCGCAGCCGAAAAGCGGTATCTGGGTTTTGCAGGAGGGTCGGGAATTACGCCGGTTTTGTCGATCCTCAAGACGACGCTGGCGCGTGAACCGCAATGCCGCTTTACGCTTATTTACGCCAACAAGGCCGTAAACACGATTATGTTTCGTGAGGAATTGGAAGACCTCAAGAACCTTTATATGGATCGCTTGAACGTGATCCATATCCTCGAAACGGATAGTCAGGATATCGACCTTTTCACCGGATTGGTCACGCAGGAAAAATGCGCGGAGTTGTTCGAGCGATGGGTCGATATCAACAGTGTCGACACCGCGTTCATATGCGGGCCCGAGCCGATGATGCTGGGCATTGCCGCCGCCCTGCGTGATCACGGGCTGGAAGAGCGCCAGATAAAGTTCGAACTCTTTGCCAGCGCCCAGCCCGGTCGCGCGCGGCGGAAAGCAAATTCAGCAAAGCCGGGCACGCAAAAGAACCAGACCAACGCGTCGATTACTCTGGATGGGGCGACACAATCGCTGACGATCCCCAAAGACGTCTCAATTCTTGATGCCGCATTGGAAAACGCCATGGACGCCCCTTTTGCCTGTAAAGCAGGTGTGTGTTCGACATGCCGCTGCCGGGTGCTGGAGGGCGAGGTCGAGATGCTCGCCAACCATGCGCTCGAGGATTACGAGGTCGAAAAGGGCTATGTCCTGAGTTGTCAGGCGTATCCCCTTTCAGACCGCGTGATCGTGGATTACGATCAGTAGAGGGTGATGGAATGAGCGAAACTATGACTCTCGACAGCTATCTGGCCGCAGGCGGTGTGCTGACCAACCCCTATAACGTTCCGCCGCGCTATCGTGCGGAGTTGATGAAGCTGATGGCCACCTTCGTGGACAGTGAATTGGCCGGGGCTGCGGGATTTGCTGACATCATAAACCTTGGGCCGGGGATCAAGGAACGGATTGCGGCCGCCAAAATCGTTTTGGAAAAAACAGACGATGCCTATCGTGTTCTGAGCATCATGGGAGAGTTCGGTGCAGATACCGAACGGTACGCCAACCACCATCCTTGGACCGCGCGGTTAGCGCGGGATGCGGATATCGGCGCGTCCCGATCCGAGCATGATATGCGCCTTGCGGTATTCAACTATCCCTTTGTCGGCTGGACAGATGCTGTGATCATGAACCTTTTGATGAGCCAAGCGGTTGTCGAACAACTGGCTGAATATTCGACGATATCCTATCAACCCTTGGCCGAAGCCTTTCGGACCATCGCGCCTGTCGAGGCGCATCACGGTGAGTTGGCATTGGAAGGCGCGGTGAAGCTGATTGAAAATGGCGATGCGGACCAAGTTCAGCGTTCGATCAATTATTGGTGGCCGCGGGTGGCCGTGTCTTTTGGCGGCGACGATCCGAGAAGGTTCGAGCTCCTGAAATCTCTCGGTCTTCGCCGTACCGAAAACCGGGTCCTGAGAGATCGGTGGCGCAAGACGGCAATGACGACGCTGGAAAGACTTGGGTTCAAACACCCCGACGAGGGCGTGTGCGTGAACCTCTGACGACGTTGGTCCCAGCGGCCCATGCGCGGGCTGTCTCTGCGGTTGTCGGTTGCGATTAGTTTCCTGGGAAAATTGACCGGGAACGCGATTGACGGATGCTTATTAATTCCATAATCCATGAAATATGGAAAATACGGTATCGAATCAACTCGCCACACTTGGTCACCCGCAACGTCTTTCGGTCTTTAGAATGCTCATGCGTCGCATTCCTGACCGTGTGGCGGCTGGCGACCTGGCTGACGCGCTCGACATCAAGCCCAGCACTTTGTCCAACTATCTCAACGCGTTGCAGCGGTCCGGCCTTGTTGTTCAAGAGCGGTCGGGCACATCGCTGCTTTATTCTGTCGAGTTGAAAAACGTGCAGCAAATGCTGGGATTTTTGCTGAACGATTGTTGCCGTGGTCGTCCTGATATCTGCATGCCCCAGGAGCAAGGAAAAGACAAAATGACAGATCGGAAGTTCAATGTACTGTTCATCTGTGTCGGTAATTCAGCGCGTTCCATTTTTGCCGAGTCCTTGCTGCGGGACATCGCCGGCGATCGGTTCAACGTCTATTCGGCAGGTACGCAGCCCTATTCGGAACTGAACCCATTCGCCCTGCAGGTTTTGAAAGACAAGGGGCATGACACCGATCTGCTGCGGTCCAAAAACGTTGCCGAGTTTTCCGGTCCCGAAGCGCCGGAATTGGATTTCGTGTTTACCGTCTGCAACAAGGCCGCGAACGAAGAATGCCCCGCTTGGGACGGTCAACCGATCAGCGGCCACTGGGGGATGGAAGACCCGGTCAAAGCAGAAGGAACGGATGCCGAAAAGAGTCTGGCTTTCCAAAATGCCTATGGCGCGCTCAAGCGTCGGATTCAGGCCTTCACGTCATTGCCAGTGGAAAGCCTGGACCGGATCGCTTTGCAATCCGCCGTTGATGACATCGGTCGGGAAAACTTTGAGGATGCGAAATGACCACCTACGCTGTTAACGGCCTGGGCCGCATGGGAAAACTGGCCCTGAAGCCGTTGCTGGAAAAAGGCGTGGACATCGCCTGGATCAATGATGGGGTAGGTGACCCCGAGATGCATGCCCACTTGCTGGAATTTGACACTGTGCATGGGCGTTGGGACGCTGATTTCCAGCATGGCCCGGACAGCGTTACGGTGGACGGGACGCGCCTGCCGTTCATCGGCACTAAGGACCTGAACGCCCTTCCACTGGAGGGTGTGGATGTCGTGATCGACTGTACAGGTGTGTTCAAGACCGAGGCTAAGCTGGCCCCTTACTTTGAGGCCGGTGTCAAAAAAGTTGTCGTTTCGGCCCCGGTCAAGGACGGTCCGACCGCGAACATCGTGATCGGCGTCAATGAACACGCCTACGATCCCGCGACGCACAACATCGTGACGGCGGCATCGTGCACGACGAACTGTCTGGCACCTGTTGTCAAAGTCCTCCACGAAAACCTGGGTATTCGCCACGGTTCAATGACGACGATCCATGACGTCACCAACACGCAGACGATCGTCGATCGACCGGCCAAAGACTTGCGCCGCGCCCGTTCGGCGTTGAACTCGCTGATCCCGACAACCACTGGTTCTGCAACGGCAATAACGCTGATCTATCCGGAATTGACAGGGCGTTTGAACGGCCATGCGGTTCGCGTTCCCCTGTTGAATGCTTCACTGACCGATTGCGTTTTTGAGGTCGAGCGTGAAACGACGGTCGATGAGGTTAACGCGCTATTCAAAACTGCTGCGGACGGCGACCTAAAAGGGATACTGGGCTACGAAACCCGCCCGTTGGTATCGACCGATTACACCAATGATCCACGGTCTTCGATCGTTGATGCGCCATCGACAATGGTGGTGAACGGAACACAGATCAAAATCTACGCTTGGTACGACAATGAAATGGGATACGCGCATCGTCTTGTCGACGTCGCGCTGATGGTCGGGGCCTCGTTGTGAGCGGAAAGCCCGACGGTCTGTCCGCCTATATCGCCGTAACGGCGGCTTATTGGGCCTTTATGCTGACGGACGGGGCGCTCAGGATGTTGGTGTTGCTGCACTTTCATACTCTGGGCTTTTCGCCGGTGCAGTTGGCCTATCTGTTTGTTCTTTACGAAATTGCCGGGATGGCAACCAATCTGACCGCAGGTTGGATCGCCGCGCGGTTCGGATTGACGTCGACACTATATGCCGGGCTCGGGCTGCAGGTTGTTGCGCTGCTGGCACTGACACAACTCGACCCGAATTGGGCGATCGGCGTATCCGTCGCCTTCGTGATGATCGTGCAAGGGGCCAGCGGCGTCGCCAAAGACTTGGCCAAAATGTCCTCGAAATCGGCCGTTAAACTGTTGGCCCCGACCGAAGGTGGCGGGCTGTTTCGCTGGGTTGCCGTTCTGACCGGGTCCAAGAACGCAGTCAAAGGCCTTGGCTTTCTTCTGGGTGCTGGCCTATTGGCGACGCTGGGATTTGTCTGGGCCGTTCTGCTGATGGCGATCGTCCTGGCCGCGATCCTTGCAGCCGTCATTGTGTTTATGCCGCCGGGTTTGCCAAAAGGGCGCAAGGGCGCGAAGTTTTCCGAGGTGTTTTCCAAGTCCGCCAATGTCAACTGGCTGTCGGCGGCGCGGGTCTTCCTGTTCGGCGCTCGGGACGTTTGGTTTGTCGTCGGCATACCAATCTATTTTTACGCGGTTCTGTCGGACGGCACCGAGGAGAGCAACCGCGCGGCTTTCTTTTTGATCGGCAGCTTCATGGCCGTCTGGATCATACTTTACGGGGCTATTCAGGCCAGCGCGCCCAAAGTCCTGCGCGCCGCGGAGCGCAGCGAAAGTGACCTGATCCGCGCAGCCCGCAGTTGGGCAGTGGCATTGCTCTGTGTGCCGGCTGCGCTGACGTTCGCGGCGCTGTTGTCCAATGGTCCCCAGACGTGGCTGACAGTCACTTTGGTTCTGGGTTTATTGGTGTTTGGTGCGATCTTCGCGATCAATTCATCGCTGCATTCCTACCTGATCCTTGCCTTTACCAAATCCGAGCGCGTGACAATGGATGTCGGCTTTTACTACATGGCCAACGCGGCGGGACGTCTTCTGGGCACCGTATTGTCTGGCCTGACCTATCAAGTCGGTGGTCTTCCAATGGTTCTTGGCACTGCCGCCATCATGGTCGCGCTTGCTGCGCTGACGTCGGGCAAGCTGTCCGACCAAACACATGAGGCATATTCGTGAGCATCTTCGAACGCTACCTGACCGTCTGGATTGCGCTGGCCATGATCGGCGGCATATTGATCGGGCTTGCCGCGCCGGGGCTGGTCGGACTTGTTGCATCGGCCGAGATCGCAAGTGTCAATCTGGTGGTCGCTGTTCTGATCTGGGCGATGGTCTACCCCATGATGGTGAGTGTGGATTTCGGCGCGGTGGCCGGCGTGGCGCGTCAACCCAAGGGTTTGATTGTTACGCTCGTCGTGAATTGGTTGATCAAACCGTTCACAATGGCGCTACTGGCGGTGTTGTTCTTCGATTATGTTTTTGCGCCTTGGATTCAGCCCGAAGACGCTGCGCAATACACCGCAGGTCTGATCCTTTTGGGTGCAGCCCCTTGTACCGCCATGGTCTTCGTCTGGTCGCAACTGACCAATGGCGACGCGACCTACACTCTGGTGCAGGTGTCCGTGAACGACCTGATCATGGTTGTGGCCTTTGCCCCTATCGTGGCTTTCCTGCTGGGCGTCACAGAAATCTCGGTGCCGTGGCAGACATTGGTTTTGGCAACAGTACTGTACGTGGTGTTGCCACTGATTGCAGGATTGATCACGCGCCGGTGGTTGGGGTCGCAAGGCGCGATTGATGCATTCTCGGCGCGGGTTAAACCGTGGTCTGTCATGGGTTTGATCGCGACCGTCGTAATCCTGTTTGGACTTCAAGGCGAAACGATCATTGCAAAACCACTGGTCATTGTGCTGATTGCGGTGCCAATAATAATCCAGAGTTACAGCATCTTTGCGCTGGCCTATGGGGCGGCATGGGCCATGAATGTGCCCCACCGTATCGCAGCGCCCTGCGCAATGATCGGCACATCCAATTTCTTTGAGTTGGCGGTAGCCGTGGCGATCAGCCTGTTCGGGTTGCACTCGGGGGCTGCTTTGGCAACGGTCGTTGGCGTTCTGGTCGAAGTTCCCGTGATGTTGTCTTTGGTGGCATTTGCAAACCGAACGCGCACACGCTTTCAATCCGCATAGCCCGAGGGCACAAGGAATATAGCTGTAGGATCAACGCAGACGTCGGCCCGAGCGCGCAGCTTATCGTTGTCTGCCCGCAGGTTCATCATCATGCCATGCCTTCTTACACGTCGCCCGGCATTTCCGCCGTCGTGGGTAGCCCGCCTGCCATATGGATGCGAGTTTTCGCGCTTGGGATCGAGAACGTCCAATCAAGCTCGACCGCGTTTGCAGAAGCCATGAGGCCAGACGATCCCGCTGCCAGGTAACGTAGCACGCCAACGGACCGTATCGTGTTCGCCATAGATGTCGCTCCGGCGCAAATCTCATTGAGTGCGCCCATCGGGGCAGTGGACGCAGCTGCCCGAGCCTGCGCCAAAAGCTCGGCGATCTCGACCAGCGGTTTGGTGTCGAGCCCGTACGCGTCTTGATGCAGTTGTTCCGTAATTGGTGTGGACACGTGATTCTCCCCCAAAGCTACTAAATACATACCTTTTAGATACCATTAGCCTTCAATTTATTTTTTTCGTCAATTTGTGCCATTTGTAGGTATTGCGCTCATATTTGGGACTTTAAACTGTTTAAAAGGTATTATAATGGTATCTATATGGCTCGATCAACGGAACCACTTGTCTTGGCTGTCGACGGAGGCGGAACACGCTGCCGGCTCGCTGTGCGCGGCAAAGATGTGGGACATAAAGTCGAGGTCGGCGCGGCGAATGTGTCCACCGATTTCGAGGCCGCTCTTGAACAATTGTTGCGCGGTCTTGAGGTCTTGGCTTCTGACACCGGCCTCTCGGTGACAGAACTGACCCGTGCTCCGGCGTATTTGGGGCTTGCAGGCATAACCGGCAGGACGATTGCAGAAAGGCTTGCAGCGGCCTTGCCGTTCGAAAGCGTACGTATCGAAGATGATCGGGCGGCTGCCTTGCGCGGCGCTTTGGGTCCGCAGGATGGGATGGTTGCGCATTGCGGTACCGGTTCATTTGTCGCAAGCCAGAAGTCCGGTGCGAACCGCTTCGCCGGAGGATGGGGGTCTGTTCTGGGCGATCAAGCGTCCGCGCAATGGGTTGGACGGTGTGTTCTGTCCAAAGTGCTGGACAGTGTTGACGGCGTAGCTGCGCCTTCGCAATTGTCCGAATACCTTTTGTCCAGGTGGGGTGGGGCGGCTGAAATCGTTCGAGCCGCCGCAGAAATGACGCCGGCCCAGTTTGGCGAACTGGCGCCATTGGTAACGGAGCACGCTGAGCGCGACGATGCCATGGCCGTCGCGATCATGCGCGAAGGCGCAGACTATCTCGCGGATCGGATGACCAAACTGGGATGGGTTGCGGGATTGCCGATTTGCCTGACGGGCGGGATCGGTCCGCTTTATGCCAAATACCTGCCAAGTGTACTGCAAGGCGACTTGATGCAGCCAGTCGGTGATCCGCTGTCCGGTGCGCTTGCGCTTGCGCGCGCGTTTCAAAAGGAGATCGAGCATGAACATAACTGATTTCCTGAAACCTGAAGGTTGGCTGGGGCAAACGTCTGGCCCCCGCTACGTTCAGCTGCGCCAACGGCTCGAGAAAGGGATTGAGGAAGGAATTCTTCTGCCCAACAGCTCGCTGCCGCCGGAACGGGAAATCGCGGAATTGACCGACCTGTCGCGGGTCACGGTGCGCAAAGCAATTCAGGAACTGGTTCGGGAAGGGACGATCGAGCAACGGCAAGGGTCTGGTTCCTTTGTCCGTGAACCGGTCACAAGGGTCGAACAATCGCTATCCCACCTGACGTCCTTTACAGAAGACATGGAGCGGCGCGGCCTCAAAACCACTTCCACGTGGTTGGAGCGTGGCATATTTCTTCCCTCGCCGGAAGAAATGATGGCGCTGGGTTTGTCGGCGAACGAGCAGGTTGCTCGCGTCCATCGCCTACGCGCGGCTGGCGGTCGTCCTATGGCATTGGAGCGCGCAGCTTTACCCTTGGACATCTTGCCCAACCCAACCGAAGTCTCGGGCTCACTCTACGCCGTCCTTCAACGATCGGGTTGTCGGCCGGTCCGGGCAATTCAACAGATATCTGCGATCAACCTTGAGGCGCCCGAGGCTGAACTTCTGGATGTCGCGGAAGGCACCGCTGGTCTTCGTATTCAGCGGACCTCTTACCTTGAAAGTGGTCGCGTCGCCGAGCTGACCCGCTCAATTTACCACGGTGAAGCCTATGACTTTGTGGCTGAACTGCGCCTGTTGAACTGAAAGCCTGGGGACATGTCCGAGAAAATTACGCAAATGCGAAGGGAAATCAACGCGATACCCGACGCTGTAGAGCGCCTTTTGACTAAAGGGGCGGATCTTGTTGAACCGACCAACTCTCTCACATCCGGGGGTGTTTATTCCTTTGCTGCCACGAACAACCCCGCCTTGGTGTTGGCTGAGACGGCGAAGGTAACACGCCCGATCCACGCCGAAAGCTATGCGGCCGCCGAAGTTGCGGACGCGCTTTCGGCGAAGGGGGCTCAAGTCTTTGCAACCTTCAGCCACGTCAAAAGGGCTTCGGTGTTGCCGCATGTCCGGACCGCGCATTGGATGACAGACCCGATCCCGACAATTGCTGCCTTTGACGGAATGGTCGAAAAAGTCGCTACGCAACGCGGGATCAATCCTGACATGCCCCGTCACCTGAAAAAAGTGACCGGGACGGTATGAGCGGATCATCGATAACCTTTGCAGGCGGCCCGATCTTCGACGGAACCGAGTTGCATTTGGCACACGCCGCGCGCTTCAGAAATGACCAACTGGATGCCATTGTTCCGGACACCGAGATACCGGCAGGCGATCGGGTCGAAGACTTATCAGGCGATATTCTAAGCCCCGGTTACGTTGACCTGCAGGTGAATGGTGGCGGGGGCGTGATGTTCAATGACGATCCGTCCGTTGAAGCGCTGACACAGATCGCTTCTGCTCATCGAACCCTCGGCGCAACCCGCATTTTGCCGACCCTTATCACAGACACTCCAAAAAAAACGCGAGCCGCGATTGAGGCAGCGGTTGAGGCCGTCCGTCTCGGATTGCGCGGGATCGCAGGTCTGCATTTGGAAGGGCCGCATCTGTCGGAACGCAGAAAGGGTGCGCACGACGCATCCTTGATCCGACCGATGTTGCAAGAAGATCTGGACGCGATGGTTGAGGCCGCCACGCGTTTGCCCGCTTTGATGGTCACACTTGCGCCGGAAAGTACAACGCTGGCGCAAGTTGAGGCGTTGACGCAGGCTGGGGTGATCGTCTCGTTAGGCCACACCGACGCATCATTTGAAACCTGCCTGCAGTTTGCAAATGCTGGCGCACGTTGCGCCACACATCTGTTCAATGCCATGAGCCAGCTTGGCAGTCGCGAACCGGGACTTGTCGGTGCGGCACTGGCTTGCGGAACGATGTCCGCCGGGTTGATAGCGGATGCTGTTCATGTGCATCCAGCAACGCTGCGTGCTGCATGGGACGCCAAGAAAGGCCCCGGGCAGATTTTCCTTGTTAGCGACGCAATGGCGGTGGCGGGAACGGCCATGACCGAGTTTGAACTGGAAGGTCGTGCCACACACCGAAAAAACAATCGGCTGACGCTGGAGGACGGGACCTTGGCCAGTGCAGACCTGGATTTGACCATGGCCGTAAAGGTCATGACCGAGCAGGCGGGTATCCCGCTGCCAAAGGCGCTGGCGGCGGCAACCAGCGTTCCCGCTTCGCTGATTTCCGACGAACACGAGACCCAACCGCAGATGCTTTGGCAAACAATACGAATCTCACCGGACCTTTCCAAAGCCAGGCCGTTGCAGTTGATCTAGGACTGCTGCAATCCGACAAGGCGCTGTGTCCGCAAAAACTGCTGGCCACGTTTGCAAAAACATGGCCAGCGCGTCTTTGGAAATGGACCTAGTTGGTGATTTCCTGGACTTTCATGACCAGTTCGTTCCAGTTGCGCTGGTTCTCCAGATCATGCTCCAGCCCTTGTTCGTCCGCGATTGTAAATCGCTTGATCGCCGGTGTTTTGCTGGTCGCCTGATACAGCCAATAGGCTTCGGCCTTGAGCGCGTCGCCTATTGGTTTGTCGATTGATTCATAAACCATTTGTTTACAAGCATTTATGGAGTCTGCGGGGAATTGCGCGATCCGAGCTGCCAATGCGTCGACGTATGGGCCGATTTCGTCCTGATCCAATGCCTTGTTGATTGTCCCCATGCGTTCAGCATCATCGGCATCATAGTCTTGCGCGCTCAGGATGATCTCCAAGGCCCGCCCAAGACCGGTTTGGCGTGCCATGCGAGATGCGCCACCGCCACAGGGCAGGATGCCCATTCCGACCTCCATCTGCATGAACTTGAACTTGCCTCGTGCGGCAAAGCGCATGTCCAGAGCCAGGGCCAACTCGTGCCCGCCACCGCGCGCAAATCCTTCCAATTTGGCGATGGTTGCCTGCGGAACTTTGCTGATACGTTCACAAACGGATTGCAGGTCCAGCAGTTGAGCGTCTTCGCGGCTGACTGCTTCAGTTGACATGTCTTTGAGCAATTCGGTGTCGTAGTGGCAGACCCAGATTTCCGGGTTTGCGGATTGAAAAATCACCACCTTTGTTTCTCGATCCCGTTCCAGCCGCATTGCAAGGCTGTTCAGGTCCGCCAGCATTTCCTGACCCTGGACGTTCACTGACCCGAAATCAAAAGTAACAGTTGCGATG
Organism: Ruegeria sp. ANG-S4; assembly: GCF_000814005.1. Taxonomy (GTDB): domain Bacteria; phylum Pseudomonadota; class Alphaproteobacteria; order Rhodobacterales; family Rhodobacteraceae; genus Ruegeria. The sequence goes on along the minus strand of NZ_JWLK01000002.1, from coordinate 350,470 downwards.
GCGCCGTCGACTTCCACGTCAAACGTCTGAAAGTTTTCATATTTCATTGGACATTCCTTTATTGGCCCTCGACACGACCAGTGCGAGGGTGGTTGGTAATTTGCGTTTGGTTTGCGCGGGGATACGCCGTGCGGTTAGCGGATTTGGCTGGTGATTTCCTTAACGGAGGCCATGACTTCGGCCGAATGCCCCGGGTCTGAGGCCGCGGAATGCGGGTCTGCGAACGCGCCGCTGTCATTGTCAAAGTATGCGCCCGAAGCATTCGAGAAGCTGTCGCCCAGCGCTGCGTTGACCAGAATATCGGCCCCGATGTTCAGGTCGTTTCCTGCAACGCCAAAGCCGTCCTGCACCATTTTGGATGCCAGCAAAGAGCCGGGGTTCACCGCGATCATTGCAGGTCCATCTGGTAGCGCCTTTGCCCATTCCCGGGTCCAGATGGTGATTGCCAACTTGCTTTGGGCATAGGCTTCCATGTCGGACAGGCGCGTTTTGCCGTGCATCGCATTCAGGTTCACCGGCGCTTGAGCGGCAGATGACAGGTTAACAACTCGGCCATTGGCCGGAATGATCGGCAGCAACAGGTGCGTCAGCAGGTATGGCGCGAAGGTATTGACGACAAATCGAATGTCGAACCCGCTTTCAAGCGTCGGCTGCGGAGCTTTGAGTACCCCCGCATTATTGATCAACACATCTAACCTGTCGTGTTTGGCGCGGATGTCGTCAGCAAGCGATTTGACAGCAGCCAAGTCGGACAGGTCAGCTGCATAAACCTCGACCGTACCGCCGATCTCCTGTGCGGTCGCATCCAGTTTGGCCGGATTGCGTCCATGCAGCAGCACATGATGCCCTGCCGCTGCAAGCTTTTTTGCCGCAAGCAGCCCGATGCCGTCAGTGGACCCGGTGACAAGAATGGTTTTGGTCATTTGTTGGCTCCTTCAGGAAAACTCAGGCAGCACATCGTCTGCCAGTCGGTTGAGCGCGGTGTCGATGGGGGACTGGTTAAAACGCAGATTGAGCGCGACGTGGTTGACACCCAGCGTCTCGATCTCGCGCAGGTAGCGGCACAGAAACCGAGTGCCGGATTGAAAACCCAAATGAATTGGCCGAGCAGGCGCATCTGGCTCATCAAGAAGATCGACATAAAGCGATTGCATAACCGGCTTGTCCGGCTGACCAAGTCGTTGAAGCCGGTTGCGATAGTCGGCGATAACGCGACCTTGCGAGGCGGCGTCCCGCGGATAGGTCATCCAGCCATCCCCATTCTGGGCCACCCAATCCGGCGATTGTTGACTTCCACCCGTAACAAGCATCGGTAGGCGTGAGCCGGTGGGTTTTGGAAGCATGTCGATGTCGCCGGAAAGACGGCCCTGATCGCTGTCATGTTTGGGATATGGGGCTTCGACGGCGCGGATATAGCCAAAGCTGTCGCGGAACCGTGCGCCGCGGTCGGGATAGTCCTGATGCATCGCAGGATACTCTTCGGGTCGGTCGCCGGACGCGACGCCCAAAAGAAGCCGTCCTTCGGAAAGCACATCCGCCGTTGCCGCCGCCTTGGCGACATGTGCCGGGTGGCGCAAAGGCAGGATGATACTTGCAGTTCCCAATGCAATGCGATCCGTTTTGCTTGCAAGCGCGCCGAGGTAAACGAAAGGGTCAAAAATCTGGCCGGCATCGCCAAAGCTCGGGACGTTGAAGGGAACATCCCGCAGCCAGAGTGCGGAAAACCCCAAACGTTCGGCCCGTTGCGCTGCTTCCAGGTGACCTTTCATGTTGGGTTCGGACCCGACTGAATAAGCCTCCAAAGGCAACACCAGCCCAAGGCTCAACCGACCGGGGCGGAAGACTGAATTGTAAGCCAGATTGATCGGCGCGAATGCCGGGCGCTGGTTTTCATCCAACATGGCAACTCCTCGTTCAGTAGCGCACCAACGTGCGGCTCTCGATGCTTTTTCGTTTCGTTGTAACAGAAGGATCCTCGACCATGTCGAGCGCGCTGTGCGCGATCGAAGGCAGGCCTCGGTTGTCGTAGATGTTGAACACAGCAATTTCATCAGGGGTCATTTTGGACAGGAAAAGCCACTCGTGGTTCTTATTGCCCACAAGTCCCATTATCTGGCCCTTGCGATCTGGATAGATCAGGTCGAGCAAAATCCAGTCGTCGGGATCAACGCTCGACGGACGCACAAAACCAAGGGGCGCGCTGTTGATTGGGTTTTCGACGGGCCGCCAGACATTGATGAATGCGTAGTGCCCATTTTCCCAATCTGCGGCTTCTTCACGCCCCAGAAGATCGATCAGGCGTTGTTTGGCGCCATCCTCACTGTAATCACTGTGGACGTTGCGCGCAGGTTTCCGTGTTGCGTCGGGATCATCGACCCGAACCGTATGATCAAAAATCACAACGTCGCGGGCCTGAAGGTGTGCTTTTAGGTACTCGGTCAGTTCTCTGTTGTATTCCTCTTTCCAGTCGGTTTCGGAGAAATGCGCGACGGAACTTGGGAGGCGGGAAAATTCGACGGAATCCTCGTTGAATCGGATCGGTCCGGTGGACGTGCGCATATCGGTCAGCTGCACCTGTGTAGCGGCGAGTTCAGGCGATACAAGATTGCCTGCAATTCCGCCCGCATCCAGTTCGAATGCCTGTCGCCACTCTTTATGGACGTGGTAATTCACTGTTGCTGTGCGTTGCATTGACGCCCCCTGTGTGATCGCCGCTTTCCTTTGATAGGAGATATGGCTTAAGCTGTTTCGCGAATAAACCGGCCAACTTTGTATTCAGAATTCGGAAAACGCACATAATGAGCATTGATACCGGGGGATTACGGCTTTTTGTTCTGGCGGCTGAAATGTTGAATATCAGCGCGGCCGGACGCCGATTGGGAATGGCACCTGCCGTTGCGAGCGCGAAACTCGCGAAACTCGAACACAAACTGGGCGCTGAACTTTTGCACCGCACCACGCGCAAGGTCTCTCTGTCCGTGGAAGGACAGGAGTTTCTGCCTTTTGCGCGCGAGATGATTGCACAGGAAGAAGCGGCCCTGGCTGCTTTGGGGAAAGGATCGGCAAGGATCAGTGGAACGCTGCGCTTTGCGGCGCCCAGCACGTTTGCGCAACTTTACATCGTGCCGCTACTGCCGAAGTTTCTGGATCAATACCCCGATCTCACGTTGGATCTGCGGTTGTCGGATGTGCAGTTTGACCTGATCGAGGGCAGCTATGATCTTGCACTGAGAAACGCACCCTTGCTGGATACCAGCCTCAAGGGGCGCAAGCTGGCGGATGACAGGCGGATTCTCTGCGCATCTCCGGACTACCTTGAGGCGCATGGCCATCCGGAAACGCCAGCCGATTTGAACCACCATCGCCTGATTGCATTTAGGAGCGTTCGGGCGCGGCCATTGAAGAACGCGCAAGGCGATGTCTCGACTTTCGATCCTGGCTCGGGCAGATGCCCGCTGATCATCGATGACGGAACAAGCCAGAAATTGGCGACTCTGGCTGGAGCGGGTATTTCGCTCAATGCGCTGTGGAGTGTTTCTGCTGAACTTAGCTCTGGAAAACTTGAACAGGTTCTGCCCGAATATGAAGGTGCAGAGGACAATGTGCTGTGGCTGATCTACCCAAAGTCCAATGTGCTTTCACCCAAGGTTCGCGTTTTCATGGATTTTCTGATTGCCGAGATTGGCATGGCCCCGCCGTGGCAAAGGGTTGTCGACGGAACGGTCGCTAAAAACCGCTAGGAGGCGAGCAAGCCCGACAATTTACGTGCGCCGTCCTGCAAAACCACGAGGAATTGTGTCAAGCTTGCCAAATCATGACGTTGTGTAGGCGCGTGGACGGACAATGTTGCCACCAGCCTGTTGTTTTCGTCGGAAACGGGAACCGCAACAGCGGCCATTCCCTGCATGAATTCTTCGTCGTCGGTCGAATAGCCGTTGAGCTCTATATGCTTGATTTCACTGCGCAAGGCGTCGGCATCTGTAATCGTCTTATTTGTATTCGCGTTCAGCTTGCGTGCGGAAAGAAACCCTTCCAGCGTGTGTTGCCGCAATGTGGACAGGTACATCTTTCCACTCGCCGTGCAATGAAACGGAACCTGAGTCCCGATTGGGAGTTGTATCCGCAGCGGCCATTTCGTCTCAACCCGATCCAGATAGATCATCCCCTCGCGGTCAGGAATCGCGAGGTTGCAGGTTTCTCCGATTTCGTCTGCAACGCTTCGCAGGATTGCAAGACGGGCCGTCCTCAGGTGCTCGGAAGATACGGTATCTACCGAGAGACGGCGCAGTCTGGGGCCCGGTCCAAATGATCGGCCATCAAGATCCCTCTGCAGGAACCCTTCGGTTTCTGCTGTTTGCAACAAGCGATGGATAGTCGGTTTGGCCAGACCCAGAGCATCGATCAAATCCGCAGGTTTTACCGCAACCCCGCGCTTGGCCACCTCTTCGAGGATAAGCAACAAGCGCAGGTTGGTCGGTATCTGGGTTTCTTTCTCTGGTGCGTCCGTGTCGGCCATCCCACTACATTCTAGTTGTTCGGCAAGAGGATCAAGGCCAGATCGGGCACCAGAGATACCAGTATCCAGACGGACAGCAGCGCGGCCAGATATGGAACCGTATAACGCAACAGTCTGAAATACGGCACCCCGGTTACGCCTGAGGCGACGTACAGGTTTAGGCCATAGGGAGGCGTAATGAAGCCAATCGAAGCGCCGACCAGGAAGATGACCGAGAAATGGATGGGGTCAACGCCGACCGAAGCGGCGATTGGCGCAAGGATTGGCGCAAGAATGATCGTCACGGGCAGGCTTTCCAGTACCATACCCGAGAAGAAAACGATCACCATCGACGTGAACAGAACCGCATAATACCCGCCCATCGACGTCACAAAGTCTCCGATCGTTTGCTGGGCACCCAGCAGCGACAGGATTTGCTGCATAACAACCGAAATTGCAATCAGCGGGGCAAGGATGCCGGTGATCTGGGCAGACCGGATTACGATCGAAGGAATTTCGGGGATCGTGAACCCTTCGACGACAAACATCTCGGCAAAGCTCTTTTCCGTTGGAGGGATGTCATTTCGCGCACCCATGATCCGGTTGATCGGATAGCTGACCAGCCCTGCGATGACACAGAAACCCACTGTTACGCCTGCCGCCTCTGTCGGGGAAAACTTGCCTGTATAAATGCCCCACAAAACCAGGCCAATCGCAAAAAATCCGAGCCAGGCACCAAACGCCGTTTTGAGAACCCGGTTCAGTTGCAGCGGGATCAGATACCCCCAGCCATTGATCCGGCAGATGACCCAGCAGGCAGCCTGCATACCAAAAACCATCAAAGCGCCCGGTAGGATACCTGCCACAAACAGCTCGGAGATGGGCAGGTTCATCAGGAAGCCGTACACAATGAAGATAATCGACGGCGGGATAATGATCCCAACTGTGCCGCCGGCAGCGGCAGTGGCTGCGCTGAAGCGTTCATCGTATCCGCCTTTTACCATCTCGGGGTGCAACATCGATCCGATGGTTGCTGTTGTTGCCGAGTTCGACCCGGAGATTGCGGCAAACAAACCGCACGCCCCTAACGAGGCCATAGCAAGGCCGCCGCGTATCCAACCCAAACAGGCGTAGGCAAAGTCACTCAGGCGTCTTGCAATGCCCGACTTGTTGATCAGGTCACCGGTCAGAATGAACAGGGGCATGGCCAACAGTGCAAAGCCCTTGTTGAACACGTTCAGCAGTTCGGCGCCCATATTGTCCAGCGTCAGTCCCAGCACGAAGGAACAGCCGATGACCCAGTAGCCGATGACCAGCAGGACCGGCACACCCAGCATGAACAAGAACGTCACACCCAATGAAATCAAAGTTACCCAGGTTCCGTCAGTCATCAGTCTGCCCCAATCACGGCCTGCTTGATCAGCGGCTCGCCTGTTTTCCAGTTGTGCAGATCATCTGCGAGGTTTTGAAACACGCGTCCAACCATCAGGAAGAACGACAGAGGTGCAGCCAAGAGGAACCACCATTGCATGATGTTGTCGGTCCCCAGAACGATCTGGAAATTCGATGCCGACAGCGCGACAAGGCGTGTTGTGGTCACGATGACGATCACGGCGAATATGAACCACAAGATCGCATCCAGTATCAGGCAGGCCAGTTGTCCCCCGCGTGGCATGGAAGTCCGGAATTCGCTAAAGCTCAGATGGGTCCGCAGCCGTACGTTGTAGGAGGCTCCGAACCAGGCCATTACCATGAACAGCAACGGCGGAATGGTTGTGGACCAAGGCTCCTGATCGTTGAACACAAACCGATCAATGACGCCCCAGAAAATGATCAAGGCGATCGCGAGGTAGGAGTATACCATTATTGATCGTTCCAGATGGCGTTCAACAAACGGCACGTTTCGGTAGATCACCATTACCAGAAGGCCGCCCAATGCGGCGACGACCACGCCAACGATCCATGCTGCATCGGATTGCAGCGCATTCTGGATCTCGAATGAATCCTGGCTGAGTAGGGCGCTGAAAATCGCGCCGATGTCTGCCCAAAATGACATATACCCCGTCCTCCCAGTCGGTGCTTGGTGGAACCGGCCCAAGTTGGGCCGGTTCGTCTTGTTTGTTTAGGCAGAGCCCATCCACCAGCGGCGGGGTTCCACGTTCTCGGGAAGGGTATCCGCAGGAATCTCGCGCGCGATGTCGTAGATTTCCTGATAGGTGTCGATGCCACCGGCCCATTTGTTCAGACGCTCGCGCCACTGCGCCCAAGGCTCGGGGTTGTAGTTCGGAGCACACATCTCTTCGGCCAGTTTGATTTGGTCATCCGGAAGGAACGCCGCACGCACGCCGTTTTCAGCGAAGATCGTGTTGGGCAGCTGCGGGTCCGAGAAGCCAACGGTGTTCAACAGAGCGGCTTCGTTCGCTCCTTGGATCAGCGCCTGCGTGAAGTAGGACGATTCCATAACGGCATCCTGCAACTCGCCCCCCAGACCGTCGAAGACTTTGGCTGACATGGAAGTGTGTTCGGTTCCGCAGAAGAACTTCAGGTTGACCGACTGCGAAACAACGGGTGCCATGTTGGCGTAAGCCACAGCAGATGCCCAGGTTTCCGCGCCGTCGATCAGGCCGGTTTTGAGTGCATCAAGGGTCTCTTCCCACGCAACCGGAACCGGGTTCAGGTTCAACAGCTGCATCGCAATCCGACCCAATTGAGTGCCCGTGACGCGGTTTTTGGTTCCAAACAGCTCTTCCAGCTTTGTGACCGTCGGCTTGTCGGCAAAGGTTGCACCCATCTGCAGGCCGCGTAGTTCGCAATGCGTAAAGAGGAATTTCAATCCGTGACGCTTTTCAAGCGGCTCGCGCAGAATGCGCTGGCTCGCCGGGCTGTAGAAGAAATGGTACTGCGCCGCGCGGCTTGGGAACATGTAGGCATAGTCCAACACGTTCAGATATGGGGCACCACCTGCGGAGTTCTGAGTTGATGCAGCATAGATGTCGACGATTCCCTGCTGAGTCTTTTCAACGCAGCTCAATTGCCCGCAAATCTGGTTGTCGCCGATGAACTCGATGCGAATCTCGCCATCCGTACGTTCTTCCAGATCGCGCGCAAACTCGATCGCGCCAGCGCGTTCAATCAGCAGGTTACGTGTATTGAAGCCGGACGCGCCAAATTTCAACGTGTGCTTTGGCTCTTTCGAGAATCGTTTTTCATATGTTGATTCAGCAGCTTGCGCCAGGTTGGCCAGGCTCATTGCACCACCAAAGCCACCCGCGGCCAGCAAGGTCGAGCTCATCCCGTAGCGTCCCGCTACGCGAAAAAAATCTCGCCGTGAAATTCCGCTTAGTTTCCGACCGATCTCCATTGCTTTCCTCCCGTATCGCAAATAATGAGACGTTTTGTATCAAAAAATGCTAGTATAGTTCTGGCAATTTGCATAGAGTTTTTTTCAAGAACGTTGGGAGGAGACGATTATGGAGGTGGATTATGCAGTCGTTGGGGCGGGTTCGTCGGGCTGTGTCATTGCAAATCGTCTGAGTGCGGACCCCGGAACATCTGTCGCTTTGCTGGAAGCTGGCGGACCCGACACGAACCCCTGGATTCACATCCCTGTTGGATATTTCAAGACAATGCATAACCCGTCGGTCGATTGGTGCTATCGCACCGAACCTGATCCTGGACTGAATGGGCGTTCGATCGATTGGCCGCGCGGCAAAGTCTTGGGCGGCTCGTCCTCTCTGAACGGGCTTTTGTATGTCCGGGGGCAGAAAGAAGACTATGACCGTTGGCGTCAGATGGGCAATGTCGGCTGGGGTTGGGACGACGTGTTGCCGCTGTTTCGCCGCAGCGAGGACCAGGAACGCGGCGAGGACGAATTTCACGGAACGGGCGGGCCATTATCCGTATCAAATATGCGCATCCAGCGACCCATCTGCGATGCCTGGGTCGCGGCGGCGCAGACGGCGGGGTATGCATTCAACCCGGATTACAATGGGGCTGACCAGGAAGGGGTGGGCTACTTTCAGCTGACCACTAGGAATGGTCGACGGTGCAGCGCTGCGGTCGCATATCTAAAGCCGATCCGAGGCCGTCAAAACCTGAACATCATCACACATGCGCAAGTCACCAAGGTTGAACTGGATGGCAAACGGGCGACGGGCGTGGTCTATCGAACCCGGTCGGGCGAAACCAAAACCCTGAAGGTACGCCGCGAAGTCATCTTGTCCGGCGGCGCAATAAATTCGCCGCAAATCTTGATGTTGTCCGGGATTGGCGATCCCGACCATCTCAAAGCCAATGGTGTAGAGCCTGTTCATGCTTTAGCCAGCGTTGGCAAAGGGTTGCAGGATCACCTGCAGGCGCGTCTGGTTTACAAATGCAATGAACCAACTTTGAACGATGAGGTGCGAAGCCTGTTCAATCAGGCGAAAATTGCCCTGAAATATGCGCTGTTCCGCGCGGGTCCAATGACAATGGCCGCGAGTCTTGCGACGGGTTTTCTAAAAACCCGCCCCGAAGTTGATACACCGGACATTCAGTTTCATGTGCAGCCTTGGTCTGCCGACAGTCCCGGGGAAGGGGTGCACCCGTTCTCGGCGTTCACCATGTCCGTCTGTCAGCTGAGACCAGAGAGTCGCGGAGAGTTGCGCTTGGATGGTCCCGACCCCTCAAGTTATGTCAAAATTGTTCCGAATTACCTGTCAACCGAGGCGGATTGCAGAACCATTGTCGATGGCGTGAAAATTGCCCGGGGTATCGCCCGCCACAATCCGCTTGCGTCCAAGATATCCGAGGAGTTTCGACCAAAATCCGATCTGGAATTCGATGACTACGAGGGTACTTTGGATTGGGTAAGGTCCAACTCGGTTTCGATCTATCACCCGACCGGAACCTGCGCGATGGGAACCTCGGAGAACGCTGTTGTCGATCCTGAATTAAAGGTGCACGGGATAGAAGGTTTGCGCGTCGCTGATTGTTCCATCATGCCAGAGATCGTGAGCGGGAATACAAATGCCCCTGCGATCATGATCGGTGAAAAAGCCAGTGATTTGCTGCGCGGTACATCGTGACGACCAGTTCAAGACTGGCGCTTGAGCTTTGAACCATCCGGCACGGATAGACGTCCTGTTGAGGGCGTACGCCGAGTTACAGTTCTGATCGTTGAGGCACAGGATGCAGCGGGCCTTGTGGTTCCGCTGCGCTCCATTGTCGGATCAGTGAGCGAACAGGTGATCTGGTTCGTTCTCTGGGTTCTCAATTGGATCGAGAACAAGCAGCAACCGGGTTTCACCACTGCCTTCAATTGGCGGCGAACGGTGCAACAAGCCCGAATCCGGCTGCGTAGGCCACAGCGTTCCGCGCAACAGAACTGGCATCCCTGTTGCGACCGTAGTGATGTGATCCGGGTCGGCCCCTTCGAGTGAAAAGCCATATTGCGTGCCGGTCCCGCGATAGGTGCAGACGAGCCGCGCCGTAACGGCGTCGATGTGAAATCTGCGGCAGGCGTTCGTCTCCACCACATCCAATCGCAGACGCAGCCATTTGGCGTTCATGAGACCCGCAAACCTGTTTGACAGAGCTGCCACATCCTCAATGAAACGATCGCGTTCAGCGCAGTTCGGTGTGCCGGACGTCTCGCAGATCTGGACCAACGCCTTGTGCACGGCGTCGGGGCGCAATATCGACCGCGCTTTTGGTAACCTGTCTTTGGCAAGGGTATCGAGCCATTGCTCGACACCTTGCGGCGGGTTGCGTTGCCAGATCGCCGCGGCGCAATCGGGGTTGCGGAGCGACGAAAGCCCTTCCGGGGTGTTTGCGATACGCACGGCTGCGTCCTTCGAGGCATCCCGTACAAGGTTCATGCCGCGGCCTCCGCACGTCGCCATACCGGGAATGGGTCCGGCAGATCGGGCAGGTTTTCCGGTCGGTCAGCAACAACGGCGGGCAGCAAAGCTGCATCCAACCGAGCCTTCAGCGCGGGCCAGTCTATGCCGCTGCCAATGAACACGATCTCCTGCCGCCGGTCACCCCAGGGTTCTTGCCAATGTGCCTGAATATAAGCGCGGGCGCTTTCGTGGTCCGGGCGTCTTTCTTCCGGCACGGTCGCCCACCATGTTCCCAACGGTTGGACCGACGACAGCGACCCTGCGAGAGAAAACTCAGCAACCCAATCGGGACGCGTCGCAATCCAGAAATGACCCTTGGCGCGGATCACGCCGGGCAATTCACCGTTCAGGACGGCAAGAACCTTTTCGGGCACGAAGGGCTGACGCGCGCGGTAAACATAGCTTGTGACGCCGTATTCTTCGGTTTCGGGCACGTGGTCGGCAAAACCGTACAGCTCCTTCGCCCACATGGGGTGTTCGTGCGCTTTTTCAAAATCAAACAAACCGGTGTCCAAAATCTCGTCCGCGGCAACGTCAGAGTGGTTTGTTGCAATGATCCGAGCATCGGCGTTCAGGCTGCGAATAATCTTGCGTGCAGCGTCCACGCGATCCGGCCCGGCGTCATCGACCTTGTTCAGGATCACCACGTCCGCAAATTCGATTTGATCGGTGAGCAGGTGCACAAGCGTGCGTTCATCTTCCTCGCCCAGTGTCTCTCCTCGGTCGCTCAGAAAGTCATGGCTTGAGTAATCTTCCAGCAGGTTTACCGCATCAACGACAGTGACCATCGTGTCGAGCCGCGAAACATCTGACAGGCTTTCCCCGTCCGTGTCGCGGAAATCGAAGGTTGCGGCGACCGGCAGCGGCTCGGAAATACCTGTTGATTCAATAAGAAGGTAATCGAACCGACCTTCACCCGCCAGGCGCCGCACCTCATCCAGAAGATCGTCCCGAAGCGTGCAGCAGATGCAACCGTTCGACATTTCGACCAGGGTTTCGTCAGTCCGCGACAACTCGGTATCGGCCCGTACAAGATCGGCGTCGATGTTCACCTCGGACATGTCATTGACGATCACGGCGACCCGGCGACCGTCGCGATTGTTTAATACGCGGTTCAGCAGCGTTGTCTTACCTGCACCGAGAAAGCCGGACAGGACGGTAACGGGAAGGCGGGTATCTGTCATCGCGATGGATTCCTACTGTGATTGTTTTGAGTTGCCTTGTGCGCCAGGCAGCTGAGGCCTTATCAAGTTCGAATTCTCGGCGTATTTGTTATGATATTACATTACCGGCGGCAAGTGGATTTTACCGTTGCCAAGAGATTGCGCGCGACAGTCAATTGAACTGCCTGCCGGGAAACGTCGGCAGTTGTATTTCAGAAGTGGTGACAATACTCAGGTGGTGGGTAAAGATTCTTGGTCAAACCTTAGAAGTTCGATTGATTTTCATCGGACGTATCTGACCCCAGGGTGTCATCCGGATTTTCCCGAATTCTCGAAACCCGGCTTTCCTGTAAGCAGCAATTGCCCGTGCATTGTCCGGATGAGGGTCGGTTGCCACAACCGGAGCACCTTCTGCAAACAGCACTTGCAAGCGCTCTGAGATGAAGGCAGGTCCGTGACCGCGCCCCAACATGTCAGGGTCTCCGATAAACTGGTCTATGCCGCGAGAGCCTGCAGGCAGATCGTAGAAGTGATGGTCATTCCATCCGTGAACGGTGTAGTCCTGCATGTACGCAAAAGCGCGCCCCTCGATCGAGACGATCCAGCGTTCGACCCGTTGATCGGCCAACTCGATGTCTGTGCTTGGCTCGTTTGAATCCCACCATTCGCGAACATGAGGGCGCGATTGCCAATCTGCCAGGATCTCAAGGTCTGCCGAAGATACCTTTTTGAATGAATACCGATGGGAATCCGTCATCCCGACTGGTTATCACATCCCTGGATGACGGTTAAAGCGATGGGCGCGTTTACGGTGCGCTGCATGTCTTGGGGGTATAAAACAGTAGCCGCCGAGAGCGGTTCAAAGGAGCTCCCCCAATCAGCAATTGTGCGGGGGAGCGAGAACCTTCAGCTTACCGTTTTCCGGCTACTATTCGATCAAGGATCAGGGCGCAGAACAGAATTGCAAGACCCGCCAGAATCCCCTGTCCGGCCGCCGCGTATTGCAGCGCCTCCAACACGTCTTCGCCCAGACCTTTTGCCCCGATCAGGGAAGCGACCACAACCATCGCCAGCGACATAAGGATTGTCTGGTTTACTCCGGCCATGATGGTTTTGTGCGCTAGCGGCAGATCCACGCGCCACAATAGGTAACGCGGTGTCGCCCCGAAGGCGAGCGCCGCCTCTCGAACGGTTTCAGGGACCTGCTGCAATCCAAGGACGGTGAAACGGATCACCGGTGGACTGCCGAAGATCATCGTAGCAACGACGCCCGCTGGTTTGCCCGATCCAATGAATGCCACCACCGGGATCAGATAGACGAAGGACGGCATGGACTGCATGAAGTCCAGTATCGGTCGAACGATCGCAAAGGCGCGGGGTCGACGCGCGCAATAGATGCCCAACGGAATGCCCAACGTGATCGAAATCAAAGCGGCGGCACCCAGCAGCGCAATGGTGGTCATCGCCTTTTCCCAGAAGTCCAGAAGGCCAAGATACGCCAGCGCCGCGCCAGTAAAGATCGCGACACGGGGACCGGCGGACAAATAGGCCAGCATGATGATCACCAACGCGACGACCGGCCACGGGGTGTCAACCAAAACCACCTCGATCCAGTCAAGCAGTGTGCGCATTCCATAGGTCAGCCCGTCAAAGAACCCTCGACCAGCTGTCTTGGTCCATTCGAAGACGGCTTGCACCCCATCGCCCACGTTCAGTCGCCAGTCCCGATTTGTCGGAAAGGTCTTGAGGATGGCAACGGCGTCAGGCTGCGCGAATTTGATCGCCGAGAGCACGACAACGACGACGGTCAGCACCGAGGCCACGATCATACGCGGCATGGACCATCCGTTGGCCACTGTGGAGTCCGATCTCCATCTGGCGAATTGTCCCTCCAATGTCCAATTGGCGAGCGACGCGGCGATCAACTTGACGAACAGCAAAAGAATGACACCCGCAGCCAGATAGGCAGCACCGGTAGAGTCCGCATTCTGAGCAGCTTGCTGAGCGCCCGCCAATGCACCCTCCAGCGACTCTGCTGCCCGCTTCAGCGAGTCCAACGAAGCCGCTCCAGATTGCTCTGCCGCTTCAATCTGTTGCCGGCGAAGCTCCAGCGTCTGCTCGATCTGTTCAGCCCGTTCGCGAAACTCGCGCCCCAGATCGCCAAACAACCCCAGCCCGATCTGGATGTAGGCCAGTGTTTCAAGGACCAGAAAAGTCAGGAACCATGACCAGAGGCCACGCGCGCCAAACCATATTGGCCCAAGAAGCGCGGCCGCCTTATTCAGGGTGAACCGATAGCCTGGTGCCTGCATCATGTAGGAGAAGGTTTTTTGGTAATATTCCTGACCTTGCCCAACGAACTCGCCAATCAAGCCGTTCAAACGGTCGGCGGTTTCGGGTTTGACCTGCTGCATATCAACGTGTTTCATCACCGTCCCCTTATGCCTGGCTGTCCTGTATGGCGCGGATCAAACCTGCGCGGTTGATCACGCCCACCGTCTTGCCGTCCTGAGTGACCGCAACAACGCCGTGTCCGTCGACGCAAAGATTCATGAGGTCGGACAGGTCCATATCCGGATGGGCCTCTTTCGCGTCATTTGGGACTTCGCCGTGATGCGCTTCAAATTCGTCCACCGGTTTCATCACCGCATGGGCGAAGATCATGTTGAGCTTAGAAATACCGGCCACAAAGTCAGCAACGTAATCGTCGGCCGGATTCAGAATAATCTCTTCCGGCGTTCCAATTTGCACGATGCGTCCGTCTTTCATGATCGCGATCCGGTGGCCGATGCGGATGGCTTCGTCCAGATCGTGCGTAATGAACATCGTGGTTTTGTTAAGCTTGTGACTAAGCTCCATAAACTGGTCCTGCAATTGCTTGCGGATCAGCGGATCGAGTGCCGAGAATGGTTCGTCCATCAGCAAGATTTCAGGGTCCGCGGCGATTGCCCTTGCAAGACCGACACGTTGCTGCATGCCGCCCGATAGTTCGTGGGCGTATTTGTCTTCCCAACCGTTGAGTTCCACCAGTTCCAGAACCCGGTCAGCCTCTTCCCATCGACGCGCTTTGCCAGTGCCACGGATCTCAAGCGGCATCGCAACGTTATCGCGCACCGTACGGTGCGGCATCAGACCAAAATTCTGGAACACCATCGCGACGCGGCGGTTTCGCAGGTCGCGCAAGCCCTCGTCGTTCAGGCCCATCACGTCGTCACCGTCCAGATAGATGTGGCCATCCGTCGGCTCCAGCAGACGGTTCACGTGACGCACGAGGGTGGATTTGCCAGACCCGGACAGGCCCATGACGCAAAACAACTCGCCCCGCTCGATTTCGAAGCTAGCATCCGCGACGCCCACCACGCAGTTGAAACGCTCCAGAACTTCTGCCTTGCTCAGCCCTTCATTGTGAATGGCATTCAGGGCATCCCGTGCCTTTTCGCCAAAAACTTTCCACACGCCGCGCGCATCGATTGCGATATCAGCTGTCATACCGGTCCCACCGTGGTTGGTCTTGTGGTTTGCGCCCCCGGGCTCCAACAGTTCCGGGGGCTTTCTGGTCTCAGTTGGTGGTCAGGCCAAGCCAGCCATCAACGATGTCGCCATTGGCGGCGACCCATTCGGCAACCACTTCATCGGTGTCACGGCCCTTGACCACGACTTCGTAGGTCAGCCCGCTCAACTGATCGGCATCCATATTGATGTTGCTCAGGAAGGATGCCGCCGCCGGGTTGCGTTGTTCCAATGATTTTGAGTGTGCGACCGTAACGGTCTTGACCGGTTCGCCGGTGCTGACGTGTGATTTGTTGAACCAATCGGCGTCCTGATCCGGCTGCACCATCTTGTAGGTCGCCGGGTCATGTTCGGGTTCTTCCAGGATTGTCACGTCATACAATGCATGCACGTAGTGCGGAGCATAGCAGTAGAACGCGGCACCTTTTTTCTGATCGACCTGGTCTTTCAGGCGCGAGTAGAAAACGGTCTCATCTTCAGTGGTGGGCGTAAGGAAGGTCTCGATGCCGTAATCCCGCACACGCACCTTGAACGTGTTGGTCGATGCCCAGCCAGAGGCCCCGACCCAGACTTCGCCCATACCATCGCCGTCTGAATCAAACAGCTCTTGAGCCGCTGGTGTTGCCAAATCGTAGATTGATTTGATGTTGTGATCGTCGACCATGTAGTTCGGAACGCAAATTCCCGCGCGCCCTTCATAGCTGCCTTCCGAGAGTCCGACCGTGCCCTTCTGATCCACGTATTCGTCAGTAAACGAAGACTGGTTCGGCAGCCAGACGTCAGGGTGCACATCGATATCGCCGCGTCCGCCATCCATTGCCGCGAAGATCACGGCGTTTGCACCGGGCGCGTATCCAACTTCGCCGCCCAAGCGGGTTTCGATAACCTGGCCGATGACGCGGCTCATGATCTTCGCGCCGGGCCAGCTGGGTTCGCCCACCATGACCTTTTCCTGCGCCATCGCGGTCGTGGCGCCCAAGGCCAAGGCGAGGGACGCAGTCAGTGTTGTAAAGTGTTTCATCGTCTTCTCCTGTTGCGTTGTGTTGCATGCGCCTTCAGGCGCGCGCCCGCTTGCGTTGCGGGTCTATGAATGGAATGTCCGAGACTGTGGCACCAAGCCGTTTCATCCGGCCGTCGAGTTGCCCGATTTCCAACCGTACGCCATTTTCTGCGTGCTCTATGGAAACCCGGGCCATTGCGATCGCATGTTCAAGCATGGGTGAGCGTGTCGCCGACGTAACGACGCCAACCTGACGTTCGCCTGCAAAGACAGGAGAACCTGCCGCCGGCACGTCGTCACATTCGATCAGCAATCCTTTGAGCAAGCGCCGGGGATCACGCGCGTTGCGCTCCAGCGCGGCCTTGCCTGTAAAATCGGTTTTGTTCAGATCGATGGCAAAGCCCAAACCGGCTTCGAATGCATCAATTCCTGCGGCGAATTCAGCATTTGCCGCCGCCAAGCCAGCTTCGATCCGAATGATGTCCAGCGCTGCAGAGCCCATCGGGGTAATGCCGAACTCGTCACCGGCTGACATGATGGCATCCCAGATCGCAACGGCGTCTGACTTGGCGCAAAAGACCTCATAACCCAATTCACCGGTGTAGCCAGAGCGCGTCAGCATGAACGGGGCACCATCGCGGTCTTTCAGCCGGGCGACCGTGACTCCGAACCACTTCAGTTGCTCAAGGGATGGAACATGCGGTTGCGTGAACGCAATCTTGCGCAGCAGATCACGCGACTTCGGCCCCTGAATGGCCAGATTGGGCATCGCGTTGCGCATCGCGTTTACCCGGGCCTGCAGTCCCAGTTTGCTGGCAAGAGTCTGCAGTGTTCGACCACTTTCTTCGGACCCGCAACACCAGCGGAAAATTTCTGGTGCCAGCCGAAACAGCGTACCATCATCAATGACGGCGCCGCTTTCGTCACACATCAGCGTGTAGGACCCGCGCCAAACCGGCAGTTTGGACACGTTGCGTGTCGTGGCCTTCTGCATCAAGGCCTCGGCATCCGGGCCGACGATGTCGAATTTGCGAAGCCCGCTCATATCCTGAACGGTTACGGCTTCGCGGCAGGCCCAATATTCTCCGATTGTCCCATGAGAGGGATAACTGACAGG
Organism: Ruegeria sp. ANG-S4; assembly: GCF_000814005.1. GTDB lineage: Bacteria > Pseudomonadota > Alphaproteobacteria > Rhodobacterales > Rhodobacteraceae > Ruegeria. The sequence goes on along the minus strand of NZ_JWLK01000002.1, from coordinate 333,303 downwards.
CGCCCAAAGGTCTCGGGCCGGGGCAAAATGCTGTGTCAGCGGGGCCAGACGATCATGAAACGCAGATTCCTGACTGATCGACATCGGGGCATCTTCCTTTTCACGATAAGCCACCGCGCGGCGGATTGGTGTTTCCGGGCGATAAATCCGCACATGTATGTCGGTCGGATTCCAGCCGTTTATTGGATCGATATCGTCAGGGCAGGCGGTTGACACGCAGACCAGATCCTCGATGGCGCGCATGATCACATAGTCACCGGGTCGCGAATGAGATTCCTCGGTCTGGATGTGATGCGACACGGGGTCGATCCACGTGTTCCAGAAAAAATTGATCGCAGGCCATGCAGATCGCCGTTCCACGCCAAAAGGCGCAAGGGCATTCGACATATTGTCAGAACAGTTGACATGTCCTGGAAAGCCTCGTTCCTCGTATCCGCGCGCGGTACAAGCCAGCCCGAAAGTGTCGTGACGCCCGCACGTGTCTTGAACGACATTCAGCAAAGGCCGCATTTCGCGGTCAAAGAACTTGTCCAGCAGACCGGGGCCAGGATAGGCGCGGCGAACCATCGACCGGGTTGCGGTCGAGTCGATCATCCATTCTTGACCGCGATCCAGGCCGTCGCTGCGAAGCGCCATGAAATCCGAACACTGTTGCCCCTCGACATCAATGATCTGCGCAAATTCGCCGGCTTTCAGTTCATAGGCCAGAGCGGTTCCACTGGGCACAGTGAACTCGTCTCGGACATCGCCCAGAAGCGGCGGCAAAACTGGCCCGTTCAGGATAGCGGGTTTGTGTGAAACCGTGACGCAGCCGGTATCTGATCCTTCAATGTGAGCCTCGAGTGAAACTGGTCGGATAGCCCAAACGTTTAAAGGCCGGTCCGCGCGAAGTATGAGAGCGTCGGCGCGATCGTCCAGGCAATGGCTTTTTATCGCGGCCTTTGGATCACCTCCCAAAGAAGCAATCCAGTCATTGAAGCGGTCGCTGTCGAAATACGCGCTTTTGACGCTGCTGGTCGGATGCAGACCCAACGACGGCAGCATCGAGTGTCCGTCCTCGGAAAATGCCACGATCTCCAGTGGCCGCGTTGCAGAGATCCCTTCCACCGAAATCATGTCGCCCGCTTTCAGTGCCAGACGCACAGCCTCGCGCGGGGCCAGAACAAACTCGCGTGTGCCGGACACTTTCGGAAATCCGGGAAATCGGCGCGCCGGGGTGTCAAACCCGATGTTCGTGAACTCCGATAAGACGGACGCATCTCGCATGGTATCGGCGGATTCTCTGTTATGAAACTAGTTACAGAGGTTGATGAAACCAGTTACATATGTCAACTCTTTATTCGAGGACTTCCCAGAAGGAGCCCAAAACCCGGTGACTCAAAAATCCCAATTGCCCAAAAAGCGATCAAATCTCAGAGACGTTGCAAAGGCCGCCGGAGTATCGGTTGCAACAGTTTCGCGGGTTCTGAACGAACCGGGTGTGGTGAAACCCGACACACGGGAAAAAGTGCAGGCGGCCATTGCCGATTTGAAGTTTGTTCCAAGTGCTGCGGCGCGTGCGATAAACTCGGGTCGGACCAGGTTTGTCGGCGCGTTGATCCCGACTTTGGACAACGCCATTTTCGCGAGGTTTCTTGCTGCGCTTGAACGAGAGCTTTCGGCGCATCAATTGTCGCTGGTCGTGGCCACAACGGATTCCGACCCCGACATCGAGACGCAAAAGGCAAAAGAACTGGTGGATATTGGTGCCGAAGGTCTGATTGTCACGGGTGCCGCGCACAACACGGGCCTGAAGGACCTCATTGAGCAAACTATGCTGCCGACAATCATCACGTCGTATTTTGACAGGGCAAACCCGTTGCCGACCATCGGGTACGACAACGCGGCGGCGGCACAAATTGCCTTGGAACACCTTGCTGATCTGGGCCATTCCGAAATTGCAGTCGTGCATGGCCCGGTGCACAACAATGACAGAACCCGTGCGCGTCTCGCTGGTTTGAACGCATCCGATTGTTCTGTTGAACTTGCCACCCACGAAACGGACATCAGTCTCGAAGGCGGATCTGTTGTTGGTAAACAGATCGCTGCGTTGCCGCATAAACCGGACGCTATTCTTTGTCTGTCCGATGTTGTTGCGCTCGGGGTTTTGTTTGGTCTGCAGGCAAGCGGTGTGAAGGTGCCGGAAGATGTATCCCTTGTTGGCATTGATGATTTGCCTAGTTCTGCCGTTTCGGTTCCACCGTTGACGACCGTACATCTTCCCGTTTCAACAATGGGTGAAAGGGCAGCGGCTGCGTTGGCGCGCTGGATTTCGGATCAAGAGATTCCTAGGGCAGAAATGCTTGAGGCCACTCTCGTTCAAAGGCAGTCGGCCCGAAGAAAAACCTGAACCTTACGGGTGAGGCAACATTTTTGCGGCCATCTCAGGGTTTTCTTGTCCATTCCTTCGTTCCCAGATGGAACTTGACCAATCCTAGTGTGTTATCGTTTTATGAGAGTCTATCTCACAATCCGGTAGTGGCTCGTACGGATGCATCTTGAGCGCCTCATACGATTGCTGGAAATCGTCGCCGTTGTCGGACGGCCGGTAACCGCCTCAGAAGTGCAGGCCGCCAGCGGCATACCTAAACCAACGTGTTACCGATTATTTCAGACGCTCTTGGAACAGGGCTTAATAGAGGAGCCCAACGAAGATGGTCGGTACATCATCGGCGAGCGACTCATTCGCATTGCCCTGCTGGGCAAATCGGATATCGACGTGCGCCGCGTCTCCGCCCCGCTGTTGCGCTCTGCCGCTGAGACCTACAACGAAACGGTGTTTCTGGCCCGCTTTCGCGACAACAGGATCGAGATCATTCATGTTGAGACGCCCAAAGATCCCGGCCGGGCGTTCATCCATCCCGGAATTGGTGAACGGCCCATGCACGCCTGCTCGTGCTCAAAAGCAATCGCGGCTTTTGCCGAGCCTGACTTTCAGGAAACGATCCTGAATGGTACGCTCAAGGCGTTCACGGATCATACTAAAACGACGCGCAAAGACCTGATGGACGAATTCAGCCTGATCAAGAAGCAGGGCTATGCTGATTGTGATCAGGAAATCGACATAGGAATTTCCAGTGTCGCAGCACCGGTTGCGGTGGGACGGATCGGTGTCACATTCAGCGTAGGAGCTGTGGGACCGGTCCGAAGGTTCGGGCATGACTACAGACAAGAGATTGGAGCCCAATTGAAAGAACTGGCGACGAAGATCAGCGCCGCCATACAACTTTGCAACGTCGGAGAAGTGTAGAGGAGATGCTTCTCCTGCGATTGCAGCAGCGCCCCAAAAACAAGGGGCAATTTTAAATGGGAGGACTGAAATGAACTTACGACCAGACCCGACGTTTCACGCGTCGCCGAAACTGGCAATGGAAGCGCCGGTTGAGAACTTTGCCTTTACAATAATGCTTGGAAAGGACGCCGGTCATCACGATGGGCTGGCCGTAATCGACCTGCGATCAGGTTCCGACACCTACGGACAGATTGTGCACAAGGTAATGACGCCAACGACGGGCGATGAATTCCATCATTTCGGGTGGAACGCATGCTCTTCGTCGCTGTCGCCGCTATCAGGGCACGCGTTTTTGGAACGACGCTATCTGATCGTACCGGGCATCCGTTCGAGCCGCATCTACATCTTTGACGTCAAGGAACCTCTTGAGGCGAAGATTCACAAAATAATCGAGCCGGAAGAAGTGTTTGCCAAAACCGGTTACTCGCGCCCGCATACGATCCATTGCGGCCCCGAGGGCATCTATGTCTCGACCCTTGGCGGGGCCGGACCGGATGGCACTGACGGACCTCCGGGCATTTTCATCATGGATTGCGAAAGCTTCGAGATAATCGGCCGCTATGAAATGGATCGCGGCAAGCAGGATAAACACTACGATTTCTGGTGGAACCTGCCGCAAGACTACATGGTCAGTTCAGAGTGGGGGCTGCCGCCGCAATTCGAAAACGGCGTGGTGCCCGAGGACCTGCTCAGCAACAAGTACGGTCATTCGATCCACTTTTGGGACCTGCGCGCGCGCAGAAACATCCAGACAATCGACTTTGGCGAAAACTACCAAATGGCGTTGGAGATCCGACCGGCACATGATCCGACCAAATCCTACGGGTTCTGCGGTGTGGTGGTGGACACAACCAACTTGCAGGGTGCGATCTTCACCTGGTGGCGCGATGACGACGGCAACTGGCAGGCTAAAAAGGTGATCACGATCGACCCGCGCCCGGAGGATCCCGAGAACTTGCCGGAGTTGCTGAAAGGCTTTAGCGCCGTTCCACCTTTGGTTACGGATATCGACCTAAGCCTGGACGACAAGTACTTGTATGTCGCGTGCTGGGGGCTGGGCGAGATGCACCAATACGACGTGTCTGATCCGTTCAACCCGGTCCTGAACGGCAAAGTCGAACTTGGCGGCATCGCGCGAGAGACCAAACACCCCAACGGCAAGGATTTTGTCTATGGGCCGCAGATGGTTGAAATCAGCCGCGACGGAAAGCGCGTTTATTGGACCAACTCGCTGTATTCCACTTGGGATAACCAGTTCTACCCGGATCACGAAGGCGGTCAGATGGTGATGGCAAACGTCGGCGAGGACGGCAGCTTTGCGCTGGACTCCGAGTTTTATGTGGATTTCCCAGAGGGCACACGCGCGCACCAAATCCGGCTTGAGGGAGGAGACTGTTCGACCGACAGTTTCTGCTATCCCTCAGTGTAAGTAGGAATGGAAGACTTGTCCTTGGCGGCCCTTTGGTGGGCCGTCATTTTTTCTGGTTTTTATCACGGCCTCAATCCCGGCATGGGTTGGCCCTTGGCTGTTTCAGCCGCGTTGATGGAGCGAAGGCCATTGGTCATGGTCAAGGCCCTGGCCATGCTGGCCCTGGGCCATTTTCTGGCGATGATCGGCATCCTGCTGCCATTCTCGCTGATGATTTTTCTTGTCGAACGTGAGACGGAAATCCGGCTGGTTGCGGGTTTCGTCGTGGTTGCAATGGGTGTCTATCTATTGATCAATCGCAAACACCCCAGAATTCTGGCCCGCGTACATCCAGCGCGATTAGTGCTTTGGTCGTTTCTGGCCGCAATGGCGCACGGGGCGGGGCTCATGCTTGTTCCGATTTACCTGGGCATTTGCGGCCTGCTTGAACCGGGCAATGTTGCCGCCAGCGGTCACGCTGCTGCGCAGGTGTTGATGAGCAACGATATCGTCACCGCGTTCTTCGTGGCCGCGGTGCACACGCTGGCCATGACAACGGCTGGTGCGTCGGTTGCGGTGATTGTCTACCATTGGCTGGGGCTCAAGTTCATCTCCAAAAGCTGGTTTAACCTGGACGTTGTTTGGGCAGTAAGCCTGATCATCGTCGGCGGTTTTGGTATCTGGTCCGCACTTGGATCGCACTGATCATTCACGCCTTGGCTTTGTCAGATAGGTGTTTTGTGACAGAGTTGTTGGGTTGAAAAGAAGGAGATTTCCCGATGGCCCTGTTTTTTTCCCGCCGCACATACAATGCTTCGAAGAAAAAATTCACGCTCAAACCCGCGGCGAAGACACGCTACGTCAGCATCACCAAATCAAGCTCGGACGGGCGGATCAAAAAGGGCGGCATCATCAAGAAAGCGGCTTGGCTTGATCTTTTGCGCCAGCAAGGCGGAGACAAAGAGGTCCTGATTTATGTTCACGGCTTCAACACGTCACAAAAGGGTATGCTGGACCGGATGGCCAAGATTGAAAAAGGCGTCAGGTCCAAGGGATTTAAGGGCGCGGTTGTTGCCTTTGATTGGCCAAGCGACGGATCGGTCCATGCTTATGACAAGGACAGGTCCGACGCCAAGAAGGTTGCGCCTCATCTTGTTGGCGACGGGATGTTGCCGCTGCTGGCAATGCCTTCGCGTCCAAAGGTGCACATCATCGCCCATTCCATGGGGGCTCTGGTCGTTCTGCGCGCCTTTTCAGATTTTGGCGACTCCGCCGGGTCTGTCGGGAATTGGGGTGCGGATCAGGTCATGTTTGCGTCAGCAGATGTGGACTCGGCGTGGCTTGAAAAAGGGGCATGGGGCGGGTTGGTTCTGAAAAAACGCAGCAAGCGGTTCACGAACTACTACAGCACGCGTGACAAGGTTCTGGCGCTGTCCGGTGGGCTGATAAACGGCGGTCGTGCGCGGGCTGGACATGTCGGAATGCCCAACCTCAAGACCAAGGGTCATTGGGATATTTTCTGTGACGAGCAGTACAAGCGCGACGTACCGAAATCAAAGCGATCCAGAGTTTATTCGCATCGCTGGTGTTTCGACAATGACGGCTTTTTCAAGGATGTGGCCCTGACAATAGGCGGAAGAGACGCAAGGACGATGCCGACCCGAAGAAAAACAACCGGACAGGACTTGGCCTTGCTGACGTGACTGGCCGCGGCACAGTTACTGGCTCCAACCTTTGTACCTAATCATGACCAAAGGTTCGAATTTGCCGCGTGAGGCCTTGGATGACTTCGGACATGTATTTGGCTTGGGTCGCTCGACCGAAGATTACGAGTTCCGGCAAGTACTTTGGCTGTGGCGATTGACAAACGTCCCAAATCAAACTGGAAATACGGCACGCGGAACGCAGCGTGATCCAAAGCGACCGGCCGGTTGAAGCAGGTGCAAAAGACAAGGACCGTAGGGTCTGACGGAGGAAAGACATGAAGATCGGGTTTATTGGGCTGGGGAACATGGGTGGCCCCATGGCAGCGAATCTGGCGAAAGCTGGTCACGAAGTCATCGGTTTCGACAGGGTACAGGTCTCAATCGAGGGCGTTGCGCTTGCCGGATCGGGGGCCGAAGCCGCGGCGGGCGCCGATGTCGTGATCACCATGCTTCCCAACGGCGAAATCCTCCGCGCCGTTGCGGATGAGGTTGTTCCTGCGATGGCCGCCGGGGCGACATTGGTGGATTGCTCGACCGTAGACGTGGACAGTGCCCGCGCCGTTGCGGATCAGGCCAATTCGGCTGGCTTGCGTTTTGTCGATGCGCCGGTCTCGGGTGGGATTGGGGGCGCGTCTGCCGGGACGTTGACCTTTATGGCGGGCGGCACGACCGATGCTTTTGCAACCGCCGAGCCGCTTTTCACGATCATGGGTCAAAAAGCAGTTCATTGCGGCGACGCGGGTGCGGGGCAGGCCGCCAAAATATGCAATAACATGATCCTGGGGGTCACCATGATCGGCACATGCGAAGCCTTTGCATTGGCGGACAAGCTGGGTCTGGATCGTCAAAAAATGTTCGACGTGGTTTCGACCTCGTCCGGTTACAGCTGGACTATGAACGCATATTGCCCGGCGCCGGGCGTAGGTCCGCAAAGTCCCGCAGATAATGACTACCGCCCCGGATTTGCAGCGGAACTCATGCTCAAGGATCTGCGTCTCAGCCAGCAGGCCGCGACCAGTGCGGATGCAGACACGCCAATGGGTCAGTTGGCCGAGGCGTTGTATGCGCGTTTCGTCGAGGATGAAGACGGGCAGGGGAAAGACTTCTCGGCCATGTTGCCGCGGTTTGTTTCCAGGCGCAGGGGCTAAGCCAGCGAAAAACCTGACCGAGATCTGATGAGGTGCACCCTTAAGGTGTATTACGCGTTCAGGTTCCGTCAGATATCGAAGTTCGTCGGCAGAACAATCATGTCCCGGATCGTGACATTTCGACCCCTGGTCAATGCAAACACAAGTGCATCGGCAACTTCCTCGGGCTCAATGATCGATCCGCTTTCCTTTGCCTTGCGCAAATTCTCTTCCGGCCAATCCGCCAACAAGGCCGAAGCCACCGGCCCTGGTGAGATTTGCCCGACGCGAATTCCATGTTCCCGGAGCTGGCGGCGCATCGTCTGAACAAAGCAGGTCATTGCCCATTTCGATCCAGAGTAGACAGGCTCCCACGGGATTGCGCTGTGACCAGCCACCGAGCATGTCACCCAGATATCACCTGAACCCTGCTTTTTCATTTGTGGAATTACGGCATGTACGTTCTTCATCACTGCGTTGACGTTCAGGTTCAGCATTCGGTCGATCGTATCGGGATCCGTCTCATCCAAATCGCCGCCAATGTATGTTCCCGCATTGCAAAACAGGATGTCGATTTGATCCACTTTACCAAGAATGTCCGGAACCATCGCCTTGCAGCTTTCCGGGTCCAACAGATCGGTAACCTGCGCCACGGCTTTGTCGCCCAGTTGTGACGTCAGTGTTTCCAGCGCTTTTTGATCCCGATCGACCATGACGACCGTCGCGCCTTCTGCCTGCAACGCGCGTGTGGCGGCCAGCCCTATCCCCGAAGCGGCCCCGGTTACAGCGGCGATTTTTCCGTTTAGCGTTACGGCCATTTTAGTCTCCTTGGTGTGGCGATTCAGGGATCAATTGGCGAGAAACCCGCCATCTATCGGTAAGACGACGCCAGTGACCATCGGGGCATCATCCGACAGCAGCATCACAATGGATTTGGCCACATCCTGCACTTCTGCAAATCGCCCGATTGGATGGCGTACCATCATCGGATCCTTTTTTGCAGGGTCCAACCACGCTGCTGCAGCCAAATCGGTCATTGTTATTGTCGGAGCGACCGCGTTCACCCGGATTCCATGCGGCCCAAGTTCGCGCGCCATGACACGGGTTGCCCCTTCCAGCCCGGCTTTGGACGCCGCATAACAAACGTGTTCGTCGAACCCGCGATGCCCTGCAATCGACGTGACATTCAAGATAGCACCGCCGCCGCCAGCCGCGACGCGCATTCTGGCAAACGCTTGGGCGCAAACCAACGCCGCGCGCAGGTTGATGCCCATGACCGTCTCATACCCATCGTCCGTCATGTTCAAGACAGATTGCAGCACATTCGTGCCGGCGCAGTTTATCAGAAAATCGCAAACTCCGGCATCGTCCATAGCGTTTCGCGCCGCATCATTGTCCATCAGGTCCACCTGAATGGACCGACATCCGGTCAGCCGGGAAAGCTCCTCAAGGTCTTCCTGGGTTCTGGCCATGGCAATGACGCTTGCGCCCCTGTTCGCCAACTCTATGGCGCATGCCCGGCCTATGCCTTTTCCAGCGCCGGTGATGATAACGCTTTTTCCAGCAAATTGTTCAGTCATTGTTTTTCCCTTCCGTCGCAGGCCTCTTGGTAGTTTTCCAAATTGGCCCGCACGCATTGAACAAGGATGTCTTCGGGATCGAGTGTGTATTCGGCATAGGCCGCCGCCCTAGGCAGATGCTGCCAGAACAACGGTCGCGGCACGCTTTGGCCTTTTAAAGCGCTAAAAAGCCGTGTGACTGCGGTTTGTGCTTCGGGCGAAGTCCAATAGTACCTGATGCGATCCGACAGCGAATAGTGTCGCATGAAATGCAGGTCTGACGCAGTGCCATGATAGTGCCCGGTCCAATAATCCGGCGACTGCAACATCAGTTTATCCATCGTCTCGTACAAGGGTCGATTCCCGTAGTCCGGGATCAGGTCGCTGGCGATCAGATCAAGCGCATACAACGCTTCACGCAGCGCGAAGGTCAGCTCTGGCCCGACTTTCAGGATCGAGAATCCGTCTCGGACAAGTTCGGTCAGCGGACCTGTTCCCTGATAATCGGTCGAATGCGCTTCAAAAACGAGGTTGGGATAGTCGTCCAGCACTCGGGTCAAGCTGCATGTCAGGTCCGCCTGATAGGTAACTACATTTGTGTTTCCGAATTCGACCCCGGGTTGGACGACAAGCCCTATGACGCGGGGCAAAGCTTCGGAAAGACCAAGCTCGGCAAAGGCCTGGCGATGAACTTCTATGGTCTTTCGGGCGGATTGCGGTTCAGTGGGCGGCACCTTTTGCAATGTATGATCTGCCCCTCCGGGTGGGGGAACCTCGGTTCCGATGATATACAGAGGCGGCGCTTGCTTTAGTGCTTTCGCAGTTTGTTCGGCGGTTTCGACCAGACGCGCAGCCCTTTGCGCAGTCATGTCGTCGCCCAGCGCAACAGGCTCGTCGGCGCAGCCCATTGAAGTGTCCAGATGCAGTTTTCTGAAACCAGCGGTGACGTAGGCAGCCACCATGTCCGACGCCTGATCCATCGCGTCATCCGCTGGCAAACGTCTCCAGGGATTGGGGCCAAGGTGATCTCCGCCAAGGATGATCTGATCGGCAGGGCAACCTTCCTGCTGCGCCATGTCGACCACGAGGGACGCAAAGTCTTGCGGTTTCATCCCGGTATAGCCGCCGTGGTGATTGACCTGATTGCAGGTGGCTTCGATCAGAACCGTGGCCCCGGTATCGCGCCCATGATGCAGGGCTGCGCGCAATACCAGCGGGTGCGCGGAACATACCGATGTAATGCCGCGCGGTTTCCCTTTGCGACGCAGTTCCGCGAGTTCAGTCAACGCAAGCGACGTCATTGATCAGACCTCTTGGCAGCAATAAATCCGTCCAGCTGCTCTCGGGTTGCGGCACCCTCCATTGGTCCTTGTTGGGTGACGTTGAGGGCCCCAGCAGCGTTGGCATATGTCAGCGCCTCATCGGTTGTCAGGCCAAGTCGGCGTGCGGCGACATAAGCCCCGCCAAAGCAATCCCCGGCACCGGTGGGGTCAACCTCGGTCACGCCAAAAGCCGAAGCATGGGTGATGGTTCCATCGCTTACGTAGCAGGAGGAGCCGTTTTCCCCACGCTTTATCGCAATCTCTGAAACGCCACTGGCAAACAGTTTCGCAACTGCAGTTTTCTCGTTTACGTCCGACGACAAGCCCGCGGCGTGGTACAATTCGTCCCCCGATGGCAGTAGAAGATCTGTCATCTTGATGACGTCCATTATCTTCACATCAGCATCGCCATTCAGTTCTTTGCGCAGGTTCGGGTCCAGTGACACAGATCCACCCCGCTGTTTGATTATGTGAGCCGCACGCGCGACAATTGGCCAAACCGTTCCGTTGCCGATGGCGGTGCCCATTATGTGAAGGTGTCCGCCACGGGAAACGACGTCGTCGACCTTATCATTCCAACGCAACTGCCCGGCAGCTGATGTCCAAAGATTGAAAACAAAGTCCCGGTCGCCATCAGGTCTGTAACGCACAAAGGCAGTGCCTGTCGGGTAATCTGGGCTTACGATCACGCCGGAGATGTCCACGCCGTCATCCTGCAAACGGGTGAGGTTCATTCGACCAAAATCATCTTTGCCAACTGCGCCAACGATGGCGGCGGACCCTCCCATTCTGGCACATTGATCGATGAAGATGGCTGGTGCTCCGCTTGGAAACGGACCAATCATCGGAAGCGGTTGATCGAACCCTTCGCCTATCGATGTGACAACGATCTCGGCCAGGATTTCTCCGATACAAATCGTTGGGCCAAGGCTGTCCGGAGCGAGGGTCATGGGCTTCCAGTCCTCGTTACTCGGCAGCTTTGCTGGCTGTGTCGCAGCTTTCCAGCAAAAGCCGCGCGGTGACGTCGTCCGTTACCAGCGTATCGACCAATCCGCGTTTACAGGCCGCATTTAGAATTTCGACCTTGTGTGGACCCGCAGCCGCCATGATTTTTTCAGGTATCTCCAGAACCTGACTAAGTGGCATTCCGATTGTTCGGTTGTCGACTTCTTCGGAAACGGATTGGCCGTTTCGATCAAGGAACTGCCCCAGAACATCTCCGATCGCGCCAGCTTTGATGAGCCCCTCGGGCGTCAGACCATGAGGCAGGCCATGTTCGACCAGAAAGGATTTGTCGGAAACATTCGAACACGTCAGCAGAACGGCGTCCAAGGATCTGAATTTTTCGAAGTGGTCCTTGAGGGCATACTGAGACAGGAACAGTTCGCGATCAATGCCCTCGGAAAGGTAGATCGGGGCTGTAAGCACCGAGTAGCGCGCGCCCAGCACATTGGCGATACCCGAGGCGATGCCGAAGGAATTCAACGTCGAGCCCCGCGCGGTTCCCCCAAGGATAGAGACAACTTCGAGATCCGGATGGGTCTGACGCGGCAGCTTGCGTATGGCAGAATCCAGCGTCAGTCCCCAGGATACGCCGAAAGAGGACCATTCCCCGGTCGCCAGCCGTTCGGTCAGCACGGTCGCCAACGCTGCGCCAACAGGTTTGTGGTAATCATACTCTGCCGCATTGGAAGGACTGACGACAGCCCGGCGAAGACCAAGGGCGGCTTTGAGTTCTTCCTGTAGTTCTATTCGGGGCAGGAACGGCGACTCGATTTGGATCTTCACAAAACCCTTGGCTTTGGCGCGTTGGATCGCCTGGTTCACCCGTAGACGGGTTACATTCATGAGACGGGCAATCTCGGCCTGAGTCATTTCGTTTACATAGTAATGCCAGCAAATCTCGGTGACGAACGCGTCGCTGTCTTCAATTACTTCACGTGCCACTTAAGACCCCTCCTGCCTGCGCCAGCGCATTGCCATTTCTTTTGGCGATTGGATCACGCTTGCACATTTACATATGAAAGGCAAATCATACAAATGAAAATTTACAGTTGCATGAGTGACCATACATAAGCATTATGTCGGAGCGAGGTGGAGCGAGTCGCCGAGAACGTCGCGCTCGGAACCTCTGAAAACAAATGGGAGGAATACCGTGAGCTTTGCATTCAAGATCGGCGCGTCAGCGCTGGCCCTTACCGTTGCCGCCACGGCGGCCGTTGCCGATGGTCACGCTTGGTGGCAGAAAGCGGCTGAGCCGTACCAGGGCGTGACAATCCGGGGTGTGACCGAGTCTTCGCCGCCGTCTTTGTATATACGCGAGGTTCTCGCACCTCAGTTCGAAGAGCTGACCGGCATCCGCGTTGATGTTGAGACAACGTCCTGGGATCAGATGTTCGACAAAGGCATCAAGGACATGGAAGCCGGGACAGGCATCTATGACATGGTCTATATCGAGCAGGACATCATCTATTCCTACCTGGCGCGCGATTTTCTGACCAACCTGACCGCCTTTCTGGCCGATAATCCGGATTTGCAAGCGCCCAATTATGACGAAGGCAACTTCACGACATTCGCGGACTACTTCAAGGACGCAGATGGAAACCTCTACGGTGTGCCGATGGAGGCGTTCCTGAAGGTCTATCTCTACCGGAAAGACCTATTTGGCGATGCGGACATTCAGGCAGCGTTCAAAGAAAAGACCGGACGCGATCTTGTGCCCGCGACGACGCATGATGAGTATTCCGAGATTGCCCAGTTCTTTACGGATTACGGCAAAGAAAACGACTTGGAACTGTGGGGTACCACAGCACAGGCCCATACCGGCCACGTCGCGTCCTGGTATGAGTACTACGAGTCCGTTGCGCCAACATTCGGCGTTTACAACTGGGGCATCGACGCAGACAACAACTATGCGGCTTCGGTTGCAAACGGTGGTGCCATGAACGGCCCTGAAGCTGTTGAGGCAATGACATGGTGGCTGAGCATGCGCGATATTGCGCCGCCAGAAAGCCCGGCCTCAACCTGGACCGAAGTGGGCACGACTTTCGGTGCCGGCCGTGCAGCACAAGGTTTGGTCTACGGCGAAAACGCGGGCTGGATCGCAGCTGATGACAGCAAATCGCTCGTTGTAGGTAAAGTAGGTGTTGCGCTGCCACCGTTGGCAGATGGCGTTCTGGACGCGGCGGAAGCGGGTGAAGGGTACATCGGCTACTATGACGGTGGCGCGTTCGGCATGCCGCATTCCTCAAAAAACAAGGAAGCGACCGCACTATTCTTGCAGTTTATCGCGCAAAACGAGGTTCAGCCGGACTGGGCCGTCGCAGCGCCGCGTGTGACGCATACGGCAACGTATGACGACCCGAAAGTGGTGGCCTTCAATGAAGAGCTGGGCGGCTACTACGACCTGATCCGGGACAAAGGGTATCTGTTTGCCGGTGCACCGGCCTATCCGTTCCACGCTCAGGTTCGCGAAGCCACAGCGCCAATCTTCTACCAGATCCTGACTGGAGATCTGGGTGTGCAAGACGGGCTGGACCAGATGGCCACAGCGGCAGAATCGACACTCACGGAACTCGGCTACCGCAAGTAAACCACTTCTCCCCAAGGTTGCCGACCGGGTCGCCACCATCGCGGTGGTGGCGGCCCACGCCAAATCAGAAATTCTGTGCAATTATAAATCGTCTAACACCATCAAGACGCGCACAATCAGGACGTGCCTCATGCAATCCAAGAGACTTGGCTGGATTTTTCTGGCACCTACACTGGTCATCCTCTTTTTCTTCGGCGTGCTGCCTTTCATCTATGTCGTGTACGTGTCGTTCCACCAATGGAACCCGTTCGCGGTCAACCCCGAGATGGTCTTCAATGGGGCTGACAACTTCCGACAGATTGTCTTTGACCAGGCTTTTTTGAATTCGCTTGGCGTCACCGTCCTGTTTGTGGTCTTCGCTGTTTTGTCCGAGTTGATCCTTGGATACTTCCTTGCGCAGGCCTTCATGCGCGACTTTCCCGGCAAGGCGATCTTTCGTACCATTCATACGCTTCCGTTGATCGTGGCCCCGATCATTGTCGGGTCGGTCTGGAAGCTGATGACGACGCCATCCATCGGGATCATCCCCCATTATCTGGATGAATGGTTCGGAATAACGATGAACATCGGCACGTCTGCGACGGCCGCATTTGCCACCATCGTCATCATGGATGTCTGGCATTGGACCCCGTTGGTGACACTGACCCTTATCGCGGCTCTGGTGTCCCTGCCGCCCGATCCTTTTGAGCAGGCCCAAATCGACGGGGCGGGCAAGCGGCAGATTTTCTGGCATATCACGCTGCCCATGATCGCGCCGGCTGTTGTCGCAACCGTATTCATTCGACTGATGGATGCGCTGCGCACGGTTGATGAGGTCTGGATGCTTACAGGAGGCGGGCCCGGCTCTGCCACGCGGTTTGTCGGGGTCCATATTTTCAAAGAGGTCTTCCCGAAGACGAATTACGGTTACGGATCAACCATTTCGGTCATCGTGCTTTACCTCACCATTGTAGTTTGCTGGTTGCTTTATGTGACCATGCTAGCCCCGCGCAATAAGAAGGACTGAGCCGATGAAGAAGAAAAGCGCGATCGTCGGCATTGTTTTCTGGACGCTTGTCAGTTTCCTGACATTGTTCCCGATCTACTGGCTGTTCGTCATATCCGTGAAACCTGCAGTTCAGTTGTTTTCCACGCCGGATATCATTCTGAGTGACCCGTATTGGGGCAACTATGCCAAAGTCTGGGGCGATCGCCTGTTGCGCAGCTATATGCTGAATTCGGTGATTATTTCGACCGGCAACGCTTTACTGTGCACCATTCTTGGGTTTCTGGCCTGCTATGCGTTGTCGCGTTTCAACATGAGCGGGAAGGAATCGATCTTTTTCTGGACGATCACGAACCGCATGGCACCCCCTGCCGTCTTTTTGTTGCCGATGTTCCTGTTGATGACAACCGTCTATGCGGTTGGCGAATGGAGCCTGCTGGACACAAGAATTGGCATGATCCTGGTCTACTGCACGTTCAACCTTCCATTTGCGATCTGGACGCTGCGCCCCACTGTGGACGGTATCCCGAAGGAACTGGACGAGGCGGCTTACGTCGATGGTGCCAGTTCATGGAAAGTCATCACCGAGATCATCTTTCCGCTCTGTCGTCCGGGTTTGGCCGTGACACTCATTCTGACTTGGGTTTTTGCGTGGAATGAATATCTGCTGGCCGCCACTTTGACCAATTTCAATGCCCGCACCCTGACCACCGGCCTGTCTGAATACGTCACGACGACCGGGACAGAATGGGGGATCATGGCTGCAATCTCGGTCTTCACTCTCATACCGGCCCTGATCGTGTTTGGCCTTGTCCAAAAGCATATTGTCGCGGGCCTGACCTTTGGCGCGGTGAAAGGATAGATCCATGGCAGATCGCGACGACACCCCGTTGGCCTCAACGCATCTGGATGATCAGATGGAAGACTTCGAGCCTGAACAGAAGTCCGGGTTCTTGCCGATCGAGACCAATTGGTTTGACCGGTTGTTTATTTCGGTCGTCATCTGGATCGCTTTGTCGCTTTTCTGGTTCCGTTTCATCGAGCCCTTGGGTCTGACCATCTGGATTTCAAACGCCATCGCTTTGGTGCTGGCCATCTACATCATCAGGAAAGGCTGAGACATGCAATCTCTGGTCCTTGAAAAGAAAGACGAAATCAGCCTGCGGGATTTTCCTGCGATAGATCGCGTCGAAGAAAAACTGGGTCCTCGGGACGTGCGGATCAAGCTGCACACTGTGGGCATCTGTGGTTCAGACGTTCACTATTACACCCATGGTCGCATTGGGCCGTTTGTCGTGAATGAACCCATGATACTCGGGCACGAGGCGTCGGGCACCGTGGTTGAAATCGGTGCGGACGTGACCAGCTTGAACCTTGGCGACCGGGTCTGCATGGAGCCGGGCATCCCGGACCCCAACAGCCGTGCCACCCGGCTTGGGATGTACAACGTCGACCCGGCCGTTAGGTTTTGGGCCACGCCACCGGTTCACGGGATTTTGCGACCGACCTGCGTACATCCCGAGGCGTTCACCTTTAAACTGCCCGACAACGTCAGCTTTGCTGAAGCGGCGATGGTCGAGCCGCTGGCCGTTGGTGTGCACGCAGCGACCAAGGCCCGCGTTAAACCCGGCGATACGGCTTTGGTCCTGGGTGCGGGGCCGATCGGTCTGGTAACCGCACTTTCCGCACTCGCTGCGGGGTGTGCCAGGGTCTATGTAACTGATCTGGCGGAAAAGAAGCTGGACATCGCCGCGTCGCTCAGCCCTGCAATTGTGCCTTTGAATGCAGCATCCGATGATGTGACCGGATCGGTTCTGAAGGACACCGACACCTGGGGTGTCGATATTGTTTTCGAAGCCACAGGCAGCCCTCACGCAGCAAAGACGGTTTTTGACGCGCTGTGCCCCGGCGGATGCGTCGTCATGATTGGCGGTCAGCCAGACCCCATTGAATACGACGCCGGCGCCGCGATGGTGCGCGAGGCCCGCGTCGAGAACATCTTTCGCTATGCACATGTCTTTCCGCGCTGCGTTGGCATGCTGAGTTCAGGGGCCATAAACATCAAACCCCTGATAACCAGAACATTCGACTTTTCAGAAAGTGTGCACGCCTTCGAAATCGCAGCATCCGCCCCAGCGGCGGATGTGAAGATGCAGATTGTTTTGCCGCAATAAGAGGACGGAAATTTGGCAAACGTTACAATCGAAAACGTTTTCAAACGTTATGCATCCGCGCAAGTGATGCACGGCGTCAGCGTCGACATCAACGACGGCGAATTCGTGGTGCTGGTTGGCCCTTCGGGATGCGGCAAGTCCACCCTTTTGCGCATGCTGGCGGGGCTTGAAGAAATCAGCGATGGGTCGATCTCGATCGGTGATCGTGTTGTCAATGACATTCCGCCGAAAGAGCGTGACATCGCGATGGTGTTTCAAAGCTACGCACTTTACCCGCACAAAACAGTCTTCGACAATATCGCTTTCCCCTTGAAAATGGCCAAGCGTACAAAGGGCGAGATCGAGGAAAAGGTCACGCAGGCCGCAGATATTCTGGACCTGACAAAATACCTGAAACGCTATCCGAAAGAGCTGTCCGGCGGTCAACGCCAACGCGTTGCCATGGGGCGGGCAATTGTGCGCGATCCACAGGTATTCTTGTTCGATGAACCGCTTTCCAATCTGGACGCAAAATTGCGTGTCACAATGAGGGTCGAGATCAAAGAGCTGCATCAGCGGCTAGGCACGACGATTGTCTATGTGACCCATGACCAGATCGAGGCCATGACGATGGCGGACAAGATCGTTGTAATGCGTGACGGGCGTGTCGAACAGATCGGCAGTCCGCTGGACCTTTATGATAACCCGGACAACGTATTTGTTGCGGGTTTCATAGGATCACCTGCAATGAATTTTGTGAATGGGTCCGTGGCCACGCGCGACGGCATCCGCGTGTTTGTGTCGGACAGCGGGCTTACACTGCCGCTGCCGGAAACAGCTGCCGCCGACGGGCGCCAAGTCACATACGGCATCCGGCCCGAGCATATCGAAATCGGTGAGCAAGGTGTGCCGATGGAAGTCGTCGTCGTCGAACCCACAGGATCGGAGACCCAGATATTTGCGAAGTTCGGCAAGGACCTTGTGGACGCATTGGTCAAAGATCGGATTTCAGCCCGCCCGGGGTCGAAACTGGGTTTCGTGATCGACCCGTCGAGGGTCCATCTGTTCGACCAATCGACGCAACAGCGCATTTAGAGCACAGGAGACCTGCTGGGATGTCGACGGCCAAGGGTGTCATTTTTGATCTGGACGGATGTCTGGTCGACAGTGAGCCGTTGTCTCTCGAGGCCATAGCATCGGAAATGCGGGCGCTCGGCATCAAGGACGCCACTGAACGCGAAGTGGGTGATCAGTTCTTGGGTGTCGCGATGCCGGTCATTGTTCAATATGTGGCCAAACGCCTCGGTTCCCCGGTTCCGCACACATTCGCCGCTCGGGTCGAAAGTCGACTTTTGTCAGCATATGAAAGGCAGCTTAGGCCAATTCCGGGGGCCAAGCATCTGTTGGCCGCATTGCGATCTGAGGGCGTTGGAATGGCGATTGCAACGGGTGCGTCGCTGCGCCGGATGGCGGCGACGCTCGACCTTGGCGGACTTTCTCAATGGTTCGAGGGCACGGCATCCAGTGCCGACGAAGTGGAAAATGGAAAACCTGCGCCGGACCTATTCCTGTTGGCGGCAGAGCGTTTGCACCTGAGGCCGGAGGAGTGCGTCGTCGTTGAGGACTCGCCGCACGGCATCGTCGGGGCAAATGCTGCCGGAATTCCCGCAATTGGATTCGTCGGCGGCAGTCATTTGACGGGAAGAAAGCGCGCGCATACCGAAACACTGCTGAGGGCAGGTGCGGTCGAGGTCTTCGATAACCTGAGCGAGGTCGAGGCATCCATTTTAGACCGCACAGCGAAGGGCAGAGCATGATCGCATTGTCCAACAGGTCGTTTACGGCGCTGCCCGAAGGCATTGAGCACCCAAACTATGATCGTGAGCGTCTTTCTGCGGGGATCGTTCATATCGGCCTCGGGAACTTTCATCGGGCGCATCAATCCTGGTACCTTCACCGGTTGATGCAGCAGGGTGTGGCGCACGACTGGGCTATTGTGGGGGCCGGTGTTCGGGAATACGACAAGGTGATGCGTTCCAAGCTGGCGAAACAGGATTATCTGACGACTTTGATAGAGCTGGGCCCCGATAGTATTTCTGCCGAGATTGTCGGGCCGATGATCGATTACCTTCCGGTCGAAGAAAGCAATGCTGCATTGATCCGCAGGATCGCCTGCCCGGACATTCGCATTGTTTCGCTGACGGTGACAGAAGGTGGCTACTACGTTGATCCCGTTTCCGGTGGGTTTGAAGGACAGCACCCCGACATTGTGCATGACATCCAAAACCCGGACGCGCCGCGCACCGCTTTTGGCGCAATCGTCGCTGCGTTGAAACTGAGGCTGGATGACGGGTTGGGGCCGATAGCCCTGCAAAGCTGTGACAACTTGGTGGGGAACGGGGATGTTCTGCGCCAAACCGTTGTTTCGCTGGCACGTCTGCAAGATCCGCCATTGGCGGATTGGATTGACGAAAACTGTAGCTTTCCGAATTCGATGGTGGATTGCATTGTCCCTTCAACGGGCCAAAGAGAACTTGATTTGGTCCAAAGTCTGGGACTCTCGGATGCTGCGCCCGTTTCGCATGAGAACTTTCGTCAGTGGGTGATGGAGGATGACTTTTGCGCGGGTCGTCCCGAGTGGGACAGAGCAGGTGCGACGTTTTCTGACAACGTCCATGGGTTCGAGATGCAGAAGATCCGCATTCTTAACGCCGGGCATCAGGTTCTGGCCGGAGCGGCCGAAATCATCGGGCTGCACACAATCTCGGATGCGATGGAACACGACGTTCTGCGCTCCTTTTTTCATGTCGTGATGACAGACGAAGTACTGCCGCATGTCGCTTCGGTTCCCGGGATGTCACCTGAGACGTACCTGCAATTGGTCGCAAAGCGCTTTTCCAACCCAACGATCGCGGACACGGTTCGACGAGTGGCCTTTGACGGTTCGTCGCGGCATCCCGGATTTGTCCTGCCGTCGATACGGGATGCGCTGAAAAAGGGTGCGCCGTTCAACGGCCTCGCTCTGGTCGAGGCCTTGTGGGCAAGGATGTGCGAAGGAATCCGCGAAGACGGTTCGGAAATCGCCGAAAACGACCCCTTGTGGCTTGACCTGAACACTTTTGCGAAACAAGCGCGAACCGAGCCCAAAGCCTGGTTGGGTATGAAAAACATCTACGGCGACATCGCAGAAATATCTGATTTTGCAGATACATTTGAAATGTGGCTCCGTGCAATCTACAACACCGGTACAGAAGCTACGCTTCGCCTTTACCTTGAGGGCAATTGAATGACGTTTCTTGGCATTGATCTTGGTACTTCCGGGCTTCGCGCCTTGCTCGTTGATGGTTCTGGTACGCCAATCGGTTCGACCGAACGCGCGTATGACGTGTCGCATCCTCGGGCCGGTTGGTCAGAACAGGATCCGGCAGATTGGATTGAAGCGCTCGAACAGGCGATCTCGGAAATGCGCGAAACTTACCCGTCGTTTGCCGAACTGCGCGGCGTCGGGGTTGCGGGGCATATGCACGGCGCAACCTTGCTGGATGAAAACGGTGACGTTCTGCGCCCTTGCATCTTGTGGAACGACACGCGCTCTCATGCCGAGGCGGCCATTCTGGACAAAACAGACGGCGTACGCGAGCTTTCCGGTAACATTGTGTTCCCGGGCTTCACCGCGCCAAAGCTTGAATGGGTCAGGCATAACGAACCCGAAATCTTTGCAAGAACATCGAAGGTCCTGTTGCCAGCGGCCTATCTGAATTATTACCTGACCGGTGATTACGTGGCCGATATGTCAGACAGTGCGGGTACATCGTGGTTGGATGTCGGCAAAAGACAGTGGTCGAATACGCTGCTTGAAGCCGGACACATGGGCCCTGACCAAATGCCGCGTCTTGTAGAGGGCACTCAACCCGCTGGTGAATTGCGGCCTGAGCTCGCGCGATCCTGGGGCCTGAACAACCCGGTCATCATTGCCGGAGGTGCAGGTGACAACGCTGCGGCGGCCTGTGGAATTGGCGCACTGAACGAAGGACAAAGTTTCGTTTCTCTGGGCACGTCCGGTGTTCTTCTCGCGGCGCGCGATGGCTATAGACCCGCGCCCGAGACGGCCGTGCATACGTTTTGCCACGCCGTGCCTGGACGTTGGTACCAGATGGGGGTGATGCTGTCGGCGACGGACAGTCTTAACTGGCTGGCGCGGCTGGTAGGGAAATCGCCGTCGGATCTGACCCGCGCGTTAGGCGAACAAGTCTCGCCACCAGGGCAGTTGCGCTTCCTGCCTTATCTGTCGGGGGAAAGAACACCGCACAACGATGCCGAGATTCGGGGCAGCTTCACCGGACTGTCCACCGGTACAACGAAAGAAGACATGACACGCGCTGTGTTGGAAGGTGTTGCGTTTGGGTTGCGCGACAGCCTCGAGGCTTTGGCGGCGACGGATGCGCAAATGAACGAGGTCATCGCAATCGGTGGCGGCAGCGCGTCAAAGTACTGGTTGCAACTGATCTCGACTGTCTTTGGATTGCCACTTCGGGTGCCGGTTTCGGGTGAGTTTGGGGCGGCTTTGGGGGCCGCACGACTTGGAATGATTGCCGCCACCGGGGCTTCGCCGGCGGATGTCATTTCGCCGCCGGACATCGCAACAGAGGTGCAACCCGACGTGCAACAAGCCGACGTTTATGAAGAGGCCTATCAAAAATTTCGCGCAAGCTTTGCGATGATCCGGGCGGCGCAATGACTTTTGTGAATGGGGCGTGCGTCATTCGGGAATGCAGAGCGCATACGATCCCATACAAGCACAACCAAAAACCCCCCGGCAATTGCGACCTTCGTGGTGGAGCCTCTTGATCCTATTGAAACCCAACACGGTGCAGCGTGTGGGAACTTGGCGCGGATTTTCCCCGTATTGGCGTCGTGTTGCACCGGGTAATGGGCCCAAAGCTGGTGCGCGCCCAAGCTTTCGACTTTCCTCCGGGACCGCACAGGTTGACGAATTTGCCCAGTCTTCGTGACTGGCGCAGATCTGGGCGGTGGTTCCTGAAGGTTCCGCCGCTCATTCATACATTCACATCAAACGTTTTGTTCGGCAGCAAAAATCCTAACTTGGATCTTTCGATTCCCGTCGTTTTTATGGGTTGGCTTTCAATTGGTGTTTCTGATCAATTCGCTGTGCGCAATAAATGCGCTGCATTCATCCGTCAGGTCCTTAAACCGCGGTTTTTCTTTGATGTAGAGATAAACCTGTCGTTTGTCCGGCAGATCAGGTAGAGTGCGAAACGCAGTTGTTTCGGGGATAAATCGTGCGACTGTCTGAGGCAACAAAGTGACCCATTTGCCCGTTCGGACCATGGTAATCAACGAGTGAGTGTTGTGAATTGTGACTTCGGTTTTGCGGATTGCAGCCGCAAAGCTTGGTGTTTGTATAAGATCGCACAATGCGTTTCTCACAAATGAGGCAGCAATCACATCTTCCACAGTTGGCGGCTCTGGGCTGGTTATCAGTGGATGGTCCGATGAACACACAAGCCCGAACTGATCCGCGAACAGTGGAACGGCCTTGATACCTTTCAAGGGGTGAAACCCCGACGCTATGCCAATGTCGGCCTTGCCGTCTGCGAGCGAATCCAACACCTGCTGTGTGTCCGTATCCCTTAGCTCCACCTTCAGACCCGGGAAACGATGGGTCATATGCTCGAGGACCGCTGGAAAAATAAGCGCGGCAACCGAAGGCACAGAGGCGATCCGCAGTTGGCCATGGGCGGCGTCTGCGGCGGCTTGGATAGCCTGAACGGTTTGATCGAATTGCCGCACCTGTTTGAGGGACATCTCGAATACCTGCTCTCCCAATGGGGACAAAAGGTTTTTTCGTTCCCCTTCAAACAGCTTTTTCCCAAGATGCCCTTCGAGTTGTTTCAATGTCATCGACAGGGCGGACTGTGTGCGCCCCAGGCGGTCGGCGGCCTCGGTCAGATTGCCGGTTTGAGCAACCGTGCAAAAGCATCGCAGCATTTCGATTTTGATTGCCATGCTTCAAATTTCCTGAAGTTATTTTAAGTTGTTTGAATTTGACTGATGCTGGCATTGAAGTCCATCCTGTCCGAAACTTTTCCATTCGGGGTCGTTTCGTGACTAATCCAAATCTGATCGCTGGTGAGTGGACCACCGGTGAAACCGAGATCGAAAACCGCAATCCATCGGATCTGAGCGATCTCATCGGCCGCTATGCGCAAGCCAGTACAGACCAGCTTGAAGCGACTTTGGATCGCGCGCACATCGCGCAAGCGGAATGGGCCAGCTACGGGCTAGAGCGGAAGCAGGCGGTGTTGCAGGGCATTGGCAATGAATTGATGGCCCGGGCCGAAGAGCTTGGCACATTGCTCAGCCGCGAAGAGGGCAAGCCATTTGCGGAAGGCAGGGGCGAGGTTTATCGCGCCGGGCAGTTCTTTACTTACTACGCTGCCGAATGCTTGCGCCAGATTGGTGAGAATGCAGATTCCGTGCGCCCCGATATCGAAATCGACGTCAGACGCGAACCCGTTGGAGTTGTCGCCGTCATCAGCCCCTGGAACTTCCCAACTGCGACGGCGTCGTGGAAGATCGCCCCAGCGCTGTGTTATGGAAACGCCGTCATCTGGAAGCCGGCGAACATGACCCCTGCGTCGGCTGTTGCACTGACTGAGATCATCGAACGTCAGGACATTCCCAAGGGTCTGTTCAGCCTAGTAATGGGTTCTGGCCGCTCAATCGGGCAGCGTTTGGTCGAAAGCCCCAAAGTCGATGCCATTTCGTTCACCGGTTCCGTTCCGGTCGGCAAAGGCATCGCCGCCGCAGCCATTCCGAACCTGACCAAAGTGCAGATGGAGATGGGATCGAAGAACGCGTTGGCCGTGATGGACGACGCGGATCTTGACCTCGCAGTTTCTCTGGCGCTTGGGGGCGCATTTGGTGGTACCGGTCAGAAATGTACCGCATCTTCCCGCCTTGTGGTTCACGCTGGCATTCACGATGCATTCGTCGAAAAACTGGTGGCGGGTGCAAAGGCCATGAAAGTGGGCCATGCGCTGGAAGAAGGAACTCAGATGGGTCCTGTTGTCAGTGAACAACAACTGGCCGAGAACCTCGCCTATGTCGATTTGGCCAAGGCCGAAGGTGCCGAATTGGCGTGTGGCGGGCAGCGATTGGACATGCCACATGACGGCTATTACATGAGCCCCGGCGTGTTCCTGAACACCAACAATGACATGCGCATCAACCGTGAAGAGATGTTTGCCCCGCTGACCTCGGTTATCAAAGTGGACAGCTTTGACGCGGCGCTGGCCGTGGTTAACGATACAAACTTCGGTCTGACCTCGGGTATTGTGACCCGGTCCCTGGCCCGCGCCTCGCATTTCCGGCGCAATGCTCGGACCGGCGTTGTCACTGTAAACTTGCCGACCGCAGGCACCGACTATCACGTGCCCTTCGGCGGGCGCGGCGACAGTTCGTATGGTCCGCGTGAACAGGGTCGGGCGGCAGCGGAATTCTACACGACGGTCAAAACCGCGTACATCAGTGCAGGAACACCGGTGTAATGCGCATTGACGGGCTGCAGTACGCCAATTGGTCCGAAAAGATTTTTCGGCAGTTGCGCGAAGGAGGCGTGGACGCGATCCATGTCACCATCGCATACCACGAGAACTTTCGCGAAACCGTTCTGAACTTTGAACAGTGGAACCGGTGGTTCGAACAATACCCCGATCTGATCATGAAAGGGTTATGGGCCAGCGACGTGGAAAAGGCGCGAGAGTCCGGGCGCACAGCTGTTTTCTTCGGCTTTCAGAACCCATCGCCCATAGAAGATGATATTGGGCTGGTCGAGATCGTGCATACGCTTGGCGCACGGTTCATGCAGTTGACCTACAACAATCAGTCGCTGCTCGCGACTGGCTGTTACGAGGCTGAGGATACCGGCCTGACTAGAATGGGCAAACAGGTCGTCAAAGAAATGAACCGCGTGGGTCTTGTTGTCGACATGAGCCACTCGGCGGATCGGTCGACGATTGAGGCCGCGGAATTGTCCGAGCGCCCGATCGCCATCACACATGCGAACCCTCACGCGTGGGCGCCGGCGCTGCGCAACAAGCGAGACTCGGTGATCCGGGCTGTTACCGAAAATGGTGGGATGCTGGGATTTTCGGTCTATCCTCATCACCTGAAGGACAAGTCAGACTGCACGCTTGATGGGTTTTGCGAGATGATCGCGCGAACTGCAGAGAAATACGGTGCCGACCATTTGGGGATCGGAACGGATTTGTGCCAGGATCAACCCGACAGTGTGGTCGAATGGATGCGGGTCGGACGCTGGAGCAAAGAGATCGATTATGGCGAAGGATCAGCCAGCAATCCCGGTTTTCCCCCTATGCCTTCGTGGTTTCGGGACAACCGGGACTTTGGAAACATCGAAGAAGGGTTGCGCGCCACGGGCCTCAACAAAGACGAAGTGGCAGGTATCATGGGAGGGAACTGGTATCGGTTCTTTGCCGAGAATTTCGTAGCCAAAGGGTAGCTGGATGGAAACGGCGCGGACAGTTATCAGCAGACGAGATCCCGCACGCGTCATGCGGCTCTCGCGGCTTGGGTCGCTGCATCAGTGCCGCCTCAGTTTTATGCGCCAGCTGACCTGCCGAATGGCGCGAGAGGGCTGGTCTTTCTCCCGCCCTGTTTTCGACATTGATTCCAAGGGTGTCGGACACGCAGTTTACACCGCCCACGGTCCGGAACGGGCCTATTCCCTTGTGGCGTTTGCCCATGATCTGCCGCCGGAAAAGCGCTCGGACCGTGTGATTGCCGAAGCGTGGGATGCCACCTTTGCGCTGTTCGACGGCATTCCCGATCCGGACGACATCAAGCGCCTGTCGCAGAATGTACCGTTGCAAGAGGCCGGACGTGTCAGCGAAAACGAATTGTCACTGTCACGCGCCAACCGCTCGGTGCGCCTGTGGGCGCATGTGGTGGATCGTCTCGCAGCCGGTTTGCAACCAGACCTCGAACAAATCTACAAGGTCGGCTATCTCATGCGGACAACCGCCGTTTATGGCTCGGGCAAATTCGGCGCGGCTGATCGTGAAAAGATCGCAGATCGGGATGAAGTCAGTGCACCGTTTCAGGCCGAGATGCTGTCGGTCTATCTGACGCGGGTTTTCGTGCGCGATCTGGTCCAGCACATGGCGCGCGCCAAAGGCGGCGATCAGACGGCAGAGTTGGACCCCGAGATCGCGCGTTGGCTGGGCATCGGAAACTCGACCGGGCTGGGCATGGCGCCGTTCATCATCAATCACCCGGTTTTGTTCAACAACTGGATCATGGTCCGGGAAGAAGCGATTGCGCGCGTTCGGTCGTTGAAAGCTGCGACACAGACCGAAACCAGCCATTTCCGTCAGATTTTCGAACGCAGCAAACTTTCAATCTCATGGTGGCGATCCGATCATCCAATTCAGGTCAGGAAGCTCGGTCAATTGCGTGCCGATTTGAAAGCAATATCGGACCACCTTACCGGGGATAGTCTGAATTACGACTATCCTTGGGATAGGCTGGTGACATGGTCGGAAACGGCGCTCAGCGAAGAAGGGCAAGAGCTTTTGGCCTCGCTGATCCTTGAACCCTACGGCGATCTTGTGGATGGGCTTGTGGACTGCATGGCCGATAGCAACGCAGGGGCGTTCATCATCGATGGTGCCATGCCAATCTGCGACGTAAAGCAGATGATCAAAGGGACCTTTGGTTGGGCGCTCGACTTGGATTGGTCGGCAACCGAGAACTGCGCGCGTGCATGGTATGTATCCGAGGAGAAACTGGAGCCCCGGTTGGGCGAGCGGTTTGAGGAACCCATCGCGGACTACGAACAGCCATTGGCCCCCGGGCGGGATGCGGCCGCAGCCTATGATGCGTTACGCGGTTGGGACGATGAACAACCGATTGCAGAATTCCTGCTGCGCCACCCCGAACATCGTCATACGGTGCGACGCCTCCAAATGGGTCGCGCAGCACCGTACGGAGAGGTTCACGACAACACGATCAGCGCAACTGTCGCGCCAATCGATATGCTGCGGGCGAAGCTGTCGTTCTTCGGGGCCACGCATTTTGACCCCCGGTCGGATCGCTGGGTTCGTATCTGCATGTATGCCGGCGCGCCTTATCCAGACGAGTTGACGGTCGAAAACGCGGATTTCTGGGTCTACCCGCAGGTCACGGCATGAGTTTCTCGTTGAACGAGGTTGAAGCGACTGCCAAACGCGCGACCCGCGGCGCAGGGTATTCCTGGGGTCAGGCCGAAGAGGCCGCCAAAGCGACACGCTGGTTGTGCGCTCAGGGCGTAGACGGGACAGCGGTGCTTGCCGACTTGCTGCAACTGGGGCTGGCTTCGAACCCACAGGATCATCGTCCGGGGCGAATCGACAACCCTTGGCAAGGAGAGGGCGATTTGTGCCCGCTTTCGGCGGGGCCTTTGTTGTCCGATTGTGTACATCTTCTGAAGGACGGTCCGGTTGAAATGAAACGGGTCGTTGCCCCAGTTTTATTATTGGCATTTGTAGGCCATGCCGCACGTCTCTTGGAGCGTTCGCTGACTGTCGAAGCAGACGGAGAGCTGGCCGTAACCGACGGCGTCCGCCTTACGCTGTCTGAAACCTTTCCGGTGAACGCAGAGCATGTGACAGTTTCGTTTGGCACTGCGCCAGATGGACATCGCAAGCAACATACCCGAGCACGGCCCGCGCAGGACAGTTGGGATGTGCTGAACGACTTCGCCCGACGCACCTATGCCCCCGCAACCGATGAATCACGCCTTCTGGGTGCAGGGGCCGGACTTTCCGACAACGATTGACGAGACAAGAACGTGACCGACACAAAGACCCTTTCCCTTGCTGAAATCGAAGACCTGTCATTCCGCGCGCTGGTTGCCTCCGGTACGTCGGAAAACAACGCTCGTCCTCTGGCGGAGGCAACCGCCGCAACCGAGGCAGATGGCGTCGCAAGCCATGGTCTGGCCTACATCCCGATCTATTGCGAGCATGTACAGTGCGGTAAGGTCGACGGGCAGGCACAACCCGAATTGTCGCGACCAAAGCCCGGGGTCATCGCGGTTGATGCTGCGACTGGGTTCGCTCATTCAGCCATCGATTTGGGGTTTGACGCGTTGATCCCAACTGCGCGTGAACAAGGTGTTGCCGTTCTGGCCATCAAGAACAGCTATAATTGCGGTGTTTTGGGTTATCACACCTACAGGCTTGCACAAGCGGGGCTCGTTGCGATGGGATTTACCAATGCGCCAGCCTCAATCGCGCCGTCCGGGGGGTCAAAGCCGGTTGTGGGCACCAACCCGTTTTCAATTGCGGCTCCGGGTACGGACGGGCAGCCTGCATTGCTGATTGATCAGAGCGCCAGCACCATTGCCCGAAGCGAGGTCATGAAACACGCGCGTGAAGGCAAATCAATCCCGGTGGGTTGGGCATTGGATTCAAACGGAAACCCGACGACGGACCCCGATGTTGCCCTCAAAGGGTCTATGGCACCGTCGGGCGGATACAAGGGTGTGGGTGTCGCGCTGATGGTCGAGCTTATGGCAGCTGCGATGACCGGGGCGACGTTGGGCATCAACGCGTCGCCGTTTTCCGGCACGGCGGGCGGGCCACCGAAAACCGGCCAGTTCTTTATTGCCATCGACCCCGGCGCGACGGCGGGCGGCAGGTTTGACACCGGCATTTCAAGTCTTGTCGAAGCCATTCGCTTTCAGGATGGCGCACATTTACCCGGTGATGGCCGTCGGGCCAAACGGGTGGCAGCCCAGACAGACGGTGTGGCTGTCAATGCGGCGACCCTGGCGAAAATCGAGGCTCTTTTGGCTTGAAGAAATGACATCGGATCCGGGGGTTTCGGTCGTTTTTGGATCATGGCTTTACGGAATTTCGAACGGCGTAAGCTGATTGATCCTTTCGTGCAGACGTTTGGTGCGGTCCAATAATTGCCGGTCATCGCCTCGCCGTGATTAGCTGCAAAAATAGCCGTATTTGCTGTGGGCTCCGGCAACCCGAACCGTTTCTCTTGAAAACTCTGATTTGTTCGTCAAAATTCTCGCATGAGTGACTATTTTGATGAAATGTTCAACGGCGATGGATCTCTACGGGGTCCGTACGAAGAAATCGGCCGATGGTTTAATGCAGAAGATGTCTCAAGACTAAGGGCCAAGCAGCGCGAAGCTGAGGAAGTTTTCAGGCTCACAGGGATTACGTTTAACGTATACGGCAAAGCTGAGGCTGAGGAACGGTTAATTCCTTTCGACATCGTTCCGCGCGTGATTTCCGGACGGGAATGGCAGCGGCTTGAACGCGGCATCGAGCAACGCGTCCGGGCCATCAATGCCTTTCTTCACGATATATACCATCGACAGGAAATCGTTCGTGCAGGTCGTGTTCCCGCTGAGATGATCGCGGAAAACGAGGCCTTCCTGCCGCAGATGTTGGGTGTTTCACCGCCCGGTCAGATTTACACGCATATTGTTGGCATAGATCTGGTGCGCACCGGACCTGATGAGTTCTATGTTCTGGAGGACAATGCCCGCACGCCGTCCGGCGTCAGCTATATGCTGGAAAACCGGGAAACCATGCTCAAGATGTTCCCTGAGCTGTTTGGTGCCACAAATGTGCGCAATGTCTCGGACTATCCGCGCAATTTGCGAAGGTCCCTAGCGGCTTGTGCGCCTGACTGTGCGGAAGGCGAGCCCACCGTCGCCGTGCTGACGCCCGGGATTTTCAATTCGGCCTATTATGAACATGCGTTCCTGGCGGATCAGATGGCTGTGGAACTGGTCGAAGGTCATGACTTGCGTGTGCATGACGGGCGCGTGTGTATGCGGACCACCCGAGGCTACCGCCCGATCGACGTTCTGTATCGTCGGGTCGACGACGATTTCCTTGACCCATTGAACTTCAATCCGGACAGCGCATTGGGCGTTCCGGGTATTCTTGACGTCTACAGGGCAGGGGGCATTACAATTGCAAATGCCCCGGGCACGGGTATCGCGGACGACAAGGCGATATATTCGTATATGCCCGAAATCGTTGAGTTCTATACCGGGGAAAAACCTCTTCTTCAGAACGTACCGACGTGGCGGTGCAGCGATCCTGAATCATTGTCCTTTGTTCTCGATAACTTGTCCGAGCTTGTCGTGAAAGAGGTCCATGGCTCAGGCGGGTACGGGATGCTTATTGGTCCCACTGCCAGTAAGAAAGAGATCACGGCGTTCCGCGCCAAGCTGAAATCGCGACCGGCGAACTACATCGCGCAACCGACACTGTCGTTGTCGACGGTTCCGATTTTTGCGCGATCCGGATTGGCCCCAAGGCATGTGGATCTACGCCCGTTTGTGCTCGCCTCGCCGGAGGGGATCAAGATAACCCCCGGCGGTCTGACGCGGGTTGCCCTGAAAAAGGGATCGCTGGTGGTGAATTCAAGCCAGGGCGGCGGAACCAAAGACACCTGGGTTCTGGAGGACTGACCATGCTGGGAAAAACTGCTGGCGGGTTGTTCTGGATGTCCCGCTATTTGGAACGCGCAGAGAATACGGCAAGGTTGTTGGAGACGGGCCAGCGTATGGCGCTGACCCGCACCAAGAACTCGGTCGAAGAATGGGCCTCTGTGCTCCAGACCGCAGGTGTTCTCAATGAATACCTGGCCAAATACGATGAAGTGACCAAAGACAACGCGGTCGATTGGGTTTTGCGGGACGCCGATAACGCGTCTTCTGTGAAATCCGTCATCAAACAGGCGCGCGACAATGCGCGTCTGGTGAGAACTGCGCTGACGCATGACGTCTGGAGCGCAGTAAACGCCACATGGATGCAGATCGACGCGGTTATGAAACGCCGCGTGAATGAGCGTGATCTGCCGGCGGTTCTGGAGCTTATCCGCCACCAGGCCGCGTTGGTTCGGGGTGCCAACCTTGGCACCATGCTGAGAAATGACATTTTTGACTTCACGCGCATCGGCACTTTTGTTGAGCGTGCCGACAACACCGGGCGAATTCTGGATGTAAAGTACTATGTGCTTTTGCCGACGGCTTTCTCTGTTGGATCTTCTTTGGACAATATTCAATGGGAAAGCATTCTGCGGTCCGTTGGTGCCGGCGGTGGCTATCGATTGACCTACGGGCAAAAGACCAGCCCGACCGATATCGCGCAGTTCCTGATCCTGGACGGGCGGATGCCCCGAAGCCTTCACTTCTGTTGCAGAAAAATCCAGGAAAACCTGGCCTATCTGATGAAAGACTATGGCTTTGCCGGGCCTTCCATCGAGGCATCAAACGCGCTGTACGAAAAGTACCTCAACAGACAGATATCCGAAATCTTTGAATCCGGTCTGCACGAATACATTCAGGATTTTCTAAATGATCTTGTGGGTTTGAGCCGCCAGATCGAGATTGATTACCGGTTCTATGAGTAGCCAATGAAACTGCAAATCAGACACGAAACCCGATATGACTTTGACGCGCCGGTTCCCTTCGGACTTCAGCAACTCAGAAAGACACCCAAGTCCTTTCGCAACCAAAGTATCGAAAGCTGGAATACAACCGTCGTTGGCGGGCAGAAACAGCTGAGCTTTGAAGACTATCACCGAAACACGGTGGAATTGATCAGCTTTGATGCCAATACGCAAAGCGTGTCTCTGGTTTCGGAAGGTGTTGTCGACGTTGAGGATACCCACGGCATTCTGGGCCGTCACGAAGGATCGACACCCCTGTGGCTGTTCAAAAGAAGCACCAAGCAAACGAAACCGGGAAAAGGCGTGGCCGATCTGGTGCGGTCTTTGCCACAAGGAGAACCGCTTGAGCAAATGCACGCATTGTCCGAAGCTATTCGCGACAGCGTGCGCTACAAGGTCGGAAGTTCCCAACCTGACTGGTGCGCGGAAGATGCCATCGACGCAGGAAACGGCGTGTGTCAGGACCACGCCCATGTGTTCCTTGCCTGCGCCCGTATCCTCGGGCACCCGGCGCGTTACGTTTCTGGCTACCTCATGATGAACGAGACTGAGCTTCAGGATGCGACCCATGCCTGGGTCGAAGTGCATCTTGACGGTCTAGGCTGGGTTGGCTTCGATGTCTCTAACGGCATTTCGCCGGACAATCGCTACGTTCGTGTCGCAACCGGTCTGGACTATGCGCAAGCTGCCCCGGTAATAGGAAACAGATTTGGGACAGCGGGTGAGCAACTGACAGTGCAGTTGCAAGTCGCACAGCAGTAACGGAGACTTCAATGACCTATGCTGTGGGCATGCGGCTGAACCGCGGATTGGTTTTCATGTCCGACACGCGGACAAACGCGGGCGTGGACAATGTCTCGACCTTCAACAAGATGTTCAACTGGACCGTCGAAGGCGAACGCTCGATCACCTTGCTGACGGCCGGGAATCTGGCGACCACGCAAGCGACAATCAGCCTGCTGGAAGAACGCACAAAAGCACCCGAGGACCGATCGCCCTCTATTCTCGAGGCGCCAACCATGTTTCAGGTGGCGCAGCTGGTTGCAGAGACGCTCAACGACGTAATAGAGGAACACGGTCGATCCGGCCAGCAGGCGGACAGCGCATTTCATGCCACGCTCATACTCGGTGGGCAGATCAAAGGCGGCTCTTCGCGGCTGTTTCTGATTTATCCCGAAGGCAACTTTATCGAAGCCGGCGATGACACGCCGTTTTTCCAGATCGGTGAAACCAAATATGGCAGGCCGATCCTGGTTCGGGCTTATGATCCGACAATGAGTTTTCCAGAGACCGTGAAGCTTTTGCTCGTCAGCTTCGATTCCACGATAAAGGCCAACCTGTCCGTCGGCGCCCCGCTGGATTTGCTTTTATACGACGAGGACAGTTTTGAAGCAGGCACGCGTTCGCGGTTTGAGGCAGATGACGCATATTTCCGGACCATTTCGGAAGGCTGGGGCGACGCCCTGAAATCTGCGTTGGCCAGACTACCTGAATACACCTCTGAGACCGAACAAAACGGCTGAATGGCGGTATGGCCGTGAGGTTTGAGGCCAGATCTTCGGACAACGCTATCCAGCTTTTGAACCTTTGTGGCCACCAAACCACCACATCGCGATGCAAAATTTGCCCTATGAGGCAGGATCGCGAACAACAAGGAGTTGCCGTATGATTGAGTGCGTGTTTTTGGCAGGGGCATTCTGGCTCAAGGGTTTTGACGTTGGCAGCAATGAATTTTTGATCAGGGCGGACAAAATTCAGGTGGTCAGTCCCAGGTATGACGGGAACACCAAAACCAGCAATGCATCTATCGATCTGGTCGGAAAAAGCATTGCCGCTCAAGACAGTGTTGGCGAGGTGCTAATAGCCTTGGAGAATTGCAAGGAGCGCTGAGAGATTGCTCAACGGACTGACGTTTCTGGCGTCGGCCACTCATGTAAGTCTGCCATTGACAGACACGCCGGGACAGGCGGCCCGATCGGCAATTTTCGTATAGGTCTCTACTCAAACGGGCAGGCCATTGTCGATAGGAATCCGGAGTGAGTTCCCCGAAACATCCTCGAGCACCCCATGCCGATTTCATAGGTGGTCCCACAAAAAGCCAAACATCGCAGTGAGGTACAATCCAATGACGACATATACCCTGTACCCCTCATCAACCCATTCTTGGAGTGTCAGGGCAAAGCAATGGTTCGACCGGCAAGCACTGTGATCACCAGTGAATTGCCCCCCAACAAAAAGGAAGGTCGCAAAACCGCTGAACAGGATTAACGTGGCCCACTTCCTGATGTGCCTCGGCATCTGCATATGAATGGCTTAGAGAGTAACTGGGGCAACATTTTGACTTGCTTCCACTGGACCAAAATCAGAATGCAGAACATGCGCAAGTGGCCGCAGACAAGTTCACTTTGCCCTCGCAATGAGAAGAAGTCGTTTTCGTTTAACCGATGATATGGAGCGTTGCGCGTCTGGCCTTAGGCTCACGGCCTGAAACTCAAGATTCAGTGGTTCCGGCAGTTGCGGATTGAAATCTCTGGATTGCTTTCACGAAGGCAGGCAACTCAGCGCCGAGACCGCTGGATCGCCTTTAGGGACCGGCAGGAGAATCTTGATATATTTGAGCTAAAAAGCCGCCCATGGGCCCCGAGTTAGACTAAGAGCCTGTTTTGGCGGAGCGAAAAAGTGACGAATTCTACGGATCTCGTTACGCGTAACAGATAAACGGTATTTTCGAGCGCTCAGAGATAAGCTTAAGTTGTTGAAAAATTGGTCGGAGTGAGAGGATTCGAACCTCCGACCCCTGCCTCCCGAAGACAGTGCTCTACCAGGCTGAGCTACACTCCGACCGTGGCGGGTGATCTATACCCGGGGCACTGGATGCGCAAGGGGGATTTTCTAAACTGCAAACACGTCAATGGCTTGATGTGCGCGGGCGTCGCGTGATCCATCTGTCAGGCGCACCCTCAGTTGTTCTGCGGGGTCGCGCGTTTGACGGAAACAAGCAAAAATGGTAAAATTGTCGATACTTTCAACCAATGAATTTTGTGTCCGTACTCAGTTCCGTAATCTCAAGTCAGTGAGTGACAGAGGCTGAAAACAGGTGTCCTCGTTTTGGGGACTTTGACAAGTTTAGTAAATCAATACCCCGCAAACCCGTTTGGGTGCGCTGTTGCCGTTATACCGTCTGTCGTTCGGAACCGGGACCCTCACGATCCGAGGAGCGTCCGATCATGGCAAATGAAAAATCGACGAAATCAAAATCCCGAAAGCCGGGGAAGAAGGGCACAGGCGGCTCTGGCGGATCCGGGGGAGGCGGCGGCGGATATGGCGGCAGCGGTGGCGACGAGCCGACGGGCGAAAGCCCGGAGAACCTTGATATTCACGAAGCTTTTCTGAAGCACCGGCTGGAAGGGGGCGAGGAGCCGTCCTCGCAAGCCTATGCAAGAGCCGTTGAGCAGTTCCAGAAGCTTCCGGGCGCCATTCGTGGAAAGCCAGCCTTCGTACCGCCCAAACCGACGGACGATGACCCGGACAGTGACGCGGGAGGTTCAAAATGATCCCTGGCACAGTATGGAAACCCATTGGCCCAAGCCCGATCACAGGTGGCCGCGAAGACAACGGTTTGGTTACCTCAATTGCCACCCATCCCAGCGATCCGGATATCGTTTATATCGGTACTGCGGATGGAGGCGTCTGGAAAACCGGAGACGGCGGCGCAAACTGGCTGGCGCTTTTTGACGAAGAGCTTTGTCTGGCTATCGGAGAGCCCAATTGCGTGGCGATCGATCCCGGCGACACGGATGTCTTGTATGTCGGGACCAGCACGCGCGGCGCAGTTTCGGTTCAACAGAGGGTTGGTATCTTCAAATCGGCCGACGGTGGGGCCAGCTGGATCCTGCTGGGATCCGGTTACCCCGAAGGTAACGACGGAAACGCGGATGATTTTGCGAACCGCAATGTCAATTCGATTGTCGTGGATCCGGCGAATTCTCAGGTTGTCTATGCGGCAACAAGCAACGGAGTCTGGGTTTCAACCGATGCCGGCCAGAATTGGACCCGTGGCGCGGGTACTGCCGGTTTGGACGCGCGCTCGCTCGAGCTTGATGTCACATCACCAGTCGGTGCCCGTGTCCTTTACGCCGGAATGAGTGGCCAGGGCGTATCCCAATCAACGGATGGCGGAGCGAACTGGGCACCGGTTATGACAGCTGGAACGCCAGCGGTCGCCGCTGTACTTGGCGGTGGCGTTGTCATGGGTCAGGTGCTTGCGCGTTTGGCACCGCCGACCTCGCCACCGGCGGCGGGTGGAATTCAGGTGATCTACGCAGTCATTGCACATGCCGTAAGAGGCTCGACACCGGATCCGATCGCTCTTTTCATGAGCACGGACCAGGGTGCGACCTGGACGCAGCAGGCTGCGGCGGGCGCAGCAGCCGCAACGACCTTTGCGGGTTACTGTATGACGCTTGCCATTGATCCTGCTTCACCCGGGGATGGGGCCAACGACATCCTGTTCTGGGGGACGCAAAATCAGGTGCGGTCGGCTGACTCGGGCGCGAGCTTCACCAATATTTCCGGCGGGCTTCACGCCGATACACATGCCTGGGGGTTCTTTCAACCGCCGGCCCCGGCCACAACAACGATTTATTGCGGGAATGATGGCGGTATCTTTCGGTCGACAGATGACGGCGCGAACTGGACGGCGCTGAACTCGGGCGGTTTCCAGACGACACTTATCTATAATATGGACATCAAACCGGGTGCCGCCGGAGACGTCACCGTCGCCGGGTTCCAGGATAACGGGCATAAACGGACGGACGGGCCTCTTGGCTGGACTTTCATTGGCGGCAATGACGGATGGGATATTGTCTATGACGGTGTAACCGCGGAGCGCTTGCTCTTGACGCGAAACGGCAGCAATCCAGCGACCCGCGTGTTGAGATCGACGGACGATGGCGGCAGCACCGGCGATGTTACGCCTTGGGCTGGTGGCAGCGCAGAGGACGCATTTTACCTTGCAAGTCTGGCCGCCGATCCCGGCAACGATGGGATATTCTACGTCGCAAGCAATGCCAATATCTGGCAAAGCCTTGATGGCGGCTCGAATTGGCGAACAATTTTCCCGATAGCCTCGGGTTTCATTACACCCCGCATCGCCGTCTCGCCGACAAACGGAAACAACGTGGTTATTTCGGCGGCCGGGCAGGTCTTTGTTTCGACGAATGCTTTGGCGGCAACGGTTGGCGGGGCAAATGGCGTTTCGTTTACCAACATCTCACGGAATTTGCCTGGCCGAAATGTCACGCGGTCGGCCTTTGATCCGAACGACGAAACGGCGATTTTCTGCGTGCTGGGGGGATTTGCAAATACCGCGTCGCCCGGGCATGTGTTCCGCACAACGATAGGCGGATCGCAATGGGCCGATATTTCGCCGAACGTGAATGTCCCGTTTGGTGCAATTGCGCTGGACGGTGATGAGACGCCATCGACCTTGTATGCCGGGTGCGATTTGGGCGTTTTGCGATCCGTTGATCGCGGCAAAACCTGGTATGTTCTGGATGATCTTCATTTCCCGAACGCGCCGGTCACCGACATTGTTGTCGGTCGCGGTTCGAATGTTCTGCGCGCGGCGACATACGGACGCGGCGTTTTCGAATTCGCCAAGCCCGAAGGGCCGGTGATTGCCGTGAACCTGCAAAACAGGTTCGAATTTGGCACGGTCTGCGACGGCCCCGTCTCGTTGACACTGCAGGTCTTCAATGTCGGCACTGACGATCTGATCATCAAAAGCGTGCAACGCATTCTGGGCTCGGCTGCATTTGAAGTCGAAGCGTTTCCATCGACTCCACTGTCGATTGCTCCGGGTGGCGAGGTGGACTTTACGCTGACCTACACGCCCTCTGCGCCGGGTGCAGACGATTTGGCGACCATCAGGATTGCCTGCAATGACGCAGAGTCGCCAACGGTCGATCTGCTGGCAAGTGGGACAGGCGGCACGGCAAATGCCGAGCTATCGATCGCCGACAACGGCGATTTTGGAGAGGTATGTGTTGGCGAATTCCGCGATCAGGGTCTTGTCATAAACAACTCGGGCCAGTGCCCATTGTTGATTGGTGCCGTTGGATCATCCTCGCCCGAGTTCTTCATCCCCAACACGGTGTCTTTCCCCTTGAAGATCGCGCCGGGAGCGAGCGTGACCTTGCCGCTGCGGTATCAACCAACGGCATTTGGCAATGATGCGGCAACTATTCTAGTCAGCAGCAATGATCTCGACAGCCCCGCGCAGATAGAAGTAAGGGGCACTGCGCCACCGCCAAGGTTGGTCTTGTCGTTCGCCGATGACGGTGATTTTGGCAATGTGTGCGTCGATCACTTCAGCGACAAGCCTCTGGTGCTGTCCAATAGTGGGAAATGCCCTCTGACGATTTCATCAATTTCGTCAAGCTCGGCCGAGTTTGTCGTGCCACAGGTCTTGATCTTCCCGCTGGTGATCGCCCCGGGTTCGGCGGTTCCGGTTTCGATCCGGTTCCAGCCCACGTCGTTCGGCCCGAAATCAACCACGATTTCAGTCGTCAGCGATGACCCGGCAAGTCCGACGGCAATCGCTCTGACGGGTTTCGCCCCCAGCGGCAAATTGACGATTACTGGAACCGGGTGTTTCGGCGGGGTCGAGCTTGGCACGCACGCGCTGACAACTTTTGCGATCTGCAACACGGGCGACTGCGATCTGCACGTGACAAAAGTCGGGTTCAAACCGCCAACGCGATGCGAAGAACTTGCACATTGCGGCGAGGATTGCGGCTGTGACTGCGGGTGCGGCGATGGCGACGACAAGGACGAACGGAAAAAGCCGGCCTGTGATCAGAAGTGCCTGAACTTCAAGATCG
Source organism: Ruegeria sp. ANG-S4 (assembly GCF_000814005.1). Classification (GTDB taxonomy): domain Bacteria; phylum Pseudomonadota; class Alphaproteobacteria; order Rhodobacterales; family Rhodobacteraceae; genus Ruegeria. The sequence continues at coordinate 294,722 of NZ_JWLK01000002.1, read as the reverse complement.
TTAGCAATCCGTTCCCCGCGACCGTCAAATCCGGGTCGTGTTTGGATTTGACCGTCAAATACACACCGACATGCAACAATGCAGCCTGTTGTGAGCTGGAAATCGAAACCGATGATCCAGACAACCAGAAGGTCTCGGTCTTTGTGACGGGTCATCTGAAGCGCACATTGAAGTCTGCGATCAAGTGTTGGGCCGGACAGGAGCTGAACGACATGATCAAGGCGGGGAAGTCCTGTTGACAAAACGTCGTCAGATAACGCGTCTTGAACGCAGCGAATTGCAGAGCCGCCAACACAACAGCGTCGGTTTCCGGCTGGGGCTTGTGCCGGGTGTAGCGGTCATTTTCGCGGTTTTTCTGGTCGGTGCGCTGGTCGGCCTTCTGTTTATGGCGGCGTTTGTTTTCCTTGCGCTCTTGTTGGTTGCCGGGGGCTTGGCGGTCTTGGTTTCAAGGCGCTGGTTCGTTCGTAACCCTGCTTTGCATCTGAGACGCCGCAAGGATGAGTAAGCCGCATTGGCCTGCTGCACGCCTTGGAGGCGGGTCAGGCATGTCCTCGCTGCTGGCGCTGTTTCTTGCAGATTTCATTGTTCGGACAAGTTATCAGATCGGCAAGGCACCAGTTTTGCCGGTTTTCGCGCATGGTTTAGGCGCCTCGCCGCTGCTGCTTGGTGCGATCGTGTCGGTTTCGACGGCCACCGGGTTCTTCCTGAAACCTTTGTTCGGATTGTTGTCGGACTATCGCGGCAGGTGGATTTGGCTGATGATCGGCACAACCCTGTTCACGCTGGTTCCTGCACTGTATTTGTTCGTGAAAACCCCCAGCGATCTTTTTGCATTGCGCATAATCCACGGGCTTGCGACTGCAGTTTATGGACCAGTCACACTGGCCTATGTTGCGTCATGGCGTCGAAATAAGGCCGCAGAAGCTTTTGGCTGGTTCGGGCTGGCGCGGACTTTGTCTTATATCCTAGGGCCGTTGATCGGCGGGGCCGCACTGACCTTCGCCGCGCCCGAGACGATCTACGCAGCAACCTGCTTTTTGTCTGCGCTGGCATTTTTGCCGACGCTCTATGTCAGAAATTTCGATCACGTCGCAAAGCCGCCAACCTGGTCGCTGACTGAGGCCATTCAGGTGGTCCTGACCTGCCGACCGCTTTTCGTTTTGGCAATTATCGAGGGCACGACCTATATCGCGATTTACGCGGTCAAAGCCTTTTTGCCCGTAATGGCACTGATCGCCGGGTATCAACCGATCGAAATCGGTACGTTTCTGGCCCTTCAGGAGGCCACAAATGCCATTTTGCGCCCGCCCATGGGACGGTTGGCTGATCGAACCCGACCCGGTCTGCCGCTTTTGCTGGGCCTGGCAACTTTAGCCGCGGGGTTGCTCGTCCTCTCTGTCGGGGGGCCGGCACAATCCATAATGCTGGCGGTCGCGGTTTTAATCGGGGCAGGGCAGGGCGCATTTGGTCCAGCGACCTTGTCACTCGTTTCCATTGCCACCCCGCCGCAGCATTTGGGTCTGGCATTCGGAAGCATAGGTGCCATTCGCAACGCGGGCAAAATTGCCGGTCCGATCATAGCAGGCGCGCTGGTCAGCACGTTGTCCTATCAGGCGGCCTTCGCAAGCATCGCGTCGATACCCCTGTTGCTGGCTCTGTGGATTTTGGTGTCACCGCGTCATTCGCCATCGGCACTTGAGTACAGCGCCGTGACCGTAAAAGGATCCGGACCACCTCAAGGTAAAAGCCCGGGGAATTGACATCCAGTATCCCAAGTTCTCGGGGGCAATTCATGTGCCGCCGACCGCTAGGACAATGGGTCTGTTTGGTACAAACGGATCTTTGTCCCGCCGTGATCCACAACCGGTCCGGCAGGCAGAAACGGCAGGCGCGTGGCTCGGGCCAGTGAGGCATTGCTGGTCACAATTGCCGCGCGCCACCCCTTGAATTGGTTCATTAAAACCTTGCCGAAGCTACCGTAAAGCGAGCGCAAACGCTTTTCGTCGCCGATACGTGCTCCGTAAGGCGGGTTCGCGATGACAAGTCCAACGGGCCCGGGTGGCGGCTTTATGTCACCTACGGCGCGGTGCTGGAAACGCGTGACCGCCTCGACCCCAGATCGCAACGCATTGGCTGTCGCGGCCTCGACCGCGCCGGTGTTTCTGTCCGAGCCGCTGAATACAAGGTTGCAGTCGCGCGTGGGCACGCCGCCGCGCATGTCTTGCCACAGGTCCTCATTAAACCCAGCGAAGTCCTGAAACGCGAAACGGCGGGATCGGCCGGGCAGGAGCCCCAACCCAATCTCGGCGGCCTCAAGGACAAAAGTCCCCGATCCGCACATCGGATCCAGTACCGGCTCTGCCCCGTCGAACCCGCACTCGCGCAGGAACATGGCCGCCATGCTTTCGCGCATTGGCGCCTTTGCCACGGCGGCTTTGTGCCCGCGTTTGTGCAAGGGTTCGCCCGAGCTATCCAACGAGAACGTGCAGATGTCTTTTTCGATCCGCAGCAGCACGCGAATGCCCGCTTCGGCCGAAATGGGTGCCCCCAAGGTCTCTGTGATTGCGCGTTCGATGCGCTGACGTGCGGCGCCAGCGTGATAGATCCTGGACTTTCGGCTGGTTGCTTCAACTTTGACCGGAATATCAGGTCGCAGGAAATCTGACCACGGAAACTTGCGGGCTCGTTTGTCCAGCTGCGCCAGATGAACCGCTGGAAAACTGCCGATCCGCACCAGAACTTTGTTGGCCCCGCGCAAAACAAGATTGGCGCGCCAGACCTCGGACCAATCGCCGCGGCAAATGACCCCACCGGCAATGGCGCGAGCCGATGAAAATCCATGCTCGACAGCCTCGGCACACAAGGGCGCCTCCAGCCCCGGTGTGGCAATCAAGAATATTTCCATGTCTGTAGGCTTGGTCATTTTGCGTGCTTACACCGGTTGTGCGGCAGGCGCGACAAGCAATTTTCCAGCATTTGCGGCCACTCGGATAGCGCATTGCGATCAGAATATGGTAATGACAGGGAAATTTAGGCAGTAACGGGTTTGCGTTTGGTCTCGTCCCCGCGTAAAGGGGCCGTGATCGGAATAACGCCCGCGGATTCTTACTGGTTGTCGATGCTTTTTTCGGCTCTGGTGTGCGTATTCGCACTGTTTTTACGCTGTCTCGTGATGGCGGAACGCATAAGGCGCAAGAAAGAGGCTTGGAAGAACGTAGCGACATGCAAACTTTCAATCTGAAAAAAGGTTTGGACTTGCCGGTTGAGGGCGCGCCCGAACAAAAAATCTATCCGGGGCCAGAGTTTTCTACGGTTGGCGTTCTGGGTGGCGACTACATCGGCCTCAAGCCCAAAATGCTGGTTCAGGAAGGCGATGACGTAAAACGCGGTACGCCGCTGTTCTGTCATAAGGATGCGCCCGAGGCGATGATGGTTGCTCCGCTCAGCGGTAAGGTTGTGGCCATCAATCGTGGTGCGCGGCGCGTGCTGCAAAGCGTTGTCATCGAAGTCAGCGACGTGAACGACACCGGTGTGGACTTTTCCGCCGTAGGTGACGCGACAAGCGCCGAAGGTGTGACCGCAAAACTGTGCGCCGCCGGTCTATGGACCTCGTTCCGCACCCGGCCCTATTCGAAGATGCCGCAACCGGGCAGCAAACCGGCGGCGATTTTCGTAACGGCAATGGATACCGACCCGCTAGCTGGCGACGCCGCGTTGATCATTGCTGAAGCCGCTGAAGCGTTTGCGTCAGGTCTGGCGGCAATTGCGCATCTGACGGACGGCAAAACCTACTTGTGCCATGCCGAGGGCGCCTCGATCCCCGCGGGCGATGTGCAAGGCGTCGAAACAGCAACGTTTTCGGGCCCTCACCCCGCAGGACTTGCCGGTACGCATATTCATTTTCTCGAGCCTTTGGCGGGCGAAAAACAGGTTTGGACAATCGGCTATCAGGATGTGATTGCCATTGGTCGACTGGTTCAGAGCGGTCACCTGGATCCGAATGTCGTGATTGCACTGTCTGGTCCTTGCGCACGCCAACCCCGTCTGATCCGCACCGTGATGGGTGCGTCGACCGACGAACTGACGCAGGACGAAATCAATGTGGATGGCAGCGCGCGGATTATTTCGGGCTCGATCCTCTCGGGAACGCAAGCCGAAGGGCCGACTGCATATCTGGGGCGCTTTGCCCGGCAGATTTGCGTGATCCGCGAAGATCACGACCAAAACACGCTTGGCTGGATCCTTCCGATGCCGTCGAAATATGCCGTTCAGCCGGTTCTTGGATCAGCGTTTGCGAAGAAATTGTTCGCCCTGACCTCGAACCTGAATGGTGGGCGCCGCGCGATGGTTCCGACAGGAACATTCGAACAGCTGATGCCGCAAGACTATCTGCCGACGCAACTGTTGCGCGCGCTGTTGGTGATGGACACCGACACTGCGCAAGCTCTGGGTGCGCTGGAACTGGATGAAGAGGACATGGGCCTGGTGGGCTTCGCCTGTCCGGCGAAATATGAGTATGGGCTGGCGCTGCGCGACTGCCTGACCAAGATTGAAAAGGAGGGCTGATCCACATGGGTTTGCGCAACTTCTTTGATCGGATCGAGCCGAACTTTACCAAGGGCGGCAAGTACGAGAAGTATTTCCCCATCTACGAGATGGTGGAAAGCTTCATCTACACTCCGAAAACCGTAACCTCCGTGGCACCGCATGCGCGGTCCTACGTGGATATGAAGCGGATCATGACCTACGTCGTGATCGCAACGATCCCCTGCATCCTTTGGGGGATGTACAACACCGGGTATCAGGCGAACTCGGCCATCGCGGCGTTGGGCCCGGACTCGGCCACCGGTTGGCGGATTGCGATCCTGCAGACATTCGGCATTTCACTGAACCCCGACAGCATATTTGCCAACGTGATGCACGGGCTGATGTATTTCCTGCCGATCTACATCACGACGCTGGTTGCGGGTGGTATATTCGAGGTGATCTTTGCCACCGTACGTGGGCACGAGGTCAACGAGGGCTTTCTCGTAACTTCTATGCTTTATACGCTGATCATGCCTGCAACAGCGCCGCTTTGGCAGGTCGCGCTGGGTATCATTTTCGGCGTTGTGATCGGTAAGGAAGTCTTTGGCGGCACGGGTAAGAATTTCCTCAACCCCGCCCTTGTCGGTCGCGCATTCCTTTACTTTGCGTATCCGGCAAACATGTCCGGTGACACGGTTTGGACCCCAGTAGATGGGTTCTCGGGCGCGACCGCGCTGTCAGTTTCAGCTTCGCAGGGTTATCAGGCGCTCGCCGCGGACGGAATTACCTGGTGGAGCGCGTTCTTTGGTCAGATACAGGGTAGCTTTGGTGAGACCTCGACACTGGCCTGTATGATTGGTCTGGCGTTCCTGCTAACGACGCGGATCGCCAATTACCGGCTGGTCGTCGGGTGTTTGGCGGGGACGATCGGCTTTACCTTGCTTCTGAACTTGATCGGATCAAGCACCAACCCGATGTTTGCGATGCCGTGGTACTGGCACATCGTCATCGGTGGCTATGCCTTTGGACTGGCCTTTATGGTGACCGAGCCTGTTTCGGCCAGCCACACCAACCTCGGCCGCTATATCTATGGCGCGCTGATCGGTGTCATGGTCGTGATGATCCGTGTGATCAACCCGGCGTTCCCCGAAGGCATGATGCTGGCCATCCTGTTCGGCAACGTCTTTGCACCGCTGATCGACTATTTCGTCGTTCAGGCCAATATCAAACGGAGGGCGCGTCGCCATGTCTGATACGCAATCCCCGGATAACAACGATGCACCCAAAGGTGCGATCGCCAAGTTTCTGGCGGCATCGCCGGATTCGGTCGGAAAGACGATTTTTGTCGCTGTAGCCGTCTGTCTTGTTGCCTCGATGGTTGTCTCCGCAGCTGCAGTCAGCCTGCGACCCGTTCAGGAATCCAACCGCCTGAAAGACAAGCAGGTCAACGTGTTGCAGGTGGCCGGTGTCTATGAACCCGGCATCGACGTCACCGAGGCTTTTGCCGCGTTTGAGCCGCACGTTCTGGACCTTGCAACCGGAGAATTCGTGGATGATCAGTTTGATCCGACCACATTCGACGACATTGCTGCCGCTAGCGATCCAGAGCTGAGCGTTGCCTTGGATGACGACCCCGCAGGGATCGGACGCAAGTCAAAGTACCGCGTTATCTACCTGCTGCGCGACGATTCAGGCGGGCTGGACAAGGTGGTTCTGCCGCTGCACGGCTATGGCCTCTGGTCGACTCTCTATGGCTTTATTGCGTTGGAAAACAACGGCAACGATATCTATGGCCTGCAATTCTATCAGCACGGCGAGACCCCGGGCCTTGGGGCCGAGGTGGACAACCCACGCTGGAAGGCCCTTTGGAATGGCAAGAAGCTGCGTGACGACGCGGGTGATCTGCAAATTACTGTGTCCAAATCCCAGCCTGCCGCCGGACCCGACTTTTACATCGACGCGCTGGCAGGGGCGACACTGACCTCGGTTGGTGTCGATAATCTGGTGAAATTCTGGATGGGCGATGCAGGCTACGCCCCGTTCCTGGCCAAACTGCAAGCAGGAGAGATTTGATGTCCCAGACCAAGAGAGAGATGCTGGTCGACCCGCTTGTCGACAACAACCCGATCACATTGCAGGTGCTGGGCATCTGTTCGGCGCTTGCGGTGACATCCTCGCTGCAAGTGTCGATGGTGATGGCGCTGGCGGTGATCTTTGTGACCTCGTTCTCGTCCTTCTTCATCTCCTGCTTGCGCAACCAAATTCCCGGTTCGATCCGGATCATCGTTCAGATGGTGATTATCGCCTCATTGGTGATCCTCGTGGATCAGATCCTGAAGGCCTATGCCTTCGAGATTTCGAAAACCCTGTCGGTTTTCGTCGGCCTGATTATCACCAACTGTATCGTGATGGGCCGCGCCGAGGCCTTTGCGATGAAGAACCCGCCGGTCGCATCCTTCATTGACGGGGCGGGCAACGGCATGGGCTATGGCCTTATCCTGCTCATGGTCGGGTTCCTGCGTGAATTGTTCGGAGCCGGGTCGCTGTTTGGTGTCACGATCCTGCAGACGGTCAACAATGGTGGGTGGTATGTTCCCAATGGCATGCTGCTCTTGCCGCCTTCGGCGTTCTTCATCATCGGTCTGATCATCTGGGCGTTCCGCACGTGGAAGCCGAGCCAGGTGGAAGAACGTGAATACAAAATCCAGCAGGTAGAGGCCCACTGATGGAAGGTCTGATCTCACTGGCCGTAAAGGCCATCTTTGTCGAAAACCTCGCGCTCAGCTTCTTTCTGGGGATGTGTACTTTCATCGCCGTTTCGAAGAAAATCTCGACCGCGCTGGGTCTGGGGATTTCGGTTATGGTTGTGCAGGCCATCACTGTGCCTGCCAACAACCTGCTGCTGAACTACTTGCTGAAACCGGGCGCGCTGGCATGGGCCGGGTTCCCGGATGTGGACCTGACCTTCCTTGGGCTGATCTCATACATCGGCGTGATCGCGGCGATGGTGCAGATCCTTGAGATGGTTTTGGATAAGTACTTCCCGCCGCTCTACAACGCGCTGGGGATCTTCCTGCCGCTGATCACGGTGAACTGCGCAATCCTGGGTGGGTCGCTGTTCATGGTCGAGCGTGATTATAACTTTGCCGAGGCGACGACCTATGGCCTGTCTTCCGGTTTTGGCTGGGCGCTGGCGATCACTGCGATGGCGGGTGTTCGGGAAAAGCTGAAATATTCGGATATCCCAGACGGCCTGCAAGGTCTGGGCATAACGTTCATCACCGCGGGACTGATGGCGATGGCCTTCATGTCCTTCTCGGGCGTGAAACTGTAAGGAGGGCGCAATGGAAACCTTTAGCCTAGGCGTAGCCCTTTTCACCGTCATCGTTCTGGGGCTGGTGGCGATCATTATGGCGGCCCGTTCCAAGCTGGTCTCGACCGGGAACGTCAACATTACCATCAATGGTGAAAAAACCGTCTCAGTCCCGGCAGGTGGCAAACTGCTGCAGACACTTGCGGCCGAGAAGCTGTTCGTGCCATCCGCCTGTGGTGGCGGAGGAACCTGCGCGCAGTGTCGTGTGCGGGTGCATTCCGGTGGCGGGTCGATCCTGCCGACCGAAGAAAGCCACATCACCAAGCGTGAAGCGGCCTGTGGCGACCGTCTGTCCTGTCAGGTGGCTGTCAAGCAGGACATGGATATCGAAGTCCCGGAAGAGGTCTTTGGCGTCAAGAAATGGGAATGCACCGTACGTTCGAACGAGAACGTGGCAACCTTCATCAAAGCTCTGACGCTGGACCTGCCAGAAGGAGAGGATGTGAACTTCCGCGCTGGTGGTTACATCCAGATCGAAGCGCCTGCGCACCAACTGGCCTATACCGATTTTGACGTGGAAGAAGAGTATCGCGAAGATTGGGATCGTTTCAATTTGTGGCAATACAAATCCGTTGTCGGCGAACCAATCGAACGCGCCTATTCGATGGCCAACTACCCGGATGAAAAAGGCATGATCATGCTGAACGTCCGCGTGGCCTCACCCCCTCCGGGATCGGAGGGTATTCCGCCGGGTCAGATGTCATCTTACATCTTCAACCTGAAACCGGGCGACAAGGTCACGATTTCGGGCCCGTTTGGTGAATTCTTCGCCCGCGAAACCGAGAAAGAGATGGTCTTTATCGGTGGCGGTGCCGGTATGGCCCCAATGCGCAGCCATATCTTTGACCAGCTCAAGCGTCTTAAGAACAAAGACCGCAAGATCACCTTCTGGTATGGCGCGCGCTCGAAGAAAGAGATGTTCTTTGTCGAGGATTTTGACCAGCTGGCCGAAGAATTTCCGAATTTCGAATGGCATGTGGCGCTGTCGGATGCGCAGCCCGAGGATGACTGGAAAGGCTATACCGGCTTCATCCACAACGTGTTGTTCGACGAATACCTCAAGAACCACCCCGCGCCCGAGGACTGCGAATACTATATGTGTGGTCCCCCAATCATGAACCAGTCGGTCATCAACATGTTGCTGGATCTGGGCGTGGACCGCGAAGACATCATGCTCGACGATTTCGGCGGGTAAGGACCGAAAAACCGGCGCTCAAGGGCGCTGGTTTTTTTGAAATTTCTGGTGGTTCAATTGCCGCGTTTTTCTTTCAAAAGCGCTGAAATGATCGGCAGCAGCAAAGCCGGGATCGAGCCCAACGGGTTTGCGCCAATGTTCTTGACGGCTTGAACGAGTTCGCGTGCATCCGTGGCCATGTTTTCCAAATCGTCCTCGATCTCGGCTATCGCCATATCGCGCAGTTCAACCGCCGGGGCGATTTCCTGCTCGGCGCTGATACCTTTCGAGAAAAGAGCGAACAAGACGGCAAGAAGAAGATTGCCAAGGGCCAAAATCGCGGCTGCATAGGTGGCAGACATCCAAGTGTTCAGCGCGAAATAGAACGCGATATTCAAAGAAACCAACCCCGCCAACGCCGCTATTCCGGCCAGGATCATCAATATTGTCTGCTGCTGAACAACGGCCAGACGTCGGCGCGCTATCAGTCTTTCTGTGCGGTAGATTGTCGTGAGGTTCCTGCTGATCCGATTCATGTCGTACCCTCTATTTTTGTGTGCGGCCAATGACGTATCCCAGAGCGAATACGGCGATCATCGATGTCATTGGGTATGATTTTTGCAGGCGCCCCAAATCTTCGGCAACTTTTTCACCGAATTCTTCCGTCTTGGCGAGGTCAATGCCGTGTTCGGCCAACAGCCTTTTGACCTCTTCAGTCGGTGTGTGTGCCGCGTTGTCGCTTTCGCCGTTGCCAACCGGAGCATCTTTGGACTTTGCCTCCAACTGTGCGTTGCGGGTTCGAAGCTTTTCTAACTCGATCTCGAGTTCTGCCTTGGTCACCATCGGCAAACTCTCCTTCCAATGCCTGTTTTGCATCACAATTTATGAGTGCAAAATCCTGAGCCATTTGAACATGCGCTCCTGCGCCGGTAAATGGCGTTCTACCTCAAGGGTGTGGATTGAGGCTGGCATCGACGACTCCCACCAACTTAACCACAAAGTAAGCGCGATCCGCTTTGATCATTTTCCAAGATTGCTGAGGCAAGGTATCCAAGGTAGGGATCAGGCAAGATGTTTTCGAATTGGCTCAAAAACCTGTTCCTGTCGCCCAAGCGCGAATGGCCGCCATCGACGCTGGCACCGGCGGAGCGATTTTATGTGGTGGGTGACATTCATGGCCGTCTGGATCTTTTGCAGAAGTTGCTGTCAGAGCTTGATCCGGACTGCACGGTGGTCTTTGTCGGGGATTACATTGATCGCGGGGACCAAAGCGCGCAAGTTCTACGGTTGCTTTACGCGTTCAGCGCTGACCCAAAGCGCAAGACAGTATGCTTGCTTGGAAACCACGAAGACATGCTGTTGCGGTTTCTTGAAGACCCGCAGGCGTCCGCCACGATGTGGATGCACAATGGTGGTTTGCAAACTTTGACGTCTTTCGGCATCAATGACTTTTCGGCGTTACCGGACAAAGCGGATAAGGTGGCCGACAAATTACGCCATGAGATAGGAGTGCCCTTGTTGGCTTGGTTGCAGGACCGACCCCTGCTTTGGACCAGCGGCAACGTAACCGTTGTTCACGCGGCGCTTGATCCGTCGAAACCGCTTGAAACCCAGCCCCGGAACGTCTGCATCTGGGGTCATACCGGCTTTCGAGACAGTCGTCGTCGGGACGGGCAATGGGTTGTGCACGGCCACACAATTGTAACGGACCCGACGGTAGTGGATGGGGTAATATCGGTGGATACGGGCGCTTTTGCGACCAACGTTTTGACCGCGGCAGAGGTATCCCGCGGTCAGGTCCGTTTTTTGTGCACCGGTCGACACGGAGTGACCCGTTTATAGACAGCAGGTCCCGAAGGACTTAGCCGACGATCATTTGCTTCATTCTAAGCGCTTCATATTCCAGCTCTTTCAAGCGGAAATGCACGACGTCACCAATCGTAATGACGCCGCGCAGGTTGCCGTCGCTCAGAACCGGCATGTGACGGAACCGGCCCTCGGTCATGGTTTTCAGGACGGCATTCAGGCTGTCTTCTGGGGCGCATGTCTGCACCTCTCGTGTCATCAACTCCTCGACCGATTGAGGAAGGGTCTGACCGGGCGTATCTGCCATGCGGCGCACGATATCGCGTTCCGACAAAATGCCCTGCAGGGCGCCGTTCTGGTCTGTTACGACAACTGCACCAATGCGTTTGTCCCGAAGAATATCGACAACCGAATGAATGGTATCATTGGGCCGCACCGCGATGACTGTATCCCCTTTACCTTCCAGCAACTTGGCCACGGTCGTGTTTGAATGCGACAAATTTGACTCCAGCGACTGGCTGCGGGTGGACGTATCGGCCTTGTCGCCGCGTGTAGGTGGCTGGTAAGAGCTTGGTGCCATTGGCGGTCTCCTCCGACTTGGGAATTGGCTGTCACATCTACCTTATCGCAGGGGAAAGCGCTGTATAGGGTACAAATGAGAAAACTGGCGCAACTGCGCTGCATCGTTGGGATTTCCTGCCCTATGAGCCATCTGTATTTGACCCCGCCTGTGGCTGCGCTGATCTTTTTGGGCGTCGTGATCTGTGGTCATAATTTCCGTCGTGTCTGGAAGTTGCAGGCACCGGGTTGGCAAGTGCGGGCCTGGGTGTTTGGTATCCCGGCGGCAATCGGTTTATTGGCCTTGGGGTTTTTGCCGCTCAAACTCTAGGCCCCGTTTGACTCTGCCCAGAGGCGCTGGCATACGCCGGGCAAAGTTCCCGAACGAGGTTTGATGATGCGCCACCTGACGGCCCTGGCTTTGACTGTTTTCGTATCCGGATGCCTGTTCGACAAGGAACCCGATGTGGTTCGCCTGTCCGGTGAAACGATGGGTACGACGTTCAACATCACGGCAATTGGTGAGGACCTTGACGAGAATGCACTGGCTTCGTCGGTGCAAGAGACATTGGCCGAGGTCAATGCCAAGATGTCCAACTGGGACCCGAACTCAGAGGTTTCGGTCTTCTCTGCCTCAAGCAGCACCGATCCTGTCAGCATATCTGCCGAATTTGCGCATGTGATTGCAGCGGCCAACGATGTGCACGAAAAGTCCGGTGGTACGTTCGATGTCACGCTTGGGCCCTTGATCGAATTGTGGGGGTTCGGACCGCGCAAACCCGAGGACCCGGTACCCTCGGACGCAGAAATACAAGCGGCGCTTGGTGCTGTGGGGCAGGCGCGATTGCTGACACTGGATCAGGACGCTGGCACGCTGGCCAAGGCTGCGCCCAAAGTTGGGATAAACCTGTCGGCAATTGCCAAAGGGTATGGGATTGACGCCGTGGCAGAGACCTTGGCCGAGGCTGGTATCGAAGACTACATGGTCGAAATCGGCGGTGATCTGGTGGCAAAGGGCGAAAACGACAAAGGCGAGAGTTGGCGCATTGGCATCGAAAAGCCCGAATCCGGTGCGCAAAGCATCCAAATGGTTGTACCTGTCGCTGATCTGGGCATGGCGACGTCGGGTGACTACAAGAACTTCTTCGAACAGGACGGCGTGCGGTATTCTCACATAATCGACCCAACAACCGGGCGGCCGATCACCCACAGAACGACCTCTGTGACGGTGTTGGCCGAAAACGCCATGATGGCAGATGCATGGGCGACGGCAATGTTGGCGCTGGGACAGGAAAATGGTCTTCAACTGGCCGAAGAGAGCGATCTTGCCGTGTTTTTCATCTCGCGGGATGTGACAAGCGGCGAGGATGCCTATATCACTGTACAAAGCAGCGCATTCAAGGATGCGCTGGGGACCAACTGACAGGTAGGAACCTAGATGATTACCTTTCTTCTGGCTTTCGGGCTGCTTTTGATTGTTATGGTCGGCATGTCGCTGGGCGTGATGCTTATGGGTAAGACCATCAAGGGCAGCTGCGGCGGCCTGAATGCGATCTCTGGCGCAGATAAATGTGTCGTCTGTCAGAAGGACATCGACCCGGACAGCCCGCTGCGTGACCAGTTGCAGTGCAAACGCGCGAAAAAGATGCTGCAACGGATGGAAGGCTAAGCTACCACTCTTGGCATGAGCAAAGCCAAGAACATCCTTTTCATTATGTTCGATCAGCTGCGTTGGGACTACCTGAGCTGCTATGGACATCCGCACCTTAACACACCCAACATCGATCGATTGGCCGCAATGGGCGTCCGCTTCACCCGCGCTTACATCCAGTCGCCGATATGTGGGTCGTCCCGGATGTCCGCGTACACCGGGCGTTATGTCCATTCTCACGGCGCATCTTGGAACAACATCCCGCTGAAAGTCGGTGAGATGACGATGGGCGATCATCTGCGCAATGCGGGGATGGATTGCTGGTTGGTCGGCAAAACCCACATGGCTGCGGATGCGGAAGGTATGGCGCGACTGGGGCTAGAGCCGGACAGTATCATCGGCGCGCGCGTGGCAGAGTGTGGTTTTGACGTGTTCGAGCGTGACGACGGCATGCGCCCGGAAGGGCCGGACGGCTTTTATGACCCAAACGGAGCCAAGAAATACAACGAATTTCTGGCCGATCGAGGTTATGAAGGCGACAACCCCTGGCACGATTTTGCAAACTCGGGGCTGGATGCGGATGGCAACGTATTGTCAGGTTGGTTTCTTAAAAACTCATCTCAAGCCGCCAATATCGCCGAAGAGGACAGCGAAACGCCGTATCTGACGACGCGCGGTATCGAGTTTATGGAAAGCCATGCCGGTCCCTGGTGCTGTCACCTCAGCTATATCAAACCGCACTGGCCCTACATCGTGCCCGAACCCTATGCCTCGATGTATGGCGCCGAGCATGTTTTGCCGGTGGTCAGATCCGAGGCCGAGCGGCAGAATGCGCATCCGGTTTTGAAGGCGTTTATGGATACCAAGGTTGGTCAGGCATTTTCGCGTCAGGACGTGCGTGACTTGGTGATCCCGGCGTATATGGGCCTGATAAAGCAAGCTGACGACCAGATGGGTCGGTTGTTTGACTGGATGGAGCAGACAGGGCGGATGCGGGATACCATGATCGTTCTGACGTCGGACCACGGCGATTTTCTGGGCGATCATTGGATGGGAGAGAAAACCTTTTTCCACGATGCTTCGACCAAGATGCCGCTGATCATCTATGATCCGTCGCCCGAGGCTGATGCGACACGCGGCACGACTTGCGATGAACTTGTCGAGTCCATCGATCTGGCGCCCACTTTCGTCGATATGGCCGGTGGAACAATTGCGGATCACATCCTCGAAGGCCACTCCTTGTTGCCGATCCTGCGTGGACATGCGAGCCGGACGCCCCGAAAGGTCGCGATCTGCGAATATGATTACTCGGCATCTCCAATCGCCCAGATGCTGGGCGCTTCGGTTCGGGATGCGGTTATGTTCATGGTAACAAACAAAAAGTGGAAGCTGATCCACTGCGAAGGCGGCTACCGTCCGCTTTTGTTCGACCTGGAAAACGACCCCGATGAACTGACGGACCTGGGCAACAGTGACGCGCATGCGGGAGTCATTTCGCAGATGTATGATCACCTGTTCGAATGGACCCGGCGACCGTCACAACGTACCACCCGATCACGTCAACAATTGATGGAAATGCGGGGCAAAAGCGGTGGCACGGGTGTGGTAATCGGCATCTACGACGAAAACGATATTCCTTTGGAATTGACGGTCAAGTACCGCAATCGCACGGCGCGGCCCTACACAGACTACAAGAACTCGGAAAGTTAATTCTGTCTAAAGCGCCGCAAAAGGCGGTTCACCCCTGCGCAGCCACGGGATAGAAGAGACGTCACGAGCAGTAACCGGAGAGCATCAATGACCGCCCCCAAACCCGTAGTTCTGTGCATTCTCGACGGTTGGGGACTTTCGGATAACCCAGAGGCGAATGCGCCGTTGCTGGCGAACACGCCGACCTTTGATGCGATCATGTCACATGGCCCACACGCCAAACTGATCACCCATGGGCCCGATGTCGGCTTGCCAAGTGGCCAAATGGGGAATTCTGAGGTGGGTCATACCAATATCGGAGCGGGCCGGGTCGTTGCGATGGACCTCGGGCAGATCGATCTTGCGATTGAGGATGGCTCTTTCTTCGAAAACGCAGCCTTGAACGCCTTTATCGCCAAGGTGAAAGCCAACGGTGGAACGGCGCATCTGATGGGTCTGGTGTCGGATGGCGGCGTGCATGGGCATCTGACTCACATTCTTGCCGCCACGAAAGCCATTACGGATGCCGGTGTCCCAGTTGCGTTGCACGCCGTTACAGATGGACGGGACGTCGCGCCCAAATCGGCGGCCGGGTACATTGCGGAGTTGGAAAGGCAATTGCCGGACAATGCCCGGATCGTGACGGTTTGTGGCCGTTATTTCGCAATGGATCGGGACAATCGGTGGGAACGCGTGTCCAAAGCATACGATGCCATGATCAAAGGGCAGGGTCGGGAAGCCGGGTCTGCGCAGTCCGCAGTGGATCAGGCCTATGCTCTGTCCCAGACCGATGAGTTTATCGAACCAACCGTTCTGCCGGATTTCGACGGCGCAAAGGATGGAGACGGTTTTTTTTGCCTGAATTTCCGCGCCGATCGGGCTCGTGAAATCCTGCGGGCAATCGGCGAGCCCGGGTTTTCGGAGTTCGATACCGGGCCTCGCCCCACGCTGGCAGCGTTGCTGGGTATGGTTGAGTACTCGGACAGCCATAATGCGTACATGACGACCGTGTTTCCGAAGCGTGAGATCGTGAACACGCTGGGGGAATGGGTTGCCAAACACGGGTTGCGGCAATTCCGCCTGGCGGAAACGGAAAAGTACCCCCACGTGACCTTTTTTCTGAATGGCGGAAAGGAAACGCCCGAGGACGGCGAAGATCGCTTCATGCCCAAATCGCCGAAGGTCGCGACGTATGATCTGCAACCTGAAATGTCGGCCCCTGAAGTGACCCAAAAATTTGTCGAGGCAATAGAGGCAGGATACGATCTGATCGTTACAAACTACGCCAACCCCGACATGGTTGGTCATACCGGTGATCTTCAGGCAGCGATAAGGGCATGCGAAGCGGTGGATCAGGGGCTTGGAAAGGTTGTCGCGGCGCTCAAAAACGCGGGTGGTGCAATGATCGTTACCGCCGATCACGGCAACTGCGAAATGATGATAGACCCGGAAACCGGTGGTCCGCATACCGCGCATACCCTGAACCCGGTTCCAGTTGCGTTGGTTGGTGGCCCTGTCGGTGCGTCGCTGCACGATGGCCGCCTTTCCGATTTGGCACCGACCATTTTGGATTTGATGGGTCTGCCAAAGCCGCCCGAAATGACTGGCGAGAGCCTTATTTCATGAAGGTACGCGCGCTTTTTCTGGCAATCGCCCTATTCCCCGGTGGTGCGGTCGCGCAAAGTGACCCCTCGCAGGCCGCGCTTGAGGCGGCTGCATTGCTGGAACAGGCCTCGGTCGCGTTGACGGAAGCGGACAGTGCACGAGACAGGGTAAGCGCGCTCACGGAAACCATTCAGGCCTATGAAACAGGTTTGGCCGCAATGCGCGATGGCCTGCGTCGTGCTGCGCTGCGCGAAGCACAATTGGTCGCCGAACTGCAGGTGCGTGAACAAGACGTGGCCCAACTGCTTGGCGTTCTACAGACAATTGAAACAACTGCCCCACCGGTCCTGATGCTGCACCCTTCGGGGCCATTGGGCGCGGCGCGGACTGGCATGATGTTGTCCGAAGTGACTCCGGGCCTGAACGCGCGTGCACAATCTCTGGCCCAAGACCTGACCGAAGTGCAGACGTTGCGCAGTTTGCAACAAAGTGCGGCTGATACGCTGACCGAGGGCCTGACCGGTGTTCAGGACGCGCGCACGCAGCTGAGCAAGGCCATCGCCGACCGTACCGACTTGCCCCAACGATTTGTCGAAGATCCGGTGCGTACAGCAATTCTGATCTCGTCCACTGAAACGTTGGACGGGTTTGCCAGCGGCCTATCTCAGATATCGGGCGGAGAGATTGCCGAGACGGACGCCGATGTATCGACACAAAAAGGTCAGATCGAATTGCCGACTCAGGCCGTAATCCTTCACCGGGCGGGCGAAACGGACGCTGCCGGGGTGACGCGGCCGGGTATGGTGCTGGGCACACGACCGCGCGCGCTGGTCGTGTCGCCGACGGCGGCTACGATCCGTTACCGCGGGCCGTTGCTTGACCTGGGGAATCTGGTCATTTTGGAACCGCAGCCGGGATTGCTGTTTGTCTTCGCGGGCCTGCAGGAGGTTTATGGTCAAGCCGGCCAGGTGATCCCAGAAGGGGCACCAGTGGGACTGATGCCCGGAGAAACGCCGGGAATCGGCGCTATTATGTCAACAAGCGGTGATGGCACTGGAACTGACCGATCAGAAACGCTCTATATAGAGGTAAGACAAGATAACAGCCCCGTTGATCCGGACACGTGGTTCCGGACGAACAAGGATGGATAAACGAGTATGAAGAAATTTGTAATGGCCGGATTGGCCGGTACCGTGGCAGGGATAGTCGCAACAACGCAGATCGCCGGTCCATTGTTGGCGCAAGAGGCGGAAAGCAAAGCCGACGTTTATCAGCAACTGGATTTGTTTGGCGATATCTTCGAACGCATTCGTGCACAATATGTCGAAGAAGTCGAAACGGATGATCTGATCGAAGCGGCGATTGATGGAATGCTGACTTCGCTTGACCCGCATTCAAGCTATCTGTCCCCCGATGACGCCGAACAGATGCGCGTGCAGACACGTGGTGAGTTTGGTGGATTGGGCATCGAAGTCACGCAAGAGGAAGGCTTTGTCAAAGTTGTTTCACCGATTGATGAGACGCCTGCGGACGAGGCAGGAATCGAGGCTGGTGACTTTATCACGCATGTTGATGGCGAGAGCATTCTGGGCCTGACACTGGATTCGGCTGTTGATCTGATGCGCGGTCCGGTCGGTTCAGAAATCGTGATTACCATCGTGCGAGAAGGTGAGCCCGAGCCTTTTGACGTGACGATCATTCGGGACACCATCAAGCTGACGGCCGTACGTGCCCGGACCGAAGGCACAAGCGTCGTCTTGCGGGTGACGACGTTCAACGACCAAACCTATCCGAACCTGAAAGAAGGGCTTGAGGAACAAATTGAAGAAGCCGGTGGCTTGGAAAACGTCAACGGCGTCGTGTTGGACCTGCGCAATAATCCGGGCGGGTTGTTGACACAGGCCATCAAGGTCTCGGACGCGTTTCTGGACGAGGGTGAGATCGTCTCGACCCGCGGGCGCGATCCGGCGGATGGCGAGCGGTTCAATGCGACTGCTGGCGATCTGACAGGCGGCAAGCCGATTGTTGTTCTGATCAATGGCGGTTCTGCATCGGCGTCAGAGATTGTGGCCGGTGCGCTTCAGGATCACAACCGCGCCATTGTCGTCGGCACGAAAAGCTTCGGCAAGGGGTCGGTTCAGACGGTTATGCCATTGCGCGGCGATGGTGCAATGCGCCTGACGACGTCGCGCTATTACACACCGTCCGGTCGATCTATTCAGGCCTTGGGTGTCAGCCCTGACATCATCGTTGAACAACCGCGTCCGGAACCCGCAAGTGACGAGGACGACGAGGCCAATGCCAATACCCGGTCCGAGGCGGATCTGCGCGGCAGCCTGAACAATGACAGCCTCAGCGAGGACGAAATCCGCCAGATCGAAGAAGATCGTGCCAAGGCCGAAGCAACTGCAGAGCTGCGCGAACAGGACTATCAACTGGCCTACGCGATTGACATCCTCAAGGGCTTGTCGGCATTCCGTCCGAATGGTCCATCACAGTAACAAATAGGGGCCGCGCAAGTCGCGGCCCTTTGCTTTTGCGGTTAGCCTTCGACCTTGTGCAGCCGGTTTTCATCCAGCATCAACGCCAGAACAATCCCAACCGAGACTGAGACAGTTGCGAAGACAAACGCCATGTTCATGCCGCTGTCAAATGCAGTCGCTAGGGCGGATGTGACTTTCTCGGCTTCGGCTGAGCTGAGCTTTTGCAATATCGCCTGCGCGGACGGCGTATCCAAAGTGCCGCCATTGATGGCCTTTTGATCCGCCTCTGACAGATTGATACCGTCAGCGGCCAAGGTTTTAGCGAGGCTGGCTAGACTGGTCACATACATGATTGCGGTGGCGCATGCGACGGCGATCGCGCCATAGACGAGGTGGGTCATAAAGCTGAGCCCACCGACCAGTCCAGCGCGCTCGGGTTTCACGGCACACACTGCCGCCGTACCCGATGGCCCAACGGTAAGTGTCGCGCCGAGGCCAATCATCGCCATACCGGGTAAAATCTGAAAATATCCAAGTCCGGCGGGCAGAACGACGACGCTGGCGGCGCCAACCGTCGCACACACATAGCCCCAAAACAGCAGGCGTTTGGGTCCGAAATCGTTGTAGAGCGTGCCCGAGACGATCGACCCCACCGCCAGCAACAGCGTAAGAGGTGCCAAGCCGAGGGCTGATTCAAAAACCGACCAGCCAAGAACTTTCTGCATGTATTGCGGGAAATACAGCAATCCGACAAAAGCAGCAGCAACGTTGAACATGTTCAGGCCAAGGGTAATCAGAAACTCGCGGTTTTGCATCAATTGCGGCAGAAGCAGCGGTTCTTTCACACGCTTTTCAACCCTTGGGAACAGGACAAAAAGCGCTGCACTAACCAAGAAAAGCAACAACAGCGGCGCTGATGTCCACCCCCAATCCGCGCCCACATCCAGACCGTATAGCAGCACCAAGACCGCGACGGACAAAACCCCGACGCCGGCAAAGTCGATATGTTCGCCTTGTTTGTGTTTGGTTTCCCTTTCCAGTAGCACAAATGCAGTCACCATGGAGACGCTTGAGAAAATGACGTTGGCCAAAAAGAAGTACCGCCAGTCGCCAAAGCTGACGGCGGCACCGCTTATCAACGGGCCAAAGACGTTTCCGGTTGTCACGCCTGCCAGGATCAGGCCCATAACCAGTGCGCGGTGCTCGGGTTTCGAAACCTTTGTGGCCCCGAATGCCAATGTGCACGGCCAGACGCATCCGGCCCCGATACCCTGCAACGCCCGTGCGCCGATCAGGTAGTCCAGCCCCGGTGAAACAAGGCACAGGACCGAGGCAAACAGGAAAATCGAAAGCCCGATGATCATCACTTTGCGGTGGCCATACATGTCGCCAAGCCGGCCCCCAGCGACCATGGTCATCGCAAAAAACAACGCGTAGATGTTCAGCACCCACTGGGTACTGGTGATGTCAGAGTCAAAACTGTTCTCGATGGCAGGAACTAGCATCAGCGCGCCGGTAAAATCGATACCGATGCCAAAACCCGTCACCATCAGGGCAATGACCTTAAAGATACTCTGACGCTCCATGAAGCCACCCAGTTTGTCAGGAACGCCCCATTGATGCACGTAACCAGTGAAAAAGATACAAAAAACCGGTTCTTGGACGCTTCAGGAATGGCTGAAAGATCAATCGCGCTGGGAATTCACCCTGCGAAACGCACGCTTGAGCATGTCCAACTCTGCACGAAGCAGAGCGACCTCGCCTCGCAGATCATCAGCGGCTGGATCACCTGCGATGATCGTGAAATCTGCCAGTCTTGCGTTGGTTTCCAGGTCCTGAATGATGATGCTGTGCACACCCTCTGACACGGCACTGGCGGGGACCGGGACACGCAGCGTCCATCCATCAGTGTCCCTGATCAACTCGATATCCGAGACAGCATCGCCCAAGTAAACCGCCCGAACACGTGGCTCTGTGTCCGAGGTGATGTGTCCTTCCCACAGGCCATTTTCAAAGCGCGTCGGTGTAAGGGTCATCTTGGTCAAGGCATTTCCTTCAAAGATCGGCGCGGTGATGGCGGCACAAGGTCAAGTCGCGCAGAACGACTTTGTTCATTGCCGGTTTATCCAGGATCACGTCCAACCACAGCTTTTCTATTCGCCGCTCATTCAGCGTCAGATGGGCCAGATCAAAATCCACCGATCCAACCGGAGAGTCGGTTTCAAGCTCGCGCAAAACCTCTTCGGTATTTGGGCCGTGCTGAATGTTCAGCCGGGTAAAAACGTTCAAAGGACGTTCGCTTTCTACAATGCAATCCAACCGCAGCATATGCTGTCGGGTCAGTCCCTGGGCAGCAGTTGGCGGCAGTTCAATGGATAAGGAAAGAAAGGAACCTACAAAGCCAAGGGTTTCAACCGACAGTGAAAACGGGGCAAGATCTCTGTCGCGGCGATTGCGGACCTGACGCAGGGCAATCTCCGCCAGCGGGCAATCGTGAAACGATGTGACCTGGCTGTCCAACTGCGCTTTGCGCCCGACCGAGGCCATACCCGCACGGGACAATGGCTCTCGCCACAGATCAGGTCGCCATGACCAGTCGGTGCCAAGCGGCGTTGAAAACCTGGTGGACCCGATCAACGGACGTACCAACCTCCCATCGGCTTTTTGGATCATCTTATCCAGATGCGCGCGAAGCTGCCGGGCCTCGTCGCGGCGTTGCCGAAGATCGGACAGTGGGACGCGATCGACATTCTGGGCGACACGCGACCATCTTGCCAGAATGCGGCGGTGAATATGACGATCCAGAACTCTGCCCATAACTCCGGTTTCCAAATCCTATCCCTCTTTAGTCAAACTTTGGGGCCAGAATAAAGGCGTCCGTGACGGATTGAGGGTGAAAAAACGCAAATGCAAGTGAGACAGACATCCGGTCCCGCTTGTAATCGGTCATTCTTGCATTAGATCAGGCAGCCACGTACCTTCAGCGCCTGCAGGGTGCCGAGGTTCTACGGTTTCCGAAAACACCCAATAACAAGACAAGGCAGGGGCATGGAACGCACCCTATTCTCGTTCATCTGGAAATACTCAAAAAGGCAGCAGCTTGTATTGCTGGTGCTGACGGTTCTTTCGTTTCCGTTTCTCTACGCCTCGCTTGAGTTGCCCAAGCAAATTATCAACGATGCGATTGGTTCACCGACCAGCACAGTCGCGATTTTCGGATTTACGGTAACTCAGATTCAGTACCTTTTGATCCTGTGTTTCGCGTTTCTGGCGACCGTTATCGCCAGCGGTTTGATGAAAATGCGCATCAACACGATGAAAGGTATTTTGGCGGAACGCATGTTGCGCCGATTGCGGTTTACTTTGATCAGCAGGTCAATGCGGTTTCCCAAGTCGTACTTCGCCGCAACCAGTCAGGGTGAACTGGTGTCGATGATCACTTCCGAGGCTGAACCGATGGGTGGCCTGATGGGGGATGCGATCGCCCAGCCCGTGTTTCAGTTCGGCCAAATGATGACGATTGTCACCTTCTTGTTCATGCAAAGCGTTTGGTTCGGTTTGGCAAGTATCGCGCTTATTCCGCTGCAGGCGTGGTTGATCCCGAAACTGCAGCGTCAGATCAACCTGTTGAACAAGGACCGCATTCAAGAGGTCCGCCGGCTGAGCTCCGAGATCGGTGAAAGCGCAGCGGGCATCAGTGACCTGCGGGCCAACGGAGGGTGGCGTTACCGTCTTGCGCAGTTCAGTCATCGACTGGGCACCTTGTTTGAGATCCGGTTCAAGATCTACAACAAGAAGTTCTTCATGAAGTTCCTCAACAACCTGATCACGCAGATCACGCCGTTCCTGTTTTATTCGGTTGGAGGGTATCTTGCGATTACGGGTGAGGTAACGGTCGGTGCGCTTGTCGCAGCGTTGGGTGCCTACAAAGACCTGAGCGGTCCATGGAAAGACCTGTTGACCTACTACAACCAGGTTCAGGACATGTCCCTGCGTTGGGAAATTGTAACCGAGCGGTTTGCGCCATCCGGCATGATACCCGAGGCGCTGTTCGACGGTGAACCCGAAACGATCCCGCACCTGACGGGCGACATCGAATTGCACAATGTCACAGTGCAGGACGATGACGGCAAAACCATACTGGAAGATATTGACCTGACCATCCCCCAAGGTGCGCGCGTTGCGATACAATCCACCAACGCTGCAGAACGCACCGCGCTGGCCCAATTGCTGACGCGAGAGGTGCTGCCCGTGCAAGGCGACGTAATCCTGGCCGGACACAGGTTGAACGAATTGCACCAGAAGGTGATCGCCGCCCGGATCGGCTATGCCTATTCGCGCCCCTACCTGTTTGACGGAACCATGGGCGACAACCTTCTTATGCCGTTGCGTACGCACCCACAGCACGAAGGCGCTGCCAAAAAAGCACCAACCCGGCGTCAGATCGAGGCGGTACGTGCCGGGAACCCGCCGGATTCGCTGGGGGATGAATGGATTGATCCGTCGCTTGCAGGGCTGGATGACATCGAAGAGATCCGCGATTGGTGGTTCAAACTGGTCGAGGCGATGGGCATTGACGAGTTCATGTTCCGGCGAACCCTGCGATCTCAGTTCGATCCGAAACTGCATCCCGTTCTGGCCCAGGAAATCGTCAACCTGCGCGGTACGATTGCCGATCGACTGAAGGAAAAGGGCCTGGACGAGTTTGTGTATCGGTTCGAGCCTGACCAGTTCAACCCAGCGGTTCCGTTGGGCGGCAATCTTCTGTTTTCAGCGCCCACAAAGGAAATATCGCCTGAACTTCTTGCCGGTGACGGTCGTTTTTTGTCCATGTTGGCCGCAAACAGTCTGGACGACGACGCACTTTCAATAGCCGAAGCGGTGCTGGACACATTGAACCAGACGTTCGGTCGCGACGGGGCTGATCATCCTCTGTTCCTCAGGTTGGGCATGTCCAAGGAGATGTATCACCGCTTGCTGGATATCGAGGATCGTCGGAAGACCAAGGGCGATGACGCTATCAGCGATCAGGAACGCGGTTTACTGTTGACCGTGCCGTTCATGCTGACAGCCGAGCAGATCGGACCCAGTTTCCCCGAGAAATACAAGGACAAGATTCTGGCTATTCGGCAAAATCAGGCAGAAAACCTGCGAAATACGCTGGAGGAAATGTTCGTGCCGCTTGCACCGCATGTCTATTTCCCACGCCTGACCGCGTTGGAGAATGCGCTGTATGGGCGCGTGTCCATCATGGCCGGCGCCAAAGCGGATGAGATCGAAAATCTGGTTGCGGATGTCCTGAACGAAGCAGGGCTGCGCCGTCGTGCTGCCGCGATCATTTATGATTTGCCAGCCGGTCTGGGGGGAAACAACCTGCCGACAGTGTTTCAGGAACGTGTGTCGTTTTCGCGGGCAGGGATCAAGCGCCCCGACATCCTGATCCTGGACAAGGCGTTGGCCAGCCACGACACGGAAAGCCGCCTGCGGACACGGTTGAAGCTTCGCGAGCTGCTTCCACAGTCCATCATGATTTTCATGGAAGATCACTTTGCCCATCCGGAAGCCTACGATCTGTTTGTTGAAATCAAGGATGGTCGAATTGACGGTGTCTCTCGCACGGAACGGGAAGTCGAAGACGACTTGTCCGACGATCTCAGCCGAAAGCTCAAGATCATTTCCTCGACCGAGCTGTTTGCGGGCCTTGATGGCCGAAATCAGCGGCTTCTGGCCTTTTCTGCGCAATGGTACGAGGTGGCAGAAGGCCAAACGATCTTTTCGCGCGGTCAGGCCCCTGACGCGGCATATCTTTGTATCTCGGGGCAAGCCAAAGTGTACTGGATGACCGAGGATGGTGAACACCAGTCTATTTCCACGGTTGAGCCGGGGCGTCTGATCGGCGATTTGGCCGTTATTACAGGCGAAAGTCGGCAATTGGACCTGATCGCCACCCAACCTTGCACATTCCTTCGGATCGGGGCCGAGGAGCTGCGCGCCGTTGTCGAAAGCGACGCCAAAGTGGCCATGCAATTGCTCGAAACGGTTGCGGGTTATCTGACATCTTTGGCCGAACGCGTGCGAACGTCTAACATACGGTTGGACACCGAGGACGATGAGGTCGAAACCAGCCATGCAGGATAGAGCAGGGCGCACAGCCTATTCCAGCCATGAGCAACTGGTCAAAGCGGTGCGAGGTCGCTCCGAAATCTGGCGCTTGTTGGTTGGAATTGGCGTCATCGTGCTGGTCGTGGCGCTTTTGAATGCGGTTTTGTTTGCCCTTGTCGCCAGCTTTGCCTTGCCGGAATGGACAGACGCGTTGGTGCAAGGTTCGACGCCTTTGGCTTTGCTGATAATCCTTGCCAGTTTCGCTTTTGCAATTTTCGGTGTCGCGCTTGCGGCACGGCGGCTCCAGCATCGTGCGTTGGTCACTGTCATTGGTCAGCCCTTGCTGGCGATACAGCAGTTCTGGCGCGTGTTCCGGGTTCTTGTCGTTCTGGGGCTGGTTGTCCTAGTGTTGCCGCCCTATGACATGGGTGCGCCGCTGGTTCCGAATTTGTCGTTGCGCTCGTGGCTCTTGCTTTTGCCGCTTTCGGTTGCTGCCGTACTGATCCAAACCGGTGCCGAAGAGATCCTGTTTCGCGGGTTTCTGCAGCAAAGCCTCGCCGCGCGGTTCCGCTCTCCCGTCATCTGGATGGGAATTCCTTCGCTTCTGTTTGCTTTGGGCCACTATGATCCGGAGGCTTCCGGTGAAAATGCCATGCTTGTCGTGATCTGGGCCGGCGTATTCGGATTGCTTGCGGCGGACCTGACGGCCCGGTCCGGGACGCTGGGCCCGGCCATCGCGCTGCATTTCTGTAACAACGCCTCAGCCTTGTTGTTGTTTTCGCTTCCGGACATGCTTGGCGGCCTCGCCTTGTATCACGTGCCTTTCGACGCGTCCGATACCGAGCTGCTGCGGCAATGGCTGTATGTGGATTTCGCCTTGATGATCGTCGCCTGGCTGGCCGCGCGAATTGCGCTAAGGCGTTGATTGCAATTCCCGCGCCATCGCCTTATTTGACGTCAACACCGCATCATCAGGGTTCCGACATGAACTGGATCACAAACTACGTCCGCCCCCGGATAAACTCGATCTTCTCGCGCCGGGAAGTGCCGGAAAACCTATGGCACAAATGCGATGAATGCGGAACAATGCTGTTTCACCGGGAACTTGCGGAAAACCAAAACGTGTGCACCCAATGTGGCCACCACATGGCGATCACTCCGCGCGACAGGTTCAGGCATTTGTTTGACGGGGGTATCTTCACCGAAGTAGCGGTTCCGGCCCCGAATGACGACCCGCTGCAATTCCGGGATCAGAAAAAATACCCAGATCGCATGAAGGCCGCGCAAAAGAAAACCGGCGAGAAAGAAGCGATGCTGGTTGTCACCGGCGAAATCGGCCGGACGCCGATAGTTGCGGCTGCACAAGATTTCTCGTTCATGGGTGGCTCGATGGGCATGTATGTCGGCAATGCCATCATTGCCGCCGCGCAGGAGGCCGTGAAACTCAAACGCCCCCTGATCCTGTTTTCGGCTGCGGGTGGCGCGCGCATGCAGGAGGGGATTCTGAGCCTCATGCAGATGCCCCGCACAACCGTAGCCGTGGAGATGTTGAAAGAGGCGCAACTGCCCTACATCGTGGTTCTGACCCATCCGACAACCGGTGGTGTGACGGCGTCCTACGCGATGTTGGGCGACGTTCATATTTCTGAACCAAATGCGCTGATTTGTTTCGCCGGGCCCCGCGTTATTGAACAGACAATCCGTGAAAAGCTGCCAGAGGGCTTTCAACGCGCTGAATATCTGTTGGATCACGGAATGCTGGACCGGGTCACGAAGCGCACGGACATGCGCGAGGAGTTGATTACCATCACACGGATGCTGATGAACCAACCACCAGCGGTGAAAGGGGACCTTCCGGCACCCGAACCCGAAGCGGACCCGGCACCGGATGAAGGGTCGAACGGAAAATGACTGCCGAGTCGTCGGACGTCATCCTTGACCGGATGATGGCGCTGCACCCCAAGATCATAGATCTGACCCTGGATCGTGTTTGGCGCTTGCTGGCCGCCTTGGACAACCCGCAGACCAAATTGCCGCCGGTTATTCACATCGCCGGAACAAACGGCAAAGGGTCCACCCAGGCGATGATCCGCGCGGGGTTGGAGGGTGTGGGTTTGACGGCCCATGCATACACGTCCCCGCATCTGGCGCGGTTTCATGAGCGTATCCGACTGGCAGGTTCGCTGATCTCCGAGGCGGAGCTGACCGCCGTCTTGGACGAATGTTACGCCGCCAACGGTGGCGAGGACATCACCTACTTTGAGATCACCACCTGCGCAGCACTGCTTGCTTTTGCAAGAACGCGTGCAGATTACACCTTGCTTGAGGTTGGATTGGGTGGGCGTTTAGATGCGACCAATGTCGTCGAACAGCCTGCGGTCACGGTGATTACTCCGGTTTCCATCGACCATGAGCAGTTTCTCGGGGACACGCTGGGCAAGATCGCGGCCGAAAAGGCTGGCATTATAAAGCCTGGCGTTCCTTGCATCGTCGGCCCGCAGGAAGATGAGGCTCTGGAGGTCATCGAGTACACGGCCGCACGTCTCGGCGCACCGTTGATGGTACATGGCCATCATTGGCATGTGCACAAGGAAAACGGCCGTCTGGTGTATCAGGACGAAACGGGTTTGCGCGATCTTCCCCTGCCGAACCTGTTGGGGGCGCATCAGATTTTGAATGCAGGCGCCGCGTTGGCCGTGTTGCGCCATCTAAACCTTGGCGACGCGGCGTATGAGGCCGCGGTCACCAAGGCTGATTGGCCCGCAAGGATGCAGCGGTTGAAGACCGGACCGCTGGTCGAGCAAGCGCCTGAGGCCGAGCTTTGGCTGGATGGTGGACACAATGCGGCCGCGGGCGTTGCGCTGGCCGACCTATTGTCGACGCTGCCCAAGAAGCCGACGCATATGATCTGCGGAATGCTCAACACCAAAGACGTAACAGGCTATCTGGGTCCTCTAGCGAAACAGGCCGACAGCCTGACGGCCGTGACAATTCCCGGCGAGAAAAACACACTTCCTGCCGAAGACACCGCCGCGGCAGCGGCACGTGTCAATCTGCCAGCTGCGACGGCAGACAGTGTTGCAGGGGCGTTGCACGCGATCATCGATAAAGACCCTCAAGCACGCGTCCTGATTTGCGGCTCGCTTTATTTGGCAGGCAACATCCTGCGCGAAAACGGCTGACGCCTTTCCGTTGGACAGAATTAAGTCCGCCCAATCGTCAAAACTCTATTTGCCCCAATACTTGTCCTGCATTTCCCGCAGTCGAGAGGCCGTGCGCTCGAACTCAAAGGTTCCTTCGCCCTCGACGTAAAGCATCTCAGGCTCGGCAGCAGCCGAACAGATCAGGCGGACCCTGGCCTCGTACAACGCGTCAATCAGAGTGACAAAGCGTTTGGCCTCGTTGAAGTTGTTCCGCGACAGTCTTGGAATATCTTCCAGAACCAACACTTTCAGCGCTTCAGCGACCGCCAGATAGTCGCCGGGGCCCAACATGCGGCCACACAGATCGTAGAACGATGCGCGGGCCACGCCGTTGCGGAACGCCGGTAATGTGACTTCCCGCCCTTTGACATGCAGCACCAGCGGCTCAGCCGGTCCACCGGACAGATCATCCCAAACGGCTCGGATCTTCGCCCGCGCCTCTGGCCCTATCGGAGAGAAATAGACCGGCGACCCCTCCAGCCTGTTCTGACGGTAATCGGTGGGCGATACCATCTCCCACACTTGCAGTTGGTCCTTGATGTGCTGGATGAAAGGAAGGAACAACTGGCGGTTCAACCCGTCCTTGTAAAGGTCGTCAGGGTGCCGGTTCGACGTCGTCACGACCACCACACCCCCGGCATGCAGCATGTCAAACAGGCGTCCCACGATCATCGCATCCGTAATGTCGGTGATCTGCATCTCGTCAAAGGCCAGTATTCGAACGGATTTCACAACTATTTCGGCGACCGGTGCCAAAGCGTCTTCGACACCGTCCTCGCGCGCCTTGTGTAGACCTGCGTGGATTTCCTGCATGAAGGCATGAAAGTGGACACGCCGTGCAGGAATGTCGCCCAGCGTATCTACGAACATATCCATCAGCATGGACTTGCCGCGCCCTACACCGCCCCACAGGTACAGACCTTTTGGTGGCGGAGGTGCCTTGCGGAACAAACTCCTTTTTACCGGTTTCGCCAATTCTGTATGAATGCGGTCGAAATGAGGTAAAACAGCCTCTTGCGCGGGATCGCGGGTCAGCGAGTCATCCGCGATACGGGCCTCATAAATCGAAGTCAGATCCGTCATAGCTGAGCCATAGCGCCCAGTTTGCGCATTGAAAAGCAAGCTTTTGTTGCATGCATCAATTTTACTTATCCCGCAGGTCAAAACTCCTGAATTGACCAAGCGCGGAAACACGGTAACGTGCAGTCTGCCTGATCCCCGAGGACCCGATGCAACACTCTGCACGCCTGCTGAATCCGATATTGATCGTCGGCTGTATCATAATAACCGTAAGCTTTGCGGTGCGGGCATCCTTTGGTGTCTTCCAGATCCCGATTGCCGAGGAATTCGGTTGGCTTCGCACAGATTTCTCGATGGCCATCGCTATTCAGAACCTGGCTTGGGGCATCGGACAGCCGATTTTTGCGGCCATCGCCGAGAAAGTTGGTGATCGAAGAGCGATTGTATTGGGCGCGATTACATACGCCGCTGGCATGGTCCTGTCCGCTTGGTCCGTGACGCCGTTTGGTCACCAAATGTACGCATGGCTGGTCGGATTTGGTATCGCAGGTACTGGCTTCGGAGTGGTCTTGGCGGTTGTGGGACGTGCGTCGTCGGACGAAAACCGCTCGATGTCTTTGGCCATCGTCACGGCGGCGGGAAGTTTTGGACAGGTTATCGGTGCACCAACTGCAGAATGGTTGTTGAGTTTCCTGCCTTGGCAACAGGTCTTTATCGTCTTCGCAGTGGCGATTTTGGCGTTGGTTCTGACGCTGCCTTTCATGCGTGCACCGCAGGCCATCAGCAAGGCCGAGTTGCAGGAAAGCATGGGACAAATTCTTGGAAAGGCCTTGCGCGACCCATCTTATGCGCTGATTTTCCTGGGCTTTTTCAGTTGCGGTTATCAGCTCGGGTTTGTCACGGCCCATTTCCCCGCGTTCGTGACCGAAATGTGCGGTCCGATCCAACCGGGCGGGGTGCTGCACTCCATCGGCATAACCACAACGTCGGCGCTGGGTGCCGTGTCGATTTCGTTGATTGGTCTGGCCAATATCGGGGGCACGTTGCTTGCCGGATGGGCGGGTAATCATTTTCCCAAGAAATACCTGTTGGCGACAATCTACACCGGTCGAACAATTGCGGCGGCCCTGTTCATCATTTTCCCGATAACACCAATGTCGGTCATCGTGTTTTCACTGGTGATGGGCTCGCTTTGGTTAG
The DNA here is from genome assembly GCF_000814005.1 of Ruegeria sp. ANG-S4. Taxonomy (GTDB): domain Bacteria; phylum Pseudomonadota; class Alphaproteobacteria; order Rhodobacterales; family Rhodobacteraceae; genus Ruegeria. The sequence goes on along the minus strand of NZ_JWLK01000002.1, from coordinate 264,331 downwards.
CGACCGTGCCATTGACCTCGGGGCTGGTGGCGCACCTGTATGGTTTGCGCTACATGGGCACGCTGTATGGCATCATCTTCCTGAGCCATCAGATCGGCAGTTTCCTGGGCGTGTGGTTGGGTGGTCGTATGTATGACCAGTACGGAGATTACACCACGGTTTGGTGGATCGGCGTTGCTATCGGAGCTTTCAGCGCCATCGTCCACCTTCCAATCCGCGAGAACCGGCCTGCATCGCCGGTTGCAGCCTGATTACCGGCGGAATTTCCGGACAATGTAATGGCTGGTCATCAAGTCCAGATGCGCACCGCCGCCGTTCTTGAAAATGGTAACAGCGGTCGGATCCGGTTTGAATTTGTCCAGATCGTAAAAATCGGCCACCAAGTTTTCCCGCTTGATTGCACCATTGGCAGTAGGCGTTTTGATCTCACCGATATGGTCCGCTGTCGTGGCAAAGCAGTCCAAATAGATCGGGCCCGTTTGTAATGCAGCATCGTCTGCCTCGCGCATGTCCGGCCGATAGGCGCCAACAAGATTCACGTGTTGCCCGGGGCGCAGCCACTCTCCTTTCAAAAACGGCTCAGAACTCATGGTTGCTGTTACAATGATGTCGGCCCGGTTGACCGCATCTGGCAGCGAATATTCGACGTCTACGGTTTCAAGCGACTTGGCCAGAGCCTCGGCCTTTGAAGCCGTTCTGTTCCAAAGGCGTAGCGTGGCGTTGGGGAAACCGACAGAAAAAGCCTCGCACAATGAATGCGCCACGGGCCCCGCGCCGACGATCAACACGTTGCGGCTGTTGGGGTCGGCCAGCTTCAGGGCTCCCAGCAGGCTGTCACCGGCGGTCTTCCACTTCGTGACCAGAAAGAAGTCGACCACTGCGGATAAACGCCCGTCAGAACCGTCAAAAAGACTTACGGTTCCATCTATGACGGGCCGCTCGATCTGTGCGTTGCCGGGAAAAATCGTTGCCGACTTTACGGCAATACCCAAACCGTCTACCCAGGCACATCGTGACAACAGCGTGTCATCCCCGCGATAGAGAAAGGTGTCTTCGATCTCGGCGACAGGGCGTTTGTGGCCCTCTTCAAAAGCGCGGGTCAGTTCCAACCAGTCGAGATTGGCTTCACCTTCGTCAAACGGTATCTGAAGGACGTTCATTGCGCTTCCTTTTTCGACAACAAACCCTCGGCAACCAGTCGATCTGCCCAGCCTTCTGGGCCAGTGAAATGATGCGTTTGCCATCCGCGCGAACGTGCCGCTTCCAAGTTCTCAACTCGATCATCCGCAAACAAAAGCATTGAAGGCTCTAGCCCGCAATCGGCCTCGACCATCTGGTAAATGGGCTGGTGGGGTTTGACTGCTTTCATCCGTCCGGATACATATTGCCGGTCAAACTCGTTCAGAAATGGGTAGACGGTTGTGGCGTAGGCAAAGTTTTGCACCCCGAAATTGGTCAAAGCAAAGACCGGAACACCGTTTCCGCGCAACGCACGGAGCAGGCGTACGGAATGGGGAATTTCAGGGGCTGCCAACTCGATCCAATTGTCGTGCCACATCCGTATCTCGTCGCGCCATTCGGGGTATTTCTCGGCCCAGTCGTAGATCGTGTCGGTAAAATGATGTCCCTGGTCGACCAAGTCATTCATACCGTGCAGGTCGACCTCGGAAAACATCGCCCGGCGCCGTTCTTCTCCGATGACCTGATCATAATAGCGTTCGGGCTGCCACTCGATCAGAACATTTCCGATATCAAAAACAACGGCTTCGACGGGCATGATATGGTCCTGTATTCTGAAATCCTGATGCGGTGACAGAACCAATCTCTGTCATAAGTTTCAAGCCAAACCGGACATGCTGTCTGACCTACCCGACTTGGGCGGCTCGGGGTTTATGCCTTCAATGCGGCTCGGATTTCGCGTTCCAGCGCATCCAGAAATCGCGATCGGTCGGCTTTCCCGAACGGTTTGCCGCCCCCGCCAGCGCCCAGCGGATTGGCTGCGCGCAAATCTGCCATGAGGTCGCGCATGGCAAGCTGCTGACCGATATTTGCAGCAGTCATCGCCTCGCCATTCGGGCGCAGCACACGCGCGCCGGCTTCTACGCATTTCGCGGCCAGAGGAATGTCGGACGTGATGACCACATCCTTTGGACTGCATCGTTCCGCAATCCATTTGTCCGCCTCATCCGCGCCTTCTGCGACAATGACAATCTGAACCAGCGGGTTGCTGGAAGGGCGTAGCCCGCCGTTTGACACCAGGGCCATTGGGACTTTGTGGCGGGTCGCCACCCGTTCGGCTTCGGCTTTGACAGGGCATGCATCCCCATCCACGAAAAGCGTCGTCACGATTTTTGTGCCTTTGGCTTGGACGGTTCGTCAGCCTTTTTGCGCACTTTGAATTCATCCGGAATTGGCATGCGGTTGAAGGCGTCCAGACCTGCGATCTTATACGCCTCGGCCAGCGTCGGATAGTTGAACGTGTTCTGCACGAAGTAGTCCACCGTGCCTTTCAGGTTGAGAACGGCCTGTGCAATGTGGATCAACTCAGTCGCGCCTTCGCCTACGATCTGCACGCCCAAAACCCGGCGGGTCTTCAGCGAGAACAGCATTTTCAGCATCCCATGTTCCAGTCCCATGATATGCCCGCGCGAAGTTTCGCGAAACCGCGCCACGCCGACTTCGTAGGGGATACCGCGTTCCTGCAATTCTTCTTCGGACATGCCGCAGGTCGAGATTTCGGGGACCGAATAGATGCCGTATGGATACCAAGGGCTTTCGGGCAACGTCGGGGTTTCCAGCGCGTGGCACGCCGCGACCCGTCCTTGTTGCAACGACGTTGACGCCAGCGATGGGTGCCCGATCACGTCGCCGGTGGCATAGATATGCGGCACCGCCGTCTGATAGGTCTTGCGGTCCACGTCGATCCGCTGCCGGTGGTCGGTTTTCAATCCGACAGCATCCAGATTCAACGCCGAGGTCGCACCCATCCGACCTGCCGCGAACAACAGCATCTCTGCCCGGACATGTCGTCCGTTCTCCATCGTGATCTCGACATGGCCGCCTGCGTCTTCGATTTTTTCAACTGCGGACCCAAGGCGCAAATCGACGCCGTTTTCGCGGATTTGATGCGTGAAATCATGGATCAGGCGGCTGTCGATGAAGTCGAGAAAGGTATCGCGGGGTTCGATCAACGTCACGCGCACATCCAAAGCGGCGAACATCGTGGCGTATTCGACACCGATCACGCCTGCGCCGATCACGCACAGGGATCGTGGGATCTCAGCCATCTCCAGAAATCCATCGCCATCGACAATGGTCTTACCGTTGAATGGCACGTAGTCGGGGCGATACGTTTTGGTGCCGGTCGCAATCAGAAACTTGGCCGCGGTCAGTCGCGTTGTCTCACCCGCATCCGTTGCAACCTCAACCTCGTGCGGCCCGACAAACCGGGCCAAGCCATTCAAGGTTTCCACATGGTTGCGATTGAACTGGTGCTCAAGCACGTCGACTTCATGGTCCAATGTCATATGCAGCCGCGCTTTCAAATCCTCGGCGCGGATTTGGTCCTTTACGCGGTAAGACCGCCCGTAAAAGCTGCGTTCCCTCCAACCAGACAGGTTCAGAACGGTTTCGCGCAGCGTCTTGGACGGTATCGTGCCCGTGTGGACAGAAACCCCGCCAAGCCGGTCTTTGCGGTCGATGACCAAGACCCGCCGCTTTAACTTGCCGGCTTGTATCGCGGCCGAACGCCCCGACGGGCCAGAGCCAATTATGATCAGGTCGTAGTCGAATTTGCTCATGCCTTAGTCCCTGTAAAGCGCTTCGGCGTGGAAGGTTATATGGTCTTCCATGAACGTTGAGACAAAGAAATATGAGTGATCATAGCCCGGTTGCAGCCGGAACGTCGCCTGCTGACGCTGCGATGCAATGGCCTGTGCCAGCGTTTCCGGTCGCAACAGGTCAATAAACTGGTCGCTTGTGCCGGTGTCGATCAGGATCGGGCCATCAAACCCTTTTTCCGCCATCAGAAGCGAGGCGTCGTGCTTTGCCCACAGCGCCTCATCGTCACCCAAGTAAGCCTTCAATTGCTTGCGGCCCCAATCCGCGCCGGTCGGATTTGAAATCGGCGCAAAAGCCGAAACCGAGCGGAACCGGCCCGGCAGGTTCATTGCCAGTGTAAGTGCGCCATGCCCGCCCATCGAATGCCCCGCGATGGCCTGCCTGTTCATGTCGACAGAGAAATTTTGAGCCAACAGCGCTGGCAGCTCCTCGGCCACGTAGTCCCACATATTGAAGTGTGGGGCCCATGGCGTTTGGGTGGCATTCACGTAGAACCCGGCCCCTTGTCCCAGATCATAGTCTTCATGGTCTGCAACGCCTTCGCCGCGCGGTGAGGTGTCTGGAAAAACAACCGCAATGCCCTGTTCAGCCGCCCATGATTGCGCGCCTGCTTTGACCATCGCATTTTCGTGCGTGCAGGTCAGGCCGGACAAATACCAAAGGATCGGGACCGGGCCATCCTTGGCCTCGGCCGGCAGGAACAGACCGAATGTCATGTCGCATTGGCAGCTGCTTGAGGTGTGGCGGTAGACACCCTGTACCCCACCGAAACAGGCGTTTTCTGAAAGGGTTTCCATCTATCTATGTCCTTCATTTGCGTCCCGACACTCGCTAACGATCCATTTGGCATGCGTAAAGACCAATGCCCAGCGAGGCGCATGTTTTTTCGTTTGGATCTATGGGCCGCTGACCCATGCGATGACAAATGGCACCGTCAGAATACTGGCCATCGTAGACAGTAGGATCGCGGCTGAGGCCCGATGCGGCGCAACATTGTAATGCGCGGCCAAAATGTACACGTTGCCGGCAACCGGCAAGGCAGCGGCGGCAATGGCGACCGAGGCCGGAAAGGCGGCGACCGGGATAATCCAAATCAGCACGATCGCAACGCACAGCGGGTGCAACACCAGTTTGCAGAAGCTAAGCCAAGCCGCGATCTGGACCCGTTCGGCAGATTTGCTTGCAAGGGATGCGCCGATTGCAAACAGCGCGCCTGGGGTTGCCGCGCCGCCCAGAATGGTCAGAAAGTCGTTCAGCGGATCCGGGACGGGAATTTGCAGAGCCGACCAGATCAACCCGGCGGAAATCGACACGATCATCGGGTTTTTTACCAGCCCCAAACCAATCATTCGAAAGGTTCCGACCGTCAAGCGCCCATCGCGTCCACCGTTTATTAGGATGACGATCAAAGACGAGAAAACGACCAGATCGACGGTAAGTACCAGCATTACAGGTCCAATGGCGGCCTGCGTAAACAACACAGCGAGCATGGGCAGGCCCAAGAAGCCAACGTTGCCGATAGCGGCGCATTGCGCCTCGACGGCGGCAGTGGGAATATCAAGCCGTCGAACCCGGGCAACCAAGGACGCAAGGGCATAAACGATAAGGGTGCCCAGAAGATACCCCAGCACGAGCCGGCCATTGAATATTTCGTCGAAGGGCAGGGTGGCTGCGAACCGAAACAGCATCGCGGACAGGGCGAAGAAAAAGACGAATTTTGTCAGATATGCGGTGGCCTGTTCAGTAAAAAAACGAGTGCGCCCGGCCCAGTAGCCAAGGCCGATGATCGCAAAAAAAGGCAGTGTCCGCAGAAAGATATCGACCATAGGCCAAGTGGTATCACGGATTTTAAACGCTGCAAGATGCAGCGTCGATGTTCCTTACCTTCCTGTGGCTGTTCGGACTTTTGTCACCGACGGGCCGAGAATCCTTGAATCTGAACCGACCGGTTTATAATGTCTGTTCATCACACGCTTTTAGGAAAAAAACATGACCCAAGCTGCCGCCATTCTCCGCACGGGCCGAAAATTTGATCAGGTTCTGCGGGGCGCGCGAGAGGTGTTTATGGCGGATGGGTTCGAAGGCGCAAGTGTTGACGACATAGCCCGAACGGCCGGGGTCTCGAAGGCGACGCTGTACAGCTATTTTCCCGACAAGCGGTTGCTGTTTGTCGAAGTCGCACAGACCGAGTGCAACCTTATGGCAGAGCGCATCATCTCGATGATTGACGAGACCAAGCCGCTGCGCGAGGTTTTGATGATTACCGCAACTCAGTTGGCTGGGTTTCTGGTCTCTGAATTCTCACTGCAAGTGTTTCGTGTCTGCGTCGCCGAACGGGACCGGTTTCCGGAACTTGGCCGATCCTTTTATGAGGCGGGGCCGAAAAACGGTCAGTGTCAGTTGGCAGCGTATCTCGAAAAAGCCGTTGTGAAGGGCGATCTCGTAATCGATGACGTCCAGATCGCGGCGGCGCAGTTTTCAGAGCTGTGCAAGGTCAAGATCTGGAACAAGGCCGTGCTGGGTATTCAGGATACCTTCACGCCTCAGGAAATCGACGAAGTTGCAACTCATGCCGTGGACATGTTTTTGGCCCGCTACAGCGCCTGATGCATGGTGCGGGCCAGTTTGGGTGCCGCTGAAGACGAGCGAGTGCCGCTAGACAGACGATTGCCGTCGCGCGCGCATTTGCCGTCGCCTTGACATTGCATCCTGACGTTCTGCCGCGCGTTCGGCTTTGGCTTCGGCCGTTTCTTCGGGTTGCTTAGTTTCGCCTGTCTTTGCCCCTTAAAATTGGGCCACTACTTTGGCCGAGAAGGGGGAACAAGGGATGGCTCGGAAGCGACACTCGGACGAAGACATTCTGAAGCTTCTGTGTGAGATTAAATTGAAGCTGGCAGATGGCTACGATGTTCGAACGGCCTGTCTTGGTGTCGGTGTCAGCGATGCGACCTACTACAATTGGCGGCGTCAATTTGGTGGCATGGTCAAGTCGCAACTGTCGGAGTTGCGCAGCCAGGAGAAAGAAAATGCCCAGCTGAGGAAGATCGTGGCCGCACTGGAACTGGATGAGCTGATCCTCAAAGAAAGTCTGAACTACCTAAAACCGAGGGCCTGACGACGAGCCAACTTCGTCAGGCCGTCATTCACGCTCGCCAGAAGCTAGGCACATCAGAGCGTCGCACCTGCAAGGTGGTCGGCCTGGCGAATGAAAAAAGTGACAACAACCCAATGCAAAAGGCGCACGTAGCGCCGCGATGCACGGCTAAGTTAAAACGCACTGGGATTCCTCGCAAAATCCTGCAGTGAAAGGCTGGAATGTCTGTCGCATGCGCGGTGCAGGCGGTGGTCACGGCCCCGGCAAGGCAAATCCGACGTACAAGCATGGTATGCGAAGCCGAGAAGAACACGAGATGAGGAGAGCCGTGAAACAATAAGCGCCAGTTACTCTTTCACCGATTTTCATCTGCTCACCAACCATCGAGCGCAATCAGTTACGCAAAGCTTCAAGAACATGAAACGGCCATTTCGCCACACATGCCGCAGCTCAACACTTGGGTCGTAGAGAATTAAGGTACGACGCGCCGAACTCGTACCCCCTCGTGAAATCGCTAATCCCATAATGGCGCGCCGCGCGACCTTAATAGCTCCACGAAGTGTTCCAATTTCGGCTGGCACATGGAATCTCATGCCGCCGAGCGACATCCTAAGAACGTAATCCGCTCTTTCATTCATCTTTTCAGGGTTTCGTGGGGCGACACGCCGAACTAAGTAACCCCCTCAAATTCAGTTGAAAAAACCAGAACGTTCTAAAATCAAGACATGCCGCCGACGCGTCGAGCGTCGCATTACGGCAAAATCGTGTCCACGATTCATTGTGAAACTTACCGTTCCAAATTGGGAAACAACGCGTTTCGCTCTATTTTGCGACACAAAGGAGTCCCCCAATAGCGGACAAGCCCCCAAATAGGTACTTTTGAATCAGAGATACACTCACCCCCTCGAAGCACGGAATGGGTCTGGCTTCTGCGCCCGCAGCCAGCTCCTATTGTTGTTCCGGGCAATCAGGTGGTTCGTGTCGGGCAGCTGCGCCTCCCTTATTTGAAGACAAACTCGTCCAACTGCGGTGCAGCCTTTGCACCGCGCTTGCTTTGCCTCTTCAGCCAGGAAGGGCGTGTTGCTAAGTTGGCGGCTTGTTCCGCAAGTCGAACTTTGAACTTTCGGCGTCCAGGTGTTCTGAGCAAAAAATACACGCCGGTTCGTGTGCCGAAAACGTCTACGGGTATCGCGACAAACTCTGATTCAGTCTGAGAATACTGAGCCATTTTCAAATCCGGTTCACTGAGAAAGCGTGATACTACCTCGTTAGGAATGCAATGGTAGTTAAAATTCCATCGATGCCCAAAAGCGGCAAATATGCGCCCAACGAAAATCAGTTCGAGCACCAAGATGTACCCCGTTAGTTCCCTTTTTGTCCACGCATATTCTAGCTTAGTTCGAGGTAATATGATATCTTCTTTGCCAAGAAACGAGGCAGGGCAGACGGCAATGTTAGACTGAAAACTTGGAGAGATAATGGCTCCGGGTGTCCGGAGAGAAAAGGAAGCTCGGGAAGTCTATCGCTGCCTGGACAGGGAACGGCAGGAGCCGCTTAGACACCAAGTATTGCAAGGAAGGTTGTCGCAAGGTGGCAGCGCTGAAGCGGCGGAAATACGCAAGGTTGAGCGAACATACCAACGTACAGCTTGAAAACCGCACCTAAACCATCGACTGTCGACTGCAAGAGGGCTCAGCTACAAACGGCTGAGCCATTTTGTGTATCAGTTCGTTGAATTTCGATGGTTCTTCGCAGTTTCTGTGCTAAGGATAGCCTGAGCCTACTAATTTCTTCTAGCACCAATGGGTCAATCGTAGGCGGCCCAATTATCAATAACTCTGACACGCCTAACCGGACAGTTTACGAATATTCTGCCGGGACCGGAACCACCGTCACACTAGATGGCACATTCGAGGAAAACGTGTTTAACGACGATGACCCTGAAAACCATGTCATCACAGACGGAGGGGGCACTGTCGCGAACGGAACAGAGGTCGAAGCGGAGTCGCTGATAAACGTCCGTGCTCTCGACGATGAGGGCAATCCGGGTGGGTCCGAAATCACAATCTATGTGTTCTCTCAGGATGGTAATTTTTCGGACATTTGGGGTTACGGGACTTCTGCACCACTTGTAGATGGCACGCCGTAAGTCAAAGTCAGTGGCTCGAATAACGGCACTACTCCAAATACAGATTTCATTCCTTGTTTTGGTGAAGGAACGCTTATTGAAGCCGTTTCTGGCGTAATCCCGGTTCAGAACTTAGTTCCAGGTGAAATGGTTTGGACAAAAGACGCTGGCCTGCAGCTTTTTCGCTGGATCGGAACAACTGAAGTTAGAGGGTATGGAGCAAACGCCCCAGTTATCATAGAGAAAGGCGCCCTCGGAAACGACGCTGACCTCGTCCTTTCTCAACAACATCGCGTATTGATAGAATCTCCGAAAGCTGAATTGCTGTTCGGGGAATCCCACATCCTTGTCGCGGCAAAGCACTTGTGCGGGCTGCCAGGGATAAACATTAGAGAGCAGGAGAAGATAACGTACACTCACTTCATGTTTGACCGTCACCACATCGTAAGGTCAAACGGCGCGTTAACCGAGAGCTTTTTCCTAGAGGAACTCTCAGTCAGTGCGCTGCCCAGCCCACAACGGAAAGAGATATTGTCGTTGTTCCCGTCGCTCAAACAAGTAGCCAACGATTTTGGCAGTACAGCCGCAATGACGGTGAACGCCCGCGCAGCCTCCGTTTTAAAGGCGGAGTTGAAACCGGGCTTTGCCAATCATTGAGAGAGACACATCCGCAAACAACCGCGTTTGACATTCGCGCATATCCCGTAATTCACCGCAGAGGCTTCAAATAGGTCAGTCAAGCACGACAACGGAGTTCGGACGTCTCCTATCCCTGTGCTGCGCCCTGCATCGCGCTCACGGGCTCGTATACACCGCTTAGTCAGTCGCAGCAGCCGGTGCCGTCCCTTCAACGCCCACGTCGTCATCCCCGGACCTAAAGGCAGACAAACCCAAGGCGACCACGACAATAACCGCCGCAATAATCGGAAAATTCCTATTCACACTCGTCCTCCCAAATCAGCAAGCGGCGTCGAAGGACACAGAGGGTCAGGCAGAAACGGGTTGTTTTGCTTGAGCGTTACTTTCCTCGTACCACTCTACCGCTGCAAGGTACTGATCAAGTTTGCGGCATTCGTCTGTGTCAGGCTCTGCCCCCCAGAGATATTCAACCTCACGGAGTGCGGCGTGATAGTCAGTTGGAGTGCGTAAAAAGGTCATGGCAATACCTCAGAGCAGAATGAAACGTTGGGTGCCTACCTGATAGATTGCGTACCCGAAAATGCGCGATTCTGACAGGTCGCAATCCCAACCCGACAAAGACTGGCGCAATGCCGCGCAGCCGCCAGATTCGGGTGATCCACAAAAAACATGATGCGGTCCGAGTTGGGCTCGGCTGGACTAATTCAACGGGTCGGTCAGTGATGAGGGTTACATAGGCCAAAATTTTCCGAGGATCAGACCTCAGAGCGCCAGTGTCTCCAATGCGGACAAATCCGTCGTTCCCGACGTAAACCTGAAGGTCCGGATTCACGCCGAAAGACCCCAACAAAGAAAGCGTTAGCTTTAGACGAAGGTGTGAATTAGGGCAGGGCGCGCGATAGTTATTGGCATTTTTCGGGGTATCAATCAAAGAAACATAGTTGGTCTAAAAATGGGACTGAAGCGCACGCGAAACGTTAATATTTTGATTTTCAGATACATTTTTCATGAAATGGTGCGGGTGGAGGGACTTGAACCCCCACGCCTTGCGGCGCCAGAACCTAAATCTGGTGCGTCTACCAATTTCGCCACACCCGCAACCTGATGCCGTGCACCAGCTTGGCGCGGTGCATAGCAAAGCTTGAGAGTAAGTGCGAGCGGAAAAATTGCGACCAAACGGAAACTCTTGAAATCAATTGAGCACAACATTCGCTGGTGCTGTATGCGAGGCTCACCGCTCTCAAATTCAGCAATCGCTTACCGGGCACTCAGGGCACCCAAGTTCTGATTGGGACGGCGCGGCTTGTGTCAAAAAGCCACCAATTCAAGGCATAAGATTTACGCTTTCAGAACAGTCAGTTTCCAAATCCTGCACAGTGTTAAGACTTCGCCCAAAAAGCCCGCATACGTTGAGTAAGTTATAGCACTCCGCTTCATTTCCGAAGATACGCGAGCCGCAGTATCAGCGACCCGCAAGGCTACGGCGTATTAGGTGGCGCAAAAGCTCATGCAACTCTTTTACAAAATTTCATTATTTTACAATATTTTACATAGGAAACTTGGATGGTTTCGCAAAATCTCCAAACCCCAAAACCGGGCTCGTCAAACAACGCCCATCTTACCTAACAACCAGCATAGTCAGAAAGGCAACACGTATAAGTTGCGACTTTACTGTGAGGTGTCGTCTTAATTGCGCCACAATTCAAACGCCAAAATATCTCATTCGCGTCAAACTAACACCGCGGTGATCATCATTGATGTGCGGCGGGAGTTAATGAGTCTTTTTTCGCCGCGAGGCACCTTACCAGTTCCTGCTCAACTCCAGAATAAGGGTCTCTACCGTGACCGATCAATTACACTCTACTGCTTCCGAGCAAGACGCCGTTGGCCTTGCACGTGACAGCTTTATCGGCGAACTGAAAACTCTCAACAGCCAGCACCCTGGCACCGGTTTCGGCATCGCCTTGAAAACGCACTCTGGCAATCGTTACCTGCTTGCCAACGCACGGATGCCTTTGCCCCAGCACAAATCCCAGGATTTTCCGACGGGTCGCCGGGTCGCGTCCCTGGAAAATGGCGAACACTTCCGCTCGATCGAAATTCTGGCCGATTCTCTTGCTTATGAGTCGATCTCGCCCAGGACAGAGGCCGCGATTCTCGGAAACGCACTGGACCTGATTGCGCGGATCGACATGTTGGCGGGTCTGCCTTCGAACGGCACAAACAACCACATTGCCGCGACAGGCACCGGAGGCTGAACTATGGCGCGAAACGACCACCTTTTGTCTGTAGGAAACGAGGCCCTGTCACCCATGACAGAGGCAATGACCTCGCTTACGACGCAGATCGACCAACTGACAGAGGTGGCTGATGCGCGCTCCTCCGCCCGACTGGCGACACTGAAAACACGGATGGAAAACTTCACCGCAAGCGTGACGCTAGTGGGGCAGGTGAAGGCCGGCAAGTCTTCCATCGTGAATATTTTGGCGGGTCGGCCGAACCTGCTCCCCTCGGACGTAAACCCTTGGACGTCCGTCGTTACCACGTTGAATATTAATACGCGGACCGAAGGCGACACCCGATCCAAGTTCACCTTCTTCGAACAGGAAGAATGGGACAACCTCATGGTTGGGGGCGGTCGCTTGGGCGAACTTGCCAATCGGGCAGGAGCCGACGACGAGATGGACGACATCCGGCGTCAAATCGGTGAGATGAAGGCCAAATCCGAGGAACGCCTCGGCAAACATTTCGATCTTATTCTCGGGCAAAGCCACCAATACGACTATTTCGATGAAGAACTGGTTCAACGATATGTCTGTCTGGGTGATGATGACGATCCGGATATCAATCCCAAGACAGGTCGGTTCGCGGATGTCACAAAATCGGCCGAACTTTACATGGATATCCCGCAATATCCAATCTCCTTGAAGCTGTGTGACACCCCGGGAGTAAACGATACCTTCATGGTGCGCGAGCAGATCACATTGCGCAGCTTGCGTGGGTCCGAGGTCTGCATTGTTGTTCTGGCGGCAAGCCAGGCATTGACGACAATGGATATGGCGCTGATGCGGATCATTGCGCAGTTCGAAAACCGCCAGATCATCTTGTTCGTCAATCGCATCGACGAACTTTCGGACCCGGTGAACCAGGTACCCGAAATCCGCGACCGGATTCAGGATACGCTCAAACAGAACAGCATCGACACCGAAACCAGCATCGTTTTCGGCAGCGCCCAGTGGGCCGAAGCCGCATTGACCGGCAACCCCGATATTTTGACCGAAGAGTCTCGGGAGGCGTTGAACACGTTCTACCTGGCCGCCGGGTTTGGGGATCAAGCAGCGTCGCTGGACAAGATCTGGGCCTTGTCAGGACTGCCTGATCTTTTGCTTGCCATGAACGAGCGCATAGCCGAAGGGGCAGGGACACGGCTGCTGGATCGCGTACGTCATCGTGCACGCAACATCGCAAGTCAGATCCGCGCTACATCGGTTGCCAAGACACTGTCCGGCAACGAAGGCGTCGTGCGTGACCTTGACGGTGTCGCGCCGGAAGAGGCCATCGACACGGTCACGGCGGAGTATGAAAAGAAAGTCGCCGAGTTGACCACCAATCTGCGTGACAAAGTTCTGGAACGTTTGGCGTCGGCCGAGGCAAATTTTGTAAAACGGGCAACGGATTCGCTGATTTCACATATCGAAGAAAATGGCGAGCAGGGAACGTGGCAGTATGATCCCGCTGGCCTTCGCACGTTGCAAAAAGCGGCCTACTTCAGTTTTGGCCGGTCCATGCGCAAGGAAGCTGGCGCGCTTTATTCCGCCGCCGCTGCCGACATCGGGCAGTTGTATCACAAGTTGCTTGGCAACCACTTGGGCGAATTCAACATCGAGGCCCCGATTGTTCCGCGCGTTCCGCCACCTCTTGGCATTGGTCGCACCATTGCATTGGACCTTCAAAGCACGTGGTGGCGTCGCTGGTGGCAAAAGCGCAAAGGTTTTGAAGCCTATGCTTCTGATTACACCCGCCTGATCGCGTCCGAGGCGAATTCAATCACCAAGGACATCGAGGAAAACCAGGTTGCTGCGGTGCTTGAAAACGTACGCGCCGGAATGGCTGACTTTCTGGCTGAGCAAAAAGAAACTCTGCTGAACATCTCTAAGTCAGGGGATCGTGAAGCGGCAAGCAACGCGGCGCTCATGGCCGGAATGCAGCCACAGAAGTCGCGTGACGACATTCTGGGCGACATCCTCAAAGACCTTAGTAACGAAGCAGCATAAGAAGAGTTATGGTAAAAAATATACAACCCCGCTTCGTCTCTCCCACAGCATGGAACCGCATCGAGCAGTGGTCCCGTCGCAAACCTGTGTTTGCGCTGATGGGAGAATTCAGTGCCGGTAAATCGACACTGATGAACTTTCTTTTGCGAACGCAAGCCTTGCCCACGCAAGTGACGGCAACGCAATTGCCGCCAGTCTGGTTCAGTTGGGGTAAGCGACCAGCTTACGTCAAGCGCCATGACGGGAGCACGCAAAACATCGAACTGGACGATCTGGACTCGGTCGGCGTCAATGACGCGCAATTTGTCCGCATCTTTTTGGAGGCCGATATTCTTGAAGCCGTCGACCTGATCGACACACCCGGGATTTCCGACCCCAAAATCTCAACCGATGTGTGGCAACGCGCCGTCGGTCAGGCAAATGGCGTTTTGTGGTGCACCCATTCAACCCAGGCTTGGCGCGAAACCGAGCGTGCAACGTGGGTGTCTTTGCCGGAACGCCTGCAGGACAAGTCCCTGCTGTTGATCACACGTGCTGATGCATTGGGGCAAAAGGACCGTCAGAAAGTACTGCGACGCGTGAACCGCGAAGCCGGTCACCTGTTCAATCGAACCATCCTTTTCTCTGCTCGCGATGCGATTGTCGCCCGCGACAAAACCGGCGATGCTGAACTGTGGTCACGCAGCGGAGGCGGGAAGATGGTCGACAGTTTCCTTGAGATCACAGAGCAGATCATGGATTCTCGCGCCGACCAACTGGCGCGGTATCAGATCGACAAGTCTCAATCCGGCCAACCCAGGGTGCGGCCAGTGCGTCCGCCCAGACCCTCCGAAACCAGGGCAGAACCCGCACCGCTTAAGCTGGTGGATTCGGTGGACGAAGCCGCTCATACCGAAGTGGACGTCGTTACCAGCTTTCCGGTGCGCCCGGCGCGTGTGGAACGCAAGTCTGACGATACCGAGCGCGCGCGCATTGATGCGAACGAAGCGGATCGTATGCGGGCCGAGATGGTGCAGGAAGAAGAAGAAAACTCGAAAGAGGAACTGCGCGCTTTCTTCCGCGACACCGCAGATGATCCCCTCGATCTGCGCGCTTTGGCGAACCCCATCCTGGACGCTGATGAGTTCGAGTTTTCAGACGACGACGAGGATGACGCGGAAGAACCTGAATTGATCGTCATTGGTCAGGATGAAGAGGACTCCAAACCGGAGGACGCAGAAAAGCCCGAGCAGGACATCGAACAGTCGATTTCATCAATTACAGCCCTGTTGGCCGAGCAAACCAAAAGCAAAGACGACGATTACGAACCAGAGCCGGATTCCAACGCATTGGCCGAGGTCAGTGTCGTCTCGATCGGGCCGGACACGTCGGAAGCCGACGATGAAGAACCGGCACCGACGTCAGAGCATTTGCTGCAGGCCGATGGAAGCACCGCACCGCTGAGCGCGTTGTCGATGTGGCAAGAGTTGGTTGCAAGTGAACCGCTACCCGAAGATACGGTCGGTTTGAAAAACGCCTTTGCTGCATTTTTGGCCGAGTTCGATCAGATTGCGCTGGAACACAGCGAAGGCGACCCTGACGCTGCGCTTAACCCAGTTCCGAAAGAACATGACACTGTTACAGTGGAACGGCATGTGCTGTAGACGGAATCGCGTAAAGCCAACCCGATTAAGCGGTTGACGAAAAGGAAGGCAGATGTCGATCGAAAGTGCTTTGATTTCGGCTATTGAGACCATACCCGACTGCCTGGCAGCCGGGTATGTTGATATGGAAACTGGGATGCTTTTGGGGGTTCACTCTGACGATCCGGAGGACACAGAGGTTTTAGAGAATCTCGCAATTGCCGTGGCAAACCTGTTCCAAGGTCGAGGGGTCAAAGCGTTCGAGGAGTTGTTGCGCTCATCCGGCGTAGAAGAAACGGATCATCCGGGGTTTGGGGAAATCGCGGTGTTTTCCGGTGACCGGCTGCACATCTTTCTGCGGACCCAGGAATATCCTGATCACGTAGTTTGCTACATCTGCCGCAACAGCGCCAACGTCGGATTGGCCCTGACCAAATCGCATCTAAGTTTGGGGGCCGTTGCGGCGGCAGTTTAGACGGGACCAGAGGGGGTCACGGCATGATGGACACGGAAATACTGGAGATGCTTGAAGATATAGGGCGCTCGTCAGTCGCGCGCTTGTCTCCGGCAATTTACCTGAACGGCGAAACCGCACAGGCCCGCCGCGACCAGGTTCTCACCGCCATCCGAAAAACAATTCTTCCGCGCAGGTTAGAGTTTGTTGCGGCAAACGACGCTCGATTGGCGATTGAGGTCAGCAGTTCACGGATCACAGACGTTTTTGAGTGTGACACAGACCCCCTGCCCGACTTCGAAACGGAAACCCGGGATGATCTGACCGTGAAACTGGCGCGCATCTTGTCGGACATTGCAATCGCACCCGGGCCATTGAAACTGGCCTCGTTAAGGCCGGATGCGGCTGTACAAGCGGATGACGTCGGGTTGACCTTTTCTGAGGTCGAAAGCGCGTGTGCACAGATTGAGTTGGCAGATGAACCGCGCATGGCGATCGTGCCAAAGGCCTCCGAGGAACCCGCGCCTGAACAAGTCGACCAAACCGGCGCAGCACTGAGCTTTTACGACGGTGCAGACCGTTTCACGCTTGGGCGGTTTTTGGTTAATGACTCCGATAGCAGTGCTTTGAAGTCTGACGACTTGTGCGCGCCCGAGCAAGCGGCGCATCCAAGTCATGATCTCTTACAGCGGTTTACCCGCGACCTTGCCGGTTGGGTGAATGACAGCGACACCGCGTTGCCCCAGTTGATTGTAATGCGCCCCTCGGGCGGCCAAGGGTCGGCGTTGGCCTTGGTTCGCGACGGCGCGCATACTGCCGGCGCAATTCACGACGCCCGCAAACTGGGCGCTGTTGTCAACCTTTGGAAGTCCTTGAAAGACGCCGCCGAATGACCGCGATCCCGCCTAACATAGTCCATTTTTGAGAGTTTAACGTAAGAAACGAGTTGTCAGGGTAGTATAATGAGTGAACTGAACCGCCACGAGCTTATTCGAATTGCGGAAGATATGAATGAGGTGAGCAATGACGAAACGCGTCATTTCATCTCACGCATCGTTGACGATTTGACCAATCTTAAGCCATCGATCGCCTTTGTCGGGCAGATCAAGGCAGGAAAATCGCGCCTGATCAATGGGTTTACCGGTCAGGCCGAATACCTTCCGTCAGATGTGAACCCCTGGACGACCGTGATTACGGATATGCATTTCGGTCATCCATCCGGGCGTACAGCCGGGGCCGGGTTTCATTTCTTTGACAATCGCCAATGGCAGGCGCTGATCGCAGAAGGCGAAGAGCTGCGCAATATGTTCCCCGATGACGAGGACAGCTATAAGCGCGAGATGATCGAGGAGCAGGTCGAGGCGATGAAAACCCGCGCACGTTTGCGTCTGGGTGAAAGCTATGAGCAACTGTTGGGTCAGCATCACGATCTGGAGGAGCTGAACTCGGACGACCTGGCCCGCTATGTCTGCGCTGGCGACGATCCGACGGACGAAGACGAACAGGATCCGGGTTCGGATCGCGGTCTTTACAGCGACATCACCCGCAAGGCCGAGGTCTATTTTGACATTGGCCATTTCCCCTACCCGATCACGGTAACAGATACGCCCGGCGTCAACGATCCGCTGCTGATTCGCGAGGAAATCTCGCGCCAGTACCTCAAGGAATCCGATTTCTTCGTGGTGGTATTGTCAGCGCATCAGGCCTTGTCCCGCGCTGATCTGAAACTATTCCGCTTGATGCAGGCATTGGAGTTGGGACAAATCGTGGTCTTCATAAACCGCGTCGACGAGTTGGGGGGCGGTGCGGACGACGCAGGGAAAGTGCGTGCCGACGTCGTGGATGGTCTGGAAAAGGCTCTGGGCAACTCGGATATCGACGTTTTGATGGGCAGCGCGCAATGGGCGCATTACGCCTTGACCGGGGACGAAACCGGCGTTGATCACGACCAGATTCTGGCTTGGCTGCGCGCGCATCCGGAACAGATGAAACAGTATCTGTCCGGGGTTGAAGAAATCAAACAAGGTCCCGGCCCTATCAGTCGCGAGGCCATACTGCGCTTTGCCGCGATGATCGCATCGGGCTTGCCGGACCTGCGTCGCCACGTGACGCAGGCCCTGACAAACGGTCCGCGCAACGAACAACTGAGGATGTCCTGGCAACATCTCAACAGCTTTGCGCAAGGCGAGCTCGAGCGCAGCACCGCCAGACTACGGGCGCTGGATGATCAGGAAGGTCCCGACGTTGGCGCTTCCGACGAAAGCAACAAAACCCTGACGGATCTTCGGGCGCTGATTGCCGAAAAATCCGAAGCCATCACAAAGGATATGGATGAGGTGCTGGCCAATCTGCGGGGCGTCATGGACGACACAGTGGCCGAGGCGGTCTCGCTTGTTGTGCGTGGCCCGGACGGGCAGTCCCCACTTTTGACCCGCGACGGCGAAACAGAGCTTAATTTCACGCCTTTGCGCGATCGGATGCGAGAGCTGGTTCAGGGCGCGACACAGGTCATCCGTCAACGAATGCTCAGCGAACTCTATGCGGTCGACATGCAAAGCAACGCGGCCCTGCGCGCCCTGCCCGGTTGGCGTGAGCCCATGGACAATCGCATGAACACCAGCGCTGTCCGCTGGTTCCGACCGGACACAACGGCGCTGACCCGGGGCATTACTGTTGAGTTGCGGGTTACGTGGCTGTCACGGTTGATTTCACGCCGCAGCGTTGTGAACCGGGCAGAACGGATGATCGTGCAGGAATTTGAGATGATTGGCGATGATCTGATCGACACCGCCCGCAGTGACCTGCTAGAACGAATGCAGACAGTTGTTGATCACTATTTGGCGCTTTTGGCCGGACATTTGGAACATCGTGTCGGATCGGGTGGAAGCAATGCGCGCACCGAGGCGCAGCAAGCCGTAGACCGGGCACGACGCATTGCGGATGAGCTGAGCGTGGTGCTGGGGCCTGTTCGCGCAGAGACGGTACAGGCTGAGGCTGCAGAATGATTGAATTTCCCGGAACCGAGCAGGATGTGCGACAACTCGAACGGTTTCTGACAGCGACGGAAAAAATGCCGTCCTCACCAGAACTGGATGATTTGCGTACGAGGGCGCTGGCGCATGCCGAACGGCTGTCCAATGCGGTTGCGATCGGTTTCGCCGGAGAATTCGGAGCGGGGAAATCCAGTTTGGCCAATATGTTGGCAGGCGCCGATATCCTGCCGACCGGGCCACAACATCTGAAGCTGCCTTTGGTCATTGTCGCCTACGCCGACGCGCCGGAAACAACGGTCGGTTGGTGGGACAGGGAACCGAAAACCTATTCCGGTATTGCTTTGGAAAAAGCGGCGGCGGATGAGCCAGATTTCATTTCGGTCGGCCTGAACACCCCTGCCCTGCAGGATGTTTCTTTGTTTGATCTGCCCGGTTCGGGCGCCTTGGACGACACATACAAGCAAACGCTTTCGCTGCTTGAATACGTCGACTGCGCGATCTGGTGTTCCAACGGAACAAATGCGTGGCGCGAGACTGAACGCCATTTATGGCGGCAGGTTCCGCAGAAGCTGCGTGATAGCAGTCTTCTCGCAGTCACACATGCGGATCTTTTGCCGGATGAAACCGCGTTGGACCGGGTGGTTAAGCGCCTGGACAAAGAAAAGACCGGGATGTTCCACGCCGTGGTTCCCATTGGTACGCCTGTCGCAGTACGTGCCATGTCACAGGAACCAGAGCCTGATTTTGACCTTTGGGAATCTTGTGGCGGCCAGAACCTGGCCGAGCAGGTCTTGCGCATCGCATCAAAGCACCGCCTTGAGGATCTTGAAGCGGCACGAAAGGACCTGGCGGATCATTTCCTTCCCTATCTGGCCAAGCATCAAGACCCCGAGGCGAGTGAAAACGAACAGCCCAAAGCGGATGGTTCGGTCATCGAGGCCAGCCTTAGCTCGACTCTGCCTCCGTTGAACAATCCAATCCTCGAAGATTGGCTGGCCGCTGTTGCCAGTATCTATGAAGATCTGCGCGAAGCATCCGACATGGAACCTGCCGCCTTCCTCCAAAGCTGTCAGGAAGTTGTCGAGGATTTTGCGGAGCGGTTGGAATCCGGCGACGAAATAGACCCGGATGCAGATTGGATTCCGGGCGAGTTTGAGAAGGCGACAGACCTTCTGCTGCTTTTGCAATTCGAAAGCGGCAAGGCGCCATTGAAGGACGCTGTCAGTATCCTTGCGCAACTCAGCGACAACCTCGCCTGGGCTGGCAGCACTGTGGCGTCCGCGCCCCCAAAAACCGGCACCTGATCGTTTCCCGCTAAAATTGAGTCATTGGGTCGCGATTCGACGCGGCAAGAATCGCTGTGTCATTGTTTCGAATTCGTAGACCAAGTCGGTAATTCGGTGCCATAACCGCTCGAATTCGTACCGATCATTTACAACATGTTGATTCAAATGGTGTCGCAGAACAAGATATGGATTTTTCTGTTCACTGATCCTTAGTGAAGCCACGAGGCGGCCCAAATAAAGTCAAATTTGAAACGTCTAACCGTTCTTAAGTGTACTGCGGTTGTGTTTGGTTGTGAGTTCGCGGGCACCTTGCCCGGTTACTGTTGCCGCAAAACGAGTAGAATGGGCGGGAAGAAATGAGCCACAACCAGGCTGTCGGTGCATCGCACGACGAACCACACATTGAGGGACTGCAACCGGGCGCGAAATTGCTGCGTGGCCAGTATGAAATCCTCCGTTTCCTCAGCAATGGTGGCTTTGGGATCACCTATCTGGCGCGCGACAGCCTAGAGCGCGACGTTGTCATCAAGGAATGCTACCCCGGCGCGTTGTGCCAGCGTAACGGCGACTTGGTTGAGGCTGCAAATCCCGATCACAAGGACGATCTGCGCGCAATCATCGATCTGTTCATTCAAGAGGCCCGTAACCACGCGCGGTTGGTGCATCCCAATATCGTGGACGTGCATCAGGTGTTCGAAGACAATAACACCGCTTACATCGCGATGGACCTGATCCGCGGATGCGACCTTCTGGATTACGTCGAGAACCCCGACAACGATGGCGGCCCTGACTTTATGGTGCAAGTCACCGAAAAAATGCTGTCGGCAGTGTCTTTCATCCACCAAAGCGGGATGCTGCATCGCGACATTTCGCCGGATAATATCCTGATCGACGAGAACGGTGAACCGATCCTTATCGATTTCGGCGCGGCGCGAGAGCAGGCAGCGCACAAGTCGGCCGCACTGCTGACGCTGCGCGTGATCAAAGATGGATACTCGCCGCATGAGTTCTACGTGCGCGGAGCGGAACAAGGACCCAGCAGCGACCTCTATGTTCTGGCGGCAACGCTTTACCACGCGATCAGCGGCGAACGTCCTATTGACGGGCAAACTCGTCTCAACGCGTTCAACAACGGTCAGCCCGACCCATACGCGCCGCTGGCCGGGCGTTTCAAAGGCTATCCAGAGGGTTTTCTGGAAGCGATCGACAAGGCGATGGAAGTCCATGCGACCGATCGGTTGCAATCTGCGCTGGACTGGCTGCGCATGTTCCGTGGCCCCGACGTCATGTTCGACTCTTTTGCCTATCGTCCTGTTTCAGTGATCGTCGGCATGGATCGCAAAGATCATCAAGCCGAGAAAGAGCGTATCAAGGCCGAAACTGAAAATGCCGAAGCAGTCGTTACCGCCCTGCTTGCCGGGAATGCAGATCTGGCATTGGGCAACGAAGAAAAAACCGATGAAGAACTGGCAAAGTTCGCCCCGCAAGCAGACGCTCCGGCAGCCGTGGACACCGTCGTCAAAAGCGACTCGGGCGGGGGCGGAAAGCTGTTTGCCGTGCTGGGTCTGGTGTTGGCCGCCATTGCGGCGGGTGGCTATTTTGTGATGTCCGGCGACCGTTCGACACAGGAAAACGCTCCGGTCGCAGCAGGCGAAGAACCAGCATCAATCGAGCAGACCGCCGAAGCACCAGCAGAGCCGGAACCGGCCCCAATCGCTTTGGAAACCGAAACAGAGGTGGCACAAGACCAACCTGTCGAGCAGATTGTAACGGAGGTCAACGACGCCGAAGAAATCGTCAGAGCCGAGGCCGCCCTTCCGTCAACTGAAGCAACGGTGGAAAGCGCCGCGGACATTCCGTTGAGTGAAGAAGCTGCTGCTGCGGAACTTGCTGTTGCTGACGCCGAGCCAGTGATCCAGGTCGCCGAGGTTGCAACCAGCCCGGTTGATCTGATTGAAAACCAGGTCTCATTTGCCCACTGGGACATTGACATGCCGTTTACGATTTCGCGTCGTCGTGCCTCGACGGGGAATGTCTTTGCGATCACTGATGTTGATGCGGGCGAAGACTTGTCTGTCGTGGGCGAATGGGTTCAGCGTGGGACCACTATTTTTACGCTCAACGGCGAACCCGTGCGTTCAGATCTGTCGTTTGCAGCGCATATTCTGGATGACTTTTCCGTCGATCCCGATGGATACATCCGCGCCGCAGCGCGTTACCGGACCTTGGGCGAAACCCGCGCACAAAACGGGTTGCTGGCGCTGCCTGCGCATCGAATGGTCGGGCTGGAAAACGGGCTGACCTTCGACATCCACAACGAAAACGAAGCTGGTTGGCAGACTGTTGTGGCGACTGTTCCCCAAGACAGCCCCGGCGGGTTGCGCCCGGGTGACGTTCTTGTGCGAGAGGTCAAGTCCGGCGTCGCCATCGACGCGCCTGAGAGTCTGGACGCAGCGCTGTCGGGGCTTGTGGCTGATGGCCAACCTGAGGCGAAACTCTCCGTCCTGCGAAACGGTGCGGAAACGGATGTGATCATGCAGCTAGCGCAGGAGTAAGGAAAGACCGGATCGTGTGAAATCCGCCAGCGAGTATGTGCTGAGCGTGGTGACAAAGATCAACCACCTGACGGGGACCGGGCCGTCGCGGAGTGTAAGAGTAAACCTGTTTCCCTTCATCAGTTTCGCCGTGGTTCATGCGCGGTGATCCCCTAGCAGACCTGTGGGACGTGACCCGCAACAGAGTGAAAAGGTGTCGACACCATGTTCAAATACAAAAGCCCTCTGAGCCGGCTTCTAGAAGGTGCCGGCAAACCCAAAGAAGAAAACGGTGAAACCGAAACCGACATTGTAACCGTAGCTGAAGCACAGCCGGAACAACCCGAACCAATTGCCGATTTCAATGCCCTTCGCGCGGCATTGGCCGGCGGCAACGTGTCCTCGGAAAGCTACGAAGAAACAGATGATCTGATCCCCGAAGATCAGATGCCCGAGTTTGAGGACAGCGAAGTCGAGGATAGCGCCGAAGCAGAGGAAGAGACCTCGGTTGATGAAGCCGATGTCGAGGACGATCAGATCGTGACCCTGCATCTGACACCTGCCGACGCCGTTGATCCGCAGCAGGATGTATTGGCCGCAGTCGCAGAAGAAGTGACCACCGAGCCGGAGATCGTCGAGGTTCAGGCTGAACCCGCCCCGGTCGAAGAGCCGGAAATTGTCGCAGACACGCCTGCCCCGGACCCTATGCCGATCGTTGAGCCGGCGCCCGAAATCGAGCCAATCGCTCAACCCGCAGCACCGAAAGAGGATCGCAGTGCGCGCGTCAAGACCACTTTCCTCGGCTTCGAACGCGCGGACACGCATGTTCAGGATTTGATCGAAACCGCAGAGCCTGTCGCCAAATCCGAAGCGGCACAACAGACCTTCCCGGTAGGGTGGTTGGTTGTAACCGGAGGACCCGGCCGCGGCGCAAGCATAACCTTGACCGAGGGCCTTATGCAGATTGGCCGGAACGACGATCAGGCCATCCAGCTTGATTTCGGCGACACTGGAATTTCCCGCAGCAGTCACGCGGTAATTGCCTATGACCCGGAAGACCGCAAATGCTATTTGGGTCACGGCGGCAAAGCCAACCTCGTGCGGCTGAACGGCAAACCGGTTCTGAGCACCGTGCCCCTCTCAAGTGGCGACTTGATCCGTATCTCGGAAACTTCGATCCGATTCACATCCTTCTGTGACGAAGGATTTGACTGGCGGGATGCCGATTGATGCTGGCGACGCCTGCATATGACATTGCGTTGATCCTGGATCAGGGTCGGCGCGAAACGCAGGAAGACGCGATTGCCGCGCGGGTCTTTGACTCGTCCGGTGCGGGTTACGTCGTGGTCGCGGATGGAATGGGCGGGCATGAGGCGGGTGAAATCGCCTCGGACCTCGTGGTATCCGCCTGGCGCGACATGATGGATGCACAACTGGACGGACCCGACTTGACCGAGGGCGATCTGCTCGACGCCCTGCCCATGGCCGCGATGCAGGCCAACGCGGCCGTGGGTGGTCATGGCGATATTCACGATGTCAGACTGGGCGCTACTTTGCTGGGCATGTTGATGCTGGGCGGTCGGGTATTCTGGATTTCGATCGGCGACAGCCCACTCTATCTTTTCCGCGACGGAGCGCTATCCCAGATCAACGAAGATCATTCGATGGCACCGCTGATCGACGCACAGGTTGCGCAAGGCAATTTAACGGCGGATCAGGCCCGCAAACACCCGGACCGCAATCAGTTGACCTCTGTCATCATGGGATCAGCGATTCCCAAAGTGGATTGCCCCGAACATCCTTTGGCGCTGGACCAGTCCGATATCCTGATCCTCGGCAGCGACGGTCTGCAATACCTGACCAACCGCGAGATCGAAACGCTGACACGGGTCAATGCGCAATCGCCAGCCCGCGATATCGCTGATGCGTTGTTGCAGGCATTGAAAGCCAGAAATGATCCCGACCAGGACAATATCTCAATCGCCGTGGTGAAACCGGCAGGACTTTAATCAAGGCAGCGAAACAGGACACATGAGAAACCAACTGATCATATCCAGCCTGGCTCTGGCCGCTTATGCGGGCATGGCTTCGGCGCAAGAGGCGTGTTCGACCTACGAAATACAACGCGGCGACAGTTTGCGCGAGCTGGCAATAGCGGTCTATGCGACCGAAGACTACAGCTTTATCTTCGACGCAAACCGTGACGTCATTGGATCCAACCCCAATATCATCCGGGTCGGCGACACACTGGTTCTGCCATGTCTGGAAGATGTCGGTCGCGCCAATGCCGAGCCTCAGACCGAGGCCGAGCGAATGGCGATCGAAATGGCGGCTGAATTGGTCAAAGCCGCTGAGGAGCGCGCAGAGAAAGCCATCGCCGAAGCGGAATCGCGCGTGGCGGCCGCCGAGGCCGAAGCCCAGAAGGCCAGTGACGATGCCGTCGTTCAAGCGCGCAACGCAGCACGCGATGAAATTGACGCGGCTCGGGCAGAAGCTGCCGCCCTGATCCAAAACGCGCGGGATGGTGAACGTCCGGAAATTCGCGACCGCCAGTTGCTGCTGATCACAGGAGGCAACTACGCGCCATTCACGGATGAAGCCCTGCCCCACAGGGGTCTTTACACAAACCTGGTTGAAACCGCGCTTTTGCGCGCGGCGCCGGAACAGGCATACAAGATTCAGTTTGTGAACGACTGGTCGTCGCATCTTGATCTGCTGATGCCGACGCTGGCGTTTGACGGCACGTTCCCTTGGTCCCGTCCGAATTGCGAAGCAGCCGAGGCCCTGTCGGAAAGCGACCGCAACCGGTGCGAAACCTACGACTTTTCCAACCCGTTCTACGAAGTCGTCGACACGTTCTTCGCACGCGAGGGGTCGGGCTATGAACAAACGTTGTCTTACGCCGATTTCGCAGGGGCCACGATCTGTCGGCCCGAAGGCTGGTCATTGTCCCATATGGATGCCGTCAGCCTTTACGAGCCCGTGATCACTCTGATGCGCCCCGTGTCGCCGGACGACTGCTTTCATGCTGTCATGCAAGGCGATGCCGATATTGTCGCCATCGAGGCGCATCTGGCCGTCGAGGCAATTGCCCGACTGGGTTACGAACACAAGATCATCGAAAACCCCAATCTGGCGGCTATCAAGTCGCTTAACGTTATGACCCACAAAGACAATCCCGACGGCGCGGCGATCCTTGAGACGCTGAATCAGGGTCTGACAATCATGCAGCAATCGGGCGAATGGCGCGACATCGTGTCGACTGCCCTGCGTTACCAAATGGAAAATGGCTAAGGCCCCAAACGGCCTAACAAAACAATAGTCTGGAGGAAGTGGACATGTTGGAATTTAACCTGAAGAAAGTCTTGATGTCGGCAACCGCCGTCACAACCCTGAGCGCCGGAGCCGCGGCAGCCCAGGAAGCTTGTACGAACTACACCGTCGCTGATGGCGACACGATGGCAACCATTGCCATCGCGGCTTACGGCACATCGAACTATCAGCCCATCTTCAACGCAAACCGGAACGTCATCACCAACCCGAACGCTCTGGAACCCGGTCTGGTTCTGGCTCTGCCCTGTGAGGACGGAAGCTTGCCCAACGGTCAATCGGCGCAGGATATCATCGCAGCGGAAGAAAAACGCGCGGCGAGCATCAAGCGTTCGAATGTTTATGCTCCGCCGATCAAAATGGTTGCGGGTAACGGATGGGAACCCTTCACAACGGAATCGCTGGGCGGCGGTGGAATCATGACGCGCCTTGCAACAACCAGCCTTCAGCGTGCCGGAAACAGCCGCGACTATTCGGTCAGCTTCGTGGACGATTGGAGCTCGCACCTCGACACACTTCTGCCCTTGGGCGCGTTTGATATTTCGATCGCATGGACCATACCGGATTGTACAAACCGGTCTTACGAATGGTCCGCTGAAACCGAAGCCCGCTGCACGCAGTTTGTAGCGTCGGTTCCAGTTTACGACGTCGTTGGCGGGTTCTACACGCTGCCGGAAAGCGAGTACACGAACGCGACAACTTTCGCAGATCTGGAAGGCTCGACAATTTGCCGGATGGCCGGTTGGAGTATGGTTGTTCTGGAAGAAGTTGGCCTGAACCGCGAAAATACAACCGTTGTTCAACCCAACTCGGCCCGCGAATGCCTTGATGCGGTTCTGACCGGTACGGCAGATGTCGCGGCATTCGAAGTGGAACTGTTTGCGTCGACCATGAAAGACATGGGCTTGACCTCGTCCGACATCGTCGAAAACCCATATGTATCGACCCTGTCGTCGATGAGCTTCCTTGCCCACCGTACAAACCCGTTTGCGCGCGAATACATCGCAATGATGAACAAGGGTTTGAACGAAATGCGCGAGTCCGGCGAGTGGTATGCGATCATTTCGGACACTCTGCGCGAGCAAAACGAAAAGCTGAACGCAGCGTCAAACTGATCCCTCGGTTTACGCTTACTCTGGAGCCGGTCCTTGTGACCGGCTCTTTTTTTGTTTGTTGGTCGAATCTATCGACAGGAAAATCGCAGTGATCCGCTTATCAAGCGATATGTATGACCTTAAGGCGGAAGAAAATTATTTTATGCACGTAATTTCGCGTGCCCTACGGGAATCCCCTAATAGGCAGATTGCACCAATAAAGTACGATTGCATTAACTACACCGGTGGGCAATTGGCCCCACCACTCACTCAGAAAAGGGCTGGCTATGGGGGCTGGCCCTTTTCTTGTTGTGGGACCAGAAAAAGCCGGCCACATTGGGCCGGCTTCAAAACGGCTTATCGGGCCGGAAAACGGCCTTTTGTCAGAGGTTTAACCGATGATCGCGTTCAAGGTCGCGCTGGGGCGCATCACCGCCGCTGCCTTGGCAGGGTCAGTGTGATAGTAGCCACCCAGATCGGCAGGACCGCCTTGCGCGGCAGCCAGTTCAGACAGGATCTGTCCTTCGTTATCGGCCAGTGCCTTGGCAACAGGCGCAAACGCAGCCGCCAGATCGGCATCGTCCGATTGCGCGGCCAACGCCTCGGCCCAGTAGCGCGCGAACCAGTAGTGGCTATCACGGTTGTCGGGCTGACCAACCTTGCGGCTGGGAGAGCGGTTATTGTCCAGAATGCCCTGTGTCGCAGCCTCGGCCGCTGCGCCCAGAACACCCGCCTTGGTATTGCCCTTGCTGTCGGCGAGGAAGTTCAGGGATTCGCCCAGGGCGCAGAATTCACCCATGGAATCCCAGCGCAGGTGGTTTTCCTCAACCAGTTGCTGCACGTGTTTCGGGGCCGAACCCCCTGCCCCGGTTTCAAACAAACCGCCGCCGTTCATCAGTTTCACAATGGACAGCATCTTGGCCGATGTTCCCAGTTCAAGGATAGGGAACAGGTCGGTCAGGTAATCGCGTAGCACGTTGCCAGTGATCGCGATGCTGTCTTTGCCGGCAGTGATGGTTTCCAGCGACTGGCGTGTCGCTTCCCGCGGCGCCATGATCAGGAACTTTTCGGCCACCCCTGCGGAATCAAGCGCTGGTTTGACATACTTGATCAGTTCGGCGTCATGCGCACGGTTTGCGTCCAGCCAAAAGATCGCCTCGGACCCGGTCAGGCGCTGGCGGTCCATTGCCAGTTGAATCCAGTTTTCGATCGGGGCCTTTTTGACCGTGCACGCGCGCCAGATATCGCCCTTTTCAACCTCGTGCGAATGCAAAACGTCACCATTGGCCAAGACGATACGGATCGTGCCATCAGCAGGTGCCTGAAACGTTGTTGGGTGCGAGCCGTACTCTTCTGCCTTTTGTGCCATAAGGCCGACATTCGCCACGGCACCAGCCGTTGCCGGGTCCAATGCGCCGTTCGACTTGAAGAAATTGATAGCCTCGTCATAGACAGGCGCATAGCACCGGTCCGGGATCACACAATTGGCGTCACCCTTGGCCCCGGTTTCATCCCAGCCCTTCCCGCCCGCGCGGATCACGGCAGGCATCGACGCATCAATGATGACATCCGAAGGCACGTGAAGGTTGGTGATACCCTTGTCGGAATCCACCATATACATGGATGGGCGATCCGCCTTGAGTGCATCAATGGCCGCAACGATTTCGGCATTTCCCTGAACCCGGTCCAACAAATCGCCCAGGCCCGAATTCGGGTTCACACCCAACGCATCAAGTTCCGCGCCGAATTTTTCGAACACGGGGGCCAACCATGCCTTCACCGCATAACCAAAGATGATCGGGTCGCTGACCTTCATCATCGTGGCTTTCAAGTGCAGCGAGAACATTGTGCCGTCGTTTTTCGTGTCCTCGATCGCATCCGCCAGGAATGATGACAGGGCCTGTACCGACATGAAAGTCGCATCCGCAACAGTGCCTTCGGCAAGTGGCCAGCTATCCTTCAGGACGGTAACGCTGCCATCCTTGGCCACGAACTCGATCTTGGCATCACCTGCCTGAGCGGCGGTAATTGTGGCAGATTTCTCATTGGCATAGAAATCATTGCCTGCCATCGACGATACTTTGGTCTTGCTATCCGGCGACCATGTGCCCATCGAATGGGGGTTTTTCTGCGCGTAGTTCTTTACAGCCCGCGCCGCGCGACGATCAGAGTTTCCTTCGCGCAGAACCGGGTTCACAGCCGACCCTTTGATGGCGTCATAGCGTGCGCGGATCGCCTTTTCTTCGTCCGTTGCAGGTTCTTCCGGGTAGTTCGGAATATCATAACCCTGCGATTGCAATTCCTCGATAGCCGCTGAAAGCTGAGGAACAGATGCAGAGATGTTCGGCAGTTTGATCACGTTGGCCTCGGGCGTTTTCACCAACTCGCCCAAAGCGGCCAGATCGTCGCTGATACGCTGTTCGTCCGTCAGCTTTTCCGGGAAAGTCGCCAGAATACGGCCCGCCAGCGAGATGTCCTTGGTGCCGACACTGACGCCTGCGGCCGAAGCGAACTTGCGGATGATGGGCAGGAACGATGCGCTGGCCAGTTCCGGCGCTTCGTCTACAATGGTATACAATATATCGAAGTTCGATTTTTCTGCCATATTCCCTTACCTTTTTTAAAGCCTTTCGGGGCGTGCGATCCAAGAGCATGTGCCAATTGTTTTCACTGGCACCGAGCCGTAACGGAGCGGCAACGCCCCACGGGAGACTCTGATTTGACAGGGCCTCCCTTAAATGAGGATCAGCTTGGGATCAATGTTGTTTAGGGGCGCAAATTGACACGGGGTGTGGAAAAAGGCCCCTAAAGCGCTTCGACACGTCAACTTCCGGTGTATTCCGGCAAGCCTTGGGAGACTTGAGCGCGTTACTGCGCGCGCGATGCTCTGTCGGCAAAGTCACGTGTTTAGTCAGTTTCAATCAGATCAAGGTGCAGCACGATTGGTTTTGCCGTCATTTTGGGAACCCTCTTGAAAGCAAAGCGACGACGTCACGAGCGATCAGCCCCTGTTGAGCGAACAGAAACCCTTGGTTCCTGACATTCCTCAGTCCACTGGGAACTTTATTTCAAATCGCGCCCCTGTCTCAGAGGGTTCCAGGGAAATCCGCGCACCGTGCGCGTTCAAAAGGTTCGCCGCGATGGTCAATCCCATGCCCGTCCCGCCCTGTTCCCGCGCTGTGGTGAAAAACGGTGCAAATATGCGACTTCGATTACCTTCAGACACGCCGGTTCCATCGTCCTGCACCGTCAAGTGCCCTGGTTGGCCATTTATTTTGACACGTCCCGCCCCGTGGCGCCGCGAATTGTCCAAAAGGTGTCCCAATACAATCCGAAGACCTGAATCCGACAGCGGCAGGCTTTGGGCTTCGTTCTGGATATCAAGCGACAATTCAGGGAAGGCCTCAGAAAGCCAAGGCGATAAGGCTTGCAGATCGGTCCATCCATGATGTTCCGGCGCGCGGGCGGCGGCGACCTGATTCAGTGCCGTCAGATGGGTTTGCATCTGGATGTTGGCACCAACGATCTGATTGACCAAAGCGCGATCTTGGTTCGACAGACCTGAATCCTCCAACAACTCTGTCGCTGCCTGAATGGCCGTGACAGGGGTTTTCAATTCGTGCGTCACGTGATCGGCGAAGCTGCGGATGGAAGCTTCGCGGCGCTGCAACGTACCGGACATCTCAAGCACGGAGCCAGCCAGTTGCGACAATTCCCGCGTTCCAAAATGGTCCGGAGGTGTCGCCGTATGCCCCTGCCGAACCGCAGCAGAGTACCGCGCCAAAGCTGAAATCGGCCTCAGCAGCAGTCGGACAAGCAGGTAACCCAAAACACACGTGGCCATTCCTATTACACCGGCCAACACGGCCGCTGCGTTGCGATAGCCAAGTTCGGGACCGAGGTATCGCAGCGCAATCAACCCCATCAAGGACAAGGCCAAGGTTCCCGCAAGACCGCCGCCCAGCACTAGGCCCAGCGAAGGACGCCACTTCCGCGTCAGACCGGCCATGCACCCATCCGCAATCCGATCCCATGCACTGTCTCGATTGCCCCGGCCCAGCCCTGCTCTGAAAGCTTGCGCCGAAGATTGCGCAGGTGGCTGTCAAGCGTTCGGTCGGCAACCTGACTGCCCGCACCGTAAATCGCATCGACCAGTTGCGGGCGCGAAACGATGGCCTCGGGCGTCTGCATGAGCCGTCGCAAGATGGACAGCTCTGTTGCTGTCAGGCTGATCTTCTCGCCATCCATCCGAACAAGGTGACCGGCCATGTCAAGCTCCATCGGGCCGTGCCGGAGAACCACTTGTGACGCGACCGACTTGCTTCGCTTGAGGATGGCTTTGATCCGCGCGACCAATTCTCTGGGGCTGAAGGGCTTCGTTACATAGTCATCCGCACCCAGTTCCAGCCCCAGTATGCGGTCGATTTCATCATCCCGTGCGGTCAAAAAAAGGATCGGCACATCCGAGCGCGCCCGAACGCGGCGACAAACCTCAAGGCCATCCATTTCGGGCAGACCAACGTCCAGAACAATTAGGGCCGGAGCTTCACGCGTTGCGCAGGTCAAGGCCATTTGCCCGTCGCGCGCGGTAACGACGCTGAAACCGGAACGTTCCAAAGTGATCGACACAAGTTCGCGCAGGCGCGGATCATCATCCACGACGAGGATTTTCATGGCCTGCCTCCGCTTGCCGTTCGATGTGCAGATTACGGATGACCCGATCGGCGCGAAAGCCCCATTCGCGCCAATTGCGGATGGCGGGCGCCCGGACACAGGATTCCAGGGCGTCGTCTTTGGCCAGTTCCGCCGCAGCCATCGGGCCAAGCTGACATGCGTAGTACAGATCGAACCGTGTCGGGTGCTCCATGTTCCAGCGGGCGATCAGGGCCGCGAAGTTGATAAAACAGCAGGCGTACAAAACACTGATGCCCAAAGCGGCCGTCCGCGTGATGAGCCATGCGTTCGACTTGGCCTTCAAAATTTGCCAGGCGATCAGGATCAATCCCACAGCCACCAGCACCATCCAGATGGCCGCGTGGACTCGCAGGTAGGTCAAACCATAAGCCTCGACATATAGAGACAATCGCAGAAGAGATGATGCAACCAGCAATACGTTCTGCCCCAACCAAAGCATCATCCACCCCGTCAACCCCACCCTTTCCCCAAGGAATGGGCGTGCGACCAACGCAAACGCTCCCGCCAAAAGCGCCGTCGCCAGCAAGGGATACGCGCCGCGATGGGCATATTCAGCGTGGGTCATGCCGTCCGGCAGGTCGGCTTCACCCCACAAAAAGAAGGCATCCAGCCCGGTCTGCACACCCAGCATAAGGTTGAACAGGATCACTGCATTTGCCACCGATTGAACATTCAACCCAAACCTCAGCCGGGATCGACTGCGCCACGGACCCATTTTTGGCTTAAGCAGCGCGGGCTGCACCGAAACCGCCAGAAATGGCCAGATCATAAAAGCCGCACCCACCCAGAACAGCACGCGTTCCAGCCGCAGGTCGATCCGAACCAATTGATCCAGCCAATCCGATAGAACTGGGTTTGCCGTGACCATCAGGCTGGCCAATACCAACGCACCGCCGGCAGGGAATGCCCAAGAACGCAGCATCCTGAACGCCGCACCCTCAGATTGCGGAATCACGCGTGCTTGATTCACAAGGTCGAGCCCGTTCCTGATGGTCAGAACCGGAAACATGCGCAGGAATTGGCAGACCGCGCTTGCTTCGAACCGGTCAGACAACATCCAGCAAAACGCAACCGTCGATCCGCCCAAAAGAAAGGCCAATGATAGGGCCTGAAAATAGTCGACAACAGGCAGAATACTCAGACCCAGCAAAAGCATAGGCTTTAACAGACCCCGTGTCCGTCCGGTCAACCAAAGGACAGCGACCGCAACGGCCAAAGCGAAAACCGCCAGCGATATTCCGGGCGAATACCCCAACATCAGGAAATCCGCCAACGCGACCAGCGCCAGAAGCAACCCAGCGGCCTGATACGTGTACCGCTCTGAAACGCCTTTGGGCTTTTTTGGTTGTGGCCCCGGAGAATCCAGCCACCAACTGTCCTGCAATACCGAAGTCGGGATGCCCCGCACTACAAACTGTCCCATTTTCTGCTCCATAGATTTTGTGAAGCCATATCTGGCCGCTCGCGGTGCAGATGATCGCGCAGGTGTCGTGCAGATTTTGTGCAGATGTGACATCAGGTTAAGGCCGAAACCCGCCGCCAAGCGAAAACTGGTTCTTTCCCCCGTGAGGCGTGACGGATAGAACGGCCCTTCAACCCAAGTTCAGGAGGACCCCTTGGATCGTATCGCTCGTACCATAGCCGCAGAAATCAACGCGCGTCCGGATCAGGTTAATGCGGCAGTTGGGCTTTTGGATGATGGGTCCACAGTGCCTTTTGTGGCACGTTATCGCAAAGAGGTGACGGGCGGTCTGGACGACACGCAACTCAGGATACTGTCGGATCGGCTGACCTACCTGAGAGAGCTTGAGGCACGTCGCGACTCGATTCTGAACTCAATCCGCGATCAGGGCAAACTGACCGAAGTTCTTCGAATATCCATCGCCGGTGCCGAAACCAAAGCGCAATTGGAAGACATCTATCTTCCCTACAAACCCAAGCGCCGAACCAAAGCGATGATCGCGCGTGAAAATGGGCTGGAACCGCTTGCAAACGGCATTCTGGCGGACAGAAACGCAGACCCCGAGGCACTGGCACAACCCTACCTGACGGATGCGGTACCCACGGCCAAGGACGCGTTGAACGGTGCACGCGATATCATAGCCGAACAACTGACGGAGAGCGCCGACCTTCTTGGCAAGCTACGGGCGTTCATGCACCGTGAGGCACTGCTGTCATCCAAAGTTGTCGATGGAAAACAACAGGAAGGTGCCAAATTCAGCGACTACTTCGACCATTCCGAACCTTGGTCCAAAGTGCCGTCGCACCGTGCTCTGGCAATGCTGCGCGCATCGAAAGAAGGGATCGTGACGCTGGATATTGCGCCGGACCCGGAAACGGGTTCCGCGCAGGCCGAGAACATCGTGGCAGCGCATCTGGAGACGCGCGGTCAGGGTCCCGGCGATGAATGGCTGCGAAAAATGGCGGGCTGGACCTGGCGGGTGAAACTGTCGCTTTCGATGATGGTCGAGCTTATGGCCGATCTTCGCAGCCGTGCGCAGGAAGAAGCGATTCAGGTGTTTTCGCGCAACCTCAAAGACCTGCTGTTTGCCTCTCCGGCAGGGCCCCGAGCCACGCTGGGTTTGGACCCCGGGATTCGCACCGGCGTCAAGGCCGCCGTCGTTGATCCGACCGGGAAATTGTTGGCGACAGACACCCTGTACCCGTTCCAGCCCCGGAACGATCTGCGCGGCGCTCAGGCGACGATCCTGAGTTTGATCTCGACCCACAAGATCGAGCTGATAGCAATCGGAAACGGAACTGCCAGCCGCGAAACTGAACGCTTGGTTGCAGATGCTTTGTCCATGCTGCCAAATACGGTGAAAGCACCGACAAAGATCATTGTCTCCGAGGCCGGGGCGTCGGTCTATTCCGCGTCAGAACTGGCTGCACGGGAATTTCCGGACCTTGATGTTTCCTTGCGCGGGGCGGTTTCAATCGCACGGCGATTGCAGGATCCCTTGGCTGAATTGGTCAAGATCGAGCCAAAAAGCATCGGTGTAGGGCAATATCAGCACGATGTTGACCAGCATCGGCTGTCTCAGTCCTTGGCAGCGGTGATTGAGGACGTGGTGAACGCGGTTGGCGTTGATCTGAATACCGCATCCGCTCCGCTTTTGTCCCATGTGTCAGGTTTAGGACCGGGTTTGGCCGAAGCGATCGTTGCCCATCGCGATCAGAATGGCGCGTTTGCATCCCGCACAGAGTTGATGAAGGTCGCCCGATTGGGTCCGCGGGCGTTTGAACAATGCGCCGGCTTTTTGCGCATCCGGGACGGGTCCGAACCCTTGGACGCGTCTTCGGTCCACCCCGAAGCCTATGACGTTGCGCGCAGGGTTGTCGCAGCTTGTGGCCGGGACATCCGCCAGATCATGGGACAGGATGGGGTCCTGCGTGATCTGAAAGCTGAGCAGTTTGTTGACGAGATGTTCGGCTTGCCGACAGTGCGCGACATCTTTGCGGAGCTTGAAAAGCCCGGACGTGACCCGCGACCCAGTTTTGTCACCGCAACCTTTACGGACGGCATTGAAGAAATCACCGATCTCAGGCCGGGAATGATGCTGGAAGGGACTGTGACGAACGTTGCGGCATTTGGGGCCTTTGTCTATATTGGTGTCCATCAGGACGGATTGGTTCATGTCAGCCAGTTGGCGGATCGGTTTGTCAAAGATCCGCATGATGTCGTCAAAACCGGTCAGGTCGTCAAAGTCCGCGTTGTCGAGGTTGACGTTCCTCGAAAGCGTATCGGATTGAGCATGCGTAAAGACGGTGGCAAACCAAACAAGTCCGAGGTGCATGCCCGGTCCCGACCGTCGCGGGACGCGGCAGGAAAAGGGGCCAGACACCCAAAGAGCGGTGGTTCGTCCCACAACAACGCGATGAGCGACGCGCTTGCGTCAGCATTCAAATCCAAGGGCAAGTGATCGCCGCGGGCGGGCGTTAACCCCTGCCCCGACTCGGTAGCGCAACTGAGATTTCTGTTCCGGCCTGTGCGCAAAGGGCTTGGCAACGCGGCGGCGGCACCTGATCGGTAACAAACATGGTTACATCGGCAACGGATGCGATGCGGGCGGGCGCTTTGCGGTCGAATTTTGACGCATCAGCGGCCAGCAAAACCTTGTCGCTGCGACTGATGATTTCCTTGCTTATTCCAACTTCACGCAGGTCAAAGTCCAAGATATCACCCTCTTCGTGCAAGGCAGAGCAACCGATGACGGCATAGTCGAACCGAAATTGCGAAACAGCCTGACGTGTCAAATCACCGACCATGCCGCCATCTGACACGCGAAGGCTGCCGCCTGCGACAACGACCTCAATCTCGGGGTGATTGGACAGGATCACGGCTATGTTTAGATTATTGGTCACCACCAACAGGCCGCTGTGTCCCTGCAGTTCGGTTGCAACGGCTTCGGTCGTGGTTCCGATGTTCAGAAACAGACTGCAGTCATTGGGAATGTGCTTAACGCACTCTCGCGCAATATCCACCTTTGATGCCTGATTCAGCTCGCGGCGATCCGCATAGCCGATATTGGTGGTGTTCGAAGGCAGGATCGCGCCGCCATGTACACGTTCCAACTGGCCGGCTTCAGCCAATTCAGTCAAATCACGCCGGATCGTCTGCGGCGTCACGCCGAAATATGCGACCAGAGTGTCAACTGTTACCTTGCCCTCGCGCCGGGCAATGTTGATTATCTCGGGTTTTCGAAGTGTCTGCACCATGATCTGCACCGAAACGGGTCTGAACGTTCGAACATTTACTGAAAATCCAACAGAATCGCAAATACCGATGTTCGTTTTTCCTGTCCGACACACTGAGATACAAAAAACAGCGCCGTTTCAGTAAAAATTTTCCATTAATTACAGATTATTATAACCATCGAACTCAAACGAAAGAATTTTGCTTCCTTTTCTGCTCGTTTTTTGCGATTTACGGGCTGCGCGAATGCGAAACCACAGGAGCGAAACGATGGCGGAACCCTATGATCTACTTGTGATCGGCGGCGGCATAAATGGCTGCGGTATCGCCCGCGATGCAGCGGGACGTGGGCTGCGGGTTTGTCTGGTCGAGATGGATGACATCGGCTCTGCGACGTCCAGTGCATCGACCAAGCTGTTTCACGGTGGACTTAGGTATCTGGAGTATTTCGAGTTTCATCTGGTCCGTGAATCTCTGATCGAACGCGAAACGCTGTTGCAGGCGATGCCGCATATCTCGTGGCCCATGCGTTTTGTTCTGCCGTACCACCACAGCATGCGGTTCGATGCGTCAACACCGACATCACGTCTGCTGGGCTTCGTTATGCCTTGGATGAAGGGGCGGAGGCCGCCCTGGCTGATCCGGCTTGGCCTGTTCATGTACGACCATCTGGGTGGGCGGAAGATTTTGCCCGGGACAACCAGCGTTGATCTCAGGTCCGGTCCAGAAGGCGAACCGCTCAAACCACATTTTGAGAAAGCGTTCGAGTACTCGGACTGTTGGGTCGAAGACGCGCGTCTCGTGGCTTTGAATGCACGGGACGCAGAGCAGCGTGGTGCCGAAATCCTGACGCGCGAGAAATGTCTTTCTGCCGAAGTCGAAGATGGGCTCTGGAAGGTGCATACCGAGAACACCCAAACCGGAGCCACCGCGATCCGCAGCGCAAAGATGGTCGTGAATGCCGCTGGCCCATGGGTCGGCGATGTGCTGCGTGGAACGTTGAAAAGCAATACCGCCGAAGGCGTCCGACTGGTGCGCGGCAGTCACATCGTGACACGCCGCCTGTTCGACCATGAAAAGTGCTATTTCTTCCAGGGAACCGACGGGCGCATCATCTTTGCCATCCCCTATGAAACAGACTTTACGCTGATCGGCACGACAGACGCCGATCACGAGGATGCATCGATCCGCCCCGAATGCACGCCGCAGGAACGCGATTATCTGATCAACTTCATCAATCAGTATCTTGAGAATCCAATTTCCGAGGCCGATGTCGTTTGGACCTATTCCGGCGTGCGCCCGCTTTATGACGATGGCGCGCGCAGTGCCACGGCGGCGACGCGGGATTTCGTGCTAAAGTTGGATACCAGCCGCGGGGCGCCGACGTTAAACGTTTTTGGCGGCAAGATCACGACCTACCGGCGGCTGGCTGAAGATGCGTTGGAACAGATCAGCAAAGAGCTACCGGACCTGCCCGGGCGCTGGACGGCGGGTGTACCTTTGCCTGGCGGCGACTTCCCCGTGGATGGCGTTTCGGACCTTGTCGATGAATTGCGCCGAAAGTTTTCGTTCCTGAGCGATCGGTGGGCCTTGCGGCTGATCAAGGCCTATGGGACCGACGCGTTTTTGCTGTTGGACGGGTGCAGCAAAGCAGAAGACTTGGGCCAAGACTTCGGAGCAACATTGACCGAGCGCGAAGTGAATTGGCTGATCGACAAGGAATATGCCCTTCGTGCCGATGACATCCTGTGGCGTCGCAGCAAGTTGGGACTGCGCCTGTCGAAATCGCAGGTCACCAAGCTTGAAGAGTGGCTGCACTCTAAACGAAGCGCAGCCACCTAAGAGATCGGGGGATCTAGTTCGTAGCGGCCATCGCGCAGGCCGTGTCCAACATGCGGTTCGAGAACCCCCACTCGTTGTCGTACCAGCTGAGAATGCGCATCATGCCGCCATCCGTCAGGCGCGTCTGCTGCGTGGCAAAGATCGACGAATGCGGGTTGTGATTGAAATCAGCCGAAACCAAGGGTTCGTCCGTTACCGCAAGAACGCCTTTCATCTCACCTTCGGCAGCTGCGCGGATCGCGTCGTTGACCTCATCTACGGACGCTGCACGCTTGGGCATGAAACACAGGTCCACGGCTGACACATTCGGGGTCGGAACACGAATTGCAGAACCGTCCAAACGCCCTTTGAGCTGCGGCAAGACCTCTCCAACCGCCCGGGCCGCGCCGGTTGAAGTCGGGATCATCGACATGGCCGCAGCGCGCGCGCGGTACAGGTCTTTGTGCATCGTATCCAAGGTCGGCTGATCACCGGTATAAGAGTGAACCGTGGTCATATAGCCGGTCTCAATTCCGAACACGTCGTCCAAAACCTTGGCAACAGGCGAGAGGCAATTGGTCGTGCAGCTTGCATTAGAGACAACCACATCGCCGCCGGTCAGGCTGGCGTGGTTCACGCCGAACACGACGGTCTTGTCTGCTCCGCTTGCGGGCGCCGAGATCAGAACTTTCTTTGACCCGTTCTCAAGATGCTGAACGGCCGCGTCGCGTTTCGTGAAAATGCCGGTACATTCCAACGCGACGTCTACATCGTCCCAGGCCAGCTTGGACGGGTCGCGTTCGGCGCTGACACGGATTTCGCGGCCGCCGACCATGATATTGTCGCCTTCGACTTTGATTTCAGCGTTCAACGCACCATGAACGCTGTCATATTTCAGCAGGTGCGCATTGGTTTCAACCGGACCCAAATCGTTGACGGCGACGACGGTAATGTCGTTGCGCCCAGCTTCAACCAATGATCGCAGTACGCAGCGGCCAATGCGCCCAAATCCGTTGATGGCAACCTTTACGGTCATGTTCGCCTCCTTGAGGAATTTCCATGCGGAATGGGGTTCGGCCCGCAACCGTGTTTCAAACGCCGCCAGCGCCAAACCCTGTTATCGCTAACAATCACAATTCAAGGTGATTTGTCAACAAAACAGCGCATTCCAGATCTTTGACTTTTTTTGCCGGGTCATGGCGGCGGTGCGATGCCGGTCAGCAAACAGCACCGACATTGTCGCATGGCTTCAGCGGATCAGGATCGCTCGAAAATCGTTCACATTTGTCCCGGTTGGACCGGGTGAAAACAAATCTCCGATCGCTTCAAACGCGGAAAACGCATCGTTTCCCGCAAGGTCCGCCGCCGGGTTTCGCCCTTTCGCCCGCATGCGCGCGCAACTGGTGCCATCGACAAACGCACCCGCATTGTCTTCCGAACCGTCGATGCCATCCGTGTCGGCAGCCAGTGCCGTGATGCCCCGGCTTCCGTCAAGTTCCTGAGCAAGCGCAAGCAGAAACTCGGTGTTTCGTCCGCCGCGGCCTTGCCCGCGTAACGTGACCGTTGTTTCGCCACCTGAAAGAATGACAATAGGCTTTTCAAACGGGCGGTTTTTATTCGCGACTTCGCGGGCAATCGCCGCATGAACACGCCCAACGTCGCGGGCCTCGCCCTCAATCGCGTCAGACAGGATGACGGCGGGAATCCCCTGCGCCCGCGAAAGGGCAGCAGCGGCATCCAAAGATAACCCGGCAGATGCCACCACACGGACTTCGTTTTGTGCGAAACATAAGTCGTCTGGAGAAGGCGCGTCAGCGGCCGTCGTCAGTAAGTGAGCCAAGATGTTATCCGGAAGCGCGATATGATGGTCCTCGATCAGATTCAGCGCGTCTAGTCGGGACACCGCATCCGGGACCGTCGGGCCAGAGGCGACCTGCGCCGGATCATCACCCGGCACATCCGATACCACGAGCGAAACTACACGCGCGGGATGCGCCATCGCCGCCAACCTTCCGCCCTTAAGGCCGCTGACATGTTTACGAATTGCATTCATGGCCGAGATCGGAGCACCCGAAGCCAAAAGCGCGGTATTCAACGCCTGCTCGTCTTCCAAAGACAGTCCGTTTGGCGGACAGGGCAGCAAGGACGAGCCGCCGCCACAGATCAGCGCCACCACGAGATCGTCAGGTCCAAGATCCGAAACCTCCTGCATTAACGCTTCACCGGCTTGTAAGCCGGCGGCATCCGGAACCGGGTGGGCTGCTTCCAGCACTCGAATCCGGTCGCACGTGGCACCATAGCCGTATCGCGTCACGACTGTGCCCGACACGGGCCCGGACCACAGAGTTTCAAACGCGCGTGCAAGCTGCGCCGCACCTTTCCCTGCGCCGATCACAACCGTGCGCCCCTTCGGCGGATCGGGTACATGCGCACGCAGCGCCGCCAATGGGTCGGCAGCTTTCACAGCGGCCTCAAACAATGATGTCAGAAACTCTTTGTCTTGCATTGTTTTCCGTTACCCAATGTTAATTGGTTGCTTCCGTTACCGCAGATCTCGACCGGCTTTTTTGAGAGCCACACAGCGAATCAAACGGGCGCGGCTGCTTGCCATGCCTTACAGGATACCGGGCGTTTTGTGAGCCTTGAAGCCATTCAATAATCCATGACCCTCGCACGGTTCATCGTTTGCGTCCGATCACGTCAAATTGCTCTTGCGCGACACTGAACTTTACAACTGCATTCTGTCCCGCGTATCAGCGAGTTGTCACGTTAAGTCAGGGAAATTCTCATGCTGTCACTAAAAGATCCCAGTCTGCTGCGTCAGGCGGCTCTGGTCGGTTCGAACTGGATCGAAGCAGACGCGGACACCGGGTTGGCCGTTACGAACCCCGCCACGGGCGAGTTGATCGGGTATGTGCCTAACCTTGGGGCCGAAGAGACCCGTTCGGCAATCGAGGCTGCGGAACAAGCCCGTCACGGATGGGCCAAACGCACCGCAAAAGAGCGCAGCAATGTGCTGCGACGCTGGTTTGATCTGATGATGGAAAACCAGGACGATCTGGGAGCGATCCTGACTGCGGAACAGGGCAAACCCCTGGCCGAGGCAAAGGGCGAGATCGCCTATGGGGCAAGCTTTGTTGAATGGTTCGCTGAAGAGGCCCGGCGCGCCTATGGCGAAGTCACGCCTCCCCATGCTGGCGACAAACGAATCCTGACGATCAAGCAACCCATCGGCGTGGTGGCTGCAATCACACCGTGGAATTTCCCGAATGCCATGATCACCCGCAAGGCGGGGCCTGCATTTGCTGCCGGGTGTTCCATGGTCCTAAAACCAGCAAGCCAGACACCGTTTTCGGCCGTTGCCCTTGCGGTTTTGGCCGAACGCGCCGGTTTGCCGGCCGGCTTGTTTTCAGTCGTAACCGGCTCTGCGCGCGGCATTGGTGGAGAAATGACGTCCAGCAAGATCGTGAAAAAGCTGACTTTCACGGGCTCGACCGAGATTGGCGCGCTACTGTACGAACAATGTGCGCCGACAATCAAAAAACTGGGACTTGAACTGGGCGGCAACGCGCCGTTCATCGTTTTCGAGGATGCCGATCTGGATGCCGCGGTCGAAGGCGCGT
Organism: Ruegeria sp. ANG-S4; assembly: GCF_000814005.1. GTDB lineage: Bacteria > Pseudomonadota > Alphaproteobacteria > Rhodobacterales > Rhodobacteraceae > Ruegeria. Next base: position 222,208 of record NZ_JWLK01000002.1, on the reverse strand, counting down.
TGATCGCCAAGTTTCGGAACAACGGGCAAACTTGTGTCTGCGCGAACCGTATTTACGTTCAGAGCGGCGTCTATGACGCCTTCGCCGAAAAACTGGCTGGAAAAGTGGCCACTTTGACCACCGGAAACGGGTTTGACGAAGGCGTCGTCTTTGGCCCGCTGATCGATCAGGCCGCGCTGGAAAAAGTCGAAGAGCATGTGGCAGATGCAACGGCCAAGGGTGCCAAAGTCGCATTGGGCGGCAAGCCGCACGAATTGGGCGGTACGTTCTATCAACCCACGATCCTGACGGATGTGACCTCGGACATGGCTGTAACCACCGAGGAAACCTTTGGCCCCGTCGCACCTTTGTTCAAATTCGAGTCAGAAGCCGAAGCCATCGCAGCGGCAAATGACACCGAATTCGGGTTGGCCTCGTATTTCTATTCCCGCGATCTTGCACGGGTGTGGCGCGTGTCCGAAGCGCTGGATTATGGTATGGTCGGCATCAACACAGGCCTGATTTCAACCGAGATTGCGCCATTTGGCGGCGTCAAGATGTCAGGGCTGGGCCGTGAAGGGTCACATCACGGTTTGGATGAATTCATGGAAATGAAGTACTTGTGCATGGGCGGCATTGAAGCCGAGGCCTGATACGCTTCGCGGTTGACCGGGTTCTGAATTGGACCCGGTCCAAGGCAACGATCTCCGTTGTTGTCAGATCGGTACGTGCGCAATCCGCACGACCGGGGCAGACAGACCGTTCTTTCAAAACGGCGCCGTCCTCGGTACTTTATTCGTCAATGACTAACCATTTCTCGCCAACCGCCCCTTACAAATTCGAGTTCCTACTTCTCGAGGGATTTTCAAATATGGTTCTGGCCAACGCGCTTGAACCGCTGCGCGATGTCCACATGCGGTCCGCCATTGCCAACCTTGAATGGGAGGTTACGACGCTTCGAGGCGAGACCATTCAAAGCTCATCCCGGCTGACAATCTCACCTGACCGAAGCTTCGACCCAGAGATGACAAATGGGATTTTAGTTGTTGTCGCTGGCTACCGTGTACGGGCGCAGGCAAAAAAACAACTGGTTGCTGAAATTCGGCAAGCGGCACGAAATGCGAAACGTGTCTTGGCCCTGGATACGGCGGCATGGCTTTTGGCCGAAGCCGGGCTTTTGGACGGGCATAGTGCAACGATACACTGGCAGGAACTGGACGCATTTGCCGAGGCTTTTCCGGGCGTCAATGTAACGACCGCACGTTTTGTTCGCACCGGCAAAATCATGACATGTGGAGGCGCAAGCACAGCCCTGGACCTGATGCTGGATCTGATTCAAGATATGTTTGGTCCAGCCGCAGCATTTGACGCGTCGAACATGTTTCTTTTTGATCCCGCAAGGCAAAACGCATCGCAGCGCGGTGCCAAGCACCTGATCGACCGCGGTTCACCCAAAGTGTTGGACGCCTTGAATGTCATAGCCGAAAATGTCGAGCGACCGCTGACCACATTCGAACTGGCCGATCGCGTTGCCATATCGGAACGCAGCCTGAACCGGGCTTTCTCGGACGCGCTGGGAATGACCCCGGGCAAATACTACCGGCTCTACCGCTTACAACATGCACGCTATCTGGCGCAGGAAACGCGGCTGAGTGCAGAACAAATCGCAATGCGATGCGGTTTTTCAGGTGCTTCTTCGATGGGGCGGTCATTTCTGCGCGAGTTCGGAAAGCCCGTCAGCGCCTTTAGGTCCTAAAGACCAACCTGGGCCCTGACCTCGCTGGGGGTTTGGCCGAATTCAGCGCGAAACGCGCGCGTCATGGCACTGGCATTGTCGTACCCGCAGCGGCTGGCAATTTCGGCCACCGAATGTGTCGTCTCTTCTGCCAACCGGCGGGCAAGGTTCAGACGCAAACGTTTGTAGACGGCCTGTGGTGTCGTTCTCAGTTCGGCCTGGAAAAGGACTTCGATGCGTTTCTGCGAACACCCGATTTTGCGGGCAATTTTTTGAATCGTCAGAGGCGTTTCAAGGTTTTCCTGCATCTCGGTCAGCGCACGATTGACCAATGTATCTTCGGATTTCATAGGCAGCGGGTATCGTGTAGCGACGCCCCGGCTCATCAGCAGATGCGCAACCTCCATCGACAACAGCGGACCATGATCCCTTTGAAGGAGGGCAGAGGCCAGATCGAACGCCGCCATTGCGCCCGAACATGTGAGCCGGTCGCTATCCATGACGAACCTTTCCCGGACCACGTCGACGGCTGGAAAGGCCTCTTCGAACCGGGTTAGTTCATCCCAGTGAATGGTGGCCTTGTAGTCATCCAGCAAACCGGCACGGGCAAGCAGCCAGCTTCCCGTGTCTAGCCCGGCGACCTGCTTGTGTCTGCGGGCAGCAGTCAAGAGTGCGCAGGTGATCTCGCGCTTGTCCAGCTTCAGATATCCGTAGGACGGCATGACCACTAGGCAGTCACCCCGTTGATCGGCCAACGCCCCATGTGGCGTGACAAAAAGATCGCTGGAACTGTGCACCGGTTGCCCGTCAAGCGAGCAGAATCGCCAAGCATAAAGGGGCTGTCGTGACAGGGTATTGGCAGCCCTCAACGGCTCGATCATGTTGGCGAGGCAATGGTTCGAAAAGTCGTCGAACAAAAGAACATTGTAGCGCTGGCTCAAAATTTCGAACTCTGCATGATATTCGGCCAACTTGGCATGCCATATAAATGCGCGATGGCGTCTGTTGCGTCAATCACTGATCCAGGGAACATGCGACATGAATTTTGGTCTGTCCGACGAACAGGAAATGATCGTTTCCACGGTTCGCAGCTTTGTCGAGAATGAAATCTATCCCCACGAGGCCGAGGTTGAGCGGACCGGACAGGTTCCGCATGAACTGGGCGAACAGATCAAGCAGAAGTGTATCGATCTGGGTTTTTACGCCTGCAACTTCCCGGAGGAGGTTGGCGGCGCCGGGTTGTCGCATCTCGATTTCACACTGGTCGAGCGTGAGTTGGGTCGTGGGTCGATGGCACTGACCCATTTCTTTGGACGGCCGCAGAATATCCTGATGGCCTGCAATGACGAACAGCGCGAGCGCTATCTTCTGCCTGCCTTGCGCGGCGAGAAGATGGACGCCTTGGCAATGACCGAACCGGATGCCGGATCAGACGTGCGCGGGATGAAATGTCAAGCCACGCGGGATGGCGGGGATTGGGTCATCAACGGCTCGAAACATTTCATTTCAGGGGCCGAGCACGCTGATTTCTTCATCGTCTTCATCGCAACCGGCGTGGACGACACCCCGAAAGGGCCGAAGAAACGGATCACCACCTTTCTGGTGGATCGTGGCACGCCGGGGTTTGAGGTGCGGGACGGCTATAACTCGGTCAGCCACAAGGGGTATAAGAACTATATCCTGTATTTCGACAATTGCCGCCTGCCAGATGCGCAGGTTCTGGGCGAGGTCGACGGCGGCTTCGCGGTGATGAACGAATGGCTTTATGCCACACGCCTCACAGTTGCAGCCTTTTCGGTCGGACGGGCACGTAGGTGCTTTGACTATGCGCTAAGCTACGCGGCTGAGCGCAAGCAATTCGGCCAAGCCATCGGCAAGTTCCAGGGCGTTGGATTTCAGATCGCCGACATGATCACCGAGATTGATGCCGCCGACTGGCTGACACTCTCCGCTGCGTGGCGTCTGGACGAGAAACTACCGTCAAACCGCGAGATCGCGTCGGCCAAGCTCTATGCTTCGGAAATGCTGGCGCGGGTCACAGATACGACCCTACAGATCTTTGGCGGCATGGGTCTGATGGACGACTTCCCAATCGAACGCTTCTGGCGCGACGCGCGGGTTGAGCGTATTTGGGATGGCACCAGTGAGATACAGCGCCACATCATCAGCCGCGATTTGTTGCGGCCGCTGGGCGCCTGACAATGCCCGAGGACTTGAACCGGTTGCTGCGCCCGCAATCCATCGCTGTGATCGGCGGCGGTGCGTGGTGCCAGCAGGTTATTCTGCAATCCAAGCGGATGGGGTATGCGGGCCAAATCTGGCCAGTCCACCCCAAAGCGACCGAGGTTGCTGGCCATGACGCCTATCGCCGCCTGGAAGATTTACCAACAGCGCCCGATGCGGTCTTTATAGGCATCAATCGTCACGCCACGATCGAAACCGTTCGGCTCTTGTCCGGCATGGGTGCCGGAGGGGCCGTCTGTTTCGCATCGGGCTTTTCCGAGGCTGCGGCGGAAGACGTCGCAAGCAGCAACCTCCAGGACCAACTGATTGCGGCGGCTGGCGACATGCCGATCCTGGGACCGAACTGTTACGGGTTTATCAACGCGCTGGACGGCGCATTGCTCTGGCCGGATCAACATGGGGCCACACCCGTTGATAAGGGTGTGGCGATCCTGACGCAAAGCTCGAACATTTCGATCAACCTGACCATGCAGAAACGTGCCCTGCCCATTGCCTATATGGTAGCCTGTGGGAACATGGCGCAGACGAGTCAGGCCCAGATCGCCTCGGCCCTGATCGAGGACCCGCGCGTCACCGCCATCGGCTTGCACATTGAGGGATTCAAGGACATCCGTGAATGGGAGGCATTGGCTCAAAAGGCCCATAACAAGAGCATCCCGCTGGTGGCACTTAAGGTTGGCGCATCGGAACAAGCGCAGGCGGCGACGGTTTCGCATACCGCCTCACTGGCAGGCAGTGATGCCGGGGCGCAGGCTCTGCTAGATCGTCTCGGGATTCCACGCCTTTCTGCCCTTCCCGATTTCCTCGAAACACTGAAACTGTTGCATTGCTATGGTCCGCTGCCGGGTGGCAACATCGCCTCGATCAGTTGCTCGGGGGGGGAGGCGAGCCTGATCGCGGATATGGCTATTGGCACGGGGCTGACTTTCCTGCGCTTGTCCGATGACAAAAAAGCCCGCCTGCGCGACGCGCTTGGACCGATGGTCGCGCTGAACAATCCGCTGGATTACAATACCTATGTCTGGCGCGACGAAAGCGCGATGGCCACGGCTTGGTCCGGTATGACCGGGGACGATATCGATCTGACGGTCTCGATTGTCGATTATCCAACAACCGACCCAACCGATTGGACTTGCGCAACACGCGCGGCACTGAAAGTGCGCGCAGAAACGGGCGCACCGTTTGCAATAGCGGCGACACTGCCCGAGCTTTTACCTGAAGACATCGCGCAGGAGCTTATGGCAGGCGGTGTCGTCCCATTCATGGGTCTGCGCGAAGCCCTGTCCGCCATTCGCGCGGCAGGACAGATCGCTGCGCCGTCCTCCCTTCCCGTATTACTGGCCGGTCAGGACCGAGCGGGACAAACCCTTTCCGAAGGCGATTCCAAAATGGCGCTGGCAGATTGCGGCCTTTGCGTGCCTCAAAACCATACAGCCCACGGACCGGATGAGGCCCGCGCTGCGGCGCAAGCGATGCATGGGCCCTTTGCCGTGAAAGGCGTTGGTCTTGCGCATAAATCCGAACATTCCGCCGTGCGCCTGGGCATTGGGGCCGAGGATGTGGCAACCGTCGCTGCGGACATTGGAACAGATCAAGTTCTGGTCGAAGAGATGATCAGCGGCACGGTCGCAGAACTGCTTGTCGGAGTGATCCGCGATCCGGCCCACGGTTACGTGTTGACGCTGGGCGCGGGCGGCGTGCTAACCGAGGTGCTGCGCGATACCGTTTCCCTGCTGGTGCCTGCCGACCCTGACGACATCCGGACTGCCCTTGGCAAGCTCAAGATTGCCCCGCTGCTTGCGGGCTATCGCGGCCAACCGGCGGCTGATATGGATGCGATCATGGCGGCGGTCGAAGCCGTTCAAGCTTATGTCATGCAAAATGCCGACACGCTTTGCGAGGTCGAGATCAACCCGCTTCTCTGCACGCCGGACAGGGCGGTCGCCGTGGATGCGCTCATAAGAAAGGCCTGAGATATGGACCCGATCAAAACCCGCCGCGAAGGCGCGATCCTTGAGGTCACACTGGATCGTCCCAAGGCCAATGCCATTGATCTGGCCACAAGCCGCATCATGGGTGATGTCTTTGCAGACTTCCGGGACGACCCAGAGTTGCGCGTGGCCATCCTGACCGGCGCAGGCGAGAAATTCTTTTGCCCCGGTTGGGATTTGAAAGCGGCCGCCGATGGCGACGCGGTGGATGGAGATTATGGTGTCGGCGGTTTCGGCGGCTTGCAGGAACTGCGGGACCTGAACAAACCCGTCATAGCCGCAGTCAACGGTATTGCCTGCGGCGGCGGGCTGGAACTTGCCTTGTCTGCGGATATGATCCTCGCCGCTGATCATGCGAGCTTTGCTTTGCCCGAGATTCGCTCGGGCACCGTGGCGGATGCGGCCAGCGTCAAATTGCCAAAACGCATCCCGTATCACATCGCAATGGAACTGCTGCTGACGGGTCGTTGGTTCGATGTCGAAGAAGCCAATCGTTGGGGTCTGGTGAACGAGGTTGTCGCCGCCGATCGGTTGATGGACCGCGCGTGGGAACTGGCCCGCCTTCTCGCCTCAGGCCCGCCGCTGGTTTATGCCGCGATCAAGGAAATCGTGCGCGATGCCGAGGATGTGAAGTTCCAGGACAGCATGAACCGTATCACCAAGCGGCAGTTGCGTACGGTGGATGTGCTCTATGCCAGCGAAGACCAACTGGAAGGTGCCAAGGCCTTTGCGGAGAAACGCGATCCGGTCTGGAAGGGCAAATAGAAGTTCTTGGAGCTTTAATTTGTCCATGGACCGAACCGCTCTGTCTTGCCGGGCAGCACGCGGGGCACTCGCGGTTGATGCGTCCACCCGCAATTGACAGAATCCGAGACGAATGTTTACCTGAAACCAAACTGGTGCAGGTAACACAGATTTTCGAGTATTTTCAGCGTTCTGAACGCCGTACCCAGCGCCAGTATCGACGGGCTTGCAACCTAGGGACTGTGTAATGGAATTGATTGCAGATCAGCTTAGAACCTACCCGATCATGGCGTTGTTTCTGTGTTTGGGCTTAGGATACGGGGTCGGCAAGTTCAGGGTCGGTAAGTTTGAGCTTGGCGGTATCGCGGGCACATTGCTTGTTGCAGTCTTTGTCGGCCAGATTGGCGGCATCAATCTGAGCACCGACGTCCAGAACGTTTTTTTCTCGCTCTTCATATTCATGGTCGGCTACAACGGCGGGCCGCAGTTCTTTGCAGCATTGAACCGAACGGCCCTGACCAAGTTACTGGCCGCGTTCATGATGACCTTGTGGGGGCTTTTCTTCGTAATCGCCGTTGCCACATGGGCCGGACTGGACAAGGGACTGGCCGCTGGTCTGGCGGCCGGAGGTCTGACCCAATCTGCCATTATTGGGACGGCGGGGAATGCAATTGACCTGCTGGGATTGGCCTCGGAAGAGGCCGAGAAGCTGAAGACCAATATCGCTGTAGGGTATTCGGTCACCTATATTTTCGGCTCGATCGGGCCCATTCTGGCCGTCAGTGTCATTCCGATCATCATGCGTTGGGACCTGCGGCAAGAAGCCATAAAACTGGCCCAGAAACTCAGCGGCGGCGGGCGTTCTTTGGAAGAGGGCGAGTTCCTGCCGATGAACCGGTTCGACGCCCGTGCGTATCGCGTACAAAGCGGGGCCGCCGTTTTGGGGCAATCCGTGACCGAAATCGAGGGCGGCTATGACAGCGACGTTCTGGTCGAGAAGCTGTTGCGGGATGGCGCGCCTCTGGATCCAACTCCTGACACAGTGATTGCAGAAGGCGACATTATCGTCGTGTCGGGATTGGTCGGTGCGCTGTCAAAATTCGAGGCGTCGGCGGGCAAAGAGGTGGGCGAATACCCTCCTGCCCTTACCGTTGTTGAAGAGCGACGCAACGTGGTCATCACCAACCGCAAGCTGACTGGAAAAACGCTTGGCGAATTGCGGGAGGCACTGACAGCGGACCAGCGTCGCGGGGTGCATGTTTCGAAAATCACACGCATGGGGCACGACATCCCGGTGTTGCAGGATACGCAGATTCATGCTGGTGACGAGGTAAGTATCGTTGGTCACAAGGACGACCTGAACCGCGTATCCAAACTTGCAGGCTATGTGCCACCATCGGCGTCGGTCACGAACTTCATTGCATTGGGCATAGGCGTCGCGGTTGGATACCTGGTGGGCGAAATCAGCTTTGTCATCGCCGGCACCAAAGTTGCACTTGGGTCCGGGTTGGGCTGTCTCGTGACCGGCCTTATCATCGGCTATCTGCGTATCCGCCGCCCGAAAATCGGCGGCATCAATCGCGGCGCTGCCGATTTCCTGCAGAGTTTCGGCCTTGCCGTGTTTGTCGGCGTAGTCGGCCTGAATGCCGGGCAACCTGCTTTGCAGGCCATTCAGGAATACGGCATCATTTTGCTGTTGCTCGGGGTCGTCGTGACTTTGATGCCAATGATCGTTCAGTTCCCGATCAACTATTTCGCTTTACGAATTCGCAATCCGGTCGAGGCATGCGCCGTTGTCACCGGTTCCCGGTCGGGCAACCCGGGCTTTGCCACACTTCTGGAAAAAGCAGGGAACTCGACACCTACGCCGGCATTCACGATGACCTACGCGGTTGCGAACATATTCCTGACGCTTTGGGGTCCCTTGGTCGTAGCTTTTGTCCCCTGATTACTCAAATCAACACGAGGACGATGACAGAGCCCCAGAGCGCCAGCAAAACGTTGCCCACCGCATAACCCAGACCGTACCCAAGTGTCGGGACCTGACTTTGGGCGGCTTCCTGGACAGCCGCCAACCCGGGAGCAGAGGTCCCCGCCCCACAGCAGGTTCCGGCCAAGACACCTTCGTTGATGCCGAATACCTTGTGACCAACGAAGACCGCCGAGCCATGGGCCAGAAGAACGATAACGACGGATCCCAAGATCAGCGATGGCCCGCTTTCCATGACGCCGGTGACAAAGCTGGTTCCGGATGTGATGCCGACGCAAGCAACAAATACGCACAAACCCACCGAGTCGAAGATCCACAAGGTTGCTTCGGGTACGAAACCAAACGTTCTGCGGATCGACCGAAGCCACCCCGCCACCAAACCGCCAAGCAGTACGCCGACCGATGTACCCAGACCCAATTCAAGCGCCCCAAATTTCAAAGCGGGTATTCCGATAAGACCCCCCAACAGGATAAAGAACGCAACAAAGACCATATCCGTCTCTTTCGTTTCGCGGTCGAGGTATCCAAGCGCCGCCGCGGCGTCCTCGATATGGCGACGGGTGCCCGAAACTGTCAGGACATCCCCCTTATGCAATGTAACACCTCGAAAGATCGGCAAACGCTCACCACTGCGCATAATGCCGCGCAGAAAGATGGTACGCGCCTGGGGATGTTGCGATAGCTCGCCCAGGGTCTTGTTGACGACATCGCTGTTGGTGACAACGATGTCATTGGTTTCAACCGGCAGGTCCAGCAGCTCCGGGTCTTCGACCTCTTCGCCCAGCACTGGGGCATGATCAATCAGATATGAGCGTAGGCCCGCGATCGCCGCGATATCGCCTTCTTGCAGGATCATATCCTTGGTGGTCGGCAGAATATTGTCACCCCGACGGACGCGGTCAAAGTAGGCACGCACATGCGGTGGAACATGCTCCTCGAGCGTTGCGACGGTTTGGCCCGCGAAATCCGGGTTTATCCGATAGGCGCGTGCCTCAAAGTCGCGATGCTGGGACACGACCGGATGTTGGTCCCCGTCCAACTCAGCTTCATATTCCGCGCAAGCTTCTTTCAGAGATCGGCCAAAGATCCTTGGGGTCACTTGCGTGTGAAAGACTATGGTCGCGATCACGCCGACAAAATACGCGACGGCAAACCCGGTCGCGATTTCCGCCTCAAAGATCTGCTGCGCGGCTGGATCCGCACCGGTTTTTGCAAAGGCATCTATTGCCACGCCAAGGGTTGCGCTTTCGGTCACCGCGCCAGCCAGCAGACCTGCGGCAATTCCCACTGACAGCCCCATCAAGGGGGCAAGAAGCATGGCTGTGACCAAAGCCACGACGCACAAAAGCACTGTGATCGCGATTTGCGGCAAAGCGCCAAGGTTCAGTGACCGAAAGAACTGCGGACCGGTGCGATAGCCGATGGAAAACAGAAACAGCAAAAAGAATGCCTGTTTTACGTCGTCAGAGACGACCACACCTGTTTGGCCAACCAGAACACCGGCCAGAAGGCAGCCCGCTACAGAACCCACCTTGAATGAGCCAATGGTTATTTTGCCGAGCGCGTATCCGATCGCAAGGCTGCAGAACAAGGCAAGCTCTGGATGAGCGCCAAAGATCGAGCCGATCAGTTGCATGTCAGACGCCGGGCCGCCAACGGTTCGGATCAACCATGTAACGGCAACCCTTTCGAAGCGCGGTATGCCTGAACGTACCCTGCCGCCACGGCGCGAACCGCGCGCCCGATCTGGCGATATGCGCTGTCGTCAAGATTTGCGAACGACACCCGCGCCGACCAATTCGGCGCGTCAAATCCGGATCCGTTCAGCAGAACAATCCCGTGATCCTGCGCCAGCTTGAACGAGATATCGAGCGGATGGACGTTTTCCTTGATCCAATCGACAACCTCCTCACCAACATATTTCCTCAGCCAAAACTCGAAATCAATGATGCCATAGTACCGGTCGAACAGTGGGTTTTCGGGGACATCGATGCCCAATCCTTCGACAAGCTCGGTAAAACGATGCTCCAGTATGCCGCGGCAGAAAGCCTGATAGGCTTTGTCGTCATCCATCAGTTCAACCAGAGAGAACAAGGTCATCATGACCTGTTGCGGCAGCGACAATCCAGCCGTGTGGTTGAGGGCAACATCGCGGCTGTCGGCGACGATGCGGTCGATGAATTTCATCTTGGACGGATCCGGGGACAAGGTCGTGTACCGGGCCTCGACCACGGATTTCACCTCGGTCGGGGCATCGGCGATCATTTTGTCAAAGATGTTGTCTTCGGCCACCAAAATGGTGCCTAGACGCCAACCGGTGCAGCCAAAATACTTGGAATAGGAATAAACACCGATTGTGTTCGCCGGCAGATGGCCCATGACGGATTCGAAGTTGGGAACAAACGTTCCATACACATCGTCCGTAAGGATGATCAGATCCGGTCGGCGCGTCTTCACAAAATTGACCAGCCGCGCGAGCGCTTCCTGGCTCATCGCGACCGCTGACGGATTGCCGGGATTGACCATGAAAAGTGCTTTGACGTTCGGGTCAGCCAACGCTTCGAGGTCTTCGTCGGTTAACTGGAAGTGGTCTTCTTCCTCAGAGGACACATGAACAACGTTCAGGGAATAGTCTTCAAGCTCTGGCATCTCCAGATACGGCGTGAATATCGGGGTGGCCAATGCAATCGTATCGCCGGCATTCAACAACCGTTGGTTCTTGAGTGACTTGAAGATGTAACACATGGCTGCTGTGCCACCTTCGACGGCATATATGTCAAACTTGGCATCCGGTTTGTGACCCGCGCACATGGCCCACATAATGAACTCGTGCACGATTGCTTCATTATGCTCGAGGCAACGGTCGGGCATCGGGTAGTGGTCACCAACAATACCGTCAGTCAGTTCCAGCACAAAAGCGTCAGGGTCGAACCCGAACTTCTTGATCGCAAAATCCACTACTGCCGCCAACGTCTTGGCTCCGGGAGGCGCATTGACGCCTTCCGACGCCGCACAATAAGACTTGAGCCGCGTGTAGCTGCCCGGCCCTTGGGGCATCCCGGCCAGTCCGACCTGCGGCTCGTTACGGTCACGCTGCGCCTCGGTCATCGCAAACTGACCCAGTAGAAAAAACGCCTCTCTTGCTTTGGTGGCAATCCAGTTGGGGTTGCCACGTCCAGCGTTCAGGTAAGGCAACGTCGACTTGCGAGACTCTTTTTGCGCAAGTTTGATCAGTTCGTCCTTAATCTCGAATGGGCTTAAGTTCTCGTATTGATGAAGGTCGATTGTCTGCGACATTGTCGGATACCTTTTTTGTCAAAAACATCGGTAAATTCAGATAAATAGTTAAAAAGCAAAAATCGCATCTGTAAACTGCAAAGGCCCTCGCCAGAGCGAATAACGCGAAACTTGGAGGATCCGGCATAGGATGATGTCGCTGGTCGTTTTGTGCTTTGAAATTTCCGAAAGACCGTCTTAAACGATTACTGCCGGTCCGACCCGGAACTCTGTCAAAGCCCGAACGCCCACCAAATCTGGGCCGAACCAAGGAAGACAAACCGTGACCATTTCAATTGCACTTCTTGGCGCAGGCCGGATTGGCAAAGTTCATGCACAGGCGATCTCACGCGATCCGAATGCCAAGCTTTGCGCCGTAACCGACGCTTTCCCCGACGCGGCCAATGCCGTTGCCGAGCAATACGGGTGCCCGGTTCGCACAATCGAGGAAATCATTTCCAACGATACAATCGACGCCGTTGTGATCTGCACGCCGACCAACACGCATGCCGATCTGATCGAGGCATTCGCACGGGTCGGAAAGAAGATTTTCTGCGAAAAACCAATCGATCTTGACCTCAAACGGGTCAAGTCCTGTCTGCAGGTGGTCAAAGACACAGGTGCCCAGCTTATGCTCGGCTTCAACCGCCGGTTTGATCCGCACTTTGCGGGCATCAAGCACGAGATTGATCGCGGTACGCTGGGTTCGCTGGAACAGGCCACGATAATTTCCCGCGATCCTGGCTTGCCACCCTACGAGTATATCGACGTCTCAGGTGGCATATTCCGAGACATGATGATCCATGACTTTGACATGGCCCGTTTCCTGCTTGGCGAAGAATTCACAAGTGTCCAGGCGACGGCCTCGGTTCTGGTTGACCCGAAAGTCGCCGATCATAATGACTATGACACCGCCTCGGTCCTGTTGACGACGCGCGGCGGTCAGCAATGCACGATTACCAATTCCCGCCGGGCGAGTTACGGCTATGACCAGCGTATTGAGGTCTTTGGGTCACTCGGGATGTGCGCGGCCGAAAACCAGCGCCCGGTATCGATCGAGGTCGCGACCTCTGATGGATATTTGCGCCCACCTTTGCATGACTTTTTCATGACCCGTTACACTGACGCCTATGCCGCCGAGATTGCTGCATTCGTAGCTGCGATAGCAGATCAAACTGTTCCGCAGCCGTCTGGGCAGGATGGCTTGCAAGCGCTGATCCTCGCCGAGGCTGCGTTGAAATCGCTGCGTGAAGGCCGGGCCGTTGATCCGGCAGAGATTGGATGACAGCAATCAGGGAACGCGTCTTCTTATTGGATCGTATTCAAGCGTTGAAGAGTTCGATGTGAATATTGCGCGAAGGCACGCCCGTGGCCTCAAGCCCGGTTTGGATATCCGACAGGAATGACGCCGGACCGCACAGCATATACTGAGCGCCCGCGCCCGCCCCCAAGTTCACCAAGTTCGCGGGTGTGATGCGCCCCTTTGTGTGAAAATCTTCGCCTTGCACGTCTTGTCTGCTGGGCCTGCTGTAGAACACCATTTGCCTTGCGTTTGGCAGTCGCGCCAAAAGACCTGAAACTTCGCTGCGGAAGGCATGGTTTGACCCATCACGCGCCCCGTGAATGAACCAAACTTGCCTACGGGTGTTTTGTGCGACCAGCGCATGCACAAACGAAACCATCGGAGTCAGCCCAACGCCCGCGCTTACCAGCAAAAGTGGCGCGTCGCCTTTGGGGATCAAAAAGGTGCCTGATGGTCTGGACGCATTGAACTGATCTCCGACCTGAATAGCCTTGTGAAAGTGTCGTGAAACCAGCCCTTTCGCATCGCGTTTGATCGTCAGTCGATATTGGCTTGTGTCTTGCGGAGCCCCTGACAGAGAATAACTGCGCCGAAGTGGACTAGTGCGCCCGGGAATATCTACCTCGACCGGCAGATGTTGGCCTGCCTCGAAAGGGGGTAAATCTGTACCCGTCGCCGACTTTAGGTAAAACGAGGTTATGTCTTCTGCCTCATCAACGCGACGCGCAACGCGCAATTTCAGTTGATGGGTCCGATCACGGGTCCAACGCAGATTCAAGGCGCCGGGGCGTTCGACCACAGCCTCAACCGTGACGTCGATCATGCGCAGGGCGTCCGGATCATGCCCGTTCTTTGGCGACCAATCTATTTTGGCCCTTCCAGAGAAATGCAGCAAACCACCATTTTCAAAGTCCACAAATGTCACGCCGATCCGGGGATCGGCCATCAGGTTGCCGATGGTGTTAAAGAAGTTGTTTCCGGCATAGTCTGGAATGCGCAGGCGTCTGGTGTTTTCGACGCGAACGAACCCGGGCGCACCACCGCGATGTGAAGCGTCATATCCGCGGGACGGTGTATCATCGCCCTGCATATGGCCTGATCCCAAAAACAGTGTGTCAGCGCCGGCGATCAGTTTGATTTGCTGCGTGGTAAGTTCGCTTCCGTACCTTACGGGTTGGTGTCTTGTATGATTTACACGACTCCAGTGACGTTCGTGAATGTACTGGGGGCAATTCCCGAAGGTTTGGCTGACATCTATAGTGAACCCCCCGCTCGTTTTGCGCATGAACCCGCTCAGGCGGTTACGCCGACGCGACGCCAATTCTATCCCAAGCACGCCAATGTTCGCCCCGATGTTCAGTGCGTCCGCAAGGGGGTCTTGCGGACGCAACTCAGTGTGCACCGCAAGGCTGCGGGCATCGGGTGAGCTGATGAACCCTTCGGGCCCGTCAATCAGTGTCACCCACGTTCGTCCCGACTGGTCTGAACCGGAAATGACCAAGAAAGGTAACGCGCTGTGAAATTCACGGTGCTGCTCGGGCAGATGGTCTCGGATGAACCCACCCGCCCATTTTGAGACGTCGCCGACACCGGCGCGCTGCTGTGCTGCACGTTCGCCCGCGTGAAACGGATTGTCGACTTCCATCTGGGTCATTTCATTTGTCCTATACATATTGGGACGACCGTTGCGCACCGCCCCTGTCCCTCAGGCCAATTCAGGAATTGGGGAGGTTGGCATTCCGACAAAATCGGGTTGCGCCTCAATCCGCGCCAACCAACGTTTGATATTCGGGTAAGGCACCAGATCCACGCCGCCTTCTGGAGCATGAGCGACATAGCTGTAGGCCGCGATGTCAGCGATCGTTATCGCTTCCGCGGCCAGCCATTCGCCCTCCGCAAGGTGCGACTCCATGATTTTGAACAGGGCATGAGCCTTCGATACTGCGGCTTCATGATCCAAGGGTGCGCCAAAGACTTTGACCAATCTCGCCGCGCACGGACCGGAATAGACGTTGTCGGCCGCAATAGTCAGCCAGCGCTGAACTTCGGCTGCTGTTTTCGGGTCTTCCGGCAACCAGTGCGATCCGGGTGCGTAGGTTTTGGCCAGATAGACCAGGATCGCGTTGGAGTCTGCAAGGCGAAACCCTGAATCGTCGATGGCGGGCACCAAACCGAACGGGCTGATCTTCAAGTAGTCGGGCAACTTATGGGCGCCGTTGGCCATATCGAGGTCAATGGGCTCGTACGGCAGACCAAGTAAAGCCAGCATCAGTTCAACGCGGTGGCAATGGCCGGATTTTGGATTTCTATAGAGCTTGATCGGTGTCATGAAGCTGTCCTTTTGTGCCTATTGAGCGGAATGATCCGACGTTGCAGGCAGTCTTGTTGACGGATGCAATTGTCAGAGATGCGAAAAATTCCGCTTTTGCCTGTTCAAAACAGATAAATTGCCTCGTTTCGCAAATGAATATATTACTTTTAAAAGACATTATTTTGCATTTTGACAATAATTGAGGACTGAAACCCGTTGGATCGTCTGCAAGCCCTGGAAGTGTTCGTCGCCGTTGCAGAAGCAGAGAGCTTTGTCGGCGCGGCCCGCAGTCTGGGTCTGAGTGCCCCGTCTGCAACGCGTGGCATCAATGCCTTAGAAGACCGATTGGGCGCGCGACTTTTCACGCGCACGACGCGGCGTGTGAGATTGACCGATGTCGGCAAGACCTACCTGGAAGACGCGCGGCATATTCTGTCGCAGCTTCAGGCAGCTGACGATACCGCGAAAGGGGCCGCAACCAACCCAGTGGGTCAACTGCGGCTCACCTGTCCGCATGAATTTGGCCGTATCTATATCACGCCCATTCTGACCGCGTTTCTGGACGCTCATCCAGAAATGAGCGCAGACGCCGTCATGCTTGATCGCGTTGTCAATCTGGTCGAGGAAGGGTTTGACTTGGCGGTCAGAATTGGCCCGTTGCCATCCTCGGGATTGTCGGCTGTTCGCGTTGGGCAATTGCGTCGTGTCGTGTGCGCGTCGCCAGCCTACCTCGAACGACACGGGCGACCGCTTTCGCCATCGGATCTGCAAGAACATCAGATCGTTTCAGCGTCCCCTGTCAGCCCGGTTACCGAATGGCGTTTTGGGCTCGACCAGCAGACGGTTGTCCGGGTCAAACCCCGCCTATCCGTCAGCAGCGTCGCCGCCGCGATTTCAGTCGCGCGAAACGGATGGGGAATGTGCCGTGCGTTGTCCTATCAGGTGATGCCGGACATTCACGACCATTCGCTTGTGACAGTCCTGGAGGAGTTTGAGCCAGCGCCCCTGCCAATTCACCTTGTCCACGCCGAAGGGCGGCGTGCACCCGCCAAGATCAGATCCTTTGTGGACTTTGCAAAGCAAAGACTGAAACAAAACCCGGGCTTGCATTGAGCGCACTCGCGTGAGCGAGACTTTCAGTGCGCGCATAGTCATACGAAGTGGCGCAAACCGCGCCACTTCGTTGAGTTTGAATGTCTCAGCTTGCGCCTTCGTAAGTCAACGCATCCAGCAATGTCGACAAGTTGTGCTGAAACATTGCCAGATAGCTGGTGGCAGGACCACCACGTTCGGACAATGCGTCCGAGAACAAACGACCACCGATTTCGATACCAGTTTCATCAGAGATCTGCTGAACCAATGCCGGGCTTGTTATGTTTTCAACAAACAGCGCTGCGGCACCTTCGGCTTTCAGTTGATCGATCAAGGCCGCGAGTTCTTGAGCCGAAGGTTCAGCCTCGGTATCGATACCTACGGGCGCAAGGAAGGTCATGCCATATGCATCGGCCAGATAGCCGAAAGCGTCATGAGCCGTCACCACTGTGCGACGGTTTTCGGGCAGTTCAGCCAATTTGGCTTTGGTCTCGGCATCCAGTGCTTCCAGTTTGGCAATATATGCATCGGCGTTCGCCGCGATTTCATCGGCGTGTTCAGGCATCGCCTGCTTCATCGTGTCGGCTACGTTCGTCACGTAGATCACGCCGTTTGAAAGCGAATTCCATGCATGCGGGTCTGTTTCGCCTTCGACTTCGACGGGTTTGATACCATCGGTTGCAACATGCACACTTGCTTCAGTGCCGGATTCAGAAATCAAAGTGTCCGACCAGGTCTCGAATCCCAGGCCGTTGACGAAGATGATGTCCGCCTCGGCAACGGCCTTGGCGTCGGCGACGGACGGATCGTAGACGTGTGCATCCGCGTCTGGACCTACAATCGTTGTAACCGTAGCAAGATCGCCAACGACCTCTTCGACCATGTCGCCGAGGATCGAAAAGCTGGCCACGATCTTCACGTCGTCTTCATCAGCCGCCGCAGACAATGCGACCAGCGTAAGGGACGCCGTTGCGATACCAGCGCAGAGGGATTTTACCAGAGTCATTTTGCTCTCTCTTCTTGATGAATTTGCGCAACAGGGATGTCATTTGAAACAGACGGTTTGCGCAGCCGTCCGCCAAAACCGAGGGGGCCAAAAATGGCCGATACCAGAAAGAAAGCGCCTGCAACCAAAACGATGGCCGGACCAGACGGAGTTTCCGGAAACAGGTAGGACAACGTTAGCCCGATCCAACAACTTGACAGCGCGAACATGGACCCGAGAAAAAGCTGTGCCGTGATCGTGCTGGCCCAATAGCGGGCCGCAGTGGCGGGCAGGATCATCAGACCAACGGCCATCAGGGTGCCAAGCGTTTTGAAGGCCGCCAACAGGTTCAGGACCAACAGCAGCATGAAACCCTGCTCGATCAACCATGGGCGCTTGGTCTGTGTTTCAAAGAAAACAGGGTCGCAGGTACTCACAATCAAGGGTCGCAATAGAAAAGCAAAGGACACTAACGTCACTGTGGCCACGCCACCCACAAGCAGCATAGAGGCATCGTCGATCCCGAGTATGGAGCCGAACAGGAAGCTTTTCAGAGGAACCGCCGATCCGGCAGCGGACAGAATGAAAATTCCGACGGCCAACGCGATCAGATAGAGCGATGCGAGACTTGCATCGCTGCGCAGGATGGTCCGGCGCGCCAGCAACGCGGTCAGAACTGCGACGCCGACACCGGCGATCAGGCCGCCGATCAAAAGCGACATGACCGACAGTCCGGCGGTCACAAATCCGATCACGATGCCCGGAGTAATTGCGTGTGCCATAGCCTCGCCCGCCAGCGACAAACGGCGCAAAACCAGAAATGCCCCGACCGGAGCGACCGAAGCAGAAAGGACCGTGGTCGCTACAAAGGCGCGCCGCATGAAAGCAAAACCCCACATCTCGTGAAAAAGCTCAAACATGCGCGTCCTCAACGGCAGACCGCGCACCGCGGAACATCCAAGCCGCCTGGCTTTCAGACAGATAACCCTGCGCAACCAAACGGGTCGGAGTCAGGACATCACTCACCGGACCATGTGTGGCCACTTGCCTGCCTAACAGCAAAGCATGGCTGCAATGGTCCAATACTGACGACAAGTCATGCAGCACCAAAACAACGGCCCTGCCCTCATCCCGCCAGCGACGGATGATCGCCAACAAATGTGCCTCGGTGTTTTGATCCACTGCGGCGAAGGGTTCATCCAACAGGATCAGCGGTGCATCCTGCATGATCACACGGGCGAACAAAGCACGCTGAAGCTGACCGCCTGAAAGCATGTGCAAGGGCTTGTCGGCAATGTCCAGCACACCAACTTCGTCCAACGCTGCATACATCCGGTCACGCGCGTCGCGGTCCAAACCTGCCCGCAGACCAAATCCGCGCCACGCACCCATCGCAGCGATGTCGCGCACGCGAACAGGAAAACGACGGTCAAATTCCGTCATTTGAGCGAGATAGCCAATTTCACGTGGGCGCCCGCCGGGCCAATCCAGGTTGCCTTGCAGCGGGTCCATCAGACCAAGCAGCATCTTGACGAAAGTGCTTTTGCCCGAGCCATTGGCACCCAATACGGCCAAGGTCGTGCCAGCCTCGATATCCATCGACAGGTGGCGAAAAAGGGTCAGGTCTCGGTAACCAAGCGCCAGATTGCGAAGTTGGACGACGGTCGACATCAGATCACCGCGTAGATCGCGAGCCAAAGAAGCCCTGACAGGATCAGCGCGCCTGCTACAAGGGCGAACAAGCTCAACTCGGTCAAACAGCCACTACGCGACATCTTCGCCCATCCTTTGGTTTCGCGTCGTGTCATTGGGCAACCCGACCAATTGCCAAGAAACTAGCGGAGGCCTGTTTGATCGTTGTGCTGGGCCTTTGGCCGCAAAAGTTGGGTTGAGCAGACTTTTCCAGCACTGATGTCACCTCCGCCATTTCGACAGGGCACGGTCAATGCAAGGATGTGAACGGTTGTTGCCGTTTTGAACATCTTCATCTCCCTCTGGGGCACCCCGCCCAGTTTGGTTTACAAATCGGATGGCAGGTCTCCTGACTTGCGGGTCAACGCTCTCCCGATCCTTCCCAGGCTTTGGCCCAGTGGTCGATCTCGGGGTCGCTCACCGCCTACAGTTGCGGGGGCAGTCACGGACTTGGCCTTTTTGTTGGCCGCACCGTATTCCCTTTTGTCCCGTCTCGCCCAAGGCGATGGGGAACCATCGCGGCGACAGGACATCAAACGAGTTGATTCGACAAGACAGAATCTCGACGCAGGTCGCCGAGCGCTTGGCAAGAATATTCCAAAAATCGCTGCAAAACCGAAAGTTAATGACATCGCGACACATTTGGCTTTAGAGTTTTTACTACTCTTTCCGTGCCGTATTCAGGTGGTTTTAGTGGAGCAATTGACGTTTACTTTCGAGATGGGCGTGGTGTGCGTCCTGTTGGCCTTTACTGTTTTCCTTTTCGTATCCGAAATCGTCCGAATTGACCTTTCAGCCATCTTGGTTCTGGTGCTGATCGGCTTGCTGAGTTACGCGCCCGGGCTTGGAAACCTCGCGAATGTTCCGCATCTTTTTGATGGCTTCGCGTCAAATGCCGTGATTTCGATCATCGCAGTGATGATCGTCGGCGCGGGGTTGGACAAAACGGGCATCATGAACAAGGTGGCGGCCGTCATCCTCAAATATGGGGGGAAGTCCGAGAACAGAGTTTTGCCGATCGTGTCAGGAACTGTCGGCGTCATTTCATCCTTTATGCAGAATGTCGGTGCCGCCGCACTGTTTCTGCCGGTCGTCAGCCGGATATCATCCCGATCCGGTATCCCTTTGTCGCGATTGCTGATGCCGATGGGCTTTTGCGCAATTCTGGGCGGGACGATGACAATGGTCGGGTCGTCGCCGCTGATCCTGTTGAACGATCTCATCCAAACGGCAAATGATGGCCTGCCAGAAGGACAGAAAATGCAACCCTTTGGGCTGTTTTCGGTGACGCCGATCGGCGCCGTTCTGATCCTGACCGGCATTGCGTATTTCCTGCTGTTGGGTCGGTGGGTTTTGCCCAACGACACGGGCTCGGAAAACACCGGAACCGGTCAAGGTACGCAGGAGTATCTGCAACGCGTCTATGGCCTGAAAGCAGATGTGTTCGAGGTGATCGTTCCAGCCGACAGCCCGCTGGTGGGGAAGGTTCTGGCTGATATCAACCACGAGAGCCACCTCTACATCATATCCACTTTCTATCGCGGCAAAACTTCGATGGTTCAGGTTTTGACCGCTGAAATCGCGGCGCCGTGCAGGTTGGCCATCATCGGCAGACGTTGGGTGGTCGAAGAATTTGCCAAGAAATACGGCTTGAAGGTCCTGCCAGAACTTGATGTTTTTGTGGAGGAATTTGCCCCGACAAACGCAGGAATTGCCGAAGTCGTCGTCACGCCGGACAGCAAACTGATCGGGAAATGCCCGCGCGAGCTGTTGTTTCGAAAGACCTACGGCATGTCCCTTTTGGCGATTCATCGCGGCGAAGAAACGCTGAGTCACGTCGAAACCGAAACGCACGAGTCCACGCAAATCGGGCTCGAGAAATTTCACGCCGGGGACATGCTTGTGGCGCATACCCGGTGGGACAATCTGATGCGCATCAGCCGTGATCCGGATTTTGTCGTGGTGACAACGGATTTCCCGCAAGATGAGTTGAGACCGCAAAAAGTCGGCTGGGCCTTGGGATTTTTTGCGATCTCGCTGTCCTTGATCCTGTTCACCGACGTTCGATTGTCACTGTGCCTGTTGACTGGCGCTGCCGGGATGATGATCACCCGAGTTTTGAGCGTCGATGAGGCTTACCGGGCCGTTGGCTGGAATACGGTCTTTCTGCTTGCCTGCCTCATACCGCTGGGACAAGCCGTGCAAAACACCGGAACGGCGGCGTGGATTGCGCAGCAAATCATGATCCTTTTGGACGGTTGGCCGATCTGGTCATTGCAGGCGGGGGTCGCAGTTCTGGCCACTGCTTTCTCGCTTGTTATGTCCAACGTGGGTGCAACCGTTTTGTTGGTGCCGCTGGCTGTGTCTATCGCCGTCGCGGCCGGAGGGAGCCCGTCGCTGTTCGCATTGACGGTCGCCATTTCAACCAGCAACAGCTTTATCATCCCAACACATCAGGTAAACGCGTTGATCATGGGGCCTGCAGGATACAAGGTGATGGATTTCGTGCGCTCGGGCGGTGTTATGACACTGCTCTTTCTGGTGGTTTCGCTCGTCATGCTAAACCTCTTGTACTGAACGCTTTTGAGCTCGGCATGATCCCGCCATTCGGGTTCAAAATCTGCCGCGCAATAGCGCCGACGTATGGAAAACGCCCGTTGTTGAATTTATAAGTCGTGGATATAAGACTTTCGAAAAATGTGGCCGACGCCGGGTTCTGATTCATCCTTGGCGCTTAATGTCCGCGGCCCAAATGACAAAAGAACTGAAGGCGACAGCTTGTGAAGCCAAAAAACAGAATGTCCGCGCCGCCGTTAAGCGAGCTGCGAAAGGCAAGAAATCAGGGATTGAGCTTTTTGGGGCTCGCCTTCCTGTTCAGCGTGTTTGTGAATTTGCTGATGCTGACGGGTCCCCTGTTCATGTTGCAGGTCTATGACCGAGTCCTTGGATCGCGCTCGGTCGAAACTTTGTCGGCATTGTTCCTTCTAGTCGCACTGCTTTACGCGCTGATGGCGATGTTGGATTACGCCCGCGGTCGCATTGTCGCCCGCTTCGGCGCTCGCTTTCAATCTTCGTTGGATGAACGCGTTTTCGAAGCCACCATGCGCCGAGCGTTGTTTCCGCAAGTCCGATCGGCCCCAGCCACTGCATTGCGTGATCTGGAGTCCATTCGTGCCTTGTGCGCGTCGCCCGTTTTACTGGCGGTCATGGATATTCCGTGGACACCGATTTTCGTGGCGGCAATTTTCCTGTTTCACCCGCTGTTGGGCTGGCTTGCCGTTGCGGGTGGTACCTTGCTGGTGGTTATCGCGTTGCTGAACCAAGCGTTGACCCATCGCAAAGTGGCCGAGGCGCAATCCGCCGCCGCCCGGGCGAATTCGTTCTCTGAACATGCCCGGCAGGCTGCCGAGGTGGTTCGGTCGCAGGGGATGCAAGAAGACGTCTCGAAACGGTGGATGAAACAACGGACGGACGCGCTGGCTCAAACCATCTCGGCCAGCGACTGGACAGGCAGTTTTTCATCGCTGACCAAATCCCTGCGGCTGTTTCTGCAATCGGCAATGCTTGCCTTGGGCGCGTTGCTGGTATTGCGAAACGAAATGACGGCCGGTGCGATGATCGCGGGTACTATCCTCCTGGGCCGGGCTCTGGCTCCGATTGAAATGGCAGTGGGCCAATGGTCGATGATCGAGCGCGCGCGAACGGCCTGGACCAGCCTGAACAAGTTCCTTGACAATACTCCGCCCGAACAAAAGCGAACCAGGCTGCCCATCCCAAAGGCGCACCTTGAGGCAAAATCGCTGACCGTTATTCCACCTGGAATTTCGACGCCGACCTTGCGCAACGCAACAATGAAGCTTGAACCGGGTAATGCGCTGGGCGTGATCGGCAAAAGTGGATCGGGCAAGACAACGCTGGCCAAGGCTTTGCTTGGTCTGTGGGCGCCCGCAGCCGGGGAAATTCGATTGGGCGGCGCCACACTGGATCAGTATGACCCCGATGCTTTGGGCCAGCACATTGGCTACCTGCCGCAACAGGTGACCCTGTTTAATGGGACGGTGGCCGAGAATATTGCCCGGATGTCGGAAACCCCGGACCCGGACGCAGTTGTCGCGGCTGCCAAGACGGCAAATGCACATGAACTGATCCTGGGCCTTGAAAAAGGGTATGACACGTTTCTGGAAGGCAACGACAGCCAATTGTCCGGTGGTCAGAAACAACGTATCGCACTTGCCCGCGCCCTTTACGGAAATCCCGTTCTTCTCATTCTGGATGAGCCAAACTCGGCGTTGGATGCGGATGGAACGACAGCATTGAATAACGCGGTGCGCGAATTCAAATCGGCGGGCAAGTCGGTCATCATCATGACCCACCGGCCACAGGCCATTTCCGAATGTGACGATCTGGTGGTCGTGGAAAAAGGTCAGATCGTCAAATCCGGCAGCCGGGACGAGGTTTTGAACACGATGGTGCAAAATGCAAACGTGATCAAACGGCACCTGAACAAGGTGGGTGAGTAATGGCCAGTTCCTTCAAAAAACCGGCTTGGAGCATCAAAGTTCCCGCGGCCGTAGGCTTCCTCGCGCTGGTTGTCCTGGTTTTGGGCCTTGGGCTGTGGAGTGTGCGCACCGAATTGGCTGGTGCGATCATTTCGCAGGGTGTCGTCGAAGTGCAAAGCAACCGCCAAGTCGTCGAGCACCCTGACGGCGGTGTTGTCGGCGAGATTTTCGTGCGCGATGGCGACGCCGTTGCACGTGGCGATATGTTGCTGCGTCTCGATGATACGTTCCTGGCCTCGGAAAAGACGATTGTTGAATCTCAATTGTTCGAGCTTTTGGCGCGCATGGTTCGACTCGAAGCGGAACGCGATGGCGTAGACGCAACCGAACTGGCCAACCGGCTGGAGGAGCTGCGAAAGCGAGAGAATATCGCATCCGATCTATTGGCCGGTCAAGAACGCCTGTTCAACGCGCGACTGGATACACTTGCGCAGCAGACCGAGCAGCTTGGCAAACAGAAAACACAGATCGAAAATGAGATCGAGGGCAACGAGGCGCAGCTGGTTTCCCTGCGAACCCAGGTCGATCTTATTCAAAGCGAGTTGAAGGATCAGGAAGGGCTGCTGGAACGTGGTCTCACGCAAGCCAGCCGTGTTTCCGCCTTGCAAAGGGAAGAGGCGAGCCTGCTGGGTGAAATCGGGCGGCTGGAATCGTCGGTTGCCCGGCTGGAAGGCGAGATTTCCAGCACGGAAATCCGTATCGTCGAGCTAAAGGCAACCCGACGCGAGGAAGCGATCTCGCAACTGCGGGATGTTCAGGCACGCGTCGTGGAACTGGCCGAGAGGCGCTTGTCATTGAACGAACGTCTGTCGCGGTTGGATATCCGCGCACCTGTCGCCGGTACGGTCTATGACAGCCAAGTCTTTGCGCTGCAGTCCGTCATTCAACCGGGCGAACCAATGCTGTATGTCGTGCCGCAAGACACTCCCCTTTTGGTCGCGGCGCGCGTCGATGCATTACATGTCGACCAACTCCATCGCGGGCAAGAGGTCGCCCTTCGCTTTCCGGCATTCAACCAGCGTGAAACGCCAGAGTTGAACGGGCATGTCATGAACGTCTCGGCAGACACCTACACCGATGACAGCACAGGCTTTACGTTTTATCGGGCCGAGGTCATTCCGGACGATGGTCAAATCGAGTTGCTGAACGGACAGGAGCTTTTGCCCGGGATGCCCGTCGAAGCCATGATCAAGACGGATGAGCGCACACCGCTGTCCTATCTTGTCAAACCTCTTGCGGACTATTTCTATCGGGCATTCCGCGAGTAGGCAGGATCGACGCTGTTGTAGCCTAGACGGCCTCAATATTGCCCAGCAGTATTGAGGTCATGTCTGTCGCGAAGTCGCCATCCACAACGGTCACGGGTGTACCGGTTTCGTAGGCAACACTTGTTCTGGTGATGTCGGATAGATCGGCATCGCCATCCAGAAAAATCCACTCCGCCGCGTGTTGCAACGTCTCTCCGACAGCGTTTTGCAGCACAATCAAAGCATCCAGCGCACTGACAGTTCCATCGCGGTTGATATCCGCTGCAATCAGATTTTCTGGCGCGGGCGGGCCAAATGTCGGATCAAGTCCAATGGCCATTCGCAATACCTGCAGCGCATCCAGGGCTGAAATCTCGTTACTGGCCGTGGAATAGGACTTCACGATCTCAAGCTCCCCGACAAATGTACCGTCGGGAATTCCAAGTTCAAACTCGCCTTGGGCATTTGCTTGCGCGGTGATGGTTCCTCCGCCTTCTGGGGTGAAGCGAACTTCCGCACCTGCAAGCGCCGGGTTTGCCGCATTCGAATCCACAGAGATTGTGCCCAATATCCCCGGCGATGCGTTACTGTCTGGCCCATTGCTGATGATGACCGGCACGTGATCGGGCCCATCGAAGCCTGCTCCAAATACGTCCGCGCTGGTCAACGCCGCCCCATCTGCGGCAACAAGGGATAAACTTTGCCCTTGGTACTGAATCACAGCCCCGTCTGCTGTCGTTGTAAAATCAAGCTGCGCCGGGGATCGAAGCAGCCAGAAGTCGGACAGGTCCAACCGATCCGCTGCGCGCTCGAAGTCCGTGATCGTGGTGTGGTCGCTGCCGTGACGGATAAAGAAAATGTCGTCACCGGTGCCACCTGTCAGGATCGTCGCAGCGGAGCCAGTAATCAAAATGTCATCCCCTGCACCGCCGCTCAGCGTCGAGGTGAGAATGCCACCCTGCAACATATCGTCACCCACGGTTCCATTGATCGCGCCGAACCCTTGCTGAACGACACCCAGATCGGCCAATGAAACGCTCAACTGCGTTAGTCCAGCGTCCTGCTGAGATGCCGCAAGGATCTGCAATTCGTCACCGACCCGAGCCATGCTCAGCGATTCAACATTTTGCAACCCGCTGGCCTGCGTGTCCGCAAAACTGTCGAGATAGATCAGCTGACCACCCGGTGTCATTGTGAACAAGGTGATCCCGTCGTCCCCGCCGCCAGCCGCGACGAAAACACGCCCTTCAACCTCAAGAACCGCCAGATCCTGCACTGATTCAAATCTGGTATGAAGCGAATCCAAAACGTGGTCAGTGGGTATCAATCTCCCATCGCTGGACAATTTCATGACACTCAGCGAGTTGCTGCCTGCCCCGGCGACGACGACCCAGGATTGGCCAAAAGCCTCAGCCACCTCGATTGCCGTTGGCGCACTGATACCAAGTGTCTGGATTGCAGTATTGTTGGAGATCTCCAAAATCGCGCCGGTATCCTGATCAAAACCGAACGTTGTGATCGAGCTGTTGATCGTGTCCGCTGCGATCAGGAATTGCTCTGATCCAGACTGCGTGGACCGCAACACATCCGCACGCGCCGACGCCGTTCCGGCAACGGTCAGTGCCCCATCTGCCCCGACATTGTACGTTGCGATTTGGCCCAAGTCCGAATGGGCCAAAGTCAGAAAATTGTCCGAAATCTGCGCCGCGGCCGAGATGTCTCCGCTGGCGACGAGCGTATCGGTTTCTTGCAGCTCACCGATCTGTCCGGTGTCGCTCAAATCATAGCTTACAAGCCCCGTGGCCGCGTCGACATCCAAGATCAAGTGGTCTTGTGTTCCCAAAGTGATCGGTACGCCACTGCGTCCGACCTGACCGCTGATCGTTACATTGTAATGCTGCTGGTCGACCACTTGCGGGGGCGCACCTTCGACCAGACGCCACGAGACGATCCCGCCGCCAAACCCAGTAATGCTGTAGAGATACGTTTCGCTGTTAAACGTTTTTAAAGCCGTATCGCCGATACCTGAATCAAGCGCTGCGGACCCTGTCGCCACCACGCTTTCGAATTGAAGCATCATCGTCATTCACCCCCGTGCCGCCTCTGGCACCCGAGATCAGAGTGATGTGAGGCTGAGACAAGAAACGGAACAAGAATGTGGTGAAATCAAGGACTTCAGCTTCAGTTTGAATTGAATTTTCAGGATCGTCTGCATGAGGCACCGGAGACCAGAACATTCAAGCGGCATGCCGCGCCGGTCAACTGATGTCGGGCATCATCTATGGGGGCAACGATGACCAAGAACCTTCACTTCAAGGATAGATCGACGATCAAAGACCCGACGCCAATCGCGCGTTCGAAACATCTGCAAACATGGCTTGGCACCAAGTTGAAGCGATGGACAGGGCGAGGCCTGATCGGGGGTCTGGGATCGACGCTGCTGGCTCTTCCAGTTCTGGCCCAAGCGACGTCAGAGCAATTGGACGCTTTTCAATTTGTCGCGTCACTCCCGGGCGTGAGGTCGGCAAAACTCCTGCCGAACGGAGATTTGGAACTGAAAATGACGGATGGCCGCGAATTGGTCATCGCGGCAGAAGACATTCAAGTGCTGGAAAACGGCACGATTATGGTTGCGGAAGAGGTCGCGGTCCAGATCTCCCAGTTCGCCGCGGTTGCCGAAGCGGGCGCAGCCGCCGCGACTGCCGGCGGCATCAGTGGTACTGGATTGGCATTGGGCGGCTTGGGTGTAGCAGGTGCCGCCGCTGCAGCCGGTGGAGGCGGCGGCGGCAGCGGTGACGACCCGGAGACCCGAACCGACGAAACAGTCCGGGAACCCGTTGCATCGCCACCTGCGCCCCTTCCGCCCAGCCTAAACCTGGCCGAATTGCAAACCGACGCTTTGAACAGTTTCAGCACCGGGGTTTCCGCGCCTGAGAACGCGGCGACGGTTGAAGTGACGATCGGTGGTGTTACCAAATTGGTCACGCCGGACGTCGACGGAAGCTGGCGAGTATCCCTCTCTCAAGCAGAGGCGGGATCGCTCCCGCAGGGTGTCTCTGATGTAGCGGTCCGGATACTGGATGCGGATGGCATCGAGCTGTCGAGTGGCGGAGCGCAATTTGACGTGGACACTGTTCCTCCAACTTTGACCATTTCTCCGGTATCCGGCGACGGTGTCTTGAACGCATTGGAACAAGGAGCGGACCTAACGGTTTCGGGCACGACGGACGCCGAAAACGGACAAATGGTAACCGTATCGCTGAATGGCGAGACCTACACGACAACGGCTTCTGGAGGAAACTGGAATGTCAGTGTACCTGCGGCCGATCTGCAAAGCCTGACAGACGGTGAGACAATCGCGATAACCGCTGATGTTTCAGACCGGGCGGGCAACCCTGCCACGCAAGCAAACATAGACTTCGACACCGACTTTACCAATCCCACCGTTTCGCTTGATCCGGTTGGCGGTGGCTCGATCGATCTGGTCGATGTACAGGGTGATCTTGCACTGACCGGCACAACAACGGCCGAAGATGGGCAGCTCGTTACCGTAACGTTCGAAGGTCGCGAATACACGGCACCAGCCACTGGCGGTGTTTGGAGTGTAACAATCCATCAGGTCGATCTGGCAGGTTTGACCACCGGATCGCCGGTATCCGTCAGCGTCGCTGTTCAAGACGCTGCTGGCAATCCGGCAATCCCGGCCACCGCGAACGTGCCCGTCGACCTGACCGGCCCATCGATCTCGATTGCGCCATTGTCCGTTGGCAACATTCTGAATGCAGCAGAAACAGGTTCCCCTTTGACCGTATCCGGCTCCACCGGGAATGTGTCCGATGGGCAGCAAGTGACTGTTGAGTTGAACGGCCAAACCTACACGGGTTCGGTGTCCGGCGACAGTTGGAGCGTTACGATCCCGGCGGTCGACCTCGACGCGCTGGCCGATGGCCAAGGCTTCACTCTCACCGCAGACGTGACCGACAGCGACGGGCTGCCTGCGCCGCAGGCTGATGTGCTCTTGTCCAAGGATGTAACGGCCCCGACACTCAGCATCGATAGCCTGTCCCATGGCGCTGTGCTAAACGCCGCCGAAAGAGGATCGGATTTGACAATCTCGGGTGCAACAAGCGCCGAGGACGGTCAAGAAATTACGGTGACCCTGAACGGTCAGACCTATTCCGGGACCGCGCAAAGTGGAAGCTGGTTTGTCACGGTCCCGTCCGGTGATCTGGCATCCCTCCCTGACGGTACCGCGATCACCGTGTTGGCTGACGTATCCGATGTTGCAGGAAACCCGGCTGTGCAAGCATCGGACCTGTTCAATACGGACTTCACCGCACCCACGTTGGCAATTGATCCGCTGGCGGTCGGCGCGGTCATGAACGCGTCCGAGCGCGCATCGGATTTTGTCATAAGCGGCTCCTCGGACGCGGTCGACGGAACATCTGTTTCCATTGAAATCGTGCGATCGGACAACACTGTCGAATTCAGCGGAACGGCAACTGTTGCTGCGGGGTCCTGGACGTTCACGGTCCCATCGGGGAACCTGAGCAGCCTTCAGGATGCAGAAACCTATGACGTGAACGCCTCAGTCTCGGATGCTGCGGGGAACAGCTCTGCCGCCTCAACCAGCATCGCAACAGACTTTAGTGCACCCACACTTTCGATGGACCCGCTTGATGTCGGATCCGTCATGGACGTCATCGAACGCGGGGCCGACCTGACCGTGTCCGGGACCACGTCAGCGGCGGACAGCCAAGTGGTTGCGGTAACCTTGGACGGACAGGTCTACAACGCTTCGATTTCGGGCGGAGTCTGGACGATGAATATCCCTTCGGCGAATTTGGCCGCACTGTCAGACGGACAAACCTATACGGTCAGCGCCTCGGTCCAGGATGCCAATGGCAACGAAGCCATCAATGCGGACACCAGTTTTTCGACAAATTTCAAACCGGTTCTCAGTCTTGATCCGCTTGGAACAAACGATGCCGTCCTGCTAAGCGATGCAGTCGACAGTGGCGTGATCGTCAGCGGGCAATCAGCCGGATTGCTTGCAGGTCAGGCAATAGACATAACGTTGAACGGTTCTTCTGTAGGAACAGCAACCGTGGCGGCCGATGGCTCGTGGAGCGCGAATGTCCCCGGCCCGGCATTTGCAGGCTTCACAGAGGGCGATACACTTGATTTTGCGGCCCAGGCGACCGTCGCTGGCGGACCAGACCCGGACCCGGTTTCAGATCAGGTCACGGCCTATACGCCTGCTCCCTATGTCATCAGCGAGGTGGGCCGCAGCGGGTCGACAATTACTTTCGCCATTCACGCAGATCCGGATCAGGACGTCTCTGGCGGCTTGGGGTTTGATGCAGATCTTGGGTTCGACCCCTCTGTTGTCGCCTTCAACGCAGGTTCAAATGTCGAACACGACGACTTCGCGATTTTCTCGGTAAATGACGGCAGCAACCCTGTCAGGTTTGGTGGGGCCGCGCTAAGCATCAGCGATTTGTCACAACCGCTTGTAACTTTCGAAATGACAATTCTGGACGAGGATCAACCGATCGAGCTGGAACTTACATCATTACAGGGCGGGCCGTTGCACGTGTCTTTCGGAACCAGCGCCGCCGACACCTTGGCGGGCACGAACGGGGACGACATTATTCAGGGTGGCGCCGGAGACGATACGATTGATTTGACCGGAGCCGGTCGCGATCTTGTCGTTTTCGAAGCGGCCCCTTCGGACAATGGCCTGGATGTGATCGACGGGTTCAACCTGGGCCCTGCTGCGGATGTCTCCGACGCTTTGATGTTCCGCGGCCTTGATAACAACAGCCTCAGAGGGGATGGAACCGTGGTAGAGCTTCTTGGCTCCGGCGGCAGCTTGGGTACGAACACCGGGTTCGTCGGATTGACCACTCAACTGACGAATCTTGACGAAGATACCATCGCCGCCGCCGCCGAGACGCTTTCCGGAGCTCAAGCCGGTGATGAGATTTTCATTCTTGCGACAGATGGAACCAACAGCGCGTTGGTCAAGGTCGGCTATTCAGCACCTGACACAGCAACGGTAGAAAAGATGTCTCAATTCAACGGCCTGAGCGATCTAAACGGTTTTGGTGCTGACAACGTTTTGCTGGCCGATCCCACCGGCGCCTCAGCGTAGGTTGCAAAATGACAGAAGCAGCAGCCAAGCATATGTCACCTTTTGCGCAAGATACCAAAATGGCACAGAATGGCCTCTTTCCGGTAAGCTTATCTCGGCATGGAAGCCGCTTTTGGCGACGGTTTCCTTCCTACGGTTTCGCCGGAAACTTGCAAAGCTACCCGATCACCATAGCAGAGGTGTTGCAGGCCGCGGCTTCCTTCCCGGTTGTTTTCAAACAAACAGGCCAACAGATTGAACCTTGCGTCCTATTGTCGTTGAACAACAAAACCAAAACACCGTTCGTATCTGAAGATGGACGATGGTTGGGCATTCACATTCCAACTGGTTTGCGATGTTACCCCTTCCAGGCCGTGGCCTGCCAGGGGTCTTCCGAGACAGCGCTTCTAATGATTGACGAATCCTCAGGCTTGGTCACGCGTGACCCCGGCGACGAAGCTTTTTTCAAGAACGGTGATCAAATGACGCAAGAGCTCTGCGCCGTTCGGGCTTTCTTGCAGGAGCGCTTGTTGGCGGTCAAAGAGACCCAAAAGCTGTGTCACAAGATTGCTGGTCAAGGCCTTTTCTCACCGATTGATCACCACGATGAGGTCCCGATACCCGAAGGGTTTCTGGAAATAAAACCTGTAGGTCTGCGACGCCTGACTCAAAATCAGATTTCGACGTTGATGAACAGCGGGGCGTTGCGCCTGATCCATGCACATCACGTATCGCTATCGCATTGCAGGTGGCTGTTTAGCGCCCAACAAGCAAGAAAAACACAAATTCAGGTTAGCGAAAATGTGCGCGACTTTTTGGGCGCAATGGGCAAAGAAACAGGGTTCGAAACAACACCGGAAGCGCGGCATGCTGCGGGTTGATGCCCTTACAAAGGCGAAGGGCGTCGACGAAGACGCTTGTTTAATGTTCTTGAACCGTTGTTCAGCGAAAGCGCGAACCGACAAAGGTAAAGGGTCTTCCCATACCGATGGGCGCCGATGTTTTGCGCTGCATTTGTGCGTCATCACCTACGTAAGAACCTTCAAATCATTCCCTGTAGTGGCCCCGCGAGAATTCGCGTTCATGGGTAAATTGTTACCCCACAACGCGGATCGCGGATTTTTGCACTTGAGCCAACAATGAGCCCGCAATCTATCGTGGAACTGGTGCCATGACAACAAAACCCAATCAATCCAACGCACTGGAAACTTGTCTGCAACACGTCGGCGACACACTGGAAAGGCCGTTGACACAGGCCGCCATTCTTGATGCGCAATCAGGCAAAGACGGGGAGCTAACCGTTCGCGATGCAATTGAAGCCGGGCGTTGCGCAGGGATGCAGGTTGCGTTTGGCGCTCATACCATAAGCAAACTCGATGCTTCTTTGGTTCCCGCAATACTCCTTTTGGCGGACGACCGGGCGGTCGTCTACCATGGTCACTCTGATCAAGGCGGGTTGAAAATTTTCGACCCCGCAATGGGAGAAGGGCTTGGAGTATTGCCTCAACACGCCCTTGATGATGTTTACACTGGCTATTTGCTTTTGTTCCGACGCGCGCCTGAGTTTCAAAGCTCGCGAAGAAAGACAGATACGCAGGGCCATTGGTTTTGGTCGGCGCTGGCCGCCAACCGTTGGTCCTATGGTCAGGTCGCGTTGGCCGCGGCTTTGACGAATATTCTGGGCCTTTCCACTTCGGTCTTCATAATGATCGTTTATGATCGCGTATTGCCAAATGAGGCGACGTCGTCATTGATTGCGCTGACCGGCGGTGTGTGCCTTGCCTTGATATTCGACTTTGTTCTCAAAAACCTAAGGGCGGGTTTCATAGATCGCGCTGGTCATTTGGCCGACCGGGCAATGGGCCGACGCATTTTCGATCAATTGCTGAATATCCGAATGTCGGCACGACAAGGGTCCATTGGCGCAACGGCCAGCACCGTCAGGGAATTCGAAACGCTCCGAGAGTTCTTTACCTCTGCCACGCTGGTTGCCGTCGTGGATTTGCCTTTTGTCGTGGTCTTTATCCTGACAATCTACATGGTTGGCGGTCCATTGGCGCTGATACCGACACTTGCTGTACCAATCGTTCTTTTGACCGGCTTGGCCATTCAACCCTTTCTGGGTCGCCTTGCCGAGCAGAGCTTTGCCGACGGGCAATCCAAACAAAGCGTCTTGGTGGAAACCGTATCCGGGCTCGAAACGATCAAAACGACTTCAGCGGCACGCCAAATGCGCAACCGTTGGGAGCAGGCGATGGAGCGGCAGTCCGAACATGGGACGCGCAGTCGGGCCGTGACACAATTGGCGCTGAACCTGACCGGTTTCACCCAGCAGGCAGCCCAGGTTTTGATCGTGTTCCTTGGCGTTTTTCTGGTCACAAGCGGGCAAGCCAGCATGGGCGCTCTGGTGGCCGCAGTCATGTTGACGGGGCGCGCGCTGGCCCCGCTGGGACAGTTGGCACAAACGCTGACACGCGTGAACCAGGCGCGCAGCGCCTTTCGCAATCTGAACGCTTTGATGCAGGCCGAAAGCGAACGGCCTCAGGGCAAAAACTGGGTCAGCAGAGAGTCTTTTGACGGTCGCATTACCTTCAACGACGTTCATTTCGCCTATCAGGATCAGTCACATAACGCCCTGAAAGGTGTGACTTTCACAATCAAACCGGGAGAAAAGGTGGCGATACTGGGCCAAATCGGTTCCGGGAAAAGTACGATCGCGCGGCTAATGCTTGGTCTTTACCAACCCCGCACGGGGTCCGTAATGCTGGACGGTCTGGACATCCGGCAAATAGACCCTGGAGATTTGCGGCGGAGTATTGGTTCCGTCCTGCAAGATCTTTGGTTGTTTTCAGGCTCGGTACGAGAAAACATTTCTAGCGGCTCAGCGCGACCCACGGACGCAGATCTGATCCGGGCAGGACGTATTGCGGGGGTGGAGGAGTTCGTTGCGCGGCACCCCTCGGGTTATGATCTGGAACTGGCCGAACGCGGCGAAGGTTTGTCAGGCGGGCAGAGACAAGCCATTTGCCTGGCACGCGCGCTGATCGGGCGTCCAAACGTCCTGTTGATGGATGAACCCACAAGCGCAATGGATATAAAAAGCGAGGCCAAGGTGATCCAACAGCTTAAGGCCGCAACACAAAAAACAACGCTTGTTCTTGTTACCCACCGCAGCAGCATGCTGGAGCTGGTCGACCGCGTTATCGTGATCGAGGATGGCAAAATTGCCGCTGACGGCCCCAAGTCAATACTGAGCCAATACGCGGCAACCGGCAGGAGGCATCTCAATGTCGCGGCATCCTGATCTGGACGCGCTCGCGCGCGAAATGCGCGGGCGACCGCCATTGCGCGGCTCCT
Source organism: Ruegeria sp. ANG-S4 (assembly GCF_000814005.1). Lineage (GTDB taxonomy): Bacteria > Pseudomonadota > Alphaproteobacteria > Rhodobacterales > Rhodobacteraceae > Ruegeria. Next base: position 187,567 of record NZ_JWLK01000002.1, on the reverse strand, counting down.
TGCTGTTGGGCGTCATTCTTCTTTGCATAATCACGGCCCTGATATGGGCCGAGCGGACGGAACTGGACGACGTGGTCAGGGTGGACGGGCGTGTCGTGCCCTCCATCAACGTCCAGGTGATCGAAGCGACGGAACCGGGCGTAGTTCAAGCCCTTCACGTGAGCGAAGGGCAGATCGTGGAGGCGGGCGATTTGTTGATGGAGCTGGATACGACGCAGATCGCCAGCGAATTGAGCATAGAACAGCAACGCGCATTCGGTCTTATGGCCCGCGGACAACGATTAGAGGCAGAAATTACCGGTTCTGCTTTGGAGTTCGCCGAAGAATTGGTGACCGAGGCGGCCGAGGTTGTGCATTCCGAAACTGCGCTTTTCAAAGGGCGTCAAGCCGAGCTTTCCGCAGAGATCGCAATTCTAGAGCGGCAGCGTGAACAGCGGCAACGCGAGTTTGAGGAAAGCCTGGTGGACCAGGTCACAGCAATCGAAACGCTTGCGCTGCTGGCAGAAGAACATGCCATAATGAAGCCGCTGGTTGATCAAAGGATGGAGCCCGCAACGACTTTGCTGGCGCTGAAGCGCAACGAAGCTGAATGGCACGGGCGCGAGACCCGCGCCAAGGCGGTCGTTCGCAAACTCCAGATCGGTTTGGATGAGATTGATGATCGGATCAGCGCTACTCGCAGCCGGTTTCGCAGCGCGGCGCTAACCGATCTGGCCGCGGTTACCGCAGAACTGTCTGCATTGCGGCCATCTTTGCCCGCCTTGCGCAATCGCGCGGCCCGTGCGCAAATTCGCTCGCCGGTTCGGGGCGTGATCAACCGCATTCACCGCACCACCATTGGTGGATTGGCACGCGGCGGCGAAGAGTTAATTGAAGTCGTTCCGTTGGACGACACGCTTCTTGTTGAGGCTTACGTGCGTCCAAAAGACATTGCTTTCCTGCACGTGGGTCAACCTTTAAAGGTCAAAATCACGGCCTTCGACTTCATGAGATATGGCAGTCTTGGCGGAGAGATCACGCGGATTGGCGCCGACACGGTTGCGCGTTCAGAGCGTAGCGAGGAAGAGGTCTTTGTTGTAGAAATTCGGACGGTGGAAGCAAAATTGGGATCGAACGAACGGGCGGTCGAGATAATGCCAGGCATGATCACCGAAGTCGACATTCTGTCCGGTCGTAAGTCGGTGCTGGAGTATGTGATCCAGCCGGTGTTGAAAGTCAAAAACGAAGCGCTGCGCGAATGACGTTCAGGCCCACTCAACATCGCCCAGAAAAATGTACCCGGCTCCGTAGATTGTCTTGATCAGGCGCGGGTTCTTTGGGTCTTCGGCGAGTTTTGTCCGCAGGCGCGAGATACGAACGTCCATTGCGCGATCGAAACTGTCGCCAGCGCCGCCACCCAACATCTCCTGCATCCGCGCGCGGCTGATCAGGCGTTTCGGGCTTTCCAAAAACAGCCGCAAAACCTCGCCTTCGGCATGGCTAAACTGGGTTTCTTCCCCACTGGCATCCACCAGAACATATCGGTCGAAATGGGCGGTCCAACCATTGAAACGCGCGATCTCGGAGCTGGGTGTGGCGGGTTGCGATGATCTGAGACGTGCGCGAATGCGCGCTACGACTTCGGCCGGGTCGAAAGGTTTGGTGATATAGTCATCAGCGCCCAGTTCCAGACCCGTGACCCGATCCTGCACCTGCGCCCGACCCGATATGATGATCACAGCGGCCCCCTGCTCCAACGCAAGGCGGTGGACAAGCGCCAAACCGTCGGTGTCGGGCAAAGAAAGGTCCACCAGGCACACATCCGGGGTCACACGGTTCAGTGCGGCTTCGAATTCACGGGCGCGGGAAAAACTGTGTGTCCGAAACCCTGCCTCTTCCAGCGTTTCCGTCAGAATGCGCCTAATCTCGGGCTCATCATCAAGGATTGTGACCAGAGGTTGTGTCATCAGGCGGCCTCGGTACGGATAAGTGCAGACAATTGCTCTTGTGAGAAGGGCTTGCGCAAAACGGGTGCAAGGTTCAGCGCTTTTCTGTGCAATGGGTCAGAGTACGGCAAAGACGTCATCAGAATGCAAGCCAAGCCCGGTCGGATCGCATTCAGAACATCCAGACCCGTGCCAGGACCTTCCAGTCTGATATCGGACAAAACAAGAACGATCTCGTCGATTTCGGCGGCCAGCACAAGCGCTTCTTCCGCCGAAGTTGCTTCGATAACGGAAAAGCCCAGATCAATCAGCATTTCGCGGAATTGGCTGCGAAGGTCGTCGCTGTCCTCGACCAACAGAACCAAGCCTTCTTGTGCCAGAAGCGCCGGTCGGTAGGGAAGGCGCAGAACGACAGATGCCCCGGACGGAGTGTTCCGCAGACTCAGGTCGCCGCCTGCAAGTTTGACAGTGTCATAAACCATCGGCAGGCCCAAACCCGATCCACCGCTGCCTTTGGTTGTGAAAAAGGGATTCAAAGCCTTTTCCAATGCCTCGGACGAAAATCCCGGGCCGGTATCAGACACAGTGATTTCGGTCCAGATCGAACCGATTTTATGCGCGCTGATAGTGATCTGACCCGAACTGCCGCAGGCGTCGCGGGCATTCAAAACAAGATTCAGCAAGGCGTCTTGCACCATCCCGGGATCAAGCATGACGGCTTGATCAGGCAGATTGTTGACCACCGAAAGCCCCATGCCGCGCGGCAAAGACGGGGATGCCAGAATACGCAAATCCTCCAACAAACCACGCATATCTGTTGCTTTTGGCTGCGGTGTCCGGTTGCCGGTCATATCGGCAATTCGGTTCAACAGCTGCCCGCCGCGCTGTGCGGTCGCCTGAGTTGCAGAAACCAGTTCATGCGCACCGTCGGGTAGATCCATCTTTTCCAATCGGGATTGCATTCCCAATATGATCGTCAATAGATTCGAGAAATCATGGGCCATTCCGCTGGTCATTTGCGCGGCCATCGCCCTGCGGCGGGACTGTTGCAACGCGACCCGTGCCTGCGTTTCTTCGGTTATGTCGACCGACATGACATAAACACCGCCCTGCTCGTCCGGCGTGAAGGACACACGCAGCCGCCGGGCATCCCGATCTTCTGTGAATTCGAAAACCGAGATTTTGCCTTTGTAGGCCCGTTGCAGGTGCGGTTCGACCCGTTGAAATGCGACACTCCCCAACGCTTCGGATATGTGCAAACCAAGGATATCGGATGGGCGTCCCGGCATGACCGAGCTCAGGCGTCGGTTTGAATAGTCATAGCGCCCATCCGCGTCCAGATGTGCGATATGGGCGGGCATCATCTCGGTGGTCAAACGTGTGCGGGCTTCGATCTCGGTCAGTTGACGCTTGGCTTCTTCCAATGCCGTGATCGTTGCCGCAAGCTTTCGGTTCGTGGCCGAAAGCTCTTCGGCCCGACCCAGCAGTTGTTCCGACAATTCCTCCGAGCGGGCGCGCAGCAAATCCTCATCCTGTTTGGTGCGCGTAATGTCGGTATAGACCGCGACCCACCCCCCGTTTGGCAGCGGAGCACCTTCGACCGAAATCACCTGTCCATTCGGGCGGACCCGTTCCATATAATGCGGCTCGAACGCCAGTGCCTGCTCGACGCGTTGCCGAACCATTTCGTCGACGTCTTCCACTTTTCCGTATTCGCCGCGGCTTGCGAGGAAATGAATCGTGTCATGAAAACGAGCTCCGGGTCGAACCAAATCGTCCGGCAGGTCAAACATTTCCTGAAACCGAAAATTGCACTGAACCAACCTGAGTTGATTGTCATAGATCGACAAAGCCTGCCCAATCAGATTCAGGCCTGCCGTGGTCATTTCCTTGATGCGGTTTTCGCTGATCTTCAATGACATCCTCCGTCAGATCATGCGTAACATCCCTTTTGGCGCAGGTGTAGAGGGCAGGAGCAATCAACGCATTGCGACCTGGCTTACCCGCGGCTCTGGGCTTCAGATTATCAGTTCCAAAAGTCGCGAAGACCGTCCGTCACAATTCTCGAAACGGCTGGAAACTGTATCCGCATGGCAAGTGCCTGTCAGGAAATCCCGGCCTAGTTGCACAAACCCGTTGCAGCGGTTCGGATTTTCACATCACATACCCGCATGACTCAGCCAACAGTGACCCAGGATCGGACCGCTGACGGCGTCTGCATAAAGATTGCGGGCGACTTGCGCACGCAATCGCTGGATCAGGTTGAGGGCGCATTTCAAACCTTCCAGACAGATACAAGCAACGTTGTAGTAGACCTGACGGGCGTGAACACGTTGGATACCGGCGGTGCCTGGTTGGTGGCGGATTTGGAACGCCGGGTCAGAAAAGGCGGTGCACAGGTTCGACTGGAAGGCGTGCAGAAAGCACATGCCTCGTTACTTGAAACTGTTGCGGAAAACATCCCCGATGAGCTTGGCGAACAAGCACCGCCGCGAGGTTTTGTTGAATCCGTCGCACGACTGGGTGCGCGCACCACGGGTGCGTGGACTGACTCACTGTCAATTCTCGGTTTTCTCGGCCTGACGCTTCATCGTCTCGTACGTACACTGATCATGCCCTGGCGCTTGCGCAGGGCGGCGCTTGTTTCGCAGATGGAACAGACGGGCTTCAAAGCTCTGCCAATCGTTTCGCTGATGGGGTTCTTGATTGGCGTCGTTCTGGCCTTTCAAGGTGCGACACAGCTTAAGCAATTCGGCGCGGAAATTTTCGTGGTCGAACTGATCTCAATCTCGATATTGCGCGAGCTCGGAATTCTGCTGACCGCGATTATTGTTGCGGGCCGGTCCGGATCGGCCTTCACCGCCTCAATCGGGTCGATGAAAGTTCAGGAAGAGATTGATGCCATGCGCACGCTGGGTCTGGACCCGATCGAGGTTCTTGTGATCCCGCGCGTCCTGGCCCTGCTGATCATGCTGCCCATTCTGGGGTTTGTCGCAGACATTGCCGGCCTGATCGGAGGCGCGTTAATGAGTTGGATTGACCTTGGCGTCAGCCCCGGCATGTTTCTGACGCGCCTGAAAGAAAACACAGATGTCTGGCAACTGGCCATCGGCCTTATCAAAGCCCCGTTCTTTGCGCTGGTCATCGGCGTCATTGCCTGCTGGCAGGCCATGCAGGTCAAAGGATCTGCAGAAAGCGTAGGGCAACGCACAACGGCGTCGGTCGTGCAATCGATTTTTATGGTCATCGCCATTGACGCCCTGTTTTCGATCTTCTTTTCCGAATTGGGGGTCTGACATGGACGGCACGACCCTGCAGCATGAAACACAAACAGGCGCACAGCGCGAGGCGGTGATCCGGGTTCGCAACCTGACAAACAAGTTTGGGGAACAAGTGGTGCATGACAACCTGAACCTTGACGTCTGGCGCGGCGAGGTTTTGGGCGTTGTGGGTGGGTCAGGCACAGGTAAGTCCGTTCTGCTGCGCACCATTGTGGGTCTGAACAAGCCAGCAGCCGGAAGTATCGAGGTGCTGGGCGTCGACGTCCTGAACGGGCCCGAGTCCGAGCGCAAACGGATCGAGAAAAGCTGGGGCGTGGCGTTTCAGGATGGTGCCCTGTTTTCGTCGCTGACAGTTCTGCAAAATGTCATGGCCCCATTGCGCGAACACACTGGCATCAGTGAAAGCCTGATGCAGTCGCTGGGTGGGTTGAAAATCAGCCTTGTTGGACTGCCGCAGTTAAGTTGCAGCAAGTTTCCATCCGAGCTTTCGGGCGGGATGCGCAAACGGGCGGCGCTGGCGCGGGCGCTTTCATTAGACCCTGAGATCGTTTTTCTGGACGAACCGACGGCCGGCTTGGACCCGATTGGTGCAGCCGCCTATGATGATCTGATTGGAGAGTTGCAACAGGCGTTGGGGCTGACGGTTTTCATGGTCACACACGACCTGGACAGCCTTTATGCGATTTGCGACCGCATTGCCGTGCTTGCGGAAAAACGCGTGTTGGTTGAAGGTCCTATCGAAGACATGACCAAGGTGGATCATCCTTGGGTGCAGGAATATTTCACTGGCCCCCGGGCCCGCGCGGCGCAACAGAAGGGGTAGGACAGGTATAGGCGATGGAGACCCGGGCAAACTATATTCTGATCGGTGCGTTCACCCTTGCGGGTATTCTGGGCGTTTTCGGCTTTTTCCTATGGCTCGCCAAATTCGAAGTCACCCGACAATACGCCTATTACGACGTGTTGTTCGATAATGTTTCGGGCCTGTCTGCGGCCGGCGGCGTGAACTACAACGGTTTGCCGGTCGGGCAGGTTATATCGCTCAAGCTGGATGACGACGACCCGTCGAAGGTTCGTGTTAGGCTTGAGGTCGATGCCGACATTCCGGTGACCAAGGAAACCATAGCTCAACTGCAGTCCTTGGGTGTCACAGGTGTTGCCTATGTTGAACTTTCGGGTGGGTCGGTAAATGCTGACCGGCTTCCGCAAAACAGCGTGATCCCCAGCAAACGCAGCCCGATCCAATCCCTGTTGGAGGGCGCGCCGCAGGTTCTGGATAAAGCTCTGACACTATTGGAAGATCTCAACAAGGTCGTGGACGACGAGAACCGCAAGGCCGTCTCGGACATCCTCAACAACCTCGCCGACGCTTCGGGAAAACTGGACAAGACTCTGTCTGACTTCGAGTCGCTGTCCACCGACCTCGGGAGTGCCGCGAAGGACATCGGCGAGTTCACCAAAAAGCTGGATCCGTTGGTCACCAAAGCCGAGTCGACACTGGCAACCGGCGACGAAACGTTAAAGAGCATCAAGGAAACATCCGATACCGCAAAAACCGCATTGGAAACAGCGAATACGACCATCGCCAATGCAGATCAGGTCATTCAGCAGGACATCCGGCCCTTTATCGAAAAAGGGACCCAACTGGCCGAACGATTGTCGGCATTGACCGAAGAAGGCAGCTATTCCCTGGGCGTGGTCACGGAAACAGTGGCGAACGCCAATGTAACGCTAAACTCGATCACGTCCGCCATGGACACCGCCAAGACGACCCTTGCATCCGCAGAGCGTGCTTTCGAGTCGGCCAACAAGGTTCTGGACACGGATATCGGGCCCGTCGCCGAGGAGATCAGCAATGCCGCCAAACAGGTGGCCGACACGGTTTCAAACGTGACCGAGAAGATCAACAAGATCTCCGACGACATTCTCAGCGCCTCGCAATCCGCGTCCGAGTTGCTGGGAACAGTCGATGGCATCGTTCAGGACAACCGCCGTCAGGTATCGGATTTCCTGCGTGTCGGGCTGCCGCAATTCGTCCGCTTTGTCGAAGAAGCCCAGCGGCTTGTGATCAGCCTCGACCGGCTTGCCGACAAGGTCGAGCGTGACCCGGCCCGCTTTCTACTAGGTACCCAAGCTTCGGAGTTTCGCCAATGATCCGGTCCATTTTTCTGATTGCGGCTCTGGCGTTTCTGACCGGATGCGCAGGTCTTGGAACATTGCGGCAGGCGTCCAAACCAAACGACCTTTATCTGCTGACACCCAAAAGCACGTTTTCCACGTCACTTCCGCGGGTTCAAAAACAAATCGTCGTTCAGGAACCGACAGCCACGGCAGCCGTCAATACTGATCAGATCGCAATTCAGCCGACGGCACTGCAGGTGCAGTACCTTCCCCGCGCTAGATGGGCCGATCGCGCCCCGCTGATCGTTCAGGCGCTGTTGATCGAGAGTTTTGAGAACACAAACAAAGTCGCCGCGGTCGGTCGATCAACGGTCGGATTGCGCCCGGATTATGTCATCGCCCCGGATCTGCGCGAATTCCAAGGCCATGTAATTGGCGAAACTGACGCGGGCAAAACCGTTCAGATCAAGGTACGCATCAATATCAAAGTGATCGACGAATACGACGACAAGATCATTGCCTCGGCCTCATTTGAGGAAAACGTCGTTGCTGCAACCGACAAGACCCCGGATCTTATCGTTGCGTATGACGAAGCGTTGGGAAAAACTATGCGAGATGCCGTGGAATGGAGCATTCGAAGGATCCATAACCACAGCATCAACAACCCGCGGAATTTACCCAGCTGACCCCATGAAAGGGCTAGCGAGACAAGGTCTGTGCAAGACGCATCAGCGTAACCGCCTCGGCCCGGTATCCAAACGCGTCGTCGCCTTTGGACATATTGGCAAGTGCAATCGCATCGTCATAAGTCCAATCGCCCAAGTATGATCCATCGCGAAGAAGCTGGCCAAAGCCCGCAATGGCGAAAGAGAAGCGGATGTCATCCGTGACTTCGCCTTGACCAGATTGCATCGGCTGCTTGATCAACTGGCTGTCGGCGTCGCCCGGGGCCTTGTACCGAAGCTTAAAAAACCCAATCTCATCCGACCCATCCGCCTGAGTTGTCGTTGTATATCGCAATGGGCTGTTCTGAATGGCGTCAGAGCCGACGGGCGTTACCTCATAAATTGCCGTGACGCTGTGACCCGCACCTATTTCGCCAGCATCGACCGTGTCGTTGTTGAAATCTTCGCGCCGCAAAGCACGCGTTTCATAGCCGATCAACCTGTATTCAGCGATCTGAGCGGGGTTGAACTCTACTTGAATCTTCACGTCATCAGCGATCGGGAAAAGCGCCCCTGTCAGCTGATCCACAAGCACCTTTCGTGCTTCGCCCAACGTATCGATGTAAGCTGCCTGGCCGTTTCCGTTTTGCGCCAACGCTTGCATCGTCGCGTCGTCCAGATTACCGCGCCCGAATCCTAGAACGCTAAGATAGGTACCGGTGTCACGCTGTCGGGCAATGTAGTCCTTTAGCGCGTCGGGATCCGACAGGCCGACATTGAAATCACCATCCGTTGCCAGGATCACGCGCGAAACATCGCCTTCCTGCATCATGCTGTTTGCAACCGCATAGGCCTGCTGCAAACCCGCCTGTCCGGCTGTGGACCCGCCCGCCTCGAGCTTGTCCAGCGCAGCCAAAATGGTGCTGCGGTCCGATGCTGGCGTTGGTTCCAGAACCTGCCCGGCGCTACCGGCATATGTGACGATCGAAACCTGATCCTGAGGGCGCAGCTCACCCAGCATCAAACGGAAGGATTGCTTGAGTAGCGGCAGTTTGTCTGGGTTCTGCATCGACCCGGATGTGTCGATCAGAAACACCAGGTTCAGCGGGGGGCGTTCCTGGATTTCGGGCATCACGCCTTGCAGACCGATATGCACCAGTTGTGTACCCGAATTCCAAGGTGTCGGGGCAACAGTAATTGTTGGAAGAAAAGGTGCGTCACCTTCAGGCACCGGGTAAGAATACGGGAAATAATTCACCATTTCTTCGACCCGGACAGCATCTTTCGGCGGAAGGTATCCTCGCATGAGTGACGATCGAATAACCGCGTAAGAGGCCGTATCAACATCAATTGAAAAAGTTGAAACAGGGTCATCTGCGGTCACTTTGAGTGCATTGGGATCAGCGTTGGCAAAAGATTCCGTGTTCTGGTCTGGTATGGGAGCAGGTTCGATCAACGTGCCAAGGGTTGACACTGCCGAAGGACCGTTTTGAACCTGCAATCGACCAGCATGCTTTGGGCTTGGCGCTGCGGCGTCTTCAAGGGCCATTGGCACTTCCACAACCGGCTCTTCCAAAACCGAGATGGACATCTCGGAATCCGCTTTTGCTGATGTCTGGGTTTCAACCGTTTCATTCTCGCTGCGAGAAAACGGTTCAAAGGCGACATCCCTTGCTTGCGGGATAATCATCACTAGTGCCACAGCGGCAATTGCCGTAGTGGCGGTCAAGGCACCCCGATGGGATAGTGCATCCAACATTGATTTCACTCCTACTGTCAGGCGGGCCAGAGGGCCACGCTTGTCAGTAGGACGCGCTGCCGTATGCGATCCTTGGACATTTCGAAAATTTTCCTGTGCGAGTGCCAGAATTTCCGCCTTGCGTTGTGCATTCGGCGCTGGCGTTGCGGCCTGCATCAGGGTTTTCAGATCGTCGAGCTCATCACTCATCGGCAAGCTCCTCTTCTTTCATCGCTCGCAATCGTTTTCGGATTTCCGACATGCGCCATGACACGGTGCCCTCCGATACGCCAAGAACGTCAGCCGCTTGCGCGTGGGTCAACTCCGCATCCAGCGTCAGCGCCAGTGTTCCGCGAAGGTCTTCGGGCAGTGCATTCATCGCCTGATACAACCAGTCCAGGGATTCGGCGACTTCCGCCGCATCCCTGCGACGCATGTGTTCCAGATCCCCCCAGCTGGCTGCCGCTCTTGCGTGGCTCGCCTGCCTTCGTCGCATATCTTGGGCGGCATTGACGACGACGCGGTAAAGCCACGTGGTGAACTTGGCCTGGCCGCGATAGCCGCCAATTTTGGCAGGCAGTGCTGCACAAATGTCCTGGGTCAAATCCTCGGCTTGATGGGTTTGTCCGGTCAGGCGGTATGCCAACCGGAAAATGCCATCATACCGGCGCTCCAACAGGGTGGCGAATGCCCCTGCATCGCCGCTTGCGGCCGCCTGGGCCAGTTCCTCATCTGATGTAATCATGCGCATCTCGGAAAGTAAGACGCAGGTCGCGGGGCAATCCTTGGTGAAGGATCAAACTTTTTTAAAAATGACTGGCTTTTGCCAGTGACCAGTCGTCAGCAAAGCTGTTTGGAACCGATTTCCCCAGCAAGGCGCCGTCTTCCAAAAACTCGTACATTTCGGCATAGGACCGCTCGCCCTCGTCCGCCATGCGGCGGCGAATGTCGGCGGGGCGCAGGTCGGCAACGGATGCCTTGCCCATAGCGCCCAAAATCTCACGAAAGCTCTCTAGTGTGGCGTCATGGTATCTATGAACCCGCTTGCGTTTTTGAGGTACATTTACCGCCCGACCCCGGATCGGGTCCTGGGTTGCAACACCCGACGGACAGCGATTGGTGTTGCAGTGCAGGGCCTGAATGCAACCCACAGCGAACATCATCGCCCGTGCAGAATTACACATGTCGGCACCCAGGGCAAATTTTTCGATCATATCAAACCCGGTTGCCACTTTACCCGAGCAAATCACGCGTATCTTGTCCCTCACACCAATTCCCCGCAGGCAGTTATTGACAAAAATCAGCCCTTCATTCGCAGGGACGCCCAACCGGTTGGTAAACTCTACCGGGGCCGCACCGGTCCCTCCTTCCGCGCCGTCGACAGTGATGAAATCCGGCAAAATTCCCGTTTCCAACATCGCTTTGCAGATTCCCATGAACTCGGACCGTTTGCCGATACACAGCTTGAACCCGATGGGTTTTCCGCCCGACATCTCACGCAAGTGCTTTACAAATTCCATCAGCCCGGTCGGTCCCTCGAAGGCCGAGTGAATTGGTGGTGAAATCACATCCTTGTGCATCGGAACACCGCGAATTTTCGAAATCTCTTCGTCCACCTTGGCGGCGGGCAACACCCCTCCGTGCGAAGGTTTGGCGCCTTGCGAGAGCTTTATTTCGATGGCTTTGACAACGTCTTTCTTCGCTTTTTCAGCGAACAGGTCTTTGTCAAAGCCACCTTCCGGCGTGCGGCACCCAAAGTAACCCGTGCCGATCTGCCAGATGATATCGCCACCTTCCGCCAGATGATGAGGCGACAACCCGCCCTCGCCCGTGTTGTGGGCAAAACCACCATCCTTGGCCCCGCCGTTCAAGGCACGGATTGCATTTGCGCTCAGCGCGCCGAAACTCATGGCGGATACATTCAGCCGAGAGGCGTTGTAGGGTTTGTCGCACTGCGGCCCGCCCAATATCACACGCTCTTCGCTCTCGTCCACATGCTTGGGTGCCAGAGAATGATCGGCCCGGTGATATCCAACCGTCATGATGTCGTATTGCGTTCCAAACGCCTGTGTGTCGACCTGTCCCTTGGCCCGGGAATAGACGAGGCTCCGCATGATACGGTTGAAAGGGCGCCCGCTTTCGTTGGTTTCGACGAAATACTGCCGGATTTCGGGGCTGACAAACTCCAGCATATAACGGAAGTGCCCCAGCACCGGGTAGTTGTTGAGAACGTTGTGCTTGGTGGTCAGCATGTCATAAAGGCCGATCACGGCGTATGGGATCAAAATGACAAGCAACCAATAGGCTGGCGGCCAAAAATACCCCAGCACGACGGTCAGCGGCAGAACAACATAGGTCAGAATGTAATATATCCTGCGAACAATCATTCCTGATCTCCTTGGGTGCCGCCAATTTCGGCGGGGCCTGGTTGCGTTGGGCAAAGCAACCCCGCGCTTTGCTTTAAGGTGAAACAGATTGCCGTTTGAGTGCAAGCATTTGTCCTTTCAAAGCGCTCAACAAAGCGCGACGCAAACTGTTGCCAACCGGTTGATCCAAATGGGGGGTAACGATATGCCGGGTTGATCGCAGCCAGAGCAGGAACCAACGACGTGGCAAATTCAGCGCCCGCTGTCGGGCACCGCGCCCTGATGTATGGTGCCGTCTTTGTGGGCGGCGCGACCGGGTCTTTGCTGCGCGAGGCGCTTGCACTTGATATTCCCGGCTTTCCCTATCTGACCGCGACATTCGGCATAAACGTCGCCGCTTGCTTTGTTTTGGGCTGGCTCTATGCGATCCGAAACAAGGTGCATGCCCATGTTCTGCATCTTGGCGCCGTGGGTTTCTGCGGCGGTCTTTCGACCTTTTCTTCGTTTGTGGCCGAGTTGGAGCGGCTGGCATTGTCCAGCGGATGGCTGGTATCCGGCGCAGTTGTTGCCGAAATAGTCTTTGGGCTTGGGGCAGCTATCCTTGGCGAAGCAATCGGTCGCAGGGTCCACGGCGAAAGATCCAAAAGATGACGGACCTGTACCTTCATGCAATGTTCGGGCTGGGTGGTGGCCTTGGCGCGGTCATGCGCCACTGGATTTCCAGACGCGTCACGCATGATCTTCCGATTTCCACGCTAATCGTGAACGTTTTGGGCAGTTTGCTATTGGGTCTTTGGATCGGATTTTTGGGCGGACCTGTCGAAATGGGGGAAGAAGAAAGACGCCTTGTCTTTGGCTTTTGTGGCGGGTTCACCACGTTTTCCAGCTTTGCCTATCAGTCGCTGGAGCTGCAGCGAAACCGCTCCGTCGCGCTGGCAGCCGGGAACATCCTGCTGAGCGTGGCGCTGTGCTGGCTTGCCCTGTGGCTGGGGTTGACGCTTGCCGCCTAGCGCGCCGCAGCAGTTGATTGCGGGGCCGTTTTGGGCGCCTTGCAGAAGAACAGCAGCGGTATGGTCGCCAGCGCCAACAACCCAAGATTATTGAACACCGTCAGATATGAGATCATCTCAGCCTGTCGATGGATTTCCTGTGCAAGAACAGCCGCGCCTTGAGCACTATCGGGCGTCAAGCCAAGCGGTTGCAGGTAGGCCTGCGCCGCCGGGTTATAGGGTGTTACGTTTTGGCTGAGGGCTGCCGTATTGGTCTGCAACCCACGCACGACCCAAGTGCCAACCAGCGAAATCCCCACTGATGACCCCAGTTGCCGTGTCACGTTGAACAGGCCCGACGCTTCGTCCTGACGCGTCTTGCTGATGCTTTCGAATGCCAGAATGGACATGGGCACAAAAACCAATCCCATGCCAAGGCCGCTGACTGCCCCCGGCCATGCCAACTGCCAGAACCCAGCATCCAGGTTTAGCGTGCCGATCATAAAGTTGCTGACCGCAGTCAAAAGCATCCCGATGCCGGCCAGCACCCGCGGATCAAAGCGATTGACGAGAACAGCGCCGGTGCCGACCATCGAGATTCCGGCAGCGATCCCGCGCGGAATGAACAAATGCCCGGATTCGATCACGGGATAATCCAGCAGCGACTGGACGAATGTGGGCAGGATCGCGATACCCCCGAACAACGAAATCGCAAAACCCGCGATTATCAGGTTGCACAACGCAAAGTTTCGGTCGGCAAAAAACCGAAGATCAACCACGGGGTTTTTCGATGTCAACGCGTGGTAAATGAAACCAACCGCGCCCAGAACAGAAGCGAGCAAAGCGGCTTGGATAACCCGCGAAGACAACCAATCCAGCGTCTCACCCTGATCCAGAATATACTGCAGACAGCCTATTCCGATGGCCAGCAGCGCAAGGCCTTTCCAGTCGATAACGACGTTTTCGGTCTTATCGTCCGGCAACTCCCCTGCCAGCAGCAAAAGTGCCATGGCCGCAACCGGAAGGTTGACGAAGAAAACCATCCTCCAAGAAAAATACTCGGTCAGGATTGCGCCAACGGTTGGACCCAGAACGGGTGCGACCACAACGCCAAGGCCAAAAACAGCCATTGCCTGACCCCGTTTTTCGCGAGGGAAGGCATCGAAGAGGATGGACTGAGACAGCGGGATCAGGAACGCGCCGAACATACCTTGGGCCAGTCGGAACACGACAATCGTTTCAAGGCTCCAAGACAATCCACAAAGGGTGGACATGGAGGCAAAGCCGGTAACGGCGGTCAGTATCAAACGGCGACGTCCGACGCGGCGCGCAACAAAACCTGTAAGCGGCATGATCACCACCGCCGAGACGATGTAGCTGGTCAGAATCCAGGTCGCCTGATCCGTCGTTGCCCCAAATGCCGCCTGAATGTGCGGCAAAGCTACGTTTACAATCGTGCTATCCAGAACCTCCAATATGGCGCTGAGCACGACGGCAACAACGATCACCGGATTGACGCGGCTGGCCGCGATTGGCGTCATTTTTCAGCCTGAGATGACGTGGTATCGACGACGACCCTGCTGCTGCCACCGACACGGAGCGGTGCGTCGGTTGGATCAAGCTCAACTCGAACAGGGAATCGACGCGTGACTTTTACCCAGTTGCCGCTGGAATTTTCGGCAGGCAGAAGGGAAAAGGTATCCCCCGACCCCCGCCCGATGGATGCAACCCGGCCTGTCAGCTTGGTGCCCGGCAACATATCGACCTGCACTGTTACAGGCTGGCCGGGGCGTATTCGTGGCAGAGAGGTTTCCTTGAAGTTCGCATCAACCCACCAGTCCGAAGACTCGACAATGGAAAATTGCGGGGCGTTTGCCGACACCGACGATCCGGGGCGCAGCGTCAGATTGGCGACCCAGCCGTCCGCCGACGCATAAACATCTGTCCAAGCCAGATCAGCCTGTGCAATTTCCAGTGCGGCCTTGGACGCAAGAACGCTGTCCTGCCGGGCTTCCAACCCGCTTTGTAACGCGGCCAGTTCCGATTTGCTGGTAGTCAGCCTTGCCGAAGCCTGCGCGAACTCAGACTTGGTTTGATCCAACGATGCCTGCGCCAGATCACCATCCGAGAATAACGCTCTGGCGCGTTCCAGATTGCTTTGCGCGGTTTCAAATGAAGACGTCGCGCTTTCGACGACTGCCTGAGCTGCTGGTATTTGATTGGAAAAGGACTTGGCTTGTTGGACAGCGTTATCGAGATTGGCTTGGGCCTGATCGACCGAGGCCTTGAATTGCGTTTTATCAATGGTGAAGAGTAAATCGCCGGCTTTGACGGGCTGGTTTTCGACCACCTTCACATCGGAAACCTGCCCTGTCACCTGTGGTGCGACATAGATGATGTTCGCACCAATATACGCATCCTGCGTTGATGGATACCGCTCTTGATGGCGCCAAAACAACAACAGCCCAACCGTAATAGCCGCAAGGATCGCAACCGCTGCTATCGCCTTAATCGACTTCATGGACGGTTTCCTTTCCGATTTGGCAGCCCGGGGACGTCACATGGCGTGCATGTGCATCCGCATCGCGAGATTCCCCAAAATCCAAACGGTGCCGCCGATGATAATCAAAAGCACCAAAGTCGAAAACAGGATCAAATCCAGATCTTCCCGGCTGCTGCGGCGACGATCGATATGCAGGAAGTAAACCAGTTGTACGACCAGTTGCACCAGACCCAACAGACCGATCGAAAAGAACACGCCGGGTCTTTGAATGCCGTAGATATAGGCGATGGAGAACACAGCCAGGGTCAGCAGAAGCGACCCGCCATACCCGATAACATAACGGCGCCGTTCTCGCCGGTGCAATTCGGTGCGTCTATCCATAGCTCAGCCCTCCGAAATACACGATGGTGATGATCCCGATCCAGATCAGGTCCAGGAAGTGCCAGAAAAGAGCCAACCGCACGACCCGCGACATGATCAGGTCGGTAAGGCCCATGACCCGAAGTTGAATGCCCAAAACGACAAGCCACAAGCAGCCTGCTGCGACGTGAAGCCCGTGCAGGGGGACCAAGCCGTAAAAAGCCGACAGAAAACCGCTGCGCTGCGGGATCCCGCCCTTTTCTGCCATTGCCATGAAGTCTCGAATTTCCAGCACCAGAAAGCTCAGGCCCAGTATCAGCGTGACGCCAAACCACAACACGATGCGCCCGCGCGGCAGGTTGTATTTCAGCGCTAGCATCGCCAGTCCAACTGTAAGACTGCTGGTCAGCAGGATCAGGGTCTGGGCGAAGATGCTTTTCAGATCGAACAGCTCATGTGGGCCAGGTCCGCCTGCCTGCGCGTCGATCATAGTGATGTAGATGGCGAACATCAGGCCGAAATAGACCAGATCGCTCATCAAAAAGACCCAAAACCCGAACGTGACGACCTCGGTAAACTTATGGGCACTGGCGTGATCTTCGCCAAGGTTCAGACCCGGATAGCTATGGGACGGCGCACGCCTCATGTAACGGCCTCCAGATCCGGACGGGCAAGGCCCTGATTTTCCGTGGAAGCTTCGTAATCACGGTCCACTGCTTGGGCGCTGTGCACCTGATCCAACCACGCCTCGTGGTCCTTACGAACTTCTTCGGCCGGAATGATGATTTCTGTACTGGTATCAAAACTCCAAACGATAACGGCCAACAGCATCATCACGGTCATCAAAATGGCCAACCACCAGATCCACCAGACCAACGCAAACATCCAAACACCGCTGGAAACACACAAGATGAAACCGATCCCTGTGTTGCGCGGCATTTCGATGTCTTCGTATGACTGCGGCGTGGGGTAAGCCTCACCACGCTGTTTTCTCGCCGCAAAATCATCGCGATCTGTTACTTGCGGGATGATCGCAAAGTTATAGGGCGGTGGGGGCGCCGGAATTGACCATTCCAGCGTTCGGCCATCCCACGGATCGCCAACCAGTACGCGTGTCTTCTCGCGATCGCGAATGCTGACCCACAATTGCACCAGAACGGACAGAAGCGCACACAGGATGACCAAGGCACCCAATACGGCAACGATCATGAAAGGATGGAAGCTCGGGTCTTCCCAGCTGTAGGACCGGCGGGGCATGCCCATCAGGCCGACGAAATACAGAGGCATGAACGTCAGCATGAAGCCAACGGTCCAAAGCGCGACCGTGACACGGCCCCAGCCCTCGTTCAGGCGGAATCCAAAGGCCTTTGGAAACCAATAGTTGTAGGCAGCCAACAGGCCGAACAACACACCGGGCAACAGTACATTATGAAAATGTGCTACCAGGAACAGGGTGTTGTGGACCTGATAGTCAACAGTTGGATTGGCCAGGATCACGCCGCTCAGCCCGCCAATCACAAATAGCATGAGAAATGCCAGACCGTAGAGCATCGGAACCGAAAACCGGATGCGCCCGCGCCACAGCGTTGCCATCCAGTCATAGACCTTAACACCCGTGGGAATCGCAATCAGCATGGTTGCTATCCCAAACACAGCATTGATCAGCGCGCTTTGGCCCATCGTGAAGAAATGGTGCAGCCAGACCGTGAACGAAAGCACAGCAATCGACATCGTGGCAATGACCAGCGAGTTGTATCCGTACAGACGTTTGGCCGAGAACGTAGCGAAGATTTCCGAATAGATACCGTATGCCGGAAGAACCAACAGATAGACCTCTGGATGGCCAAATAGCCAGAACAGATTGGCGTAGTTCATCATGTTGCCGCCAAGGTCATTCGTGAAGAAATGAAAATCCAGATAGCGGTCAGCGGCCAGTAAAAGGGCGGCAACGCCCAATGGCGGCATGGCAAAAATGATCAGGATCGAGCTGCAGATGATCGTCCAACAGTACATTGGCAGCCGCATGAACTTCATGCCTGGCGCACGCAATTTGTAAATGGTCACCGCGAAATTGATACCGGTCAGCGTCGTGCCGACCCCGGATACAACGATTGCCCAAATCCAATAATCCGGACCCACGCCGGGGTTGAATGCGGCCCCGGTGTAGGGCGGGTAGGCTGTCCAACCGCCAGTCGAGAACCGACCAACCACCAGCGACACCATCAACATCATGCCGGCCGACACCGTCAGGCCAAGACTGATCTGGTTGAGACGTGGGAAAGCCACATCGCGCGCGCCAATCATCAATGGAACAACGAAGTTCGCGATGCCAAAGACGAAGGGCACCGCAACGAAGAAAATCATGATTGTTCCATGGGTGCTGAAAAGCTCGGCAAAGTGTTCCGGTTCAAGAAAGCCTTCGCCCGGACCTGCCGCTTGCTGTGCGCGCATGACCACGCCCTCAAGCACACCGCGGGCCAGCATGACGATGGCAAACACGATGTACATGATGCCTATCTTTTTGTGATCGACGCTTGTCAGCCAATCGCGCCACAAAGGCCCCCACAGGCGAAACCAGCTCAGCAGACCAATGACCGAAACGGCTCCGACCAAAACGATGGCGGCGGCGGCATTTGCGACGATCTCGTTGGTGCTCGGGTTCTGGATCAGGCCTGCGACCGGAAACGCATCCCAGCTCAGGCGGCCCAAAAAGCCGGGGTCGGCGGATGTCATTGGCTCACCTCCTGCCCGTATGCCGTTGTTCCCGGTTGCTGATCTAACGGCAAGGGTTTGCCACTGTGGTACCGGTTCAGAATGCTGTGGAACAAGTCTCCGTCATCCAACGTGAAGTACAACGCCTTTGCGGGCATACTTGACGTGCCCAACGCCACCTGAACCTCATCCCGATCCGTGCGCATGGCGAGTGTTTGGTAGGTATTCGGATCAAGCTTTATACCGTTCGACCTTACGGTTTCGACCCAATCGTTGAAATCTGCCGGTTGCATGGCGCGGGTTTGAAACTTCTGCTTGGTAAATCCGCGACCGTTATACTGGGTGTTTTCGCCCTGCATAGTTTCGGGCGTGTCTGCCACCAGATGCAACTGGGTGGTCATGCCCGGCATGGCGTAGATTTGACCAGCCAGTGCGGGGATCATAAACGACTGCATTACCGTATCGGTGGTCAGCATCATCGCCACCTGTTGCTTGACCGGAATTCCCAACTCTCCGACCGTTGCAATGCCGAGGTCCGGGTAAATGAACAGCCATTTCCAGTCCAACCCGACAACCTGCACCCGCAGGGCGGGTTCTTCTCCGAAGGCTGCGGAATATGGATCCAATCGATGCGTGGCTTTCCAAAGGTAGAAAGACAGCAGCGCCACGATAACAACCGGAACACCCCACATCATGAATTCCAGCCTGGCAGAGAAATCCCAATTCGGTCGATAGGCTGCGTTGCCCCCTTTTCGGCGGCGGTATCTGAGCGCGATCCAAGGAACCAGGATGAGCACGGGAACGACGGCGACAAGAATAAGCGCTGTTGCGCGCATCAAATGGGTTTTCTGAACAGCGGCGATCGGTCCTTGCGGGTCCATGAAGCTATCGCTCGCGCCGGCGAACTGCGCCGATGCCAGAAAAACTGCGGCAGCTACCAATGCTGGTGCCGACGCGTGGGACATTCCAAAAATGCGCACGCCCGCCTGTCCTCTTTCGCCCTCGAATGGGGACAACTATCGACAGAGTCAGCAGATTTCTCAAGGCTTTTTCCAAAACCCAAGAGCAGTTGACTTAAGGTCGTCGGCAGGCGAAACCGAATGTAATGCGTTTGTTTCTCTGTACTCTTGGCTTGATCATCCTTTCGACCACCGCCTTTGCGCAGGATCGCGCTGCGGTTGAGCGGCAGTTTCAGGCATGGTTGCAGAACACGGTCTGGCCTCAGGCACGTGCCGAGGGCGTGTCGCGAGAGACCATGCGCCAGGCCTTCGACGGCGTGACGCTGAACTGGAAATTGCCGGATCTTGTTCCACCGGGCACGCGTGCAAAAACGCCCAAACGCCAAAAGCAAGCTGAATTCGGGGCACCAGGGCGTTACTTCAACACCAATTCAGTTCAGGGCGCGACCGCAGTGGGCCGAAAAATGGCCAAACGCCATGCCACCACGTTGGCGCGAGTTGAGGCGCAAACCGGGGTGCCCCCGCGGATCATTCTGGCTATCTGGGGACGGGAAAGCGGGTATGGTCAGGTACCCATCCGCCATGACGCTTTTCAGGTTCTTGCGACCAAAGGGTTCATGAGCACCCGAGCGCCCTATTTCACAAACGAACTGATTGCAGCGTTGCAGATCGCCGAGGCCGGACATGCCCCTGCACGCGGGTTAAAAAGCAGTTGGGCCGGTGCGCTTGGGCAACCGCAATTCATGCCCTCGAACTTTCTAAAGTATGCTGCGGATGGCAATGGCGACGGAAAGGCCGACATCTGGGGCTCGGCAGATGACACCATTGCGTCTATCGCAAATTATCTTGCACGGCATGGTTGGGTTTCAGGTCGTGATTGGGGTTTTGAAGTTGCCGTGCCGCAGTCGGTGTCCTGTGCACTTGAGGGGCCTGATCAGGGCCGCCGCATCAGCGATTGGGTTGAAATGGGTATCAACCGAGTATCGGGCAAGCCCTTTCCTCCTCATGAGCTTGGGGCGGAAGGCTATTTGATGATGCCCGCAGGGCGACACGGTCCAGCCTTCATCGTCACACCGAATTTCTATGTCCTCAAAGACTACAATACCAGCGATCTATACGCCCTTTTTGTCGGTCATGTTGGGGACCGCATCCAGTTTGGTGTCAGAGACTTCAAGGGGCCATGGGGAGATATCGGAAGCCTCTACCGCTCGGACATTGCGGCGATGCAAAGAGCGCTGGAACGTCAAGGGCATGATGTGGGGGGCGCCGATGGTCTGCCGGGATACAAGACGCGCCGCTCGATCGGTCGCTGGCAAGAGGCGACAAACCGCACACCCACCTGCTTTCCCGAAGCGCGGATGAAAGCGCATCTTACCGACTGACAAAAACCGGTCTATTCGCGTCACGGCGCAGCCGCTGCTTGACGCCCCGGCAACAAGGGGTAAGATGCTGATT
This sequence comes from Ruegeria sp. ANG-S4, assembly GCF_000814005.1. GTDB lineage: Bacteria > Pseudomonadota > Alphaproteobacteria > Rhodobacterales > Rhodobacteraceae > Ruegeria. The sequence continues at coordinate 166,493 of NZ_JWLK01000002.1, read as the reverse complement.
TTGGCGTTTATAGTGTCCGATCAAGGGTTTGATGCGACTGATGGTTGACCAACGTTCGCTGTAAATCCCTAGAAGCTGGGAAGGGGAATCGGGCGCGGCGGTTAACCGATTTGGACCGGTCGGCAGAAGCGAAACCTTAGGGGACAAAATCACGCCTATTTAGCCTATTTTCGGCAAATTGTTTCCATTCAGGGAACATCAATTGAGCGACCCATTGATCTTAATAATTTCAGTTCTTTTTTGTCGTTTGAGCATTTGCCGGGAGGCCGTTGTTCTTGCCCCTGATTTGCTTCGACGATCAAATCGACTGAGTTCTATCAAATCGGATTTCTTAACCCGGCATCAGGTGTTTACTCATGGCCGCCGGAATCTCTTAAACAGCTACCAAAGCCGCGCGCAAACCTTTCAAACTATCGATTGAATTGGATTTGTCTCTTTCCTTCACGCATATGCGAACCGCGCCAACAGGATGGCCGAAGGCGAAAAGCAAACACGACGCTTTGGAACTCATTGAACGCGACCCGTACCAATTCGGGTCGGTAGTTCCCATATGAAGAGGCAATGCCGACGCTTTGAGGTTCCAGATCAAAACCCGTCAATCGGGTATTCACGCAACTATACCTCTTTGACTCTGGCCAAGGCCGGTGGCAGGTTTGGACCGGTTATAGCCTGTCCAGACAGGCAAGATTGATTGATCGGGCAACCCGCCCTATGAGAGTGCTCCGGCCCAAATGTCACCGCGTCGGAATTGTTTGAATTTGAGAGGTCACATGACACGCAAGGTCACCAAGGCGATTTTTCCTGTAGCGGGTCTGGGCACAAGGTTTTTGCCCGCCACCAAATCCGTCCCGAAAGAGATCATGACTCTGGTCGACCGTCCGTTGGTTCAATATGCAATTGACGAAGCGCGCGCGGCGGGGATCAAGGAATTCATTTTCGTAACCTCGCGCGGCAAGTCCGCTCTGGAAGATTATTTCGATCACAACCTCGTTCTTGAGCAAGAACTGAAGGCCAAGCGTAAAGATGACCTGTTGGAGACCTTGAACGCCACCAACATGGAAAGTGGTGCCATCGCCTATATCCGGCAGCACAAGGCCCTGGGTCTGGGTCACGCTGTCTGGTGCGCCCGGCGCCTGATCGGAGACGAACCTTTCGCGGTTATGTTGCCGGACGACGTGATTGCCGGTGACAAACCGTGCCTTCAGCAGATGATCGAAGCCTACGAGGAAACTGGCGGAAACATGGTTGCGGCGATGGAGGTTCCACACGAACAGACAAGTTCGTACGGTGTTCTGGATGTCGGCGACAATTCTGGTCCGGTCGTCCGCGTCAGGGGCATGGTGGAAAAGCCCAAGCCCAGCGAGGCACCGTCCAATTTGGCTGTGATCGGTCGCTATGTTCTGGGACCGTCGGTTCTTTACAACCTCAACCAGAAGAAGGAAGGCAGCGGCGGCGAAATCCAACTTACCGACGCCATCGCCGAGGATATCGGGAACGGGGTGCCCGTGTTTGGCTACAAGTTCGCCGGTCAGCGTTTCGATTGCGGGTCAAAAGCAGGTTTTCTTCAGGCAACCGTTGCTTTCGCACTTGCCCGCGAAGACCTGCGCGACGATCTGAGCCAATATCTGCATGGTCTTGTCGCTGCCGACAGAGCGGCACAGTAGCAAGTTGTTCTGTGACCGCGCAGCGTTGAGCGCGATAGTTCCGGTAAAAAGTTGAACGAAGGGAATGGGCGGTATGAGCAAAGTCTACCCGGTAATCCTGTGTGGCGGATCAGGGACTCGGCTTTGGCCCCTGTCGCGAAAAAGCTACCCTAAACAGTTTGTCCCGCTTATTGGCGAAACGACACTTCTGCAGCAATGCGCGTCCCGTCTGTATGGACCCAAAAACGCACCCTATGAAAAACCGCTTATTCTGACGAATGAGGCGTTTCGGTTCATTGTCCCGAAACAACTGGCCGCCGTCGGTCTTGATCCGGGTCCGATCCTGATTGAGCCTGACGGGCGCAACACAGCCCCAGCCGTGCTTGCTGCCGCGTTGTATCTTGCGGCGGAAGATCCGAACGCTGTCATGCTCGTCGCTGCTTCGGATCACGTCGTCCCCGACCCGGATGCCTTTCACGTAGCAGTAAACAAGGGTGTTCAAGCCGTCACCGGGCGTAGTGACTTAGTTACCTTTGGCATCACTCCGGACCGGCCAGAAACTGGGTACGGATATCTCAAGCTCAGCCATGCGCCTGATCCCTCGGGCGCGGCGGTGCCGTTGGATCGGTTTGTGGAAAAACCGGATCTGGAAACCGCCAAATCGATGGTCTCGGATGGCAGTTTCCTTTGGAATTCTGGAATCTTCCTGTTCGCTGTGGGCGACATACTGGCAGCGTTCGAACAGCATGCCCCGGATCTGTTGGCACCCGTGCAACACGCTTTGGACCAGGCGAAGACTGACCTGGGTTTTCTACGTTTGGACCCGGTTGCTTGGGACGATGTTGAAGACATCTCGCTTGACTACGCGGTGATGGAAAAAGCCGGTAATCTCAGCGTGGTTCCCTATGGCGCGGGTTGGTCGGATGTGGGCAGTTGGTCAGCCGTTCAGGAACTTGGAGCGCCGGACGAGAATGGCGTTGCGGTAAAGGGCGAAGTGACCGCCATTGATTGCCACAACGTCCTGATCCGGTCGGAAAGCCCGGCACAGGAGGTCGTCGCGCTCGGGTTGGAAAACGTCATCACGGTGGCCATGCCTGATGCGGTGTTGGTGGCCGACATGAACAGGGCGCAAGACGTCAAGAAAGCGGTCGAAGCCCTGAAGTCCAAAGGCGCGAAGCAAGCGGAATCTCTGCCGGTTGATCACCGTCCGTGGGGCTGGTTCGAGAGTCTGGTGATCGGTGATCGGTTTCAGGTCAAACGCATTCACGTTCACCCCGGCGCAGCACTGAGCTTGCAGTCCCACCATCACCGGTCCGAGCACTGGATCGTGGTTGAGGGCACCGCGGAGGTGACAATTGGCGACGAAGTCAAACTCGTTTCCGAAAATCAGTCGGTGTATATTCCCTTGGGCGCAAAACACCGCATGAAGAACCCGGGCAAGGTGCCAATGGTTCTGATCGAAGTGCAAACGGGCACGTATCTGGGTGAAGATGACATCATCCGATACGAGGATGTTTACGCCCGCAGATAACGGGCGACAGCGTTCAGTTTGACAAGATTTAACGAGATCTTTTCGAAGCGCTCGGTCCGCTCAGGCCGGGTTCATGTCTTCCGTAGCAGTTTGGCGCGCAACCAAAGCCGGGCCGACAACTACAGGAGGACCCCTCGTGCCGCAAAACACACCAAGACTGAACCTGCCGTTTCTTCAACCCTCGCAGGCGCAGAAGCATGTCACCCACAACGAAGCCTTGCGCCTGTTGGACTTGACAGTTCAACTCAGCCTGACTTCCCTCGATGCTACGATACCGCCAGCGGTTCCTGATCAGGGCGAGATACACGCGCTGGGGTCTGATCCTACGGCAGAATGGGCGGGCCACGCGCATGAGCTTGCTGCTTGGATCGACACTGCATGGCATTTTTTGGTGCCGGTACCGGGATGGCAGGCGTGGGATTTGTCCGCCGGTCTGCTGAAAGTCTGGAACGGCGACGATTGGGTGGCGCTACCGCAGGAAACAAGCAACCTTCCGGGTCTTGGAGTGGCAACAGGATATGACGGCACCAACCGGCTGTCGGTCCGGAGCCCCGCGACCCTGCTCACCCACGACGGGGGTGGACATCAACTGAAGATCAACAAAGCCGACGCCGGTGAAACCGCCTCGTTAGTGTTCCAATCGAACTGGACCGGTCACGCCGAAATGGGCCTGTCCGGTGGAACAGGCTTTTCGATCAAAGTCTCCGCCGACGGGGGCACGTGGACAGAAGCTTTGATTATGGACCCCACCACCGGTACCGCCAGCGGAGCTGCAGTTCAATCCAGCGCGAATGACACCACACCAGGCCGGCTGATGCGGGCTGACTTCGGGTACTGTCCAGGAAACATACTGGGAACTGTTTCTGAAAGCGGCGGCGCGCCGTCCGGTTCAGTGATCGAGCGGGGCTCCAACGCCAATGGCGACTATGTCCGTTTTGCGGACGGCACGCAGATCTGTTCAGCCACGCTGGAACCTTCCAATTGTACCAACAGCTTGGGCGCCATATTCGCTGGTCCTGCGATAACATGGACCTTTCCCACGACCTTTGTCGCGGGTTCGACCGCGGTGGTCAGCGGCAACGGCGGTGATGGCAGCAGGTTCATTGGGTGCAATGCTCCGTCAGAGTCGCACGTAACCCTTACCGTCATGTCCCCCACTTCGAGCGCGACTGCATTGGCCCCATCGGTTATGGCGATTGGGCGCTGGTTCTGATTTGGCAAGCATGTAGGCATCCGGTTTTGGGACTAGTAATCTGCGGTCCAAACCCGGTAACGCCCCTGCCCGGTAACTTCACGGATCAAGCCCCGCTGCAAAAAAACATCTAGGTTTCTTTGCGCCGCTGCACGTGATGCGCCCGTCAGCTCCTCGGCCAGCGGAGCTGACACCATCGGCCAGGCGGCCAGCACGTCAATGAGTACTGGCGGGGTTCGACCACTGAGATCGTCGGTTTTTTCCCGCGCGCGCACTTCCCATGCGGCGATACGATCCAGATGCAGCAAAGCCGCCAGGGTGGCCTGCCCCGCCCCCTTGACCCAGGCGGCGAGTTTTTCAACGGGATCGCCTGCGCCACGCAAAGCGCCCGGTCCTGACAGGGCCAGTGGCATGAACAAGGCACCGCCCCGGCCCATGCTGGCAGCATGACGCGCGGCAATGACCGCGGCCTCGGTGTCCTGCACGATCCCCTGAGAAATTGCCCGCCAAGCATGAAAACTGACCGCCGCATGTGTTACGGGATGCAGGCCGGACGTTGCGCTTAGGACATCTGCTAGATCAGCAACGGCCTCGGGAACGTCTTCGATACCTTGTGCCTGTCGGTCCAAAAACGCTGTCAAACCGGTCTGCCATCCTCCATCCGACGGTCCTGCGCGCATGGTCAGGCGGCGAACGGCCCAGCCCGCCCGCGCCAAAGCCTGAACATCGTCGCCAGTTGCCCCGATCCGCAGACCTGTCCACAACGCCAGCCGATCCACGCTGACCCGGTCCCCGGTCCACCAGCCCAAGTCGGACACTTCCATCAGCGCCAACCGGTGCCGCCACCCTTTTGGCCCTGCCCGCAAACGTTCGTCCAAAGCGCCAAATGTGACGGCCAGATCCGCAAGGTCAAACGCCAAGTCAGCCTGCGCCGCGTGCCAGTCCCGTGAATCAAACAGCTGTTTTCCCTCTGCCCGTGGCAGGGGAGGCAGAAAATCATCAGCTACATCGTCATCCTGCGGGGGAAGGAACCAAAGTTCATCTTCCTCAGGCGGGTCGGCATCATAGATACTGCGCGGACCCGTCTCTGAGTCGTCTTCCTTTGAAACAGGTTCGGCAGGTTTTGGTTTCATACCCGTCATTCTTCGGGCAATTTGAAGCTTTCACAAGCGGTTTTCAAAACCCGCGAGGTTCATCCCGTGAAGACGCCGCGCAGTGTATCCAACTCGTTCGTCAAATCCGCCTGATCATCGCCGCCCAACAGCATGTAACCATAGCCATCCTGCGTCCATTTCGCCGTGGCCAACCCGCTGAGGACCGCTTGTGCCACTTCAGTATTTTGGGCTGCATCACCCTGCTTTATAACGCAAAATGCAAATGGCCGCCCCTCGGCGTCGGCAAAGACCACTTGAACCAATGGCTTGCCTTTGAAAGACAGAACCTGCGCCCGCTTCAGGTCCAGGCCCGGCAAGTCCTCCAGCACGTCGCGGTTCAATGATCGCCCAAGCTGTGCCTCGGCTTTGGCAAACTGCGCGTCCAGTGCGGCAGGCGAGTCATCCATGTCCGAGATGGTGTCTGGTGTGTAAAGCGACTGATAGATCGCCGCCTGCTGGGCCCACCCAAGTTCGGCGGGACGGGTTGCCCAAAAAGTGGCCGAAACTGCAATCACCGAAACCGAGGCCGCGACAGCCAGCAAACGCATCACCCCTGCCCCAGCTGCCGAGGGCAGGCTTGGTTGCGGTTCCGGCAGTTCCACCTTTGGCGCCTCAGACGGCACAGCGCTGAACACCCGATGCACGACAGGTGCAAGCGGATCCAGCGCCATCAGACGGCTTTCCAGCGTTGGATCATCCGCGACAGCGGCCTCAATCGCCTCGGCCTGCCCTTCTTCCGCGTTGCCTTCAAGATAGGCCAGAAGCGTTTCGTCGGAAAACTTCATTTGCCACTCCGTCGCACGGTGTCAGCCTCATCGTGCTGCAGTACGGTTTTCAGTTTCTGCCGGGCATTTGATAACCGGCTCATGATCGTTCCGATGGGAACGTCCAGCATAGCGGCCGTTTCGCGGTAGCTGTAGCCTTCAACGAATACAAGCATGACAGTTTCGCGCTGCGCCTCGGGTAGTTCCATCACCCTGTTAAACACCTCAGCCGCAAAAATATTCGTTTCAACGTCGGGACCGGTGGCAACTAATTCCGCTTCGGGTGTAACAGACAGCGCCTGCGCCTTACGCACCGACCGTGAACGCAGTTCGTTGAGCCATATGGACCGGCAGATCGTCATCAGCCAGCTATCAAGCCGCTCGTAGGATGTCACCTGATGGTGGCGTTCAAGTGCGCGTAGACAGGTCGCCTGCAAAAGGTCATCTGCTATGTCAGAAGCGCCAGACAGTGCCAGCCCGAACCGCCAAACACGTTTGGAGTGTATCTGAATGGCGGCGCGAACTGCCTGTTCGGAACTTGTTTCGTTGCTCATCGAATAAACCGAAATCTGCAGATTTTTGTCAAAACACGGGACACAGCCCGTTCATCAGGAACCGACATAAACCGTGAAAGAGAGAAATGAAACTCTTGCATAGGTCATTTACCTGGGCATCGCCAAAAATTGCCGGTCAGGGCCTGGCGAAGCTGAACACACCCAGTGTGCTGGCCCGCCAAAGTAGGTGCGCGCCCACCTGTCGATCTTTGCGAAAGCGCTAAGGTGCACCCCCGATCCGTGCGGCCATAAGACCAAGCAGTTGGTTTTTGGCACGCTGGATATGTTCAGCCAACAGGGTGCAGGCCGCATCAGTCTGACCAGCCTGTGCCAGACGCAACAGTTCGCGGTGTTCCTTTCTGGCTAGTCCCCGCTGTTCCATGACACTCAGGTGCATTCGGATATAGCGGTCCGACTGAAGGGACACCCGATGAAGCAACTCGTTGGTCAGGCTTCTTCTGGCAGGCGCATACAAAGCCGCATGAAATCGTTGATTCAACGCCCCCCACTGGGCCACGTCATTTGCGTCATAGGACGCCTCCATTTGTTCCAGGATGTCCTGACACAGACCCAGTTGCGCTGCCGTCATCGCAGGAATGGCACGTCGGAACAGATCAACTTCAAGCAAGCCGCGCAGATCGAAAATTTCTGCTATTTCCTCAGGCGAATGCTCTGTAACTGTTGCTCCGCGATTGGTCGCCAACCGTACCAAGCCCTCGGCATCCAGTTGTTTCAAGGCCTCTCGTACAGGCATGCGGGAGACGTCATAGTCTTCCGCCAGCGCCTCTTGTCGAATTGTTTCGCCTTCGATCAGGTCGCCACTCAGAATGCGTTCGCGCAGGTCGCTGGCAATGACATCGGGCAGGCTCTGCCTCTCGATTGCGCGTTTAGCCATCTTCAGGCACCCCACGTGTCGCTTAGATGGTAACCGGCCGGCCAAGGATCATCGGGATCAAGCATGTGTTGGTGTATGCCGGTGATCCAACCACGCCCCGAAATTTCCGGAGTGATGGCCACGCGCCCGTTCAGATCAAAGGTCTCAACGATCCGGCAGCGGAATTCACTGTCGATCACGGAACGCGCGTGATACCGATCCGCAGCCCTCATCTGGTTTTTTGCAAGCATCACTGCCATCCGCGCCGAAGCACCTGTGCCACATGGCGAGCGATCCAGCTTGCCGGGCTTGATCGCGACGGTATTGCGACCCGTAAGAACATCCCCGTTTCGCTCGACAGGTCCAGCGATCTGGCAAAAGGAAATGTGGTCCCAGTCCTTGGTCGGGTGGTTGAATCCCAGTTGTTCGTTCGCGGCGTCAGTGATTTGAGCACCCGTTCGGGCCAGATCGGCCCCTTCGTCCGGCGTCAGGTCAAAACCAAGATCAGCCGCGTCGACAATCACGAAACTGTCGCCGCCAAAAGCCGTATCAACGCGCAGCGTCCCGATACCGGCAACCTCAATATTGGCATCCAGCCTGTCTGCGAAACTCGGAACGTTCTGGACAAATATGCGCTCGGCCTTGCCACCGCGACACTCTGCGCGCACGCGGACCAATCCGCCCGGGGCTTCAAGCGTCAAATGAGTCTCCGGTTCCTGCATCGGCAAAATGCCACTGTCGAGCAGCACCGTGGCGACACAAATTGCATTTGACCCGGACATCGGCGGCGTGTCTTCCGGCTCCATAATGATGAAGGCTGCGTCTGCTTCGGGGTTTTTGGGCGGCACCAACAGATTGACATGGCGGAATACGCCACCGCGTGGTTCGTTCAGAACGAAGTTCCTAAGCGTCTGATCATTTGCGATAAAATTCCGTTGATCCCAGACCGTGCCCCCCGGTGGTGGTGCAACGCCGCCCACGATAACATCGCCCACCTCACCTTCAGCGTGGGCCGAGACTACGTGAATCGCTTTAAGGCTTCGCATCGTCTTCTCCCGGTAATTCGATCCCTGCCCGGAAATGATCGCGCGGATCAAAAGTCAGCGTTGCCTCAGACATGATAAAGGCCTGCCCTGTTATTTTGGGAATGACACCACCGGTACGACCCGGCTGGTATAACAGCCGGTAGCTGCTGCCGATGACGCTTTCCTGAACAATTTCCTCTCCGGCGGGCAAAACGCCGTCAGCCGCCAAACATGCCAACCGCGCCGAACAGCCGGTTCCGCAGGGCGAGCGGTCGTACGTGTCGTCCGGGCACAACACAAAGTTCCGGCTGAGCACGCCGTCCCGCGGCGAGGGCTCCTGAAGGATTACATGATCCACGGGCTCCCCGTTTTCGCCACCTGTATTCTGCGCAATTGCAGCCTGTCGAATGGCGACAGCCAAATCGGTAAGTCGCTGAATATTGTGAGGTTCCACCGCAATCGGACTGGGATCGACAATGAAGAACCAGTTGCCGCCATAAGCCACATCCCCTTTCACAGGACCGTAGCCCGGTACATCCAACCGCGTTGCGTGGCGGACACGGCGACTTTCGATGTTCGTAACCGTCACGGTGTTTGCGTCGTGCAGTTCCACCGTCACGATTCCAGCAGGCGTTTCGATCCGATGAGTACCAACGCCAATCTGCCCCAAATGCGCCAGAGTCACGGCCAGCCCGATCGTGCCATGCCCGCACATGCCCAACACAGCGTCCACATCAAAAAAGATCACCCCGGACACACAGGTCTGATCGACGGGCTCGACCAGCAGCGCCCCGACCATTGCGGGTTGGCCGCGGGGCTCAAGCATGACCGACCGGTAGAAACTTCGGTGTTCTGTTGCCAGCCTGCGGGCGCGTTCGGCTAGCGAACCAAGGCCCAGATCGGGTGCACCGTCCAGAATGACCCGCGTAGGCTCGCCCCCGGTGTGGCTGTCGATCACGTGCATTCTGCGATCACTCCGCCCTGCGCAGACCAATCCGCGAACCAGTTGCGAAAGAGGGTATATTGCTGCTCGCAATAGTTCCGCTGCGCATCGGTCAGCATGTCTGTTTCATTGAAGTGAAGACGGTATTCATCCTCGCCGTTCAGCACCAAAAGGTGCTTGTAGTACAAAACAAGGTCCGGACCCTCATCGAAACTGGACAAGACATGAATCGCTTCGGTCAGTTCCTGGGCCCTGTTGCGGGCCTCGGCGTTTCCTTCTGCTGCCTTGTGCGAAAGTGCAGACAACAAGAGGGCCTCGCGCGGCAAGGCGGTTCCGATCCCGGTGATGGACCCTGTCGCACCACAATTGACAATTCCGTGGTAAACTTCGGTATCCACGCCGACCATCAGGGTGACCTGATCATCCTGACTGGTGATCGTTTCAGCCGCATAGCGCAGCGCATCCTTGCCACCAAATTCCTTGAACCCAACCAGATTTGGGTGTTCAGCTCGAAGTGCAAAGAACAGATCCGCACGGGTGGCAAAACCGTAGTACGGGCTGTTGTAGATAATCGCGGGGATGTCCGGCGCTGCGGCCAGGATTGCACCAAAGTGGTTGCGTTGCGCTGTCGGAGAACTGCCGCGCGACAGCACCCGCGGGATGACCATCAAACCCGCCGCGCCAACGTTTTGAGCGTGGGCCGCATGCGATACGGCGGATTTTGTGTTTATCGCCCCGGTGCCGACGACGACCGGCAAACCCGCGTCGACCAGACGCTCGACCCCCTCCATTCTTTGTGCGTCGGTCAGCAAAGGCCAATCGCCCATCGAACCGCAATAAACCACCGCTGACATTCCGGCAGCGACCATTTCCTTTCCTTTGCGCACCAGCGCATCGAAATCGGGGTCCCGTTTTTCGGTGCAGGGGGTCATCAGCGCGGGCATTGTGCCGGAAAATACTTTTGCGGTCATGCGATCGGTCCCAGTAAGAAAACGCGTTTGTTGAAACACGCCTATCGGATATTGGATACAAAATCCACAACAGTTTTAGGCGACAAACGGAAACGCGCCGACCCATCGGGTCGGCGCGTTCTGTTTTACAACAATTGAAAGGGTTTACCGCAAGCGCAACCCGGTCTCGGAATCGAACAGCATTGCCCGGTTCGGACGCACGGTAATGCCGATGCGTTCGCCTTGCTTGCTGCGTTGGTCCTCGCGTTCTTCGACAATCAGTTTGTCGCCATTCGGCGTCAAAAGATACGAATAGGATACGCCGCCCAACGCCTCGGTCAGGTCGACGGTGCATGTTTCGCCGTCCCGGTCGACTTGAATGTGCTCGGGCCGAATGCCCAAGGTCACCTTCGTCGCATCCGACGGAACAGAGTTTGTCACCGGAACCGAATCGGTCAGTGCCGGGTGGCGCACAGTGCCGTCCACGACCTCGCATTCCAGAAAGTTCATTGCGGGGGACCCTATGAAACCGGCAACGAACCTGTTGTCGGGATCACGATACAGATCCATCGGCGCGCCGACCTGTTCAATCCGTCCGTCCCGCAGGACAACGATCTTGTCAGCCATTGTCATCGCTTCGACCTGATCGTGGGTCACATAGATCATGGTCGCGCCGATTTCATTGTGCAAACGCGCGATCTCGACCCGCATTTCCACACGAAGCTCGGCGTCAAGGTTCGACAATGGTTCATCAAACAGGAACACTTCGGGGCCGCGTACGATCGCCCGCCCGATCGCAACGCGTTGGCGCTGCCCGCCAGAAAGCGCTTTGGGCTTACGTTTGAGGTATTGATCCAACTTCAGGATGTTTGACGCTTCCTGAACCTTCTGGTCGATCTCGGACTTTGCCACCCCGTTCATGCGCAGACCGAACCCCATATTCTCGGCCACCGTCATATGCGGATACAAGGCGTAGGTCTGGAAAACCATTGCCACGCCACGCTTGGCAGGGTCCATATGCGTCACGTCCCGTGCCCCAATATGGATTTCACCTTCCGAGGTTTCTTCCAGACCCGCGATCATGCGCAGCAGAGTTGACTTGCCGCACCCGGATGGACCGACGAAAACGCAAAACTCGCCGTCTTCAATCTGCAAATCGATCCCGTGGATGACCTGTGTCTGGCCGTATCGTTTGATCGCTCCGTTCAGAGTTACACCTGTCATGTCGCTTGCATCCTGTCATTGCCTACGTTCGTGCGGGTCTCTGGGAACCGCCATGCCTGCGCCTCGACCCCGATCTGTTCTGCCACTCGGCGAACGCGCGGGACCCAGGCCTCCAACTGTTTGAAATCCATCCGTTCGGTTGATCCGGTGACCGAAATTGCGCCCAGCATCCGATTGCCCGAAGTCAAAATCGGACAGGCCACGCAGATGATCCCGGGCTCGTGTTCTTCATCGTCGACCGCAAATCCACGCTGCCGAATCAGATCAAGGTCTGCGCGCAACGCGCTTTCAGAAGCCAGCGTCTTGTCAGTGAAGCGATGATAGCTTTGCTGCGATACCGCCTTGTCCAATGCGTCCTGGTCAAGGTAGGCCATCATCGCCTTGCCGACGCCGGTGCAATAAGCCGGGCCGACCTTTCCAGCTTGCGAATACATCTCAACCGGCTGGGTCGCGTTGCGCTTGTCTACGTAAAGAACCTGGCTGGAATCCAACTGCGCAAGATGCACGGTTTCGCCGGTTTCACGGCTTAGCGCATCCAGGAAAGGCCTTGCTATAGGGGCCAGCGAGCTTTGCGTCCACGCCGCATGCGCCAGTCGAACCAGACGCATGCCCGGCGTGTAAGTCTGCCGCTCAGGGTCATACGACAACATGCCCTGATTGGTCAGCGATTGCAGAAACCGATACAGGGTCGCCTTTGGAAAGGCGCTTTCGTCAAGCAGCTCTGCAAACCGGACCGGACGACCGAACGCCGCCACCTGATCCAGCACATCACATGCCTTACCTATCGTTCCGTCACCAGCCACGGGTGCGTTATCTCCTCCCATTTCCCCGGGCCATTGGCACGAGGGTCTTGACAAGACTAACCGAGATGATGTGTAGTTTTCAATATATAAAACTAAGTTTCAATATTTGGAACAAATGGAAGCTAAGGGAGGATACCATGCATTCCATCTATAAGCGCACAACGGCCGCGTTGGCTTTGAGCGTTGCACTTGCTGTTCCCGCAGCCGCCGAGCTGACCGGAGAATTGCGAATCTTCCTCGATACATCGAACCCTGCGCCGCGTGCGACGATGGAAGCGATGATCGAGCGTTTTCAGGCTTTGCACCCGGACCTGGAAATCGAAACAACAATCATCGAGCGTGAGGCGTACAAAACGCAGATTCGCAACTTCCTGACCGCGGATACGCCTGACGTGGCGAACTGGTACGCCGCAAACAGGATGAAACCCTATGTCGAGGCTGGTCTGTTTGAAGACGTCTCTGATCTTTGGGCCGAGCCTGAGATTGCCGAGAACCTCGCCTCGACCAAAGGTGCAATGACCCTAGACGGCAAGCAATGGGGCGTGCCCTATACCTACTATCAGTGGGGCGTTTACTACCGCAAAGACATCTTTGATGAACTGGGCCTGACTGAGCCGACGACCTGGGAAGAAGAGTTGGCCAACTGCCAAAAGATCGTCGATTCCGGACGCATCTGCTACACAATCGGAACGCGGAACTATTGGACTGCCGGCGGCTGGTTCGATTACATCAACATGCGGACCAACGGATACGACTTCCACAATCAATTGGCCAATGGCGAGATCAGCTGGGAGGACGATCGGGTCAAGCAAACCTTCGCCAATTGGAAGCAGCTCATTGATATGGGTGCGTTTCCCGACGACCATACCGCACGAAGCTGGCAGGAATCGGTTCCTCTGATGGTTCGAGGCGATGCTGCAGCCATTCTAAAGGGTAACTTCGTTGTCGCTCCGTTGCGCGACGCCGGCCTGACGGATGACCAGATTGACTTCTATCAGTTTGTTTCCATCAACCCGGACGTGGAACTGGCCGAGGATGCGCCCACGGATACGTTCCACATCCCCGCAAATGCTTCGAATAAAGAAGCCGCACGCGAGTTCCTGCGTTTCGTGGTCTCTCCGGATGAGCAGACCGAAATCAACAACGGTGCAAACCTTGGGCAATTGCCGATCAACGCGAAGTCTTCGGTTGATGACGATAAGTTCCTGATCCAAGGCTTCGAGATGCTGTCGTCGAACAGCCCCGGCGGCGTAGCCCAATTCTGGGACCGTGATGCACCGGCGGAAATGGCCAAGGTTTCCATGGAAGGCTTCCAGGAATTCATGGTCAAGCCAGACGACCTGGACCGGATTCTCGCGAAACTGGAACGTTCGCGTGGTCGCATCTACGAAAACTAAGCGCGATTTCAGGCCGGATCACTTTCCGGCCTGAGTCACACTTATCGCGAGGCGGGTTGCGGCCCGTCCCGCCCTTCAAAACCAGAGTTTTGCCATGACCGTTGCCGTCGACGCCCCAGAAAGAGAAAGCTGGTTTCACAAAAACCAGCAGCGTATTGCCCCTTGGTTGTTCCTCGCTCCGGGCATCCTTTTCTTTTTGGTCTACGTGATCATTCCGGTGTTCCAGTCTTTCAACCTGTCGCTGTACGAGTGGGACGGATTGGGAACTGCTGAATATGTCGGGTTCCGTAACTATGAAGATCTCTATTGGGAATGGGTCGACCGGGATGCGTTTTACGTCTCTCTCAAAAACAACCTGATCTGGTTGGTACTGTACCTGCTGGCAATCCCTGCGGGTCTGTTTATTGCTTTGCTCTTGAACCAAACCGTTTTCGGCATCCGACTTTATAAGTCCTTGTTTTTCTTTCCGTTTGTGATCAGCCAGGTTGTCGTCGGCCTTGTCTTTACATGGTTTTATGATCCGACATTCGGCCTATTGAACCAGTTTCTGGCGTGGTTCGGCTTGGGTCCGATCAACGTGTTGGGAAATGAACACCTTGTGACCTACGGGATCATTGCGGCCGGGCTTTGGCCGCAGACAGCGTATTGCATGATCCTGTACCTGACCGGGCTGAACGCCGTGGACCCCGAACAGATCGAAGCCGGGCGTCTGGACGGCGCCAAAGGGTTCAGAATGCTCTGGCATGTCGTGCTGCCTCAGCTTCGGCCCGCTACGTTTATTGCCTTTGTGGTAACGATTATCGGCGCATTGCGATCGTTCGACCTGATCTCGGTCATGACGCAAGGAGGACCGTTTGGGTCGTCCCGTGTGCTGGCTTATTACATGTTCGAGGTTGCCTTGTCCGAATACGGGTTCCGCATGGGCTATGGCGCGGCCATTGCCGTGGTCTTGTTCCTCATCATGCTCTGCTTCATCACCTACTTCCTCTGGTCGATGTACCGCGAAGAGAGAGGGTATTGATCGATGTTTCCTACACCTATCGAAAAGCAATCAAGGTCTGTTCAGGTTACCTATCAGGCGCTTTTGCCGCTGGCCCTGCTTTTGTGGTTGGGTCCTCTTCTTGCGGTGGCGTTGTTCTCGGTCAAACCGGACTCGGACTTTGTGAACGCCAATTACTGGGGCCTGCCGTCTTCGTTTGAGTTTATGCACAACTATGGACAGGTCTTCTTTAACAGCGACATGCCGCGCTATCTTCTGAACTCTGTGCTGATCACTGTGCCGACAGTTATCGGAGCAGTGGCATTGAGCACGATGACCGGATTTGCCCTGGGGATCTACAAGTTCAAATCGAACCTTTGGATCTTCTTCATGTTCGTGGCCGGCAACTTTGTTCCGTTCCAGATTCTCATGGTCCCGGTGCGGGATCTGACGCTGGAACTGGGGCTCTACAACACGAAAACCGGTCTCGTGCTGTTTCATATCGCCTTCCAGACCGGCTTTTGCACGCTGTTCATGCGCAACTTCATCAAGGCGCTACCCTTTGCGCTGATCGAAGCGGCCCGGGTCGAGGGGATCAGCGAGTGGCGCATTTTCTGGTTTGTCGTTCTTCCCTTGATGAAACCGGCATTGGCCGCCCTCAGCGTGCTGATGTTCACCTTCATCTGGAATGACTATTTCTGGGCCGTTGTTCTGACCCAGGGGGCTGAAAGCCAGCCTGTAACGGCGGGCATCACCAGCTTCAACGCGCAGTTCAGGGCGGCCTACCACTTGATGAGTGCCGGCTCGATCGTCGCGGCGCTGCCGCCTGTGGCCATGTTCTTCCTCATGCAGAAACACTTCATCGCGGGTCTGACCCTCGGAGCTGTAAAATGACAAAAATCACCTTTGTAGGAGCGGGCTCCACGATCTTCATGCAGAACATCGTGGGCGACGCCCTGCTGACCCCTGCCCTAGCCGACAGCCATTTTGCCCTGATGGACATTGATCCCGTGCGTCTGTCGGAAAGCGAGACAGTGGCGCGTGCGATGATTAGATCGGTCGGAACGGGCGCGACTGTATCCACGCATACGGACCGCCGCGCAGCCCTTGAGGGCGCGGATTTCGTCATCACCGCTTTTCAGATTGGTGGTTACAAACCGTGCACGGTGACGGATTTTGAAATCCCCAAGCAGTATGGCTTGCGCCAGACAATTGCCGACACACTGGGTGTTGGCGGCATTATGCGCGGTTTGCGGACTGTGCCGGTTCTGTGGGACGTGGCGCGTGATATGATGCAGCTTTGCCCGGACGCGACGCTGCTGCAATATGTAAACCCGATGGCAATCAACACATGGGCGCTTGCCGAGCGTTTTCCGACACTCAAACATGTCGGCCTTTGCCATTCGGTTCAAAACACGGTCGAAGAATTGGCCCACGATCTCGACCTGCCGAAAGAAGAGTTCCAATACAAAGTTGCAGGCGTGAATCACGTCGCCTTTTTCCTGCGGTTGGAACACAATGGTCGCGACCTCTACCCGGCGCTGCGCCAAGGGTATGCCGGCGGCTTGTTCCCCAAGCCACCTTTGCTGATGCCGCGCTGCCCCAACAAGGTGCGGTACGAGGTCATGGACCATCTGGGCTATTTCTGCACGGAAAGCTCAGAGCACCTGGCGGAATACGTCCCGTGGTTCATCAAGGATGGAAGGCAGGATCTGATCGAGCGATTCAGCATTCCACTGGATGAATACCCTACGCGTTGCGTCGAGCAGGTCGAAAACTGGAAAGAACAGGCCAAGACGCTCACTGATGGGCGCGACATCGAAGTGATCCGCAGTCACGAGTTCGCCGCTGACCTGATGAACGCCATCGTCACCGATACACCCTATGCCGCCTATGGAAACCTGCCAAATACGGGTCAAATTCCACAGCTTCCGTTGGGCGCGGCCGTGGAAACGCCTTGCCTCGTGAACTCGAACGGCGTTCAACCCTCCGTCGTCACGGACATTCCGCCTCAACTGATCGCACTTATGCGGACCCAGGTAAATGTGCAGGAATTGACCGTTCGCGCGCTGGTCGAGCAGAACCCGGAATACATCTATCACGCCGCAATGATGGATCCGCACACCGCCGCCGAACTTGACCTCAGACAAATCCGTAGTCTGGTCTCTGATCTTCTGACCGCCCACGCCGATTGGTTGCCGGATTGGTGCCGCCCGGCCCGCGCGGCCTGAACTTCATCTTTTTACAAATACTCAAATCCGACCCTCGGCAAACAAGCAGAGCCAAACATGAAGAAACGCCGCTCTCAGCATTGGTATGGCAAACTGGACAAGGATGGCTTCATCCATCGGTCCTGGATGAAGAACCAGGGCTTTCCGGACCATGCTTTTGATGGCCGACCAATCATCGGGATCTGCAACACCTGGTCCGAACTGACGCCCTGCAATGCGGGTCTCAGGGATCTTGCAGAAGGCGTCAAGCGCGGCGTGTGGGAGGCTGGTGGGTTCCCGGTCGAGTTTCCGGTCATGTCACTGGGTGAAACCCAGATGAAACCCACGGCCATGTTGTTCCGAAACCTGCTGGCAATGGACGTCGAGGAATCGATCCGCGCCTACGGGATTGACGGAGTTGTTTTGTTGGGCGGTTGCGACAAGACCACGCCGGGCCAGTTGATGGGCGCGGCCTCGGTCGATCTGCCGTCGATAGTTGTCAGCTCTGGTCCGATGCTGAACGGGAAATTCAAGGGCAAGGATATCGGTTCCGGAACAGATGTCTGGAAATTTTCCGAGGCGGTTCGCGCCGGAGAAATGACACTGCAGGACTTCATGAACGCCGAATCCGGAATGTCGCGAAGCGCGGGTGTCTGCATGACGATGGGTACAGCTTCCACCATGGCCTCGCTGGTCGAGGCGATGGGCATGAGCCTTCCCACAAACGCGGCCCTGCCTGCCGTCGACGCGCGACGCATGGCGCTGGCGCATCTGACCGGCAAACGCATTGTTGAGATGGTGGAGGAAGACCTCAAACCGTCTGACATCCTGACGAAAGCCGCGTTTGAGAATGCCATCCTTGCCAATGCCGCGGTTGGGGGTTCGACAAACGCGGTCGTACACCTTTTGGCGCTGGCAGGCCGGGTTGGCGTCGACCTGTCGCTCAAGGATTTCGAGATCGGGACAGAAATTCCGTTGCTGGTGAACTGCATGCCGTCAGGCACATATCTGATGGAGGATTTCTGTTATGCCGGCGGGGTTCCGGCTGTTCTGAATGAACTCAGATCCTTCCTCCGCCCCGCCAGGACTGTTCTGAACAAAGACATTTCTGCGCACTGTGATGGAGCCGAGTGTTTTGACCGCGATGTGATCCGGCCTTTCGACGATCCGGTCATGCCGGCAGCAGGCCTGCGCGTACTGCGCGGCAATCTGGCACCGAACGGGGCCATCGTTAAACCTTCGGCAGCGACCGGTGCCTTGCTTGAAACCGAGGCAGAGGCCTTTGTATTCGAGAGCATCGAGGATTTGAAAGCCAACATGGACCGTGACGATCTGCCTGTCACGCCCGAGACCATTTTGGTGCTCAAGGGCTGCGGCCCCAAAGGCTATCCCGGTATGCCGGAAGTCGGCAACATGCCCATCCCCGGCAAGCTTGTGAAGAAAGGCGTACGCGATATGATCCGCATATCAGACGCGCGAATGTCGGGCACCGCGTTTGGGACCGTCATTCTGCACACCAGCCCCGAGGCACAGGCAGGCGGCCCGCTGGCGTTGGTAAAAACCGGCGATCGTATCCGTGTTTCTGCCCGCGAAGGCCGGCTTGACTTGCTGGTGGATCCAGAAGAATTGGACGCTCGCCGCGCCGCATGGCGACCGGACGCGCCGCATTATACCCGCGGGTATGCGAAACTCTATATCGACCATGTGCTTCAGGCCGATCAGGGTGCCGACCTGGACTTCCTTGTCGGCAAGGATACCCGCCTAGTCACCAGAGAGAGCCACTGATGAACCAACCTGCCACATTTCAAGACCTGCAAGGGGCCTCCGTTTTTATCACCGGCGGCGGTTCGGGCGTCGGAGCGTCACTGACCGACGGGTTTCTTTCGCAAGGTGCCAATGTCGCGTTCATAGGTCGATCCGATGTCACTGCATTTGTCGAAGAGATGCACGACAAGCACGGGCGCGAACCGCTGTTTTTGCAGGGCGATATCACCGACACCGAACTGCTGCACGCGACGATGGCCAAAGCCGCCGAGGCGTATGGCCCAATCAAGGTGCTGGTGAACAATGCCGCCAATGACAAGCGCCACGGGCTGTCCGAAACAACGACCGAGTTTTGGGACTGGATGATCGAGGTCAACCTCAAGGCATATTATTTTGCCTGCCAGGAAGCTGCGCGTCAGATGCAGAACTCTGGCGGGTCAATTATCAATTTCAGCTCAATCAGCTATATGATGGGCAACGCGGGCTATCCCATCTACACGACATCGAATGCAGGGATCACCGGGATGACACGATCGCTGGCGCGTGAACTGGGGCCGCAAAAGATAAGGGTCAATGCTCTTGCACCGGGCTGGGTGCTGACGCAGAAGCAAATGGACATGTGGGCAACGCCCGAAGGCTTGGCGGCGCACATGGACCGCCAATGTCTGAAAGAGCATCTGACACCCGAAGACATGATTGCGCCGACGCTGTTTCTGGCCTCAGACGCCAGTCGCGCGATGACCGGGCAGTGCATGGTTGTTGATGGCGGCGTGGTGACGACAGGATGAAACGATGAAAGCAGAATGGATCGCTGTCGACTGGGGAACATCCCACCTGCGCGCATGGGCGATGCAGGGCGAGACGGTGATAGATCACGGCCAGTCCGAAAATGGTATGGCGCGTGTCGCGAAAGGCGAGTTTCAGGTCGCCCTGCTGGATCTGATCGGTGATTGGCTCGGTACAACGCCCATTGATGTCATCGCCTGTGGAATGGTCGGAGCACGGCAAGGTTGGGTCGAAGCCCCCTATTCCGCGACCCCAACCGCGCCCATTCCGGTGGCTCCGGTTCGCGTTCCGAATACCGACCCTCGTATTCGAGCCTTTGTTGTTTCAGGCCTGAAACAGCTTGATCCGCCAGACGTCATGCGCGGGGAAGAGACGCAAATTGCGGGCTTTTTGTTCAAGCGTCCGAATTGGGATGGTGTCCTATGCCTGCCAGGCACACACACCAAATGGGTTCAGATCAGCGCAGGAGAAGTCGTTAGTTTCCGAACTTTCATGACGGGTGAAGTGTTTGAACTGCTCCGCAGCCAATCGGTTTTGAAGCACTCGGTTGGCGACGGCTGGGACGAGGCAGGCTTTTCCGACGCAGTAAACGACGCACTCTCGAAGCCCGAGCAATTGGCTGCGCGCCTTTTTGAGTTGCGCGCCGCCGATTTGTTACATGAACAAGACCCTGGCACTGCGCGAGCGCGGTTGTCTGGTTTGCTGATCGGTGCAGAACTGGCCGCCACCCGAGCCTATTGGTTGGGGCAGCAACTGGCTATTATCGGGGCTGACAAATTGGCCGATGTCTATGCCAGTGCTCTTGGCCAACAAGGCGCATTCGTTGAAACGGTAAGCGCCACGCAAACAACAATCGCAGGCCTGTTACAGGCCAGAAATCTGACAAGAGAAACCGCATGAGCCGCCCCATCATAGCCATCCTGCGCGGCCTGAACCCATCCGAAGCGACGGCCGTAGGCCGCGCTTTGATCGAGGCAGGTATCGACAAAATTGAAGTGCCGCTGAACTCGCCAGAGCCATTGGACAGCATCGGACAACTGGCGCACGCATTCGGTGACCGGGCCTTGATAGGCGCGGGCACGGTGCTGAACCCTGATCAGGTTGATGCGGTTGCTGGTGTCGGCGGCAAGCTGATCGTCTCACCCAATTGCGATATAGACGTCATAAGACGTTCGGTGGCCTTGCGGCTTGAAAGCTGGCCGGGCGTCTATACACCGACCGAAGCCTTTGCTGCGCTCAATGCGGGTGCAACCGGTCTTAAGCTGTTTCCGGGCGTTATGGCAGGTCCGAACGGATTGGCAGCTTTGCGGCCCGTGTTGCCAGCAGGAACACTTGTTTATGCTGTGGGGGGCGCAGGACCGGAAAACTTCGGTGAGTGGATAAAGGCTGGCGCAGATGGTTTTGGAATTGGGTCGGCCTTGTTCAAACCCGGCATGACGGTGTCCGAGATCGCTGACCGCGCGCACCATATTGTTGCTGCGTATGATCAGGCCGCAGAATGAGCGAGGTGTTTGACGACCGTCCCTGCCATTTGGGCGAGGGACCGCTTTGGCATCCCGGGCGTCAGCAATTGTTCTGGTTCGACATCATCGGCAAACAATTGATGACGCGAGAAAATGGAACCGCCAAAAGCTGGCAGTTCGACGAACATGTCTCGGCCGCGGGTTGGATTGATCTTGAGACACTGCTTGTCGCCTCGGAAACCGGTTTGTGGCGGTTTGGGTTGAAAACGGGTCAAAAGGACCGCGTCGTGGCTTTGGAAGCCGAACAGACTGACACCCGGTCGAACGACGGGCGCGCCGACCCTTGGGGCGGGTTTTGGATCGGCACAATGGGGAAACAGGCCGAGCCCGGCGCGGGCTCGATCTACCGTTACTGGCGCGGCGAACTTAGGCGCTTGGTTCCGGATGTGACCATTTCAAACGCGATCTGCTTTGCCGTCGACAAGTCTTGCGCCTTTTTCTGCGACACGGCGAAGAAACAGGTCATGCGCTGGCCGTTGAACCAACAAACCGGTTGGCCGGAAGGTGAAAGCCAAGTTTTCCTGGACCTTCGGGCCGATGGCTTGAATCCAGATGGGGCCGTTGTTGATGCAGAGGGCAATATCTGGATCGCGCAATGGGGTGCCTCAAGGGTCGCGGCCTATGACACCTCCGGGCGGTTTCTGAAGGCCGTCTCGATACCGGCGCGGCACACTTCGTGCCCCGGATTCGGCGGCGAAGACCTGACCACATTGTTCTGCACAACGGCCCGCGAAGGCCTGAGTGCAGATGAAATCAAAATGAACCCGTCGAACGGGGTGACCTTTGCTGCTCCAAGTGTCGGCAAAGGTCAGGCGGAACACAGAGTGATCCTATGAAGCCTGAACTTGGCGTCTGCTATTACCCTGAGCACTGGCCCGAAGCGATCTGGGCCGAAGATGCCGCACGCATGGTCGAAACCGGCTTGACCTGGGTGCGCATCGGTGAATTCGCCTGGAGCCGTATGGAACCGGAACCGGATGACTTGCGGTTCGACTGGCTGGACCGTGCGGTGGAAACATTGGGGGCAGCGGGCCTTAAGGTTGTTATGGGAACACCCACGGCAACCCCGCCGCGCTGGATGCTGGACAAACATCCCGACATGCTTGCGGTCGATGCGTCCGGGGCCGTGCGCAAGTTCGGCTCGCGTCGCCACTATTGCTTTAGCCATCCGGGATACATTGCGGAATGTGAGCGTATCACCCAGATCATGGGTGAACGCTATGGCAATAGCCCGCATGTGACCGCCTGGCAGATCGACAATGAATATGGATGCCACGAGACCACGATCAGTTACGGTGCCGCAGCGTTGTATGCCTTCCGGCGATGGCTTGGGGATCGCTACGGGTCCATTGAGGCTCTGAACGCCGCCTGGGGCAACGTGTTTTGGTCAATGGAGTATAACAACTTCGACCAGATCGACTTGCCAAACCTGACCGTGACCGAACCCAACCCGGCGCATGTTCTGGCATTTCGCCGGTTCAGTTCTGATCAGGTCGTTGCCTTTAACAAGGCGCAGGTCGATGTATTGCGTGGGTTGACGCCCGCACCGTTGCTGCACAACTACATGGGACGGGTGTTGGAATTCGACCATTTTGATGTCGGTGCTGATCTGGATATCGCGACCTGGGACAGCTATCCGATAGGCTTTCTGTCCGACAGGCTAGAAGCCGATCCCGGGCATAAGTCTGCCTTTTTGCAACAAGGCGATCCGGACATGCAGGCCTTTCACCACGACCTGTACCGCGCCGTTGGGAGGGGGCGTTGGTGGGTGATGGAACAGCAACCGGGGCCTGTGAACTGGGCGCCCTACAACCCCGCCCCCCTACCCGGCATGGTGCGGCTTTGGTCATTGGAGGCCGTGGCCCACGGCGCCGAAGTCGTCAGTTACTTTCGATGGCGCCAGGCGCCGATGGCACAGGAACAAATGCATGCGGGGCTGCTGACACCACATAACCGGCCTGCGCCAGCCTTGGCCGAGGCGCGGCAGACTGCGGACGATCTGGCCGCATTGGGCGATGTCGGTCAAACGCGGGCACAGGTTGCGATCGTGTTCGATTATGCCTCGGATTGGGCGTGGGCCGCTCAGCCGCAGGGCGCCGGGTTCGACTATTTCCGTTTGGTTTTCTCGGCGTACCGAGCGCTGCGCCGGGCGGGACTGTCTGTCGATTTCGTCGCCACGTCAGATATCCCAAAAGACGCTTATTCAATGATTCTGGCACCTGGGCTGGCGACGCTTGGCGATGACATCACCACTGCGATAACTGAGGGCTGCACCCTTTGCGTTCTGGGACCGCGCGCGGGGGCAATCTCCCGTGATTTTCAGATTCCTGACCGGGGCAGACCGGGTGTGGCGGGCTTGGATTGTGATGTCGATCTGATCGAAACCCTGCCGCCCCAGACAAACCGACCGGTTGTCGGTGGCGGATCGGCGCAGCATTGGGTCGAACGTCTGTCCGGCACCGCTACTGATGTACTGTCCTTCGAAGATGGCACATCTGCAATGACATCCGGCAATGGGATTTGGTATCTTGCCAGCTTCCCGGATGATGCCTTGTGGGACCGGATCGTCGAACTGGCTGCACGGGAAACCGGTGTCGATCTGCATCCGATGCCCAACGGCCTTCGGCGGCGCGAAACCGCAGACCATGTGTTCCTGATCAACTACAACGCCGATACTGTTGAATGGTGCGGACATGTCATAAACGGTTGCGATGTGGCAATCGTTGCGCAAGAGTCCTCTCGTCGCGCCTGAAAAGGCCAACCGACAAAAAAATTGATAACGCTAACACTAGCTGCTAGAGGGCGGGATGGATGGTCTTCGCCAAGACAGGTTGCGCGCATGACATACACCCGTTCCGAGTTTCCGGACACCTTTCTATTCGGTCTCTCGGCGTCCGATCCCGGCGACGAGGCGCTGACCGAAGGGTTTGACAGTTTCCGGTTCCCGGTTCACTGGCAACAAGTGCTGCCGCGGGGTCGCGGGGAGCCTGATTCCGGTGGGTTGGACCATTACAAGCACCTGATCGACACTGTTTTGAGACGCGGGCTAAGACCCTGCGCCATTCTCGATTCTTCGACTTTGCCCGACGCGATTGCGGACTTGGGCGGCTGGCGCAATCGGGACTCCGCGAACTGGTTCGCGCACTTTGCCGAAACAGTTATCGAACATATCGGCGACCGCCTTTTCAGCGCAGGCCCCGCCGCACGCTCCTGGACCGTCGGAAAGTCCGACCACTTGGGGACAGACTTGCGGGCCCATGCGCGTAGTTTGCACCACCATCTTCTGGCAACCGGACATGCGATCCGCGCGATGCGCAGTTACGGCATGACAAACCTCGGCGTGGAATTCCAGCTTGATGAGCCCGAGGCCAATACGGCGCTTCACGCCTATTTTCATGGCGAATACACAAAAGACTACCTTGCGAAATTCAGCCCCAATTTGCCAAAGAACTGGCAAAGAGATTTCGATTCTATTGATGAGCCAATCGATTGGTGCGCGCTGAACTACGCACATTTCAAGGATCTTGACGGTTCCCTGCCGTGGTCGAGCCTGCACCGTGAAGACACCGGCGAAACGCCGCTTTATGTCGTGGCCGACTTGGGCTCGGTGGAAAATACCGAAAACCTGCTGGGCGATATTCGATCGGATCTCGCACAAGGTGCGCCAATCAAGGGGCTTTTTGCGCAGGCGCAAGAAGGCGAATGTCTAGGCCTGCTGCAAACCGCACTGTCCGGTGGAAAGCAACCTGCACCTTGGGTTGCGCCCACCAAGGCGCTGCACGGCCATTGGAACATGGTCGCGGATGTCGGCGGCACCAATACGCGCCTTGGTGTTGTGACCAACGGGCATCTCGATGAACTGCACAAGTTTCCAACCGGCAGCCTGGAAGATTTCCAAGCAGCGTTGCGCCGCGTGCGTGACGCGGTCGGGACCGATCCCCAAGCCGTTGTCGCCGCAGGCGCGGGTCCGCTTCGTGACGGCGTCATTCAACTAACCAATGCTTCACTGACACTGTCGCGAGATACACTTGCCAGCTCGACCGGAGCGCAGCGCACGTTTGTGATCAATGATTTCACGGCTGCGGCTTGGTCGGTCGCTGACATCAAGGCGAAAGATGTCGCCGTCCTTCAAGGCTCTGGATCGCCTCCGCCTGGCACGCGGCTGGTGGTCGGTCCCGGCACAGGGTTGGGCGTGGGCGCGCTGTTGTACTCCGAGGGTCACTATCACACGGTTTCCGGCGAGGGGGGCCATATGGGACTGTCCCCTCGCCATCGCGACGAAGTCGACGTGTTCGATGCTGCGCGTCGCATTGCGCCAGAATGCTTTTTTGCAGACAGCCTCGCAATCGAGGCCGAGATGTTTCTAAGCGGCACGGGGCTGCCGATCCTGTATCAGGCTGTCTGCATGGCCGGTGGCCAATCCGACACGCCAACCCTGTCAGCCAAAGACATTCTGCAAGCTGCGCAGTCCGGCGCAGACGAATTTGCGGTCAAAACTGCCCGCATGTTCACTGAACATCTTGGCGCGATTACGGGTGACCTTGCCGTGGCCCTCATACCGGTTGGTGGCGTCTTTCTGTTGGGTGGCGTTGCTGACAAGAACCGCTGGCTTTTTGGACAAGAGTTTCTCGATGCTTTCAACGCCGGGGGGCGGTTTGATGACATCCGTGGTGGATTGAACCTTTACGTGTCAGAAATGGACGAATTCGGCATTGTTGGCGCTAACAACTTCTGTAAAAATGCATTGGCACGATGAAATCTGCCTGAAATAGGAAATCTGACATGATCCTGTGCTGCGGCGAAGCCCTAATTGACATGATCGCCGAACCCACCGTTTCGGGCGAACAGGGTTTTGTCCCTCATTCCGGTGGAGCCATTTTCAATACGGCCATTGGCATTGGCAGGCTTGGTGGAAAAGTCGGTTTGTTGACCGGCATCTCGACTGACATGTTCGGCGAGCAGCTGACGGCAGCCTTGCAGATCAGCCATGTCGATACCGGCCAGATCATCCGGTCAGACCGCCCAACAACCTTGGCGTTCGTACAACTACGGGACGGGCATGCCAGTTACAGCTTCGTTGATGAAAACTCGGCTGGCCGGATGCTGACGCCGGATGACATGCCGGATCGCCTGCCCGGTGTCTCTGCGCTGTATTTTGGGGGTATCAGCTTGGCGTGTGAGCCCTGCGCGGATGCCTATGCCGACCTTTTGGCGCGTCACGGATCGGAAAAGGCGGTCATGTTGGACCCGAATATCCGGCCCGATTTCATTGCCGATCAGACCCGCTATCGCACGCGATTGAACCGTATGATCGAACAGTCCGATATCATAAAAGTGTCGGATGAAGATCTGGACTGGATCATCCCCGGACCAGAAACGCTGGCCGAAAAGATACCGCTTTTGCTGCAGGCCGGACCGGTCCTTGTTATCCTGACCCGAGGCGGCGAAGGTGCGACCGGGTATCTGGCGGACAGAACCGAGGTATCCGTACCCGTGAAAAAAGTGGACGTCGTAGATACGGTCGGTGCCGGCGATACATTCAACGCGGGCGTTCTTGCCGCGCTGGACGATGCCGGGTGCCTCAACAAACCCGCTTTGCGATCCCTGTCGGCAGATGCTCTGCGAGCTGCGCTTGTTCAGGGCGCGGCAGTGGCCGCTATAACTGTATCCCGCGCCGGTGCGAACCCGCCCTGGGCACACGAACTTTGATATAATGAGACCAGCATGAAACGATCCGATATAAACCGTATCAAACGCGAAGCACAGGATTTCATCGCCTCTTTCGGTGCAGTTCTGCCACCTTTTGCGGACTGGTCACCAGACCAGATGCGCAGCAGCGAGGCCGACAATATTCGCGAGCGTGGTTTGGGATGGGACATCACGGATTATGGCCAGGGCCGGTTTGATGAACTTGGACTGTTCCTGTTCACGCTGCGCAATGGAGACGTGAACGACCTGAGTCAGGGTCGTGGAATGTTGTATGCCGAAAAGCTGTTGATTTCGCGGGAAAAACAACTGTCACCCATGCACCGGCATATCATCAAGGCCGAGGATATCATCAACCGGGGCGGCGGTGATCTGATAATGGAAATTTACGCGTCCGACCAAGACGGCGGAATCGACAGGGACAATCCGCTTGTCGTTCCCAGCGACGGATGCCCGGTCACAGTCAAACCTGGCGAGCTGATGCGGTTGAAGCCCGGTCAAAGCGTCACCCTGATGCCTGGCGTTTGGCATGCCTTCTGGGCCGAACAGGGCGATTGCCTGATCGGCGAGGTCTCAACCGTCAACGACGATCGCACCGACAATGTGTTCGAGGAGCCTATCCCGCGATTTGCGACCATCGAAGAAGACGCCGCGCCCGACTTTCTGTTGGTCTCCGATTACGGCTGAACGCAACGGAACGCTGGCAAAAGACACCGCAGACCGACAGAGTTCAGCCGAATTTGGATGAGGCTAATGGGCCAGGGTTTGGCGGGGACGGCGTATGGTGAGACAAGTCGCAAAAGTTACGGTTGGCGCGTTGGCGCTCTGCATTGTTGCAGCCGTCGGCTACCTTTTCATCGCGCCGCCCAACTTGTTGAAAGTCGGGACCAACTATTCTGCAAAGATCGTTTGCTCGAACGTTTTCATCGCGGGCCGCAACGCAGAACAGGTGCTGTCAGACGATGTTCAGGCGCCGGGCCATCCCCTGTTGCGACATGTCTCGATCAAGGTGGACCCAGAACGGAAGACTGTGACCGCAAGACTGTTTGGGATTTTGGCCTCTGCGACGTCGCAATACCGTGCCGGGCTCGGTTGCACAAACTTGCATGACACGAACCTCAGTGATCAAACTCTGACCGCACTGCCGTCGAATACTGCTGGTTTGTGGCCCGAAGGCAACGACGTAAACCTGTCACAAGATACCGCCCTTTCGGAGGCCCTTTCTGATCCGGCGCTACTAGGACCGGGATACCGCGCCGTTGTCGTTGTCAAGAACGGGCGTATTGTCGGCGAAAGCTATGCGCCGGGATTCGATACAGAGACCCCTTTGCTGGGCTGGTCCATGACGAAAACCGTCACCGCCGCGTTGATCGGCTCTCTGGTGCAGGCAAACAAAATGAGCCTGGATGACACCCTGACCGCAAGCTATCCCAGTTGGGCGCAAGACGGACGGGAAGACATTACGATTGAGGACATGTTGGCCATGTCCAGCGGTCTGGATTGGAATGAGGATTATGGCGACGTCTCGGACGTGACGCGGATGTTGTACCTCAAGAATGACATGGCAGGGTTTGCAGCAGATCGTCCGCAAAGCTCTGAAACTGGCTCGGACTTCAACTACTCGTCAGGAACGTCGACGGTTTTGTCGCGGGTCTGGCAGGACGTCGTGGGCGACGATAGCCTGACCTACCCGAACGACGCGTTGTTTGGACCATTGGCGATGACGTCGACAGTTCTGGAGACAGACGCGAGCGACACATTTGTCGGCTCAAGCTACATGTATGCAACCGCCCGGGATTGGGCACGGTTCGGACAACTGCTGTTGCAAGACGGCGTATGGGACGACCAGCAGCTATTGCCTCAAGGCTTCACAGAATGGATGTTTGAGCCGGTTGAAACGTCCAACGGCCAATATGCGAAGGGCCATTTATGGCTGCAAGCACCGGGCAGCCCGTCACCATTCGAAGACGCCGTTTGGTTACAAGGGCATGACGGGCAATCCATCGGCATTTTCCCTTCCCGCGACATGGTTGTTGTGCGGCTGGGTCTTACACCTTCGCGCCTGGGGTATTCTCCTTTACCGCTGGTGGAGGCAATTATCGCTGCGCTGGGAAATTGACGGCATCTGCTTCCGGTTGATCGTGCATCGGACGGTTTGGAATGAGGAAATTCGGTTCCTTTGACGGGTCGGGCTGAAAATCGCATTTCGCGGCATCGCAGACCGGCACCGTGTCATAGTGGCCGATACGCGTGGCTCCAAGGGTGCCGAAGTGTGGCCGACCAATTCGATGGCTTTGGCTGTCTGTTCTTGGTGGGGGACTTGCGCTAATCTGACCTTATGCAGGTGATCTATTCTTCCGGCATGCGCCCTTATGTTTTGATTTGCGCGGCGTTTGCCTTGTTATTTGTTTCGGTGGCGGCACATGCCTCGGGCCGGGTCGCGTTGCTAATCGGAAACTCCGACTATGCCTCACCGGAAATGGCCTTGCGCAACCCGGTAAATGATGTAGCCGCCCTTGGCGACGCGTTGCGGGAACTTGGCTTTGACGTGTCCGAAGCCACCGATCAGAACGCAGACACAATGAGAAAGGCCCTGACGGACTTTGGCACTGCCGCGACAGGGGCTGAGATGGCGGTGTTCTTTTATGCCGGTCATGGCGTGCAGATCGGCGGTGAAAATCACCTGATTGGAACCGACTTTCAAGGCAGCGATCTGAATGCCTTGCGTCGCAGTTCGATTTCGATCGACACGGTCAGGGATGTCATCGCCAAAGCCGGCCCGAAAGTGGGCATTTTGCTTTTGGACGCGTGCCGCAATAACCCGTTTTCGGACAGTGGGATGGTTCAACGCGGCCTCGTCAGAATTCGCGGCGGTGCGGGATTGCTGATCGCTTATGCAACGGATCCCGGCAATGTTGCCTATGACGGGCTTGGTCAAAACAGTGTTTTCACGGCCAGCCTTCTGGATCACATAGCCACGCCTGACCTGGATATCAGGCTGATGCTGGGGCGGGTGCGTCAGCAGGTTGTGCTGGAGACAGACGGTCGGCAAATCCCCTGGGTTGAAGAGTCCGTTTTGGACAATCACAGCTTTGCCCCCGGTTTGGAGGCTCAGCCGGTGCAGGACGAAACCGCCTCTGACCTCGCTCATTGGCGCGACATCTCATCCAGTTCAGAGATTCAGGATTTTGAACGGTATCTCAAAGCCCATCCCGAAGGTCTGTTTGCCTCTTTCGCACATGAGCGGATTGCGGCGTTGCACAGTGGGACGCAGGCAACTTTGGCCCCCGTCAGCGCGTCGCTATCAAAGGCCGATCCAGACCGTGTCGCCGCAGCGCTGCTGGCCCTTGGACATCTGAGCGATGAGCAGACACGCGACCTGGGACCCGCGCTGAACAACTATCGCCGCCGCCTGCCGGCGCAGGAAACAGCCTCGGCCGAGCGGCTTTATGAGGACGCAGCACAGGTGTCGGTTTTTCTGGCCGCCACAACGCTGCAGAGATTGCGTACGGATATCGTCGCTTTGCGCAGTATCGAGCGTACTTTGGCCATTGCCGAGGATGCCTTGAAACAGATCGAGGACATCGCGCGCACCAACGCGGATGCGTTGCCGGTCCTGCAACAAGCCCGCAATGACGTTTATGATATCTACCGGTCACGGGGCATTATCCTGCGGCGGCTGGATCAAAGCCGCAGCTACTACGATGAGATAATGAACCGCGCGGCGGTATTTTTTCCGCCCGACCTAGAAACCAGCATACTAAGGGCGGCAGCCGACTCGCGTGATTTGGGTTATGCAAACACCCAGTTGACCGAAGACGCCGCCACGTTCCTGCGCCACGTCGCGCAGGTCGATGACAGCACAAAAGGGAGTTACCAATGGCTGGCCGATCTTATTCCACCCGACTGATCGCTGCGGCAATCTCGGCGTCGCTTGCGTTGACGGCCTGCGGCGGCTCCAACGATACAACCGCTCCACAGGCAGCCTCGGGCGGGACGACACAGGCCGAAGCAGATCTGGCCAAACAGGCTGCGGCCTTGCAAAAAACGATCCTGCAAGGCGCGATAGCCGGCGGCGTCACAGGGGGCGCAATCGGATTTGGATTGGGCGGTGACGACGATATCGGCAGCGGGATATCTATCGGTCTGGGGGCGGGCGCGCTGGCGGGCACATACGTCGCCTTTGTTCAGCGAAAATACGCAGGGCGCGAGGCCCGCCTGAGGCAGATCAAAAGTGATCTGGACCGCAATGCCGCTGAAATGCAGACCACGTTGAACGTCATGAATCAGGTTCTCGCCGCGCAAAAGGCCGAGTTGGACGCCTTGAACGCCCGCGCGGCGGCGGGAACCGTTGATCAGGCCGAATTGCAGCGTGAACTGGCCGAAGCAAACGGAAACCTGAGCCAGATGGAACTGGCCATAGGTGGTGCCACCAAGCGGCAGGCCGAGTTTGCAGAAGCAAGAAATCTGACCATCGCGAGAGGTCAGAGCGCATCGCCGATAGACGGTGACCTTTCGGCGTTGTCCAACCAGATATCGCAGATGCGCGGCATCGCCAGCGATCTGGCGTCATCATTGTGAACGAGGCGTTTATGAAAAGACTTGCCGTGCTTCCTTGTCTCGCGCTTGCGGCGTGTCAAACCACGACCGATCCGGCTGAGGGCGGCTTTTTTGCCGGCGTGTCGGGCATTACCACCGGTGCCTACGATGCACGTGTTGAGGCCGCAGAGGGTGATGTTGCAGCGGCTCAGGCTCGGAATGACGCATTGGCATCACAATTGCGCGCATCCGAATCCGAGCTTGCGCAACTTAAGCTGACAATCCTTCAGCAACGCGACGTAATTGGTCCCGCAGACCCGGCGACCGCTGACCGTATCGACCGCGTACTGAACAGCAGCCCCCAAGGCGCGACACCCGAAGCGCGGTTGGAGGCATTGCAACGCAGTATTTCCGAAGCGCGCGCACTCAGCGCCGATTTGGCAAAACTCTCGGGCTAGTGCGGGTGACGTGGGGTTAACCTTGGCAACCGCCGAGGGCCCACCGCCGCAAGTTGACCTTGAGCCCCCCACCAAAAGGATGTTCCTTGGTGACATTGCCCGCCGCCGGCCGTTTTACGTAGGTCTGCGCCTGATCACACAAGGTTTCCGGTGTCCATTGATGACAGTTTGAGCAGGTTTGATCCTTCCACAATTCCTCCGGCAAGCCATCAATCGGCGGAAACTGGGGCGCACCTGCGATCAGATCTTCGATTGTCTGGCCTCGCACACGTTTGTTGCCGAATGTCAGCACCGATTGCAGCGTGACGGCATCCGTCGCGCTGATCTGTCCGGAGTTGGCTGCCTCCGGGGCAGAAACGCTGGGTTCGGCCTTTCGCGTCACCGTTTCGTCTTTCAGGCGCAGAGCGGCAAGTCGTTCAACAGCCGCGTCCGAAAACGCGCCGCTGGGAAAGCTGTGCAGATAAACTTCGTAAGAATGAATCGAGTCGTCGGCCTGCGCCAATTCGAACATCAAACGGTCGGTTTCCGTCGCCTCAGCAACCTCATCTTCCTTGGACTGGTTTGCAGCCTCGGCCAGTGCAACCGTACCAAAAGACTCAGCCATGACCGTCCTCAACAGATCATTGGCCTTTTCGACATGATCGCTGTCAGGGTACGTGCGCAGGAACAGCATGATCTGAACCGGGTCGCGGGTTTCGACCACTTCCTGCCACTGCTCCTCTTCTGTCCTGTGCGCAATGATCTTTGTTTCGGTCTCCAAGGAAAACGCAAAATCCTGTGTCAGCGAGGACGTATCCCAAGGCGTTTGCAGACCACGCGTTTCGTCCAGAACATCGACCCGGACTTTCTTGAACAACTGTTCAATGGCCATACCCGGCGTTTCGATATGCTTGGCAAGACTCAGGGTGAACGGGCTGTTGCCGGCGCTGCCGTCCAGGGCGACACCGCCCGGATCGGTGGCGTAAGCAAGAAACGTCCCCGTTGGGGCCTTCATTTCGGCAAGACCGTTGTCATCCATGTCTGCCAAATCCTCGAATGGGTTGTTCCGACAGGCATCCAGGATCACGATATTGGTTCTGTTGCGGGCAGATGCCATCTGGTGCAGGACCGAGCGCGCCTCAACCGCCATCAAATCCAGATCCGCCGGATCGCTGAGCGAGATATCGACCGGAAGCAGGTAGTTGGATCCAAACGACTGCACCCCGTGCCCCGCGTAGTAGAACAGACCGACTGCATCTTCGCCGCCTTTCCGCAGATCGCGGCCAAACTGGGCAATGGCGCGTTTCATGTCGATCTGATTGCTGTCGGACAAGTGACGCACCTCAAATCCAAGCCCTTGCAGCTTCTCGGTAATCAGTCTGGCGTCATTCACCGGGTTGTCCAACGGCGACACCGACGCATATTCGGAATTACCGATTACCAGCGCAACGCGCGGCTCGGCCGAACTGGCCACGGCCCACATGGCCGCGGTAAACGCTACAATTAACCCACAAATACGAAGCACGTTTTGCCCCTTGTTTTCTTGTGTGCAACCGCTGCCCGTGACCCTCAGGGCACCCAGCCGCTTTGAATTCCCAATATACCGCTTTTTTGACTTTCTTGTGGCCACGGCCTGACATATTCCGAAAATAGTATCAAGCATAGGAAGAGGTTCACACATGCGGCGTTCAACCTTGATGCGAAATCTGATTGCTATGGCCGGGCTGTTTTCAGCCAGCGTCGCGTTCGGGCAAAGCGCGGACCCGTTCGAGCATGGATGGAAACTGGACGCGGTGAACTCGGAATTGCAGTTTCTTTCAGTAAAAAAGAGCTCAATCGCCGAAAACAGCGGTTTTGCTTCTTTGTCTGGTGTCATCGGGGCAGACGGTGCTGCGGAAATCCGGGTGCAGATGGACAGCGTCGATACAAAGATCGACCTGCGAAATGTCCGGATGCGATTTCTTTTTTTCGAAACTTTTAACTATCCAGAAGCCATCATAACGGCGCAACTTCCGGCTGCCGACCTTGTCGATTTGCATCAGGCGCGGCACAAGATCATCGACCTCCCCTACAAACTGGCCCTTCACGGCGTTGAAAAGGAGGGGGTCGCCCAGGTCGCGATCACACTGGTGGACAATGACCGTGTCGCAGTGGCCAACACAACACCAATCGCTATCGCCCTGACGGACTTTAACCTCGAGGAAGGCCGAGCCAAGCTGGAAGAGGCGGCAGGCGTTGATATTCTTCCGTTCGGCTTTGTCAGCTTTGGGTTTGTTTTTGACCGCGCGCAGCCAGGAACCCCGCCCAAGCTGGAACTGGTTGCCGCAACACCGGGCGCCGCCGCATTGGAAACCAAAGGCAACTTGGACCGGGAAGCTTGCGAAGGACGGATGGAAATCCTTTCTCGTACCGGAAACATCTATTTCAACTCAGGCAGCGCCCGGTTGACGAACGAATCGATACCCTTGCTGACAAATCTGCACGACATCGTCGATCGCTGCCCCGATCTGACAATCGAAATCGGCGGTCACACCGACAGCGATGGATCTGACGCCGCGAACCGCATCCTGAGCGAACGCCGGGCCCGTGCGGTGAACACCTATCTGGTCGAACAGGGCATTGCGCCCGAACGCCTGATTACCGTTGGGTATGGTGAAACCCGGCCGGTGGTCTCGAATGACACCGCCGATGGGAAACGCCGTAACCGCCGGATCGAGTTCGTGCCGGTAAATTAACCCCGGAAAGGCGAATGCCGGCAATACGTTGGGGCGCGGTGATCCAGTCTCGGCGCCCCGTTACTCTGCGGCCAGAATGATGGGATCAAACCCGCCACTGCGCCATTGTTGAAGTGCTGCGATAAAATTGGGGCCGGGCACGCCGTCAATGGTGCTGTTGTAGTAGCCCGCTTGCTGCAACAGCTTTTGGACTTCTATCAACGTGTCACGCGACCACTGATCGGACGCCAATGACAACTGGTTCAGGATTGCGCCGTCGTCTTCCGCAGCGCCGCGCAGCAACATTCGGGCAGCTTCCAGCGGATCGCGCGGAATACCGCGCCCTTCATCCAACAGGATCGCCGCTGCAAGATAGCCCTGATACTCGCCATCCCGCGCCGCTTTCTGAAAGTATCCCAGCGCCTGAGAGGGTTCACCGGCAACGCCGTCTTGCGCCAAAACCCCTAGGTTGAAAGTCGCTTTGGCCGACCCGCCAGCCGCCGCGCGCCGCAGCAGCGCAATGGCTCGGTTGTCATCCTTCGGCACGATTTGACCCTCAAACAGCGTGACGGCCAGGTTGATCATCGCATCAGCACTGCCGCCATCAGCGGCCCGGTCGTAAAGATCCAACGCCATGTTCACATCTTGCGGAACGCCTGTTCCGCTTTCGTGAAGCTGCGCCAACGAAACCATCGCGCGCAAATCTCCTTCGGCCGCCGCTTGTTGGTACAATGTTACCGCTCGGTCCACATCTCCGGCAGCAATCGTCGCCCGGGCGAGCAACGCGACATAATGCGACAGGTCCGGGGATTGAGCTGCCGCAGCGCTACAGGCTTGAATCGCGGTCAACGCGTTTTCCTGCAAGCGATTGAAGGGCACGCCTGGGATGCTTGCCGTTCTGTCGCGTGGATGGGTGGCCAGCCGCTCACAAATGCCGCCGGGGGAGCTGTCTTCGGGGCGCGGGATGGACGCAATCAAACGCTCGGCTTGATCTGCGTGGCTGCCGCCGGGGTATTGCTCGAGGTAAAACTCCAGCAATGGCCGCATCCGGCTGCGTTGCGCGAGTTTCCAAAGCCTTTCAGCCTGTTCGTCTTCATCCTCGACCGAAAGCGCACGGGTCAGGGTCTCACCCTGCCCGGCCCGATCCAGAAACGCGGTTACCTCGTCGGCGTGGGCGCCCTGTGGGTAGCGGTCGATGTACAGCTGCATCAGGGACGGTTCCTGAGCATTCGCGGCCACCTGCCACAACAGGGTTTCCTCGGACGCTGTGACGGGGCTGTTGTCAAAACGGAACTGTCGCGTCAGCGAAGAGTTGTCCCATGGGATTTGCCGCCCACCTGTCGAGGTCAGAACGTCCTTGCGAACGGAAATCAACAAGTCCGATATATCCTGCCCAGGCGTATAAATATGGCTGAGCAGCGCTTCGGTGAAAAAGCTGTTCCGGCCTGTTCCGTCATAGGCCACATTGTCCGGCTGGGTTGCATAGGCGAACAGGAAGTCTGCCGCGCTGCCAACACGCGCAAGGCCTTCACCACCGACTTGGATACCCGTGCCGTCGAACGGATTGTCGCGACAGGCGTCCAGAAAAACCAGGCGAATGCCATCAGAACGTTCCATCCGGCTGACGAACTCTTCCATTGCGATGGTCTGTTCCGGGATATCCTCGGCGCTCGTCATCTGTGCATCGACTGGAACGAGGTAATTCCGTCCATCGACCTGAAATCCGTGACCCGCGTAGAATAACAGCGATACATCGGAATCTGCAGCCGTGGCCCCGTAGCTTTCGGCCAGCGCCAGCATTTCATCCCGTGTCAGGTCGGTCCCCAAAAACACGTCAAAGCCCAGACCCTCAAGCGCGATGGCAAGGTCAGAGGCATCATTGATCGGATTATCCAGAGGACTGACAGACGCGTAGTCCGAGTTCCCGATCACCAAGGCAACCCGCTTGTCCGCCAACGCCGCGCAGGCGCTGAGCAGCGAAAAAAGAACGGCAGCTAGAGTACGCATCAAAAACACAGGAATCTCCGACGGCTTACAGGCCAATGGCGCGGGTCAAACCGATTTCGGCCTGACCAACGGCGGCTACGATCGTTTCTACCTGTTGGTTCTGGATGGTTACAAGCTCTGGGTCGGTCGCTCTTATCAATGTGATGGCTTTGCGAATCTCACGCTGTGCCTGCTGGATTTCGCGTCGCGCCGCCTGAACAGCTTCGCGCCGGATCGCAGCGCGTTCTTCGGCGGTGGTTGCCAGCGCCAACTTGCGGTTGGCCTCGTCACCCGCTGCACGAATTCCCGCGCTTGCACCGCGAATGATGTCTCCCACAGACTCCAGCCCTGGCGGCAATCCTTTGACTATTGCATCCAGATCAGCCGCATAGTCATCCATCGCTTCGGCCAGACAGGCCAGGTACTGGCTGACATCGTTCCCTTCCGAGGCACAGGCGGCGACTTCGCCGTCAAATTCCTGCGACGCATTTTCGACGGTACCAAGCGCCGCTTCGGCCTCGGCAACGGTGGTGACAGCCGTGCCGCCACCGCCTTCACCCGTGATCGTTGTATCCACGGTGGGTGTGACTTCGATTGTCGGGGTCGGCGGGACCGGAATTATGGTTGTGTCGTCCGTGATAACGGCCACGCCGGGCAAAGCGGCAACGGTATACACTTGCCCGTCGCTGCTGGTGACCGAGCTGGCGCCAACCGTAAACGTCGTGGTGCCCGCCGATGTATCAGCGAAATCCAAGTCCCCGAAAATGGACGAGGTGCTGAGTGTATCCGACTGGGGTCCGAACCGATAAACAGACGGACCGCCATACACAGTGCCGGTTGTTGTGGCGCTGGACGTTTCGCTTGTCGTGACAGCCACATCATCGGGGATGGCGAAAACAACAGGCGAGGTCGTGTAATTCGCCGGGTTCGTGCTGCCTGTGCCCGGGGCCCAAACGCTGGTGAAATCCCATCCTTGCGCACGGGCGCGGTTGTAGAAGCTTTCGGTGTCTTGCAGTTGTGCGGTCGTCAGGCTGGTTCCACCGTCGCTGGTCGTGACGCCAGTCGTCTGCCTGTTCCAGAACGAACTGGACACCGATGCTCCGGGCAGGTTGTCCACCACCAAGCCGCCAAATGTCGTGGATGCCGCACCGTTTGATGTGATGGCTCCGGTGGCATAGGTCCTTTCGATCGTCCCGACCGTGCCAAAATCAAGGTTTATGTCGTTATCCACAACCAACCCGCCAATGGTCACTGTATCGTCGATGTTGTTGGCCGTTATGCTGGACGTGGAATAGGAATCCCGAATGATGCCGGTGTTAAACGTAACAAGTCCGGCTCCGAAACCATCGCCACCGCCGGTTTGACTGGTCAGAATGACCGGTCCGGAACTGTTTGAGCGTTCGATTGTGCCCACGTTGTCACTGACCAGCCCCGCAGCCGAGAGGAAAAAGTCGGACGCGTCGATGGGGAAAATCGCCTCGACACTTGCGGTAGAGAAGCTGTCTTCGATCGTGCCAAAGTTGGAAACGACAAGACCCGCTGCGATCGATCCGCCACCGAAGTTTTCGGCCACAACCGATCCACCGACCGAAACACCGCTGATCAAACCTTCATTTGTCACTGCAAGGATGGCCGTTGTGCTGCCGTCAATGTCCGCGTTCGTAATGGAGAGGTTGGAAACCGATCCCGCTGCTTCGATCGTATCGAACATCGCTGCGTCACCGCCTTGGTCGACGACCAGGCCGTCAATTGTGAAACGATCACCATCCAACGATCCCGAGAAAGTCTCAATCGGTTCAAAACCGCCGCCCCAATCGGCTGTTCCTGATGCATCAATGTCGTTTGCCAGTTCGAAGCTGGCCGTATCAAGACCGGCGCTGCCAATACCCTGAAGGCCATAGACATCCGTAATCTGGTAAGGGCTGGCGGCCGATCCGCTGCCACCCAACGCCCGAAGGAAAGAAGCCCCCTGGGAGATCGAGAAATCGCCAGCGAAAAACGCCGGAAGCGAACTGCCGTTCTGTACCCACGCGCCACTGAGCAAAGAGAACGAAGCGACGTCGATTGTTCCGCCGGACCCGGTTGCAATCGTACCCCCGGCATCAAGTTCGAGGCCGCCCAAGGACGCGGTGATCGCGGCATTGATGTCAATGTCGTTGTCTGCGATCAGCGTCAGCGTTGACGAACTTGTCCAGATTATCGCCTCTTCAACCGTAATGTTGCCCGGCTCACCGTCAGGACCGCCAAGGTCAATCGGCGGCCCGCTTCCCGGTATCAGTTCGCCCGTCCCAGCGGTCGTGACGATGACATCGCCCAGGTCCAGGTTGGCGACAATTGTCGCAGGAGCCACCGTTCCCGGATCCCCGCTCGAGTTGATCTCAATATTCGAGGGGTCCAACAACAACGTACCGTGCGTGCCAAATGGCGCTCGCGTATCGGTCAAACCCGAATAGCTGAGTTGGTACTTGCCCGATACCTCGACAAAACCGCCGTTGCCTGCTTCGTCTCCGCCGCGCGCCGAGTTGAAGCCTGAAAAGGACGTGAAGTAATCGGACCAGACGATGATCGTTCCGCCATTGCCTTGCGCACCACCATCGGCGATCAGGCGTGTGCCCGCGTCGACAGTTGTTGTTTGCGCCCGTTGCAGGTCGCCCTGACCCTGCAGGCCACCACCCACTCGGATGGACCCGCCATCTGCAGCCCCGGCCCCGCTGGCATCCAGGGTTGCCCCGGCCAGTTCTATCGCCTCACCCGTGATGGTAATATCACCTCCGGCTTGCGGTCTAACGACAGGCCGCGGCGAACTGGCCACAAGCGTTCTGCGAGCGGACGTATCGATTGTGCCGCTCACGTGTACGGCACCGCCCGCTCCACCCAGAACCACGGCTCCGGACACCCCGCCAACCGAACGCGCCTCGATCACGCCGGACATGTTCACAACCTGCCGCGCGGCGTCTCGCGCGCTGGCAACCTTCAGATGGACCAAACCTCCGTCCGCTTCGATCCGACCCGAGTTGGATACCAATGCCTCCATCACGTCATCGTCGCTGTCCGAGGGCACGGCAACCTGCAAAAACCCGTCACCGGAAATGTCCAGCGTTACCTGTTCGCCCGCGCCGAGCCCGACTTTGCCCAATGGTACCCGGATCAGGCCGGAATTGGAAACACGCCCGCCGATCAGCGCCGCGTATCCGCCTGGGACAACCGTTATGGTGCCCGCGTTCTCCACCGCCTGAGAGTTGCCGTTGCCGCGATACCGGTATCGGCCATTCAGAAAATCGTCATCGGAAATCGCAAGGGTCGAAGCGACAAATCCGGCGGTATTCACATGGCCCGTCGGTCCGATGAAGATGCCGTTTGGGTTCACAAGATGGACCTGACCATTTGCGTTCAGTTGCCCGTGGATTTGGCTGGTCGTATTACCAGTCACCCGGTTCAGAATGACACTGCCTTGCCCGGGCTGATTGATGTCGACCCTGGATCCGCTGCCGATCGAAAAGCCGTTCCAGTTGACGATCGCAGCATCAGAGCCCTGATTGATCGTCATTTGGCTTCCGTTTGGTTGCGTTATCGTCACATCGCCCACAGCAACCGAACCGCCATTTGGTAACGATTGCCCAAGCGCCGTCGTACCCCACAGCAATGCCGAGGCCGAAACCACTGCAAAAAAAGTCAGATCAATCGTTGGTAAGCGCTCAGAATCTTCTGCTTGCAACGATACTGAATCGGTTTCCGTCTGCCCCCAGGTCATCACGTTCACCTCTCCCATACTCTACTCGTACCGACCCGGACCGATAGGCCGAGTCCTCAATCATAAACAGGTCAAAACCCAAACCATACGACGATGCTTTGGTAGTACGTTGTTCAACAATAGTAGGTTGTTCTATTCCTAGCACGCCATAGGCGCCGAAC
Source organism: Ruegeria sp. ANG-S4 (assembly GCF_000814005.1). Lineage (GTDB taxonomy): Bacteria > Pseudomonadota > Alphaproteobacteria > Rhodobacterales > Rhodobacteraceae > Ruegeria. The sequence goes on along the minus strand of NZ_JWLK01000002.1, from coordinate 125,883 downwards.
AAATACGGTTTGAAAATCAATGGAATTCCAGCCAGTTCAACTTGTTGCGAGCGGCCGACCTCGGTCCGTACCACCCAGCCGTTGTCGCCGCGCAATTCACCCGCGTCAAAGGCGGAAAGCTCGCTGGAACTGGCGATGCTGAATTGTTCGGATGTCACCAACGGATCACCGAAATTCTCCTGAATGCGGCCATTCACATTCAGCGACCAATTTGCATTCAGCGGGCGTTGATATTGCGCGGACAGCACCAGTTTCGTGAACTCAGCACTGGCCCCTTGTCGCGACAGAGGCGTGTCGCCTGCCCCCACCGATGCGCTGGCACCAAAGGCGTCCAACCCGCGCGACAGCACGGCGCCGGTTCGCAGGAACGTGCCGTTGTCATAGTTCCAGCTTGCATCAATCGTGGCCCGCAACACGCTGAGATCATCGTCGTAGACGGGCAAATCGGTCGAACCCACGATCAAATCCTGCGAGTCGCTGACCCGATCCAAGATCAACTGAGAGGACAGGTTGTATTGGCGCGTGCGTATCCAGGGATAGTAGAATCGAAAGGACAAGCGTTCGAATTTGCTTTTGTTCGGCACCGGATCTGCATCCGGCTGCGCTTTGCTGGACGTGGCCTCGACGTTGAACGTCAGGCCGTCATATCCGATCGGAAACACCGTACCGGCAGCCAGAATGCGGTACTTTGCGTCATCCGAAAAAAACCGTGTTGGTGAGCCACCGGCGCGGAAGTAAAAGGTTTCGCCCATCTCAAGCGCGCCATTTACCTCAAGACCAAGGCTCAGGTTCACCGGGCCCAGTTCGTCGGACAGCGTGTTATCAAACCCGTAAGACCCGGTATATTGTTTGAATTCCCCATCCAGCGTCAGAATGGTGCCGCCGCGCGCGTCACCGGGCGACAAAGTCGACGATAATCTGACGCCGAATGTGTCGCCCGCCAAAAGCAGCGCTCTTTCGATTTCCTGCAAGCGAACGCCGCGCTTGCCAATGAGCGGGCGGGTAATGGTGACCACCCGCTCTCGAACCTGCTGCGGCACCTTTTCGGCATCGATCCGCTCGACAAATCCGTCGATCACGACAATGCGCAGGGTTCCGCCGTCCCGGAGGACCTGTTGCGGCAGCACGACCCGCGACAGCACGAATCCGGCATTTGTATAGGCGTTCTCCAACTGGCTGGTGGCTGCGAATATCTCGGAAACAGCCACACGTTTGCCTGTCAGTCGCTCCACAAAACCGGCATTCGCAGCCTCCATTTGCGGCAATGCGCCTTCAATCTGGACAGCGCCAACTGTCACGAAAAGGCGATTTGCGCCTTCAGGTATCGGCGCGCCCGGGTCCCTCGCTACGGTGACAGGGCCGGTACTGCGTTGATTTTGCGGCTGAAATGTGGATGGCGCAAGGTTGGACGCGCTTTGCGCCAAAACCTCTCCAGCAACGAAAACACTGCTGAGGATCAGAAGTGCAAGCTGAACAAAACGCCGGACATGCATCATTTTTCGGACAACCTCAGCACATTAACCGACTTGGACGTTTGATTGGAACGCGTCCAAGGAAATCCCAAACATTAAGCCAAAGCAAGGTTGAAAAGAACATTAGTCGCCGCCTGTTGGAATTGCTCAACAGATGTGCCGGTTCAGAACCCCGTCTGTCTGTGTCAGAGTTCACAAATCCCGTATATTTCAAAAACTTTCAGGGGTTATGCGGGATCACAGCAGCCCATCGTCCAGCCATTCCTGGATTTTGTTGCGGCTGACTTCAAAATGCATGGAGTCTTCGCGCCCCCAGGCCGCGCCCCAAACCCAGCCTTCCTCGCGAAAGAAATCGGCCAGAATAGTAAGGCCCAGCTGCGTCTTGCCGTCGCCCAACGTGTCCAGCACGCCATCAATGTTCAAATCAACGGCCAACCCGTAAGCATGTGCCGATGCCGAAGATGTGGCACCGCGAATTCTGCGAACACACAGGGACCCGGCGGTGTTGATGCGGGCATACAGGTCCGGATCGGTGCGCTGGATATTCTCGAAAACTGTGCGCAAGGAGTCGACGGCCGGCTTCAGCATCCGCACGCGTATCGGGCCAACCTCTTCCAGCACCAGCTTTTCTTCAAGGCGCGGGTTGGTCATTGATTGGCATTCATCTGTCAAATCTTCCCGTGGCAGGCCGAAGGTCTCTCGCAAAAAGGAAGAATTGGCCAGTTCGAGCTCTTTGTTGACCTTTTTTCGGTTGGCGATAAGCACAACCTGCGCGTACGCGTCGATGATTTCGTTTGGCGTTGTCGAGTCAAAGCCATAATCATCCGCGCCATCCCCGGATTGCGGCAGAACGGCCCCCCCGCTTTGCGATCGCGAGACCTCCAACGACAATTGTTCGATCTGATTGCGCATATCTTCGACCTGCTGGCTGATCATTTCGATCTCGATCCGTGCGCCTGAATCTATCGCCGGCCCTTCATAGTTTTCCTCGATCGGTACAATCAGCGGGAAAACATACCAGATGATCGGGGCAAGGATGATCGCCACACCAAGAATGATCGCGGGAACAATACGCATATGTTTGTTGTTTCCTGTTTCCTGCCGCCTTCCCATCTGAACCTAGAAGCCGACCAGTGCGATGTCACGTGGTTGCCAAAAAAATGTCTCTTCTATGTGTGACTTTCTTCATTGTCGGACCTTTGGCCCAAGGGTAGGCTGTTGCGCAAATTGTTAGGGGAAAACCATGTCTAGAACGACTTCATTCAAACTCTTCTGCGCATCGGCGGCCGCCGTCTTGTGCGCGACACAAGTGTCAATGGCCCAGACGTCGGAACTGACGGCGGACGAGATCACGGATGCGTTTAACAAGCAAAAAACCCGTGGGTTGGTAATTGTTCCTTCAAATCAGGACAGCTCCGACGCGACTACAACCGAAACAACGGTGGCCGCAGCCCCGGCAGAGTATCAGCCTGTTGCAGAAGAGGATCAGGTAAATATCCAGATCCGGTTCGACTTTGCGTCGGCTGCGCTGCGCGAGGATGAAAAACCGAAACTGTCTTCGCTGTGTCAGGCGATGAAAGATGTGGATGTCAACGTGTTCCAGATTATCGGTCACACCGACAGCGCCGGATCGGCCGAGTACAACCAAAACCTCTCGCTGTTGCGCGCGAAAGAGGTTAAACGCTTTTTAATAGGCGATTGCGGCATTGCCGAAGAGCGGCTTGAGGTACTTGGCGTTGGTGAAGCGGAACCACTTAACAAGGCGAACCCGCGCGCGGACGAAAACCGCCGCGTTGAATTCCAAGCCCTCGGCTGATCGCAACCGCGAAGAACTAAAAATCTTGAGGGCAGCATGACCGAATCCCGCGCAGGTGACCTGTTTCAGCCGGGCGATCTGGTGAACAATACATATCGGATCGAAGCGATACTTGGGCGGGGCGGTACATCTGACGTCTATCGGGCCCGCTCCGAGATTTCGGGGCGGCTTGCCGCTTTGAAGGTTCTGAAAGCAGAGTTTTCCAGCAACGACGACTATCTGGTGCTGCTGACCCGCGAAGAAGAAATTCGCGATATCCGACACGACGCCGTTGTCCGGTATTCTGAAAACAACAGAACCGCCGACGGGCATGTCTACCTTGTGATGGACTATGTGGATGGTCCGGGCCTTGATCAGAAACTGAACGAAGGCCCAATGCCTGCAGACCAGATCATGACGGTCTGCAAAAGGGTGTGCGAGGGGTTGGAAGCAGCCCATGCGCGTAACATCGTCCACCGTGATTTGAGCCCGGACAACATCATCTTGCGGGATGGGGATCCGGCCCAGGCGGTCATCATTGACTTCGGCATTGCCAAAGACACAAACCCGGGTGCCGAGACCATCGTGGGCGGCGAATTTGCGGGCAAGTATGCCTATGCCGCGCCCGAACAATTGTCTGGAAAAACCGACCAGCGGACCGATATCTATTCGCTGGGCGCGCTTCTACTGGCCAATTTCCGCGGCAAGAGGGCTGACGCCGGACGCAACCTGCTGGAAGTTGTCGAAAACAAGAAAATCCCGCTGGATACGGACGGCGTTCCCGAGCCGTTGAAGTCCATCCTGGACAAAATGGCAGCGCCCAACCCCGATGATCGCTATCAGACGGCCACCGAGGTTCTGCGCGCGTTGGCGACAGCGCGAACCGGGGTTCCTTCGACACCTCCGGCGTCCGAGGATGATGCGACGGTTATCATTCCGAAAAGCAAAACACCTGAGCCAGAACTGGCTATGGCGACGCCAGAACAATCGGACGGCTCCAAGTCGCCCGCGCAGGCTCCGCAATCGTCCCCTGCTACAACGACCGAGCCGCAGAAATCCAGGGGCGGTCTGGTCGCGGGCGTCGGTGTCCTTGCGCTCGCCGGTGTCGGGGTTGGCGGGTACTTCGGCGGTCTGTTCGACGGTTTTCTGGGGCCTCAGTACCCTGCGGTTTCGCCTTACACTTTGGTCGCTGACAAACGCGAGGGCCTGCCCCCCCGGGTTGTTGGGTTCGTACCGTCCGAAACCGCCCGGGACGCAATGACCGGCGAAATCACCTCGCAAGGCGGTGACGTGGACTTGACCCTTGCGTCAGGGGATATTGCAGACAATTGGGGATCGGCTGTCAATGACGTCATAAGTTCAGCGATGAATTTGGATGAGTGGCGCCTGGTCGTTGACGGGAACGACGCAAAACTGACCGGTCAGACAACGGATCAGGCTTTGCACACCGAGCTCGAGCAGCTTTATTCGGCAGGATTGCCTGCCGGGCTGCAGGGCACGGCAGAAATTGAGCTTGAGCCATTGTTTCTGTCGGCAGACGAAATCCGCCCCATTCTGTCAGGTCTCGCTGATTGCGGACCGCTGAATCTGGTGGATGCGCCAACCACTGGATACGGATTGGAGACGCCGATCCAAGTCAGCGGCACTTTGGCTTCGCAAGACAGTCTGATCGGTTTGGACACTGCGCTAAGCGCGCTGGCTGGTCCACGACCTATCGATTTGGAACAGGTTTCCCTGTTGAACCCGACCCTATGCCTGATCGAGAATTTCTTGCCCTCTGCACCGGCAAGCGACATCTCGATTGCATTCTTCAATGGAGAGCAGGACGACGCGCCAAATCCGACAGGCGACTTCATCGTGGGACAGAACCCCGTTATTGATGTCGATTTGCCCGCAGACGTACAGGACGGGTTCCTTTCGGTTTCTGTTCTGGATGTGTCCGGAAACGTGTTCCACTTGCTTCCGAACGTCACGCGTCAGGAAAACGATGTTATCTCGCTTCGCGATGGCGAAACCGGGCCGATGTCCGTTCGCGTCGCCTATTCCATCCCGGAAAGCCAGCAGAATGGAGGCATCGCCTTCAAGGTGGACGACAGTACGCTTGGCAAAAGCAAGGTGATCGTTCTGCGGTCAGACAATCAATTGTTCAACACCCTACGCCCCACCACGGAATCAGCCGCAGGTTATGCCGAAGCTCTGCGAGAGCAGGACCGGAATGTCGCGACGCAGATTCTGTCGCTGGACAGTCGAATCCTGACGACCCTGGAAAAATGAAAACGGTCTGATCTAACGCCATGCCCTGCTTTTGCAAAGCTAACTCGACCAATCTGATGCCGACGGCCAACCTGTCGGTTCAGGCCGTGCCGCCGCAGATGATGAAACTGCTGAGCTTGCTGGGGTTGCAAGGAACGGCCAGCGGACAGGCGCGGGCAGATATGAAGCTGAACGCGATGCTGCCAGCGATGACGCCGGACATATATCTCAAGGCGACAATGGCGGCGAATGCACCCAACATCGCGCTGCCACCGATCCTGCCCACCGATGGCGGTGGTGCGATTTCACTGATGATGCGGTTGGTCGCCACCGGATACCCTCTAACGGACCCGCGCGCCTTGCTGGCAGAGGTTCAGCAAGCTGTCGTAAGCATGGCCAAGAATGTGTTGCCGCAAGCACAGACGATCCCGAAGATACCAGCCCCGCAGATGCAGAACATTACCCTGGCCGCCAAAATGACGCTGGCCTTGCGCGCCCAGGGCGTCTGCCCGATGGCGTTGGCCGGTCTGGATTTTTCGCACGAGGCAAAAATGGAACTCGGCGAGGCCGGAGGATCGCGCGGCACCTGCTCAGCCGCGTTGAATTTCGCCGCCAAACTGCCGCGCATCACGATGCCGCCGTTTGCCTTGCCTTTGCCTAAGGTCAACCTCGCCCGGCAGTTGGCCTTAATGGCTCCGGCTGCAACCGCACCGGCGGCAATGGGGTTGCCCGCGGTATCAGACCCCAACCTGATGAAAACGCTGATGAGCCAGTTGGCGGCCTTGTCCACAATCCCGATTCCAAATTTGCCGGTATCGCTGGAAGATCTTCAGGCGATGGCAGACCAACTGCAGGATTTGGCAACGATCCAGGAAGCCTTTGGGCCGGATGCACTGACGCCTGCCGGAATAGCCCGAATTAACGCAATGCTAAGCTACATCGCGCGTTTGAACATCCCCGTACCGCTTGAAGCGCAATCGCTGCAGATGCAGCTGGACGCGCTGCCAAAAATTGATGACGTTACGCAGGGTGCCCAGGCCACGCAGAGTGGCGCGATGAATCTGGCCGCATCTATGAGCGTGCAGCCACCCGCCGTGCCAATCCTTCCGACACTGGAAGCATTGAAGAAGCTCGCCAAATCTCTGCCGGGACTGCCGCTGGGGCCCTGCGACGCATGTAACACCGATATCGGTTCAATCCGGGACAGTCTTGCCGGGATGCAATTGCCGGCACCACCGCCGATACCGACACTGCCGAGTTTCACTTAGGTCAGAGAATATCAACCACGACCACGGTGATGTTGTCCGCGCCGCCCCCGTCCAGAGCAATCTGAACCAGTTGATCAGCCACCGTTTCGATCGGCATTTCCGACAGGGCCTTTTCTAGCATCGCGAATGTCGCGTATTTGCTGAGACCGTCCGAGCATATCAGGAACCTGTCGCCCGGTTGAACTTCACCTCGAATTTTGTCCAGTTCCAGTTCATCGCCTACGCCGACGGCGCGTGTGATGGCATTGGACTGCGGATGCTGTTCCGCCTCGTCCCATGTCAACTGACCAGCCATGACAAGATCTGCAACCAGCGAGTGATCGGTGGTCAGCATCTGTATCTTGCCGCCTCTCAACAGGTAAATCCGGCTGTCCCCGGCCCAAAGACCGACGAAATGCCCGTTTGCCAACATCATGCAGGCAACCGTTGTTCCGATTGTTCCGCCACCGCGCGCTTCGGCTTCTTCACGGATCACGGCATGGGCGCGCTGAATGACATCGCGCAGCGCACCTAACCGATCCGTGGGCGGAAGTCCCGGGGGCATCGCGGCAACCATGTCAGCAACCAGTCGGCTGGCATAATCTCCGGCCTCGTGCCCGCCCATGCCATCCGCCACAAGCCATAGGCTTTCTTCGGGCAAGGCCAACACCGCGTCCTCATTGACTTTGCGCTTCAGGCCGACATGGCTGCGCGCGCTGTACCGAACGCGATGACTTGAATTCATAGTGGCCTGGCCTCGGTCCAGAGTGCGGCATGTAAGTTGAACAAACCTTGCATGTTTGGTCCATCCGGTAAACCTTCGCAGACCATCATCCGGGGAACGCCGCCGATTTCAGTGCTCCAAATACTGGGAGTGCGATATCTTTGCGACATCAGGCCCGATGCAAGGTCAGGAAGCAGGCTGTCGGCGACCTCACCGCGTGTCAGTACCATCGTGTTTCCATGTCCCCGCACCGGAGCGGTTGGCAGCTGTTGCGGCGCAACGAACCCCGCCAATCCTTCGGCCAAGCGGTCGCGGGTCATGTCATCTTCCAAACAGGCCAAAGCCAGGTTTTCAAGCTGCAGAAAAACCTCAGACGCCCGGAAATGGGCCAGTACCGCGGAACCCTCATTCGACAACCCGGCAACAAGTGTCAGTGGAAATCGCCGCCCGACACGATCCACCGATGGCATCAGAACACCCAACATTTTTTGGGGCCCTGCCAATCCCGGCGACAGGCAAAACCGCCATATCGGTGCCGACATATAGTATTCGTCCCACGCCTGTCCCAATGCCTGGGACACCGTCAGCATGCTGCGCTGTATCCAGTCGTCCCATGGCTGGACAAAGGACTGAGCGACACCGAGCCGGAAGAAATCTCCGACTGACGGCATTTTGCCGAATGCACCAAATCCGGCCTGCTGCATCAGAACGACTTCGGACAGCTGAACTTTTGCAACGCCGGCAGAGCGAACGGGTTGATCACCGATCCCGATTGCAATTGGAAGATGGCGATACGACCACCCACGTTAAAGATCACTTTCTTTCGGTCAGACACGTTGGTGCGGCGAACCTCGGCCGCGTCAAGCAGACGGAACCACGCCCACGGGCCATCTTTGGACAAAACGCTTTCAATGTTTCGCTTTTGCGGATCGAACGTAACCCGGGCCAACCCGACCGAGCCGGGCCACGTGACCGCCATCGGCGAGGGCAAGCCGCCCTTGTGCCGGAATTCGAGTGACTGACCGTCAATTTCAAGCGTGACGCCTTTAGCCTTGGGGTCCAGAGCCTCGGGCATGATCTGGAACTGGATCTGTGGTTGCGGCCCGTTGGCAAAGAACGCCTCCTTGATCTCAGCTGCATTCTGGAACTGGGTCAGAACCGCCTGGCTGATCCCAAGATCGGTGGCATTGACACCTGATTTCCAAGACCATGGCCGCGTGCGCATATCGACGTGCTTGGCCAGATTGTCGTTAAAGAAATTGTCGATCAGGCCCTGCGGGCCAAAGAGTTTGGCAAAGTCACCCATTGCCACATCAGCGCCCGACCTGCGGTTGAACGGATACCGATCTGTCACCACCTGTTCGCAGAACGGCAGGACATTCGATTGCCAGCGCGCATTGATTGATGCGCGTGTGCTGTCTGACGTGATGCCGGACGACCCGTCGATGATCTGAACGGCCCACCGCTCCATCGGGCCGGGGATACGCGCCGCTTCCTGCTGGAACTGTTGCAATGCCTGACCGGTTTCCCCGCCCGAAACACCGCTGAACGACATTTTGTTGAGCTCCTGGTACACCTCGGTAAGGGACCCGATCAGCAAGTCAAGCTGCGAGGGCTGGCCTTCCTGCTGATCGACCAGCTGATGCAGCCAGTCAAATCGATCCTCGACATACTCGCCCGGCTGCTGAACCGGTTCGTTCGTTCCGACCCCACTGGACTTGGCCAACGCTTCGAGCAGGATTTGGGTCTGTACCGACGTTGCGGACTGCAGTTCCAAACTGGCGGCGCTGGACACCCCGTCACTTAGCGCATCGGTGCCCCCCGCGAGGCCCGAGCGGCTTTCGGTCAGTTTGGTTTCATCCGAAATCGAGTTCAGAACATTGACGATGGGAGAGGTCGGGCCGGACAAGACATTGGTCACTTCGACCGCGTGGCTCAGGCTTTCCATCGGAACGATATCGATATCGCCAAGCATCGCATCATACCGTGCGATATAGTCATTGTAATACAGGTCCAGAACATCACGGCTGAGCGCAGCCAGCGCTTGTTCGGTCTGTTCCGCCTCGCCGCGCGGACCCAAAACCCAGCTTTCCTTTTGCACACGCTTGGCCACGCCAACGGCCTCGCCCAGGAAGACATTGTTGAAACCATTATAGGTAAAGATACCCTCGATCCCATCATTCAGCGGTTTGCCCGAGGACCGGACAAGCACCCGGCCAACCGCCGGTCCGCCAACCTCGGTTATCCGCCATTCAGGCAGTGCTGTCGCGGCCGGGCTGGACACGATGCCGTTGTAGACACGCTGTGCCAGCGGCAGTTCCGACAGGATTCCCTGAATTTGATCCACCATCGGACCGTTAAGCGCCACTTCCTGCATCGGCTGGCTCAACAACGCGTCGAGATGGTCATTCAGATCGGCGCGGAATTCCTCGCGCGATGGGCCGGGGAAAGAGACGGTCCAGTCAATGTTCATCCATTCCTTGACCAGATCCTGATTCATCGGCCCCTGAAGGCCCAGCATCAGATAGACCTTGAGTGCCTCATACAACACATCTGGGTTATTGATGTTGGCGCTCATCTGTTCTTCGAGACGCAACAACAAACGCGGAAGGAAGCGTTGGTTCAACGACGCGCGATAGGTTTGCGCGGCCTGCGTTCCGATCACATCACCCTGATAGAGTCCATAGGTCAGGCGCGTTTCCGGCTCAGGATCGCTGAGAGTCGGGTTGGCCGGCAAGTCGCGGAGGGTATTCAAGGCCTGCACGACCGGCACCAGATCGGTATCCCCCACCGGACTTGGCGGCAGGGTTGCGGCGGCGGCCTGATAAGCAGACACGCCTTCCTGCGCCTCGGCAATCAGGTCCGAGTTGCCCATGAAGCTGCGCACAAGCAAAGCGCCCACGCCTATGGCAGCGATGACAGTCGCCGCAATCGAAACCCACTTTGTGATCTTGTAACGGCGTTCAACCTTGTCGTCGGCGCTGACAAGACCTGCTTCGCGGAAGATAACCTGATCGAACAGGCGCGTCAGGAAATAGGACCGACCAGAGCCCTGCCCCGACCCAATCGCCTGCCGCCCGATCCCAAACGTCCGTGCCATGCCCAGCATCAGGCGGTCGATCGGCGTGCCTTCCTGCGTGCCAGATGTGAAATAGACCCCACGCAACATATGACGGTGCTGATAGCGGCTGTCCTGAAACACCTCGGTCAGGAACTCATGGGCAACCTTTCGGACCGACGCCACCTGCATCGGGAACCCAGCGATCAGCGCCCGGCGCTGTGGGTCGGTTTCCGTCTGCATCCGTTCCAGCGATTGAGCATTCAGGCGACCCAGCAGCAACGCGAACTCTTCGTCGAAAGCAGCAACCGGCGACTGCTCGGAACGCGACTTGTCGAGCGGCAAGGTGAAGCCCCAAACCTGTTCGCGGTCCTCTTTGCCCAGATTGTCATAAAACTCGGCAAATCCGGCGATCAGGTCGGCCTTGGTGAACAAAATGTAAACCGGGAAACGGACGCCCAGTTTTTCCCGCAGTTCTTCCAGCCGGCGACGCACGGCTTTTGCGTGTTCTTTCTGCGTAATTTCATCCTGAAGCGACAGGTCAGACAACGAAATCGCGATCATCGCGCCGTTTATAGGCTGCCGTTTGCGGTATTTCTTGAGCAGGCTCAGAAATCCGATCCATGCGGCATTGTCGACCTCGGCGTCGCTTTCCTGCGTGGTGTAGCGTCCGGCCGTGTCGATCAAAACAGCGTTTTCCGTAAACCACCAATCGCAGTTTCTGGTTCCGCCAACGCCGCCAATGGCGGTTTTGCCCATTTCATCCGCCAGCGGGAAATTCAGGCCCGAGTTCACGATAGCCGTGGTCTTTCCTGCGCCGGGCGGGCCGATCATCACGTACCAGGGCAGTTCGTTCAGATGACGTCGCCCATTCTTTGATTTTCGCAGCGCGGCCATGGCGGTTTTCAGCTTGCCGCGCAGTTCGGCGATCTCGCTGTCGATCATATCGCCGCCATCGCTGACGGATTCCGTGATTTCCTCGGTCAGCTTTTTCTCGCGCCGACGGCGGACAAAAAAGATGATCAACGCAATCGTCAGGAAGAACAGATAGATGATCCCGCACCAGATGAGGCGCGCGGTCAGCCCGTCCAACGGGCGCCATTCGTCCGAGCCGATCAAGGGTCCAAGGTAAAACAGGCTTAGCGCCAGGACCGTGGCCGTGAAGAACAGCACGGTATAGATCGACAGGAATATGAATTTCAGAACCTTGAGGAAATACATCAGTTCTCCTCCTGAACCAGCAGAACTTCGATCCGGCGGTTGGTTGCCCGACCTTCACGGGTGGAGTTGTCAGCGATGGGCTCGCTGTCGGCGCGGCCTTCAGCACTCAGGCGGTCCGGTTCGGCCATGTCACCCGCCATCTGGTTCATTACCGACTTTGCCCGGGCCAGCGACAAGGCAAGGTTGGACGGGAATCTGGACGACCGGATCGGCACGTTGTCGGAGTGACCTGCCACAATCACCGAACCGGGCTCGTCGTTCAGCGCGACTGCGACGCGGCGCACCGGTTCACGGAACTTATCCTGCAAATGATCGGACCCCGAACCAAACATGCCCGATCCCTTGATGCGAATGATCAAGGTGTTGCCCTTTTCAAAGACTTCAACCAATCCCTCATCAATTTCCGGTTTGAGGAAGGCCACGACCTTCTCGACCTGTGGCTGCGCCTGCGGCAGTGGTGGCGGCGGCGGCGGGGCGCGCCGCTGCAACTCGGCCACGGGACCCGCATCAATCACCGACATCTGACCGACAAGGTTTTCGGTTCTGTTCGACAGCGCGTAGGACAACCCGCCAAACTCAGCCATCAGCAACAAAGCCGTCACCCCAAGGGCAATCCACACCGGCTTCCACATACTGAGGGCGCGATAAGGTTTGTCGACCCCTTCCCAATGCGGTGCCAGATCGCGTTCGACATCGCCGCGCTGCCCGCGAATGATCCGGGCCAGCCCCTGCCGGATCTGCAGGTGTTTGTCAGGGCCGCCTTGTTCGACCCGCAACCGGCCTTCAAAGCCGAGCGACAGGCACATGTAGACAAACTCCAACACCTCGATGTTGTTTGCCGGGTCCTGTTCCAGCCGCGCAAGCAAATCGTAGAACCGATCGCCGCCCACGGTTTCCCGGTGGAACGTACCCACAAGCGACTGAGTTGCCCAACTGGATTGTCCACCCCACGGCGTGTTCAGAACCACGTCATCAAGCGTGGCGCACAAGGCATAGCGCGCAATCTTGACGGTTTGTGCCGGGATTCCGGCCTGCAGGGCAGAATTCTCGAAAGACCGGACTTCGGCGACGACGCTTTGGCGCAACTTGTCCGGGTCCATGTGCTGTGCCCGATTCCGGATGCGACTGATCAGCGAAAACAGCGACGCCGCACACGCGTTCAGCCGATTCATCCCCGTGATCGCCACATCTTCGCCGCCACTTTGCGGAGGTTTGGTCTGCGGTGCCTGCGGTTGCGGCACGCCGAACCCCACGTTTCCTGTGTCCGCTGCTGGTGGCTGCGGGGCAAGCGGCTGTTGGTAGGGGTCGGGATATCCTGCCGGCTGTTGCGGAACCGCGGGCTGTTGCACGCCGCCTGATTGGCGGCGACCACCCGGATTGGGTCTGATCACCGTCTTGTCGGTATCGTCCGGTTCTGCAAAAGGATCTTTGTCGGACATCGTTTGACCTGTTTCCTCAAGGCTCCCGCGTCACAGTGTGACCCACATGGGTGGCCCTATCAAATTGTTTCGACGCAGCCAGTAATCGCCTTCACACTACTGGTTGCGGATTGCCCACAGCTCCATCTGCAGGCCGGGATACTGACCGGACACATGCACGGCGATACCGCCAGAGGTCGTCATCTTGCCCCAATAAGGACTTGCAGCGTCCAATTCGAAGTAAACAACACCCGAATGGTAGGGGATTTGTCGCGGCGCAACTGGCAGAGGACGCAATGTAATACCCGGCAAAGCCGAATTCACAAGCTGGCGAATTTCCTCGACAGGACCTGTCTTGGCCTGCCCTGCAAAGTGCCTGCGTACATCTTCGGCCGGAATATCGGCGCTGACGGCCAGCACGAAACCTGCGTTCCCGATCAGCTTGCGGTCGGCAATGACGCCGACGCTGATACCGTATTTTCGGGCTTCGAGTGGGATCGAAACGGCGGTCTGCTCCAGAACCGAACTCAGGTATTGGCGCAAAATACGGATTACCGGTGCAAAAGAGGCCGTCAGGTCGTCGTGCTGATAGGCCGGGAACTGCGTCGCTTCCTTTTCGGCACTCATAAAAGTCGCTAGTTCGCCGGCAAGCGCAGCACATACACGGTAAGCATGTTCGGGGTGCACATTCTCGATGTTTGCGAAGTGACGCACCAGCGGCAGATTGCGGTTGATAACCATCAACAGCAGAAAATCCGAGATTTCTGCCGCACCTTTGGCCGGTCCACCATCAGACAGCCGCCCTGCAAGAGCCTGCATCCGATGCGACAGCATTCCTTCCAATTCGTTCATGAAACCCGAAAGAGCCGACGCAGCGCGAATGTCCAGAACCGACGGGATAAACCCACGATCCAAAATGATCTCTTTGTCGGGGCGAACTTCAATAATCTTGGCAATCGGGATGGCCAGCTTGTCAGCCAGATCGTCGACTTCCAACGCAAACTGCAGGCGCAGTTTTCCGACACCCAGCGTCACCGGCTTTTTCTGCTGGCTCATCACATCGGTGATTTCCTGTTCCGCCGGTCTCAGGCGGCTGACAGATTGTTCTGCGCCGCTCAAATCAACTTCGGACGCCCCTTGCCGCCGTTGCGGCACGGTCAGGTAGACGACGCAGTCCTTTATCGTTTCAGGCACTTCCAGCGCGGGCGGATGATCTTCGGCTTGCGGAACGCGGAAAACCTGCCCGTCCGGTGTCAGACCGGAACACGACTTCAACGCGAATTGACCGACTTTCAGCACCTCGTCGTCGATTTCAAGCGCACCGACGCCCCAGGCATAGGGTGTCACGCGACGAGCCAGCCCCGCAACCAGAGCCTCGGTATATCGATCAGCCTGCTGGAAGTGATGGGGTTGCAGAAACAACCCTTCGGTCCAAAGCACCTTGCTGTCCCAGGACAATGGCTGCCCTCCCTTGTTCTTGCCGCCCTACTCGGGCGTTATTTCAGCTTTTCCAGCTGTTCCTTATACGCCCTCGCGAACTCTCGGCTAAAGAGATCATGAAAGTCATTCTCTGCCTGATCCGAGATATCCGCATACATCTTTTCGTACACTTCCCAATACTGCGCCTTTTTACCCTTGAAAAGTGACCCAAGTTTGCCGGACCCTTCGATTTTTCCTGCCAGGACTTCCGGGTCCAACCGGGCAAGAACACCTTTTAATGCGGCTTCCATTCCGGTCACCATGGCGACTTCGTGCGCCTTGATGTCGTTCAGGGCCTGCTCGGTGGCTTCTTCAGAAGCCAGATATCCTTTGACGCGCGGCTTTACCAAGGCCTCGATGGCTTGTTCAGCGCTGATCGAGAATTTAAGCGGATTGTTTCCTCCGGCGCTGATCATCGTCTGATCTATCCGGAATTCGGATTTGATCGATGTGCGGGTCATCAGGATTTCCCGCAGGCCCGTGATCATCGCGCGCAGAACGCGGCCCATTCGGCCCATCGTCGCAGGCAGATCGGCATCGTCAATTTTCAGGTCGTCAACCTCCAACGCCTCCAGCAACGCGCGGGCAGCTGACTGATCGCCGGCCGCTGCGGGTGCGCGGGCGGCTGGCGCCTCGGGCTTAGCGGGCTCAGGCACTGGGTCAGGAGCCGTCGGCTGACCACCCGGCGTTGGCTTGACCGGCGGCGGTGGTGCAACAGGTTCGGCTTGGGCCGGTGGCGGCGCCGGGCTCGGTTCTGGGGACGCCCCTCCGGAGGGTGGCAACAGATCATCGTCCCAATCGTCCGGTATCAAGTTTGCACCGCCGCCGGACTGAGGCGCGGAAAACGCATCCGAAGCTGACGGGTTGTGCATCGAGTCGCTGCCCCCCATGTCCGCATGCACATCTTTGGGCTTGGCAAAAAACGGATCGTCATCGTCAAGTGGCGGCAAAAGCTCGTCCATCGGATCAGGGGTCGAAATCTGACCCGGCCCTTTGGGCGCATCGCCGCCGAGAAGGTCGTCCAGAAAGTCCCCGCCCGGCGCGGCATCATCGAGCAACGCCAGCGGGTCCGGGGCGTTTTGCGATTGACCCGGCGAGACCCCACCTTGCTGCATGGGCTGGGGGATCATTTCTTCGAACGTGGGCAGATCGGCACCGATCTCGATGACCATTTCATAGCCGCCTGCGGTCAGGACATCGCCGTTGTTCAAGGGGGTCGGTGTTCGGCCAAGCGCAATCTTGGAGTAGTTCAAAAACGTTCCGTTTGTGGACAAATCCACAATCACAACATTTCCATTGTGATCTTCGATCACGAAATGGCTTTTGCTGAGTGTTTTTTCAGGGTCGGGCAAAACCAGATCATTGGCTGGGCCGCGCCCCACGGTCAAAGAGCCCCCCTGCATCGAAACCGGGCGCCCGTCGCCCGGCACAATGCCGGTGGATTGGAATTTTAGTGTGACCGTCATTCGTCTGTCTTCATCCTCCGACCAGAACGGTGGGGCAGCAAGGCGGCAAGATCGGACCGCCACAAGCGCAGGTATCCGTAACCCGCGCCGCGGGAAGTTTGCTGATCAGCACCGTCGCTGATCCCTTCAAGATGGGATGTGGAAACGCGGGTGTCGCCAAATCCGTCATACGTGCCGCCGGCAGCTTTGAGACCAGAACGGTTGGGCAACACGGTGGCATGATCGGCATCGGCACAGGGGCCGGCGGCGGTGGCGCTGGCGGCGGGGCCGGCAATGTGCACGCATGCAAATCGGTTACACGGGCTTGTGGAAATCCCATGTCTACTCCTCTGTCTCTGAACCGGCATCCTCGCGGTCCAGCTTACCATTCCCACCCCGAGCAATATCGACGCCACGATCAATCAGCAACTGTACGTATGCATCAAAATCGCCTTCGTGATTGTCCATCGCAACTACATTCATCGCAAAGGCCACGGTTTCCGCAGCACCGGGTGGAGACGGGATATTCTCCAGATCCCCCGTTCCCAACGTGCCTTCAGAATATAGCACGCCCATTGCACAGTTCACGGTTTCGTCGTCCGGTTCGGCCAAATCAATGGTTTCTCCGGCTTTTTCCCGGTTTTCAGGCGTTGGCCGGAACACCCATTCTTCGGACGCGGCAAGCGATGGCGTGTTGTTGTCCGGCGCTTCGCCGATGTAATCGCGCGCCGCCAGACAGGACCACCAGACCCGTTCGCGTGGCGGTAGAGCAACACCCAAAAGGCGCAACATATCGATGAAGGCTTCTTTTTCGTCCAGCTCGGCCAGAACGGTATCCAACGCGGCACTTGCGGGGGCGTCCAACTTGACGCTCAGTCTTGCGTTGGCGTCAGCCAGCATCCGCGCAGCCGGTACTTGTGGAACCTTGACCATATCTGCAAATCGTTCACTCATCGGTCGGCCCTCTTAGTTGATCATTGTCACGCCGCCCTTGAGGGTCAGCATGGCATCGCCGTTCACGGTCGTCATTGGGCTTTTTGCATCCAGTTTGGCATTGGCCTGGACCTTGATCATTGTGCTCTTGATCGTAACGCTGGTCGGGTCCAGCTTGATCGAAGAACCACCCACTTTCAATTCGATCGATTGCATCGCCGTCATGGTTATTTTGCCCGACTTCGCGTCGACCTGAATGTTGCCACTGCTTACGGTCGTCGATTTGTTGCCCGTCTTTACGGTTTCCGCAACGTTGCCGGTTACGGTTCGGGTTGATTTACCCTCGATCGTTTCGGTTTGGTCGGTCTTGATGTTGATCGTCTGACTGCCGGTTTCGATCTTGAAGGTGTGGTCACCTTCCTTGATCGTCTCATCGACGTTCTTTTTGACAACCTGGCTCAAGCAGCCGTCCCCGCCGTTTCCGCCCTTGTCCAGCTTGTCGTAACCGATGGTAATCGTCGACATGTTCTTGACCAGTTTCTCATGGTCTTTTTGCGCCTGAAAGCGCACAAGCTCGGCGTCTTTTTTGTCTTCGAACATCAGTTCGTTATAGGTATCGGCGCTGCCCTTCTTGCTTGACCGGGTCTTGATCCCTGACTGTGTTTGATTATCCGGCAAAGAGTACGGGGGCATGGTGTCGGCATTATACAGCATACCTGTGCAAATGGGCCGATCCGGATCGCCCTCCTCGAACTGAATGACAACCTCTTGGCCGATCCTTGGGATACTGACCATTCCCCAATTCTTGCCGGACCAGGGTGTGACGACCCGAACCCAGCAGGTTGTCTTTTCGTCCTTTTTGCCTTCGCGGTCCCAGTGAAACTGTACTTTGATGCGCCCATATTTGTCGGTCCAGATTTCCTCGCCGCTTTTGCCGGTCACAATAGCGGTGTGAAGCCCGGAAATCTCTGGCCACGGGATCGTTCGTGGCGATTTGAAATCTGTCTTGGCGGGCTGCGCCTGGAATTCGACCATGAACATCTGGCCACTGTCGTCGGGAAACTCCAATGCGCCGGTATCAAGGTCCAAATCCTTTTTTTCAAACCCGTAACCTTCTGTGGTTTGTAGGTAATATTTGGCGCTGGTGATCAGATATTCGGCGTTCTGGGATTTGTCGGGGTGTTCTTTCAGCGTGAATTTGCTGCCAGTCGCCAAAGATCGCACCGACGCCCGACCCCGCCGCACATCGAACTGCGCGTCTTCTGCTTTCATGCGAACTTTGGCGAAATTGCTGCCGGCCCCGGTCTCTTTGTAATGCCCGGGCGTGTCATAAAGTTCCAACTTGGTTTTGAACCCGTGTGAAGCACCGGAGGACGTATTGGCCCGCGTATCCAAAGAGGCACTGGGTTTTTCGAAATCAAAATCGCCCAGAGACACAACGCCCGAGAGGATTTGTTCGGCCGCGGCCCACTCGGTAATGAAATCACCCAACCTTTGCTCATAGTCATCGCCGCCCCGAAACTCGACTTTTGGCTCGCCCTGGATCGGGCTGTGTGCCGACGGCCCATCACACAGGACCAGAGTTTCGTTTTTGTCCTCGGCTTTCGAATAATCGAAGAAGTAGTAAATCCCTTCTTCCTGCATCAGGCGCGAGACGAAATCAAAGTCGGTTTCGCGGTACTGGACGCAGTACTCGCGTTTCGAATACGTCGCAGACAGACTTTTCTTAAAATCGGAAATCCCGTGGCGGCTGAAGATGTCCTCGATGATTTCGACGGTCGACAGGTTCTGATAAATCCGGCTGTCAGTTTTTTGGGTCAACAACCAGAACCAGGGACGCAGTTCTGCCAAAAACTGGACGAAACCATCACGCAGGGCAAGTCGTTCTACCCGGACAATTGTTCCCGCAAACTTGCGCTTGGCCCCGTCTTCCGCATCCAGATGGATTGTCAGCACTTTGCCAAGCAGTTTGTCCAGCGCAATTGTTGTTTTTTTGGACATGAACTCGACCTGAATTTCGGTCAGCTTGCCCAATTCCTCGGTCACAACAGCGCGCCGGATGACCAAATCGTCTTCGTCATACGAGTATGAACCGGTGATCCGAAGGGGCCACTCTTTACTTTGCAAACCTTGCGCCATTTCCCGTTCCTTCCAATTCTAGTCTTGCCACACCGTTACAGATCAGCCAGCAATGCGGCCAGTTCCGGGTCCATTTCTTCTTCGTCTTCGTCATCATCGTCATCGTCACCAAAACCCGCCAGGAAATCGTCGAGCGAGCTTGAATCATCATCGCCCAGATCCAGATCGAAATCGTCCGTATCCAGATCGGTGCTGTCGTCATCTCCAAGGTCGATATCAAGATCGAGATCAGCGTCCAGATCCAGATCATCGTCAGCCAGTACATCTTCATCCTCGGGCTCTGGCGGTACGTCCGGTGACGGTTCAGGCACCGGAACACCGGACCAAGGGCCAAGAATCTCTTTTCCGGCAACGGAATTAAACGAGCCAAGCCGAATCTCATCGCGGCCTTTGACCGAAAGCACTGGCATATAGCCGCGTTGTACTGAGTGCTCGTGTTTTTCCATCGTGATATTGCGTTCGGTGCAGGGCAAAGCCACCTGATCGCCATAGCGGTCGTTGACGTAGTGAAATGGAATGCCACCGAGGCTCATGACGGAACCAAGGTTCATCGCCTTTCCATTTTGCTTGAACGAACGCGCCAATAAGATCGTTACCAAGACCGCCGGATTGGCCCAGAGCATGCCCCTCAGGCCCTCGGTCTCGGTGAATTCTTCGAAATCAAATTCGTAGATCGGTTCGGACTTTGCCCCATACGGTCGCCGCAGCAAGAAGCGGGGAGATGCGAGGCCAACATGGCCCGCCTCTGGCATGGCGCGGAATGTATCCCACGCCTTGGCAACCAACGGATTACGGTCCTCTTTCTTGATATCAAGATAGGCAGGCGTAATGGCGCTGATAAAAGGCGCATCTACATGGGCGGCAACGCGTCCAATCCGGCCCAAAATCTCTGCATGTGGTGGTGTTTCCTCGAACGTATAAAGGCCGATCAGGGCAGAATAACCGCCGCGACCGTTTTCCTCGTCCAGCGGTTCTTCGGTCAGAAGACGCACCAGCCCGGTTTTGGCCAGATCTTCTTCCGCTGCAAGGTCGGCCGCGATCTCTTCGGCCGATACATCGTAAAGGATGACATCCAGGGTATCATCATCCTCGACGCTACGGGCGATCAGGTCCAGACTGCGCCACTGCGCCTCGACCGATTGGAATTCCGGATGATGAAGCACCATACGCATTGCGGCGCTCAACGCCTCATCCACTGCTGTCTGCATCGCCGAGACGTCTGGACTGGGCAGCTTTCGGATATGCGGTCCGACAACCCGCTTCAGCAAGTCATCCACCGGTGACGCCTGCGCAAGTTCGCCACTGGTGTCACCTATCAACTTTTGGAAATCGCTCAACTTCAAATCGGCCCGCACCGTATTCCCGCTGGAGGTCCTGCGCGGGGGCACAACGGCCTGCCCGAATTCTTCGCCCCATGCGATCAGTTGCTTGGCAGCATTATCTGCGGTTGCCCCGGAACTGAGCTGACCTTTCAAACCGGAAAGCCCGTCGAAAAGCTCAACTTTTTCATAAAGTTCGTCTGGGTGAAGGTCGTCCAGTTCGTTCAGCTTGACCTCTATCCCCGCGCCGTCCTTGCCCAAGGGCAGAACGAGCGTGGTTGCAAAGCTCTCGATCACCTCTTCAACGGTATCCGGGTCCAAAAGGATCGGTTTACGCGCGGCCAGCGCGTCACCCGTTTCGATTTGCCCACGCGCTGAACGCCCGGAAAAATCGCCAAAGATCGCGATGCGGAACCGCGTGCGCTTCAGCCGTTCCGGATCGGGGCGGTCAGCGCTCATCCGGCCAAAGGCCAGAGCGGGTTCGCCGCTTGGCGTCGCACCTTCCGGTGCGGGCGTGTCTTCGGATGCGCTTTCATCATCATCGTCGGCCAGCAGGTCATCCAGATCCAAATCGAGATCATCCGCGTCCGAAGGGTCTGCGCTGTCCTCGTCATCTGGACCCAGATCGTCCAGCAAACCATCCAGGTCCAGATCGTCCAAAGCCGGGTCTGTTTCTTCGACATCGCTGGGCGAGGCACCGAGATCTTCGGTCTCGGTGTCGTCATCATCCAGATCAAGATCGCCCAACAGATCGTCCAGATCTACGTCATCGCCGCCCTCGTTCTGGTCATCAAGATCCAGGTCAGCAAGCGGATCGGTCGTGTCCTCTGCGTCTTCCGGTTCTGCGTCAGAGAGATCACCCAGCAAATCGTCCAGATCTGAACTGTCCTCTGCGTCCTCTTCGGGCGTGTCCTCAGTCAGATCGCCCAACAGGGCATCCAGGTCGTCGTCTGCGGCTTCGTCGTCCCCGGTTTCGGTCAGATCACCGAGAATGTCGTCCAACGCGTCATCATCCTCGTCGCTCTCAACTTCTGGCATTGCCGCCAGAACGTCGTCTGTGCTGTCATCTTCTTCTTCGGTTTCCGGCGACGCGTCGGCCAGATCACCCAGCAGTTCATCCAGATCATCGCCTTCGTCAACGTCCTCCGCCGGTGCGGTATCTGCCAAATCCCCTAAAACGTCATCCGCGTTGTCTTCTTCGGCAGAGTCTTCAAGGTCGGGCACCGAAGCCAAGATTTCGTCAGCAGCATCCTCTTCATCTGCTTCATCAGGCGCCAAATCGGCGAGGTCACTCAGCAGATCATCCAGTTCATCATCCGCCTCGGGCTCGGCATCCGGTGCGGACGCTGCCAAGTCATCGAGGATGTCTTCGGAACTATCGTCGTCCTCGGCCTCTTCAACATCGGGCAAAGCAGCCAGAACGTCTGCTGTCGCATCCTCTTCTTCAGCCTCATCCGGGGCTTTGTTTGCAAGATCGCCTAACAGGTCATCAAGGTCGCTGTCCGCATTGGCCTCATCGTGTGGCGCGGTATCGGCCAAATCACTCAGGACTTCGTCAGAGCTGTCATCCTCATCCGTTTCGGGAACGTCGGGTATCGAGGACAACGCGTCCTCGACAGATTGGGCTTCTACCGTGTCTTCGGGTTCAAGTTCGGCAAGCCCAGACAAAACGTCATCGCTTTGCGTGTCGGCCTCGGCCTCCTCAATTTCCGGAAGCGACGACAGGGCATCTGCCACAGCGCTGTCTTCGGATTCGTCATCCGGGGCGGCATCCGAAAGACCGGACAGAATGTCGTCAGTTCCATCGTCCTGTTCGTCGGGACCGGTTTCGGGCAGGGACGCAAGTGCGTCATCCATCGCGGTGTCTTGCACTGCATCTTCTGGCGCGTTTTCGGCCAAGCCGGACAGAACCGACGCCGAAGGGTCGCTGGATTCTTCTTCCGCCGCCTCCGGGATGGAAGAAAGCGCGTCCTCTACCGAGGTATCGACTTCTTCTTCTGCCGGCGCGGTGGCGGCCAGATCGGACAGGACACCGCTGTTGTCGTCCTCATCCTGCCCGCTGTCGACCGTTTCGGGCAACGTCGCTAGCGCGTCTTCGGTAGACGTATCAGCAGGTGCATCATCTGGCGCAGCAGCCGCCAGATCCGACAGTACATCCGCCGAGGTATCGGGCGTATCCTCGTGTTCGATGTCCGGCAGTGAGGCCAAGGCGTCTTCAACGGACCCGTCCGCAGAAGTCTCCTCCGGCACCGCCTCGCGCAACGCGTCCAATGCCGCCTGATGGTCCTGCGCTTCCACAGGGCTGTTGGCCAAACTGCTCAGCAGGGCCGGATCGGCCAGTATCTTTTCGATAAGCGACTCGGCACCCGCTTTACCATCCATGTAGGCCATCAATGTTGACAACTGCGTTCGTGCCTCAAGCAGTTTGCGCAGCGGCTCCACCTTGGCTGCTATCTGCGCCGGGTTGAAATCCGCCATTTTCTCAAAAGTCAGATCAACCGCAAGGTTGCCGTCTCCCGTCAGTGTGTTCGGCACCGAAAACTCGACGCGCGGGGCCATCGCCTTCATACGTGCATCAAAGTTATCAACGTCAATTTCAAGGAACTTGCGATCCGAAACGGCGGGTGTTTCAACTGTGGACTTGCCGGACAGGTCACTTAGCACACCCATCACAAAAGGCAGCTGAACCTTTTTCTGAGCACCGTAAAGTTCGACGTCATATTCGATCTGAACCCTGGGCGCGCGGTTCCGGGCAATGAATTTTTGCGAGCTGTCAGCCATTGTCCCGCCCCTTCAGCTCGGCCACTTCCCGACGCAGGGCTTTGACCTCCTGCATCAGTTCGAGAACATGTTCGTCAACGACATCCGTCTCGCTGCGGACAAGGTCGCGCAAGTGCGAGAATTCTTCTACGGCTTCATCCTCAACGGCCGATTGCATCGTGTTGACGAGCAGGCCGATGAACAGGTTCAGAACCGAAAACGCCGTTATCACGATGAACGGGACGAAGAATATCCACGCCGTCGGATGTGTCTCCATCACCGGGCGCACGATCCCCATGGACCAGCTTTCCAGCGTCATGATCTGGAACAGCGAATATAACGACCGGCCAAGCGTCCCGAACCATTCAGGGAAATCGGGCCCATACATCAGTGTTGCCATGACAGCAAAGACGTAGAACACGATCGAGATCATGATGATCACGGCGCCCATACCCGGCAAAGCGTCCAGCAGCGCCTGCACGACGGATCGCATTTGCGGAATGACGGACAAAAGCCGCATCGCCCGGATGACCCGCAATCCGCGCAGCGCGGACAGCCCGTCGCGATTTGGCAAAAGACCAAGCGTCACAACCACCAAGTCAAAGATGTTCCAGGCGTTTTTGAAAAAGTCCAACCGGTAGGCGTAAAATTTCAACAGCAACTCGGCAACAAAGATGCCGAGGACCACAGTGTCGATCACACGCAGAACGTGACCGACGTTGGCCTGGATGGAAGGAGATGTAGACAGGCCGAGCGTGATCGCATTGAAGATGATCACACCCAAAATGGTGTTGGTCACCGCCTTGCGCTCGACAAACTCGCGCACGGTGTCGCGGAGCGTTTCGCTCTTCTCGATACCGGTATCCAACTCAACCTCCTGTCGTATCAAACGCGCCGGGCACATGACGTTGCGCCCGGTGCACTACCTATTGTTTAGCCGACGACGTCGCTGATTTCGTCAACCAAGGTGTAAACGCCTTTAACCGACGTCAGCATGGACTTGGTTTCCTTCAGCACGGTCATCTTGTCCAGCTTCTTCAGCTTGTCGACAATCGTTGTATCATCGACCTTCAAACCGTTGCCTTCCATAAGCGTTTCCATTTCGGCCAGGAACTTCTGGCGTTCCTCCAGCTTGGCGGCCATTGCGCTGGCCTCACGCTTGACGGACATGCATTCAGCACCCAGCTTGATGCCTTCTTTCAGGGTTTTCTGCGACTTGGCTGCTTTCATCAGTTTATCAGCAGCTTTACCAAGGTCGTCGACCTTATGCCGTGTCTTTGTCGTATGTTCACGATACAGCTTGCGCTTTTTGTCCGAGTCCTTTTGGTAGACTTGGTAGCCTTTGATCGCAAAATCCATGATGTCTTTGGCGATGGCTTTGGGGTCGCGACCCTTGGTGACTTCCTCGCCCATTCCAACAGCTTTTGCCGTCAGTTTCTTGATCGCTTCCATCGGCTTTTTCACAGAAATACCCGACGTGTCGGTGATACCCTGCCGTTCCGCCGCCTGCATGATCGAGGTTCCGCGAAGCGTGATGTATTTCTGAATCGCGCCATAGAGGTCCTTGCGCAGCTTTTCTTCGCCCTTCAACTGCTGCTGGACCTCTTTGCCCAGTTCGTAGACCTGCTTGACGATGGTCTTGTAGGCCATGACATCGGCACCCGAAGTCGCCACCAGACGCGTCACGGCCGTACCGATCTTGATGACACCGGCTGTCACTTTGAGCGTCGTTTTGACCCGCGCCTCTTTCAACAGTTTGTCTTTGTTGGCCTCGACCTTGATCTGCTTTTCGATGGCGACATTGGCGGCCCCTTCGGCAGATCTAAGGGCGTTCATGATCATCTGGTTGGTCGCCTGGATCATCTTCTCGGCGTCGGCCTGCGACTTCTGACCCGGCGTTTTCATCAGCTCGCCGACCTTCTTGTCGAGCTTGACCGCCTCTTCCGTAATGACCTTTTCGTAGCGCTCCAGCTCTTTCATACCGGTCGCTTCAAGGCGCTTGAGCGTCGTCGAAGGGACCGGACCCTTGGCTGTGACATCGAATTTGACGTCAACGCGGTAGCTGGGGATTTCGATGTATTGCAGTTTGGGCTTCGACCGGATCAGGTCGACGACGTAGAACTTGTGCGATGTAACTGTTTTCTTTGCCATGATAAAACTTAGCTCTTCTATAAGTGGTTTCTTTTCAGGGTGTTCGACGCCGCACTGTTCAAGTGGGAATGGCGGCGTCAGCTATGTCTCACCCGATTGCTTCTTCCAGTTGATCTTTGCCTTCGGAGGCAATGTCATTGAACAAACCCAACGCCGTGTTGACGGTGTCCAACGTGTTGGATGCTTCTTTGAAGCCAACGCCAGCATTTGCGCCAGCCAGGGTCAGATTGACGACCACTGGGAACACCTTGTCAAAGATCTGAGCGTATTTCGGGTTCGATGAATTCAGTGCGTCCAGCATCTTTTTCAGATTAGGAGCATTCTTGTCCGCGTTTGAGACGCGTTTCATCATTTCAGAACAGCCATCCAGACCTTTTTGCAGCGAGGCGCGGGCTTTCTTGAGCTTATCGAGGTATTTGCCCGCCTTCTTGGCGTCGGCTTTTTTCATCGCCTTCTCAAGCTTGTCGCATTCCTGCAGGCCTTTCATTATGGCCTGAGACAACTTGCGGCCGCCGACTTCCAAACCGGCCACCTTGTTCTGCCAAAGCCCGTAATTCTTGTCGCATTTCGGAAGCGTTGCCAGGAAAGGCGCATCCGTTCCAAGAATGCCCTTCAGAACCGATGAGCCGACCTCGGCACCGCCCTGAACGTTCTTCTTGGCTTCGCCTTCCGCAGTGCGATAGCGCTTGAGAAGCGTATCCAGATCGCCCTTGAGGTTCTTTTCGACTGTTTCCGCTTCTTGCGCGGCATCCTTGATTTTGTCAGCCAACTGCGCGACGCCCCGCACCAAAGATACAATCCCCAGCGCCAAAGACGCACCACCTGTCGCCGCCGCCCCGGCGACGCCAACGGCACCACCGGCAACACCCAAGACGCCCACGGTGATGTCAAAACCGGTTTTGACCTTATAGTCTTTGTACTGTTGCTTGCGCTTGACGAAGGCTTGCCAGCGTTTGGCCGGAATCGCCTCGAAATGCTTCTTGGCGCCACCCATGATTGTCTTGAGCTTGACTTCAAAGTTCTTGACCTGACCTTCACGCTTTTTCGCGTCAGTCTCTTTCTTGATCGCAGCGTCAGTCGACATCAGTTCCTTGGCAATCAAGGCGACCAGTTTATCCGTGACCGCATTGGCATCGTCGACCATTTGCTGCGGGGTGACATAGTCACCTTCTTTTTCAAGAACATCCAGCAAGTCTTCGTTCAGCTTCAGCTCGAACGCATAACCCTTCAGGTCCTTCAGCCAGTCGGGTTTGAATTTCTTGGTGATCTCGGCCCCCAGATCCTTTTTCCAGATCACGACCGATTTGCCGACTTTCTGTTTCGGCGCCTCAGCCGGCGCGGATTTCGCGCGGTCCTCGGCATCCTTCTGTTTGGCCTTCAGGTCCTTTTCTTTCTTGTCGATGATCTTGGGATACTTCTTCAGGACCGTCACCGTATCCGCGTGTTTGCTTCCTGCGATCTTTACCGCCTCGGCGACCTTGCGTTTGACATCCGACAGGGATTTCAGGGTTTTGCCCCAATCCATCTGGTCCTCGGCCACCTGATACGCTTTCAAGGCATCGGCAAGGCCGGTCTTCTTCATGAGTTTCGGTTTGTTCTTCGACCACCATTTGTGATCAAGTTCCGGAGTCATAGTCGCCTTCATAATTTGTCCCCTTTCTCGGTCAGACGCATCATGCGTTGCGCTCAATCAAACCCATAAGTGAAGTCGCCGTCTGTGACGTCGATCACGACTTTGGAAACTTCTTCGCCCTCCATCATTCTTTTTAGGAATTCGGCCGAGATATCCGGCAGCATCGTGTTTGTTACAATAGCGTCGATCATGCGGCCACCGCTGTCCAGTTCCTGACACCGGTTGACGATCTCATCCACAACGGCGTCGGTGTATTCGAATGGAACACCATGAGCGGATTCGACGCGTTTCTTGATTCGGCCAAGCTGCAGCTTTGTAATCTCGCCCAGCATCTCGGGGCTGAGCGGATAGTAGGGGATCGTCACCAAGCGACCCAGCAGCGCCGGCGGGAAGACCTTGAGCAACGGATCGCGCAGCGCCTTGGCCATGCCCTCGGGATCAGGCATCAGGTCGGGATCTGCGCACATATCCATGATCATCTCGGTCCCGACATTCGAGGTCAGCAGGATCAGCGTGTTCTTGAAGTCGATCACGCGGCCTTCGCCGTCCTCCATGACGCCCTTATCGAAGACCTGAAAAAAGATCTCGTGCACATCCGGGTGGGCCTTTTCAACCTCATCCAACAGAACCACCGAGTAAGGCTTGCGCCGCACCGCTTCGGTCAGCACACCGCCCTCGCCATAACCAACATAACCCGGAGGCGCGCCTTTCAGGCTGCTGACCGTGTGCGCCTCCTGATATTCCGACATGTTGATGGTGATGACGTTCTGTTCGCCCCCATACAAAACTTCGGCCAGTGCCAGCGCGGTTTCGGTTTTACCGACCCCGCTGGTGCCCGCCAGCATGAACACCCCGATGGGCTTGTTCGGGTTGTCCAGACCTGCACGGCTTGTCTGGACCCGCTTGGCGATCATCTTCATCGCGTGGTCCTGACCGATCACACGTTGGGCCAGACGGGTTTCCAGGTTCAGGATGGTTTCGATCTCATCTTTGACCATGCGACCGACCGGAATACCCGTCCAATCGCCGACCACGCTGGCCACGGCCTGATGATCGACGATGGGCAAGATCAGCGGGCTGTCGCCCTGCACCTCTTCCAGCTCGGCGTTCTTGGCCTTGAGTTCTGCCAGCAGAGCCTCACGGTCGATGGGTTGCGCATCTGGCGCTTCCTCGGTCGCGGCTTCGCCTTCAGCGGTTCCGGTGCCTTCGACCTCTTGCCCGCCTGCACGCAATTTGGCACGCAGGTCGAGGATTTCTTCGACCACCTTTTTTTCGGCCTCCCAACGTCCGTTGAGCTCTTCCAGCCGCGCCTCTTCCGCCTCTTTCGCGGCATTTACGGCCTCGCGACGGTCGGCAACGTCATAGCCTGCGGTCTCGTCCCGTTCGATGATCTCCAACTCGGTCGTCAGCGCTTCAATCCGACGTTGGCTGTCATCCACCTCGGCTGGCACCGCGTGCTGAGACACCGCGACCCTTGCGCAAGCGGTATCCAGCAAGCTAACCGACTTGTCCGGCAATTGCCGCGCGGGGATGTAACGGGCCGAGAGCGTCACCGCCGCCTCGATCCCTTCGTCCAGCACCTGCACGCGGTGGTGTTTTTCCAGCATCGAAGCGATGCCGCGCATCATCAGAACCGCCTTCGGGATATCGGGTTCTTCGACATGCACCACCTGGAAACGGCGGGTCAGGGCCGGGTCTTTTTCGATGTATTTCTTATACTCGGCCCAAGTCGTCGCGCCAATGGTACGCAGAGTGCCCCGCGCCAGTGCTGGTTTCAGCAGGTTCGCCGCATCACCGGTTCCGGCGGCGCCCCCTGCCCCGACCAGCGTGTGGGTTTCATCGACAAACATGACGATCGGCGTTGGGCTGGCCTGAACCTCTTCAATCACCTGACGCAGACGGTTTTCAAACTCGCCCTTCATGCTGGCCCCGGCCTGCAAAAGACCCACATCCAGCACTAACAGGCGCACATCTTTCAGTGCAGGCGGCACATCGCCACGCGCGATGCGCAGGGCAAAACCTTCGACCACGGCTGTTTTACCAACACCTGCTTCACCGGTCAGGATCGGGTTGTTCTGGCGGCGTCGCATCAGAACATCAACGATCTGGCGGATTTCTTCGTCACGACCAACGATTGGATCAATCTCACCGTTACGGGCCTGTTCGGTCAGGTCAGTGCAGAACTGCTCCAGCGCTTCGCCCTTGCCCATCGCGCCGGGGGCCATCGCGCCGCTGGCTTCGCCGGGTTCAGCGCCCCCGCCCACATTTGAGCCGTCCTGCGCGCCCAGCGTATCTTCGGGCGAGCCATCGGTGGCCTCGCCAAAACTATCCGCCAGATCATCGGCTCCGATCTTGGCCAATTCCGGCGACATGCTGGCCAGAATATTGCGCAGCGCAGGCGTTTTGAGCATGCCAAGGATCAGATACCCGGTCCGCACCTTGCTGTCGGAATACAGAAGCGAGCCCCAGACCCAACCGCGCTCCATCGCATCCATCAGATGATCGGACAGGTCCGAGATCGAAGAAGCCCCGCGCGGCAGCATGTCAAGCGACCGCGTCAGTTCCGAAGCGATCTTGCCCGGGTCCAGATCGTAATGCTGAATGATACGGTGAACGTCGCTGTCCTGACCGTTCAGAATCTGATGCAGCCAATGCTGAATCTCGACATACGGATTGCCCCGCATCTTGCAGAACACGGTGGCCCCTTCGATGGCCTGATAGCCCAGCTTGTTCAGCTTGCCGAACAGCGAAACGCGGCTGATTTCCGTCATCTTCAATACCTCTCGTTGTGGGCCAGTTCTTCGGCCTCAAATTCTTGGTTCATATATCCGGGATAAAGGATCAGATCGTCCGCATCCGGCCTATCTTCTTCGGGGTCGTCGCGGGTTCGAATCCAGCTGGTATGACCCAATTGAGTTGTGCCGCCCAGCGACGCACGCGGAACCTCTTCGCCGGACAGGATCAGGTTGACCTCCCAATCCAGCGTATCTCCGGCGTAGGTGCGGAGGATGGATTCCAGCCGTTCCTGCGAAACACCGCCGGGCAACAAGCGCTTGTAGTCTTCCAACGACAACGGACCGATCCGAATTCGGAACTTGGCAGATCGTGACCAAACACGGTTGCCGATGCTGGTGGATTGGCCCAATCGCGCCGGCCCTCCAAGTTGCCATGTGTCGTCAGGTTCAAGTTCCAGCCACGTTCCGACGAATTGTTGAACATGCGCCTCGACACCAAAATAGTCGGACAAGATCGCAATCAACCCTTCGACGGTTTTTGTGCCCGACCCCAGATGTCCGGCAAAAAAACGACGCAGCATATCCGGCATCGCATCGCGGTCGACATATTCCGTCCCTTTGAACCCGGCCAATGCAGCAACGCGTTGCTCAAACGGATCATCCCCGCGATCAAAGCTGGGCGCTGGTTCCGCAGCCGCCCATGCGCGATAGAGCAAGCTCATCAAGCGATGGGTCAGCATATCCGCGAAGGCCACAAAGGTCGGGTCGCGGTGATTGCGCAGACGGTCCCGTGCAAACTCGGTCAGATGCAGTGGCAGGGGTCCCTGAGGTCCGAAAAACCCAAAGAACAGGTTATTCAACTTGCCCGGCTGGGTTTCAGACCCAGGCTCAAACCGGGTCAGCGTATTCGGCGGAAAGGCCAGAGACACATCCTGACCAAGTCGCACCCGGTCCTGACGCGGGCGGCGGGACTCGCCCAGACGCGGCGCATCCGCGTAATGCGCCTCGATCACGCGCAACGCCTGAAAGACGTGGTGTCTTTCAGGGTTAGCCGCCAGCGCGGCGATCAGGCTTAGATGATCCTGCCCAGTCCGGCTGCCGGTCGCCATCTGGCAATCTCTCCCCTTCGTTCGGTTTTCAACACGGTTTCTGTGAAACTGTTGATCGTAGTGTATTTGCGGAAGAACCGTTCCAGAACAGCACCCAAAACGTAAACGCTTGTGCCCTCGTAAAAACTCTCGTCAAAACCCAGCGTAATCTCAAGGCCGCGCACAGCGGTACTCAGAACCTCGTCGCTCATACGGCGCACGATCGGGCGGCTCGAGACCGAGACCACGCCCTCAAGCTGTTTTTCGGTTACGCGATTGCCCAGCGGGGCGTAAATCCCAAGCAGCTCGCGCAACGCCCCTGCACCGCCCTCCTTGCCGTCACCTGCAATGGAAAGGTAGTTCAGGCTGAGGTGGCTGATCAACTTCCACGCCGCATCACCCTGTGCAAGCGTCGCATGAGGTCGGGTTGGCGTCACAGGCGTTCGAATGGACTTGACGGGCCCGCCATCTGGCAGATGAAACACGTCATCACCGCCAGCGGCCAACAACATCGGCAGATCTCGGTTGGAACATAGTGCCTCAACGGCCAATTGCTCCAACGTTCCGGGATAAGGGGCCTGTGCGCGGTCGACCAATGTCAGGTACACTTCGGACCCAAGGTATGACGTTCGCACACCGCGCAGACGTTCCTTTTCATTCCGCTGCCGCATCCTGCGTTTGACGGTATAATAGGCCGAGTGATTGTCGCCCGCCGCTGTCAGGTCAGTGTCGCTGTAGAAAGGGCGGAACGGGATATCGCCTTCTTCGTCCGCCTGAATACCGATCACGCGTTCGATCGAGAAGATCTCATAGTCCAGACCCGCGGTGCGGTTCGGGACAATGTGATGTTCGGTGTCCATCTGGGTAATGTGCACCCGGTCGCATCGACGGTGAAACAGGTTAACGGCGGGAACCGCATTCAGTGTGAACGCCGTGGGCGTTACGGCCGGTGCCACATCGCGCATGCCTTCCTGCAACAGGATGTAGATATCGACGTCCGTTCCCGCGGACTGCTTCAGGGCAGGTTTCAACCCGGTCAGTTCCACAAACAGGAACCGCTCGGGCATGGCGAAGTATTCCTGAAGCAACCGGTAGCCATCGAAAGACTGTCGCGGCGTGGGCAATAGCGCCTCGTCGCTTTCAAATCCTTTGGGAACAACATCCGCGTCCATCAGGCGCACCGTCCAGTCCGCGCGCCGATCCGTCGACCGCCCTGTCAGGCCCACGCATTGTGTGCTGAGCAGTTCATGCAGCGCCCAAGGCTTGCCGCTTTGCGTATCCAGATGAAGAACAAGACTGTCCATCTCCAGATCGGCCATCGGTTCGCCATCTGTCCGGTTCAGGCGCAATCGGATACCGGCGCGGGCATCCGTTTCCTTAGCCACACCTGCGGCGACGAGCTCGCCGCGCCCGTCAATATATTCTGCCTCGGCGATCTCGATCGGCCAAAGGGTCAGATCCGACGAGGTCGCAAACTCGCAAGACGTTTGTTCCCCTTCCGCCAAACGCGCGCGCAATGTTGTTCCACGCGCAATTGGATAGCCTTCTTTCAGCGCCGCATTCCCCACGTCGGGTTCAAGCTGGGCGATCATCATGGATGGCGTCGGCGCAAGATAATGGGGGTAAACGATTTCCAGCAGATTCGAGGTGAATGTCGGGAACTGCATATCCAGTTCCAACTGAACCCGCGCGGCCAGAAAGGCGCTGCCTTCCAGCAAACGTTCAACGTAGGGGTCGACGACCTCGATCCCTTCCATTCCCAACCGAGACGCAATTTTCGGATACGCATTGGCGAATTCCGCGCCCATTTCACGCAGAAAGGCCAGTTCGGTTTCATAATGTTTGAGAAGCCGTGTGTCCATTCCGCCTAGCTCCGTTCAATCGCGACTTCGCCCGTCGTTACGTCGACACGGCTGCGCAAATACAGCTCCAACGGCATCGGCTGCGCCCACATGACGGCGCGGATATCGAATTCGACATGCATATCGCCCGCCTTGCTTTCGGATCGCAGGTCAACCGCAACAGAACCCTTCACGATCCTTGGCTCAAAAACCTCGATGGAATCCGCGATGGATTTTTGGATCCGTTGCGCCTGACGAAATGTCGAAAACGCGCCCGAAGTTTCACGGATGCCATAATTCAGAACGGACTTCGCCGCGTGCGGGTAGACGTCTTCGTCGATCATGTCAGACTGATCGGTCGTATTCAGCAACATCGACAAATCGCGCTGGATGATTTCCCTGAGGCGGCCTACGTCGATTACACGTGCATCGCGTCCCTCTTTCCTCTCTTCCGGCGCGTTGTCGGTCAGCCGGTCAAGAAGCGAAGGTTGCAGTCGTTCCGCAAGTGTCTTCTCAGCCATCTCCTGCCGTATCCCCGACCACTTCGGCCACGTCCAGCACCAGTTCGCGGACATCCAGCAAGGCAACGTCCGACTTGTCGGTGGCAAGCAGTCTTTGGCCAAGGCCAACAAAGGTGTCTGCACCCGCATCTGCCCAGCTGGTCGCACGCGCGAGACGCGCAGCATCATCGCCCTGATCGGTCGTACCGGCATATCGGGTCGGGATCAAAGCGGCGACCTCACCGCCGCTGGCGACAGTCAGCGTACAGGCCGTCCAGACCGCATCCCGCAAATCACTTGGCGCTTCGATATCCAACCGGACAATCTGGGCGAACGGCAACCAGAAATAACGCCCGTTCACGATCACCTCGAGAACCGGTCCCAGCCGCATGTCCGCGTCCGCGATCCACTCGAACGCTTCTCCGTTAACGGTTCCGGACGTCGTCGGGGCCGCGTCGAACGCACTGGCACGCAACTCAGCCGCCTGATCGAAATGACCGCCAGCGGTCAGTTTCTGCGCCTCAATCAGATGGGCCAACCATTCTTCAGGTTCGCCGAAAATCATCGGGGTTTTTTCGCCCGCAAACACTTTTTCGCGATAGACCTCACAAATGATGGCCTCGCGATACGTCTTGGCCATCATCGTGGCCGCCTCATCCATCTCGGCACTCAGCTTCAACTGCGTGATGGCCCGTTTCCAATCGCCCATGACACAGAGCAGTTGAAACAGAAAAATCCGCAGCTTGGCATCTGCGGGATTGGCGCGAATTTTGTCTTGTAGCGAGGCAAGCGTGGCCGCCAGATCGCCTGATTTAAGATGCTCTTCCGGCGTCATGAGACCCTCGCGCAGTCAGGATGAAGAAAAATGCAAAAAGCTCTGGCGGCAAAAAGCCGCCAGAGCCAGTTCGTATGGGGAAGTCAGCTGACGTCGCCGGTTTCCAGGTTCCATTTGAACTCGTTGCAGTCGCTGAGTTTGCCGGTCTTGAAGTCGGCAATCTTGTATTTGACCGAAATACCGCGATACGCGACGGTCCAGCTTTCGGTCGGGATCGACTCTTCGCCGCCGGAAACCGAGTAGCTGTCAACGATCGCGTCACGCAGCGTGAGGATCAGATAGGGCTCCATACCTTTCTTTTCATCATCGCCCGAGCGGCACAGATGGATCGTCATCTCGGCGTTGGATTTGCCCGAAGCAACGTAGGTCATGAGTTTTGCCGAGGCTTTGCTGAGTTCCGTGCTCAGCTCGACTTTGCCGAAATTCGCATTAGCGTAGCCACGCTGAGTGGTACCCATGTCGGCCATGTCCAGTGTACGCTCGACGGTCCAAGAGATCTCTTTGCATGCGATCCAGTCGGTGTGTCCTTTTTCCCGGGCCTCGCCAGGGAAGTCCATTTTGATGAATACGTTTTCCATTTTGCCTTCCTCTAAGGATTAATGACTCTGAGGTACGTGAGAGTTGGCCCGGCGGCAGTGAAACACATCACACGCCGCCAAGTTTTTTTACATTTATCCGGCTTTTTCTGACGGAAGTTTCGATACGAGACGCAGCGAAACCGACAGACCTTCCAGTTGATAATGCGGACGCAGGAAGAACTTGGACGTGTAGTAGCCCGGGTTCCCTTCCACGTCCTCAACAACCACTTCAGCCGACGCCAAAGGCTTGCGCGCCTTTTCCGCTTCGGCTGAGATATCGGCGTTGAAATCAACGTATTGGTTGATCCACTCCTGCAGCCAGGATTCCATGTCCTGACGGCTTTTGAACGAACCGACTTTGTCGCGCACCATGCATTTCAGATAATGCGCAAAGCGGCAGGTCGCGAACAGGTACGGCAGACGCGCTGCCAGATTGGCATTCGCGGTCGCGTCCGGATCGTCATATTCTGCGGGCTTGTGCAGGGACTGGGCCCCGATGAACGTCGCCGAATCACTGTTCTTACGGTGGATCAGGGGCATCATGCCGTTCTTGGCCAGTTCCGCCTCGCGCCGGTCCGAGATCGCAATCTCGGTCGGGCACTTCATGTCCACGCCGCCGTCGTCGGTCGGGAACGTGTGTGCAGGCAGGCCTTCAACCGTGCCGCCACTTTCCACACCACGAATGCGCGAACACCAGCCGTATTCCTTGAACGAACGGTTGATGTTCACCGCCATGCCATAAGCCGCATTGACCCAGCTGTAGCTGTCGCTGTTGGCACCGGTGGTATCTTCCTCGAACGCGAACTCCTCGACCGGTTCGGTCTTGGCGCCATACGGCAAACGGCCCAGGAATCGGGGCATCGCAAGCCCGACGTATTTGGAGTCTTCGCTTTCCCGCAACGACCGCCAGGCGGCGTATTCCGGTGTCTGGAAGATCTTGGTCAGGTCACGCGGGTTCGCCAGTTCAGACCAGCTGTCCATCTGGAACAAGGTGGGCTTCGCGCCCGTGATCAGCGGCGCGTGGGCTGCGGCTGCGATCTTGGACATCTCGCCCAGAAGTTCGATATCCTGCGGGCTGTGGTCGAAATGATAATCTGCCACCAGCGAGCCGTACGGCTCACCACCGAACTGACCGAACTCTTCTTCGTATAGTTTCTTGAAGATCGGCGACTGATCCCATGCCGTTCCTTTGAACTTGCGCAGGGTCTTGTGCATGTCCTTCTTCGAGATGTTCATTACGCGGATTTTCAACATCTCGTCGGTTTCGGTGTTGTTCACCAGATAATGCAGACCACGCCACGCGCTTTCCATCTGCTGGAAATCGGCATGGTGCAGGATCAGGTTAACCTGTTCGGTCAGCTTTTTATCAATCTCGGCGATGATGCCTTCGATCGAGCGCAGTGCGTCGTCCGAAATCAGGCCGGTATTGGCCAGCGCCTGTTCGGCCAGCGTTTTGACTGCACTTTCAACAGCCGTTTTCGCCTGATCGGACTTGGGACGGAATTCCTTGGTCAGCAGGGCCTCGAATTCCGAGGATCCAAATGCTGTTGCGCCTTCGGCGGCTTCTACCTTGGCTTCTTCTTCGGCCATCTTTTACTCCTCCTCAGCAGCGTCGCCGCCCGGTTTGGGCTGGGCTGCCAGTGTTTTCAGCAGGCTTGGGTCCTGCATGATCTTCGAAATCAGATCCTCGGCGCCTGTCTTACCATCCATATATGTCATTAAGTTGGACAGCTGCGTGCGCGCATCCAGAAGCTCTTTGAGCGGTTCGACCTTGGCCGCGATGGCCGCGGGGCTGAAATCATCCATCGACTCGAACGTGATATCCACCGCCAGATTGCCTTCGCCTGTCAGCGTGTTCGGCACTGTAAAGGCGGCGCGAGGGGCCATCGACTTCATACGGTCATCGAAATTGTCGACGTCGATTTCCAGAAACTTGCGGTCAGCCACGGCGGGCTGTTCCACCTCGGATTTACCGGCCAGATCGCTCATGACGCCCATTACAAAGGGCAGCTGAACTTTCTTTTCAGCACCGTACAGTTCGACATCGTACTCGATCTGAACCCTCGGCGCCCTGTTCCGGGCTATAAATTTTTGTGAACTATCGGCCATCTGATGCTCCTCGATTCATCCATCAGTGTTTCTTTTCAATCCGTTACCCGGCATGCCCGGCGTGGATCAATAATCGTCATCGTCTGTTTTCAAGCCGCCAATCTGACGAACCTCGTCCAGACCCTCTTTCGCCATGTCTTCGATAATCGTCAGAAAATCGGCATTAACAAGGCGCTTCGCCCGTTCCAAAAGAACCGGCAGCGGGCTGGAGGGTTCGCAGCGCGCATAATAGTCCATGATGCGGTCGAGCATCATTGTAACATCATCGGGCGAATTGATCGCCCCTCCGCCGGATGGACCTCGGGCCGGCGCACCGGGCGCCGCCGCCGGAGCCGTATCTTCGTCGCTCTCTTCTTCCGCGACTTCGCCGACATCGGCATACCGCGCCAAAGCTTGCTTGATGCTTTTCAGCGCGTCCGACAGTGGCTCAAGATCAGGGCCCTCGCCCGGCGTCTTTTCCGTAAAGATGGCATCAATTGCGGCAACGTCGTCCATGGCTTCGGATGCCGCGTCGGCATTGGCAGACAAAACCTCTTCATCGGTATCCTTGAATGCGGCCGCGATCGCGTTTTCATCCGGAATGTCGTCGAGGTCCGCGGGCATGTTGATGCGGCCTTCGGCAACTTCGACATGGCGAAGTGTCAATTTGCCAAACGTACGGCTGTCAGTGATGCCCGTGCGTCGCAACGCGCGGACCATGCGATCGGACGAGGCGATCCCGCGCACGGCGTTGATCCGCATCGTGGCGTCGCCGTCGTCTTCGTCTAGTTCCGGATGGCAGGTGTCCCAGTAGTCTTCCAGCAAAGACTTCAAATAGCCAACCGATGTCGCAAATGCTGGCAGACCCTTGGTATGCAGTACGGCTTCGGCCAGATAAACGGCCGCCCGCAGGTCATGGCTTTTCTCCATGACCGCCAACGCCTTGGACTCGACGTCGCCCCAATCCTGCTCCTCGGCGGCGACCACTTCGTCGCCCATCTGGCGTTCTTCGCCGGGCTGAGCTGCAATCTCAAGGTCCGTGAATGCCGGATCGTATTCCAGATTCTCGCCACTCGGGGACTCGTCGTCCTTTGGTTCCAAATAAGATGATAGGTCCATGATCTCCCCGAACCGTCCTTTGCTTTGGCAGCTTGTTGTCTCTTTTTGGTCGCTTACCGCAGCATGAGTTGCCGCGTGTATGAATTAGTTCACATGACCGTACAACTCGCAATTTCTAAGCGGTTGATCCGCTAACATTGTGGTAAATCAGCCGCATCCCACCCACAAAGTCAAACCCGATATGCGCATTTGGCGCGCTTAGCATGCGATCACAGCAGCACTTGGCAACAGATACGCTTGGTCCCGCGCTGGCCCTGCGTGATATTTCTTCTTTTCCGTCGGCCCATGTTACTGCAATGATCATGCCAAAAGCACGTTTTCCGCGTGTTTTGATCAGAGGCGCTGCTTGGGGCATCAATCCTGTCACCGGTTGGGCTCAGCCGGATAATGGGAAAGTTGACGTAAGGGAACAAGGGGAAAAACAGCATGAGACTTGGCATCATTGGCGCAATTGCGTTGGCTATGGCTGCATCCGGGGCATTGGCCGACGACGGCAAGCTGTCCATTGAACTGAACAAGTTTGAAGCCGGCGAAAGCGGCGGCTGCCGCGCGTTCTTTCTGTTCCGCAATCAAACTGACAACAGTTTCGAAGACTTCGAAATGTCGCTGGCGATCCTGGATGGCAATGGCGTTATCGACCGCCTCTTGTCGATTGACGCATCCCCCCTGCCCGTACAGCGCACGGTTCTGAAATTGTTTGAAATCCCGGACATCGACTGCGCCAACATCTCGGAAATTCTGCTGCATGACCTGCCCGCCTGCAAACCTCAGAACGCAGAACCCATCGACTGTTTTCCGCTGCTGTCGCTAGACAGCAAAACATCCGCCAGTTTGGCGCAATAAGTCATGGTTGGATTTGAAAACCTGGGAACCGGTGGCCCGATCCTGATCGTGCTTGGGTTGCTTTCGCTGTTGTCGCTGACCCTGATCGTCGTAAAGGCCATACAACTCGCCCCTGCGCGGTCGGGTGAGGCGGCGCGCGACAAGGCGCTGGTAGACTGGTCGAACGGAGAACGCGCGGCGGCGCAAGCGTCTGTCGCTTCTGGCAAGTCACCGGCAGATCGCGTTTGTGCGTATGCGATGCAAGCGTTGATCGACGGTTTCAAAGGTGCGCCACTGAACGCAGAGTTGACGCGGCGCGGGAATCTCGAATTTGCATCCATGAACACCTGGATCAGGGTTCTGGAACTTATCGCAATGATCTCTCCTTTGTTGGGGCTATTGGGGACGGTGACCGGCATGATCCAATCTTTTCAAGAGCTTGAATTGGCTCAGGGGTCCGCCAACGCATCGGTGCTCGCCGGCGGTATCTGGCAGGCTTTGCTGACAACTGCAGCCGGGCTTTTGGTGGCCATTCCCGCCGCTGTTGGCGCATCGCTTTTGTCCGGGCGCGCCGAAGCGGGTGCGCAAGCCATCGAAAACGCGGTCGGACGCCTATTGGTGATCGAGGAACGCGGCGCAGTTTGAGGGTAAGGCGATGTCCGGAGAACTTGTTCTTAACCGACGCAAACCGACCCGGCCACTGATCTCGCTTGTTCCGATGATCGACGTGATGCTCATACTGCTCGTGTTTTTCATGGTCACGTCCACATACCTGAACCTGGACATGATCCCGGCACTATCCAAGCAGGATCGTGAACCTCTGTCTGATGCCACGGAGGGGAGACAGCCTGCGGGTGCAATGCTGATCCGGATCGGGGCAGATGGCGCGGCCTATTTTCAAGGACGCCCATTTGAGCAGGACGCGCTGGCGCAGATGCTTGCAAACCGGCTAGCGGCCGAACCTGCTGTTCAAGTGATCATCCTGCCGACCGGCAGCGCAAGGATGCAGGCGCTGGTTTCGGTCATGGATACCGTCACAACTGCTGGCGTCACCAATATGCGCGTTGTCCGATTGGAGGCGCGACCATGAGGATCACCAGACCCGCGCCGCGTCATCATCCAGAAACCATAATTGCCCTGATCGATGTGGTTTTCTTTCTGCTCGTGTTCTTCATGCTGATCGGACGAATGGATGCGACCGCACCCTTCGATGTAACACCGCCCGTCGCGCAAACCGGTGCGGATATGCCCGCAGGCGGCCTGACCCTTTCGGTTGGCGCAGACGGTGCATTGGCATTAGACGGCCTGGAACTCAATGCCGAACAAGCTGTAGCGCAGGTTCAACGGCTCATAGAGGAACAGCCCGAAACGCTGATCCGTATCAACGCCCATCGCGACGCAACGCTGCGCGGGGTGCTTCCCCTGATTGCGCAATTCGAAGCATTGGGTGCCCGAGACGTTGTCTTGGTCGTCACCCCGCCCGGACCAGTTCGATGATCCGCACCCCCGTCATATGGGGCGTTGGATTAACCGGCTCACTTCTGTTGCATCTGCTTGCAGCCGGGTTTCTGCTTTGGACCATTGATCCGGAACCGGTGGCAGAGCAGCCCGTGCCCGAAACGCGGATGCAGCTCTCGGCGCATCAGGTCAGACAAAGCGACGCTGTCGAGGCCCGACCGGACGCCGACATCGCACAGGCACAGGACGCATCCGGTCCGCAATTGGATCAGGGCGTGATCCGA
The DNA here is from genome assembly GCF_000814005.1 of Ruegeria sp. ANG-S4. Lineage (GTDB taxonomy): Bacteria > Pseudomonadota > Alphaproteobacteria > Rhodobacterales > Rhodobacteraceae > Ruegeria. The sequence continues at coordinate 85,488 of NZ_JWLK01000002.1, read as the reverse complement.
CAGACGGCTGCGCTGGCGGCGGAACCCGAGACAAACCGGTTGGCTGCCTTGGACGATGCGGCGGAAAGCGTTCGACCGCTGGATGCGGCACCTGATGCGTTGATCGAAGTATCGGAAACCTCAAACCCCATTGAAGCCGCAAACATCACAACTGCTGCGGTCACGGCATCATCCTTGCCCCTGACAACCTTGAGCACGGGCCCCGCGCCGACGCAGGCCATCGCGCTGACACGACCGAATTCACAAACCGCTCAGGCGGTTGAAACACAAGCCGTTGCGCTTTCGCAAACCATACCGGACGTACCGCGCGCGAAAGCGTCTGATGTGTTCTCCTCATCTGGAGACGAGCCTATTGACCCGGTTTCGCTGGCGGCTTTTCAAAGCTTCATGCAGCCCGGCGATGCCGCCGAGGGCGCGCAGGATGTGCGCGATGGCATTGATGGTCTTCTGTCGCAGGTTCCCTGTTCCCGGCTCCAGGTTCAGTTTCGGCCGGAAAGCAACACGCTTGAACTTATCGGCCATATTCCCGAAGACGGCCTGCGCGCGCCCGTTCTCTCGGCGCTTCAGGCGCAGATGGGCGAGAATATTCAGGTCGCTGACAATCTTCTTGTCCTGCCACGTCCGCAATGCGGTGCATTGAGTGGAATTGCAGATGTCGGACTTCCGCAATCCACCGATCAGATCACAAACCCATTGTTGGTCGGAGAAGACGTTCACGCGCGCGCATTTCGCTACACAGAAGGTCAGCAATTGGTTCTGGACCTGACCGGTGCTGACTATGACGCATATATCTATGTGGATTACTTTGATGCGGATGGTCAGGTCATCCACCTCAGCCCGAATGACACGGTACCGCTTGTTTTGACGCCCGCCAAAACAGCCCTGCAGATCGGTGCTCAGAATCAGGGCGATCCGGGTTTGTTCATCACAATCGGACCGCCATATGGGCAGGAAATCGCGGTCGCCTTCGCCGCTTCGCGCCCTTTGTTCGACGAGGCGCGGCCACTTACCGAACCTGCTGACGCGTATCTTGCCTTTCTCAAGGACCGCGTGTCCGCCGCGCGAGCCCAGGACCCTGATTTCAAGGGAGAATGGGTTTACTTTTTCATCACAACGGCGGCGCAATAACCAGATAGCGAAAGACCCGGGCGATATGCACCGCCCGGATCAGATTGCTTTGTAGCCGCCTCAAGTGTCAGACGAAGAAGAAGGCGTCGCTTTCCAGGTCACAAACCCATGTGTTGCGCAGTGTGAGGCTGTCATCTTCGTTTAAATCAATCACGGTATGCCATGGCCGCGCTGTTAGCCGCAGGGCTGGTTTATGTTCTGCGCACTTCCCGCTCTGATCGGACATGACAAGAAGAGCGATCGCCAGCCCGGCTCCGAGACCGGACTGGCTGTTCGCCGTGATCCTGCTCAGAAATGAGCCGAATTTGTAACCGCAGGCTTGTCCATCGGCGGCGCGAACTTTGTCAGGTCAATGCCCTCGACCGCGGCTTTGTATTCCTCGACGCTTGGTGTGCGACCAAGAACCGCTGACAGAACAACAACCGGGGTCGAGGCCAGCAGGGACTCGCCCTTCTTTTCAGCAGAGTCTTCGACAACCCGCCCTTGGAACAATCGGGTTGAGGTGGCCAGAACCGTATCGCCTTTTGCCGCCTTCTCCTGATTGCCCATACAAAGATTGCAGCCGGGACGCTCGAGATAGAGAATATTTTCATATTCCTTGCGCGCGGTGTCCTTAGGAAACAGATCATCGAACTCAAAGCCGGAATAGCGCTGAAGGATTTCCCAATCGCCTTCCGCCTTCAACTCGTCAATGATGTTGTAGGTCGGGGCCGCCACCACCAGCGGCGCATTGAATTCGACTTTGCCAGCATCCTTCTCAAGGTTTCTGAGCATCTGGGCGACGATTTTCACATCCCCTTTGTGCACCATGCACGACCCGACAAACCCAAGATCGACCTTCTTGTCGCCGCCATAGTATGAAACCGGCCGGATCGTATCGTGCGTGTATCTTTTGGACACATCCACGTTGTTTACGTCCGGGTCGGCAATCATCGGTTCATTGATTTCATCCAGATCGACGACAACTTCCGCGAAATACTTGGCATTGGCGTCAGGGGTCAGGGCAGGTTTTTCGCCCGACCTGATTTCCGCAATACGCGCATTCGCTTTGTCGATAAGCCCCTGCAGCGTACCCGCTTCGTTGTCCATACCCTTGTCGATCATGATCTGAATCCGGCCTTTGGCCAGTTCCAAAGACCCGATCAGAGTTTCATCTTCCGAGATACAGATTGACGCCTTGGCCTTCATTTCGGCCGTCCAATCCGTGAACGTGAACGCCTGGTCAGCCAGCAACGTCCCGATATGCACCTCGATAATGCGCCCTTGGAACACGTTGTCGCCAAACTGTTTCAGCATCTGCGCCTGGGTCGCATGCACCACATCGCGGAAATCCATGTGATCCGCCATCGTGCCCTTGAAAGTCACTTTCACCGACTCCGGGATCGGCATGGACGCCTCGCCCGTCGCCAACGCCAACGCAACAGTGCCCGAGTCGGCACCAAAGGCCACGCCCTTGGACATACGGGTATGGCTGTCGCCGCCGATGATGATATCCCAATCATCTACGGTGATGTCGTTCAGCACCTTGTGGATCACGTCGGTCATCGCGTGATACTCACCTTTCGGGTCGCGTCCCGTGATCAGACCGAACTTGTTCATAAAGCTCATGAGTTTGGGGATATTCGCCTTGGCCTTTGCATCCCAAACCGAGGCCGTGTGACATCCTGATTGATACGCCCCATCCACCAAAGGTGAGATGACCGTGGCGGCCATCGCCTCCAGCTCTTGCGAGGTCATCAGGCCCGTTGTGTCCTGCGAACCGACAATGTTTACCTTGACCCGCGCATCCGAACCGGCGTGCAGCACCTTGCCCGGCGCGACGCCCCGTGCGTTGTTGTTGAAGATTTTCTCAACCGCCGTAAGACCCTGACCGTCATGCGAAATTTCCTTGGACGGAGCGAATGCGGATTTCAGTTCAATACCGAGTGTTTCAGACGCAAATGTTTGCAGCTTTTTGCCAAACACCACAGCGTAAGACCCGCCGGCTTTCATGAACTCGACCTTCTGCGGTGTGAAGGACGATGTCACGTCAACCAGTTCCTGATCTCCCGCGTCATTGTACAGCTTTTTGTCTTTGGTGTTGATGGTCAGAACAGTGCCGGTATCCACTGAAAACGCTTGTTCCAAAATCGGCTCACCATCGTTGTTCAGGATTGGATTGCCGTCTTCGTCCAGCTTTTTGATCCAGTTTTTCAGATCGAGTCCGATGCCGCCAGTCACGCCCACAGTGGTCAAAAAGATCGGTGAATTCCCGTTTGTACCCGCAACAATCGGCGCGATGTTTACAAACGGGACATAGGGGCTTGCTTGTTTTCCGGTCCACAGGGCCACGTTGTTGACCCCCGACATCCGCGACGATCCGACACCCATTGTGCCTTTTTCGGCAATCAGCATCACACGCTTGTCGGGATGCTGTTTTTGCAGTTCCTGAATTTCCAGCTGCGCTTGCGGCGAAATCATGCACTTGCCGTGCAACTCGCGGTCGGAGCGGGAATGCGCCTGATTGCCGGGCGACAGCAAGTCGGTGGAGATGTCGCCTTCAGCCGCGATGTAAGTGACGACTTTGACCTCGTCGTCGATATCAGGCAGCTTCGTGAAAAACTCAGCCTGCGCATAGCTTTCAAGAATCCCTTTGGCGATCAGGTTTCCTGCGTCGAAAGCTGCCTTCAAGCGCTCCGTGTCAGCCTCATACAGAAACACTTGTGTCTTGAGGACTTCTGCCGCCTGCTCAGCGATGACATGATCCTCGCCCAACGCCAAATCAAGCAGCACTTCGACAGACGGCCCGCCCTTCATGTGGGACAACAGCTCGAAAGCAAATGCCGGAGTGATTTCTTCGACGATCACATCGCCCAAGATAATTTCTTTCAGGAATGCAGCCTTAACCCCCGCAGCGCTGGTTGTACCGGGCAGGGTATTGTAGATCAGGAAATTCAGCGACCCGGCACGATGTTCATTTTTGACATCCTTGATCTGGTCAATGACTTCCTGCGTAAGCGCACCATCTTCGATTGGCTTGGGGTGCAACCCCTGCTCTTTTCGCGTTTCGATCTCGTTTAGGTACTCTTTATAAAGGCTCATGGCTTTCCCGACATATGACCGTTAGATTGGGCTGGAGCGCCGGGTCTGATATGTTTGACAAGCCCGGAACCACTCTTTGTATGCGGCGGTATACCATTTAATCCGGTAATGCAACATGCGCAGCAGCGGCAACTTGTCCTAAGGCAGATCCGAGCCGATTGGACGGATTGTCGGGGCATCGCCAATGCGAATATGGGCCAGGCAATGACTTGATGGGACAAAAACCGCCCACATGTTCACCATGCAGGTTCGATCTGCCCGCAAATTGAGCAGGAATTTGAGATTGCGACCGCATCCGGATGGCTCTGATTGCAACTCGGGCACGGTCAGCCCAATCCGAACGGCATGAGCCAAACTCTGACCGTTGTCGTTGTCGAACAAAACCGGGATCGCGCCGTCGCCATTGTCGATGCTTTGAAAGAGTCCGGCGATGTTGATGTTTTTCTGATCGGCAACGTTTCGGGTCTGGCCCGAAAAATCGCAACACACAGCCCGGATATCGTTCTGATCGACATCGACAATCCTTCGCGCGACACGCTCGAAGAGTTGACGATTGCGTCCGGTCCAATGGATCGCCCTGTCGCCATGTTTGTGTCGGGCGCTGCCGGCGGGCTTGCCAAGGCAGCCGTCGAGGCGGGCGTTTCGGCCTACGTGGTAGACGGGCTGCAATCAGAACGCATCAAACCCGTAATAGATACGGCAATCGCCCGCTTTCAGGTTCTGCGTCAGATGCGCACCGAACTGGAAGAGACGCGGCGCGCGCTGGAGGAGCGTAAACTGATCGACCGGGCCAAGGGCCTTTTGATGAAGGCCAAGGGAATTCAGGAAGACGAGGCCTATGCCCTGTTGCGAAAGACGGCGATGAACCAGAACCGCAGGGTCGCCGACGTTGCCGAGGCTTTGGTAACCGCGTCCGGGTTGTTGTCATGAGGACCGTCACGCTTCCCGTCGGGTACATGCCTCTTGTCGATGCAGCGCCACTTATTGTGGCGCGCGAGATGGGATTTGATCATGAAGAGGGTGTGTCGCTGGACCTTCGCCCTGCCCCTTCATGGTCGTCCCTGCGCGATATGTTGGCCTTTGGACAGGTGGATGCGGCCCATCTGCTGGCCCCGGTCCCGGTTGCGATGGCTTTGGGCTTGGGCGGCATGGCGACGCCTTTGTCTGCTGTATCGGTTTTGTCACTGAATGGAAACGTCATTGGCGTCGGGACCAAACTGGAACAACGATTGCGCGATCGGGGCTATCAATTCGACTTTCACGACGCCAAGGCCGCAGGTGCCGCGCTTGCTCAGGTTGCGGACGATCCCTTGGTCTTTGGGGTGCCGTTCCCCTTTTCGATGCATGTCGAATTGCTGCGATACTGGGTCGAAGGAACTGATCTGGCCGCAAAACAGGTCGAAATCAGAACCGTGCCGCCACCGCTAATGGCGCGGGCGGTTGCCGCAGGCGAAATAGACGCCTTTTGCGTCGGCGAACCGTGGGGATCGTTTTCGGTCGACGATCAGGTCGGTGCGCTTTTGTTGCCAGGGCGGGCAATCTGGACTTGCGCGCCCGAGAAGGTGCTTGCGGTCCGAACGGAATGGGCCGCAACAGAACCGCATCTGCTTGGCAGCTTGATGCGCGCCGTCTGGCGCGCGGGTCGCTGGCTTGCCAAGGCTGATAGCCACACCACCGCGTCCGAGATGCTGTCGCGCCAATCCTACTTAAACGTCCCCGCCGAGCTTGTAGATCGCGCGTTGCTGGGGGACTTCGCCATTTCGGCGCGCGGCGAGCAACGCCATTGCAACGGGTTTGTCGAGTTCTTTGATGGTGCCGCTTCCTTCCCATGGCGGAGCCAGGCGAAGTGGATCGCGCACAAATTGGCCTCGCGTTACGGCATCGACCCCAAAATTGCCGAACGACAAGGGGCGGGTGTGTTTCGCAGTGATCTTTATCGAGACGCGTTGGGAAATGTCGGGGCCGACCTACCCGGCGCGTCCGAGAAACTGGAAGGCGCAATTCCCGAGGCCACAGCAGTTGCATCAACCCATGGAAGCTTGATTCTTCCGCCAAACGTGTTTTTCGATAGACGCATTTTTGAGCCGACAGAATAGCTGTGCACAAAATTTTTGCAGTGCAGCGAGAATTTCTGCTGCAGCGCAGAAAAATGACTGCCGAAAGCATGTTTTCTGGTGACCACCCGACGCAAGACTGGCTAAATCCAACCATCGGAAGGCAACGAAGCCCACCGAAGGAATTCGCCCAAAACGATGGGCAACTATCAAGAGCAAAGCCGCTCGACCAACCGCTACCTCCTCCCAGCGGTGTGTGTCGGCGGCTTTTTTTGTTTGCCCAGGCGCAATGGGCTGAACCGAAAGGGATCGAGATGAAAAAGCTTCTTCTAAGCCTCGCTGCATCCACAGCGCTAGCCACTCCGGCTTTTGCCGAATTGCTGGAGCTGGAGAAAGACGAACTGACCTTTGGATTTATCAAACTGACCGATATGGCACCGTTGGCGGTTGCGTACGAGCAGGGGTATTTTCTGGACGAAGGCTTGTTTGTGACGCTCGAAGCACAGGCTAACTGGAAAGTTCTGCTGGATGGCGTGATCGACGGGCAATTGGACGGCGCGCATATGCTGGCGGGGCAGCCTTTGGCGGCGACGATCGGTTACGGGACCGAGGCGCATATCATTACGCCGTTTTCGATGGACCTGAACGGCAACGGCATCACGGTTTCCAACGAAATCTGGGAAGAGATGAAGCCGAACATCCCCAAGATGGAGGATGGCCGCCCTCAGCACCCGATCAGTGCCGAAGCCTTGGCTCCGGTGGTCGAGAAGTACAAATCCGAAGGCAAGCCCTTCAACATGGGGATGGTCTTCCCGGTTTCCACCCACAATTACGAACTGCGCTATTGGCTGGCCGCAGGTGGTTTGCACCCAGGCTATTACAGCCCCGAAAACGTGACCGGTCAGATCGGCGCGGATGTGTTCCTGTCCGTGACGCCTCCCCCACAAATGCCCGCCACCTTGGAGGCCGGAACGATCTATGGCTATTGCGTGGGCGAGCCGTGGAACCAGCAGGCCGTGTTCAAGGGCATCGGCGTCCCGGTCATCACCGATTATGAACTTTGGAAGAACAACCCCGAGAAGGTTTTCGGAATCACTGCCGAATTTGCCGAGGAATACCCGAACACAACGCTCGCCGTGACCAAGGCGCTGATCCGCGCGGCGCAGTGGCTGGATGAAAACGACAACGCTAACCGCCCGGAGGCAGTCGAGATCCTCAGCCGAGCGGAATATGTCGGCGCAGATTATGACGTCATCGCCAACTCGATGACCGGCACCTTTGAATACGAGAAGGGCGACAAGCGCGACGTACCCGACTTCAACGTCTTCTTCCGCTACAACGCGACTTATCCCTTCTACTCGGATGCGATCTGGTACCTGACCCAGATGCGCCGCTGGGGCCAGATCGCCGAAGCCAAGCCTGACAGCTGGTATGACGACGTGGCCAAGTCCGTCTACAAGCCCGAAATCTATCTGGAAGCCGCGCGCCTGCTAGTCGACGAGGGACTGGCGAACGAGGCTGACTTCCCCTGGAACAGCGACGGTTACAAAGCGCCGACACCGGCCGAGGACATCATCGACGGTATCGCCTATGACGGCCGCGCACCTAACGCCTATCTCGAAAGCCTGACCATTGGTCTGAAGGGCGAGCAGAAGATCGTCGGCTCGGACGTGCAAGGCTAATCCCGAACCGCCGCGCCCGGCAAAGGTCGGGCGTGGCCATACAAGTGCCCCGCCAGCGCAAGGACACATCAGATGACAACGGTTGACCCCGAATTCAACGCCAACGCCGCCCGAGAGGAGCGTCGCGCCCGCCTGTTCACCCGCATCAATGCCGCCGACAAATGGTTTCAGGTATTGGGCCTCAGCTGGGCGACGCCGGTCCTGAAGGCCGCCGCCGGGGATAACCCCCGGGCCCAGATGGCCGAGATCTGGCGGCTGCTGGTCGTACCGCTGCTGTCGATCTGCGCCTTTTTGCTGCTCTGGGCGACGCTGGCCCCAAAGGTCCAGACCTCACTGGGTGCTGTACCCGGTCCTGCGCAGGTTTGGGAGGAAATGCTCAACCTGAACGAGGATGCACAGGCCAAAGCCACCAAACGCGCCAAGTTCGAAGAGATGGTCGAAAAGCGGAACCAAAAGCTGATCGACGCTGGCCGCGCGGATGAGGTCAAGCAGGTCGCCTATACCGGTGCGCCGTCCTATTACCAGCAAATCTGGACCTCGATCAAAACGGTCTTCTTCGGCTTTATGATCGCCACGGTCGTCGCCGTCCCGTTAGGCATCGCCGCCGGTCTTTCACCAACCGCAAATGCGGCGCTGAACCCGCTGATCCAGATCTTCAAACCGGTCTCGCCACTGGCTTGGTTGCCAATCGTTACGATGATCGTGTCGGCAGTTTACGTCACCAATGACGGCTGGTTCGCCAAATCCTTCCTGATCTCGGCCATCACCGTGACGCTTTGTTCCCTTTGGCCGACCCTGATCAACACCGCATTGGGCGTGGCCTCCATCGACAAGGACCTGGTGAACGTCTCGAAGGTGTTGAAAATGAACACCTATACCAAGATCACCAAGCTTGTGCTGCCCTCGGCGCTGCCGCTGATCTTCACCGGTCTGCGCTTGTCTCTGGGTGTCGGCTGGATGGTCCTGATTGCAGCCGAGATGCTGGCGCAGAACCCCGGTCTGGGTAAATTTGTCTGGGATGAATTCCAGAACGGCTCCTCCAGCTCGCTTGCCAAGATCATGGTTGCGGTCCTGACCATCGGCATCATCGGCTTCTTGTTGGACCGGGTGATGTACGCGCTGCAATCCCTGTTTACCTTTACGAACAACCGGTGAGCGCGATGAGCATCCTAAGCTTCAAGAACGCCTCGAAATCCTTTGGCGAAGGCACCGCGTGCACCGATGTCCTGAAAGGTATCGATCTGGACGTGCAGGAGGGTGAGTTTCTGGTCATCCTCGGTTTTTCCGGCACCGGCAAAACCACCCTGATCAATCTGTTGGCGGGGCTTGATGCCCCGACCAGCGGAGAGGTCACGTTCAAAGGGGCCCAGATCAAGGGGCCGGGTCCGGAACGCGGGGTTATCTTCCAGAACTATTCCCTCATGCCGTGGCTGACGGTTACCGGCAATGTGGGTCTGGCGGTCGATACGGTCTTTCCCGGTCTCAGCAAGGCCGAGAAAGCCGAGAAAGTCGCGCATTACGTCAAGATGGTGGGTCTGAGCCATGCGGCAACGCGCCGTCCGGCGGAATTGTCCGGCGGGATGCGCCAACGGGTCAACGTCGCGCGGGCGCTGTCGATGAACCCCGAGGTGCTGCTGCTGGACGAGCCCCTGTCGGCGCTCGACGCGCTGACCCGCGCCAATCTGGCCGATGAGATTGAGCGCATTTGGGAGGCCGACAAGAAAACCTGCGTGTTGATCACCAATGACGTGGACGAGGCCATTATTCTGGCCGATCGCATCATTGCCCTGAACCCCGATGGTACGTTGGGGCAGGAGTTCCACGTTTCCATCCCCCGCCCGCGTGAGCGTGGAGCGATGAACAACAATGAAACCTTCAAGCGCCTGCGCGCGGATGTCACCAAGTACCTGATGGACGTGGGGATCGAAGCCAAGGTCGAAGGTTCACGCCTTTTGCCCGATGTCACCCCGATTCATGGCGTACCCGCAGCGGTAGCACAGGCCCAGAAAGGGATGATCGAGGACCGCTTCCTCGACTTCTCGCAACTGCACAAGGTTTACCCGACGCCCAAAGGTCCACTGACAGTGGTCGAGGATTTCGATCTGAAGATCGACAAGGGTGAGTTCATCTCGCTGATCGGCCATTCCGGCTGTGGCAAATCCACAGTGCTGACGATGGCGGCAGGGCTGAATGAAATCTCGAAAGGTGCGATCAAGCTGGATGGCCGCCACGTCGAAGGCGCCGACCCCGAGCGTGCCGTGGTGTTTCAATCGCCCAACCTGTTCCCGTGGCTCAGCGCCAAGGAAAACGTCGCGATTGGGGTCGACAAGGTCTATCCCAAGGCCAGCATGGCCGAGCGGCAGGACGTGGTTGAATACTATCTGGAGCGGGTAGGTCTGGCCGATGCAATGGACAAGTCTGCCAGCGATCTCTCGAACGGCATGAAGCAACGCGTCGGTATCGCCCGTGCCTTTGCCCTGTCTCCTAAACTGCTGTTGCTGGATGAGCCCTTTGGGATGCTCGACAGCCTCACACGTTGGGAATTGCAGGAAGTGTTGATGGAGGTCTGGTCCCGTACCAAGGTGACCGCAATCTGCGTCACTCACGACGTCGATGAGGCGATCCTGCTGGCCGATCGCGTTGTGATGATGACCAACGGTCCGCAGGCGACGATCGGCAAGATCACCAATGTCGATCTGCCGCGCCCGCGCACGCGAAAGGCACTGTTGGAACATCCCGACTATTACGCCTACCGGCAGGAAGTGCTCGACTTCCTCGAAGAATACGAACACGGCGCAAAGCCGAAATCGCCCACCCCCAAGGCGATTGCAGCGGAGTGAAACCATGAAGCAAAGACTTGTTGTCATAGGTGCAGGCATGGCCTCGGGCCGGGTGCTGGAACATCTGACTGACGCCGCACCCGACGCGTTCGACATTACCCTGTTCAACGCCGAGCCGCGCGGGAACTACAACCGCATCATGCTCAGCCCGGTTCTGTCGGGCGAGAAGACCTATGAAGAGATCGTCACCCACGACGACGCCTGGTATGCCGAGCGTGGTATCGCCTGCCGCTTTGGCGAAAAGGTTGCGAATATCGACCGCGAGATGAAGGTGGTCGAGGGTGAGAAAGGGCATGTTCCCTACGACAAACTGGTAATCGCAACCGGATCGAACCCGTTCATGATCCCGTTGCCGGGGCATGATCTGGAGGGTGTGATCGCCTATCGCGATCTGGAAGACACCCAACGGATGATGGGTATGGGGCCGGGCAACAAGGTCGTCGTCATCGGTGGCGGCTTGCTGGGGCTTGAGGCCGCAGCGGGCATGGCCGCGCATGGCGTGGACGTCACCGTCGTTCACATCATGGGCCACCTGATGGAGCGTCAGCTGGACGAAGCCGCCGGGTATCTGCTGAAAAAGTCGCTTGAGGACAAAGGCATCAAGATTTGCCTGCAGGCCAATTCGAAGGAAATTCTGGGGCAAGACGGCAAAGTCCGCGCATTGCGGCTGGAGGACGGGACCGAACTGCCCTGTGATCTGCTGGTGATGGCCGTTGGTATTCGCCCGAACACGGCGCTGGCGGAACAGGCGGGGCTGGCCGTCGGGCGGGGTATCCATGTGGATAACCAGATGCTGACCTCAGACCCTGACGTCTTTGCCGTGGGTGAATGCGTTGAACATGATGGGGCCGTTTTTGGCCTTGTTGCGCCGCTTTACGATCAGGCGAAGGTTGTGGCCCAGGCTCTGTTGGGTGAAGAGGCTGCGTTCACGCAGAAAATCCTGTCGACCAAGTTGAAAGTGACCGGTTGTGACCTGTTCAGCGCTGGTGATTTTGCCGATGGCCCCGGGCGCGAGGATATCGTGTTCCGTGACCCTTCGCGCGGGGTCTATAAACGCCTTGTGATCGAAGGGGATCACTTGGTCGGGGCCGTCATGTACGGCGATACCGCCGATGGAAGCTGGTTCTTTGGCCTTATCAAAGACGGCACCAGCGTCGAGGAAATGCGCGAAACGCTGATCTTCGGCCCGGCCTATCAGGGGGGCGATACCGCGGACCCTCTCTCAGCCGTTGCAGCATTGCCGCCTGAGGCGGAGATTTGCGGCTGCAACGGCGTATGCAAAAGCGACATTGTCGAGGCGATCAGTGCAGGAGCCACCGATTTGGGTGCGGTACGGGCAAGCACCAAAGCCAGCGCCTCATGCGGGACTTGCACCGGATTGGTTGAACAGGTGTTGCAGGTCACCCTGGGGGACGACTTCCAGATGCCAACTGCGCAGCCCATCTGTGGCTGTACCGACCTGACCCATGAGGATGTGCGTCGCCTGATCAAGGGGCAAGAACTGAAGAGTCAGGCTGCTGTCTGGCAGGAATTGGGTTGGAAATCGCCCAACGGCTGCCACGTCTGTCGCCCGGCGATCAACTATTACCTGCTGGCAGACTGGCCCTTGGAATATCAGGACGACCCGCAAAGCCGTTTCGTGAACGAGCGCAAGCACGCCAACATTCAGAAAGATGGCACCTTCAGTGTTGTGCCGCGTATGTGGGGTGGGATCACCACACCCGAGGAATTGCGCGCCATCGCGGACGCCGCTGACAAGTACGATGTGCCCACGGTCAAGGTCACCGGCGGTCAGCGTATCGACCTGTTGGGCGTCAAGGGCGAAGATTTGCCTGCAATCTGGTCCGATCTGAACCAGGCCGGTTTGGTCTCGGGCCATGCCTATTCCAAGGGTCTGCGTACGGTCAAAACCTGCGTCGGCACTGACCATTGCCGGTTCGGAACGCAGGACAGCACTGGTCTGGGCATCAAGCTCGAGAAAATCCTGTGGGGGTCGTGGACGCCGCACAAGCTGAAGCTGGCCGTTTCGGGATGCCCCCGCAACTGTGCCGAGGCGACCTGCAAGGATATCGGCGTTGTCTGCGTGGACTCAGGCTATCAGATCAGCATCGGTGGCGCGGCAGGAATGGATGTGAAAGAGACAGAGTTGCTCTGTCAGGTGCCGACCGAATACGAGGCCATCGAAGTTGTGATGGCTGTAACCCAGGCGTATCGCGAAGGCGGCAAGTATCTGGATCGCATCTATAAGTGGCTCGGAAAGGTCGGCATCGATTGGGTCAAGGCGCAGGTGGTCGACGATCTTGAAAGCCGCGCCGCCTTGGTCGAACGCTTTGAGCTGTCGCAAAGCATCTACCGCAAAGACCCTTGGGCGGAACACGTACGCGAAAAGTCCCAAACCTACGCGCCCATTGCAGATTTCACGCTGGAGGCCGCGGAATGAGCTGGATCGACATCGGGCATATCGACGAAGTGCCCGTGCGCGGTGCGCGTCTGGTAAAGACCCATATCGGCTGCATCGCCGTTTTCCGAACCGCCGAGGCCGAGGTGTTCGCTGCCACCAATAGCTGTCCTCACAAGGGTGGTCCCTTGTCAGAGGGGATCGTGCATGGGCAGTCGGTGACCTGCCCGCTGCACAACTGGGTCTTCGACCTGAACACCGGTGAGGCGCAAGGCGCTGATGACGGACGTATAACCACCTATCCCGTGCGCCTCGAAGATGGACGTATCTTGTTGGATGACAGCGCGGTCGCACGGCGGAGCGCGGCCTGATGGATGGAACCGGTTTGCCCGAAGTCCGGTCGACCTGCGCCTATTGCGGGGTCGGCTGCGGGGTGCTGCTGCGCCCTGATGGGGCTGGCGGGCTGGCGGTACAGGGCGACCCGGACCATCCGGCGAATTACGGGCGGCTCTGCTCGAAGGGCATGGCACTGGGTGAAACAGTCGGACTGGACCACCGTTTGTTGGCTCCGCGTGCGTTTGGCAAGGATGTGCCTTGGGATGCGGCACTTCAGCTGGTAGCTGATCGCTTCTCGACCGCGATCAAGACGCATGGCCCCGACAGCGTTGCCTTTTATGTCTCTGGCCAATTGCTGACCGAGGACTATTATGTCGCCAACAAGCTGATGAAAGGGTTCATCGGCTCGGCCAATATCGACACCAATTCACGCCTTTGCATGGCGTCAACCGTGGCCGGGCACAAGCGTGCATTCGGCGCAGACACGGTGCCGGGAACCTATGAGGATCTGGATCAGGCCGATTTGGTTGTGCTGGTTGGCTCGAACCTCGCGTGGTGTCACCCGGTTCTTTACCAACGCGTTTTGGCTGCTCGGCAATCGCGCGGAACCAGGATCGTTGTGATCGACCCTCGGCGCACAGCTACGTGCGATCAGGCCGATTTGCACCTGGCGCTGAAACCCGGCAGCGACGTAGCTTTGTTCAACCGGCTTTTGTCGAAAATCGCCCAAGGCGGGCACACCGATCCCCAGTTTTTACAGCACACCGTCGGCTTTGATACGGCCGTGAGCGCAGCTCAACAGGACGAACCATCTGCGACCGGATTGAATCAGGCCGGCATCGAAGCCTTCTGCAATCTTTGGTTGGTAACAGAACGCGTCGTGACGGTTTTCAGCCAGGGTGTGAACCAATCCGCAAGTGGAACGGACAAGGTCAACGCCATTCTGAACTGCCATTTGGCAACGGGTCGGATCGGGCGGCCTGGCATGGGGCCTTTTTCAGTAACCGGTCAACCCAATGCGATGGGTGGTCGCGAAGTCGGCGGTTTGGCGAATATGCTGGCGTGTCACTTGGACATCGAGAACGCTGATCACCGAGCCGAGGTAAAAAGCTTCTGGAACGCCCCTAGGATGCCGGACAAGCCGGGGCTCAAGGCCGTGGATATGTTTCGAGCGGTTGGCGAAGGACGGATCAAGGCGTTGTGGATCATCCACACCAATCCCGCAGTTACCATGCCCGATGCGAATAAGGTACGTGAGGCAATTGCAGCTTGCCCATTCACCGTGGTCAGCGACGTAACAGCGCAAACGGATACGGCGCGGTTGGCTCACGTTCTTTTGCCCGCCACGGGTTGGGCAGAAAAAAGCGGGACGGTGACAAACTCCGACAGAACAATAAGCCGGCAGCGGGCGGTGTTGCCCGCACCGGGCCATGCCCGCGCCGACTGGGAGATTCTGGCCGAAGTCGGACAGCGAATGGGGTGGGCAACGGCGTTTGACTATCCTTCAGCCGCTGCAGTCTTTCGGGAACACGCGGCGTTGTCAGGCATCGCCGCCGATTTTGGCAAGGACTTCGATATCTCCGGCCTCGCATTGATGGATGACGACGCATATGCAGAGTTCAAACCAACCCGTTGGCCAGTGGCAGACAACAAAAGCCGCGATCGGTTCTTTCACGACGGTCAGTTTTTCCATTCGGACGGCAAAGCCCGGTTTGTGAGTGTCAAAAACAAGTCTCCCATCGCAAAAACCAGCCAACTCTATCCGTATGTGCTGAATACCGGGCGTATCCGGGATCAGTGGCACACCATGACCCGCAGCGGGCTGTCTGCCAGACTTTCAACACATTTGCCTGAACCTTTTCTCGACGTTAACCCGGACGATGCACAGACATTGGGTCTGTCGCCCGCCGATTTGGTCGAGGTTACAAGCGCGACAGGAAAGGGCATTTACAGACTGCGCATAACTGGGTCCACACAACCGGGTCATGTATTCGCGCCGATCCACTGGACGGGTGAAAACGCGCCATCCGCACGCGTCGACGCGTTGATCCCGGGTATTACCGATCCGGTATCTGGCCAACCGGAAAGCAAGGCCACAGCAGTATCTGTCTCCCGTTACAAGGCGGCGTGGTTTGGTTTTGCTGTATCTGTAACGCCGATTTCGCTGGCCTTGGAATATCGGGCCACCGCCCGGACCGAAAACGGCTTTCGGACCGAATTGGCCGGGCGTGACAGTCACGACGATTGGGAAGCAACAGCACGTGAGTGGTTTGGACTGCCCAACGCAACCGTCATCTCCGCCACGGATCCCGCCCGCAATGCGCATCGGATTGTGTTGTCCGAAGGCAGCCGGATTCTGGCAGCCCTTTTCGTTTCGCAAAGGCCTGAGGCGTTGATGCGAGATTATCTTGCATCGCTCCCCGACGTCTCGCCCCAACAGTTTCTGTCTGGCCGTGCACCTGCCGAGGCAGCAGATACAGGCCCAATAGTTTGTGCGTGTTTCAACGTCGGAATGAAAACGATATTGAGCGCGATCAATTCGCAAAACCTCATGAGCGTCGACGACATTGGCGCAGTTGTTCAGGCAGGAACAAATTGCGGTTCCTGCCGCCCAGAACTGGCAGACTTGCTGAATCGAAACGTGTCAAAGACCAACCCTGCCAATCTTCAATGCAACGAGGCCTAAGCAAGCTGGCGCTTGGCATTCCGGTAACGACTTCTCGCTGTAGGTGAATCAAAGCGCACACTTACTGCTTGAAGTAACATCGTGTCCTCTGCATCACGGAATTGTGACCCCACAGGTCGATCCAGGCAGAATTCCAAACCCTCAAACCGATTTTCCGGACGCATTTGTTCTGCAATTGTGGTAGCTTGCGGCGCGGGGGATGGGAATGAACGACGGCAAAGACAAAAAGGTGTCACCTGTGACAGTCGTCACACGGGGACGATTTACGGTTCTTTGCCCTCAAAACCGGGACCTGACACCGTCCAATCGGAAAGAGCGCGCTGTGATCGCTCTGCTCGCGGTTAGCCCCAACAAGCGTCGATCCCGTCAATGGCTCCAATCCATGTTGTGGTCCGAAAGCGAGCCTCAGAAAGCATCCGGAAGCCTGAGGCGGGCTTTGTCGAATATTCGGTCCGGGCTTACCGGATGTGGCGCAGTCATCGAGTCAAACAAACACGAAGCCTGGCTTTGCGACTCCGTAAAAGTTGACGACAGACCTTCAATGCTCGGCAAGGAAAACATGCTGGAACTGGTGAACGCGCCGGACCCGGCTTTTGAGGACTGGTTGCGGGACTTCCGCGCTCAGGATGCGGCCCAAGCGCGCACGTTGCAAAACGCACACAAGACCGAACACCCGGCAGGGTCGTCTGGGGGAACCGTTGTCATCATTCGGGCAACTGCGGATCAGACCGATGGCATGGCGCGGTTTTTTGAAACGGTTCTGCTGGACACGTTGTCCATGCGGTTTGAGGCTGAAGGTGCCGAAGAGATTTATACTCAGGTCGAGCCCGAACCTGATCGAATTGATAACGCGGCCACAATCGTCCACATTGAGTTGGTTTCCGTCGTTGAAGCCGGTCATTGGTCTGTTCATTTGCGTGCGCTGGCCGACAAGGAACGGCGGTTTTTGTGGTCCGGCCGCGTTCGCCTGCCGATCGAGGCGGGCGAATTTTCTGCCGGGGTCGAACTGGACGCGTTTGCCACCCGTGCCATAGCGCAGATCCTTCTTCGGTATCAGTCTTTTCGCAAGGTGAGCCATTCGCCCTTGATGATCCTGGCGCGCGCCTCTGCAAGACTGTACGACCCAAGCTTTGAGCGCGTCCGTGCCGCCGAACGAGATCTTCTTGGCTTGGTCGACGGGGAAGGCGCACCCGTTGCCTTGGCCTGGCTGGGATTTGCAAAACTGGCACGTGTTTTGGAATTTGGCGATCAAGAGGCCGCCAACGAGGCACAAATGCTGGTGCAAGAAGCGCTGACACGCAGGCCCGGCAACGCGCTGATTTCCGCGCTTGCCTCTCGGGTCGCGATGGATGTTACCGGTGACTTTGACCGGGCTGAATCCCTGGCGCGGGATGCGATGAACAACGACGACGGCAACCCATATGCCCTGCAGGCTGCTGCACGAATTTCCCTCTTGCAAGGTCGCATGGAAGATGCGCAGGAACTGACCAGCAGGGCGCGCCAGGCCGCCGAAGGATTGTCACATGTCTTTGCCTGGGACTTTGAATTGTGTCTGGCGGCACTTGCGCGGGGCGATTTTGCAGCAGCGCAAGAAGCCGTCCGACAGGCGCACAGCAACAACCCGCAGCATCGCGCATCACTCCGGTATCTGATTGCGACAAGCCTGTTGCTGAAGGACATGGCCGTCGCGGAAAACGCGGCCGTTAAGCTCGCTGCACTTGAACCCGGTTTTGTCGTTTCCGACCTCAGCAAACCAGACTACCCGGTTCTGACCCTTCGAAACCTCGGTCTGATCGACGCGTTGGAAGAGGGGTAGCAAAAGCTACATACTCGCGATTTTTCCCGCCATCCGCGCTGATGCCAGCGATGTTCCCGCCGCCCGGAACCGATCCTTGCCACCATTGCCAAGCACTGCACGTCCAAGGAACGGGCCAATCGGTTGCAGATCATAGGTCGCCATCGAAGGCGCGGCATCCTCCAGCGACATGCTATCATCGGCTGTCTGACCATTTGGGAGCATGCTGGCGTAAAACGCAGGCTGTCCATCGCCCAGCACCGCTGTGACGACACGAATCTGGCCATTCGTGGAAGACGCAAGCACAGAGGCACTACCATCGCGCCGAACCACTGAAAGCGGATCGCCAGGGCGATGCGGTGCATCCTCCAGCGCTGGCATTCCGAACTTGTCTTTTACGTTGTAACGGTGATCTTCAAACCAAGACGGACGTTGAGGTTGGAATGGATCGGCTTCGAACCCTGTTTCATCACGCAAAATCCACAGATCTGCTGCGTCGCCGTCGCAGGCAAGCCGCCATTTCCCAAAAGGCGCAATCGGTACCCGGGGACGGGTCGCAGCAGTTGGCACCAGCGCAATGCGTGTTCTGACACGATCGCCGTTCAAGGTTTCGGTCCAGACGCCACCAATGGCCATGTCGTCAACGATGATCCTAAACAGGCCGGGTGTGTCAGGAATTTTGACAAATTCACCGCCCGGCGGCGCGATCTTCAACGCCGGTTGGTCCTTGCCGCG
Organism: Ruegeria sp. ANG-S4; assembly: GCF_000814005.1. Taxonomy (GTDB): domain Bacteria; phylum Pseudomonadota; class Alphaproteobacteria; order Rhodobacterales; family Rhodobacteraceae; genus Ruegeria. The sequence goes on along the minus strand of NZ_JWLK01000002.1, from coordinate 66,753 downwards.
AATAACTTCAACGGTGTTGGCCGAATGATCATCCGGCAACACGCGCCAGCCGACGCTTTCACCTTTGGCCAGTCGGGCGTGAAGCTGATCTTGTAACTGGTTCCCAATCGGAAGAACCAATTCAAGGTCAATTCCCTTTTCTTTGTAATACGTTAGGGCACCTTCAAGCCCGTTCAGCCCTTTGGCAGTGCCGTCCAGCGGACCACCTGTAAAGCCGAAGGCCATCAGAACAACCAATTTGAACTGCTTATTGTCCGACCTGCCCGTTTGGTTTCTGGTCTTCAAGACCTGCTCAACCAATGCCCGCACGGCGATTTCCATAAGCGCGGTCATCTGGCCACCCGATAGATCACGCAAAACCGACACCGGAAGCTCTAACCCATGAAGGCGCGCTGTTTCCGGCGCAGTGGACAAGACCATTTCTGCCATAGCGGTTCCATGGGCCAGGCCTTGCGGGCGCACCAGCGGCCAGCGTGCGGTGTCGCCAAAGACGCTTTCCGGGTACTTTGCAACCAGCGCCAGCCGATTGGCAGAGTCCGACCGCGCACAGAACTCTTCAATCTCTGTAGATGTCAGAGCTTCCCCGACAAATTGCTTGTCGCTCAGCTTTAGGGCTCCGTACGAGGAAAACCGGCAAGATGTCCCTGCCCCCTTGACCCTGAACGCGGGATTCCAAAATGCGATACCTGCATCAATAATTCCGATTTCGACATCGTCCGAATCCGGCGGATCGGTTTTTGCCATCGTAACCAGCTCCAGCGCGCAACCACCGCTTTGGCTTCGCGCACCACGCGGACCCAAAGATATTGGCGCTGTGCGATCCACATCGCTGTGCGCAGCATCAATCGCGGGCCAAAGATCGGAAAATGGATCCGCGCCCGACGGATGGGGATCAAAATCTTCAATGTAAAGCGCACCGGCATGGGTGCGATAGAACACAGTTGAAACAGTATCCGGTTTGGCCAGCCCCCCGATCATGCAGGGCAATCCGGCAGGCAACAGGTTAAGCGGTGCCGGGTCCGGGGCTTTGAGTTGTTCGAATTTCAACACGGGCTTCACTCCTGACCCGTGGGAAAGCCAAGCTCGGTCCGCGAAAGCTCCATTGCGGCACCCAGAACACCACCGGGATTGGTGAATGCGGGCGCATTGGGTTGTGCGTGGGCCTCACCAACTTGCCTTTCTGGTTGAGCCAAAAGCCCCGCCTGACCCGCCTCGGACCAGACCGGTATCCGTGTTTCGTCCAGTACGGGATTGGGAACACCCAGCCGATCCGCGAAAATTTTCGCAAGGTACGTCGCCAGCCGCCTGCCCATGTAACCATCATGTTCATAATGCACACCGGCCACGATCCGATTTTCTTCGATCCGGGCCGCGATCATTCGCAGTTCCTGTGACGCGCAGCTGAAAATCATCGACTCCATCGCAAAGGCCATTGCCCAGGACTCGGTCGCGTGACCGCTTGGAGTGGCCCCATGAGCCGGGGTCCGGATGATCGGGGAAATTCCCGCCGACCAATCCGCCGGGCGCGGAACATTCAGCTTGTACTTGGCCTGAACGACGACTTTGCCCGCAGACGCCAACACCGCGTCCAGCAGTGCCATCGTAAACGGGTGGGTGTCCCGGGTCATCGGGTAGGCCAGCGCCAGAAAGCTCAGAATGTCCGTCTGTTGTTCGATGATTTCGCCAATGCGTTCAGCCCGTAGCCAGCGGCGGCTTATGATCGCATCCAGGTCCGAAGCGACAAGCTTCGGACGCGTCAGGGCATCAGAACCGAGGTCCTTGCCATCTTCCTGTGGCATCACGCCATCCGCTGCAGGCCTTGCATCATCAATGCCCAGCCCGCGCGACAGGGCCGCGGTCAACAGGATATGGCGGTGCATCGGTTGCAGCCGCCGCAGGCTTTCCTTGTCCGGGTCCGATGCTGTGGCCGACATGTCACCGGGGCGGTCAACCGGAAGGGTTTGACCAACCGAGTTGAGTGCATGAGACAAATGAGATGAACTGGCTCCGCCAGCGTGGTTCAGGGACGGAACCGATTGGGATTGTTGTGACTGCTGGGACTGTTGGGATTGTTGCGACTGCTGGGATTGCTGCGACTGTTGAGACTGAGCAAATGGCATGGGATCCTCCGTTAAGCCAGGTTCGAGGAAAGAATGTTCTGTTTGAAGGAGTTTTGCTGGTGCTCAACAAGCCGATACGCGGTGTCTTGCAAAGGTATGGCGCTGACTGACATGTAAAACTCGTTACTGATTAATAGACACTTGGTGTTGTGGTGATCCGGGTCCTTGGTGTTCCATAGACTGCCCGGGAATTGCCCGGCAAACAACAGCTTTGGGCAAATCGCAGGATATCACCGGGACCGGTTTTGGAATACATACGTCTCAATGCGTCTCACGCACATCCAGATCCAGCAGGACCGAGCTTTGCCATAAGATCAGCACCTTGTCGTATTGTCCCTGCTCGGCCGGAGCTTCAAACCGGACACGCTGATACTCATCCTTTGCATTTCCGGCACCACCCGAGTTTCGGATGGTCAGATCAAGTTCCAAGGTGGACGGCGGTGTGCGCGGGTCCATGTTGACGCACAGATGCGGACGCTCTGTGTCGCTGGGCATTTCACCTTCCCCGCTGACAATCAGCTTGGATTGCCCGGGGGATTCCAGATTGATCCAACTGACGAAGGACCGGAGTTTTGGAGGGTTGAACATCGTCTTCTCCTTATCAAACTTTCGGCGCAGCGCGGCAGGGTTCGAAAGCGCTTTGCATTTCAGGGGATATGCCGGGGTCAACGGTCATCTGTTGCACTCATGGCAGCGTGACCAACCAGCCGCGATCGCGGTAGTTTTGCACCACCGCGTTCAAAAGCTGATCGACACTTGCCGACGGGGGAACTTTGGCAGAGGTCAGGAACAAACCATCAGACCGGTAACGCGGCAGGTTGTTGACGTCCCTCAGAAAGGCATCCAGATCCACTGCGTCTTTGCCGATATGTGTTTCCACCTTGTGATTGTCGGCCACCCTCTTTCCGCTGGCCTGTTCAAGATGATCAAACAACGCGGCCTTGATCGCATTGTAACTTTGGCTGCCCATCGCAGACTCCCTTTGTCCAAGCCAAATTCTGCTTGGACCTGGGTATCAAGCCAGCGTGATTTTTGCGTGATTGGTAGGAATGGAGCCGAAAACTGCCGCCGTCGTCATGGTGACAGATTTGCCCATAACCTATTCAACCTTGATGACTTTTCGAGAAAGCACCTTCTGGTTGGTAAGGTCCAGCAGACGGATTTCGTAAATACCCGGTTCGTCCGGCAAGGACAGTTCCACTGGCGCGTCGCCTTCGATCTTTTCCGCTGCAATCCAGGTAAAAATTGCCTGCTCGCCACGGGCCAGCGTAATGCGCTGGTCGGCACCGTCGCTGTCGGTGTTCCAACCCACCGAAATACGCGCACCCGGCGCGGCGGTATCCGGCGCATCAAGCGTCGCACCTGTGTCCAGAGCCGCGTCGGCACCGAGCACTTCGACCGGTTGCCTGGCCATCACCCTGTTGCCTTCGCGCAGTTGATAGCGCAACTCGTAAAGGCCGGTCTCGGCTGGCGCGTTGAGGTCGACCTCGCTGTTGTTTCTGACCTGAATGTAAGAGCCGAACTCACCGTCTTTGGTTCCCATTGGAACCAGATTGATATAGTCGCTGGTGCTGACAGTGCCGGTCCACGATACGCGGAGTTTGTCGCCCGCGCGCACTTCAAGCGGCGCCCGGATCGTCACTTCGGGCTCAACTACCTCGACCACATTGGATGCGATTGTTCTAGACCCCTCGCGAAGCACATAGCGGATTTCGTAAAGACCGGGCTGAGACGGCGCTTGAATATCGGCCTGACCAGCGTTGCGAACGGTAATATAGTTGCCAAATGTGCCTTCGTCGGCCCCAACAGGAACAATGTTCACATAATCCTGAGCGCTGACTGCGCCCGTCCATGACACCTCAAACTTACTGCCTGCCAAGACTTTGTCAGGTGCCGTCATGGTAACTTCGGGCGTCGTCACCTCTATCGGTGCAGACGCCAATGTCTTTGCCCCTTCGCGCAAAATGTATCGCAATTCGTAAAGACCGGGATCAGCAGGAGCGACCAGCGTGGTCGAGCTGCCATCTCGCACGACGGCATAATTCCCGTAAACGCCTTCTTCCGATCCCGCAGGAACGATCGCGACATAATCCTGAACATGCACGCCACCTGTCCAGGACACATCAAATTTTGCCCCCGTTATCACCTGGTCCGGCCCTGATACAGTCACTGTTGGTGCCGTAACCTCGATCGTTTCGGCGGCCAATGTCCGGTTGCCTTCACGCAAGACGTAACGCACTTCGTACATTCCGGGTTGCGCCGGCGCTTTCAACGTGCCTTGGGTCTTGTCGCGCACGGTGATGTAGTTGCCGAATTTCCCCTCATCAGTGCCCACAGGAACGATGTTTATATAGTCCTGCTCACTCACGGCTGCCGACCACCCCACGTCAAACGCAGCGCCGGTAGAGGCCGTTTGGGGGACCTGCAAAACGACGTTTGCAGCACCGACTTCAATCTGACGGGACGCAACAGTCCGCTTGTCAACGTTCAGAATGTAACGCACCTCGTACAATCCCGGATCGGCAGGGGCGACAAGCATAGCCTCATTCTTGTTGCCGACCGTTTGATAGTTGCCAAACGTTCCCGGATCGGACCCAGCCGGAACGATCGCCACATAATCCCTTTGATTGATCGTGGGCGTCCAGGAAAGCGCAAATTTTGCCCCCGTCGCCGCGGTGTCTTCGGTCGTCAACTCGACCATGGGCTTCGTCACTTCGAGGTTGTCCAGACCCAGGACTTCCTTGCTTTGATTGTGAAGATACTGGATTTCATACAGCCCTTCGCCGCCGGGAACAGGTATTTTGATCTCGGTCGCGTCACCGATGCGTACATAGGTCCCAAACGTACCGGGGTCGGTACCGACTGGGACAACATTGATATAGTCGGCTTCTGCGATCGTTGGGGTCCAGGTAACCTGAATATTCGAGCCCCCGACAGCGGTATCCGGACCCTCGACAGTCACTTGTTGCGGGATAGGTTGGGGTGGCTCTACGGGTTCAGGCTGTGCCACCGCCGAAGCAACGGTACTGAACGCGGCGCCCAGTTCTTCCGCGCTGCTGGCGGTTATGTACTCTCCACCGGTGTTCTCGGCGATACATGCCAGAGAGCTCGCGTCTTCATCCGCGCCCAGCCCAAAGCCAACCACATGCGCGGTAAATCCGACGCCCCCTTTTTCCAATGCTTGCGCCAGAGCACACGGATCGCGCTCGCAACTTTCCAACCCATCCGAAATCAGAACGACGGTCGCGGGTTGATCCACGTAGGACAACGCCTCGGCAGCGGCCTCAACTGCGTCCGTCAATGGTGTTTTCCCCGTCGGCGTGATCCCGTTTATCTGGTCCAGAATCGCTTGCCGCGACCCTTGGCCCGGTGGCACCAAAAGTTCGATGTCGCCGCAATCCCCGCGCCTGCGATGGCCATAGGCCATAAGCCCGACATTGCGCGTTTCAGCCCAGTCGCCCAGCAGGTTTTCCATGACACCGCGTGCAATCTCGACCTTGGCGGTGCCATCAATCTGACCCCACATCGAGTTTGACCCGTCAAACACGACCATCACGTTTTCATCTGCTGCACTCTCTGAGGCAGCCAGAATTGCGGTGGTCAGCGCGAAGCTGCAAAAATACTTGCGGCGCATGAAACACTCCTGAAACTCATTTGATCAATAGAGAGAATAAAACCATACAAATGGTGACCAGCCAATATGCTTGCCGCCGCACAGTGGCACCTGGTCAAGCGGAATTGGTTGCGATCATTTCAGAGATATTGCAATTCTTCTTCCTAGAAAATCGGATTAATAAACGAGGAGAGCCGCTGGATGTCGCGCGCTTCAGCCCCTAAGGACCTCAGCCTTAAGTGGCTGGAACTGTTTCAAATCTGCGCCCACAACGGCTCGCTTCAGGCAGCGTCCGAGGAAACCGGGCTGACGATCAGCACCGTGTCACATCACCTTCGAAATCTCGAAGATCACCTTGGGGTCGAATTGTTCAATCACGCCCGCAGGCCGATGGTGCTGACCCCGAAGGGTCGCGTCTTTTTGCGAAATATCGATGATGCGTTGTACGCCATTCGAAAAGCAAAGGCCGAAGCGTCCGCCGGAACCATTGCGGATGCCAGCTATCTCAGGGTGGGCAGCATCGAGGATTTTGACAGTGACATCATCCCAGAACTGGCCGTCTTTCTGTCCAGGAATATGCCGTCCTGCGATTTCATGTATCACACGGATTCCAGCCATGCGATTTTGGAGATGTTGCGCAACCGGCATCTGGATCTTGCGATTACGACAACTCCTGAATCTCCGACGCGTGACCTTGTCGACCGGCCTTTGCTTCGGGACCCCTTCGTCATCGTTCTGCCTGACATGAACGAACAATCCCTTTCGGATGTCGTAGAGGGGCGCAGCAAATTACCGTTCCTCCGCTTCTCCAGTTCGCTGATTATCGCGCGGCAGATCGAGTCGCAGATGCGGCGATTGGGCCTGACGTCGCCGTCCAATTTCGAATGCAGCAACAACCAGACTCTGATGGCAATGGTCGCCGCAGGTGCCGGGTGGACCATTACAACCCCGCTTTTGTTTGCACGGGCCAAACGGTTTCAGTCAAAGCTGCGCATGCATCGCTTTCCCGGCAAGAGTTTTGCGCGCACTCTGGCCATCGTTGCGACGCCTGACTGTTCCAGATCACTGCTGGATTTGGTTGACAGCAAAATGCGCACCCTGATCAAAGATCACGCCTTCGCCACGCAGCATCAATCTTATCCATGGCTGTCCGAGAGTTTTCGGCTTGTGAACTGAAACTGACGGCGGTTGTTGTTTAAGGGCAAAGGATATTGAAACGGGATCGTATCTGGGTTTCCTGTTCAGGTGTCAGGTAAACCGGGTTGTGATCGCGCAAGACCTCGCGAACACGGTCCCGCGCTCGCGACCAGGCGTCCTGCGCACCATTCTCGGCCCATGTGCGCGGCTCGTCCCGGTCTGCAAGAGTCGGATAGAAATAGTCCCGCTCCATCGCCGAATACGTGTGCTGTCCGCCCAGAAAATGCCCCTCGCCCAGCACGGCGTCACAAATCGCCTGAAACCCGAGGTTTTCGTCCGTCACCTCTATGCCGCGCAATGTACGATAGGTGTTGGAGTGCATTTCGTCATCCAGAACAAAAGCCTCGAAACTGGCGCCAAGCAACGACGCGGTCATGCCCGAGCTTTCATAGATCAGGTTGCCGCCCGCCAGTGCCGCAGCCAGCGAGGTGATGCCTTTTTCCATTCCATATTGCGCGTCAATCGCCTTGGCATCTGTCATGGAACTGGCCACGCCCGAAGGCAGACCAAGCCAGTTGGACATTTGCGCCGAAGCCGCGTTCAAAACGACCGTTTCGCCGCTTCCGCCGGAAAACGCGCCAGTGCGCAAATCAATCACCAGCGGCCAATTGGAAAACACCATCGGAAAGCCCGGCTGAATGGCGTGCACCATCAAAAGGCTTGCAAGCGTTTCGGCCAGTGACTGAGCCAGAAAACCGGCCAGTGTCGCGGGTGCTGTTGCCCCCGCCTGCGCCGCGGTTATGCAGGAAATCGGGATATTGTGCCTGATACACTCGTACACAACGTCTACAGCATCCTCGCCGTAACGCATGGGCGAAATCATCGGGCTGATATGGGCCTTCAGAAAGGGGCGCTTCGCAAACGCGCCAGTGCCGCCAGCCGCAATGTCCAACATCTCGACAATCGGTGCCACATGCTTGGCGAGCGTGAACGACGTGGCCGTTGGCTTGGTCGTGTTCTTTAGCAGCGCGAAAGCGGTGTTGACGTCCAAGTCACAGGTATCCACCACATCTGTCGCGACGCAACAGCGCGTGAACCAACTGACATTGGCTAATGTGTCCTGAAGCCGGGTGAAGTCGTGCAAATCCTGCAAGGTTGACGGGCGGTATAGTCCGGTTTCCAGATCAAGCGTCTGAACCGCCGCCCCCCCGGTACCAAAATAGACTTTGTTCCCTCCAACCTCGATCGAGCGTTCATCGTCTCGGCCATGCAGAACAAAGGTCTTGGCGGCTTGGTCAATGGCCTCTTCCACCAGCGCGGGCGGGAACAGAACGCGGCCTTTGCCATTGTCTGTCGCTCCGATTGCCAGAAGATCGGCGCGCAGCCTGTCGGGGACGTCTCCGATCCCCAGTTTTTCAAGCAGGTCCAACGCAGTATCATAGATGCGTCGTAGATCGGATTGGCTCAGCGGTCGGTACGTGCCGCCAATCTGTCCCGGTGGGCACGGGTCCAAGGCGGGTTTTGCGGCCCGCTGCGCCAATCGTCCCTTGCGACCGCCTCTCTTCGTTCTCTGTCCTGCCATGTCTGCCTAATGGGGGTTTCGGTGTGGCCGTAAATCAAGTGCCTTGCTTCGAGTCGCGCAATCACTCTGCCGGTTGAACAAAGATTTTCGAATTTTTACTTCGATTTTCTCTGAAAGAATGACTCCCACTTGCGAAACCAAGCATTCTGCGGGCCTATCCCCCGGAAAAATCTCGGAAGGGCGCTATCATGAAATCCCGCACCAAAGTGGTCGTAATCGGCGGCGGTATTGCTGGTTGCTCGACCCTATACCACTTGACCCAGGAAGGCTGGAGCGACGTGGTCTTGGTCGAGCGCAACGAGTTGACCAGCGGAACGACGTGGCACTCGGCCGCGCAGGTGACGAATTTCGGAATGAACCAGACGATGGTGGGGCTGAAAACCCATTCGATCAATCTTTACAAAGCGCTCTCTGAAAACCCGGAATATCCGATCAACTACCACCATGCCGACGGCGGTATTCGTCTGGCCAACACGGAAGAGCAGATGCAGGGTTATCGACATTTTGCTTCGATGGCGCGTGGAATGGGTGTGGATTTCGAAGTCATCGACGCCGAAGAATGCGCCCGGCGACACCCATTGATTTCAACGACCAATTTGCTTGGTGGATTGTGGGATCCGTTGGACGGCGACATCGACCCGGCCCAGCTTTGTCAGGCCTTGGCCTATCACGCCCGCAAAGCCGGGGCCGAAGTCTATCGCAATACTCCGGTCACGGCACTGACCCAACACACGGATGACACCTGGACGGTTCACACCGAACAGGGAGATATCGATTGCGATATAGTCGTGAATGCTTGCGGATATCGCGTCAACGAAGTGGGCGCGATGATGGGTGTGCACCATCCCGTCGCCTCGATGGAACACCAGTACTTTCTGACCGAGGACATCCCGGGTATTGCCGAGGCCGGGCACAGAATGCCGCTGCTGCGGTGCCCGATCAGCGATTACTACAGTCGCCAGGAAAAAGGCGGGTTGCTGGTTGGGTTCTACGAACAGGATTGCAAGACATGGGGCATGGACGGCATTGACCCAAACTTTGTCAATGCGCTGTGCCCGGACGATCTGGACCGGGTCATGGACGTGCTGGCAGGTGCCTTTGAACGCATGCCCGCGCTGGAAGAAACCGGCATCCGGTCGATCGTGAACGGCCCGATTACATACACGATAGATGGCGCGCCATTGGTTGGTCCGATTCCGGGCAAACGCAATGCGTTCTGTATCATCGGCCTCAGGGCCGGACTTGGCGAAGGCGGAGGCCACGGCTGGCTTCTGGCGCAACAAATCGTTCATGGCGAAGCGTGCTATGATACCTGGTGTCTGGACCCGCGCCGTTTTACCGGGCACACAAATGTCGAACTGACCTCGCTCAAAGCGATCGAGGACTATCAGAATGAGTTCCGGTTCCATTTCCCACACGAACACCGCCCCGCCGGGCGCCCGGCCAAAACCACACCGCTTACCCCGGTTCTCGCGGCGGAAGGCGCGGAATTCACCGTCGTCAACGGGTGGGAGAGGATGGACTACATAAAGCCTTCGCCCGACTTCCATCCATCGCTCAGCTTCAATTTTGACGAGGCGTTCGACATCATCTCGGCTGACGTCAGGAATGTTCAGCAGAATGTGGGCCTGTGCGAAGTCAACGGGTTCAATCGGTTTGAAGTCACCGGCTCGGACCGTCACAGTTTCCTTGACCGGATGTTCTGTGGAACCGTCACAAAGCGCGAAGGACGGGTCGGACTGGGGTATTTGCTGAACCATCACGGCATGGTCAAGTGCGAGGCGACGGTGGCCAACCTGCCCGCATCGGACCGCGGCCCCGAACGGGTTTGGTATGGGTCGGCCGCAGCCAGCGAGTTTCACGACATGGATTGGCTGACGCAACATATCCTTGCCAGCGAAGACGTTCAGATACGCTCTCTCACCAATGACCAGACGATTTTGGTTCTGGCAGGTCCGAAGTCGAGAGATGTTCTGTCGGCCTGCGCGCGCGGCGATTGGTCAAATGAGGCCTTCCCTTGGTTGTCGGTCCGCGAGTGTTTCATCGGGTTCGCACCGGCGACGGTCATGGGCGTCAGTTTCTCTGGCGAGCTGGCCTACGAAATCCACGTGCCCAACGCTTCGCTTTATGCCGCCTATCTCGCCCTTCGGAATGCGGGTGACGCATACGGCCTAAAGCTGTTCGGAGCTCGCGCCGTTGAATCGATGCGCCTAGAGAAAGGCTTCCTTCATTGGAAAGCCGACATTCTGACGGAATTCGACCCTTATGAAACCGGTCTGGACCGCTTCGCCAAAACGGACAAAGACGACTTTGTCGGAAAAGAAGCGCTGCTGAAGCGTCAAGCCGAGGGTAAGCGACGACAACTGGTGTCGTTGAAGATCGACGCTTCGCATGCGCCCGCCCATGGCGGTGCGTCGTTGATGCAAGGTGACAAGGTGATCGGAACCGTGACATCGGGGGACTGGGGCCACAGGGTCGGGATGAACCTCGCCTACGCATTTGTCGATCCGAACTCGGCAACGGTTGGAAGCAAGATGCACGTGGACATGTATGGCGATTTAATCGATGCCGAAGTCATTGCGCCGTCGCCCTATGACCCCGAGCACAGCCTGATGCGCAGCTAGTCGGACTTAAAGGCGGAATGCACCAAAGCAGTTCCTGCACTTTTGATTTGTTCCGTCCATACGTTTCGACCAAGGTTCAAACGGCCGGATCCTAGTTGAAAGGGTCAAAAATTATCCGATCGCACAAGAAACGGCATTGACGGCGCGCGCCGGACGAGAGATGCCCTCAAGACCATGCTGCCTGTTGAACAGATACTCCGCACTTGCCAGACACGCTCAAATGAGTTTCTGCACCAACTGCAAATCCTGGAGACGAGCGACGCTTCTGTGGTTTCCTTGATTGGCAGATATGAAACAGGGCGCTTCCATGAAGACCTGTTTTCCGTGCTGGGTGTTCACCAACCGGAACGATTGGCTAAGGCAGTCGTAAAAAGACGCGCTGAGTTTCTGGCCGGCAGAAGTCTGGCACAAGCCGCATTGACCGTGCTTGGCAAGGTGCCCGAACCTGTGTCGATTGGTCCGAACCGCGAACCTGTCTGGCCCAAAGGAATTGTAGGCTCGATCACGCACTCAAAAGGGCGCTGCGTGGTATGCCTTTCGGATCGCATCGAGCTTTTGATTGGTCTCGACATCGAAAACGTTGCGGGTGGCCCGGCATTGGACTCGATTTTCCACGTCGCACTCTCGTCTGACGAGGCAGATCTGATCCGACAGCAAAGCGTAATGCCTCAGGAAACACTGGCCACGCTTGTGTTCTCCGCCAAAGAAACACTGTTTAAGGCGCTGTTTCCTGCCGTTGGGCGTTTCTTTGGCTTTGACTACGCGGAACTGAAGTCCGCCCCGAGTGATACGACGCTGAAACTGGGCCTGACAAAGTCCCTGACACCTGAGCTAAGCAAGGGTCATTGCTTCGATATCGGGTTTTCGGTGAATGGCGGAGCTGTCCTGACCCGACTGGTTCTGCCTGACCCTCGCCGCTAGATCTGCTCTGGCTCTTTACCTGCGCTCAAGGTGCTGCAAATTCGTGACAATTCACACTGTTCGCTGTCCGAAGGCGACCCGGTTCGATTCGACGCCAAAACACCGGTCTTGGTCAATTCAATTGAACCTTGCGAGGGTTGGGGCCCTCTCACCCGCCCACTCAATAGTCCAACCGTCACCTTGTCGGACGTTTTGAACCAGATGGGGACGCAGTGCGACCAGGCATTGCCCACCCGCAAGACGAGCGGACGGGTATAGCAGACCGTTCCCACCTGTTTCGAAGACATCCCGGGCCAGAGTCTGACCTGCGGGATAGGCAATTGATGGATCCGGGTGCAAAACCGCGCTGTCGACGCTGCCGCGAAGGTCGTGCAGCCGCGTGGTGAAACCGGCCAACAGTTCCCGATATGCGGTTTTGTTGTGGTAGACCCTTGTCGCGTCCAACTCACGCGTGAGATGCCAGATGACCTCTGCCTGCGCCGCAGCAACTGCAGTCTCTCCGTGGCAGGCATACCAGGCACCACGCTCCGCCCCGTTGAAACGATTGCCCGTTGTTCGTGTGTAACAAAAAGCTGCGTTGATATACGTCCATCCGTACCCGGCAGCTTCGGTCAGAAGTTCCGACGGGTTCAATCCACCCGGAATCGGCAGGCTGACTGATCGGCGCGCTGACGTAAGGCCCTCGACCTCTTCAAGTATCGCGAGTTCGCCCTCGTCGTCGGCCAGCGGCGCCATCGCAGGTTCGTCGATGTAAGCAGTCGAGATCAGGCGCACCGTGGTCGGATCCGTAAACTCGACTTCGTCGAGGTCCGATGCGCGGATCACACCCCGCCCCGCAGAGCGTCGATATGTTGCCGAACCTTCATCATGGCCGGAATACCACCGTCACACATGACCTGAACCGGGGTTCTGCCATAAAACCCCGGCCCCGAATTTGCTGCCTTGGGCCAACCATAGGTCAGCGGGCCATTGAAGAGCAACCGCAATCCTTTGAAAAGGCCGATCAACAGACTTGCCCTTGTGACTTTGTCCTGATCAAGAACACCCTTATAGGTTCCGGCTTTCATCCGACTCCAGGTCGCGCTTGGCACGTCGAACAAGGCTGCTGCTTCGGTGTTTGACAATCCCCAAGCCTCAGCCGCGCGCACAACGGCCTTAACAATTGCGGCGATCTTGTCCGCTTCCGCAACGGGATGAACTACACCTTGTTCCGTCGCGATTTGACCTGACTGCAACATCTTGCCTCTCCATATGATGCATATCATATCATCATATGATAATTAAATGTCAAGTCCGACCAGAGCTTAGTTGATGTGAACCGAATGCCATACATTCTTAACTGTCATATAGTTTTCCAACCCTTCGGTGCCCCCTTCGCGGCCATAGCCGCTGGATTTCACACCCCCGAATGGCGTTTCCGGCATTGATGCCTCAAGCGTATTGATGGATAGATTGCCGACCTCGACTTCGTCCACCAAACGGTCGATATAGTCAGCGCGATTTGTAAATGCATATCCGGCAAGTCCATAAGGCACCGAATTCGCACCGGCGATGGCCTCGTCCAGTGACGCCACCGGGTTGATAACGGCGACCGGGCCAAACGGCTCTTCCTGCATAATCCGTGCCGTATCCGGCACATTCAAAAGAACTGTGGGATGGAAAAAGTAACCTGTTTCTCCCGAACGCGAACCGCCGGTTGCCAGCGTCGCGCCTTTGGCGACTGCGTCTTCGACCAGCGCGGTCAGCATGGGCACACGACGGGCGTTGGCGGTTGGACCCATTTCAACGTCCGGCTCCATCCCATTGCCAACAGCGGTTGCGCGCGCGCGGTCGACAAACCTGGCGGCGTAGTCGTCAAAGGCGCTCTGGTGGACAAAAAACCGCGTTGGCGAGGTACAGACCTGCCCAGCGTTGCGCATCTTTCGAATGGCCCCTGAAACCGCTGCGGCTTGAATATTGGTGTCTTCGCAAACGATGACGGGTGCATGGCCCCCCAGTTCCATCAATACACGGGTGTCATGCTGCGCGGCAAGCGTGGTCAGATGCCGCCCGACAGTTGTTGACCCGGTAAAAGCCACAAGGCGCACAGAAGGGGCCGGGATCAGATGCCCTGAAATCTCGGACGGCGTACCAAACACAAGGTTCAACACCCCTGCAGGCAAGCCCGCATCATCGAAAGCCCGCGCGATGTGCACGGCCCCTGCCGGTGTCTCCTCTGCCGCTTTCAGAATAACGGAACAGCCCGAGGCCAACGCACCTGCGATTTTGCGGGCCGGTTGGCTCATCGGAAAGTTCCAGGGCGAGAACGCCGCGACCACGCCGACGGGTTGGTGATGAACCGTGAACTTGTGACCATGCGCCGCCGGGATGACGCGCCCATAAGTTCGCATCGCTTCGCCCGCATCCCACTCAAAGAACTCGGCGCCCCGGATGATTTCAAGCCGGGCCTGCGCAAGCGGCTTTCCATGCTCCAGCGTGATCGAGCGCGCTATGTCTTCTTGTCTTTCACGCATCAATGCGGCTGCCCGCAAGATGATGTCGGCGCGTGCGCGGGGGGCCGTTCGGCTCCAAACCCGAAAACCGTTCTCTGCCGCCTCCAGCGCGTCATCCAGATCGCCGGCGGTCGCGCAGGGAAGTCTGCCAATTTCCTGTTCGGTTGCCGGATTGACCACAGGCAAATCGGTACCGGTCGCGCGCCATTGCCCGCCGATGAAAAGCTTCAACTCTGGATACATGTCAGCGACACCTTCGGTTTTCCTTCCAACTCAGATCAGGTATCCGCTGCAATCGCTTCAAGGGAATTGGCGGAATACTGGTATCAATTTGGCGAATACCTGGCCTCTGCCGCGCGATGCAGCGCAACTTTGAAGGCGCGACCCGCGGGCGACAAATCATCATCGGCACGCAACGAAATCCCGATTGGGCCCTTGCCGAATGGAACAGTCCAATCCAGCGGAGACAAGTGACCGTTCCGGATGTCCTGCGAAACAACCTCGTCCGGCATAAGCCCGATCAAATCGCGCGTTTGAAGCAATGCCCGATTGGCCAGATAAGACACACTTTCAATCGTCACCGGCGGCACGTATTGCTGCTGCCCGACGAAGAAATGGTCTGCCTGTCTGCGCAACGTCGTTTCGAGCGGCGGCAGAATCCAGCCAAAGGGTTTGGTTTGTGCAAATGAAAGGTCAGGCAAATCCGCCAAAGGATGCTGATTGCCGACAACCGCGACAATGCGATCCTCGAACAGTTTTTCCTGCCGGATCTTGTCCCGATGGCGATGCGACGGAAGTCGACCGACGACCATGTCGATCTCGCCGGACAGCAAGCCGGGCATCAAAACTTCATTCGTACCTTCGGTGATCTTGACCGCCACGTTCGGACGATCGGCCAGCAAAACCTCGATGGCTGCTGGCAACAGGCTGGTCGAAGCAGCAAGAAGCGTGCCAACCACAACGCGGCCTGAGTTACCTTCGTTCAGGTCATCCAGTTCCTGAGCGGCATTCGAGACCTGTGTAAAAATCAACTTGCCGTGCCGGATCAGTGTTTCGCCAAAAATCGTGGGTACAACGCCACGATTGGTGCGATTGAACAGCTTGACCTCAAAGTCCAGTTCAAGGTCCTGAATCATTTTTGAGGCCGCAGGTTGCGATATACCAAGCTCGCGCGCGGCGTTCTGGATGTTCCCGTGTGAGCCCACGGCGACCAACAGCCGCAATTGACGCAGTTTCAACCGGGTCAAAGCCCGATCGACGATCCGAGAGTGCCGCCCGATCACAGCGACACCCGCGCTGCGATCTGATCCAGTTTGGCAAGAATGCTCATTGCCGCCAAGGCAGATGACCGAGGATTGTCCGGAAGCGCATTGCCGCTGATCTGAAAGCGGAACGTCCCGAAGTCTCCCGACGCCTCGACCTCGTGAACATTCTGCTCGGTGGCAGGGTCTGCGATCAGACGAACGCGTGTATCGTCAAACCCCAGCCCAGCCAATGCAACGGCAGCGGATACGTTCGCATTTTTCGGATACGACAGCGCGGCCTCGCGCGCAGTTCCTTCAAAATGCGTTTCTGGCCCGCCAGTCATGTTGTCGAGGTTCAGCTTATGCTCAGCCGGGGAGCCTTTCCATCCGACCGGAGGCTTCCGGCTCGTGTAAGTCACCGAGGCCAGTTTTCCAGCCCGCGCCGCCGAAAGGCAATCCAACGCACCAATAGCGCCACTGGCAAGAAACAGCTTTGAATGTCCCGTCTTTGCGGCGTTTTCCAGCGCGTCCGCCGTCTTTGGGTTCGCGAGCGCGCCGATTGAAACGGTAATCATGTCGATCCCACGCGTCAGGATTTCCGGTCCGTGCGCGGCCAATGCCTGATGCCCGGCACAGTCAATGACAATATCGGTATCATCGGGAACGTCAGCCGCCGAAGCGACCTCGGGCACCCCGGCAGAACCGGTGCCTGTCCTGACGATCACGGCACCCAGATGATGCCCACGTGCGGAAAGTCCGGACATGACGTACCGCGCGATTGCGCCTTTGCCGATCATCGCAAGTTTCATGGCTGCAAAGCTAAGCCAGGACATCGCAAAACTGAATTGGAAAGAGCTTGGTATCGGTTTTTTTGATATCCACTTGTCGGGTTTCGCCTTGGACAGACGGCCCGCGATAAGCTCTTGTGCCCCTACCCTTTCGAAAGGCCGCCAACCGATGAATTATACCAAAACGGAAGCCAAAGCATATGCCCAAGCGCATATGACCGGCATTTGGGCAGCGGCCCTGAACCCCTTCAATGACGACCTGTCGCTCAATGAAGACGGTCTGCGCTCCAACATCCGTCATTGGATCGACGATCTGGGTATTCAGGGATTGTTCATTGCCGGGAAGCAGGGCGAATTCTGGTCGATGTCGCTTGCAGAACGCAAACGCAACATGACAATCGCGGTCGACGAATGCGCGGGCAAAGCCGGTACAATCATGTCGATCTCGGATCAGAACATGGACACCGCGTTGGAACTTGGCCGCCACGCGCAGGACTGTGGCGCGGATTATGTCGTGGTCCATGCCCCGATGCTCTGCTTTTGTCAGGACCGGGGCGAACTTCTTTACCAATACTACAAGCGCTTCTGCGACGAACTGGATATAGGCATCGCAATGTGGAGCCACCCGGACAGCGGGTATCTCATGCAACCCGAGGAATGCGCGCGTATCGCGGACCTGCCGAACATCGTCGCAATCAAATACTCGGTCCCGCGCGAAATGTACGTCAGGCTGACGCATATGGTAGGCGACAAAATCCATGTCTCGACTTCGGCCGAACATGACTGGCTGGACAACATCCTTGAACTGGATTGGAAACTCTACCTTTGCTCCTCTCCTCCATACCAGTTGCAGACAACCCGCGACCAGCGGATGAATGAATATACGCAACTGGCTTTTGCGGGAAAGGCCGACGCGGCGCGGCGTGTTTTCGACAGCCTGAACCCGGTGCGCGATGCGATGAAACGAACAAAGCCTCCTGGCAAGCCGACCGCTTTTGGAAAGTACTGGCAAGACCTGTTGGGCCAGACAGGGGGGCGCGTGCGTGCCCCAATGCTGGAGTTGAACCAAGCTGAAAAGGACATTATTCGCAAAGCTTTTGATGAATGCGGTCTGAAACTCTGAGCGGTGTGATATAAATTATTCGGATACCTACATGCGGACAATTTCTTTGCCGTTATGGGCAATGTCGCCAACAGTTTTCCGAAAGGGGAGATGATTATGTCGAAGCTAAGTGCCTTTAACTTCAAAGCCTGGATTGACGACCATCGCCACCTGCTGAAACCCCCGGTCGGCAACAAAATGGTATTCGAGGATGCCGATCTGATGGTGACTGTGGTTGGCGGGCCGAACAAACGCACTGACTATCACGATGATCCAGTAGAAGAATTCTTCTACCAGCTTGAGGGCGACATGCTGCTCAAGCTGTTTGACGGGAAAGAATTCTACGACGTCCCCATCCGGGAAGGCGAGATTCTTCTGCTTCCCGCGCATGTCCGCCATTCACCACAGCGCCCGCAGGAAGGTTCGGTCGGTCTTGTCATCGAACCCAAGCGCCATGAAGGTCAATTGGATGCCATCGAATGGTATTGCTTCGAATGCGGCACGCGCGTGCACCGGGCCGAGATGCAGCTGAAGTCCATCGTTGACGACTTGCCACCAGTGTACGAAAAATTCTATGCCTCGGAAAAAGACCGAACCTGCCCGAACTGCAATGCCGTTCATCCGGGGAAAGAGCCACCCGAAGGTTGGGTTCAACTGTAGGCAACCAAAAAAACAACAGGGAATGTCATGAAACACTTGAACAAATTCTTCGCGACTGCTGCCGTTCTGGCAGTGTCCGCTGTTGCCGCCAATGCCGAGGATTTCCGGCTGGGCCTGATCACACCACCGCCACATATTTGGACCAAGGCAGCCGAAGCCTTTGGGGCTGAGCTGAACGAAGCCAGTGGCGGCGCGCATAGCGTATCGGTGTTCCCTGCACGCCAGTTGGGCAACGAGGCCGAGATGCTGCAGCAATTGCAGACCGGCGCTTTGGATATGGCCTTCATGACCGTGGCCGAAGTTTCGAACCGCGCGCCTGAATTGGGCGCGTTTTATGCACCCTATCTTGCCGATGACATCGGTCACGCGGGTCGCATCCTCAGGTCAGACACCGCCAAGGAAATGCTGGAACCGTTGCCGGGTCAGGTTGGCGTTGTGGGCGTTGGATACGGGATGGCAGGGCTGCGCCAGATCGTGAGCCGGGGCGAGGTCTCCTCGGCAGATGATCTGTCCGGCTTGAAACTTCGGATCACACCGTTCACGCCAATTCTGGATTTCTACAACGCGGTCGGTGCCGCTCCGACACCGATGCCGTTGCCTGCGGTATACGACGCACTGGCGAACGGTCAGGTTGATGCCATCGACATGGATGCGGAACTGATCTGGGTTCTGAAATACTATGATCACGCCGACACCATCGTGCAGTCCGATCATATGATGTTCCCAATGGTTGGGCTTGTGTCAGCCAAAGTCTGGGCCGGTTTGTCCGAGGAAGACCGTGCAATGATCGGTGACCTCATGGCCAAACATGTGGACAGCACCATCGACAGCTATGTCGCGAACGAAGCCGGTTGGCTGGAACAGATCGAAGGCACCGGCAAGTCCTATGTGAAGGTGGATGCGTCATTCTTCGGCGATGCAATCGACGAATGGAACACCATCTGGTCGGAAAAAACCTCGTCGCTTGACGCCCTGCGCGAAACTGCGGCAGAAACCAAATAAAGACTGTATAGGGGTCAGACATGGCGCGGGCCCGGTGCTCGCGCCATTTGTCTTGGGGATAGGTCATGTTGTACCGGATATCGGTGTTCTGGGCCCGCATAGAATTGTGGGCGGCTGGCTTGCTGGCGCTGGTGGTCACGGTGCTGATCCTTTTGAATGTCGTGACACGCACCGCCGGAAACGCGCTGTTCTGGGTGGACGAGTTGGCGATCTATGCCATGGTCTGGATGACGTTCCTGGGCGCATCTGCGGCCTTGCACCACCGAAGCGCCGTTTCCATTACCGTGCTTAGGGATGCCGTTTCAGCGCCTGCGAAACAGGTAATCGACAAATGTGTGGACGTCATCGTTTTCGCTTTTGCCGTGGCCATGTTGTGGTATTGCTGGCGCTGGTTTCTGCCGCTGGACATCGCGCAATCCGGCTTTGACACGGCTGTTTTTCAGGGCCAGACCTTCAACTTTATCTACGCCGAACCGACACTGACATTGGGCATGCCGAAATACGTTTTCTGGCTGGTCATGTGGCTCTTTGCGCTTGGCGCTACGCTTCATTCCGCGATGCACCTGTTCGGCAAAAGGCCCACCGCATGAGCCCTTTTGTTTTTCTTGCAACGCTGTTCCTGTCCGTTCCGGTCGCAATCGTCCTGTGCGTGACCGCGATCTGGTACATCTGGGAAAGCGGAAATACGATCCTCTACGACAGTTTCGCCCAAAAGATGTTCGGCGGACTTGAGAATTATGGTCTGCTGGCCATCCCGCTTTTTATGCTGACCGGCGAACTGATGAACGAGGGCGGGATGACCCGCAGATTGATCGCGCTTGCCCGGGTCTTCGTCGGCGGATTTCGGGGTGGGTTGGCCTATATCAACCTTTTGGCCAACATGTTCATGGCCGCCATCATCGGGTCTGCGACGGCCCAGATCGCCGTGATGTCGCGCGCCATCGTCCCTGCGATGGAGGATGAGGGTTATGAAAGAGGTTTTGCAACCGCGACGACGGCCGCAGGAGGATTGCTGGCACCGGTAATTCCACCTTCAATGATGTTCGTCATCTTCGGGGTTCTGGCCCAAATTCCGATTGGTGAGATGTTCATCGCGGGAATTCTGCCCGGCCTGATCCTTGCCGCCAGTTTTGCCTTGGTAATCGCGTTGATCGGTTGGACCCAACAGTTTCCGAAAGGGGAATGGATGACGCCCGGACAGGCGCTGCGCGCGCTGGCGGCGGCAACCCCTGCCCTGCTGATCCCCGTCGCCATTATCGGGGGCATTCTGTTTGGTATCGCCACCCCCACCGAGTCTGCTGCCGTCGCGTCTTTTGTCGCCTTTGTTGTCGGCTGGTTGGTCTATGGCGACCTTGATCCCCGACATCTGGGGCAAATGTTCATTCGAACAGCCGCAAATGCTTCGATGATCCTGTTCATGATCGCAGCGGCAAGCGTTTTCGGCTGGGTGATCATTTACGAGGAATTGCCTCAGAAACTGGCGGCCTTGATCACGACCCTGACGGCCAATCCGTTCCTGTTTTTGCTGATCGTGAATGCGGCGCTGCTTTTGGTGGGAATGGTGATCGACGGTATTGCCGCGATCATTCTGATCACACCCATTCTGTTGCCGATCGCGACGGGATCGTATGACATCAGCCCGTATCAATTCGGTGTCGTTGTTTGCCTGAACCTTGTGCTTGGTCTGTTGACTCCCCCAGTTGGCATCGGCCTTTACATCGCCTCATCCATGAGCGGCGCAACACCCGGTTCGATACTCAGATCACTCTGGCCCTTTTTGATCGCGGTCGCGCTGGTGCTTGTTCTGCTCAGCTATGCCCCGGTTCTGTCAACCTACCTGATCGGCTAGACCGCGTCAGGCCGAGGACGCTGGCCAACAATTGGCCAAACTCCCTGCTTCAGAACCAGAGGGGCCAGTTCGCGGCAATCCTGCACCACCCAATCCCGGAACCAGCGGGAATAAAAGGTGCGTGCCTTGTCCGCGCCGATACTTCGTTGAAGAACCGCGTGAATCAGATGCACCGCCATCATTGCGGACATGGCCGCGCGAAGCATTCCTTTGCCCGCGGCTGGGTCCAGACGCCCACCCGCATCCCCAATTCGGAAAACCCGCTGATCGGCTGGGCATGCGCTGACCCGCCAGGTGCCATCGGCATAAGCCCAGGTGGCATCGTTCCGCGCCGTTTCAAACCCCCGTCTTTGACTAAGCTCAACTTCCGCGAAACGGCTCGGTGTCAATTGGGCCTGCCAGCGCCAGCCACCCGGTCTGAGCGTGATGCGGGGCCAATCCGCGCAAACCGCGCCATCGGCGACATAGCGATAGCGAACCGTCATCTGCGGGCCCAGAGATTGCATGCGACCAGAGACTTTTCGATGGCTCAGATTGGAAAAGCCAGTGGCGTCACAGCACCAGCTTGCGGAGATCGTTCTGGATGGCAAGCCGACAGAAACATGATCCTTCGCACAGTCGAGTGAGCGAACCGCTTCTCCGAACAGAAATTCCACGCCCAAGTCTTGAGCGTGTTCTACCATCACCTTGCTCAAGGAACGCCGGTCGATCTGATAGCCCGCCCACGGTGCGCCGACAGGTCCGCCAAATGCCAGGCGGGAACTATTTGGCCCCAAGACTTCAATTCCCAAAGGGCGCGAAGTTGCAAGGCGTTCGAGATCCGCGAGCAGGCCCAAACGGTCAAAAACCGGCCCGGCACCGGGGTGCAGAGTTTCGCCGGGCCGATCCGGCGGATTGGGTTCGCGTTCGACAACCGAAACGGTTAACCCTGCCTTTCGCGCGGCGATGGCTGCTGCCAACCCCGCCACTCCAGCTCCGATAACGACGATATCCGAATGCGTATTCAAACGCCGCCAACCGCTTTCCACGGGCCCTGATCTGCCGAGAATGCGATCCGACCAACCTCATCAATGATGAGCGTCACCCTTGCTTCGATCTGCTTTTGCCGGAACCAGCGTTCCGAATTCGCGGGGTCGCGAACCAAGGGTCGGCTTGCGCCTGTCTCCACCATCACGAACCGGTAAATCAAACCGGCAAAGTTGAGGCCAGTTGCGGCGGCGGCGGTCACATCAGGGTTATTGGGATCAACCGCCCGGAAGGACAGCATGCGATGGGTTCCAAGACCCTGCGCGCCGCCGCCCTCGACCGTGGCGTTCAGCATACGACGCACGGCCACGATACGTGCCTGATACTCTTCCTGATCGACTTTCATCGTTTCAGCCATCGAAAACCGGTTGTTCAAAGCCGTGTTGATGTAGTCCACATGGGCAAAATCATCGTCCTCTATATGCGGGCGCCCATTGACGATGACTTCGCGCGGGCCGGGAACGCCATCCCAGGGTGGTGCGTTCTCCAAACCCACTTCCTTGTCGGTCATCGGTGCGACAAGGCGCCAGCCCGTGTCAGGATGTTGCCCGTAGGACCGCGACGTATCCGGCGCGACTGACGGCCAGAATGCAGAAATCGCGGCACACAGCTTGGCATCTTCCGGAAACGGGCTTCCCAATCCATGTGCGGCAAGAAAACTGACGCTCTCGGCCATGTCGAAATCGATGCTGGTATCCCATCCTGGCGCATAAAGGCCCGCCGCGTTGTCCGGCAGGTAGGACGTGCGGTTCACCTGTGCAGACGATCCCATCGCACTGCCCCCCACCGATCCAGCCGCGCCGACAATGGCCGAAACCGTCACATCCTCAGGGACAAACGGCGCACCATGACGGCGCAGGTCCAGATTGGGCGCGGATCGCTGATCGCAGAGTGTAAGCGGCGGCACCCGCCAAATGCCCTGACCAAGCGACGACGGCAAATCGTTCATCCACCAATCCATCAAGGCGGACTGGCTGACATATGGATAAAAATCCGGGGCGGCCAGAACAGAGTAGGACGGGATCCGCCGACTGATCATCGAAGACAACCCCGAAACAACGGGCGCAATCCAGCCATCGCCCGTGAAATCGGAATAGTGCAACGCCTCGTATGGGCTTACGGTCCCGACTCGTCCCTCCTCGACGATCCGGGCGACATCTTTAAACTCATTCAGGGACTGAACTTCGTTATCGGCCTTCAGACGCGACCGCACATGCATCCACTCGGGTGCTTTGTGCGCATTGTTTGCCTGCGCCGGAATTGTGAAACTGCCCCACGCTGATCGGTCCGGAGGCACTTTGGTCCCGATCCGACTGCCATTCAGCGTCGTGGGTTCGATCAACCTTGGGCGCACGACCGGACTGACCACACCGGGGCCATGTTCATTTTCGGGCAACATCTCAGCCAACCCGGTCACGACGGTGAACGGCGGATCGTCGACTTCGGGAAATCCAAAACCAGAATCGAATGAGCTTCCGGTCAAGAGACCAGGACGAATGCCCATGTTGGACAAGTGCACGCGACGCAGCTTTTCGTTCACATGCCGCGTGTCAAAATCGACGGCCAGGAAGCGCCCCCGCAAACACTCATCGCCCGAAAACAGCTTGTGGACCGGCACCCAGAAATCGCGGTTCTGATCCAGCGCGTCGGATTGGGGCGGAACGCCGAATTGCTGCTGCGCGCGCAGGCTGCGATTGGCTCGGAACGGGCCGAAATCGTCAGGATCACCTCGGCGCTGTACAGCTATATAGACCGCATACCGGCACGGCATTGCGCGGAAAGTATGCGGGTCGTCCTGCGGCCCGCGCGGCAAATAGGATCGCGACGCGCCATCCCACAGCGCGTCTTCGGTGCCCACGCGCGCGACGCCGGTCCGCGCATAAACCATATCCGCATGGGCGCCATGAACGGTTCCGCTTGTCTGCCGGTATTCACGCGCAAAAACGCCAATCGCCAGATTTTCGCTGGGAAACTGTGCACGCACATCATCCAGTGCCCGCAACGTACTTGCATAAACATAGTTCTCGATGATTTCGAGATCCGCAGGCGTCGGAAACCCTTGCAGCGGTGCGCCACTCGGCGCGACCTGAACAGCCGGAGACGCCAAAGCGTGAAACAGCAGGCTCCGTGCGGGACGGCCCGGCTCAACAGGTCGGACGGCGGCGTTCGAGACTTCTTCAAACCCAGCCACACCTCGCAAAGCCGAAACGTTGGGTACCGGCGATGTCAGGGCCAGATCCAGATCCGCCGCGTCCGGATCAAGTCCCATCAAATCGAACAGCGGTGTCCAGCCGCTGCCGGCCAACCGCGTCAATACAGTTTTGAGATCGTCCAATATTGCCACGACGAAAACCCTCCAAAAAATTTAGAAAAATACACAACCAATATGCCAGAAAACGCCGATTTTGAGAATGGCGCGTGCAACCGATGGTCAGTCGGGTAGACTAGAAGAACTTCTGTCGCAAACGCGCGAAAGTAACCGGCGGGTTTGCCTCGTTGCCGTGGCGCTTGTCCTTTGGCGTTGCGGACCAAAAAAGGTCAAAGCGCCAGTTCGGTCGCTGCGCGGGTCAACTGATGCCGAAAGCTGGTGCTGGAGGCGGGGACAAGCGCCAATACGTGTGCTGTGTCCAAGTTGGGATTTCTGCGACGTGCCTCGCTCACCCACCAGCGTGCTTTTTCAGGATTGCCATTCAACCAGTGGCTCATCCCGGCAAAAAAAGCCATTCCAGCATGCGACCACGGAGTTTTTGCTGCAATCTCGGCCCATTTCACCGCCGACGCATAATCCTCTCGCGCGATGTGAACCCACATTTTGTTCCCTGTCATGCCCGGTCGGAACGGATCGATTGGGCTCAGGTCAATGGCCCGGTTCGCGGTTTCAAAGGCTTCGTCGAATTCGCCCGTGAACACGCTGGCCCAGCTGGCGCCATAGTACCCCCACGTGTAGTTGGGGCAAGCGGTGACCGACTGTGCGAACCACTGTTTGCTGCCTTCGGGGTCATGATCCAGCCAATGACATCGTCCCATCATGAAGTTTGCAAACGGATCCCGCGGTTGCAGTGCCAGGCTTTGTTCGGCGAACCTGCGTGCGTTGTCGGCTTCGGTCGATATATCCGTCGCGTAGCGCATGAAGGCATTCTGGAAGCGAACAAATGCCATCCCGGCATGGGCGCGGGCCAGTTTCGGGTCCAGATCAATAGCCCGGCTGAACATTCGACGGGCATTTTCGTTGCCGGCATAGCTGAACTGGCTCATATGGGTGAACCCCATGTGCATCGCAGACCACGCATCAAGGTTTTCGGCATCGACAGGGCCAAGCGTTGCGGTTTCGTGCTGAGGTATCTCCAACTCGGCAACCATGATGACATTGGCCGCAATCTCTGCCCGTAGCGCGTGGATGTCATCAATACTTGCCGTCTTCCGCAACGCCCAAACGACCTGAGAGGTTCGGGTGTCCGACAACTCGGTATCGATCGTCACCCGGTTTCCCGTCAGATCCACAACGCCGGTCAGGCAATACCGCGCGTTCAGTATCTGGTTGATCTGCGCCAAATCAATTTGCGCGCCCCGAAATCGGAACGCCGAACCATGCGAGACCACTTTGATCCAACGAAGACTCGCAAGGGTCATGATCAGTTCACGAGGTATGGCTTCTTCCAAAGCCTCAAATCTGTCCATGTCCCCGTTTCTTTGAAACGGCAAAACAGCGATTGACGGCTGCGTGTCGGGCGCGTCGTTGTCGCTGGCGTCCTTTGGAGACTTGGGTTGATCGTCCACGTGGGGCCCAGCGCACAGCTTTGGATCGCCCACGAAGCGAAACCCGCGACCGCGCAGGGTGAGGATAAGTTCTGACGTCTGGCCAGTGGATGCCAAGTCGCGCCTAAGATCGCGAATGCGACTGGAAATGGCGTCATCGGACACGATCCGGCCCTGCCAGACTTTTTCGACGATTTCATCGCGGCTGACCACGCGATGTGCGTTTTCGACCAACAGGCAAAGCAGGTCAAAGACCTGCGGTTGAACATGCAAAGGACGCCCGTGGCATCTGAGTTCCCTGCACGCGCAATCCAGCAGAAAGGGTTCGAATGCATAAATCACGTCGACGGTCCGCTTTCCGAATTCCCTTCAATCAGCATAGCCAGATCGAGAATCCCCGCAATATCCCAGCAATATCCCGGCTTTCTCCCAGCAGGGCGGATCGGGCGAGACTACAACGCTCGGATCGAAATCAGTCCAAGGAGGCCAAAATGCATGATCCGAATTCAGCACCACGCCACAGCAAAGTCCCCATGATGGGCGACAGTTACTTCCTGTCCGACGGCGGGATTGAAACGACCCTTATTTTCCACGACGGCCTTGATCTGCCGCTGTTTGCAGCCTTCGTGCTGCTGGACACCGAAGAAGGCCGCGCCGCACTGGTCCGGTACTACGAAAGGCACATTGCCGTTGCCCGTGACCATAGGTTGGGCTTCGTACTTGAAAGTCCGACCTGGCGGTCCAGCCGCGATTGGGGACGGAAGCTGGGGTACGGTCCCGGCGACCTTGACCGAGTCAATGCCGAAGCAATCTATCTGATGCGAACACTTCGCAACCGCCACGCGGACACGGTATCGCCCTTGATCATCAGCGGTTGCGTGGGGCCACGGGGCGATGGGTATGTACCCGGCGAAATCATGACCGCGCATGCGGCCCGTGACTATCATGCACCGCAAGTTGCCGCGATGGCAGGCGCCGGCGCAGATATGATAACGGCAATCACGATGAACAACACGCCCGAGGCCACAGGGATCGTTCTTGCGGCAAGGGCGCAATCGATACCCGTTGTGATCGCATTCACTGTGGAAACGGATGGAAAGCTTGCCACCGGTCAGGCCTTGTCCGACGCAATCCGTGAGGTAGATGGCGCCAGCGACGGCTATCCAAGCTACTTCATGGTCAATTGCGCGCATCCAGATCACTTCAAGCACGTTTTGGGAAAGGATGACGATTGGGTGAACCGAATTGGCGGCGTTCGCGCCAATGCCTCACGGATGTCGCATGCCGAACTTGATGAGAGTGAGGTTTTGGACGATGGCAATCCCACCGAGTTGGGAGAAGATTACCGCACACTCATGGGTCTGCTGCCTAACTTGCGTGTCATGGGCGGGTGTTGCGGCACCGATCATCGTCACATCGACGCCATGGGCCGGGCATGCAAACACGTACACCCAGTTGCCGCGCAATAGCAAAACATTCTGCTACACATTGCGACAAACAATTGGGCGACAAACAATTGGCCACTCCGCACCCGCTGTACGGGGTGGCGCAGGAAACAAAACTCATTGATTTAGACTGAACGGATTTAACCATGACCCACAATCGCTTCCCATTCTGGCAGCGAATGCTCGGCGCCAAACCCTCTCACCGCCTGACAGATGTATCAGAACTCAGAGACCGAGACAGGCGCGACCTCGGTTTGCCGCCGAAATGTCGCGCATCGTTGTTGCTGAGCCTGCGGCCGTGAAGTGCACAGGGCTAGGCCAGATCGCTCCATTCGTTTCTGGCCCGGTCCAACAATGCGCCGTCGCCCAGATCCCCTATGGTGTTACATCTCTTCATGATGGGTACAGCGGCGTTGGCGAGCTGCTGTCCTGCGCGACTATCCGAAGGGTAATGCACACCTAAAACTTCGCGATTGCGCGAAATTCGCGTCGCCATGTCAAACAGGGCATTTCGCTTGAGATCACCAGTCGCCGGAGGGGCTTCTTTATGGGTCGTTTCCATCAGCTTGTTGTCATTGCTGTCCACCATGACTTCATTCAGGCAATAAGCGATACACCAAGCCTCGGTCGCATGGGCGCTGGGGTAAGAGGCATGCTGAGGGACATCTATTGGCGGTGCCAACCCGGGGTGCAATTGCGACGGTCGCGGCCGATCAAAGCCCTTTTTGAAACTGAAGGCCAGGAATTGCGCCACCACAAGTGCCATATGGCACAGTTGCACCGTGTACGGGTGCGACAGGTAGGTAAAGGGCAAGATACCCTGATAATAGCCAATGATCGTGCCGCGTTGTTGCAACGCTTCGGCCATTACCCCGTCGCGGTATTCAATCAGACCGATCAGCTCTTTCAGCTCATCCTGCAGTTTGAAATCTGCCGCGTCCAATTCCACCAATCCGTCCGTGGCATCGACGTCGTCGAACCGGGTTCCGGGTTCCGTCGAACCCGGAAACATCTGATTGACCGCCGGTGGGGGCAGTACCAAGCCAGTCCAGTCTGGCGCACCTGTCCCGTCTGCGGCGCTGGACAGCGACACAAATTCCGACAGGAACGCAATCGCGCGATTGCCGGGTGACCAATTTCGGAAACTGTCTTGGGAGAATGATCTGTAGATTGCGTGCAGATGCACCGGCTCGGACCCGCTGTAGCCGACCGGATGCGTAGGTGGCCATTGGTTGCCAGCCCACCACTGATCTTCGACATTCGTTCCGCCCTCGGGCTCGGTATGAGGTGAAATTCCCAGACTGAGGTAGCTGGGGCTGCCGCCGTATCCGGCATCCCCTCGCGCGTCACGGGCATCACGGGCATCCCTTGCATCGCGCGCATCCCGTGCGTCGCGGGCGTCAAATGGTCCAAATGATCCTGCTGATCCGGTCATAACAATCTCCTTTCAACAAAATAATCACTCCGGTGCGCCTGCCTGGCTCAGGCGGGCGCGAAAAAGGTCTGCGCGGGCGGGGTCGCTGTACAAACGGCGTGTGCCTTTGAAACTCGACATGCGAAACCCGGGCTCAAGCTCCATCAGGCGATTGACAGCGCTGCGGGCTTCATCGATTTGGTCAAGTGCAATGTGGGACACCGCAAGCGTTCGCAGCGCAGAGGTATATCGCGGGTTTTCCGCAAGCCCGCGCGACAACCACATCACGGCGCGCTCAAACTCGCCGGCATCATAACAAGTGATACCCAGAAAAACGTAATAAATGAAAAGGCGCTGATCGAGCGGCGACAAACGCAACGCACGTTCGGCCGCATGGATCGCTTCATCCGTTCGACCAAGGCTCGACAAGGTCACGCTGGACAGAAGCCACGCAATGGAGCTGTTGGGATTTGTTTCGCGCGCCCTGTCCAAATAGCTAATTGCCGTCTCAAAATCCCCGAACATATAGCCCTTGACGTGACCATATGTTGCAAGCGCCAGCGCATTCTGCTCGTCCAGGCCGATCGCCCGTTTGGCAAGGTTGATGGCTTCATTGGCGTCACGTTGCGGATCGTCCGACCACCCCTGCCCCACGCGCAAGCTGTGCCATCGTGCGGCCCAGGCGTAGGCAGACGAGAACCCGGGATCACCCATCATCGCACGCGATAGGTGTATCCGCGCCTCGTCGAAAGGCTGCCGTTCCAATCCGCCGATCTGATCCAGCGCTTTCAGATAGTCATCATAGGCCGTGTAAGATCCCGGCCATTTGCGCAGTGTCTTGCGCCGCTCGGCTGAATGCATCCCCGGCAGGAGATTCACCAAAGTGGATTCGACAATTTCATCCTGCACTGCAAAGACATCGACCGAGTCGAAATCCCGTCGCAAACTGGCCAGTTGCTGCCCGGAATCGGTATCCAGCAACTCAGTAGAAATGCGAATTCTGTCGCCTGATCTGCGCAAGGTACCGGTGATCACGTAGCGAACACCCAAAACTTCGCCCACCACACGAGGGTCAACCGCCTGACGCGCCAAAGACAGCGTTGACGAGCGTGAAATGACCATCAAATCCCGCTGACCGGATAACGAAACGACAATATCCTCGACGATGCCCGCGCACAGATACTCATCCTCGTCGCGACCGCCGATGTTTGCCAAAGGGATCACAGCGATCGTCGGCAAGGCCGGTTCGACTTTCTGTTTGTCCGTCGAAGGCCGCCCGTCGGTTATCAGCTCGTGGGCACCAATGCGGCCCTGCATCTTTCGCAGGTTCAACAAACCAATTGGACGGGTGACAAGTTCCGGCAAGCCGGAAATTTGCTCAGCCACGGCATCGGTCAGGATAACTCCGCCAACCGGGGCGTGCTCTTGCAATCTGGCTGCAACGTTCAGCCCATCACCCAACAGGTCATCGCCATCGCGAAGAACCGAACAATAATGCAAAGACACCCGCAACGAGAGACCCTGCCGGCGTTGTCTTGCTTTCATCTGCAACTCTGCGCTCCACCTGACGGCAGACACTGCATCGTCAAAAGTGGCCAGAATGCCGTCACCTGTCAGCTTGATCAATTGACCGTCAAAGTGCCGCAACAATGGCAAGACAACGTCGTCGCGCATATCGACCCAGCGATGAAAAGTTCCTTCTTCATCTGCACGCATCTGCGCGGAAAAACCGACCACGTCGATAAATGAGACACACAACATGCGTCGTTCGGTCTTTTCGGCGGGAACGCCGAGCAATCCGGATTGGGCATCAATGTCAGGAACTGAATGAGATTGCTCAGCCACGCCGGTCAAAACAGCACCCAAACCACCAGACGCACCTACGCGCCCGCCGACCGAGTCACTTGAAATATCAGAAGTCCCCCAACGACTCATTAAAACAACAACCTCAAAAGGTGCATTATGCGTCGATTCGCTATAAAGTCTAAGCATATGGTAGGCTGCGTCTGCATTTTCTCCAAACTTGGGCCAGCATTTTCGACGCCCCGATAGACGCGCTTCTTTGTTCAGCGAACGGTTCTTTGGGATTCTCCCCGAAAACCTTCGATCACATATTGGAGTTTGAGTATGGCCCTTGATCTGTTCCTTTTCGCCGAGAACAAAGACATGCTCCTTACGCTACTTGGCGCGGCAGACGTCGATCCCAACGATGTTTTGCCTGCGAGTACTCTGAGCGACAGGTCACAGACCAACAATCCGTGGACGCTGGTGGATGAAAAAGGCAATGAAGTCGAAGACCCGGACCCCGCCGGGGATCGTGGATTTTCAGTCTCGCTGCGGGAACTGGACGAAGCTACGAAAATTGAGGTGTTTCAGAAGATGCGCGGCACGGAACGCGCGGACAGGGCAATTGGAATAGAGATTAATCCAACGCGGCTGGATTCAGCACTGAGGGGACAACACTGGTGCAGCGGCGCGGGAAAAGGATACCAGTACGGCACCCGCGATCAGGCTGAGAGGCTGATAAACCTGTCCGCCCTCAAGTCTGCAGGCCTGACCGGTCACGGGGTCAACATCGTGGTGGTCGATCAAGGCATCAACAAGGATTACGTGGAGTCGCTTGGCGGCATCTATGCCGGCGGGATGAAAGCGAAGGCAGACGGCCAACTCAAAATACCCGGGGAAGGCAAGTTTCCGCATACCAACCTGCGAAAGCGACACGGTTCGATGCTTCTCAGATCAATCGTCAAGGCAGCCCCGAACGCCAGGATCTTTGACCTTCCGCTGCTGCCGAAACGCATCGACGATGTTGGGGAGTTTACGGTCTTGGCGGCTTTGGCAAAATTTCTTTTTGCGAAGAAACATGTACCGCCCAATGAGTCTTGGGTTTTTCTGAACGCCTGGGGGATAGTCAACCGATTTGGCGAGTCGATCCGCGGGGATTACACTAAAAATCCGTTCCACCCCCTGAACCTTCTTGTTTCCGGATTGGGACCTTTTCCGGGGTTGGGAGACAGAACCGACGTGGTGTTTGCCGCAGGCAACAATGGTCAGTTTTGTGCAGACCCGCGGGCGCCGGGTTATGACCGCTTGCCGGGCAACGCAATTTTCGGAGCCAATGCGCTGCCAGACGTGACTTCGGTCGGCGCGGTGCGTGCCGACGGTAAGTGGATCGGCATGTCGTCCCAGGGCCCCGGCGTTTTTGGGTTTGGCGACGAGCGCGACCATAAGCCGGACTTCGCAGCCCCCAGTTGGTTTGCGGAACCGCAGGACGCAGCGCTGCGCAGCGGCGGCACCTCTGCGGCTTCGGCAGTTGTTGCCGGTGCAATTGCTGCCCTGCGACAGGGCTGGCAAACCAACAAGGTTACGCCGAAACAGATGCGCGCTGCCCTGATCGACAGCGCGCGCAAAGTGGATCGCGGGGCATGGAACGCACGGACCGGGGCCGGGATCCTTGATCTGGATGCGGCAATAGAGATCCTGACCGAACGACACGGTCCGCCGCTCTTGAGCTGATCTGGTTCAAGGCGACCGACCCCAAAGAGGGGAAACGCCATACGCTGCGGCTCAGCCGTCCTTTTCCAGTATCCACGCCACCTCGGGCGCTGGTACAAACCGCCATTTGCGCAGCGGGCCTGCCATAACGTTCAGATAGTACATCTCGAACCCGTACGGCGCACCGCAGGGATGATGCCCCCGAGGCACCAACACAACGTCGCCATCCGACACGGCCATTGTTTCGTCCAGCTGACCGTCATCGGTATAGACTCGCTGAATTCCGAACCCATTGGCCGGATTCAACCGATGGTAATAAGTTTCTTCAAGATATGTGATTCGTGGGTAGTCGTCTTCGTCATGACGATGGCTTGGGTAGGACGACCAATGACCCGCTGGCGTAAAGACCTCGGTCACCAACAAACTATCGCAATAGTCTTCGGCCTCCATCGCGATATTGTTGATGCATCGTGTATTTGTACCGGTACCGCGTTCGGTCAGCGAAATTCCGTCCGGCCCGATCCGACGCGCCGGATGGCCACCTTTTCCGGGCGCGATACAAACCGCAATGGTGCAATCGGTTTCTGCAACCGCTGTCCATTCGTTGTCGTTGGGCACGTAAAGGCAGTGCGGTGGCGATTTTTCAAAGACGCTCATCCGCTCGCCCAGAACACCCCAATCCTGACCCGCTGCGGCGATCTTGGCTTTGCCTTCGACCATCACCAAAATCACCTCGGTTGCGCCCGTGGCTTCGCTTGCAATTTCCCCTGCGCGCAGGTGGTAAAGGCCAAAGCCAACGTATCGCCAGCCGGCGCTGGTCGGAGTTATGTCATGGACCTTGCCATGCGTGCCGAAGGGTTTTCTTAGAAGGTCCGCCATGATCTTGCTCGGGTTTGGATTGAAGTCTGCCTGATGAGGTCGCGTCTACCGTTCAGACAAAAGCCAAAAGAGGTTCAAAAGTCCAACCCAAAATCAATCGTTCGGTAGGAATGAGTCAACGCGCCGGACGAGATATAGTCCACACCCGTGGCCGCAATCGCGGCGACAGTCTGCCGGGTCACATTGCCCGACGCCTCGGTCACCAGTCGGCCCTGGACCATCTGCACCGCCTCGGTCAGAAGGTCCGGAGTCATGTTGTCCAACAGCACGACATCTGCACCCCCAACCTCAAGGACCTCGGCCAATTGGTCCAGATCATCGACTTCG
Source organism: Ruegeria sp. ANG-S4 (assembly GCF_000814005.1). Taxonomy (GTDB): domain Bacteria; phylum Pseudomonadota; class Alphaproteobacteria; order Rhodobacterales; family Rhodobacteraceae; genus Ruegeria. The sequence continues at coordinate 33,277 of NZ_JWLK01000002.1, read as the reverse complement.
ATTTCGACCTTCATCATGTGCGACGCACGTGTCCTGGTCGCCTCCAGAACCTTGCGAACACCCCCTGCCGCTGCGATATGGTTGTCCTTGATCAAAATCGCATCAGACAGAGAGAAGCGGTGATTGAACCCGCCGCCATGCAGAACGGCCTGCTTTTCAACCAGGCGCAGACCGGGCGTCGTTTTTCGGGTGCAGGTTATCCGTGCGTGGGTGCCTTGGGTCTCGGCGACCAGATTGGCCGTTGCGGTTGCTACGCCGCTCAGCCGCCCGACAAAGTTCAGGGCAACCCGTTCTGCCGCAAGGATAGACGACGCGCGACCGCTGATTTCCATCAATGTGTCACCCTGCGCACAGCGTTCCCCATCCTGCAAATGCGCGTTGATCTGAAGCGCGGGATCGACAAGTCCAAAGGCAAGTCGGGCCACTTGCAAACCGGATATGACCGCGTCTTCGCGCGCGTTTATTCGGGCACAATAGGTCGTGTCTGGTGGGACCACGGTCTGTGAGGTTACATCGCCGTTTGCGCCCAGATCCTCCATCAGGGCCGAACGAACCAACGGTTCCAGGATCAGATCAGGCAGAGCAGGAGCGGTCATATCGCCTCCATTGAGGTTTTGTCACGGATCGTCAGAGCCTCTTTCAGAGTCATCATGGATCGTTTGCCCACACCGGGCGCAGAATGCGGAAAATCAGATCGATAATGCGCACCCCGGCTTTCTTCGCGCGCAAGCGCCGCAGCTGCAATCAACGTGGCGGTTGCGGTCATGTTCAGGAATGTCTCGGACCCTTTGTTTTCCGCTTCCAGCTCGTCAATGATCGTCAAAGCCCTGCGCAAGCCCGCACCGTCCCGAACAACGCCAACAAACCGGGTCATGGTGTCTCTCAACACACCCGCACGCGCGGGATCTTCATCGTGTTTGCTTTGTGGAAAGTTCAGGCTCAAAGCCGGTGCGTCACCTTGGGGAACTTCGGCGGAAATATCCTGCGCTGTGGCATGCGCGAAAACCAGTGCTTCCAGCAGCCCGTTTGAAGCCAGACGATTGGCCCCGTGCAAACCGGTCGAGGCAACTTCTCCGCAGGCCCACAATCCACGTAACGAGCTGCGCCCTGCCATATCCGTAGCCACGCCACCCATGTGATAATGTGCGGCCGCAGCGATTGGGATCGGTTGCGACACCGGATCAATCCCGTTGCGCCGACACGCCTTGGTCACTGCCGGGAATTGTGTCGCGATGTCGGCCCCAATTGCGGCTCGGGTATCAAGTGCGGGGCGCCTTCCGCTTTGGGTTTCAAGATACACGGCGCGGGCAACGACATCCCGCGGCGCAAGATCCGCGTCCGGGTGCAGGGGCTGCATGAAAGGGTGCCCTAACCCATTGACAAGAAAAGCGCCTTCGCCGCGCAAAGCCTCGGTCGCCAGCGGTGCGGGATCCTCACCGACATCAATGGCGGTCGGATGGAATTGCACGAATTCCGCGTCGGCGATCTGGGCTCCGGCGCGAGCTGCCATGCCAATCCCCTCCCCCTTTATGCGGGCTGGATTGGTGGTTAGCGAGAAAAGCCCCGCAGAGCCGCCCGTCGCCAGAACATATGCCGACCCCTGTAGCAGAAGCGGTTGTGCCTCAAGTGCATCAGACGGGGCGAGGAACACTCCTGTTACACGCGCACCGTCGCTTTGCAGACCTATCGCTTGCGCGCGCTCGATGACCTGAATGGCGGGCGTCCGACGCACGGCAGCGATCAGTGCGCGCATGATTTCCGCGCCAGCCTGATCTCCTTTGACGCGCACTACCCGAGCCGCTGAATGCGCGGCCTCGCGGGATTGAACAAAATCCCCATTCGCGGTTCGGTCAAAACCCGTGCCAAGACCGGATAAATCAAGGACATGATCCGGCGCGGCGCGGGTCACAAACTCTGCCACATCGCGCAGAACTGACCCGGCGCCTGCGCGTATCGTGTCATCCGCGTGCGCCTCTGCGCTGTCGGTCGGGTCTATTGCAGCCGCCACCCCACCTTGCGCCCATGCCGAGCTTGCCCCGAAACCCAGCGGTTCGGGCGAGAGTATGACAACCGGGCGCGGTGCGAGTTTCAAAGCAGTGTAAAGCGCTGCCAGACCAGCGCCGATGATGACCACGCGAGGGGTGGTGACAGCCTGCATCGGTTCGATCAGATGCCCAGTTTACGCGACAAATCAATCATCCGCTGTACCGACAGTCTTGCCTTGTCGGCAATGCCCGGATCGACTTCAACCTGACCTGTCATGGTATCGAGGGCGTAAAGGACTTTTTCCAGCGTGATTTTCTTCATGTAGGGGCACATATTGCAGGGGCCCACGAAATCGACTTCGGGCAGCGCGTCAGCAATATTCGATGCCATCGAGCATTCCGTTATCAACAAAGCCTTTTCGGGCTTTTCATCCGTGACGTATTTTATGATCCCGCTGGTCGAGCCGGAAAAGTCAGCCTCGGCCACCACATCGGGGGGGCATTCGGGGTGGGCGATCAACCGGGTACCGGGGTTCCATTCACGGAAATCGCGCAGATCACTGGCGCTGTATTGCTCGTGCACGATGCATGAGCCTTCCCACCAAACCACGTTCTTCTGCGGCACATCGCGCGCGACGTTCTGTGCCAGATACTGATCCGGGGTCATGATGACCGTGTGGTTTTCCTGTGCCGCAACAATCTGCGCTGCGTTGGATGAGGTGCAACAAATGTCCGACGCCGCTTTGACCTCGGCTGTTGTGTTCACATAAGACACCACCGGCGCGCCCGGATAGCGGCGGCGCATCTCCTCTATCCCCTCAGCGGTGATCGATTCCGCCAGCGAGCAGCCAGCCTCCATATCCGGCATCAGAACGGTCTTTTCAGGGCTTAGGATCTTTGATGTCTCAGCCATGAAATGCACGCCGCACTGCACGATGACATCCGCATCGACCTCGGTCGCCTTGATGGCAAGCTGCAGGCTGTCGCCACCGAAATCGGAAATCCCGTGATAGATTTCGGGTGTCATGTAATTGTGACCCAGGATAACCGCGTTACGCTCGGCCTTCAGGTCATTGATCGCTTTGACATAGGGCGCATAAACCGACCAATCGACGGGCGAGACCACGCGTGACATACGGTCATAGATATCGCTCATACTCGCCGCCAGCTCGGGCGACGGTTCCAGATCGTATTTTTCGGAAAGGTGCGCGCGCTGCGCCGGTAGGTCGAACACGGGATTGTTCTCTGCCTGTTGAACTTGTGACGCCCTTGTTATTGGGTTTGTTTCAGATTGACCACCACCCCGCCCTGAATGATGTTCCGGATTAACAATTTGTCGCGGAACAATCTGACTGAACCAATGCTCATGAGGCCGAACCGGGCAAGCTGTGTTCGCCGTTTAGCGCGTGCTTCGGGCAATCGGCGGGAAAATGACGCCAACGGTTTTTGGGATCAGTTGGCAGTTTTTGTGCCTTTTTTGACGACAAATGTGTCGAACCCGGCCGGCATTTGCGACTATCGTGGGCACAGACCGTCACCCGACGTCACCCAATTTTGCCCGGCGGAGGCGCGTTCTATCATAATGGATATTGATCTTCTCGGATTGTTCGTTTTTGCGCCCGGCGCCCATCCACCATGCACATACCACCCCGACCCACAACGCTGATCGAAGGATACACTCATGCCTCTCGCAATGAACCGCGACGTCTTTGTTACCTGCGCCATAACCGGATCCGGTGGGACGCAAGACAAATCCCCGCACGTCCCGCGGTCACCCGAGCAGATTGCAAATTCGGCGATCGACGCGGCCAAAGCGGGCGCTGCCGTCGTGCACTGCCACGTCCGCGACCCCGAAACAGGTGCGCCTTCGCGCGATCTGGGCCTGTACCGCGAAGTGACCGATCGTATCCGCGATGCCGAGGTCGATGTCGTACTGAACCTGACCGCTGGTATGGGTGGCGACATCGTTTTCGGATCAACCGAGAGCCCGCTGCCGGTCAACGAAGCCGGAACCGACATGATCGGGGCAACCGAGCGGATGGCGCATATCGCCGAGTGCCTTCCCGAGATCTGTACCCTGGACTGCGGCACCATGAACTTTGCCGAGGCTGACTATGTCATGACCAACACACCGGGCATGTTGCGCGCCATGGGTCAGATGATGACCGATCTGGGTGTAAAACCGGAAATCGAGGCCTTTGACACCGGCCATTTGTGGTTTGCCAAGCAGTTGGTGAAAGAGGGGATTCTGGAAAACAACGCGCTGGTGCAGCTTTGCATGGGAGTTCCCTGGGGTGCGCCGAACGACATCAATACCTTTATGGCGATGGTCAATAACGTGCCGTCCGACTGGACCTGGTCAGCGTTCTCGCTGGGTCGCGACCAGATGCCCTATGTCGCCCAATCCGTCCTGGCCGGCGGTAACGTTCGTGTCGGTCTGGAAGACAACCTTTTCCTCGAAAAGGGCGTTCTGGCCACCAACGCGCAGTTGGTCGAGCGGGCGGTAACAATCATCGAAAACATGGGCGCAAAGGTAATCGGACCAGACGCCGTGCGTGAAAAGCTTGGCCTGACCAAACGCGCACCCATCTCCAAATGAGCCAGCGCGTTCTTGTAACGGCAGGCGCAGCAGGCATCGGTCGCGTCATCGCCGAGCAGTTTCTGCGTGATGGAGCCCGGGTAGCGATTTGCGATGCCGATCCGGCCGCCGTCGATGCATTCGCAAAAGCCTACCCCGAAGCTATTGCCGCCGTTGCCGACGTAACTTCCAAGTCAGGGATGGACGCATTCCTGCACTCCATTGAGACGGAATGGGGCGGCATCGACGTCGTTTGCGCAAATGCGGGAACCGGTGGGCCTGCCGGTCCCATCGAAGAACTGAGTTATGACGACTGGCAAAACTGTATCGCCACCAACGTTCACGGCTCTTACCTGACATGCCGCTGGGCTGCGCGTCTGATGAAGGCGCAAAAAAGTGGCCTAATCGTCATGACCTCGTCAACGGCTGGCATCATGGGCTACCCGATGCGGTCGCCTTATGCAGCGGCAAAATGGGCTATCATCGGCTTGACCAAAACTCTGGCAATGGAACTGGGGCCATCTGGCATCCGCGTCAACGCGGTTTGTCCCGGAGCGGTCGAGGGCGAACGCATGGAGCGCGTCCTCGCGAATGAAGCCGCCGCTCATGGCGAAAGCATCGAGACCATGCGTGCGGCTTACGTGACCGGGGTGTCCATGAAAACATGGGTCACGGCTCAGGACGTGGCAAACAGCATTCGTTTTCTTGCCTCGGATGCAGGCAACAAGATTTCCGGACAGATCCTGTCCATTGATGGCCACACGGAGACACTTGCGCCATGACACAAAAAGCAACCATCGTCGGCGGCGGCGTCATTGGCGGCGGCTGGGTCGCCCGGTTTCTGTTAAACGGCTGGAACGTCTCCGTCTTTGATCCCGACCCCGAGGCAGAGCGCAAGATCGGCGAAGTTCTGGCCAATGCCCGCCGCGCCCTGCCTGCGCTCTATGACAAAGCGCTGCCTGCAGAGGGCCGTTTGACTTTTCACGATGACATGGGCGACGCCCTGACCGGGGCCGTTTGGGTTCAGGAAAGCGTGCCCGAGCGTCTGGCTCTCAAGCACAGCATCCATGCTCAGATCAGTGAACTCGCCCCGGCGGAGGCGATCATTGGATCGTCGACTTCCGGGTTCAAGCCGTCCGAACTGAACGAGAAAGGTGCGCGGGTCGTGGTCGCGCACCCATTCAACCCGGTTTATCTGCTGCCGTTGGTCGAGTTGGTTGGTCATCCGGGTATCTGCGCGCGAGCGTCAGACATTCTGCGTTCTGTCGGGATGTATCCGCTGACGGTACGCAAAGAGATTGACGCGCATATTGCCGATCGATTCCTTGAGGCGGTCTGGCGCGAGGCATTGTGGCTGGTCAAGGATGGAGTCGCCACAACCGAAGAAATCGACGAAGCGATCCGTATGGGGTTTGGCATCCGATGGGCACAGATGGGTCTGTTTGAAACCTATCGGATCGCCGGCGGCGAAGCGGGCATGAAGCATTTCATGGCGCAGTTCGGCCCAGCTCTGGAGTGGCCCTGGACAAAGTTGATGGATGTGCCCGAACTGACTGATGACTTGGTCGATCTGATCGCGGGTCAATCGGATGCGCAATCCGGTCACATGTCGATCCGCGAGCTTGAGCGTCTGCGCGACGACAACCTGATCGGAATGATGCGCGCTTTGAAGAAGACCAACAGCGGCGCAGGTGGTGTTTTGAATGCGCACGAGGCCGCGTTGCCTGATCCGCAGGGCGGCGAACTTCCCGTGACCGTCGATCGCAGCATTCCGCAAAGTTGGACCGACTACAACGGACATATGAACGAAGCGCATTACGTTGAGGTGTCCGCCCAGGCAACCGACCGCTTTATGGAGATGATTGGCGCGGACGCCGCATACGTGGCCGCGGGGAACAGCTATTTCACAGTCGAGAACTTTGTGCAGTACATGTCGGAACTGCACGCAGGCGATCGATTGACCGTGACGACCCAAGTTTTGCGCGGGGATGGGAAAAAGATGCACCTGTTCCATCGCTTGCACGGACAGGACGGCGAGGTTGCAGCAACGGTTGAAACGCTTTTGCTACATATGGATCTGAATGCCCGCAAAACCTCTTTGCCAACCGACGAGGTCGCGGCAAACCTCACGGCACATGCCGAAAATCATGCGCAATTGCCACAACCGGAGGGCGCCGGACGGTACATCGGCCAAAGAGGCTAGCCGGATAGGTTCATGGATTCAGATCTGAATCCATGTCGCCTTGAGATTTTCATACTTCTCCAGCGCATGCAGTGACTTATCCGCTCCGTTTCCCGATTGTCGCACGCCGGACAAGGGCGAGGTCACGTCCGACCCAGAGAAGCAATTTACATGCACCTGACCGGATTTAATGCGCCCCGCCATTCTGTGCGCTTTCGACAGGTTTGAAGTCCAGACAGCCGAAGACAGACCAAACACCGTTTCGTTGGCCATCTGAACAGCTTCCTCTTCGGTATCGAAAGCTCTGGCGGCCAAAACAGGACCAAAAACCTCGTTCTGAACAACGTCCATGTCGCGGGTCACATCCGTCAGGATCGTGGGCTGGTGGTAGAAACCACCACTTTCATGGTGGAGCACGGCCCCACCCGTGCTAAGTACCGCGCCTTGTTCAAGCGCCAACTGAACTGCGGCCGTCGTTTTCGTCAGCTGCGCGGAGTTGGCGAGGGCACCTGTGTTGTTTTCCAGCCGTAGCGGGTCGCCAACACTGAGCGCCTCGGCATGCCCACGCACGAGCTTCATGAAGTCGTCATAGACTGGTCGCTCGACCATCAAGCGGGACGCTGCAACGCAAACTTGCCCGTTGTTTCGAAAGATCGACGCGGCGGTTTGCGCGGCGGTGTCTTCAAGGTCCGGCGCATCCGCGAAAACGATATTTGGCGATTTCCCTCCCAACTCAAGGTAAATCCTTTTCAGGTTCGACCGGCCGGAATACTCCATCAGTTTGCGACCGACGTGACCGGAACCGGTGAACGCCAGAACATCCACATCCATGTGCAGGCCCAGCGCCTCACCTACGACCGATCCGCGACCCGTTACGACGTTAAGAACACCCGGCGGCAAACCGGCTTCATGCGCCAGTTCAGCGATCCGCAACGTCGAAAATGTCGCCTCTTCTGAGGGCTTGAGGACCACAGAGTTGCCTGCAGCCAGCGCTGGCGCCACTTTCCATGCCCCGATCATCAATGGGAAATTCCACGGAATGATCACTCCGACAACGCCCACGGGCTCTTTGCGGATCAACGACAGAACGTCTGGTCGTGTTGGCGTGATCTCTCCGTTCACCTTGTCAGTGGCTTCAGCATAGAATCGAATGGTCGCGGCCGCAGAAACAGGTTCGCCCTTCAAGGCCATTCGAATATCGGTTCCGTTGTCACGCGCACCCAGAACCGCTATTTCCAGCGCGTTGGCCTCGATCAGTTCGGCCCATTTCAGCAAAACCTTTTTGCGCATAACCGGCGCAAGCCCGGACCAGACACCACTTTCAAAGCTGTGCCGTGCGGCATCGACCGCTTTGTCTACGTCCGTATGGTCGCTGTCCGGAATGGAACCAAGAACGGCACCGTCTATCGGGCTGGTGACCTCCAGTTCCCTGCCGGTTGCAGCAGGTTCGAACGTACCGTCGATAATGTTGCACCCTTTGGGAATTTGAAGACTGCGCAGCGCGTCGATGTTCGACTGATCAAGTTGGGTCATGCCTTGGTTTACACCTATTCCAACAGTTTTCTTCGTCTGGGCATCATCGCCGTTGCGCTGGCCGTGCACGGCTGGCGATCTTTGGTCTGCTGCCGTCACTTAGTAGTCAAACCAGCCATCCACCGCTTTGTCCGCGGCTTCACCCGGAAATAGTTTCCGCAGACGCGCAAATGCGGCCGCGACATCATCTTCTGTCGCGCGTGTCTTCAGCACTGGGACAGGGCGTTCATAGGCCGATCCGGTTGTTGCAAAAACCCGGTCGATCGTCAGAAACTCGGTGTTGCGGAACCGACAGAGACGGCCAAAAACGGACCGCACGATTTCTTCCTCGTATCCGGCGTCCCGCGTCGCGTCGTCGCTAAGCCCTTCCCAGCGGTTGTACACCTTTCTCAGCGCAACCCAATTGGAATGCACGATGTAAGGCGGCGCATCCTTCTTCTCTTGCTCGTTGCGTGGATTGGAGAAAGTTTCGGCGCGAAATGCCTCGATCTTTTGTCGCAAAGCGTTCGTGGGTACAGGAACCAAGACGCAGGTCTCTGTCGAGGCCAACAGATCTTCGATAGCATCATCGTCCTTGCGAAGAAGTTCGATAAATCGCCCGCCGACGACCGGGAGTTCAATGACCAACAGGTGTTCGGCTTCGGAATGGGTCTGATCCCATTTTCGAATGCCATCGCGGACCCATAAACCGACAGCCTTGCGAATTCCCGGGTGGGTCAGGTTGTCGTGCTCGGGGTAAAGCCCAAGCCACTTTTCCGTTTCAAAGTCACGCCGTGCATCATCCCATTGTAACGTATGCACCGTTCTTCCCGCCTCATCGGCCAGGATCGTAAGCTGCTGGAACAGCAGGCTTTTGCCGGTGCTCGGCAACCCGGCGATCAGAACGATCCGACACCCGGTCGCGGAACGCAGCTGACGACCTATTTTTGTATCAGGCGGAATGATGCTGGCGCTCATGCTGACCCTCTAACGGAATTGATCGACGCTGGGCATTTCGTCGAAGGGAACTTCGATGACCGTCGGCGTGTGATCGGTCGCAAGGCCGCGTTTGATTGCACTGCGCAATTCCACGGCATTTGTCGCCCGCAACGCCTGTGCACCAAAGCTTTCGACCATGCGGCCGAAATCGGGGTTGACCAAATCGGTGGCGATTACACGTCCGCCGTAATTGTTTTTCTGCATCTGCTGGACATTGCCGAATTGGTTGTTGTTGAACAATACGGTAACCAGCGGGATTTTATGCTGAACGGCGGTCGCCAATTCCTGGACGCCAAACATAAAGCCACCGTCGCCCGTTATCGAAATGACCGGTACATTCGGGCGTGCAACCTTGACGCCCAAAGCGGTCGGAAAGCCATAACCCAATGTTCCCTGATAACCCGTCGAAATATAGGTGCGCGGGTCATAGACCGGATAGAGGATGCGGCTTGCAAACCCAACTTGCGTCAGTTCGTCAACAAAGACGCCGTCCTCGCCCAGTTCTTCACGAATAACGCGTAGGTAGGTTATCTGGGGCTCTAACACTGCTGACCGCCTGGCCCATGCCGCCTTGGCTTCCAAGAACTCATCCACGCGGGATGCACGCGGGGTGTTGTGAACTTCAAGCCGTTCTAACAGAAACGGAACCGCCGCCTCGGCACGCGACGTGATCGAGAGTTTGGGCTGCGCAAAAGTCTTATGGGTCTCGGGGTCTGTATCGATCCGGATGATATCCGGGTGATGAGCCTTGATCCATTTTCCCATCGGAACGCGCATGTTGCTGCCTATTGCCAGAACAACATCGGCCTTTTCCCAAAGGGGTTTTGCGGCAGGTAAGTGCAAAGAAAATGGGCTACGCGCGTCCACGATACCCATTCCGGTTCGATAGCCAACAACCGGGGCCTGCAATTCTTCGGCCAGCCGACGAATGGGCGCACTGGCATCCAGCGCCCCGCTGCCCACAAAAATCATCGGGTTTTGCGCCTGGCCCAGCAGTTCCGCCGCGCGTTCAAGTGCCGCTTCGTCCAAGGGCGGCAAATCGGGGGCCAATGGTTTTTGACCCGAGTAGACAACGCCCTTCGCGGCAAGAACATCCATCGGAATTTCCAGTGCAACCGGCCGCGGGCGACCGGAATCCAGCTGTCGAAACGCCTCATACATCAAACCCGGGATATCAGCTGGGTCGTTGGCACGCTCGGCCCACTTGGTCAGCGACTTCAGGATATCCAACTGACCTTCTATTTCATGCAACTCACCCATGCGGCGACCGATCTTGCCGGACGGGATCTGACCGGTAAGGCACATCACCTTGGCATTCAGCGCATAGGCCGTCGACAACGCAGCCGTGGCGTTCAATAGGCCCGGACCGGGGACAACGTTGAAAACGCTCTTGCCGCCCGTTGCCAGCGCCGCCCCCAGCGCCATGTACGCAGCACCCTGCTCGTGCCGCGTGTGAATGATCCGAAACTTCTCTTGGTGGTCATAAAACGCGTTGTACAACCAGTCGTTCTGGACGCCCGGCAAACCAAATACGGTATTAATACCAAGATTGTGCAGGGCAAGTACGGCGGCCTCGCCCCCTGTCATGGCTTGCATCATTATTGGCCTCCCAGAATGCCCGAGAGCGTTTCAAGCAACCTTGCGTTATCGTCCGGCGTGCCGATCGTAGCACGGATGTGTCGAGGCAAATGGAAAGCGGGACGGACCATAACGGCTTGTTCCAGCAAAGCTCGTGTCAGGCTGTCAGCATCCATGCCGTCCAGGCATTCAAACATTACGAAGTTGGCCTGACTGACCGTTGGCTTTAGGCCAAGAGCCTGCAGACCCTTGATCAGCACAGAACGCTCATCGTGGTTGTTGCGCACTGTCTTGTTGAGATGGCCGTCATCCTGCAAAGCTGCCATTGCAGCAGACATTGCAACCGCGTTGATATGAAATGGTCGTTTGAGCTGCTGAATCCGATTGGTCAGCGCGGGCGCCGCTATTCCATACCCGACGCGCAGTCCCGCCAAACCGTAAGCCTTCGAAAAACTATGCACGATGACGATATTGCGACCGTCCAGAACGTGACGGATTGCGTCCGGCAAGCCCTTTTCGGTGGCAAATTGAAAGTAGACCTCGTCGTAGATCAACGTCACATGATCGGGCAATCGGTCAAGAATGCCGGACAGGACATCTTCGCCAAACCAGGTCCCGGTCGGATTGTTGGGATTGCACAGATAGACCAATCGCGTTTCGGGGGTCACCGCCGCCAGAATGCCGTCTACGTCCACGGCAAAGGACCCGCCCTTCAAGGTAACGATATCAATGCCTGAATTTTTTTTCTTCAGGGACGCGGCATAGGCACCAAAGCAAGGGGGGGATATGATCGCTCGATTGTCGGCAACACCGCAGGCATCTTCGATAAGCGAAAGAACTTCGACTCCGCTGTTGGCAGCGAAGAAATGCGATGGGGTCAGGCCAAGCCCATGAAAACCGGCCAGTGCAGAACACAATGCCGCATCGTCGCGCGCAGGGTAAACACTGGCGGTTTCCAATGCGGCTTGTGCCGCAGCGATTGCCTTTGGTGACGGACCGAATGGGTTTTCATTCGATGATAAACGGGTAACCGGGTTTCCCCCTGTCAAATCCTTGACGTCCTCTACCGAAAGCCCGGCTTTGTATTCCAATCGCTCCACATTGGTCATCGTTTGGCGGCTTTCCTTTTTTGCTCGAATGGGTCGGGCTAGGGGAACGCCCGCCTGCACCCTACCGTCTTTGATCGCAGAAAGATGTCCCCTGTTGCGGGGGACACTAAAAATCCGGACAACGACCTACCGACACGACACGTTGCCAACCCAATCAATCCCACGCAACATGACTGGCATGACTCTCGAAAAATTCTTTAGCGGCGACGGAGCGCCGGAGTTCCTGAAAATTCTCTCTGCGTGTCTGAACTCTGTCGGAACGCCAGACTTCAATGCGCACTTTCTGGACATGATTGAACAGGTGATAAAAGCCGACCAATGCATGATTTTTTCTTACAGGCGGGATCGACCACAGTGCTATTTGTCCTTCAACGAGCGGCACAATCAAACTGCCAAGAACATGGCGCAAAAATACCTGCGGTTTGGTTATCTTCAGGACCCGTTGCGACCTGAAATCGAGGCCGTAAAGCAGCAAGGGACACTGCGCATCTTTGCGTTGCACGAATTCGCCGACCGCATGTCGCCTGAATTTCGCCGGGAGTTTTTTGAAAACACCGAAATCATTGACAAAATCACGGTCCTCGCCCGGGGAGACGCCGAAGTCATCGCCCTCAATTTCTATCGGTTCGCAGAAAACGGCCGCTTTTCCATCAGCGAGGACAATCTGCGCCGCGACTTCTGGACACTCGTTTCAAAGATCGTGCTTTTGCATTACTCGAACGAACAGTCGAAGCAGCTCAAGAGCCCTCTCAACTCGTTGTCAGCCCGCGAGAAGGAAATTTGTTCGGCCATTCTGAGGGGTCTTACAACAGATGCAATTGCGTGGGAGCTTGATGTCGCACCCAGCACAGTCACCACATACAGAAGACGCGCTTACCAAAAGCTAGGGATCAACTCCAAGTCAGCCCTTTTCGCGCTTTGCAATCAGGAGGTCTAGCGAGAGGTCTCAGCTTCCTGATTTGAAGGCAATCAAACAGGGGACTGCTATCCTGTATCACTCAAAAAAACGCGCCGCTCAGTCAAGTGCGGCGCGTCCTTGTTTGGTTTGAATTACTCGGCCGCCTGTGCCGCAGCAGAGTGTTTGTCGCGCTGACTGTCGCGATACAGCGCTTTGGCTAGCGCGACCATCATGAGGCCCATTACCATCGTGAACGGCAGCGCTCCGATAATCATCGCATTGCGAAGCGCATCCATCGGGTTGTTTTCGCCCGCCGCGAGGATCAGGGCGCCAATGACCGCCGTCAGGATCACACCCCAAATGATGCGGTGCTTGACCCCGGTTTCCTGGCTGCCACCCGACATGATGGTGTTCATAACCAGAATGCCCGAGTCGGCAGAGGTCACAAGGAAGGTCATGATCAGGATGACACACATGACGTTCAGCATGGACAGAAGTCCGCCATCGATCATGTAAGACAGGGTCACGAACAGCTTGTTGGTGTTTGACGCACCGATGATCGCACCTTCTGCCGCGCCTGCCAGTTCAAGATCGATCGCGGTACCACCAAGAACGGTCATCCAGGCAAAGCACACCAACGCCGGAGCAAAGACGCAACCCAGGATGAACTCGCGGACCGAGCGTCCCTTGGAGATGCGCGCAAGGAACAGACCTACGAAGGGCGAGAATGCAATCCACCAAGCCCAGTAGAACGTGGTCCAACCGGCCTGCCAACCGAACTGACGGCCCTGTTCACCTGCGGCATAGGCCGCCGTCAGGGTCGCTTCATCCAGTTCAGCCGCTGCACCTTCAAGACCGCTCTTGAACCCGTCAAAGCTGCCCCAGGCATTCGTCGCACCGCCGACCAGATCAGCCGCGTGCGCCTGTGCCTCCGCCGGCAATGCCGCAGTGAAGGCCTCCACTGACAACGGGCCATAGGCACTAAAGCTGAGCGACAGGAAGTGCAGGATATAGTCGACCATTGCCGTGCCATACGTGGTCATGGCGAAGACGAAAGAACCGAAGACAATGAACGTACCCAGCAGAATGATCGACAGGACAAGGTTCAGGTTCGACAGGTATTTGACCCCGCGGCCAACGCCCGACACAGCCGAAATGATCGACAAACCCATGATGACAACCAGACCCGAGATCAGGCCCACTTTGCTGGGCGTCGGAACTTCGCCACCCAGGTTCATCACCCAATCCATTCCGGTGATTGCATAAACACCGTCGATGAACTGGCTGACGCCATACCCGATGGTCACCGAAACACCCAAGATGGTCGCGACTACACCCAACACGTCAACCACATGACCCAGGAAACCATTCATCAGGCGTCCGAACAACGGCGTCAGAGCGGCGCGAATGGTCAGCGGCATGTTGCGCGTGTAGGCGTAATAGGCAAGCGACAAACCAGTTACCACGTAAATGGCCCAAGCGTGGAAACCATAGTGCAGATACGTAAATCGATACGCCGATTGCAACGCTTCAGGTGAGTTTCCTGCAACGTCGCCGGAAACAACCACAGGGTTTGATCCCCAAAGGCCCAGGGGTTCCGCAGTCGCAAACACCATCAGGCCGACACCGAGACCGGCGCCAAACATCATCGAGAACCACGAAAAATTCGAAAACTCGGGCTTTTCCCCCGGCGTGCCCATAATCCGCTTACCCGTGGACGGGATCAGCGCCACGATCGCAAGGAAGAAGAAGAAAAGACCGACGATGATCACATAAAAGCTGTTGAAACTCTCAAGCAGCTTGCCGTTCAGGCTGCCCAGAGTGCCGTTGGCGTTGGCCGGGAAAACAAGCGCCCACAGCACAAGTGCTACCATAATCGACTTACTGATCAATGCGATCGGAACGCTGTAGTTCTCGTAGAAACCGGCGTCCGCCGTTTCTATCTCGAGATCCGTAAATGGTTCGGGTACCGACATATTTGTCCTCCGTGATGTCAGTGTTTTTGGGTTGTGACTGCCAAACACAGTTTACCCATTATTTTTGTTATGCTTTTCCAGTTGTATTCAGCGCCTTCTGCTATGCGGCGCCTTCGGTAATCTCGTTCGCGGCACGGCTGAACCAATCCGCATGGTCCGGCGACGGCTTAGTCTTTTTGTCCCTGACGCGGCGCTTTTCTCAGCGTTTCCCTTTTTCAGCAATTTTGTCCCAAAGCGGCGTCGCGCAACGCATGAATCACTCTTTCTGTTGTCTGGGCGCGAACACCCCGGCAAAAGTTTGGGCGGTTGATTTCTTGGTCTGCCTCATTACAGCGTTGTCAAACTTGCGTACGGCCAGAACCGACATTCTCGTCAATTTTGACGACATCCCGCAGAAACCTGACTGTTGAACGTTATTTCTTCGCAACGACAGGTCGTCCACAACGGCAAAAAATCTAACACTCAGGTGAATCAAACTAATGTGAAAAAAACGCAGCCCGTTACCCGGACGCGCCTAAGCAGACTATCTTGATGCTTGTCGAACAAATCAAGGGCGCCGGTTCGACTTTGGCGTCTCAGCGTGACTTGCCGGTATCTCGTCAGGGCACTTCAGCCAATCTTGTTCCTTTGCAGGTGCGGCGTAACCCCGAAATTGGTGCGATAAACGCGCGAGAAGTGACCCGGGTTTTTGAAACCGCAGGCCAGGGCGACCTCGGTGACCGACGCCTCGGTCTGCAGCAGCAGTTTACGGGCGCGGTCCAGCCGCATTTCCATATAGTACTTTTTGGGCGACGCGTTCAGGTACTTTCCGAACAGCCGCTCCAGCTGCCGGGTCGAGATTCCGATTTCTTCTGCAATTTCAGATGGCGAAACTGGGGATTCAATACTCTTTTCCATGATCTGAATCGCGTTGGCCAGATGCGCATTGCGCATGCCGCTTCGGGACTGGATCGAAACGCGCTGTTCTGCTGTGGAATTGCGTACCGCATTATAGACCATCTGATCGGAAACCGAGACTGAAAGATCATGCCCGTGGTCTTGTTCGATCAAATGCAGCATCAGGTCGGCCGTGGCAGTCCCGCCTGACGCGGTTATGAATTTCCCTTCGACGGTGAACACGCTTCGAACAAGGTTAACCTCGGGAAAGGCTTCCATGAAGCTGTCATGATACTCCCAGTGAATAGCCGCCTCGGACCCATCCAAAAAACCGGCTTCCGCCAAGAGCCATGCGCCGGAACATAAGGCGCCAATCTGCGTTCCCAAGGCTCGCTGCCGCCTGAGAGTCGCCAGCAACGGGCGCGACGCGTGCGCCTGCATGTTTATGCCCGATAGCACAAATAGCCGGTCACATTTTGGAATGGATGCGATACCGCCGTCTACGACCGTTTTTGTGCCGTTCGAACAGGTGGCGTTTTCCCCGTCTTCGGACAGGATCGACCAACTGTAAAGCTCTTCCCCAGCCACGAGGTTTGCTATTCGAAGTGGTTCGACCGCACAGGAAAATGCCAGATGTGAAAACTCTTCAATAAGCAGAAAAGTGAAGTGTTGGGTCTTTGGCATGGTGCCCTTCGGTTCTGAATGCAGTTTGTTTGGCAGAGCGATCAATACTGCGTCGCGCGGTTCTTTTGTTGTCTGCCGAAATGTTATTGAAGTCAATTTTGACCGCATACCGCCATCGTTTCACAGCGCGCCTTCCGCATTATTTAGGTCTTCGTCTCGTTTCAGATCCGGGGTTGGGTGTCTTTTCACAACTCGATCATTTTCTCTATGTACACAATTTGTATTTTCTACTAACACAATATGAACACCGCATCCAAGACCTCTAAAGATTCGTGTCGATACATTCAGGCGCACCATCGGAGATCGGAATGAAAGACGCATCGAAGGGCAAAAAAACAGAACTGTACGGCCACCTGAAAACGGCCATCATGACGCTTGCGCTGCGGCCTGGCGCCGACCTTGATGAATCGAAACTCTCGGAAGAATTCGAGCTGTCGCGCACACCCCTGCGTGAAGTTCTGCGCCAACTTGCCGGTGAGGGCTATGTCGATCTGCGGGAGAACCGCGGCGCGCGGGTCAGCGAGATGTCTCACATGACTTTGCGGGACTTCTTCCTTGCCGCGCCAATGATGTACGGTGCGGTTCTTCAGCTGGCCGCAAAACATGCAAATGAAACCCAGATCGCCGACCTGAAAGCGGCGCAGATGACCTTCAAGGCTGCACTGCGCAACGGCTCCGGTGCTGACCGCGCAATGGCCAACAACCGCTTTCACGAGATTACGGGCGAAATGGCCGACAACATTTACCTCGCCCCGTCCTTTCAGCGCCTGTTGATCGACCATGCGCGCATCGGAATGACCTTCTATCGCCCGCAGGACCAGCAGATGGCGGAAAATCTGGGCGAAGCCAGCGCACAGCACGATGCAATAATCGCCGCCATCGAGGCAGGCGACGATGCTGCTGCGGCGCAATTGGCGATCGATCATTGGAACCTGTCGCGCGACAGGATCGAGTTGTTTGTCATGCCCGACGGCTTGGACATGCCGCTGGGTGCAATGGCGCGCACAACCCCTGCATGAGGATTTAGATGACACCCCTGTTCAAATTTGAAGGGATCTACACGCCCGTAGTGACCCCCTATCACGAGGATGGCAGCGTGAACTGGGACGCGCTGTCAGATGTGATCGAGTTTCTGATCGGGCACGGCGTGCACGGCCTGATCTCGGGCGGATCCACGGGCGAGAATTATTCACAAAGCGTCGCCGAACGGCTGGAACTGGCTAAGTTCACGCATCAGCGCGTGAAGGGTCGTTTGCCCTTGGTCGTTGGCACGGGTGCAATGATGACGCCGGATTCGTTGGCACTTGCTTCGGGCGCACGTGAGGTTGGTGCTGACGCGATCCTGCTGGCCAGCCCCGCCTATTCGGTGCCCACTGACCGGGAAAACGCGCTGAATGCTCTGGCCATCGACAAGGCCGCAGACTTGCCCGTGATGCTGTATAACTACCCACACCGGACCGGCACCATGATGGGCGAGGAATTCCTGGATCGCGTCGGGCGCAGCCGCAATTTCTGCGGCATCAAGGAAAGCTCGGGCGATATCAACCGCGTGCACCTGCTGGCCCGCGATTATCCGCACATTCAACTGGGCTGCGGCATGGATGATCAGGCGCTCGAGTTCTTTGCCTGGGGCGCGCCCTTTTGGGTTTGTGGCGGGTCAAACTTCCTGCCCGCCGAACATGTCGCGCTGTACAACGCCTGCGTCATTGAGGGCAACTTTGACAAGGGCCGCCGCATCATGTCGGCCATGTTGCCGTTGATGCATGTGCTGGAACAGGGAGGCAAGTTCATCCAGACGATCAAGCACGGCGTGACCATGAACGGCATCAACGCAGGCACAATGCGGCCGCCGCTTCGGGGCCTGAACAAAGATGACAAGCGCGCATTGGAACAGGTAACGCGGGTACTAAAACGCAAAGTCGCAGACATCGTGGCGGAGGGATAAGGCATGAGCTTGCTGACACAGGACGAATACAAATCCATCGCCGCAGGTCTGGACCTGCCAACGGGTGCCTTCATCGACGGCAGCTTCCGCCCGGCGCTCTTGGGCAGAACCTTCACCAGCACCAACCCGGCGACGGGTGAAACGCTGACCGAAATCGCAGCATGCGGGGCCGACGATGTCGATTTCGCGGTCGAGAAGGCGCGTGAAGCCTTTGACGATGGCCGCTGGTCAAAGCTGCATCCTTCAGACCGCAAAGACGTTCTTATCCGCTTATGCAAACTGATGACACGCAACGCGCGCGAACTTGCCGTAATGGAAAGCATCGACAGCGGGAAGACCATCTTTGACTGCGAAACCGTCGACGTTCCGGAGACCATACACTGTCTGAAGTGGCACGCCGAGGCGGTGGACAAAATCTATGATCAGGTCAGCCCGGCCAGCGACGATCACATCGCCATGGTGGTCCGCGAGCCAATCGGCGTTGTTGGTCTGGTGTTGCCCTGGAATTTCCCGCTGCTGATGCTGGCGTGGAAGATTGGACCCGCGCTGGCGGCTGGCTGCTCGCTTGTGATCAAGCCCGCAGCGGAAACGACTTTGACCGCGTTGCGTGTGGCCGAATTGGCGATGGAAGCCGGTATTCCGGCGGGTGTTCTCAATATCGTCCCCGGTGGCGGTGCGGATGTCGGCGAACCAATTGGACGCCATATGGATATCGACATGGTCTCGTTCACGGGTTCGACCGTCACCGGGAAAAAGTTCCTGACCTACTCCGCCGAGTCCAACGCCAAAGAGGTCGTATTGGAAATGGGCGGCAAAAACCCGGCCATTGTAATGGATGATGCCGAGAATCTGGACCGGGTGGCCCAGCATCTGGTCAACGGGGCGTTTTGGAACATGGGCGAGAACTGCTCGGCCAGTTCGCGTCTGATCGTTCACAAGGACGTAAAGGCCGAGCTGCTGGAGCGGATCGCGCACCATGCCAAGCAATGGAACACCGGCGATCCGCTCGATCCGGAAACCCGGATGGGCGCATTGGTCAGTGGGGGACATTTTTCCAAGGTGTGCTCTTATCTGGATCAGGCAGAAACCGTGTTGATCGGCGGTAAGGCGGAAAACGGTTTTGTGGAGGCAACGGTTGTCGAGGTTGATGACAACAACGCAGTGCTGGCACGAGAGGAAATCTTTGGTCCGGTTCTTTCGGTGATCGAAGTTGCGGGTTTCGATGAAGCCATCGCCGTTGCCAACGACACCGAATATGGTTTGTGCGCCTCAATCTTCACGGCCAACGCCAAACGCGCAATTCGCGGTGCGCGTGCCTTGCGCGCCGGAACCGTGACGGTCAACAGCTTTGGAGAGGGCGACATCTCGACACCGTTCGGCGGCTATAAGCAATCCGGCTTTGGCGGGCGGGACAACTCGGTCCACGCGCATGATCAATACACCCAGCTAAAGACGATCTGGATTGATCTGGCTGATGATGCTGACGAGGCGGTGGATTGAACCGCTATGACGCCGCGACGCTGCCGGTCCATCGCGGTCCGGCGGCTTGGAGCGCAATTCTGGGCACCCTTCCAGCGGCTGACGTGTTGAACGATGATATCAACGCCGATTTTGCCATCGTTGGTGCAGGCTTTGCTGGCCTGTCCGCCGCCCGTCGATTGATCCAGCTGCATCCAAACACCAAGGTTGTTGTGCTGGAGGCCGGGCGTGTTGCCGAAGGTGCCGCCGGGCGCAATTCCGGGTTCATGATTGATCTGCCGCACGATCTGGCCTCGGACGACTATTCCGGCTCTGGGGATGATCGCACGATGATCGAACTGAACCGCCAGGCGATCAGTTTCGCGCGTTCAGCGGTCGAGGATTATGGCATCAATCCAGGTTTCTTTGACCCGGCCGGGAAAGTGAACGGCGCTGCCAGCGATACCGCAGAGGCGCATAACCAAAGTTACGCCAAACATCTGGCTTCGCTTGGCGAAGACAGTCAGGTGCTTGATCCACAACAGATGTTCGAGCTGACAGGATCGCGCCACTACACCTCCGGCCTCTACACGCCCGGCACAATAATGCTGCAACCCGCAGGCTACATTCGCGGTCTTGCAAACGGTTTGAGGTCGCAGGACGTTCAGATCTATGAAAACAGCGCCGTTTCCAGCTTTGTCCGCGAAGGATCAGGATGGAAGCTGCGCACGGATTCAGGTTCAGTCAGCACCCAAAGGATAATCCTGACGGTGAATGGACATCTTGAAAGCTTTGGTATCGAACGCGACCGGTTGATGCAGTTGTTTCTCTTTGCCGCGATGACGCCGGAATTGAACGCTGATGATTTGGCCAAGCTGGGCGGTCAACCGCGTTGGGGTGTCACGCCGTCCGACCCAATGGGAACTACGATGCGCCGCATTGATACAGGCCAGGGCGGAAACAGAATCGTAACCCGCACCTGCGCGGCCCTGAGGCCGGGCATGGTCGCCACGGCGAAAGACCTGAAACGCGCCTCAAAAGTCATGCAGCGCAAGTTCGAACAGAGGTTTCCGCAGCTTGCGGGCATCCGGATGGAATACCAGTGGGCGGGCCATCTTTGCCTGAGCCTGAACGGCGTCTCAGTCACCCGCGAAATCGATCAGGGTGTCTATTCCGGTTGCGTCCAGAACGGTCTCGGCACAGCGCGCGGAACCCTGACGGGTATCGCCGCAGCCGAATTGGCCTGCGGCCATCGTTCCAACATATCCAATCATTTCAGCACCGAGGCACCTCCCAAACGCCTTCCACCGCGACCACTTCGGGAAATCGGCGCAAATGCGGTGCTTCGATGGAAAGAATGGAAAGCGGCAAATGAATAGAGATGGCAGTCGCCCCTGACCGACCCCCCCCCCCGCCTATGTTGGCCATGTCGCTGGGCTGTCGGGGCTTAGGGCAAACTCAGTTTTGCCATTCGCCCACCATCTACGGTGTAGACCTGCCCGGTCACGAAACTCGCCTCGTCCGAGGCCAAAAAGGCGACCAACGCGGCGACCTCCTCTGGCCCGCCGGTGCGCCCGACAGGGTGGATTCCGGCAATGTCGCGGCGAAATGCATCTGGATCATCCATGCTTTCGACAAAGTCGACGTTCAACTCCGTGTCGATCCATCCCGGTGCCACGGCGTTGCATCTGATGCCCTCGGCACCGTGGTCAACCGCCACCGCCCGGGTTAAACCGTGCAATCCCGCCTTGGATGCGCAATACGCCGCATGCCCGGGGTTGCTGCCCAATCCCTCGATTGAACCGATATTGACAATATTTCCTTGGGTTTCGCGCAGATGTGGCAACGCGGCCTTGATCACAAGAAACGGCGCTGTCAGGTTGACGGCTAGGCTGCGCTGCCAGTCGTCAAGGCTCGTGCTTTCAACGCCCGCTTCTTGCATCACGCCCGCATTGTTGATCACCACGTCCAGCTGACCGGCCCGCGCTATCACCTCTGCTACGACGGTCTGCGGGCTCGTTGAGTCCGTGAAATCCGCCGAAATGCACTCGAATGCCTCATCCGAGCCGCGCTGTGCGGTAAAGACCCGCGCACCTTCTTGCCTGAGCCGGTGCGCGATGGCAGCGCCAATACCGCTGCGCCCGCCCGTGACCAACGCAACTTTCCCCTCAAACCGGGTCATGACACAGGTTTCCCGCCGTTGACCTCGACCAGAGTTCCACAGACATAACGCGCGGCGTCCGAGATCAGGAACATGATAACATCCGCAATGTCTTCGGGTTCTGCGATCCGACCCAACGGGACGGTTTGGCCAAGTTCGGCAACTGCCGTATCCGGGTCGAACCCGCGTTTGGCAAAGCCCGAGCGCAACATCGGTGTGTTCACTTCGTTCGGGCAAACGGCATTGATGCGAATCCCCTGATGTGCGTGATCCATCCCCATGCACTGGGTCAGGGACGCGATGGCCGCTTTGGTCATGCAATAGACGGCATGATTGGGACCGGGACGCAAACCCCAGCACGAAGCCGTGTTTACAATTGCCCCACCGCCATCTGCCATGATCGGGATCGCGGCGCGGCAGATGCGAAATGGCGCTTCGACGTTCACGCCCAGCGAAAGAGACCAGTCGTCATCAGAGGTCTCGGTGACAGAGCCCCGAGTAATGACACCGGCATTGTTGATCACAATATCCAACCCGCCCAATTTTTCTGCCGCCTCTCGCGGCAGACCATCCGCATAGGCCGTGTTCCGCAGATCACCCGGCAGGTAGGCCTCTGCCTCAAGCTTGCCGAGTTCCCGGTCAGCGACAGCGACCTGCGCACCCGCGCCCCGCAGACGCGCAACAAGGGTCGCGCCGATCCCGCCTGCTGCGCCCGTAACCAACGCTGCTTTTCCCGTCAGATCCATGATTGTCTTCCCTCGAAACTAGAACGAAGCGACCGGCGCGCCAAAGCGCGACTCATCGGGGATAATGCCAAGCCCGGGGCCGGTGGGTAGGTCGATGTGACCGCCTGTAATCCGGATCCCGTTTTCGGGATCGTAATTTTCCTCGATATACGGCGCCGCCAGCCAGACGCCTTCCAGCAGCTCAGGCCGAACCGTCGCGCCAATATGCGTGCAGGCCGCCGCGATGATGTCGCCACCCCAACTGTCGTCGCAGGTATGCGGCAGGTTTCGCGCCTCGCAGACGTCGCGAAACGCGCGCATTGGATGCAGGCCGCCGATACGGGTGACTTTCATGCCGAAGCCGTCGACCAGACCGGTCCCCGCCGCGGAAATGACCGTGTTCAGGCTGATGCTGTTTTCATCCATATAGATGCCGTGAGTGACTTGAGGCCGGATCTTCTGCAGATCTTCGACCGTGTTGCACGGCTGCTCCATGATGAAAGGAATTTCCGGACACTCGCGACTGACCCGCAGCGCATCCCGTGTGGTCCACCCCCGGTTGCCGTCGACGGCCAGGCGCATGCCCGAGCCTTTGATTGCTTGCCACACTTTACGAATGGTTTCGATGTCCAGCTCAACCGGTCGTCCCCCGACCTTTATCTGCAGGCGCGGATAGCCTTCAGCCAGTTTTTCTGATGCCAGCCGGGCAATGTCGTCGGGAGCCCCAACACCTGTCGCGTAGTAGGATGGCACTTTATCCGTCGTCGCACCGCCCAAAAGATCGCAGACGGGAACCCCAAGGTGCTTTCCCAAAAGATCATGGGCGGCAATGTCTATTCCGGCCTTGGCGTAGTTATGACCGTTCAGCAGCCCGTCCATCCGGCGGTGCAGGGTCAGCGGCTGCACATCCACCCCGATCAATCCCGGCGCCATTTCGACCAGCGCCGCACGTGCGCCTTTCGCGTGCGCCTCGGCATAGGTTGGTCCGACCGGACAAACTTCGCCCCATCCAACCTGTCCGTTATCAGACACCAGTTTTATCAAAGTCGTATCCAGCGCCCATACTTGGGCATTTGCCATGGTGTAGGGGCCGTTTTTGACGGGTAGATCATGTTGGTAGATGTGGACTTCAGCGATCTTCATTGACGTTTCCGACATGGTTTCAGGAATGATTGTTGCGCTGGATCAATCGATCCCAGCGGCCGAAAGAATGCTGCGCCCGCTTCGCAGGGCGGACTGGGTTGCGGGCTTTGCGCCAAACAGCCGCGCCGTATCGGTGAGCCCTTCGTGCAATAACAGCATCGCATCGGCCAATGCGGCGGCGTCACAACAGGGGTCAACATGCGTTAGCCGATCCAGGAAATGCTGATGCAAGCGGGATTTATGACGCTCGACGGCACTTCGTATTGCTGTGCTTTCGGGATATGCGGATAGGGCGTTCATAAAAAGACACCCGGTGTTGGCCACCTCTGTCAGCCAGTCACCCAGACGCAACAGCGGATACAAGACGTGATCTGCGCCATTCTCGGGCCCGCCTGCGATCCAGTCGGAATAGGTCCGATCCCGATGGTCCAGGGCACCGACAACCATCGCCTCTCTGCTTGGGAAATACTTGTAGAGCGTTCGCAGAGAGACATCTGCTCCCGCCCGCAGGGCCTCGACACCCTGAGTGGCAAAGCCCATTGCAGCAAATTGGCGATCAAGACTTTCCGCTATGCGATGCTGTGTCGTTGTCATGCTTGAAGGGTAGAGCGATCACTCTACCCTGTCATTCACGAAACCGACCGTCGACTTGTACCTGAGCGACAAAAAAACCGCCTGCTTGTGCAGGCGGGTGAGTTTGGGGAAACAACTAGTAGCTTTGGTTCAACTCTTCCGCCGCCGGAATTTCGCGCTCGCGCCGCGCAATATAGTCCAGAAGTGCTTCGTTTTTTGCTTCGTCCAGCTTTGGCTCTTCATACTCGGCCAACAGCTTTTTGGCGTGCTTCAAAGCACGCTCGGTAATTTCAACGCACCCTTCCGCCTGCCATTGTTCAATGGAATTGTTGTCGAAGAGTTCGGGCATGAAGAACGCGGTCTGGAAATTGTCCTGCGTATGCGGGTGGCCCAGATAGTGGCCGCCGGGGCCTACGTCAGGAACTGCGGCAACGGCCTGGTCGAAATCATCCCATTTCGGGCCCTCTGCCATTCGGTAGGCCATGGCGCATTGTTCCGCGTCCACGACGAACTTGGCAACCGAACAGTGCATACCGGCTTCGTTCCAACCGGCAGAGTGCCAAATATAGTTGGCACCCGCATGAATGACTGCGCCAAGTGTAGTAGCGGATTCGTATCCCGCCTGCGCGTCAAACGTCTTGGCACCGCCCAACGTGTTCGACGTGCGCCAGGGCACATCATAGTACCGCGCCATCTGACCGATCATGAAATTCATAAGGCTGATTTCGGGTGTACCAGCCATAGGGGCACCGGACTTCATCGAAACAGTTGACAGATAGTGACCCCAGATCGCCGGCGCGCCTTTGCGAATGACTTGCGTGTACGCCAAGGCCGACAACGCCTCGGCCGTCAATTGTGCCACCGTGGCAGGAACAGACGCGGGCGTATTCGCACCACCCAAAACGAAGGGAGAGCACAAAACCGGCTGATTGCGGCGCGAAAACGCGCGCATCGCGCCCAGCATTGTTTCGTCCCAGACAAGCGGGCTGTTGCCGTTGCAGTTGCCGGTTGTGACCGGGTGATCGTCGATGAACCCCTCGCCAAACAGGATGTCGCACATATCCATGACGTCCTCGGCGTTCTTGGGTGACGTGGTCATGCCCATGAACATCTTGTCCGAGTACTTCATCGACGAATAGGTGATGCGCAAATGCCGTTGGCTGATGGGATGGTCATACGGTTCCACGATATGATGCGCCGAACTGTGCATCGCTGGCATCATGTGGCTTAACTTGTGGAACATCGCCAGATCTTCCAGCAGCGGGTTTCGGCGAACATCATCCAGATCGCGCAAGAATGGCGCACCTGTCATCGGAACGAAGACCGAGTGCTTTCCACCAAGCTTGAGGTTATTCGCCGGGTTGCGGGCGTGGTAGGTAAACTGCGCAGGGATGGTCGAGATCAGGTCCCGCACCATGTTGCGGTCCAGATAGACAAGCTCTCCCTCGACTTTGGCGCCGGCCTTCTTCCAGTCTTCCAAAGCGATTGGATCGCGAAACTGAACGCCCACGTTTTCAAGGATGTCCATTGCGGCATTGTCGATCCGTTCGACTTGACTGCCGTCCATGACCTCGCACTCTGGTATCTTGCGGGTCAGGCCGGGCAGCATTTGGACGTTCGGCGCCGAGCGGATCGCGCGGCGCGCCGAGCGCCCACCAGAGCGCGTAGCTGTTCGAATATTCATCGGGCGTATCTCCAATCTCAAACGACTTTTGAGGGATTCGAGCTTTGCCGACGTCTCCGAATACGATGTGACGTTGCAGGAAACGACATGGGAACGGAAAGCAGGGTTTTCGTGCGAAGAACAAACGCGCACCGCCGTTTCCAGACAAGATCAAAGGCCAGAGGTGCCCAACCGCGGGGATCAATCGGTGCTTTACGTCACCCGGCGTTCAAGCCAGCCAGACCGGATCTACTTGCCGTAATATTCGCGGAACCAATCAACGAACATCCTGATCCCGTCGTTGAAGTCAGTCTGCGGGCGATACCCGGTCAAACGCTGGAGCAAGTCCGTGTTCGCCCACGTCGCCGGTACGTCGCCTTTTTGCATACCCATGTAATTTCTAATGGCCTTTTTGCCCAGCGCGTCTTCTATAGCCTCGATGAAATCCAGCAATTTCACTTTGTCCGAATTGCCGATATTGACGATACGGAATGGGGCGACCGGGCTCAAACTATCGCCTTCTTCAATGTCTTCGGGCGTGTCAGGGCGCACCGGCACCGCCTGGATAAGAAGCGATATGGCGCAGACCAGATCGTCAACATAGGTGAAATCACGGTACATGTTTCCGTGGTTATAGATGTCAATCGGGCGGTCATCCAAAATGGCATCTACGAATTTGTAGTAGGCAAGATCGGGTCGACCCCACGTGCCATAGACCGTGAAGAAGCGGAACATTGTCGTGGGAATACCCCAAAGATGTGCATAGGAATGTCCCATGCTTTCATTGGCTTTCTTGGTTGCGGCGTAGATGGTCAGTTGCGTGTCTGCCTTATCGCACTCGCTGTACGGCATGTCCGTATTGGCACCGTAAACAGATGAGGTGGATGCCATCAGCAGGTGCTGAACGCTATGACGCCGTGCTGCCTCCATGACGTTGAAGGTACCTACGATGTTGCCCTCGATATAGGAACGCGGGTTTTCCAGGCTATGGCGAACGCCAGCCTGACCTGCGAGGTGCACGATGACATCCGGCTCGAACCTGTCTGCGACTGCATCCAACTTTTCGGAGTCTTCCAGCATGCCTTCATCGCACGAAAAATTCGGGCTTTGCAAAAGCGCGGCATGGCGGCGTTGTTTCAAACGGACATCGTAGTAGTCCGTCATTCCGTCAAAACCATGCACCCGATCGCCGTTCGCGAGCAGCAACTTGGCAAGATGAAACCCGATAAAGCCGGCTGTACCCGTTATCAGAACTTTTTGCACCCGTCTGGCTCCTCAGTCTTACGCTCCTGGCAGAGCGTTCAAGTGCTTATGGTGCCAATGAGCACATTGTTCAAATGATCATTCCGGCTATCCAGCCCGCCGATTGCCTTTCGGAAGGCTTATTCACGAAGATGCTGAGTTTCGTGATCCGCCGGGTCCGACACATATAATTGGCGCAGCACAACGAATTATGATCCCAGATTGAAAGAATAGTAATAAGCAATTGCCTGCGCGCGGTTCTTGACCGACAGCTTTTCGTAGATGTTCGAGAGGTGAAACTTCACCGTGTTCGTCGAAATCTGTAGCTCTTTCGACAAGTCGCGGTTCGACATCCCCTTGGCCAGCGCCTCCAGTATCACGCGTTCCTTTCTGGACAGTGTGTGAATTGGGTCCTGCTGCATTTTTCTGACGTCGATGAACGGAAACACCATCTTGCCCGCCGCAACGTCCGCACAGGTTTCAAGCAGCCCTTCGACCTCGCCAGACCGCGGCGCAAACCCGGCGGCGCCGGCCTGCATGGCCAACCGTGGCACATCGCCGTCGTCATCACCATAAATGACAAAGCGCGGCACATTCTCCTGCTCGCGCAGAACTTCGATCAGCTTCGCAGCGCCGAGAACCGGCAAGGTCCAAGAGATCACGCAGACCCTGACGGGGACTCTCATCGCGGCCCCCAGAAACCCCTCCGCCGTGGCGGATGTGGCAACAAGCGAGAATCGCGGATCACGTTCAAAAATCTCGGACATCGCCGAAAGGACAAGCGGGTTGTTGTCCGCGAGCATGATGTCGATCGGCCTGACAATTGGATCGGACATTGTTTTCGCGCCCTTTTTTTCAAGAACCTACCCATATGGGTGGGCATTACTTCGGTATACGACGGTATTTCCACCAATAAGGGTAGTTTCAAACCCGCACCTTTAGATACCCAAAAGCAGTAGTAAGTTACGTTGCGCCGGGGCGCAAGTCTCGGCTTATCTGCGCTGGACACGGCAAAAGGTGCCAAACCGGAGCCTGTGCTGAGGAGGATAATGCATGACGTTTCGGATTTACCCGACACTAGAAATTCCCGAGACACTTGCCGCGGGGCCCGGTCCAGGGAACACCGACGCGCGGGTTTTGCAGGCCTTTGCGAACGCCGGGGTCGCGGACCATATGCAGGCCGATGTCCTGCGCGGCATGATTGAGTGCAAGCACATGCTGCGGCAGATATGGGGCACCAAGAACACCTACACCTTTGCCGTCGCCGGCACGGGTTGGAGTGCGCTGGATACGATGTTTTCAGCCGTCATGCCGGGCGACACGGTCGTTGCTTTTGCGAATGGAACGTTTTCGGGCATTGACGCGCTCACCTTGCGGATCAAGGCTGCGACACCCAGCGAACATGCCGCCAACCCGATTGACCCGCAAGCGGCCAGCGTGACGGTCGTCGAGGTGCCTCATGGTCAGCCTGTCACTGCCGAGATTATCGAAAGCGCTCTAGCCCAATACAAACCCAAATGGGCTTTCATGGCGCATTGGGAAACCGGTTCGGGCCGCATCAATGACCTGAGGGGCTTTTCGGAAGCCTGCGCGCGGCACGGAGCGATGGGTCTTATCGATGCCGTCTCGTCCTTGGGCGTAGATGACTTCCGGATCGACGACTATCCGGGCATTGCCGGATGGGCATCATGCCCACAAAAGGGACTGTGCTGCTTGCCCCTGACCTATGCCCCCGTGAGTTTCACGGACGCCTATATCGACACGCTCAAATCCACCGGGGCGTATTCCTATGTCCATAATCCGATTTTTGAAGCGCGGCACTGGGGCATTGTAGATGGTCAGGATGTCGAAAAAGGCACTTACCACCGGACCCATTCGGGGTACGCTGTGGCGGCATTCCACGAGGCGTTGCGCCTGACCTTGCAGGACGGGTTGGCAAAGCGGTCCAACTCATACCGAACCCATGAACAGGTCTTGCGCGACGCCGTCACCGCGTTGGGATGCGAGGTCACTTCGGACATGCCCAGTCTTGTTGTCCTGAATCTGCCACCTGCCCTGGCGGGGCGCGAGATGGAGTTGGTTCAGAATTGCCGGACGCGTGGCTTTGGTATCTGGCCAACCCTGAGTGCGCCGGTTCAAGTTCGCATCGGGATCCTGAACCAACTGAACCACCACGCCGTCAGCCGTATCGTCCGCCTTTTTGCAGAGGCCATGCGCGAATTAGGGGCTGACATTGATTTCGAAGAGATCGAGGCACTACTCGAAAGCCGCTACGGCACGTCGATCGCGGCCTAGCCAAACTGCATGAACGGGAGGAGTGCAGATGGACATCCATGAATATCAGGCAAAAGAGGTTCTATCGAACTTCGGCGTCTCAATACCCGCGGGCGCCTTGGCATACAGCCCTGAACAAGCCGCTTACCGAGCGCGCGAATTGGGCGGGGATAAATGGGTTGTAAAGGCACAGGTACATGCTGGCGGTCGTGGCAAGGCTGGCGGAGTAAAGCTCTGTGACTCGGAAAACGAAATACACGCAGCCTGTGACGAGATGTTTGGCCGCAAGCTGGTCACCCATCAAACCGGTCCCGAAGGCAAAGGCATATATCGCGTCTACGTCGAAGCCGCAGTGCCGATAGATCGCGAGATCTACCTTGGCTTCGTCTTGGACCGGTCCAGCCAACGGGTGATGATCGTTGCCTCGTCCGAAGGAGGTATGGAAATCGAAGAGATTTCAGCCGAACGCCCGGACAGCATTGTACGTTCCATCGTCGAACCCGCCGTTGGCCTGCAGGAATTTCAAGCGCGCGAGATTGCATTTGATCTTGGCATGGAGCCCCGGCTGATCCAGCAGATGGTTCGGACACTGCAGGGCTGTTACGCCGCCTTCAGCAACCTTGATGCCACGATGGTCGAAATAAACCCGCTGGTCATTACCGGCGATGACCGGGTGTTGGCGTTGGATGCCAAGATGAGCTTTGACGACAACGCGCTCTTCCGCCATCCCCAGATCGCCGAACTCCGCGACAAAAGCCAAGAGGATCCACGCGAAAGCCGCGCGGCGGATCGCGGTCTTTCGTATGTCGGGTTGGATGGCAACATCGGGTGCATCGTGAACGGGGCCGGGTTGGCCATGGCCACGATGGACACAATCAAGCTTGCGGGCGGCGAACCCGCAAACTTTCTGGATATCGGCGGCGGTGCATCTCCGGAACGTGTGGCCAAGGCATTCCGCCTGGTTCTTTCGGACCAGAATGTTCAGGCCATTCTGGTCAACATATTTGCGGGCATCAACCGCTGCGACTGGGTGGCGGAAGGCGTCGTCCAGGCCTTGAAGGAACTGGATATCGACCTTCCCGTCGTTGTGCGTCTAGCGGGAACAAACGTTGAAGAAGGTCAGAAAATCCTCGCCAAATCCGGTCTGCCCATCATCCGCGCATCGACCCTGATGGAAGCCGCAGAGCGGGCCGTCGGCGCCTGGAAAAACGATCTGTCCCAAAACACCAAGATGAGGGCCGTGCAATGAGCATTCTCCTTGACCGCGACACCCGCGTGATCGTCCAGGGCATCACTGGGCGGATGGCACGTTTCCACACAAAGGACATGCTGCAATACGGCACCAAGGTCGTGGGCGGCGTTGTGCCCGGAAAGGGCGGTGAGACAGTCGAAGCTGTGCCGGTCTTTGACACGGTAAAGCAGGCCGTGGACGCCACCGGGGCAGAGGCCAGCCTTGTCTTCGTTCCGCCCCCGTTTGCGGCAGATTCGATTATGGAGGCCGCAGACGCAGGCATTCGCTATTGCGTCTGCATCACCGACGGCATTCCGGCGCAGGACATGATCCGCGTCAAACGCTATATGTACCGCTACCCCAAGGACAAACGGATGGTGCTGACCGGGCCGAATTGTGCGGGCACAATCTCACCCGGAAAGGCGCTGTTGGGGATCATGCCGGGCCACATTTACCTGCCGGGAAATGTCGGAATCATCGGTCGATCTGGCACGCTTGGCTACGAGGCTGCTGCGCAACTGAAAGAACGCGGCATCGGCGTCTCGACCAGCGTGGGCATCGGTGGCGACCCGATAAACGGATCATCCTTCAAGGACATTCTACAAAGGTTTGAAGAGGACGAGGACACTCATGTCATCGCCATGATCGGCGAAATTGGAGGACCGCAAGAAGCCGAAGCCGCTGAATACATCCGTGATCACATCACCAAGCCCGTGGTTGCATATGTCGCTGGCCTGACAGCGCCAAAAGGCCGAACCATGGGGCATGCGGGCGCCATTATTTCTGCCTTTGGCGAAAGCGCCTCGGAAAAGGTGGAAATCCTGTCAGCCGCTGGCGTCACCGTTGCCGAAAACCCGGCGGTCATCGGCGAAACCATTGCGCGTGTTATGGAAAGGGCAGCGTGATGGCGAAACCGTCCGTCCTCGTCACCCGTCGTTGGCCTGCCGCCGTTGAGGCCCAGCTGGCCGAGAACTACAACGTCTCGCTGAACACCGGCGACAAACCCATGTCCCCAGCCGAGATCCGGCAGGCATTGAAATCACATGATGCGGTGCTGCCCACCGTAACGGATACGCTCAGTGCCGAAGCCATGGATGTACCGGACGCTCAGGCAAAAATCCTTGCCAATTACGGTGTCGGATACAGCCACATCTGCGCACCGTCTGCGCGCGGGATGGGTTTGATGGTCACAAATACACCAGATGTTTTGTCTGAATGCACGGCAGACCTGGCAATGACCTTGCTGTTGATGGTGGCCCGCCGGGCCGGAGAAGGCGAGCGCGAGTTGAGGGCGGGCAACTGGACTGGCTGGCGCCCGACCCATCTGGTCGGAACCAAGGTCAGCGGCAAAACACTGGGCATCATCGGGTACGGACGCATCGGCCAAGAGATGGCTCGCCGCGCCCATCATGGGTTCGGAATGAATGTCATTGTCTACAATCGCCGCCCGGTTGATCGGGACCTTCTCGCCACGTGCAACGCGACCCAGGTGAATTCGGTCGACGCTTTGTTGCCTTTGTGTGATTTCGTCTCGCTGCACTGCCCCGGTGGTGCCGCAAATCGCCATCTCATCAACGCGCAAAGGCTGAACCTCATGAAGCCCGACGCATTTTTGATCAACACAGCGCGCGGCGAAGTGGTTGACGAATGGGCCCTGATACAGGCGCTGATGTTCGACATGATCGGCGGTGCCGCGCTGGACGTGTTCGACGGCGAGCCCCGCGTGAGCCCGGACCTGTTGCAATGCGACAACCTTGTGATGTTACCGCATCTGGGCAGCGCAACACGAGAGGCGCGCGAGGCAATGGGTTTCCGCGTCCTCGACAATCTGAGCGACTTTTTCCAGGGCCATGAACCGCGCGATCGGGTGATCTGAGGACCCTGCCAAAAGTGGCTGGCCATGAGCTTCGATGCAATCGGCACGGTTGCATTGGCCCTGCATCTACAGGAGTTTCCAACCGTGAATGCCCCACAGCGAACCACCGGTTTTTTCACCCAGTCTCTGTCTGATCGCGACCCCGAGTTGTTTGGTTCGATCACCTCTGAGCTGGGTCGCCAGCGGGACGAGATCGAGCTGATCGCGTCTGAGAACATCGTTTCTGCAGCCGTGATGGAAGCGCAGGGCTCGGTGATGACCAACAAATACGCCGAAGGTTATCCCGGTCGTCGCTATTATGGCGGCTGCCAGTTTGTCGACGTCGCAGAAAACCTGGCCATCGACCGCGCCAAGGAACTGTTCGGCTGCGGCTTTGCCAATGTGCAGCCCAATTCCGGCTCTCAGGCCAATCAGGGCGTTTTTCAGGCGCTGATCAAGCCCGGTGACACCATTCTGGGCATGAGCCTGGACGCAGGCGGCCACCTGACCCACGGGGCCAGGCCCAACCAGTCGGGCAAGTGGTTCAACGCCGTGCAATACGGCGTGCGCCAGCAGGACAACATGCTGGATTATGATCAGGTCGAGGCACTGGCGAAGGAACACCAGCCC
>NZ_JWLK01000019.1 GCF_000814005.1 Ruegeria sp. ANG-S4 | reverse complement strand
GGGGCATCGATGCTGTGGCCACCGGCCAGTGAAATGCCCGCTTCATGGCACACCTGACGGCCGCCGTCGATCACCTGCTGGGCCACTTCGGCTGGCAGGGTATTGATGGGCCAGCCGAGGATGGCGATGGCAACGATGGGCTTGCCGCCCATGGCGTAGATATCGCTGATGGCGTTGGTGGCGGCGATGCGGCCAAAGGTGAAGGGGTCATCGACGATGGGCATGAAGAAGTCGGTGGTGGAGACAATGCCCTGACCGTTGCCGATATCGACCACGGCCGCGTCATCCTTGCTGCTGTTGCCAACGATCAGGGTCGGGTCGTTGAAGCCCGGGATCTGGCTCTTGAGAATGGTGTCGAGCACCTTGGGAGAGATTTTGCAGCCACAGCCAGCGCCGTGGCTGTATTGGGTCAGACGAATGGAAGACATACTTACCCCTTGTTTGTGCACCGTGTGCAGAGGCTCTGCGGGAGCCATCTTGGTCAATGCGCGGCCATCTACGTCATGTAAAGAGCCGCAAAAAATAGGTGGCCTTGGCTGCTTCTGGAAGCAGTGATGTCAGGCAGTCACGCAGGGCTGCCGGGTAGGACGGGGAAGAAGAGGCGACAGATGCGCCAACACAGCCCCGCCAAGGGCCACAGGAC
>NZ_JWLK01000018.1 GCF_000814005.1 Ruegeria sp. ANG-S4 | reverse complement strand
GGATGGCGATCAAGCAGGTCGGTGACGATGAGCGCGGCGGCCGGATCGTTGTAGCCGGACTGCACCACGCCCACATCTACCATCGCCTGCTGTACCAGACTGAGCTGGTTCCAGCTGCCCAGCGACTCGGCGGTGCGCACCTGCGCCCCATCCAGCTGTGCGGCGATCAGCAGGGAGGCGTTGATCACCTTGCCGTTGAAGAGAATGGCATCGGAGCCGGCAAAGCCAAAACCGTCGTCGCTGTTGCGCACCGAGTGCATCCGGCACTGGTTGAACAGCACCCGCTGGGCATTCTCGCCAGCCGGAGTGATGACGGTGCGCAGGGCACCGTTCAGGGTAAAGTTGAGTTCCATCATGCCTGTCCCTCCTGCTGCTGGCAACCCCCCAGCAGATCCGCCACTACCACGCCGGTGATATACCGCTTGTAACTTATGCTGCCCGCCAGATCCTCACGGGGCGCAATCAGCTCGCTCACGGCCGCCTCCAGCGCGGCATCGTGCAGATCACGGCGCTCCAGATCCCGCAGGCGCATCGGCTGCGGGGTGACGCCAGCGACGGCTACCCGCATCTCGCCAATGCTGTCGAGGGCTACCGCGGCGGTCATCACCGCCAAGCCATCGGCATTGCGGCTGATGCGGCGAGTGGCGCAGCGCAGTTCAGGCTCCGGCAGCACAACTCCGAGCACCAAGGCATTGCGCTGCCCCGCCAGATAGGCGTCGATGGGTTGCAGCAGGTTGTTCTCCAGCACTACCACTGCTTCGAGTACCAGCAGTACAGGCAGCAAGGGTGAGTCCTGCTGCTGGCAGGCAAGTTCGCCGCCGAGGGTGGCCTGATTGCGCAGATGGCGGGAGTAGACAAACCCCAGCGCGTCGCACAGGGCGGCCGGGGTACGGGGATCATCTTTCAGGGTCTGCAGGGTGA
>NZ_JWLK01000017.1 GCF_000814005.1 Ruegeria sp. ANG-S4 | reverse complement strand
GTGACCGGTTGGGTGGTGTCGTCGGTGGCCGGTTTGGCGTCCAGCTTGGCGCTGAAGGCATCGATCTTGGTGCCAAGGCCGTTAAGGGCCCCCAGCATCTGATCGAACTGTTCTGGTTTCATTTCCTCACCCTCGGGTTGGCTGGGGGGAGTCGTGGGCGCTTGCTCGCCATGGCTGGCCAGGAAGCTGAAAAACTTGGCGATCAGGCCATCGGCCTTCTCGTGCTTGGGTAGCTTGAACATGGAGAGGTCCAGCGGCTCGCTGGTGCCAACGGCCTGTCCCTTGTTGCTGTTGCTGAACTTGAGATGGGTGGTGCCGGTGCTGGCGGGCTCGTCGGTGACACCGAGGCCCAGCAGGTAGGTACGCCCCAGATCGGCGAAGTTCTCGAAGGGTTCGATGGAGCAGAACTGGTACTGGCCGTTCTGGTTGTAGTAGATGAGATCGCGATTCGGGCAGAGGATGGCGAACAGCTTGAGCTTGCCGTCCACCTCTTCGGTTTTGAGCGCCTGCACCGTGCCATAGCTGGACCAGCGATCGTGCTCGGGCCAGATGACGGCGGTGTAATAGGTCGGATCGTAGGTCTCGGCCATGT
>NZ_JWLK01000016.1 GCF_000814005.1 Ruegeria sp. ANG-S4 | reverse complement strand
CCTGCGGGAACCGGCGAACGACAACACACTGAACGACGAGCTGACGGCCGAGGCCGCCCAGCCTGTCACCCCGCCCAAACCGCGCTACATCACCAAGCAGGTGAAGGTGCGCCGTGGCGACAACATGGGGGTGATCTTCCAGCGCATTGGCCTGAGCACCACGGATCTGCACCTGATCGATCAGCTCGAGGGCAGCGATCCCCTGCGGATGCTGCAACCGGGGCAGGAGCTCACCTTCAAGCTCACCGAGAACGGCGAGCTACACAGCCTCTATTACCCCCACAGTCTGGAGCAGGCGCTCAAGGTGAGCCGCAAGGAGGAGGCCTTTGTCGCCCGCAACGTCAAGATCGCCCTCGACACCCGCGAACAGGTGAGCAAGGGCGAGATCCGCTCCAGCTTCTGGGGCGCCGCGGTGGATGTAGGGATGACCGAAGATCAGATCATGGACTTGGCCGCCATCTTCGGCTGGGACATCGACTTTGCCCAGGATTTGCAGCCGGGAGACAGCTTCCGGGTGGTCTATGAAGACAAGTTCCGCGACGACGAGCGGGTCGCCTCCGGCGATATTCTGGCGGCGGAGTTCGTCAACCAGGGCACCGCCTACCGCGCCGTGCTCAATGAAGATGGCAACTACTACACCCCGGAAGGGAAGGCGATGCGCAAGAGCTTCCTGCGTGCGCCGGTCAACTTCAAATACATCAGCTCCAACT
>NZ_JWLK01000015.1 GCF_000814005.1 Ruegeria sp. ANG-S4 | reverse complement strand
CTGATGCTGCTGGTGATTAGCACCGTCGGCGTCGCCGTCGCCCTCTACTCCTTTGCCTATATCCGCGAATATCAGGGCAAGGGCGATGTGACCATCGGCGCGCTGATGAACCTCTTCCTCTTTGCCATGGTGGGCATGGTGCTGGCCGACAACGCACTCGGTTTCTTGCTCTGCTACGAGCTGGTGACCCTCACCACCTACTGGCTGGTCAAAACCAACCCCGAGGCCGCCAAACAGAGCCGCCTCTATCTGGTGATGAACCATATCGGCATGGCGCTGGTGCTGGTCGCCTTCTGGCTGCTCTGCCGCGAATCCGGCTCGCTGGAGTTCTCCGCGCTGCGCGAGCACCATCTGGCGGGCGCATTGGCTTCTCTGGTGTTCCTGCTCAGCTTCTGCGGCTTTGGCCTGCGCGCCGGTTTCGTGCCGCTGCACGGCTGGCTGCCGGTGGCCGAGCCCGTCGCCCCTTCCCATATCTCGGCGCTGATGTCCGGCGTCATGGTGAAGCTGGGTCTCTTTGGCATCTTGCGGGTCAGCATCGATTTTCTCGGCGCCAGCCAGCTCTGGTGGGGCTATGTAGTGCTGATCTTCGGTGCCTGCTCGGCAGTGCTCGGGGTGCTGTTTGCGCTGGCCGAACACGATCTCAAGCGGCTGCTCGCCTACCACACGGTCGAGAAC
>NZ_JWLK01000014.1 GCF_000814005.1 Ruegeria sp. ANG-S4 | reverse complement strand
GTACCCCTTAGTCGAGTTCCGACGGATTTCGTGTTCGTGGGGTGACTATCGGCGATTTCAACAGTTTGTGCAGTGAACGCTTTCACGTTAGGCAGGGTTTCCACTCAAACTGATTGGCCAGCAGCGAGTTAAAGGATCACATCCTCCATGAACGCTGTGAACTCGTACTCTGAAGGCATGTTGTTGGGTAAGTCTTCGAACCCAAAAACGTTCCCTCCGCGCCCTTCTGGCTCTGTTTCACCACCCGTAAATCCAAGGGTGTTGCTCTCGTCTACATTCCATCGCTCTGCGCCTGTAGATGAGATATACAAGTTTTCTCCAGTGTATTCCGATTCCGCTTCATCGATTTTTCTAAAAAGAAATTCATCACTAGACATCGTTAATTACCTTTCACTGTTCGGTCCGCATGGGAAAATGGGACGGGGTGAAATCTCGCGTTCGAAACTCGGAATGAACGCTAACTCGTTAATGCAGTGAGGTTGGCTGATTCCCGGAAACATGTCAGTGATGCGGATCACAGGCCTTGGGAAGTGGTCTTCCAGCTTAAAGCGCCGAGAGCGAAGAATTGCTGCTTTACTTGGTTCAACCGAGACACAAATCGCTTAG
>NZ_JWLK01000013.1:0-2500 GCF_000814005.1 Ruegeria sp. ANG-S4 | reverse complement strand
TGTGCCTAGGGGTGAAAGGCCAATCAAACTCGGAGATAGCTGGTTCTCTGCGAAATCTATTTAGGTAGAGCGTCATCCGAATACCCCGGGGGGTAGAGCACTGGATGGGTAATGGGGCCCCACAGGCTTACTGATCCTAACCAAACTCCGAATACCCGGGAGTACTAGATGGCAGACACACTGCGGATGCTAACGTCCGTAGTGGAGAGGGAAACAACCCTGACCTACGACTAAGGCCCCCAATTCATGGCTAAGTGGGAAAGCAGGTGGGACGACCAAAACAACCAGGAGGTTGGCTTAGAAGCAGCCATCCTTTAAAGATAGCGTAACAGCTCACTGGTCTAAATAAGTTGTCCTGCGGCGAAGATGTAACGGGGCTCAAGCCATGAGCCGAAGTCTAGGGATGCGTAAGCATCGGTAGCAGAGCGTAGTGTGACATAGAACTCATCCGTATTTGCATCCTTCTGTGAAATATCAGTGGGTGTAATGACGGATCGAGTTCTTTCGATGAAGCCGGGGCGTGAGCCATCCGGTGGAGAGATCACTAGTGAGAATGATGACATGAGTAGCGACAAAGAGTGTGAGAGACACTCTCGCCGAAAGTCCAAGGGTTCCTGCTTAAAGCTAATCTGAGCAGGGTAAGCCGGCCCCTAAGCCGAGGCCGAAAGGCGTAGGCGATGGGAACTAGGTTAATATTCCTAGGCCAGGAGGATGTGACGGATTGCAGGTGTAGTTCAACCTTATCGGATTGGTTGGGCTGCTGAGCAGTTCCTGGAAATAGCCCTCCATCAGACCGTACCCTAAACCGACACAGGTGGACTGGTAGAGCATACCAAGGCGCTTGAGAGAACGATGTTGAAGGAACTCGGCAAAATACCTCCGTAAGTTCGCGAGAAGGAGGCCCGGTTCCTAGGCAACTAGGGGCTGGGGGCACAAACCAGGGGGTGGCGACTGTTTATTAAAAACACAGGGCTCTGCGAAGTCGCAAGACGACGTATAGGGTCTGACGCCTGCCCGGTGCCTGAAGGTTAAAAGGAGAGGTGAGAGCCTTGAATTGAAGCCCAGGTAAACGGCGGCCGTAACTATAACGGTCCTAAGGTAGCGAAATTCCTTGTCGGGTAAGTTCCGACCTGCACGAATGGCGTAACGACTTCCCCGCTGTCTCCAACATCGACTCAGCGAAATTGAATTGCCTGTCAAGATGCAGGCTTCCCGCGGTTAGACGGAAAGACCCCGTGCACCTTTACTACAGCTTCGCACTGGCATCAGGATTGTGATGTGCAGGATAGGTGGTAGGCTTTGAAGCGGAAACGCAAGTATCCGTGGAGCCTCCCTTGAGATACCACCCTTCGCACTCTTGATGTCTAACCGCGGTCCGTTATCCGGATCCGGGACCCTGCGTGGCGGGTAGTTTGACTGGGGCGGTCGCCTCCTAAAGCGTAACGGAGGCGCGCGAAGGTTGGCTCAGAGCGGTCGGAAATCGCTCGTTGAGTGCAATGGCAGAAGCCAGCCTGACTGCAAGACTGACAAGTCGAGCAGAGTCGAAAGACGGCCATAGTGATCCGGTGGTCCCGAGTGGAAGGGCCATCGCTCAACGGATAAAAGGTACGCCGGGGATAACAGGCTGATACTGCCCAAGAGTCCATATCGACGGCAGTGTTTGGCACCTCGATGTCGGCTCATCTCATCCTGGGGCTGGAGCAGGTCCCAAGGGTACGGCTGTTCGCCGTTTAAAGAGGTACGTGAGCTGGGTTTAGAACGTCGTGAGACAGTTCGGTCCCTATCTGCCGTGGGTGTAGGAGACTTGAGAGGAGTTGCCCCTAGTACGAGAGGACCGGGGTGAACGATCCACTGGTGGACCAGTTGTCGTGCCAACGGCAGTGCTGGGTAGCTATGATCGGACAGGATAACCGCTGAAGGCATCTAAGCGGGAAGCCCCCCTCAAAACAAGGTCTCCCTGAGGGCCGTGGAAGACCACCACGTCAATAGGCCGGAGATGTAAGCGCAGTAATGCGTTCAGTTGACCGGTACTAATCGCCCGATAGGCTTGATTTGATCCAGTAATGGAAAGACAAGACCAAAGCATACACCGACCTTGAGTTGGACAACGTTGATCTGATTAACAACCGTGCAGGAACGCGCATCCGCTTCGCGAATACGCTGCCTCCTGCGCGTCGCGCTTTGCCAAAGGCAAAGACGCGACGTGGGCTTTTCCTCGGTTTGGTGGTCATAGCGCAAGTGAAACACCCGGTCCCATACCGAACCCGGAAGTTAAGCACTGCCGCGCCAATGGTACTTGGGCTTAAGCCCCGGGAGAGTAGGTCACCGCCAAACCTAGTAAAAGCCCATATCTCTCTAAAACGATCAGCAGAACACGACCCGGCCTCAAGCAGCGTAAGCGGTAGGCCACCAAAGTGGCGCGGGGTGGAGCAGTCCGGTAGCTCGTCAGGCTCATAAC
This sequence comes from Ruegeria sp. ANG-S4, assembly GCF_000814005.1. Classification (GTDB taxonomy): domain Bacteria; phylum Pseudomonadota; class Alphaproteobacteria; order Rhodobacterales; family Rhodobacteraceae; genus Ruegeria. Next base: position 42 of record NZ_JWLK01000013.1, on the reverse strand, counting down.
CTGAAGGTCAGAGGTTCAAATCCTCTCCCCGCAACCAAAATC
>NZ_JWLK01000012.1 GCF_000814005.1 Ruegeria sp. ANG-S4 | reverse complement strand
TCAATGGGTCCTGACCCTAGCTTTTTATTTCTACTTTTGAGATCGGACAAGGCGGCGGCGGTACCACATATGATATGGGCGTTCAAGAAATACGTTTGCCAAATATGCAGTCACAGTCGCAATTAAAAATAAAAACACCATTAAAGCTGGAGACGAATATATACTCTTGGAAAAAACGATCTCGAAAATTTTTCCGACGACTAAATAAACCAACAGGTGGGCTAGGTAGAGTATATATGAAGATTCGCCCCATGTATTAACCCACTCGGGAAGTTTCATATCGATACCGGAAAGGCCGTATACAATGAGCATCGCCGGCAGTCCAAAAGCGATTTCCCGACTAAGATGAAGTACTTCCGGGAAACCTCCAGCCAGTGACAGCCCCAAGAGAACGCAGCCGGCAATCAAAGCGGGTATTTGAAATCGCGGTCTGAAATTTATGTACAGATACCCAATAATGGATCCGAACAAAAATTCAATGACAATGGTATTCAACGGCAACGAAAGAAAGCCGGGCACACTTATTGCATAAAGTGACGTTGTGAAAGAAAACGCGACCCAAGCGCACATGACAACGAAGAACCCTGCCGCACCCAGCACAAAAAATGAGAGGCCAAAGACGAGATAAAATATGAGCTCCAGCGATAGCGTCCATGCAATAATGATTACCTGATCGGGGATTGGCGCCAATGCGAATGATGCCAGTAGCGTTTTAATATCGATAGACCGCGTGGTGTCTCCAAATATGTAATAACTTGCAAGAAATGCTGCAATATAGAGGGCTAAGACCGCCCAATACGGGGGAAATATCCTCCAAAACCTGGATTTAAAAAAGTAAGCTGGACCAGCTTTGGTATTTTTGGATGCTGTGAAAAAAATGATAAATCCGCTCAGAACGAAGAAGATGTCGACACCAGCTTCACCATGCTTGAACAACTTAAAAAGGCCGGGGTCATAGTCTTCGGCCCCAGCTGCCGCATAGAGATGAAACATAGCCACAAGAGAGGCTGCAATCCCTCTCAGCAGTTGTAGGCTGTCTATTCGTTTGTTTGTCATTTTGCGCTTTTCTGCAGGTTCCGGGATGGTTCACCTGCGTCGTCGTTTCCTCATTGGGATGTAAATTTCAGGCGGTTTTCCTTTACTTTCAAGTGTGTGCGTCTTTGATGCCCCACGTGTATCTATCCCGAGCAGGGCCCCACTCATCAAAAACAGAAGCGGTGTAAGCGATGCGTTAGGAATCAGATCAATAAGATTGATCGCCAACAAGAGTGACAAAGCAGAAGTGGCCAATGTTAATGTGGGACTTTTGCGTTTCGTGAACAAGAAAAACAAAGGCAGAGTCAGCAAACCGAATTGGGCAATGTAGCCCACCCAGCCGTATACGCCGATGATAATGATCCAGGCACCGTCAAAGACACTGATGCCAGCTCCAGTTACCGGGTCAAATATTTCTGGCCGCCCCCATGTGCCCCATCCGAATACAGGTCTCTCGTTGGCACGTTCCAGTAAGAGATCTTCGTTATCCAACCGGAATTTGAGCGATCCGGCGCGATTCTCATCAATACTGCTGGCCAGTTGGTAGATTCCGTTGACCGGAACCAGTCCGGCGCCACGCATTGCCGGATAGACGAGTATTATTGCGGCTACGATTGCAGCACAGACGAGCTGAACTCTTACGGTCGCCAACATTGCAATGGGAAAGAACAACAACGCAAGCGCAAGCGGTCCCAAGCTTTTTGAGACCAAGAGAATGAAACTTAGCCAGCACGCAGCAAAAAACCAGCGTGAGTCCTTGGTTTTGCGCCACAGAAAAATTGCCGCAATGACAGTTAACGCAATAAATAATCCAAGAAGTAGGCCGTGACGGAAGAAGACAACAGGACGAAAGCCACCCGCTCTGACGTGTTGCTCGAAAGAATGTGGAAAAAAACCATATATCCACGTGTGGAGCTGAGGGCTGAACCGTGCTTCAAAGAGCATGGGAACTGAATATAGAAGCCCGGAAATGCAAAGCGTTTTCAACAGGAACACGTGGCTTTCGGGTGTTGTCAGAAAGCGTTTGCCCAAGAATAGAGGTATGAATGATATGAAAAGAGGCGCTATTACCGACAATGCGTCATAGATTCGTAGCCCAGGTATATACCTTGGACCGAAGATTATTGGGTCATCATTTGTTAGCACAGTCAGGATCGGGCTGAATAAAGCTAGAAAAATCAGCGCCGAATATAAAGAAGAGAAGCCATTTGACGGATTTTCTCTATCGTCGATCTTTGTTGGTGTTTTGTGTCGATGGACTAGTAAAGCTGCTGCAAGCACCGATAAACTGGGTATTGATGATTTATCAAAAGCCGGAAGCATCGGAATCTTAAGCGATACGCCGCTTGGCAAAATCAACATCCCACCAAGGATCGACAAAATAAATGCCTCATGCGCAGGGCGTAACCTGAATAAAATGACGACAACTAACGGCCAACCGAATAGCACAATATAGGCGATTATGTTTGGCATCTATTTATTAGACTGCAATATATGTCAGTTCGAAATTATGGTGGCTTTAACGATTGCCTCAATCGCTTATTTTCAGACTCGGATTTGGGTCGCTTTCAGATGTATATGCTCAATACGAGGCTCAGGTCTGAGCCTCGTATTGAACGTTCGTATTAAACTGCGGCTTTTACAAGTCCCATGTGTCTAGTTGGATGACAATCGTCGCTTGATCGGTGAGGCCATCTTCATCCGTCACCCAGTAGTCGACGCGGTCACTTCCGGTAAATGACTCATTGGGTTGATACAATATTGTACCATCCGCCTGAGCAATTGCCACGCCATGCTCAGCTGTTCCCACTTCGCTGATCTGAAGCATCGACCCTTCCGGGTCATAGTCGTTGGACAGGGCATCAATGACAATTGACCCATTATCGCTGCTTTCGACGAAATCATCAACCGCGACGGGATAATTTGTTTTGGTACCGTCGAAGGCACTTGCGGGTCGATCATCCCACCACACCGGGCTTGAAGCGTTGAATTCAAGCAACGTATCCCAGCGCGATGTGTCGTCTTCGAGATACCGCAGGGACCCCCAGCTTCCGTACTGCGTAGCCGAGGAGACATCAACAAACGCATTGAACATCGTACCGCCAGCATCAACCCAACCGGCAAGTGCTTCTTCATAAATTATCCCCATCTCTTCGGAGTAATTCAGATATGTAAAGAAGTCGGTCAGTTGATTATCCAGAGCGTATTCACCAATTCCCAGGATATGCGTGCCACCCTCATACATCACCATTTGAAGGCCATGGGCTTCGGCCACTTGTGCATGATATTCAAAACGTTCAAACATCTCGGCCAGAGAGCCGCTGGGATCGCCAGTAACAGATCCGTCACGCAGTTCCTGCACGGAAAGCGCGACCGCGTAGTCATACTTATGCTCTTCAACATATGCATCGAACGCCGCCCCGGTCAGGCCAAGCGCTTCGGCATCCGCCAATGCGCGGGTTAGAGATTCGTCAATCCAACTTTTGACCGTCAGCGCCTTGTCGCGGCCCAGTTCTCCATCAAAATACCCGGTGATGGCATAGACGTCGAAGTAGGTGTGCGGTGGCAGATTTTCTGTCGGGTTTTCGGCGACCCAATTGGGTGCATACAGAAAATCGTTTTCCAACCCCAGCCAATCTGTCTGCGTGGGAAGCACTTTGATAATCCGGGCATCAGCCTGATCACCAAAAACGGAATCCAGTATCTGCGCCATTTCAACGGCTTTGACTGCCTGGAATTGAACCCAGTTAGGCTGATCTGGCCAGCGCGCCTGTGATTGTTCCGCCATCCAGAATGTCTGCTCAAAAATCCAGTTCCAGGCTTCATTCGAATACTCGAAATGCGCCTTTAGATTAGGATCCAGATTATCGCGTACATAAGTCGCGAACTCTTCAATATATTCCTGCGTGGCCAGATGTGGAATATTGAACCAAGGGTCGACACCAAGCTTGTTGGCAAGCTCCACCATAACTTCCAGAGGCACGCCCTCTACGGCCCAGCTAAAGTCCTCGACCTGCGGGCGATCTGACCATTCAGATTGATGGGAGTTGTTCGTCTCCATCCAGTCCATGAAACGGACCGATCGCATATCCTCGATCAAGGATGTCCAAAGAGGATTGAAAATCTCACCCGCATCATAAGCAGCGATGTTGTCTTCGTGGACGATCGAAATATTGCGGATGTGGTTTCCGCCCGAGGCCGTCGACAAGATGTCGATCATGATATTGTTTGACCCGGTTGGTGTATAATCAAACCAGATTTCACCATCCCCGTATTCGATGTTTTGCCCGTTGATGACTTGGATCTCTCCTTCGCCATCAAAACTCAGTCTATACCGTCCAGCCAGGGATTCAGCTTCTGCAGGCATGTCAGTCAGCAAACCCGCCCGAATACGCTCTACACCGTCCGGAATTTCTATTGGCCAGCCATTTGCATCCAGATAATTCGAGGACGTCAACTCGTCATATTCGACCACGCCCCCGCCTTCTGGTCGGATACCTATCCAGGCTCTCGCTGTTTTGAATACATCCAGGAAGGGTTGCTGTGTCGACCAATCATTGACCCCATTCAACCCAATTCCAAGTGCCGGAGCCCCCTGAAGTTCAGGCGCGGAATCGTTATTGCCTGTGTCCATGCCGCTATCGTCGGGTGTGTCGGGCGCAGAGCCTCCATCATCCGAACCTGTATCGTCGGTATCTGGCACGTCTGGCGCAGAACCGCTATCATCAGGTGCATCGTCAGGCGCAGAAGAGCCCCCATCATTCGCATCCGCATCGCCTGCACCCTGCGAAAAACCCGAATGGTCGTATTCAAGCACTGTTTCCCAAGCGATATCTTGAAGCACATCCGCCAGAGCCGGAGATGGTGCGTCAAAATTCTGGCCCCATTCATCACGGAACTGGACAGGCAAATCATCCGGGTCCTGCCCATAAATCGTGGCGTACTGAACCATTGTGAGAAAATAATTCCCCAGATCACTGGGGTGAATATCGTCATCGAAGAACTGATTAATACTGCTGATCCCAGGAACCTGTCCGGCCTGAATGGCGTCATAGAGATTGCCCATAGCCTGTCCTGCAGGAATTAGGTGCATGTCAGGCTGACCAGGACTCTTGTTGGCATTTACATACTCAACAATGCTTTCCCACTCTTTCAAGTCCTGATCCAGACGATCGCGCCACGGAATGTGGCCATTGCTGTCGAATGGAACGTCTTGCCCGGTACCGCTCAGAAGGCTGTGCCAGGTTTCATAAACATAGACGCGGGTATCTGGATTGGAGGTCACGGCCAAGTCATAGAAGCGTTTTGCATGTTCGACAGACTCGCTCCAAGTGAGATGGCTAAGGAGCGGGACAGCTTCTGTGATCACAAGCACGTCGATTTCGCCAGCTGGCAGCACAGCGCGCGCATCAACGCCTTGAGCAGACGAAGAATGTTCCCAGTTTGCTTTAATGCTGCCGCCATTAGTGATCTGAGCCGATACGTCTCCAAAACCACCTTTTGACTGAACCGATGACTGCAGCATGGCGGGCATATTTGGACCTACAAGGCTGTGCCCGATAAAGAGGACATCATCATTTAGGGAGAACGTGCCAGGCGGGACACCAGCACCCCCACCATCATCAGGCGTATCCGGCGTGGAGCCGCTGCCCGTGTCGGTATCACCATTATCGGGCGTGCCGGGTGTGGAACCGCCATTATCTGCACCGGTATCGCCATCATCAGGCGTATCTGGCGTGGAGCCGCTGCCCGTGTCGGTATCACCATTATCGGGCGTGTCGGGTGTGGAACCGCCATTATCTGCAGACGTGTCGTCAGAATCGTCTTCACCTGCAACAGTGTGGCTCAGGCTGTCGCCCGAAAT
>NZ_JWLK01000011.1 GCF_000814005.1 Ruegeria sp. ANG-S4 | reverse complement strand
TTACCGAAGTCCTGACCCTAGACAACTACACAATTGTGTAGCCTGCGGTATAAAACGGATCTAAGCGAAGGGTTTGATTTTGAATGCGAATCAATAACATGCAGATTAACTTCCAGTTGTTCATTTGTGCCGCGATAAGTGTTTTTTGAGAAATCGGCGACCAATGGCTTGCAGGTGAAACCAAGTGTCGAGGGTCAAAAAACAATCAACAGCAATATCGTTGCCAGACCCCAAAGTGTCATCTGGTAGTGCGTATTCTGTGCACCTTCGTGGCAAAACCAATAGCAGAACCAGTTTCCCACTATCAAAAAACCAGCCCAAGTGGCGGTGAATAGCAAAACACCAAGCACCCCGATAGCCCGGGCGCTTGAGGGGTCGACCACGCCTATGATGGCAAGGACGAGCGACACGACCCCGGCCCAGAGAGTAAGGGTCGCGATGCCTTCCCAGCAAACAATCAGTTTGAATAGGAACTTTTGCATCGCAGGGTTTTCGATGCTGCGATAAGCGACGACCTCATACGCCTCGGGATACTCTTCACGCATTCGCTCCATTGTCAGCACCTGGGTGGTGAATGTCTCGTTGAGATCGGGATGCAGAACGTTCTCAATGAACCCTGTACTTAACCATGCAGCAAGGAAGAAGACGGCAGCGCATTGCGCAACGAGAACCATCATTTCCAACAAAGCTACTTACTCCGCGAATTTTTGGGGGTGACCTTGGCCACCCCACAACTTGTTAGCTCCAATACATTTGCGCAGGGCGAATTTCCAACGAGATGTGCTGAGCAGCACCGCCGAGCCCTTCACGAGTGTGGTTGTAAAGCGACCGCCAATAAGGTTGGATTGTCACTCCTTCCTCTCGAACCAGCTGCTCGCCTTGTGCCATCAATTCGCGGCGTTTCTCTACATCTGGTGTCGCAAGCGCCTGCTCGAGGACTGCGTCGAACTCGGGACTTGACCAGCCAAACTCGTTCCACGACTCTCCCGACCGGTAGGCCAGCGCCCAGATCTGCACGCCCAGAGGACGATGGTTCCAGTTTGTCGAACTGAACGGGTACTTGGCCCAGTCGTTCCAGAATGTCGAACCCGGCAGAACCGTCCGTTTGACCTTGATCCCGGCGTCTCTCAGTTGGGCGGCGACCGCGTCGGTTGTATCTTTGCGCCAGGCATCATCGATCGAAAGAAGCTCGTGTTCGTAATCTTCCATGCCAGCCTCTTTAATGAGCTCCAGAGCCTTGCCTGGATCATATGGCGGCATGCCTATGTCTGCGAATTCGGGATGCGCAGGTCCAACATGGTGATTGGCTGCAACGGCACCGCGCCCTGCGTAGCCCAGCTCTAGTAGAACCGCGTTATCTACCGCCAGGGCCAGAGCTTGTCGGACCCGTTTGTCAGCGTAAGGCTGAACCCCATTGACCTCGGCCAGTTGGTTGGGGCGGATGACGATCGTTGCCATCGTAACAACTTCGTTTTCGACCCATCCATCCAGCGCGGTCAGGATGTCGATGAACTCTCCTTCCGAGATGTAGATCATGTCGACTTCGCCGGCATCCGCAGCGGCAAGGTGCGCCGATGGATCGGTCCCGAAATCGATAAATTCCACGCGGTCAAGCCAGGCGCCGTTTCCTGCGTTCCACCAGCTGTGATCGTCATTGCGAACCAGAACGCCCTTTACACCGACTTCCAGGCTTTCGGGAAGATAGGGGCCGGTACCAATTGGATTGCCCAGCATGTTGTCCGGGTCGTGGGACGAATGCACGATGGCCGCCGGATAGTCGGCCATGCCGGCAATCAGGGAAATGTCGGGGCGTGGCAGATTGAGGCGAACGGTGTGGCTGTCGACGACCTCGACCGCGCCGTCCAGAGCCCGCTCTGTTTCAGGATCAACAAGCACCGAAAAGCGCCCCGCCATCGAGTTGCCTTCCACTGACTTATCGCACCAACCGACAATGTTTCGGGCCACATCGTCTGCAGTAAAGTCATCTCCGTTATTCCACTTCACACCTTTTCGCACATTCAGCGTATAGGTCTTCGCGTCATCGGAAATCTCCCAGCTTTCGAGCAAGGCCGGTTCGAACGTTCCGTCATTTTCATAAGTGACAAGGTTTTCCAACCAGCCTTTGGCGTAGTTGGCAATCTCATTCCAGTCGAAGGTGCGCGGGTCTTTCATTCCCCGCACATCCATTTGAATGCGCACCGTTCCGCCTTGTTTCGGCTCTCCTGCTGCTGCGGCAGGTGCGGGCATGCCCAACATTGCGTAAGCCGTTGCGGCGGTCGCTCCGAAAGAACTGGCTATCGCCAGAAATTCTCGACGGTTGACTGCGTCTTCGCCGACCTTTTTGACCTGATCGGTGATCACTTTGGGTAGTTTTTTCCCTGTACGGGTTCTGAAAGTCATGTGTTTTCCTCTCTGTTGGTCGTGAGGCGGACCCCTTGGTGGGTGCGGCGAGTTTCGCCATATGGTGCCCGGCCGATTTGCAGGGTTCTATTGTGATATGCGCATGGTTTCGATTGCATCGGCGTCGGTGACTGTCGAGCAGATGCTCGACAGCACGCGCGGTTGTTCGTAAGGCCAGGGCGTGCCGCGATGGAGCACAGCGCGCTGATCCCAGATCAGAACGTCGCCGACCTGCCATTTATGGGAATAGACAAACTGCGGTTGCGTGCAGAAGTCGATGAGTTCCTCGATGATCGCCTGACCAACTGCTTCGTCATAACCATCCAGTTTGAACGCGTGCGACGCGATATAGAGCGCCTCGCGTCCGTTCACCGGATTGCGCCATAATGCGTTCCAGTGTTGGTCCGGCCACTTGTTGAACATTGGCAATTTGGCCAGTTCCGGCGAGATTTTGCGTCGCGAATGGCTGTAGCGATGCCAGATGCCGCGTCCGCGCACCTTTGCTTTCAGACTGTCGGGCATATTTGCCCAGGCCGCGCGCGTGCTGGCCAGTTCCGTGGCCCCGCCCACGGTCGTGACGACCCGACCGATCAGTATATTGGTCAGGGCAGGGGTGGGCAAAAAGGTGCTGTCCGAATGCCAAAGAAAATTCGACTTCAGGTTCAGAGTATGAAGATCCATCTCCTCGGTGATCGAACCGTCATCCCGCACATTGGAAACCGTCGGAACCTCGAACTTTTCGCCTTTTTTGCGTTCGTCAGCTTTCCGATCTTCGATGGGGCCGAACAGCTCTGCCAATTCCTTATGCGTGTCGTCCGAGATGTTCTGATTGCGAAACAGAAGGGCCGAATGTTCTTCGAACAATGCGCGTATCTGCCCAAACAACCGATCCTTTGTGGCATCAATCAGATCTATTCCGGAGACTTCGACACCGAATTCCGGGTTCAGGGGGCGAGTTTCAAATGCGGACATGGCGACCTCTTACACAGTTGCCTTGGCTTCAATTTCTTCGGGTGGCAGATCTTTGACCAAATCCCAGGCGCAGGATTTTCCGGGGTTCAGCAACCCCTTGGGGTCAAGTCGTTTCTTCCATGCGAGATGGAGGTAGTCGGCCGTTTTCAAACCACCGCTTTCCACGTGGAAACTGTGGGCGTCGTACACGCTGTGACCGTGTTCTTCGTAAATGCGGCCGATCTCGCGCAGGCGATCTTCGGTGGAATACCAGATGATAGGCAGGTCAAAGGCCACGACTTCGCCGTTCAGAAGCGAGAATTCATGGTGCTGCCACACGTCATCGCCCAAGGCCGCACCGACGCGTGCAATCGCTTCGGCGTCGGAGGCGTCCGGCACACCAATTTGTTGGTAAGTCGCTGAGCGATCCGCCTTTAGAACCTGCAGAGTGGTATGGTTGTACGCGAACTCAAACACATGCGGCAAAGACGCTGCCTTCCGGTCATCCTCGGTCAATTCCAGATCGAGGCTTCCTCCCTGATCGGCAATGCGGTCGCGAAACCGCTGCATATCGGTCATGGGCACAAGCGAAACAAGAAGATGCTTGTCGGGTCGGACATGGCCTTTCAGTCGAGGAAAATACTCCACGATCCGCGCGTCGACTGTGCTGGCCAATTTGCATCCAATTTGGTCGTCAGTCGCAACCGTATAGCCGGCCGCATAACACTCCTGGTAACTGTCGAACGTCGCCATGCACCCGATCCAATCCGGATGCGGTACAGTGCGCAGCGTCACCTCGGTGATGACGCCGTTCAAGCCCCAGGCATGGTGGATTTGCAGAACATCCTGACCTTCAAACACATATTCCTGCGGGTCTTCTTCGACGGACAGGGCCTTTAGTTGCAAGATATTGCCGGGCTCCCTAAGGACACCGTTCGCGATCGAGCCGATGCCGGCGGACCCGCCCGCGACAAACCCGCCGATCGTCGCGATATCCTGTGTCGACGGGAACATGGCCATTTCCCACCCCTGCGCCATAAGCGCTGCATTGACATCGGCCATCAGCGCGCCCGCTTCGGCGCGAACAAAGCCGTCTCCGATTTCCAGTATGCGGTTCATCCGGGTGGTTTCGATAATCAGACCACCATGCAGGGGCACGGCCTGCCCGTAATTACCCGTCCCGCCACCGCGTAGCACGACAGGGGCATCTGATTCATGCGCGGTTTTGAGGCAATGCACGATCTCTTCAACGGACTTCGGCAGAGCCACAAGATCGCCAAAGCTGCGTTTGAGCTTTTGGTTCAGGATCGGGCTGTACCAAAAGAAATCCCGAGACCGTTTTTTGACCAGAACAGGCTCATCGATGACCTCGACAGGGGCAAGGCGTTCCGCAAAGGCGGCCCAGTCTAGATCCGTTTTTCCTGAAATCGAAGTCATACAAGGTCTCCTGTCAGGACATTCGCCAAAGGTTTGGGTTCAGTGGTTCCGGTCAGCCATTCGGACGTTGAGGCTGAATCAAAGATCAGCAGATCCTGGACCAAAGCGCCGTCGACGGTAATCGGAGCAAGACCAAGCGCCGCTTGCGCATTAGTAGTGATCATGGGCAGCAGATCACCAAATGGCGGGTCCAGATGCGCCGTCAGAGCAGCAAGCTCCAGGCTTTTGCGTGGATCGTGACGACCAAGGGGGCAAAAGGCGTCGCGCACATTGTCTGTCCCAACAACAACCGGCACACCTACGGCGCGCAGCTCTCCAATCCGCGTGATGCCACGCCGGTCTGGCGTGCCCGTGCGACGCCCCTGCAGATATAGATTTGATGATGGCAGGCTAGCGATGGTAAGACCGGCCCGCACAATCTTATCCAGCAGCGATTGCAAAGACTTGCCCGTCAGGTTGATCAGGCTACAGGCGTGACCGCATAGCACAGGCCCCTGAAACCCGGTCTCGATCAGGGTGTCGGCAATGATTTCAAGCCCGTCCAGCCCGTCATGCAAGCCTTCGTCCACATGAAAATCAAGCGCGAGCCCGTATCTTTCGGCCAAGCGCACGGCGATGGAAATTGCCGCATGACGATCTGACTGATCCAAAACAAATACACCCAAGACACCGCTGCCACAGGCGATTTCTTTACCCAACGCATCCGCCTTCGAGGCATCTGTCATTTCCGTCGTGCCGATCAACGGCGCAACCTGCAATGAGACCTTGCCCTCATAGTCTCTTGCCAGTTCGCGCAGCACGTGCCACGCAAGTGGATCCGCGCCAGACTCCGGTTCAGACGACCAATCCATATGGCTGCGAACGACGCCACAGCCCGAGGACATCAGTTCTTTTAGGCCTCGTTCTGCCCGTTGCCGCAGGTCATCCTCGGTCCAGAGGCTGCGGTCACGGTACTGGGCCTCACTAGCTGCGCGCAGATCTCCACCGACGCGGTCCATTCTTGAAATTGTGTGGCACTTGTCGAGGTGGACATGGCATTCGGTCAAGCGCGGCATGACAAGACCCGAAACCTCGGTCTGCTGCGCGGCCGCTTGCAGGGCAACGGCATGCCCGTTGCGGATGACCAAATCACCATGCACGCAATCCGAGACCTGAGTGCCCCCGAATTTCTGCGCGTCGGCGATCATCGATGACGGGACCAGAACGTTTTCCACGGTCAGTAGATCAGCAGAAGGCAGCACATTCATGATTTGCCGCTCCGGTGATCGAACCGGGCGAACTCGGCCAGAAACTGGGCGAAATTTGCGGCAGCAGTGTCCAAGAGGCGCTCCCCCTTTTCCACAGTCGCGGCCGAGGCATTCCCGCAGGCCCCATCTGGATGCAAGTCGTCGATGATCCAGCCCGGCCGTGCGGCTTGCCCGGTCAGACCGATGTGGCTGAAATGCTTCTCCCAGTTGCTGATGGCCGGAACGAAGTTCTGCGCCCGGCTCATATCCACCAATTGCGGGCGTGCGGCCAACATGGATGAGGTCTCGGACTCGCCAGCATGCAAATCGATTGAGGCCGCATTTGGGTCGAGGACGCTGTCCCACTCGGAAAACCCGAACCAGGAACATGTGACAACGATCAACTCATGCGATATCCGCAAGTCTCGTGCTGCGGTTTCCAACACCGCAGTGTTGCCCCCGTGACCGTTGAACAGCACAAGCCGATTCACACCCGCCCGCGCGACCGAGGCCCCGATGTCGCGCAATACTGCCAGTAGTGTATCTGCGGACAGGCTAAGGGTCCCAGGATGCCGATCGTGTTCGCCGCTTTTGGTGATCGCCAATCTGGGCAGGATCAGCACGTTCTGCTCGGCGCGCAGCCGAGGCAACGTGCGCTCGACCACGGCCGTCACCAGATCACTATCAACGGAGACTGGCAGATGTGGTCCATGTTGTTCGGTTGCTCCAACTGGCAACACGGCGATCGAATCATCCGGCAGATCGCGAAAATCCGGCGCCTTTTGGTCGGCCCAATGGCCTTGGATACTCATGCGGCCCTCCCAAACAGGCGGTTAAGGAAACCGTGAATCCATGCAGCTTGCGCAGAGTCATGTTGGTGCATCAACCGAGTCTGTTCTTCACGATCTTGCACACCGGGACGACCGTAGGCATTCCATTTGGCGTCCTGCCATCGCTGGAACCCAGCGACCGTGACCTCGGGATGAAACTGCAGCCCAAACACCTTATCGCCGTACCGAAACGCCTGGTTCGTGTAGTTGTCGTTGCTGGCAAGACGGGTCGCGCCCTCGGGCAGATCGAATGTATGGAAATGTGCCTGTGTAACCCACATCGGCCCAGGCATGAAACCGGGCTCGGAAGGTTCCGGATCAACCCTGTAATACCCGAATTCAAAGCATTCCATTTTAGGTGCCCCGGCCCAGGCGCCCAGATGATAGGCGATCTGCTGCGCGCCCTGGCAAATGCCCAACATTGGAATGTCAGCGTTCAGGCACGCTTCGATCCAACGATACTCTTCGTTCAGAAAGCCGTGCGTGTCCGTTTCATAGACGTTGAAGTTTCCGCCATAGATAACCGTACCAGCCAAATCCTCATCCGGCTCGCCTAACAGGTCGCCATCAAAAGGTTTGCGGCTGTCGATTTCAAAGCCTTCCCGACCAAGCCAGGTGACAATTCGATCATCCGCGGGTTCATTTCCATGGCGCACCAAAACAACACGTTTGCCCATATCGCCCTCCTTGAACGACAGTGGTTTTACGTGGCCCTTGGAATATCCGTGCCAGAGAATGGCTTTAAGCCTTGCAAAGAATATCCAAACTCGCAAGCTTAAATTGACAGCGAAAAAGAGTGGAGGAAATGAAAGCGTTAAGTCCCACAGACATGCCGCCACCCTTCGCGCGTTATGCGCATGGCGTAGAAATTCCTGGTGACTGGAGGTTTGTGCAAACCTCGGGGCAACTGGGGATTCGCTTGGATGGTTCCATTCCCGAGAACGCCTATGATCAGGCGGTCGTTTGCTTTCAGAACATCGCGAAAATACTAGGGTCCGCGAGCATGAACGCAGGTGATGTTGCGCATATCAGCGCATTTGTCACTGATCGATCCCATATGGCGGGCTACATGCAAGCACGCGATGAATTTCTGGCATCGATTCCCCGTCTACCAAGCTCAACTTTGTTGATTGTCAGCGGATTTACGCGACCTGAATTCGTGGTCGAAGTTGAGGTCCTCGCGGCAACTCAAAAATAAACTATATGGGCCAAGTTTTATTTCAGCCATTCCCCCAACTGTGCATCGGTTTCGTTTCGATCTTGGGCAGTTTATTGAGTGGTTCGGTATTGGTCTTAGGCAGACAAATGCAGCAAAAAACAGTTGAAACGGTACTAAATCATCAGAGCATTATCGCTCTGTTTCCTGTCTAAGCCATCCATAATGCCGTCGACTCTAGGCTGTGTAGCCCTAGTTGCTCCCAAAGCATTGAACGCCAGCATTGTCCGCAAAGCGGTCACTCGGACAGAACCCTACGAACGGCTGCCCTGAGCCCACTTTGGCCCAGCACCTGCGTGCATGAGGCTCATCTCAGCCTCAGGGGGCTTAGGCCTAAGGATCGTGTTGGGACGGCCGATCATGGGCGCCGCATAGGTGTTTCGGTTATAGCGTCCCAGGCGTCTTCTTGCGTTTGCGCGGCCTGCAAGCTGTCCCAGACCTCAGCCACAAAGGGATCAGCCGCGGCCATCTCTGCAACAAGCGCATCCCAGGCTACGCGGAGGCTTTCCAGAGTCTCGGGGGTGTAAAGGCGGACCTCCACGCCCTGTTCTGCCATTTGCGCGACGGCGGCGGCTTGTGAGTATTCCATCCGCAGAACCGAACGCATCGCGTTGCTTCTGGCAGCCATGTCGATGATCGTACGCTGGCTGTCTGTCAGGCCGTCCCAAATGTCGCGATTGATGATCAGCTCAATCATCGCCGAGGGTTGGTGCCAGCCGGGGAAATAGTAAAAAGAAGCCACGTCCGGAAAATTCAGCGCAAGATCCACCTGGGGAAAGCTGAATTCGGTCCCGTCGATGTCGCCATTTTCAAGCGATGGAAAGATCTCACCGCCTGCGATCAGCACGGTATCCGCACCCAGGCTTGCCAGAACTTCCGAGGCCAGCCCCGTCCAGCGCAGCTTGAGCCCGGCAAAATCATTGGCCCCTTCGACGGGTGTGTTGAACCATCCGCCCGACTCCATACCGGTGAAAGTTACTGGCATAGTCACGAGGTTAAAGCCCGCATCGTCATACATGCGCTGATTGAGCTCGAGCCCGCCGCCTTCGTAGAACCAAGCCATATAATCGAGCGCCTGTGGCCCGAACGGCATTGACGTAAAAAACGACGCAACGGGCAAGGACCCATGAAGGTAGGCCGCAGCGGTATAGCCTGCTTCGATCTCGCCGTCAGAGACCGCCTGTTGAATGTCGAACGGTGGGACAATTGCGCCAGGTTCCGCCAGCTCGATCTGGATCGTCCCGCCGGAGGCTGCCTCGACATCTGCTTCGAACTGCCGGATCGTGTTGACGACGGGAAGGCTGGTCGGAAAAGCCGATTGCAGGGTGATTGTGACATCCTGCGCAAGGCTCGGCCCGGTCATGGCCATAATAGGTAATGCAGCTAGGGCCAGTTTGATCATCTTTGTCACGTTGTCCTCCGAGGCGGTTGTGTTAGTTTTTTGGCGTGCGCGATTTTCTATGCGCCAGATGGTTTCGAAATGAGGATCAAAGCTGCCTCCATTATCGGTGAACTTACACGTATTCGTTCGAGATCGAACTGAAGCATTGTCCGCATTGCAGTCATTGAGCGGACTTGAGTGAACGTCTGCCTCGAGCCGTTTCCGACTTAGAACCAAGTCGTTTCGTTCACCGCTTCTTCAGTTTTCGTTGATCGTATTCAAACTGTTCCCAAAGATACATCTTCCCAGTCTGACGCGCACTAGCCAACCACAACCTTTTGCGCACACCCGGAACTTCCAAATGCTCGTATTTACCTTCAGAAAATTTAGGCCAATCGATTGCCAATCCCATTTTTACTAGCTCAGCCGATAAGTCTCGCCCATCTGGCAAAGTGCAACGCGCGACAATACGGCCATATTGATCCACGTCTGTGACTACAGCCTTCACTTTGTGCCCTTTGCACAGTTTGACCATCGCCCACTTTGCCTTTTGCCCAAATGGATGATCAATCTCGGGTGCATCAATACCGAACAATCGTATCTGTGTTTTGTTGATTACGATTGTATCGCCATCCGTCACCCATGCATTTCCTTGCAATACTTTCCTGGCTGACAAGTGTTTTGCAGTTTTGGCATCGAACGGTGCCGGTTGCTGTCGTGACGATCCCGTTACTGATTTTGGGGTTTTGGGAGTTTGGCGATACTGAGCGGAATTCTCGTACTTTAATCCGGGGTTTGTGCGAGAAGCAAAGCGAAATGCGACAAATACAATACCGAAAAGGATCAACGGTCCCAATACAGCCAAACCATCCAATTCGATTGCACTGAATGGCAATTCGATGTGGTCCGCACCTATATCCGAAGACGTTTGCTCAGCGCGCAATTTGGGCCGCAATGAGCTGGAGAGAAGCAGAGTTGAATTTGACATATCGGTCGCGATGAAGCTCAAGAAAAAACTCGGACCGAGAATAGAAAGATAGAGCGGCTGGTCTTTCGATTTTGTGCCAATCTTTTTCGTGTTTTAGACTTTATTGGCGGGTGGATCGTGCCGAGGCCTGACAACGAATCTGGGAGCAGGATATGTGCTGCCGGAACGTATGAACGTTGCGGAACCTAGAATGAGCGCTCAACACAGACAGCAGCTTCGTTGAATGAGTTGTGAACAACCCGTATCAGATTTAATGGGTGATCCAATGGGCTTCCAATCCTGCGCTTCCATTTTGCTTTGGTTCTATTGAGCCGTTCAAAGGTTGGTTCTTCAATTGGTCTTTCGAAATTCGGCATTCGTCTATCTCCATTCCAATCTATGCACTGGATATGGACAACGCGCTCGAAGTAGGCTTGCGCGGATCTGCCAAAAGCACGTCACTTTCTGCCAACGATGAAAAGGGTAGCGCTCGCGAAATCGGTTGTAATGGCCCAAGCCTTTTAAAGTGTCTTGAGCATACACCCAGCTTCGGCACTCAATGCCAAGGTCAGATTTTCTTTCTTTGCCGCACCAAAGAAGTTGGGCGATGCTTTCGCCAAGTCCGCCACTTAAGCGATCTGTCTCTGACGCGGCCAGCAGTGTCAGTTCGCGTTCGCCTGGTTCGGGTCTGCTGTCGAGCCGGATGAAAAGGCGCAGGACTTCTTTGCCAGGTCAATCACACGACATTACAAGAGAATAATGAAATACTTGCTCCAAACCCCAACTGCCAGAGCAATCCTCATGGCAGTCTTCGTAATCATTCTTGTGAGGCTTTGCAGCTATGACAGTTATGAAGGGGCTGGATACCAAGGACCTGACAAAGAGTATTGGAGCGGTGGAGACCCGATTATCGTCAAAACACTAAGCGAGTGAATGCTTCCGGTTTTCTAGTGTCATAATTAGCGCTAAAAGATCGACCGACTTTTCTAAGTCGCCTTTGTCCGCACACCAGCCGTTCGCCACGTTTGGGTGGATGTCCGCTTCGAGCCCGAAGCAGACGTCGCCAAATGAGCCGTGCCCAATCAATTCTAAAGTGCAGTTGCATCGATTGATCGAATGAGGCTGCGAGAGGCCGTTTTCTGTTTTTGGTACGATCAGGAGCAGTGGGGGTAGTTATCAGGACCAGACAAATCTGCGTCCAACGTGATCATCGTTGAATGACCATTTCGCTTTAACTTGTGACCAAACCGCCAAACCGTTGGTGGGCAAAAGGCCTGAAGCCCAATGACCATGGCGTTTCTGCCTCTGGGAAGCGTCAAGCTGACAGCGCCTAGACCACAGCCTCACGCTTCTGTGACACGATTTGGCGGTTTGGTCAGATTTTGAGGTGTTTGCGTCATTCATTGATTTGGTCCGCGCAGTAGGTTCCGAAGCGTCGACTGGTCAACCCATACGGATGGGACAATACCCGGTGGCACAGAATAATTGCATCAAAACGGATATACACATGACACAACAAACAGAAGTCACGACCGACAATGGCGTAGACCTCGCAGCTATCCTTGACGCGCGTAACGCTCTGACCGACGCACCAGAAGCCGCACAATTCACCTGGCGCGCAGAATGCGATTGGATCAACGGTGTGCACAGCAAAACGACCATCACCGGCTTCTACGGTTTGGGCGAAGAGCAGGAGCGGTCCAAGGAGTTCGGTATTGATGCCGATCACCCACCGCAGTTTTCAGCGTCAGATGAAGGCGCGACCCCGGTTGAAATCGTTTTGAGCGGGCTCGCAAGCTGCCTTATGGCTGGCTTGGCAACGGTCGCGCAAAACAGGGACATCCAACTGCGCAGCGCCAAGGCCCGAGTTGAAGGTGACATGGACCTGCAAGGGATCATGGGCATCAACTCTGACGTGCGCAACGGGTTTCGCAGCATTCGGGTCGAGTTTGAAATTGACGCGGACGCGACACCGGATGAGGTCGCAGCGCTCGTCGCGCAGTCGCAGAAAAGATCGGCGGTGTTCGACATTATCACCAACCCAAGCCTGGTCCATGTGACCATCAAGTAAACACTGAAAACACCACTTTCACGATTACCGCCCGGCATTTTTGTCGGGCGGCCCAAGGAGTTGCGTTTATGAAAACCACATCAGCCATCATTATTGGAGCTGGACAGACCGGGCTTGCCATGAGCCAAGCGCTGTCATCGCGTCGTATCCCGCATGTTGTTTTAGAGCGCGGTGCGGTCGGAGAAGCCTGGCGTTCGCAACGCTGGGACAGCCTCTGCATGCTGACGCCCAATTGGGCAAACGGCCTTCCACAAGCCCCGTATAACGGCCCGGATCCGCATGGTTTTATGACACCGGATGAGTTTGCAGGTCAGCTTGAAAAATACGTCCGTGATTTCGCGCTTCCGGTAAAAGAGAACATTAATGTCAATCGGGTTTGGCATGACAGTACACATTTCAGGGTCGATACCTCAGACGGCCCTATAGCGGCCGAGTCCGTGATACTGGCGACAGGTGCCGCCTCTCGGCCCAATGTCCCCAGCTTTGCTGATGACGTGCCCGAGTGGATCTTCCAGATTACCCTGGATCGCTACAAGAACCCCAGAAACCTGCCGAACGGCGGCGTACTTGTGGTCGGAGGCTCGGCGTCCGGTGTGCAGATGGCGCGTGAGCTCCGGAATGCCGGACGGCCTGTTATCCTATCGACTGGTAACCATGTCCGACTACCAAGGCGATACAGGAACCGGGATATCGAAACGTGGCTGGATGTGACCGGCGTATTGGACCAACTGACAACCGAGATCGGTGATGTTGAGCGGGCCAAACGGCTACCATCTCCACAGCTGCAGGGGGGGACCGACGATGTCGATTTGAACGCACTGCAGTCCATCGGCGTATCTATCGTTGGACGATTTTCTGCCATCAGGGACGGAGAAGCGCTGTTTTCTGGCGGGCTGTCGCATGTGGCGAATTCAGCCGATCTTAAAATGAACCGGCTCTTTGATCTTGCCGATGCCTGGATAGAAGAGCATGGCGTCGCGGATGAAATCGCTCCGGCTGACCGACCCGGCGCGACCGTGGTGCCTGTCAATCCGCGTTTGTCGATACCATTCGATGGTGGGGAAATCCGTTCGATCGTATGGGCAACGGGTTTCCGACCAGATTTCTCCTATGTGGATTTGCCGGTGTTCGATCGACGGGGCGACCTGATCCACAGCGGCGGTGTTTGCACGGTTCCAGGCCTATTCGTGATGGGCCTGCCCTTTTTACGCCGCCGTCGATCTCATCACATTTCCGGCGTTGCAAAAGATGCTCAGGAATTGGGCGATCTTATTGCAAAGCATCTGCGTCTGTGGCGCGCGGCCTGAGGTATTAGGAAAAGGACTAGATCATGACATATTCACAAGACAATGCAGAGTTTTCGCACCATCCATATGCACCCAAGCCATCTATACTGGCTACGATCGGAGCAACCCCAATGGTGCGGCTCAACCATGTCGGGCCGACGCATGTCGACCTTTATGCAAAGCTCGAGGCATTTAACCCGATGGGTTCGATCAAGGATCGTATGGCACTGGCAATGATCGAACGCGCCGAACGTTCAGGTGAGCTTCAGCCCGGTCAAACCGTAATTGAATCAACGTCAGGGAATACAGGCCTTGGGTTGGCGATAGTCTGCGCGCAGAAGGGCTATCCTCTGGTTATCGTTATGGGTGAAAACTTCAGCCTTGAACGTCGCAGACTGTTGCGGTTTCTGGGTGCGAAAGTGGTTTTGACTTCTGCGGCCGATCGCGGAACCGGTATGTTCCGGCTGGCTGAAGCGTTGGCAGAGAAACACGGCTGGTTTCTGTGTCGCCAATTCGAAAATGAGGTCAATGCCGAAATTCATGCTGAGACGACGGCATGGGAGATACTCAAGGCATTTCCAACCCGATCGCCCGATTTCTGGGTCACGGGTTTTGGGACAGGGGGGACGTTGAAAGGCGTAGCGCGTACCCTTAGGCTGGCGAGCCCGACCACGCGGATTGTCGTCGCTGAACCGGAAAATGCTCAACTGCTGGCCAGCGGAGTCCAGCAATTGCGAAAACCAGATGGCGCTGCGGCACGCAGTCATCCGAACGCTCGGGCGCACCCGATCCAGGGCTGGACACCTGATTTCATCCCCAAACTCGCAGGCGACGCCTTGAGTGAAAGCCTGATCGATGAATTGCGACCTGTCTCGGGGGCCGAAGCGCTTGAGATGACACAGACACTTGCAAAGCGCGAAGGAGTCTTTTGTGGCATTTCCGGGGGTGCAAGCGTTGCAGCGGCCGTCACGGTAGCGAAAAACGCGCCAAAAGGTTCGAGCATTGTCGCGATGGTTCCCGATACCGGCGAACGCTATCTTTCCACGCCTCTTTTCGATCACATCAAGGACGATATGTCCGAGGAAGAAGAGCGGATAGCCACCTCGGTCAAGCTGCCAAAACTGAAATCGGCGAATGGTGGTACCGCTAAAAAGCCAATTTCAAAGGCTGCGGCACAATTTGTTGAAGCGGCGGTGAATGATCCTGAATATCCTATTGTCATGTTCGGCTTTGAGTGGTGCGAGTTTTGCTGGTCCGTTCGGCGCGTATTCGATGACGCCGGGTTGCCGTTCCGATCCATAGATGTGGACAGCAAGGACTATCGGGACGATGACTGGGGCGGGGATGTTTTACGTGCCTTGTTCGACATGACCGGCATGCGCACGGTCCCGCAGGTCTTCGTTAGCGGCAAACTCATGGGCGGTGCGACAGAAGTGCTGGCCAGGCTTCAGACTGGTGGGTTGCAGGCACATTTACCTGCCCATCTGTCAGCGGTACGAATTTCTGATCCGCAGAGTTATCTTCCCAAATGGGTTAAGCGTGCAACGCCCGAGAAAACAAATGCCGTTTGATAGCCTCCCCGAGCACATCCTCAAGTCACTCGACCGACCTATTTGGACTGCCTTGAATTCAGATCAGTCGCATTTGGGCATTCATGACAGCGTTGCGTCTGCCTTCTACGCTGATGTAGCTCCGTTTGCGACGGCTGGTCCAATTGGTTTTGAAGACAGTGAAGCATTGATCCGGCTTGCGGCGTACCACCCCAAAGGTATTGCGATGCTACAAGCCAAGCCGATCTCGACGCCGGACGGTTTGATTGAGACCGGACGGTGCGATTGCGTTCAAATGTTGGCCACGTCTATGTTAGCTGCTTCCGAGCGTCGTCACTTGTTCACTTTGAAACCGAGAGACATACCAGAAATTATTGATTTAGTTGAACGCAATGGACTTGGCCCGTTCAATAGAAACACGATTGTCATGGGCACTCATCTCGGTATTCGCGTGTCTGGTAATCTGGTCGCTGTGGCGGGCGAACGCATTACGTTCCCAGGATTTCGGGAATTGGGCTTTGTGTGCGTTCACCCTGAACATAGGGGGCGAGGTTATGCGCGCTATCTGATCTCACTCCTTGCAACGCAGATCATCAGTCTTGGTGATACTGCGTTTGTGCATGTGGAAGTTGATAACGCAGCCGCCATTGGATTGTTCGAAAAGCTTGGTTTCAAAGTACGACGCGAAATGGTTGCCGCCCGTTTCGAAGTCCCTGTGTAGACCCACGGTGCCATCTTAGTTGACCCCAACAAAATTCGCGAATGAGAATCAAATTCCTACCTTTGGAGAAAAAACATGACTCAACTCAATCCACCCGTGAGACTGGCCAAAGAGTCGGATGCTGCTGAACTTGCTGATCTGGTGAACTATGCAGGAGAAGGGTTGCCCCTGCATGTTTGGACGGGCCTAGCGACCAAGGGCCAAGACCCATGGGAGGTTGGTCGAGCGCGACAGGCAAGACAAGCTCAAAAAGGTAGAGTTTTCGTTGTGGACCACGGTCGCGGGGCGGTCGCAGGTATGACCGGTTACAAGATAGGACCAACGCCGGTTTCAATTGATAAAGGTTTCCCACGGTTATTCCGTCCACTACAGGAACTTGAAAATCAAGCTCTGGACACTTGGTATGTGAATGTTTTGGCCTGCTATCCTGAACATCGGGGACAAGGACTGGGCGGGCTTTTGCTGGATCTCGCAGAAGAGGTAGCCCAGGAAGAGGGTTTGTCGAAAACTAGCCTCATCGTTGCAAGCAACAACAAAGGTGCGCAGCGCCTTTACGAACGTAAGGGCTACCGAGAGATAACTGTGACGCGTTGCCTGAAAGAAGACTGGGAAACTGATACTGAAAACTGGGTGCTAATGACTAAGCAGCTTAGACTTTGATACTGGGATAGAGTTCGGTTTGAGCTGTTAAATGAACATCCTGCATTCCTACACCTCACCAGTTTTCCAGTCAGGAATAGAGTCTTGGTAGCAGAAGAAAACGACCCGGCATTTATGCCGGGTCGCAACTGATTCATAGGCCCGCTCGTGCCGGCAAACCCGAATAAAGCTGAATATGCGCACTCTTGCCGAATTCGCCCGGCTTTACCCCATAGGTTTTACCATCGCTGTGCCAGTTCACCGCAAGGCCCGCTGCCAAATGCTCACCTGACAGCTGGAGTCAAGGTTTGAAGGTTTGATCATATTCTGCGTGCCGGTCTGTATCTGTATGAAAGTTCGCCTGTGATCCGTCACGACTTCCGAAAGGAAGATCATAGGTGCCAATAAACGGATCGGTCGGCGGCCAAGCTACAAAATTATGCCAGACGGTATAAACGCTGTCGGGGATCAAATCCTAGAAGACTATCTTCAGGTGGCCTTCGCCATGTTCATGGGAATATGTGCCCTAGCCTGTCGCGCCGTACCATTCCCCGCCGCAAATAGCTCACCACCCCTGCGGGTCAGAAAACGTATTCAATGAAGCGTGAATTCGGCCACGGCCTAGAGAAAGAAAAGGCTATTTTCTTGAAAGGTCAGAGCGCCACTCTGCCGGAGACATACCGCGCTCGCGTTTGAATGCGCGCGAAAACGCCTCTGGCGCATCGTAACCCACCTGAGTGGCTATCTGGGCGACGTTGAGGTTGTTTTCGCTCAGCAGCGCCTCAGCCAACTCCATTCTGCGGTCGAGGAGGTATCGGCGTGGTCCGACCTGCATAACTTCTGTGAACCTGTCTACAAATGCCGAACGCGACATACCGGCCTCTGAGGCAAGCGCCTCAATACTGGGTGGGTCGCTAATTTGAGAGTGAATACGTGCCAATGCGCGCGACACTCTTGGATGTGCCATCCCGCCCAGCCATCCCGGCGGTGTCGGATTTTGTTCGATGTATGAACGCATTGCTTCGGACAACAGCAACTCGCACAGCCCGGGCATTGTACCGCCGCCGCCAAATTGGCCTTGAGTAAGTTCCCGCGCTGCCATCATCACCGAAGCTTCGATCCACTTTCGCGTCGCCAGACTTTCAATGCTGATCAAAAGCACGTCGGGTAGAGTTTCCAGCATAGGGACCGAACCTGCATTACTTGCAAGGAAGCCGCACATGAAGTGAGCAGGCGCACCACCACCTTGGTGGTTGATCTGGACAAGTCCGCTGTCGCTAGCGGGCAAAAGCAAGTCATCACCATTCAATGGAATTTGACCCAGAGAACTTGCTAAAACGTGTAGAGAGTTTTGCGGTAGGAATACTATGTCTCCGGGCTTTACACAATGATCCTGCCGGTAACCCGGTGTTGAATCCATTGAGAGGATGAATTCCCCTTCGATGATGACATGAAAGGCGATAACCCGACGTGGAACCGGCATGTAAGGGCGGCAATCTTCTTCGGTCACATGGGAGGTAATTGCCCAGGGCGCAGAAAACTCTGCGTTCAAGAACACCGCGCCCGAAAGGTCGAACGATTTTACCATACTCAGCAATGGATCAGATTTCATGACTTGCCCCTCACCGCGAGAAACTACCCATTCCAAGTTACAAGCGCCACGACACTAAACTACAGGGCTTAGAAACAAATCTGCGGAAGTACAGCCTTATTTGACCGGTCCAGATTGGTTGTTTGTGCATTATTGGCATTTGGTCTTTGAATGCAACGTCTTGTCCGGCGTCTGATGAGGCCCGGGCCGAGACCCAGCAAAGTCGGCAAACCGTTCGATGAGGTGTGGCCGCACAATTCGTTTGAACGTTTGGAGACTGCTCTCTCCTGACGGAACAGACGCTGAAGCTGAATGGCGGCGTTTGTCCGCAAATAGGCGTTTGCAAAGCCCGACGAGCAAGGCCCTCTCTTAACTCAGGCGGCCATCTGTCCCAAAATCCCTGACGATGGACAGTGTTGCTGCCATTGCGTGCGAAGATCCAAACGTCCGTTTTCGTCCGCAGAGCGGTCATTCGTCGCGATTGAGTAAATGACTGCTCTGAGCCCTTAGCCGGCGTTGCCAAAGAGGCCTCAGCGAGCTGAAAGAAAGCCTCTGCTGGAAAATCGTCGTCGATACTCTGCTGGGCTAAGGCCTGTCATCTTTTTGAACAGGCGCCGGAACGCTCGGGAATCTGAATACCCGACGGCCTCGGAGACAGCTTCGACACTGTGGCCATCCATCTCCAGAAATTGCTTGGCCTCCTCGACCCTCAGCGACTGCACATAGTCTTTGGGGCTGTAGCCCGTTGCCGCGCGGAAGCGGCGGTCGAACGTACGTCGCGGGAGGCCAGAGCGAGAGATCATCCGCGCTATTGCGTCACGCTTTCCGTAAGCATCGGCGAGCCAAGTCTGGCATTCCTGAATGACCGCGTCGTCGCTCTGCAACCTTCTCTTGGGAGCTGCGTAGTGTCTTTGGCCGTCGGGTTTTGGATCGACACAATAGAACCGCGCTGATTTCGCTGCGTGCTCCGGTCCGATGTAGCGCGCAATCAGGTACAGCGCGAGGTCCTGCCAGGATGCCATACCTCCTGACATCACGATGCAGTCTCCCTCTCCTGCAAAAGTAAGCGTGCGGTCCGGACAGAAAGCCACGCGCGGATAACGCTTCTCAAAAACCTCAGCCATGGACCAGTGCGCCGTTGCCTCTTGACCGTCAAGGAGCCCGGCGTCCGCCAAAAGCGCCGAGCCAGAGCATGCCGTTGCCAGGCGCGCCCCTGCCGAATGTCGCTCGACGATCCAGTCGATCTCCGGCCTCAAAACCTCCTTCGGCGGGGTCATCATACCGATCCTGAAGTTTGGCAGGCAGATGATCTCTGCGTCGTCTGCTTCTTCAAGCGTCGCGTCAGGTGCCACTGGGACGCGGCTTATGCAGCGGAATGGCTCCTTGGCTCTGGCGACGATCCTAACTCGTGTCATTGGCGGGGTGGGCGCGCCTTCGGTGAGGTAGGACCACGCCGACCCAACCGACGTCAGCAAATCATAGATTCCGTAGAGAATAGCGCCCCGGCAACTCTCGGCAGCCAGGATGTCGATCCGCACAGGTTCAGCGATGAAATCCCTGGTTGTCATTTTCATTCTCTCCTCTTCGAATCCGATGGCCGATTTGGCCCTCTTGTGGCCGGTTCGACCCTGACAAATGCGTTTTTCGTCCACCAGTTTGGAGCAGACTACAAAAGCACGCGAGGAAAATCATGACCTACGAAGCTTTCAAGTTTGCAGAAAAAGAGGGATGGGACGCCCGCGCTGCCGCCTATGACGAATTCACCGGGCGGGTGACGACCTGCGCGCTTCCGACGCTTCTGGCGATGGCCGAATTGGCCCCCGGCAAACGTATTCTAGATCTTTGCTGCGGCACCGGAAGGGCTGCGGGCGCAGCAATCGCACTTGGCGCTGACGCCGAGGGCGTTGATGTATCTGCGTCGATGATCAAGGTGGCGCAAAGCGCTTTCCCCGAGGCACGCTTTGTAACCGGCGATGCCGAGTCGATACCGAAAAATGATGCTGACTTCGATGCTGTGATTTGCTCGTTTGGGATTATGCATGTGGGCAGCCCAGAAACCATGTTCGACGAGATTGCGCGCGTTTTGAAACCCGGTGGGCGAGTAGCACTCAGCCATTGGATTGGACCGCCACAGTCACCGTTGTTCCGGATCGTCTTTGGCACGATGCAGAGCCTTGCGGACATGTCCGTCGTCCCTGCGTCACCGCCACCATTCGCTCTTTCTTCGGAAGATACCATGCGAGAGAAACTGGAAGCGGCTGCATTTAGGGAGTTTTCAAGCGCCAGAGTTCCACTGGTCTTCAAAGCTCCGAAAGGACAGTTCGTCAAACATTTCCGCAACTTCGCTGCAAGGGCGGCTGTAATTCTCGACAATCAGAATGAAGACGTCCTGAAAGAAATCTACTCCTCTTGGGAGAACCAGTTAAAGGATTTTCTCGATGGCGAGGAATACCACGTTCCGATGCCTGCCATAGCAGTGACTGCCGTCCGAGGTGCGTAGATCCATGATGATCTTCCGACCTATGCTCGCACCGAACAGAATTGGAGTAACCCGGCTTAAGAACAAGGAGCGCACAACATGGATATTGCAGGAAAGCCAGCTCTCGTCGTCGGCGGCAGCGGAGGCCTGGGCCGCCGATTGGTAGAAAGGCTTGCCGAGGCCGGCGCCGACGTCGCCGTCGGTTATAGCGGCGGCGAGGATCGCGTGGCCGAGGCCTGCGACGCTGTCGAAAAGCGCGGACGCCGGGCGGTTGCTGTTCGGTTCGACCTGCGCGACCCAGCCTCAGTCGAAGCAGGTGTAGCGCAGGCGGCAGAGGCACTGGGCGGCCTCGCGATCCTGATGAATGCCGCCGGCGCGGTCGGGGGGCCGCCGGCGGGCGATCTCGTCGCCTACGACCCGGAAACCTGGGACCGTATCAGCAACATCAACTTCCGCGGCCCTTTCCTTGCCTCCCGAGCGGCTGCACCGCATCTGCGCGCCGCACGGGGCGCTATCGTAAATTTCGGCTCGACTATCGGACACGGGACCTGGGGCGCCGACCGGACCTTTCAGCCGACGAAGGCTGCCGTCTCGGGTCTGACCCGGTTCCTGGCGGCCACGCTGGCGCCGGAAGTGCGTGTGAACTGTGTAGCACCAGGTCTTATGGAGAACACGGTGATGAGCAGCGAGGCGCCTGAAAGCTTCGTTTCGATGTGGCGCGAGGCGGCGACACTGAAGAAGACCACTTCCATCGACGACGTGGCCGAGCAGGCACTGACGTTCTGCGGGGCGGAGACGGTCACCGGACAGACGCTGGTCATCGACGGGGGCCTGACCTTCAGATAGTTCCCCACTCAGTGCCAAAAAGCTAACCAACCGCTCAATGGACGGTGGCTTTGTCCGAATTTTGGACTTTGAGCGGTTTTCCCCAAATGATCGATAGATGCCCGGTATTGCAACGAGGGGTGCCGAAAACGAGCCGAACGAGCACGAAGGACGGGCAGAGACACGGCGATGAGTTTTGCTTTCAAAAAATAGCCCGCCAGCACAAAGCAGACGGGCAGTTATCGAGAGGTTTAATGAATCTCTGTTCTCGTCAGTAGTGCCTGAGTTGGATTTAACAGCAAAAAGTGTCGCGGATAAGGCAGGTGACTAAATTCTTGTCAGTGTGGAGAGGCTGGCTAAGACCCCCCTTGTCCAGCCCCTCCTCCGCTACCTCTCGCTATTCGGTTTGGAGACGGCAGCGCCCCGTCGAAACGGTACCCCTTAGTCGAGTTCC
>NZ_JWLK01000010.1 GCF_000814005.1 Ruegeria sp. ANG-S4 | reverse complement strand
GTCTCTCCGACCCGTCAGCAGCACCCTCAGCGCCGCCGGTGAAGGGGTATTTACGGATTAGGTCTGGGACCTGCAACCCCCATTTTGAAAAAACTTCACTTTGTTCAGCTGAAATTGGCTCAGGTTAATGAAAACAATAGGTTAGATTTAGAATCCACACGCTATACGGCTCAGTCTTTTGTCGATCCTGTACGAACATCCACCCAGCGGATGGAATCGCACTCATTGCTTGGCTACATCCGAGTCCTGGTGAGAAGGAAACGCCGCTACGGTCCCCCGCAACGGCGTGTCTTAAGTAGTGATTGCGAGGATCACTTCAAATCAAACCGATCCGCGTTCATTACCTTGTTCCAGGCTGAAACAAAGTCGCAGACGAATTTGCCTTCGGCGTCCGCCTGCCCGTAGACTTCGGCCAGCGCCCGCAATTGCGAGTTTGACCCAAAGACAAGATCGACGCGGGTACCGGTCCACTTGACGTCGCCGCTGGCGCGGTCGCGACCTTCATAGACGCCATGTCCCGCTGGTTTCCATTCCGTGCTCATATCCAGCAGGTTGGTGAAGAAGTCATTGCTGAGCGTACCGACCCGATCCGTGAACACACCATGCTCGGTGCCTCCAAAGTTGGTGCCCATAACACGCAGACCACCTACAAGGACCGTCATTTCCGGCGCTGAGAGTGTCAGCAACTGCGCCTTGTCGACCAACAGTTCTTCGGGCGAAACACTGAATTCGGTCTTCTGGTAGTTTCGGAAACCATCGGCAGCCGGTTCAAGCATACCGAAGGATTCAACATCCGTTTGGTTCTGGGTGGCGTCAGTACGACCCGGCGTGAACGGTACCTCGACATCCTGACCTCCCGCTTTGGCGGCTTGTTCGACGCCAACCGAACCTGCCAGAACGATCACATCCGCAAGCGATACTCTCTTGTTGCCGGACTGGGCATCATTGAACGCCTTTTGAACACCTTCCAACGCGTCCAGCGCCTTGGAGAGCTTCATCGGCTCATTCACATCCCAGTCTTTCTGCGGAGCCAGACGGATGCGTGCCCCGTTGGCACCACCCCGTTTATCGGATCCGCGGAACGTCGACGCCGACGCCCAGGCCGTCGAGACCAATTCGGATACTGACAGGCCTGTTGCCGCAATTTTGGATTTAAGATCAGCAACATCCGCATCATCGACCAGATCGTGATCGACGGCGGGGACGTTATCCTGCCACAACAGCTCCTCAGCGGGTGCTTCCTCACCAATATAGTTCGAACGCGGCCCCATGTCCCGGTGGGTTAGCTTGAACCAGGCGCGGGCGAAGGCATCGGCGAACTCATCCGGGTTCTCGTGGAACCGTTTCGAGATCGGGCCATAGATCGGGTCCATGCGCATCGCCATGTCGGCGGTGGTCATCATCGTCTTCACCTTCCGGGATGGATCGCCCGCCGCTGGGGCCATGTCTTCTTCTTTGACGTTGGCCGGTTCCCAGATCCATGCGCCCGCCGGGCTTTTGGTCAGGTTCCAGTCATATCCAAACAGCAGGTCAAAATAGCCATTGTCCCACTTGGTCGGATTTGCGGTCCATGCGCCTTCGATGCCGCTGGTGGTGGTGTCGTCGCCTTTGCCGGTTCCATAGGCGTTGATCCAACCAAGGCCCATATCCTCGATCGGGGCGGCTTCGGGCTCGGGGCCAACCAGATCCGGGTCGCCCGCGCCATGCGCTTTACCGAAGGTGTGCCCACCTGCCACAAGTGCGACGGTTTCCTCATCGTTCATCGCCATGCGGCCAAACGTGTCGCGGATATCGCGGCCCGAGGCCAGCGCGTCAGGCTGCCCATCCGGCCCTTCGGGGTTCACATAGATCAGGCCCATCTGAACCGCTGCCAGCGGGTTTTCCAGATCACGCTCACCCGAATACCGGCTGTGCGGATTTTCGGTCGGCGCAAGCCATTCTGTCTCGGCCCCCCAATAGATGTCTTCCTCGGGCGCCCATATGTCTTCGCGGCCACCGGCAAAGCCAAAGGTCTTGCCGCCCATCGATTCGATGGCGCAGTTCCCCGCCAGTATATACAGGTCGGCCCATGAGATCTGGTTGCCGTACTTCTGTTTGATCGGCCACAGCAGGCGGCGCGCCTTGTCCAGATTGCCGTTGTCCGGCCAGCTGTTGAGCGGCGCGAAACGTTGGTTACCAGTTGAGGCTCCACCGCGACCATCCGCTGTCCGATACGTTCCGGCGCTGTGCCAGGCCATGCGGATGAACAGGCCGCCATAGTGACCGTAATCTGCGGGCCACCAGTCTTGAGAATCCGTCATCAGCGCATAGAGGTCCTCTTTCAGCGCCTTGTAATCCAGCTTCTTGAATTCCTCAGCATAGTTGAACTCTTCGCCCATTGGATTCGACGCGGGTGCACTTTGATGCAGGATCGAAAGGTTCAGCTGATTGGGCCACCAATCCCGGTTCGACCGGGTTCCGGCACCGTGCATTACAGGGCATCCGCCGGTGTTCGGGGTATCGCTTCCGTCCATGTCTTTCTCCACTCCTGGCTACTGTTCTGTGAGTCGCGCGGTTCAATGTAAGAAGGGTAACGCCACTGAATGACAAATGCGCAAACCAGCCCCACAATCGCGTTGTACAAAGGTTGGGGAGCGTGTTGCGACCATGCCGGAAATTTGCATCAGCGACTCGTTCTTCCTGTCTGCCTCGACAATAGCAACATAAAGCCATGCGCATAAGTTTTGTTTTTTGATAGTATTAATAGCTTTTAATTATCGAAATCGGACGAGCAGATAGGCGGCGCGAGACTAGAAATCCGGACGCTCAGTGGCCGCTGACCTTTAGATACAGTGCCGACTTGTAGCCAAACGGTATGCCCAGAACGCCCACCAGCCATCCTGCCGTTCGAGCGATCTGGATATACCTGCGATCCGGCTGAAACGGCAGCAGCAAAGCGGCTACGATCAGGCCAATCACGCGAAGCGGAACAGTCAGAAATCCCAATACCGCGCTCATCGGACGTGTCTGCATTTTCCGGCGCATATGTGTATTGGACTGATCCCGCCCACGCGCCGCCTGATACCAGAAACTCAGCCGCGAGGCCGGGACAGTCTCATAAACAAAAGCGTCGGGAACCCAACCGACCGGCAGCCCCCTGGCAACTGTCTCGGCATAGAATTTCGCATCCGTGCCGCCAGTCATGCGCATGGTTTCGTCGAACCATATCCCAAATTCGCTGAACAGCCGGGTTTCGCCCAGCCAATTGTTGGTGACGATCGTGACGCCGCCCGTATCGTTCAGGCTTGCCCGATTGGCCGCGGCTGTCTCCTTCTCCATGTAACGGTTGCCGATGTTGCGCAACATCAGTCTTTGCGCCGCTGTCTCGCCCCCGGAGGGGCCAGCAGCCCGCAGCGGTGCCCCGAGCAACACGGCTGGACTTGCCCGATACCCTGCAACAAGGCGTTCCAACCAGTCCTGCGCCACAACCTCGTCATCATCCACAAAGCACAGCAGGTCCGATCCGTTGGCAATTGCCTCGCGCGCCGCGCGGTTGCGGCCGAAGGGAATGCCCAATTCAGGTTCCAGAACATAATCGACCGCGGCCTTGTTCGGCAGGGTTTCGCCCGCGGCCTTAACAACAGGCTCGCTGTTCGCAGCGCTATCGTTTTCAACAACCAGAAATCTGACGGTACAATCCGTTGGAAGGTCAAGCGCGCCCCAACTGCGCAGCAACGCCTCCAACATATCCGGACGCTGCCGCGTCAATGTGGAAACCGTTATGGTCAGATGGGCGGATCGGTCTGTCATCAAGTCCCGTTCCTATCATCATAGCTTGGGCGATCAAACCGTATCTCGAAGGTCTGTGTGCACGTCGCAGCTCTACAAGCCCGCGCCATCTGGCGTTTCCTGCATCAACGCCTCAAGCCCGACCCGGTAATTCGGATACATCAGGGACACCCCAAGTTCGGATTTTATCCGCTCATTCCGAACCCGCTTGTTTTCATTATAGAAACTACGTGCCATCGGGGTCAGATCAGCCTGATCAAAGGGCACGGCGGGCGGCATTGGCAGGCCCTGCAGTTCTGCGGCGTAGCCGATCACGTCCTGCGGCGGAACAGGCTCGTCATCGCAGACGTTGTAGATCGCACCCGGGTTTGGCTGCGTCATGGATGCCGCAAGAACCTGTGCGATATCGTCCACATGGATGCGTGAAAACACCTGATCCGGCTTGATGATCCGACGCAGTCCACCCTTCTTGAGTTTCGAAAACGGTCCGCGTCCGGGTCCGTAGATACCCGCCAAGCGGAAGATATGCAGCGGAAGGTCCGGAATTTCCGACCATTGGGTTTCTGCCCGCACCCGCCAAAGCCCGCGTTTTGCGGTTGGCGTAGGCGGCGTTTCCTCATCCACCCAATTGCCCTGATGATCACCGTAAACCGCAGTCGTTGACAGGTAGCCAACCCACGTGAATTGCTTGGCGCGCGCCGTGATCTCGTCGCGCAACTCGGCCAGAACCGGATCCCCCTCCGCTGTGGGAGCCGTCGAGATCAGCAGGTGGGTCACACCATCCAGATCCGGCGCATGCCCCGGCCAGATCAGCGGTTCCGCACCCGAGGCGCGAATCTCCGCAACATGGATTGCGTCGCGTGTGGTTCCGATCATCCGCCAACCTGATGGCGCAAGGCTGCGGGACAGGGCTCTGGCCGAATAGCCGTGGCCGAAGGTGAATAACGTACCAATCATTCCCCTTTGATGGGGTGACATGCGCCGGGATGCAAGCGTGCAAGGCTGCTCTTGATTCGAATCTGCCGATGCGCGTTCAATGAGCCATGAGCCGCAAAAAGCCCGACCTTCACGCTGCATATTCTCTGACATCGCCCGAGGATAACCGCCAGCTTTATGCCGAGTGGGCGGGGGACTATGACGAGAGTTTTGCGTCGCTTGAAGACTACCAGCTGCACATTCACACGGCCCGCGCCTTTGTAGGCGCAGGTGGGCAGGGTCCGGTGCTGGATGTAGGTGCAGGCACTGGCCTGTGTGGCGCGGTCCTGTCGGGTCTAGGTGTCGGTCCGATCGACGCCACGGATATCAGCGCCGAAATGCTGGATCAGGCGATGCGCAAGGACATTTACCGCGACGCGATCGAAGCCGATCTGACGCAGGGTTTACCGGTTCCACCCGAGAGCTACTCGGGCGTCGTGTCTTCGGGGACGTTCACACATGGGCATTTGGGTCCGGAAGTCCTGCCGGCGTTGCTGCGCATCGCGCGCCACGGGGCGCAATTCGCGCTGTCCATCAATGCAGAACACTATGCTGAGCATGGATTTGCTGAAGCCCTGCAAGACATGTCGACGGGCCAGATCGAAAACCTGACCCTGACCAAAGTGCGTATTTACGGCGACCTTGCTGCCGGACCGAACAAGGACGACACAGCGTTCATCGCCTTGTTCGAACGCGGCTGATCCCGTTCGCGATTTCAGGTATACATCTGCTTTTTGAATGCCCGCGTGCGCGTCGTGGCGTCTGCGGACCCGTCATGGTACGTGCCGAACCACTTGTCGAACGGAATTTCCGAGGTTCCGTAATTGCACTCGAAATACCGGTGGTGCAATTGGTGGAAAAAGTCTCCGGCCCGCGCCGCATCCGTTTCGCCAGCCCTGAGTTTTTCGAAACCGGAATGGGACAGTACCGGGCTGATCTGCTGGAAATACGTGTGGAACAAAACGTGCAGCGGGTGCGACGGCACGATCAGGTGGATGAAATACGTCGTGAAGTACAGGAAATTCTCGAACCAATGGTTTGAGATGCCCGACCATGGACCGATGTTTACATTGCGATGGTGAACTGCGTGCACATGTTTGTACAGTTTCGGGTGGTGTTCCAACCGGTGCACCCAGTAAAAGTGCAACCCCGACCACATCGGAATGAACACCAGCCAGAGCACAAACCATACGGGCGCGCTGGCC
This sequence comes from Ruegeria sp. ANG-S4, assembly GCF_000814005.1. Taxonomy (GTDB): domain Bacteria; phylum Pseudomonadota; class Alphaproteobacteria; order Rhodobacterales; family Rhodobacteraceae; genus Ruegeria. Next base: position 188,048 of record NZ_JWLK01000010.1, on the reverse strand, counting down.
CATGTGACGGTGGGCACGTACCCGTTCGCCATCGCCCAATAAATCAGCCACTGATAAACGGTCGCCACAGTCATGGCGCTGCCGAGCGTCCACCAGATATTGTCCAGCACCTGATTGCGGAATGTGAAGGTTCCGTTGTCGCGGGTCAGATCCCTTCGATCGAACTTTTTGTACATGCCCTGCCCTTTGCGCATGTACAGCCACCAATGCAGGCCGCCGGCCACCACGATCTGCGGCACGATGTTCAGAAGCCAGATGCGAAACATCCAACCGGGCGAAAAGGTCTTCATCGTCTCCAGCGCGGGAAAGAAAAACGCGTAGGCAACAATGGCCAGCAACAAACAAAGCGTCAAAGACGTTATCTGAAGCCACGCGCCGCTGTACCACCTGAAAACCGCCGCGGGCCTGGGCGGCCAACTGAACAACGGGTTCAGCCCAACCGGGCCTTCGGGATGGTAGTGCCAGCGGGCGGCTTCGGGATCCTGAGCGGCGTCGGTCATTGTGATCTCCCGGAAATAGATGTCAGGTTGCGTAGTCGGAACCTTCGGCATCCAGCAGCGCCTTGACCTCGCGCAGATGCGATCCCGCCTGATCTGGATAGTCATCCAGCTCTTGTGCGGTCTTTTCGGCGATCTCATCCGACAACACACGAAGCTTTTGGCCAGTTTGCAGCGCGCGGATGTAGGTTTCTGCGGCGCGTTCGAAATAATAGAGCCTATTAAAGGTGTCTGCAGGGTCTCTGCCGATCACCAACACGCCATGATTGCCCATGATCATGACCTTTTTCTTTGGATCAGACAGCATCGAAGCACAGCGTTCGCCTTCACTTTCGAAGGCCAGTCCACCAAACTCCTGGTCGATGACATAGCGGTTGTAAAACGTCGCCGTGTTCTGATCGATCGGCGGAAGCGTGCTGTCTGCCAACGAGGCCAGAACTGTCGCAAACACGGAATGAACGTGCATGACGCACCGCGCATGGGCGCAATGCCTGTGAATCGAGCCGTGCAATCCCCATGCGGTAGGGTCCGGCGCGCCCGGTTGCTCCATGACTTCAGGGTCATTGGCGTCCAGCAACAGCAGGTCCGAGGCCCGGATTCGCGCAAAGTGCATCTGGTTGGGATTCATCAGGAACTGCGTTCCATCCTCATTCACCGCAAGGCTGAAATGATTGGCCACAGCTTCATGCATGTTCAGGCGCACAGTCCACCGGAATGCAGCGGCCAGATCCACGCGTTCCTGCCAATGATCGATGTTCGGACGAAGATTCGCGACGCTCATTTTTCCCACCCCTCAGGACTCAGATGCGGATTAGTGGAAATCGTGCATCCGCCAACCGCATTTGACCAACGAAAAAAACCGCACTATTCCATTAGTAAAACTTATGGTGAGGTTATGGCCGTTCAGAACAAGCTTCCGCCGCTGGGTTGGCTTCGCACATTCGAAGCAGCGGCACGCCACTTGTCTTTCACCGGGGCCGCGCGGGATCTGAACATGACGCAAAGCGCGGTCAGCCAGCAAATCAAATCCCTCGAAGCGTATCTTGGTCAACCGCTGTTCCTGAGACGTCCCAAGGCGTTGGAACTGACCGAAGGCGGTATCACCTATCTACCCGTAGTACGCGAAGCTTTTCGCACGTTGCTGCGGGGAACACAGGCGGTGACAGGCGCGCAGCAAAACGCGGTGCAAGTTCAGTGCAACATCAGCTTTGCCGTCAACTGGCTGGCGCCGCGCCTGCCTGCATTTCGTGCGCAATATCCGGATGTGCAACTCAACATCTTCACCGAGCTTTGGGAACCGCGCGAAATGGCGGAAGGCGCGGCCGTGGAAATCCGTTACTCGCTGCGCCCCGCCGACACCGTAAGAACCGAGCTGTTATGCACAGATCATTACTACCCGGTCTGCGCACCGGGATATGAGGTCACCCTGGGAACGTTGCAACAGCAGCCCCTGTTCGATTGTTCCAACTTGTTGTCCAACTGGGCCAACTGGGCAGAAGATCAGGCTCTAAACTGGGAAAAACCGCCAATTACCTACGCCACGACCTATTTGGTATGTCTGTCCGTTGCGATGGCCGGCGGTGGTTTGTGCCTGGCCCATGATGCCATTGCCAAACGCCTGATCGAAGACGGCAGGCTGGTCGCCCCCTTTGAACATCGTGCCGTGATGCCCGAAGCCTATTACCTTTTGTTGTCACCACAGGCGGAAGACACGCCTGGGGCCGTTGCCTTTGCGAATTGGGTGCGTGCGCAATTCCCGGAGCCAGCGGCCCGGTGATCTCTGGCGATCTGCATGACCACAACCGCTTCGTGACGGTTTCATGATACCGCTTTTGCGGGGGTTGCACCTTCTGCCGCATTGAGGAAAGTTGGGCCATGGAATTCACACCTTTCCCCAGCTGGCCCGATGTCGCCCCCCGTCTGATAGCAGTTGCCGCCGGTCGCGAGGCCGCGGATACAGTTCTTCTCGGTGGCGTCTGGGTGAATGTGCACAGCCGCGAGGTGTTGTCGGATCACGACATTGCCATCGCCGACGGTCGGATTGCATACGTGGGCCCTGACGCGTCGCATTGCGTCGGCCCGGACACCCGGATTATCGACGCTGGCGGCCGCTTTATGATCCCCGGCCTGTGCGACGGACATATGCATATCGAATCCGGCATGCTGACACCGGCGGAATTTGCGCGTGCTGTTATTCCCCACGGCACGACCAGCATGTTTACCGACCCGCATGAGATCGCCAATGTCCTCGGCCTCGAAGGCGTGCGCCTGATGCATGACGAGGCGATGATGCAGCCGGTGAACATCTATACCCAGATGCCGTCGTGTGCGCCTTCGGCACCGGGGTTGGAGACGACCGGGTATGAAATCACGCCGGAGGATGTGGCCGAGGCCATGAACTGGCCTGGCATCATCGGTCTGGGCGAGATGATGAATTTCCCTGGTGTCATCCACGGTGATCCCAAGATGCTGGCAGAAATCGCGGCGACGCAGCGTGCAGGGAAAACCGTGGGCGGGCACTATGCTTCCCCTGATTTAGGGTCTGATTTCGCGGCATACGTAGCAGGTGGCCCCGCTGACGATCATGAAGGCACGTGCGAGGCTGACGCGGTCGCACGCGTACGGCAGGGTATGCGGTCCATGATGCGGCTGGGTTCGGCGTGGTATGATATCGAAAGCCAGATCACGGCCATCACGGAAAAGGGTCTGGACCCGCGCAACTTCATTCTGTGCACGGATGATTGTCACTCCGGTACGCTGATCAACGATGGGCACATGAACCGCGTCGTCCGGCACGCAATTTCCTGCGGTTGCGATCCGTTGATCGCGCTGCAAATGGCGACGATCAACACCGCCACACATTTCGGGCTGGAGCGCGAGATCGGCTCGATCACACCGGGACGACGCGCGGACATTATCCTGAGTTCGGATCTGACCGAATTGCCAATCGAAACGGTCATTGCGCGGGGTCAGGTCGTAGCCGAAAACGGGTCAATTTCCGTGGATTGTCCGCATCTGAACTGGCCAGATACCGCGCGTAACACGGTACATCTGGGGCATGCCCTCAGCCAGTCCGACTTTGAGATTGCAGCGCCAAATGGCGCCAACCGCGTGCGAGCCAACGTTATCGGCGTGGTGGAAAACCAGGCGCCAACGAAAGCCCTGAAAGCCGAGCTGCCGATAATCGAAGGTCTGGTTGAAGGTGAAGGCGATGTCTGCCAAATCGCTTTGGTCGAACGTCACAAGGCCACCGGCGGGGTTACGAACGCCTTTGTCTCGGGATTTGGCTATCAGGGGAAAATGGCGATGGCATCGACCGTCGCCCATGACAGCCACCACATGATCGTGGTGGGAACCGATCGCGCGCAAATGGCGATGGCCGCCAATCGCCTTGCCGAGGTTGGAGGAGGCATCACCGTTTACCGCGACGGTCAGGAGCTTGCACTAGTAGAGTTGCCGATTGCGGGCCTGATGTCCGACAGTCCGGCCGCTCAGGTCGCGGCCAGGGCCGAAGACATCGTGGCCGCGATGCATGCGTGCGGCTGCACGCTCAACAACGCTTATATGCAGCATTCCCTGCTGGCATTGGTCGTGATCCCCGAACTGCGGATTTCGGATCTTGGCCTTGTGGATGTGCGCAGTTTTGAAAAGATCGATCTTCTGGAACCACTTGCATGACAATAATAAAAACGCCTGACGTCCCCCAACCCGAGCAATTCACGGACCCGGCAGCCGCCGTTGTCCGGTTGGAAGAGCTGTACGAACAGGCAACGCAGTTCTTGTGCGACAGCTTTGCCAAGGCAATGCAAGAGAACGCACCAGATGCACGGTACAGAGCCTATTACCCGGAAATCCGCATCAAAACGTCGTCTTATGCGCAGGTGGACAGTCGTTTGAGTTTCGGCCACGTCTCAGAACCCGGCGTTCATGCCACAACGGTCACACGGCCTGATCTGTTCCGGTCCTACCTGACCCAGCAGATTGCGCTGCTGATCCGAAACCATGACCAACCGGTCACGATTGGAGCATCCGACACACCTATCCCGGTGCATTTTGCGGTCGCAAGCAATCCCGACCTGCATGTTCCGCAACAAGGTGCTGCGGGGTTTACCCTGCGCGACGTATTTGACGTACCCGATCTGTCCACCACCAATGACGACATCGTCAATGGCGTGGATGATGTGGACGACGTTGGCCCGCTGGCTTTGTTCACAGCGCAACGCGTCGATTATTCCCTTGCGCGTCTGTCACATTATACGGCCACCGACCCGAACCATTTCCAGAACCATGTTTTGTTCACCAACTACCAGTTCTACGTCTCGGAGTTCGAGAATTACGCCCGCGAGCAATTGGCCGATCCCGATAGCGGCTACACAAGTTTTGTCTCGACCGGGAATGTCGTGATCTCAGACGCCAATGCGCCGCTGGAACAGCCTCTGAAACTGCCGCAGATGCCGACCTATCACCTGAAACGAGAGGACGGGTCGGGGATTACGCTGGTGAATATCGGCGTTGGTCCGTCCAATGCGAAAACCGCGACGGATCACATCGCGGTGCTGCGCCCGCATGCCTGGCTAATGGTCGGTCATTGCGCCGGCCTGCGGAACACGCAGGCGTTGGGCGATTTTGTCCTGGCCCACGCCTATCTGCGTGAGGACAAGGTGCTGGACGACGATTTGCCGGTCTGGGTCCCGATCCCGCCGCTGGCCGAGGTTCAGGTCGCATTGGAACGCGCCGTCGCGGAAGTGACCGAACTGGAAGGGTACGAGCTCAAGCGGATCATGCGCACAGGGACCGTCGCCTCTGTCGACAACCGTAACTGGGAACTGCGCGATCAATCCGGTCCGGTCCAAAGGCTTAGCCAGTCGCGGGCGATTGCCCTGGATATGGAAAGCGCCACCATCGCTGCAAACGGCTATCGGTTCCGTGTTCCCTATGGCACGTTGCTGTGTGTTTCGGACAAACCCTTGCATGGCGAATTGAAGTTGCCAGGCATGGCTTCGGCCTTTTATACAACGCAGGTCAGCCGCCATCTGGCCATCGGAATTCGGGCGATGGAGCACCTGCGCGGGATGCCATTGGAGCGGTTGCACAGCCGGAAATTGCGTTCGTTCGACGAAACGGCCTTCCTCTGACGCAAAAAAGCAACGATTTCCCCATATTTTTAGGGTTTTCGGCGCTACTATTCGTTGTGTTCGCCCACAATATCCCGTTACAGTTACGCGGTGAGGCCCTATTTATCGGGCACGTTAAGGAGACCAAGAAATGGCAAAGCCTATGACAAAGACTCAGCTGGTTGCTGCTCTCGCTGAGGAAATGGGAACCGACAAGAAAGCTGCGAACGCGGCGTTGGAGGCCATGACCGGCCTGATCACCCGTGAAGTTTCAGCCGGTGGCGCAGTGACCCTGCCCGGCGTCGGCAAAATCTACTGCCGCGAACGCCCCGAGCGCATGGTGCGCAACCCGGCCACAGGCGAACAGTTCAAGAAAGAAGCCGACAAGGTGGTCAAGATGACCATCGCCAAGGCGCTGAAGGACAGCGTCAACGGCTGATCCCGGTTCTTTCGCAAATCAAATGGGGTCGCCGTCCGGCGGCCCTTTTTCTTTCATATGTGTTGGATGCTTGCGGCGGCACCGCATTTCAGAAACAGTCGCCTCAAATTCTCGGGAGACCAGGATGGATCTGCGTGCCATTTTTATGGGGTTGGTTTTTGCCTTCATTTGGTCTTCGGCCTTTACCTCCGCTCGGATCATCGTCGCAGACGCATCACCCTTGTTTTCTCTGGCGCTCAGGTTTTTGATCTCGGGCCTGATCGGCGTGGCCATTGCCCGGATGATGGGCCAAAGCTGGCGGCTGACGCGCGATCAGTGGCGGGCAACCATTCTGTTCGGAATTTGCCAAAATGCTCTTTATTTGGGTCTGAATTTCTATGCGATGCAAACCGTTGAGGCTTCGGTCGCTGCTATCATCGCATCGACAATGCCGCTGCTGGTGGCACTCGCAAGCTGGGTATTGCTGGGTGAAAAACTGCGGGCAGTTGGCACAATCGGCCTGTTCGCGGGGTTTGCCGGGGTCGCATTGATCATGGGCAGCCGGATAGGCGCCGGTGTTGACCTGTTTGGCGTCGCGCTGTGCGGTCTGGGCGCGCTGGCGCTGACTTTTGCAACCATGGCTGTGCGCGGGGCCACGTCAGGCGGTAATTTCATGATGGTCGTCGGGCTTCAGATGCTGGTTGGCGCGGCAGCCTTGTTCCTTGCGGCGCCAGTGTTCGAAACCATCTACATCCATCCGAACCCCGTTTGGATGCTGGCCTTTACCTACACAACCTTGTTCCCTGGTTTGTTGGCGACTTTGATTTGGTTTCTGCTTCTTAACCGCATCGGCGCCATCCGCGCCGCGACCTTTCATTTCCTCAACCCGGTCTTCGGGGTCGCAATCGCCGCCGCGTTACTGGGTGAAAAGCTCGGGCCGCTTGATGCCGTTGGCGTGGGCATCACAACGCTGGGTATTCTGCTCGTCCAGCTGTCGCGGCGGCCTGATCAGCGCAGCAGGGCATCTATCTGACGCAACAGCTTGGCCGAATCCGGCCTTGTGCTTGCACCGTAGGTCGCCACAACCGTGCCCTCGGAATCCACGAGGATCTTGTTGAAGTTCCATTGGGGCACAAAACCGGTTTGCCGGGCAACAGCCTTGTAAAACGGATGTGCATCAGCCCCTTTGACCGGCGTAATGTCCGTCATCGGAAGCGTAATCCCGTAGTTCAATTCGCAAAACTGCTTAACGTCTTGCGCGGTGTCCAGCTCTTGGTTGAACGAATCAGAGGGAACCGCCAGGACAACCAACCCGCGCTCGGAATATGTTTCGTGCACCTTTTGAAGCGCGTCGTATTGGCCAGTAAACCCGCAGTGCGAGGCGGTGTTTACCACCAGCACCGGTCGCCCTCTCCAATCCTCGACATTCAGCGTGCCGCCATCAATCGAGGCGAATTCACCGGTCAATGGGGCCGCCTGAACCGCTTTGGCGATCAACAGTAGGGCTGTCAAAAGAAGAAGTCTGATCATGCTTGCACCTCCTGTACCGGGAATTACGTCCCCAATCGCATCCCGGATCATTGCACGAGCGCGCGATGAGTTTGAAATATGATTTTGATTTCCGCGCCGCTGTGCCCAAATAGTGACCTGACCCATGAATCGTCGGAGGAGCCATGACCCGTTACACCAAAGACCCCGAGGCCATCGCTGCCCTCTCACCCGAAGAATTTTACGTGACCCAACGCAGCGGCACGGAACGCCCCGGGACTGGCAAACTGCTGGGCAACAAAGAACCCGGCATTTACGTCGATATCGTCTCGGGTGAGCCTTTGTTTGCCTCGACGCACAAGTACGAATCCGGGTGCGGGTGGCCCAGCTTTACCAAACCGATTATCCATGAACATGTCGAAGAACTGGAAGACCGCACATTGGGCATGATCCGTACCGAGGTCCGCTCGAAACACGGCGACAGCCACTTGGGACACGTCTTTCCAGACGGCCCCCGCGAGCACGGCGGGCTGCGCTATTGCATCAACTCAGCCGCCTTGCGGTTTGTCCATCGTGACGAGATGGAGGCCGAAGGCTATGGCGAATACCTGATCCATGTGGAGGAGATCCAATGACCGAAGAACGCGCTGTACTGGCCGGGGGCTGCTTTTGGGGGATGCAGGATCTGATCCGCAAACTGTCCGGTGTGGGGCGCACGCGCGTCGGTTATACCGGCGGTGACGTGGCAAACGCGACCTATCGAAACCACGGCACCCATGCTGAAGGAATCGAGATCTGGTTCGACCCGGCACAGATCACCTATCGCGACCTGTTGGAGTTCTTCTTTCAAATACACGATCCAACCACGCTGAATCGGCAGGGCAATGACCGCGGCATGAGCTATCGCTCGGCCATTTACTACGTGGACGACGCCCAGAAACAGGTGGCCGAGGATACGATCGCAGATGTGAACGCCAGCGGCATCTGGCCGGGCAAAGTCGTGACCGAGGTCGAGCCCGTCGGGGATTTCTGGGAAGCCGAGCCCGAGCATCAGGACTATCTGGAACGCATACCCAACGGCTATACCTGCCACTTCCCGCGCGCCGATTGGGTTCTGCCCAAACGGGACGCGGCCGAGTAACGCGCCCTAACGGCTACCCCGTTGCGACACGGGGTCGCCCACTGGCTTCAACGGTTATCAGCGCCTCGACAAAAACATCCTGCGCTTCGATTTTTGCTGTTCGGATGTCTTGATCGACCACGACACGAATGTCCTCGGCCCCTGCGGACCGGACCGCGCCTTCTGCCTGATCGCGCAGGGTCGTTTCCAACAATGACATCGCTGTCTGAGCATCGCTGAAATCCTGCGGACCATCTTCAAGATGCACACGGTAACGCCCTTCGGCAGGGGAAGTCACAGTGCCGGACCGGCGCAGAGTCAACCGCCCGACAACGGCACCAATCGCATTGGCGACGCCCGCATGCTTGGGCAGATTCATGCGGCACCGAAGCCGCCTGCCCACCGCCGGGTAATAGCTTGGGGCAGATGCGCCAAGCCCGACGACATCCACGTTCAGCTTGGTGTCCAGCGCCAGCAGACCCCGATGACCCGCCAATCCGCGTTGCGTCAGAATGTGTCGCGCCAGATCGCGGGGCGGCAAAGCGAATTCGTCTGTTTCTTCGGCAAAAGCAGTCTCTAACAAGGTCAAAGCTGTCTGTTCAGTCAATTGGTTCACGATCATTTCTGCCAGCGCCTCGGGCGACGTGGCCAGCACATCCCCAGAGCCGACACGCTTGCGCGCAACAAGGGTCAGGGCCTTTTCGGCTGCGTCCTCGTCCCAATCATTCAAGCGACCCAGCACATGACTTGCATCTGACGGCGTGACTCCCGAAACTTGGACGATACCACGGTCCACCAATCTGTTGAGCGCACCATGTTCTATCCGCGTCTTCAGAAGCCGACTCAGCGGCATGACATGTTCCGCCAGTCGATCCAACAACACCGCCTCGCGCGGGCCGACACCGTCGTCCGGAACTCCCACGACCCGACGCGCAAAACGTGTGTCATGCTCGCCCACCGTTGTGGCCCGTAGCTGTTCATCCAATACCGCATGGACGGTTTCAGGCGCTTCAGCGGCAATCAGGGACACCGGCAGCACCCGCCGCGGTCCGAGGAAAACACCCCCCCGCAAACCTTCGGCAACAACGTGCACTTGGCTGTCGCCACCCAGGCCGTGGGTGCGCATTGCAACCGCTTCGACCATGGTTCTGAACCCGCCCACCTGTGCGCCCGCCGGATCGATGGCTGGTTTTCCGTCCCTGATCAGCGCAACATCCGTTGTGGTCCCGCCAATGTCCGAGACCAACGCATTCTCTGCACCCGTCAGCCACCGCGCCCCCACGATCGACGCTGCCGGGCCGCTCAGGATCGTTTCAATGGGCCGCTCGCGCGCTTGCTCGGCGCTCATCAGTGCCCCATCACCGCGGACAACCATCATTGGTGCCATTATACCCTGAGAACGCAGCTGGTCCTGCGCACGCCCAATCAACCGATCGATCATCCCAATCAACCGCGCGTTCAGAACGGCCGTCACAGCACGTTTTGGACCATTCAACCGGGCGGACAGGTGATGAGAGCACGTGACCGGAACGCCCGTGCGCTCGGTAACGACCCGCGCGACCTCCAGTTCGTGTGCAGGGTTTCGTGTTGCGAATTGCGCCGCAACGGCAAACCCGGAAATGCCGGTATACGAGTCTAAAAAAGCACAAAGCGCTTCCAGGTCCAGCGGTGCCGCTTCGCCTCCGGCATGATTGTGACCACCTGACAGGATCAACGCGGGATCCCCTTTGAGCGCCTCGCGCAACCCATGCTTTTCCAGATCACTCTCTCGAAACCCGACATAGATCAGGGCCACGCGCCCGCCTTGCCCCTCGACCAGCGCGTTTGTAGCCAGCGTCGTCGACAACGATGCGAGTCCAATCTGATCCGGTGACACCGCCGCAGCATCCAGTACCGCCGACACCGCGTTGCCCACGCCAATCGCCAGATCCGCCCGCGTTGTCAGCGACTTGGCAGAGGCCACAACCTCTTGCTCGTCCCGGATCAATACGGCGTCCGTATAGGTTCCGCCAGTGTCCACACCCAATGCCAGGGCCATGGGGTTCTCCTTCTATTCGCGCAGATCGGGTGTAGCGGGAATTTGCGGCGCGTCCAGCCTGTTTGCGGCATTCACGGCAGCTGTTTCACCGCCCAGCGTGCGGCATCGGCAACCGTTGGATCAGCATCATTCAGCAAGGCCATTGCGGTAGGCTTCAAAGCGGCCAAGCCTGAATTGCCGATTGCGTAAAGAACATTTCGCACAAACCTGTCCCGCCCGATCCGCTTGATCGGCGACCCTGAAAGCTTTGCACGAAAGCCCGCATCGTCCAGTCTGGCCAGATCATCAAGGGACGGGGCCGCCAGATCATCGCGCGCGGCATATCGAATATCGCTGGCCGCCAAAGCAAATTTATTCCACGGACACGCCGCCAGACAATCGTCGCACCCGTAAATCCGATTTCCCAACAGACCGCGCAGTTCTTCATCAACCGGACCTTTATGTTCGATTGTCAGGTACGAAATGCAGCGGCGCGCATCCAACTGATAAGCCGCAGGAAAGGCATCGGTCGGACAGGCATCAAGACATGCGCGACATGATCCACAATGGTCAACCTCCGCAATGTCCAACGGAATATCCAATGTGGTAAAAACAGAGCCTAAAAAGGCCCAATTGCCCCATTCCCGACTCACAAGGTTCGTGTGTTTCCCTTGCCAGCCCAAGCCCGAGGCCTGGCCCAGCGCTTTTTCCGGCACCGGCGCCGTGTCGACAAACACCTTTACCGCGCCGCCGGCCTCGGCAATCAGCCAACGCGCCAAGCGTTTCAAACGTTTTTTGACCAGATCGTGATAGTCTTTGTTCTGCGCATAGACCGAAATCGCCCCCCGTTCCGGATGGCTCAGGACTTCGGTCGGATCATGCTCGGGGGTGTAACTCTCGGCCAGCATGATCACGGATCGGGCCTCGGGCCACAACGCTGAGGGATCTCCGCGCCAATGGGTCCGTTCCGCCATCCAGGCCATCTGCCCATGATAACCGGCCTCAAGAAACGCAGACAAGCGATCCGGAACCTCTGGCACGTCCCAGGGCCGGCACACCCGGCATGCCACAAAACCCTCGGACAGCGCCTGCGCCACCACCCGTTCTTTCAACTCCGATCCGCTCTTCATCTGGCCACAAATATCCTCGGGGGGAATCGCGCATCCTGCGCGATGGGGGGCAGACAGCCCCCCTTTGGTCCCACCCTATCAGAAATCCAGATCTGCGTAATGGGCTGGTGGCCGGAACCCCGGCACCTGGTCTGCCAGGATCGATCGGAAGGCCGGGCGGGACTTGATCTTTGCATACCAGTCTTTCACTGCTTGCGACCGGTTCCAATCCACATCCGAGATATAGTCCAGCGCAGACAAATGCGCAGCCGCAGCGAAATCTGCCAACGTCATCTGATCCCCTGCCAGCCAACGGCGGTGATCCAGCAGCCATGCCATGTAATCCAGATGATATTTGATTGCCCGCGCGCCTTCCTTCACGTTCTTGCTGTCCGGATAGCCCTGACCGGTCACCTTCTTGTTCACGCGCTCGTATAACAGTTTCGAAGTCACCTCGTGATGGAACTTGTCGTCAAACCAGCCAATCAGCCGCCGAACCTCGTACCGCGCCTCGGGCTTTTTGGGCATCAAAGGCGGTTCCGGGCGGGTTTCCTCAATGTATTCGCAGATCGCCGCGCTTTCTGCCATCACCAACCCGTCCAGTCTCAGAACCGGTACCTTTCCCGCAGGGTTGCGGCGCAGAAAATCCGGGTCCTGTTCCCAGTACTTTTCTTCGACCAGTTCGACTTCGATCTTCTTTTCGGCCAACGAAAGCCGGACCTTTCGGCAATACGGGGACAGGGGAACGTGAAACAGACGCGCCATGAGAATCCAATCGAACCAGATAATACCTATCCAGCTTTAGCCTTGGACGGGGCGGGGTTTCAATCCTCGAAACAATCCGCGCGACCATCTGCGCGGATGGTGGCCGCCCCATCCAGAATTGACGCGGCCCGTCGCCGGGTGCGGGCTGTTGGGTCGGTCACGGACCGATTGCGGGGGGACGGCAGGATAGCCGCAAGCCGCGCCGCCTGAACCGGCGACATTTTCTCTGCACTGATGCCGTAATACCGCTGAGCCGCTGCCTCGACCCCAAAAACGCCCTGACCGGTCTCGGCGACGTTCAGATAGACTTCAAGAATGCGCTTTTTGGACCAAACGATCTCGACGATCGGCGTCATTGTCGTTTCCAACGCTTTGCGCACCCAGCTGCGGCCCTGCCAAAGGAAAACATTCTTAACAACCTGCTGCGAAATCGTGGATGCGCCGCGCGATCCGCCATCTTCCAGCGCGTCACGGATCGCTTCGACGTCAAAGCCCCAATGCAGGCAAAAGTTCGCGTCCTCGGCTGCGACGGCCGACCGGGCCATTACTGGCGCGATTTGGTCGAACGTCACCCATTCGCGGTCAACCTGTCCAAGCCGTCGCCATTCCGACCAGATTGTGTGCGTGACCGGGGGATTGACGACCGAGTAGAGAAGGACCAACGCCAGGAACGCGGCGGTAACACACAGTGCCAGCCGAATTGCCCAACGCCGAATCGTGCCTAGAACCGAGCGGCGTTTTTTGGTCTGAGTTGCCTTTTTTTTCCCGCCTTTGCGGCGGGCTGCTTTCTGTGCCATGTCCCTGCTATACGTCGCACCGGGGAGGTTGGGAAAGGCTTAATTCGCGATCAGTCGTCCCTCGCGCGGATGTACCACTGGACGAACTGTTTTCAGATCACGCCCACGCGTCTCGGCCAATTCGGGGAACAAGGCCAATATCTCCGCTTGCGTCTGGCGTTCGGTGTTTGAAACCGCATGGCCGGGAAAATAGCTTTCGCTTTTGGCTCCGTTGGCGGTGATGATCTCGTGCCGGGAAAACAGCAAGTGGATATAGTCGACGGTTCCGCCCTCGACCCGTTTGACCGTGTCGTCGTTCACCAGACAATGAGCCGCAATCAACACCTCTGAGTGCCCGTAGAGATAGGGTGCGCGCCAATCATCGATCAGCATGCGGTGTTGTGGGGACACCAGCAGCGGTCGCGTCAATCCGAACAGTCCCTTTTCGATGCGCACCGGCGCGAGCCTGCCTTCCGCCTCAACAGAGGTTCTGCCAACCCAAACAAGTGGCTGTGCCCCATTGTCGGCCGTCAAAACGAGATCGCCGACTTTCAAATCCTCCACAAGACGTTCACCATCCGGCGTTGAAATCATTGTGCCCGGCGTAAAGCAGGGCGGGCCCAACTCGTCAGGGACGTTCAACGGCCCTTGGGTGGTCACAAACGTTGTTGAAACCAGCGTACCTTGCTGAAGTACCTGGCCATCCGTCGGCGTAAAGACGCGCGAGCCGTCGGCAAGGTAAAAAGTGATGCCTTCGTACATCACGTCACCCACGCCGGGAACGTTGATCGTCACCGTGTCCCCGGGCCAGGAGTCCGTGATCAACTGCCCATTGACGGTATCGCCGCCGAAATCCTCGATTTCGTCATTGTCGTCCTGATCAACCAGATCCAGAACATCGATCGTGATTGCCGTACCCGCCGGCGGCGGGTTCGCCGGGTCAAAGGAGTAGAACTGATCTGTGTATGTCGTAGGCATCTGTTTGCTCCAACTCACTTACACCCGGGCAGACAATAAAACGGAGAAACCCGAACAAACTGTGACCAAAGCTAGGCTCTTTCCGCACAACTCTGCAAGGTGATGCGGGTTTGGCCGTCAAACAATCAAACCCCCGCGTGATACAAAGATCACGCGGGGGGTCTGAATGCGGACGAAAAAGTGCCTATTCCGCCGGAACTGCTTTCGCTTCGACCGACAGAGGATGGCTGAGTTTGTTTAGCATCTCTTTGGGGCAAACCTGCAGGAAGTTGCCTTTTTCCACGTCCCAGTGTTGCAGAATATCGACCGCCTTGCGGCTGTACGTCTCTTGGGCATGGCGAGAGATCAGGGATTTGAGCTGATCTTCCCAATGATCCACCGTCACCGGGCAGGTCACCAATGTTTCCATGTTCATCAGCAGCTCGGCCTTGCCATCGGGATCATACAGATAGGCCATGCCACCGGTCATGCCCGCGCCGAAATTGGCCCCGATTTCACCCAGAATGACAGCGACACCGCCCGTCATGTATTCACATCCGTTCGAGCCACAGCCCTCGATCACAACTTTTGCGCCCGAGTTTCTTACGGCAAACCGTTCGCCCGCACGTCCGGCGGCAAAAAGTTGACCGTCAGTGGCACCATACAGGACAGTGTTGCCGATGATCGTATTCTCATCTGCTTTCAACGGACTGACCTGCGGCGGGCGCACAACGATCATGCCACCTGACAGGCCTTTGCCGACATAGTCGTTGGCATCGCCCGAAACTTCCAGCTTGAGACCCGGTGCAGCGAAAGCACCCAGTGACTGACCGGCAGAACCCTGCAGTTTCACATGCAGATGATCATCCTGGAACGTGTTCCGCATCCCGAAGTTTTGCACGATATGGCTGGACACCCGCGTACCCACCGTCCGGTGCGTGTTCTGGATGGCGTAAGACAGCTGCATCTTCTCGCCGTCTTTCAGGAACCGCGCCGCATCGCGCACGATCTCAGCATCCAATGTGTCCGGCACGGCGTTGCGGTCCTTGTCGCGGTTGTACACAATGTCATGTGCGCCATCGACGGTGATCAGCAGCGGGTTCAGGTCCAGGTCGTCCAGATGCGCCGAACCCCGACTGACCTGCGCCAGCAGATCGGCGCGACCGATGATCTCATCCATCGACCGGGCGCCGAGGCTGGCCAGCAGTTCCCGCACTTCCTGCGCGTAGAACGTGATGAGGTTCACGACCTTATCCGCATTGCCGGTGAACTTGGCACGCAGGGATTCGTCTTGCGTACACACGCCAACCGGACAGGTGTTCGACTGACACTGGCGCACCATGATACAGCCCATCGCGATCAGGGCGGCGGTGCCAATGCCGTATTCCTCGGCCCCCATCATCGCGGCCATGACGATGTCGCGCCCGGTGCGCAGGCCCCCATCGGTCCGAAGGGTCACACGGTCACGCAGGTTGTTCATTGCGAGAACCTGATGCGCCTCGGTCAGGCCCATCTCCCACGGCAGACCCGCGTACTTGATCGATGTTGCCGGTGATGCCCCGGTGCCGCCATTGTGGCCGGAAATCAGGATCACATCGGCCTTGGCCTTGGCCACGCCAGCCGCGATCGTGCCAACACCCGACGACGCCACCAGCTTCACCGTCACCTTGCACCGCGGGTTGATCTGCTTGAGGTCATAGATCAGCTGCGCCAGATCCTCGATCGAGTAGATGTCGTGATGCGGCGGCGGCGAAATCAGGGTCACGCCCTTGGTCG
The DNA here is from genome assembly GCF_000814005.1 of Ruegeria sp. ANG-S4. Classification (GTDB taxonomy): domain Bacteria; phylum Pseudomonadota; class Alphaproteobacteria; order Rhodobacterales; family Rhodobacteraceae; genus Ruegeria. The sequence goes on along the minus strand of NZ_JWLK01000010.1, from coordinate 172,011 downwards.
AGTGCCGCAGACGCGCAATCAGGTCTGTGACCTTCATGCCGGGCAACTGGCCGCCCTCACCGGGTTTTGCGCCTTGGGCGACCTTGATCTCAAGCTCTTCACACTGGTTCAGATACTCGGCGGTCACTCCGAACCGGCCCGAGGCCACCTGTTTGATCTTGGCCGACGGATTGTCGCCATTGGGTTCCGGCACAAAATGCGCCGGATCCTCGCCGCCCTCGCCCGAGTCGGACTTGGCCCCGATCCGGTTCATTGCCACGTTCAGCGTCTTGTGCGCCTCTGGCGACAATGCCCCCAGCGACATGCCCGGGGTCACGAACCGCTTTCGGATCGAAGTGATCGATTCAACCTCTTCGATCGGGATCGGCTTGCCCATGGGCTTGAAGTCCATCAAGTCGCGCAGATGGATCGGCGGGTTCGATTGCATCTTGGCCGAATACTGCTTCCACAGCTCAAATGAGGCTCTGTTGCAGGCCATTTGCATCATGTGCATCGAGGTCGCTTCCCACGCGTGGGTCTCACCCGACTTCCGCGCCTTGTAGAAACCACCGATCGGCAGCACATCCAGACCGCTGTCCCAGCCTTTGGCATGAATCTCTTCTGCCTTGGCCTGAATGCCGGTGACACCGATGCCCGAAATCCGGCTGGTCATGCCGGGGAAATACTCGGCCACCATCGCGCGGCTGAGGCCCACAGCCTCAAAGTTCAGACCACCGCGATATGAGGAGATGACAGAAATCCCCATCTTCGCCATGATCTTCAACAGCCCTTGGTCGATTGCTTCGCGATACCGCGCCACGTTCTCTGTCAGACTTCCATCCAGCAAGCCGCGATCAATGCGGTCGGCGAGCGAGTCCTCGGCCAGATAGGCGTTCACAACGGTCGCACCGCAACCGATGAGCACGGCGAAATAATGCGGATCGACACATTCGGCAGACCGCACATTCAGAGAACAGAAAGTGCGCAGCCCTTGGCGAGTCAGATGCGAATGCACTGCGCTGGTCGCCAAGATCATCGGCATTCCGACGCGGCCCTCGCCCGAGTTCATGTCGGACAGCACCAAATGCCCCGCGCCCGAGCGTACGGCCTCTTCTGCTTCGGCTCTGACACGGGCCAAGGCTGCGCTTAGCGCGCCGCGCCCCGGTTCAAAGCTGCAATCAATCTCGACCTGCGGCGCATTGAAATTCTCGACCAGCTTGTCCCACTGGGTGTTGCCGACAAAGGGGCTTTCCAGAACGATGATCTCGGTCTGGCTGCTGTCTTCGTCCAGTACGTTCTTAAGGTTGCCGAACCGCGTTTTCAGCGACATCACGCGATATTCCCGCAGCGAGTCGATGGGCGGATTGGTGACCTGGCTGAAGTTCTGGCGGAAGAAATGGCTGAGCGGGCGGTACTGTTTCGACAGAACGGCTGAGGGCGTATCATCGCCCATTGAGGCCAGCGCCTCTTTGCCGTCTTCCGCCATCGGGGCCAGAATCTGTTCAAGTTCTTCTATGGAATACCCGGCCGCGATCTGACGCTTCCGCAGTTCTTCGCCCGAGAAGATCGGAGCCTCGGCAACACCAGCCAGCGTGGCATCCATGTCATTGATCTTGCCAACCCACTCCCCAAAGGGCAGCGCGCGGGCCAGCTTGTCCTTGATCTGCTTGTCGCGGAACAGCTTGCCCTTTTTCATATCGACGGCCAGCATTTGACCCGGACCCAACGCGCCTTTTTCGGTCACGCTGGCCTCATCAATCGGGACCATGCCTGCTTCGGATCCGGCGATAACCAGACCATCGCCTGTCACCACATACCGCATCGGGCGCAGACCGTTCCGATCCAGACCCGCACAGACCCAGCGCCCATCGGTCATCGCCAGCGCGGCTGGGCCGTCCCACGGCTCCATCACGGAATTGCAGTAGGAATACATGTCGCGCCACGCCTGTGGCAGCTCGACCGCTTGTTTGGACCAGCTTTCCGGCACCAGCATGGTCTTCGCCATCGGGGCTGAGCGACCGGCGCGAACAAGGACCTCGAAAACAGAGTCTAACGCGGCGGAATCTGACGATCCGCCCGGGATGATCGGCTTGATGCCTTCTGCGTAGTCACCAAAGCTGTCCGACGTCATGCGGATCTCATGACTCTTCATCCAGTTGATGTTGCCTTTCAGCGTGTTGATCTCACCGTTATGGGCCAACATGCGGAATGGCTGTGCCAGCCACCACTGCGGGAAGGTGTTGGTGGAATACCGCTGGTGATAGATCGCAAAGGCGGATTCAAAGCGATCGTCCATCAGATCGGGGTAGAAGACAGCGACCTGCTCGGCCAGCATCATACCCTTGTAAATGATCGAGCGGCAGGACAGCGAGGCCAGATACAAGCCCGAAATACCCGCGGCAAGCGCGGCCTTTTCGATCCGGCGGCGGATCACGTAAAGCTCACGCTCGAAGGTTTCCTCGTCCACACCCTTGGCGTTCGAGATCAGGATCTGCTCGATCTCGGGCCGGGTCGCATTGGCCTTGTCCCCCAGACAGGTCACATCCACCGGGACGTGACGCCAGCCATAGATATAATAGCCCATGCGCAGAACTTCGGTTTCCACGATGGTCCTGCACTGCTCTTGCGCGCCGAAATCGGTGCGCGGCAAAAAGACCTGACCGACCGCGATCAACTCGTCCATGTTGGGCTCATGCCCGGTGCGACGGATCTGGTCATAGAAGAAGGGTGCCGGGATTTGCACGTGAATGCCTGCGCCGTCCCCGGTCTTGCCATCCGCGTCCACCGCGCCCCGATGCCAGATCGCCTTGAGCGCATTGATCCCCGCGTCCACGACCTTGCGTGAGGCTTTCCCATCCACGGACACAACAAGGCCCACGCCGCAGGATGAATGCTCTTCTTCTTCGGAATAGAGACCGTTTTCCGCCATCCATGTGCGCTTGGCTTCCTCGGACCGCACCCAATCGGCATCATATTTGGTCATTGGCTGTCTCCTTCTTCCGAGAGGGCTTACTTCGCTTCGAACTCTCATGATCTTTGGTCTTATTCGGCTGCAATGGCCGCTTTGGCGTTGAACCGGTCGATGATCGCTTCGGCACACTCACGCCCGTCACGGATCGCCCAGACCACCAGCGAGGCACCGCGCACGATGTCGCCGATGGCATAAACACCGTCCATCTCGGTTGCACCGGTCTGGAACGCCGCTTTGACGGTGCCCCAGCGGGTCACGGGCAGGTTGGGTTGGCCGAACAAGGTGGGCAGGTCTTCCGGCTCGAAGCCCAGCGCCTTGATGACCAAATCGGCCTCTTCAACATAATCCGCGCCTTCGATGACCTCGGGCGCCTGACGGCCTGAGGCATCGGGCTGGCCCAGGCGCATTTTCTGCACCATGACGCCCGAAACCTGATCGTCGCCGGTGAATCCTTTGGGGGCACTCAGCCACTCGAAGATCACACCTTCTTCTTCGGCATTCTGCGTTTCACGCTGCGAGCCGGGCATGTTGGCGCGGTCGCGGCGATAGAGGCACTTGACCGATGTCGCGCCCTGCCGGACCGAGGTGCGCACACAATCCATCGCCGTATCACCACCACCGATCACGACAACCTTCTTGCCAGCAGCGTTCAGGCGGCCATTGTCGAAGTCCTCAACTGCATCGCCAAAGCTTTTGCGGTTCGACGCTGTCAGGAAATCAATGGCCTTCTCAATGCCAGCCAAACCGCTACCGGGCATGGACAGATCGCGGGACTTATAGACGCCAGTGGCAACGATCACCGCATCGTGCTTCGCCCGGATTTCATCAAACTTGGCCGCGTCTACATCGCAGTTCAGGACGAACTCGACCCCGCCATCGGCCAACAGCTCATTGCGGCGTTGCACGATGTCTTTTTCCAGCTTGAAGCCCGGAATACCGTACATCAACAGCCCGCCCGCACGATCGTATCGATCATAGACCGTGACCTGAATACCCGCCTGACGCAGCATGTCCGCTGCCGCCAGACCACCGGGGCCACCGCCGATGATGCCAACGCTTTCGCCGCGCTCGGCACTTGGCACGACAGGCTTGACCCAGCCTTTGTCCCACGCGGTATCGGTGATGTATTTCTCAATCGTGCCGATGGTGACCGTGCCGTGACCGGATTGTTCGATGACGCAGTTGCCTTCGCACAGACGATCCTGCGGGCAGATACGGCCGCAGATTTCGGGGAAGGTATTCGTGGCCTGACTGGTCGCATAAGCCTCTTCCAGGCGTCCCGTAGCCGTCAGGTGCAGCCAATCGGGAATATTGTTGTGCAGGGGGCAATGCGACTGACAATAGGGCACACCACACTGGCTGCAGCGACTCGCCTGTTCTGCCGCTTTCTCTGCGGCATATTCCGCATAGATTTCGTCGAAGTCTTCCTTGCGGTCATCAGCGGCACGCTTTTCAGGCATGACACGATCGATCTGCACAAATTTCAGCATCGGTTGCTTGGCCACGGCAAAGACTCCATGAATTGGCTTGGTCGGGTTTCTTTAAAGTATGGTTCTCCGGATGAAAAGTCAGTATTTATGACCTATATTCAAAAAAGTCGCCTGATTTTCGGAAGCGCTGGCAAAAAGAGTGAAAATTTAGAACCGAATCGGACCTAATTGATCGCTTTCCTTTCCGTCACTGCGATTATACCCATTGAAACAATGAATACGTGACGGAATTTCGGCAAGATTGATGAGTATTTTTCATTTGATTCTCGTGGCAATAATACAGGGTATTACCGAGTTTTTACCGATATCCTCCTCTGGTCACCTGATCCTGCTGCCCGGTCTGACCGGCATGGACGATCAAGGGCTGGCCATCGATGTTGCGGTGCATGTCGGCACCTTGGGCGCGGTCGTTTTGTATTTCTGGAAGGACGTGAAACATGCGATCTCTGGCCTACCCAATGCCGTGGCCGGACGAACGGATACCCCGCAGTCCCGTCTGGCACTGGGTCTGATCCTGGCCACGATCCCAACAGTGATTGTCGGTGCGGCGCTTTACTTCACAGGACTTGAACACTCCTTGCGGTCCGTGGCTGTCATAGGCTGGGCCATGCTTGGGTTCGGGTTGTTGCTGTATTGGATGGACCAAAAAGGCCCGCAGACAAAACAGGCAACGGATTGGAGCCCACGTGACGCAATCATCATGGGGCTGTGGCAAGTGCTGGCGCTGATTCCGGGAACGTCTCGGTCCGGTATCACTATTACCGGCGCGCGCCAGTTGGGGTATACCCGCGAAGACGGCGCGCGGATTGCCATGCTCATGTCGATTCCCACGATCCTGGCCTCAGGTGTTCTGTTGTCGGCTGATGTTGTTCGGACGGCTGATGTGCAATTGGCAAAGGACGGGGCCATCGCAGCGCTCTTTGCCTTTTTGTCCGCCCTGTTGGCCTTGACCCTGATGATGCGCCTGCTGCGCAGCGTCAGCTTCACGCCCTATGTGATCTACCGCGTTGTACTTGGCGTAGTATTGCTGGCGATCGCCTACAGCTGATCAGTTCCGCAGGTTTTCGGCCGAGTTCTGGATGTCGTCATACTGGCCTGACGGGCGGTACTTCCACAAATACTCGGGCAGAACCGAGTCCAGTGTGGCCGGTTCGATCCCAAGTTCTGCAAAACCCTTGGCCCCATCGGCGACGACATTGTCGCGGCGCAGGTTCTTGACCTGATCGCGGGTCAGGATGTGGTTCGGAAACAGCTGAAAACTGACAAACTTCACGATATCCAAAACGCCGGCCATAATGCGCGCCGCCCAGAACGGCATTCCGATTATGATCCGCCGACGATGGATCACGCCGAGCATTTTCTGCATCAGGTCCCGGAACGTCTGGACCTCGGGCCCACCCAACTCATAAACGCCCCCGCCGACCGTCCCAAGAACACCCTGCACCGCCGCGCGGGCCACATCATCCACATAGACAGGCTGAAACCGCGTATCAGAACCGAACAAAGGCAGAAACGGCCCCATCCGGGTCATGGCCGCAAAGCGGTTAAAGAATTGATCCTCAGTTCCGAAAATAACCGACGGCCGCAGGATGACCGCGTCCGGCATATAGCGCAGAACACCTGCCTCGCCATGCGCCTTGGTGCGTGCGTATTCGCTGTCTGACTCTGCGTCGGCACCGATGGCAGACAGATGAACCATACGGGACACACCGTTTTCGGCAGCCATGCGTGCAACCCGTTCGGCGCCTTCTGCCTGCACGGATCCGAAATCGTTCTTGCCCAGCGCATTGAGAACGCCAACACAATTCACAACCGCGTCCGTGTCCTGCATGGCCAAAGCGACCGAGGCATCGTCGCGAATATTGCAAAGGACAGGCTCAACCTGCCCGACGACGCCGTAGGTTTTGACAAACATCGCCTCATTCGGACGCCGCACAGCCACGCGCACGCGCCAACCTTCGGCGGCCAATCGGCGTGCAATGTAGCGGCCAACAAAGCCCGACCCACCGTAAATCGTGACCAGTTTGGACATGATGGCGCTCCTGCTGTCGTAGTCCCTTTGATCTACTATCCGCAGGTGTTTCAAACAAGGCGCAATAACGCCGCGCGCGGCCGCAAATGAATAGTCCCTGAACCGGCCAAAAAACTTTGGGCTTTCCTTCCGAATCCGGTTGACGCCCTGCGTCAGTCGGCTTAAACGCCCCTCCACGACACCTGCCCAGGTGGCGGAATTGGTAGACGCGCTAGCTTCAGGTGCTAGTGTCCGTATGGACGTGGAGGTTCGAGTCCTCTCCTGGGCACCATGTTTTCCCAAAAATGCAGAAGTTCACCGGCTCTTCGGAAAGTCTGTTCGGTGTCCTCTGATTTTTCGGTGATACCCGGCTGTTTCTTTCACCTCCCCCAAAAGGGGGGTGGCAGTTGCTGGTACGCCCGGTGCCCAATTTTCACCATTGCAAAAAGGCGGACAACTTTAACGCAGATTGATGGAAAGGGTGTTGATAGCGCGGGCCGATGTCTGACTGGCTGCGAACCCTGAGAACCGTGCAAAGGGTGCAACGGTGGGCTGGTTTCAGCTTCAGAAGTGAACCAATGACCACCTACAACAGATGCGACTTGCCCAATTGCCACACAATAGAAGGCGCGCTGATGCGGGCGAAACCGATGAGGCATCGCGATACGCGATACACGCACAACGTCAGGGCTTTTGGAGGCCTTATCATAGGGGCGAGGGACCCAATTCAATGCGTTCATGCAGCGGCATGGCTTCGATGTTCAGTAGAAGCGGAACGTGTGAGGCTTTGCCCTGCTGGCGGTTGAAGTTGCCTCAATCGTCCCGGCGAATTAGGGCAAAATCCCAATCGGTTGGCGGATATTGGGCAGCGCCAGGATGTTGCTGTCAGCTTCTGTGCCGCTGTTGGCAGTAAAAGTGACTAGTTTCGACCTTCATTCAACGACTCATTTTTAGCAGAATTAAGGCTGCGAATTTAGCACCAACCCAACCAAAATAGAGGACATACGTTATGCGATTTCTCGCGCTTTTTTCCTTTTGCCTAATTCCAGCTAGCGTCGTGGCGGAAACCACCAACGGCATCGGACTAAACGGCATCGGCTTGAATGGCGTGCCGTTAAACGCTGCCATCCATATCAGCATAGACACAACCGAACGTGTGGGCCCCGAGCTTCACGAGACAAGTGTTGACCAACTGGATATCAAGAACGCTGAAGTTCCAACGGCCATTCAGACAATCTCACAGTCGAGCCTGGTATCGCTGAATGCCGAAGTCAAACATCATACTGTGCTGGACTAAGGTCGCAACACTGTGCCTCGCGGGTCTCGGTTGGTGTCCCGGTATTGCCATTGCGCAAACAGGAGACGTCTCTGATCCGTTGAACACTCGCGAGGCGGCGACCTTAATGAAGTACGTTGTGAGCTGCGCTTTGCCGTAAGAGCAAAGCGCACGACTTTCCATTGCTGGAGAAGATACAGAGTTCTTCGGTGCCTTCGGACTTGCCCCGGCATGGGTTGAACGCCCCATGAATGAGGCGGAACAGAAAAGGGTTAGCGCCTGCTTGCTGGCAAGAACGAATGCCTTTGGGGCCAAGGTCTCAATATCGCTACGCGTGGGCACGGTTGACTTGAAAGAGTATTCGGCGCTTCAAGTCACCGAACAGGAACAAGCTGAGTTTTCGGTGTTCGAAGGGGCATTTTGGGGAAACGTGTTCGACTCGCCGCCCACAGCTTTTGCCTGCTTCAATCCCGAACTGGAATCTTCGATACTCTTGGAGCACAAAAGGGTGTGCGCTGTTTCCGCAAATGTCCCCGAACCGATTGACGCTGCTATATCCATGTGCGGGTTCAAGTTGGTGGGACCTTGTAGCCCGGAGTTGATTGACGGTGCGGAACGCCTGTCAGAGCATCCTAAACTGCTGGTTTATTTGAACCCTTTTGGGCAAGCGGATTGAACCCAAAGTTCTAAAACTCGCTCGTTTACGCGCAAGGACCTTGGCCGATACTCAGCACAGCGCCGTTTTTGCACGTCAGATCTACGCATTTTTCGGAACATCGATCTTTGGCCCGGTAGACTTGCCACCAAGAATCCTGGAACGCCTCTTGCCCGGTCGGCGCGACATTTGGGGGGCAAATTGGGCCGGGATTGACAGAATGCGCACTTAAAATGTTAAATGAGTGGGATTATTATCGGCGATGCGTAGCACTTGTTGATCTGTGCCAAGCCAAGTTTCTGACAAACGAATTTAGTGTTTATGTACCAGTGTGGAGAAAGAAAATTGAAACTCAGTTATTTTGCAATTTTTGTATTCATTGGGCTTGCTGCTTGACAAACTACGACAGACAGTTCCGGCGGTTCGGTTGACAGAGACGCGGCATTGGCCGCGACGACCCCATCCCAGCTTACTGCTTTGGGCGCGCGAAAATTGAACGCGAACGACTTCAGATCCGAGCTTGTCGGCAAAACCCTCGACGAGGCCGGAGCGAGCGGATGGACGTGGACCATCCACGGTAATGGCACATCGAACTCAAGCGCGGATGATGGCTCGTGGGAAACTTCGTCTGTTTGGGAGATGTCAGGAGACCAGTACTGTCGTCAGACCGGCAATAACCCTCGTAAATGCAGCGACGTCTATGAGCTGGGCGGCATCTATCGCTTTACCGAGAAACCTGAGGAATTGGCTGGCTGGGCGGTTGTCGTTCAGTAGGCCCGCCCGAAGAATTGCCGTGATCTGAAATCCTGACCCCAATCGTCGATTGCGGCACATTGGGTTCAGTTAAAGAGTTGGCGCTCATGTTGTGTTTCGAGCGCGGAATTTTCACTGTCCTCCCTGTTCCTTGGGGCGCGCTTTTGGTGGGCGCGCCTCTTTTCTTTTTGACGCACGCCGTGGCTGCTTTTCAAAAGTAATAGTGCCGATAGAAAAAGGCATCCTGGGGCTGATCGAAGTAACCGGATTCCCGCAGGTCCTTTGCCAGTTGCAGGTTGGCTTCTTTTTGTTCTTTGCGCGCCAGCTCTTTTCTCTTTCGCCGTTCCAGCTTTTCTTTTGGCGTGGCAAAAAAAGCGCCCCAGAAACGGGTCTGAGCGTTGGTCTCGGTGTGTGCCATAATCAATGCCTCCTTTTATGAAACACCAATTCATGGCTTTGACTTGGTGACCAAAGGTGACGGCCGCACTTTCGAAATATTAAGAATTCTACATGGAACGGGCGCCGGTCCCAGAATTCGCGGCCAGTGATGCTGCAACGCTACAAGTCAAGTTTCAAGTGTGTCCAGCGGAGACGTGGCCGACAGCTGAAGGCCGGCGGCTGAGCAAATACACGCTGCCGGAATAGCAGGTTTCCGCCACGTAAACCTGCACCCTCTTTGCGGTCGTGATCTCTTGTCATATGTGCAAAGGCACACTCGTTAGAGGGCCAAAAGATGAAGTTCAGCGCATTGGAAGTCATTTGTTTGGTGCTTGCCGGCATAGTGGCGGTGGCTGGATTCGTGGGCGCCGCCCATGCCCTGATTTCTGCCATTTGAGCTGTCGGTCAGACCTTTACTGAAACACGCGGCCAGGTGACGCACTGGCGCTTTTATGCTTCGCCCTACCTTTTCCGTCAGGCTTTGTTTGACAGGAGAGAAATCGCAAATGTTCAAAGGACTTGGCATCTCAATGGTAATAATCGTGGCAGGCGCACTTGGGCTTCCTGTGTTGTTCCTGCAATTGGTGTGACGTCAGGCAATGCGCATCATCAGGACCATCGCGAGGCACGCGCAAGCGACGCCTGCCGCCTCGCGAAGTCCGATATGCTCGCCAAAAAAGGCCCAGCCCGCGCCGCATAGCACGATCAAAGACAGCATCGAGTAGGCAACGGCCGCTTGCCCCAGCGGGATGTGGCGCATGGCGAAGTACCAAAGAACTGCCGACACGGCGTAAAGAACGATACCCGCAACCATCGGAGGCGACGTGATCGGACGCGCCCCATCTGCAGCGACCTTGATGAACAGGTCGCCGGCGATGACTATGGCTGCGGTAAAGAGGGAAAACAAAACTCCGTAGAATAAACCCATGTTAACTCCGGAAAGAATATAAAAAATGGATGTCTGCGCGGTCTAACAAATGGTTCTAAGCGCATTTCAATAACGTCAATAATAACACATTTCGTTGGTATTATGTGTGTTCAACATCACTGACGCGTACGACAGAATCAGCAATGTTGGTTGCATTAAAGAGTAAGCGTTCATGGTGTGTGTTAAGAACGCGAGTTTCTTTCTTCTCCCTGTTGGTAGGGCGCGCTTGTGGTGGGCGCGCCCTTATTCCTTGTCCTGTCGCTCGGTCGCACAGATTTGAGACCAGTGCTGTACCAATAGCCGTCGCCACCGCCAAAAGGTTCCTGGCCCATGGTGACAAACCCTCGCCGACCGTCCCGGTTTCCGCTACGCTCTTGCCATGCAGAACAAGACCGAGACGACCCAGATTTTGGTTCTGGTTACACCGCACTTCAATCTGGCGGCGACAATGGCTTTTCTGGATCCATTTCGTGCCGCCAATTACCTTGGCGGTCGGCCTTTGTTTCAATGGAACATCGCAAGCGAAGATGGCGGCCTTTGCCGGGCCAGTAACGGGTTCGAAATTTCCTGCGCGCCGCTGGGCCTATCAAAGCAAGAACAACCCGACATTGTTGCCGTGTCAAGCAGTTGGACGCCCGAGGCGTTCTCGAATGAACCTTTGCTATCCGCGATCCGGAAATTCGCACGCACGGGCAGCTACATTGCCGGGATTGATACCGCCGCTTTCATTCTGGCAGAGGCAGGATTGCTTCGGAACAGACGTGCCACGGTTCACTACGAACATATCGATGCTTTTGGCGAGACATACCCGCAAACGGAAATCTGCGAAGACCTCTACATACATGACGGGAACATCGGGACCTGTTGCGGCGGCGCGGCGAGCGGCGAGTATTCTCTTTTCCTACTGCGTGCCATTGTCGGTGATGCACTGGCAAACAACTGTGCCAAATATTTGTTCTACAAAAACCTGCGCGGACCGGGTGCCCATCAGACGGACGATCACCTGGAGCCGCTGGGAAATACGGCACCGCCCAAAATTCGCAAAGCCGTCGAAATCATGGAACAGCATCTGGAAACGCTGATCAGCATCCCCGAGCTTTGCAGGCGTGCCGGGATCTCGCAGCGTCAGTTGAACCGTTTGTTCCAACAATACGTCAAAACCAGCCCGCAATTGTATTACCGGGACATTCGGTTGGACCGATCCCGGGGTCTTGTCACGCAGACCGAATTGCCGATTTCCGAAGTTGCGCTGGCCTGCGGGTTCCCGAGCCACGTGCATTTTGCGCGGGCCTACAAGCAACGATTTGGTCTGCCCCCAAGCCAGGACCGGATAGAGGGCCGGGTTCCGTTCGAGTTCCGCGCCTGGCCGATGCACCGCCCGGCGGTCGTAACGCAAAATGGCCAATAAAGTTCATTGAGCGGCGATTGGGCTATAGTCGATCTGGGGCGTTTTGTTGGATCATACCTTTGCTAACCCGCAGGCAGGCAACGGAGTATCCGGGATGACAAACCTACCGACCAAGGCGCAGTTCACGGCCATCGGCGACGGCTATTCACCGGATGCAGGCAATTCGCAGTCATTGAAATCTGACGCATATGTTCTGCAAGAGTGGTTCGAAGCCGATCAGCGCGACATCATCGCAAAGTCATGGCAATGGGTCTGTCATGTTGAAAAACTGCGAACGCCGGGTTCCTACATCACGATCAACATAGCCGGGCAACCGATTGCCATCGTCCGCGACCGGGAAGGCATGCTGCGCGCGTTTTACAATGTCTGCAAGCACCGCGCACACGAGCTCCTGAGTGGCGAAGGCAACACGACCCGCATCATGTGCCCGTACCACGCTTGGGTCTACAAACTGGATGGCCAACTAGTCCGCGCGCCCGAGACCGAACATCTCGAGAATTTCAGCACAAGCGACATCTGCCTGGATCAGGTTCAGGTCGAGGAATTTGCAGGTTTTGTCTACGTCAATCTGGACCCATCTGCCGCGCCTTTAAGGGAACAATCGGGCGATTTGGAAACCGAAATCCGCCACTGGGCACCGGATATCGATCAACTGACATTCGGTCATCGACTGACCTATGACATCAAATCGAACTGGAAGAATGTGGTCGACAATTTTCTGGAGTGTTACCACTGCCCGACAGCTCATAAGGATTTCTGCGATCTCGTGGACATGGACACCTACAAGGTGACAACACACGGGATTTACTCGAGCCATATGGCGGATGCCGGTAAATCGGCAAACTCGGCCTACGATGTCTCGAATGCCACGGTGCGCACCCACGCCGTCTGGTGGTTGTGGCCGACCACTTGCCTGATGCGGTATCCGGGACGATCCAGCATGATTGTTCTGAACGTCATCCCGGTGGGCCCGGACAGGACCCTCGAAACATATGATTTTTTTCTGGAAACCCCGGAACCCGACGAGGGTGAACTGGACGCGATCCGCTATCTGGACGAGGTTTTGCAGGTCGAGGACATCGGACTGGTGGAAAGCGTTCAGCGCGGTATGAGCACACCAGCCTTTACGCAGGGGCGCATTGTGAACGACCCGACCGGGTCGGGCAAATCCGAACATGCGGTGCATCATTTCCACGGGCTTGTTCTGGATGCCTATGCCAGGGCGCCGCGATGACACAGCCGAACATCGTCGTCGTAATGGCCGATCAATTGGCGCCGCATTGGACCGGCGCCTACGGCCATTCCGTGGCGCAGACCCCGCATATTGACGCGTTGGCAGCGCGCGGGATGCGGTTTGATGCGGCTTACTGCAATTCGCCGCTCTGCGCGCCGTCGCGCTTTGCTTTCATGTCAGGTCAGTTGATCAGCCGCATTGCCGCCTATGACAATGCCAGCGAATTCCGGGCCTCGGTGCCGACCTTCGCCCATTACCTCAAAGCGCTTGGCTATCGCACCTGCCTGTCGGGCAAAATGCACTTTGTCGGGCCGGATCAGAAACACGGGTTTCAGGATCGTGTCACCACCGACATCTATCCCGCCGATTTCGCCTGGACCCCGGATTGGGAAGCCCCGGATGAGCGTATCGACAAATGGTATCACAACATGCAGACGGTCAAGGAAAGCGGCGTCGCAATCGCCACGTTCCAGACCGACTATGATGACGAGGTCGGCTTTGCCGCGCGCCGGTGGTTGATTGATCGCGGGCGCGAGCGGGCCTCGGGCGACGAGACGCCGTTCTGTCTGGTGGCCAGCTTCATCCATCCACATGACCCTTATGTGGCGAAACCGGAATGGTGGGATCTGTATGCCGATGAAGACATCCCGATGCCCGACTATGTGCCCCCGCTGGATCAACAGGACCCGTTTTCGAGACGGGTAATGGACGGGATCGAGGCCAGTTTCGTCCCGTTGAGCGAGGAAGAGGTCCGCCGCGCCCGCCGCGCCTATCTGGCCAATGTCAGCTATTTCGACAGCAAAGTCGGTGAAATCGTCAAAGCCATCGACGACGTGGGCGAGCGGGAAAACACCATCGTCATCGTCACCGCCGATCACGGCGATATGCTGGGTGAGCGCGGACTGTGGTACAAGATGAATTTCTTCGAACACTCTGCCCGCGTGCCCCTGATCATGGCTGGTCCCACCATTGCGCAGGGCGTTGCAGGTAATGCTTGCTCGTTGCTGGATCTGTTGCCGACGTTTGTCGAAATCGCAGGCGGCCGTGCCGAGGATCTGGGCGAACCGGTTGACGGCAGGTCGTTGATGCCGCTGGCGCGGGGTGAGATGGACCCGGTGGACGAAGCCATCGGCGAATACTGCGCCGAGATGACGCCTTATCCCGTCTTCATGATCCGGCGCGGGCCGCTCAAGTACATTCATTGCGACGCCGACCCACCGCAGCTTTATGATCTGGTCGCAGATCCGATGGAGACGCAGAACCTGGCCAAAGATCCGTCCTACGCGGACGCGGCTCAGGCCTTTGCCGATGAAGTGGCAGACCGGTGGGACAGCGAAGCGCTGCGAAGCAATATCATGGCGACGCAAAAATCGCGCCGCGCTTTGCACGCGGCGATGGAGGCCGGAGCCGGAGAGCACTGGGATTACAACCCACCCTCGGACGCCAGCCAGCAATATGTGCGCAACCACATGGATTGGACCGTGGCAGCCGATCACTATCGTCTTGATCCTAGGAGCTCTGATGACAGGGAATCTTGAAGGCAAAACCGCTTTGGTCACCGGCGGGCGCGGCGGCATCGGACGCGCAATTGTCGCGCGTTTCCTGCGCGAAGGCGCGCGCGTCTATGCGGCCGATCTGACCCCGCAAGGATCGCTGGATGAACATGACGAAGACGGAAGCATCTTCGTCAAACTGGACATCACACAGGAGGATGACGCCGTTGCCGCGATGGACCTTGTCGATGCAGACGCGGGAAAGCTGGATGTGCTGGTCAACGCCGCCGGCATCGAGATCGAAAAGACCATTGAAGATACGACGCTGGAGGAATGGAACCGCAGCTTTGCGGTGAACTGCACCGGAACATTTCTGGCGTCCAAATACGCGCTTCCGCTGATGCGCAGAGCCGCGCAAGCGGGAACGTCGGCCTCAATCATCAATTTCGGATCTTATGATGGGTTCATCGCCGATCCCGGTCTGGCGGCCTATTGCGCAACCAAAGGTGCGGTTCATGCGCTGACCCGCGCAATGGCCTGCGATCATGGTCCCGAGGGCATCCGCGTCAATGCCATCTGCCCGGGCTATATCGACACGCCAATGTTGCAGAGCTTCTTTGACGGCGAAGGATCAGGCGGCGGAGGCGGCAACATCGACACGCTACAACAGGCAGTGCGCGACGTTCACCCAATGCGAACCTATGGCACGCCGGAAGACATTGCCAATCTGGTGAACTGGCTGGCCTCGGACGAGGCGCGCTATGCATCGGGTCAGCTTTGGGTGCTGGACGGTGGCCTGTCAGCGCAAGTTCAGCAGATGAAGCTTTGAGGATCGCATCATGCCCAAGCAGAAGTCTGTGATCATCACCTGCGCCCCAACCGGCGGGATACACACGCCCACCATGTCCGAGCATTTGCCGATCACGCCCAGCGAGATCGCAACCGCGTCAATCGAAGCGGCAGAAGCCGGAGCCGCGATTATTCACTTGCATGCGCGCGACCCGGAAACCGGAAAACCCGATCCCAACCCGGACCTGTTCATGGACTTCCTTCCACGGATCAAACAGGCCACAGACGCAGTCATGAATGTCTCTACTGGCGGCGGCCTTGGCATGACACGAGAGGAACGGCTTCGTGCCGCCGTCACCGCGTCACCCGAAATGGCCAGTATGAATATAGGGTCGATGAACTTCGGCATCTTCCCCATGAAAGACAAGTACTCGGACTGGAAACATGCCTGGGAGCCCGAGTTCCTGGACATGACCCGCGATTTCATTTTCCGCAATACCTTTGCGGATATTGAATACTGCCTGAAGGAATTGGGCCAGGGTCACGGCACGCGTTTCGAGTTCGAGTGCTATGACCTTGGCCACCTCTACAACCTTGCCTGGATTCGCGATCAGGGCTGGATTGACGGTCCGATCTTTGTGCAGATGGTGTTTGGCATTCTGGGCGGTGTTGGCGCCGATCTCGACAATCTGATGCATATGCACACCATCGCCAACAAGCTGTTCGGCGACGATTATGAATGGTCGGTTCTGGCGGCAGGACGCTTTCAGATGCCATTCACCACGCAAAGCGCCTTGCTGGGCGGCAATGTTCGGGTCGGGATGGAGGACAGCCTTTACATTGGTCCCGGAGAAAAGGCGGTATCCAGCGCCCAACAGGTTCGGAAAATCCGCAACATCATCGAAAATCTGGGGCTTTCGGTCGCCACACCTTCCGAGGCACGCACCCGCCTCGGCCTGAAGGGCGGCGATCAGGTCGCGTTTTAGGGGGGAACATGCAGACACATATGCTGATCAATGGCGAACTGGTCGCCGGAACTGGCGCGGCAATACCAATGGTCGATCCGGCAACCGGTGCCGAAATCGCCCGCGTGAATGAGGCCGACCCCGAACAAGTCGAAGCCGCGGTGCGCTCTTCCGCGGAAGCGTTTGAAACGTTTTCTCGCAGCACCCCTGCAGAGCGATCTGCAGTGTTGCTGGCCATCGCGGATCGTCTTGAGGCAAATCAGGATGAGTTGGCCGAACTTGAGAGCATGGATGTCGGAAAGCCTTGGCCCTCTGCCCGCGATGATGAAATGCCGTTGACGATCGACACGTTCCGCTTTTTTGCCGGTGCTGCGCGAACCATGACCGGCTCGGCCGCAGGGGAATATGTTGCGGGCCATACCAGCATGATCCGACGCGACCCTGTCGGACCGGTCGCGGCTATCGCGCCCTGGAATTACCCGTTGATGATGGCGGCCTGGAAGCTTGCCGCGCCCATCGCGGCGGGATGTTCCGTCGTGCTGAAACCATCAGAGCTTACACCACTGTCCACGCTGCGGGCGGCGGAATTGCTGAATGATATCCTGCCCAAAGGCGTTCTGAACGTCATCCACGGGGCAGGACCAACAACCGGCGATCAACTGATCAACAGCCCCGCGATGGAGGCTATTACCGTAACCGGCAGCCCGGCCACGGGAATGGCGGCGATGCGGGCGGCGGGCAATCAGATCCGACATGTGCATCTGGAACTGGGCGGCAAAGCCCCCGTGATCGTCTTTGACGACGCAGACATCGACGCGGTTGCTGAAACCATCCGCTATGGCAGCTTCTTCAATGCCGGTCAGGACTGTGCGCAGCCCTGTCGCGTATTGGCGCAAAACGGAATCTACGAGAAACTGGTCGCTGCGGTCGCAGGACAAGTGGGCCAAATTCAGACCGGCGCACAAAAGGCTGAGGGGACCGAGATGGGCCCGGTCATTTCAGCAATCCAACGGGACCGGGTTGCCGGATTTGTCGATCGTGCGCGGCCCGCCTGCGAAGTTGTGACCGGCGGCTCGGCAGGTGACGGCAACGGTTATTTCTACCAACCAACTGTTCTGGCCAATGTCGACAACGACGCCGAAATTGCCACCACCGAGGTTTTTGGTCCGGTCGTGTCCATCTCGCGGTTCGGTGACGCCGAAGACGCCCTGCAAATTGCGAACGCGGGCCGGTACGGGCTGGCTTCGTCCGTTTGGACCGCGAATGTCGGTCGCGCCATGGAGATGACCAGCCGCCTGCGCTATGGCTTTACCTGGGTCAATACTCACGGCGTGGGCACGCCAGAGATGCCCTGGGCCGCGATGAAAGGGTCTGGCACCGGGTGCGATATGAGCGTTTATGCGCTCGACGCGTACACGTCGGTTCGTCATGTCATGGTGGCACACTGATGCGACTGGTTGGGAAAAAAGCACTGGTCACCGGCGGGCGGCAAGGCATTGGGCGCGGTATCGTCGACGCCTTTTTGGCTGAAGGGGCAACGGTTTCGACATGCGGACGCGGCGCGCGACCTGAAGGGCTGGCCGAGACTGTTGTCTGGCACAGCACGGATGTAGCCGACCCGTCGCAAGTTGCCGCGCTGGCAACGAACACTGGTGCAATTGACGTTCTGGTCAACAATGCAGGTGTCCAGATCGAAAAGACCGTCGTCGAAAGCACCGATGCCGACTGGGATCTCGTCATCGGGGCCAATTGCCGGGGCGTATTCAATATGTGCCGGGCGTTTCTTCCGGCCATGCCTCAGGGTGCATCGATTATCAACATCGGCTCGATCTCGGGAGAAGCATCAGATCCGTCAATGGCGCTTTACAATGCATCGAAGTCTTTTGTTCACGGTCTCACACGTTCCATCGCTGTGGATCATGGCCCGCGCGTGCGTTGCAACGCGATCTGCCCCGGCTGGATCGAAACCGGCATGCTGACCGCCGGATTTGACTTGTCCGATGATCCCGATGCGGCCCGCAAAGACGCGCTGGCCCGGCATCCGACGCGCCGGTTTGGTCAACCCGCAGACATAGCCGCCATGGCGGTTTGGCTGGCGTCTGACGAGGCCGGGTTTGCAACCGGGCAAATGTTCACCATCGACGGCGGCATGACTGCGGCCTCGCCGATCAACACCGGATTGTTCTGATGACAGATTTCGCGCACACCGCAATTTTGGGGGCCGGCACCATCGGCGCAAGCTGGGCGGCATTGTTCCTGGCCTCTGGCCGGTCCGTCACTGTTTACGATCCCGCCGCCAGCTCGGACATCGCGGTCCGCACCTATATCGACCAAGCATGGCATACCATGAGCGATCTGGGCCTGACGGCGCGGGGCAACCCGGACCGGATCGCCTTTGTGAACACAGCACGCGACGCGGTCGAAGGCGCTGGATTCGTACAGGAAAACGTACCCGAACGCCTGCCGATCAAACATGCCACTTTTGCCGAGATCGAACCAGCCTTGGCATCTGACGCCATCGTTGCCAGTTCAGCCTCTGGCTTGACGCTTGGCCAGATGCAGACTGGTTGGGACAACCCGGGGCGCTTCATTCTTGGGCATCCATTCAATCCACCTCATCTGATCCCGCTTGTCGAGGTAATGGGCAACGATCAAACCGACCCGGATGTGGTGCCCGCCGCCGAGGCGTTCTATGAAGACATCGGCAAGGTCACCATTCGCGTCAAAAAGGAATTTCCCGGCCATGTTGCCAACCGGCTGCAGGCCGCTGTCTGGCGCGAGGCAATTCATCTGGTTCAGTCAGGTGTTGCAAGCGTCGGTGATGTCGACAAGGCCATGGCGGCCGGACCCGGGCTGCGATGGGCGGTGATGGGCCCGACCACGCTCTTTGGTCTCGGTGCCGGATCGGGTGGGCTGGCCGCATTTTGTGATCACTTTTCGGACACTTTCAATGGCTGGTGGGAAGACCTTGGAACCCCGGAACTGACCCCCGAAACGTCGCAGATGCTTGTTGACGGGCTTGCCGACGCCACCAACGGCACCTCCGTCGAACAGCTTGCGGCGGAACGCGACGCAAAGATCGTACGGCTGCAAATCGCCCTGGCGCATTCCGGAAAGGGCGCGTAGCCAAATAAGGCTGATGTGGCCCGCGGTCTCTGTTCGCTGGGGCGCGGCGCGGTTTGGGATTTGTATCACCAACGCCGCTTACGCAGCAGAGTTGACCTGTTCGGCCGGATCACGCATCCTTGCCCGGATTGGGCCCGTCCGCAATTCGGGCGGGAATTTTGATTTCGCATCAATCGCTTGGCAAGGTTGAACGCATGGCCGATACACCGCAGAAATTGTATCTGCACGATACCCATCGGCTGCGGAGTCCCGAGGACACCCTTGCTTTGGTCCAGCCATACCTGGCGCAAATGGGGATCACGCGGATTGCCGACCTGACAGGACTCGACCGGATCGGGCTGCCAACGGTGATGGTAACGCGACCCAATTCCCGCTCGGTTGCCGTGTCGCTCGGAAAGGGTCTCACGCCCAGCGCCGCTCGGGCCTCGGGCGTGATGGAGGCAATCGAATCCTGGCACGCCGAACGGATTGAGCTGCCCTTGCGGCTGGCAAGCTTTGCCGATCTTGCTGCCACGGAACAGGTCGTCGATACCGCGCAATTGCCTCGGGTCACCGGAGCAGATTTTGATCCCCATGACCGCAGGCTTTGGATCGAAGGCGTCGATCTGAAGGCCGATGGACTCTGCTGGGTACCCTACGAAATGGTGGATACGGACTACACCACCTCTTCCGTTGGCCAAAACAGGGCATTTCCGCGTACGACCAACGGTCTGGCCTCGGGCAACAGCGTGACCGAAGCCAGTTGTCACGCGATCTGCGAGGTGATCGAGCGAGACGCGACAACCCTGTGGCACCATCGCGGGATCGCTCCGCGCATAAACCCGGAAACGGTGGATGATGCCCGGTGCAAACACGCGATGGACAGGATCACGACAGCCGGTTTGCAGTTCGGCATCTGGAACACCACTTCGGATGCCGGTATCGCCTGTTTTCGCTGCATGATCTGCGACGAAAGCAGCGCCGCCGGTCACATCGGGATTGGTGACGGATGCCACCCGGACCGCGCCATCGCCCTGTTACGCGCTTTGACCGAAGCGGCGCAAACGCGCCTGACCTATATCTCGGGCGCGCGTGACGATCTTGACCCGGCAGAGTTCACTGACACTGCCCGATCCTGGCGCGGCGACTATGCGCGGGACATGATTGGCGGGTCCGCGCCGACAGGCGACTATCAACAGTGCCCAACGCATGTGACCGACTCGTTCGAGCAGGACCTTTCGTTCCTGGTTTCGCAGCTTGCCATCATCGGGGCACCGCAGGTCGTGATCGTCGATCTGTCACGACCGGAATTTGACATTGCCGTTGTTCGGGCCGTCGTCCCGGGGCTGGAGGCGCCGCATGACGATGCTGACTTTGTCGCCGGGCCTCGGGCGCGAAGTGTTAACGGATCGACCCTATGACCGTCGTTGTGTTCACCGGACCGACCCTGCCTGCCGCCGACGTGTTAGAGTTTCTGGACGCGGAAATTCTGCCACCTGTGCAGCAAGGGGACGTCTACCGCGCTGCGTCAGAGAACGTTCGTGCGATCGGGATCATAGACGGGTACTTCGACGGGGTCCCATCCGTCTGGCACAAGGAAATCCTTTGGGCGATGGAACTGGGCATACCCGTTTACGGCAGCGCAAGCATGGGTGCGTTGCGTGCGGCTGAATTGGTGGATTTCGGGATGATCGGCGTTGGCCGGGTGTTTCAGGATTACCGCAGCGGGGCCATACAAGATGACGACGAAGTCGCCGTTCTGCACAGCCCTGCGGAACTTGGTTTCAGACCTCTCGGCACGCCAATGGTGTCAATCCGCGCCACAGTTCAAAAGGCACTTGATCACGGGATTTTGCAGCCAGACGCCGCAGGCCAGATCCTGAATCTGGCCAAAGCGCTGCACTATCGGCAGCGGGATTGGAACAAGGTTCTTGAGGCCGCGCTGGATTTGCCCGATCTCGACAGGTTTCGGCAATGGCTGCCTGACGGAGCTGTCGATATCAAAGCCGAAGATGCGCGCGAAATGCTGCGCCTGATGGCGCGACACTTGGACAGGGCCGATGGCGCTGTCGCTGATCCCGTTCGCGTCGAACGGACGCTGGCGTGGCGTGAACTATGCGCGCGCATTGATGACGCACCGCACAACAATACACCTGACCATACCAAAGTGTTGGACGAGGTCAGGCTTGACCCAAAACACTACACCGGTTTGCGGGAACGGGCAGCGTTGCGGCTACTGTCCCGCGAGGATGGGTATCAGCCGGACAAAGAGGACCTGATGCGGCAGATGTCGGATCACCGGTCCGAGGCCGGATTGCCGAGACAGGCCGACCTGATGCGATGGCTGGAAGACAATGATCTGACAGTGCAGCAATACGAGACCCTTTTGGCGGGCCGGGCGCATACCGAGGCGGCGATCGCCGCGCGGCAGGGACAAATGGACAGGGCCTTGCTGACCGAATTGCAAAGGTCGGGACGTTATGCAGAACTGAAAGAGCGCGCAGCACGCAAATCAGCCGCGTTGCGGGCCAGTCAATCGGGTGGTGCAGAGCCCACCCGCCGCATGCAGGCGTTAATCTGGTACTTTGAAACACAGCTTGACCGCGCGGTGCCGGATGATCTTGAATCCTATGCAGTCGCCCTTGGTTTGACCGGGCGTGACAGGTTTTTTGAACTGATTGAAGCTGAATACGCATTTTGCCAAGGAAACGCGGCATCGGATTGAGACCTTGAGGGATAGATGAATGAGCTGGCCCGAGACACCCAAGGACGAAGAGACACCGGGAACCCGGTTCCTGCTTTACCCGCAGTCGCCCTATCTCGAGCCCGGAATGCAACCCGAGATGGTCGAGATTTCAGCACCGCAAGGCAGCATTGGCCCCGGCCCGTCCGGCCCGCGCATGTACGCAATGAACCCTGTGGGCAAAACCACGCCTTATGGCGCGATGATCCCCGGCCCGAACGGCCCCCAGATGTACCTACCTGCGTGGGATGGCTATATCGAACCGCCGCCGGAACCGGACGATCTGGGCAACTTCATCCATATTGGCCCCGAAGACCCCGGTTTCGAAGCCGCGCATCTGTTCGGATCCGCCCATTTCACGATGGATGTCTGGGAGGGGTATTTTGGGCGCTCGATCCCGTGGCATTTCGCACGCGATTTCGACCGGCTGGAATTGTCGCTGTTGCCCAGTCTGGACAACGCACATATCGGCTGGGGATTTCTGGAAACCGGTGGCACATGGGATCACGGGAACGAATACAGGCCCTACAGTCTGAATTTCGATGTCGTTGCGCATGAGATCGGTCACGCCATCATCTACAGCGTGATCGGGATGCCGTCGGACGGGGATGCATCGGGCGAATATTACGGATTTCATGAATCCGCCGCCGATCTGGTGGCGCTTCTCGCGTCGCTTCACTTTGGGTCCGTGGTCGAAGACCTGTTGGAGAACACGCGCGGCAATCTCTACTCGTTCAATCGCCTGAGCCGCTTTGCGGAATTGTCGGAGAATGCGCAGATCCGCATTGCGGCAAACGACAGGGTTCTGTCCGAGTTCGCCCACGGCTGGTCCAGCGAGCATGCTTTGTCCGAACCCCTGACCGGTGCGATGTTCGATGTCCTGGTCGATATCTATCACGAACGCCTTCTGGTCCATGACCTGATCTCACCCGAGGAAGAACATCTGTCCGATCAGCTGGAGGGCACGCCTGAATACGAACAGGTGATGCAGCAGATTTTTGACCGGCGCTATGCTGACAATCCCGACGGTTTTCGCATTGCCCTGCTTGAGGCGCGCGACTTTCTGGGATCCTACCTTGCCGACGCATGGGAGAGGCTGGATGCAGATATGCTCAGCTATTTTGGTGTCGAGCGCGCGTTGCTGGCCGTCGATCAGGAAATCACAGGCGGGGCATTTCAGCAGATCATTCAAGGCAATTTCCGCATGCGCGAGATCGGTCTGACCTCTGCAGGTCCGCGTCTTGCAGAGCCTGACGAGTCAAGCCATGCGGTATCGGTTCGAACTATGGTCCCCGACTGACGGGACCTTAAGGTCTTTGTTTTTTTCCGGTTTTGTGGCAGTTTACACGCACGGGATGATGATTTTTTGAAATTAGGCGCGCACTGCGTGTGAGCCAAAAAGGGGGGAGATGAGGTCCGTGACGTCGTCGATCCTTTAGTCGGGAGAATATGATATGTCTGAGTCCTTGCTCAGTTTTTCAGAAGTGTTGTTGTTTGGACGCGTTATTCAGGAACTACAGATTTCGTCTTTGGAGGCCAAAGTCGCCAGCGATAGCAACATCGCTAATCTCAAGGGGCTCACTGTAAATGGCCAAAATGTTTATGCAGGCGACCAGATCTTGCTCAAAGACCAGTCCAACAAGAGCGAAAATGGCCTCTATCGGGTAACTCACGAAAACGGCAATCCTTGGAAAGACAAGCGGCAGTTCGAGTGGGGCACCGTGATAGAAGTAAAGGATGGAACGCAAAAAGGGTTTTGGAGACAGATCGGAAGCTTCTCGAAGGGGCGGCAGAAGTTCAAGAAAGTGCCCAAACGCAAGGGTCAGGGCGCCAACAATTTCCTGAGCGATCAGCTGGGTGAAGGTGCACGGTTCGCGCGGATTTATGGGTTCTCGTACGAAGGTACGTTTTATGATCTGCCGGAGCCGTCCATATTCCTTGTTCATGGAGACGGAGAAAGCGCGACCGACATGAACAAACCGGGCAATCTGGCGGCGCGGGCACCGAACAATCCATCCCTCGGGGGTGTCGCCGCAGCGGATTATCAGATAGCCGATGACATTCGTGTCTGGGACTATGACAAGGCCGACTACACCATCCGTATGGATACCATGGCGGGACAGTTCGAGCAGGTGTTGCTGGACATCTACTTTGGCTTTGACAGCCCGGCCATCAGCGGCGCAAAGGTCAGTGGAGCCAAGGTCAGCGGCGCAAAAGTCAGTGGTGCAAAGGTCAGCGGTGCGAAAGTGAGCGGTGCAAAGGTCAGCGGTGCAAAGGCGCGCGGCGACTGAACCAATCAAACACGGAATTGCAAAGGGCGCTTCGATCGAGCGCCCTTTTTAGAATCCGGCTTTCTTCAGGCCTTCTACAAAATGCTGGGTATCATCCGTCAGCCGGTCGGGTTGCACTTTGGCCCAGCGCGAGAGCGAAAAGTTGGGATGCACAACCCGGTGCCGGTCTGCGATTTGCTGCGCCATGTCCATGTCGCCCAATTGCGCATAGCTGGCAGCCAGCACGCGCTGCCCCTCGGTCGGGTTGTTCATCTTGTTGACCGACGCGATTACTTCGTCATAACGCTTGAGATTGTAATAGGCACCACCCAGATGCCACAGGTACTGATCCGGGAAATAGGGATTCAGCCTCATCGCCTGTTGCAGGTGGCTGATTGCGCTTTCGTTGTCGCCCGAATGAGCCAGCGCATCGGCGTAGTCCGAATGCATATCGGCATCATTGGGGTTCAATGCCAGTGCGCGTTTGTAGGATTCCAGCGCCGAGTCATGTTCCTTGCGGTACAGTTGGACATACCCCAGCTCACCAAAGCCGCGTGCATCCGTAGGGTCAAGCTCGACCGCGCGCTGCGCCAAGGACAGTGCCTTGTCCAACGCACTGTTCGGGTCTTCGGTCCAGGAATAACGCCAGTCCAGGTTCAGTGTGCGCGATAACGCGGCCGCAGCGCGCGCATAACCGCCATCCCGTTCCAAGGCCGATTCATAGCAATTCTGCGCTTTGCGATTGTCGAGGCGCGTGTATTTGAAGATGTGATGCTGCCCTTGCAGGACCGACCCATAGGCCTGCAAGTCAGACGGAACCGCTTGAACCATCCGTTTGCGTTCATGGGATTCGATCATCACGGCGGTGGCCGCAACGATGCACTCTGTCACCTCGTCAAGAATATCGAATATGTCGTCTATCTTGCGATCGAACCTTTCGCCCCAGATCGTGCGTTCGGTGTTGGCGTCGATAAGCTCGGCGGTGATCCGAATTCGGCTTGCTGACCTGCGGACACTGCCGCGCGCCACGTATCGTACATTCAGACGCCGAGCCGCCTCTTGCGGTGACATCGACTGTGTCTTGAAAAAGAAGGACGAGTTCCGGGCAATGATGAACAGATTCCGGAACTTCGACAGGTTCATGATGATGTCGTCGGTCAGCCCCTCGGCGACCCAGGCATCATCTTCGTCGTTTCCCTGACTTGCGAAAGGCAGAACCGCGACCGAAGGAATATCGGGGCGTTCCAACACTTCGATCTGCATTTCCGGTCGTAGGGTCGCGGCCATTGTCGCGCCTTCGACTTCGCTGCGCACACAGTAGGTCGCCACCGGTGACATGATGTTCTTAAGCTGCTTGGGCCCGAGAAACTCGTACCCATACCGCAGCCGGTTGCGGATCTGTTCGTAAACGGCGGAACTGACATAGACCCGCTCGGGCTCGGCAATCTCCTGCAAGCGGGCCGCGATGTTGACGTTGTCGCCGTGCACTCCCCGCTCATCCACCAGAACTTCACCCAGATGCACGCCAGCGCGAAACTTGATCTGTTGGCTCGGCTCACGGTCCTGGTTGTGCTTGCTGGCGATGCGGTGCAGCTCGACGCTGTATTCAACTGCGCTGGTTGCGGTATCGAACAGGGCCAGAATTCCGTCACCACGAACCTCGACAACGTTGCCCTGATACTGAGGACAGATCTGTTCGAGCGTCGACAGCAACGATTTCAGAGAATTATACGTGTCGATCTCGTTCTCGCTCATCAACCGCGAATAGCCGACGACATCGGCGAAAACCACGGCACCGAGCTTTTGCCGGATGGGAGTTCCTGTTGATGTACGGTTCACTGCGGGCACTCGCATAAGGTCTGTCGTCGATTCTGACAGTAAAGATATAACAAAAACGGGTCAGGCAAATGCGTGACAAATCTGTGCGTTTGGGTCAAGTCATGCGCTCCGGGGTGGCCAGCACCAATCGCCGGACGTTGCGTCTCCAAAGGCAACGGTGGTTTCCGGTGACAACTCTTTGATCAGCTCCTCACGCCGAACCATCCATTCCTGCTGCAAAAGCCCGACAACAACCATGTTGTGGTATTTCGCGTCTGCGAACCACGCCTGTCGCATCGTGCCCTCAACCTTGCAGCCCAACTGACCGACCAGATCGCGCGTGCTATGGTTATCTTCGCGGTAATACGAGGTGATCCGATGCAAGCCCAACTGCCGAAAGGCAAAGTCCAGCGTTAGCGCGGCCGCGCGGATGCCAACGCCGCACCTGCGCACCGACTTATCGACGAACAAGGGAATAACGGCGTCACGGTTGGTGTTGGATATCGCCTCAAGCCCGGCCAGCCCGACAGGCTTTGCCTGATCGGTTTCGATCACGAACCAGCACTTGCCGACATTCTGCATGCCGCCAACCGCATCTTTCCAAATCTCTTCGGTTTGTGCCCTGTTCAACGGCACGCGCAGGGCCCGGTCAAAGAGCGCAAGATCCTGAACATCCTGAAACCATTGCGAAACGGTTTCGAAATCCGCTGCTTCCAGAGGTCGAAGCCGGAAGCGCCTTTGTGGTGCATCGGACAAAGGGCCAAATTCCTCCAAAATGTAAAATCAATAAACTATGGTGGCGACCTTAACACGAAATCGCCCAGAAAGAGAAAGAAGTTATTTCAATCCCCACGAACGGGTATGAAACCCGGCCCGATGCCGTGGTTTGGATTGCGTTGAGTCTTCTTATGTTGCGCACGAGCCTTGGTCGGAACTGTGGATTTTCCGCGCCGAACTTGGCGACCCCGGCAGGATTCGAACCTGCAACCTGCCCCTTAGGAGGGGGCTGCTCTATCCAGTTGAGCCACGGGGCCGCGCAACGCTCTCTGTATCTTGGTTTTTCGGGGTTGTCATGACCTTTGCGCAACAGTTGTAAAACGCGACCCGTTCACGCTACCATCGGGCAAAACAACAGTGCAGGTGCCTTCCCGTGACAACTGAAACCAAACGCCCGCTTACCCTTCGCGATGTCTCGGAAGCGTCGGGCGTGTCCGAAATGACGGTCAGCAGGGTCCTGCGCAACAGAGGTGATGTGTCCGACGCGACCCGGACCCGCGTTCTGGCCGCGGCCAAGGAACTGGGATACGTACCCAACAAGATCGCAGGTGCGCTGGCATCCAGCCGGGTCAATCTGGTTGCGGTCATTATCCCATCGCTGTCGAACATGGTCTTTCCCGAAGTGCTCACCGGCATCAACCAGGTGCTGGAAGACACGGAACTGCAACCCGTCGTGGGCGTAACCGACTACCTGCCCGAGAAAGAAGAAAAAGTACTGTACGAGATGCTCTCTTGGCGGCCCTCGGGTGTGATCATAGCGGGGCTGGAACATACCGAGGCGGCGCGGGCCATGCTGGATTCGGCCGGCATTCCGGTGGTCGAGATCATGGATACGGATGGCAAGCCGGTGGATGCGATGGTCGGGATCTCTCACCGCCGCGCGGGTCGCGAAATGGCGCAGGCGATCCTGAAGGCAGGCTATGAGCATATCGGCTTCATGGGCACCAAGATGCCTCTGGACCACCGCGCCCGGAAACGGTTTGAAGGCTTCACCGAAGTTCTTGGAAAACACGGGGTCGAGATTGAGGATCGCGAATTCTATTCCGGCGGCTCGGCTCTGGCCAAGGGGCGTGAGATGACGCAGGCTATGCTGGAGCGCTCGCCAGATCTGGATTTCTTGTATTATTCCAATGACATGATCGGTGCGGGTGGGTTGCTGTATCTGCTGGAACAGGGGATCGAAGTGCCGGGCCAGATTGGCTTGGCGGGCTTCAACAACGTTGAGTTGTTGCAGGGTTTGCCGCGCAAACTGGCCACCATGGACGCCTGTCGTTTGGAAATCGGGCGGCAGGCGGCAGAGATTATCTCGGCCCAATTGAATGATCCCGACACCGAGATTGATAAGCGCGTGACCCTGACACCCAAGATCAGCTACGGCGATACGCTCAAGCGGCGCTGAACGGGTGGCTTTGCCGCAGCTCGACAACAAGGCAGCGCGGGCCTTGTTCATGGACCGACACGCGCTGCTGGAACAGCCCGGCGGGGCGGCGAAAGGGTCCGACCTGTTGTCTTTGATCCATCGTCTTGGTTTCGTGCAGTTGGACAGCATCAACACCGTTGCGCGGGCGCACGACATGATCCTGTACGCCCGCAAACCAACATACCGAGCGCGCAACCTCAAGCGCCTGTATGAGACGGACGGGGCATTGTTCGAACATTGGACGCATGATGCAGCCGTCATCCCGATGGAGTTCTACCCACATTGGCACCTTCGTTTTCTGCGTGATGCCAAGGATTTGAAAGCCCGGTGGAAGAATTGGCGCCGGGACGGATACGAACAACGGTTCGAGACCGTGTTGCGCCATATCCGCGACCATGGACCGGTAAGTTCGTCTGACGTCGGTCAGGAGGAAAAGAAGGGGTCAGGTGGGTGGTGGGACTGGCACCCGTCGAAAACGGCGCTGGAATTTCTGTGGCGGTCTGGTGCATTGGCCGTAGTCGGTCGCGAGGGCTTCCAAAAGCGTTATGATCTGACCGAGCGCGTGATCGAAACTCATCTGTGCCCGGGCAACCGCGATTGTGATGAGACCGCGACCATCGATTGGCTCTGCAACGCAGCGCTGGATCGGCTGGGGTTTGCCACCTCCGGGGAACTGGCTGCCTTTTGGGATACGGTCAGTCCGGCCGAGGCAAAGATCTGGTGCGAACAGGCGTTAAAAACGGGCGCTGTTGAAGAGGTTGAAATCACCTGTGCGGACGGTCGCAAACGCAAGGTCTTGGCGCGTCAGGGTGTGATTGAAGAAGCTAAGGCACTTCCGTCGCCGCCGGGCCGTATCCGCTTGCTCAGCCCGTTCGATCCGATGCTGCGCGACCGCAACCGGGCCGAACGGTTGTTTGGGTTCTACTATCGCATCGAAGTTTTCGTGCCCGCGCCGAAACGGACATACGGCTACTATGTTTTCCCGATACTGGAAGGCGACCGTCTGATTGGGCGGATCGACGCCAAAGCGCACCGCGACTGCGGCGCCCTGCGCATCAAGGCTGTCTGGCCGGAAAGGTCGGTGCGTTGGTCGGATGCAAGAACCAAACGACTGGACGCAGAGTTGGATCGCGTTCGGCGGTTCGCGGGGCTTGACCAAGTTGAGTTTGAAAACGGTTGGCTGAAAACTGCGAAATAGACTCTGTTTCTAATCCAGATAGTGATTGTTCCGGATCAAACTCAGGACGTCCTGTAATGAGTCCACGACCTGATGGCCGGACGTATCGAGTTGGGCCGAGGCCCGGGCGTATTGGTCCTCTCGATTTGCCAGGATCGATTTCAATTGGTCCATTGCCGCCGGGTTCCCCTGCATCGGTCTTTCGTCCCCCTGCGCCCGGACACGGTCCATGTGTTCCTGCGGCGTTGCCCGAAGCCAGATTGTGTGAAACCGGCGCAGCAGCGTGGCGTAGGTATCGGGCTCGGCGACAATGCCGCCTGCCACTGCGAGAACCAACCGGTCATGCTCGTCGACGACCCGGTCCAAAGCTTGCGCCTCAAGCTTGCGATACCCTTCCTGACCATAGAACGCCATTATGTCGGGAAGCGGCATGCCGGCCATCCCTTCGATCACGCGAGTAAGCTCCACAAACGGCAGATTCAGCGCGTTGGCCGCCATCGCGCCCAGTGTCGATTTCCCCGCGCCCCGAAGGCCAATCAGGCAAATCCGCCCCGCGCGGCTTGGGTTTGTCGGATCAGCGCGCAACAGCTGCAGGACACTTTCGCGTGTCTTTTTGTCCGCCCGTTGGAACAATTCGGCGACCTGCAAAGCCTTAGGGTCCGAATATGCGTTTTCAGTTATCAACGCTTCGATCTTGCTGTCCAATGCCTGGGCGACACGCTGAAGCAACCCGATCGAGATATTTCCTTCCCCTGCCTCCAGCTGCGCCAGGTATCTGGGCGAAACGCCGGACCTTTCAGACAGGACGCGCCGCGAGATGCCGTGTTCCTTGCGGGCTGCCCGCACACGATGGCCGACACGCGCTGCCAACTCCGTGGGACCATCACCCCCTTGCGGGTTCAGTGCGGTTTCTGAAGGGGTCAGTTCTTTCATTCGATGCGGCTTGAATATGAAAAATAATGCACAAAATACGATGTGCGAGCCGATCGCGCAACCATTTAGGCAGCATCATGCATTTTTCCGCCCAAGGCTTGGATCATACATCCAGGTCGTGCAGGTCGCCCAGAATATCCAAAAGCAGATCGTGCCGTTCCGGACCCAGTTTTGTACGTATGCGTTCGGCCTGCCTGACGTTTCTGGCGATATTGGCGCGAATTATCTGCAAACCGCCATTGCTGATTTCGACAATCTGCCGACGCCGGTCATTGGGGGCGATCCGCCGCACGATCAGGTCTTTTTCCTCGAGATTTCGCAGGATACGCGTCAAGCTGGGCAACAAAAGACAGGCGCGCTCGGCGATCTGGGTCGGCTCTTGTGGCCCTTCTTCTTTCAGAACGCGCAAAACCCGCCATTGCTGCTCGGTCACGCCGGCATCTGTCAGGATGGCCCGGATTGGCCCCATCACCTTTTCCCGAGCCCGCAGCAGGGCAATCGGCAAAGATCGGGACATCAGTGGCAGGTCTTCGGTCATGTCCAATTCTCGCTCAAAACCCGCTTTTTCGCAACTTTATGCAAAATATGGGCTTTTAAGACCGCATCGTGGCGGCGGCCTGCGCGTAGCCGCCTGTGGCACCGTCGACAAAATGCACGTGATCATCACGCATTGCAGAAGGAACAAAGCAGGTCATCATCGCCTCTTGTTGCGAAAACAGGCCGTATCGGATTTTTCCCTGCTCCTGTGCTGTATCCAGCATCTGCTTGATGCGCGTCAGCGTATCGTCATCGCAATCAAGCGTCATCTTGAGGCCGTCGTCGAATTTTCTGAAATCCGAGTTCTGGCTGACCATGCGCTGATAGTGCAGCGGTTCGAATTTGCCCAGACGCAATCCGGTTTTGAACAGCAGCCCGATCAACAGGTTTTGACCAAGCAGAGCGAGTTTGTGCAGGAACAAGTTGCGCCCAGCGCGCGAGACATGCGCGTCGAGGTCGACGCCGGGCGGCGGCCAGCGCATTGGCGGTCCGTTTTCGGGCACCGGGTGGCCTGCCCGGTCCAAAGCCTCTGCGGCCGTCAGAACCGACTGCGACAAAGCCGCAAATTCCTGTTCATCAGACTCTAACGTGGGTTGAATCACTAAGGATACGATTTGGCCATGCCGCGCTGCGCTGTTGGACCAACGGCAGGACAGCCCTGTCAGATCAGGCTGGGCATCTGCGTCCGCAGGCGGCACTTCGAACGCTCCGGACTTCATCTGCGCCTCGGCCCATGCAAGCCCACCGCCTACGAACATGGCATAGTCAACGCCGGAAGATGGCGCATACCGCGCCACGCGCAGATCCCGCCCGTTCTGCCTGATGTCGCGCAGCGGCACCAAGGCCGCGCGCAGAGAGATGTCGAACTCGGACTTCGCCCAGGACCGTAAGGTGGCCAAGGTTTGTCTCGCGGCAGCTTCGTCCTTGGCCGGAACGGCAAACGCAGCGCCGTCGCCGCCAAACACGTATGGAAAACTGTGCCCCTTCAGCGTGTTGATCATGCCGGATATCACTGCCGCACCGACCATGTTCACGGTCTTGTATCGCCCGCGTGCAATCTCACCGGTCGAGTCGACGATATCTGCAACACCGACCACCCAGCTGTTTGGAATTGGCGTGAACCTTTCAGGATCGCTCAAAGTCAGAAATTCGTCGGAAACGGGAACAGTTTCATAAAATGATGCGTCAGAGGCGTTCATCATGCCCTCAAATGGTTTTCAAACTATGGGGTGGGACATAGTTCAATCGCGATTCATTTCCGGTCGCGTCACCCCACTTCACACGCTTGTGCACACCTTCGCAACATGCCAAGCATTTCGTCGAGGGGGAATGGAATGCAGGCAGGTTTGATTGTTTTGTGTCTGGCCTATGTCCTCAGCCAGTTTTTTCGGGCATTTCTGGCGGTCTTAACGGCGGACCTGGGTCGCGATATCGGCGCCACCGCCGAAGACCTGGCTTTCGCATCCGGGCTTTGGTTCCTGATCTTTGCTGCCATGCAGATTCCGGTCGGATGGGCATTGGACCGCGTTGGGCCAAGGGTGACTTCAGCAACCCTCCTGCTGATCGGCGGCGCAGGTGGTGCGGGCTTGTTTGCCGTCGCGACCGCCCCGATCCATGTCAGCCTCGCGATGGGTCTGATTGGCGTCGGGTGCTCTCCGGTCCTCATGGCGTCGTACTTCATCTTTGCGCGTGAGTTTCCTCCGGCAAAGTTCGCGACACTTGCCGCCGTGATGCTGGGCGTTGGATCGGTCGGCAACCTCGTGGCCTCATACCCGACGGCCTTGGCGGTCGAATGGATGGGATGGCGGGCGACGATGATCGGGCTGGCCTTGACTTCGGCCCTCGTCGCGGTCGGCATCTGGTCTACGGTTCATGATCCCGGGCGCGTTGAATCCGACCACAAGGGATCGGTACTGGACCTTTTGAAAATTCCCGCGTTATGGGCAATTCTGCCGTTGATGCTGGTCGCCTATGCGCCATCGGGCGCAATCCGGGGGCTGTGGGCCGGCCCGTACCTTGCAGACGTGTTCGCACTCGACACCACGCAGATTGGGCAGGCCACGCTGGTCATGGGGGCCGCGATGATTGCAGGCACGTTTGTCTACGGGCCGCTTGATCGCATTCTGAACACCCGCAAATGGGTGATTTTCGGTGGCAACGCCCTCGGCGTCTTGGCCCTTGTCCTGCTATGCATTTGGATTGGCAAATCCGTTTGGATCTCTGTCCTGTTGCTGGCAGTCGTTGGCTTCACGGGGGCATCGTTTCCCGTCATCATGGCGCATGGACGGGCATTCATCGCACCGCATCTGGTTGGGCGCGGGGTCACGTTGTTGAACCTGTTCGGCGTCGGCGGGGTCGGATTGGCGCAGTTCGCAACGGGTCGTATCCACGCGGCAACCTTAGATGCGGGATCATCCGCGCCCTATACGGCAATCTTTGGTTTCTTTGCCGTTGCTCTTGCCATTGGCTGCGCGATCTATCTATTCAGCCGGGACAATATGACCTGACACCATTGGACGGAGAAGACTGTGCGGGAAATCGAGGTCATCGCGCCCAATCTGAAACACAGCTTGTCCGGCGTGACAACAACGGTGATCCGTTTGCTGCCGATCCAAGAAAAGCTGATCGGTATTCGCGCCACCGGCCCCGGGCTTCCAGCGGATATTCCCCATATCAGACTCTGGAAAGTGCCGTTTTTGTCGCGAAAAACAAGACGCGTCTGGCACGCGCGCCGCAACACAGAAATGCTGATGGGTTTGGCACTCAAGTCGCTTCTACGATGCAACTTCAAACTGCTTTTTACTTCGGCGGCACAGCGGGATCATTCCGGGTTCACCAAGTGGCTGATCATGAAGATGGACGCCTTGATCGCTACAACGCCGCAAGCGGCGTCGTTTCTCGAACATCCTTCGACCGTCATTATGCATGGCGTAAACACCAAGTTATTTCACCCTGCCCATGACAAACCCACGCTTCGCAACAAACTGGGTCTTCCCGACGGAACGCTGATTGGTTGTTTTGGTCGCATCCGCCCGCAGAAGGGCGTTGATCTGCTGGTTGATGCCGCGATAGACGTTTTGCCCAATTATCCGGATGCACAGATCGTGTTCACCGGCCGCGCGACGAGAGAATTCGAAGCTTTCCAACGGGAGCAAGAAGCAAAACTTGAAACCGCCGGTCTTTCAGACCGCGTGCACTTTCTGGGTGAACGCCCTTGGGACGAGATTGTTGAAACTTATCGCGCGCTGGATCTGTTTGTCGCCCCCGCGCGGCACGAGGGGTTTGGCCTGACCCCGCTCGAGGCGATGGCCTCGGGCGTTCCAGCCATAGCGTGCCACGGCGTCGGCGCTTTCAGCGCGCAGATCGAAGACGGGATGACCGGCAGACTGATCGAAAAGGACGATGCCGCTGCGTTGGCGGATGCCCTGCAGGACATGCTGTCCGATCCCGACAAGTTGAAGGCTGCAGGCCGCGCTGCACGCACCCATGTCGAGCAGAACTTTCGAATCGAAAGCGAAGCGCAGGCCATCGTCGGGGTCTACCGCGCACTTCTGGACGCGCCCTGACCCCGCTCATGTGGCCCAAATCAATGCGCCGGGCCAAAAACCTGCGCAATTGGCCTTTTTTCTTTGCTGCAACGCGGCTATGAACGCGCGTCCTTAACTCTGGAGACATGAAATGGGCTATCGCGTCGTAGTCGTCGGCGCCACGGGCAACGTGGGCCGCGAAATGCTGAACATCCTGGCAGAACGCCAGTTCCCTGTCGATGAACTTGCCGCCCTGGCAAGCCGTCGTTCGCTGGGAACCGAGGTGACATTTGGCGACAAGACGCTCACGACCAAGGACCTGGACACCTTCGATTTCACCGGCTGGGACATGGCGCTGTTTGCCGTGGGCTCCGAGGCGACGAAAGTCTACGCCCCCAAGGCGGCGGCGGCGGGCTGTGTGGTGATCGATAACTCATCGCTCTATCGCTATGACCCGGACATTCCGCTGATCGTGCCGGAATGTAACCCGCAAGCGATCCACGACTATAGCAAGAAGAACATCATCGCGAACCCCAACTGCTCGACCGCGCAGATGGTGGTTGCGCTTAAGCCGCTGCATGATCGCGCCAAGATCAAACGCGTGGTTGTATCGACCTATCAGTCGGTTTCGGGTGCCGGTAAAGAAGGCATGGATGAGCTCTGGGATCAGACCAAGGCCATCTACAACCCCACGACCGAAGTTGAGCCGAAGAAGTTCCAGAAACAGATCGCGTTCAACGTCATTCCGCAGATCGACGTCTTCATGGAAGACGGCTCGACCAAGGAAGAATGGAAGATGGTTGTCGAGACGAAAAAGATCGTCGACCCGTCGATCAAGGTCACAGCGACCTGTGTTCGGGTTCCGGTCTTCGTTGGCCATTCCGAGGCTGTGAACATCGAGTTCGAGGAGTTCCTGGACGAAGATGAGGCCCGCGACATCCTGCGCGAGGCACCGGGCATCATGGTGATCGACAAGCGTGAAGCTGGTGGCTACGTCTCGCCCATCGAATGCGCGGGCGATTTCGCCACCTTCATCAGCCGCATCCGTCAGGACTCGACGATCGAGAACGGCCTGAATCTGTGGTGCGTGTCGGACAACCTGCGCAAGGGCGCCGCCCTGAACGCGGTTCAGATTGCCGAACTGCTTGGCCGTGAGGTTCTTAAAAAGGGCTGAGTTCCCGTTAGTGAACCGCTCAAAGCGGGAAATTTAGCCCCGTCAGACTTTGACGGGGCTTTTTGGTGGCCTCCTTCCAAATCGCAGGGCAAACACACGGACTTCAAGCGCTTCAACTTGGTCCAATAGCAGCCAAACAATTGCCGTAATGCTCAACTATCTCGGTGCGAATAAATAGAAAGTGCCGAATTTGGATACAATCAACACATTTCTGAGTAGCGTTTTGAATGCGCCCTTCGATATGAACGTGCGCTATTCGATTTTCTATATCTGTTGCACCATCATTATTGCGTTCTTTGTCTGGAAGCTACGCGGGAGTCCCGAACGATTCATAAGTTGGCTTGTGCCCAAAAGGATTTATGCTCACAGGTCTAACCTGCTTGATATCAAACTATTTTTAGCCAGCCGTCTATTCATTGCTCTGGGTATAATGGGGGCCGTATTTTTTCCCACTACGGTGGCCTATTTTTTGCTGCACTGGCTAAATGGCGGTGCGTTAGAGGCCTCTCCAACAAGTTGGACGCAAGGCTTGATTGTCACGATGATAATCGTTGCCACATCTGATTTCTGCAAATACTGGGCGCACCGCGCGCATCACGAAATGCCGTTTCTATGGCCATTTCATGCAGTGCACCACTCAGCTGACGTACTGACGCCGTTGACGGTTCAGCGTACGCATCCAGTAGAACCAATCCTGCGGAATTTTCTGATTACCATTGTGGTCGGAATAGTCCAGGGCTTCGTACTCTACGCTTTTGTCGGGCAGATAAATGTCGTGACCATTGGTGGCGCCAACGCTTTGTATTTCATGTTCAATGCGCTGGGCGCAAATTTCCGTCATAGCCACATCTGGATAAGCTACGGGCGTGTGCTTGAGCACATCCTGATTTCCCCAGCCCAGCATCAAATTCACCATTCCGTAGCCGTGAAGCACCACGATAAAAACTATGGCTCAATGTTCGCACTGTGGGATTGGATGTTTGGAACACTGTACATCCCAACCGAACAGGAAAAGTTAACATTCGGGGTTTCGGACGGAAACGGACAGCCCGTTGATCAGCCCTACCCCACTTTGGTCGCAGCATTGATTTTGCCTTTCAAAGAATGCTGGGAGGCAATCGCCGCCAAGTTAAAACAAAACACCGGCATGACCCGGATATCAACGCCAAACAAATTGACGATGTCCGAAGGGTTCTCTCTCTGGTTGGACGTTTTGCGCGCGGGTGCGGCTCTGATGGTTCTATTCGGTCATATGGCGCATATTCGCTTTACGCGCGGCGACTACTATTTTCTACGCGAATGGAACGTCGCAAGCGATGCCGTTGCCGTCTTCTTTGTTCTGTCTGGTGTTGTAATCGCATACGCGGCGGGGCGTGATCAAACCCTCGGGCGATATGCCTTTAACAGAGTGACCAGAGTTTTCTCGGTCCTCTTTCCTGCACTTTTGCTAACGTTGGCATTTGACGCAATTGGTACCCGCATTGATATGTCCGCGTATCCCGATGGCTATTATCAGGAACTGCCGATCGGAGAATTCCTATGGCGCGGGCTGACGGTAACCAATCTTTGGACCGGATTGACCGACTGGGTTCGGCTTGGCTCGAACGGACCAATTTGGTCCCTAAGTTATGAGGTCGGGTTTTATCTGTTATTTGGCGCCATCGTCTTTTTGAAAGGTGCGCTAAGGGCTGTGGTTCTGGCTTTGCTGGTATTGCTGGTCGGAATACCTGTTCTAGCCATGTTCCCGGCTTGGTTGCTTGGGGTTCTGGTATGGAAACTTACACCTCGTACCAATTCAAAAAACCTTATGACCAAAGCCTGGTGTTACGCTATCGGCAGCATCGTTCTGCTCATTGGCCTTAAGACCTCCGGTATCCCTGAGTTGCTGGAATACCTGACAATTTTGGCCTTGAAGCCCCTCAATCACCACAACGTGCTCGTCTATTCCAACGAAGTGCTATGGAACACTCTGCTGGCCTTATTGGTTGCGGTTCACCTACTAGGGGTCCGTGTACTGACCGCGAATACAGCAAGCCGTAAGGAGGGTTGGGTTTCGCGTTGTGTTAGATGGATCGCAGGCTGCAGCTTCTCACTCTATGTGGTACATTATCCAACCTTGCACTTGCTTGACGCAACTTTGCCTGAAACCTTGCCGGGGTATGATATTTGGCTGTTGGTTCTTACTTTGCTGATCTGCTTTGGCTTCGCCGCGCTCTTTGAAAGACCGCTTAGACAGTATCGTGCCGCTTCTTTGGCTGCATGGAAGTGGTTTATCGGGTTCACATTCAGACTATCTAAAACCACGCAATAGTTTGGTTAAGCAGTGGTCGCCCCCTCATGATAGCGTTTGCTCTGACACGACCTCACCAAACTTGGTGAAAAATTTACCAGAGAGTTTCTTCGCTGTCCCGGCAATCAAACGGCTGCCCAACTGCGCGATTTTACCACCGATATCCACTTTTGCAGTGTAGCTCAGAACGGTTTCGTCTCCGTCTTCTGTCAGCGTCACATCCGCGCCACCCTTGGCAAACCCCGCAGCACCGCCTTTGCCTTCGCCGGACAACGTGAAACCGTCGGGCGCGTTCGAGGTGTCCAAAGTCACCTCACCTGCAAACCGCGCTTTGACAGGACCGATTTTCAGAACAACCTTTGCCTCCAATTTGCCGGGCTCTGACTGGGTCAGCTCTTCGCATCCGGGAATGCACTCGCGCAGGACGTCAGGGTCGTTCAGCGCTCGATAAACATCTTCACGCGGCGCGGCAATTCGGATTTCGTCACTCAGGTCCATTCCTGTTTCCTTTTTTTAACAACACCTTGGATAGACGCGCAGCGCCTCTTCGGTCGCCTCGGACGCAGACCGTTCAGGTCGTTTAGGCCAAAATCTCCGCCATCGGTCACGCCATTTTTTCATTTTGTGCGGTCTCCTCGGATCTGTCTGTGTTTTTCCATTCAACGATCTCGGCCAGGATCGACAAGGCGATCTCGTGCGGGTCAACGGCATGTATGTGCAAGCCCGCCGGGGCCTTCAGCTGTGCCGCCCGCGCGCGATCCAGCCCCTGTGCGATCAGTTTATCACATAAAACCTGCGCTTTCCGTTTGCTGGCCACCATTGAGACGCGCCGCGCGGGCGACCTGAGCGCGGACTGCAAGGCCACCCGATCACCCTGCCCTTGCGACGCGACCACGACGAAATCGCGCGGCTCTATTCCCAGCGACTCCAGGTCATCCGGGTCAAATGCGGTTTGTCCCGACTGCTCTGAGCCCTGGGCCACGCAAACGCGCAATCCGATCAAACCCGCATGTGCGGCCAATGCATCGGCAATCGGTGTGGCGCCAAAAATGACCAGCCTGGGTGCGTGTTGATACGGCTCGACCAGCAAATCAACCGTTCCCCCCGATGGGCACCCGCTTTTGAAAGTCTGCACGCCGTCGGGGTCTGTCATATTTACCACCTTCTCCGTCGGTTTGACGCGGATCATCTGCGCCGCGCCGGTGGTCAGAGCCTGTTGCACCGACGCCCGCACGGCCCGTTGCACACAGGCTCCCCCCAAATGACCGAGGATGCGACCGTCCGACGTGACCACAGCCTTGCCGCCAGCCTTGGCCGATGTCGCATCAGCTGTGCGCAAAACCGTAGCGACACAGAATGGGTCGCCGCTTTGGCGAAGTGTTTCGATCGTGTCGAATATGTCGAAGCCGGCCATTCAGCCCTCCTTTCACAACTTCCGGAACTGCGGCTCAAGCGCGGCAAGCGCCTCCAGAGTGTTCGCTGGCAGATGCGCATCCAGATAGGGTTCGGCAGCGCGGATCGCGGCAGCCACAGGTTGATAGGACTGCCACCCTTTCAACGGGTTGAGCCAAACGATCCGCCGCGCTTTGCGCCGAAAGCGTGCCAACACGGAGCCCAAAGCCTGCGGGTCCGCGCTGCAATACCCGTCCGACAGGATCAGCACGATCGTACGCCCGTTCAACGCCCGTGCGCCATAGCCGTTCAGAAAACTCTCCAAACTGCCCGAGATGTCGGTCCCGCCGCCGAAGCCTTCTGCCATCAGCGATAACCGACCGGCTGCGCGCAGCGTGTCGTGGTCCTGCAACGCATCCGTCACGCGCATCAGGCGTGTATGGAACAGATAGGCATCCGCCTCCGCCCCCGTGCCGACCAACCCCTTCAGGAAGGCCAAAAAGACGCGAGAATACACGGTCATCGACCCGCTGACATCACATAGTGCGACGATCCGCATCGGTCGCGGTGGACGTGCACGCCGGTACAGGTCCAACGGCTCACCCCCGCGCGCCAGACTGGCGCGCTGAATGCGGCGCATATCCAGCGCCGGCCCCCGCAACGCGTGTTTGCGTCGCCGCGACCGACGATCCCGAATGGCCCGCGCCAACCGCTCAGCCGCCGTTTGCGCCTGTTTCAGAGACTGCTCGTCCATCAATTCCCGCAGATCCCGGCGCGACAGGTTGGCCGTACGGGTCGCGATCAGCTTCCCGTCCATCCCTTCGGCCTCCCCGTCGCCCGGATCCGGAGCGGTGGCCTGGTCCGTATCCGCTGACCCGTCACGGGCCGTTTCGTTGTCAGTTTGCCAGATCATCGGCTTTGAGGATTGCACCCGCACATGCGTGTTCTGGGCTATTCCGGTGCGCTGCTTCCCCGAGTTGAACCAATAGGCATCAAACAACTCATCAAAACGCCGCCAATCCTCTGCGTCACCGGCCAAGAGCACGCACAAGGCCTGACGCGCCTGACCGAAATCCGTTGCCTCAACCGCCGACAACGCCGCCAACGCATCCGCGGTTTCTTTCGGCCCCACACGCAACCCGTTCATCCGCAGATGCGCGATGAACCCCGACATGCGGTCCGCAAGACCCGAGGCCCGCGCGGGAAAGCGTGTCACCTGCATCACGCAACCTTCCCGATCAGACGATCCATCACCTCGGGCGGCGCGGCGTCATAATCAGCAGCTGTTTTCAGCAGACATACCAACGTGGCCTGAACTTCGTCCCGAGACCTAGCCAAATCATTGACGCCAAGCCCCGATAAGGCCGCCGCCCAGTCCAGCATCTCTGCCACACCCGGCGTCTTCTCAAGCTCTTCCTTCCGAAGCGCCTGAACCACGCCGATGATCTGGCGGGCCAAGACGCCCTCAATCTCCGGCATCCGCGCGCGCAGGATAGCCATTTCCGTCTCTTTCGACGGATAATCCAGGAAACTGTACAAACACCGCCGGCGCAGCGCGTCAGACAGGTCGCGCGTCCCGTTGGCGGTCAGGATCACGATGGGCCGCGTACGGGCCTTGACCGTGCCCAGCTCGGGGATCGTGATCTGGAAATCCGACAGGATCTCCAAAAGATAAGCCTCAAACTCCTCGTCCGCGCGATCAATCTCGTCAATCAACAGCACCGGAGGTTTTTCCTCGGAAATAGCCTCTAACAAAGGCCTTTTGAGCAGATATTCATCCGAAAACAGCTGCGCTTCCGGCAAACCGCCCTGCGCTTCACTTGCCCGGATCGCCAGCAACTGCCGCTGGTAATTCCACTCATAGATCGCATGGCTGGCATCCAGCCCTTCGTAACACTGAAGCCGGATCAAGCGTGTATCGCGCCAGCCCGCCATCGCCTTGGCGACCTCTGTCTTGCCAACGCCCGCTGGGCCTTCCAATAACAAGGGGCGCCCCAAAGCCTGCGCCAGATGCAACGCCATCGCCAACCAGTCATCGGCGACATAGCCTTGCGCGGCCAATCCGCTCTGAACATCACTCAAGGTCAAAACCAGGATCCCATCTTCATCTGGCCAAAAATATCTCGGGGGAGGTACGGAGGGGGCTGGCCCCCTCCGTTTGGTCGGACCGGCGCAAGCTGGTTCGAAACCGATTACCCATGCATCCCCAGCCCATTGGCAATCTTCCAGATCCGCCAATGATCGTGCGGCATGTGGCTCTGGGTCAAACCAAAAGGCCTGAACGCATCATGCACCGCGTTCGAAAACGCAGGGACCCCGCCCACATTCGGGCTCTCGCCCACGCCCTTCGCTCCAATCGGATGGTGCGGTGAGGGCGTTACCGTGTGATCGGTGATGTAGTTGGGCGTCTCCCACGCGGTCGGCAGGAAGAAGTCCATCAGCGTGCCGGTCTTTACGTTGCCCATCTCGTCATAGGCAATTTCCTGACCCATCGCGATGGCCAGCGCCTCGGTCACGCCACCGTGGACTTGCCCTTCGATGATCATCGGGTTGATCCGGGTGCCGCAATCGTCCAGTGCGTAAAACTGCCGGACTTCCCATTCGCCGGTATCCACATCGATCTCCATGACGCAGACATAGGCACCGAACGGATAGGTCATGTTCGGCGGATCGTAGTAGCTGACCGCCTCCAGACCCGGTTCCAGACCTGGGATGGCCTGATTGTAGGCGGCGAAAGCGATCTCTTTCATCGTCTTGAACCGCTCGGGCGCACCTTTGACGGCGAAACGATCCACGTCCCATTCGACATCGTCGTCATGCACCTCCAGCAGATAGGCCGCGATCATCTGTGCCTTGGCACGGATCTTCCGTGCAGCCATCGCTGTCGCCGCGCCCGCCA
The DNA here is from genome assembly GCF_000814005.1 of Ruegeria sp. ANG-S4. Classification (GTDB taxonomy): domain Bacteria; phylum Pseudomonadota; class Alphaproteobacteria; order Rhodobacterales; family Rhodobacteraceae; genus Ruegeria. Next base: position 129,559 of record NZ_JWLK01000010.1, on the reverse strand, counting down.
CAGGCGTCGACCGAGAGCCATAGGTTCCCAGACCATAAGGCGCGGTGTCCGTATCGCCTTCCTCCAGAGTGATGTCATCCGCAGGCAAACCGATCTCGCTGGCGATGATCTGGGCAAAGGTCGTGGCATGGCCCTGACCCTGGCTGATCGTCCCCAGCCGCGCGATGGCCGAGCCGGTCGGGTGGATACGAATCTCGCAGCTGTCAAACATGCCCAGCCCGAGGATATCGCAGTTCTTCACTGGCCCAGCGCCCACGATCTCCGTGAAATGCGTCAGACCAATCCCCAGTAACTTGCGGGTTTTGCCCGCCTTGAAATCCTCGATCCGCTGCGCCTGTTCTGCGCGCAGACCTTCATAGTCCACGGCCTTCAAGGCCTTGTCCCAGGCGGTGTGATAATCGCCCGAGTCATATTCCCAGCCCAGCGCAGACTGGTACGGGAACTGATCGGCCTTGATAAAGTTGATCCGGCGCAGCTCGGCCGCGTCCATGTTTAGCTTGATGGCCAGAACCTCGATCATCCGCTCAATGAAATAGGCGGCCTCGGTCACGCGGAAAGAACAGCGATAGGCCACACCACCCGGAGCCTTGTTGGTATAGACCCCATCCACCGCAAGATAAGCGGTGGGGATGTCGTAAGACCCGGTGCAGATGTTCATGAACCCCGCCGGGAACTTGGTCGGGTCGGCACAGGCATCGAACCCACCGTGATCCGCCGTTGTGTGACACCAAAGCCCGGTAATCTTGCCATCCTTGGTGGCGGCGATCTTGCCCTGCATCCAGTAGTCGCGTGCAAAGGCGGTGGACATCAGGTTTTCCATCCGATCCTCGACCCATTTCACCGGCTGGCCGGTCACGATCGACGCAACGACCGAGCAGACATACCCCGCATAGGCCCCAACCTTATTGCCGAAGCCGCCGCCGATATCGGGGCTGATGACGCGGATATTGTGCTCGGCCACGCCAGAGATCAGCGACACAACCGTTCGGATCGCATGCGGGGCCTGGAACGTGCCGTAGAGCGTGAGCTTGCCGGTCACTTTGTCCATGCTGGCCACACAGCCGCAGGTTTCCAGCGGGCAGGGGTGGGTGCGGTGGTAATAGACCATCTCCTCCGCAACCACGTCAGCCTCGGCCAGAACGGCCTCGGTCGTGTCTTTGTCGCCTTGTTCCCATGTGAAAATATGGTTGTGATGCTTGCGCGGGCCGTGGGCCCCTTCCGTCTGACCTTCAAGGTCTTCGCGCAGAACAACATCCGATTTCAGCGCCTCAAACGGGTCGGTCAGAACCGGCAGTTCTTCGTATTCGACCTCGACCAGTTCAACGGCATCTGCCGCGATATACCGGTCTTCGGCCACGACATAGGCGACCTCCTGACCTTGGAACAACACCTTTCCATCGGCCAGCACCATCTGCTTGTCACCAGCCAAGGTCGGCATCCAGTGCAGGCCCAGAGGCGACAGGTCCTCGGCGGTCAGAACGGCGATCACACCTGGCAGAGCCAAGGCCGCGTCTTTGTTCACGCTGACAACACGGGCGTGTGCGTAGGGGGAACGCACAAAGTCGCCGAACAGCATCCCGTCCAGCTTGATATCATCGACATAATTACCCTTGCCTTGGGTAAAGCGCACATCCTCGACGCGTTTGCGCGAGCTGCCCATCCCTTTGAGATTGGCGGCGCGTTCTTCGGGGGTCATGGTTTGATCGTTCATTCCGCAGCCTCCTTCTGAGCGTTCAGCAAGTCAGCCGAGGCCGAGATTGCTTTGACAATGTTCTGGTATCCGGTGCAGCGGCACAGGTTACCTGCCATGCCAAAACGGATTTCTTCCTCAGACGGGTTCGGGTTTTCCTGCAACAGACGATGCGCGCGGGTGATCATGCCCGGCGTGCAGAATCCGCATTGCAACCCGTGATGTTCGCGGAACATTTCCTGCAACACTCCAAGGCTGCCATCATCATTGGTGAGGCCTTCGACGGTGGTGATATCGGACCCGTTCACCTGCGCCACGAAGGTCGTGCAGGATTTGACCGATTTGCCGTCGATATCCACGGTGCAGGCCCCGCAATGGCTGGTCTCGCATCCGATATGAGGGCCGGTGATTTTCAGATCTTCCCGCAGGAAGTGGATCAGCAGCGTGCGCGGCTCGGCCAGACCTTCGACCTGCTTGCCGTTCACGGTGAGTTTGACGTGCATTTTCGACATGAGTTTTCCTCCCCTCAGGCCGCGCGGCTTTGCGCTCGGTCGATGGCGCGGCGCAACATCACAGCGGCCACGTGTTTTTTGAATTCGACAGGGCCACGGTTGTCGGCCACAGGATCAATCGCGTCGAGCATTGCGGCCACGCAGCCATCGACATCCCCGGCCGCCAAGGCCGTGCTGGCAGCTTCGGACCAGATGGGCGTATCGGCCAGATTGGTCATCGCAACCGATGCCGTTCCGTTGCCCACCATCACGGCGGCTGCGGCTGTCGCATAGTCGCCGATCTTGCGCTTTTGCTTCTCGTAAGCCTGTCCAACACCCGCATCCGGAACAGGGACCGAAATCCGGGTTAGAATTTCCTCATCCTCGCGGGCGGTGAAATACGCGGCCTCGTAAAACTCTCGCGCAGCGACGCTGCGATTGCCATCGGGGCCGGACAACTCGAATGTCGCGTTCAGGCATTGCATCAGGCCCGGCATATCATTACCCGGATCACCGTTGGCCACATTGCCGCCAACGGTCCCCATGTACCGCACCTGCGGGTCTGCTATTTGAAGCGCCGCCTCGCGGATCAGCGGGATGGCCGAGGCCAGCCCGTCATGGGTGATCAGTTCATGCTGCGTGACCATCGCACCCAGCGAAACCGTTTCGGCACCGATCTCAATGCCCTTCAACTCGTCAATCGCCTGAAGATCGATCAGGTGGCCCATTTCGGCCATGCGCAACTTCATCATCGGGATCAGGCTGTGCCCGCCCGCGACGACCCGCGCCTCATCTCCGTATTCCTGCAAAATGCTGATGGCCGAGGCGACGTCGCCTGGCCGGTGATACTCAAAACCGGCTGGTATCATATTTTTCCTCCCTGGGTCCGAGCGAAGTGCCTTGGGGGACCTGGGGACAAAGAAAGGACAGCGTGTTCAGCGGTTCCACACGGCGGAAACGGGTCGCGTGGCTTGTTTCACGAACTGCGAATAGGCTGAACCAGTTGCGATCAGAGGCCCAAGGCGTCGCGTATGTCAGGCAGCCGAGAGCGACTAACCGGAACTTTTGTCAATGCGTCCACGCCGTCAAAATAACAGGTTCCGTTGTCCTTGTGCCGCTCGAAACTGGAGACATGTTTTGGGTTTACCAGATAACTTCGGTGCGCCCTCAGAAACCCCTCGGGTTCAAGCCGTGTTTCTGCTTCGGTGATCGACCAGGGGCAAAACAGCTTTTCCTGACCCATGTAAAGAACCGTGTAGTGCCCTTCGGCCCGGATGGCCGCAATGCGCGCCGGTTCCGCGAAGAACGTCTGACCTTCGCGTTCAAAAGGAACGCCAGCACGAAAGGGTGCCGGATCGGACTGAGGCGCAGGTTCCGGCTTTTCGGCGGTTTCCAACGCGGGTTCCGGCCCGATAAAGCTGATGCCGGTCAACAGGAACGCCCCACAGATCAGGAAGACCGACACAGTTACGCCCATGGCCAGCACCTGATTGTTGAGCGCAGGACCCGCCCCGCCTGGGCTGTCCGTTGCAACAAAGTCTGTCAGGCCTGTTGCAACAAAATGCATCGTGAAAACGGCAAGACCGAAGCACACTGTTCCCAAAAGGATGTTGCGCTGTGTCCGGTTGTCGTAGGCGACCCAGATTGCCAGAACCGACAAAACGACAGACGCGGCTGTTGCAATCACCACATCTGTCAGGTTGTAGACAGGTCGGCAAAGCTCCATCCCCGCCATGCCCACGTAGTGCATGACGACAATGCCAAGCCCGACGATCACGCCAGCGCCAACAATGGTCTGCATCGTGCGGGGTCTGAAATGCAGTAGCAGCAATGCCAAGCCCACCATCAGGATCGCAACCAGCGCCGAAATCAGCGTGATCAGAGCGTCGTAGTAAAACAGGATCGGAAGCTGCAGGCCCAACATGGCCACAAAGTGCATCGACCAGATGCCGCCACCCAGAATGACGGCTGCCAGCGCCACAACGAACTTACGCCTTTGGCTGTCCAGCCTTGACGCGCCATGGGTCAGGTATAGCCCGGTGAAACCGGCCATCAGCGCAACGGCAAGGGACGCCGCCACAAGCCAGCCGTTATGAGAATAGTCCAGCATTTGGATATGCGCGCCCTCCCCGACGCGAGAGCGACGTTAGCAAACTGATCCGACTGGGACAATCGCGGCTGAACACACCGTTGCTTCGTCGTATTTTTCTGGTCAAAACGCAGAACTAATCCAATTTTCACCCGGTCATTTGGAGTGTTTCTAGCCCAACACCGCCTGGCTGGCTGGTCGTGACAGTTACCGACAATCCGCTTGCGCGATCGTTGATCGGTCTTATTCTTGGCTGCATGACGCAGGACAATTTCACCCGGACCCTGACGCGGCGCGACGGCAGTAGCCTTTTTTCGGTCACCCTGATTGCTTGCTCGCGACTGGGTTCCAAAAAACGCCCGGTGAACAGTATTTTTGCGGGTCGGTCAAATCGAGTGGCCAATGGCCACTGAGCCGCTTGCCGGGGTGCGGGTTCTGGACCTGACCAATGTTCTTGCAGGTCCCTATTGTTGCTACCAGCTGGCACTCATGGGGGCCGAGGTGATCAAAGTCGAACGCCCCGGCAGCGGCGATCTGGCACGAGTCCTTGGCGCCGATCCGGTTCGGAACAAAGCCGGGATGGGCATCAGTTTTCTGGCGCAGAATGCGGACAAAAAATCCGTGACATTGGATATGAAGGCCGCACGGGGCAAGACCCTGTTGAAGCGATTGGTTCGATCCTCAGATGTGCTGGTCGAAAACTTCAGACCCGGCGTGATGGACCGGCTGGGCGTCGGGTACGATGTTTTGCAGGCCGAAAACCCAAACCTGATTTACTGCGCGATCAGCGGGTTTGGGCAGAACGGGCCGCGCCGGGATGATCCGGCCTACGATCAGATCGTTCAAGGGATCAGCGGCGTCATGTCAATTACGGGGGCGCCGGACACCGCACCTTATCGTGTTGGCTATCCGCTTGCGGACACTGTGGGCGGACTGACGGCAGCTTTTGCAATCAGCGCGGCCCTGAACGCCTCACCTCGTGGAACCTTTCTTGATGTCGCGATGACGGAATCGGTCGTGTCGACAATGGGCTGGGTCGTTTCGAACTATCTTGTTGGCGGGGTCGCGCCGGCTGCGCATGGTAATGAGAATACGACCTCGGCCCCATCCGGTGCCTTTGCCACATCCGACGGTCCGATCAACATCGCCGCAAACCGGGACGAACAGTGGCAGGCACTCGCCCGACATCTGGGCCGAGAGGATTTGCTGACCCACCCCGACTATGTGACCCGCGAGGACCGAAAGGCGAACCGGCATGCGTTGCGCGCTGAACTTGAGCAATCTCTTGTTGCGCGCCCGGCCGGCGATTGGGTCCGCGAATTGAATGCGTTGGGCGTGCCGACCGGGCAGGTTTTGACCGTACCGCAGGCGCTCGCCGATCCTCAACTTGCGGACCGCGGATTGGTCGGAACGCTGCCCGTCGACGGCGAAGACATGCGCCTGACGGGCAGCCCGGTTGTCATGGATGGCGAACGTCGGATGCCAAGAACAGCACCACCGAACCTTGGCGCTGACAACGTGGCGATTTGGTCCGAACTGGGCCTGTCAGACGACGAAATCGACACACTGCGAAACGAGGGGGTCATATGAATGACGTCGCCGATTGGTGGCAGACGGCCATCATCGATATGGAACCGGGGCGCATTGAGGTGCGCGGAGAACCGATTCAGAGCCTGATCGGCGAGCTGAGTTTTCCCGAAATGATCTGGCTCATGATCCGGGGCGACAGACCGAGTTCCGCGCAAGCCCGCCTGTTCGAAGCTGCTCTGGTATCCGCGGTGGACCATGGTCCGCAGGCACCATCGATTGCGGCGGCCCGTATGGCCGTCACCTGTGGCTTGCCCCTCAACAACGCGATGGCCAGCGCCGTCAACATGCTTGGCGACGTTCACGGAGGGGCGGGCGAGCAAGCGGTCATGATGTATCACTTTATCGACGCGCATTCCGGCGGTTTGGAAAATGCCATGGACGACTGGATCGCAACATATGGCAAAATATTGCCCGGCTTTGGTCACCGTTTTCACTCGCCGACAGACCCACGTGCCCCGCGCCTGATGGAATTGGTTACCGAAGCAGTTGATGCAGGTGCCTGTTCGGGGCGCTTTATGAAAACGGGTCAGGATGTCGAAGCGGCGCTTTCAGCGCGAAAAGGTAAACCGGTTCCAATGAACATAGATGGCGCAACAGCTGTTATCTATGCCGAACTGGGATTTGAGGCACCACTTGCGCGGGGTCTGTTTTGCTTGTCGCGATCAGTCGGCATCCTCGCGCACGCATGGGAACAATCACAGCAGGGTGGCCGCAACAAGGGCCCCACCCCGCCACAGTATCGGTGGACATATACAGGCAAACCGCCGCAGGACTAACGCGACCCTCGTGCGCCAGGTTCCTGATCAGGCCTGTTTCTGTGCCTCGGTGTCGACAGCCTCGGCACTCGCTTCGATCACATCCTCCGGGTCCGGCTCTTCGACATCGGATATGTCTTCCACCTCGGACTGATCTTCGAGCGCACCGACGATCAGAGGCAACATGTGCACCCCGGTGGCGGTGGCGATTTCGGGTGTCTGCGGCGTCTGCCAACTCAGCGTGTCAAAGCTGCCGCAGTTCTGGCAGACGGGTCCCCACTCGGGTTGGATATCGTGGCAGTTCGTGCAGACCCATTGCGGCCCGCGCGGCGCGTTCAACGCCTTGGCCAGCCAACCTTGAACAACGGCATCTGACGCGCCTTCGCCCCGTTCGATCGCCGCCATCAGCGTATAGGCCCTTGCGTCTGCCTTGTTTTCCACAACATCACCCAGCGCACGGCGGGCTTCGGGAAAGTCCTCTGCTACAATGTTCAATTCAGCCAGAATAAGCCGCGTTTCCAGGTTTTCAGGGTGTATGCGGGTCAGTGCCGTAAACCGTTTGATCCGTTGCTCGGGCGTTTCATCCGGTGCGATCTCGGCGAAGGCGTGGGCGAGATCGGGATGAGGCTGAACCTCCCAAGCCTTTTTCAGAATCTTGGTCGCAGGGCGCGGTTTTCCTTTTTCGATGTAAGCACGCGCGGCCATGGCTGCGGCTGGAACCAAATCAGGTGACAACCGGTTGGCTTCAATTGCGTGTTCCTGCTGCGCAACCGTGGCCGAGTCATCCAGAATGCCTTTTGCTTCGGACAACGCCAGAACGGCATCCCGCCGCTTGAAAACGTCGCGCGGGAGGTATCCAGCCTTCAATTTCGAGGTCAGCGTCGACCGTGCCCCCGCCCAATCCTGCGCTTTGGTTTGCAGGCTCAAGAGCACGTCCTGCGTTTCTTCGTGCCGGGGTTTCAAGGCCAATGCCTTTTCCGCCAGTTTGCGGGCGGTTTCGTCATCGCCTTCGGATAGCTTTTGCTTCATGATTCCACGCACACCGACAAATCGGGTAGCGTTGTTGGTCACCAGTTTTTTGTAGGTTTCCTCGGCTTTCTTCGTGTCGCCGGTCATCTCGGCAGCCTGAGCAACCAAAAGGTTCGTCAATTCGGGTTTGTTGAGCAGCCGTTCGGCTTTGTTCGCCTTGGTCATCGCCGCACGCCCCTCGCCCGACGCGAGGGCCATCAATCCGTCAGCCAGCGCCTGATATCCGCGCCGTTCGCGGCTGCGGTCGAAATAACGCGAAAGGGCCGTTTCGTCGCCATTGAGGAATTTCAGCGTCGCGACCAGCAGGCTGAGCAGCTTGAAAAACAACCAAACCGCAAAAACCAGCACGCCCAGCGCGATGACCGATTGTAAAGGACCAAGCGTATATTCCGTTCCCGCAACGGTGACCTGAACACCGCCGCTGGATTCCATAAGAAACCCGGCGCCAATGGCAAGCAGACCGATAATCGCAACAAAAACAAGAATTTTAAACAATGACCACAGCATAGCAGGTCCTTCAGTTCGAGTTTACGCTTGCGGCAAGCGCATTTACGGCATCCACCGCGGCCAGACGGGCCTGTGCTGCGGTTTCCCAATCCGCCATGGCGGTCTGAGCGGCTTCGGGCAAGGACTTAAGCTCGGTCAATGCGCCTGAAACATCCCCATCCGACAAGGCTGCCTGCGCACGCGACAGAACGGCATCGGGATCATCCCCATCTTGCGGCGTTACCGACCTGGCACCGGTCTGACGTTGCAAAAACGCGACCAATCCGGTGCCCTTGTTTGCATCGCGTGCATCCGCCAATGCCGTGCGGGCCGCCGGGGAAAACGAAGAACTGAGCGCCGCGATCGTCGCCACGCCTTTGTCAGCCGATGCGGTCAGCGCTTCGGGCACAGTCAACCCACCGGCCTGCAGCTGCGACACCAAATCCTCGTAGGGTTGGCCCGCGTCCAATTTGCCTTGCAAGCGGGACAGGATGGCCGTGTTGGTGGCAGCACGCGCCTCGGCGGCGGCCTTGGCCTCAAGCGCCTGTGCGTCAGAAACCATTTTTTCAACCTCGCCGCGCTGAGCGGTCAGCGAATCCTGAAGTTTCTTGAGCTCGGCCTCAAATGCCGCAGCGGTTTCGGGAGAGACGCTTGCCTCAACCGGGGCTTTCTCAAGCGCCGACAAACGATCACCCAACGGTCCGACCTGGCCGGACAAGGTGTCCACGCTGGATTTCACCGCGCTTAGATCACTTTCAACCGGCGCGAGCTTGTCTGACAACGCTTTGATCTGATCCGACAGGCCCGAAACATCGGGCTCATCGCTGAGGGACTTGGTCAGTTGTGCAATCTGATCAGACTGATCCGACAGCTTGGACTCGAGCGCGGCAATTGCGTCCGACGTTTCCGTCCCCCCCGAGGAAAAGACACCACTGCCCACGGCAAATCCGATCCCGGCCGCAACGACGCCGCCGATCAGGGCCGGTAAAAATCCACCGCGCTTTTCGACCGTACGCTCGATCACCTTCTCTTGCGCAGGTTCTTTTGCGCGCCATGCCGCTTCGGCTTCGGCTTCGGAAGTCAACTCGTCCGGGTTGTCTGCCGCGTCAAGGGACGCGCCTTGTTCCTTGCCGCTGTTTTCTACGGTCTGAGACTCGACCGTGTCCTCCGATTGGGGGCCTTCTACCGGTTCCTGATCGGATTTCTTGTTACCAGCCACCGTCACATTCCCCTTATCGATTCCAAAAATACGCGAAGTACAGACGATCCCAAGTTAATCTGCACCGGGTCCGCCCTCAACCCGCAAGGCATGTTTCACAAGTTTTTTAACGGCTTTACTCATCTTCTTTGGCGTTGGTTCCTTAGCGATCTTCAGACGTTGGAACGCCAAAGATCTAAGTGGTTCCGCCGTAGCCTGACTAATGGCTGCCAGCCATAACGGAGCTGTCCCATCCCAGACATCGGCAAATTGTCGCGCGGTCCGGGGTGAAAAGATCGGCGCGATGACCGGCCGGTCACCACTCGCAGCAGACTGAGCTTCCGGTGTCAGGGGCAGCAAACGTTGCTGATAGACGGGCTGTTCCAACGTCGTCAGACCGGATTCGGTCAACCGTTCGGCGACGTTTCCCCTGCTGTGTTCACCCCGCAGATGCAAAAGCGGGCTTTCCGGACGCAATTTCAGCAGGTTGGCCACCAGCTCCTCAGCGGTTGCACCAACCATCTGGGCAGGCCACCCTGCCCCTTTTGCCGTTCCTGTGGTCGTCGAGCCGACGCAAAACGCGGGCAGCGTCCGGTCGACGCCCAACGACACCGCAGCGTTAACCGAGTTTGCAGAGGTGAAAATCAATCCGCGAACGCCAGCGGTCGCCACTTGCACATCCAGCGGGCGGATCTCAAGTAAAGGGGAATGAACCACCGTGACGCGCGACCGGGCGCGCGTTGGAAGCTGCGCAACGAACCTCTCCGAGGCGGCGCGAGGGCGGGTCATCAACAAGTACAACAGGCGGCGCCTTCGGCCTTGGGATTGTTTGCGTCCGCGCGGGGTGATACCCCGCTTCGAAGTCATGATGCAACGGATCAGGCCAATGGTGCAAACACTTACGATCCTCGGACTGGAAAGCAGCTGTGACGACACAGCCGCCGCAGTTGTGCAAAAAACCGGGGAGTCGAAAGTCGAAATTCTGTCCTCTGTCGTGCATGGCCAAACCGAGCTGCACAGCGCGTTCGGCGGCGTCGTCCCCGAGATCGCGGCCCGTGCCCATGCCGAAAAACTGGACCTTTGCGTGGTTCAGGCGCTGGATGCCGCCGGGCTGAGCCTGCGTGACATGGATGCCATTGCCGTCACTGCCGGGCCCGGGTTGATCGGCGGGGTCATGTCCGGGGTCATGTGCGCAAAAGGTTTGAGCGCGGCCACAGGATTGCCCTTGATCGGGGTCAACCATCTGGCCGGTCACGCGCTGACGCCGCGACTGACTGACGGAATCGCGTTCCCCTACCTTATGCTGCTGGTCTCAGGCGGGCATTGCCAATACCTGATCGCCCAGGGGCCGGAACAGTTTACCCGCTTGGGCGGCACCATCGACGATGCGCCGGGCGAAGCGTTTGACAAAACTGCGCGCTTGCTGGGCCTGAAACAACCCGGCGGCCCTTCGGTCGAAACCGAGGCACGTTCGGGTGATCCCAAACGTTTTCGCTTTCCGCGCCCATTGCTGGACCGGCCCGGTTGCGACCTGTCGTTTTCCGGCCTCAAGACTGCGTTAATGCGGACACGCGATCAGATTGTCGCTGAAAAAGGTGGTTTGACGCGACAGGACCGAGCCGATCTTTGCGCTGGGTTTCAACTGGCGATCGTCGATACGTTGGCCGAAAAAACCCGCCGCGCAATTGCCCTCTATCTGGAACAGGAACCTGACGACCCGGTGATTGCCGTTGCGGGCGGCGTGGCAGCCAATTCAGCCATTCGGTCAGCGTTAGAGTCGGTTTGTTCCCACATTGGTGTGCGTTTTACCGCTCCGCCACTCGGCCTGTGTACGGACAACGCAGCAATGATCGCATTTGCGGGGATGGAGCGTTTTGAAGCTGGCGCGCGGGACGGTTTGGACCTGATGGCCCGCCCGCGGTGGCCGTTGGATCAGGACAGCCCCGCAATGCTGGGTGGCGGTAAAAAGGGGGCCAAGGCTTGACCGTTTCAGTTCTGGGTTCCGGTGCTTTCGGGACCGCATTGGCAATTTCGCTGGCCGGCAATGGGCCCGTCACCTTGTGGGCCCGCAGCGCTGATCATGCCCGACGGATGCAGGAAGCACGCGAGAATACCGCGCGGTTGCCAGGTGTCGCCTTGCCATCAAATGTGACCGTGACCGAGGACATTGCAGGTGCGGCCGCATCCGATGTCATCCTCTTGGCTGTGCCCATGCAAAACCTTCGGTCGGCGCTGACCGAACATTCCGACATGTTGGCGGGAAAGACTCTGGTGGCATGCTGCAAGGGAATCGAACTGACGACCGGACTGGGTCCGATTTCCGTAACGCAACAGACGGTACCGCAGGCACAACCCGCGCTTTTGACGGGACCCAGTTTTGCCGATGATATCGCGCGGGGGCTGCCAACGGCGCTTACGCTGGCATGTGGCGACGAAACCGTGGGGCGATCATTGCAAACGCAACTCACGACCAGTAATCTGCGGCTTTATCGCACCACCGACACAATTGGCGCTGAGCTGGGTGGGGCCTTGAAGAACGTGATGGCAATTGCCTGCGGTGCGGCAATCGGTGCGGGGCTGGGCGACAGTGCCCGCGCGGCCCTTATGACGCGCGGGTTTGCCGAAATGCAGCGATACGCGTTGATGCGCGGTGCGCAGGCTGACACCTTGATGGGGTTGTCGGGACTGGGTGATCTGGTTTTGACTTGCTCGTCAGAGTTGTCCCGAAACTATCGCTTTGGCCTGTGTTTGGGTCTAAATCGTCCCTTTGATCAAAACACGACCGTCGAGGGCGTCGCAACAGCCCGCGCCGTAGCCGACCTGGCCACTGCCGAAGGTTTGGACATCCCCATAAGCATGATTGTCGCCGATCTCAGCCACGGTAAGATCAACGTCAAAGACGCAATTGACACCTTGCTCAATCGCCCACTCAAGGAGGAATGAAATGCTGATCGCCCTGATTGCCCGTGACAAGGACGGCGCCTTGCAAACCCGGCTGGACAACCGTTCGGCGCACCTGGCCTACATCGAGGAAACGGGCGTCGTCGCGCAGGCCGGGCCTCTGTTGGATGGTGACGATATGATTGGGTCGTTGATCATTCTGGATGTAGAAGATCTGAACGCGGCGCAAACGTGGGCCGACGGTGATCCTTATGCCAAGGCCGGGCTGTTTCAGTCGGTCGAGCTGATCCCGTGGAAAAAGGTAATCGGCTGATGGCGAATTGGCTGTTCAAATCCGAACCCTCAACCTGGAGCTGGGATCAACAGGTCGCCAAAGGTGAAGCAGGCGAAGAATGGGACGGTGTGCGCAACTATCAGGCGCGAAACTTCATGCGCCAGATGGCGATTGGCGACCGTGGCTTCTTTTATCATTCCCAAAAGGACAAAGCGATTGTAGGCATTGTCGAAGTCTGTGCCGAAGCGCATCCGGACAGCACAACCGATGATGAACGGTGGGAATGCGTGGATATCAAAGCGGTTCGGCCTTTTCTAACAGCTGTCACGCTGGATCAGATCAAAGCTGACGAACGATTGTGCGAGATGGTGCTTGTCAAGAACTCCCGCCTTTCGGTTCAGCCGGTGACGGACGACGAATGGTCCGTTATTTGCGAGCTGGGCCAGACACAGGCTGATTAAAAAGGGAAGGTTCCGACGGATCAGAACCTTCCCTACCCCCGCGTGCTCCCAACTCACCACACGCGTATGGAAAATCATGGTCCTGACCGTCCTGGTCACGGGTCGAAGTTAGCTGATGTCACTGTGTCAGATCAAACACCAAGTTCAGAAGTTTTCTCTAAAATTCAACGCGTTCACTGATCGGCAATTGTTTTAACGGTTTCAAGCTCTGACTCGTGACCGGCCGTGACAGTCGCCGCATCCGCATTATGGAACGCGAGGCTGCAACCGACAGGGACCTTGGTCAAAAGCTCCATATCAGGCTCTAACCCGCATCTTTTTTTAGATCGTCTGTATATCTCACGCTCAAATCGTAACGCTTGCCCGTGTCGCGGATTCCGCTTGCGGCGCTTTGGCGTTGCTCACGGTTGGCAAACAGCCGCGGTGCGTCTGGGCCCCGGAAAGGAAATGGGGCCCGTTTTCCATCCTTGGGTACAAAACAGGTGAAAACCCGCTCACCACCCTAGCGGCAATAGCCCCAGCCGGGTCCTTGCAAATGGAAATGATCTGCGTGCAAACGGTTGAAATCAGGGCCCAGAACCACGCGAAACCAATCGCACGCACCGCGCCAGATCTGTCGAAGGAAATCAGCCTCTGGGCCGGTGCCGCCCCAGTCCTCAACTAAGGTCAAACTACGCCCGTCAGCGAGAACGACACCAATGATGTCAATTGAGTCCGCGCGCGCGTGGCTGCTCCAGCGACTGTTGTCACCCTGTGCCGTGCGCATTCTACGGCAATTGTAGCTGCCAATTTGGCGCAATCCCGCGACCTCGGTCCCCAGTATGTCACGGGCAGCGGGCTGAACGACGTGATGCTCCCACAGGACCAGCCGCAATGCGGTTCGACAGTTGGTTTCGGCCCCATTTATCTGTGCGCTCACAAGCTGCGACAGCATCCCCCGACCAGTGATGCCGCAGTTCTGGTCAACGACCAGATCCTCCATCGCGTCAAAGCGAGCACCCGCTTGGGATATCGCCGCCCGACACTGCGCTTCGTCCGCCAGCGCTCGGTTCAGTTGATACCGCGTGACCGGCGTCACAGGCGCGGTCACACTCAGCGCGCGAAGAGGATTCCAATGTGACGGAACGGGCGTTTCAGGATGCGCCAACAACCACCAGCCACCTCCGCCCAACAAGATCGCGACAACTGCAATCCTGAAAACAAAAGACGCCGCCAGCAATAGATACCGGCGGCGCCCAGAAGGTTCGGTCATACTCGAACCGCGCTCAGTAGCGGTAGTGTTCCGGCTTGAACGGGCCTTCGGGCTTGACCCCGATATATGCTGCCTGCTCGCTATCCATCTGGGTCAGCTTCACGCCGATCCGGTCCAGATGCAGGCGGGCCACTTTCTCGTCCAGATGCTTGGGCAGGATGTAGACTTTGTTTTCGTACTGATCGCCCTTGGTGAACAGTTCGATCTGCGCCAGAACCTGGTTGGTGAACGAGGCCGACATCACGAACGAGGGGTGGCCGGTGGCGTTGCCGAGGTTCAGCAGACGGCCTTCGGACAACAGGATGATACGGCTGCCCGAGGGCATCTCGATCATGTCCACCTGTTCCTTGATGTTGGTCCATTTGTGGTTCTTCAGGCTGGCCACCTGAATTTCGTTGTCGAAGTGGCCGATATTGCCGACGATGGCCATGTCCTTCATCTCGCGCATATGCTCAATGCGGATCACGTCCTTGTTGCCGGTGGTGGTGATAAAGATATCTGCGGTTTCGACTTCGTCTTCCAGCAGGGTAACTTCGTAACCGTCCATCGCAGCCTGCAACGCGCAGATCGGGTCAACTTCAGTCACTTTCACACGGGCACCGGCACCGCGCAGCGACGCGGCAGAGCCTTTGCCGACATCACCGTAACCGCAGACCACGGCAACCTTACCGGCCATCATCGTGTCGGTGGCGCGGCGGATGCCGTCGACAAGCGATTCCTTGCAGCCGTATTTGTTGTCGAATTTCGACTTGGTGACCGAGTCATTCACGTTAATCGCAGGGAACGGCAGGTGGCCGTCTTTTACCAGCTGATACAAGCGGTTCACACCGGTTGTGGTTTCCTCGGAGACACCCTGAATCTGGTCGCGCATCTTGGTGAACCAGCCTGGGCTTGCTGCCATACGTTTGGCGATCTGCTTCTTGATCACTTCTTCCTCTTCCGAGGTCGGAACCGGGATGATGTCCTCACCCGCCTCGGCCCGCGCACCCAACAGGATATAGAGCGTCGCGTCACCGCCATCGTCCAGAATCATGTTGGGGCCATCGTCGAACAGGAAGGATTTATCCAGGTAATCCCAGTGTTCTTCCAGCGTCTGGCCCTTGATGGCAAAAACCGGAATATCCGCTGCCGCAATCGCTGCTGCCGCGTGGTCTTGCGTCGAGAAAATGTTGCACGACGCCCAGCGCACATCAGCGCCCAGTGCGACCAAAGTCTCGATCAGAACAGCGGTCTGGATTGTCATGTGCAAAGACCCGACAATCCGCGCGCCCTTCAGCGGTTTGCTCTCGCCATATTCCGAACGCAGGGCCATCAGGCCCGGCATCTCGGTTTCAGCGATATCCAGTTCTTTGCGGCCAAAATCAGCCAGCGAAATATCTTTGACTATGTAGTCACTGCCCATAGGACCTCTCCGAATTTGCTGAATGGGCATCTAGCATTGACATCCTTGTCCTGCAATGCGTAACGAAATGGGCATCCGCGCTGAACGAAACTCGGGCGGTACATGCAATCGTCGCGTTAGGGTCGACCGCACTTTCTGATGGAAAAAACGATGCCGCAGCTGAGTTTGTCCGCCTCGGGGCCCGCCGCTTTTCGAAAAGCCATCATGTTTTGCTGCGATCAGAATTATCTTGTCTTTGCAGCTCACGCGGCATCACAGATTGCGGCATTGCACCCCGAACGCGATTTCGACATCTGCATTTGCTATGACGAGCGTCCGGTGGCGATACCCGCCGCGCTGGACCATCTGAATATCCGCCTCTGCTACGTGAAAACCGACGGGTTGTTCGAAGGTCTGCGATTGGACCGCGGGAAAAGCCACGATGTGTATTTGCGTCTGGCGCTTCCGGCGGCTTTTGCGGACGAATATGATCGCATCCTGTATCTCGACAGTGACATCTTTATTCAGGGCGGCGATTTCAGTGCGCTTTTGGATCTGGATATTGCGCCCCATGCGATAGCGGCAGTGCGGGACAATACGCAATGGCGAACGCCGGGCCGCAAACCCAAGCAATTCAAGTCCCTGAACCTGAAGGCCGCGCCTTATTTCAATGCGGGCGTCATTCTGATGGATGTCGCGCGGTACAACGAACAGGGCCTGCTGAACCGCTGCCTTGCGCTTGGCAAAGCGAATGCTGATATCATGATCCGGCACGATCAGAACCTGTACAATGCGGTTCTGCAAGGTGATTGGGCCGAGATCAGCCCCATGTGGAACTGGCAGTTCACTTGGTCATCCCTACTTTTTGCGATGCAAATGGAACCCCACCTTGTTCACTTCATCGGCAAGACCAAACCGTGGAAAGACCCGAAGGGAGAGCTGAGCCCGCGCTTTGCCAATGCGATGAAAGCCTTTTCCGACAGGTATTTTCCTGAACTCGACATGTTTCAATCGGTCAACAAGCCGCTGGAACCCAACAGCGGAAAAATGCGAAAGATGCTGCTCAAGCATTTTCTGTCAGGCGCAAAAACGCAGCGTTATCTCAGCCGATTTCCGGATGACCTGACGGTTATCAAATCAGGGCGCAGATCAAATCCGGGCAGCTAGGGATCAGCTTGGGATGCCGTCCGGGATAGCTTTGGGTATCGCTTCAAAAAAATCAGTGCCAACGGCGACAATACAACTCAGGCCGTTCGCATGGGTCACGAGAACGGTGTAGCTGCCCGTCTCTTTCGAGGTCCAAACCTCCATGACCGAATGTCCACCACGTGATTTCTGTAAACCGCCAAATGCCAGTTCTTCCGAATAGCTGTCCTTGAGTTTGGCGATCACATCATCGCGTTGTGCACAATTCTGGGCAAAAGCCGGGGGCGCGGTGGCAGCCATTCCAAAAGTCAGGGCGATTGCAAACAAACGCTTGAACATAGCAAGCTCCTTTCGATACGTGTTTCGTTTCGAGAGGGCGCGCGACTGAGAGGCGTCTGCACCCCCTCAGTCCATAATGTCGGGATCACTTCCAATTGGTTCAAAGCACGAATGCTCAAGAAATTGTTGGCAGCCGGTGATCCTGACAGATACATCATACCACAAAAACACCGATTGAATGTGTCCTACTTCACAAGGCATGGCAGAATGGCAACACAACCCAGAGCGTGGCAAAGAATGCTGTCAGGTCGCAGGCTGGACCTGCTGGACCCGACACCTGTGGACATCGAGATCGAGGATATTGCGCACGGGCTGGCCTTTGTGGCCCGCTGGAACGGGCAGACAAAGGGAGATTTTGCATATTCGGTGGCCGAACATTCCCTTTTGGTTGAAGAGCTCTTTGGCCGCATCGCACCAAATGCACCGGCAAAATGGCGGCTTGCGGCCCTGTTACACGACGCGCCGGAATATGTGATCGGCGACATGATTTCGCCCGTTAAATCCGCAGTTGGCCCCGGCTATGGCGCTTTGGACGACCGTTTGGCTGTAGCAATCCATATCCGGTTCGGTTTGCCCGCAGCGGTGCCAAAAACGGTGAAACGGCAGGTCAAAAAGGCCGACAAGATCAGTGCATGGATGGAGGCGACGCAGATCGCGGGGTTTTCCGAAGCTGAGGCTACGAAGTTCTTTGGTCGCCCCGATATGGCAGTGATGGAGGGGCTGGAGATCAAGTTGCGGCCACCGATTGAGGTGCGGCGGGCCTACACGGACCGGCACGCGGCGTTGTTAGAGGCAACTTGAGAAACGGCAGCCGCCAACTCCCTTTCAGTTTCGCGCCTTTTGGCCAGCCAGAGACACACCAGGGTTCAAAAACCTTGGCGTGTTCGTATGATATTCGTACAAGCATGTTCTGAAGGACCGTGAATGGCGGACGCGCAGAAATCAAAATCCAGATTTCGACTGCCGGTCTTTCAGGGGATTCTGCCGTTTGAACCGTCGAAGCTTCCGGCCGAGATTCTGGCCGGGCTGACCTTTGCCAGCCTCGCGATCCCCGAAGTGATGGGCTATACCAAGATCGCTGGCACCCCGGTCATCACCGGCCTTTACACGATCCTGATCCCGATGGCCTTGTTCGCCATTTTCGGCTCTTCAAGACACCTTGTCGTCGGCGCAGATTCGGCCACCGCAGCGATCACGGCTTCGGCACTGGCGGGCCTGGCGGTGTCAGGCTCGTCCGAATATCTGGCCTTGGCCTCATTACTGGCTTTGATGGCTGCCATTCTCCTGTTGCTGGCTCGTGTCATCGGCCTCGGTTTTCTGGCTGATTTTTTATCCAGAACCGTGCTGATCGGATTTTTGACCGGCGTTGGCATTCAAGTGGCGATTGGGGAAGTACCTACCATGCTGGGGATCGAGGCAACAGCGCACGGGACGCTTGCCAAACTGTCCAGCATCGCCCAGCACTACGATCAGATCAGTTGGCCCACGCTGCTGGTTGCTCTTTCGGTTCTGACCGTCGTCATTGGCGGCAGGCAATTGTCGGCCCGAATACCGGGACCTCTTATCGCCGTCATCGGTGTGATCCTGTTGAGTTGGGGGTTTCAGTTTAGCGCAGCGGGCATCTCGGTTTTAGGGGCGGTTCCCAGCGGCCTGCCCAGTTTTTCCATTCCCGATGTGGATTGGAGCTGGACCCTGTTGAAGCAACTGACACCAACCGCATTTTCGATCGTTGTGGTCATCCTTGCGCAAAGCGCTGCAACATCGCGGGCCTATGCGGCGCGTTACAACGAGAAGTTCGACGAAAACACCGATCTTACGGGCTTGGGGCTTGCCAATTTCGGTGCCGCCTTCACCGGGACTTTCGTTGTAAATGGCAGTCCGACCAAAACCGAGATGGTGACCAGCGCGGGTGGCCACTCTCAGATCGCCCAGTTGACGACCGTAGTGATCGTTCTGATCGTGATCCTGTTCCTGACCGCACCGTTGGCCTATTTACCGAATGCCGCGCTGTCTGCCGTAGTCTTTCTGATTGGGTTAAACCTGATCGACCTGCGCGGATTGCGCACGATTTTCCGGCAAGCGAGATCCGAGTTTTGGGTGGCCGTCGCAACGGCCGCCGTGGTTGTCTTTATCGGGGTTGAGCAGGGCATCCTGCTGGCGATGGTGCTGTCATTGATTGACCACACGCGCCACGGATACCGGCCCAAGAACGCGGTTATCGTGAAGGCAGAGAGCGGCGGCTGGCACTCAAAGCCAGTTTCAAGTCACGCACAGTACGAGCCCGGTCTTGTTGTCTATCGGTTCTCACACGGGCTTTATTATGCAAACGCCCAGCGGCTCACGACGGAAGTGTTCGAAATCGTGCAAGATGCCCAACCTGAGGTTTCGTGGTTTTGTATCGAAGCGTCTGCCATTGACGACATCGATTATACAGCCGGCTACACACTGCGGTCGCTATGCAAGACCCTTCAGGACAGGGGCATTCGGCTGGTGTTTCTGTTTACTGAGCCGCGCGTGAAAGCAGAAATCGACCGCTACGGCATTACCGGGACTTTGGGTGATGACGCTGTATTCGGGTCTGGCACGGAACTGCTGGAGGCATTCAGCAAGCGTGACGCGCAACCTACCTAGGACTGCGTTTCGCCAGAATCCTCTGCAATGTCCTGCGGTGCATGTTGAGCCGCCGTGCAGTCTCAGAGACATTCCGATCACACAGCTCATAAACCCGCTGGATATGCTCCCAGCGCACGCGATCGGCGCTCATGGGGTTTTCCGGCGGCGGGGGCAGTTCGTCACCCTTGGCCAACAGAGCATTGGTGATGTCCGTGGCATCAGCGGGTTTCGACAGATAGTCGGTTGCACCAATTTTCACCGCAGCGACGGCTGTTGCGATAGCACCGTATCCGGTCAGAACCACAACCCGGCTGTCAGGCCGTTTCTCGCGCAGCACTTCGACCACGTCCAGACCATTGCCATCCTCTAAACGCAGATCAACCACCGCATAGGCAGGTGGGCGGGCAGTTGAAATAGCGCGGCCCGCGGCAACAGAGCCTGCGGTCTCAACCTCAAAGCCGCGTTTCTCCATGGCCTTGGCCAGACGTCTCAGAAACGGCTCGTCATCATCCACCAGAAGCAGGGATTTATCAGGCCCGATTTCAAGCTGGGAAATGTCTGCCATGTATAGGTCTTTCCGCTATTTCATGCATTTGGCTTACACATGAGTTTTAGCAGCGCCAACCCAAAGGTCAAACAGCCTGTGGCGGCCTAGACCTTGTCCAGAAAGCACCCAACCTTATCGGCCATTTGCGTAGCCGTATCATCACGATTGAAAAATTCAATGAACCCGTCCTGAGGTGTCACCAGATACGTGAAGGTCGAATGGTCCACCAGATAGAACTCATCGCTTTTGTCATGGGCTTTGTAATAGGTCTTGTAGGCCTGGCTTGCGGCCTTGACTTGTTCGGGTGACCCGGTCAGCGCAATCGTCTTACCCCCGAGGTTGAATGCATAATCGTCCACCACTTCGGGCGTATCCCGGTCCGGGTCGATCGAGATGAACAGGGGCGTTACCGACTGTCCACGCTCGGCCAGGATATCAACGGCTTCGGCGTTTCGTGACATGTCAAAGGGGCAGACATCGGGGCAGAACGTGTATCCGAAGTATACCAGCGTGGGTTCGGTGATCACATCCGTATCCGTCACGGTTTCCCCCTTGCCGTTGACAAGCTCGAACGGCCCTCCGATCGCGGCAGCGCCGCCTGCGATCTGGCTGGTGCGGCATTGGGCGAATTTGTCGTCCGACCCGCCCCCTTGAGTCATGAGCCACATTGCCCCCAGGCCCACGGCCAGAACGATGGTTGCGAGAATGGCATAAAGGCGAGTCATGGCAGTTGTCCTGAAGCAGGGTTGTTGATCGTAACGGCCCGGACACCTATCAAGTTACCAAGCCGACGCAATAGGACATATTCGACCCATGGCAGAATCCAAGATCAGCCTGTGGCAAGGACAGGAGCGCAGCAGTTGGATTCGCCTGCGCACGCTGATCCTGTTGCGTTGGGTCGCAATTATCGGCCAGCTTACCGCGATCACCGTCGCGCAGCAGACCTATCATGTGCAGCTTGAACTGGGGCTGTGCTACTTTGCGGTCGGCGTTTCGGTCATGGGCAACCTGACTGCGATCCTTTTATTCCCCGAAAACAAGCGCCTGTCCGAATTCGAAAACTTCCTGATGGTGCTGTTCGATTTGTTGCAATTGTCGTTTTTGCTGTACCTGACGGGTGGATTGAACAACCCCTTCGCGCTGCTGTTGGTCGGTCCGGTGACGATTTCGGCCAACGTGATGAGCACGCGATCAACGCTGATCGTGGGGGCCGTTGCCATTGTTCTGACCAGCCTTCTGGCCCAGTTTCATTTGCCGCTTCGGACCAATCTGGGCCTGGTTCTGGACATGCCGGACACCCTGTTATTCGGGAACTGGGTCGCGATCATTATCGCTATCGTGTTCATCGGAGCCTATTCCCACCGCGTCAGCTCTGAAGTTCAATCCATGTCCGAAGCCTTGTCGGCCACCCACATGGCGCTGGCTCGGGAACAAAAGCTGACCGACCTGGGCGGCGTTGTCGCCGCTGCCGCGCATGAATTGGGTACGCCTTTGGCCACGATCAAGCTGGCCAGTTCCGAATTGATCGAAGAGTTGGACGACCGACCAGACCTTATGGAAGACGCCGCCTTGATCCGCGAACAGGCAAATCGGTGCCGGGACATTCTCCGGAACATGGGTCGCGCGGGAAAAGACGATCTGCATCTGCGCCAGGCACCTCTGACGACGGTTATTCACGAAGCTGCCGAGCCTCACGTAAATCGTGGCAAATCGGTCCATTTCGGCGAACGTCCCAGCGGCGACGCCGACATGCAGCAGCCTTCGATACTGCGCAAACCCGAAATCATCCACGGTTTGCGCAACCTGATCCAGAACGCCGTGGATTTCGCACAGGCAAATGTCTGGGTCGAGGCCGAATGGACCCCGGATCAAATCACGATCTGTATCATGGACGATGGCCGGGGCTATCCGCCGCACATGATCGGCCGGATCGGAGACCCCTTCATGCGACGGCGGCGTTCAGACAGCGACAAGTCCGCGCGCCCTGAATATGTTGGCATGGGGCTAGGTCTGTTCATCGCCAAGACCCTGCTGGAGCGCAGCGGCGCCGAGTTGAAATTCGCGAACGGGACCGATCCCTACCAGAACCTGAACACCGACCCGGACCGGCGCGGTGCCATCGTTCAGGTGTCCTGGCAACGCAAGCTGATCGACGCGCAAAAAGGTGATTCACCGGTTCCGTCCGGCGCAAATCAGCCATTCCAGATTTGAATTAAGGCCCCGTTAACTATTGCCGTCCATAGTCGGCACGGTGGACCGAGGGGATGTCGCTGTTATGGCTGACTGGATTATTCTGGCCGTGATCAGCCTGATTACTGCCGGCTTTTCGTTGCAATGGTTGTTGCCGCGCCGCCCGAACTGGGTCGGCGATTACGGGCTGGCAACGCCGAATACACTGTTCGATACGGTTTTTCTGTTCGACGGGAACCGCCTGATCAGCCACTCGGATGTGGCCTTGGCCGGGTACGAGACGGTACAGGATTGGGCAGATTTGCGACGATTGCTGAAACGCGACTTTCCAACCTTTCCCGAGACACCGGAAACTGTTCGGACCGAAGGCAATCTGATCGTAACCGCCATAGATTGCACAATCGAACGCGAGGTCCTGTGCGAATGGATCGATGGTATCGCCCGCGTACAATTGCGTGAACGAAATCGCGAAACGTGCCCGATTACCCGGGATCCAAACGACCCAATTCGCCTTGCGATGGATCAAGCCCCTTACCCGGTACTTCTGCTGGACCGGTCAGACAGGGTTCGATGGTGCAACGCGGCGTATGTTTCGTTGGTGCGCAAGGCAAGGGGCCGCGACGCAGACCTGACCGAGCCTTTGTTCCATCGGATTCAGGGCCAGAACAATCTGGGCAGGAAATCCAGGGTGTCGGTCGCGGTGACAGGCAGCAAGAACAAGCTTTGGTTTGACCTGGCCCATGTCGATCGCGACGAAGGTCAGTTGATCTATGCGACTGACATCAATGCGATTGTCGAGGCTGAGGCCGCACAGCGTAAATTTGTCCAGACGATGACCAAGACCTTTGCGCAATTGTCCATCGGGCTTGCCATCTTCGACCGCAACCGCCAGTTGGCCCTGTTCAATCCGGCACTGATTGACCTGACCAATCTGCCGCCCGATTTCCTGAGTTGTCGTCCCAGCCTATCCAGCTTTTTTGATCGCATGCGGGATCAGCACATGATGCCGGAGCCCAAGAATTACCGCAGTTGGCGCCGCCAGATGAATGACCTGGTCGAAGCCGCACAGGACGGGAATTATCAGGAAACTTGGTCACTGCCTTCCGGATCGGTATATTCCGTCAGCGGCCGGCCGCATCCGGACGGGGCTGTGGCGTTTTTGTTCGAAGATATCACGGCTGAAATTACGTTGACCCGCAGGTTTCGCGCGGAAATGGGCCTCATGCAGTCCATACTCGACAAACTGGCGGATGCGATCGCTGTTTTTTCCGACGACGGCACATTGGCCCTGACCAATTACGCCTACAATCAGCTGTGGGGTGAGCCGGAAGAGACGGCATTCGAACTTGCAACTGTGCTGGATGTAACTCGCGGATGGCAGGAGCAATGCATGGCCACTCCGGTTCTGGGTGAAATTCGGGATTTCGTCGAAATGCGCGACAATCGCACCCAATGGTCGGCGGACATGTCGCGGCGGGATGGCCAAAGTATGACTTGCACGGTCAGTCCGATGCAAAACGGGGCGACCATCGTTCGGTTTTCGCTTGGTCATCAACCAGAGCAAACGTCTGAAATTCAGAAAATCAGTGCCTGAACCGGGTTGCGGCTGGCTGGCGGCACGTCCATTGTGGCGCCATGCAAAATCCCGCTGCGATCACACTGAAATCACCGGAAGAAACCACTGATCTGGCAAAGAAACTGGGCGCAGTTTTGCAACCCGGCGACGTTCTTCTGCTGGAAGGTGCCATCGGCAGTGGAAAAACACATTTTGCGCGTTCCTTGATCCGATCCCTGATGCGCAAGCCCGAGGATGTCCCCTCTCCGACTTTCACGCTGGTCCAAGTCTACGAGACAGTGATTGGAGAAATTTGGCATTCGGATCTTTACCGACTCTCTGACATTTCCGAGGTCGAAGAACTTGGCCTTACAGACGCTTTTGAAACGGCGGTTTGCCTTGTTGAATGGCCCGAAAAACTGGGGCCGCTGACCCCGCCTTCTGCCCTGACGTTTGGATTTCGGACGGATCTGGGGGATGAGGACACCCGGAACCTTCAAATTCGTTGGTCCGACCCCAAATGGCAGGACAGGCTGGAGGGTCTGCGATGACAAATCGTGATATTCTGGGCAAGGCGCTGACCGCCGGCACGCAATGGGCGGACGCCCAGCACGTACCTTTGGCCGGGGACGCCTCGAATCGTCGCTACGAACGCCTGACTGACCCAGCCAGTGGAAAAACCGCGGTTCTGATGGACGCGCCGCCGGAACAGAACGAAGACATGGGTGCATTTGTCCGCATGGCAAACCACTTGCGGTCCATCGGCCTGAGCGCGCCCGAGATCTATGCGATGGATCTTGAATTCGGGTTTCTGCTTTTGGAAGACTTGGGTGACGCCCTCTTCGCCCGCGTTCTTGAAAAAGACCCCGGTCTCGAGCGAACCCTTTACGCCGCCGCAACAGATGTTCTGGTCCACCTGCACGCCGCACCGGTGTTGACGCTGGAAAGCTATGATCCAAGTCTGATGACCGAGTACGCGGCTCTGGCGTTTACCAAATATGCGCAGGGCATCATGGGCACACATGACACGGACGCGCGAAACCGGTTTGAGTTGCGGTTTGCGGACATCTTGCACAGGGAAACCGGCGGGGCGCGAGTTGTTGTGCAACGGGACTATCACGCTGAAAACCTGATCTGGTTGCCGGACCGTGAAGGTCTTTGCCGGGTTGGACTGTTGGATTTCCAGAGCGCGATGCTGGGGCATCCAGCCTACGATTTGATGTCGCTGCTGCAAGATGTCCGACGGTCGGTACCCGCCGGGATCGAAATGCGTATGATTGACCGGTACATTGACGCCACGGGCGTTGACGGGCACGACTTCCGAACCGCCTATAGCGTGCTGGGTGCGCAACGAAATTTGAGGATATTGGGCGGGTTCGCGCGGCTGGCGACCGATTTCGGCAAACCGCAATATGTTGACCTGATCCCCGCCGCCTGGGCTCATCTGATGCGCGACCTCGAACATCCTGCGCTGACCTCAATTGCGCAGATCATCCGCGATACGCTCCCTGCTCCGACACCGGAACACCTTGCACAGCTGAAGCCGCAATGATGACAAACCCCGACGCCGTGATGTTGTTTGCCGCCGGGTTTGGAACCCGTATGGGCGACCTGACCCGAACCCGACCGAAGCCGTTGATCGAAGTATCAGGGCGACCATTGATCGACTATGCGTTGGACCTCGTCGACGCGCAAAAGCCCGCCCGAGCCGTCGTGAACGTGCACTATCTGGCCGACCAGATAATTGCGCATCTTTCGGCAACGGAGGTTCTTGTCTCTCACGAAAAGGACAGGATTCTGGACACCGGCGGCGGCTTGCGGGCCGCATTACCTTTGTTGGGGACGGGTCCGGTATTTACTTTGAATTCCGACGCGATCTGGGCTGGGCCAAATCCGCTCAGGCTTTTGGAGAATGCTTGGGACCCAGACAGAATGGACGCGCTTTTGATGTGTATTCCGGTTGCACAAGCGATTGGCCATTCCGGCCCTGGCGATTTCAGCCGGGACGACACGGGGCGTATCACCCGCGGCCCCGGGCTGATCTATGGCGGTGCGCAAATCGTCAAACCGGACGGGTTGCATGCCATACCCGACGATGTTTTCTCGCTGAATGCGCTGTGGGACAGAATACACGACAATGGGCGATTGTTTGCGGTGGAATACCCCGGGCGGTGGTGCGATGTTGGCCATCCGGGCGGGGTCGCGTTGGCAGAAAGTTTGATTACCGATGTTTGATCAAGGCACAACGCCCCGCGTTTTTGCAGTGCCTCCAGGCGCAGACTTTCCCAAGGCTTTGGTCAACGGATTGCGGGCACGCACCGCCGCGCAACCACCCGAGGCGCTGGCCCGCGTGCAACTGGTCGTGAATACGCGTCGAATGGCACGCCGTGTCCGGGATTTGTTTGACCAAGGGGCGCCGTGCTTGTTGCCCCGTTTGTCCCTTGTCACCGATCTGGGCGAAAGCGCCGATCTTGGGCACATTCCACCGGCGATCCCTGCGCTGCGCCGTCGACTAGAGTTGACGCAGCTGATCGCGAAGTTGTTGGATCAGCAACCCGATCTGGCGGCGCGGGCCTCTCTGTTTGATCTGTCCGACAGCCTCGCCGCCCTGATTGATGAGATGCAGGGCGAAGGCGTTTCGGCAGATGCGATCCGGAAACTGGATGTCAGCGACATGTCGGGTCATTGGGAGCGCGCACAGAAATTCGTCGGGATCGCGGATCAACTCATTTCATCCGGGGACGGCGCGCTTGACGCCCAAGCCCGCCAACGACGCGTTGTCGAGGCCTTGATCGCCGACTGGCAAGACACCCCGCCCAAGCACCCGGTGATCCTTGCCGGGTCAACCGGGTCGCGCGGGACGACCCTGATGCTCATGCAGGCGGTGGCCCGTTTGCCGCAGGGGGCGTTGATTCTGCCCGGGTTCGATTTCGATCAGCCGGATTATGTCTGGGACCGACTGAATGACGCCTTGACCAGCGAAGATCATCCGCAATTCCGGTTCAGTAAACTGATGAACAAGCTGGGGTTAAAGCCAAGCGACGTCAGGGCATGGACGGGTGATCCACCCCCTTCTCCCGCGCGTAACCGGTTGGTTTCGCTGGCTTTGCGCCCTGCTCCAATAACGGATGCATGGATGGCCGAAGGGCCAACGCTGGACAATATCGAGGGCGCCACCCGTGACCTGACACTGGTCGAGGCGCTTTCACCCCGCGCCGAAGCGCTGGCCATTGCCCTGCGGCTGCGACAGGCGGCAGAAGATGGACAAACGGCAGCGCTGATCACACCGGATCGGATGCTGACACGGCAGGTTAGCGCGGCGCTGGATCGCTGGAACATTCTGCCCGACGATAGCGCCGGATTGCCGCTACAGCTTTCACCGCCTGGCCGGTTCCTGCGCCACGTTGCCGGATTGTTCGCCCGAAGACTGGATGGCGAGGCGCTTTTGACGCTGTTGAAGCATCCGCTGTGCCATGACGGTGGCGAGCGCGGAACGCATCTGTTGCATACCCGCGATCTGGAACTGCATTTGCGTCGCAACGGCCCCCCGTTCCCGAGCCGCGAGAGTATGGAGGATTTCGGCGCAGGCGACGGTATCTCGGAGACTTGGCTGGCTTGGGTTACGGAAAACTTCTGCGACCAACAGTGTCCCGGCGAACGACCGACCGCTGACTGGGTCGCGCGTCTTCGCACGCTGGCGCAGGCGATTTCCGGCGGGTCCGACGGGGGTACGGGAACGCTGTGGGAAAAGAACGCAGGCCAAAAGGCACTTTCTGTTGTCACCGCGCTAGAAAACGAAGCCCATCACGGCGGGTCGATGTCAGCGCATGACTTTGCCGATCTGCTGGGCGCACTGCTTGCCGGGGAAGAGGTGCGTGACCGCGATGCGCCACACCCGCGCATCATGATCTGGGGCACGCTTGAGGCGCGCGTTCAGGGCGCCGATCTGTTGATCTTGGGTGGCCTGAACGAAGGCAGTTGGCCCGAGGCGCCCGCGCCCGATCCATGGTTGAACCGCCAGATGCGCGACAAGGCGGGCTTGTTGCTGCCAGAACGCAGGATCGGTTTGTCTGCGCACGACTTTCAACAAGCCATCGGTGCAGCCGAGGTTTGGTTGACCCGATCTGTCCGGTCCGACGATGCCGAAACCGTTGCATCACGCTGGTTGAACCGCCTCATCAATCTGTTGCAAGGCCTGCCGGACCAAGGCGGACCGCAGTCTCTTGCCGACATGCGCGGCCGAGGGAACCAGTGGTTGCGTTGGGCAGCGATGCTGGAAGACGCACCCCGCACTGCGCCCGCACATCGACCATCGCCCTGCCCTCCGGTCGCGGCCCGACCACGGCGTTTGTCCGTGACCGAGATCAAGCGCCTGATCCGCGATCCATATGCAATCTACGCCAAGCATGTATTGCGGCTGAGGCCACTGGACCCGCTGGTGCAAGCGCCTGACGCGTTGCTGCGTGGTATCGTGGTTCACGAGATCCTCGAACACTTCGTGAGGGATAGCGTCTTGGATATGGCGCTATTGACCCGAGAGAATTTCCTGAAACGGGCCGAAACGCTGTTGGCCGAACATGTGGCCTGGCCGACGGCGCGGGCGCTCTGGCTGGCTCGGTTGGAACGGATTGCAGATCAGTTTCTGACGGCCGAACGCTTGCGCAGGACAGATGGCGGCCCAGTTGCATTTGAGGCGGCGTTGAAGCTGGACATCCGCCAGTTGGCTTTCACGCTAAATGGGCGTGCGGACCGGATCGACGTCAACAGCCGCGGCGCCCTTCGGATCGTCGATTACAAAACGGGCGTACCGCCAACTGAAAACCAGCAAGCCAAGTTCGAAAAACAGCTTTTGATCGAGGCTGCCGTCGCCGAACAAGGCGGACTTGAGGGTTTTGATCCATTGCCCGTGGCGCAGGCCGTCTTTATCGGGATGGGCGGCAGCTACAAAGAAGTGCCGGCGCCATTGGATAACGAGCCTTCTGACAAGGTCCTGGCAGAGCTACAGAAGTTGATTTCGGCCTATTTAGAGCCTGATCAGGGGTTCTCGTCCCGTAGAATGCTGCACAAGGATACCGATATCGGTGACTATGACCATCTGGCGCGGTTCGGGGAATGGGATCGAACAGCGCAAACCATATCCGAGGACCTGACATGACCGCACGCAACGATGCGACCGAGCGGCAGGTGCAAGCCGCGCGCCCGGATGCCTCGACCTGGTTGGCGGCGAATGCGGGATCTGGCAAAACACGCGTTCTGACGGATCGGGTTGCGCGGCTATTGTTGAGCGGCGTTCAGCCACAGCACATCCTGTGCCTGACCTATACCAAGGCCGCGGCGAGCGAGATGCAGAACCGGTTGTTCAAGCGGCTGGGTCACTGGGCAATGCTGGATGACGCGACGCTGCGGACGGAACTCACCGACCTTGGTGTCGACGGTGATGTCGGTCAAGACAGTCTGGCGCAGGCCCGCACGCTTTTTGCGCGCGCCATCGAAACGCCCGGCGGTCTGAAAATCCAAACAATCCACTCGTTCTGCGCGTCCTTGCTGCGTCGGTTCCCCCTAGAAGCCGGGGTAAGCCCTCAATTCTCGGAGATGGAAGACCGCGCCGCCGCTTTGTTGCGGCAGGAAATTGTCGAAGACTTCGCCGATGGGCCCCACGCCCATCTAATCACGGAAATCGCGCGGTTTGTCACGGATACCGATCTCGACAAACTCACGGCGGCAATTTCGCAAAAGCGCACTCTGTTTGCGCAGCCATCGTCATTTGAGGACTTGCTGACCGTTTTCGGACTGCCGGATGACTTTGATGAAGAAGCGCTGCTTCGCAGCGTCTTTCTGGGCGGCGAGGTTGATCTGCTGCGATCCATTCTTCCTGTTCTGACGGAGAGCGGTGGAAACAACGCCAAAGCGGCTGCCAAGCTCTCTGCGGTTTCGACTGCCGATATGGATGCATTGCCAGCACTGGAAAGCGTCTTTCTTTTTGGCAAGTCCGCAAAAGAGCCTTTTGCCGCAAAGGTTGGGAACTTTCCGACGAAGCCCGTGCGTGAAGGTGCGCTGGCGGACCGAATGTCGCAATTGGATGACTTTATGAAGCGGGTTGAGAGCGCCCGAGAGCAGCGGCTTGCGCTCATGGCTGCTCGAAAGTCACATGCTCTTCATCGGTTTGCTTCAGTTTTTCTGCCGGAATACGGACGCCGCAAGCAATTGCGCGGTTGGCTGGACTTTGACGATCTGATCCTGCGCGCCCGTCAGGTCCTGAATGACCCAGCGGTGGCGGCATGGGTGCTGTATCGTCTGGACGGCGGCATCGACCACATTCTGGTGGACGAGGCCCAGGACACCAGCCCCGGCCAGTGGGACGTAATCGAAAAGCTAGCTCAGGAATTCACCAGCGGAGAGGGCGCGCGCTCTGACGTTGAGCGCACCATCTTCGTTGTGGGGGACAAGAAACAGTCGATCTATTCCTTTCAGGGCGCTGACCCTCAAGCCTTTGACCGGATGCAGGCCGAGTTTGGGCAACGATTGCAGGAATCAGGCTCTAAACTTTGGAATTCCACGCTGGAATACTCGTTTCGGTCGTCCAGTGCGATCCTGAGCCTGGTGGATATTCTGTTTGAAAATCAGATTGAGGCCGGGTTTCAGAAGGAATCGCAACACCGTGCATTCAAGGCCGACCTACCGGGTCGCGTTGACCTGTGGCCCGTGATCGAAAAAGTCGAAGAGGAAGAAGATGGCGACTGGACCGACCCGGTCGACCGACCCGGTGCCCGCCACCATACCGTCCTGCTGGCTGAAAAAGTCGCCTGGTCAATTCGGGATATGATCAACAACGGTGAAACGATACCCATCGATGGTAGCACGCCCGGCATTTTCGCACGCCGCAATGTGACACCCGGCGACTTTCTGATCCTTGTACAGCGTCGCTCGGACCTGTTTGCCGAGATCATTCGCGCCTGCAAAGCTGAAAATCTACCCATTGCGGGGGCGGACCGTCTGAAAGTCGGCGCAGAACTGGCGGTCAAGGATTTGGCTGCCTTGTTGAGTTTTCTGGCGACGCCCGAAGACAGCCTGTCGCTGGCCACGGTTCTCAAATCTCCACTGTTTGGATGGTCGGAACAGCAACTTTTTGATCTGGCGCACCGGCGCGAGGAAACTTACCTGTGGGCGGCCCTGCGGGGGCGTGCGGACGAGTTTCCCGATACGCTCTCGGTTCTCAACGATCTGCGCGGACAAACCGATTTCTTGCGCCCATATGACTTGATCGAACGTATTCTGACGCGCCACGACGGTCGGCGAAAACTGCTGGGCCGACTTGGGGCAGAGGCCGAGGACGGCATCAACGCCTTGCTGTCACAGGCCTTGGCCTATGAACGAACGGATATTCCCAGTCTGACCGGCTTCCTCGTTTGGATGCAAACGGACGATCTGGAAATCAAGCGCCAGATGACAGGCGTTGGTGACATGATCCGGGTCATGACCGTCCATGGCTCCAAGGGGTTGGAGGCGCCGATTGTCATCCTGCCCGACACCGGCAAAAGACAACCGCCACGGGACGCGGAAATCATGGTCGCGGGGGATAAACCGGTCTGGAAGCTTCCTGCCGGTGCGTCACCCAGACTAATCACGCAAGCCCGGGATGCCGCCCGCGAGCGGGAAGAGAACGAACGGCTGCGACTGCTTTATGTGGCTCTGACTCGGGCGGAAAAGTGGTTGATCGTTGCCGCCGCCGGAGATGTCGGCAAAGACGGCAACAGCTGGTACCAACTGGTCGAGGCCGCGATGGAGCGGGCAGGGGCGGTAAATGTACCCGGCTCGCGGACAAAACGGCTTGCCCATGGCGATTGGTGTGCGTTGCCACTGGTCTCGGGCGACAAACCGAAAAGCCAGGCGTTGGATTTACCCGAAATTTACCACCGGCCCGCTGTGGATCCAGTCTTGCCAAAAGGTACGCTCAGCCCATCAGACTTGGGCGGGGCCAAGGCGTTGCCAGGCGACGCCGGCCTGGACGAAGAAGAAGCCAAACAGCGCGGGACACACCTGCATCTGTTGCTGGAACACTTGCCGTCTGTCGCGCCCGATACCCGTTCACAGCTTTGCGCCCGGTTGCTGCCCGATATGCAGGGACCGAAACGCGACGATCTGCTGCAAGAAGTTGAGCGCGTTTTGAACGCGCCAGAGCTTGAGTTTCTGTTTTCACCTCACACTCTGGCAGAAGTTCCCGTCTCTGCCAATCTTGATGGACGCAGAATTCACGGCATCATCGACCGGTTGATCGTGGCCGAGGATCAAGTACAAGTCATTGATTTTAAGTCGAATGCAATAGTTCCGGACAGCCCGGAGTCCTGCCCCGAGGGGCTGCTGCGCCAGATGGGCGCGTATGAGCGCGCACTGTCCCAAATCTATCCCGATCGGACCATTCGCACCGCCATTTTGTGGACCCGAACAGCTGACTTGATGTGGGTGCCACACGATCTTGTGACGGATGCTTTGGCCCGCGCGGCGATCTCTTGACCTTGCAAATCCGCGCACCTAGGTTCAGTGCCCAAGCGTACCTCTTTCAGGAGACAGATCATGTCGACCGTTGCCGTAACCGACGATACCTTTGACGCCGAAGTCAAGAATTCCGATGTTCCCGTTGTCGTGGACTTCTGGGCCGAATGGTGCGGCCCGTGTAAACAGATTGGTCCCGCACTGGAAGAGCTGGCGACCGAATATGGCGGCAAGATAAAAATCGCCAAGGTAGACGTGGACAGCAACCCGAATTCAGCCGCCGCCATGGGCGTACGCGGCATTCCGGCTCTGTTCATCTTCAAAGACGGTCAGGTTGTGTCGAACCGCGCCGGCGCTGCGCCCAAAGCCGCGCTGCAAAGCTGGATCGACGAATCCATCTAACCGCCTGCAATCGGTAAATGCGAAGGGACGCCTGAATCTTGGCGTCCTTTTTTGTTGGGCAGGCGGGTCTTTAAGTGGCAGTGATCCAATCACTCAATCTTCCAACTTACGGAAATCCCGCTGCCGTCCCTGTGTCGGAACGAAACGGTGTCGCCTTCCAGCACGACCTCTTGGCAATCATGGGGCAGGGGAACGTCATCAATGACGAGGTCCCGACAGTAATATTGTTCCTTCCACTCCCAAGACCCGCTGATGGTTCCGGCTTCTGGGCCTTTGCCTTCAACCGTGCCGTCTTTCAGTATTTTCACCCAAGTCTCGCCCTGAACAAGTCTCTTGTCGGCGACCATTTTCAGGAACTCTTGTTTGCTTTTAATTTCCTCCGACGATGCCGGAGCCGCCGCACACCCCAACCCCACCAGCAGCATCACGCGTTTCAAGCACACCATTGCCTCAGACCCCTCCCTTTTGGATTGCAGCCCGATTTTAGCGAGAATCGTCGGTTTGTAACATCGCAAGCCGCCAAATTTGTTGGCGAAACTCCTTTTGGCTGGATTGGGTTGTCGGTTCTGGGTCTTACATTTTGGCACCTTGCGTGCTGGATACTATGTGAAACGACATAGAGGAGGCGACATGCCCAAAACACGGGTACTAGTAGAATTCGGAATGGGCACATCGCTCAGGCGCGAAGACTATACCGAGGCCGCATCGCGGGCGATCAAGGATGCACTTTGGCACAATTCCGTGAACATGGCAGAGGCGTTCGGGTTCCCAAAAGAGGCGATGATCATCGATGCTGAGATCGGAGTGCAGAAACCCGAGCTTGTGGATACCGAAGCGCTGAAGGCGATCTTTCCCTATGGTCAACCCAACATCACGGCGTCACTTGGCGGGCTGGACATCGACAAGCCGCATACGCAGGGAGTCACGGTGATTGCCAATGCTGCTGTCATTGTCTCGTTCAACATGGAGCCCGCCCAATGAGCGATAAGCGTATCATTCTTGAGATGGGCACCGGTAATGATCTTTATGGTCAGGACTATACCAAGGCCGCCCGCCGTGCCGTGCAGGATGCTCTGCATCATTCCTCGATCACGTTGTTCTCGAAGCTTGGCATAGACCATACCGATATGCGTGTTCAGGTGACCATCGGCGTGCAGCAACCCGAAAAGGTCGATTGCGCCCAAATCGCCGCCGATTTGCCGCGAGGCCGTGCCGAGGTGCGCGCGATCAAAGGTGGTCTGGACGTTGTCGATGACCCATCCGGAAAACATCTTGTCGTTGCTACGGCGGCTATCGAGGCCTATCTTCCGGATCAAACAGGAAACTATATACTTGATTAAAAAGAAAAAGCCGCTCGGGTGTCCGGGCGGCTGTTCCAATTCGGCGATCTTGTCGGGACCTTAGATCTTCGCGATGTCCGCGCGATCCAGACCGATGTCGTCCAGCTGTGCGTCCGTCAGCCCGGACAGCAGCTTGCGTGTCTTGCGATCTTGATTCCATTCGACAACGTTGTCGAAGGCAGAGATGAAAGCGTCCGCGATGTGCAGGATGGTAGCTGCTCCGAGCGGCGCATGTTTTGTTGCAGAATTTGCCATGTGCGCAGTCCTTTTGTCTGAAACAGCCGACCCGTTGTCGGTTGTAAGGCTCATGTAGTCCCGCTGTCGCGGACTCACAATTGCTGGTCTGGTAACCCCGAATTGCGCTCAGTGCATATCTTTTGAGCGGTTTTAGAACGGGTTGCGCCTGTCTCTTGCGCGGCCCATATATAGCGACTGTGAGAACGGAGGCTTTCATGGCAGACAGCGATTTTCCCGGATGGCATGGGACGACCATCATTGGCGTCAAAAAAGGCGGTCAGGTCGTTATTGCCGGTGATGGGCAGGTCAGTCTGGGCCAAACCGTCATCAAGGGGACCGCGCGCAAGGTGCGACGACTGTCACCGGGCGGATTCGAAATCGTCGCCGGTTTTGCAGGGTCGACGGCGGATGCGTTTACGCTGCTTGAGCGGTTGGAGGCCAAGTTGGAATCCACCCCGGGTCAATTGGCGCGCGCCTCGGTCGAACTGGCGAAAGACTGGCGCACGGACAAATACCTGCAAAAGCTTGAGGCGATGCTGATCGTCACCGACGGAAAGGACCTGTTCGTCATCACCGGGGCAGGGGACGTGCTGGAGCCAGAGCACGATGTGGCCGCCATCGGATCGGGCGGTAACTTTGCCTTGGCCGCAGCCCGCGCAATGATGGACAGTGACAAACCTGCCGAGGACGTTGCGCGCGCGGCCATGGCGATTGCTGCCGACATCTGCGTGTACACCAATGGCAATCTGACTGTCGAAACGATCTCAGGTTAACAAGGCTTTGATCTCTTTGCCTTTCCAGCGCAGGTGCATGCCGACCAATCCCATCAGAGCGGTGGCAATAACGATGTAATACGGCAGGCGGATATCAAAGCTCATGAGCCCGCCGCCGATCAGCGACATGACCCCGCCCGCCAGGCAGAACACTGCAGTCGTCACACCCATGACCCACCCTTGATCTGTCTCGCTGACGGACGAGGAAAACAGCCCAAGCAAGGTCGGGTATGACACGCCAAAAAAGAAGTAGAAAAAGAACACGGGCACATAACTCAGAACGCCGCTTGGGCTGAAGGCAAATCCGAAACCGCAAATCACCATCACGACCAAAGACGTGTAGATGATCTGGTGCTTGCTGAACCTTTCTTGCGCTGGCTTGACAAGAAACGTGCTTGAGAACGCCAGCGCAAAGCCGATGACAACCATCGCCATGCTGCCGCCGATCACGCCATAGCCCCAGGCACTGGTCAGGAAGTTATCGACGAACACATAAAAGGTGACGTTCGCAATCATGAACAAGGCGTAGACCGGTAGGATTTTCAGAACCAGTGGATGCTCGCGCACAGCAATCAGACTGTCGGTGATATCTCTTGGGCGGAACACGAAACGGGTTCGCTCGGTGCGCAAATCCTTGAAGAAGAAAAGCACCAGAAAGATCGCGATCAACACCAGGACAAAGGCACCGTAGAATGGTGTTTTCAATGTGGCAAAGCTGCCCAAAAGGTTCGCATCCGAAAGAACCGCGCCTATTATCGGGCCGCCGACCAGACCGAAACTGACGCCGGTGATGATATAGCCCATATTGCGGTCCCGGTCCGCAGCGTCGGTGCTGCCGTCAATCATCGCAGCCTGCGCGATGGGTTGGTTCCCTGCCGTAAACCCGGTGATCGACCGACCAATGATCAAAAGCAACAGACTGTTGAGGTAGAGCGCCGCAATTGTCAGCGCATAGCCTGCCAGGGCCCCGCCGAGGCAAACCAAAAGCGCGTTCTTGCGTCCAATCGAGTCCGAGACCTTGGCCACGTACACAACACCCAGAAACCAAGACAGAAAAAAGCACCCGATCACCAAACCATAGTACAGGTGCCTTGTTCCCATGGACGTGCTGTCAGGCAGGAACCCGGATTTTGTTTCCATGATCAACGAGTTGATGATCGGAAAGACCAGCCCCTGTCCAATGAGGTCCACGAACACGACAAACAGAAGGGTGATCTTGGCAATTTTCGTCATTTACACACTCCGGACCCGCAACACGTTGAAATCACTGTAACAGAGCAGCGACGTTTCACCTATGGAAAGCGTTTGCAAACCCGATGGGGCGTTGCTAACCAACGCGGCCAAGGAAATTCGCTTGGTTGTTTTCGCGTGGCGCGTAACTACCTAAGCCCAAGCTTTGCCATGCCGACCGAAAGGACCGCACCTTGACCGACCTGACCCCGCGCGAGATTGTCTCGGAACTGGACCGTTTCATTATCGGCCAGAAGGATGCCAAGCGCGCCGTTGCGGTGGCCCTGCGCAACCGTTGGCGGCGCAAGCAATTGCCGGATGACATCCGGGATGAGGTCTATCCCAAGAACATTCTGATGATAGGCCCCACCGGTGTCGGCAAAACCGAGATCAGCCGCCGTCTGGCCAAACTGGCGCGTGCGCCGTTCATCAAGGTCGAGGCGACCAAGTTTACCGAGGTCGGCTATGTCGGCCGCGATGTGGAACAGATCGTGCGCGATCTGGCCGATGCTGCGATCCTGCAAACCCGCGAGTACATGCGCGATGACGTCAAAGCAAAGGCCCATCAGGCCGCCGAAGACCGCGTCATCGAAGCGATTGCCGGCACCGACGCTCGCGAGGCAACGCGCGAGATGTTCCGCAAGAAACTGAAGGCAGGCGAACTGGACGATACCGAGATCGAGTTGGAGCTCTCCGAGACCTCGAACCCGATGCCGATGTTCGACATTCCCGGACAGCCGCGCGGTCAGATGGGGATGATGAACCTTGGCGACATCTTCGGTAAAGCCTTTGGAGGAAGGACCGTCAAGAAACGCATGACGGTTGCCGAAAGCTATGACGCGCTCATCAGCGAAGAAGCTGACAAGTTGCTGGATGACGAAACTGTCAATCGCGTTGCCCTCGAGTCGGTCGAGCAGAACGGAATCGTCTTTCTGGATGAAATCGACAAAGTCTGTGCCAGATCAGATGCCCGCGGGGGCGATGTCAGCCGCGAAGGGGTACAGCGCGACCTGCTTCCGCTGATCGAGGGGACCACGGTTTCGACCAAACACGGACCCGTCAAAACCGACCACATCCTGTTCATCGCTTCGGGTGCATTCCACATCGCCAAGCCCTCGGACCTTCTGCCTGAGCTACAGGGACGTCTGCCGATCCGCGTCGAGTTGCGGGCCCTGACCGAAGCGGATTTCGTTCGTATCCTGACCGAAACGGACAATGCGTTGACGTTGCAGTACACCGCCCTGATGGGAACCGAAGATGTCACGGTCAGTTTCAGCGAAGACGGCATCGCAGCTTTGGCCCGTATCGCGGCGGATGTGAACCAAAGCGTTGAAAATATCGGCGCGCGGCGGCTCTACACGGTGATGGAACGAGTGTTTGAAGAACTTTCCTTTGCGGCGCCTGAAAGAGCCGGAACCGAGATCAATGTCGACGCGCAATTCGTCAGCGACAATCTGGGCGAACTGACAAAATCCACCGATCTCAGCCGTTACGTTTTGTAACACCGGGCAGCCGGTTCCCGCCGGTTCCACATCCAATTTTAGAAGCTGTCACTGGACGTCTTCTCAGAATTCAGTAGCGTGGCGTCAGTTTGTTCGAGGTCCGACTTTGCTGCGTCACCTGATTCTGTTCTTGGCTATTTCAGTTCTTGGAGCCTGTGTGGATCGCTCGGTTTCCGAAACGGTGCCAGGTGCTTTGCGCGTTGGCGTTCCAGAGACCGTGTTTGCCGCGACGACACGCGCACGCGAGGCGAACGGAGCTTATGGGTATCGTCGTGGCCAGGGGCTTCGCTTTCTTGAAATGACGGTTTCGATTCCGCCCGCACACACGCCGGGCACGCTGGATTTCTCTTACGCCAATCCAAACCCTGACAAAGAGTTCGTTCTGGCGGATGTAACCGAGTTCTCAGGCACGCAGGACCTTGCGTCGCGTCTGCGCGGCGTGGATGAGGTTTCGATCTTTGTCCATGGTTACAACGCGACGCAAACGGAAACCGCCTTCCGGGCCGCGCAGTTGTCACATGACATAGGTATTCCGGGCTCGACCCTGATCTATTCTTGGCCCAGTCGGGCAAAGGGAACGGGATACGCGTACGATCTGGACAGCATGTTGTTTGCCCGGGACGGGTTGGAGAAAACCATTCGCAAGCTGAAATCAATCGGTGTGAAACGGGTGATCGTTATCGCGCATTCCATGGGCAGTGCCCTGACCATGGAAATGATGCGTCAAGCCGAGTTGCGGCAACCGGGATGGTCAAACAAAAACATAGAAGGCGTAATTCTGATTTCGCCTGATCTGGACGTGGATTTGTTTCGATCTCAGATGGACAGCATCAAAAACCCGCCCGAACCCTTTGTGGTGATGGTGTCGCAGAAGGACAAGATACTCAACATTTCAGCGCGACTGCGCGGGACCGCGGACAGCGAGCGGCTGGGCAATATCAGTTCGATCGAGGATCTGGCAGAGTACCCGATCAGCGTTATCGACACGACAGCCTTCAACAGCGACGCGGGATCCTCTCACTTTGTCGCGGCCACATCCCCGGCGTTGCTGGCCCTGCTCAGTTCAGTCCGGCGGGTAAGCAGCACCTTCGGACCGGACCGACCCGGCATTGATGTTCTGGTCCCGGAAAGCGAACGCAACCCCGATGGCGCGACTGAGATCGTGCTGACAGAAACCGGACAAGCCCAAGTCAGTGCGCCTTGAATGAGGCGGGCCCTGGGGAGTGAGCTGCCCTGAAGGTGCAACCGACACTGCGCCGCTCTGGGTTCCAGGTCTTTAATCCAATACTCCAAATTCTGTATCCGGTAGAAGCGTTCTGACATACACCTTCCAATCTGAGCGGAAGCTGTACGCTCGACTCCGATGAGCGCAACTTGGCAAGGCTACATCTTTATTACCGAACAAAAAATCGTTCAAATTCCGCCCAGTCATTTCGCGCGCTGAAGTCGATCGCGTCGATGATCCCAATTGGCTCAGCGGCCCGGGTCGCTGGCGCGATGTCTGATCTCTTTTAAACTGCAATGTGAATGGCTTCGGTGTCATTGCCTTCACATAAACAAAGTCGCATTCACTTGTTTGCACGCAATTGACAACGAAGAAAGCCACTCGTCTTTTTTAGGTGTATTCCTTCAAAGACTTAATTACGTCGTCCGAAACCTTCATATTCTCTGGCTGGTCAAAAAATCTATCTGCTCCATGATGCGGAAACGGCAAAAACCGGTCTTCTGGCATAGTATTCTGGTGCCAAGCCCTCCAGGCGTCGCGGTATTCGATGCGAGACGGCGACATTCCGGTCTCCACACTGATCCCGTGTTGCACGTGCCCTGTAAGTCCCGACGCATCATCCAAACAAAGCATGGTAAGCGTTTCCAACTTAACCAGCCGCTCTCCCAGTAATTCACCCGCCCGCGCGATGAGTTCACTGTCCGCGCCAAAACGCACTGTGTCCCAATACCCCAGATCGAATTCCATAACTTCTTTTTGGATCAGCAGCGAAATCGAGGCAATCCTACAAGCTCCATTGAAACTGTAGCTACCGACTTTGGTCGGCCATGAGAATCGGGCATCAGTGTCCAGCCGCGTCATATACCCGATACTCGCCTGACAATCAGGATCATCCAGAATTGGTTGCATCTGAACTGCGATCCTATCCGGCAAGGCGATGTCATCCGCATCATGACCGGTTATGTACTCACCAATTGCGGTGGCCAATGCCCTGTTTTTCGCAACATAGGGGCCACCGTTTACTGTTTGACGCAGGACAACCAGCCGACTATCTGTCTCGGCAATCTGGCACAGAATTTCATACGTGGAATCTTGACTGCAATCATCCACTGCTATGAGTTCCAAATTCTGCCAGCTCTGGTTTAATATAGAATCCACCGCGTAGCGTACCGTATCCTCACAATTGAAAGTCGGCATGATGACTGAAACTTTTGGTCCATCAGTCACCGCTTTCACTGGGGAAAAACGGATTCTGTTGAAACGCGGCTGTTCGGAGGCTTCCAAAACGGCAATCGGTTTGTCCAAACTGGACAAGAATAAGTTGAAATTATCGAGCCAAGTCTGATCATCCGACGCCGTGGCGCTTCGAAACAAGGGGATTATTTCATCGGGAATTTCTGACCTTCGGGTCTCGAGAAGTTCAAACGCCTCCTGCTCTCGATCTTCTTTGAGTTTCCAAAACGCATTCAAGACGATCGAATGGGCTTTTCCCGATTGCTTTTCCAGATTTCGCTGTTTTGCGCTCGACTTGTTTTTCTTGGCGCGCTTTTCTTTCCGACGTTGTTTTCGCTTGATCAGATACCTGTAAATGGTCATCGGCAACGTGACCGGGAGCAGGAGCGTCAATAGGGGAAAGTAGGCCAAAGTGAGTGGTTTATTTTTGACCACGTAATGAAGATCAAGCAGCTGTCGCGCGTCGTCCAATTGCTGTTTGGCATCGTCTGACGCACAAGTTGCAGCGTCAATCTGCTGTTGGTACCGGGCGTTCTGATACTTCAGCTTTTTGATTTGGTAGCGCAGTTGTCTGAGTTCTCTATGCGTTTTGTCGTCGCAATCAACGGCCACGGCTGCCCCCTTCAATATGCCTCATAAACAGCCCGGACCGCTGTATACTCGGCAGAAAAGGCCAGATACAAAAGTACCACACTGATTATAAAACAGACAACCAATAGGCGAGTCCCCCGAGCGAGGACTTGCCAAGCGGTGTTCCTATGAGTCGCTTTTTGCTCCATCAGAGGCACCCGTCGCTGCGGCTGCATTTTTCTTCAATGCGCGACACAAGCCAAGGCAGGAAAATCTCTCTCCCCGCCTGGTTCATGTGGGATTCGTCACGCTTTCCGTCTTCAACAAGCTTCCTGTGCAGTTCCCTGTCAAGAACGATCAATGGCATACCCGTTTCAGCTTCAAACTCGAGTTCCAAGCCTTTCTCGGGAAGCGGTTCCCACGTAGCCGTTATAGACAAAAAGATAATATCCGTGCCGGTCCGGTTCGAAAGCTCTTTGAA
Source organism: Ruegeria sp. ANG-S4 (assembly GCF_000814005.1). Classification (GTDB taxonomy): domain Bacteria; phylum Pseudomonadota; class Alphaproteobacteria; order Rhodobacterales; family Rhodobacteraceae; genus Ruegeria. Next base: position 88,089 of record NZ_JWLK01000010.1, on the reverse strand, counting down.
TGCAGCAATCCAACGTCTGAGGCCCTCTTGGCGAGGATCGCTCAATTCCCAATCAACAGTCACACCGTCAAGGGTTTCGAATTTTTTTGCACCGTTGTCCAAGGCAAGGGCATCCAGTCGGAAGTCCAATCGATCACAGTTTCGAATTGTCATTTCAGGATGAGGAGCCTGAACACGACGCAGTGGAACCAGATGCTTTAAAACCACGTCCCTCGCTGCACGGATCGCGTTGAGCCTATCTTCTGGCCACAAGGCGTGTACGACAAGTGGAATGTCTTTCAAGCGCGCAATGTCGACAAAATCCCGATGGACAGTTCCATAATCTCCTGTCCGCCGCCGGATCATAACAACAATCGCTTTTGGATTATGGTTTTCAAGAAACTCTTCGATAAGAACGTATTCCTTTCCAATCGAAAAGTAGCTGTGCGCCAGGTTGTGAACAGGCAAAGAGCCCGGTCGAATTTCAGCCAGGATCTCGTCGAAGTGCTGCGCATTCGTTGAAACCCTCATTCGAGACCCCCCAACCGTAACAAGCCCGATTTCATGTTCTGGTTTGTATTCGTGAATCATCCTGTATTGGCAGGCAGAAGTTTCATATCGTCGCTCGGGCTGTGCGCCTATCCACACCACCACCGCAACCCCACAAACGATGAGCGCCAATGTGATGAAAAAGACGCGCATCATGCTAGCCTGCAAAATTCACGATATTGGTTTTTTCAAACATGTAGGTTTCGCGCATTGCCTCCAGCGAAGACTCTTTGCCCACACCTGAAATTCCTATTCCGCCATATGAAAAACCGGGCAGCATAATTGCATTTTGATTGATTTGCACGATACCCGCGCGAAACGCATCAGCACAAGTCAAACACGCATCGATATCCCGACCCCATACGCTCGCGGATAAGCCGAAATCGGTGCTGTTCGCGAACTCAATTGCGTTGTCCAGGCTATCGTATCCAGTGAGAGTGGCCACGGGACCAAAAATTTCTTCCTGAGAAACAGGGTGTTCATGTTCCGGGTCAAAGATCAGATGCGGTTTTACGAAATAGCCTTTTGTAAACAGCTCTTCATCAAGCACGTTCCCATACGACTTAACATCCAGCCCATCTGACGCCGCAGACGTCAGATAGTCTTGTATGCGAGTCTGTTGTGCCTTCGAAACCACCGGGCCGGAATGCGTATCCGGATCCAGCGCGTGTCCGATCTTGAGGTCATTCAATGCCAAGCCAAGCGCTTCGCGGTATTTGTCCATCAGTTTCCGCGGCACGTAAATTCGACTGGAAGCCGTGCAACTTTGACCAGCCCGTGTGAACCGCATGGAGCCGATAACGCCGTTGACGGCTTTGTCCAGATCGCAATCTTCCAAAATGATCATGGGGTTCTTGCCCCCGAGTTCCAGTGTAACAGAGCGAAAGTCTTTTGCAGCTTGTCGGTATATTGCCCGGCCGGTTTCAACCGAGCCTGTAAAGCTCACTTTGTCTATGCCCGGGTTTGAAATCAGTTTGTTTCCCGCACCCGAACCTGACCCACTTACAATCTCAACGGCCCCATCTGGCAACAGGTGGGCGATCAAACGAAATGCGTATGCCAACGATGCCGTCGCCTGCTCGGGGGCCTTGATCAACACGGTGTTTCCAGCTGCAAGCGGAGCAGCGATCTTGTAGGCCATGAACATCAGTGGCACATTCCAAGGCACAACGCCGGCGACAACGCCCCATGGGTGGTATGTCGTATAGCCCATCAGCTTGGGACCGGCTTGTATCGACCGGCCCTTTATTTCGTGAACAAGGCCAGAGAAATATCTGAAAATTGACGCCGGCAACGTCACTTCACCTTTGCATTCATGTGTAAGTGACTTGCCCGTTTCAAGCGCAAGAATCTCTGCAAGTTCACTTTGCTCCGCCTCAAGGGCATCGGCGCAGGCCCAAAGGATCTTTGCTCGTTCAGCAGGTTCTGTCTTCATCCATTTCGGTTGTGCTCGGCGAGCGCGCTCGATGAATGTATTGATCAGGTGGTCCGAACTTTCGGGAATGGTCCAAGTTTCCATGCCCGTCGAAGGATCATAGCACTTCACGCCTTCTCCGGTTGACATGTCGACATCGCCCATCGTCGCAGCGCAGCGCTGCCGGTACCAGGCCAAAGCACCTTCCCCTGCGGAAAACGCTCGTGCTCGGCGCTTAGTCAATTCGTTCGAGAGCTCAATCATTTCGTCCCCTGAAACACCAAATTTTGTAGGCCCAAGCCTAAAATACGTCATATCTCCGGCTAACCCTAAGCATACTTCGATTCAACTGGAAAGCAGATTGCAACCATGGCTTATTCCAACTAAGGGCAATTGTGGTAATGGAGGAAAGCATGGCGGTTGAAGAAAGTGTTCGATCAATCCTGAGCTCAGAATTTGGGCTTGATTCAAGCAGTCTTGAAACAGACGCGGCAATTTTCAGTGCCGGGTTGTTGGATAGCCTCAATTCGCTCCGACTCCTCATGATGCTGGAGAGCCAATTTGGCTTGTCGATCTCGCCACTTGATGTTTCGCTTGATGATGTGGACAGCATCTCGAAAATCACGGAAACCGTAAATCGATTGAAAGACTAGCGCCGAATGGCCAAGGACGTCACACTTGAAAGACAATACATCCCGCCTCGTTCTGGGTAGCCTGCTTCGGCGCCCAAACAAGCCCGTACTTGGTGACGACACTGTTTGCCTGGACCGATCTTCTTTGTTCGAAAACGTCCGGCTGCAGGCCAATCTATTCTTGCAGAGCGGCCTTAGACCAGACGACTTCGTAGTCTTGATGTGTGACAGGGGTTTGGCTTTTTGGTCCGAATTACTTGCGGCTTGGGTCTTGGGTGCCAAACCAATTTGCGTCGAAAAGAACATCTCGGACGAACATGCGGCCTCCGTGGTTCAGATGACAAGCGTATCGAAAATCATCGGAGCAGACGAAACAACGACCCCCGAATTCAAAGCGCTGGAGAGATTGCCTTCTTCATTTGATCCAAATGCTGAGGCCGGTGATTTGCAATCTTGCTTCAGGGACCTGCCATTTGTTGATGACAGTGAATTGCCTGACCTGGCGGGGTTGATCTTCACCTCAGGCACAACCGGCTTACCCAAGGGCGTTCCCCTGACGCACAGGGCGTTGAACTTGAATGCTCTTTCGACCGCGCAGCGCCTGCAGTTGAGAGACAGCGACAGGCTACTGATTGCGACACCGTTCCGTTTTATCTCTTCCATTTCTCATTTTCTCGTCACGCTGTTAAGCGGCGCTGCTTTCTTTGGCGTTGAACGCACACTGATGATCAAGGACCTGATCGACATATTGAACGACAGGGACATTTCGGCCTTTGGTGGTTCACCTTTTCACATGCAGTTCATCGCCATGGCAGGTGAACACCGCTTGCCAAAATTGCGCTGGGCAATGTCATCGGGAGACCATTTGCGGCGGGAAGTTATCGAAAAGCTGGCAGGCAACTTCTCCAATTTGGAGCTTCACGTGGTTTATGGAATGGCTGAATTGGGCGGGCGTTTTTGCGAACTTCCTCCGCAATATCTCAGTAATAAGGCCGGCAGCGTCGGATTTCCCATTAACGGGTTTGAGATCACCATACGTCGCGACGACGGCACGACCTGCGATGTCGGTGAGGTGGGAAATATCTACGTTTCCGGTCAGATCGGTTTCGAAGGATACTTTAGAAACACAAAAGCCAATCAGAAAGTTCTTAGCTCGGTTGGTTTTCTGAATGGTGATATGGGATATGTTGACGACGAAGGTTTTGTCTTCCTTTCGGGACGTTCGGATTCGGTTTTCAAACGATCGGGCTTGAAGGTCTCTGCTCAGATCATCGCTGACGCACTCATGAACTTGGATGAAATCCACGACGTGTTCTGCACCAGCGAGGAGAACGATTTTGAAGGCCGCGTCCCAGTGGCGTATATTTCGTGGAAAAACGAAAGCGAAATGGACAGCGGTGAAATCTCTCGGACCTTGCGTCGGTTCATTCCGGTCAATCATATTCCGGCCCGATACGTCAGCCTTCCGGAAATTCCGCGAACAGGCTCTGGTAAAGTTGATCGCCGAAGACTGGCCAGTCTGATTGAAGCGACCAAGGGCTCATCCAAAGCAGAGGGTTAATTTTCCGCTTATGTTTGGATGGATCAAGCCACCCACGCTCCTCAAGTACGCAGTCGTGCTTGCTGTGTTTTTATTTACATTCGCTTTCGTCGTCCTGGTTTTTGGTAAACTACCGGAACAGCGTGCATTTTGGCAATTCTTGAACCTGCGATTCTCGCAGGATGAACGGTATCAGGCCCAAACTCTGTTCCTGCCGGATCAAAAGACAGAATTTTCTGCAGTCATAGTGGGCGACAGCTTGTTCCAAAGCAGCGTGCCGGAATGGATCGCGGAGTTACCGAATACACAGCGCATTATTGTCAACAGCTATGATCCAGATGATCTGCGTCTGGTTTCCAGGGCTCTGGTGCCTGGAGATCGGCGAACAAAATCAAAAGTCTGCGCGATAATCGTTCAAGTTTCCCCGCTTTTTAGCTTGCGTGCGCGGTCTATGGGCGCGAATTCAGATCCCGAGTTGTTGCGCAGTGTGCTGCGAAAACGGGGCTGGGAAGCGGATGTGAAACTGTTTTTCGAAATCTTGAAAAAATGGGCAAATACAGAACGCAGCCTTCCCGATCTCGACAGCGAACCGGGCCGTCCACCCAGAATGGTCGGCCAAGCCAGGTTTTCCGACCCAAACGAAGAAAACTGGGAACGCGCATTTGGTTCCTTCGATCGCTACAAGGGACAAATTATCGGAGTATTCGACGACCGTGACACGGACTGGGGTGACGGCGGTGACCTCGTGGAAACAACGCTTAGACAGTTGGATGTATTGGCTGCCGAGAACGACAATTTCACATGGGCGACCCTAGAGAACTTCGAGTCTATTCCGATCCAAGGGTGCGAAAGATGACAAGGTCGTTTATGAAATCGTTCCGGAGAAGTGATTATTAATGCTGGCGAATATTTGGCTTTTTTTCTTCGGCAGCTTAGTTGCACTGGCATTGTTCTGGTCCGTTCCGGCAGATCGACCCCAGGCTCGGCAAATCGTCTTGCTTTCAATTTCTGCTGCGCTGGTCTTGCTGTACTCGCTCGGAGGTTTCTTCTTCTGTATTTGCCTAGCGATCACGCCGCTGCTGGCACAGCGCGTGTTTTTTCAGTTCCGAAACATCTGGAGCTTCTGGCTATTTATTGCGTTGGCGCTTTGCCCATTGGTTGGTTTGCGTGTGTTCAGCGAGCAGTCATTCTTTTTGTCATTTGGCGTTGCCTTCGCGACAGTAAAATCTCTAGGCCTCGTCATGATCGCGTACGGAGGCCGCCAACACCTGAAGGCGTTGGACGCGTTTCTTCTAATTTTCTTTTTCCCGCTGTTTACCGTGGGTCCCGTCGAGAAAATATCAACATTTGCGCAAAACAACTTCGCCAACCGCTTTGACTTTAAGCAAGCAATTTATGGTGTCTACCGCATTGCTGTCGGCCTCTTTCTGGTAATGTTCATTGGTGGTGAAATCCTAGACCCTATTCGAAATCAATGGTTTGGCCGCGCCTATGAGGACATCGCGGTGTTCTCGCAATCTCAGGCTCTCGGGCTGATTATTGCGAGCTTCCTTTACACGTACATCAACTTCGAAGGGTTTTCCTCGGTCGCGATTGGATTGAGCCGAATTTTCGGGCTTAAGGTCTTCGAGAATTTCGACAGGCCCTTGTTGGTCTCGAACATTGCTGAGTTTTGGAAGCGCTATCATATTTCGATGGGTAACGCGATAAACCAGTTCATTTTTTTCCCAATCGTCCTCTGGCTCAAACGCCCCTGGGCAACCTATGCCGCGACAATCGTCGCGTTCATTCTGTTCGGCATGTGGCACGCATTTGATTTGAACTATTTTATTTGGGGCCTTGGAAACGGATTAGGCGTTGCGATGGTTCACTATGGTGCGAACAAAAAGATCTTTCCGTTGTTCAAAGAAAGCGCGGTGGCGAGGTTGGCGACGAAAGCGCTCGGCGGCATTCTGACATTGCTGTTCATTTCGTGGATTCAGACATTCGCGAACCTGGAAGATTTTGAGACAGCCGTTTTGATGACCGCTAAGCTACTCGGGCTTTCTTGAGTAACCTTGGCAACTTGGTCTCTCAAGGCTTAGCTATTTCCTGGTTTATTGCTTTTGTGATCTTACTCGGGTCAGTCATCGGTAAATTTGGGGCATTGGCACCCAAGTCCTTGGAAATCTCAATAAGGTTGAAAACGCAACAATTCGCCAGCTGATTGCCTGTCATTATTTGTATTGGGCGACCCCACCGACAGTATGACTACCAAAATTGACCCATGATAAAACGAATACCTCAAGCTGTTGCCGCCGGGGTCGCGTTTCGCCGCAAGATCGAATTTTTCAGCGTTTCAACTACTTTTTCCTGTTCCTGCGACGTGAGACCAGGAAACAGAGGCAAAGTCATCGCTTGTTGGTAATACGTCTCAGCTTGCGGAAAATCGCCCCACGAAAAACCTAGATCCCGGTAATAGGGCTGAACGTGCACAGGGATATAGTGAAGGTTCACCCCGATCCCGGCATTGCGCATGTCTTCAAAAACAGATCTATGCGCCATAGCGTTGTCTGTTTGCAGCCTTACAACATACAGATGAAATGCAGACCGAGACTCGGGCAATCTGTTAGGGAGACCGATTGGAATATCTGCAAGCAGTTCGTCATATCGATCAGCATGCTCATTTCTGGCTTGCACAAACTCGTCCAGCCTGCTGAGCTGACTCAAGCCCAACGCTGCCTGGACGTCTGTCATTCTGTAATTCCAGCCGAGATCAATCTGCTGATAATACCAAGGTCCATCCGGCTGCCCCCGCATTAGACTTGGATCGCGCGTAACGCCGTGGCTGCGAAGCATCGCCATGCGTTCAGCGAGGCGAGGATTATTGGTGGTTGCCATGCCGCCTTCCGCCGACGTAATGATTTTTACCGGATGGAAGCTGAAAACAGTGATTGCCGAATGTGCGCAATCACCCACCGGAGTTCCTTTGTATTCTGCGCCGATCGCGTGACTCGCATCTTCAACCACATGGATGCCATAGTCGGCCACCAATTCAGATATGCGGTGCATGTCGGGCGACTGGCCACTCATATGGACCGGAATAATGGCTTTGGGCAGTTTTCCATTCAAAGCAGCTTTGTGGAGTTTTTGCTCGAGGGCGTTGGCGCACATGTTGTAAGTGCGCGGATCTATGTCGACAAAATCTACATCCGCGCCGCAATAAAGCGCGCAATTCGCGGATGCAACAAACGTTATCGGCGACGTCCAGATCAAGTCTCCGGGACCGACATCAAGAGCCGCCAACGCAACGTGTAGCGCTGACGTGGCGGAGTTAACTGCAACTGCGTGTGATGCCCGAACCTTTGATGCCAAGGCGTCTTCAAACCGGGGAACCGCAGGGCCTTGCGTAAGGAAGTCTGATTTCAAAACCGCGACTACGGCGTCGATATCGTCTTCATTTATATCCTGGCGGCCGTATGGTATCATTTGTGCCCTTCCAAACTGGAACGGTTCTTTTCGATCCAAGCCAACAGAGCGTCTTCTGTCATCCAATCGTCATTTTTGTCACTCGAATACACAAAGTCATCTGCTACTCTGACCCCATCTTTTATGCGCTCCTTCGACGTCGACCAATTGTGAATCGCAGGAAGGATTTTGAAGTATTCTTCGTATTCATAAGTGAACGGCGCATCTTCGATGCCGACCATTTGCTCGTGAATCTTTTCCCCGGGACGAATACCGATAATCTCATGCGTGGCATTCGGAGAAATAGCCCGGGCAATGTCCGTCACTTTCATTGAGGGGATTTTTTTGACGTAGATTTCGCCGCCAACCATATCATTGAATGCGTGCCAAACGAGTTCGACACCTTCTTCAAGCGTGATCATGAAGCGGGTCATTCGCTGGTCGGTTATAGGCAAGCTCGGAACATCTTGCTTTTGCATGAAGAACGGTATCACTGAACCTCTTGAGCCCATGACATTCCCATACCTCACCACGGAAAAGTGTGTGTCGTGCGAACCAGCGTAAGAATTACCTGCGACAAAGAGCTTATCAGACGCCAGCTTTGAGGCACCATACAGGTTAATTGGGCTGGACGCTTTGTCCGTTGAAAGCGCAACCACGCCCTTCACGCGTTTGTCGATCGCGGCATCGATAACGTTCATTGCACCATTTACGTTGGTCTTGATGCATTCGAATGGGTTGTATTCGGCCGTTGGAACAATCTTTGTTGCAGCGGCATGGACAACATAATCCACCCCATCGAACGCGCGGTAAAGACGCTCTCGGTCCCGAACATCTCCGATAAAGAACCTGACACGATTATCATGCTGAAAGTTCTTCGCCATTTCCCATTGCTTCATTTCATCGCGGGAAAAGACGATAACCTTTTTTACATTGGTCGTCGCAAGAGTCATCGGGACGAAAGCGTTGCCGAAAGAACCGGTCCCTCCGGTCACCAAGACGGTGGCGTTGTCGAATTTGGAACTCATGAAATCAGCTCGCTTCAAGTTTTTTGTTGCATTTGAATACCGAAGAAAACCTCTGGCCGCAAAGGGTTTACTGCCCGACGAAAAGCGTACCTTGAGTGCTTGAATAACTCACATATTCGTCATACCAAGGAAAGGATATCTGAGTGTGGGCGGCACAAAATGTCGCACGGGCACTCTCGCGACGAGGCCCTCATGCCACTCAAGCAGGAAACAAGTTTGCCCGAAGGACGGGCGTTTATCGAGTTGCTGACCGAAATCGAGAACCAAGTTGTTCCGGGAAGCTGCCGATTTTTCCACTATAATTACTGGCCATTGATGCGCTTTATGATCAATGCGGAGCGGAAGTTTCAGGCGCCGCGCAATGAACTAGCGTTAGCCGAGGTTACCCGCCAACGAAAAATCGAGCTCTATCAGTTGGCGCTTAGAGACCGTTCGACTGGCGTAAAGTATTTTGATGACCTGAATAGCCGTGCAGCAGAGCGCAATTTGAGCGGTCATATCCAAAATTTACCAACCGCAGATCACTTGTTTCTGACGCGCAGTGCGCAGTATCGTCAGGTTGCGCATGGCAAGGCGCATGAACCTTTGACGGATGGGATAAGGTATCTTTGCCCGGAGGAGCACCGGCAGCTGACGCTGGTAGACGGCAATCCAAGCGACTTCGGGTCAGAGTTTTTGCTGCCGACCGAAGTTCTTCCCTACATGCCAAGCCGGGACCTGATTAACTTTCTAAGGCCTTCAACGCTGGCCGAGCTTTGGGTGCGAAACAAGATTCTGAAGACCGTTTCACGAGTAAATGCTTCAATACCTGATCGCTATGCGCAACTGCGACTGAATGAATATGAGGTATTGGTGAGAGTTAAAAACTGTTCACAACGCCTGATGTATTGGTTCGCCGTCTTAAGTCATATTAAGCCCAAGGCAGTTTTTCTAAGCAGCTACACAGGTGTCAGCTATATCTGTGCGGCGGGAAAACGACTTGGGATTCCCGTGATCGACATTCAGCATGGGGGCATGCATCAACATCACCCGCTTGTTTCCAATTGGAACAAGGCGCCCAAACACGGGTACGAATTACTTCCGGACGTCTTCTGGTGCTGGGATAAGCGCAGCGCTGCCTACATTAACTCAAATGGCAGTGGCAGGCATCGTGCCATTGTTGGTGGAAACCCGAAAACGGCATTGGACTACTCGCTCGCGGGCGAAACCATTTCCTTCGAAAGTGGGCACCAACGGCCACAGGTGCTGATTGGTTTTCAATATGGTGGCGATCCAATGATCCAGCCGCATGTAAAAGATGCGTACCTTGCGACCAGGGACATTGTGGACTGGAGGTTCCGTTTGCATCCTATGGGGCACAATTACCTTGATGAAGTTGCGCGCGAGTTTGGCGTCACGAAGGAAAGTGTGTTGGCCGAAAGCGCCAAACCGCTGCACCAGGTGCTTCCGGAAATTGACTTAATTCTCTGTAATGCTTCTACAATCATTTACGAAGCGCTTGATTATGGAGCAGACGCAGCCGTTTGGTCCAAAAAGGGCGCTGCAGTTTTTGAGGAGTTAGTGGCGGCAGATGAAATCAGTGTGGCGACAGATTTCGAAACACTCGTAAACGTGGTTACCGACATCGCGCTCAGGCAATCTGGTGGCAGCCAGAGGCCCACCGCAAAAGAGCGTCAGACCGAGAACATCGCTCGCGTACGAGAGGCATTTGCTGAATTGAAACGTTGAAAAACTGCCATCCACATTCCGGAAACTTGCATCGCAAACGGTTTGCGGGCAGTGAAGCGAGTGGATGTTCATCCACCAGGAGATCAAAATTGAGTTTTTCCACTGAACAGGAAGAGTTTTGGGCCGGAAAGTTCGGCAATCAGTATATTGAACGCAATACGCATGAACGGCTGTTGATGCCTAAAGTCGCCATGTGGTCAAAGATGCTTTCCAGCGCGCACGGGATCACGTCTGTTCTCGAATTGGGATGCAATATCGGCGGCAACTTGCTGGCATTGAACAAGCTCATGCCCTCGTTGAAGCTTAGCGGGATTGAGATCAACGAAGAAGCCGCGAAGCGAGCCTCGGAACTTGAGATCGCTAAAATTACACGAGGGACGATTCTCGATCCAATCGAACACGACGCTGTGGATTTGACCTTCACCGCTGGAGTGTTGATTCACATTAACCCCGACAGGCTACATGACGTTTACACCAATCTTTTCGAAGTCTCTCGGCGATATGTGCTGGTTGCAGAGTATTACAACCCAACGCCTACAACGATCAGCTATCGGGGAAGTACCGACAGGCTTTTCAAAAGAGATTTTGCGGGGGAGTTGATGGATCAGTTTGGGCTTAAGCTTGTTGACTACGGATTTATTTACAAACGCGATAACTGGGCGCCGCAAGACGACATTACTTGGTTCTTGATGGAAAAGTAGCGCGGTCCAACGGTTCGGAACAAAACTGATCTAATGGATTTGACCCGCTTTTGTCAGACCAGCCGCCTTGGAAATGGCGTCGCAGATTGAGTGGTCAAAATACCTGGAAACTTACACTGAATTTCCCGAGGCCGAATTTGTTCAAGCCAACTCGCCCATATGCCAAAATCAAGCTTACACACTCAGTTTGCATTCCGCGCACAACACGCTAGAAGCAGAAAAATTCTTCAACGGATCGTGAATCATGCCCAGCCCTTCAGTCACGGTATCTACAAGCTCCGGAAAAGTCGGAGTGCTCGGCCTCGGATACGTCGGCGTTCCGCTCGCATTGCGCATCTCAGAGTGCGGTCACCCAGTTCTGGGTTTTGACGTTCTGCCCGAACGAATTGAACAACTCAACGGCGGCATCAGTCCGATCAAACATATCTCAGATGACAGTATTTCCAACATGCTTTCGGCCGGCTTTCAGGCAACAACTGATTTCAGTCGCGCCGCGGAATGTAATGCTTTGATTATCTGCGTACCGACGCCATTGGATAAATCAAGGGAACCGGACCTGAGTTTTGTGACTGCGACAATGGAGTCGATCGCTCCGTACCTGCGCAAGGGTCAGTTGCTGAGTCTCGAAAGCACTTCTTGGCCAGGAACCACAAAAGAAGTGTTGCTTCCTTACGTAGAGAAGTCCGGACTTGAAGTGGGTAAGGACTTCTACCTCGTTTACTCGCCTGAGCGGGAAGACCCAGGCAACAGGCATTTCAACACCAAAACAATCCCCAAGATTGTGGGCGGTCATACGCCTGCGTGTTTGGCTGAAGGACAAAAGTTGTACGGGTCCTTTATTGACAAGGTTGTGCCAGTCAGTTCGACGCAAGCGGCCGAGCTTGTAAAGCTGCTCGAAAACATTCACCGATCCATCAATATCGGTCTTGCCAACGAAATGAAAATCGTTGCCGACGCAATGAACTTGGACATTTTTGAGATCATTGAGGCCGCCGCGACGAAGCCGTTTGGGTTTACGCCTTATTACCCGGGGCCGGGTATCGGCGGACATTGCATACCAATTGACCCGTTCTACCTCACCTGGAAGGCACGCGAATACGGCCTTCACACCCGATTCATTGAACTGGCTGGTGAGATTAACAATCAAATGCCTCAGTTTGTGGTCGACAAGACGATCCGCGCACTCAATGAGGCCGGAAAATCGCTTAAGGGCGCGAAAGTTCTTACACTTGGTATCTCATACAAAAGGGACATAGATGATGTCCGGGAAAGCCCGTCGGTCCTTGTGATGGAGCTGTTGCGCGAATGGGGCGCTGATCTGTCTTACTCCGACCCTAATGTGCCCGTTTTTCCAACGATGCGCGAGCACAAGTTCGATTTGTCGTCGGTCGATCTCACACCACAGGTACTTTCTGAACAAGACGCGGTGCTTCTGTTGACCGATCACAGTTCGTTTGACTACGGCATGATCAAAGAGAACGCCCCGCTTTTGATTGATACGCGCGGAAAATTTCGGGACGGCGGGGAAAACATTGTCCGGGCCTGAGGACATCAACCTCATTGAACGGCTGATTGAACTGCCGATCTGAGCAGCGGTTTCACTCCAACAAACAGCGTGACCCAGAGTGTGTCGTTGTTGCGACAAGACTTAGAGATGGGCTAGATTTGGCCAAAGATAACCGAAGGCATACCATGTTGTTCAAAAAAGCAAGCGAGTATCTTTCTAGAAAGAAGGATTTCTCAGACTCAACGGAGTTACACGTGCCTCGCGACGCAATTGCGGCGACCAGTAGGGTTGAGGAGAGCCAAGTGCTTCTTTCGGACCCGCTTTCGATGCGCATTGTAATGGACAAGCCTGAAACTGGAGACGTTAACTCCAAGGATAAGCCCGAGGGTCCCGCAGACACGGCAAGTGTTCTGCGCAAAGTTCAGAGCAGAATTGACGACTTTGAGGCTTTGGACAGAAATGCCGAAGCCTGCCTCGACCTGGTTACCTTTCGTGAACCGGTAGATATGTCAACGGTTGTCGAAACTCTGCGAAATTATGGTGTCGCTATCTTTCCATCGGTTCTTGGAGAAGACCGGCTTGAAAGAATCTCACGCCAGTACGAGGACATGATCGAAAACGGTGCCCAATTCGCCTATAAAGTCGACGCTCGGGAAGACTCTACAGCTAATTCCTTCGGTGTTTGGATTGAACGCGAGGGTTTGCCTTCAGAACGGTTTGACGAGGTTCATGCACTGTTTGCGTCGGAAACGATCAGCCAAATAACACGCGAGATCTTTGCGGGACAAGCATTTGACTTCAATTCAGCGCTTTACGCGCAATGGACCGATCACACCAGCGTGCCAGCATCAGGTACCTTGCATTGGGACAAACAACTTACATTGAAGTCTTGGCTATATGTCACCGACGGCGGAGAAGGTTGCGGCGCCATGCGCGCAGGGGTCGGCAGCAACAAGTGGCTCAGATACGCGCGCGAAGACGCTATGTTCGACGGCGTTCCACTTCGAAAGATCGACAATAGCGTCCGCGAAGAAGATGTCCCCGTCATATCAACTGGGGGCCCCGCAGGAACGTTCTTTTTGTTTCTCACCGATACTGCGCATGGCGCACAACCCGTGGCACCCGGAAAGCGTCGCAACATTATTCGCGCCCAGTCGCGCCCTCACAGAGTCCACGAATGGGCGAAATGGGCGTCTGGTCTTTAGTAACTGCGCCCCCACCTGCAATTCAGCTTTCCAGAAACGAGTCGAATTGCCTTTGATTGGTTAAATTGCAAAGCGCGCGTGTTGTCGTTTCCAAAAATTTCTATTTCTGGATCAACTTAACTATCACCGGTTTCGACGCAGATAGACATAATACGCCCCCTCGCCGCCATGGCTGATATGCGCGGGCGCTACCTGTAGCACGGCTTGAGCCAGCGGCGGCAGGGACAGCCATTGTGGGACCTGGTTGCGAAGAACACCGCGCGGGGTGGGGATGGGGCCGGGCTCGTCCCTGTCTTTGCCTTTGCCTGTGATGACCAGAACCAGGCGTTTGCCTTGTGTCTGCGCCGTCAGGATGAAACGGATCAGGGCGGGGTGCGCAGTATCGACGCGCATACCATGAAGATCGATCCTTCCCTCGGGCTTGAGTTTGCCACGCTTCATGCGCCCGAAAGCTTTGATATCCATCTGAACCGGAGCACCCCGAAGCTCCTCGGCAACAGATGGCTTGAACGTGCTCCGGCCTGCTGTTGGTGCGGGTTTGGACATCTGACCGATTTCAAAGGCCTCGATCCGTGGCTTTGGCGTTTTCGACGGCTTTGGCTTTGGCAATAGGGTTGGATGCACGGTCTGGGGCAGTTCCGGATGCAGGCGTTCAGCCTGTTTTGCGACCTTGCGCCAAAGCTCGATTTCATCCGCCGTCAATTTTCGCCGAGACATCAGAACTCGTCCGGAAGCAACGCATACGCACGTTGAATTGGCAAAAGGACGACCATGCGGCCAGGATCTTTCAGACGTCCGGCCGCTTGCCCGGCCTGATCCCCGGTGCCGAAAAAGATGTCTGCGCGCTGCGCGCCCTTGATGGCCGACCCGGTATCCTGAGCGATCATCAAACGCCGCATTGGGTTCTTGCCGTCTTTCTCGACCCAGACAGGGGCGCCAAGGGGTGTATAGGCAGGATCAGCGGCAATACTACGCAGTGTCGTGACAGATCGGTTCATCGCGCCCAGGGGTCCAAATTCTGGCGCAACGCGCGTGACCTCGCGGAAGAATACGTAGGATGGGTTGTGGAACAAAAGTTCGGCTCCGGCCTCAGGATTCTTGCGCACCCAGGCGCGGATCATCTGGGCACTGACCTCGTGTGCGCCCAGCGCCCCACGCCGCACCAACTCTGCCCCGATCGACCGATACGGATGCCCGTTGGCCCCGCCGTATCCAACGCGTAGTGCGCTGCCATCCGGCAGGCGAATGCGGCCCGAGCCCTGAATCTGAAGGAAGAACAACTCGACAGGATCATCGACCCAGGCGATTTCCAGCCCACGGCCCTTCATTACGTCGCTGCTCAACAACTCGCGCCGGCTCAGCCATTGGCTTTGCTGTCTCGCCTCGGGCGGCATTTTGTACAGCGGATACCGGAACTTCCCTGAAGGAGTTGTCGCCCCGTCCAGTTCGGGTTCGAAGTAACCGGTGAAAAGGGCGTCATCACCATCTTCGATTAAAACCGGACGGAAAAACACCTCAAAGAAGGCCCGGGCAGCCCCAGGTTCATAGCTGCGTGCCGCGGCGCACAGCGCCTGCCAATCAGGATCTTTCAGATCCCCGCAGGTATTGAGAAAAACTGAAAGGGCCGCCCCGTGATCGTCGGCGGCCCAGCCATCCAGATCGTCAAATGACAGAATAGAGCGCGTCGCGTCGGCTCCTGCCGCGCTGGCAGTCGTCATCGCACCCACCAGAAAGAGCGACCGGAGCGCGGCAATCATGCGTCCGTAGCAACAAGCAGCCAGTTCGGATCATCCGTTCCCATAACGCGGGCGAATGTCCAGCTGTCCTTTTGGCGCTTCACGGTGTTCGGGTTGCCCTCGATGATATCGCCGCCCCGATCTCGTACGACCGAAGTGAGCTCACCAATAAACCGCATCGTGATTTCCGCTTGATTTGTATCCTTGTCGAAATGGGCGTCCGCCAAAGTGGTTTCGCGCACCCCGATGAACTCTGCCTCGATTGTCAGGCCTTTATCTTCGCGATCCGCGACCACCGAAACAAAGCTGTCAAAGACTTCTTCGGACAGGAACGGCTGGATTTCATCCAGGTTGCCTTTTTCAAAGCCCATCACGATCATTTCATACGCCCCGCGCGCACCTTGAACAAACTCGGTGACAGAAAAACTGGGTTCGATCCGCTTCATCGCGGTCAACGTCTGGGCCTGCTCGCTGTCCTCGGCCACATGGTCGGTGATGTCATGATCCGGGCCGCCTTCGATCACCTCGAAGTCGCGGCGCGATTTGCTGGTGTCGGGCTGTTGCTGCAGCGGCGGCTTTTCAAAGCCTTCGCGTGTGCCCAATACGCTTCTTAGGCGCATGATCAGGAAAACAGCAATGCCAAGCAGGACCAATAGCTGGATCATGGGATTGTTCATTTCGTCCTCTTTTCAGAACCGGAACTTTGTATACCCGGCCTCTTGCACTTATGTAGGTGACACCGGGTGGCAAGTCCACAGTTCGGGATATGGTATAGGATAGCGCAAATGTATCTGTTCTTGGCATTTTTGTTGGTACCCATCATCGAGATCGCCCTTTTCATACAAGTCGGCGGTCTGATCGGGCTGTGGCCAACCCTTGCCATCGTCGTTCTGACGGCGGTTCTGGGTACGGTTTTGGTGCGGACACAAGGTCGCATGGCGCTTGCAAATCTTCAGCGATCATTCGCCGAGTTGGACGACCCGACCGAACCCTTGGCCCATGGGGCGATGATCCTGCTCTCGGGCGCATTGTTGCTGACGCCCGGATTTTTCACAGACGCCGTTGGCTTTGCTTTGTTGATACCCGGGGTACGTGTTGCCGTGTTTCGCTATCTGAAGTCCAAAGTAACAGTGACACAATTCCAGATGGGACATGGGGGTACGCATTTTCGCGGCGGCCCCGCACCTTTTGATCAGGGCGACATAATCGACGGAGAGTTTTCGGAAGTGAAGCCCCGAAAGGATCCTTCAAAGCCCTCAAAATGGGTGGAAGGTCCGCACCAGCATTGAGGTGCCACGCCCAACTTGCTAAGCAGTGGCGAAATTCATTTTTGGAGTAGTTCCATGGCCGAAGAAGACGCCAAAGAAAACACCGCGGCACAGGCCGCCCCGCAGGTCCAGATGCGCGTTCTGGGGCAATTCATTCGCGATTTGTCTTTTGAGAACGTTATGGCGCAAAAGGGCGTTTCGGGCGAAGTGCAGCCCGAAATCTCGGTCCAGGTCAATCTGGACGCCAAGAAACGTTCGGTCGAACACCAGTTTGAGGTGTCGATCAAGCTGAACCTGAAGTCCAAAGCCAAGGGTATGGATGACATCCTGTTCTTGTGCGAGATCGACTATTGCGGCCTGTTCCACGTGGAAGGTGTGCCGGAAGATCAGATGCACCCATTCCTGTTGATCGAATGCCCGCGCATGCTGTTCCCGTTCCTGCGTCGTGTCGTCAGTGACATAACCCGCGACGGTGGTTATCCGCCGGTCAACCTGGACAATATCGACTTTGTTGCGCTGTATCGGAACGAGTTGGCGCGCCGCAAGGCCGCGCAGGCACAGAAAACTGAAGCCTGATCAATTGACCCGCGGCTGTCAGTGATCAGGCGCGGGTCCACAGGGCTTTTTCGCCCAGTTTCTCGACAAAAGCCTCATGCGCTGCGCGCTCGTCCTCGGTAATTCTTGCGGGTAACGCGGTGGCGCGTGGGGTCGGTCGCCAATCTTCGCTGCCACCCCCGGCACTTGACGCCGAGGTAGACAGACCGAAATCGGGCTGCCGTCCACCGATCAGTTCCAGATATACCTCGGCCAGAATTTCAGAGTCGAGCAACGCGCCGTGTAACACGCGGTTCGAGTTGTCGATGTTGAATCTGCGACAAAGCGCATCCAACGAAGCTGGCGATCCAGGGAAGCGTTTGCGCGCGATGGCCAGCGTATCAATCGCCTGGTCCATCGGGATAGGCGCAATCCCCATCCAGCCCAACTCGGCATTGAGAAACTTCATGTCGAATGAGGCGTTGTGAATCACCAGCTTTGCGTCGCCGACGAAATCCCGAAAACCCTGACCAACTTTGGCAAACTTGGGTTTGTCTTTCAGCGTAACCTCACCTTTTTCCGGCGGGCGCGGGCTTTCCAGCAGGTCCGGACCAATGCCGTGGACGCCGAACGCCTCTTCTGGCATCGAGCGTTCGGGGTTGATGTAGACGTGATAGGTTTCCCCGGTTGCCACATGATTCCACAACTCAACCGCACCGATCTCGACAATCCGATCGCCGCTTTCCGGATCAAATCCCGTTGTCTCTGTATCGAGCACGATTTCACGCATCTGCCAGCCCCGCCCTGATCTGCCTGACGACATCCTGCACCTGCGCGCGGGCGTGGTCCAGCGTGTCTGTGACAATTACGAAATCGGACCGCGCACATTTTTCGTCGTTGGGCATCTGTTTTGACCGAATTTGTTGGAACTGCGCCTCTGTCATGGTTCCGCGCGCCATGACCCGGCGCAACTGTTCCTGCGCAGACACGGAAACACAAGCAACGGCATCCATTGCAGCGTCGCCGCCGGTTTCGAACAGCAAAGGGATATCAAAGACCAAAATATCCGCCAACGCATTGTCCCGAAAGGCGGCGCGATCCTTCGCGACAAGAGGATGGACAATGAACTCAATCGTCTTCAGCGCGGAGGGATCGGCCGAGATTATCCGCTTCAGATCCTCACGGCTGACCGCGCCATTTGAAATTGCGTCGGGAAAGGCTGCTTGAATTGGTGCTACGGCCTCACCTCCAACGGCGTACAGCCGGTGAACGGCGGCATCTGCGTCCCACAGGGCACAACCCTCGTCCACAAACATTCGCGCCGTTGTACTTTTGCCCATGCCAATAGAACCGGTCAGGCCCAGCGCGAAGCTCATGCCAAAGCTGCCGCGCGGGTTTCCGCGTCCACTTGGGGCCGTACTCCAAACCAACGCTCAAATCCAGGAACGGCCTGATGCAGCAACATACCCAGGCCATCGACCGTGGTACAGCCGGCATCTTCAGCCTGTTGCAACAAACGGGTTCGAAGAGGTGTGTAGACAAGATCGGTAACTACAGCGCCCGGCTGCAATCCGTCCAAGGGGACGCGCAATTCCGGTTGACCCTGCATACCAAG
Organism: Ruegeria sp. ANG-S4; assembly: GCF_000814005.1. Lineage (GTDB taxonomy): Bacteria > Pseudomonadota > Alphaproteobacteria > Rhodobacterales > Rhodobacteraceae > Ruegeria. The sequence continues at coordinate 69,206 of NZ_JWLK01000010.1, read as the reverse complement.
CGACGTGGTGTTGACGACCAGTTCAGCGGTTTCGATAACATTGCCGGCCTGCACCCAATCGACGACCGTAATACGCTGACCAAACTCTTCCTTCAGGTGGTCGGCGCGGGTTCGTGTGCGGTTGGTCAGCAAAATTTCCGGAACTCCGGCGTCAGCCAAGGCCCATAGGATTGCGCGTGCGGCACCGCCAGCCCCAAATACAACCGCAGGCCCATCCTGCGGGACCCAGTCCGGCGCCCCAGCGCGAAGGTTTTCGATGAACCCGTACCCGTCTGTGTTGTCAGCATGGATTGAACCGTCATTGCGAAAAACAAGAGTATTGGCGGCCCCGATGACCGAGGCCCGGTCTGAGACGTGGTCCGCCAGTCGCAAAGCGGCCTCTTTATGCGGCACGGTGACGTTCGCACCTACGAAACCTGCCTTCGGCAGCGTTCGCAGAACGGTCTCAAGGTCAGCCGGTGCAACGTCCATCGGAATGTAATGACCTGGCAAACCATAGGTTTTCAGCCAGTGACCGTGTAATTTGGGAGAGCGGGAGTGCGCAATCGGATGCCCGAGGACACCGGCCAGCGGAATACGGTGATCCGTCATTGGTCGATTACACCTTTCACAGCCAAGAAATTCAGAAGTTCCAATAATGGCATACCCAGTACGTTGAAATAGTCGCCATCAATTGTGGCAAAAAGGCGTACGCCTTCTTCTTCCAGTTTATAGGCTCCTACGGCGTGGCGAATGCTGTCCCAGTTTCGCGCGACATAGGCGCGCAGATATGCATCCGAACTCGCCCGCATCCGAAGCCGAACCTGACCCACATGCCGCCAAAGGGGTTCGCTGTCCTGATAGATAACCGCGGCGGAGAGCAACACATGACGTTTGCCCCGCATCATTTTCAGTTGCGCGATTGCCTCATCCGGGGTTTCCGGTTTGGAAAGAAGTTGGCCTTCAAAGTCCAGAACCTGGTCGCAACCAATCACCATCGCCTCAGGGTTTTTGTCGCTGACCTTGCGGGCCTTCATCTCGGCCAGTGTGTCCGCAATATCGCGCGGCGGGGCACTTTCGGCCAGCAAAGCGCGTTTAGCGGCCTCTTCATCCACTCGGGCGGTTTGCACCGTGAACGCAACACCCGCATTCCGCAGAATTTGCGCCCGAATGTTCGAGCTCGAGGCGAGGATGATGGGGACAGACATGTGGAAAAACCCCTGAGCAAATCGTTAAGTGATCAAGGATGGTTTGTATGGCTTTCCTGTTGACACGCAAGCCCGGGGAATTCGGAAAAAACATCTGCGAGTCGTCCCGATCTGATCCAAACGGGACAAGGATAACTTGCATGGCATGAATATCCTTCCTGTCCCCATCTATTCAGCAAGTTATCCCCAGTTCTGTTGGCTCGGATTTTCTTTAAACCATTGTTTTAAATTAAAAATTTAAGTAACAAACAAGGACCGCCTTCAATGCCATGGACTTATCCTCGTGGGGAAAAGTCGAGGGTAAAAAAGTAATCCACGGAATTTGTGCCCCCTACAAAACCATCATCCTTTTTCTTTCTATTATTTTTTATTAGGGATGACATGACCGAAACGCGGGGAAGCAATGGCAGACCTTCTGTACACAATTTATCCTTGGGTGAAGTCGCTGCATATCATGGCTGTCATTTCATGGATGGCTGGTCTGTTCTACTTACCTCGTTTGTTCGTTTACCACGTTGAAAAAGCGCAAGCTGTTGAGGGTGCGGAGCGAATTTTCTTTGAAATGGAGGAAAAGCTGCTCCGCGTGATCATGCGGCCCGCGATAATTGTCGCATGGGTCTGCGGTTTGATCATGGTATTCACACCGGGCATTGTCGGGTGGGACTGGAGCTGGCCCTGGGTCAAGGGGGCAGCGGTGATTGCCATGACGTGGTTTCACCATTGGCTGATGGCGCGACGCAAGGACTTTCTGAACGGGCAAAATAAGCTGACTGGGCGGCAGTATCGGTTGATGAACGAGGTTCCGACCGTTTTGATGGTTATCATCGTCCTGTCGGTCGTTCTGAAGTTCTGACGGCCTGTTTGACTCCGTTCGCACGGACGCTTATGTAGGGGTCAACACGCCCGTCCGGGTGACGTATCTTCCGATTTGAAATTCCAGACTGTGCCGTGTCCTAGCGGCCAAGGTTCGTATCATCATGTCCACTGAATCCCTGAATCTGGCCGACCTCAAGGCCAAAAGCCCCAAAGACCTTCTGGCGATGGCCGAAGAGCTGGAGATCGAAAACGCCTCGACCATGCGCAAGGGCGAGATGATGTTCCAGATTCTGCGCGAACGCGCGGATGAGGGTTGGACCGTTGGTGGTGATGGTGTGCTTGAGGTCCTGCAAGACGGCTTCGGCTTCCTGCGCTCGCCCGAGGCGAACTATCTGCCGGGTCCCGATGACATTTATGTTTCGCCTGACATGATCCGCCAGCATTCGCTGCGCACTGGCGACACGGTCGAAGGTGAGATCAAGGCACCAGACGATAACGAACGTTATTTTGCCCTGACCAAGGTCACCAAGATCAACTTCGAAGATCCTGAAAAGGCCAAGCACAAGATCCTGTTCGACAACCTCACGCCGCTGTACCCGGATGAGCGCCTGAAAATGGAGATCGAAGACCCGACGATCAAGGACAAGTCGGCTCGTGTAATCGATCTGGTCGCTCCGATTGGTAAAGGCCAGCGTTCGCTGATCGTCGCACCGCCGCGGACCGGTAAAACCGTGATCCTACAGAACATTGCGCATTCGATCGAACAGAACCACCCGGAGTGTTATCTGATCGTCCTGCTGATCGACGAACGCCCGGAAGAGGTGACCGACATGCAGCGCTCGGTGAAGGGTGAGGTTGTGTCCTCGACCTTCGACGAACCGGCAACGCGCCACGTGGCCGTGTCGGAAATGGTGATCGAAAAAGCCAAGCGTCTGGTCGAGCACAAACGAGATGTTGTTATTCTTCTAGACTCGATCACTAGACTTGGTAGGGCGTTTAACACCGTGGTGCCATCTTCGGGTAAAGTTCTGACCGGTGGTGTCGATGCAAATGCTTTGCAACGACCCAAGCGGTTCTTTGGCGCTGCACGGAATATCGAGGAAGGCGGCTCGCTGACCATCATCGCGACGGCCCTGATCGATACGGGCAGCCGGATGGACGAAGTGATCTTCGAAGAATTCAAGGGCACGGGCAACTCGGAGATTGTTCTGGATCGGAAGATCGCGGACAAGCGTGTTTATCCGGCGATCGATATTCTCAAGTCCGGAACCCGGAAAGAGGACCTGCTGGTGGATAAGGGCGATCTGGCGAAAACCTATGTTCTGCGCCGCATCCTCAACCCGATGGGAACGACTGACGCGATCGAGTTCCTTTTGTCCAAGTTGAAGCAGACCAAAACGAACTCGGAATTCTTCGACTCGATGAATACCTAACCCTGGTCTTAACTGACGCGAGGCCGCCGAATGGATACGATATTCGCCTTGGCCAGCGCTCAAGGCAAAGCCGGTGTTGCGGTCATACGGTTGTCTGGTCCGCTGGCACTGTCGGCCGCATCCAAGCTGTCTGGACGGGCTTTGCCAGCGCGGGGAATGAGGCTGTGCGAATTGCGCGACGGCGGGGGCGAACCGCTGGATGACGCGGTGGTTCTGACCTTCACAGGACCAGCCAGTTTCACCGGTGAGGATGTTGCCGAGCTGCAGATTCACGGCAGTACGGCATCCATTGATGCCGTCATGAGATGTCTGTCAGATATGGACGGATTGCGCCTGGCTGAACCGGGCGAATTCACCCGGCGCGCGCTGGAAAACGGCCAGATGGATTTGACCCAGGTTGAAGGTCTTGCCGATCTGATCGATGCGGAAACGGAAGCGCAGCGCAAGCAGGCTCAGATTATCCTAACAGGGGCACTTGGTTCACTGGTCGAAAAATGGCGCCGCGATCTGATACGGGCTGCGGCACTGCTGGAGGCCGTAATTGACTTTGCCGATGAAGAAGTTCCAACCGACGTCACACCAGAAGTGAAGTCCTTGATGTCCCGCGTCCTGGCCGACCTAAAAAAAGAGGCGGGCGGTGTTCGGATTGCCGAGCGTATACGATCGGGGTTTGAAGTGGCGATTATTGGCCTTCCAAACGCCGGAAAGTCCACTCTTTTGAATATGTTAGCAGGTCGGGAAGCTGCAATTACCTCGGAATACGCCGGCACGACACGTGATATAATCGAAGTGCGCATGGACTTGTCAGGCTTACCGGTGACACTGCTGGATACGGCTGGTTTGCGGGATACCGAAGACCACGTTGAAAATCTTGGGATCGAACTGGCCCGTAAACGCGCCGAGAATGCAGACCTACGTGTCTTTCTCTCAGATTCACCGGCGGAGCTCGGCGTGGGTTTTGCGGATGGGGACATTCACGTCCTGCCAAAAGCTGACCTGAGAGACACAGGTGAGGGCATATCCGGAAAAACCGGGCAGGGTGTGGATCAACTGATCGACAGTATCTCAAATACTCTAAACGACAGAGCAGCAAGTCACGGTATAGCCACCCGGGAACGCCATCGCGTTGCGATGTTGAATGCAATTGATGCTTTGACCGCCGCCGAAAACATTCTGGAATCGGGGCCGGATATGTATGATATCGCGGCAGAGGAGTTGCGCACGGCCATTCGCGCCCTTGAATCTCTGGTTGGGCGGATAGATGTCGAAACACTGCTGGATGAAATATTCTCCAGCTTCTGTTTGGGAAAGTAGGGAGTGTTTCACGTGAAACATTCAAGGTTTGATGTCCTTGTGATAGGTGCAGGCCATGCCGGTGTCGAGGCTGCGCATGCCGCAGCCCGGATGGGTGTAAACACCGCATTGGTCACGTTGTCAGAACGCGACATCGGCGTGATGTCCTGCAACCCGGCCATCGGAGGTTTGGGAAAAGGCCATCTCGTGCGCGAAATCGACGCCATGGACGGCGTCATGGGGCGCGTTGCGGATAAGGCGGGAATTCAGTTTCGCCTGCTCAATCGGCGCAAGGGCCCGGCCGTTCAGGGGCCAAGGGCGCAAGCGGACCGCGCACTTTACCGCGCGGCAATGCTGATAGAAGTTCGAAATCAGCCGAACCTGTCCGTCATTGAAGGTGAAGTTGTAGACTTTCTAATGGATGGAAAGCGCGTAGCAGGGGTATCGCTTGCGGGCGGATCCGAAGTGCCGTCCGAAACAGTCATCCTGACCTCTGGAACATTCCTGCGCGGGGTTATTCACATCGGAGATGTGTCGCGACCCGGCGGGAGAATGGGTGACCGACCATCGGTCAAGCTGGCCGAACGATTGGATGGTTTCAATCTACCGATGGCCAGATTGAAAACCGGCACGCCGCCACGTCTGGATGGGCGGTCCATCAATTGGGATATCCTCGAAAGGCAAGATGGGGACGCAGAACCCACACTGTTTTCTTTTCTGTCCAGTGGAACGATTGCGCCTCAGATCGCGTGTGGAATCACCCATACGAATACCAAGACACACGAAATAATCGAAAAAAACCTTTCCAGATCAGCCATGTATGGCGGCCACATCGATGGCATCGGCCCAAGGTATTGCCCATCGATCGAAGACAAGATTGTCAGATTTGCGGACAAAGAGTCCCACCAGATCTTTCTGGAGCCCGAGGGTGTTGACGACCACACGGTTTATCCAAATGGAATTTCAACCTCACTGCCGGAAGACGTCCAATGGGACTATGTCCGGTCCATTTCTGGGTTGGAGCACGCAGAGATTTTGCAGCCGGGCTATGCGATTGAATACGACTATGTTGATCCCCGTGCTCTGTCAGCGACACTGGCGCTTCGGGGTGTGCCCGGGCTGTACCTCGCAGGTCAAATCAACGGAACAACTGGTTACGAAGAGGCCGCGGCCCAAGGGCTGGTCGCAGGTTTGAATGCGGCCTTGAAGACGCAAGACCGTGAGCCACACTACTTCACCCGTTCCGACAGCTATATAGGCGTAATGATTGACGATTTGACGACGCGCGGCGTGGCAGAGCCCTACCGCATGTTCACATCCCGCGCCGAATTTCGCCTGTCGTTGCGGGCCGACAATGCAGATCAGCGGCTTACGCCAATCGGCCTCGATCTCGGATGCGTCGGCGCCAAAAGACATGAGGTTTTTCAGGCGAAGATTGAAAAGTTGGAAGTGGCAAAGTCGCTTTTATCTGACAAGGACTTTACGCCAAAAGAAATCCGCCAGGTTGGGATCAACATCAACCAGGATGGGAACCGTCGGAATGGCATGAACATCCTGGCATTCCCAGATGTTAACTTTGAAGACCTTGTCCCGCTCTATGATGGGCTGGAAAATACTGATCCGGAAACGCGTCGGCAGATTGAGCGTGATGCGCTTTACGCGAACTACATTGATCGACAAAGAAAAGACGTCGAAGCCATGAAGCGGGACGAATCCCACGTAATACCGCGAGACTTCGATTATTTCGCCTTGGACGGCCTTTCAAATGAAATGAAGCAGAAACTGTCGAAGGCCCAACCGGAAAACATCGCGCAAGCCAGTCGAGTCGAGGGCGTTACACCAGCGGCATTGTCTCTGGTCCTTGCCAAGCTCAGGCGCTCCCAGAAAGTACGCAAGGTATGACGCCGGACGATTGCCGCGCGCTGTCAGATCTGAATGTTTCACGTGAAACACTTCAAAGGCTTTCCAAATATGTCGACTTGGTACAGCGTTGGAATCCAAGAATTAACCTTGTTTCCCGAAACAGTCTGGATGAAATCTGGACTCGCCATGTTCTCGACTCGGCGCAGGTTTTTCGATGCGCACCATCTGCGGATCACTGGGTCGATCTTGGCAGCGGAGGCGGTTTCCCTGGCATGGTTTGCGCGATCATGGCGATCGAAGACTCCCCGGAAACAAGATTTACATTGGTTGAAAGCGACCAAAGGAAATCCGCGTTTCTGAGAACGGTGGTTCGGGAAACCAAAGCAAACTGCAGAGTGTTATCCAAAAGGATCGAAACCTTGGATGCCCTGAACGCGGATGTTGTTTCGGCGCGGGCCTTGGCTGACCTAAGAACGCTAATTTCTTTTTGCGACAAGCATTTAAACAAATCCGGGATTGCGTTGTTGCCGAAAGGTGAAAACTGGAAAAAAGAGGTTTCTGAAGCCCGTCAAGAATGGAAATTTCAGGCCGACCCGATTACAAGTTTAACGGAGCCCAAAGCCGTTATCCTCATGGTCAAAGGAGTCACCCGTGGTTGATCTGTCTCGTCCTGCCGGACCCAGGATTATTGCGGTGGCCAATCAAAAAGGCGGGGTTGGGAAAACCACAACGGCGATAAACTTGGCTGCGGGGTTGGCTGAGGCCGGATGCAAGGTTCTTGTTGTGGATCTGGACCCACAGGGGAACGCATCCACCGGGCTTGGCGTCGAAGACCGGGATTGGACAACCTATGATCTGTTGCTGGATGATGCGCCGCTTGAGGCCGTGATTCAGGAGTCGGAAATCGAGAATCTTCTGGTCGTCCCTGCAACGGTAGATCTCAGCTCGGCCGACATAGAACTCATCTCGAATGAAAAGCGCAGTTATCTATTGCATGATGCGTTAAGGCAGACGTCAGTCGATGCATTTGATCTGGATTACATCCTGATCGATTGCCCACCATCGCTGAATCTTCTGACGGTCAATGCAATGGTCGCGGCACATTCTGTCTTGGTTCCATTGCAGAGTGAGTTCTTCGCGCTTGAAGGACTGTCGCAGCTTATGTTGACCATTCGGGAGGTTCGGCAGACCGCGAATCCAGACCTGAGAATCGAAGGTGTTGTGTTGACGATGTATGACAACCGCAACAACTTGTCCCGGCAGGTCGAAAAGGATGCGCGTGACAATCTGGGAGAGATGGTATTTAAAACCAAGATACCCAGAAATGTCCGGGTCAGCGAAGCGCCTTCATATGCACTTCCGGTTTTGCAGTATGACTCGGGGTCTTTGGGGGCGATGGCGTACCGGCATTTGGCCCGGGAAGTCATACATAAGAATAAAGTAGCCGCCTAAGCGGCCGTCAGGAGGGCAACCATGAGCGTCAAAAAAAGCAAATCCCGAGGGTTGGGTCGGGGACTGTCCGCGTTGATGGCGGACGTGACGACGGAAGGCGAGGGCCGCATAACGTCTGAACCGCGCCGCCCTGACATGAAAGTTCCGATCGAAAAGCTGCGTGCCAACCCGAACCAACCGCGCAGAACGTTTGCCCAGGATAAACTGGACGAGTTGGCAGCTTCGGTTAAGGAAAAGGGAATTATCCAACCTTTGATCGTGCGCGGTATCTCAGGCGGAGATTATGAAATCGTCGCTGGCGAACGCCGCTGGCGCGCGGCGCAGATGGCGCAGTTGCATGATATCCCTGTCATAGTGCGAGATTTTGATGACACCGAAGTCCTTGAGATCGCGATCATTGAAAATATCCAGCGCGCGGACCTGAATGCCGTGGAGGAGGCCGCAGGTTACAAGCAGTTGATGGACAAATTCGGCCATACGCAGGAAAAACTTTCAGAAGCTTTGGGCAAAAGCCGCAGTCACATTGCAAACTTGATGCGTCTTTTGTCCCTTCCAATGGATGTTCAAGCTCTTGTTATTGAAGGGAAATTATCGGCAGGCCACGCGCGCGCGCTCATTACAGCCGAAAGACCATCAGATCTGGCCAAGCTTGTGGTTCGGGATGGGCTATCTGTCCGCGCGACCGAGGCGCTGGTGAAAAAGCAGAACCAGCAAGCTGATGACAAACCGGCACCGAAGTCCAGAAACCTGAATGCTGGCAAGGATGCTGACACACGTGCGCTGGAAAAAGACCTGTCTGCAATTCTGGCGATGAAGGTTTCAATCAACCACAAACCCGGCGGCGAAACGGGGCAGGTTGTTCTTTCGTATGAAAACCTTGATCAGCTCGACGATCTCTGCGCCAAGCTCAGCCGTTAGGGCGAGTCCAGATAAAGACCAAAACGCAACTCAACACGACTGCCTGAATAATCAGGATATGTGAGGGTGCGCCAAGGATCAAAGACAACCCAAACACCGCAGCAACGGAAACTGTCGCTGCTTTTTTGGCGGCAGGCCGAATTGCGCCGGACCTTTGCCAATCCAAAATCATTGGGCCAAAGGTGCGGTGCGTGATCAGCCAAGTGTGCAATCGCGAGGATGATCTTGCGAAGAAAAAGGCGGCCAACAACAGAAAAGGAACCGTCGGAACAAGCGGCAAGACAATACCGACAACGGCCAGCGCCACGCAGATCAAACCCAAGCCGGCCCAGAGATATTGCATCGGTTACTCCAACAACTCTCGAACCACGGCGTTCAGGACAGCACGCCCGTTTTTCGTGGCAACCAATCTGGTGCCAATGACCCGAACCATGTCGATATCGGTCAGATGATCAATGACCTCTTTGCGCAGGGTTCGACCGGACAAAGCGGCATACCGATCTATATCTAGACCTTCAAGGATGCGCATCCCCATCATAAGGTATTCGCTCCCTTGCTCTTCCTGCGTTAACGGCGCCAGTGACTTTTCCCCATTTCCGTTCAAAGCAGCGTTCAACCAGCGCTGCGGGGCAAGATGCGTTTCGGTTGCGAATTTCTGGCCATTTCGGGTGATGCGCCCGTGTGCGCCGGGGCCAATCCCGACGTAATCACCATAACGCCAATAGATCAGGTTGTGCTGAGACTCGGCACCGGGCCGTGCGTGGTTCGAGATTTCATACGCGGGCAATCCGTGCGCCTCGCAAATCTCTTGAGTGGCCAGATACATATCGGCGGCACTGTCATCCTCGGGCAAACCGCGCAGCTTGCCAACTGCGTACCGATCGCCAAAGGCTGTGCCGTCCTCGATGGTCAATTGGTACAAAGACAGGTGGTCGACGGCCATGGACAATGCTTCGGACAATTCGGATTGCCAAGCGGCCAGAGTCTGGTGCTGACGCGCATAGATCAGATCAAAACTGACGCGATCGAAACAGGCCCGGGCAATATCAAACGCTGTGCGGGCCTCAGCCACGGTATGTATGCGGCCCAGACGGCGCAAATCTTCGTCGTTCAAGGCCTGCACACCCATCGAGATCCGATTCACCCCGGCATCCCGGTAAGCCGCGAACCGACCCGCTTCGACCGAGCCTGGATTGGCCTCCAACGTGATTTCCATATTGTTGGCCGGCCGCCAGAGGGCGCGGGCTTCATCAATAACCGCCGCGACGGTGTCGGGATTCATCAGCGATGGAGTACCACCGCCAAAGAAAATCGTGTTAAGGACGCGATCCGGTGTCTCGGCAGCAGAGCGCTTCAGTTCGCTCAGATAACACTCAAGCCATTGTTTTTGATAAATATTTCTTGAGACATGGCTATTGAAGTCACAATATGGGCACTTGGCCTCGCAAAAAGGCCAGTGCACATACAGGCCAAAGCCCCCGTTGCGCCAATCATCCGCCAAAGCAGCCTTTCACAAACATCTCCACCGCGCGTCCGCGATGGCTGATCTTGTTTTTTTCCCAGCGATCCATTTCCGCATAGGTAATGTCATGGCCTTCCGGAACAAACATCGGGTCATAGCCAAAGCCGTCCTTGCCCCGGATGGGCCAAACCAGATGACCGGGTGCGACGCCTTCGAAAACTTCGTCATGCCCGTCGGGCCAGGCCAAAACCAAGGTGCAGCGGAATTGCGCGGTGCGCGGATGCGCAGCGCCCTTGGCCTCAAGCGCGTCATGCGCGCGCGTCATTGCCATCAGAAAGTCGCGCCCGTTTTCGGTTTCAGCCCAGTCCGCGGTGTAAACGCCGGGTGCGCCGTCCAGCGCGTCGATGGTGATTCCGGAATCGTCCGACAAGGCGGGCAGGCCGGTTGCTTTGGCCGCGGCGTGGGCTTTGATCCGGGCGTTTCCAACAAATGTGTCCTCGGTCTCTTCCGGTTCGGGCAGGTTCATCTCACCCGCACTCACGACGGTCACGCCAAAGGGTTCAAGCAGATGCGCGACCTCCTCGAGCTTGCCTTTGTTATGCGTCGCGACCAACAGCCTGTCGCCGTCGAACTTTCGGGTCATGCGGTGGCGGCCTTTTGGGCAGCGGCCAGCTCAGCCACGCCTTTCTCCGCCAGATCCACCAGCTGATCCATTTGCGCACGGCTGAAAACGGAGCCCTCAGCGCTCATCTGCACTTCGATCAGCTTGCCGGACCCAGTCATGATGAAGTTACCATCGACGCCCGCTTCGCTGTCTTCTGGATAGTCGAGGTCCAGCACCGGCTGACCCGCGTAAATTCCGCAAGAAACCGCTGCAACAGGGTCTACCAAAGGGTCCGAGATCACATCGCCGGTCTTCATCAACTTGTTCACTGCAAGGCGCAGTGCGACCCAGCCGCCGGTGATCGAGGCGCAGCGGGTTCCGCCATCGGCTTGGATGACGTCACAGTCGACGGTGATCTGACGTTCGCCCAACGCGACGCGGTCGACACCAGCCCGCAGGGCACGGCCAATCAGGCGTTGGATTTCCACCGTACGCCCGCCTTGTTTTCCGCTGGCAGCCTCGCGGCGCATCCGCGTGTTGGTTGCGCGGGGCAGCATTCCGTATTCGGCGGTGACCCAGCCCAGACCCGAGCCCTTGATGAACGGTGGCACGCGATCCTCGATCGTTGCCGTGCACAGAACATGCGTGTCGCCCATCTTGATCAGGCAGGACCCTTCCGCATGTTTGGTAAAGCCGGTCTCGATGGAAACGGCGCGCATTTCGTTTAGATCACGTCCTGAGGGTCGCATGAGAATTCCTTTGTTTGCTGGGTTGGGGATAACGCCCCGCAGCGTTACGATGCAACCCCGATTGACCTTTCAGACACCTGCTATTTAATGACGAGCCAGCAGGGGACCGCGGATGAGCGAAGCAAGCAAAATTCTGGACGAGATGAATGACCGGTCACGCGAAGTGTTCCGGCTGATCGTCGAGAGTTATCTTGACAGCGGCGAGCCCGTCGGCAGCCGCACCCTGACCCGCACCCTGTCGGAGAAAGTCAGCGCCGCGACCGTGCGGAACGTTATGCAGGATCTTGAGTTTCTGGGCTTGCTGGACAGCCCGCATGTCAGCGCCGGGCGGATTCCCACGCAGCAGGGGCTGCGCATGTTCGTCGACGGGTTGCTGGAGGTCGGCGATCTGGGCGCCGATGATCGCCAAAAACTGGACGAGACATTAGGCTCTAACGCAGGGGATGTCAGCGGTATGCTGGATCGTGTTGGCTCTGCCTTGTCAAACGTGACGCAGGGCGCATCGCTAGTACTGACGCCCAAACACGAGGCCGAGATCAAGCATATCGAGTTTGTTTCTTTGGGGCATGACCGTGCCTTGGTGGTGCTGGTCTTCTCGGATGGGCATGTCGAAAACCGCCTGTTTGCTCCGCCGCCCGGACAAACGCCCAGTTCGATGCGCGAAGCCGCGAATTTTCTGAACTCCTTGATCGAGGGGCGCACTTTGGGCGAAGTGCGCCGCCAGATGCTGTCTCAGATTGACGCGCGCAAACAAGAGATCAACGTTCTGGCCCGTGAGATGGTGGATAGTGGGATTGCCGCCTGGGATGGCGACGGGTCCGACTCGGCGCGTTTGATCGTGCGTGGGCGGGCGAATCTCTTGAACGAACCGGGTCAGGCTGAGGAGTTGGACCGAATCCGGACACTGTTTGACGATCTGGAACGCAAGCGGGACATCGCGGATTTTCTGGAATTGGCTGAAGAAGGCGAGGGTGTGCGCATTTTTATCGGCTCTGAGAACAAACTTTTCTCACTTTCGGGTTCCTCTTTGGTGGTGTCTCCTTATATGAACGCTGATCGAAAGATAATCGGTGCGGTTGGGGTCATTGGGCCCACACGTCTGAATTACGGGCGAATCGTGCCGATCGTGGATTATACGGCGCAACTGGTCGGCAAGTTGATTTCCGACCGGAGCTAGAGGGTAAAAGATGGCAGAGCCCAAGAACGAAGATTTTCTGGACGATATCATGTCCGCCGAAGCGGAAGAGCTGGCCGAGGAAATTGCCGAAATCACCGATGAGGCATTGGAGATCGACCAACTGCGTGCCGAGCGGGATGATTACAGAGATAAATTCATGCGCGCGTTGGCCGATGCGGAGAACGCCCGTAAGCGTGGCGACAAGGCGCGTCGGGATGCAGAACAGTATGGTGGGTCGAAACTGGCCCGTGACATGCTGCCGGTTTATGACAACATGAAACGCGCGCTTGAGGCTGCGACGGATGAGCAGAAAGAAGTGGCGGCTGGCCTGATTGAAGGTGTTGAGCTGACCATGCGGGCGTTGAAGGACGTGTTCCAGAAACATGGTATCGAGGTGATTACGCCCGAAGTGGGCGACCGGTTCGACCCGAATGTGCATGAAGCGATGTTTGAAGCACCTGTGCCCGGAACCCGCGCAGGGGATATCATTCAGGTTTCTGCCGAAGGTTTCATGTTGCATGACCGTCTGCTGCGTCCGGCGCAGGTTGGCGTGTCTTCAACGCCGGCGAGCTGATTGGCTTCGAAGAAGCCAAGCCTTCGGCGAGAGTATTTTCAAAAAGATGAAGGGGCGGTCAGGATTTGGCCGCCTCTTTCAGTTTGTAGATCAGGTCGAGCGCCTCGCGCGGGCTGAGTTCGTCTGGAAGGATTTCATCCAGTATATCGGTGACTGGGGACGCTCGGGGTGTGGGTGGTGGCGCTGGTGGCACGACTGAAAACAGGGGCAGGTCATCGACCAGAGCCTTTTGTTTGCCGCCTTCGCGCTCCGTTTTTTCAAGCTGGTCCAGAACAACACGGGCGCGTTCTACAACAGATTGTGGAAGTCCCGCCAGTTGCGCGACCTGGACGCCGTAGGACCGGTCAGCTGCGCCCTTATGTACTTCGTGTAGGAAGATCACCTCTCCTTCCCATTCCTTGACGGCAACCGTTGCATTGTCCACACCGTCCAGCTTTCCGGCAAGCGCGGTCAATTCGTGGTAATGGGTCGCGAACAATGCGCGGCTTTGGTTGGAGGCGTGAAGATGTTCGAGCGTGGCCCAGGCGATCGAAAGACCATCATAGGTGGCTGTACCGCGTCCGATTTCATCCAAAATCACCAAGGCGCGGTCATCAGCCTGGTTCAGGATCGCAGCGGTTTCGACCATTTCGACCATGAAGGTCGAGCGGCCTCGGGCCAGATCATCCGACGCGCCGACTCGGCTGAACAATTGGCTGACGATGCCGATATGCGCCTGTTCCGCGGGAACGTAGCTGCCCATTTGAGCGAGTAGCGCAATCAGGGCGTTTTGGCGCAGGAAGGTTGACTTACCGGCCATATTGGGGCCGGTCAGCAGCCAGATGGCGGCGCCGTCCTCCGCACTCAGATCACAATCATTCGCGACAAAGGTATCGCCGCTCTGCTGGCGAAGCGCGTGCTCAACCACCGGATGGCGACCTGCCTGCACGTTGAAGGCCCGTGAGCTATCGACCTGCGGGCGGCACCAGTTTTCGCCCCGCGCAAGATCAGCCAGAGCGGTTGTCAGGTCCAGTTCGGCAAGCCCGCGCGCGGCCTGGTTCAGGCGTGCCGCCAGTGCCAGAATTTGGTCAGAAAGCCTTTGATAGAGCCGCTTTTCAATCTCAAGTGCGAGATTTCCGGCATTCAGGATGCGGGTTTCGATCTCGGAGAGTTCGACCGTTGTGAACCGCACCTGATTGGCGGTGGTCTGGCGGTGGATATAGGTTTCATTGAAGGGCGGGTTCAGCATCTTCTCGGCATGGGTGGCCGTGGTTTCGATAAAATAGCCCAGCACGTTGTTGTGTTTGATTTTCAGCGACGCGATGCCGGTATGTTCCGCGTATTTCTGCTGAAACCCGGCGATGACCGAGCGGCCTTCGTCGCGCAGGGTGCGGGCCTCGTCGAGTTCCGGGTCAAAGCCGGGCGCGATGAATCCACCGTCGCGGGCCAACAGGGGTGGTTCGGCCACAAGGGCGTCGTCCAGCAGGTTCAGCAGGTCGTCGAAGCCGACAAGGTTTTGCAAGGCGGTTGCCAGCAAGGTCGGAACGTCGCGAGTATCGCATATTGCATTGATAGCAGAGGCTTGTGCCAATCCGTTGCGGATCGCGGCCAGATCGCGGGGCCCGCCACGATCCAGCGACAGACGCGATAAGGCCCGGTCCAGATCGGGCGTCTTGCGCAACGCTTCACGCAGGTCTGAGGCGACGAGGCTGTCTTCAATGACAAAACTGACCGCATCCAGCCGGGCGTGGATCACATCCAGATTGCGCGAGGGACTGGACAGGCGTTGTTCCAGCAATCGCGCGCCACCGGGGGTTACAGTGCGGTCGACAACGGACAAAAGCGACCCGGCACGCCCACCGGACAGGGACCGGGTCAATTCCAGATTGCGGCGCGTGGCGGCGTCGATTTGAACCACGCGGTCCTCGGATTCCTTCAGGGGCGTTTGCAGAAGCGGCAGTTTTCCCTTTTGTGTGATCTCAAGATAGTCGATCAGTGCGCCCATCGCCGAAACCTCGGCACGCCCGAAACTTCCGAACGCATCCAGCGCGCCCACGTGAAACAACGCGCAGATACGTTTTTCGGCTGCTGTGCTATCGAAACTGGCCCGCCCGATTGGGGTCAACGAGATACCCAGATCACGCGCTTGTTCGTTGAGCCCTTCCTGCATGCCGTCGGCGATAATCAGTTCGGACGGGGCCAGTCGGGCGAGTTCAGGGCTCAGCCGCACAGAGGTTAGGGGCATCACGTGAAACGCCCCGGTTGAGATATCGGCCCAAGCCAGTGAGGCCTCATCCCGAACCTCGGAATAGGCCGCCAGAAAGTTGTGGCGACGTGCCTCTAGAAGCGCGTCTTCGGTCAGCGTGCCCGGCGTCACCAGACGCACGACATCGCGCTTTACCACCGATTTAGAGCCTCTTTTCTTCGCCTCAGCCGGGCTTTCCATCTGTTCGCAGACGGCAACGCGAAAACCCTTGCGGATCAGCGTCAGAAGATAGCCCTCGGCGGAATGAACCGGAACGCCACACATTGGAATGTCGCTGCCATTATGCTTGCCGCGTTTTGTCAGGGCGATATCCAGCGCCTCAGCCGCGTTCACGGCGTCCTCGAAAAACATCTCGTAAAAGTCGCCCATGCGATAGAACAGCAAAGCGTCCGGGTGGGCTTCTTTGATCTCGAGATATTGCGCCATCATCGGCGTGACTGTGGACAAAAGCGGCCCCTTTCCGGCGTATTCCGGGCGCGACCTTACAAACCCGGCCCGCGCGGTGAAAGGCGAAAACGTATTGTCGTTGAGACGTGCGCCCGCCTGCGCTATGACGCGAAGGCCCCGAAGTCATGGAAACGACCTGAAAAGATGCCCAAAACAAAGATCACGAAGGAAGAGGCGCTGGCCTTTCACCTGGACCCCACCCCCGGCAAGTGGGAGGTGCAGGCCACCGTTCCCATGACGACGCAGCGCGATCTGTCACTGGCCTACAGCCCGGGTGTCGCTGTTCCTTGTGAGGCCATCGCCGAAACGCCCGAGACCGCCTATGACTACACCAACAAGGGTAATCTGGTGGCTGTCATCTCAAACGGGACGGCGGTTCTGGGGCTGGGCAATCTGGGCGCGCTGGGCTCAAAACCGGTGATGGAGGGGAAATCGGTCCTGTTCAAACGGTTTGCCGATGTGAACTCGATCGATATTGAACTCGACACCGAGGACCCGGACGAATTCTGCCGGGCGGTGCGGCTGATGGGGCCGACCTTTGGCGGCATCAACCTTGAGGACATCAAGGCGCCTGAGTGTTTCATCATCGAACAGCGCCTGAAGGAAGAGATGGATATCCCGGTCTTCCACGACGACCAGCACGGCACGGCCGTGATCTGTGCGGCGGGACTGATCAATGCGCTGCATATCTCGGGCAAGAAAATCGAGGATGTGAAGATCGTTCTGAACGGCGCGGGTGCCGCCGGGATTGCCTGCATCGAATTACTGAAATCCATGGGTGCGAAGCACGAGAACTGCATCGTCTGTGACACCAAGGGCGTGATTTACCAAGGCCGCACCGAAGGGATGAACCAGTGGAAATCGGCGCATGCAATCACGACTAAGCTGCGTACGCTGGAGGAGGCGATGAAGGGCGCGGACGTGTTCCTCGGCGTTTCAGTCAAGGGTGCAGTGACGCAGGATATGGTCGCCAGCATGGCCGACAATCCGGTGATCTTCGCGATGGCGAATCCCGATCCTGAGATCACCCCGGAAGAGGCGCACGAAGTGCGTGTTGATGCCATCGTTGCCACGGGTCGCAGCGATTATCCCAATCAGGTCAACAACGTGCTGGGTTTTCCCTACCTTTTCAGGGGCGCTTTGGACATTCACGCTCGGGCCATCAATGACGAGATGAAGATTGCCTGCGCCCATGCGCTGGCCCGTTTGGCGCGAGAGGATGTGCCGGATGAGGTTGCAATGGCGTATGGAAAGTCGCTGACCTTCGGGCGCGACTACATCATCCCGACCCCGTTCGATCCGCGTTTGATCCACCGGATTCCACCTGCCGTTGCCAAGGCCGGGATGGACACTGGCGCGGCGCGGCGGCCCATCATCGACATGGATGCCTATGAGCTGAGCCTGAAATCGCGCATGGACCCGACCGCAAGCATTCTGCGTGGCCTGAACGCACGGGCACGGGCAGCACAAAGCCGGATGATCTTTGCCGAAGGCGATGACCCGCGCGTGTTGCGCGCTGCGGTGATGTACCAACGCTCGGGGTTCGGCAAGGCACTGGTTGTTGGCCGTCCCGACGATGTCAAACAAAAACTTGAAGAGGCCGGGCTGGGCGATGCCGTGCGAGAACTCGAAGTGGTGAACGCGGCCAATACAACGCACCTCGATACCTATACGGACTTCCTTTATAAGCGGCTGCAAAGAAAGGGTTTCGACAGTAAAGACGTGTTCCGTCTGGCCGCCCGCGACCGGCATGTCTTTTCGTCCCTGATGTTGGCGCATGGGCATGGGGATGGCCTGGTCACAGGTGCCACCCGCAAGTCTGCGCATGTCCTCGACCGGATCAACCATGTGTTTGATGCCGACGCGGCCCATGGTGCTGCGGGCGTGACGGCATTGCTGCACAAGGGCCGAATTGTTCTGATCGGCGATACGCTGGTGCATGAATGGCCCGATGAGAACGATCTGGCCAATATCGCGGAACGTTCGGCGGCTGTGGCCCGGCACATGGGGCTTGAGCCACGGGTTGCGTTCGTCAGTTTTTCGACCTTTGGCTATCCGGTGTCAGAGCGGGCCGAAAAGATGCACCGCGCTCCGGCGGTTCTGGATCAGCGGGGCGTGGACTTTGAATACGAGGGTGAAATGACGGTCGACGTCGCCCTGAACATCGATCAGCAGGCCAGCTATCCGTTTCAACGTCTGACAGGCCCCGCCAATATCCTGATCGTCCCGGCGCGGCACTCGGCATCAATCTCGACCAAGTTGATGCAGGAAATGGGCGGTGCCACCGTGATCGGGCCGATCCTGTCGGGCGTCGATAAACCGATACAGATCTGTTCCACCGTTTCGACGGCAAATGACATTCTGAACATGGCCATTCTGGCCTCTTGCGATATTTCGGATACGCCATGACAATCTGGAATCTGGGCTCGATCAACGCGGATATGGTCTATGACCTGCCGCATCTTCCGGGGCCGGGGGAAACACTGGCTGCCCGCGGGCTGCATCAGTTTCTGGGCGGCAAAGGTGCAAACATGTCGGTCGCATCCGCAAGGGCCGGTGCGCGCGTGTCACATATTGGCGCGGTCGGGCCAGACGGGGGCTGGGCGCGGGACAGATTGACCGAATACGGCGTGGACACCCGCCATATCACCGATGCGGACGTACCCACAGGGCACGCGATTATCGCAGTGGATGCTGACGGCGAAAACAACATCATTCTGTTTCAGGGCGCAAATCACGCCATTTCCGAAGACCAACTGGGGCAGGCGCTATCCTCGGCTGCGGCCGGTGATTTGTTGGTGATGCAGAACGAAACAAACGGCCAAACCCATGCGGCGCAGCTGGGTCGAGAGCTGGGACTGACCGTTTGCTATGCCGCCGCGCCCTTTCAGGCCGAGTCGGTCACGGCGGTTTTGCCCTATCTGGATTTTCTGATCCTGAATGAGATTGAGGCCGAGCAGTTGCAAAGCGCAACGGGTCTCGCGCCGTCAGACCTGCCGGTTGAGCATGTGATCGTGACGCTGGGCGCGAAAGGCGCGCGCTACTTCCAGCGAGGTCGGGATCCGGCCGATTTTGCGGCTTTTCAGGTTGAGCCTGTGGATACGACCGGTGCAGGCGACACCTTCACGGGGTATGTTCTGGCCGGGATGGATCGCGGAATGCCCATGGCGCAGGCCATCTTGCAAGCGATGCGTGCCGCGGCCTTGATGGTCACGCGGCACGGAACGGCAGATGTCATTCCCGATCTGAAAGAAGTGCACGAAGCCCGTTTCGATTAGGACCCGGCAAACGGTGCATCCCCACCCCACAGCTGCTTGACGCGGGCATCGCGACCACAGGCTTTTCGGTAGGCTTTGTAAGCGCTTTTCTGACGCTTGGGCCCGAAACGGGTCAGAACGAGCTTGTCGCCCTTGTAATAGTCCTGATGATACGCTTCGGCCAGGTAGAAGGTGCCTGCAGGTAGGATTGGCGTTACAACGGTCTGGCCCAACGCCGCTTGCGCGTTGGCCTTGGCAGTTTCAGCGAGGGATTTTTCGCCTGCATCAGAGACGAATATCGCGGTTCTGTAGCTGTCGCCACGATCACAGAACTGGCCCCCGGCGTCGGTTGGATCAACAGATCGAAAGAACATATCCAAAAGGGTTTCTCGCGAGACTTTGGCAGGGTCAAAAGTGATTTGAACCGCTTCGTAATGCCCTGTTCCACCTTTGGTGACTTGATCATAGGTGGGGTTGGCCGTCTTGCCGCCTGTATAGCCAGACACGGCACCAATCACGCCGGGAACGGATTCAAAGTCGGACTCAACGCACCAGAAACAGCCGCCTGCCACGGTCAGGGTTTCGGTCCCCGCCGCCGGGGCCGGCAGCGCACGCAGAATCGCGGCCAAGGTGATCAGCGCGAACAGCAGAACGGGTTTCAGGCAATCTGTGTAGGCAGTCCGTGTCATGTCAGGTCTCCTTCCACGACCAAGCTGCCTTCTGTTTCCGACGCTTGCAATGCGCTGACATTGATTGTCACGTGCTGGTGAGACGAGTTTACCCGTGAACGACCGTTACTTCGGACCTTACCCCAGAAGCTGCCCCAGCTTCATGGCAACACCCACATTGCCCGAGATCTTCAGCTTGCCCAACGCTACGCCCGTCATCGGGTTCAGCTTGCCTGTCAACAGTTTGGTCAGGTTGTCGCGCGAGATGCGGATGGTGCAATCGGTCTCACGATCCTGGGTCGAGGCGGTGTTTTCGGCCAACACGATCACGCCATCCTCGCCACAGTCGAATTTCAACGACCCGTCAAAACCCTTGCCATTTAGACCTTTCTGAATTCCGTCAGCGATATCCTGCAGCATGATCCGTCCTTTCCTGAGTTGATGCATGCGTAGAGAACAATCGCCGTCTCGGACAAGCCTGACCCAACGGGAAGCGCGCAAAGAAAAAACCCGGTGCCCGTTGGGGCACCGGGGCTGGTCTTTGGATCGAAGGTTCTTACTTGCTTAACCGCTTGTCCCGCGCCGCCAGCAGTTTCAGACGCAGAGCGTTCAACTGAATGAACCCGGCAGCATCTTTCTGATCATAGGCGCCGGCGTCTTCTTCGAACGTCACATGCGCCTCGGAGTATAGCGAGTGCTCCGACCAGCGGCCCACTGTCGAGGCGAGGCCCTTGTATAGTTTCAAGCGAACGGTTCCGGTGACATACTCTTGCGATCTGTCGATGGCGGCCTGCAGCATTTCGCGTTCGGGACTGTACCAGAACCCGTTATAGATCAGCTCGGCATATTGCGGCATCAACTGGTCTTTCAGATGCATCGCGCCGCGGTCCATGGTGATGGATTCGATCCCACGGTGTGCTTCCAGCATGATGGTGCCGCCCGGCGTTTCGTAGATACCGCGGGATTTCATGCCAACGAACCGGCCCTCGACCAGATCGAGACGGCCAATGCCGTGCTTGCCACCATATTCGTTCAGCTTGGTCAGGATCGTCGCGGGACTCATTGCTTCGCCATTGATGCTGACCGGATCCCCTTTTTCAAAGCCGATTTCGATGAATTCCGGCTCATTCGGCGCATCCTCGGGGTGGACAGTGCGCTGATAGACATAGTCCGGCGCCATATCGGCGGGGTCTTCCAGAACCTTGCCCTCGGACGAAGTGTGCAGCAGGTTGGCATCAACCGAGAACGGAGCCTCGCCACGCTTGTCCTTGGCAATCGGGATCTGGTTCGCCTCGGCAAACTCCAGCAGTTTGGTGCGGCTGGTCAGGTCCCACTCACGCCAAGGTGCGATCACCTTGATGTCGGGGTTCAGCGCGTAAGCCGCCAGTTCGAACCGCACCTGATCGTTGCCCTTGCCGGTCGCGCCGTGTGCCACGGCATCGGCCCCGGTCTCCTCGGCAATCTCCACCAGTCGTTTCGAGATCAGAGGCCGCGCGATAGAGGTGCCCAGCAGGTACAGACCTTCGTACTGCGCATTGGCGCGAAACATCGGAAAGACGAAATCGCGGACGAATTCTTCGCGGATGTCCTCGATATAGATGTTCTCGGGCTTGATCCCGAGCAGCTCGGCCTTCTTGCGGGCGGGCTCCAGCTCTTCGCCCTGACCCAGATCGGCGGTGAAGGTGACGACCTCACAGCCATACTCGGTCTGCAGCCATTTCAGAATGATCGAGGTATCAAGGCCACCGGAATAGGCCAGAACAACTTTCTTTGGCGCGGACATCTGACTTCCCTTTATGCGTAGAACGACTGGCCCCTAACGGGTTTTGGACGCGGGGGCAAGTTATGAGCGTTGACGAAGTAGGGGAATTGAGGTGAAAGGGCAGAATTAGAATTAGGATCAATAGCAAGGACTATTTGAATGTTGGGTTGGCAGATTTTCATGCACTCGGTGCGTATGGTTTTTGGAAACCTGAAACAGGTTCTCCAGATCACGGTTGGGCCAGCATTGTTGGCCACATTGATCATTGTGGGGCTCTTCCTTGCCCTTGGCATTCCACTTGACGCGCTGGACGAAAACACCAGCGATTTGCCGCCCGGTGTCACCGCAGGCACTTTCTCGGTTTTCATGCTCGTGGTGGTTTTGGTGCTTTTCTTCACCATGTTCTGGATCGCGGTCGCGTGGCACCGCTTCATTCTGATGGAGGAGTACCCGACGGGAATACTTCCGACATTCCGCTTTGATCGAATCCTTGCCTATTTTGGGCGGCTTTTGTTGTTGGGCATCCTGATGACGATTGCGTTCATACCCATGGGCCTGGTCTTTGTCGCTTTGGGCGAAAGCCTGGCGGGCATCTCGGTTATCGTCGCCGTTGTTTACATGGTGTTTCTCATCATCTGCTTCTACCGTCTGTCCATAATCCTGCCGGCAGCGGCGATTGGCTCTCCAATCTCGCTGACCGAAGCTTGGAACGCGACCACTGGTGTGTCGGGTGCCATTTTGGTGCTGTTGCTTTCCGCCTTTCTCTTTCAGGTACTGGTGCAGCTGGTGTTCACGGTGCTGGCCATAATTCCTGTACTTGGTATTTTACTGGCGGTTTTCTTTGGAACCCTGGTGCTTCCGCTTGTCAACGTCAGCATCTTCACAACCATGTACGGGGTTTTCATCGAAAAGCGCGACCTCGCCTGAGCGCCCATGTTCGCCTTGCCCTTTCCGAGGTGATCCGGCAGTGACATAGACATGACTGATTTCATGACCCGCGCCCGCGCCGCCGAGCAAGCGATGCGTTCCGTCTTTCCGGCAACACCGTTGCAGCGGAACGCCCATTTGTCCGACCGCTATGGCGCGGATGTCTGGCTCAAACGAGAAGACCTCAGCCCGGTGCGCTCCTACAAAATCCGCGGCGCGTTCAATGCCATGCGCAAGCAACAGGGTCAGGAGTTGTTCGTCTGCGCCAGCGCGGGCAACCACGCTCAGGGCGTGGCCTATATGTGCAAGCATCTGGATGTGAAGGGCGTGATCTTCATGCCGGTGACAACGCCCCAGCAGAAAATTCAGAAAACGCGCATCTTCGGCGGCGACAATATCGAGATTCATCTGACCGGCGACTATTTCGACGACACGCTGGCCGCAGCGCAGGCGTGGTGCACCCAGCAGGGCGGGCATTTTCTGTCGCCTTTCGATGATGCAGATGTGATTGAGGGCCAAGCCTCACTCGCGGTTGAAATTGAATCACAGTTGGGTTCCGTGCCGGACCACGTTGTTTTACCGGTTGGTGGCGGTGGCATGTCGTCAGGTGTGGCCACGTGGTTTGCGGATCGCGCGCATTGCTTGTTTGTCGAGCCTGCTGGCGGGGCCTGCCTGCGTGCAGCTTTGGCTGCGGGTCACCCGGTTTCACTGGATCATGTGGATACCTTTGTCGACGGCGCTGCGGTTGGGCGGATTGGCGAGAAACCCTTCGAGCTGCTTAAATCCCGCCATTTGTCGGACGTGCTGACATTGGCCGAAGACCGCATATGCGCGACCATGATCGAGATGTTGAATGTCGAAGGCATCGTGCTGGAGCCAGCCGGCGCATTGGCGATCGAAGCAATTGGCGATGTACAAAGCTTTATCCGAGGCAGAACCGTTGTTTGCGTCACCTCGGGTGGGAACTTCGACTTCGAACGCCTGCCCGAGGTCAAGGAGCGTGCGCAGCGCTATTCCGGCGTTAAGAAGTATTTCATTCTGCGCCTGCCTCAGCGGCCCGGCGCATTGAAGGAGTTTCTCAATATCCTCGGCCCCGAAGACGATATCGCCAGATTCGAGTATATGAAGAAGTCGGCGCGAAACTTTGGTTCGGTCCTGATTGGCATCGAAACCCGCAGGCCCGAGAACTTCATGCGTCTGTTTGCGCATCTGGATGATGCCGGTTTCACTTACACCGACATCACCGAAGACGAAACGTTGGCACAGTTTGTTATCTAGCCAAGGTTCTGCTTCAACTCAGCATCGAAAACAGCTTTGGACTGGTCAAAGCTGGTAATGATCTGGCGAATGTCGACGTCCTTGCCGTCGCCCGCGGCAGCGCGCCTTTCTCCGTCCTGGCAGAGTTTCGAAAACTGCTCAAAGCCCAGACTAAGCGCGCTGCCCTTGAGAAAATGCAGGTTTTGTTCCATCTGACGGTTTTCTATCTCCCGAGGCAGCCGCGCCATAACCTCAGCCACTTCATCCAGAAAAATCTGGACGACCTCATCGAATTCGTCTGCCCCGACCTCGTGACGCAATTGTTTGACCCTTGGCCAGTGTATCATGGCCCGCCTCCGTCTTGATGGACGATACCCATTGGTATGCCAAGCTGCGTAAACAGCCGGTTAAAGCGACCCTGTATCCCACCTTCACCCGATGTTAAGTGGCCAGCCACTAGTGTGTCGGCGTCGCGGGCGATCAGGAAAGTCAAAGTGTCACAAACCAGTCATGCGGAAACCAGGATCAATCCGGATTTTGGTGCAATACGGAAGGTGTTGATCGTTGACGACAGCCGCCTGCAACGCCGCATTCTGGCAGCCTCGCTCAAGAAATGGGGGTTTGAGGTGCTGGAGGCTGACAGCGGCGAGGATGCAATTGCAATCTGCAGCGAGGATCCGCCCGACCTTGTTCTCAGCGATTGGGTTATGCCGGGGATGAGCGGGCTGGAATTCTGTCAGGCGTTTCGGGCGATGGGAACTGACAGGTACAGCTATTTCATACTGCTGACCTCAAAAAGCGAAAAGCAGGAGGTGGCGCGCGGTCTGGACGCTGGTGCCGATGACTTTTTGATCAAACCGCTTGAGGCTGACGAGCTGCGGGCGCGAATTGCGGCAGGCGCGCGAATTCTGGTGATGCAGCGTGAACTGTCCGAGAAAAATCGCTTGATCGAATCCGCGCTGGCAGAGTTGCGCGTGGCGCATGATGCGATTGACAAGGATCTGATGCAGGCGCGCAAGATTCAGGAATCCTTGGTCCCCGAACTCAGACGGACATTTGGCAAGTCCCAAGTCAGTCTGCTGTTGAAGCCCTGCGGCCATATCGGTGGCGATCTGGTGGGGATGTTCTCGCCGGGGGTGAACCGGCTTGGCTTTTACAGCATTGATGTTTCGGGTCATGGGATCACGTCGGCAATGATGACCGCACGGTTGGGCGGGTACCTGTCCAGCTCGCATTTCGACCAGAACGTCGCGATGGAGCGGCGGTTCAACAAATTCTACGCGCTGCTCCCCCCGGAAGAGGTTGCCGCCCTGCTGAATTCCCGGCTGGTGGCAGACACCGGGATCGAAGAGTATTTTACGATGGTCTATGCCATCATCGATCTGCGGAACGGTCACCTGAAAATGGTGCAGGCGGGCCATCCGCATCCGCTGTTGCTGCGCCAGGATGGACGCGCCGAATTCCTGGGAGAAGGCGGATTGCCCATCGGTTTGTTGCCGGAGGCGCAGTTTCAGCAAACCGAAACCTACTTGCAAACCGGCGACAAGCTGTTGCTGTATTCAGACGGATTTACGGAATGCCGCCTGACTGACGGGTCACTGCTGGACGAAGATGGGCTGCGTGACATGGCGATTGACTGCGCAACGGATGCCAAAGTCGGATCAGAGTTTCTGGATGACATGTTCTGGCGCCTGACACAGGCGATGTCACCCAAGGGCGCAATGGACGATGATGTTTCGGCAGTTTTCTTCGAATACAACGGCCCTTAAAGCCCGCGCAGGCACCGCATGGCAAAATGACGATCGCCGGCATTGCCAAGCATTTGAGCCGCATCACCCGTGTCCATCCAAATCGCCTCGTGAAGCGGTTCGCTCGGTGGCCCGAGGCGGCGCACAGGCCGTGCCTGATAGATCAGGCAGATTTTCTCGGCCCATAGGTCGTATTCGGGCATATAGGCATACCGCCGGAAAGCTCCGACGCGGCGCGGAGCGGCAATCAACCAACCTGTCTCTTCAAACACTTCGCGGTGCAAGGCTGTGATCGGTGACTCGCCCGGGTCGATGCCGCCGCCAGGCAGCTGCAGGTCCGGGCCCGGTTCCAGCTGGCAGGTCAGAAGCAAACGATGATTTTGCGGCAACAGACAATAAACGCCGATCCGGCGCGTGTATTTTTGACCGGGGACGGGGCTTTCCCCGAAACGTCTGATCATGTAATGCCCCCTTTCAACCCGGTTTGTTAGACCTATATGGTGGCGGTATGCCAACCCGTGGCGTGTAAGGAAACCCTCATGTCTCTTGGAACGAAAATCGCGTGGGACGATACCGTCCTGCCCTTTCAACTTGATGTATCGGACATGCGTGGCCGCGTGGCCCGGCTGGACGGTGTGCTTGACGGCATCCTGAAGCAGCACGACTATCCCGAAAAGGTCGAGGCGCTGGTGGCCGAGATGGCCTTGCTGACTTCGCTGATCGGGCAGACGATCTCGTTGCGCTGGAAGCTTTCGTTGCAGGTGCAGTCCAAAGGCGCGGTGCGCATGATCGCGACCGATTATTACGCCCCGACGGAAGAAGGCGAACCCGCAAAGATTCGCGCCTATGCCAGCTTTGACCGTGACCGGCTGACCGATGCCGCCCCCTTTGATCAGGTGGGTGAGGGATATTTTGCCATCATGATCGATCAGGGCGAAGGCACACATCCCTATCAGGGAATCACTCCACTGGCGGGCGGGTCGCTCAGCGCTTGTGCCGAGGCGTATTTTGCGCAGTCCGAACAGCTGCCGACCCGGTTCTCGCTGAGCTTCGGCAAATCGACCGAGCCGGGCGTTGGTGAACACTGGCGCGCCGGGGGTGTCATGTTGCAGCACATGCCCAAGGCCTCACCCTTTGCCGCGTCGGGCGAAGGGACCGGTGACATCCTGACGGCCACCGATCTGGTGGACGGGGAAGAAGGCGAAAACTGGGACCGCGTCAACATCCTGCTCGACACCGTCGATGATCTCGAGCTGATCGGACCCTCGATCGCGCCCACCGACCTGCTGGTGCGCCTGTTCCACGAGGAACAGCCGCGCGTCTATGATGCCCAGCCGGTGCAGTTCGGATGTACCTGTTCGGAAGAACGCGTGCGGCAAAGCCTGTCGATCTACTCGGCACAGGATATCGCGACGATGACCACCCCGGAAGGCACGGTTACGGCGGATTGCCAGTTCTGCGGCGCCCATTACGTGCTGGATCCCAGAACAGTCGGGTTCGAGGCAGAAGATACAGGCCGTGCCTGATACGATTTCGGATCTGATTGCGGCCCTGAATCGTGCGGGCGACAGGTCGAGCGACTTTGACCTGAACCCGCAGGTTGTTGTGCCGGCAGGACGAAAACTGCGCCCTGCCGGTGTTCTTGTCCCGGTCTTGATGACGGAACGAACGCCACAGCTGATCCTGACCAAACGCTCGTCAGCTTTGAAGCATCATCCCGGCCAGATTGCCTTTCCCGGCGGCAAGCAGGACGAGGGTGATAGAAATGTCGCCGAAACGGCGCTTCGCGAGGCGCAAGAGGAAATAGGCCTGCCGCCGGATCTTCCGCGCATCCTAGGTCATTTACCGACCCATGAAACGGTCACGTCTTTCTCCATGACACCCGTGGTTGCGGTGGTAGAACACCCCTTCGACCCAGTTCCAGAGCCCGGCGAAGTGGAAGAGGTGTTTTCAGTTCCTCTTGAACACGTGTTGAACCCGGCAAATTATATCGTCGAGTCGCGCAGGTGGCGGGGAGAACGGCGTTACTATTACACCGTTCCTTACGGCCCTTATTACATTTGGGGCGCAACCGCACGAATACTGCGAGGATTGGCGGCACGGGTAAGCGAATGACACGGATCACGGACGATTGGATCACACTGCCCGCAACGCAAGCGGTTTGCGCGGCGCTGACCGATGCCGGATCAGAGGCGCTGTTCGTCGGCGGTTGCGTGCGCAATGCGTTGTTGGGCCAGGTCGTCTCGGACATCGATATTGCCACGGATGCGCGACCGGACCGGGTCGTTGCTTTGGCCAAAGAGGCGGGTCTGAAGGCCATTCCAACCGGAATTGATCACGGCACAATCACTGTTGTCAGTGATGGTGTTCCGCATGAAGTCACGACATTTCGCCGCGACGTGGAAACGGACGGCCGCCGTGCGGTTGTGGCGTTCTCGGACAACGTCGAAGAAGATGCCGCCCGTCGCGACTTTACCATGAACGCGCTTTATGCCCGTCCCGATGGCTCTGTTCTGGACCCGTTGAACGGTCTGCCGGATTTGCAAGCGCGCCGCGTGCGCTTCATCGGATCGGCAGAAGCCCGCATACGCGAAGATTATTTGCGTTCCTTGCGCTATTTCCGGTTTCACGCATGGTACGGCGATGCGGACATGGGTTTCGATGCCGACGCGCTGTCTGCGATAGCCGGGAACCTGGACGGATTGACCGGGTTGTCGCGCGAGCGGGTTGGGGCCGAACTGTTGAAGCTGCTTGGCGCGCCGGATCCCGCCCCATCGGTTGCGACGATGCGACAGACGGGAGTTCTGGCACAGATCCTGCCAGGCGCTGATGATCGGGCTTTGGCGATTCTGGTCAAACTTGAAGGCTACGCTGGCGCGACACCCGATCCCATTCGACGTTTGGCGGCCATTGCGGCGCCGGATGTGGCGGCAACCTTGCGCCTTAGTCGCGCACAGATGCAACGGCTGACCCGCATGCGGGATGAGGCGGCCGGGTCCGCCGGGGTTGCTGAGTTGGGATTTCGGTATGGTGCCGAAGGCGGGCTGCACGAAACGCTGCTGCGCTGTGCTTTTCTGGAGCAGCCATGGTCGCCGGAGCTGGCCCAGGCTTTGGAAACCGGTGCCAACGCGCGGTTTCCAATCAGGGCGCAGGACCTGATCCCCGAATTTACCGGCGCTGCGCTGGGCGAAAAGCTGGCCCAACTCGAGGCGCTGTGGATCGCATCAGATTTCACCATGACCCGCGACGAATTGCTGGCCAAATAAATTGAAGTCTCAAAAGGGGATGACAAACCTGTTTTTTTGTGGCTAGTGTGCGCCTGTCACATGGATGGAGGAATGCGAATGTATTACGGGATCTGGTTCGGCTAAAGCCAGGACACTTGACCCGTAAGGGTGGTGTTTTGGCGCCATCTTTCTTCGCATGACCTATTATTTGCTCAACTCGGAGCGCTCTCCATGTTTCGCTATTTCGAAAACCTCGTTGACCCTTTTGTCGCCTACAAGGAAGCCGACACGCCGCCGACGCGGTTGTGGCCATTCATGCTGGACTATTCCCGGCCATTTTACGGTGTGTTCTTTTGGGCTGGGTTGATTTCTGTTGTAGTGGCCGCGGTCGAGGTTGGCCTGATCTACTATATGGGACGGGTCGTGGACCTATTGTCTGGTCCCCCGGCCGAGGTCTGGCAATTGCACGGCACCGAACTGCTGCTGATGGCCGCATTTGTTCTGCTGCTGCGGCCACTGCTGCACATTGTGGACGTGCTTTTGCTGAACAACACGATTCTGCCGAATTTCGGAACGCTCATTCGCTGGAGAGCACATAAACACGTTCTGCGTCAATCGGTTGGCTGGTTCGAGAATGATTTTGCGGGTCGGATTGCAAATCGGATCATGCAGACCCCGCCAGCGGCGGGCGAGGCAGTGTTTCAGGTGTTCGACGCCATTTCCTTCTCGATCGCCTATCTGGTGGGTGCCGCAATCTTGCTGATGGCGGCGGACCCGCGCTTGCTGCTGCCCTTGCTCATATGGTTTGTGCTTTACGGGTTGCTTGTGAACTGGACGGTGCAGCGCGTCGGCCCCGCTTCACAAGCTGCATCCGATGCGCGGAGCGCGGTGACGGGTCGGGTCGTGGACAGCTACACCAACATCCATTCCGTCAAAATGTTCGCCCATGCCGAGCAGGAGCTGGATTATGCCCGCGAGGCCATCGAGGAAACGCGGCGCACATTTCAGGTTGAGATGCGGATTTTCACCATCATGGATGCCGCGTTGGTCACATTGAACGGCCTGCTGATCATCGGCGTGGTTGGTTGGGCGATTGCGTTGTGGATGCAAGGCAGTGCCACCGTCGGTGTGGTTGCGGCGGCGACCGCGTTGACCTTGCGCCTCAATGCAATGACCGGATGGATCATGTGGGCGTTGACCAGCTTCTTCCGCCAACTTGGCGTTGTCGCCGAAGGGATGCAAACGATTGCCCAGCCGATAGACCTGCTGGATGCGCCGGACGCCAAGCCGTTGCAACTTGGCAAAGGTGAGATCCAAATCCACAATCTGTCGCATCACTACGGCCGGAAAACCGGTGGTCTGGATCACGTCAACATGACCATCCAACCCGGTGAAAAGATCGGCTTGATTGGGCGGTCTGGCGCCGGGAAATCGACCCTGGTAAAGCTGCTTTTGCGGTTTTATGACGTCGAGCGTGGCGCGATCATGATTGACGGGCAGAACATCGCGGATGTCACGCAGGACAGTCTACGCAGTCATATTGGGATGGTTCAGCAGGACAGTGCCTTGCTGCACCGCTCGGTCCGCGACAATATCCTGTACGGGCGCCCGGATGCTACCGAAGAGCAGATGATCGCAGCAGCCAAACAGGCCGAGGCGCACGAGTTCATCCTCGATCTGCAAGACCCGCAGGGGCGCACCGGTTACGACGCGCATGTCGGCGAGCGGGGCGTCAAGCTCAGCGGCGGCCAACGCCAACGGGTGACGCTGGCGCGTGTGATCTTGAAAGACGCGCCAATCCTGCTGTTGGACGAAGCCACTTCTGCGCTAGATTCCGAGGTCGAGGCATCGATTCAGGAGACGCTGTACGGCATGATGCAAGGTAAGACCGTAATCGCCATCGCCCACAGGCTCAGCACCATCGCCCAGATGGATCGCATTCTGGTAATGGATGGCGGTCGGATCGTGGAAGAGGGTGCGCATTCTGACCTTTTGGCACAAGGCGGTCTTTACGCGCAGTTCTGGACGCGGCAATCCGGCGGATTTATGAACCCGGAGGCCGCTGAATGAGACTTGCCGATCTGATCCAACCGTTCAGGTCCACCGAAACGCCCCCGCCGCAAACGCTGGGGGCGTTTATTCTCTGGTGCTTGTCAGGGGCGTGGCCGATGCTTTTTGCCGCGTCATTCTTTTCTGCCTTTGCAGGTGCCATGGAGGCCGGAACGGCCTGGATTCTGGGCTGGGTGATTGACGTCGTAACCGCTAGCGGTCCCGAGAATTTGCTGTCCGGTGACAACCTTTGGAAAATTCTCGCTGCGGTCGCGTTCTTCATGTTGCTGCGCCCGATTTTGTTCGGGCTGTCTTCGGTGTCCAACAACTACATCGTTATGCCGAATATTCCGCCATTGGTGCTGGCTCGGCTGAACCGTTGGACTTTGGGCCAATCCGTTACCTATTTCGATGACGATTTTGCCGGACGCATAGCGCAGAAGCAGATGCAAACCTCGAACGCAATGGCCTCGGTCGTTTCTGAGACGATCAGCGCAATTGTGTTTGCACTGGCGTCTCTGGCAGGGTCTTTGCTTTTGTTAGGCTCTATTCATCCGCTGGTGATGTTGCCGTTTGTCGCCTGGCTTGCGGTCTATTTCCTGCTGGTACGGTGGTACCTGCCTCGTATTCGCGTCCGCTCGGCCGCGCGTGCCGGAGCGCGGGCAACGGTCACTGGGCAGGTTGTGGACACGATCACGAACATCAAGACGGTCAAGCTGTTTGCCCATTCCGCTGCCGAGGATCAGGCCGCCCGCGACTCGATGGTTGAACTGCGCGAACGCTCCTTGGATTTCGGTAAGCTGTCCGCCAGCTTCCGGTTCATCCTGATGACGCTGGCTGGCGTCCTTCCGGTGCTGCTGTTGGGTGCGACCTTGCTGTTGTGGCAGGGCGGGAGCGCGACGGCGGGAGATATCGTTGCGGCTGGTGCCGTTTCGATCCGGATTGCGCAGATGACCGGTTGGGTGAGCTTCACCTTGATGGGGCTTTATGCCCATGTTGGTGAGATCGAAAACGGCATGAAAACCCTCACAAAACGGGACCGCGTCGAAGATGCACCGAACGCACAGAGTCTTACTGTCCCGGACGGAGGGATTGCGTTCCGGAATGTCAGCTTTGCTTACGGGCGCGACGTGGGCGGCATCACCGATCTGAGCCTGACCGTCAAACCGGGCGAAAAGCTGGGAATCGTTGGCGCGTCGGGTGCCGGAAAATCAACGTTGGTCTCGCTGCTCCTTCGACTCTATGACAGGGAAAAGGGAGCAATTCTGATTGATGGTCAGGATGTAGCTCTGGTGACGCAGGACAGCCTGCGCAGTCAGATTGGCATGGTCACGCAAGAAACCGCAATGTTCAACAGATCGGCGCGGGACAATATCCTGTACGGCAATCCGAACGCGTCTGAAAAGGAAATGGTTGCAGCGGCGCAGAAGGCCGAAGCACATGACTTTATCATGGCGCTGCAGGATGCGCAGGGGCGGACCGGCTATGACGCGCATCTGGGCGAGCGTGGTGTCAAACTAAGCGGCGGTCAGCGGCAGCGGATTGCACTTGCGCGCGCGATTCTGAAGGACGCTCCAATCCTGGTATTGGACGAGGCGACATCGGCCCTCGATTCCGAGGTCGAAGCGTCCATCCAGACCGCGCTTCACCGGGTTATGGAGGGCAAGACGGTTTTGGCCATCGCGCACCGCTTGTCCACACTCAGTGAAATGGACCGGATCATCGTTCTGGAGCAGGGCCAGATTGTCGAAAACGGGTCGCACGAAGAGCTTCTGGCGAAAAATGGATTGTATGCGCGGTTCTGGCATCGCCAATCCGGCGGATTCATCCAGACCGAGGCTGCCGAATAAGGCTTTTGTTACCCCGCATAGCCCGCTATCAGGCGGGCCATGACACAGGACATCACCATTCTTCGCCTTGGTCATCAGGGTGACGGCATTGCCGAGGGACCGATTTACGCGCCCCGAACGCTGCCCGGCGAAGTGGTGAGTGGGACTGTCGAGGGCAATCAACTTATTGATATACGTGTGAAAACACCCTCGGAAGACCGCGTCAAAGCACCCTGCTCGCACTACAGGTCCTGCGGTGGTTGCCAGTTGCAGCATGCCTCGGACCGGTTTGTTGCGGACTGGAAAGTTGAGGTGGTGCGCAATGCCCTTGCGGCGCAAGGCCTGAACACCTTGATGCGACCGATTCATACCTCACCCGAGCGATCCCGCCGCCGCGCGACCATCGCAGTGCGCCGCACCAAAAAGGGCGCTTTGGCAGGCTTTCACGGGCGGGCCTCGGAAACCATAACAGAACTCCTGGACTGCCATCTGCTTGAACCGGAATTGACCGCTGCAATACCTGTGGCCAAGGCGCTGGGGAGTTTGGGTGGCAGCCGCAAAGCTGAACTAGCGGTGACGCTGACGCTGTCCGACGCCGGTTTGGATGTTTCGGTCAAGGGCGGGAAATCACTGGATGGGCCGCTGGAACTTGCGCTTGCGCAAGCGACCGAGCAACACGACCTTGCCCGATTAACGTGGGACGATGAGGTGATCGCCATGCGGCATGCTCCCACGCAACGCTTTGGATCAGCGCACGTCACGCCCCCGCCGGGTGCGTTTCTGCAAGCAACCAAGGACGGTGAGCAGGCTCTGACAAGGGCAGTTTTAGAGATTGTTCAGAACCGCAAGAAGGTGGCTGACCTATTTGCCGGCAGCGGAACATTCTCGTTGCCATTGGCGCAATCTGCCGAGGTTCACGCGGTCGAAGGCGAGGCGGCTATGACCCGGGCTCTGGATCAGGGTTGGCGCAGGGCCGAAGGGTTGAAGAAGATTACCACCGAGACCCGAGATTTGTTTCGCCGACCATTGATGCCGGATGAGATCGATCGTTTTGACGGGGTTGTGCTCGATCCACCGCGCGCCGGGGCAGAAGCGCAGGTTATTGAACTGGCGCAGGCCAAACCGCCGGTGATCGCATATGTGTCGTGTAACCCTGTCAGTTTTGCGCGTGATGCCAAGCACTTGGCTGACGCCGGCTATACCCTTGAATGGGTACAGGTGGTCGACCAGTTTCGCTGGTCGTCGCACACGGAATTGGCAGCTTGTTTCAGGCTGCCGGGTAAGAAATGAATTTACAGGAGAGCGCCGGAATGGGAATCAGACAGCGTTTGCAGGGCTTTGTCGAACATCCGGGTTTTGCCCGCTTTATTACCGGCGTGATTTTGATCAACGCTGTCCTTCTGGGTATGGAAACCGCACCCAGCTTGATGGAGCGTTTCGGCCCCGTCATCGTTTTTCTGGACAGTGTTTGTCTGGCAATTTTCGTGGCTGAGATCGCAATGAAACTTGTCGCGACCGGGCACCGATTTTTCAAAAGTGGCTGGAATATCTTTGACTTTGTGATTGTCGGGGTCGCATTGGTTCCCGGTGGCGGCGGTCTGTCCGTCCTGCGGGCGCTGCGTATCCTGCGGGTCTTGCGCGTCATTTCGGTCGCCCCACGTCTGCGCCGGGTGGTTGAAGGCTTCATTTCGGCTCTGCCGGGCATGGCCAGCGTGTTCCTTCTTATGGCGATCCTGTTTTATATCGGTGCCGTGATCTCGACCAAGCTGTTCTCGTATTCCTTTCCTGACTGGTTCGGTGATCTGGGCCTTTCGGCGTATACGCTGTTCCAGATCATGACTTTGGAAAGCTGGTCCATGGGCATTGTCCGCCCGGTGATGCAGGTCTATCCCTACGCCTGGTTGTTCTTTGTCCCGTTTATCATGGTGACGACCTTCGCGGTGGTGAACCTGCTGGTTGGTCTGATCGTTAATTCGATGCAGGATGCGCACCATGCCGAGGATGAGGTCAAGACAGACGCCTATCGCGACGAGGTGCTGGAGCGGCTGGAAAACATCGAACGGCGTTTAATCGAACAGGTGAACATCAAAAAGTGATTTCAGTTTTTTCGGTTTTTGGCATAATGCACAAAAAAGAGCAGCAGGCAGTGAAAACATGGATCGTCGAGCATTTGGACTAGGGGCAATGGCTACGCTGAGCCTTTCGGCATGTGCCTCAGCCAACCCCAGATTTCTAAGTTACAACGGGCCCGAGGTGACCTCTTTGGTCATCAATAAGAGCGCCCGGAAAATGTATCTTTTGCATAACGAGAAGATACTCAAGGAATACAAGGTGGATTTGGGTTTTGCGCCCGCCGGTACCAAGACCCGCAAGGGCGACGGACGCACGCCCGAAGGAACCTATCTGATAGATCGGCGCAACCCGCGCAGCCGGTATCACCTGTCTTTGGGCATTTCATACCCAAATTCGTCGGACATCGCTCAGGCCAAGGCGGCAGGGGTCGATCCCGGCGGGGATATTTTCATACACGGACAGCCCAATCGACGCTCTGAGCGCAAGCGCGCCAAGAAAACGTCGGATTGGACAGCGGGATGCATCGCGGTCAAGAATGACGAAATGGAAGAAATTTACGCCATGGTCAACGAAGGCACGATCATCACTCTGCGCCCGTGATCGGTGACCAATTACTGAACCCGAACAGCAAGTAGTCCCGCTGATAGGTCTTTCTGGCCAGTGCCTCGAGCTTGGCATCGTAGATCCGTGCAAGTTCGAATGGCGTATCTGGTTCCGTCACAACCGGCTTCGGCGGGTTTGTGTGCCCGACCTGCCTTGCCAGATCGGGCAGGGCAGTGGCCAGGTCTTCCTCGCGCAGAATCAAATCGGGCAACGCAAAAGCTGCCATTCCTTCAAGCATTTGCGCCTGCGAACACCACAGGCCATCCACTCGTATCGGTGTTTGGCCGGTCAGAATGTTTTGCAGAAACTGCAAAAAAGCAGAAAAAGCAGCATGGTGCTGATCTTCTGAGTATTCGCCCCCCTCGACCGTTTCAGGGATCGGAAGCTTGTACCGGTTGCGCATCATATTTCGAATTTTGACATAGGCGTCGGGGCCGGTGCTCAGAATACGGGTGCAGAACACGGAATGCGCGCGTGCCAGCGGGTGACGGAGCACAGTGAATTTACGATGTCCGGGGTTGGATTGCATCCAGTCACGCACCTGTTTTTGGCTGCGCTCGGTCAGAAGCTCCGCAGATCCAACCCCGTCCAGATCCGCCAGCCATTTCGCTACCTGCGGTTCCGGACCACCACGTACCGGTAAGTACATCAATGGCGACTTGGCCGCGCAGACATGGCGCGAAACTGCCGGGCCGCGACGCGGTTCGTAGTTTGGGACTTGATACAGATTGAACCGATCGAGACCGGATACCGCCGCCTCGACATCCGCGGGGTTGGTGACCTTGGACAAGGCAGAGGCGGGATTTTGTCGCCGTAAGCGCTCCTCGAGTTCGGCAAATCGTGCCTTGATCCCCAACCACTTGGTCAGCCCGTTCAAAACCTGTGTGTCGTTCAAATCTTCATATGCGATGTAGAACGGCGTTTGTCCGGTTTTCTGAAGATGGTTCAGCACCGTGTGCTGAAACGTCCGTCGCAGGTCCACTTGCTCGGTGAACTCCTCGGCGTCAAAGGTGATCTGTGCCTCGCGTCGCTGTTTGATGTTCACCAGCCGCCACTGTTTCGTTTCAACGGCAATTTTCCATGAAATGTAGCTGTCCAACGGGTTGCGCGTCAGGATGATCTTGGCGCAGCGGTGATCGTCCAAAGCTGGTTCTAACGCGCGCGCATCATGATCGCTGAAGAAACGGAATCCGTTCAGTTCACCGGGTGCCGCGCGGATGGCGTCAATCAGGGCCAGCGGATCACGGTCGCGGATTTCAGGTGTGAAGCCCAGCATCTCGGACAGCTTCGGAAGGCCCACGAAGTATGGGTTGAACGCCTCGCCAAAACACGTGACCCCGTCGAGCGAATTCAGGTGCTGCTCCAGCAGGTTCGAGCCTGTTCGCATGTCGGCAAGCACGATGAAATAGTCAAAATCGGGGGTCATCGCGCCTTATTTTACAAGATAGGGTTTTCGGAAGGGCTTGCCTTGGCTGCCAAACACATCGTCGGCTGGAAAATCGCCCATCAGATATGGGTGCATGCCCTGATTTTTCAGGTTTTGAAGGAACTTTCCAAACCCGGTCAGATCAACCATTGTTGGTGCCTCGGTCACATGGCTGGGCTGTGTTGGGCCAATCTCATCAATTACGGACTGTAAAGGTTCCATCGGCGACTCGACGAATTCGGCCATCGACCAGATGCGAAGCCCGGCCTTGTCACCGATAGAGTTCAGTACTTTCAACTGCTTTGTCTCGATCTGTTGCAGGCGCGCGGCCTCGGTCCGGATGTCGGCAAAGTTCATGTTGGAACGAAACAACGGAACGGCCCAGGCACCAGTTATGACGGAAACGCGGGCATTCTTGTCGCGCGCCATCAAACTGTTGATTTTTTGGTTGTCGGCTGGACCGAACTGAAAGCACTGACGCTCGCCTCGCGTGTTCCAGATCAGGTTTGTCAGGAACGCTTCGGGGTTATAATCCCGCAGCGAAGCACAATCGCTCAGCGCCCCGTTCAACATGGTTTCGTTGCCCGCAAATTGAGCCTTGTCCGGGGCGTAGAGATGGCCGTGAACACGGGCCCCGGTTGCATTTGCCAACCAAGTCTCGAAATCCTCGAAAAGTTCGGTAAAGCCCTGAAGCACCGAATATGGGTGGGCCGTCAGGCCGCACCCCGCGCTGGGCCGGGGAAACCGGCTTTGATTGTAAAGACCATCGCGCCCGCGTGTGCGCCGCTCGACCGCTTTGGCGAATAGGCGGTCGATTTTTCCGGGGTTAGGCTCGGCCGGTTTCATAGCGCTGTTCTGCGTCGCCAGAAAGGCCTGATACAAACGATCCGCGCCGGGCCAGACCTTGCGCGCGACAAAGCAGTCTGACCGTCTAAGCAATTGCAGATGATCGTCATAAAACATGTGTGGCCGACCTTGGTAGTCGAATTTCGACAAGGTCAGCGACCGGCTCTCGATATGGGTAGAGTAAAGCCGCGCCAGCGTCTGAAAGTAACTTTCGTCGGGTATCCAGACTTTTTGGAAGTAACGGTCGTAAACCTTGCGGTTGGGGTCCTGCAGGATCGCAGACAATGTTTGCCGCGTCAGGCACCACCATTGGCTTCCCATATGTGGAACAAGGCCTTCAGGGATCGCGCGGCGAATGCCGAGGGCGCGTTGCAGACGGACATAGGCATCGAACAGTCTGCGATGTTTGCGCCATGAAAACGGAAACCGAAGGGTAAAGCGTTCCAGATCCAGCCCGCCGATTGTCCAGGTGACGTCGCGTGTTGTTGCGCTTTCGATGAAATCGACGCGCTGGCGGTCCGCCAGGTACGTGATCAGATCTTCGATCGGTCGCAACGGCAGGCACGCCCCCGAGGACAGGTAGACATGGCGTACATCCGGGAACCGGTCCAACACCAGCCCTGCGGCGGATTGCGAAGCGGCGACGATCCCCCACCGCCCCCAATCGCAGACATGGCGTTCTGAAAACAGGATCAGCGGATCGTCACCGCATCTGTTCACGAGTTTTGCATAGTCTGGTTTGGCGACTTTGAGGTCCACATGGATCACGACGGGGCAACCCGATGCAGTCCAGTGCCGGGCAACCTGCTCGACCCGGTCCAGCGCCGTATGCACAAGCATGACGATGCCCAGGCTGCTCATGCCCAGTTTCCCTTGGACATCAGGCCCAGAATCTCAAGCTGGCGCCAGTTTATGTATTTTTCGGACAAGGTGTTCCAGAACACGGGACGCGTTTCGAGCTGTTGCGCATAGGCGCGGTATTCGTCCGACGCGCGATAGTGCTGGCCGCGCTGCATTTCCTCGCGCGCTTTGTCGCCAAGCGTGTCGATCAGTTTGGCGTGCAACAACGCCCCGCTGGTTTTCTCACCCCCCCTTTGTTCGTAGACCTGATTCAATCCGCGCGGCAACAAGGCATGGGTTGAGCTGACATAGGTGTATCGGCGGTTCCACTTGACCAGCGGTATCTTGTTCAGCGCCGGGGCGCTTTTCGGCGTGTTCTGAAAAAACACGCGGCTGCGTGGGCCGCCTTGTATCCACAAGTTTCCATAGGCCGGGTTCCGGGTGATCATGTAGTTCCCGGAATCGAACCATGGCGCGATTTCGAACGGGTCTTCCCCTTCGTGATAGGGTGACGCCTCAATAGGGCCGCGTGGATACATGTCGATCAGCATGGTGCCGAAACTGCGTACGCCGGTGTCGTCCAGCCAATCGGTCAACGCCCTTATGGGCCTTGTGTCGCAGAACGGGTAGACAAAGAATTCGTCCGGATCGACGGTTAGCACCCAGTGGTCGTGGGCAAAGCTGCGCAGAAGGTAGTTGACCCAATCGACGCCGAATGTGGCCTGTTTGTAACTGGCATTGGCATGCCAAAGCGAAACATCGGCCTGTTGCGCAAGATACTCGGCAGAACCATCGTCGCTGTTGTTGTCGACGAACAGAAAGTGATTGATCCCAAGCGCGCGGTAGTAGTCCAGAAAATATGGCAGCCGAATTTTCTCGTTGCGGATGACGCTCATCAAAAGAATGTCGTCGGGCTGGATCGCAGACGCGTTGCTTTGGGCAGGTTTCAATTCGCGACGTTTACGGATGCAGCGCAAAAGGCGGCGCTTGCGCCGCAACCTCATGCGATAGGAATCCAAAAGGCTCACGCGACTGCCCTACCCCTTTTACGCGAGCTTGCCCGAAGATGGCCGAGGCCTGAGTGGTGCCGGGCAATTGATGTTTTATGACACTTTTGCACTTTGCGAAGCAACGGGTTTAAATCCGGTATACTTCCCCCCTGAGTCCCGCGGGCATCAGTTCAGCCCTCGGACCCCGCATTCATAAGCCCCAGATCGACCAACTGTTCCCATCCTGTGAACCGGACCGATTTGGATGTCCAAAGATCGGGTGCCGCGACTATTGCGTCATAGTATGATCGGAACTGTTCGGGGTTGTAAAAATGCTGACCTCGGGACTTTTCGATGCGCGACTTTTCGGTGATTTCAGGCAGAAACTTTGTATGCAGCAAGATGCCAGACGGGGCATCGCCCCCCGGTCCGTCATACGCAAAATTCAACCGCCGTGGCAGCGCGGAATGGCTTGAGTTTATATAAGCAAACCTTCGCGACCACCGGACAAGCGGGATTTTGTTCAGCGTAGGTGATCTGTCGGTCCGGTCTTGGAAGAACGCCCTTTCCCGGACACCACCCTGCACCCACAGATTGCCCAAAGGCTGTTGCCGCTGAACCCTGAATGGCCCGTTGTCAAACCAACACAAAAGCTTGGTTGGGTCCGACTGCGGATCATACCTTTGAGTACCCAACGGCCCTTCCGGGTACATGTCCAGCATCAGCGCGCCAAATGCCAGCTGCCCCCGCGCATCAAGATCCTGTGTCAGTTCATGCAAATTGCGTGTTTGATGATCCGCGTAGATCAGCAATTCGTCCGCATCAATCATCAACGTCCAGTGCCCATGGCCGTATTTCATTTGCAACCATGTCAGCCAATCCAGTCCAAACCGCGCGTCGCGATAACTGGCTTGGGTCTGCCACAATGACACATCCGGCTGATCCTTTAGAAATTCGGCCGTTCCATCGTCGCTGTTGTTGTCGACGACCAGAAAGTGATCCACCCCCAACCGGCGATAGTGATCAAAAAACCGGGGCAAGCGGACGATCTCGTTACGAATTGTCGCGAACGCAAGAACGGCGCCTGTTGAGATCTGACGGGTGCGGTTTGCCACGCTCGTGAGTTGGCGGCGGCTGCGAAAGGATCGCCACAAAAGACGCTTGCGTTTGAGGCGCAGCCGATACCGCTGCGTCCAGCCCGGTGGCGGTGCGTCCTGGCAAAGCGACGTCACCGCAACCTCATTTTTGATAACTTCCGGTTTGATGCCAGCGCCATGCATCGCCTATCATCGTCTCTAACGTTGACATTTTGGGCGACCAGCCCAGTTCCTTTTCCGCCCTTGTTGATCCGGATACCAGCCGAGTGCAATCGCCTGCACGTCGCGGGCCTATGGTGAAAGGGACTGCACGGTTTGTCACGGTCCGGGATTTCTCGATAACGTCCATCACCGAAAATCCGAACCCCGTGCCAAGATTGAATACCCGACTGCCGTTGTCCTGTTCCAACCAGTTCAAACCCAGAATGTGCGCATCCACAAGATCGCAAACGTGAACATAGTCGCGAATACAGGTGCCATCTGGTGTGTCGTAATCGGTTCCGAAAACGGTCAGCCCCTCTCGCTTTCCGTCAATTGCGTCCAGCAGCAGCGGCACCAAATGGGTCTCGGGCTGGTGGAACTCGCCCACTTCGGTTTCAGGGTCCGCACCAGCGACGTTGAAATACCGAAAGATGACGTGGTTCAGGCCATGCGCAGCCTCAAAGTCGCGCAGGATATCCTCGATTGCGCGTTTCGATGCCCCGTAAGCGTTCAGCGGATGTTGCGGCGTGTTCTCGTCGAGGACCACGTTGTCATGCTCTCCATAGGTCGCGCAGGTAGAGGAAAACACAAACCTCATACATCCCGCTGCAACCGCAGCCTCGATCAGCGCGAGCGAGCCCGCGACATTGTTTGACCAGTACTTGCCGGGTTGAGCCATCGCCTCACCCACTTGGCTAAGTGCGGCGAAATGCATAACCGCGGCAGGTTTGTACGCGGCAAAAACATCATCCAGCCGGGCCCGATCCCGCAGGTCGCCCTGTTCGAACGGTCCGAATTTCACGGCATCCTGCCAACCGGTCGAGAGGTTGTCATAGGTAATTGGTGTGTAGCCGGACCGCGCCAGCGCCTTGCAAGCGTGAGAGCCGATGTATCCGGCACCACCTGTAACCAGAATATTGGTCATTCAAGACCCATCGCAGCCATCATTTCTTCGATCTTGGCGACGTCCTGCGGGTTGTTCAACTCCCAGAACTGGCGGCCTCGTGCTTCTACTTCCACACACAAGACTTTGCGGCCGTTTTCCATGAATCGCAATTGCTCCAAACCTTCCAAGCCCTCCAACGGGCC
The DNA here is from genome assembly GCF_000814005.1 of Ruegeria sp. ANG-S4. Lineage (GTDB taxonomy): Bacteria > Pseudomonadota > Alphaproteobacteria > Rhodobacterales > Rhodobacteraceae > Ruegeria. The sequence continues at coordinate 27,098 of NZ_JWLK01000010.1, read as the reverse complement.
CGTGGTCCAACCGGGATAAGCCGCCAGCGCATCGGGTCGATAGGCATAGACGCCGACATGGTGAAAAACCGGAGTCTGATCTGCGCTGTCATACGTTTCTGCCGTAAAGGGGATCACCTCTTTCGAGAAATATAGCGCGCTGTGGTCATTTCCGAACACCGCCGTCGTCCCACCAACTCGCCCCTGTTTGCGATCGTTCAGCAACCCGTTCAACGCATCGCCATCACACCGCAGGACCGGAGTGGCCACCCCGGCGTCTGTCGCGTTGCGCAGGCCTGTTATCAGATCTTCGATAAACCAGTGCGGCGTCAAAGGCGCGTCACCCTGCAGGTTCACCACAATGTCGTAACCACCGCCCAATGCCGCATGCGCCTCTGCACAGCGCTCGGTGCCATTGCGACAGGTGTCCGAGGTCATGACGACCTCGGCCCCGAAACCTTCTGATACGTCGCGGATACGCTCATCGTCGGTTGCGACAACAACGCGATCGACACCGGACACGGCCATCGCGGCGCGCCAGGATCGTTCGATCAAGGTCATCGTGGCGCCGCTGGCCCCGGTCAGCGGAACAAGTGGCTTGCCCGGATAGCGGGTCGAGGCATAACGCGCTGGAATGACAATCAGAACGGACATCAGGCTTCCTTCAATTCAACACCCGGAGCGTAGGCGATAAAGAACGGATTTGCATAGCCGTCCTTGCCATATCGTAGCGGCGAATGGTCGTCAAAGCGCACAACCGTGCCGCCTGCGCCGGAAAGCACGGCGTGACCCGCGGCGGTGTCCCATTCCATCGTGCGCCCGACACGTGGGTAAAGGTCAGCCTCACCCGTGGCAACCAGACAGAATTTCAAAGAAGATCCTGCACTTTTGCTGTCACGCACTTGATACTTGTTGATGTAGTCTTCGGTCGCCTGATCCCGGTGGGATTTGGACGCGACGATCATCAGCGCCGAATTGTCCGGGTTAGAGACTGATATGGGGGTCAACGCCCCAGCCTGATCCTTGTCCAGAGCGCCGGTTTCCTCGACCGATTGCCCATCCGCTTGCGTGTAAAACAGTCGCTTGCGTGCTGGCGCATAAACCACGCCACGGGTCGGCACACCGTTTTCGACCAAAGCGATGTTCACCGTAAAGTCGCCGCGCCGGTTGATGAATTCCTTTGTGCCGTCCAGCGGATCGACAATCAGAAACATGTCATCCTTTTCCGAATGCGAGGCCGCCTGTTCTTCGGTTACCAGAAGAACACCCGGAAAAGCCGCGCGCAATCCTTCCGAGATCAGGGCATCGGCGGCTTCATCCGCCTCGGTCACCGGGCTGGAATCGGATTTGACCTTCACCTCAAAGTCATCCGCGTCGTAAATTCCCATGATGACGTCCCCGGCCTGTAAGGCGAGGCGTCTGAGGACTGGGATGAGGCTGTCATAGGTCACAAAAAAGCTCCGATCTGATGGTTTGTTGATCCAAATTTCTAACGGCCTTATGCTGCGCCGGATACGGAACGGCAAGAATTTCGTGCCAGAGTGACGGTGACGCAGCAGGAAAGAGTAGACGCGTGTTCCAGTACAAACGAAACCAGAGTTTGTTTGGCGGGGCTTTCACGACCGCCGAACTCATCTTTCATGCGGTTGTGCGGAATATCCGGTCTCAGCACTCCAATGCCGTGATTGCGATCATCATCAACATCATCCAGACGATTCTGATTGTGACGGTTTTCTATTTCATCCTCTCGCTTATGGGCACGCGCGTCGCCAAAATTCGCGGAGAGTTCATTCTGTTCCTGCTGTCCGGCGTGTTTCTGTTCTTGACGCATATTAAGTCCGTCAAGGCGATCGCGGGGGCGGGATCAGGCAATAATCCGATGATGCTGCATTCACCCATGAACCGAATGGTCATGCTGTTGGCGTCGGCTTTTGGGACGTTCTATACACAGTTGGCATCTATTCTGATAATCCTGTTTGGCTACAGCATGGCGATTGCGCCGCTGGAGGTTCAGGATCCCGGCGGTGCGTTTGCGATGCTGGTTCTGGCATGGTTCACAGGGTGCGCCGTGGGCCTTGTGCTGCTGGCGCTTCAACCGTGGTTCCCCCGCGTGTCCGGAATTCTGTCCACGGTGTATCGCCGGTTGAACATGGTGTTTTCCGGCAAGATGTTTGTTGCAAACGCGCTGGGCGGCTTCATGCTGACCATGTTTGCGTGGAACCCTTTATTTCACATCATAGACCAGTGTCGCGGGTTTGTGTTTCGCAACTATTTCCCGCGAAATACCAATTGGGAATACGCCCTGTGCGTCGGCATCGTGCTGACATTGATCGGGTTGATGGCCGAGTTCTACACGCGCAAACAGGTCTCGAACAGTTGGAATGCCCGTCGCTAGGTCGCGACCCTCAGCGTCAGGTTTATGCGCCCGCCTTTTGGCAGCAATCTGGATGAGCCAAAGCGGATCCGGTCTATCCCATGATAGGCCAGCCGCGCTGGCCCGCCCATGATCACCACGTCACCGGACCCAAGCCAGATCGACTCTGTCTTACCGCCGCGCGTCGTATTGCCAATTCTGAATAGGGCGTCATCCCCCAAAGAGACGGAGACGACCGGCCACGAAAAATCAACTTCGTCCTTGTCCTGATGCATGCCCATCCGAGTGCCTTCGCCGTAATAGTTGATCAGGCAACAATCGGGCGCACGCTCGGATCCCGTCACATCGCGCCATATTGTCATGATCTCTTCCGGGATTGCGGGCCATACGCCGCCTTTTGGGTGCTTTCCCTGATACCGATAGCCGTTTTTGTCCGACACCCAACCCAACTCTCCGGCCGACGTCATTCGCACGGACATCTTCTTTCCGGACGGCGTTGTTGGATGAAACAGGGGCGCGGATTTCAGAATCGGTCGAAGCACATCGACAAGGGCGGACTGAGCGCTTGTTTCCAGATAGCACTTTCGGATGTCGAACCCGCGCAAAAGCAGCTGTGTCATCGCGGATTCCCCATTCCTTACCGTATCGTTGTCAAAAAAGGTCCAAGATTCCCGAAAAGCTGCATTTCTGAACGCTTGCAGGCCTCTGGTCACGCCCTTATATACGCCGAGACGCGCGATGGTGTAGAGCCATTCGCGCAAATCAGATCGGGGCAAGGATGCCATAACGGGTCCCGGCCTCGGGACATCGCCTTGAAGAGAAAGGGATTGCAAAAATGGGAAAAGTAATCGGGATTGACCTAGGGACCACAAACTCGTGCGTGGCCATCATGGACGGCTCGCAGCCGAAGGTCATCGAAAACGCCGAAGGGGCGCGGACCACGCCCTCGATCGTCGCCTTCACCGAAGATGAGCGACTGGTCGGTCAGCCTGCAAAACGTCAGGCGGTCACCAACCCCGACAACACGATCTTTGGCGTCAAGCGTCTGATCGGTCGTCGCGTGGATGATGCCGAAGTCGAAAAAGACAAGAAAATGGTTCCCTATGCCATCGTCGATGGCGGCAATGGTGACGCGTGGGTTGAAGCCCGCGGTGAAAAGTACTCCCCAAGCCAGATCTCGGCCTTCACTCTGGGCAAGATGAAGGAAACCGCCGAGAGCTATCTGGGTGAGGACGTCACGCAGGCGGTCATCACCGTCCCGGCCTATTTCAACGATGCTCAGCGTCAGGCCACCAAGGACGCTGGTAAAATCGCCGGTCTGGAAGTGCTGCGGATCATCAACGAACCGACGGCTGCCGCACTGGCCTATGGTCTGGACAAGGAAGAAACCCAAACCATCGCGGTCTATGACCTTGGTGGCGGCACCTTCGACGTGACCATTCTGGAAATCGACGACGGCCTGTTCGAGGTCAAGTCGACCAATGGCGATACCTTCCTGGGTGGTGAAGACTTTGACATGCGCATCGTCAACTACCTGGCGGACGAGTTCAAAAAGGAACACGGCGTCGATCTGTCCGCTGACAAGATGGCCCTGCAGCGTCTGAAAGAAGCTGCTGAGAAAGCCAAGATCGAACTCAGCTCGACCTCGCAGACCGAGATCAACCAGCCGTTCATCTCGATGGGGTCGAACGGTCAGCCGCTGCATATGGTCATGAAACTGACCCGTGCCAAGCTGGAATCGCTGGTTGCGGACCTGATCAAGAAGTCGATGAAGCCCTGCCAGGCAGCCCTGAAAGACGCGGGCCTGTCGGCTGGCGACGTGGACGAGGTTGTTCTGGTCGGTGGTATGACCCGGATGCCAAAGGTGATCGAAGAGGTCACCAAGTTCTTCGGCAAAGAGCCCCACAAAGGCGTGAACCCGGACGAAGTGGTTGCCATGGGCGCCGCCATTCAGGCCGGTGTTCTGCAGGGTGACGTCAAAGACGTGGTTCTGCTGGACGTGACCCCGCTGTCGCTGGGCATCGAGACGCTGGGTGGTGTGTTCACCCGCCTGATCGACCGCAACACGACCATTCCGACCAAGAAGTCTCAGGTCTTCTCGACGGCTGAAGACAACCAGAACGCCGTGACCATCCGGGTGTTCCAGGGTGAGCGCGAAATGGCTTCGGACAACAAGATTCTGGGTCAGTTCAACCTCGAAGAAATCCCGCCCGCACCGCGCGGCATGCCTCAGATCGAGGTGACTTTTGACATCGACGCCAACGGCATTGTCTCGGTTTCGGCCAAGGACAAAGGCACCGGCAAAGAGCAGAAGATCACGATCCAGGCCTCTGGCGGTCTGTCGGATGACGACATCGAAAAGATGGTCAAGGACGCCGAGGAAAACGCCGAAGCCGACAAGGCCCGCAAAGAGCTGGTCGAGGCGAAGAACCAGGCCGAAAGCCTTGTCCACGCGACCGAGAAGTCGATCGAAGAACATGGCGACAAGGTCGATCCGTCGACCGTCGAAGCGATCGAACTGGCCGTTGCCGCGCTCAAGGACGAACTCGAATCGGACAATGCCGACAAGATCAAGTCCGGCATCCAGAACGTGACCGAAGCGGCCATGAAGCTGGGCGAAGCGATCTACAAGGCGCAGTCGGAAGAGGCGGATGACGAACCGGCCGCCGCGGATGCGGCACCGGGTGACGACGATATCGTCGATGCCGAGTTCGAAGATCTGGACGACGACAAGCGTAACTAACGGGTAACCGGGCCAATTCGGGCCGGTCCGGTTGCCGGGCCGGCCCGAACACGTTGAGGCACAAGGAAACACTGATGTCAAAACGCGACTATTACGATGTGCTCGGCGTGTCCAAAGGCGCTTCGGCGGATGAGATCAAGAAGGGCTTTCGCCGCAAAGCCAAAGAGCTTCACCCGGACCGCAACAAGGACAACCCGGACGCCGAAACGCAGTTCAAAGAGGCCAACGAGGCCTATGACGTCCTGCGCGATGCCGACAAAAAAGCCGCCTATGACCGTTTTGGACATGCCGCTTTTGAGAACGGTATGGGCGGTGGTGGCGGTCGTCCCGGTGGCGGCTTTGGACAGGGAGATTTCTCCAGCGCGTTTTCGGACGTGTTCGATGACCTCTTTGGCGACTTCATGGGTGGCCAGCGCCCCGGGAGCGGTGGACGTCGCGCCGCGCGCGGCTCGGACCTGCGCTATAACCTGCGCGTGTCACTGGAAGAAGCCTATGCAGGCTTGCAAAAAACCATCAATGTTCCAACTGCCGTCGCCTGTTCCGCGTGTGATGGCACGGGCGCGGAAGGCGGTGTAGAACCCACAACCTGCCCGACCTGCTCCGGTATGGGCAAGGTCCGCGCACAGCAGGGCTTTTTCACAGTCGAACGCACCTGCCCGACCTGTAACGGTCTGGGTCAGATCATCAAGAACCCTTGTAAATCCTGTCAGGGGTCTGGCCGTGTCGAAAAAGACCGGGCGCTGTCGGTCAACATTCCCGCAGGCGTCGAAACCGGTACACGTATTCGCCTCGCGGGCGAAGGCGAGGCCGGCATGCGCGGTGGCCCACCGGGCGACCTCTATATCTTTGTCGAGGTCTCCGAGCACAAATTGTTCGAACGCGACAGCGTGAACCTTTATTGCCGCGTGCCCGTCAGCATGGCCAAGGCCGCGCTGGGCGGTTCGATCGAAGTGCCCACCATCGATGGCGGCCGAGGTCGGGTCCAGATCCCGGCAGGCAGCCAATCGGGTCGCCAAATGCGCCTGCGCAGCAAGGGCATGCCTGCCCTCCGCGGCGGCGGCATCGGGGACATGTTCATCGAACTTGCGGTGGAAACCCCGGTCAATCTGACCAGCCGCCAGAAAGAGCTGCTGAAAGAATTCGAAGATCTGGGCGAGGATAATCACCCCGAATCCAAGAGCTTCTTTTCATCGGTGAAGTCTTTCTGGGACGGCATGAAGGGCTGAACTGCGCGCTCAAGGGGGCTCTGCCCCCGCCGCCCTGCGGGCGACTCCCCCGGGATATTTTTGGCCAGATGAAGCGGGATCCGGTGTTCATTTGGCCTTATCTGGCAGTGCCTACTGGCCTTAGCCACGCACGTTTATTTCTTGATTTCCATCGCGACGTCTGAGATTGTCCGCCGCAACCGTTGGGGTGCCCCGATCAGGGGGCTGAGAGGCGCGACTGCGTTAACCCATCGAACCTGATCCGGGCAATACCGGCGGAGGGAACGGTGTCATGCACACAGGCGTTTTCCGAACCGCGTTGCCCATAGAAGCCGGAGCAACGAATGGCGCATATTGCGTTGACTATAGCGGGATCTGACAGTGGTGGCGGCGCCGGTATTCAGGCGGACCTCAAGGCAATGTCGGCGCTGGGCGTTTATGGCGCGAGCGTGATAACCGCCGTAACCGCCCAGAATACGCAGGCCGTAACCGCCGTTCATGGAATACCGCTCGATGTGATCTCGGCGCAGATAGAAGCTGTTCTGACCGATCTGGACGTCGGAGCCATAAAGATCGGAATGCTGGCAACGCCTGAGATCATTCAGAAAGTTGCAAAGGCCATCGACGGATACGCTGGCCCGGTCGTTCTTGACCCCGTCATGATCGCAAAGTCCGGAGACGCCTTGCTGCAGCAGGATGCGGTTCTGACACTGCGCGAAGTACTGTTGCCGCGCGCCACGGTCCTGACACCCAACCTGCCCGAGGCAGCGCGTCTGTTACAGAATGAGACGGCGAAAACACCAGAGCAGATGTTCCGACAGGGACAGGATCTGGTGGCCCTGGGGGCCAAAGCGGTATTGATGAAAGGCGGGCACGCAACCGGAGAGGTTTGCCACGACCTGCTGATCGACACTTCCGGCGTGATCGGTGACTTCAAGGCGCTGCGCAACGGCACCAAGAACACTCATGGAACCGGGTGCACCTTGTCATCATCCATTGCAGCCGGTTTGGCGCGCGGTTTGGATCTGATACCAGCCGTGGCTCAGGCGCACGGCTATTTGCAAGGTGCAATCGCACGGGCTGATGAGCTTGAGATTGGCAGCGGACACGGCCCGGTTCATCACTTTCACGAGGTTTGGGGCGCGTGAGCGATTGGTCCGTCATAGGTGCGGGTGTCGCAGGCCTGGCTGTCGCAACCGAACTGGCCCGGCGGGGTGCATCGGTGACGGTGTATGACAAGGACGGTCTGCCGGGCGCACATGCCTGTTCGTGGTGGGCCGGAGGCATGTTGGCCCCGTGGTGCGAGTTTGAAAACGCGGAAGAACCGGTGCTGCGGCTGGGTCAGAAGGCCATCGAATGGTGGGCCGACAAAACCGAGGTTCATCGCTGCGGCACTCTGGTTGTCGCGGCCAAGCGGGACTTACCCGACCTGCGCCGCTTTGCCCGAAGAACCGAAGGGTTTCAGGACGTCCAAACCGAAGAAATTGCTTATTTAGAGCCTGATCTGCATGGATTTGCCAAGGGGCTCCACTTCCGGCAAGAAGCGCATCTTAATCCCCGGAAAGCGCTGCATGACCTGTGCCGTGGCCTGCAGGAGATGGGCGTGGACATCCGCCACCAGCCTGCGCCGGGCGACCTTGGAAACACGGTGGATTGCCGTGGCTTGGCGGCGCGGGACGTGCTGACGGATTTGAGGGGCGTCAAAGGTGAGATGCTTGTGATCCGTTGCCCGGATGTAGGCCTGACCCGTCCCGTTCGACTGTTGCATCCGCGCCTGCCCCTGTACGTGGTTCCGCGAGGTGATGGCGTTTACATGCTGGGGGCGACCATGATTGAATCCGAGGACCGCACTCGGATTACGGCCCGGTCTCTGCTGGAAATGCTCAGCGCGGCGTATGCGCTGAATCCCGCATTTGGTGAGGCCGAAGTGCTTGAAATCGGCGTTGATCTCCGCCCGGCCTTTGCTGACAACCTGCCGCGTATCCGCCGGCGGGGGCGGGTGATTTATGCCAATGGTCTCTACCGCCATGGCTATCTTCTTGCTCCTGCGTTGGCAGAAGGCGTGGCCGACCTGGCGCTTGAGAACACACATTCGGAGATGGTTGATGAAGATCATACTTAACGGTGAACCACGTGTGGTTCAGGCGATGACGCTGACCGACCTCTTGACCGAATGCGGCTTGACCGGTCGCGTCGCCACGGCCGTCAACGAGGAATTCGTGGCATCCAGCCTGCGCATGTCCTGCCGATTGAAGGATGGCGACCGGGTTGAGGTCCTGTCACCGATGCAGGGGGGCTAGGGATGAAGGATTTTTATGGCACCCAGCTGCCCAATGCCCTGATGTTGGGAACCGCGCAATATCCCAGCCCAGCCATTCTGGAGCAGGCTTTTCGGGCCAGCGGTGCCAGTGTGGCGACTGTATCCTTGCGCCGGGAATCCGGGGCAGGTCAGGCCTTTTGGCAGATGATCCGCGATCTGGGTGTGACGGTCCTGCCCAATACGGCCGGGTGTCACACGGTCAAAGAGGCGGTGACGACTGCCCAAATGGCGCGCGAGGTATTTGACACGAAATGGATCAAGCTGGAACTGATCGGCCACACGGACAGCTTGCAACCTGACGTTTTTCAACTGGTCGAAGCGGCGCGTATCCTGACCGAAGACGGGTTCCGGGTGTTTCCCTATACAACCGATGATCTGATCGTTGGCGAGCGGCTGCTCGAGGCCGGGTGCGAGGTCCTGATGCCCTGGGGCGCTCCGATCGGGTCGGGCCGCGGTCTGTCGAACACCTACGCCTTGCGGGCAATGCGGGCGGCGTTTCCGGATGTGCCTTTGGTCATCGACGCTGGTATCGGAGTGCCCAGCCATGCTGCCCAGGCGATGGAACTGGGATATGACGCGGTGCTGCTTAACACGGCGGTGGCCCGCGCAGGCGATCCGGTTGAAATGGCCCGCGCCATGGCCCTTGCTATCGAGGCGGGGCAGCGCGCCTATCAGGCCGACCCGATTGAGCAACGAGACATGGCTGAACCATCGACGCCGGTGATCGGAAAGGCATTTCTGTCATGACGCTGGATCGTTTCTATCCCATTTTCGACAATGCGGATTGGCTGCGCCGTATGCTGCCACTGGGCGTGAAGCTGGTGCAACTGCGAATAAAGGATCAGTCCGAGGATGTTGTGACAGATGAAATCGCGCTGTCCCGAGATTTGTGCCGACGCCATGGCGCAGTCCTTGTCGTCAATGACTATTGGCAACACGCGATCGAGGCGCAGTGTGACTGGATTCATCTGGGGCAGGAGGATCTTGATGATGCAGACCTCAAGGCAATCCGAAAAGCGGGTCTAAAACTGGGGGTTTCCACCCATGATGATGACGAGCTGGAGCGGGTTCTGGCCATGGATCCCGACTATGTCGCGCTTGGGCCTGTCTATCCAACGATCCTGAAAAAGATGAAATGGCACGAGCAGGGGCTGCCGCGTGTGACGGAATGGAAGCAACGCGTCGGAGCGATTCCATTGGTCGGGATTGGCGGGATGAGCGTCGAACGCGCGCCCGGTGTTTTGGCGGCGGGTGCCGACATTGTCTCGGTCGTGACCGACATCACGCTGAACCCGGACCCGGAGGCGCGTGTGCGGCAATGGATCGAGGCGACGAGATGAGCCGTTATTCCCGCCAGATGATCCTGTCAGAGGTCGGCGACGCCGGTCAGGCTCGCCTGTCCGACGCACGGGTCCTTGTGGTTGGCGCGGGCGGTTTGGCAGCAGCGGTCTTGCCGCTGTTGGCCGGGGCGGGCATCGGATACATGAAAATCATGGATGGCGACAGCGTCGCGTTGTCGAACTTGCACCGGCAGACTTTCTTTACTGAAAAGGATTGTGGCCAACCCAAAGCCGAGATTGCAGCGCAAAGGTGTCGGGCCCTGAATGGCGCGGTGCGTGTCGAACCGCTTGACCAGGTCCTGACGGCGGAAAACGCCCCGGGATTGATCCAAGAGGTTGATCTGGTGCTCGACTGCGCGGACAGCTATGCGGCCAGTTATATCCTTTCGGATAACTGTCTGGCGAAAAATACAGCATTGATCAGCGCCTCGGCGCTTGGGCTGGGGGGATATGTCGGCGGGTTTTGCGGCGGTGCCCCATCATTGCGCGCGGTTTTCCCCGATATCCCCGACAGCGGTGCAAGCTGCGCAACCGCAGGTGTGCTGGGCCCTGTCGTCGGCATGATTGGCGCCATGCAGGCGCAGATGGCACTGCGTTTGATCCTTGGTCTTGGTCCTTCCCCGCTTGGGCAGATGGTGAATTTTGACGGCCGAACCTGCCGCAGCTCGTCCTTTCGTTTTGACGATGCCAAAGAACCGGGCGGGTTCTTCCGTTTTGTCGCGCCATGCCAGCTGACCTCGGACGATCTGATCGTTGAGCTTCGCGGTGCGGAAGAAGCGCCGGAACCCATTCACCCGAATGCCCGTCGTATTGGACCAGACGCGCTGAAAACAGAGCCTAACAAGGAACAAAGGCTCGCTTTGTGCTGTGCCACGGGGCTGCGCGCGTGGCGTGCGGCCGAACGAATTCAACCGGATTGGTCCGGCGAGATTGTTCTCGTCGCGGCCTCAACCTCGTGAGGAAAGGAACCGCGAGACATGAAAAAGCTGATGACAGCCATCGCCCTTCTGACCGCAGCGCCGGCCTGGGCCGAAGACAAGATGACCGTGCTGCTGGATTGGTTCATCAACCCCGACCACGGTCCGATTATCGTGGCGCAGGAAAACGGGTACTTTGCCGAGCAGGGGCTGGATGTGGAAATCGTTCCGCCCGCCGATCCCTCGGCGCCGCCACGTCTGGTCGCCGCAGGTCAGGCCGATCTGGCGGTGTCCTACCAGCCGCAGCTGCATTTGCAAATCCACGAGGGTTTGCCCCTGAAACGCGTGGGGACATTGGTTGCAACGCCGTTGAATTGCCTGCTGGTCCTCAAAGATGGTCCGATCAAATCGCCTGCAGACCTGAAGGGCAAGAAAATCGGCTTCTCGGTCGCGGGCGTTGAAGAAGCTGTTCTAAGCACCGTTCTGGGCAAATACGGTGTCAAGCTGGACGAAGTGGAACTGATCAACGTCAATTTCTCGCTGTCGCCTTCCCTGATGTCCGGTCAGGTTGATGCGGTCATTGGTGCGTATCGAAATTTCGAACTGAACCAGATGGACATCGAAGGCGCTCCGGGCACCTGTTTCTACATCGAGGAAGAGGGCGTGCCGCCCTATGACGAGCTGATCTACGTGGCCAATCCCGAAACGATGGACCTTGAGAAAATCACTGGTTTTCTGGCGGCAACGGAAAAAGCGACCCAATACATCGTCAATAACCCCGAAAAAAGCTGGGAGATCTTCGCGTCCACATCGACCGAACTGCAGGACGAACTGAACGCCCGCGCCTGGGTCGATACGCTGCCTCGGTTCGCATTGCGCCCCGCTGCATTGGATGCAGGCCGGTATTCGCATTTTGAGGCGTTTCTGAAAAACAGCGGTATGATCGATAGCATCAAACCGGTGAGTGACATTGCCATTGACGTGACCGCGAAATGAGCACGTACGGCAGAGCCTTTGCCCTGATGCGCGATGCATCTCAGGGACCGTGGCGGGACTATACCCGCCACGCCTTTGTCGAAGGCATAAAGGATGGCACGCTGCCGCGCGCGGCGTTCCTGCACTACCTGCGGCAGGATTACGTGTTCCTGATCCATTTTGCACGGGCGTGGGCGCTTGCGGTTGTGAAGTCGGAAACCCACCCAGAGATGCTGATTGCTGTCGGGACGGTCAACGCGTTGGTGGCAGAGGAAATGCAATTACATGTCGGCATATGCGAGGCCGAGGGCATTTCAAGCGAGAAGCTTTTTGCGACGCCCGAGCGGGCCGAGAACCTGGCCTACACTCGCTTTGTGCTTGAAGCCGGATACAGCGGTGATTTGCTGGACCTGTTGGCCGCGCTGGCACCCTGTGTGATGGGCTATGGTGAGATCGGCGCGCGTCTGGCATCCGAGGCGACATCGGACGCCTATCGCGACTGGATAAACACCTATGCCGCGCAGGACTATCAGGATGCCTGCGCCGCGGTCGGAGAGTTACTGGATCAGGCTCTAACACGGCGGATTGGAGCGGATTTCCAAGCATCGCCCCGATGGGAGCGGTTGTGTCAGACCTTCCGTACGGCAACGGAGCTTGAGGTCAACTTCTGGCAAATGGGCCTGACCCCATGACACCCGCGCCTGACCTCGTCATTGATGGTACGGCAACCATTGATGGTGCGACGTTGTTCGCATCGCTCACCCTGACCCTAGCGGCGGGGCAATGGAGTTGTCTGCTGGGCGGGTCGGGCGTTGGAAAAACCACGGTGCTAAGGCTTATAGCCGGGCTTGAAACCGGGGCAGAGTTCACCGGAACCGTGACCGCCAGCGATGGTTTGTCCGTGCCGGAACGTGTTGCTTACATGGCGCAGAGCGATCTGTTGCTGCCTTGGGCCACAGTTGCGCAAAATGTCACGATCGGCGCCCGGTTGCGCCGGGAAAAACCCGACCTTGCCCGGCGTGACCGGCTGATCGAACGGATGCGGCTGCAGGATCATCTGCACAAGAAACCAGCGGAACTGTCGGGCGGGCAACGGCAACGGGTGGCCCTTGCGCGTACTTTGATGGAAGATCGGCCGATCGTCCTGTTGGACGAACCCTTTTCGGCCCTAGATGCCCGAACCCGCGCGGATATGCAGGATCTGGCCGCGGAGGCGTTGCAGGGACGCACCGTTTTATTGGTGACCCATGATCCGGGCGAAGCCGCACGATTGGGGCAGTCAATCGTCGTTATGACGCAACACGGTCTGACCCCGTGCCAACCGCCGCACGCCGCCGCACCCCGAAACGTGGATGATCTTGAGACGCTGGAAACGCAAGGTGCGTTGCTGCGACTGCTGCGCGAGGAGGCTGCGTGAAGTACCTTTCAGCAATCGCCGCGACGTTGTTTGCCGTTGCCGTCTGGCAGGCGATCGTGTCGTTGACCGGCTTGCCCAAGTTCATCCTGCCCGGGCCTGCCCTGGTGGCCGAAACATGGTGGCAAAACCGCTGGCTGATTGCCGAACATACCTGGATTACGGGTGTAGAGGTTGTTATCGGTTTTGCCTGCGGCACCGTTCTGGGCGTGATCACTGCGCTGCAATTGGCAGACTCTCGCGCCGCGCGGGTCCTGGTGCAACCAATGTTGGTGTTTACTCAGGCCTTGCCCGTGTTTGCGCTGGCTCCGCTTTTGACGCTGTGGCTGGGATACGGCCTGTGGTCCAAAGTGGCGATGGCGGTTCTGATCATCTACTTCCCGATCACGTCGTCCTTCTTTGACGGATTGATGCGCACCCCCACGGGGTATCTGGACCTTGCACGGACGATGCAGGCGAGCAAGCGCACGGTTCTATGGCATATCCGCATACCTGCTGCCTTGCCGTCTCTGGCATCGGGGATGCGGCTTGCAGCGGTTTACGCGCCTATCGGAGCGGTTATTGGCGAGTGGGTCGGATCGTCGCAAGGCCTGGGATATCTGATGCTGCTGGCCAATGGGCGGGCCAAAACCGATCTGATGTTCGCTGCAATGCTGACTTTGGGCGTATTTTCGATCTTGCTGCACATGGTTGTGCGCCGGGCAACTGCCCGTATGGCGGGTGACGGGCATTAACCAATCGGAAACCGATTCAGCCTCAAACTGAGCCCATGACTCAGGACGCCTTTTCCGAAGCACCTATGCTGTTCGATACCGACGAAGTCCCCGCGCAGCCGTTGCCGAAGGGTCGGCTACCCTCCTACATCAAAGACCACCGCAAGCGGCTGCGCGAACGGTTCATGTCTGGCGGCTCGGCAGCACTGCCGGACTATGAGCTTTTGGAACTGGTTTTGTTCCGATCGATACCAAGGCAAGATGTCAAACCGCTGGCGCGGTCCCTTATGGACGCGTTCGGTGATTTCAACCGCGTGTTGACTGCGCCCGAGGACAGGCTGAGGCAAATCAAGGGTGTCGGCGACACCGTAATCACAGATCTCAAGATTCTGGAGGCTTGCGCCCACCGTATGGCCCGCGCACGCGTGATCAAACGGCATGTGATTTCAGGATGGGACGCATTGCTGGACTATTGCCACACGACCATGGCGCATGGCGAGACAGAGCAGTTCCGGGTGTTCTATCTCGACCGCAAAAACGTGTTGATCGCCGATGAAGAGCAGGCCAAAGGCACCGTTGATCACGTTCCTGTCTATCCTCGCGAGGTTGCCAAGCGAGCGTTGGAACTGAATGCCTCGGCGCTGATACTGGTGCACAATCACCCTTCGGGAGATCCGACACCATCACGGTCGGACATCGAAATGACCACACGCATTCAGGATGCCTGCGTGGCGCTGGGCCTGACCCTGCATGATCATCTGATCATCGGAAAGTCGACGGAACTCAGCTTTCGGGCGCAAGGGTATCTATAGCGGCTCGGGTCAATCGCGACTGTCGGTTACTTGATCCAAACTTCGACCCGGCGATTGACCTTTTTGCCCCATTCGGAATCGTCACAGGCCATTGGCATGGCCTCTCCGAATCCATCCACAGCCAGTTCGACACTGTCGGGTATCGCGGTTTCTACAGCAGCCAAAACCGCGTTACGCACAGTCTTGGCGCGCAGCCTTGCAATGCGCGCATTCGAAGATGCCGGCCCTTCGCCATCGCTGAACCCGACAAAAGTAAGCGTCTTTGCGCCGAACGATCCGGCCTCGAGCGCTTGAGCCAGATGCAGAATATTGGCGCGAGATTGGGCGTCCGGCCGCGACGATCCGGCTTGGAACCGGAAAGACAGCGACAGCCGTGACATTGGGCGCAAGGTTTCGATCATGCGCTGCAGTTCCTCCATCCCCACTTCGGCCGCCCCCGAGGAAATGGCGTTGGCCAGACGGTCACCCTGAAGCCCGATGCGGGTTGTTTCCGGGGCCTGATCGACCAGCCCGGCTTCTCGGATCACCATCTGCGCGTCCGGGGTTTGGGAATAGGCCAGAAACTGCCGCGCAATTCGCGGCAACCGGTGTTGCGGCAGATAAAGGAACATGGGCGCGGTCAATGGATAGTCTTCGGTTTTGACGGATTGCCGTGTTGCAGTCAGCGCGTGCCCGCACCCCCCGGCCAGTGGCAGCGCTTGCGCCGAACCCAGGCCTGCGTGACTGCCAATGCCGATGGCAAAAGGATCGCGGGAAACCGCCTGCATCATATCCTGCCCGCGCGGATGACGCACAACCTGCCCCGCCAAGGTGATCCTGGCCGGTTGCAGCAGCTGATCCTCGATCGCCTGATCCAGCCCCGAACCGGCTTTCGGCAGATGCAGCGCAATGGGTGCGTCCGGCCCGCCCAGATCCGTCCAGTTCAACACGTCCCCCGAAAACACGCGCACCAGATCGGAAGGTGAAATCTGCCGAACCGGATTGTCGGGCGAAACGACGGGCACAATCGCATCCAAGGCCAGAACGCGAGAGCGTCGCGGGTGTGCCAGATCGCCAAGACCGGCGGCCTGTGCGGCCTCTTGTTCAGGGGGGCGAATTTCTCGCTGCGCCATGACGATGTCGGTTGCGCCGTCCACCATATCCGCAAAGCCCGAACCGGTGTCCGTGCCCTTCAACCTCAATCGCGCCAGGGGGGCAGACCGGTCCGGCCGGGAAAGGGAATAGACAGCCTCTGCGCCTTCCGAGGCATCCTTGTTGGCGATCAGGCCCTCTTGTTTCGCAAATCCGTGGATCAGAGCGGGCAGCAGAGTTTCTGCCATTACCGAAGAGCCGGCAAAGTGAACCTCGGCCACAAAATCTATCAGGTTCGGGCAGGCGGGCCCGTCGCACGTCACGCCTGAACCATCTATGGTCAGTTCGCCAAACTGCGTATCCAGACGGTAAAACTCGCCATCATACCCCAGTAGGGTTCCGACGACCTCGACCTTGCCGTCGTGCGAGGTCAGAGTGATGTCTTGTGCGATTGCGCCAAGTGGGGCGACCACGCCGATCAGCGCGGCAAGTGCCGCACGAAGAAATGTCATCTGGGACCGCTGTTTTGCCTGCTTTTATCGTGCGGCGATTGTCAGGTCTTCAAACAGATTATTCAACACCAGAAAATCTTCGGACGTGTCACAGCTTGGCATTGTCACCGTCAGATCACGCGACCGCAGGCGGCGATCCCCGCGAATTTCCAGCGCCTGCACATTCAGGTCGCTGCCGCAGTTGGTTTCAGTAACTTCGGCTTCGACGCTAAGCGTCACGTCGCCGGTGGCGGCGCCTGCCTTGCTTGGGACCGAGTAAATCTGTACCTGGCGTCCCATTTCGACCTCTGGTTCGCCGAGGTGGGTCACCAATCCGGCGCCCGACGCATCCGGGCTTGCCCAAACATGCCCGTCTTCGCCATAGCTGGCGCCAAATTCCAGCGCATGCAGTTGCAACTCGGTGTCGCCTTGCCACTGTATCGCGACGCGGTCGAAATTCTTCAGATCAGGAACGTGGGTTGTGGCCACGGTGCCCGTTTCGTCTTCAAGTGAAATCAGGAAGATTGCGTATTCCGACAAGGCCGGAACCGTCAGATCCAGCTTGCCCATCGCGTCGGTCATTGTCGTGAACGAAAGCCCACTGTGGAGAATCTGGACGTATTCCTGCGAAGCGCAGGGCGCTTTGACAATCAAACGAGCGGCGGCTTGTGGTGCAGGAATTGCGCGCGCGGTCAGAGAGCAGCTTGCTGGCTTGGATGGCTGCAGACGCGCAGGCTGGGCTGGTTGCGAAACCGTGTCAGCCGGACCCGAGGCACTGGACGAGGTAAGTGTCACGCCTTCAAGTCCCGCCAGAACCGAAGCCTGACCGGTTGACGCCACCTGATTTTTTTCAGAGGCGGGGGACAAAGGGCGCTCGGACCCATTTTGCATCAAGTAGCCGATCGCAAGAGCGCACACGACGGTGCCGCCCATGGTCACGTAATTTCTAACAACAAACAACTCACCCTCCTCGGTTGAAGGAGCGAGTCGTACTCTCGTTAACAATCGCGGCTTATATGTGGCCGCGCAACGGAGTCATTGTGACCGGAATTTGGCCGCCTCAGACCAGGCGGCCATGACAGTGTTTGAACTTCTTCCCAGAGCCACAGGGGCAGGGATCGTTGCGGGACGGATTGCCCCATGTCGACGGGTCGTCCTCGACGAAACCCGGTCTGCGATCACCGGATGCTTCGGCCTCGGCGATTGCTTCGGCGCGGTCCGTTGCCTGATCGACGGCCTGTTGTGCCTGGGCCTGCTGTGCCGCCATTTGCGACAGCATTTCCTTTTGCTCTTCTTCCGTCAAAGGCCGCACGCGAGACAGTTGTTGGCTGACGGTTTCGCGCAGGGAATCCAGCATTCCTTCGAACAGTTGAAAGCTTTCGCTCTTGTATTCGTTCAGCGGATCACGCTGTGCATAACCGCGGAATCCCACGACCGAGCGAAGATGCTCGAGCGTCAGAAGATGCTCGCGCCATTTGGTGTCAATGGTCTGCAACAGCACCTGCTTTTCGATGTTGCGCATGTTTTCGGGACCAAAGGCAACGGCCTTCTGCGCCATCATTTCATCGGCGGATTTGATCAGACGTTCGCGAATCTGCTCGTCGTCCACGCCTTCCTCGGCGGCCCAATCCTGAACTGGCGCGTCAATGCTCAGTTTGTCCTTGACCGCTTCGTGCAGACCTTCTGTATCCCACTGATCGGCATAAGACTTGGGAGGCATGTATTCATCGATCAGGTCATCAATCACCTGTTCGCGCATATCCGACACGATTTCCGACAAGTCGTCGGCTGACATGATCTCGCGCCGCTGGCTGAAAACCACCTTGCGCTGGTCGTTCATCACGTCGTCAAATTTCAGAACGTTTTTGCGAATGTCAAAGTTTCGGCCTTCGACCTTGGACTGCGCCCGTTCCAGCGACTTGTTGACCCAAGGGTGAATGATCGCCTCGCCTTCCTTCATGCCCAGCGTGGTGAGGACCTTGTCCAACCGTTCCGAGCCGAAGATGCGCATCAGATCGTCTTCGAGGCTAAGGTAGAACACGGTCCGACCCGGATCACCCTGACGGCCCGAGCGTCCGCGCAGCTGGTTGTCGATGCGGCGGCTTTCGTGCCGTTCCGAGGCCATCACGTAAAGCCCACCTGCGTCGAGCACCTTCTGCTTTTCTTCCGCGTGCTTGGCCTCTTCCGCGGCGCGCAGCTCGACCGGATCAGCTTCGGGATTCTCGGCCATCGCCTGCAGGACCTTCATCTCGACATTGCCGCCCAACTGAATGTCGGTTCCACGACCGGCCATATTGGTGGCGATGGTGACTGCACCCAGACGCCCGGCATCCGCGACGATCTGCGCCTCTTGCTCGTGCTGGCGGGCGTTCAGGACGTTGTGCTCGATGCCTTCCTTGGTCAGCATCTGGCTCAGCACTTCGGATTTTTCGATCGAGGTTGTTCCAAGCAAAACGGGCTGGCCTTTTTCGGTGGCCTCTTTCGTCTGATCAATCATCGCGCCGTATTTCTCGATCGCGGTGCGATAGACCTGATCGTCGCGGTCGTCGCGCGCAATGGGCTTGTTGGTTGGAACCTCGACAACGCCCAAGCCGTAGATTTCCGCAAACTCTTCCGCCTCGGTCGCCGCCGTTCCGGTCATCCCGCTCAGCTTGTCGTAGAGGCGGAAGTAGTTTTGGAAGGTCACACTGGCCAGCGTCACGTTTTCAGGCTGAATCGTAACGCCTTCCTTGGCTTCGATAGCCTGATGCAGACCCTCGGACAGGCGACGGCCCGGCATCATGCGGCCGGTAAACTCGTCGATCAAAACGACGTTTCCATCCCGGACAATATAGTCCTTGTCGCGCGTAAACAGCTTGTGCGCGCGCAGGCCTTGGTTCACATGGTGCACCACAGTGGTGCTTTCCGGGTCATAGAGAGAGTGGCCCTCGGGGATGAGTCCGGCGGCAATCAGTTTCTCTTCCAGAAACTCGTTGCCTTCATCGGTGAAGGTTACGTTCCGGGCTTTTTCATCGAGCGTAAAGTGATCGTCCTGCAACGCGGGGATCAACTCATCAATCGCCGTGTACAGGTCCGAGCGGTCCTGAGACGGCCCCGAAATGATCAACGGGGTACGGGCTTCATCAATCAGGATCGAGTCGACCTCGTCCACGATCGCGAAGTTATGGAACTTCTGATAGACCTGATCCAGGTCCGCCTTCATGTTGTCGCGCAGATAGTCAAAGCCCAGTTCGTTGTTGGTCGCATAGGTGACATCACACTCATAAGCGGCCTTTTTCTCGGCATCCGGCTGGCCCGACCAGATCACGCCTGTGGTCATGCCTACAGCGCTGAATACATTGCCCATCCATTCCGAGTCGCGTTTGGCGAGGTATTCGTTCACCGTGACCACGTGAACGCCCTTGCCGGTAAGGGCATTCAGATAGGCCGGGAAGGTGGCGACCAGCGTCTTGCCTTCACCGGTCTTCATCTCCGAGATGTTGCCCTGATGCAAAAATGCACCGCCCATCAGCTGCACATCAAACGCCCGCAGGCCCAGCGCGCGTTTGGCACCTTCACGGACGTTGGCAAACGCTTCGGGCAGCAGGTCATCCAGGGCTTCGCCGTCCAGCGCACGTTTGCGCAGCTCTTCGGTCTTTTCTTTCAGAGCATCATCCGACATTTTTTCGAACTCGGGCTCCAGCGCGTTGATTTTCTCAATCAGCGGGCGGGTCGCCTTGATCTTGCGGTCGTTCGGTGTTCCGAACACCTTTTTGGCCAGCGTTCCGAGTCCCAGCATGTTCACTCCAGCGGATCTGTTCTTGTCTTGGTTGCGACAGGCTTGCCCACCTTGCGCGCAACCCATAGATACGGGGGGTGAAAGGCGGCCCTGTCCAAGGCTTCAAAGCGATGTAAGCGGCAGGTTCTGAAGTGTCAACGCTGCGCCCTGTCGCGGCAAAGAAATAGGATGATTCCATGCCCAAAGGCCTCACTTTTCTGCCATCGCTGGCGCTTGCTGCTGTGATGGCCCTGCCGCTTGCCGCCGAAACCACCCCGGATGTGAATACGGTCGTTGCGCGGGTGAACGGGGACGAGATCACTTTGGGTCACGTTATCGCCACCGTGGCGGCCCTGCCGCCGCAGTATCAGCAATTGGAAGACGACGTTCTGTATGACTTTATCCTCGAACAACTGGTGCGGCAGGAATTGTTGGGGCAACAGCAAGAGGCCCTGACAACGTTGCACAAGTTGTCGCTGGAGAACGAGGAACGCTCGCTGCAAGCGGTTCAGACAGTAAATGCAATTTCGGATGCGGAAGTCACCGAGGACGCGATTCAGGCGGCCTACGACAATGAGTTTGCCAATTTCGAAGGCGAAGACGAATTCGATGCCAGCCACATTCTTGTTGAGACCGAGGAAGAAGCCAAAGCCATAAAGGCGCAGTTGGATGACGGTGCGGACTTTGCCGAATTGGCACAGGAAAAATCCACCGGTCCGTCCGGCCCCAATGGCGGAGCACTCGGGTGGTTCGGCAAAGGCCGTATGGTGCCGGAATTTGAGGCAGCCGTCCTGGAACTTGAAAAAGGGCAGGTATCCGAACCCGTTCAGACCCAGTTCGGCTGGCACATCGTCATTCTGAACGACAAACGCAAGTCCGAAGCACCGGACCTGTCGGCTGTTCGCGAGGATCTGGCACAGACATTGCAGCAAGACGCAATTCAGGCCCGCATCGACGAACTGACCCAGCAGGCTCAGATTGATCGGCCTGCGCTGGAAGGCGCAGGACCCGAGATCATCCGCCAGATCGACCTGATTCAGGAGTAACTTCCTGTGGCGACGATTACCAAGGTCTCTCCGCTGGCCCCGGCGGCTTTTCCGGAACTGCCCGCAATCGACGGGGTGCGCTTTGCCACGGTCGAGGCTGGCGTGCGCTATCAGGGCCGCACCGATGTGATGCTGGCTGTGCTTGATCCGGGCACTACGATGGCAGGCGTCTTTACCCGCTCCGCCACACGTGCAGCACCCGTGCTGGATTGTCAGGACAAGATCGGCGGCCCATCGGAAGGGCCAGCGGCGATCCTGGTGAATTCGGGCAACGCCAATGCTTTCACCGGCCATTATGGCCAGGCCTCGGTGGCCGAGTTGACCCAAGCGGTCGCCAAAGCCACCGGTGTTGCCGTGGATCGGGTGTTCACCTCCTCGACGGGTGTGATCGGCGAGCCGCTGCCCCATGACCGTATCGTCGCACAGCTTGAGACGCTGAAATCCACCCTCAGCCGCTACGCCATCGAGGACGCGGCGCGGGCGATCATGACCACCGATACCTTCCCGAAAGGGGCCTCGGCACAGGTCGAGATTAACGGCAAAACAGTCTCTATTGCAGGGATTGCGAAGGGCTCCGGCATGATCGCCCCCGATATGGCGACGATGCTGGTCTATATCTTCACCGATGCGCAGGTTGACCAATCGGCGCTGCAATCGATGCTGGGCGCACAGACTGATCGGACCTTCAACTGCATAACGGTGGACAGCGACACCTCGACCTCGGACAGCCTGCTATTGTGCGCGACCGGGGCCTCGGGCGTCGATGCCACAGGCAATGCGGCCTTTGCACAGGCGCTTGAAACCGTGATGCTGAATCTTGCGCAGCAGGTGGTGCGCGACGGTGAAGGCGCCACGAAATTCGTGGAAATTCGTGTGATCGGAGCCGCCACGGATGCCGACGCCAAGACCCACGGGCTGGCCATCGCTAATTCACCATTGGTCAAAACCGCCATTGCGGGCGAAGATCCGAACTGGGGCCGCGTCGTCATGGCCATCGGCAAATCCGGTGCCGCCGCCGATCGCGACCGTCTGAGCATATCCTTCGGCGATATCCTCGTCGCCGAAAAAGGCTGGGTCAGCCCGGATTACCGCGAAGAAGACGCCGCCGCCTATATGAAAGGCCAGAACCTCGTGATCGCGGTCGATTTAGGCTTGGGCGAGGGGGCCTCTACTGTCTGGACCTGCGATCTGACCCACGGCTATATCGAGATCAACGCGGATTATCGCTCGTGAAGCCGGAGCAATTCCAGCAAAAGTGGAGCCCGGTTTTGCGCCCGGGATCGCGACCATGAAAACAGTCTTAGTGTCTGCCGTCGCCCTGATCGACATCGAGGGCCGCGTCCTGCTGGCCCAACGCCCCGAGGGCAAATCCATGGCCGGCCTCTGGGAATTCCCCGGCGGCAAGGTCGAACCCGGCGAAACCCCCGAAGCTGCGCTGATCCGCGAGTTGGAAGAAGAGCTGGGCATCAACACCTGGACCTCCTGCCTCGCCCCGCTGACCTTCGCAAGCCACAGCTATGACGATTTCCACCTGCTGATGCCGCTCTTTGCCTGCCGGAAATGGGAGGGCATCCCGCAATCCAAGGAAGGTCAGACACTGAAATGGGTCCGCGCAAATGACCTGCGCAGCTACCCGATGCCCGCGGCGGACGTGCCACTGATCCCTGTGCTCAGGGATTGGTTGTGAACAAAAGGTTCACACATCGCTTCTGACGCGGTTCCGTGGACGGTGCCGAACATCAAGAAGAAGTTGCCCGTCAGGTCGTAGACGCCCCCCAAGGTTGCGCCGTTGGCTGTTTCTGCATATGAGTGGGCTACGGTCGGCAGACACCGAGGCGTCGCTGCTCCAGTCGGAGTGCTAAACCTGCCAAAACAGACCATAACGACATCGCATTCGGTAGGGCGTCGTTTTGTCAAGCAGCGACCGGCAATGCAGTGGCACGCCCGGCTTGGATGTATGATGACCAAAAAACCTATCCCATTGCGGGTCGAAGACGTAGCCGTTTTTGCGCGGTCTCTCGCAAGGCAGTTGGGCGACACCAGCCCATCCCACCTTAAGCTGATGAACATGGTCGCGCGTGCGGCCGGATTTCAGAACATTCAACATATGCGGGCCTCTGTTGTTGTCGCCGATCGTCTTAAAGAGACATCGGAAAACACCGTTGCCGACACGCGAACGGCTCACCGTGTTCTGAACCAGTTCGATCAATTTGGCCGATTGCGCCAGTGGCCGTCCCGGCGCTCTGTCCAAACGCTGGCCCTGTGGGCACTTTGGGCAAACTTTCCCGCAAAGCGGGCGCTTGGAGAGCGGGCTGTAAACGATCACTTCTCCGGTGAACATCTGTTTGAAGACCCGGCGACTTTGAGGCGGTCCATGATCTCATGCGGCTTGCTCTCGCGCAACATTGACGGAACCAACTATCGACGCGTGGAGCAAGAGCCGCCCGCAGACGCAAAAGCCGTTATTCGGGCCGTCAACACCCGCCGACGGGAAGGCAGGGCACATTCAGCTGGGTGATCCGTTTACCGGACGGAAAGCCAAGCTTGCGGGTGGTCCGGCGTTCCAACCTCGTGCGGCAGGCCATTGATGGGTGCGACGATAAATCTGTCAGATCGGCCTATAGTGTTGGCTTCTTTCAACGCCATGAGACGGCGCAGATCCGCCTTGCTGCCGTGTCAGGTGAACCGTAAGGTTCGCCCGAATACATCTCGGAGATCGTTATGACGACACGCTTCAACCCGCCAACGGGTTGGCCACAATTTGGTCGCGCCTTCAATCACGGAATTATTGAACCCGAAGGCAAGACCCTTCGCATGACAGGGCAGGTTGCCTGGGACGGTGACGGCAATCTGATCGGGGAAAACGACTGCGAGGCGCAAATCAGGCAATGCTTTGATAACGTGGAACATATTCTACGCGCGGTTGGTGGCCGGTTCGAGGATATGGTCTCGCTCACCATCTATTTTCTGCACGCCGAGGACATGCCCGCCATTCAAAAAGTGCGCGCCGAAAAACTCGCGCCAGACATCGCGCCGGCAAGCATTCTTATCCAAACGCCGGGTCTGGTCACGCCCGAGCTTTTGGTCGAACTCGTCCCGGTCGCGGTCATCCCATTTGACCGGTTCCACGAACCGAAATGGTAGTCACAGTTGACGGGTGGGTCTGGGTCCAAGGTTGCCGCGCTTGGTGGCCCACGTCGTTATCCAAACTGTACGCGGATCGGCTGCTCGACACGCTTGCGAAATCTGGTTTGGATTCTGGTGTAGTGTCAAATGAGATGAATTAGATCGGATTCACGAAGGGGCTTTCTATGATCGTTCGAATTTGGCAAGGATGGACCACCCATGAAAACGCAGACGCGTACGAGCACCTTTTAACCACCAAGATAATTCCTGCCATTCTTGCCAAGGAAATCCCAGGTTTGCTCGATGTTGAGGTCTTTCGCCGCGAAACCGAGGACGAGACGGAATTCATGACCAAATATAGTTTTGACAAAATGGACAGTGTCAAACTGATGGCAGGTGGCGACCCAGAAAAATCCTTTGTGCCGGAAGAAGCGCAAAGAGTTTTAAAGCGATTTGAAACGTTCGCGCGGCATTTCGAAAAGAAATATTGAAGTTCTGGCGCGGCTCTTCGCGGGTTCTTACTTGCCTTTCGCCGCGTCGCACACCAACGCATCTTGCCGCAATACAAGCAACATGTGGATAATGAGCTGAACACTAACCCGCGCCGTTTTGGAACCTTTCGATTTACATCTTGCACAACGCGGAAGTTCACCCTTCGAACCCTGTTACAATTCGTAAGAATTGAGAAAACATCAGGCAAAACTTGACGCTGATCCTCCGCTTGCTCCTAATCGGGGCATTGGTGTTCGGGCCTGACCCGGACCCGCCATTTCCGGCCCGGGGAGGGGTCGGGTGGGGAGGAGAAAAAGATTGGCTCAGACGCAGTCGGGCGCCGAAGGGATGACCTCCCTTCCGGCGCTGTTACACCGCAATGCGACCCAGTTCGGGGACGCTCCGGCTTATCGGGAAAAGGAATTCGGGATCTGGCAATGCTGGTCCTGGGCAGAGTCTGCCCATGAGGTTCGCGCCATCGCGCTTGGGTTTCTGGAGCTTGGTGTTGAGAAGGGCGACCATATCGCCGTCATTGGCCGTAACCGTCCGGCGCATTACTGGTCGATGGTCGCAGCGCAAATGGTGGGCGCGGTTCCCGTCCCGCTCTATCAGGACTCAGTGGCCGAAGAGATGGCTTATGTGCTGGAACACTGCGGCGCGAAGTATGTTGTCTGCGGCGATCAGGAGCAGGTCGACAAAGTCATCGAGATTCAGGAAAATCTCCATCAAGTCAAACAAATACTCTATACCGACAAGCGCGGGATGCGGAAATACGATCATTCCCAGATGAACGCGCTTGAGGACATCATGGCCGAGGGCAGCGCCAGTCACGCGCGGTTTGACGCGGAACTGGACAAGCGGATCGCTGCGATCACCTATGACGATACCTGCGTGATGCTTTATACCTCGGGCACCACGGGCAAGCCCAAAGGCGTTGTGCTGTCGAACCGCAATGTCATTGAAAGTGCAAAGAATTCTGCCGAATTCGACCACCTGACCCGCAATGAAGACATTCTGTCCTATCTGCCGATGGCATGGGTCGGCGATTTCATCTTTTCAATCGGTCAGGCCTATTGGTGCGGGTTCTGTGTGAACTGCCCCGAAAGCGCCGACACGATGATGACCGACCTTCGCGAAATCGGGCCAACCTATTTCTTCGCTCCGCCGCGCGTGTTCGAGACCCAGCTGACCAACGTAATGATCCGCATGGAGGATGCGGGAAAGCTGAAGCAGCGAATGTTCCACAACTTCATGGAGCACGCCAAAAAGGTTGGGGGTCTGCTGCTTGACGGTAAGCCGGTCGGATTTGCGGACCGGGTGAAATACGCGCTGGGCAACATGCTGGTCTACGGCCCGCTCAAGGACACTCTGGGCTATGGCCGGTTCCGTGTCGGATATACGGCGGGCGAGGCAATCGGGCCGGAAATCTTTGATTTCTATCGGTCTTTGGGCATCAACCTGAAACAGCTTTATGGTCAGACCGAAGCGACCGTTTTCATCACACAGCAGCCCGATGGTGAGGTGCGCGCGGATACGGTTGGCGTGCCCGCCCCTGCGGTGGAGTTGAAGATCGATGACGCGGGCGAGATCCACTATCGCTCACCCGGTGTGTTTGTTGAGTACTACAACAACCCGGATTCAACCGCGTCGACCAAGGACGCCGAGGGTTGGGTCGCGACCGGGGACGCCGGGTTTATCGAGGAAAGTTCAGGTCATCTGCGGATCATCGACCGCGCCAAGGATGTTGGCAAAATGGCCGACGGGTCAATGTTCGCGCCGAAATATGTCGAGAACAAGCTGAAGTTCTATCCCGATATTCTTGAAGTCGTCCTTTTTGGCAACGGCAAGGACCGCTGTGTGGCCTTCATCAATATTGACCTGACCGCTGTCGGAAATTGGGCCGAGCGGAACAACGTGGCTTACGGCTCGTACCAGGAACTGACGGCAAATCCGCGCGTGTTAGAGACGATAAAGTCCCATGTCGAGGCCGTGAACAAGTCGGTCGCTGCTGACGATATGCTGTCGGGCTGTCAGGTCCATCGCTTTGTGGTTCTGCACAAGGAACTGGATGCGGACGATGGTGAGATGACCCGCACTCGTAAGGTCCGTCGCCGCTTTGTCGAAGAGAAGTTTCAGGACATCATCGACGCGCTTTATGACGGGGCCAAGACCGTCTCGACCACAACCGAAGTGACGTATGAGGACGGTCGCAAAGGATCGATCAGCGCCACGTTGGAGATCGTCGATGCGCCGGTAGTCACGGTTGCACAGCACAAGGTGGCGGCGGAATGAGCGGCAGGACGAACGCCGCTCGACCTGCGGT
>NZ_JWLK01000001.1 GCF_000814005.1 Ruegeria sp. ANG-S4 | reverse complement strand
TCCCACCCCGGCTCCATGAACAGAAAATGTGCGTGGTTTTCGACCGCCAAAAAGGTCGCCCGGTCTCCGTAAAGCTCCGCCAACGCGCGGCAGGTGTTGGGGTTCACGGCCCGGTCCTCGGTGCCGGATACGATCAGAACCGGGCAGTCGACTTTGTCGATATCGACCTTCATCGCGTGATGATCGTCGAACATCCAAAAAAACATTTCGAACATGACCCGCCCGCTTTCGGCGCCCAACTGGTCGAACACCTCGTGCTGTTGCGCCTCGGGCATCTTGTTCAGCGCAAAGGGGGCCATCAGGTCGAAATCGACGCGCATGGGCTGTTTCCAGAACGCCCCGCCCTCCATCAGCGCGCGCGGCACGGCGCGTTCGTCATCGGTTTCGGGCAGCGTGCCCCACGGCGCGTTCGGGTTGATCAGAACGATGGCGCTGGCCAAACCGCGAGACGCCACCTGCTGCGCCACGACGCCCGCGATGGCGTGGCCCAGCAAGACCGGCTTGCTGTCCAATCCTTGCACGAATGTGGCGATATCATCGGCGTAGTCCGTGACACTGGTATCGGTCAGACCCGGGTCCGGCTCGGCCTTGGGATCGCCACCGTGATAGCGCAGCGCGGGCGTGTGCACCGTCCAGCCACGCGCCCGGAAGAAGCCCGCATAATCCTCCATACACCACGGGCCCGCGAAGGCCCCGTGGATCAGAACAATCTCTTTGGTCATGAAAAACGCTCCCTCATCTTTCAGCAGTATGAAAGACGAGCATGCGCATCCGCAAGACGTTTACAACGCCGCCCGGAACAGCGCTGTCAGGTTCTCTTCGGTCAGTTCGATTGGGTTGCCACCACAAGACGGATCGATGATCGCACCCCTGACCAGTTCGGGGATCGCGGCCTCGGTCACGCCCAGGTCGGACAGTTTGCGCGGGATACCCAGCGAGTCGTTGAACGTCTGCACGAAGGCGCGGAACCCGTCGAAACCCCCGTCAATCCCGAGATATGCGGCAGCCGCGTCGAACCGGTCGGCGATGGCAGGTGCGTTGAAGTCAAGCACCGCCGGCATGCATACCGCGTTGGTGGTCCCGTGATGGGTGTTGAAATGCGCGCCGATTGGATGGCTCATCGCATGAACCGCGCCAAGACCCTTTTGGAACGCGGTGGCCCCCATCGCGGCCGCGCTCATCATATGGGCGCGCGCCTCGATGTCGGTTCCGTCAGCATAGGCGCGCGGCAGGTAGTCCTTGACCAAACGCATCCCTTCCAACGCCATGCCCTGGCTCATCGGATGGTAATGCGGGCTGGAAAACGCCTCGACACAATGGGCAAAGGCATCCAGACCGGTTCCGGCCGTTATGAACTTGGGCATCCCGACGGTCAGTTCCGGGTCACAGATCACTACGGTTGGCAGCACCTTTGGGTGAAAGATGATCTTCTTGACGTGGGTTTGCGAGTTTGTGATGACGCTGGCCCGGCCAACTTCGGATCCGGTTCCAGCGGTCGTGGGCACCGCGATGATCGGCGCGATGGCATCGGCATCGGCGCGTGTCCACCAATCGCCAATATCCTCGAAATCCCAGACGGGGCGCGATTGCCCGGCCATGAACGCGACCATCTTTCCCAGATCCAGCCCCGATCCGCCGCCGAAGGCAATCACCCCGTCATGCCCCCCTGCCGTGTATGCCGCAACTCCGGCCTCGAGGTTTCGTTCATTGGGGTTCGGGTCCACATCTGCAAACAATGCCCGACCCAGACCCGCAACCTCCATAATGTCCAGCGTTGCAGTCGTGATCGGAAGTTCGGAAAGGCCCTTGTCTGTCACCAGCAACGGACGCTTCATCCCGGCAGCGGCGCAGGCCTGCGGCAATTCCGATAAGCGTCCGGCACCGAATTTGATCGCGGTCGGGTAGGACCAGTTGCCAACTAGGCTCATGATGTCACCTTTTTCAGATGGTAGGATTTTGGGCGCGTGAGGTTGTGAAAACCGATCACCGACAACCCGCCGCCGCGTCCGGTATTTTTGCAGCCCGTCCAGCAGAGGCCGGGATCAAGATAGTCTGCCCGGTTCATGAAAACGGTGCCCGTTTCAATCTGGTCCCCAATCCGGGCCGCGCGATCCACATCGCGCGTCCATAGACTGGCCGTCAGGCCAAACTCGCTGTCATTCATCAGCCCGATCGCTTCGGCGTCAGAGGATACCTTCATGATCCCGACCACCGGGCCGAAACTCTCTTCGCGCATCACGCGCATGTCGTGGGTCACGTTGGTCAGGATCTGCGGCGTCAGATAAGCGGCGCCATCGTCCTCCGGAAAGGTATCGATATGGGTCACGGCGCCTGCCTCTACCGCTTCGGCGATCTGGGCGCGAACCTGCTCGGCAAAGCGCGTATTCGCCATAGGTCCAATCGTCGTCTGCCCATCCAGCGGGTTACCCAGTTTGTACCCCTGCACAATGTCGACAGCCTTGGCCAGGAACTCATCAAAAAGGCTGTCGTGGACGTAAATCCGTTCAATCCCGCAACAGCACTGACCCGAATTGAACATCGCCCCGTCGATGAGGGTCTCCACAGCTGCGTCCAGATCGGCATCGTCCATGACATACCCTGGATCCTTGCCGCCAAGTTCCGTGCCGACACCGGTAAACGTTCCGGCTGCGGCCCTTTCCATTGCCTGACCACCGCCAACCGAGCCAGTGAAATTCACAAAGTCGAACGCTTTGCTCGCGATCAGATCATGGGTCACGTCGTGGCTAAGAAATACATTCTGGAACACATCGGCGGGAACACCGGCGGCATGAAAGGCCTGCACTATGCGCTCGCCCACCAGAAGGGTCTGCGTGGCGTGTTTCAACACAACAGTATTGCCGGCGATCAGCGCCGGTGCCACCGTATTGATGGCCGTCATATAGGGGTAGTTCCAGGGTGCGACGACAAAAACCACACCCTGCGGAACACGCCTTATATACCGCCTAAAGGTGTCATCTTCGCCAACCTGGATATCGGCCAGGGCCTCCTCGGCAATATCGGCCATGTGGCTTGCGCGTTCTTCGAACCCACCAAACTCGCCACCGTAGCGAACGGGCCGGCCCATCATATGCGCAAGTTCAGGAACAATTTCCTCATTCATCGCGCCGACGGCAGCTACACCGGCTCTCACAAGGTCAATCCGCTCTTGCAATGGCCGCGCCGCCCAGGCCGCTTGTGCAGCTCTGGCGCGTTCCGCAACTTCAAAAGCCGCTTCGCGCGACAAAACCTCTCGCTCGGCAAAGACCGATCCGTCAATCGGCGAGATGCACTTCAACACCTGACCCATTTCCACTCCATTCAAAAAGAAAACAGGATCCCTGCTTCATCTGGCCAAAAATATCCCGGGGAGCGCGAGGGGCTGGCCCCTCGCCCGACGCCTACGCCCGCTCAAAACCGCGGGCAATTTCCCAATCCGTCACAACACGCTCGAATTCCTCGACTTCAACCTCCGCAGCCCGGGCATAATGATCGACAACACCACCGCCCATCGCGGCACGCAGCATTTCGGACCCATGCAGAGCGTCCCGCGCAGCCCGCAGGTTTGCAGGAATGCTGCCGCTGTCCCCCTGATAGGCATCGCCCGATGTGGGGGGCTGCAACTCCAATCCTTCCTCGATCCCCGCGATACCGGCGGCCAGCATTCCTGCCATCGCCAGGTAGGGGTTGATATCCGAACCCGGTATCCGGCACTCAATTCGCACCGACTTGGTTCCATCCCCGCACAAACGGAAACCGGCGGTTCGGTTGTCCACTGACCAGATGATGCGCGTGGGCGCAAAAGTTCCTTTCACGAACCGTTTGTAGCTGTTGACATAGGGGGCCATGAAGCAGGTGTAGTCGGCCGCGTATTTCAATAGACCCGCGACATAGCTTTTCATCACGTCCGACATTCCCAGCGGATCGGATGGCTCGAAAAACGCGGGTTTCCCATCTTTCCAAAGCGATTGGTGGATGTGAGACGAACTGCCGACTTTGTCATGATGCCATTTCGGCAGAAACGTCGCGGCGTGACCGTGCTGCCAGGCGATTTCCTTCACCGCGTTCTTGGCGATCGAATGATACTCTGCCGTGTCCATCGCGGGCGCGTATTTGATGTTCAGTTCTTCCTGACCCGTTTCCGCCTCGCCCTTCGAGTTCTCGACCGGTATGCCTGCATCCCACAAATGATTGCGGACCGGGCGCATCACGTGTTCTTCCTTGGTCGTCTGAAGGATATGGTAGTCCTCGTTGTAACCCGAGATCGGCTCCAGATCGCGGAAACCCTCTTTGCGGATCGCATCAAAGCTCTTTTCAAACAAAAAGAACTCCAGCTCGGTGGCGCACATGGCCTCATAGCCCATGGCCTTGAGCCGGTTGACCTGCTTCTTGAGGACCGAGCGTGGCGCGTGCGGTACTTCCTCGTGCGTATGATGATCCAGAACGTCACACATCACCATCGCGGTACCGTCCAGCCAAGGCACGGGCCGCAATGTGTCGAGGTCCGGTTTCATGACGTAGTCGCCATACCCGCGTTCCCAGCTGGTTGCCTCGTACCCGTCCGGTGTGCCCATTTCCAGATCGGTTGCCAGCAGATAGTTGCAGCAATGGGTTTCTTCCCAAGCGCCCGCAACAAAATGTCCGGCGTGGAACCTCTTGCCCATCAAGCGCCCCTGCATATCGACCATGCAGACGAGCACAGTGTCGA
Source organism: Ruegeria sp. ANG-S4 (assembly GCF_000814005.1). Classification (GTDB taxonomy): domain Bacteria; phylum Pseudomonadota; class Alphaproteobacteria; order Rhodobacterales; family Rhodobacteraceae; genus Ruegeria. The sequence goes on along the minus strand of NZ_JWLK01000001.1, from coordinate 1,523,752 downwards.
TTTCCCCGTTGGAAACCTGCGATTTAAGATGTTCGAACGTCAGCATGCGCGACCTCTGTTACGTGCGGGAAATTTCCACCAAATTTCCAAAGCTTCAATGAGACCGGCCCGCGATCGTACGGGCCGGTCCTGTTCTGTCAGCCGTAGCGATATGGCCGCCCGGCTTTCAGCATTTCAGCATTGTAGCGTTTGAAGATGTCCACGACCTTTGCTTTGGTCTCGGATTCTGCTGCGATTTCGTCCCAGAACTTCACCGCGGCCTCTTCAACCGTGGCCCATTCCTCATCCGGGATCGTGGTCAACTGCATCTTGGTTCCGTTCACGCGCAGATTGGCCTCGCCACCCCAGTACCACCACTGGCGGTAGTAATGGGATTGGTCGCAGCATACCTTGAACAAGGTTTGCAGATCTTCAGGCAACTCGTTCCACCGATCCATATTCGCAAAGAAGTGACCAGCCCACGCCCCCGAGACGTTGTTCGTCAGGAAATAGTTGGTCACATCGGCCCACCCGACTGTGTAATCTTCGGTGATGCCGGACCAGGCGATGCCGTCCAACTCGCCCGTTTGCACGGCGACTTCGATGTCTTCCCACGGCAGCGTGACGGGCACCACGCCGAACTGAGACAGGAACCGACCCGCTGTCGGGAAGGTAAAGATGCGCTTGCCCTTCATGTCTTCGAGAGAGTTGATCGGGTCCTTGGTGGCAAAGTGGCATGGATCCCATGCACCGGCACTAATGTGCTTGACGCCAACCTTCGAATATTCCTCGTCCCAGATTTCGTTGAGCCCCCACTGATTGAACAGCACCGGAACATCAAGCGAGTAACGGGATGCAAACGGAAAGTAGCCGCCGAATACGGTTACTTCGGTCGGTGAGGCCATCGAGTCGTCGTCCGACTGAACCGCATCAATGGTTCCCTTTTGCATGGCGCGAAACAGTTCGCCGGTCGGGACCAACTGATCCGCATAGAACAGTTCGATCTGCATCCGGTCGCCCGCGATCTGGTTGAACATCTTGATCGCCGGATCAATCACGTGCTCGGCCAAAGCCGGGCCTGCGTAGGTCTGCATCCGCCAGGTAATCGTGTTTTGTGCCAGCGCCGGCGCGGCCAAAGGCGCGGCAGCAACGCCAACCCCTGCGGTTTTCAAAAACTTGCGTCTTGTCGTCATGTCAATTTCCTCTCCGTTGAAGTTGTTGTGCCCGCTCACCGGGCCTTCTGGTTAGTTTCCGTAAATGTATCCGGGCAGCCAAAGCGCGATTTCCGGGAAGACCATTATGATAATCAGCGCCAGCACCATAACGCCGACAAAAGGGATGATCGAACGATAGATGTCTTTCAGCCCAATCTCGGGCGGTGCCATCGCGCGCATCAGGAACAGGTTGTAGCCGAACGGGGGTGTCATATAAGCGATCTGCGTCGTGATCGTGTACAGCACCCCGTACCAGATCAGGTCGAAACCCAAAGCGCCAACCAGCGGCACATAAAGCGGCGCCACGATGACCAGCATGGCGGTATCGTCCAGAAAAGTGCCCATGACGATGAAGCTGAGTTGCATCAGGATCAGGATCATCCAAGGCGACAGACCCAATTGCTCGGTAAACAGGTTGTCGATTGCTTTGACGGCACCAAGACCGTCGAATACGGCCCCAAAGCCCAGCGCGGCAAGAATGATCCACATGAACATGCAGGAAATCGCCAGCGTCTGCTTGGTACAGGTCTCGAAAATCTTCCAGGTCATCCGACGTTTGACGACCGAAACGATCAACGCCGTCAACGCTCCGATGGCCGAGCTTTCCACCAGCGACGTCCAGCCATTGACGAAGGGAACCATCATCGCGGCAAAAATAATCAGCGGCAGCGCCCCTGCCCCCAACAGCCTTATCTTCTCGGCTCGCGACACTTCGTGCACGTCTTCCATCGCCGGACCCAGGTTCGGCTGGATACGGCAACGGATCCAAATATAGAGGATGAAGAGACCGGCCATCATAAGACCCGGCAGGATGCCCGCCAGCCACAACTGCCCAACCGGCTGTCTTGCAATCATCGCATAAAGCACCAAAACCACAGACGGCGGTACGAGGATGCCAAGGCTCGATCCGGCCTGAATAACGCCAGTCACCATGATCTTGTCATAGCCGCGCCTGAGAAGTTCCGGCAGCGCGATTGTCGCACCGATCGCCATGCCCGCAACACTCAGCCCGTTCATGGCCGACACCAAGACCATCAGGCCAATCGTGCCGATTGCCAGCCCGCCATTGACCGGCCCCATCCAGACGTGGAACATCCGGTAAAGATCATCCGCCAGCCGACTTTCGCTCAGCACGTAGCCCATGAAAATAAACATCGGCAGGGTCAACAGCGGGTACCATTTCATCAGTTTCATGGCGGCCGAGAAGGTGATGTCCTGCCCACCCGTACCCCACAATGCCAGCGCGGCGATTGTGGCGACGGCACCGATTGCGCCAAAAACGCGCTGCCCGGTGAACAGCATCAGCATCATCAATGCAAACATGAAGATGGCAATGTATTCCTGACTCATGCCCGCCGGACCCCGATTTCCTGCCCGTTGATCCGGGCTATGTCTTTGAAAAACTCAGAAACCGCTTGCAGCAGCATCAGGAAAAAGCCGAAGACCATGATCGCTTTGACCGGCCAGATATAGGGCCGCCATGCGGTTGATGAACGTTCCAGCCGACCAATTTCCTCGGTCCCCGTTACCAGCCCCGAGAAGTAAGACAAAGGCGCGTCGCCCCAGTACCCCAGGCTGTAAGCCGTCGAGCCGAGGCCGCCATAAAGCAGCACACCCAGATACAGGATAAGCAGCAAAACCGTAAACGCGTCGAACCAGGCTTTCTTATGCGGGCTCCAGTTGTGGTAGAACAGGTCCATCCGGACGTTGGACCCAAGCTGGATCGAATAGGGACCGCCCAGTATGTAATAGGTCACCATTGCGAACTGAGCCATTTCCAAGGTCCAAAGCGATGGCAGAAAGAACGTCTTCGAGACCGAGGACCACAACAGAATCCCCATCATCACGAACAGGCCCCACATCATCACCCGTCCGATCCGGTAGTTGACCGCATCCACGACCCGCACGTATCCGGCCATCGCGCCCATCACGCGACATTCCTTTCGTCAAATTTCGTCAGCGTCCGCATGATCCAAGGGGCGAGGTCGTCGGCCATCTTCTGTTGCTGCTCTGGTGTTTGGATCAGGTCGTTTCGTATTTCGATCATGACGTTCAACAGACCAGAGGGCGCGGCCTGAACGTCCAGCGTATGCGCAACGCCATCGGCAGCGGAATACGGCTGGTTCAATCGAACAACCCAAGGCGCCGCATCAGGCACCGTGGCCAGCATGGCCCTTGCAAAACGATCATCCTCACCATGCAAAAGTCCTATTTCAACCGCCCGGCTCTGCCCCCTGTAAACGGGAGTGAAGCTGTGCACGGTCACCATCAGCTTGAGCGACGCCCGGTTTTGCGTGATCTCGTCCAAAACGGACGCGGCAAAGGGCTGATAGATTCGCTCGATCCGCGCGGCGCGTTGACTTGCGGTTAAATTCGCATTGGCAGGAATGGGTATGTCCTCGCTGCTTGCGGGCATCGCATCAGCCGCTTCGGGTGGGCGATTGCAATCGTAGACCAATCGCGAAACGCCACCATAGATCAACGTGGCCGACATGTGATCCGAGATCGCCTGCGCAACAGTCAAGGCACCGGGATCCCAGGCAATATGGCTTTGCAGCGCCTCGCGGCTAAGCCCCATGTCACCGAAATCCTCGGGGATGCGGTTCGAGGCATGCTCGCACACCACAAGGACCGAAGGCGCGCCGTCGGCCTTGGATACATGAACGACCGGGCCGAAAACCGGATCGTTGCTGGGCGATTCCAAATGGTTCATCTGGAAAAATCTCTACATTAGCCGTTCACCTGTCAATATTTTTCCTGTATGAATTTCGACAGGCCTGCCGATACTGTCAAAAATTGAACAAAAGGCAGCGCAACCGAAGGAGGCTTTACGTGCGGGTGACAGAAAAGCTCCTTGCTCATCGGGAAGACATGACGCCGTCTGAGCGTCAGTTGGTCAACGTCTTGCTGGACGATTATCCCATGGCAGGGCTGGGCAGCATTACCGAACTGGCCAGCATTGCGTCTGTCTCGACCACCACGGTTGCGCGGATGCTGCAAAAAACCGGATTCGAAGGCTATCCGCAGTTTCAGGCAGCGGTTCGGAACGAGGTCAAGGAGATGATCTCGGGACCAGAGGCCAAACGCGACGTGTGGCAAAATGATCTGCCGGAAGAACACATTCTGAACCGCTACTCGCGGCAGGCGCTGGAAAACCAAAAACGCTCTATCGACGAGATTGATCCGGAAGAGTTCGACAGTTTTTGTCGCTTGCTGTGCGACCCGAACCGCCACGTGTTCATAACCGGTGGCCGTATTACCGGAGCTTTGGCGCGTTATCTGTACCTACACCTTCAAATGATCCGCCCGGATGTGAAATTACTGGCCGACGCGGCATCGTGGACGCACGACTTGCTGGAAATACGCGAAGGGGACGTATTGGTTGCGCTGGACGTGCGCCGTTATGAAAACACCACATTGCTAATAGGCCAGTTGTGCCACGAACGCGGGGCCGAGGTTGTCTTGCTGACGGATCAGTGGCGTTCACCCATTCACCGCCTTGCAAAACACACCTTTGCCGCTCGGATCGCCGTGCCGTCAGCCTGGGATTCAATGGCCGCCCTTCTCGTGCTTATGGAATGCGTGATCGCGGAAGCACAAGAACGGCTGTGGGACAGTGTGAAACAGCGAACCGATGCTCTGGAACAGGCATTTGACCGGACGAAACTGTTCCGCAAATTCGGACAAGGCTCGGGCTCGTAAGCCATTTCTGTCGGGCGGTACCCGCAACAACTACGCGTGAGGGCTGTTGCGCCTTGGTATGCAGAACGTACACTTGGCCCCATGACATTTGTGACTGAAAATCAATTGCCCCTGCTGATCCTGTTCTTTTTGGCCGGGTTGATCGGAACCGGTTTTCTTTTCCGCAAACCAGCCGGCCACCGCGCGTGGAAGCTGGCCGATCTGGTCTGGGTCGTGTTGGGTGGCGTAGGTGCTTTGGTTGCGGTGCTGGCCGGGCTTTACACCACAGACAGTTCGCGGTTGGACCGACAGATTGACGTCGCTTACGCGGCAACGCTGGCCTTTGACCGCGACGCGGCCCGGTTCAGGCTACGCTTCTGCGACCCGGCTTATGACCCCGATACCGCTGTTTTGTGCGACAAGGTTGAATTTCTGTCGGCCTCGACCGCAAGCAACGCGGACCTACCGCTGTTCATTGCCGTCACAAACGAGGTTGCGCCCTTGCAAGGGCTGCAGTTTTTGTTCGGTCGCCAGACCAGAGACGACATGGAGGAAGCGCGCGGAATGGCCGCAAAGGCAGATGCGTTCGATATCGAGCAGTTCCTTGTCTTCACATCACTCGATGATGCGACCCGGACTGCGATCGACAATATGCGCCGCAAAGTCCCCGCAATTGCGGGAGACTATTTGATCCTCGCCCAAAGTTATGACGATTTGATCGAACAGGTTGGAAAACTGAAGGACGAGTGGGAATACCTGCAGGCCAATGCCCACATTCTGGTGCTGCAGATCATCGCGTTGTGCCTTGTCAGCTTTGCAGCGCCCTTCCGGCTGGGAAAATCCGTGGTCGAGCTGCGCGCTTCGTTCAGCGACGATACGCCCGAGCCAGACTTTCAGGATCGGCGCCCAGATAGTAGCGCGCCAACGTCCACAGGTTCCGCGCCCCCCGCCGAACCCAGCCCTGATGGACATAACGCTCCGCACTCGTAACCGCGTCCACTCTCAGCACCGACACACGCGGCAACGCACGCACAAGTGCCACGTCCTCCATCAGCGCTTGGTCAGGGAAACCGCCTGCCTTGATGTAGTCCAACCGCCGCACCAGCAATCCCTGATCGCCATAGGGCAGACCCAAAAGGCGACTGCGCAGGTTGGCCCATCCGGCGACCCAGGCGGGCCCAAACCCCGAAGCGCGGAACCTGAGCCGACAAGCAGCCGGTCGTCCCGTTGGAAGATGGCTCGACACGATCTCGGCCCAACCCTGTTGCAACACTGTGTCCGCGTGAACAATGAACAGCCAGTCTCCGCTGGCGACCTCGCACCCGCGCCTCAGCTGGCCACCGCGGGACGCCGCACCTTGAACGATCCGGGCACCGGCCTCATCTGCAATATCAAGTGTCTGATCCACAGACCCGCCATCACTGATGACCAATTCGCGGATCAGACCCGCATGCACGCCCTCCATCAGCGCCTGCAGTGTTCTGGGCAGGTCCGCCGCCGCATTCAAAGTTGGGATCACAATACTGATCGGGGCGGACACGAACGAAACCCTCTGGTCATGGCGGTGCGAACCCCTATATCACGGAGCCAAGACAAATGATAAGGATCAACCGATGTCCGACCGCCGCATGTTGCGCCTGACCGGGGCGGATACAGATAGCTTCCTGCAAGGGCTGGTGACCAACGACTTGGCTCGCCTGGACGAAGGATTGGTTTATGCGGCCCTGCTGACCCCGCAGGGCAAGTATCTGGCGGATTTCTTTCTGCATCGGGACGGTGACTCAATCCTGTTGGACGTCGCGGACGACCTTGCCGATGACTTGGTGAAACGCCTTGGCATGTACAAGCTTCGGGCCGATGTGGCCATTGACGGCACTGACCTGAACCTCCAGCGTGGCACAGGGCCTGCGCCCGAAGGCGCCCTGCCCGACCCGCGCCACCCGGATCTGGGTTGGCGGGCCTACTCGACCGCAGCGGCCAGCGATGACGGGTCGGATTGGGACGCGATCCGCGTGCAGAACTGCATCCCTGAAACCGGGATCGAGCTGACCCCGGACAGCTATATTCTGGAATCAGGCCTTGAGGCTTTGAATGGGCTGGATTTCAAGAAAGGGTGTTATGTCGGGCAGGAAGTGACCGCCCGCATGAAACACAAAACCCAGCTGCGCAAAGGGCTGCGGCAGGTTGAGGTCGACGGCAATGCGCCGGTCGGGTCCGAGATTACAGCGAACGGCAAGCCTGCCGGCACGTTGTTTACCCAATCCGGAGGCCGAGCGATTGCGTATTTGCGATTTGACCGCGCCACCGGCGATATGCAGGCCGGGGATGCCATCGTCCGACTGGTTTCCTAGGCTGGGCGCGACGGCGGGTCTGGCAGGCCGCTTACGCCTTTGACCATTTCGTCTTGCGCGGTATCACTGAGGTCACGCAAGCGATTGGGTTAACCGTATGTTTCGCCTTTACACCGCGATCTGGCGCGCCAGCGCCGGTCGTCAGATCATCCTTATCATTCTGTCCATTGCGATTGCGGCCCTCGCCGCCGTGCCGCTGGAATTCCAGCGGGACATCATCAACCATCTGACGACGAAAGAAATCGAGACGGACCGCCTGATCCTGCTTGGCGCAGGTATGATGGGCGTCATACTTCTGAGCCTTGGGCTGAAATGGGTTCTGGGATTTCGAGCAGGAACACTGGGCGAAGACCTGATCCGAATGATCCGACAGCGTCTGCTGGCGCGGGCAGTCGACGTTGGCGAAGACGGCGAAAACGTTCGAAAAGGCACGATGACGACGGCCATTTCGGCCGAGGCCGAAGAGCTGGGCAAATTCGCCGGTGGCGCGTTCTCCGATCCGGTTGTCCAGATCGGAACACTGATAAGCGTGATCGGCTATATTTCGTCGACCCAACCCGGGTTGGGAGCGATTGCTTTTTCAATGATCCTTCCGCAGATCATCATCGTCCTGATTTCGCAGCGCAAGGTGAACAGATTTGTCGCTGATCGCGTTCGCATCCTGCGAAGGGCAACGGACGAACTGACGCTGGAGGATATCCAGAAAGTTTCGAAAGACATCGAAGCCCAGTTTGACGACATCTTTGAGACCCGAAGAAAGATGTTCCTGTGGAAACTGTCCGCCAAATTCCTGCTGAGCGTCATAAACGGTGCCGGAACGGTCGGCGTTCTCATGCTGGGCGGCTGGTTGGTGTTGCAGGGAAAGACCGATGTCGGCACTGTCGTTGCGGCCACCAGCGGACTGAGCCGCATCCAGGGCCCGACTTCGTTCCTGATCGCCTTCTACCGTCAGGTCAGCGCCAACCGGATCAAGTATGACCTGATGCTGGAACTGTTCGGCCCCCACCCTGAGCGGTACCGCCAATTGAAGCGCGGTCGAAAATAGAGGACCGTCAATGCGGTCCTCTCGATTTCATCGCTGGCGCAATCAGGCGCGCTCGGAATATTCCATCGTCTCGGTGTTCACGACGATCATTTCGTCCTGGCCGATGAATGGCGGCACCATCACCTTGACGCCATTGTCCAGAACTGCCGGTTTGAACGAGTTCGCAGCTGTCTGACCTTTGACCACTGGCTCGGTCTCGACGATCTTGCACGTGACCTTCTGGGGCAGCGTGGCGTTCAGTGCTTCGGACTCATAGAACTCGACCACAATTGTCATGCCGTCCTGCAGAAACGGGCGGCGTTCCCCCAGCAGGTCGGATGGCAGTTCGATTTGTTCGTAGGTTTCGGAATCCATGAACACCAGCATGCCGTCGGACTCGTAAAGAAACTGCTGGTCCTTTTGCTCAAGCCGGACACGTTCTACCTTGTCAGCCGACCGGAACCGTTCGTTCAGCTTGGACCCGTTACGCAGGTTGCGCAGCTCGACCTGGGCAAAAGCACCGCCTTTACCGGGCTTTACATGGTCCACTTTGACGGCTGCCCACAGCCCGTCGTTATGCTCAAGCACATTGCCGGGGCGAATTTCGTTCCCATTTATCTTGGGCATTACATAAATCCTTCACAAACGGTTGATGCGTCAGTTGTCGTCCCTATATCTGGCGTGACCACACCTGACAAGACAACGAGACCTAGTGCTGCAGTTGCAGCAAGCTATGCAAATGACGCAACGCAACTATGCATTTTAGGTGTATCCGAATCGCACCTAATAGGTCATAAGGACCGTCACGCCGAAAATGCAAGAGCAAGAACAACAAGGAAGACGAGATGAGAGATTTCGTTGACGGCACTGCCTTTAACAATGAGCAAGGCAATCGTGCGCGCAAACTTTTTGCGGCCGTTGTGTTGGCTGCACTCGATGACGCAATCGCCGACGACAAGAAGTATGGAAATGGCCCGGAACAGATCGCACGCTGGGCGCGTTCGCGCGATGGGCGCGAGGTTTTGTCCTGCGCGGGCATCGACCCGAATGAACGTGTTGTAAGTGGCCTGATGGAATTCGTTGGCCGTGGCGTGCGCACCTCGGTTGCGTTGTCGCGGGAAGAAAGCGAACGCCGCAACGCGGCGCATCAGGCGGAAGCCGCCTAAGCACATCAGACGATTGGCTGAAAAAGCGCGCTCCTATCAACGGAGCGCGCTTTTCATTTGTCACATCGGCTTCAGAAGAAAAGCAGCCATTGCCGTGCAACCCAGACCTCTGCCGCCAATAGCGCTGCAAAGAACAGTTTGGCCGACACAGAAAGGCCCCTTCTCCAAAGCACCAGATAGCACCCCGCGCAGACCACGACAGAGACAAGCACTGTCCAAGGGTTTTCCCAATAGCTGATTGGGCTGTGAAACACCCAATCACTCAGTGGCCAGAATTGTGGGCGCCCGTCACCGGCATGCAACGGGAAATCCAACGCCAGATGCAGTAGACCGGCTGACGCCGTCACAGTCAGAAATCGCCAGCTCCGCCACATTGCCAGTAGCAAAACCAGCCCCCAAAGAATGAACGAATTGTCTATGGCAAACACCGTCTGCCAAGCCGGTGAAAAGTACAGATCGTTGAAAACCACCTGCGGCGAAATCCCAAGGACGTACAAGGATGTCCCGGCCATCAAATAGAGCGACAGATCCGGCAACAATGACCCCAGCAATGCCGCCCACAGGGTTCGACCGCTTGCAGGCCGCGCAAATGCGGCGGCGCCGATCAAAAGATGCGCGGGCGTGTTCATACGGGCTTTTCCTTTGCCTGCAAATCAGGTCATCTGCGCGACAAGATAGGAGACAGGTCATGGTTCGGTCCATCATGATTCAGGGCACCGGCAGCAATGTCGGGAAATCGGTACTGGTGGCCGGTCTGGCCCGTGCGTTCACCCGGCGTGGTCTACGGGTTGCACCGTTCAAACCTCAGAACATGTCAAACAACGCAGCAGTTGCCGAAAGCGGGGGAGAGATCGGACGGGCACAAGCGCTTCAGGCTCGGGCTGCGAAACGCCCAACGCACACAGACATGAACCCGATACTGCTCAAGCCCGAAACGGACACAGGCGCTCAGGTCATCGTGCATGGGCAACGGGCTGGCACGATGCGGGCGGCAGACTACCGCAAGGACAAATCCAAGCTTCTTAGCGCCGCGCTGGAGAGTTTTGATCGCCTTTGCGAGGATGCGGATCTGGTCCTTGTCGAAGGCGCCGGCAGCCCGGCCGAGACCAATCTGCGCAAAGGCGACATCGCGAATATGGGTTTCGCTTGCGTGGCGGGTGTCCCCGTTATTTTGGTCGGGGACATCCATCGCGGGGGCGTCATTGCTCAGATCGTTGGTACCCAGGCCGTTCTTGATGCCGGCGATCTGAAGACGATCCGCGGCTTTGCCGTCAACCGGTTCAAAGGCGACGTAACCCTGTTCGATGACGGACGCGATGATATCGCCTCGCGCACCGGTTGGCCTTGCGTGGGTGTGGTTCCCTGGTTCGACGACGCCTGGAAATTACCCGCCGAAGACATGATGGACATCCGTTCGCATACCGGTGGTGCATGCAAAGTCGCTGTTCCGCAGCTTGCGCGGATGGCAAATTTCGACGATCTGGATCCACTATCCGCCGAACCCGGCGTCTCGGTCGAGATTGTGCCTGCCGGACGCGCCCTGCCCGGCGATGCAGATCTCGTCCTGCTGCCCGGCAGCAAGTCTACAATCGGCGATTTGGCCTACTTCCGGGCCCAAGGCTGGGATGTCGACCTTTACGCCCACGTGAGGCGCGGCGGGCATGTTCTGGGCCTTTGCGGCGGATACCAGATGCTTGGAAAGACGATATCCGATCCCGAAGGCGTGGATGGGCGTCAAGGTTCGGTAGCGGGTTTAGGTCTGTTGAATGTTGATACGACTATGGCCGGACAGAAACAGGTGACGTTGCGCAACGCAGTCGCCCGACCGGATGGCCAAGCAGTCAGCGGCTACGAAATTCACATGGGACACACCGAAGGTCCGGACTGTAATCGGGCGTGGCTGGAAATTGACGGTCGCCCGGAAGGCGCAGCCAGCCCGAACGGGCGCATTCGCGGCAGCTACCTGCATGGTATTTTCTCGTCCGACGCCTTCCGCGCCAGTTTTCTTGCGCAGTTGGGCGTGACGTCAGAACTTGCCTACGAAGACGGCGTTGAACAGGTGCTGGATACGCTGGCCGACCATCTTGAACAGCATATGGATCTCGATTTGCTGCTCTCGCTTGCTCAAACGCCGCGCAGGCAATAAGCGCTATTTCGCGCCCTGCTCCGCCAAAGCTTTGTTGATCTCGCGCCGCACCATCTTCCGGATGTTGCGCGTAATCCCTTCACCCAAGGCACCCTGCAGCTCCTTGCGAACAATCTGTGCCACCAGCTCACTCAGAGCCTCTTCGTCCAACGTAGGGGCTGCCGCGACCGGGGGATCGACGAGATCGTTGCTGCGGGTGAACATGACGGGTGTTTCGACGGTTTCGGGTTTCGGCTCGGCGGTTTCTTCGGGCCAGTCCACTGCCTTGGTTGGCGTTCCGGAATAAGCATCGTCGCTTTCGCCATCCGGTTCCCACTGATCTTCGGTCCGGGCGATTGCAGCTTCGAGCGCTTCGATCTTGGCGCTCAGACTGCCGGCAAGATCGCGCTTTTCTCTGCCTTCAGGCACGGCGCTCTCTTGCGAGACGGGCTTATCGGCTTCGCTCGAACTTCGGTTTGCCGGGGCTTCGGTGGGCGTGACGATGTCATTGGCGCTCAGCCGCATCGGTTCTGGCTTGTTGGCCGGGGTTTTTTCGGCCGGTTTCGGGGCGACGGGCACCGCGCTGAACTCGGGCACCAGCTTTAGCGGCTTTGGGTCCTTCTGCTCTGTGACCCTTAGCGATTCGGTCAGAACCAGCCTGCCCGGCTTCCGCCCCGGTGAGTTCGGTATGAAAATAAACTCCGAGTCTTCGCGCACTTCTTCGCTAACCAATCGCTTAACCGAGGACAAAACGTCCCCGGTGTCCGATTTCACGACATTATCTGACATTGTTCTCTACCGCTCTTGCCCTTTGGTCCGAGTGTAGCCAATCGGACCAACGCGAACAACCGGTCGAATTGCGCCTCAGTCGCGCCGCAATGCCTTCAGGACCCGATCTAGGTCTTTGCTCTGTTTGCTGACCTGCGCCGGCGCCTTCTTCACAAGGTTGTAGTACAGCGTCGGGTCGTAAATCTGCACTGCGAGACCCAGGCGTTCAGCCGTCAAAAGGCCCTGCGCCTGCAGCAACTGATAAGCCGCCAAAGACCGTTCGGTGCGCGAGGCGACCTCGGCCAATTGCGCATCCAGCAAGTCCTGCTGAGCGGCCAGAACGTCAAGCGTGGTCCGGGCGCCCAGGGTGGCCTCTTCGCGGATCCCGTCAAACGCAACCTGTGACGCGCGCACACGCTCGGTCGATGCTGTCAGGCTGGCAGTTGCGGTCTGGAACCGGACATAGGCGTCGGTCACACCTTGCGTGATGTCTTTTTGTACGTTCAGAAGGTTGGCCCGCGAGGCGTCCCGCGTTGCCATCGCCCGCCGCACCGACGCAGCCAGCCGACCACCCGCATAAAGCGGCTGTGTCAGGTCAAGCGAGACACGCCCGGCATTGCGATAGTCATCGTCGTCATAGCTTTCGGTGATGCCCGCGTCTGCGTTCAAGCGCACGTTCGGCCCAAGGTTGGCCCGCTGCTGCTGCACGATCAAATCAAGCGCACGCACCTGATGCTGAGCGGACAGGATCGCCGGGTGATTGCGCTGCGCAAGCGACTGCGCCTCTGGTTCCGATCGTGGCAAACTGGGCAGGCTGGGCTGACCAGCCGTACGACCGGGCAATTTGCCGACCGCATTGACGTATTCCGCCTGCGCCGTACTCAATGCGCCCCGCGCATCGGCCAAATCCGCACGCGAGCTGGCAAGCTGTGCTTCGGACAATGCAACGTCGGTCCGGGTCACCTCGCCCACTTCGAACCTGTCCTGCGATGCACGAAGTTCTTCCGCCGAAAGATCGACGTTGTTTTGACGAATGCCAACGGTTTCTTCCTGCAACAACACGCTCAGATACGCCGTCGTGGCCCGGAACAGGATCTGCTGTTCGATATCGATCAAGGATTGACGCGTTGCCAGGACAGTCTCTTGTGCGGACTGTTTGCCCAGGATCGACGCGCCACCATCGTAAATCAGCTGGCTCAATGTCAGACCTGTGAAGAACTCTGACGGTTCATCTGTCGTGACCGTGCCATCCAGACGTGTGCGCGAAAAATCCTGACTGACCCGCGCCGTCCAGTTGATGATCGGGCGCAATGCGGCAAGTGCAATTGCGACGTCTTCGTCTGCTGCACGCAACAACGCCCGATTCTGCTCAAGCAGGCCGCTGGTGTTGTAGGCCCCAATAAACGCGTCCGTCAGATTGTCAGCCCAAGCGGGCCGTTCTGACATGGCTCCCAAAGCAATGCTCGCGGTCAAAGCAAGCACTTTGACGAGCTTTCCTTTCGCCGTCCAACGCATATCGTAATCCTCTCAAACCAATTTTACGCTGCCTCACGAACAGTTTGCGTCAGTGTTTTCAAGTAATCAAGGCGACAAAAATTTTTGCCAAACGACTATAGCGAAAATGCATCCACTACCGAAAAAGCAGCCAAAACAGGGGCCGACGCGTTGAATGCATGACGCCACGTGACCCGACCGGCCGACTTAAGACCGATCTTCACTGTACCCAATTCACCGTCCATAAACAAACATGCGATCCGTCCACCGTCCTTGAGCTGGTCCAGAATGCCCTGCGGAACCTGTTCTACACCTCCCTGAATCATGATCACGTCATAGGGACCATGCTCGGCGGCCCCCTCGTCCAACGGACCTGTGTGGATAATGGCGTTGTCGACGTCCTCGTCCATCAAAACCGACTGTGCTTCGGTCGCAAGCTCTTCGTTGTCTTCGACGCCCACCACCAGTTCTGCCATCCGCGCCGCAATTGCTGTCGAATAGCCAAGCGCCGGACCTATGTCCAAAACCACCTCGTCATTCGCGATGTTCACGGCATCCAGCATTTTGGCAAACGTGCGAGGTTCAAGAATAAAGCGCCCGTTGCCCAGGTCGACCATGTCCTCGACATAGGCCGCCTCGCGTTGCCCATCCGGCACAAAGTTCTCGCGCTTCACGGTGAGCATTGCGTCGATGATGGGAAACTTCGTCACATCCGAGGGCCGCACTTGCGTATCGACCATCGTAAGGCGGCGGGCTGCGAAATCTGTCATGGCATCGCTCGTTCAATTTCCGACGTACCCTCGGCTTGTGCCACATCCGACCCCTTGCGGCAACGGGCCGATGCACGGTTTGAAGAAACGCAGTTGCCGCCCGGCCAGATCACAGTAATTCGCCATTGTCGCGCGTTTTGGCGTCAAACCACTGGACGCCCACCCTGAAAGCTGTTAGAACGCCCACCACACCACAGCAAGTGATTGATATTACTTGATTAAGGCGAGTTGGCGGAGTGGTGACGCAGCGGATTGCAAATCCGTGTACACCGGTTCGATTCCGGTACTCGCCTCCATTTCAAACCAAATCAATAGTTTAATACGCGGATGTGGCGTGCAATGGGTTTCGATCGCTGTAGACGCAACTCTTACAATGCAAGACGAGGGCGCGCGTCTGAGCCTTGCTCATTGAATTCGGGTGGAATGCGTTTCGACAGGGCAGCAAAAACACCGCCTGATCGTGACGTTTGGTTGTCGAGGAGTGGTACCGCCTCCCTGGCTTGAACAGGGGACCTCTGGATCCACAATCCAACCCTTGTCCATTTTTTATTATTTATTTTCAAATGGTTAGTAAAATTCAAAATTGAGTTTATGCACTGTTTACGCAGTACCTGCGCAAGATTTTGTGTCATTGCAAGAAAAACTTACAATATGTTGCCCAACGACTATCTCAGTACGCCAAAATTGTAATGAGACCTCTGGACTGCAATTTTCTCTTACTCCAGATGTCACTTAGCATAGCCAAGGCAATCACTTCTTCCTCATGATGCAACTTATTCTGTCGAGTGCCTCCAGCCTTGGCCAACAGATTTGTATTTATCAAAGTAAATCGCCGTGCGCTTTGGCCGGGGGAATAAGCTACACCTAGAACGGGCTTGAAACGTCATTTGCTAACTCGCGCAAGCGCGTGCCGCCGTCATCAATCAGATGACCGTACATGTCGAGCGTGAACGCTGCTGAGTGATGTCCCAAGTTGCGTTGAGCCTCCTTTACGAAGCCAGCCCTAATGAGTTCAGAAGCGTAATAGTGGCGCAAACTGTGAATCCCTAAGTGTCGCACCTGAGCACTTGAAACTAACCGGTTCCACATTCGTTGCCTGACGGTATCGTAGTCCCGGAATGAACCCCCTCCGTTAGGAAAAACCCAAACTGATGAATGAGCCTGCAACAGATCTTCCAAAAAGGGAGTAATACTATTTGGCACGGGAACTGTACGCTCAGAGCTGCCAGACTTGACGTCCACCACCCTTAGAGGTTTGGGGCGCCCACCATGGTTCTTCTCGATGGATCTACAGATCGACAAGTCCTTGAGGTTCTCAGAAAAATCCCGCCTTTGGATTCCTAGGCACTCAGATATTCTTATTCCTGTCCCCATCAATAAGAGTAGCATTGGGTAATATGTGAACCACGCTTCTCGGGTACGCTTATTGCTCGATGTATATAGGTCGAACGCAGCGGACTTTATTCTGCTCATCTCGTTTTCGGAGTGAATTTTTATCCGTTTAGGTTGACCCCGTCGTCGCGTTTGGATCCGCATTTTCTCGAACGGTGAATTTGGGACAAGTCCAAGCTCCGTTGTAGCCCACATGAAGCAGGTCTTGAGGAAATTAAAAGCTCGTGAAGCTGCATCACGAGATGTGGCACGAAAGATAATGGCTCGTTGAATTTCCCTAGCGAGGTTCCTGTCAATTTGGTCGATACGCAAGGTTCCCACTACAGGTTCGATGGTTTTCGAGAAATGATGCTGGTAGCTAACCAAGGTTGCTTGAGCCAAGGGAAGCGCTCCATCACGGCCAGCCCTAGATTCAATAAGGTATTTTTTGCAAAGTTCAGAAACCAAGACAGGCTTTGTTGGTCGGAGGCTGTTCCCTAGAGATTCAATCGATCCTGCAAAAAGCATTGCTTCTGCACGACTTGAGAATTTTCTCTCCAGTTCTCCATGCTCAGGATCGAGCCAAACGACAGCAAATGCCGTTTGACCTCCACAACCTAGCTTGACCAACTCTACCATGTGTACCCGTCCTTGCATCCACTGGAACTCAATTGAGCAACAGTTCAAGCAAGGTCAGCGGCGTTGAGTCAATCAAATTAAATCTTTGTTATTATTAAACTAATTTGCGCAATATTAGCTTGCAATTCGTTTTGCTTGAGGCGGGATTCTTAGAAAACTGTCACGGACAATAGCAAAGCAAACAAGATAATCTTGCAAAATATAGTGCAGGTTAGAGCTACCCTCGGAGGTTCTCGAATCAACAGCACAAATATCAACGCACTACCGCGTCGTAAAACGAAGCACTCGGCCTACTGAACGTCGATCAGTACATTATGCAGCGTCGATTCTCCGCTTGTGCCGGGTTTGAAGTTCTCAATGTTAAAATCTTTGTCCTCCAACGGCACTCTTTTCATAAACTCGTCCATGAATGCCTTTGGAACTACTCCAGTTGGCGTCCCGTGCAGCTCATGAACGTGCCGATAGGCTCGCATAAAGGCACGAAAACCGTTAGTTCTGTTCAGCATGTTTCCGCGATCCGTACTAGCCCAAGCAATTGGCCATCGTTCTTTAATCGCAGAATAGTAGTTGAAAACCACCTCAACGATTTTCACGTCTTTCTCTTCTACAAACAGATTTCTGAAGGGAAGCTTCCAAATTAGATCCGGATCTGCTTTTTCAAGCCGTTCCCCCTTCAACAACTTGTCTCTATCGACCTTTGGCTCAGAAGATACAAATTTCATGAGCGCCTCAACAAATGTCGCTTGGGAGATCGGCTCAAAGTCACGACCATCCGTAGCTACACCAAGGCGCTTAATTCTTCGATATAGAGGGCTGTTCTTATCTTGATCCAGTACAACTGCAACATTGTGACAAGTCTTTTGGGGGCTTCGCGATTTTGACAATGAGTAAAGATCGTAAGCTAGGCTTTTGTTGACCTTCTGTTGTTCCAAATTCACCGTTGCGAAAATATGCGCCTGATCTGCAATGTCCGCACCAACGAAAATGGTAACCGGCAAGTCAAACCTGTCGCCTGTGAAACCACGCAATCCAGCTATTCTATGTTGCCCGTCCAACACTCGTGCAATGTTCCTGATCGGGATTTCTGGCCTGTCACCATCCCTAGGCACGTTTGAAAGAGAAATAGTCTTCTTTTCTGCATCGTACTCAGCAAACTTCTCGTCGACTGCAATGATTATTGCGGTAGGAAAAGAAGCGTCAAAGAAGTTTACATACTTTTGCAAGCCATCAACGCGAGAGTTGATCAGCGGCCTCTGGATGCCGAGGTAGCGTTCAACATCTCGGTCCTCTTGAAGAACCCTACGAACATCAAAGTGCGTGATTTTTACAAGTTCATCATGAGGAACGCTTGCAATGTAAACGTCCCCAATTGGCTGTGTAGCCCTTAGGCACTCTAGCTCGATCACTACAGGATCAGGGTCAACTAAATTTAGTTGGTCAGACATCATCTGGTCTCCCATTCATCCATAAGATCGCGAGTGTCCGCCCCGAATTCCTGTGGCGTACTATCAAGTTGGAGGCGGTAAACGGAGACGCAAAAAAAGCACGACAGGGTAAAGCAATACATGATCCCAGAAACGAACAGTAAGTTCTCTGCGTTCGGTGTCCTTGCACTGTTTTCCAAGCCCGCTTCGCGCAAAATACCGAAGAAATAAGCTGCAAACCCAAGAACTAAAGCAGATACCAACACAAACCAGATTCCGTATGGGAACTGAATTGTGTACATCCTAGGGAAAGTAGAGTGTTCCGTATCCCCGTCTGATGGTACCGGCGACATTTCACCGTATTTTCTGGTAATTGAAAAAATCAACGGCCCGACCAAGGCCGCCGAATAGAGAAATAGTTCTCCTCCCCCAATGAAAGACTTAACCGTCGCCCAAAAGTCAGTGCCGTAAGCGAACTTCGAGATTATCGGGTAAAACCAAAGCGGCAAAAGTGAAAAAAGAGTCGCTGTAATTAGGTCTGTCGTCGCTTCCTTTACCGAACTCGACGACGAGTTAATCAGTTGCCCATAGATTGGGACCTTTGTGAACATCCAGCGTAGATTTCTCCTACTGATCCACCTCATAATTAGCACCCGACACAGAAGAGTAATTCGGAGGTTGGAACTCGTCGTCCCGACGGCCCTGCAATCACTGAATGCCTCGGCATTTCGTGCTTAGTGCCGAAGTCAGCATACAGTTCATCGATTGATGTGTGATTGGCGTTGCTCACGATGATTGCAGCGCCTCTCTCGGCAGCGCGATCCAAAGAGTCCCTCAGTCTAACCTGATCCTCCCAAGAGAAGATATTGTCATTGTACTTTACAAACCCGTTGAAGTTGTGCGCCACCGTGTACGGAGGGTCCACGTACAACAAATCTCCTTTGCGCGCACGGTCAATAGTGGATTCAAAATCTGCCACTGAAAGTTCCGCTTGAGACAAAGACAACGACAAGTCGTGAAAAGACTCAGTTTCAAATAGAACTTTGGTCTTTGTTCCAATCGGGACATTAAACTCACCCCGCCGATTTACGCGGTAAAGCCCGTTAAAACACGTCCGATTGAGGTAAAGAAATCGAGCAGCGCGATCAATTCTACATTCCGGAACCTCAGCTCGAACCTCGTAGTAGTATTCCTTGCTGTGTCGAAGTTGGTGTTTCGACAGCTTGTCTTGCACCTCTGAAGGCATATCACGCACGACTTGGTACAGCTCTATAAGATCTCCATTCAGATCTGTGAGTACGGCTGACTTTGGCTGCAAACCAAAGAATACTGCCCCGCCGCCGAGAAAGGGCTCTAGGTACGTTTCGTATTTTTTAGGCAGTAAGTCCTGTAGATGTGGCAACAGCCAACGCTTACCACCTGCCCATTTTAAGAAAGGTTTGAGAGCTTTTTGCTCACCTGCTCCGTCCGCCTCCAAGGCATATACTCGCTTGTTATTGTTTGCAGAAATGCTGCTTTTGGTTGAACTACTTGATAACTCACTTCATCTGACAGGGATTTGCAAGGGATTTATACCGATTTGATACGAAAGGGACCTCTGGATTCCGGCCCCAACAGTACACCGCTAAAAACGCTAAAAGTGAGCCTTCATAAGTGACTGTTTTTATTGGGAAAAATTTTTTTTGGTACCGCCTCCCTGGCTTGAACAGGGGACCTCTGGATCCACAATCCAGCGCTCTAACCAACTGAGCTAAGGCGGCACTTGTGGGGGGCGATTTACCGAAGGCGCACGGGGATTGCAAGGGTGTTAAAGCTGAATTCTCCAGCTTTGTTCGACCAGATCAACGCCGAATGATCGCACCGGTTTGGCATCAATTAACTGCCATCCGAAGGAACGGTACAAGCCACATGCAGCACGGTGGCTTTCATGCGTCCAAAGCACCATTTCGTCGTAGCCGGCACTGCGCGCGAACTCCATACAGGCGGTCAGCAGTTGTTTACCGACCCCCTGCCCCCGCGCCTGTGGCACCAAAAGAAACAGGCGCAGCTTGGCTGTGCGATCGGATTGAGAGACGCAAAAAATACTGCCCAAACGCGCCCCGTTCTGTTCGGCAATCCAGCCGCGCTCGCGCTTGGGGTCGTGATCGGCAATGAACGCCTTCAAAATACGCGCAACAAGCGGCGCGAAGCTGTCGTCAAAGCCTTCATCGCGGGCATAGAGCGTCCCATGCTGCTCGACCAACCAGGGGGCATCGTCCGCGCGGAAGGGTCTGAGGATGATATTGTTCATGTCTTATATGACTGCAGAGGCTGCTTGATTCTCAACCCTTTGCACGCTAGCAAACGGGCTCACCCCGCCGGAGGCTCAGATGGGTATCAACACCGAACGCGATATCGAAGCTAATCTGCAAATCGGACCCACGGATCAGGGTATGGTGCGCCTGTTCATCGAGGCGCCGGGCACCGAGATCCCGATGGATTTTGACCCTGAGGAAGCCGAGGAGATTGCGGAAGAGATCCGGGCGGCAGCGCAGGCCGCAAGAGCAGTTAAAGGCTGATCCGTTAGACCCGCGGATCGCGCAGCATCTGCAACCTGCGGGCGGCGTCGGTTGCAAACTTCTGAATCATCTTCTTCCGCCGTGCCGGGGCAACCTTGGTTTCCGGGCCCATGCGGATGATCTCGGCGTCATAGGCATCCGCGATGATCAAGCCCGTTTCGGGCGGCAGCAAATCCACCGGAAACTCGGTATCAACCGCCCAGAAGAATCGATCGCACCACTCCAGATAGCCCTGCCATTTTGAATCCGACTGGTAATCGGCACGGCTTGATTTGCACTCGATCACCCAAAGCTCGCCCTTTGGTCCAAGCCCCATCACGTCAACGCGCAATCCGCGCGCTGGGACAAATTCCTCAACTGAAACAAAGCCATGCGTCGAAAGGTGTCTGGAGACACCGCGGGCCAGTTTCTGTCCGGGTTGCAGATCAAGGGTCATTTTGGGAATGTGAACAATTCGTGAACAAAAATCAACCTCAAGCTTGCCCTTGACATAATACCATAAGGTATCGCATTGATATGAAACCAAATGGTATCTCAATGAGGTTGCCCATGGAAATAAGAACCCAAAACGCGTTTCGCGCCCTTGCCGACCCGACCCGTCGGGACATTGTGCAGATGCTTGCATCACAAGACATGACCATCGGGCAATTGACGGACCGTTTCGACATGACCCGCGCCGCCGTCAAAAAGCACCTGACCGTGTTGTCGGATGGCGGGCTGATCACCGTCGAGGCCCGCGGCCGCGAGCGTATCAACAAACTTGAACCCAAGGGGATGGCCCCGGTGCTGGACTGGCTCAGTTTCTTTGACCAGTTCTGGGATGATCGCCTTGCCAAACTCAAGAAAGCTATTGAAGGAAATCAAAAATGACCCAGGCTGTTTTGCAAAAATCCATCTATCTCCGCGCCACGCCCGAAACGGTCTGGGACTATTTGACCGAACCGGACCGGTTGGCCGAGTGGTTTCACAAACCTGAACGAGCTGTGGCACAGGGTCATAAGCTGGAAATGTTCGGAACAACAAGCGGCGATCTTCTGATCTGGGGAGAAGTGCGGGAAGCGCGCAGACCTGAGTATCTGGAATACACCTTCACCGTAAAACCGATGGGCGACGCGGTCAGTGTCGTCAAATGGACCCTCGAACCTGTTGCTGGCGGTACGCGCCTTGGACTGGTGCACGAGGGCCTGCCGCAGGGCGCTGATGCGTTTGGCCTGATCCTTGCCCTCGACAACGGCTGGGACGAACATTTCGGCAAGATGCGCACCGCGCTCCACGAAACTGTCGACGCCTGACCCCTTGTGTAAACCCGCCGCACACCCTACTTAGGCCCGTGGCGGGTTCTGCCCTTCTTGTGACTGGTAGTATTCTGGTGGCCTTAAGCAATTCCGAGGGGGCTGGCTCTGTTCAGGTCCTGGCCTGATTACCTGGCACCCACCTGTACATACAGGTCCTCGGGAATCAAACCGCACGGTTGACTGGTGGTCCCGCCACACCTTTGCCCGAGAATTCAGCGCCCTGCGCGCGCTTCCAGCTTGACCGGGACGGGCTTCTGACCATGCGCCACGGGCGTTCCGCCACGCGGATTTTCGGGTTTTTCCGCCATGCTCATGATCGCATAGGCGAATTGCACCCCGGCAAAGACGATACCGTTCATGAACCAGATCATGACCAAAGCAATCAGGCCGATTTCAGAGCTTGTGATCAGATGGCGTAGATTCGCGACGTTGAAGGCCAGCAGCACGCCGACGAAGACGGCTGAGATTACGAATCCAAGCGCAACTTGGGTGATGTACAGTCGGATGAGTTTGGGCATATCAGACCTCCTTGCGCGTCGATGGAGAGTCTAGCGCATGTCTGATCTACGTAAAGGCGTCAGAACGCCTCGGGCTTGGCCTCATGCGCCATGTGATCGAGCACGGCGTTTACGAATTTCGGCTCTTTCCCCTCCGGGAAAAACGCGCGGGCCACGTCGACGAATTCGGTGATGACCACTTTGGGCGGCGTATCGCTTTGGGTCAGTTCCGCACCTGCCGCGCGGAATACGGCACGCAAGGTTGGATCGATGCGGGCGATCGGCCATTTGGCAACAAGCGCACGATCGGTCATCTGGTCGATCGGGGCCTGATAATTCACGGCATCATCAACCAGCTTGCGGAATACCGAGATATCGCCGTCCAGCATCTCGTCACCTTCGTAGACAGCGCCAAAACGATGATCCAGAAACTCGGTCACAACCTGCTCGGTCGTCTGGCCCGATTGCTCCATCTGGAACAGCGCCTGCACGGCATAGAGGCGTGCGGCGGATTTCATCAGGCGTTTCTGGTTGGCCGGTTTCGGCGCGTCGGTCTGGGTCATGCTGTCGTGGGTCCGTTGCTGTCGCCCGCCACTAGGATGGACTCGGACGGCGGCTTGAAGCCCACGCCCTTCTGCGAAGAGCCCCACTTACGGCTGAGCGCAATCAGATGCAAGGCCGCCGCCGCGGCTCCGCCACCTTTATTCATCTTTTCCGGGCTTGCGCGCACTTCGGCTTGAGCGTCGTTCTCGACGGTCAGGATGCCATTGCCGATGCACAGCCCCTGCAAACCCATCAACTGAATGGCACGGCTGGAATCATTGCATACCGTCTCGTAATGCGTGGTTTCACCGCGAATAACGCAGCCCAGCGCGACGTATCCGTCGAAATTACACTGGCGATCTGCCATCGCAATGGCCGTGGGGATTTCCAGCGCGCCGGGCACTTCGACCACTTCGCAGGTGCCGCCTGCCGCTTCGATCTCGGCCTTGGCACCTTGGATCAGGTCGTCGGCAATTGCGCGGTAAAACGGTGCTGCCACGATCAGCAGCTTCACCGGTTTGTCGAAAGTCGGCCGGGGCAGAATGCCATGTTTGTCTTGTTCAGCCACGATCAGTCCTCCTTGAGGATCGAGCGGGTCCCGACGATGGACAACCCAAAGGCGTCGAGACCCAGATATTTCGTTTCCGGAGAGTCGGTGAGCAAAACCAATTCCTGAAGCCCCATCTTGGACAGGATCTGCGCACCCAGACCGGTTTGTTTGATGGTCCGCGGGCCTTCATCCTCAGCCGCATACAGTGAATTGCGCGGCTGGCGGAACAGACAAACAACGCCCCGTCCCTCTTCCGCGATCTTTTCCATCGCGCGCGGCAACTCGCGGGAAGATTTCGGACCAAGGCCCAGAATATCGGGCGCCTCATGCAGAGCGTGAGTCCGGGTCAGAACTGGTTCAGGTGTCGTGATGTCACCTTTGATCAGAACAACATGCTCGATCCCGTGGGTCTGGTCGGTGAAAATTCGCATCTCCCACGCGCCGCCATATTCCGACGAGACCGTCTGCCTAGAGGTTTCGACCACGAGGTTGTCATTGCGCGAGCGATAGGCGATCAGGTCGCTGATGGTTCCGATTTTCATACCGTGCTCTGTCGCGAAGTCGACCAGATCCGGTAGTCGCGCCATCGTCCCGTCAGGCCTCATGATTTCGCAGATCACCCCGGCGGGGTTGAGCCCGGCAAGACGCGAGATATCAACAGCCGCTTCGGTATGGCCTGCGCGGACCAGCACCCCGCCCCTTTTAGCGCGCAGCGGGAAGATATGGCCTGGCGTTGCAATATGCGCCATCGTGTTCTGCTCGTTGATCGCGGTGGCGACGGTCAGAGCACGATCAGCCGCGGAAATACCGGTTGAAACACCCTCGCGCGCTTCAATCGAAACGGTGAAGGCGGTCTCGTGGCGGGAGGAGTTGTTCACGGCCATCATCGGCAAGCCAAGCCGATCAATCCGTTCTGCGGTCATCGGCAGGCAGATCAACCCGCGCCCATGGGTGGCCATGAAATTGATCGCCTCGGCATCCGCAAATTCGGCAGGGATCACCAGATCGCCTTCGTTTTCGCGATCTTCGTGATCAACCAGAATATACATCCGGCCTTTGCGCGCCTCGTCAATAATCTCTTCGATGGGACTGATCGCAGCCCGCAACTGGGCCTCGACCGGACCGGGGGTTTCAAAGCTCATAAGGCAGCCTCTCGCTGAGCATTCATGCACGGCGGAATAGACGAGTCCGCCCGCAAAGACCAGAGTGCAAACGGCTGTAACGCCACGCCGCGAAACGGACGTACACCGCCTTTGCGGTCAGGACATCTCGCCCAGCCGGGCAACGTAACGGGCAAGCGTATCGATCTCGAGGTTGACGCGGTCGCCCGTCGCAACATCGCCCCAGGTTGTCACCTCTTTGGTATGTGGAATAAAATTGATGCCAAAGTCACATCCATCCACGTCATTCACGGTCAGTGAGGTGCCATTCAGCGCCACCGAGCCTTTGGGCGCGATAAAGCGGGCCAAGCTCTCAGGTGCTCGGAGGGTGACGCGCGTGCTGTCCCCTTCGTCCGCGACCTCGATCACTTTGGCCACACCATCAACGTGACCAGAAACGATATGACCGCCCAGTTCGTCGCCGACTTTGAGGGCGCGTTCCAGATTTACCCGTTTGCCGACGCTCCATGCGTCCAGATTGGTCTTTGACACGGTTTCCGCACTGATTTGAACGTCGTACCAGTCTTCGCCCAACGCGATGACCGTCAAACAGACCCCGTCACTTGCGATTGAAGCGCCGATATCGATACCCGCCGTCTCGTATCCGGTTTTGATCCGGGCCCGCAGGTCGCCCTGTTGGTCCAGTTCGGTGATCGTGCCGATATCCGTGACAATGCCTGTGAACATTTCGTCAACCCTCTGAGCCTAAGTCTGAGAGTCGAGGTAAAGGCCCGCGACGCCACCGGCAAGACCCGGCTTGCCGGGAAAGCAACAAACGGGCATAATTTTTGCAACAAACAGATGAGCAGTCACCAAACACCCCGCATGACGCTAACGGCAGATCATCCAAGGCAACGCGTGTTCCTGTTTCTTCAGGGACCACATGGACCGTTTTTCAATGCATTGGGCAAAGCACTGCGCGCAGCCGGTTCGCAGGTCTGGCGTGTCGGGTTCAACGCGGGCGATCAGGCGTTCTGGCGGGATCGGCGCAGTTACATAGCGTTTCGCGAACCCGCCGAAGATTGGCCCGACTTTCTTGCGACATTGATCCTCGATCGAAACGTAACTGACATCGTTCTGTACGGCGACACGCGACCTATCCATGCCTATGCGGTCGAGGCCGCCCGGTCACGCGGCATTACCGTTCATGTGTTCGAAGAAGGCTATCTTAGGCCCTGGTGGGTGACGTACGAGCGTGATGGGTCCAACGGAAACTCGCGCCTGATGGACCTGAGCGTCGATCAAATGCAGGTCGCTCTTGCCCGGTCGGACGCACACGCCCTTCCGCCCCCGTCGCACTGGGGGGACATGCGGCAGCATATCTTTTATGGCGCCGCGTATCACTGGTTCCTGATGTTCTTCAATCAGGGATACCGCAACTTTCGCCGGCACAGAGAGCTGCCGGTTTCTCGTGAATTTCAACTTTATTTCAAGCGGTTGATGTTGATGCCGATCCACCGGCTACAGCGTCGGTTGGCGACGTCTCGGGTGCGCCGGGGCGGTTTTCCCTATCATTTGGTGCTGTTGCAATTGGGTCATGACAGTTCCGTACAATCGCATTCAGAATTCTCAGGCATGTGCGCGTTTCTGGATCAGATCATAGCCGGTTTCGCTGCTGGTGCGCCTCAGCATCATCATCTTGTGATCAAAGAGCACCCTTTGGAAAACCACCGCGAGCCGCTGCGCAAACGCGCTCGCCAACTTGCAAAAGCGTACGGGCTATCCGAACGCATTCACTATGTCCCCGGCGGGAAACTGGCGCGATTGCTGGACGACGCGCGGTCTGCGGTGACAATCAACTCGACAGCTGGGCAGCAGGTCCTGTGGCGCGGGATACCGTTGCGGATTTTTGGACGATCCGTTTACGACAAACCGCAATTCGTGTCTCAGCAGACGATCGCCGCGTTCTTTGCCAACCCGGAGCCACCCGACGCAACCGCCTACCGCGTCTATCGCCGGTTTTTGTTGGAAACGAGCCAGGTGCCGGGTGGGTTCTATTCGCGGCGTGGCAGACAACAGTTGTTGCGTCGCGCGGTGGACTTGATGTTGCAGGATCAAGACCCGTACCAGATCGCCCTATCAGGCAACGCGACCAACACGCCACAGTTGAAAATCGTTGACGGACACACAGGCAGCTGATGCTGGAAGTTTGACGCCGAACCGGTTAGCCTATGCAAAAGACTATAAAACTGAGGAAAATCGGCAGTGACACGCATCCCAACCCGATGGATACGGGCGGTCTCCTTCGTGGCGGCTGCTGGTTTGCTGGCGGCATGCCAGCTTCCGAAATCCGGGCCGAACAAAAACGAAATTCTGGCGGGTTCCACAACGAACGGCGGTAACGCCTTTGTTGTCGAGGTTGACGACAGGGTGACCCGGGAAACCGCGGCAGTCCCCCAATTCGGTTTCTCGCAGTCCTTCCGCAATGCGCAAAGCGTTGCCTCGGATACAGTACGGCCGGGCGACGTGTTGGGCCTGACGATCTGGGAAAACGTTGACGACGGCCTTTTGACAACCGGAACCGGCGCGGCCACCTCTTTGGATGAAGTTCAGGTAGACAATGACGGCTTCATCTTTGTTCCTTACGCTGGCCGGGTACGCGCGGCCGGCAACACGCCCGAGCAGTTGCGCACCCTGATTTCTTCAAAGCTGGAAGAGCAAACCCCCGACCCTCAGGTCCAGGTTCGCCGCGTTGCGGGCGATGGCGCAACAGTTTCTCTGACCGGTACCGTTGGTGCGCCCGGCGTGTACCCGATTGAACGGCCCACCGGTACCTTGTCCGGCATGTTGGCCCAGGCTGGCGGTGTTTCGGTGTCGTCCGACATTGCTCTGGTCACGGTTATACGCGGCAAGCAAAAGGGCACTGTCTGGTACGATGACCTTTTCCGCTCGCCCGGAACGGACATTGCGCTGCGCAGCGGTGATCGCATTCTCGTCGAGGAAGACAGCCGGTCCTACATCGCGCTGGGTGCAACCGGCGGTCAATCCCGGGTACCATTCGAAAGCCAGGATCTTTCCGCCCTTGAGGCGATCGCGCAGGTTGGTGGCTTGCAGTCACTGTCATCAGACCCAACCGGTATCTTCGTGTTGCGCAAAGAGCGGCAGGATATCGCGCGTAAAGTCATGGGGCGTGCAGACCTACAAGGTGACCAAAGAATGATCTACCTGTTGAACCTCACGGCGCCAAACGGGTTGTTTGTTGCGCGGGACTTTGTCATCCGCGACGACGACACGATCTATGTGACCGAAGCGCCTTATGCGCAGTGGACCAAGTCCATCTCGCTGATCGCCGGAGGTTTGACGCCCATCGCAAACGTGGCAACGCTGACAGGCAACTGACCGGTGTTTCCTGAGGTGGAGCCGCCGGACACCAACGAGCGCCAGCGCCTGTTCGTCTATAATGGCGGGTTTCTGACACAACGTCGCCTGCGCCGAATTCTGTCCCTCGCGGGGTTTGACATCCGGTTGGGACTTCCTAAACCGGGCGATACCGTTGGTGTCTGGGGGGCCAGCCCTACCGCGCATCGGGGTATCCGCGTCGCTGAAAAACACGCTGCACCTATACTGAGGGTCGAGGACGCATTTCTTAGGTCGCTGCATCCGGGGCGCAGCGGAGAGGCCCCGTTGGGGTTAATATTGGATCAGTCGGGTGTGCATTTCGATCCCACAATCCCTTCTGATCTCGAACAATTGTTGTCCACGCATCCGCTGGACGACACCGCCATACTCGACAGGGCGCGCGGCGCGATGGAACGGCTGCGCGAATTGCAGCTCAGCAAATATTCGGCCTTCGACCCGGATATCGCACCGCCTGATCCCGGATATGTTCTGGTGGTCGATCAAACGCAAGGCGACGCGGCGGTCGCGGCCAGCGCAGGCGACACGGCCTTGTTTCGCGAAATGCTGGTCATGGCGCAGGAGGAGCACCCCGGCTCTCGGGTGATCATAAAAACCCACCCGGAAACACAATCCGGCCACCGCGCGGGGCACTTCGCAGATCAGGATCAAACCGACCGCGTCACATTATTGAAGGACCCGATCAGCCCGTGGCCCCTGCTTGAGGGGGCAATTGGCGTCTACACCTTGTCGTCACAGCTTGGATTCGAAGCCATACTGGCTGGTCACAAACCCCGGGTCTTTGGTCAGCCGTTCTATGCCGGTTGGGGGCTGACACAGGACGAAAACCCCGTACCTCGCAGACAACGTAATCTGACGCGCGCACAACTGTTTGCAGCGACGATGATCCTGTACCCCAAATGGTACGATCCGTATCGGGACACGCTTTGCGAGCTGGAAACGGTGCTGGACACGCTCGAAGCGCAAACCCGGTCATGGCGCGACGATCGCAAAGGTTGGACCGCGTCGGGGATGCGTGTTTGGAAGCGCAGACATCTGCAGCAGATGTTTGGTTCCCAGCGCAAATTGCGTTTCACCAGCGGACCGCCGCAACCTGCCGACCGTCCTCATATGGTTTGGGCGCGCCACGCCGAACAAACGTCACAGGCGACACGTGTTGAGGACGGTTTTCTGCGCTCGCGCGGTCTGGGCGCAAGTCTTGTACCGCCGCTGTCTCTGGTTACCGACGACGAAGGCATTTACTACGACCCCACCCACCCGAGCCGGTTGGAAAATCTGATTGCTGCCCGTGAAAGCCTGCGTCCTGACCAGCACCTGCGCGCGGAACGTTTGGTTGCGCGCCTAATCGCCGAAGGGCTGTCCAAATACAATGTGGGCCTGACGCCGCCGGATTTGCCTTTGGGTCACCGCATTTTGGTTCCGGGACAGGTCGAAGACGACGCCTCAATCCTCAAGGGCACAAGTTCGACCCGAACCAACCGGGATTTGTTGGTCGCGACCCGTAAGGCGAACCCAGAGGCTGTTCTGATCTACAAGCCGCATCCAGACGTCGAGGCCGGCCTGCGTGACGGCGGGATAGAAACGGACGGCCTGGCTGACGTCGTAGTCAAAAATGTCGATCCAGCGAGCCTGCTGACACAAGTGCAAGAGGTTTGGACCATGACCTCGCTTTTGGGGTTCGAAGCCCTATTGCGTGGGGTCAAAGTAACAACGCTGGGTGCGCCGTTTTACGCCGGATGGGGGCTGACGACCGATCTGGACATTGTTCCCGCGCGGCGCGGGGCGCATCCCTCTGTCATGGGGCTGGTTCACGCGGCCCTGATCGACTATCCGCGCTATCTGGATCCGGTCACAGGCTTATCTTGCCCGGTTGAGGTTGCGGTTGACCGGCTGGCGTCGGGTCAGCAGTCACCTGTCGGGTTAACAAACCGGTTGCTTTCCAAGCTACAGGGCGCTTTGGCCACGCATTCGCATCTCTGGCGTTGACGTTATCGCGCTGTGCGACCCCAACGGTGCAAAACGTCCCCGTCGATGACCTGTGCGTCTATCAACTCGAACCGGGGCGCGGTCTCAAGTGTTTCAAGGCCCAGCGAGCCGACTGCCGATAGCCCTTCCGCACCGATGGTCAGCCCGGCCGTGAAGCCGACAAGTTCGTCGACCAAATCTTCAGCCAGCAAAGATGCCGCCAGCGAAGCCCCCCCTTCGCAAAACACGCGTGTCAGCCCGGCCTGCCCTAATTGCTGCAACAAGTCTGCCGCGTCCACCTGGTGGTCGTTCAGCGCGCATGGGATCAAACGGGCGCCCAACCCTTCCCAGGTCCGCGCCCGCTCGGCGTCCGGTCGTGGGCCGTGGCACAGCCAAACCGGAACATCAGCAGCCGTTCGAGCCAATTGCCCAAGCAAGGGCAAATCCAGATGGCGAGAGACCACAATGCGAACGGGTTGGTGTTCGATACCCAAGTTCCGCACGGTCAGCGACGGGTCGTCTGCGCGGGCTGTTCCCGCGCCAACCATGACCGCATCGTGCCGGGCCCGCATGGCATGCACTGCCCGGCGGGCTTCGGGTCCGGTAATCCACTTGCTGTGACCCGTTTCCGTCGCGATCCTGCCGTCAAAACTGCTTGCCAGTTTCAGGGTCACAAACGGGCGGCCCTGCTCGGTTTTCAGAAAGAACCCGGATAAATCCCACGCGGCCTGATCCATTAGGACCCCGGTTTCAACCTCAATCCCGGCTTCTCGCAGCATCGCAAAGCCCTGCCCTGCAACCCTGGGGTCACTGTCCTCGATTGCGGACACGACGCGGGCGACCTTCGCGTCTATCAACGCCTGCGCACAGGGCGGTGTTTTTCCGTAGTGCGAACAAGGCTCCAACGACACGTAAGCGGTGGCACCGCGCGCCATTTCGCCCGCCTGCGCCAACGCTTCGGTTTCGGCATGCGGCCGACCACCCGGTTGTGTCCAGCCGCGTCCGACTATGCGTCCGTCGCGAACGATGACGCAGCCCACGGATGGGTTGGGCCAACACGTCCCTTGTCCGCGTCGCCCTAGAGACAGGGCCAACGCCATAAATCGCTTATCTGTTTCGCTCACTCGTCCGTAGAAGGCTGCGGCGGGCGCAGTTCGTGGACAAACTCCTCGAAATCATCGGCCGCCTGGAAATTCTTGTACACGCTTGCAAAGCGAACATACGCAACCGTGTCGATACGGGCCAGCGCTTCCATGACGATTTCACCAATTTTGTTGGATGGGATGTCGGTGTCGCCCATGCTTTCCAATCGACGCACAATTCCCGAGATCATCTGATCGATCCGATCCGGGTCGATGGGGCGTTTTTGCATTGAAATTCGGATCGAACGTTCCAGCTTGTCGCGATCGAAGTCTTCACGCTTACCGTTGGTCTTGATGACAACCAGATCGCGCAGTTGTACCCGTTCGTAGGTGGTAAACCGGCCCCCACACGCCGGACAGAACCGACGCCTGCGGATCGCAACGTGATCCTCTGCCGGGCGTGAATCCTTGACCTGAGTATCGATATTTCCGCAAAACGGGCAGCGCATCCGCCGTCTCCTCGTCCCTAGCTTACCTCTTTTTGTAAGCGCTTCGGCTTACTTATCCACAACTATAGGGCAGCCTCTAGGATTTGGGTAGTCGGAAATTTTCACCGCTATATAAGGGGGTCAGGCAATATGCGCCGCGACTTTGCGACTGTGCGGGGCGCGGCGATGCTCGAACAGGTAAATGCCCTGCCAGGTGCCCAAAACCGGTTGGCCGTTGGCAAGTGGAACAGACAGTGACACGGGCATCATGGCCGCTTTGATATGCGCTGGCATGTCATCAGTGCCTTCATAGGTGTGCCGCAGGTACGACATCGAAGGATGATCCGACGGCGGCACCAGACGATCAAAATATGCGTTCAAGTCTGTCTGTACTTCGGGATCTGCGTTTTCCTGGATCAAAAGTGAGCAGGACGTATGGCGAACGAACAATGTCATAAGGCCATTGCCCGAAAACCCGCCTGCCCAGTTACGCACGGGGGCCGTGAACTCATACAGTCCCGACCCCGAGGTTTCGATTATGAATTCAGTCTGCACATTTAATTCCTGAAAAACGGGACATAGCCGCATCGGGCATTCGCACCCTGAACGGACATGCTGTCACCGACTTTGAACGGAGAAAAGGGATTGCTGCCTTGTTGCGGCACATCCGTGGGCATCTTCAACGTGAACTGAACGGCGGTTCTTCGTCCAGTCGTCACACTTGGGCCGTAGCCGCGCAATACATAAATCGGCTGTTGCCAGCCTGCGCCCAACTTTCGCCTGGCAAAATCCGCAGCGGCACACCAGTAACCGTCAATGAATTGATCGGTGCGGGGTATCACCTCGAAATCGGTGCCGCTCATCGGCTCGGTCCGGTAACCATTGGGCGCGGCACTGGCCATCGCCGGAAGGATCAGCGCAACCAGTGCCGCTGTCGTGCAAGCAAATACCTGTTTCATAATAACCATCTTTCCTGTTCTGACATGACACATAGGTTAGGTCATCCCTTTTCGCAAAACAGTGCACCTCACGGGCATTTAAGGTTGGGCCGATCCTTCGTGATCGCGCGTCAGCCATCCGTGATATCGGATCAGCGACCCCAACCAAGGCAGCCGGGCAGATATGTCAAAACAAAAGCGCCCCTGTGCATCCTGCCACTCAAAGGAAAAAGACTGCGGCAGCAGCGCTTTTGGGCAGGGCAGACCGCAGATCTTCATTCGGACAACCTCAATGCCCAATCGGTCCTGCCGCCAGACCGGGCGTATCCAGATCGTCAGCCCACCAATCTGCTCTCGAACACAATTCCAACCGGCATCGTAAGAAAGACGAGATTGGGTCAAATGGCCTGCGAAATTCCGCCGCCACAGCCAATCTTCGCCGACCTTTTGCGTTGTTAGCGAAACCGGCAAATCCTCACCTGTTGGCGGAAAGCGCCCGATGCGCAATGCCAACGCGATCAGTATTCCGCGGCCCCGCGTAATCTGGCAGCGCCCTGTGAAACGGTCCGGCTGGGTGTGCAGGCCCAAAACCGCAGTCGGCAGTTTGGCATCCTGCGGGAGCGCGCGCAGAAAAGGGTCGCCCAATGCCCTAGAACCCACCGGGTGCGAACCGCGCACGGAGATCTGGATCAGGAACCAAGCATGTCGCTTCTCGACCAAAAATCCTGTAGCGATTGCGCGCGATCAGATGATAAATCGGGTCTTTCAGAAACTTCGGCAACAGGCGCAACCCGGACAAGACGCGCGGCAGACCGGGCAACGCGCCCATCGCAGCCGCGAAGGCATCCAGCTTTTGATGCACCTGCCCATCCACAAAGACCAAGTTGGTTTCAAAGTCATCTGTGGGCAGACCCGCATCCCGGTAAAGACGCTGCCCCAGGCGCGACTGAGCCGTCGCAAAGCGAAACCTGTGCGCCGTATCGTGCCGTAATATGAAACGGAAAAAGGCAGAACAAAGCACGCATTCGCCATCAAAGACGATCAGATCCTCTTTCGGCAATGTCATATCGTGCGGCATTTGCGCAGGCCTTGGGACAGTTCTGCAATAGGCTGGCACGCCAAACACCGCACGACAATGCGACATCTCGGGCTGCATGTTGGCCAAGGCGAAAAAATGGTGTGCCGGGGAACCTTTTGAAACGGTTTGGTAAATCCGTTTTCCCAGGCTCTGACCCCATCCCCATCAGGGCGCTGACCCGACAACTTGGCAAATCTAGGTGCCAATCCGCTGTAGTTCTTGGTCATATGGGACAAATTCTTTCGAGATTCAGCCAAATTCTTTTGGATTGGCTCGAATTCTTGAATACGCCGTTCGCGGGATGGCGACAGCAACAATTTCTCTGTTAAGCTTTATGGAACAATAACGCATTGGCCGGATACAGCCATGGATGTCGATATTTCAAGAATTCAATTGCTGACCAGAGTATTGGAAGGTCAAACGGACAACCCGTCTTTGGTCGATCAGGTGTTGCGGGACAGTGGGCTGAGCAGAAGCGAGATCTCGCCCCCGGCGCAAGTCTACAGCGCGCATAACGAGGCGCAATTCGTACGCCATGCCTGTGACGCGGTCGAAGACATAACGTTTGGTGCACAGGCCGGGTTGCAGTTCAGTTCTTCCTCAAGCGTGACCGCATACATCAGCAAATACTCGCGTGACTTGCGGCAGGTCATGGAAAACACCACGCGGTTCCACCAGATGATCGATCCCTCCATCGCTTTCACCTTGCGCGTGTCCGGAAACGCCGCAACGATTGAAGCGGATTGGAAGGATGCCACGTTCTCTCGTTATCACCGCAGGACAGAGTTCATGCTGTTTGCTGCTGTTGCGCGGATGCGCGCCCTGACCCAAGTGACCGTTCACCCGCTACAGATGCGGTTTCAGCACGAGGTCGGCCAACACGCCGCCAGTTATGCCAAAATCGGCGGGTTTCCGGTTGAATTTGGAACTGAACGGCTGGAAATCATTCTTTCGCTGGCCTCACTCGACCTACCTGTCCCGACATATGATCCAAGCTTGCGGGCGCATCTGCTGGAATACGGCGAACGGTTGCTGGCCGAACGTCGCACTCCCAAACAGAAAACCCGAGCAAAGGTCGAGGGGCTTATCACCCGTTCGATGCCGGGATTTATCCTGCAGGCCGAAGACGTCGCTGAAAAACTGGGCGTTAGCCCGCGCACCTTGGCGCGGCGACTGAACGAAGAAGGCACCACCTATCGCGAGGTTGTCGATGACCTGCGATGTGATTTGGCACAGACCTTCATCAAGAACGGAATGAACCTGTCCGAAATTTCTTATTCACTTGGTTATGCAGATCAGGCGGCGTTTTCCACTGCGTTCAAACGGTGGACGGGTCAGGCGCCAAGCTCGTTCCGAAAGCGGGTCGATCACCCGCTGCACCCGGGTTGAAAGTGGCCGGGGGTCATTGGCGTTTTCTGCCTCACCCCGGCCGGTCCATGAGTGGACACCGGCGATATAGAGAAGGCTGAGGCAGAACCCTTTCGAGTTCTCGCCAATTTGATGTGACGTCGAGACAACGTGAAAAGACCTGAGCGCGAAAAGAAAAGGCGCCCCGGTTGGGACGCCTCAAACTCATTGATCCAAAAAGGACCGAAGTTTTCGTGATCGACTAGGGTGTTTGAGCTTACGCAGCGCCTTCGCCTCGATCTGTCGGATACGCTCACGCGTCACGCTGAACTGCTGGCCAACCTCTTCCAGCGTGTGGTCGGTGTTCATGCCGATACCAAAGCGCATCCGCAGAACCCGTTCCTCACGCGGGGTAAGCGACGCCAGTACCCGAGTTGTCGTTTCCTTGAGGTTTTCCTGAATTGCACTGTCCAGCGGCAGCACGGCATTCTTGTCCTCGATGAAATCACCCAGCTGGCTGTCTTCTTCGTCGCCAATCGGGGTTTCAAGGCTGATCGGCTCCTTGGCGATCTTCATCACCTTGCGGACCTTCTCAAGCGGCATCTGCAGCTTTTCGGCCAGTTCCTCGGGCGTCGGCTCGCGACCGATTTCGTGCAGCATCTGGCGGCCGGTCCGGACCAGCTTGTTGATCGTCTCGATCATGTGAACCGGAATACGGATCGTCCGCGCCTGATCCGCGATCGAGCGTGTGATCGCCTGACGAATCCACCATGTCGCGTAGGTCGAGAATTTGTACCCGCGGCGGTATTCAAACTTATCGACCGCTTTCATCAGGCCGATGTTGCCTTCCTGAATAAGATCAAGGAATTGCAGGCCGCGGTTCGTGTACTTTTTGGCAATCGAGATCACCAGCCGCAGGTTGGCTTCGACCATTTCCTTCTTGGCCTGGCGCGCCTCTTTCTCGCCCTTCTGAACTTGCTGCACGATGCGGCGGAATTCGGGGATGTCCAGACCGACATACTGTCCGACCTGCGCCATATCGTTGCGCAGGTCTGCGACCTTGTCTGAGGACCGTTCTATAAACATCTGCCATCCGCGACCCGGCTTTTCCGCCATTTCGGTCAGCCAGTTCGGGTCCAATTCGCGTCCGCGATAGGCGTCGATGAATTCGCGACGGTTGATGCGGGCCTGATCGGCCAGCTTCACCATTGAGCTGTCCAGCGACATGATGCGTCGGTTGATGCCATAGAGCTGGTCAATCAGCGCTTCGATTCGGTTGTTGTGCAGGTGGAGGCCATTCACCAGTTCAACGATCTCGGCCCGCAGCTTCTGATAGGTCTCTTCGTCCTGTGCGCTGAACGTCCCGTCTTCGTTGAGCGTTGCGGAAATCCGGCTGTCCTGCATCTCGCTGAGTTGCGCAAAATCGGTCGAGATCCGTTCCAACGTGGTCAGGACCTGATCCTTCAGCGCGGCTTCCATCGCGGCCAACGACATATTGGCCTGATCGTCTTCGTCATCATCATCGTCGTTGGCGATCGGGTTGCCGTCCGCGTCCAGCTCTGGGCCTTCGTCTTTCTCAGGCTTTGCCGCTTGAACGGCAGAGGTATCGACGACGGGTTCAGAAACATCCCCGTCTTCGTCCATCTGATTACCAAAGGTGGTTTCCAGATCGATGACATCGCGCAGCAGGATGTCTTCGGACAGCAATTCGTCATGCCAGATGGTGATCGCCTGGAAGGTCAGAGGGCTTTCGCACAGCCCCGCGATCATGGTGTTGCGTCCAGCCTCGATGCGCTTGGCGATGGCGATCTCGCCCTCGCGGCTCAGCAATTCGACCGAGCCCATCTCGCGCAGATACATGCGTACGGGGTCGTCGGTGCGGTCCAGCTTTTCGGTCTGCGCCCCGGCCAGTGCAACCTCGCGCGGGCCTTCGGTTGTGACCAGTTCGGTAGAGCCCTTGTTCTCTTCTTCCTCGGCTTCTTCATCTTCGATGATGTTGATGCCCATCTCGGACAGCATCGACATCACATCCTCGATCTGTTCCGAGCTGACTTGATCAGGCGGCAGAACCTGATTAAGCTGGTCGTATGTGATGTAACCTTTCTCGCGGGCCTCGGCGATCATCTTCTTGACCTGGGCCTGGCTCATGTCCAGCGAGATTTCCTGTTCCTGCTCGTCGGATTTGCGGTCTTCGTTCGTATCCTTGGCGGCCATTCAATGCTCCTGCAGGGATGGGTGATTCGTTAGGTCCGAATCATTAGCGCGTAGAAGTGATTCGGCCACCCGTTTACCCGTTTTTCTTTTCCAGTGCCTTACGAAAACATCACTTTATCGACGTTTCCGCTCGAAATTGATGCCTGACATGATGGCCTCAAATGCGTCTTTCTCGTCGCGGTTGATTCGCGCACCATTGTCGGCGATGTCGAAAACGGCCTTGTCTTCATTCTGGCTACGGCTTGTACGGTTGCGCTCTTCGGCGGCTTGGGCCAGCCGGTATGTCAGCGCCTCATCGGCCAGATCAGACAACTCCTCCGCCGCTTCGGCAATCTCAGCATCCAACCCCCGGAGCGCTTTGATCTTTGCGAGTTCCTCGGCCAGCGTCATCTCGGCCTTTTCAACGTCGCCCGGTTTGTACACACAGGGGATCACAGCGACATGGCGAAGGGCCAGCAGGTTTTCAAGGGGTTCAGGACCCAAAGTTTGCACAATGTGGTCTTTTAGATTTTCGGGATCGTCGATGGCATGACGCAGGATCGCGTCGCGCAGCGCGGCGTAATCCGGGTTCTGGCATTCCATGTCCTCTAATTGCTGTTCGAACTGAACAACAACATCGGGATTAAGCACCGCAATCGCCAGAATGGCCGCCTCGCGCAACTGAATATCGGCATTCTCAGACGACGCCAGAAACGATGTACGTGCACCGGGACTGGCTGGTTGCTGCGGCTGCCATTTGCCGCGCGGTTGCCAGTTGCGGTTCTGAGGTTGTCGCTGGGGGCGGAATAATTGCCAGCGCAGGTCCTTTATTTCTTGACCATAGTGCGAACGAATAGATGGATCGCGGATCAGCCGGATCTTCTCTCGCAACGATTTGTCCAGCGCCGCCTTTCGTTCGGGACTGTCGAACACTTTGCCTTCGGTCTCGCGCTGCCACAGCAGCTTGACCATCGGAATGGCGTCGTCGAGAACCGATTGCACCGCCCCTGCCCCATCGGCGCGCAGCAGGTCATCAGGGTCCTGCCCCTCGGGCATCAGGGCAAAGCGGAGTGATTTGCCGGCCTCCAGCAACGGCAGCGCCAGATCGACCGCACGCATCGCCGCACGCAATCCCGCAGTATCGCCATCCAGCGCAATGATCGGCTCGTCCGAGATGCGCCACAAAAGCTGCAACTGATGCTCAGTGATCGCGGTTCCCAGCGGCGCAACCGAGGCTCCAAACCCAGCTTCGGCCAGCGCGATGACGTCCATATACCCTTCGGCCACAATGAGGGGCTGCCCCTTGCCCGCCGCCTCGCGCGCGGGGCCATGGTTGTAGAGGCTGCGCCCCTTGTCGAACAACTCCGTCTCGGGCGAGTTCAGGTATTTGGCATTGTCGTTGGGGTCCATCGCCCGACCACCAAACGCAATGCAACGCCCGCGTGGATCGCGGATCGGGTACATGATCCGGTTGCGGAACGTGTCATAAGGCTTCTTGCCTTTGTTCGATGGCTTGGCCAGACCAGCGGCAAGGATCAATTCCTCGTCCACGTTTTTGCCGCGCAAATGATCCCAAAGCGCTTGCCAACCGTCCGGAGCAAACCCGATCTCCCATCGGTCCAGAGCCTTTGCATCCAGACCGCGGCGGGTCAGGTAATCGCGCGCGGGAGACCCAGCGCCGGTCTTGAGCTGCAGGCGAAAGAACTGAACCGCCTGCTCCATCACCTCGGCCAGTTGCGACCGCCGATCCTGCTTTTCCTGCGCTTTTGGATCCCGCGCGGGCATGGGCATGCCCGCCTCGCGCGCCAGAATCTCAACGGCTTCGATAAACGGCACGTTCTCGGTTTCCCGCACAAAGGTGATTGCGTCGCCTTTGGCGTGACATCCAAAGCAGTAGTAATAGCCTTTGCGATCATCGACGTGGAAAGAGGCGGTTTTTTCCTGATGAAACGGGCACGGCGCCCACATATCGCCCTTGCCCTGATTGGATTTGCGCGGGTCCCACGTGACCTTGCGCCCCACGACCTGAGACAGGCTGAGGCGCGAACGCAGTTCATCCAGAAATCCGGGGGGCAAAGACATGGCTCAAACCTGCCAGAAATGGAAACGCGCGCCAAGGGGATGACGCGCGTTTGTCCACAGCGAATTGCGCGGATTGTGGATTATTGCTGAAGACACAGCTCCAACCAGGCCGCGCCCAAATCCTTGTTGCGTACATCGCGCATCTTTTGTTCATAGACCCAAGGGGTGATCAGAGGGATCGCCGCGTTGTAATTCTCGGGCCATGTCGGGCCGCTGTCAGCCACCGCCTGCACCACGTCGCGTTCCTTGACCCGGTCCAGCCGTGCCTGCTGTATCGCTGCCACGACATCGGCCTGATACTGGCAGCTTTGTTCTTTGGTGTCCTGAGCAGCCACGGGGGTGGCAAGTAGAGCCGCGACAATGGCGATACGCAACATGGGGGTCTCCCGGATTCGTTTCTTTCAGCGCAGTTTACCCGCGCGCGGCAACGCCTTCCATCGCCCTTTTCAAATCGTGAACCAACGTCCCGGCCATGGATCGGAAAACCATGATCTGAAACGCGTTTTCACCGACGCGGGTAATCGACGCGGTCATATGGAACAAAAGGGTTCTCGCGGTATGCCCGCGTTTAAACTGCGCTTTGCGCAGATCAACGGGCACCACGCGTGCAAGTACGTCTTCCACGCCTGCGCCTTCCAGCCGGACAACCGCCCACGCATCTGATTGATCTACAATGGCCGCGTTTTCCGACAGGGCAGGATCAGGTTCGGGGCCCATCATCATCGCATGGGCCGGACCGAACCAAACGGCCCGTGCACCCGCCTTTCCGGTCGATCTGTTGGCCGAAGGATAAGCCATGCCATGCGCCACTTTCATGGCCTCGGACACAGCTTTTTGTTTGCCTTTGTAGGGAGAGATTGAATGGATCGCGCCCACATCTTCTTCGCTCAGCTTTACTGTGCCCACACTCAGCGGCAGCAGCCCGTCGCAGGGCGTTTTGGCTATCAGTTTATCCACGGACGCGCCCTCCTTCCGGGTCAAAGAAAACCGGGTTCACCACTTCGCA
Organism: Ruegeria sp. ANG-S4; assembly: GCF_000814005.1. Classification (GTDB taxonomy): domain Bacteria; phylum Pseudomonadota; class Alphaproteobacteria; order Rhodobacterales; family Rhodobacteraceae; genus Ruegeria. The sequence goes on along the minus strand of NZ_JWLK01000001.1, from coordinate 1,483,607 downwards.
GAGCGTCGTGACATCACGCAGATGATCTACCATTTTCACGATCTCTCCGTACCTGTCAGGCCCATCTGCCAGGAACGCCAATCCAAGCATGGTTTCCATCGTCGGCGAGTAACACACCGAGGTCAGATAGCCCTGATCGTTGGTGCGCACCGGCTCGGCCTCTTCGTTATACAGATGCGCGCCCGCCAAAAGCTCCTTGCTTTCGCCGATGGGTTTCAGCCCGACCAACCGCTCGCGACCTGCTTCTTCCAACCCGGGGCGTTCGGACATGGTCTTGCCGATGCAGTCTTTCTTCTGCGACACCATGCGGCCCATGCCGATGTCATAGGCCGTTGTACGCCCGTGGATTTCTGCGTGAGTGATAAAACCTTTCTCGATCCGCAGAACGTTCAGCGCCTCCATCCCGTATAGTCCACCGCCAAGCGCCTCGGCGCGTTCGGTCAGGATGTCAAACAGGTTCGCGCCATACCGCGCGGGCACCGCGATCTCATAGGCATGTTCGCCCGAAAACGAGATGCGGAACAACCGTCCCTGAACCCCCAACACGGAAACCGGACCGCAAGCCATGAATGGCCAGTTCTCGTCGTCCAGCGGCGTGTCCAACAGCGCACTCAGCAGCTCGCGCGATTTAGGCCCGGCCACCGCGAATTGCGCCCAGTGTTCCGTCACCGACGTAAAGGTCACATCCAGATCCGGGCGCAGGCCCTGATGCACGAACTCCAGATGTTTCATTACCTCACCCGCTGCGGCGGTTGTGGTGGTCATCAGGTAATGCGTCTCACCCAGCCGCGCCGTGGTGCCGTCATCCATGACGTACCCGTCCTCGCGCAGCATCAGACCGTACCGGGTACGGCCAACTTTCAGGGTCGAGAACATATTCGTGTAGACGAAATCCAGAAACGCGCCCGCGTCGGGGCCCTGAATGTCGATCTTGCCGAGGGTCGACACGTCGCAGATCCCAACCGCCTGCCGCACCATATTGACCTCGCGGTCGCAGGATTGCCGCCAGGTGGTCTCGCCATCTTTCGAGAAATAGCTCGGGCGATACCACAACCCCGCCTCGATCATCGGCGCATTCCGTTTCAGACTTGCCGGGTGAGAAGTCGTGAAACGTTGCGGCTTGAAGGCACTGCCCTCGGCCCCCGCGCCCAGCGCCGCAATGGCGATCGGCGAATAAGGCGGGCGGAACGTGGTCGTGCCCGTCTCGGGAATGCCACGACCGGTCGCATCGGCCAGAACCGCCAACGCAGCGACGTTCGAGTTCTTTCCCTGATCGGTCGCCATACCCTGCGTTGTATAGCGCTTCATATGCTCGACAGACCGAAAATTCTCGGTCGCGGCTTGTTTCACATCCTTGACCGTGACGTCGTTCTGAAAGTCCAGCCAAGCCCGCCCTGTGCCGGGAACCGCCCAAAGCTGGGAAATGTTATACGGATCATCTTCCGCGTCGGGCACAGGGGTTTTGGGTGCTTTGAGGCCCAGTTCGGCTAACGACGATTTGGCCGCTTCGATCCCGTCCCGCAGGCAGGACACGGTCGAGAAAGATCCGTTGCAAGCACCAGCCGTGATCATCCCGGGTATCGCGCCGGGCGTCGGCACAAACGCTTCGATGTCACGGTTCCAGGTAGGGCGACCATTCATATGACAGGTCAGATGAACCGACGGGTTCCAGCCTCCCGTCATGGCAAGGCAGTCGGTGTGAATACGCTCCTCGCCACTGGCGCGACGAACCGTTATGGCCTCAAGCCCCTTGCGTCCCGTGCTGCCGCATACCTGCGCCCCGCGAAGCACCTCGTACTCATTCGACAGCGGCGCGTCGTGACGGCTGTCGATGACCGCCGCGACGTGAACTCCGGCATCCAACAAGTCTCGCGCTGTCCGGTGAATGTCATCCGTATTTCCAAAGATCGAAACGTTCCGCCCCGGGCTGACGCCCCACCGGTTCAGATAGGCCCGCACCGCGCCCGCGGTCATGATGCCGGGGCGATCATTATCCCGGAACGCGACCGGCCGTTCCAGCGCACCCGCTGCAAGAACAGAACGTTTTGCGACGATCCTCCAATACGTCTCCAGCGGTGCCCCGCTTGGGCGATGTTCTGTGTGGTGCCCAAAACGTTCCAAAGCGGCGAACGTGCCTTGATCATAAGCACCCGCGATCGTCGTTCGCGTCATCAGGCGTACGTTTTCCATCGCCTCAAGCTGGCTCAGCACCTCATCGGCCCACACATGGCCCGGTTTGCCGTCAACCGCGTAGGTCTCGGACAGCAGTCGCCCGCCCATGCGCGCATTCTCGTCAGCCAGGATGACATCCGCACCAGCGCGCGCCGCGACCAAGGCCGCCATCAGCCCGGCGGGGCCCGCGCCAATGACCAGCAGATCGCAGAACGCATAGGCGCTTTCGTATTTGTCCACGTTGTCTGCGCCGGACAGCGCCCCAAGACCCGCCGCACGGCGAATGACCGGTTCGTACAGCTTTTCCCAAAAGCTCTTGGGCCACATAAAAGTCTTGTAGTAAAAACCCGCCCCCAGAAACGGCGCGGCCAGATCATTGATTGACATCAGATCAAAATTCAGGCTGGGCCAGCGGTTTTGGCTGCGCGCGGAAAGCTCGGGATAGATCTCCTGCATCGTCGCGCGCACGTTCGGGTTTTGCGCCGCGCCTTCGCCGACTGTCACCAACGCGTTGGGTTCCTCGCTACCGGCTGTCAAAACACCGCGCGGACGGTGGTATTTGAACGACCGCCCCATCAGACGTTGCTCGTTTGCCAACAAAGCGGACGCCAGGGTGTCGCCGCGAAAACCGGTATAGCGGACGCCATCAAAAACGAAGGGAACGGTTTCCGACCGATCAATCAGACCTTTGCCCTCAATCCTCATCGCTTCACCTCTGATGCCAATTGCGACCCGAGGATTTCGTGCGTGACCGTGTTCCGTGTGACCACGATCCACGCGCCACAGCCACCTTCGTGACACCAAAGCTCTCGGGTCACACCAGCCGGATTATCCCGCAGATAGACAAAATCATTCCAGGCGTCTTCACCTGCATCCGGCGCCGGACGCTCCAGATCAACAGCCGCGCCGCGATAGTAGAACTCGCGCCGATCCCGCTCGCCGCAATACGGACAGGTAATCCTCATGCCCGTGCCCCCACCTTCATCTTTTCAAAAATACTCAAATCCGACATCGCCACCCTCAATGCAGATTGTGTTGAGAGCCCTTGCCCTCTTCATCGATGATCCCGCGCCCGGTGCGGAAACGATCCAGTTGGAACCCGGTTGCATTCTCGTGATACCGATCTGTCGCGATCAGATGGGCGAACACATTGCCCGAACCCGGAACAGCCTTGAACCCGCCGTAGTTCCAGCCGCAATTCAGATAGAGCCCTTCGATATCGGTTTTGTCGATGATCGGAGAGCCATCGGGCGACATATCCATGATCCCGCCCCATGACCGCAGCACCTGCGCCTTTCCGATCATCGGCATCAGTGCCATCCCGGCTTCCATCACGCTTTCAACGGTCGGCAAATTACCCCGCGCCGCATATGAGGCATAGAAATCCAGATCGCCGCCAAAGACCAAACCGCCCTTGTCCGATTGGCTGATATAAAAGTGTCCCATCCCAAAGGTCACGACGTGATCAATGCAGGGTTTCAGACCTTCCGTTACAAACGCTTGCAGGATGTGGCTCTCGATCGGCAACCGCATTCCGGCCATTGCCGCAACCTGCCCTGACCGACCTGCTGCGACCATCGCCACCTTCTTGGCACGGATCGGCCCGCGCGAGGTTTGCACACCACGAACAACCCCGTTCTCGATATCGATGCCGGTCACTTCGCAGTTCTGGATCATGTCCACGCCACGTTGGTCTGCGCCACGCGCATAACCCCAAGCCACCGCGTCATGCCGCGCCGTGCCTCCGCGCGGATGATACAGGCCTCCGTACAGCGGAAAGCGAAGATCATCGTAATTCAGGTAAGGCAGCATTTCCCGCAATTCGTCACGGCCCAACAGGATCGCGTCGTCGCCCTGACTGATCATCATGTTACCGCGCCGCGCTGCGTCGTCGCGTTGCCCGTCCGAATGGAACAGATTGATCAACCCACGCTGCGAATGCATGACGTTATAGTTGAGCTCTTCCTCAAGCCCCTCCCACAGTTTCAGCGAATGTGAATAGAATTCCGAGTTTCCCGGAAGAAAGTAATTCGCGCGAACAACCGTCGTGTTTCGCCCGACATTGCCGCCGCCAATGTAGCCCTTTTCCAGCACCGCCACATTCGTCAGACCATGTTCCTTGGCCAGGTAAAAGGCTGTACTCAGCCCGTGACCGCCACCACCAATGATGACGATATCATATTCGGATTTGGGCTCGGGATCGCGCCAATGCGGCGTCCAGCCCTTGTTGCCGGTCAGGCCCTCTTTGAGGACGCGCAAGCCGGAAAAACGCATTCGAACCTCCTTGCGGGTGTGTCGGCATCAAACCAACTCTGATCAGCATTAGCAACGTCACTCAGACGTTCCGCGTACGTTTTCGACCCGCACTTGTCTATGCGCGACGAAAACCGGGCAGATTGCGATTTTCGCGTCGTTTTCAGAAACGTAGCTGAAAGGCCAGACCTGCAATTGGTGCCGTGTCATAGTCCTGCTGGCTGACCTCGCGGCCAGATGAGTTTTCCAGCGTCAACTCGCCGTTGAATTCGGCACCAGCAAAGGCCGTAAGCGACATGCCCGGATTTGGCGCGTATTGCACGGACAGAACGACCGGAATACTGCTGTCTTCGCCAACGCCACCGGGGGCAAGCCCCTCATCATCCAGTTGGAACTGAACACGTTCGGATCGCACCGCCAGACCGACTTTCAAATCGTCTGTCACCGCGTAATCCAGTGACAATCCGGGGCCTTGCGTGGCGCCAACGCCGCCGCCTGTGCTCAGGTTCCATCGGTCGGCAAAACTCCAGTCGACCAACAGCGCCGGAAATACCTCCAAATCGTCCGAGCCGATCTCGGAAAAGACACCGATCGCCGGGCCGATCCGCAGGTTTGGCGTCAACGCCCAGGAAATCCCGCCGAACGCACCGTAGGTAAAACCGTCGGATGCGCTGGCGCCCTCTTCATAGTCCCAACGCAGCTGGGGCGACACGAACACGTTGGCGCCGTTGTCCAGGGCAAATCTCAGTGGCACCGAAATCCGAATATCTCGGATGTCTTCCCAAGGTGCGTTCTCGCTTGACCCAAAATCGTAGTTGAATTGCCCATAGCTGAACAGCACGCCGGCAAAGGACCCGTCCTCAAACCGATTGATCGCGCCTGCGCGCAAAAAGACGCGCGATGCGCTGAAATCACCGCCATCGTCTAAATCTGCGCTACCTTGAAACACGGCCAACCCGTCCACGGAAGTGGCCCATCCACCCGGCTGTTGTGCGTGCACGCAGGCTGCGGCAAACACCAAAGGCAAGGACGCGATAGCGCATTTTGAATTCAATGAGAATTTCATCTGCTCTGCTTTCCCTTGAGCTTTGTTTAAGCTGGGGAAAAGGTATGGCAAACGGGCTTTTCGTCAAAGCCCGATTGCTGTCATTTTTCAGGCCTCAGAGCCCTTTGGCGCGATAGCTCTTCGAAACCCTGTCGATCGCCACGATGTAGGCAGCCGTGCGCAGGTCATCGACGTCAGATCGGCTGTGCCAGACTTCTCGCATCGCCTGATAAGCGATCCGCATCGTGTCATCCAAACCCGAGCGCACAAGTTCGAGTTCGCCCGCACCTTTCAGGTATTTGGATTTGAAATCCGGCGACATCGACCACGCATCGCCCAGGTAACGGTCCAACCGTTCCAGTTCGCTGATGATCAATTCGTGCCGGGATTCCTCCTGCCGGCGCTGCATGCGGCCAAAACGGATATGGCTGAGGTTTTTGACCCACTCAAAGTAAGACACCGTAACACCCCCGGCATTGGCATACATGTCCGGGATGATCACCGTGCCTTTCTTTCGCAAGATCTCATCGGCACCGGCTGTAACCGGCCCGTTTGCGGCTTCGATGATCAATGGTGCCTTGATGCGGTCGGCGTTGGACAGGTTGATAACACCCTCGAGTGCGGCCGGAACCAGAATGTCACAGTCCGCCTCCAGCACCGAAGAGCCCTCGGCCGTGTGTGTGGCATCCGGATAGTCCTTGACGCCGCCATGCTTGACGATCCATTGCCGAACGGATTCAACGTCAATGCCATCCGGGTTGTACAGCGCACCGTCCCATTCAATGACGCCAACGATGCGCGAACCGTCTTCTTCGCTGAGAAACTTGGCCGCGTGGTATCCCACGTTGCCCAGCCCCTGCACGACAACCCGCTTACCGTCCAGCGTACCGGAAAGACCCGCAGCCTTGATGTCTTCCGGATTGCGGAAGAACTCGCGCAGGGCGTATTGAATACCCCGCCCGGTTGCCTCGACACGCCCCGCAATGCCACCGGCATTCAACGGCTTGCCGGTCACACAGGCGCGCGAGTTGATGTCGGTCGTATTCATCCGGGCGTACTGGTCGGCCATCCATGCCATCTCGCGCTCGCCTGTTCCCATGTCGGGCGCAGGTACGTTTTGCGAGGGATTGATCAGATCACGCTTGGCCAATTCATAGGCAAAGCGGCGGGTGATCTGCTCCAGCTCATGCTCTTCGTATTTGCGCGGGTCGATGCGCAATCCACCCTTTGACCCACCAAACGGCGTTTCGACCAACGCGCACTTGTAGGTCATCAACGCCGCAAGCGCCTCGACCTCGTCCTGGTTCACGGCCATGGCATAGCGGATACCGCCCTTGACCGGCTCCATATGTTCGGAATGCACCGATCTGTAGCCTGTGAAGGTGTGAATATCGCCCCGCAGACGAACGCCGAAACGGACGGTATACGTCGCGTTGCAGACACGGATCTTTTCTTCCAGCCCGGGCGGCAGGTCCATCAGGGACGCCGCCCTATTGAACATCAGATCAACACTCTCGCGAAAGCTGGGTTCTTTTGTGCCGGTCATAAAATCCTCCGTGCTGGTAAATGACGTACGTCATGACTTTTTGTCGCACCACTGAGGCCTTACTGCAATTCTCATCTGCACTTTTTTTCATCAATTTGCGAACTTCGCGCATCCAACACGGGGTGAGTCGTTTTCGACGGTCACACCGCTGTGATTGTTCAACCCCAAGAAACAAAAGGGGATGAACCGCCGATACTAAGGACAATTTTCATGCAAAATGAGCAGTATAGTGGCCGACATGCCCAAATCTCGCCACGATCCGTCTCTAAATTATTAACGTTGTGAAATACCGACGGTTCATCTGACCGGCAAAGGAATTCGATATGCACAAGTCTAATTGGAAGTCGACATTCGGAACGCCCAACAGTGCCCACCCGTGCGTGCGGCACCTGCGCCGGTTTGCGGATGAGACTGACGGTTCCATGACAATTTTGGCGCTGTTTCTTGTGATGATCGTTTTCACCGCCGCGGGGTTTGCCGTAGACACAATGCGGTATGACCGCGAACGCGTGAAACTGCAATACGCGCTGGACCGCGCGGTTCTGGCTGCGGCAGACCTTGATCAGGAGCTTTGCCCGAAAGATGTTGTGCGCGACTATCTGGCGAAAGAAGGTCTCGACCAATATCTGATTGAAGACAGTATAAAGGTGACGCCCGAAACCTGCGGCGCCCAGAATGCAAGGCTGGCAGGCACGCGCAAGGTCGAAGCCCAGGCTGAAATGCAGGTCAGAACGCATTTCATGCAGTGGAGCGGCGTGGAAACGTTGGGAACTGTTGCGGCAAGCGTCGCGGAAGAATCCATCGGTAACGTTGAGATCTCGCTGGTGCTGGACGTTTCAGGCTCCATGGCGGGGACAAAGCTGACCAACCTGAAAGAAGCCGCGATAGATTTTGTCCACGAAATGGACGAAAAGTCGGAAGACGGTAAATTGTCTATTTCGATCGTGCCCTATTCCGAACAGGTTTCAGTTCCTGACTTCCTTATGGATGAGCTGAAAACGATCGGCGAAAACGAAGTTGCCAATTGCATCGACTTTGGACCGAACGATTTCACGACGACCGAGTTCGATTATTACGATATCGAAGACCAGAACGGCGTTGTCATCCGAGCTGGAAGTTTTGTTCCGCGGACACTTCATTTTGTCGATTATGGTCGCAACGACTATCGTGAATCCGACCAGTTGATCAACAGCACCACGTGCCGCAGGGAAACCGCCACTGACCAACGCGCCATGGCAGTCCTTCAAAAAAATCCCGACACGCTGGAAGACCAGATCAATCTGCTTCAGGCACAGGGATGGACTTCGATTGATGTCGGCTTGAAGTGGGGTCTCACTCTACTGGACGATAGCATTCAACCGCTCATCGCACGTTTGTCGGAAACTTCGGCAATTCCAAGTGAGTTTGACGAACGTCCGGCCCGCAACAAGACCGGGGACTCTTTGAAGGTTCTGGTTTTGATGACAGACGGCGAAAACACGCGGCAGCATAAAGTGAATGCGCCTTATAACGAAGGTGTGTCAGATATCCATTGGAATGATGCGGCCAACACATACTCGGTCTACGACGAAGACCAGGATCGCTACATCTGGACGAACGTCAAACGCACCGTTCGGCACAATAACGGATCGCGGTGGACGCGAAACTACTACCAAGATCACGCCTATAGTGCCACCGAAGACAATGGTTCGACCCAATTGAGGTACAAACGCTATCGCTGCACGGATTACTCCAACGGCACATGCTATGAGACCAGCAGCACGTACTACTATGACACCGGCTACGGATCGTCAGAGCAGTTGGAGTGGCCGGATGTCTGGGCTCACACCCAAAAAGAAGCCATCTACAATCTGCTGTATGATGGTCAGGGTAGCAATGCCGCCAACGACTTCTGGGACGATTCCACGACCGAGTTGAGACAGTGGAACAAAGACCCCCGGGTCGAGTCGCTGTGCGAAAAGGCCCAGGAAGAAGAGGTCCTAATCTTCTCGATTGCATATGAGGCGCCAGAAGGCGTGAAACAGATGCTGAAAGACTGTGCCGTCAAAGACAATCGTTACTACGAAGCAGACGGTAAAAAAATTATCGGCGTGTTTGACTCGATCAGTGCAACAATCCAGAACCTGAGACTGACCCAATGATACGTTCGCTCAAGACACAACTGCGGCGGTTCCGCCGCAGCGAAGACGGCAGCGCATCGACGATCGAGTTCCTCTTTTGGTTCCCGGTTTTCGTCTATTTCGCGTGGTCCGGTATTGACCTTGGATTGATGTCATTCAGCCATGCCAACCTGGAACGGTCGCTTGACGAAACTGTTCGTGAGGTTCGTCTGAACCGGTTGCCGGAAGGCGAGGATGAATGGGATCACGAACTGCTGAAAGATATGATCTGCCAGGGCTTTAACAGCTCGCCCAGTTGTCTCAGAGACTTGTCACTTGAGATGAAGTCGATTGACCCCCGCGTCGGAAACGAAATCAACGAGACGCCTTTTTGTGTCGACACGCCGGTAGAGGTTCGCGACCCTGATCCCGAAGGCCCCGGCGCGATTGCATTTGATCAGGGTTCCTCAAACGAATTGATGATGCTGCGCGCCTGTCTGGAAGTTTCGCCCGTTTGGGGCTTCACGATGATCGGCGGGCCCGTCAGCCAAGACCCCGCAGGCCAGTGGGAATTGCACGCAACAACTGTGTTTGTTCACGAACCGTTCGGAGGCGGATCCGACGACTCCGAAAACTCAACCGCGGTGGAGGTTGCAGATGCGGGTGACTGATCCTTCTTTGCCGACCCGTTTGCGGACAAGGTTAAAACGCTTCTTTCGGCGCGAAAACGGCTCGATCACCATCGAGTCAATGCTGATCCTACCCATGGTCTTGTGGTCTGTTTTTGCCTCATACACCTTCTATGACGGCTATCGCCAAAGTTCACGAAACATCAAAGCCGCCTACGCGGTTGCGGACATCATTTCACGCGAAGACAACGCTCTTACGCAAACATACGTTTCGACGTTGCATGACTTGCTGGAAAGGATGGTTTCGACCAGAGCCCCAATTTCGATGCGCGTGTCATACGTCATTTTCGACGAGGATTCCGGAGAGTCTGGAACGCACGAGGTTGGATGGTCATGCGTTCGTGGATCGGTCTATCCGCGATTGACGACGGCAACAGCAGAATTCTTGGAAGATGCACTGCCGGCCATGCCGAACAACGGGAAGATGATCGTTGTCGAGACAACAAATACCTATGTTGCGCCTTTCAACATCGGGTTTGGGTTTGAGAACTTCGACATGCGCAGCTTTGTGTTCACGCACCCTCGTATTCACGACCAACTGTATGGGCCCAACGATGACCCACAATGCACGTGATTGAAGACTGATCTAACGGACGTTGCCCTTCTGGACCAACAGCGTCGCCAAGACTTCCGACATGAACTTGGCTTCTGATGCGGCAGTCATGCCGCCTATGCCAATCCTGCGACCAACGCGCCACCAAACGCCGGGCTCCCACCTGTTGCGACCGCGTGTGCGGGTCAAAACCAAAAAACCGTTGGAAGGTTTGAAAGCAAAGACACCGCGGTCGATGCTTTCGATGTCCGCAACCTCGCAAATGACGTCGCCGGACTGGCTGCGCAGTTGGGACTGGGTCAATTCGAGCACGTCCTGTGTTGCCACCCACATACGCCGGGCCAGCCAGAAGGCCGTTCCGCCAACCGCCAGCAAGAACACTTGCCACCCCAGTTGCGGCGGCGAAGCAAGTGCCACGTAAATCACCAGGGCCCCGACGACGACCAGCATCCCGACGCCGGTGTATCGCCGGGGTGCGGAAGCCTGAACCGTGGCCAATACATCATCTTGCATGAAACTCTCCTGCCTGCCGCACCTGCCTTAGCTGCTTTGCGAACGAAAGGACAGAGACCCCCGCCCCTTCTGAGCATCTTTGCACAGGACCGGTGTGTCTGTGCCGGTTGATCGCCACTCGACCACGCTTAGATTGCGGTGAAGACAGTCAGGAGGATACCATGTCTCTGAGACCCACATTGGAAACCAGACAGGCAATTCCAGCAATGGAAGGTGCCGGCGTAAAACTGCACCGAGCTTTCGGCTTTCAGGATCCGTCGGAGCTTGACCCGTTTCTACTGTTTGACGATTTTCGGAATGACCATCCGCAAGACTATCAGGCTGGTTTTCCCTGGCATCCGCATCGTGGGATCGAAACAATCACCTATGTCCTGGCCGGAACAGTGGATCACAGCGACTCGCTAGGCAACAGCGGCTCGCTTGGTGCCGGCGATGTCCAGTGGATGACTGCCGGGTCAGGCATCCTGCATCAGGAAATGCCCAAAGGAAATCAGACGGGCCAAATGCACGGGTTTCAGCTGTGGGGCAACCTGCCTGCCGAACAAAAGATGACGGCCCCGCGATATCAAGATGTCAACAGCACCGAGATTCCCGAAATCACCGATGATGACGGAACGACCGTTCGGGTCATTGTTGGCGAGTTCTGGGGCAAGACAGGTCCGGTCGACGGCATTGCCGCTGACCCGCAATATCTGGACCTGTCAATTCCGGCAGGCGTGAAGAAGACGTTCAAAATCGACACGTACAGACGCGCATTTGCTTACGTGTTTCAGGGCCAGGCTGCCTTTGCTGACGCATCTCAGCCAACGGGCGTTTTGCTGGAGAAAGAGGTCGCGGGACAAGAAGTCAACATTCGCGACATGTCCGGAAACCGAACGCTTGTGCGTTTTGGTACCGGTGACGAGATCACGGTACAGGCGGGTCCGGACGGCGTGCGATTCCTGCTGATTTCCGGTGCGCCCATCAATGAGCCAGTGGCGTGGCATGGCCCGATTGTCATGAACACCCGATCCGAGCTGGAAGAAGCGTTTCGAGAGCTGCGCAACGGCACCTTTATTCGCCCTGCGCACTAGCGTCGTGTCGTTCAGTGCCCAAAATCACTCGGTGACAGACCTGCGCACCATGTCCCAATAGACGCCCTCGACCTGATCCAAGGTCAAACGACCTTCGGTGCGGTACCAGGTCATTACACCGTTCAGCATGGCAATGACGGCCAGAGTGGCGATCTTGGTGTCCGCGACCGAAAATACTCGGTCCTTTTGGCCCGTTTTCAGGATCCCTTCAAGGATGTCTTCATACTGGCGACGAAGGATTTCGATCTGGGCAAAGTTTTCGGACGTCAGGTTGCGCAGCTCCATGTAGGCGATGAAAACCTCGTCCGGGCGTTGCAGGTGAAACCGGATGTGAAAACCGATGAATTGCCTGAGCGCCGCTGTCGGGTCCTTTTGTACAGGCAATTCACCCAAGGCTGACAGCAGTTCAAGCATGTGGTCGTGCATCAAACGAAACAGAAGGCTTTGTTTGTCCGGCGTGTAATTGTACAAGGCCCCGGCCTGAACCCCGACTTCGCCCGCGATTTGGCGCATAGAAACAGCGGCATAGCCATGTCGCGCGAACAACCCAAGCGCTGCCTTTCGGATCCGGGGGCCCGTAATGTCGGAATGTGAACCTTGCGTGCGTGCCATATCCTTACCGTATATGAACAAACGTTCAGATAGAACCCCGCTTGAACCGAGCGGGCAAAAGGTGCATCACAGGTCAATGCTGCAACCTATGGGTCCGCAATGAAGCCTTTGCCGCTGATAGCCGCTTTGATTGCCTGCGCCGCCTGCGCAGACATTCCCGAACTAGAGGGAAGCGAGGGACCGGCCTTGCGCAAAGCCGCATACCCCAAGCTGGTCCCGATCTCGGACACGCTTGGTCCGCCGAGTGACCCGATCAGCGAGGCAGACGAGGTCGAAGAAGAATTGACCGCCCGCAGCGAGGCACTGGCCGATAAGGCAAAAGCGCTGCAAGAGGTCGAAATTGACTAAGGCGCCGCCCAAAATTGCCGGTTCGGTTGATCGTTGATCCGTCCAAGACGGATTGAACCCTTTCCATGAACCCGCTAAGGCAGCCCGCAAAGGACATCTGCCCCAAGCGGCAAATTCGAGCGGAAAGGACCCAACGGAATGACACAGGCGCTGAGGCTTGGAATTGCGGGTTTGGGCACCGTGGGCGTCGGGGTCGTCAAGATCGTCCGCAGACATGCCGACTTGCTTGAAGCCCGAACCGGAAGACCGATTGAAATCGTGGCCGTATCAGCGCGGGATGCGAAAAAGGATCGCGGTGTCAGCCTGTCAGACTACGCGTTCGAGACCGATCCAGTCGCTTTGGCAAAACGGGACGACATTGATGTCTTTGTCGAGCTTATGGGCGGCGAAAACGGCCCGGCAAAAGCGTCGGTCGAGGCTGCGTTGACCAGCGGCAAGGATGTTGTCACAGCCAACAAAGCGCTGCTTGCCATTCACGGTCAGGACCTCGCGGAACAGGCCGAAGAAGCTGGACGCGTGATCCGGTTTGAAGCCGCCGTGGCGGGCGGTATCCCGGTTATTAAATCCCTGACCGAAGGGCTGGCAGGCAATGAAATCACCCGCGTCATGGGTGTTATGAATGGGACCTGCAATTACATCCTCACCCGGATGCAATCGCAGGAGCTGGGCTACAACGCGCTCTTTGAAGAATGTGCGCAGCTTGGGTATCTGGAAGCAGACCCCAATCTGGATGTGGGTGGCATAGACGCGGCGCACAAGCTGGCGCTGCTGTCGTCGATCGCCTTTGGTACAAAACCCAATTTCGACGGTATTCAGATTGAAGGTATCCAGCAAATCAGCCTCGATGACATCCATCAAGCCGCCGATATGGGCTATCGCATCAAATTGTTGGGCGTCGCGCAGCGCACGGCGCGTGGACTTGAGCAGCGCATGCAACCCTGTCTCGTGCCAAGTGACTCGGCCCTGGGGCAGCTTGAAGGCGGGACGAACATGGTTGTGATTGAAGGCGACGCTGTCGATCAGGTCGTATTGCGCGGCCCGGGCGCGGGCGAAGGTCCCACAGCCAGCGCGGTGATGGGCGATGTCTGCGATCTGGCACGCGGATTGCAAATCCCGACCTTTGGTCGCCCGGCCGCTTCTTTGGAAGAGGCCCGGCCTGCTCAGACCGGATTGCCCGCCCCCTATTACCTGCGCCTTGCCCTTCTGGACAAACCCGGCGCACTTGCGAAAGTGGCGGCAGTTCTGGGCGATGCCGGCGTATCAATTGACCGAATGCGCCAATACGCACATGCCGAAAACACTGCGCCCGTATTGATCGTCACGCATAAGACAACACGCTCGACCCTGGATCATGCGTTGAATGGCTTGCGCGAAACTGACGTGGTGGCCGGAGAACCCGTCGCTCTGAGAATCGAACAGGTCTGACCACTTGCGGCCCGCATCGGTGGCGGGCTATGCCGTTACAGACGCCCATGCTGACCAAAGGAATACCGAATATGAATCCTGCAAAGACCGATTTTAACGATCGCCTGCTTTCCCTTGGACTTGCGCGGGTTGCGGAACAAGCTGCGCTGGCTTCGGCCTCTTTGGTCGGGCGCGGTGACGAAAAAGCTGCCGATCAGGCCGCTGTCAATGCGATGCGCGAACAGCTGAACCTGCTGGAAATAGCGGGTGTCGTCGTCATCGGTGAAGGCGAGCGGGACGAAGCGCCGATGCTGTATATCGGCGAAGAAGTAGGCACCGGGAACGGCCCCGGCGTTGATATTGCGCTGGATCCGCTGGAAGGTACCACGTTGACCGCCAAGGATATGCCCAATGCGCTGACGGTCATTGCAATGGGCCCGCGCGGTTCGATGCTGCATGCGCCAGACGTTTACATGGACAAGCTGGCCGTTGGCCCGGGATTTCCGGAAGGTGTTGTGACCCTGGACATGTCCCCGCGCGAACGGGTTGAGGCGCTGGCCAAGGCGAAAGGCTGCGAACCTGCCGATATCACCGTTTGCATCCTCGAACGGCCCCGCCATGAGGCGATGATTGCCGAGGTACGCGAAACCGGCGCTTCCATACGACTGATTACGGACGGAGACGTAGCGGGCGTCATGCACTGCGCCGAAAGCGAAGTGACCGGCATCGACATGTATATGGGACAGGGTGGCGCGCCCGAAGGCGTTTTGGCCGCCGCGGCCCTGAAATGCATGGGTGGGCAAATCTTCGGTCGCCTGTTGTTCCGCAATGATGACGAGAGAGGACGCGCGGCCAAAGCCGGCATAACCGATCTGGATCGCATCTACAGCCGGGACGAAATGGTAACGGCAGACGTTATTTTTGCTGCAACCGGGGTGACCGGCGGCTCGTTGTTGCCACGTATCAAGCGTGAGCCGGGTTGGGTGGAAACGACGACTTTGCTGATGCGGTCCAAGACAGGCTCGGTCCGTCGCATGTCCTATCGTACGCCCATGTGGTCGCACGACAACGCATAGCGGCTTGCGCCGCTGCCTTCGGCGAGAGTATTTGAAAAAAGATTAAGAGGCCGGGCCTGCAAGGGCGCGGCCTTGGCGCATGAGGTGAAACGTGAGTTTTCTGGGTGTTGAACAATCGTTGACCGGGCGGCGTTGGATCGGACCTGCCGCCGAGGTAGAGCGCGCCACGGAAGTGCTTGTTCAGCAGACCGAGCTGCCCCGCGCCGTTTGTCAGGTTCTGGCCCGACGTGGCGTGCCACCGATGGAGGCGCGTGGATTTCTCGAGCCCAAACTGAAGGAACTGCTTCCTGACCCGCGTGCGATGAAAGACATGGACGCCGCCGCGGCGCGGTTCCTGACGGCTGTACGCAATCGGCAAAAGATCGCGGTTTTTGCCGACTATGACGTGGATGGCGGAAGTTCAGCGGCTTTGCTGATCGTCTGGCTGCGTCAGATGGGGCTGCAGGCGACACTCTACGTGCCTGACCGGATTGACGAGGGATATGGGCCAAACGTGCCTGCAATGGCCGAACTGGCGGAATCGCATGACCTGATCATCTGCGTCGATTGTGGCACCCTCAGTCACGCGCCGATCGCCGCCGCCAAAGGCGCAGATGTGATTGTCCTGGATCACCATCTGGGTGGAGAGACCTTGCCGGATTGTGTCGCCGTCGTGAACCCCAACCGGCAGGACGAAAGCGGCGATCTCGGCTATCTGTGTGCGGCCGCAGTGGTCTTTCTGATGCTTGTTGAAGCCGGTCGCCAGTTGCGTGAGGCGGGCACCAAAGGCCCGGACCTGATGGCCATGCTGGATCTGGTCGCGTTGGCGACGGTGGCAGATGTCGCGCCACTGATCGACGCCAATCGCGCGCTTGTGCGACAGGGATTGAAAGTCATGACACAGCGCCGCAGGCCAGGACTTGTGGCGCTTTCGGACGTGTCACGGATGGATACCGCGCCGAACAGCTATCATCTTGGGTTTTTGCTGGGACCGCGCGTCAACGCGGGCGGGCGCATTGGTCAGGCGGATCTGGGCGCGCGTCTGCTGAGTACGGAGTCGGGCACCGAGGCCGAGGCCTTGGCGCAACGTTTGGATACACTGAATACAGAACGGCGCGAGATTGAAAGCGCCGTACGTGCCGCCGCTATGGCGCAAGCCGAAGATCGCGGGCTCGATGCACCTTTGGTCTGGGCGGCGGGCGACGGTTGGCATCCGGGCGTCGTTGGAATCGTCGCATCGCGCCTGAAAGAGGCCGCCAACCGTCCCGCCATCGTGATTGGCTTTGACGGCGACGAGGGCAAGGGATCGGGCCGTTCCGTGTCCGGCGTCGACCTCGGTGCGTCAATCCAAAGGCTCGCGGCCGAGGGCCTGCTGGTCAAGGGCGGCGGGCATAAAATGGCAGCGGGTCTGACCTTAACGCGCGAACAGTTGGAACCGGCGATGGAGCGTCTGAGCGCGTTGCTGGCCAAACAAGGCGCCGGGCAAGCTGGGCCGGCTGACCTGAAGCTGGAAGGCGCGCTGATGCCGGGCGCCGCGACTGTCGATCTTATCGAGCAAATTGAAAAAGCGGGCCCGTTTGGAGCAGGTGCCCCTGCCCCGCGTTACGCCCTGCCCGATCTGCAGGTGCGTTTCGCCAAGCGCGTTGGCGAATCCCATCTGAAACTGTCGTTGTCGGACGGGATGAATGGCGGCCTGGACGCGATTGCCTTTGGTGCTTTTGACGGGCCGCTGGGCGATCGTTTGTCGAACCACGGCGGCGCCCGGTTTCATTTTGCAGGCCGGCTTGAGGTGAATTCCTGGGGCGGACGGCAAACCGTTCAACTCAGGCTCGAAGACGCCGCCGAAGCAAATTGACACCGGATTCAGCGACGGTTTGGCGGTCGCAAAAAAGTTGCGCGGCCTTGCGTTTTTCGGCTTGCGGGGGTGCTAGCTAAACCGTAAAAGGCCCTCCACAAGCAAGCGCGGCCCGTTCGTCTATCGGTTAGGACGCCAGGTTTTCAACCTGGAAAGAGGGGTTCGATTCCCCTACGGGCTGCCATTTGCGCTTGGTTGGACCTGATGGCCCGTTCGTCTATCGGTTAGGACGCCAGGTTTTCAACCTGGAAAGAGGGGTTCGATTCCCCTACGGGCTACCACCATTTCAGCAGTTGACACCGTTTGGATTGCCCTCCACCTGCTCAATTGTCGCGCGTTTTGGCTGCTTTATTGCCGCAAGCCAAGGGCTCGGATGGGACTTGCATTGTCATTTCGGCGGGCGCGTCGTTGTACCGCTTGAGAATTGTCCAATTCGATGTAAGCTTGACGCACTAACTCAATGATATCTTTGAATACGATCTTTGAAGCCCATGTCTTCTCGCATTGTCTGAGGGGGGTCCATGTCTCAAACTCTGTTGAAATATACGCGCGTGCTCGAGATCGTCGGGGACACCATAAAGGTACGGGTCCCACCGCAAGGCGCAAACGATATGAAGATCCGGTTCAACGATCTGGCCGTGATCGAAACCGTAGATGGTCGCAAAACGCTGGCGCAGGCGATCTTAATCGACCATGACGTGGTCACACTTCAGGTGTTTTCGGGCACCAAGGGCATTTCGACAGAGGCGACAGCCACCTTTTTGGGGCACCCGATGCAGACCCCCTACTCTGCCAATATTCTAGGGCGTGTGTTCGATGGTGCCGGGGTTGCGATTGATGGCGGTCCTGATCTGTCGTCCGAACCTCGGATCGACATTGGCGGCCCAACCGTGAACCCGGCTGAACGTGCGGTGCCAAAAAAGATGATCCGCACGGATGTACCTATGATCGACGTGTTCAACACCTTGGTCGAAAGCCAGAAAATCCCGATCTTTTCGGTCTCGGGCGAACCGTTCAATGCGTTTCTCAGCCGGATTGGAATACAGGCCGACGCCGATATTGTTGTTTTTGGCGGGCTTGGTTTGATTTTTGACGACTACCACACCTTCCGCACGTCCTTTGAGGATGCGGGCGTATTCTCGCGCACCGTGATGTTCGTGAACCAAGCGATGGACCCGCTGGTCGAACGCCTTTTGGTGCCAGACATGGCATTGGCGGTTGCCGAAAAATTCGCGCTGGAAGAGGGAAAGCGCGTTCTGGTTCTGCTGACCGACATGACGGCCTATGCTGACGCGATGAAAGAGGTCGGCATCAGTCAGGAGCGTGTGCCGTCGCAGCGGGGCTACATGGGCGATCTCTACTCGCAGCTTGCACGGCGATACGAGAAGGCCTGCGACTATGCCAAGGGCGGATCGGTGACCGTACTGACCGTGACGACGATGCCCGGGAATGACGTTACTCACCCGGTGCCGGACAATACCGGGTACATCACCGAGGGGCAGTTCTATCTGCATTCCGGTGTGATTGATCCGTTTGGCAGCCTTTCGCGCCTAAAGCAGAATGTGATCGGAAAGACCACGCGCGAAGATCACGGTCAGATCATGAACACGATGATCCGCTTCTACTCGGAAAGCCGCGATGCCGCGCAGAAACAGGCAATGGCCTTTGATTTGTCGGACTATGACCACCAGTTGCTGAAATTCGGTCAGTTGTTCCGAAAGCGGTTCATGGACATCAACGTTTCGATCCCCTTGGAAGAGGCGCTTGATCTTGGCTGGAAAACGCTGGCCGAGTGTTTCGCGCCAGAGCAGTTGCTGATGAAGCAATCCCTGATCGACAAATATTTCCCAAAGGATGCCGATGGCGCGGTTGCAGCTGAATAAATCTTCGCTGGCCCGCGAGCAGACGCAGCTGAAAAGCTATGAGCGGTTCCTGCCCTCGCTGGACCTAAAGCGACAGCAATTGATGGCAGAACGCGTAAAGGCGCGTCATGATGTGCAGCGTTTGCAGGCACAGGTAAAAGAACTTGCCCAACAGGTTGGGGAAAAGTTGCCGATGTTGGCGCAGCAAGGTGTCGACCTGGACGGTCTGGTTGCCCTGAAGGATTACAATGTCAAAGAGGTCAACGTCGTCGGTGTCAAGATGCCTGCGTTGGATCGGATCGAAGTCGCGGTGCGCCCCTATTCCTATTTGGCCAAACCCCATTGGGTCGACGCCGCAGCACGTCTGCTGCACGACATGATTGAGGCGCGCCTTCGGGTCAAAATTGCGCAGGAACGCGTTCGCATCTTCGACAAGGCTGTCGCCACGATCACGCAGCGGGTCAATCTGTTCGAAAAGGTCCTGATCCCTCGCGCCAAGGCCAATATCAAAAAGATCCGCATCTATCTGAGCGACGAACAGATGCAGGCGGTCGTACGGTCGAAGATCTCCAAACGCAAGCACGCGCAGGAGGCCGTATCGTGACGATTGCCCGGCTCAAAAAAATGTCGCTTGTCGGGCCCGCCGATCAAAAGGCCGCGACGCTTGAAGCACTTCAGGACCTGGGCTGCATGCATGTGTTGCCGCTTGCACCTCCGCCGAGCGAGCCGGAAAAGATCAGCGAGCGCGGCGCCAAGGACGCCTATAAGGCGCTGCGTTTTCTTGCAGAGGTTCCCGATCCGCGAAGACAGATTCAGCGCGACCCGAACTTTGATATGGAGCAGTTGGTCAAGGACGTTGGCGATTTGATGGAACGTACGCGAGATATGACGGATCGCCGCGACTTTCTGGAACACCGCATCTCTCAGGTCCGGCCTTGGGGTGATCTCGACTTTCCTCCGACCGATGCGCTGGCGGGCAATCGCCTTTGGTTCTATCGGCTTCCTGTCAAACATCGTGACGCCCTGACAGAATTGGAATTCCCCTGGGCGGTGCTGGAGCAGGATCACCGGTATCTCTACACCGTATTGATTGGGCCGGTCGAGCCGGAAGACGATGTCCTTCCGGTGGCGCGCACCCATGTCGGTTCTTTGCCGATCCACAAGCTTGAAGCGCAATTGGAAGACGCAGAAATCGCGCTTGAGGGTCTCGAGGCCGAACGCGTTGCACAGACCCGGTATCTGACGTTGATGCGGCAGAACCTGTCGGTGGCGGAAAGCGCGGCCGAACTGGCGCACGCGACCCAGAAAGTACGTGATGAAGAAGCGATGTTTGCCGTACAGGGCTGGGTGCCGGAAGAGCGTATTGAGGCGGTTCTGGAAATGGCTAATGCCAAGGACGTCGCGGTTCTGATCGAAAAACCGCAAGGCGGCGAAATGCCCCCGACCCTGCTGGAACAACCCGACAGCCGCAGCGCGGCCACTGATTTGGCACTTTTCTATCAGGTGCCCGGATACAAGGATTGGGATCCCAGTGTCATTGTCGCGGCTTCCTTCGCGATCTTTTTTGCGATGATTGTGGCGGACGCCGGATATGGCGCGGTCATCCTGCTTGGCGTGCTTTTGTTCTGGAAACGGATGGACCGCACGGTGTCCGAACGATCCTGGCGACGGTTCGGATTGATCATATCGGGTGCCACCATAATATATGGTGTTCTGGTCGGCAGCTATTTCGGTGCGTCGCCGCCGGACAGTTCGATTTGGGCCAGACTCAAACTGCTGGATCTGAACAATTTCAACGCGATGATGATGGTTTCGATCGTTGTCGGCGTTTTGCATCTGGTCTTGGCAAACGCCTTGGCAGCACGGGCGGCCTGGGGACACCGCAAAGCCGTCGCAAACCTTGGTTGGATTTGCGCGCTTGTCGGTGGGTTTATTCTTTGGCTGAGTTACATGAGGGGCACCTCGCCCATCCCCGGTGGCGCTACGATGGGCCTTGGTGTTCTGGCCATCGTCTGGTTTTCCAGCGAACGCGTCATCAAGAAGCCGACCGATTGGTTGTGGCGCCTGATCGACGGGATACAAAGCCTTGCCGGGGCAATGGGCGCGTTCGGGGATGTGCTTAGCTATATGCGCTTGTTTGCGCTTGGGTTGGCGTCAGCTTCGCTGGCCATCACGTTCAACGATCTGGCGGTGTCTGTGATGCAAGCCCTGAAAGGCCCCGGCATACTGTTTGGTCTGCTTATCCTGATTGTCGGCCACATCCTGAATTTCGCCCTCGCGATGATGAGCGGCGTCGTCCACGGGTTGCGTCTGAATTACATCGAATTCTTTAAATGGGGTCTGCCGGATGAAGGTGTCGTCTTTCGTCCGTTTGCCCGCAAGGAGGTTCAGGAATGAATGAGCTTGTTTTGACCTTGGGTTGGTTGGGGATCTACGCACCAATGGCGCTGGGTGCTGCGTCCAGCGCCATTGGATGCTCGATCGCCGGGATGGCCAGTATCGGCGCAATGACCGAGACCGACGGTGGGTATGGCCGCTTTATCGGTGTGTCAGCTTTCCCATCCACGATGGTGATCTACGGGATCGTTATCATGTTCACGCTGAACCGGGATGTAACGCCGGAAAATGCGGGCGGCTTGTTCGGGATTGGCATACTGTCGGGCATCGCGCTGATGTATTGCGGTATTTGGCAGGGCCGTGCTTGCGCTGCCGCGATAAATGCCACCAAGGAAAAGCCGGAAATCTTTGGTCTGGCGCTGGCGCCCGCCGCAATTATCGAAGGCTTTGGCGTATTTGCATTTGTCTTTGCCCTCGTGATCAGTGCGGGGATCAGCTGATGTCGCAGGATCGGACAATTTCACATGGCGTCGACGCGTTGATCGACAGGCTGCGCAACGACGGGGTTGCCGCAGGTCAGGCCGAGGCCGAGAAACTGCGCAGCGAAGCCAAAGCCGAGGCCGCGCGCATTTTGGCTGACGCCAAACGTGAGGCCGATGATTACCAGAAGAAAGCGCGAACCGAGTCCGACAATTACCGCGAAGCGGGCGAAGAGGCACTGAACACCGCCATGCGAGATGCAGTTTTGACGATGAAGGCCGGGCTGACGGATCGGTTCAAGAAAGATGTTGAACGTCTGGTGACCAAAGAAATGGCAGACCCCGATCTGTTGAAGCAGATGATCCTTGAAGTCGTTGGTCGCGCGACAGAAGGCGCAAAGCTGGATGGCAAGGTGCAGGTCATTTTGCCAACCAAGATCGCAACGCAGGAAGACATCAAGCAGAATGCCGATGATATTCAGTCCGGCAAATTGACGAAATATGTTCTGGGCCTGACTGCCAAAATGCTGAAGGAAAACGTCGAACTACATGCGTCAGATGACACTCAGGAAGGTATTCGCGTACGGGCCGAGGACCAGGGCGTTGTCCTTGATCTCAGCGACAAGGCGGTCGCCTCATTGTTGATGGAACATCTGCAGCCTCGATTCCGCGCCGTTCTGGAAGGCGTAATCCGGTAAGATGTCCGACCCCTACGCCTATATCGCGCTGATCAGCAGCCTGCCGGGCTCGGAACGGTTGTTTGTCGCCAAGCAACCGCCTCTGTCGCGGATCAGGTTGGACCGGCGCCTGAGTGCGCTTGCGGCGGAAGACGCCAGGGTTCTGAAAGTTCTGGAAAACGCGTTGAACTGGAACGCCTACGACATGGATGTCACAGACGCGCAGGCGATCGAGCGCTGCAAACAGGCCGTGAAAGAGATACCGCAGACGACTTTGCGCAAAGTGTTCATGGAGCGGATGGATCTTCGCACGGTCGTCGCGGCGATGCGGTTGCGAAGGAACGGTGGGCCAGCGCCCTCTGGCGCGTTCGGTGTGGGGCGGTGGAGCCGCCATATTCCGGCCAATTGGGGTGACCCTGGTTTTCATCTGGAAACGCAGATGCCGTGGGTGAAGGACGCAAATCAACTGCTCGACAGTGACGATCCTTTGGGGCTGGAGCGGCTATTATTGTCGGTCAGCCACCAACAGCTAAAGCGACATGCCGCGCGCCATATGTTCGATTTTGAAGCGGTCGCGATTTACGTGCTGATCTGGAATATTTTCGATCGTTGGGCGCAAAGCAACGCGCAGGACGCCGCCAAAAGATTTGAGAAACTCGCGCAACAGGCTATGGCCGATGTCGCGGAAATCGACTTTGAGGGAGCTCCCGCATGACCGCCCCAACCGCATCCTCTGAAACCGCAACCGCGCGCGTCGTTTCCGTTCAGGAAGGGCTGGTTCAAATCCAGTCCCTGCCCGACGCCGCAGGCCAGCCCGGGCAATTGGTAAAGAACGAGGTTGTTTATATTCTTCCAACCCGCATGGCCTCGGATGGGCGGCAAGAGCGGCTGAAGGCCGAAGTTCTGCGGGTACGCGGGGACACGGCTGACGTTCAGGTCTATGAAAGCACAGATGGCGTCGCCGTGGATGACCCCGTCGAGCAGAGCGGGCAGCTTCTGTCGGTCGAGTTGGGGCCTGGCTTGCTGGGGCAAGTCTATGACGGGCTGCAAGCCCCATTGCCCAAGGTTGCCGCCGAATTCGGAACGTTCCTGCCAAGAGGTGCCGAAATTGCCCCATTGGACCTGCAGGCCAAATGGTCTTTTTCGCCAAGCGTGAAAGTCGGAGATTCTGTGACTGCGGGCGACAGTATAGGCTCGGTGCCCGAAGGCCGTTTCACACACAAGATCATGTTGCCGTTCAATTGGGCGGGTGCGTACAAGGTGGTCTGGGTGCAGAAGGGTGCGGCAACGGTTCACGACATTGTTGCGCGGCTTGAGGATGAACACGGCGGCGAACACACATTGACGCTGTCACAGAAGTGGCCCGTGCGGCGTGCCCTGCCCGAAAACATTCTGAAACGTGCCCTGTCCGAACGGCTTTACCCGACCGAGCCTGTGCTGACCTCACAGCGTCTGATCGACACGTTCTTTCCGATTGCACGGGGCGGCACCGCCTGTATTCCCGGCCCGTTTGGCGCAGGCAAAACCGTTTTGCAGAACCTGATCGCCCGCAACGCGAAGGTCGATATCGTCATTGTCGTTGCCTGCGGTGAGCGCGCCGGAGAGGTCGTTGAAACCATCGCAGAGTTTCCCAAAATGACCGACCCGATGTCCGGCGGAAGCCTTATGGACCGGACAATTATCATCGCCAATACCTCGTCCATGCCCGTGGCCGCACGTGAGGCATCCATTTTTACCGGCATCACTTTGGGTGAGTACTATAGACAAATGGGGTTTGAGGTTCTGCTGATTGCCGACAGCACCAGCCGTTGGGCGCAGGCGATGCGGGAAACCTCGGGCAAATTGGAGGAGATCCCGGGCGAAGAAGGATTTCCCGCTTATCTGGAAAGTTCCATCAAGGGTCTTTATGAACGGGCGGGAGCACTGAAAACGAATGACGGTGATACGGGCAGTCTGACCCTTATTGGTACGGTGTCGCCTGCGGGCGGAAACTTCGATGAACCTGTCACGCAATCGACCTTGTCGACCGTCAAATGCTTCCTCGGGTTGTCATCGGAACGCGCCTACAAGCGGTTTTACCCTGCAGTCGACCCAATGCTCAGCTGGTCGCGGTATCTGGACCAGTTATCCGACTGGTACGACAAAAACGCCGAGCCCGGCTGGACGCAAAAGGTCAAGGACCTGCTGGACCTGATCGAAAAAGGCGAACAAGTCGACCAGATGATGCAGGTCACCGGCGAGGAAGGCGTGACAATCGAGGACTTTGTCACCCAGCAAAAAGCGCTGTTCGTCGACATGGTCTACCTGCAGCAGGACGCGTTCGACAAAGTGGATGCAACGGTTCCGCTGGAACGCCAAAAGATGACCTTCCAACTGGTTTACGACGTGGCGAATTCAGATGCAGCCTTTTCCGACAAATCCGAGGCGCGGCAGACATTTACCCAGCTAACGGGTTTGATGAAGAACTTTCACTACGCCGCTGAAAATACGCCTGAATTCAAGTCCATCTGGACGCAGATACAGGCGCTGTGCAAAGATAAATTCGGTGTGTAGCGACGTTGGGGCGTCATATAAGCCGCGCAAGCGAGTCGCGCATGACAATCCCAGTGTCCAGACGCGTTGATTTCCCGGGCGAAGATGTCTCGATCATCTTGACCAGTTCAACCGCCGCCGCGCGCCCCATATCCCGGTGTGGAACATGGATTGTGGTCAGGCTCGGCTGCACGATTTTGGCCAGCTCGATGTCGTCAAATCCGGTTATCGAAATATCCTCTGGCACCCGTAACCCCATTTGCGCTGCCTGACGCACTGCGCCAACGGCGAGGACATCGTTTCCGCACAGAATAGCCGTCGGCGGCGCGTCCTGCGTCATGAGGTTACGAAACGCATCGGCCCCGTTTTCAATCTCATACGGTGTCTCGATGACCGGCAGATTTTCTGGCCTAAGGCTATTCTGTGCCATCGCGTCCCGAACACCCTGAATCCTGAGCCTGGCACGATCATTCCCTTCGCTCAGGCCCGAAATCATTGCGAGGCGTGTATGGCCGAATGCAATGACCTGGTCCGCAAGCGCCATCATGGCTTGCCTGTTGTCGAACCCGATCGACGGCATCCGCTCTTCGGCCTCATATGACCAGGCGACCAGCGCAGGAACTTTCTGTCGCGCGAGGTAATCGCAAATGCCGGGGTCCCGGTCATGTCCGATCAGCAGCAATCCGTCTGCCCCACGGGCGACCAACGTTCGAATTTGCTCTTCCTCAACCTCGGGTTTGTAGGCAGAGCTGGACACCAGTAAAGTATATCCGCGTTGATGGATTTCTTCCTGAAACGCTTGCAGACCCCGCGCAAAGATTGCGTTCTCCATCGTCGGGATAATCGCGCCGATTGTGAAGGACCGCTTCGCAGCCATAACACGTGCTGCGAAATTCGGGGTGTACCCCAAGGCATCAACGGCTTCCATCACCCGGTCGCGCGTCGCCTGCACCACGCGCTGCGGATCGTTCAGGCACCGTGAGACAGTTGCGGTCGAAACGCCTGCCCTTTTGGCAACATCATCCAGGGTCGGTGCCGACCGGAGTTTTGACATTTTCGATCCCGATATTTGCTTTTTCCGAAGTCTAGCGATTTCCGAAGCGCGTTTAAAGCGCAAATGTAAGCGCTTGCATTATTGATGTAAGCGCTTACAAATATAGCAGGGCCGATTCTGTTGGGAGTCCCGGAAATGTATCTCGCTGCATCCATCATCGTGTTTGCCATCTACTTCGCGAACGTGGCGCTTGGAGCCATCGCAAGCAGCGCGTTTCTTGGCGACGTCGGAGAAATGTTGGTCCTGTTCGCGGCGTCGATCCTGTTCGTTGTCGCAATTCTGAAAAAGGAAGCTGACCGCGACGCAGAAAGCGACAGCTGAATTTTTGCTTGGGAGGGCAATTCATGAACAACGACAAGACCGAACTTGCGTCCGAGGAGCGGCGCAATTTTCTGAAGCTCAGCGCCAGCGGCGCCTTTACCGCCGCGCTGGTGGCGGGTGCTGGCGGCGTCCTGTGGTCGTCCGAAGCCGCAGCGCAGACCGCCAAGGAAGAAAACGAACGGGAAAAGGCCGCTGACCATGTGATGACCATCGCCACGGCCTACGTTCTGGGCGCGTCGCGCAGCTATCCGATCATGCAGCTTGATCTGAAAGAGAATATCCAGAACGCGACGAACGGTAAGGTCTATGTCAAGCTGGCCCCCGGCGGACAGTTGGGCGCTGGTGGTGCTCTGGTGCAGAAGGTTCAGGGCGGAACCATTCAGGCCGCACAGCATTCTCTGTCGAACTTTGCACCTTTTGCATCGACCGTCGACCTGATCAACATGCCGTATCTGTGCGGTTCGAACCAGCGCTTCACCAACCTTGTGCATTCCGACACGTGGCAGAACGAAGTCCACCCCAAGGTCGAGGCCGCCGGTTTCAAGGCCCTGTTCTACGTGGTCATTGATCCGCGCGTTGTCGCGGTGCGTCAGGGTGGCAACCCCATTGTCACCCCCGCGGACATGAGCGGCGTGAAGTTCCGCGTGCCCGGCTCGAAAATGCTACAGCAATACTACCGCATGGTAGGTGCAAACCCGACACCTGTTGCTTGGGGTGAGACCCCCTCGGCCATCAAGCAGGGTGTTGCGGATGCGCTCGATCCGTCGGTCGGGGCGCTGTATGTGTTCGGCTTCAAGGACATCCTCAGCAACGTGACGTTCACGCAGGCCGTGCCCGACAGTCAGGTCTATTCCTGCAACCTCGAATGGTTCAATTCGATGCCTGCCGATGTTCAGGAAGGCATCATGTGGGGTTCGGAAATGACCAGCCACCAGAACCTTTCCAAAGTTCCGTCGGCCCGCGCTTATGCGATGGCTGAACTTAACAAGGCAGGCGTTCAGTTCCAGTCCCTGACCGATGATCAATTGGCAGAATGGCAGGACGTCGGCGGATACCAGCGTTCGGAATGGGATCCGTTCAAGACCGAACTGGCCGGGTCGATGGACAACTTTGAAAAGCTGGTCGAAGCCGCTGGCACTCAGGGAAAATACTACGTCCACGACGCCTGATACCACAGCTGCGACGGGCATCCGATCAGGGTGCCCGACAAAAACCAATGACAGTCAGGTCGAAAAAGGCCCGGCGCAGAAGGCTTTGGCCTGACTGTTCTAAGGTCGAGGGATGCGATGACCGTTCTACAAAACATAGACCGCAACGCCGAACGCTGGCTCCTGCTGGTGTTTTACGTGATGCTGGTCATCACAATGGCCATCGAGGTCCTGCGGCGAGAGATCTTCGCCTATTCCTCGATCTGGGGCGAAGAAATTGTTCGCTACTCGTTCATCTATCTGGCGTGGATTGGGGCCGCGGCCGCTGTGAAGGAACGCGCCCATATCCGCATTGATGTGATCATGCACTATATCGGGCCGCGCCCGAAGGCGCTGCTGTATATCTTCGGCGACCTGGTGATGTTCGTGGTCGCGGTGATCGCGCTGTATTGGTCGTATGAGGCCGTGCACGTCTCGGCCAAATTCGGCTCGGTCACCGACGGGCTTCGGGTGTCGAAAGTCTGGTTCCTGATGGCGGTCCCCACCGGATTTGCCTTGATGATCTGGCGCCTGATCCAATCGCTTCTGCGCGACCTCAAATCCCTTCGTGACGGAACACCCGTCTTCGAAGGCGACAAGCTGTTTGATTGAGGAGACGCTGAATGCTCTGGAATTCTCTCAATCAGACCGTTGAACTCGGCTGGGATTTTTATCTGCCCGTCATTCTCTTTGTTGGCCTGATCGCCCTTGCCGTTCCGGTTTGGGCTGCCATCGGCACGGCCGCCATCGTCATGCTGATCATGTCGGGCGATCTGCCGCTGAGCCTTGTGGGTGAAAGCCTGTTCACCGGCATCGACGCTTTCGCCCTGACTGCTGTTCCTCTGTTTATCCTGACCGGAGACGTTTTGGTCAGAACCGGGTTGTCGCGTAAGTTCCTCGACGTGGCCGAGGCGTTGACCTGCTTCGCCAAAGGCGGCTTCGGATCGGCAACGGTTCTGGTCTGCGGCATGTTCGCGGCGATCTCGGGATCGGATGCGGCCGGCGCTGCGGCTGTGGGTCGGATGACCATCAACCGGCTGGTCGAAAGCGGATATCCCCGCCCCTATGCCTGTGCGCTGGTTGCTGCCGGTGCCTGTACCGGCATCCTGATCCCACCCTCGATCGCATATATCATCATCGGTCTTGTTCTGGGTATCTCTGCGTCGACTTTGTTTCTGGCGGCATTGATCCCCGGTCTCGCAATTCTGGTCTCGATCCTGATTACGAATATCATCATGAACCGCATCTACGCCTATGAGGGCGGCGGCATGATGACCATGGGCGAATGGCTGGCCAATCTGGGCAAAGCGCTGAAATCCGGCTGGTATGCGTTCATCGTGCCCGGCATCATCTTCTACGGCATCTTCTCGGGTCGCCTGACTCCGACCGAGGCCGGCGCCACCGCGGTGGTTGTGACAATCATTATGGGATTTATCCTGCGCACTCTGACGCTGGCGGACTTCCCTTCGATGCTGGTCAGTTCCGCCAAGGTGAATGGTGTGATCCTGCCGATCATTGCCTTCTCTGCCCCTCTGGCCGAGGCATTGGCGATTATGGGTGTCCCGCAGGGGTTCGTCACATCTGTTACCAATCTGACAGATGATCCTTATCTGCTGATCCTGCTGATGATCGGCATTCTGATCGCAGCGGGCTGCGTGATGGAGACGACCCCGAACATTGTGATCCTTGCGCCGATCCTGAAGCCATTGGCGGACAATATCGGGATGAATGAGATTCAGTTCTGTATCATGATGATCACTGCGCTTGGCGTCGGGTTCATCACGCCCCCCTTGGGCCTGAACCTGTTTGTCGTTTCTGGCATCACCGGCGAGTCAATTCTGAAAATCGCAGCCCGTGCCGTACCTTTTGTTTTGACAATGCTGATCGTGGTTCTTTTGATCGCATACGTACCGGCGGTTTCGACCACCTTGCTTCCTGCAATTTACCAATAGGACATGCTGAATATGCCTCGTGACTACCTAAAAAAGGCAACTTTGACTGCCCAATCACATGCTTCGGAGGTGCATGACACGGTCAAAACCATCCTCGCCGATATCGAGGTCGGCGGCGATGCCAAGGCGCTGGAATATGCGGCCAAGTTCGACAAGTTCGAAGGCAATGTTCTGATGACGGCTGACGAGATCGAAGCCGCGTGCGCCAGGGTTCCGGAAAAGCTCAAGGCCGATATCCGTTTTGCGCATGACAATGTGCGCCGATTTGCGGAAACGCAGAAGGCGACTGTATCCGACGTGCAGATGGAGATTGTGCCGGGTTTCGTCGCAGGGCAGAAGGCGATCCCGGTGGATGCTGCCGGATGCTATGTCCCCGGCGGGCGCTATAGTCACATCGCCAGCGCGATCATGACCGTGACCACTGCCAAGGTCGCAGGGTGTCGCCATATCACTGCTTGTTCGCCCCCACGCCCCGGCGAAGGTGTCGCCCCCGCGATTGTCTATGCCGCGCATATTTGCGGCGCGGACAGCATTCTGGCCATGGGCGGCGTACAGGGCGTGGCGGCAATGACCTACGGGTTGTTTGGCCTTCCGCGCGCCAATATTCTGGTCGGTCCGGGAAACCAGTTTGTGGCAGAAGCTAAGCGTATTCTCTACGGCAAGGTCGGCATAGACATGATCGCAGGCCCCACAGACAGTCTGATCCTTGCTGACAATTCTGCCGATGCGCATGTGGTGGCCACCGATCTGGTCAGCCAGGCCGAGCATGGCTATAACTCGCCTGTTTGGCTGGTGACCGACGATCGCGAATTGGCGCAGAAGGTCATGGAACTGGTCCCGTCATTGATCGACGATCTACCGGAACTCAACCGCGAGAATGCCTTTGCCGCATGGCGCGACTATGCCGAGGTTATCGTCTGCTCAGACCGAGAAGAAATGGCCGCATGTTCGGACGCCTACGCGCCCGAGCACCTTACTGTTCAGGCGGACGACCTGGATTGGTGGCTGAACCGCCTGACCTGTTATGGCTCGTTGTTTTTGGGAGAAGAAACAACCGTGTCTTACGGCGACAAAGCGACAGGCACGAACCATGTTCTGCCGACTTCAGGCGCGGCCAGCTATACCGGCGGGCTCAGCGTACACAAATACATGAAGATCGTCACATGGCAGCGAGCCACCCGCGAAGGATCGAAGTCAATCGCCGAAGCGACCGCCCGCATTTCCCGCCTCGAGGGGATGGAAGGTCACGCACGCGCGGCGGATGTACGTCTTGCCAAGTATTTCCCGGACGAACAGTTTGACCTGACTGCCGATGGATGACCCCCGCACGCTATTTGACCTGACAGGACGGGTGGCGTGCGTGACAGGCGCCAGTTCCGGGCTCGGGCGGCAGGCCGCCAAGGTCCTGGCCGCCGCTGGTGCACGTGTCGTCGGGGTTGCCCGACGGGCTGATGCGCTGGATGAGATGTGTGCGGAAATCGGTGACGTCGCGGCTGCGGTGGTTGGCAATGTCGCTGACCGCGATGGAATCGACGATCTGGTTGAGAAGGTTGCGGACAAATTCGGTGCGCCGGACATACTGATACACGCGGCCGGGTTGAATACCCGCGAAACCGCTGACGAGGTGACGGATCACGGATGGGACGCGACGCTGGCGCTGAACCTGAGCGCGCCGTTCTTTTTGAGCAAGGCAATGGTGCCTGCAATGAAGGAACGCGGCTGGGGTCGGATCGTGAATTTCGCATCTTTGCAAACGACGCGGGCCTTTCCGGGTGGCATCGCGTATGGCGCAACCAAGGGCGGTATCGGGCAACTCACCCGGGCAATGGCCGAAGCGTGGTCGCCCCACGGCATTACCGCGAACGCCATTGGTCCTGGGTTCTTTCCAACAGAACTGACGCAGGCAGTGTTCGAGGACCCCGAGCGCGCGGCGCGAAACGCAGCACAAACCTGCATTCAACGCAATGGACGGATGGAGGACATCGACGGCCCGATTCTGTTCCTTTGCTCGCCCGCATCCGACTATGTGACCGGGCAGATTCTGATGGTTGACGGGGGATTTACCGCGAAATGAAGGCATTGGTCTATCAGGGCGTTGAACAGCTTGCGTTTCAGGATGTGCCGGACGCCTCCCCCGACAATGGGGAACACCTGATCCGGGTCGAGGCGGTCGGCATTTGCGGCTCTGACATGCACGCTTATTTGGGGCACGATGCCCGCCGCCCTGCCCCGCTGATACTGGGTCATGAGGCGGCGGGTGTCATCGTGGGTGGCCCGAGGGACGGAACCCGCGTGACAATCAACCCGCTGGTGACATGTGGGATTTGCCCGGCCTGCGTTGCGGGGCGCGAGAACTTGTGCCCCGAACGACAGATCATCTCGATGCCGCCGCGGGAAGGCGCGTTTGCGCAGTTCGTCGCAATGCCTGACAGAAACGTTGTTGACGTGCCTGATGACGTATCCCTGTCCAAAGCGGCGCTGGCCGAGCCGTTGGCGGTAAGCTGGCACGCTGTCCGACTGGCGCTGGAGGCCCTGCATCCTGCGATGGAAAAAAGGGCGCTGGTAATCGGCGGCGGGGCAATTGGTGTCGCGGCGGCGCTGGCACTGCGCGCGATGGGCGTCGAGGACGTGACCCTTTCAGAACCCAATCCGGTACGGCGGGCATACCTGGACAACCTTTTGGGACTAAAAGTTCAGGAGGCTGTCGATGGCAGTTTCCCAATCACAATCGACGCGGTGGGGTTTTCCGCCACTCGGGCGCTTGCGTCGGCACGTACCGAACCCGGTGGCGTTATTGCGCATGTCGGGTTGGGTGAGGACAGCGGCGGTCTGGATGTTCGCCGTATGACGTTACAAGAGATTACGTTTGTCGGAACCTACACCTATACAGCCGAAGATTTCCGGCAAACCGCACAAGCCATCTTTGACGGACGGCTGGGGTCGCTCGACTGGGTCGAGGAACGAACGCTCGCCCAAGGCGCCAAGGCCTTTAGCGACATACGCTCTGGCGCGGTTGCCGCGCCCAAGATTATTCTGACACCATGGGGATAGACCCGTCATAACCCCGGAGGTTTCCATGTACAAAAAAGTTCTTGTCCCAATGGCGCTGGATCACGACATCTCGCAGCACACGCTTGAAGTGGCGCGCGCCCTGTCAGAAACCGGTGCCGAGATCATTGCGCTGCATGTCTACGAATTGCCGCAAGGCTCGGTCAGTACGTATCTGGACAAATCCATTGTTGAAGAGGCCTTTCAAAGATCGCGGAACGCGCTGCTAAACAAGACTGAAGGGCTGGAAGGCGTGAAAGCGGAAATCGTTAAGGGGCATACGGCCCGAACGATCATCGACTACGCGAATGACAATGGTGTCGATTGCATCGTGATCGGCTCACACAAACCGGGCCTCAGCGATTATTTTCTTGGATCGACAGCTTCGCGCGTCGTCCGCCATGCACATTGTGCCGTGCATGTGCACCGCAGACCCTAAACCGTCAACTGCGCCCTCGGCGCCTTATACAGGACTGACAGATCGAACATGAACATAGACAAAAAGATCACCGACGATCTGGCGGCGAACGATGTATCGTTTGTCACCACCGTGCCGTGCAAGCAACTGGCCGGCGTGATCGAGGAAATCGACAAGCGTGACGGCATCTATCATATACCGTCCAACAAGGAAGACGAAGGCATGGGGTTGTGCGCTGGTGCATGGATGGGCGGCAAGCGGCCTGCCATCATCATGCAGAACACCGCGATCGGAGTGACCATCAACACGCTGGCCACGCTGATTCAGTATTACCGGATGCCGCTGCCCATGTTGATCTCTTACCGCGGCGAGCTGCGCGAACCCATCGCCTGTCAGGTCGAGATGGCGGTTCACACAAAGGCGCTGCTGGCGCAACTCAATATCCCGACCTACCACTTCCACCACCAAGCGGATGTCGAGGAACTGGATGCAATCCTGAAATACACGTTCATGTGCAACAAACCGGTCGCCATCCTGACCGACGCCAATTTCTGGGGAGGCTACGGCGACCAATGATCCGTTCTGAAATCCTGAAAGAAATCGCTCCGATCCTGCGGGATCAACTGGTTGTCTGCAATATCGGCATCCCCAGCCAGGAACTTCATGCCATCGACGATCAGCCCACGAACTTTTACATGCTGGGAACGATGGGTTTGGCATCGTCCATCGGACTCGGGCTGGCTTTGTCACAGCCGAAACCCGTGATCGCAATTGATGGCGACGGTTCTGTTCTGACCAATCTGGGAACCTTGCCCACCATCGCGAACAATGTCGCTGACAACTACATCCTGCTGATTGTCGACAATGGCTCTTACGGCTCAACCGGGGATCAGCCCACTTACGCCGGGCAGAAAACTTCACTGACCAAGATGGCCGAAGCCGCCGGGTGCGAGCGGGTGATCGAGTGTCGGGCAGAAGACACCGGTCGGGTCCTGCAGGAGGCGCTGGACGCAAAACAGATGACGATCATCGTCAGCAAATGCGAAAGCGGCAATGCCAAGATGCCTCCGATTACGATGGACCCGGTCGTGATCCGCGACCGCTTTATGAAGGCCGTACAGGCATAATGCCATCAAGCGCCATCCACAGCGCCGAAGATGCCCGCCGCCTCGCGCGGCGGCGTCTGCCGTGGATGGTTTTCGACTATATCGACGGCGCAGCGGGCACAGAAGTGGGGGCAACCCGAAACCGCGCGGCGTTGGACGCCATGACATTGCAGCCAAGAATACTGCGGGATGTCAGCGAGCGGTCGTTGGCGAGTTCGGTTTTTGGCTCGCAAACCAAAGTGCCATTTGGCATCGCGCCGATGGGCATGTGCAATCTGTCGGCACCCGGCGCGGACTTGATGATGGCCCGTTTGGCCGCGCGTCAATCGGTTCCGTTGGGTGTTTCGACCGTGGCTTCTACCCCGATGGAAGATGTGATCGAAGAGGCCGAGGGAAACGCCTGGTTCCAGCTCTACTTCAGTGGTGATGGCACAGGGACATTCCAGTTGGTCGACCGTGCCCGGGCGGCCGGGTACGACACCCTGGTCCTGACGGTCGACGTTCCCGAAGTCGGTCGTCGCCCGCGAGAATTGCGGCACGGATTTCGTATGCCTTTCAGGATGGGGCCCCGGCAGGTTCTGGATTTTGCACTGCATCCACAATGGTCCATTGCCACGTTACTGCAGGGCAAGCCGCAAATGGCGAATTTCCTGATGGACGGGTACGAGTTTGACCGAACCGAAAGCCGGGCCAAAGCCGATTGGGACACGCTGGCGCGGCTCAGGGATCGCTGGCCCGGCAACCTCGTGGTCAAGGGCGTGCTGAATGTGGATGACGCAATTGCTGTCAAGAACGCCGGGGTCGACGCAATCCAGGTCTCTTCCCACGGATCGCGGCAGTTGGAAAGCGCGCCTGAACCGTTTTTGATGCTGCCCAAGATACGCGCGGCCTTGGGGGACAGCTTTCCCTTGTTCTATGACAGCGGCCTGCGGTCGGGCGAAGACGTTATCAAAGCCCTGATTTGTGGGGCGGATTTCGTCTTTTTCGGCCGGATTATGCAGTTTGCCATTGCCGCCGAGGGCGAGGCCGGGCTTGGCCAACTGTGGTCCGTGCTGTGTGAGGAAATCGACGTCGCGATGGCTCAGCTTGGTGTCACGCAGATCGACCAATTGCGAGCCGCTCACGCCTGACCTTAGGTCAAGCTATACCGCATCCGCCACAAGACTCGACTTTGATCCGAGCGCGGGCAACACTGAACCTGTAAAGGCTTTAGTAGGATGGAAAAAACCGATGGGGAAAGTTGTTCCATTGTGTATCCGGGCGTTGCTGACCTTTTCCGCGCTGGTCTTGGTCCTGGCTGTCGGGTCCGCAAACCCGGCACGCGCCCAATCCACCAATGCCAATTCCAAAGCTGAAGAACAGAATTGGGCCCAGGTAAAAGACATCCTCGACCACCGCTGTGTTGTTTGCCACAGCTGCTATGACGCCCCCTGCCAACTGAAACTGACATCGCCTGCCGGACTGTTGCGCGGGGCCAGCAATGAAGCCGTCTACCATACCGAGCGCCTATCCGATGCCCAGCCGACACGTCTTGGGATTGATGCTCAGACCGTACCGCAATGGCGGGCATTGGGGTTTCATACGGTCACAGAGCCGGGCAATTCGGCGTCGCTTCTTGAAAGGTACCTAGACCTCGGTCGCGCCGCACCGCTGACCCCGGACGCGCCACTGCCCGAGGAATTAGGGCTTGCGTTGGACCGACCATTGGTATGCCCCACAACATCCGACTTCGACGCGTTCCGCGACAGCCATCCGCTGGCCGGCATGCCCTACGGGACCGCGCCCCTCGGAGATTCTGAGTACGAGACTTTGATGGCCTGGGCTGGCGAAGGCATACCGATGCCGTCGGCGTCGCCTGAGGTGCCCGAAGCGGTTCAGGATCAGATCACCAGATGGGAGCAATTCCTGAACGCCGCGGACCTGCGCAGCCAGCTGATGAGCCGCTATTTGTACGAGCACTTGTTCCTGGCCCGGCTTCACTTTGATCAGGATGACTCACGACGGTTCTTCCAACTTGTCCGTTCCACGACTGCACCGGGCGAAGAGATTGAAATCATAGCGACCCGGCGACCTTTTGATGCGCCCGGCGCGAACCCCTTTTTTTACCGCTTGCAGATCATCGATGAAACCATCGTGCACAAGGAACACCTTGTCTACGATCTCAGCCCTGACAGGATGACAAGGTTTCAGGCTTTGTTCCTGAACCCCGATTGGTCGGTATCCGAGTTGCCTGACTATGGCACGTCCGAGGGTGGAAACCCGTTCAGTACATTCGCAGCCATCCCCGCGCGCAGCCGCTATCAGTTCCTTCTGGATGATGCGTTGTTTTTTGTGCGCAGCTTTATTCGCGGCCCGGTCTGTCACGGCGAAACCGCCGTTGACGTGATCGAAGACAGGTTCTGGGTGAGCTTTCTGGATCCCGACGCCGACCTCTCGGTTACAGACCCCAGCTACCTGTCCGACGGTGCGACCTATCTGGAACTGCCGGTCTCTCAGGTCAATGACGGCGTTCTGGGCGAGTTGCAGGAGTTTTCCCACAAGGCCCAGATTGAGTATCTGAAATTCCGCGATGCCCGCTATCGGAACAGCCCGCTTTTTGAAACCGGCTTTGACTATTCATCAATCTGGGACGGGGACGGAACCAACCCCGATGCCCGGATCACCGTATTCCGGCACTTCGACAATGCTTCGGCGATGACAGGGTTCCACGGCGACATTCCTGAAACGGCCTGGGTTATCGACTATCCGATTTTTGAACGCATCTATTATGATCTGGTGGCTGGCTACGATGTTTTCGGCCGGGTTGAACACCAACTTTCCACCCGCCTTTACATGGACGAACTGCGGATGGAGAGTGAGGACTTGTTTCTGACCTTTATGCCCCGCGACGTCCGGCAAGACATACACGCCGCGTGGTATCAGGGCACGTTGGCCGAGATTCACACGTATTGGCATCGTCGGCAGGTGGATCATGATTTTCCGTCCGGTGTCGACTTTGCCACCAGCGACCCGAAGCAGGAATTTTTGCTTGAGTTGCTGCGCCTGGGAAACGGGTTATGGCCTGAAACTGATCCGATCAACAGGTGCGCAAATGTAGATTGCGAGGTCGATGGTCAAGAAGCCTTGCTGAAACCCTTGCGGGAAATCGCAAGCCAGACCGGGCCTTGGGTTAAGTTCCTTCCTGATCTATCGATTCTTGTCATCGAAACGCGACAGGGTGAGCCCAAGCTCTTTTCTCTGGCCCATGACAAGGCTCACTACAACGTGGCGTTCCTGTTCGACGAAGCGGCAAGGCGCAATCCTGAAGCGGACGTTTTGACGATCTTGCCGGGCTTGTTCGCAAGTTACCCCAACTTCTTCTTCAAGGTCCCCGAAGATCAATTGACGTCATTTACCGACGCATTGACCGCCGTCAGATCGCAGGGCGACTGGCTAAATGTGGTGGCCACCTATGGCTTACGCAGAACAAGCCCTGACTTCTGGTCAACAAGTGACATGGTGAATGCAAAATTCTTGATACAGGACCCAGTTCAAGCCGGCATTCTGGACCTCAACCGGTACAAGGACCCCAAGCTGAACGACGATCCGACCTGATCAATTTAGGTTTCAAACCCCTGTCACATGAACACAATGCGTTGTAGGTGCCTTGTCGCGGTGCATCGAGGTCCATAGCTTATTCCTATTGTTCGCAGGTTAAGCGGTATGGTGTCTTTTGCAGAGATGCGCCCGGCTTACAGTCGGGCCGAGCGCGTAAGTGACGGTGTTGTTCACATTCTGGGCATCAGCCTCGCCGTTGTGGCGGTGCCTGTTTTGGTTGTTTTGACCGCCTACCACCGGACAGAGCCCGAGGCATTGCTGGGCGCCTCGGTTTACGGGGTCACGCTCATTCTGATGCTGATCCTGTCTGCCTTGTACAACATGGTTGAAAGCGACCGGTGGTCGGGCTTGCTGCGCCGCCTTGATCATTCAGGGATTTACATCAAAATTGCAGGCACTTACACGCCGTTCCTGTTGCTATCCGGGGTGCAGGCGCCGGGGCTTTTGATCGGGCTTTGGTCATCTGCAACACTCGGATCAGCTTTGAAGATGATGGACCCAAACCGGTTCAGGTGGTTCGGTCTGGCGCTGTATGTAATGATGGGTTGGGCGGTCATCTGGGCCGGGCAACCGATGTTGTCGGAACTTTCAACGCTTGTCGTTGCGTTGATGATCGGCGGCGGCCTTGTTTACACCGTCGGCATTACATTCTACCTGATGCACTGGTTGCCGTTTCACAACACGATCTGGCACGTCTTTGTCCTGACAGGCAGCGTTCTGTTCTTTATCGCTGTGGCCGCTCGGATCGCCCTTGCGCCTGAGTTGCAGGCCTAGCACGCGCCCACAGACGCGTGGCGCAACCCGTCACTTTTCTCTGGAAATGCCCTCTACAAGCGCCCTGCCCGACTTGGCGGCGCCGCGGATTGCCTTAGCGAACACCAAGACGTCGATATCTGTGGCCAAAAACGTTGCCCCCAATTCAAGGCTGTTTTGCTGCATCTCGGTGTCGAGTGTCAAAATACCTGCCGCTTTGCCTGCAGATACGATCCGGCCCAAGGCATCCCGGATCGCTTGCACCACGTCTGGGTGATCCGCATTTCCCAAATGCCCCATATCTGCCGCCAGATCAGCCGGACCAATGAAAACACCGTCCACGTCGGTCGCCAGAATATCATCCAAAGCGTCCATACCCAGTCGGCTTTCGACCTGGACCAGCAAACAAATCTGGTCATCCGCCGTCGTGAGGTAGTCCGGGATTGCCGAAAACCGCGACGCCCGCGCCATCGAAGAGCCAACGCCGCGCACACCCACAGGCGGGTAGCGAACAGCGCGGACAAGGTCATTGGCCTGTTGGCCGCTTTCGACCATGGGCACCAAAAGGCTTTGAACGCCCGCGTCCAGGAATTGCTTGATCATCCACGCCTCGCCAATCGGAAGGCGGGCCACAGGGTGGCTGGGAGAGGCTTCGACGACCCGTACCTGCTCAAGCACCGAACGCAGGTCGTTCGGCGCATGCTCGGCATCAACCAGCAACCAGTCATACCCGGCGGTGGCCGCGATTTCCGCAGCATACGCGTTCGCCAAGCCAAGCCAGCAGCCAAATTGGGGCTGTCCGGCCTTAAGGGCAGCCTTCAGTGGGTTGTGCGGAGCGGGCATTTCAGTGTTCCTTCATTCAAATTCTATGTTTACCGACCCAAAACCGCCAAAGTCCGCATGGATCGCGGTACCCGATGGGCATTCCACAGGCCGGATAAAGCTGCCCGACAGGATCACCTGACCGGGCTCGATGCTCTGCCCATAGTCTGCCATGCGACGGGCCAGCCAGGCCACACTTTCGACGGGATCGTTCAGCACCCCAGCGCCCAGCCCGGTCTCTTCGATCTCGCCATTTCGAAAGGTGAGCGCGCCAACCCATCGCAGGTCAAAGGCGTCTACATCGTGCTTTTCAGCTCCCAGTACAAGGCCAGCATTGGCGGCGTTGTCACTGATGGTATCAAAAACGGTTCGGGCTTTTCCGGTTTGCGGATCGACGCGTTGAATTCTGGTGTCGAGAATCTCGATCGATGGGGC
This sequence comes from Ruegeria sp. ANG-S4, assembly GCF_000814005.1. Lineage (GTDB taxonomy): Bacteria > Pseudomonadota > Alphaproteobacteria > Rhodobacterales > Rhodobacteraceae > Ruegeria. The sequence goes on along the minus strand of NZ_JWLK01000001.1, from coordinate 1,443,810 downwards.
AACGTAATCGGTCGCGGCCAGAACTTGATCGCGCGTCACGTCCGCACCGCCCAGGGCATCCTTCATGACAAAGGCGATCTCGGTTTCAATACGGGGCTGGATGAAACGGCCGTCAGGTACAGTTGAACCGGTTTCGAAGATCATGTCATCGAACAAAATACCGCTGTCGGGGATGTCTATGTTCAATGCGTATTGCATCGCTTTTGAGGTCAGCCCGATTTTCCAACCGATCACCTTGCGTCCTTCAGCCAGTTTGGCGCGGTAGATGGCATTTTGCACCGCATAGGCGTCATCCATACCGATATCGGGATGGCGAAGGCTCAGCAATCCGATCTGCCGCCCTTCCCGCTCGGCTGCCATCAGATCAGCGGCAGCGCGTGTGTGATCTTCGGGGGTCATCCGGGCTCGTCCTCGACCGTGTTGCGTAAGGTGCCGATGCCTTCAACCGAAACTTCGACGACATCGCCGGGCTGCAAGAACTTGGGCGGGTCGAACCGTGCGCCCGCGCCCGTCGGTGTGCCTGTTACAATGATATCTCCGGGCAGCAAGGTCATGAAGGTCGAGATATACTCGATCTCTCGCCGGATCGGAAACATCATGCGGGACAGGACGTCATCCTGCCTCAACTCGCCATTCACGCGGGTTGTGAGGCGCGCCTCGTCCAATTGCGACGCGTCCGTAAAGGGGACCAGCCACGGACCCATGGCGCCGGAACGGTCCCAGTTCTTGCCCTGCGTCACGTTGAATTTTGCGTGGCGCACCCAATCACGGATCGTGCCCTCGTTACACAATGTCAAAGCGGCAATGTGGCCATAAGCATCGGCTTGGGAAATGCGACGTCCGCCTTTGCCGATCACAATCGCAACTTCACCTTCATAATCGAGCTTTTGACTTTCCGGTGGACGTATCAAGGGGCGATCATGGCCTGTGAACCCGCTGGCAAAGCGCGGGAACAACGACATGTACTCTGGCTGCGCGCTGCCGTCCTTGTACTCGGCGTTGCGATCCGGAAAGTTCACGCCGACGCACAGAATACGCCGCGCATCGGGCATCACCATCTCATAGGCAAAGTCTTTATGCGTGATCGGTTTTCCGCTGGCCGCATCTGCCAACGCATCAAACTGACCCGCTGCTATGACATCGTAAAGCGAGCCTCGGCTCGGAAACGCGCTGTTCAGTGCAATGGCGCCCTCGTCCGTGATGCTGCCAAAAAATGTTTCGCCGTCTGCGGAAAAGGTGGCAAATCGCATCTGCAACTCCTTGTCAGGGCGCGACGATTGGGGTCGCCGCAAGCTCGGCCTGCTGCGTGTCGACGCCGACAAACTGGGTTCCATGCTCGAACCAACTGCGCGGGGCGGGTGCGCCCCAAAGGGTCTGGCGTTGTGGGTCTTTGAGATCCCATTTCAGCGGCTCATGATCGGGGTCCAGCGTTTGGTAGTCGGAACTGTAAATCTCGATCCGATGACCATCAGGATCAAGGATATACAGAAAGAATGCGTTCGAGATGCCATGCCGTCCCGGACCCCGTTCGATATTGCCGACGTAACCCGTTGTCGCCATGACATCCAACAGGTCAATTATGTGAAGCGGATTGGCAACCCAAAACGCCACATGGTGCATCCGCGGTCCTGTCCCGTTGGTGAACGCCATGTCGTGAACGCCGCCCTTGCGATGAAGCCACGCCGCCCAAAGGCGCTTGCTGTCCTCGTCTTCCGTATATTCGGTAACGCGAAACCCCATGTCGTTGTAGAAAGCGACGCTTTTGTCCACATTCGGGCTGAAGCAGTTGAAATGATCAATCCGCAGGGGCCGCACACCGTGATAACGTGCATATTCCTGATGGATCGTCGGCAGCCGGTCCATTTTTTGATAGAATTCCAGCGGAATGCCGATGTTGTCCGAGGTCAACAATGTCCGGCCCTGATGCGGGCGTTCGATCCAATGTGTCGGGCGACCTTTTGATTTGAACCACGCTTCGGCGCGATCCAGATCATCCGCGTCAAAAACCTTGAACCCCATCACCTCAACCGTGCCGGGCGCGTCGGACTTCTGCAAAACGACGCTGTGGTGACCCCGCTCTTCCAGCGCGCGCAGATACAGATGAGTGCTAGTTTCTTCCGTCACCTGCAAGCCGAACATATCAACATAAAACGCCTTGGACGCGGCCAGATCGCTGACATTCAGGCAAACGTGGCTAAGGCGGATCGTATTGAAATCCGGGTAAAGGTTCGGAGTGGGAACTGGCATGGTGTACTCCTATCGAAATCAGTGTGTCGGATGGCTTTGGCACGTGCCAACAGATATGAGTTTACGCGTTTGCGGTGGTTCGGTTCAGGCCCCAAGTTGCGTGATCTTGTGTTGGCCGGTTGCAAAGCCGATGTGCTTTTGCTCCATGTAAAACTCGAACGACCAGTCACCGCCGTCTCGTCCGATACCGGATGCCTTGACCCCGCCAAAGGGTGTCGGCAGGTGCCGGACATTCTCGGAATTCACCCAGATCATTCCCGCCTCCAGCCGGTCGGTAAAGCGCAGCGCGCGCGTCAGATCGTTGGTCCACACATACCCGGTCAGCCCGTATGGCGTGTCATTGGCGATTTGCAGGGCCTCTTCCTCGGTCGAAAACGGGATGGACGTCAGCACGGGCCCAAAGATTTCTTCTCGTGCGATCCGCATCTGGTTGTTGGCGTTGGTGAACAAGGTGGGGCGCACGAAGTAACCTTGCTCGCCGATCACTTCACCGCCTGCGGCCACCGTCGCGCCATCCTGCCTTGCGATGTCGAAATACGAGGTGACTTTGTCAAAATGCTCCTGTGTCACCAACGGGCCAACCTCGGTCGAGGGGTCGAGCGGGTGCCCGACGCGGATTCTATTGACCCGCTCCACCAATCTGGCCTCGAAATTTTCGCGGATCGTGTCCTGGACCAACAGGCGTGAGGACGAAGTGCACCGCTCTCCATTGATCGAATAGATCATAAAGATCACGGCATCCAAGGCCCGGTCCAAGTCCGCATCATCAAAGACGATGACAGGATTTTTGCCCCCCAGTTCAAGATGATTGCGTTTGAGCGTGTCGGCGCCCTGTTTGGTGATCAGGCTACCTGTCCGGCTTTCGCCGACAAACGCGATAGCACGAATCTTGGGGTGTTCGCACAAGGCCTTACCCGCCTCTTCGCCAAATCCGTTTACTGTGTTCAATACGCCCTTGGGCAGCCCGGCCTCTTCTGCGATTTCCACCAACAGGCGGGCTGTGAGCGGGCTGGCCTCAGCCGGCTTGTGAACCACGGTACACCCTGCAGCCAAAGCCGGGGCGATTTTCCATGTGGACAACATAAACGGCGTATTCCATGGCGTGATCACCCCCACAGGGCCTATTGGCACGCGAGTCGTGATGTTCATCAACGTCGGGGACTTCAGGTGCTGGCCATCGCGGGCCTGCACCACCTGATCTGCGAAGTACCGGAAATTCTCGGCCCCGCGCAATGCAGCCTTGGACATGAATTTCAACGCTTGCCCGGTGTCCCAGCATTCGCAAAGAGCAATTTCTTCCGCCCGAGCCTCGATGCCTTCGGCCACCCGGATCAGGATCTTGCGCCGCTCGGTGGCCGCCATATCCCGCCATTGGGCAAACGCATCCGCCGCAGCGTTGGCCGCGGCATCAATGTCGTCTGCGTTGCCTTGGGCGACTCGGCAGATCAGGCTTTTGTCGACCGGTGAGGTATTGTCGAAACTGCCGGCCGATCCAGCACGGTCCTCGCCTGCAATCCTGTTCGGGATACCGTCGGAACGGAACCTCTCAAGCAAATTCTGGAGCTTTTGGATGTTCTGGTCGAGAATGCTCATACACTGTCCTCCAGATGCTCGCGGATGGTTCCGCATTTTGGTGAAAGGCCCGCGTTGATCTCGCGCAACTCCGCAGACAAACCGATGGAATGCGTGTCCATCGCGGAGTGCAGAAAGACCCGTGCTGCCTCGAAAATGCGCGCGATCACATCCTGCTTCACATCTTCTGGTCGCCCCTCTCGCAAACGCACGGAGATATCGACAAACCCGTGCTTCGGGTTCCCGTCCGCAATTGCGTAGTGATCGACCCGGCTGGCCCTTACGCGCACACCGGGCATCGGTAGCGCATCGATGTAGACGGCTTCCTTGCGCAACGCTTCGCACAAGGCAGTCATATCCACGACCTGTTCCAGATTGCCGGAATATTCGATGTGAATGTGCGGCATGGCTTCACCGAATTTCTTTGATATGTTAACTAATACACTCACTAGCGGATGTTGCAGCGGCGAGTCAAATGATTTATTTAACATGTTATTCTTTTCAGGACCCCCACAATGAACCTTGCACCGAACAGCCAAACACCCAACGTGTTACCATCGACCGGAGACTCGTTGCCCGTCTCTCTGATCCGTGCCCGCGAGGCGGTCATGGCGCCAATACGAAAAATGCTGCTTCGCGCCGGAATAACCGAACAGCAATGGCGCGTTTTGCGCGTTCTCAGCGAGCACGGCAAAATGGACGCCGGCAACCTGGCCAAACACGCAGCCCTTTTGCCTGCGAGCCTAAGCCGTATTGTGCAATCGATGGAAACCGGTGGCTATCTCGTGCGGGAGACGGACGCCAATGACCGCCGCAGACAGCACATCAACATCACGGACAAGGGGCAGTCCATCATCAATGACCACCTGTCCGAAGCCAGCGAAATTGCGGCGCTTTTTCGCGACGTTCTGGGGGACAAGGATCACGATGCGCTGGTGGCCTTGCTGCAAAAACTGGTGCGCAGCCTTGAGGATGAGCAACCGTAGCCTCGGTGAGGCTCAAACGGCTTTAAGCCCCCGATCCAAAGCCGACACAATCGTTTCCACGTCATCTTCTTCAAGAATAAGCGGAGGCGACAAAATGATGTTGTTTCCGGACACACGTACCATTGCACCCGCATCGTAAGCTGTCTTTTGAACATTCCCGATCGTGGTTTTGCCGATCGGAGATTTCGTCGCGCGGTCCGAAACCAGTTCAAGCGCACACATCAAGCCGTACCCGCCCCGCACATCGCCAATGAGATCGTATTTGGAACCCAGTCTTTTGAGCCCCTCAAAAAGCTGCTGGCCTCGGGCGGCAGCGTTGTCCTTGACGTTCAACCGCTCTGTTTCCTTCAGACAGGCAATCGCCGCCGCTGCACCGACCGGATGGCCAGAATAGGTATAGCCTGACCCGATCGCCCCTTTTCCCGAAGTGTCACTTTCGAAGACTTCAGAAACCGCATCGCTGATCATGACCGCGCCAAAGGGGAAATATCCGTTTGTGATTGCCTTGGCCGTTACTGCCATGTCCGGTTGCACGCCAAAGCGACGCGACCCGCTCCATGCCCCGGTGCGACCGTAGGCGGTGATGACCTCATCGGCGACCAAAAGGATACTGTATTTCGAACAGATCTCGCGGACGCCGGGCATAAAGCTTTCGTGCGGCGGAATCACACCGCCTGCACCCAGAACCGGTTCCATGATCATCGCAGCGATGGTCGAGGGATCCTGAAACTTGATCTCGTCTTCCAACGCTGCAAGGCAAAGTTGGGCCAGCCGTTCCGGATCGGTTTCGTCAAAAGGATTCCGGTACGTATAGGGCGAAGGAATATGGTGGCAGCCGGGCATCAGCGGTTCGTACTGGGTACGGAAATTCGCGTTTCCGTTGACCGAAGCCCCAAGCGTGTGTGTCCCGTGATATCCTTTCTTCAGGCTCAGGAACTTGACGCGCCCGGCCTCGCCCCGAACCTTGTGGTATTGCCGGGCCAGACGCAAAGCGATTTCAACGCCATCCGAACCACCGGATGTGAAAAACGCGCGCGACAGGCCATCCGGCGCAAAGAACTCGCGCAGCATCCAGCTGAGCTCGATAACCAGATCATTGGTCGTTCCACGGAAAATCGAATAGTAGGGCAAGCGATCAAGCTGGTCTCGGATCGCATCTTTCACAGGTTGGCAGGAATACCCAAGATTGACGTTCCACAGGCCGCCCACCCCGTCGACAACTGTGCGGCCATCAACGTCTGTAATGGTAACGCCGTCCCCGCCAACAATGATCTCGGGAGGGTTTGCAAGGCTATCCGCCGGATGCGCCATCGGATGCCACAGGTGGCGGGCGTTGTTTTCTTTCAGGAAATTGCTATCCTTCATGAGATCACCTGTTTGCTGTGGTTTCGTCAGCCCAGTTTTCCGGCAGAGCATCAAACGTCTTTGGAAATACCCCACCCAGGGCGGTTGAGGCCCGATCAGCCTCTTTCAAAAGGATAATCGCGATATCGCGTAATTTTTCGGGTGTGGCACGAGCGCTTGGGACGGCGACCGCAAGCGACCCTGCAACGCGCCCGCCGTCGCCAAAGACCGGGGCACCAACCGAACTGACGCCTTCGTCGAACGTCCCCGTCACCGTGCACACACCGTACCGGCGCGTGACACCCACTTTTTCCCGCAGTGCGGAAGGGTCGGCAATCGTACGATCAGTGTATTTGGACAACGGCCGGGCCATCACCTTTGCCAACAACTCATCCGGGCAAAACGCGAGGGCGGCGATACCGGAGGAAGTGGCGTGTAAAGGCAACATCTCGGCAATGTCGAAGTTCACCTGTACCCCGTGCAAACTCGGGTCCGAATGAGCGACCGGCGACAATGCCTCGCCCTGCAAAAGGCTGGCGTGGGCCAACTCGCCAACCGTTTCGGACAGATCAAAAACAATCGGTTGCAACAGTTTCCGCACCGGGAACAGCACCTCTCGCAGCGCTGACAGGCGCAACAAGGCCGGACCCAAACGATAGGCGCGCGTTTCGGGATGCTGTTCCAGGTAACCGTTCTCGGCCAATTCGGTCAGGTGGCGATGAACGGTTGCCTTGTCCCGTCCCGTCAGGCGCACGAACTCGCCCAGCCCTATTTCGGCACGATCACGGGCGAAAAGCCCAAGCAGGTCCAGCGCTTTTGTGATCGTACCCATCTAACGCACCCCATGCTCAAAGAATGCTGCGATTTCCGTCGCAAATGCTGTTCGATCGGCGGGACCCGCTTCGATGGATCGGCGGGCGCGTTTGGTGACGTCGAAGCCAACATGATCGGCATATTCTTCAACCAAGTCCGCAATGAATTCGGCTGTCATTTCTGGATGATGTTGCACTGTCAAAACTTTGTTTCCAATAGAAAAACCTGCTATCGGGCAACCGTCGCTTTCAAACACACGGTCCGCCCCATGCGGAAGCGCGCCGACCTGCTCGATATGCGAGCCATAAAGATGCAAGTCCTTTTGAGGCAGTGACCATGGCTTCTGCGCAACCCTGTGAGTTTCAATCCGGCCATGCGCCCACCCTTCCGGGTTACGCACAATGGGTGCCCCAAGGGATTTGGCGATGATCTGGTGCCCGAAACAGGCGCCGAACAAGGGGATTTTGTTCTCGATAATCTCTTCGACCAGGGTTTCCAGCTTTTGCATCCAAGGCGCGTTTTCTGTTGTAGAGGCCGGGCTGCCGGTGATCATCACGCCATCATACGCCGCGATGTCGTCGGGAAATTCGCCCTTGCAGACCCAAAACGCCGTGACGTCCCAATCAGGTCGCACCTCGGCAATCAGCGCCGCAAACTTTTCGTCATCCAACGGGCGCGCCTTGGCGAAGGCGCTGAAATCCGTGTTTGTGACAAGGGTCGCAAGTTTCATCTCAGACAAACCACACGTAGAAGTCCAGCAGAGCGTCAGGCTCGAGTTCGCGCGTCTTACGGAATTCCCGTTCTTTCATGAAGGCATGGTTTTCGACCAACTCGCGCCCAACCGCATCGACCAAAGCTGTATCGGTTTCAAGGTCTTGTATGGCTTTGCGCAAATTGGCCGCAGTGCCTGTTCGGGCGTCAACGGTATCGAACCCGTCTCCGGTCTCGATCGGGGGCAGGTCAAACTTTCCTTCGAACCCAAGCCGGGCGGCCTGTAACACGGCAGCCGCGGCTGTATAGGGATTTGCGCTGGCGTCGGCCATTCGGTGTTCCAACCGTGCCTTCGCGCCGCCTTCGCCGGACACGCGGGTTGTTACACCGCGATGGTCGCCGCCCCAGTTTTTCCAATACCCCGACAAGGATGACGGTTGCAGCCGGCGGTATGATCCTGTTGTTGGTGCGATCAGTCCAGCAAGCCCTTCGTGATGGTGCACCAGACCCGCCAGGCACCCGCGGGACAGGTCATTCAGGTGATCGGGTCCACCGACTTCCCCCGTTGCCAACGCATTTTTTCCGTTGGCATACTGAAACGAGAAATTGATATGCATCCCTGACCCGCCAAGTTCCGAAAGCGGTTTTGGCAGGAAAGTCAGAACGATACCGTGATCCAATGCGATTTCCCGAGCCATCAGGCGGAACAGTACGATGTCGTCCACGGCCTTCAGCGCATCGTCGAAGGTCAGAGTGTATTCGAATTGCGGACTGTCGAATTCAGCCGTGATCAGGTCAAGACGGAAACCCATTTCCAACGCCTTGTTCCAGATCACATCGTTGATCCGCATCGGATCGGCGAAAGGCCCGGTGCCGTAAACTCCGCCGCCCGGCGCATCGTAGGGCCGCAGGCGGCCATCCTCGCCCCCTTGCAGCGCGTATGCCTCAAGTTCGATCCCCAGCATCGGTTTTAAACCGTGTTTTTCCCAATCGGACACCGCGCGTTTCAATGCGCCGCGCGGGCAAAGCGATAACGGGCTTCCATCCGCATCGTACAAATCACCCACCACGACAGAGGTATTTGGCTCCCACCCCTGACGTACCTCCTCGCCCCGCCAGCGCAACTCCATATCCGGAGCCCCTTCGCGGACCTGCGCATGTGGCGCGTCAAGCAGCAGGTCGCGGTCGTAATGAACACCAAACGTTGCCCGAGCAAAGCGCGTCGATGCGTCGCCGATTTTGCTGGCGGGCATGTATTTTCCGCGCGGGATCGACAGGTGGTCAATGAAAAGGGCACGCAAACGGTTCGACATGGGGACCCTACTGCAAAGTGACGCGAACGGGCATCCGTTTGATGCCGTTTACAAAATTGGACCGAACGAAGGCCTCGGGCCCGTCAGGTTCGATGGTCTTGATGCGTTTGGCCAGTTCCTGAAACAGGACCCGCACCTCGAGGCGGGCAAGATGCATTCCCAGGCACACATGCGGACCGCCCTGCCCCCAGCCAAGCTGCCGATTGGGTTTACGCGACAGCGTCAGACGGTAAGGATCTTCGAACATGCTTTCATCCCGGTTGGCCGAGATGAACCAATAAAGAACCTTGTCGCCCTCTTTGATCTGCTGCCCGTGAACCTCGACATCCTTCATCGCAGTGCGGCGGAAATACGTAGCTGGCGACGCCCAGCGCACAATCTCATCTGCGGCGGTGCCCCAAACCTCGTCTGTCTGAAGCTCTTGCAAAAGTCCATCCTGACGCGCAATGGCCTGAATGCCAGCCGCAATGGAATAGCGCGTTGTGTCATTGCCAGCGGCCACCAGCAGGCAAAAGAAATTGCGAAACTCGGTTTCCGAGATCGTCTCGCCATTTTCATCCGGCTGCAGGATCAGGTGAAGGATCCCGCTGGTATCACCGGTCGCGTTTTTCCTGTCCATCAAAGTGCGCGAGTATTCATATAGCTCGGCCCCCGCCGGAGAGTTGAACGGCATGAGGCGAAATTCATCTGTCTCGAGTTTGTCCACCACATGATCGGTGAAATCAGGATCAGAATTCGCCATCAATGCGTCACCTTTGTCGACTAGCCAGGGAAGATCTTCGTCTGGTACACCAAGAATTTGCCCCAGCATCCGCATTGGCAATTCGCGCGCGATGTCGCGGGTCGCGTCGAATGTGCCTTTTTCAAGTGCCCTGTCCAGAATGGGGCCACAAAGATCGCGGATCTGATCCTCAAACCCGGCGACGACCTTGGGCGAAAATGCCTTGGCCACTTTCATCCGAACCTTGCGATGGTCAGTGCCGTCGGTTTCCTGAAACGTCCTGCGCGCCATGTACTCTTCGTGGGTCTGGTCCTCCATCCGGATGCCACGCGCGGACGAGAAGGTCTCGGTCTCGCGAACCAATTTGTCGATATCCGCGTGCCGCGTAATAGACCAATAGCCCTTGCCCCCGTCAAAGTCGGACCAATGGCACGGTGCTTCGCGACGCAGCCGCGCAAAGGTGTTGTAAGGCGCACCCTGTGCAAAGCTGTCATGCGAACCGAGGTCGGCAAACCCGTCGTCTTCAGGAACCCACATGGTCATAGAAGCGCCTCCGTCTTTGTTGTTTCTTCCGGTTTTCGAAATGCCGATGCGAACGGCCCGAAATGCGTTTCGAGAAAGTGTTCGAGGCTTTCTTCTGCAGCGTACGTCGATCCACCGGCTGCCACTCTTTGCGGACCCGCCAGATGGTTGATCCGATGATGATCAGGATCACGCAGAACAGCAAAAACGCGATTGGGCGGTCGATGAAGTCCAAAGGTGTCTTCACACGTGCCAATGAGGCGCGCAGCTTGACCTCCATAATGCCCCCAAGAACCATGCCGAGGATGATGGGAACGATGGGCATGTTCAGCCGTTTGAGAATGAAACCCAACAGGCCGAACACCGCCGCGATAATGCAGTCCATCGCCGAGTTGCGGATCGAGTAAACCCCCACAAAACTGAGCAGCAAGATGCACATGCCCAAGAACCGGTTGGGGATTCGGGTCAGATGAACCAGCCACCCGGTGGAAACCAGAAGGAACCCAACAACGATCAAATTCAGGACCAAAAGCGCAATATAAAGCGCGACGACAAAATCCATGTCGTTCTGAAAGAGCCCCGGGCCGGGAACAACGTTGTGGACGTAGAAAACCGACAGCATCATTGCGGTCAACGCCTCACCCGGAATGCCCAGCGCCAGCAAAGGGATCATGGCCGCCGCCGGGACCGCGTTGTTGGCGGCTTCGGATGCGATCAAACCTTCCGACGATCCGTGCCCGAACGCCCTTGGGTTTTTGGAAAGCCTCCGGGCGGTGGTGTACGACATGAACTGGGCAGTGAATTCGCCAACGCCGGGGATCATCCCCATAACGACCCCAAAACTCGCCGCAATGCCGGCGACGCGGGGGTGTTTTGCCAATTCCCGAAACCCCTGGAACAATGAGCCGCGGGATCTTGGCAGGCGGATTTTCTCGTCGTCCATAGTCAGCAGCAGGAACGCCTGGGACAGCGCGAAGAGGCCCAACACGACAACAATCAGATCGAACCCGCCCGCCAACCAGCTTTGGCCAAAGGTATACCGGCGGGTATAGGCAGCGGGCTCCAATCCGACGGTGCCGACGAGGATTCCGAAACCAGCCAAAGCCGCCGCGATAGCCATTTGCCCCTTATGCGCGACGACCACCAAAACCAGCCCGAGCAAAGCGGCCAGAAAGATCTCTCGCGACCCGAACATCGGAGCGATTTTGGCCAGAACCGGAGAAAGAAAGATCAGGCACACGACCGAAAAGATGCCACCCAAAAAACTGGCCGAGTAAGCCAAAGACAAGGCGCGACGCCCCTCGCCCCGCAGGGTCATGGGAAAACCGTCATAGGTCGTCAGCGCATTGACAGCTGTACCCGGCGTGTTGATCAGGATTGCGGGGATCGATCCGCCGTACATGGAAGACCCATAGATACCCAGCAGCAGCGTCAACCCGACAATCGGGTCCATCGAAAAGGTCGCAGGCAAAAGGATCGCAATGGCGACGGCAGGACCGACGCCGGGGATGGCGCCAATGGCCACGCCGCCGACCGCTCCGACAAGAAGCGCCAGCATGACGTCCCAACGGGCCAAAACGTCAACTGCGGAAAGGATCAGGTCCATCAGAGATACACCAGAAAGAAGGTTCGCACTGAATCGGGCAACAGCTCATAGATCTGACCACCCGGAATGTTCACGCCCAGCAGCCCTTTGAACAGCACGACCATTGCGATGGCGAAGCCCGCCGCAATGGCAAGCGCGGCCTTGTGGCGATAGCCCAACCGGTAGGTCAGCGCGCAGGCAAACAGAATACTCATCGGCATGAAGCCCAGACGCGGTACTGCGGCGACGTAGATCAAAAACCAGACCAGATATTCCAGCGGCTCTGACCAGCGGCGCGTTTCGACCCAGTCCAAAGCATTGGGACGCCGCTGGCGCATCAGCCAATAGTGAATGGCAAATCCTGCCACCATCACCGCCAGAGCAATTGCGGGCCACAGTCGCGGTTGACTGCCGATGTTGCGCGCGCGTTCGGACCATTCTGTCTGCGTTCCGATCTGCGACAGTAGCAACAAGGACAAGACAAGCCCCGCAACGACAAACACGACCTGCCCGGACGTCTTTGTTTTGACTTTCAAAAGCTCGGAATTGTCCATGTGGAAGGGCTCCTGCCTTGTCTGAGAAGGCGGCGGACCGCCCTCTTAGCGATCGTTCTCAGTTACCGAGTGCCGAGCCGATTGTGCCCAGCGTCGCCTTGTCCTCTGCAATGACAGCCGCGCTTTCATCCGCGTTCAGCCAATAGACCAGCGCGCCGGTTTCTTCGGCCAGTTGCTGTGCGCGTTCGCTGGTCACTGTCTTTTCCGCGACGGCGGCAATCTTCTCACGCACATCGGCCGGTGTGTCCTTGGTCACGAACAGACCGTTCCACAGCGAAATGTCCAATGTCGGTTCGACTTCGCCAATCGCAGGCGTGTCCGGGATTTTGCTGATGCGCTCGCCTGTGATCGACACCAGAACTTTGACATCGTCCAGACATGGCAGGATCAGCTGCAGCGTCGTGTTGATGACATCAGCATCGCCCGAGGCAAGAGTGTTGCAATCAAGGGCATCGAATGGCGCATCGCCAGCCCATTCAAACCCTTTGGTTGCCGAAAGTGCCTTGGTCACTTGGGTCGGCGTAAGGACGTCGCCAAAATGACCCAGAAAAACGTCGTTTTCCTTCGCGTAGTCCGCAAGCTCGTCCATCGAAGAATACGGTGCGTTGCCTGACGCGGCTATGACAAATGGGTATGTCAGGAAAATGCCGATGGGGTCGAATTTCTCGGGCGTCAGCTCTGGAATATCGATCTCGTGCCCGATCAGCGACACCGCCGGCACAAAAGACCCGATCGTATAGCCATCCGCCGGGGCCGTTGCGACCTCGACCGCGCCGGGGAAAGGACCGCCGCCGCCGCCCGGCTTGTTCACCACCGCCGCCGGCACGCCATATTCCGCTTGAAAGTCTTCTGCGATCATACGGGTCAGAACGTCTTCCAGATCGCCCGGAGGCCACGGAACGATGAAGCTGACTGGTTTTTCGGGATATTCAGCAAAGGCTGGACCTGCGAGGCCAACAGCGAGCGCGGCCAGAAGGGCCTTGGTTGTATTGGACATGTCATCTCCCTGCGATGCGCTTATTATTCGGTTTATTATATGAACCTTTAGTATCATTTATTCTGAACTTGAATCTTAACCTGTCAACAAAAAAATCATCATTGACAAATGCACCTTAAAAATCTGACACTTTTTTTGATACTGGCGGTTCAAATAATAAACCTTTGGGAGTGTAAATTGGATTTCTCCAGAATTCCGGCGTTGCGTGCCCGTACCGTTCCTCCTGCCAGTCACATCATTGACGGCGAACGCAGGGCGGCGTCAGACGGCAATACTCTGGACGTTACATCGCCGATCGACGGCAATCTGTTGACGACGATCCCAAGAGGCACCGCAGAAGATGCCGAGGCCGCAATCCTTTCGGCGCGCTCTGCGTTCGATGATGGGCGCTGGTCCCTGTTGCCGCCAGCAGCGCGCAAGAAAGCCATGCTGAAATGGGCCGATCTTATTGAGGCTGAGGCGGAAGAACTGGCCGTTCTTGGCGTGCGGGACAATGGCACTGAAATCGGAATGGCCTTTAAGGCCGAGCCGTTAAGCGCCGTTGGCACGATCCGCCACTTCGCCGAGGCCATCGACAAAATCTATGGAGAGATCGCCCCGACCGCGCCGGACGCATTGGGCTTGATCCACAAGCAACCTGTTGGGGTCGTCGGCGCCATTGTCCCCTGGAATTTCCCCTTGATGATCGGCAGCTGGAAACTTGGCCCTGCCCTTGCCGCAGGATGCACCGTTGTCCTGAAACCGGCTGAAACAGCGTCGCTGACACTTGTCCGGCTGGCTGAACTTGCGCTGGATGCTGGCATTCCCCCCGGCGTACTGAACGTGGTGACCGGAGAAGGCTCCGTGGTTGGGGCCGCCATCGCCGAGTCGCATGATGTCGACGTTCTGGTCTTTACCGGATCTGGGGCGACCGGGCGCCGCCTGTTGGAAGCTTCGGCACGATCGAATCTGAAACGCGTCTACCTTGAGCTTGGCGGCAAGTCGCCCAACATCGTTTTCGCAGATGCCCCAAATCTTGACGAAGCCGCCAAAGTCTCTGCTGCGGGCATTTTCCGAAACTCTGGTCAGGTTTGTATCGCCGGTTCTCGCTTGCTGGTCGAACGCGATATCCATGACGCATTTGTCCAGAAGCTGGTCGCACATGCCGAGGCGATGCAAGTCGGTGATCCTCTTGATCCCGGCACGAACGCAGGCGCTGTCAATTCTGAACGGCAACTGTTGCAGAACCTTGCCTTTATCGACGAAGCACGCGCTGCCGGGCGAAACATAGCAACGGGCGGCACGCGCATCCTGCAAGAAACAGGTGGCACTTACATGGCCCCAACAATTGTGACAGGTGTCGCAGCCGATGACCGCATCGTGCGGGACGAGGTGTTCGGCCCCGTGCTGACCGTTCAAGCTTTCGACACCGAAGATCAGGCCGTGGCGCTTGCGAACGGGTCTGACTACGGTTTGGCGGCGGGTGTCTGGACCTCAAACCTGTCCCGCGCACACCGGATGATCAAGCGCATTCAAGCCGGTGTTGTGCATGTCAACACATACGGGGGCGCGGACATCACCGTTCCCCTGAGCGGGGTCAAGCAATCCGGCAACGGGCATGACAAGTCCTTGCATGCCTTCGATAAATACCTCGACCTGAAAACCGCCTGGATCAAAATCTGAGGACTTTCTGCAATGACTGATACGACCATCTTGCTCGTCGGAACCTATGACACCAAAGATGACGAGCTGAACTATCTGGCCGAGAAAATCCAGTCACAGGGTGGTCAGGTTCTGAGCATGGACGTCAGCGTACTAGGCGACCCGTCAAAACCCACCGACATCTCCAAGCACGATGTTGCAGAAGCAGGCGGACACAGCATTCAGGAAGCCATCGACAGCGGGGATGAAAACACGGCCATGCAAATCATGGCCAAAGGCGGTGCCATCCTTGCCGCGCGTTTGCAGGCCGAAGGCAAGATCGACGGCGCTTTGGTGCTTGGCGGTACGATGGGCACAGATCTTGCGCTGGATATCTGTTCGGCCCTTCCGGTCGGCGTGCCCAAATACGTTGTCTCAACCGTCTCGTTTTCACCCCTGATCCCACCCGAACGATTGCCGGCCGATATTCAGATGATCCTTTGGGCCGGCGGGCTTTACGGTTTGAATTCCGTCTGCAAAGCGTCCCTGAGCCAGGCAGCGGGCGCCGTTTTGGGGGCCGCAAAAGCGGTGGAAAGACCAAGCCGGGACAAGCCCCTGATCGGGATGACCTCGTTTGGAAAAACTGTCCTTAAATATATGGTTGCGCTGAAACCGGCACTGGAAGAGCGTGGTTTCGAAGTGGCCGTGTTCCATGCAACCGGCATGGGCGGTCGCGCATTTGAGAGCCTTGCCGCGGAAGGCCGGTTTGCCGCCGTAATGGACTTCGCACCGCAGGAAGTCGGCAATCATCTGATGGGTTCATCGGTTTCCGCGGGCGCGGATCGAATGACTGCGGCCGGGTTGTTCGGCACGCCGCAAATCGTGTCCATCGGATGCTATGATCTGGTGGATTTTGTTGGCTGGCAGGACACACCGGCCACGCTGGCCGGTCAGGAAACCCACGCGCATAATCGTTTGCTTTCGTCGGTTATGATGACCGCCGACCAACGCCGCGACATGGCGCGCGCAATCTGTACGAAGTTGGCGCTGGCAAAGGGTCCGACAACTTTGATCTTGCCAACACAAGGCGGAAACGAATGGGATCGGCCGGGCGGTCCGCTCAGCGATCCCGAAGGCTTGGCCGCCTTTGTGCAAGAGGTGCGCGCGCACTGCCCCGACAACGCGACCCTGATCGAGTTGGATGCACACATCAACGACCCGCTGTTTGCGGACGCGGCGCTGCGGGTCATCGATGACTGGATCGCGTCGGGTCAGGTCAAAGCAGCCACATAAGCCGGTTTTGCCCAATGCAAGCGCGGGGCCAGTCGCCTGACTATCCGCGCATGTAGGGTATACGCGCCAACAGATCGACCCCCTGCTGGTTCCAGAAGTGCAACAGGTCGATAAAGATCCAGTTCTCGGTCAGCTTGTCGCCGGACCGCCGGTACATGTCGATGACGCGCATGTCGCTCAGCTTGTCGGTCGCGGGCATTCCCATGAAGCCGCCTGATGGTCTGAGTGTCAGGTTTGGCCAGCCAAAAAATCCCCCGAATTCACCTTCGGCAATCCGCGCGATATGCCCATTGAAGTGCCTGTCGGCCAGACCATCCCGGAACGGGCCCGAATGCTGCTTGATGTAGCGCTCGATCGTGTAGGTCGATCCGATACCTGTCGGTCCCCACCAGATCATGTCGTCGTTCCAGCTGCGCGGCAATTCTTCCTCAAGCCCCTGCTCCTCGCGCCCTTTCCAGTCTCGAATGTCGTTCACCATGAATTCAATCGCGGCAAGGGTCTTGCGACCTTCTTCGGGGTCCTGCGGATCGAACATAACGCCTGTATGGGTCATTGGTCCGGGCTGGATCAGCTGCGCACCGGTTTGCGAAGGGAACAAGTTCAGCCCGGCTTGTGCCATCAGGTGCGGAATATCGAAGAACATGGCCGTGTCGGTGATCCGGTCGCCTTCGACGCGGTGAAATTCGGAATACCGCAGCATGGCGATCTTGTTCGTGTGCGGGATATCCAACCACGGCGCGTCAAAGAGGCCCATCAGGTGCCCCATTGAAGCCACCCAGACACCTTCGGACTCAAGATGGTTTTCACCGGCCAGGAAGATATCCAACCGGCGTTGCATCCGCCGCAGGCTGGATTGCAGCGGAACCCAGAATCGCTCGGCCACCTCGACCGGATCATGGATTTCGTGAAATGGGTGGTACCCGCGCCAGATGGCATCTGGTGCGAAGTAGGCCTTGGCAGCCGTTACCGGATCTGCATCCAGCGCGTCATAGTAGTTCCGCACCAGAGTTTTTGCGGATTGCAGTTCTGACATTTCTTTTTCTTTCGCAAGTTTAGTGTGCCGTCGGTCGTGCCCGACGTGTTTTTTGACTCAGACCGCGTTCTGGCGTGCCTTCGCGATCTGCATCATCAGATCCAATTCATTGAACAATTGCCATTCCTGCTGCACGCGGCCCTGCACGACACGCCATTGCGTAATCCCCCAGATCTGACAGGCGGCTCCGGTCGCCGTGCGGTAGATTTCTGTGTCGCGGTTGTGCGTTCCCTCAGCGCTCCATCGCGTCGAGATCAACCAACCGTCCGCGTCATTGCCCATCCAATAGATCTCGTCAACGTGCAGCGACAAGTCGGGAAACGCCGCGCGTAGGCTGCTAACATAGTCTTTATACGCAACGATGCCATTGAACTTGCGCTCGGTCGTGCCTTCGAAAGGCAATTCGGCGACGTACTCAGAATCGATAAGGGTCATGTCGCCGTTCCAGATGTTGTCGTGCAGACGGCGCGCGAATGCGTCGGGGTCGAACCCGTCTACGGGATCGGTCAAGGACAAAGGCTGCGCAGGCGATGCCGAGCGGCGCAGGTCATCCCAAGTTTGCTGGCTGCGGGGCCAACCGGGCGGCGGATCAGCCGCCAATCGGTCTGCTTCCTCCCAAAGATCGATGCCAAGCTGCTGAAGCATCGCCGAAGTGTTGTAGAGCACATGTTCCTGGAAAATATCATTTTCCAACGCGACGCAGTTGGCAATGACCAACACACCGATCTTTTTACCAGTCGCGGGACCGTAACGGCTTGGCCCGGTATTTGTTCCGATGATCCGTGTCAGATGCGAGGTATGAAATCCGACCTCGTCATCCCCCGCCCAGATGACTTCTTCGGCATCCAGAACGATGTCCGGGAATGCACCCGTGGTATGATGCGTGTCGGCAATGATTTTCTTGCTTCCGGTCTGCAGACCGTAGTCGTCGTATATGAGCGAACTTGGCGCATAACAGGCACCGATGTAGTCGACGTCGCGCGCATCGGTTTCCCAGATGCGGTGGGTAATGCGAACGATGTAATCGACGATATTGTTATAGTTTTTTTCAAACCCGCGAAGGCTTTGTTTGGGGCCGAATTCCTGCGGAATTCGCACTGTTCGGTTCTTGGTGTAGTCGCGCAGCGATATGTCATAGCCCGTCGGCATGTTCCGGCGGACCAACGGCTGCGCAGCCCCATAGTTCCGTGACATTTTCCCTCCTTGTCAGCGCAATGTGGTCGGAAATGCGTTGGATTTATCCCTTTACCGCACCCGCAGTCAGTCCGCTGACGATCTGGCGCTGGAAGAACAAGATCAGGAAGAATAGCGGAACCAGTGCGCTTACGGCTGCGGCGACAGCGAACATCACGTCGCCTGTTTCGCGAACCGTGCCAAGGAAACTCGCGATCTTTGGCACCATGGTCTGGTTTTCCGAGTTCAGCAACACCGCACCAATCGTAAAGTCATTGTAAGCCAGCAAGAAACTGAACAGACCTGTGGTGATGACGCCGGGCCACATTACCGGAATAATAACGTACCGAAAGGCCTGGAACCGCGTACAGCCGTCAACCATCGCGCTCTCGTCCATATCCTTGGGTATGTTCAGAAAGAAAGAGTGCAGCATCCAAAGCGTAAACGGCTGGTTGATTGCAACGAGAACGATGATCGTTGTCGACAACCGGCCCCAAATATTCCACTCAAAGAACGGCAACAGATAACCCGACACCAATGTGGCATGCGGCATGGCCCGGAATACCAGCGCAATCATCAGTAACCAGAATGCGTAACGGTAGCCAGAGCGCGCCAAAGCGTATCCGCCCAACGTTCCAAGGGTCAAAGAAATCAGAACCGTAAAGAACACCACGATCGCGGTATTGATCGAGTTGCGCCAGAATTCTTGTTCGACCCACGCGCCATAGTAACCGGCGCCGGTAAAGGCGCTTCCGGTTTCTGCCTTGGTCATCACTCCGTATATTGCGTTCGTCCAATCCGACTTTGAGAAGAAGTCGGGCTGCACCTTGAATGATCCCCAAACCGTCCAAAGGAACGGCCCCGCGGCGATAAAAACCCACAAGACAACAAAACTTGTGGTAAACCAAATAAGGCCCTTGGATTTTCTGTCTGCGACGGATGTTGACATGATCAGGCCCTCTTGCGGTTAAAGTCGCGCCAAGTGCGGATCAGCACAGGGGTCAACAGGATCGCCACACCGATGATGGTCAGAATGGACGTGGCCCCAGCCGATCCGAATTGCGGGATATCGCCACCGCGCAAGTCATTGTAAATTATCCATGAAAGCGACGTGGCCTTTGCAGATGCCTGGAACGCCACAATTGGTTCGAGCACCCGGAAGTTGTCCATAAGCTGCATCAGAGTGATGAACACGACCAACGGCATCATGTAGGGCACGACGACATATCGAATGGCCTGCCACCGAGACGCACCGTCAATTTTCGCAGCTTCCAACGTTTCTTTCGGGACGGTCTGCAGGCCGGCATAGAACACGATGAAGCTGAACGGCGTGGAACTCCAGATTCCGTACACGATCAACATGATCCATGTCAGCGGCATCGAGGCCTTGAGCGACAGGTTCGGGTTATTGAAGATTCTCTGAAGCGTCGCGCCAATCACACCATCGGCATCGACCATCCAGAAAATGATCAGTGCCCCGACCAGCGGCGTCACGATCATTGGCAAAAGGGAAACGAAAATCGTCGGACCCTTGAAAAGACGCGGTACGGTATTGACCGCAAGTGCAACGCCCAGCCCAAGCACGATCACAAAAGGTGTGACGACAAACGTAAACGTGAGCGTAAAGATGAGTGCCTTGTAGAATGGCAGGTTCAGCAACTCTGACAGGAACGCGCCCAATGATTCAGTTTCATTCCACGCGACGCCGACCTGTTCAAAGGCGAGGTGCTTCCGGTTTGTATAGGTTCCCAGACCGTTGAAACGACCAAGCGGTGCGTCTTCCTGAAGCGCCGCGGTTGCTTCGTTATCGACCTGCAGCACCGTTTCGCATTTGAAAGGACCGCAGTTTTCGACCTCGACCATGACCTGTTCGTGTTCGACAAACAGGGACTGGATCGCCACCGAAACAGTGGGAAGTGCAATGAACAAGATCATTGCGGCCAAAGACGGCAGGATAAACCAAAAGAACGTGCGATGTTTCATGGCAAGGCACCCAATCCAGCAATTCGGCTAACATCAAATGGGTCCGGGGCCGTTCGTGGCCCCGGACCATCAGGATCAGAGGTATCCGGCCTCTTTCGCCGCGGCGATATAGGCAGCCTCGATATCTGCAAGCGTCTGCTCGGCGCTTTCATTTCCCTGCAGGAAATCGGGAAGCTCTTCAAAGAACGCCTGATGCAGCAGACCCATGTAGGGCAACATCGGATACGGCTCGGCTCCTCCGGTCGCTGTTGCAGCAACGCCCGTTGCTGCCGGTCCGGGGTTGTACGCATCCATCAACCAAACGGCAGCGTCATTGTTCGCCTCGACCATTGCGGGCGAAATGCCGTTCATCATCGCGATAAACGTCGCTTCGGCATCTTCATCCGAGATGTTCTTGGCGATTGTGAAACCGTCCCACCACAGGGTGGACGCCGGTGTGTCGCCACCAGCGACAGTCGGGGCACTGGCCAGTACAGTGTTTTCTGCAACGCCTTCCGCAGCACCTTCACCTGCCAGCAACTCGCCGCCGCTCGAACCCCAAAGCTGTGCAATTGCCAGATCGCCGGATTTCCAAATCGGAACCACGGTCGCTGTATTGTAAGTCAGAAAGTCCGGGTTCGACAGAGACACCAGATCTTTCATCATATTCAGCGTGGCAACGCCCGTTTCGTTGTTGATCGCCGGCTCTGCTGTTCCAGGCTTAAAGAACTCACCGCCGTGCCCGAGGTACATGTTCACGAATTCCTCACCCAGGTTCCAATCGGACATGCTGAGGAACGCGAACGGGTGATCCATGATGCCGGCGTCCTTGATGGCCTTGCCGGTTTCCACAACCTCTTCCCAAGTGGCCGGCACCGGTTTTCCGATCTGATCAAGCACGTCCTGACGAACGAACAGGTGCTGCGCGTTGGCCATGAACGCGATTGCCATGATCTTGCCGTCGATGGTGATCAGCTGGTTCTTGCTGAGACCCTGACCGTGCTTGGCAACCAGATCGTCCAGCGGACGCAGCAGGCCCTCGTTCAACAGCGGTACGATCGAAGAGTTGGCGACCACCACGGCTGTGTATTCTGCCGGGTTCGCGGTCAACGCCTGCACGGTAATGTTGCGGAAGTCTTTGTTGTGGTTTGCCGAGACCGTGACACCGCCGGTGCATTCCGCCGCTGCAGCCGTGACCGCCTTGAGCGCAGGGAAGTCGTTGGCCAGCACGTTCACATTGCCGCTGGCGATCTCACACTCGGCAAAGGCCGCGGTCGCCATTAGCGTCGCGACGGTACCGATCGCAAAACTTTTCATGAAAGACATAATTTGAACCCTCCGGTTGGACCCTGTTTCGCGGGCTGCGCGCCCGCTGTGTTGTCGAATCGCGTGAAGTTGCGATTTTATGCATTCGCATTCATCATTATGCCAATAAAACGATCCGTGACAAGAATTTCCTTTTGCGCACCCTATTTCTCTTATTTTTAACAGTTAATCGCTAGTGCTTGCGTTCAAATTTGGTGCAAACTTTGGACTCCGCAAAAGTTGCGCTTGCCAAATTATGCATTCGCTGGCACATTTTTGAAAACGAATGCAACGAGTGATAGCGAAATGGCCGAGATTCAGCTTAAGAACATTTCCAAGCGTTGGGGGTCGTTTGTCGGGGTTCAGAATTTCGATCTGACGATTGCCGACAAAGAGTTCCTTGTGCTGCTGGGCCCGTCGGGCTGCGGCAAGACAACGACCATGCGCATGATCGCGGGGCTTGAGGACGTGACCGAAGGCGAAATCACGATCGACGGCAAAGTCGTCAACGATCTGGACCCCAAGGACCGGGACGTTGCAATGGTGTTCCAAAGTTATGCGCTCTACCCCAATTTGGATGTCTACGAGAATATTCGCTTTCCGCTGAAGGTCCGAAAAACAGACCCATCTACCCATGATGAACGTGTCAGACGTGCTGCGGAAATGGTCGAGTTGACGGATTTCATGCACCGACGCCCCGCCGAATTGTCGGGCGGACAGCGGCAGCGGGTCGCGTTGGCCCGTGCGATTGTGCGCGAGCCCAACGTGTTTTTGATGGACGAGCCGTTGTCGAATCTCGACGCGAAGCTGCGGGTATCGACCCGTCACCAGATCAAGAACCTCAGCCACGAATTGCAGGTCACGACCATCTATGTGACGCACGACCAGATCGAGGCCATGACATTGGCCGACCGTGTTGTGGTCATGAGCAAAGGCGTGGTTCAGCAGGTTGGCACCCCGACAGACATTTACGACCGACCGGCAAACACGTTTGTGGCCAGCTTCATCGGCAGCCCCGCAATGAACCTGCTGGAAGGTGAGGTTTCCGGGGGCACGTTCACCGGCAGCAATGTCTCTATCAGCGGCCTTCCGACCACGCATGAGGGCAAGATCACCCTCGGGTTCCGGGCCGAGGACGCAATGCTGGACCCGAACGGGACCTCCGGCGCGCCCTTGTATTCTTTGGAATTGCTGGGTGACGCCACGATCGCGACATTCAAAATGGGCGGCACGATCGCATCCGTACGGGCTGGTAAAGAATACAGGGCAGAGATCGGAGACCACACATCCGTGAACATTCCCCCCGATATTTGCCACATCTTCGATGCGGACACCGGCCAACGTCTGGATTGACGAACCCGGTGCACAAGCCGCGACCGTGGAATTGCTTTGCAAGCGCCGACCCATCGCCGAACTGCGGGGAACGCCGAAGGCCTGCGCAAAAACAACATTTGGGCCAAGCGCCCGTCAACACACTCCGGAGGATACCGCGTGAAAGGGTCCCGCCCAGAACAGGCCGTGCTGAGCCGCGACACGGACATGAGCAAAACAGAAGACACCCGCGCAGTGATCGAGGGCATGGTCGACGGACTGAACGACCATCGTATCGGTGACATCGGCGAGTTCTTTGCCGAGGGGTTTCGATGGATCGGCAACACCGGCTGCGGCACCAAGACTGGGCTGCAGGAGTTCCAGGACAATTGGCAACGCCCATTCCAGGCTGCATTTTCCGACAAGGTTTGCGTCGACGAAGCGCGTTTGTACATGGGCGAATGGGCGGCTGCATTTGGTCGCCAAGAGGCCACGCATTCCGGCGAATTCATGGGAATCGCGCCGACCGGAAAACGGATTGAGATCCGTTATATGGACTTCTGGAAAGTGGTGAACGGCAAGATTCAGGACAACTGGGTCATGGTCGACTTTCCGCATGTGTTATCACAGCTTGGCCACGATGTTTTTGCGGGCAAAGGCTGGGAAAGCTACGACCGGGGCGAGGCAACGCCGCCCAGACCCGGCGGAGGTTCGTGATGGGCGCCGCGCTCGATCTGGTCAAGGATATGGAACAGGCGCTGGGGCGTTCCGAGACCGATATGTCGCCTTGGTTCCACGAAGACTTTATCTGGGACGGAAACGCAGGGTGCGGCCGCAAGACTGGCCTGCGCGGGTTCCAGACAGGCTGGCAACACCCCTTCCGGGCCGCCTTTGGCAACCGAAGGTTCGACACCCCCCTATGGCTGGAAGACGGCGATTGGGTCGCCTGTGTCGGAACATGCCACGCAACGCATTCAGGCGATTTCATGGGAATCCCGCCCTCGGGTCGGCCTCTGAGTGTTCCGTATGTGGATTTCTGGCAGATACGGGACGGGCGCATCGCTTATAACAAAGTCAATGTCGACCTCGCCGGCGTTGCAGCTCAATTGGGTTGGGACGTCTTTCAGGGCAAAGGCTGGGACAGACTCGATCCGCCCGTCGCACGGTTGTGGCGCGGAAAACAGGGACACGGAGCCGCGGCCGAACCGCTTGAAATCGTAAAGGCGATGGAAGCCGCGTTACAACGGTCCGACGTGGATGTATCCGCGTTCTTTCACGAGGATTTTGTGTGGGACGCGAATTACGGCTGCGGCCTGAAGCATGGTCTCGATGAGTTTGAAAGCGGATGGTATTTGCCCTTCCGCGAATTCTTCGGAAATCGGGACTTTGTGACGCCTCACTTCATGCAGGACGGAGACTGGGCGGCCTGCTTCGGCGCCTGCCACGCAACCCTCGAACGTGACTTTATGGGTATCGAGGCCACAGGGCAGCAAATCCGCATCCCCTACATCGATTTCTGGCGCATCGAAGGCACCAAAATCGCCGAGAACATCGTTCGGGTCGA
The DNA here is from genome assembly GCF_000814005.1 of Ruegeria sp. ANG-S4. Classification (GTDB taxonomy): domain Bacteria; phylum Pseudomonadota; class Alphaproteobacteria; order Rhodobacterales; family Rhodobacteraceae; genus Ruegeria. The sequence continues at coordinate 1,419,184 of NZ_JWLK01000001.1, read as the reverse complement.
TTTTGCCAGCATCGTCGAGCAACTGGGCGGCGACGTTTTCGCCGGAAGAGGCTGGGGACGAGAGATGCCATTTGACTTTAGCGCACAACCTGCGGCCTAGGAGGCTGATATGACAATCCAATACCTGAAATCCGGCAAACCTGCGGAAGCCCGCGCTGAAGACGACGCCAAGGTGCGCAAGGTGGTGGAAGCGACCCTTGCAGATATTGAAACACGCGGTGACGCTGCCGTGCGCGAGCTCAGCCAGAAGTTTGATGGATACAGCCCGGACGCGTTCCGCCTCAGCGCTTCGGAAATCGAGGCGGCGATGCAAAAGGTCTCGACGCGCGAAATGGAAGACATCCGTTTTGCACAGACGCAGATCCGTCGGTTTGCCGAAGCACAGCGCGCTTCGATGACGGATGTCGAGGTTGAAACGATGCCCGGCGTTATTCTTGGGCACAAGAATATACCGGTTCAGTCCGTCGGGTGCTATGTGCCGGGGGGCAAATTCCCAATGGTGGCTTCGGCGCATATGTCGGTGCTGACGGCCCAGGTCGCTGGTGTTCCGCGAATTGTGGCCTCGGCCCCGCCGGTCGATGGCGGCCCCCATCCGGCGATTGTTGCGGCAATGCATATGGGCGGCGCGCATGAGATTTACGTATTGGGCGGCATTCAGGCCGTCGGCGCAATGGCCATCGGCACGGAAACCATCGATCCCGTCCATATGCTTGTCGGACCGGGCAACGCATTTGTGGCCGAGGCGAAACGACAGCTGTTTGGCCGCGTGGGGATCGATCTTTTCGCTGGTCCGACCGAGACAATGGTGATCGCGGACGAAACCGTAGATGCCGAAATGTGTGCGACCGATCTGCTGGGCCAGGCCGAACACGGATACAACTCACCCGCTTGCCTGATCACAAACTCACGTAACCTGGCCGAAGGCACGCTGTCCGAAATCGACCGCCTTCTCCAAGTCCTTCCTACAAGCGAAACCGCCTCTGCGTCCTGGGAAGACTATGGAGACGTCATCTTGTGTGACACGCATGAGGAAATGCTTCAGGTCGCCAATGACATGGCCTACGAACATGTGCAGATCATGACCGACCGGGATGATTGGTACCTTGAGAATATGCACTCTTACGGTGCGCTTTTCCTTGGGCCGCGTACCAACGTGGCCAACGGCGACAAGGTTATCGGAACAAATCATACCTTGCCGACGAAAAAAGCCGGTCGCTATACAGGGGGCCTATGGGTCGGCAAGTTCCTGAAAACGCACAGCTATCAGAAAGTCACGACCGATGAAGCCGCCGCTTTGATCGGCGAGTATGGATCTCGGCTCTGCATGCTCGAAGGTTTTGTCGGCCATGCTGAACAGTGCAACATACGCGTGCGCCGGTACGGTGGTCGAAATGTCCCTTACGGCGAACCCGTAGCACCTGTCGAGGCCGCTGAGTAACGCCGAATGCCAAGTGTACACGACATCAACCGGACCCTGCTGACCCCGCTGCGAGCCGCGCTTTATGACTGGAACGACGTCGACGTTCAGCAGGTTCTCGAAACGCTTTGTGCCCCGGACGCCGTCTTTCATTGCTGTCACCCCTTTGGCGATCAGATTGGACCACGGGCGTTTTTTGAGAATGTCCTGACACCGTTGCGTACGGCATGGCCCGACGCCGAGCGGCGCGACTGGCTGGTGATGGCCGGGGAAGACGAGCACGGGCAAAACTGGGTCGGCTGTGGCGGGCACTATGTGGGCACCTTCGCCGGACCATTGCTGGACATTCCTCCATCCGGCCATCTAGTTCACATGCGGTTTCACGAATACTACCGCATCGTTGATGGCAAAGTGGCCGAGATGCAAATGATCTGGGATTTGCCCGAGGTCATGATGCAGGTCGGTGCGTGGCCCATGTCTCCGTCATTGGGGGCCGAGATTTTCATCCCGGGCCCGGCGGCAGAAGACGGGTTGAACCGTCCGGACCGCAGCGAGGTCGAAAGCAATGCCAGCCGTGACCTGATTGTGGACATGCTGAACCACATGAAGCGCCACCCGTCGCAGGGCGGACCCGAAGTGATGGAGATGGCGCGTTTCTGGCATGAAAACATGACATGGTACGGCCCTGCTGGAATCGGAACCTGCCGTGGCATTCGCGGCTTCCGAAACTGGCACCAAATCCCGTTTTTGTCGGGTATGCCGGATCGCGGTCAGTACCTGGACGAGATCACCTATCACTTTTTCGGTGATGGACCCTACGCCGCGGTCACAGGTTGGCCCGACATGGTTCAGACAGTGACGCATGATGGCTGGCTGGGCATCGCACCGTCCGGCAAGAAGATTACCATGCGCAGTCTCGATTTCTGGCGTATTGCGGATGGCCGCATTCGCGAGAACTGGGTCATGGTCGACATGTTGGATGCCTACAGACAGTTAGGGGTAGACGTGTTCCGCAGATTGCGCGAGTTCAATAAAGCCCGGGTTCCGGGACGCGTGCCCTTCCCTGTCGGAGATGCCTGATGAACTTGCCCCCTGCCCCTTCCTTCCGTCTGGACGGCAAACGCGCGTTGGTTGCCGGGGCATCCTCGGGTATCGGACTGGCCTGTGCCACGGCCCTGGCAAGCCATGGTGCCGAGGTCACGGTTGCGGCGCGGTCGGAAGACAAGTTGACCGAAATTGTCGGCGCGTTTGCTGAAAAAGGGTGGCAGGCCCGGCTTTTGGTTCTGGACGTTGCGGACGTCGCCGCGACCGAAGCCGCGGTGGACGCAAGCGGTCCCTTCGACATCCTGATCAATTCGGCGGGTCTTGCCAAGCACACGCCAGCTCTGGAAACGACCGAAGCGGATTTCGACACGGTCAGCAATCTGAACTTCAGGGGCGCTTATTTCCTGACCCGCGCGGTGGCGCGTGGGCTGATTGCGGCGAACAAGCCGGGCAGCCTGATCAACATCACCAGCCAGATGGGTCAAGTCGGTGGCATCGACCGTGCCGTCTATTGCGGCACCAAACATGCTGTTGAAGGGTTCACCAAAGCGATGGCGATCGAATGGGGACCACACGCGATCCGCGTCAACACCATCGCACCGACCTTCATTCGCACGCCACTGGGCGAGCAGACGCTTGCGATACCCGAACGACGCGCCTGGATTGAAGACAAGATCAAGCTTGGCCGCGTGGGAGAGTTGAGTGACCTGACCGGTGCTGCTGTCTATCTGGCCTCGGACGCCGCAAACCTTGTCACCGGTACATCGCTGCTGGTGGATGGCGGCTGGACGGCGGACTGATGGCGGACAAGGTCACATCCTTCGACGTTGCCCGCCGCGCGGGTGTCAGCCAGTCTGCGGTCAGCCGCGTTTTCACGCCGGGCGCGTCTGCATCGGCCGCGACCCGCGACAAGGTGATGAAAGCTGCAGAGGACTTGGGCTATCGCCCGAACACGCTGGCGCGTGCGATGATTACGGGCAAAAGCCGCGTGATCGGCGTGGTTGTCGCCTATCTGGAGAACCAGTTCTATCCGATGGCGCTGGAACACCTGGATCGCGCATTGAAAGACCGCGGCTATCATATCCTGCTGTTCATGGCCAAAAACGATGACAGCGTCGGGCAGATCGTCGAGGACCTGATGTCTTATCAGGTCGAAGGGATCATCACGGCCTCGGTAGCGATGACCAACGATATTGCCAAACAGTGCGACGATGCAGGCATCCCGGTCGTCATGTTCAACCGCGGGCGCGAAACCGGAAATCTGGCACAGGTGACATCAGACAATATTCAAGGCGGGCGCACCGTTGCGAATTTTCTCGCCAGTGCCGGACACCGGAAAATCGCGCATATTTCCGGATGGCAAGGATCATCGACAGGCGTGGACCGCATGCGTGGCTTCGTGGACGGGCTGCAGGACCATGGGTTGCAACCCTTCGCCATCGAAGACGGACAATACAATCAAGAGATCGCGTCGGGCATCGCCCGCCGCTTGTGCAGCACAACAGATCGTCCAGACGCGATTTTTGTGGGCAACGACCACATGGCGTTTGCCGTAATGGACACATTGCGGTTCGAGCTTGGACTGTCCGTTCCGGATGACGTCAGCATTGTCGGCTATGACGACGTACCAATCTCTGCCTGGCCCGCCTATGACCTGACGACCATCCGCCAACCGATCAACAAAATGGTCAACGCGACCGTGGACGTTTTGCTGTCGCGTATCGAGCATGGTTCGGCATCGGAGCGCATTCAAATACCCGGTCCGTTGAAAATTCGCGGATCGGCCCGAAAACCAAAAGGCTTCAACCCATGACATACGCTGAAAAGTGGAAAGATTTTCCCGATTATATCCTCGGGGTCACCAAAGAGATCTGGGAAGATCGCGGAACAGCGACCCTAAACCGGTATTACGCACCCGAGATCCCGGTGCGTACTCCGATGGGCATCAGCCACGGAAACCAGGGCGTTATCGCTGCGACAATGGCGACATGCCACGAATTCCCGGACCGGCAGCTTTATGGCGAAGATGTCATCTGGTCCTTTTCGGAAGAACACGGGTATCTGTCCTCTCACCGGCTGCTGACGACAGCAACGCATCTTCAGGATGGCCAGTTCGGCAAGGCCAGCGGCAAGAAATGGACGGTGCGGGTCATTGCCGATTGCGCCGCCAAAGGCGAAACGATTTATGATGAGTGGTTGGTGCGCGACTATGGCGGGCTGGTGCGCCAGTTGGGGCTAGAGCCCGAGGATTACACCCGCGCCATGATCGCAGCCGAGGGTGGTCCAGATCAGGCCAGCCGCCCATTCACGCCGGACATCGATGTCGATGGCGGGTACCATGGAACAGGGAACGACAATGAATGGGGCGCCCGGTACGCCGAAACTCTGACCCGGATCATGAACAAAGACTTCCGGCATATCCTCGAGGATTACGACCGGGCGGTCGTTGGTGAATATGCAGGTTCGAAACAGGCCATCGGACGCGAGGCCGCCAGCCAGTTCTGGATTGGGCTTCGGTCCTCTTTCCCGGATGCGCGATTCAAGGTTCACCACCAGATCGGGATGGATGGCGGCATGATGCCGCCGCGCGCCTCGGTTCGCTGGTCGCTGGACGGACAGCATGATGGCTGGGGGGCGTTTGGTCGACCAACCGGAGCAAAAGTGCATGTCATGGGTATGTCCCATGCCGAGTTTGGCCCTTGGGGTTTGCGACGCGAGTTCAGCTTGTACGATGAAGTCGCCATCTGGAAACAGATTCTCTTGCAGACCGGAGACGTTTGAGTGACCGCTTTGGTCTCATATCTGGACGCTAGTCAGGCCGCCCGTCGCTTTCACACGCACCGCGCCAGTCTGCGTGCGCGGCGGCTGAACAATCGACCTCCCGGATAGGGGTTTGAGCCATCCAAACCCAAAGAATTCCAAGGAGAAAGAAAATGAGCACAGTCCAACAACGCATCGTCCGCTACGGCGAATTGAAGCCCTGTAAAACGGCCTTCATCGACGCCCACACGCCGGGTTCGGACCAAAAGGAAAACTTTACCATTATTGGTGGCGGGGTCTCTGAATCCCCGGACCAGCACGTCCATATTACCGACAAGATCGGCTTCAACATTGGCGCCGCAGGCCAACCGCCGAAATGCCGCAACTCTTTGCACAGCCACACAACCGCCGAGGTGTTTTTTGTGGCCAAAGGCCGCTGGCGGTTCTTCTGGGGCCGCTACGGAACGGCAGGTGAGTTCATTGCCGAGGAAGGTGACATTTTCAACATTCCCACCGGTATCTTTCGCGGGTTCGAGAACGTCGGTCAGGACTATGGTATGATCATGTCGATCCTTGGTGGCGATGATGCGGGTGGCGGGGTCACATGGGCCCCGCAGGTGATCGAAGACGCGCAGGCACATGGCTTGATGCTGGGCGACAACGGTGTGCTGTACGATTCGAAAAAAGGCCAGGACCTGCCTCACAACGTGCACCCCATGCCGCTTTTGACCGATGAGGAACTCAAGGCCTACCCCGAGGTTCCGGTCGAGGACGTCGTGGGAAAATACGTCGCCCGGTACTGGGACCTGATGGCGCTGTCCGCCAACACGCCCGCCGTGGTCATCGGCGAGAACGGAATGATCAAGGACAAACCTGGGTTCGAGGTCGATTTCCTGGGGCGCGGCTCTTGCGTCTCAGAACCTGTCGAGGCTGCAAAGCCTGTCGTCCTGATGCCGGCCAGCGGCCACTGGCATGTCGGCATTGACGGGCACGAGGTCAAATTGTCCGTTGGCGACACCGCTTTGGTCATGCCGGGCGAACAGTATTGTGTCGAGCCGTCGATGACCGGTCAGGCCGGCCTTTATCGTATTACTGCAACCGATGACCCTGCGGGAGCGACCTGGACAGGATGACGGTCGACCCAAACGATACGCACGCCATCTATGAACGGCAGGCAACGGCCTATGACCAGCAAAGGTCGCGGGTCCTGTTCGAAGCGCGCTGGCTCGCGCGCTTCACCGCAAGCCTGAAACCGGGAGATCATGTTTTGGATCTGGGCTGCGGCACCGGCGAGCCGATTGCGCGCTGGTTCAAGGCCGAAGGGTTTACGGTAACAGGTGTCGATTTTTCCGACGCGATGCTGGCAATCGCGCGCCAACGGTGGCCCGACGGCGACTGGCGCAAGGCGGACATGCGTGACTTTGACTTCGATGAGACATTCGACGGCATAATCGCCTGGAACAGCTTTTTTCACCTGACGGCCCAGGAGCAGGAAAGCTGCATCGCCCGCATGTCGCGGCACTTGCGGTCGGGTGGCATGTTGATGCTTACGGTCGGACCCGGCGAGGGCGAAGCGCAGGGAACAGTCGGAACCGAACAGGTCTACCACGCGTCGCTTTCGCCCGCTGGCTATGCCACCTGCCTTGAGGCAAACGGCCTGCGCATGACGGGATTTCTGGCCAAAGATCCCGAAACCGAACGCCACAGCGTATTGATGGCACGCAAGATTTGAAGGAGGCGCCCATGCCCGTCGCAACAACACATGTCGGATCCCTGCCCCGCACGCAGGATGTGGTTGATTTCATCTTTGCCCGTGAACGTGAAGAGCCGTATGACCCGGCAGCTTTTGATGCTTGCATGACCGCGGCGGTGTCCCAGACAGTCAAGCAGCAGAAAGATGCGGGCGTTGACATCGTCTCGGACGGAGAAACGTCCAAGATCAGCTACGCGACCTACGTCAAGGATCGCTATACAGGCTTCTCAGGCGACAGCCCCCGGAACGCGCCCGCCGATCTGAAGATGTTCCCGACTTTTCTGCAGCGACTGGCCGATTCCGGCGGTACGCCGCAATACGCACGACCCATGTGCACCGGTGAGGTGCGGTCCAAAGGGCAGGACGAATTGCGCAAGGATATCGACAACCTCAAGGCTGCTATGGCCGAACACGGGGTGTCGCGCGGCTTTATGAATGCGGCCAGCCCGGGCGTGATTTCCTTGTTCCTTCAAAACGATTTCTACAAAACGCGCGAGGCGTATCTGGCAGCGCTGGCCGATGCGATGAAAGAGGAATACGAGACAATCGTTGCCGCTGGTCTGGACCTGCAACTGGATTGCCCGGACTTGGCGTTGTCGCGGCACATGTTGTTTACCGACCTTACCGACGATGAGTTTGTAAAAGTCGCGCAGATGCATGTGGACGCGCTTAACCACGCCCTGTCGGACGTGCCAAAGGACCGCGTCAGGGTGCACATCTGTTGGGGCAATTATGAGGGGCCACATCTTTGCGATATCCCGATGTCCAAGATGTTCGATACGCTGATGGCGACCAAATCCCGCTATGTTCTGTTCGAGACGTCAAACCCGCGCCACGGTCACGAATGGACGGTCTTTCGTGGTCGCAAAGCGGACATTCCCGACGACAAGGTACTTGTGCCCGGAGTGGTCGACACAACAACAAACTTTGTCGAGCATCCCGACCTTGTTGCGCAGCGCATCGAAAGGTTTACCGGCATCGTCGGGACGGACCGCGTGATCGCGGGCAGCGATTGCGGTTTCGGCACATTCGCCGGGTTCGGTGCCGTCGACCCCGCCATCGCCTACGCCAAGCTTGAGGCTTTGTCGAAAGGCGCGGCTTCCGTGTCGGAGGCCTGAATGACCCCACTGGTCCTGCTGCCAGGCATGATGTGCGACGCCCGCCTGTTTGCGCCGCAGATCGAGGCGTTCTCGGATGACCGAACCGTTTGGGTGCCCGAAGTGTCGGGCAGTGACACCATGTCTGGGCTGGCGGCCGCGATTTTAGGCGACGCGCCTGCGCATTTCGCGCTGTGCGGACTGTCCATGGGTGGCATTCTGGCCATGGAGATCACGCGACAGGCGCCCGATCGCGTGAAAGGGTTGGCCTTGCTGGACACCAACCCTCTGGCCGAAATCCCAGATGTTCAGGCCCGCCGTGGCCCGCAAATGGAGCGGGCTCTTGCGGGCAAGCTGGACAGCGTCATGCGGGACGAGATGAAGCCAAACTATCTGAGCGACGGGGACAACCGAGCCGAAATTCTGGATCTTTGCATGGACATGGCGCTTTCGTTGGGTCCCAAGGTCTTTTGCGAACAATCCGTCGCGCTGCGCGATAGGCCAGACCAGACCGAGACCCTGCGCAGTTTCGACAAACCGGCGCTGGCGCTTTGTGGGCGGGAAGACAAGCTGTGCCCAATCTCCCGGCATGAGTTGATGCATGATCTTCTGCCGCGATCCGAACTTGTGATTGTCGACGGTGCCGGTCACCTGCCGACCCTGGAAAAACCCGTTGAAACCACCCGCGCCCTTGGTCGCTGGCTGAAGGAAGTTGACAATGAATGAAGAATTGCTGGCCTTGTTGAGAGCCGTTGACACGCCGACTGTATGCAATGCGATCGAAGTCGCACAAGGCGCACGCGGTTTTGACCGGTACACGCGGGGAACGGTGCTTTGCAGCGACCCAGAGGCTGGCGCGATTGTGGGTTTTGCCAAAACGGCAAAAATAGCAGCGGTTCACCCACCCACCGAACCCGCCGATGTAATCAGGGCGCGGCGCATGGAATACTATCGCCACATGTCCGATGGTCCCCGCCCGGCACTAGCTGTCGTCGAAGACGTAGATGGCGAAAATGCCGTCGGTGCGTATTGGGGGGAAATCAATACAACCGTTCACAAAGGGTTCGGACTGGCGGGAGCCTTGACCAACGGGGTGATGCGCGACCTTGGTGATCTGCCGGCAGATTTTCCCGTTTTGGCGGGCTCGATTGGGCCCAGCCACGCCTTTGTCCATGTCCGCGAAGTCGGCACGCCAGTGAAAGTTTTTGGCATGGTGGTCCAAGACGGAGACTTGGTTCATGCGGATCGGCATGGCGCGCTGGTCATTCCTGATGAGGTCATCCCCAATCTGGCAGATGCGATCCACAAATTGCTAGAAACCGAAAAGCTGATCCTTGAACCGGCGCGGGCCGAGGGATTTGATTTCGCCGCGTTCGAAACCGCATGGGCTGCTTTCGAACGCGCACGCACGTAATCGTTTTTTTTCGGCTTTTTCATACTGATCCGTGTGCAATCGCCTCTCGGGTCGGGCGAATATTGTCGTTTTCCCGCTGCAAACTTGCGCTGACGGAAATTGCAATGCGTCATGTCTCATCATTCGGTTTGTGCGCACCACATTTCCGCGCATGACCGAAGTTAGACTTTTTCGCAAATTTGTGAGACACTTATCGAGTTGTTTTTCGTGTGGAGAGTTGGCGTATGGTCCCGTCGCGCCTGATTGTTTTGACATTTTTTGTTGTTTGTTTTGGTGCGGCAACCCCAGCTGTTCTGGCGCAGGAAGCCGCAGAGGCCTCTGGCGCGTCCGCAGAACCAACACAAAGCGCGGCCTCTCTTCGGAAAATTCTGGCTTTATTACAGGAAGAAATCGACCGCGCCCGGTCGACCAAAGACGCTTTGGCCGCGGACGTTGTACAAGCCGAAACCGAGCTGGCTGAGTTGCAGGCGCAGATCACCGCAGTCGACAGCGAACGGTTGGAAAACGCATCGCGCATTGCCGAATTGGAAGAGGCGCGCAGTCAACTGGCTTCCGAGACGCAAGCGAACGAAGAAACGATGGAACGGCGCAGGGCCGAGCTTGTGGAATTGGAGACCAGCGCGCAAGACGCCAGTGTAAAGCTTGCCGACCTGAACATTCAGATCGAAACAGCCGCCGCAGAGGTCGGCAATCTGGAACAGATGAAACTGGAAATGCGTGATCTTGAAAGCAAGATGGAGGCCGACCGTCTGCTGGCAGGCCAGCTTAAGGAAGAGGTCGACACTCTGACACGCAGCCAGGTCGAAGCCAGCACAAAGCTGGATGCTTTGAACGAGACGTTGAGCGGAACAAAAGCCAGCATTGAAACGGCTAAGTCCGACCTTGTCACGAAACAGCAAGAGCTTGAACAACTCACTGCAACCGTCGTCGAAAAACAGGCCGAGATGGATCAGACTCAGTCTGAATTGTCGACCTTGCAAGAGGACTTGGTTGGCGTCACTGACGATCTGAAACGGCTGCAACGGGTTGTGAATATGCGGCGCGAGGAAGAGTCGCAGATCAGACAGGAACTGGAGACCCTGAGCGCAGAAAGGGCCAAACTGTCCGAAGACACCGAAGGATCGGCAGAACAGATTACATCCGCTCAGCAATCGCTGCAGACCCTGCTGGATCAACAGAAATCAGCCGAGGCGGATCTGACGGGAATTCAAAATGAAACGGCTGCGGCGCAGGCCGAATTGGACAAGGCAAGAACCGAGCTTGATGAAGCCCGGGAAGCAGTGTCGGTGGAAATCGCATCTTTGTCCGCCGCCCGTTCGAGCGCCGAAAACGCAACGCGTGCAGCGCAGGAAGAACAGCAGACGGTCGAAACAGCCCTGACCGCGGCGCGCGCAGAATTGGCGCGGGTTCAGGAACAGCAAGAAAACGCTGGTCAACTCCTGACGGAAAGGCAGGCGATTGAAACAGAAATAGAAACGGCGCGCGAACGGCTTGAGGGTATACGGGCCGAAATTTCGCAGGACCAAGCGGACCGCGCGCAGTCAGAGGCCGAGTTGGAGGACCTGCGTTCGCAATCCGAAGCAACTCGCACTGAAATCTCGCAGAACGAAGCCCGGCTGACAGAACTGTCCGGCGAGTTGCAGATCGGAGACCAGGTACGCCTTGATCTGGTCGCCGCATTGGACGCGTTGCAGCAAGACCAGGATCAGGTAGCGGGAAACGTCGAAAGGTTGCGGGAAGAATTGGCTCAGGCAAAAAGTGCGCTTGAAACGGCAAAGAGTGAAGATGCGGAAGCCCGCTCCACGATAACCGACGAACTGGCTGACCTTCGTGCGCAACACGACAAGGTCGCCGCGGAGTTGCAACAAACCGAAGGCATTGCGGCCACCGCGCAGGAACAGCTGGACACATTGCAAAGTGATCTGGCGGCCGGTCAAACCGAACTTGCCCAACTGAACGCAGACATCCAGACGGCAAACGCACAGAAGACGCAAGTTGCTGAGGCCGAACAGACTTTGCAGGACATCTCTGTGCAGGTCACAGATGCGGAAACAGACCTGCAGTCGGTTCAGGGTGAACTCGGGACCGCGAAGCAGGATTTGCAACGCGTCAGATCGGAACTGGCCGAAGCTACGTCGCAGCGCGATACAGCACAGGACCAGTTGGCTGAGGTTGAGGCGACCAAGGCACAAGCCGCTCAGGACGCTGAAATTGCCGAGCAAAGACAGCGGGACAGTCAGGCCGTCCTGACAGAGACCGAAGCTAGTACCGCAAAAGCCCGGCAAGAATTGGACGCGCTGCGCCTGCAAACGGCTGCTTACCGAGATGAATTGGCCGGGCTCGCGGCAAACCTTGCAGAGCTCGAGCGGCAAACGCTGGATGCGGAGTCGCGTCTTTCGGCTGCATCGAACCCCGCGCCGACGGCCCAAACAACACCCGAGCCGCAAAGCGACGCACCCGCACCCGTCGCCGTTGTGATCCCAGCACCCGCGGGTCCCAGCAAACCTATCGAAACGGTGCGTATAATCCTGAATGGTGCGCCGGGTCTTGCCGAGTTGCCCGTCGATGTCGTTGAGGCGCTTGCTGCCGAATTGGCAAGCGGGACCTGCGCCGTAAACGCGTTGCAATCAGCGACGGGCGAAATCAACCGCCATACGCTGCTTCATTTGGTCAAATCCGGAGAATTCTGTTAAATTCTGTTGTTTTTAGGGAGGTGAAAATGGGTCTTTTTAAGCTGGCGGGCGTTCTTGCCAAAACCGCGGCGGTTGCCGCCGCAAGCGTGCTATTATCGTCGTCTGCGTCGGCCTTCGAACGCAATATTTTGACCGGTGGCCCTACCGGGACGTATATCCAAATCGGCGGTGATCTGAGTGGTCTGGCCGCTGCATGCGGGATCGAATTGAATGTACGCGAAAGCGCCGGCTCGCTTGAGAATTTCCTGGGCGTTCGCAAACGCCGCCACACTCAATTGGGCATCGTGCAAAGTGACGTTCTGGAATACCTGAAAACCTATTCCAGCGAGGATCCGGAAATTGCACGAGCCATCTTTGGCGTCCGAATTGCCTTTCCTCTCTACAACGAAGAAGTCCACATCCTTGCGAAAAAGGATATCAATTCGCTTTCGGATTTAAATGGTCGTCGCGTGGGAGTCGGTGTGGAGGACAGCGGTACGTTTCTGACGTCATCGCTGGTGCTGGATCTGGCGGGTGTGACCCCGTCTGAACGGCTGACGGTCAACGCCGACACCTCATTGCAGATGCTTCTGGACGGGAGCATTGATGCATTCTTTTATGTCGCCGGGGCACCGACGAAGATCTTCCAGACCGACCAGATTGATCCGGAAAAGCTGCATCTTTTGCCAGTGACGGACCCAACGCTGGCTGCGGTTTACACACCGTCCAAGATCGAAGCCGGAACCTATCCGTTTCAGCAGGACACGATCGACGTGGTGGCGGTCAAAGCCGTTTTGATGACTTACGAATACACGCCGACACGCAACGCATATCACCGGCAAAGTTGCAAAGCTGTGTCTGACGTTGCCCATCTGATTGCCAAGGAATTCCAGACGCTGAAACAGTCGGGGCATCCAAAATGGAACGATGTGGACCTGAATGACATCCCACCCGGGTGGAACATCTCGGAATGCGTGAATTTGGGTCTGGGTGAGGGATACGAGCTAAGCTGCGGGCCGGTTGCAACGACCGAGCAACCCAGCATCGAAAGCGAGGCGAACGCCGCCTATCGCAACAGGATCTGTGCTGTCATAGGATGTTGAAGCGACCGACCCGTGACACTGTCACGGGTCGATTGCCATCCATGGCGATGCGGCTACGTCATCTCCATCGGCGGTCAGGGCTATGACGCGCCATTCCTGCACTTGATCCGGCGCGGCCACGCGCACGGCAGAAATGGTCATTTCGGGGATATGGTGCACCGGATCATCTGTCCGCGAAGAGAGTTCAATCCGGTAAGCCGATGGGTCCGGCCCTTGTCCGCTTGTCCACACCAATTCCAGGTACCCGTCCGGCGTGCGGTTTGAAAACAGCGGTATCGGAGCGTTTGCATCACCTTCTGCCGCCGACGGTTGAAGATCATCCAGTCTGTTTGCCGCTCCTTCGATCTGCGGTCCTGCCAGTCGATACCAGGCGCGGGCGAGGGTCAAATCCACAGGAATACCCTCGCCCGTTTCATAGATCTGACCAAGGTAGTAGGCCGAGCGGGCATGCCCGGCCAAAGCGGCCCGGGCATACGCAACGGTCGCCGCCTCCGGCGTCGTTTCGGCCAGGTCAAGCGCTGCAAGATACTGTCCTGTCGCTGTCGAATCCGTCGTCGCAAGCGCGTCGGCGATCAGTGCCACACGGGCTTTCGCCTCTGCCGCAAGGTCGGGTGCAGGGGCGCTCGTGGCCTCAAGGGCCACATTTTCCGAACTTGGCTCTTGGATACTGGAAGGCTCCGTAGCTTCACCCTGCGTTGTGCCAAGGCGGTCCTGAAAAAACGCCTGCGATCCCGGCAGTAGCAGCAACATGCCGGCGCCCAAAACGACGATAACGCCCCCAACAAACAGAGTTTTGATACCCAGACCGGTTCGCGCTTTATCAGGCTGTTCCGCTCCACCAGTATCAGAAGCATCGCGCAGCGGGCCTTCTTCAGCCTCCACACCAGTCCGTCTGACCAGTGTCGCGCCGTCTACATCACTTTCATTGTCCAGATACCCTTGGTCCCGAGCCTTCTGGCCAAGCTCGTTGATCCGGACAAGGGCGCCGATTTTGCGCATCTGGGCCTTGTCTATTTCCCGTGTATCGACCTTTGTGGCGAACCGTGTCAGCGTTGCGTTCTGCTTCAATCCCTCGCACAGCCGGTTGAGCCGTGCGGGAATTCCACTGGTTAGTATGAACGCCTCGGATACAGCGTTTTTGCTGAGCGCGCGGTCCGTCAGACCAATTTCGTCAAGCCGCGCTCTCAGAAAGCCGCCGACGTCTTTCTCGCTCAGGCATTCCAGGGTAAACGCGGGACCGGTCAGGTCCGGTCGAACGCCAGACAGAATATCCGTCGTGCCCGGCCGCCCCACCAGAAGCAGTTTCAGCAGTGGGCGCCCATCGACGCTTTGCGAGCAAAGTTCGCAAAGCTCGCCAAGGTAAAGGTTCGACATTTGATCTGCATCGTCCACCACCAGCACCGGAAACCGACCGGCGGCGTGAAGAGACTGCAGCAGGTTCAGCAACTCTTCGCGGTCACGGTTAATGTCGTCCGAGTATGCGCGCTTGGGGTTGAAGGCTGACAGCACATCAGAAAACACCTCACCCGCCACACCATCGGGGTTGTTCATCAAGCGAATGACACAGTCAGACGTATTGGTTGCGATCAGTTCCCGAACCAGCCGCGTCCGGCCCGTTCCTTCGCGACCGACAAATACGGTCATCGGCGCGCCGCTGGTCACTGCAAACGTCAGCCGTTCAAACGCAAGCTTGTGCGCCGCGCTCCAATACATCGAACCGGGCTGCTCTGACCCGAAATTCGCCCCCGAGGAAACCTCCGGTTGCGCCATTGTGCCTTCCATATCCCCCAACGTTCGCCCTGCGTACCACCAAACTTGTTACCGCCCTGTACCGGATTCTGGCTGAGCGGGTTTCGACATCGAATGTTCGACATCTGTGCCGCCGGGCGCAAAATCCGCCCAATCCTTACAGGTGGGAGAAAGCCAAGGCCTCCCCTCGCCCGATATTTTGCCGGAATACCAGCGATAAATCTAGGCTCATGTAGAGCGGCAGCTCGGTTCGTCATGGTCCAAGACTTGAAAGTGCCCGTCTGTCGGGTGTCACTTTGCTGACCCGATCAGCATTTCCCCAACCGATGGGTCATCAAATTCACTCAGGCCGGAAGCCTGTGCAAATCGCAGCGAATTTCCCGTTCCCAGTGGGCAAACAGCCAGGTTCATTGCTGCTCCGGCCAGTTGGACAGTTTGAAAGACCGCCCCAACCTCTTTCAGCACAAGCGAGTACGCCAGATCGCCGTAAACCCATCGCATCTCGTTCAAATTCGCGGACAGCACCAGCAGTATCTGCGACGGCGACGTCGTGTCGGCAGCCGAAGCGGCCTCCATCACAAGCGCCTTGAGAGACGGGTTGATATCGGCGATCATGTTCAGGCCATGATGCCCGGCATCATAGCTGTAAAGCCCAGATGCCAGGCCGTCACTACGATGAACGACAAGATGCGCAGTCAGTGGATAGAGTCCGCCACCACTGGGATAGGCATGATGGCCGTTTCCCGTGTAGAAACAACGAAACAGCAACTCGCCCAGCTGTTCACGGGATATTGGGTCGGATCCTTGCGTTCTTTGGCTTTTGCGCCGCTGCGAGACCAACGCGTAAGGCGGATCGCGGGCAATCAGGTCTGCGATGTTCAGCATTGGCAGTTCAATCTGCGGGGCAGATCCTGCGGCTTTGATGGATGGAGGTTCACCCGTTTTACCGATTGGCGACCGCGAGAACCCGGTTCGAGTACGGCTGTGAAACAGGGCCTCGTGCGTTGGAACGTGCGGCGCGCTGGACGTGTCCAGCAGTCCACACCACTGGAACATGCGCAGCAAAGTGTCCAGCGCCAATGGATCGAGGTCATACCGGGCGGCAGTGATTGCTTTTGCGTCCATGCCCTGCGCGAGATCGAACAACAGCAGCGACGATCCCGCGCCCAGTATCTCAATTTCCGCCCAGCTACCTGGAACATAAACCCGGTAGCCAAGGTCGACTGGTTGCAAAATCACCCGGGACGACAGTTGCAGCGTGGGGGCGGACAGAGATTGCGGCAAGCCGTGTTCAGGTGCGCGGTGCGGGACGCATGCCGCAATTCTCCGACCCTCGTGCAGCAGCGAGCGGATCAACAAACCAATTTGGTCAAGCCGGAACAGAAGGGCCGCACACATATCGGACGCGTTTACGGCGGCGCCCAAAGCGTCCTCCGCCGCGTCGCCCTTTGCCAACAGCCTGACGAGTTCGGCGTTTTCCTTGCCGGCAAATCGCAGGGTTCTGGCGGGGGTCCGAATGAGGACATGATCTTCCGACGTCTCAAGCGCAACGTCGCGCACCAAGCCATAGGACCAGGGTTCAGCTTGCGGCATCAGAACATCCCCTGCAGGGTGGTCCAGTGATGGTCCGGTTGTCCGATCTGCCGCCGGGGCCGTCCGGAGCACAGCACGCCCGTCTGAATGCCGAATTCTTCAAACGCGATCCCTTGGGTTTTCTTGGCCAACTGTCCGATACCTTTGGCGACGTTGCCAGTTTCGATCTGGGCACGGGGCCCATCGTACTTGTCAACGATGGCGACTTGGTGCGCGACCTCTTTCGCTTTCATGAGGCGCATATGCGCAAGCCGCGTTTTCTGCGCGACTCCAATCGTGGCCATTGGGGCGATGGTCTGACCACGCTGGACGACCCCGACGTGTGGCGCGCACGCCGGTATCAGTTGTTGCCGCTTTTTCGGGCGGCTTTGCGCAAACCACGCCTTTTGATCGCCGCCGAACTGGCGCGGTCCATGGCCGAGAGTTGGGCTGGGCGCAGCTCTGTCAATCTGCCGCACGAAATTCGGCTTTTGACCGCACGTATCGCATTGCGCACAGTCATAGATGCCGATCTTGAAGGTTATGCAGATGGTCGTGGGCGCAGTGGTCTGGTGCCCTTTGCCGAAGGGTATGGCGAGGATTTTACATCGCCTGCCGACATAACGCCCGGTGCGCTTCGGATGACCCGCCCGCGCGCACCGAAAGACATGGATAGCGTACGCTCGATTATCGACACGCGCATTGGCGATTTTAAGGATCGCGGTGATGTTTTGTCGGCCTTGGTTCAGATGCATTTGGCGGACCCTGAAACCCTGACGCGACAGGATATTGCGGGCGAGGTCATTCAGATGCTTTATGCCGGTCATTTGACCATCCCCCTCGCTTTGACCGCCCTTTGGCGCGATGTACACGACTACTCATTGGACGAACAAGTGGCCGCAGATGCCATGACGATAGATGGCGCCCCGGAACCAAGCGCTCAGGTCCTTGGCGCAAGCCGCACAATGGCCATCTTGCGCGAATCCATGCGCTTGTCACCCCCGGCACCAATCCTGTACCGCGAAGTATCGCGCGGATTCGAAACCGCTGGTTGCCAAATGGTCCAGGGGGTCGGTCTCTGGGTAAGTCCCGGACTACTTCACCGGGACACGCGATACTTTTCTGACCCGTCGAATTTCATTCCGGATCGGTTCGCCGCAGGCCGCATCCCCCAGACCGCTGCCAAGGCGTACATGCCCTTCGGCGCGGGACCAAGAGTTTGCATCGCGGCGGCGCAGTCGCTTTTGCAGATGACCGTGATCATCGCCGCGATCACCGGTCGCTGGTCCCTGACGCCCAGCGCCGCAGAGCCCGAGGTATTCGACCTGCAACCCCGCATCTGAGGCACAAAAAACACGCCTGAACAAACAATACCCGGAATACGCGTTAGGCGTGCACAAGGTGGCCAATAAGTCGCTTGATTGCTGTTGTGCCGTGTGAAAAGGTTGATTCAATGCAATAGGCAGAAATATGCCGGCTTTGCAGCGCCGTTGTGCCGAAAGCAGGCGGCAAAAATACACACGACAGGGAGTGAAATTCGATGAGCGCACCAACAAATGACGACTGGGGCAAGATGCACGCAAAAGCATGGAAAGACCCGGAATTCCGGACCTTGCTGGAACAGGACCCGACGTCAGCGGTCAAGGCATACGGCGATGAGGTCGGAAAGACGTTCACAAAGATCGTGAACCTCGGGGACAAGCCCAGCGACGCTTCGGATGACGACCTTCACACCCACGATTCCGCAGTTGCCCCACCCGCCTGCTGCTAAGGGCGCATGCGCCCATGTATGACAGTGCCAATTCGGCACCGCGTTTCAAATCCAGCATCGAGCCGATCGTCGACCCAGACGACGGCTTGTATCTGTTCAGCGAACAGGGCCATGTCAGTCTGACAGGCCGGATTTATTCCGATCTTGCGCCATTGCTGGATGGCACGCATCAGGTCGAGGATATCTTCGAAAGGATGTGCCGGCACCACGCCAGCGCAGACGTGTTGGCTGCGCTTGACCTGTTGAAGCGGCATGGATTTTTGGCCGAGGACACCGCGTCGAAACCGCGGAATCAACAGGCGTTCTGGGACCTCGCTGGGACCAACGCCGCGCAGGCCGCCGAGCGTATGCTGGCCACGTCTGTTGACATCCTGTGCCTTGGCAAAAACTCCAGGCAAGACCTGCAGAATTTGCTTGAGCAAAACGGGTTACGGGTTGTCGATCACGGGGCATTGAGGGTCGTCGTGACAGACAGCTACCTTGCGCCTGAACTGGACGAATGGAACCGGCAGGCGATTGCCGAAGGAAAACCATGGGTTCTGGTCAAGCCCGGTGGGATTCAATCTTGGCTGGGACCGGCATTTGTTCCGCGTGAAACCGCCTGCTGGGAATGCCTTGCCCACCGCCTGCGCTGGCACAAACGGGCGGAAGTTCATTTCGCGCATCAGATGCAACGGCGCGACGGTTTCCCGCTCGTCCCGACATCGGGCATTGGGTCATCCGCACTGCCTGCACTGGCCGAAGTGGCGACCGAAGTGACGCGGTGGATCGGAGTTGGTGGATCATCTGTTCTGGCGGACCGGGTTATCAGCACGGATCGCCTGACGCTGGAGCGGCAAAGCCACGTTTTGACCCGAAGGCCACAATGCCCTGCCTGCGGCGAAGCAAATCGCCAAGCCCATTCTTGCAGGCTGGATCTGAAATCAAGACCCAAACTGCGCGGAACGGATGGCGGGCACCGAACCACTGAGGCTGGCAAAGTCCTGAAGACGCTAGACCGCCATGTCAGCCCGATAACCGGGATCATAGGAACGGTGAAGCCTGGAACTCGAAGCGGCCCCGTCAAAGGCGAAGACTGGGTCACGCCAACCTATTCTGCCGATCACAATTTTTCTGACATGCATGACAGGCGCTTTTTCCTCCGCGAAGGGCTCAGGCGGCGATCTGGCGGCAAGGGCCGCACACCCGAGCAGGCGCGCATCAGTGCCGTTGCTGAATCCCTGGAACGGTATTCTGGCGTTTTTGATGGAACCGAGCCACGGCAGATGGCCCGGTTCGTCGACCATGAAGGCCACGCAATCGCGCCGAACGATTGCATGGGCTACAGCCCCCGACAATTCGCAAACAGAGAAACTAGCAACCTGAAAGACCACAAGGCACATTGGGTGCCAGAACCCTTTGATCCCGAGGCCGAAATCGAGTGGACCCCGCTTTGGTCGCTGGGCACGCAGAGCGTACGCTACTTGCCGACCTCCATGTGCTATTTCGGGTATCAGGGAACAGGCCCCATCTTCGGGCGGGCGGACTCCAACGGGTGCGCCGCCGGGGCCACGATCGAAGACGCCATCCTGCAGGGTTTGTTGGAGCTTGTCGAACGGGACGCCGTGGCAATCTGGTGGTACAACCGTTTGGTCCGACCCGGCGTAAAACTCGACGGCTGCGGCGACACTTTCGCCGCCCGCATGATGGCCCGATATAGTCAATTGAACCGAACGCTGGACGTCATTGACGTGACAAGCGACATCGGCATTCCGACTTTCGCTGCGATTTCGGGACGGACCGACAAGGCCGAACAGGATATCATCTATGGCTTTGGCTGCCATCTGGACCCCGAAACCGCCCTGTCCCGCGCGTTGACCGAGGTTAATCAATCACTGGAAGCCGTCCCAAAGACCGGCGGTTCGCCCGGCCAGATGACCTATTTGGGCAGCAGTGAATCTGTGAACTGGTGGCGGACCGTAACGCTGGAGAACTCTCCCTATCTGACTCCTGATACGGGGGCGGGTTGGGCGTCTATTAATGATCACCGCTCTTTGGCGAGCGATGATGTGCTGACTGATATTGAAACCTGCATATCCCTGCTTGAGGCACGCGGAATCGATGTGCTGGTTTTGGATCAAACCCGACTTGACGTGGGCTTTCCGGTTGTTCGCGTGGTTGCCCCTGGTCTGCGCCACTTCTGGGCCCGTTTCGGGCCCGGTCGACTATATGACGTACCCGTCCGGCAGGGCTGGCTTGAAACGCAAAAAACCGAAGAAAACCTGAACCCTCATATCATTCAGTTCTGACAACATCCCGGACAAGGACACAACGCATGGCCACCTCTTCAACAACTTTCGATTACGCAATTCCTTTCGATATTATGATTGGCATGTGGACGGGGCACTCCATCATGTATGACGACCAGGGCAAGTATCTGTATACCGGCCCCAGTATCCTGACGATCGACTGGAAGGAGCCCGGCAAGATCATGCATTACCGGCAGGAGGACCTGGGCAATTTGGATGAGCTTGTGTCCGAGCACGAGCACGGCGAAACCATGAAGGACCTGTTTGTTTTGCGCGAGTTCGATCTGGAGGTGACCGGCAAAGCCTGTGTCTCTGTCTCCGGCGACATCAAGGTCCATGGTGTGGAAAGTTCGCCCAGTATCTATCTGTTTCACCTCAACTTTCCGAACGGCGACTACTATAACAACCAATACTTCCTGAATCCCAATCAACGTCGAATAATCGGCCCCTTTGTGCCGCGCGACGCAAACGGCAAAACGGACGGGTTTCGGTATGTTGTGTCGCAAACCTTCGAGCGGATTTCCTACGACGTACCCGAAAACGCGTTCTGAACTCGATGACCCGGCCACCCGATCCAAATCACGACCCATCACGCCAGACCGACGCCCATGCGATTGTCATTGGCGGCGGCATCGCAGGCCTGCTTTCAGCGCTGATGCTCAAGGATCGGTTCGCCCGGGTCACCGTGCTGGAGCGTTCGGACTACGCGGAACTGTCGGGTGACGCCCCCAAATCACGGCCCTCTGTGCCCCAAAGCCATTGCTTGCACATGCTGATGGGTGCAGGGGCGCAGGCATTTGACGATTTGGCACCGGGATGGCGCGACGCCCTGTTGGTGCGCGGCGCCACGGCATATGACGCGGGCTCTGACGTGGCGAAGCGGGTGTCCACAGGATGGTTGCCCCGCGTTCAGACCGGAATAACGCTGTACGGTGCATCACGGTGCCTTATTGAAACTGCCTTGTTGGACCTAATCCGGGACACCGAAACGGTTCGTATGTGCACAGGGCAGCGGGTTACCGGGTTCGAACTGACGCCGGATGGCGCAAGTATTCGTGGGGTTTGCCTAGATACTAAAAACGGAGCCTCTCAAGGCATTCAAAGAGCGGATGTTGTTATCGATGCAAGTGGCGCTGCATCGCGCCTGCCCCGTTGGTTTGCACAACATTTTGGAGAGGCCGCCAGGATTGCGACGTCCGAGGTTGCGCCCGGTCGCCAATACGCCTCGTGTTGGGTGCAGTTTGCGCCTGGGCAGACACCGGAATGGAGCGGACTTGCAATCGCGCCCGAAAGCAGATCGGACGGTTATGCCGGTATGATGATACGCGCCGAAAACGACCTGTGGGGAGTTGTAATTCAGTCCCCGGAAAATGCCGATTTGCCAACCGATTACGATGGTTTCCTCAGACTTACCGCGCACTTGCCCGACGCCTCGCTGCATGACGCTTTGAAACAAGCGAGCCTTGCAAGCCCTGTTCACATCTTTGGCCGGACAACAAACCGACGGCGACACTACGAAGACTATCCCGACTGGCCGGAAAACCTGTATGCTGTAGGTGACAGCGTATGTGCGCTGGACCCCTATGCGGGCTTGGGCATGACTGCAGCGGCGCGAGGTGTTCGCTTGCTTGCAGAATGTCTGGACGAATGCCCCAGCGGGTTTGCAGGTAAACGGTTTCAGTCACTTTTGGCGCAGCACAACGAATGGCCGTGGCGGGTCGCCACAGGCAAATGGGAGAATTCGATGTCACCCGGATTGGCCGAGCGGATGAACAGCCTTGTGCGCGCAGCGCCATTCGACACGACACTTACTCGCTTGCTTTTGGACGTTCAGCATATGTTGCGCGATCCAGAAACGCTGACACAGGAGGCCGTCGCATGAAGATTGCCGTTTTGGGTGGCGGTACAGCCGGTTTCATCGCGGCAGCGCATCTGACGCATTACTTTCCCGATGCCGCACTGTGGCACATCTTTGATTCCCGGATACCGACAATTGGGGTTGGCGAGGGGACGACTCCGCGCTTCCCGCTTTGGCTGCAAGAGGTTTCGGGCGTCGGCCCGGACGAGATAGGCGAGCGTTGCGGAGCAACGGTAAAAATGGGGTCCGCGTATCAAGGATGGGGTGCGGACAACACCGATTTCGTCAACCGGTTTCAGCCGCCGCGTTTGTACGGGTATCACTTTGATGCGGGTCGCGTCACTGATCTGATCAGCGATCATGTTCGCGCGACGCATATTGACGGCAAAGTCGTATCACTGGTGACACAAGAAAAAGGCGTTCTGATCGGGTTCGAAGACGGAAGTCAGTTGCACTGTGACTATGTCCTTGACGCGCGTGGTTTTCCGAAAGGGGCGTGGGCCGATGCACCAATGGACCCGGACATCATCCGAATGGATTGGATTCCCACCGGACGTGCAATGGTTCGCCGCCTGCCGCCCAGTGCGGATACAAGCATGTCTCGATCAATTGCGCGGCGGCATGGATGGGCGTTTCAGATACCATTGCGTGACTGGACGTCCTGCGGCTATGTCTTCAATCCGACACTCAGCACGGATGAAGAGGTGCTTGAGGACTTCGACGCTTTCCTGGAAAGCGAAGACACGGAACCGACGGAAATCCGAGTTCGCGTGAGCTTTCCGAACTTCATGCGCAAAACGTGGTTTGATGGACGCATCTTCACGATCGGCAACGCCGCATCATTTGTCGAACCGCTGGAGGCGACGGCCATTGGGGCAACGATCATGCAGGTGCGCACAGCGCAACGCTGGATGACCGACCACGGATCCAAAAGCCCGTTAAGCGACCCCGCGATAGATCACGCAAACCAGACGATGCGATCCTATATCCTGCGTAATTCACTTTTCATCGCATGGCATTATGCGTGCGGGTCACAGTGGGACACGCCATTCTGGACCCTTGCTGCCAACAGCCTTGAGCGCGCGGAAAAACACGCGTACTTAGCTCGCCATATGAATGCAATGAAAGACTTTCTGGATGCGGGGCGCGACCTGCCCGGTGCCCGGATCGGGGCCTGCACGGACCCAAGAAGATGGGAGAGCGACGTACTGCCAATGTTGACCAAATATATCCCATTCGGCAATTTTTCCGAGTTGAACTTTGCGCAGGTCGGCCACGGAATTGGCTATTACGGCGCTAACAAATGGTCCGCGGGTGACAACGTCCATGGCTAACACGAGCATGTCCTTTGTTCCCGGCTTCCGCCTGTCGGAGCGGCTTTATGAAAGTGGCAATTCATTTCTGTTCCGCGCCACACGAGACTCGGACGGCGCGCGGGTCGTCATAAAGATCCTCAAAAGCGATTTCCCGAGCGCAAGCAAACTGGCCCGCTATCGCAGCGAATATGAAATCACCAGCAGCCTCGACCTGCCCGGCGTGATTCACGCGTTGGAGTTACGTCGTCACGACAAGTCGCTGATGATGGTTCTGGAAGACTTTGACGGGGTGGCAATTGCCGATCTGCTGGCAACACGCACGCTGTCGTCTGCCGAGTTTCTGGACACCGCCCTTCAGATGGCAAGGGCAGTCGAGGGTATTCATAAGGCACACGTGATCCACAAGGATATTTCGCCGCAAAACGTTTTGATCAATCCGGGCACGGGCGAGGTCAAGCTGATCGACTTCGGTATCGCCACGAGGTTCTCAATCGAACATCCGGTTCTAAAAAGCCCGGAGGTACTGGAAGGCACCCTGCCCTACATCTCCCCCGAGCAAACGGGCCGAATGAACCGGACCTTGGATCATCGCACCGATTTCTACTCCATGGGCGCGACGTTCTACGAAATGCTGACCGGTGTGCCGCCTTTCGAAGCTGACGACAAGCTGGAACTGGTTCATTGCCATGTGGCGCGCGAACCGATTCCCGCGCATCGGCGCAACCCGGATGTTCCACTGGCGCTGTCCAAAATCGTTGGACGAATGATGGCCAAGAAGGCCGAGGACAGATACCAGAGTGCGGCGGGCATCATTGCAGACCTTGAAACCGTGCGCCTTGGTGCGGGTCTGGACCGGTTCGAACCGGGGCGGTCTGACAGGACGGATCGTTTCACCGTGCCCGAACGGCTTTATGGGCGCGACCGGGAATTGCGGACATTGTTGGAGGCGTTTGAGCGCGTACGGCAGGGCCCGGCAGAGATGATGCTGGTATCCGGCTATTCCGGTGTTGGCAAAACCGCGCTGGTTAACGAGGTCCACAAACCGATCACGCGCGAACGCGGATATTTTGGCCGGGGCAAATTCGACCAATTCAAGAAGAACGACCCCTATTTCGGCCTGACCGTTGCGCTTCAGGATCTGGTGCGCCAATTGTTGACGGAAAGCGAAAACCGTCTGGCGCGCTGGCGCGAGGAACTGAACGAGGCGTTGGCTCCCAACGCGTCAGTCATACTGGATGTCCTGCCGGAATTGGAATTGATCATCGGCCCGCAACCGACCGCAGCCGAGCTGGATGCGACAGAGGCCACGAACCGCTTTAATCAGACGGTCCGAAAGTTCCTGAGGGCGCTCTGTGCCCATGACCGGGTGCTGGTCCTGTTTCTTGATGACCTGCAATGGGCTGACAGCGCGACGCTTGGACTGTTGAAGGTGGTTCTGACGGATGACCAGATCGGTCGCTTGCTGCTGATCGGGGCTTATCGCAGCAACGAAGTGGACGCGATGCACCCCATGACGCTGGCGTTGGATTCGGTGCGCGACGCTGGTGGCAAACTTTCCAGCCTGGCGCTGGCTCCGCTTGGCATGTCGGACATCGCGAACCTGATCGCGGACACTTTGCAAACGGACGCGTCACAGCTGTTCGAGTTGGCGCAGCTTGTCGTTCAAAAAACCCAGGGCAACCCGTTTTTTGCCCGACAATTCCTGATCGATCTGCACCATGAAGGCCTGATTTTTCAAACTTCGGACAATCCGGACGCCCCGGTTCGCTGGACTTGGGATATTCAGGCAATCCGCGCGGCTAAAATCACCGATAACGTCGTGGACCTGCTGCTTGAAAGACTGCGCAGACTGGAGCCCGACACGCAATCGGCCCTTCAGCTCGCTGCCTGTATCGGCAGCCAGTTTGATATCGACACGCTTGCCCTGATCCGAAAGATTGAACCGCAAGAGGCGTTCGAGTGCCTGCTGCCCGCCATTCAGGAAGACCTGATCAGACCTCTGTCCGATTTGATCGTAACCGAGGATGACAATGCGCTTTCCCCGCTGGTTGTGCGCGAGTTCGCCTTCCAACATGACCGTGTTCAGCAGGCGGCGTATAGCCTGATAGACATCGAAGACCACAACAGTGTGCATCTTGCGATTGGCCGTCAGCTGCGGTCACGATTGTCGGCAGATGAGCTGAACGACAGGATCTTCGAAGTTGTCGATCAACTGAACATCGGGCGCGACGGGATAACTGATCGCGACGAGCAGATCGACCTTGCCCAACTCGACCTTTCGGCGGCACGCAAAGCCTATGCTTCGGCAGCGTACAGCGCGGCGCTGTCCTTTGTGAACGTGGCCCTGGAACTGTTGGGACCGAACGGATGGGACGAAAACTATGACCTCATGTTTGAGGCCCATCGGCAATCCGCCACGTTGGAGTATCTGACCGGTAATTTTGAACGATGCACCGAAATCGTTTCAACGACGCTGGATCACGCACGCACCGATCTCGAAAAGGCCGAGATTTACTTTACCCGCATCGCCCAACACACGCTGTTGATGGAGTTTGATCAAGCCATCGAAGCCGGCATCAGGGCATTGGGATTTGTCGGCGTGGAAATGAGCCTCGAAAACCTGGAAGAGGCCGGCCAGAACGCCGTTGGAATGGCAGCCGGAATGCTGGGCGACACAAACCCGGCGGCTTTGTTTGACAATCCGGACGTGGACAGCCCGGAAATTGCGCTGGCACAGCGCAGCCTGCGTCACCTGATCATCGCGGCCTTCCTGTATAATCAGCAATTGTTCCCGCAGATCGTCGGAACCTCGGTCCAGTTGTCGCTGAAACACGGCAACGCACCTGAATCTGCGTTGTTCTTTGCAAATTTCGGCCTGATCCTTGGCGCGTTTATGGGCAAATTCCGCGAGGGCCTGGCCTTTGGCGAGCTTGCACTGAGGCTGTGTGACAAGTTCGGTGCCAAAGCCCCGTCGGCCACCGTCTGCCTTGTTACAGGCGTCGAGCTTATCCCGTGGGTTCACCACGTTCGCAACGCTATTCCGGTCATCGAGCGCGGTTACCGCGAGGGCATGAACTCGGGCGACATTCTATGGGCCGGGTACTTGGTCATGTACCGCGTGGCCATCGACACCTTTGCGGGCAAGCAGATTGACGAGGTCCTGGACGCGATGCCCGACCAGCTTGATGCATTGCTGCGGGCACAAAACCACGGGGCCATTGCGGGCATCCACGCCCATCAACTGGTGCTGTCCACGCTGGCGGGGCGGTCACATTCCAGCACGGATTTCTCTACCGAGAACCTAGAAGAAACTGCTTTCCTGGAAGCCTGCGAAGAAAACAAGATGTCTATGGCCATCTGTTTCTATCGCATCCTCAAGGCGCAGGCATTGTATGTGTTTGGCCGCCCGCACGAGGCCTTGGCCGAGACCCGTATGGTCGAGCCTTTGCTGAGCTTCATCATCAACCACCCGAACCTCGCAGATCATCTGTTGTACCAATCGCTTTCGATCGCCGCGCTTGACGCCGGCGGCGATACCGATCCCGAGATGCGGGCGCAGCTGGAGGCCAACCACGAGCGGTTGAGCCAGTGGGCCGAGTCCGGGCCGGATAACTTCCGCGCCAAGCAATTGATTGTTGCGGCCGAGATCGCACGTCTGGATGGCAAGGACACCGACGTTCTTGATCTGTTTGATGCGGCGATCCTTTCTGCTCAGAAAGGTCAATTCGTACAGGATGAGGCGATTGCCTGTGAACTGGCCGCGCGATACGTGATGAAACGTCGGCCCAATGCGCGGATCGGAATGATGTATCTGCGCGATGCCCGCTATGCCTACCAGCTATGGGGGGCACAGCGAAAAGTTGAAGAACTGGAACTGGAATTCCCGCAGCTTCTGACCGAGCATCGCGACAGTCGCGCGACCATTCAGACGATGGCCGAGAGCACACAAGGAACAGTCGACACGACGACCAATCAGTTCCTGAAAGGCGATCTTGACCTCAACACTTTGCTCAAGGCGGCACAAACCATTTCGGCCGAGGTCGCACTTGGGCGCCTGCTTGATCGCTTGCTGGGTATTCTCATCGAAAACGCGGGGGCGCAACGCGGTGTGCTGTTGTTGACGCGCGGTGATGACATCATGATCGAAACCGAAGCCAGCGTGATTTCGGACGGCTCGGTCGCAGAGCTGCCGGTGCCGCTGGATTCCGAGGTCGGAACAAGGATCCTTCCCGCGAGCGTCATAAATTATACCGCGCGCACACACGAGGTTGTCGTCGTCGACGACGCACAGATCGACGAAAGATTCATGGTCGATCGCTATGTTCAGGACAGCGGGACCCGCTCGGTCCTGTGTCAGCCGATCCTGCATCAAGGTGAGTTGATCGGACTTGTCTACCTTGAAAACAATCTTGTCAGTTCGGCCTTTAAACCAGAACGCGCGCGCCTTCTGTCGCTGCTGTCTGGACAGATCGCGGTGTCTATCCGCAATGCGGAACTGGTTGAAAATCTGGAAGACAAAGTACGCGAGCGTACCGAACAACTCGAGATGCACGCCAGCTTCATCGAACAGACCTTTGGCCGCTATCTGGCGGGCGAGGTGGTTGACCAGTTGTTGAAGTCTGCGGACGGGCTGGATTTCAGCGGCAGAAAAACCACTGTGACCGTGATGATGTCGGACCTGCGCGGCTTTTCAACGCTTTCGGACACATTGCCGCCCGAAAACATCGTGACCATGCTGAACAACTATCTCAGCGAAATGACGACGGTCATTCAGAAGTACAACGGCACGATTGATGCCTTTGTGGGGGATGCGATTCTGGTCGTGTTCGGCGCCCCGTTGCAAAGACCCGATGACGCCGAACGCGCCTTGGCATGTGCGCTGGAGATGCAGCAAAGGATGGCGCGGGTGAACGACTGGAACACGCGCAATGGCTTGCCCGAGATCGAGATGGGTATTGGTGTGAACACAGGCGAGGTCGTTGTCGGCAACGTCGGCTCGGACAAACGCGCCAAATACAGCGTGGTGGGCAGCACCACCAACCTGGCGGCTCGGATCGAAGGATTTACCGTCGGCGGACAAGTTTTGATTGCCGAAGAAACCCGAAACGCGGTGAAAGCCCCGTTGGACCTGCGCGAATTCCGCACGGTCGAGCCCAAAGGCGCTGGCAAACCGTTGAAACTGTTTGAACTGATCGGGCTGGGCGGCGCACATGCGATAAGCCTGTCAAGTCAGCCGGTTGAAATGGCCGATCTTGACCCACCCATAACACTCAAATTCCGCTCGGTCGTTGAAAAACAGATCGTGGGCGACCCGGTTGAGGGTAGGATCATGCGCCTGTCAACGACCGAAGCGCGCATCCGATCCGACATCTCTCCGCAACCTTTTACTGATCTGCAATTGCAGATTGACTGGCCTGATGGCACGGATCCGGGGATGAGCTTGTATGCCAAGGTTTTGGACAAGACAGGAGAAAACGGCGGCTTTGCAGTGCGCTTTACGGCAATCCCACCAGATGCCCGTACGATTCTTGCCAGGCTCGTTCAACAAAACGCCGCGAAAGCTGCGGGTTAGACGCCCAGCCGGTATCTGATCGACGCTGAAAGGTATTTTGCGCATGAGACGATGCGAGGCGTTCAACGCGCCATGAACCGGGTGCCCGGATTACGGGAAGGCTCGCGGCGGCGCGTTGCATTAGTCGAAACCCTGTCATCGTCTGGTCTGTCGGCGCAAAGTCCGGCCCATGCCAAATGCATCACAGTAGACGGGCGAGCTTGGCATTTGCGAATGCAAGCTTCGCCCTTTGTGAGCAAGTGACTCAGACCGTTAGGCGGGTCAGACGAACCGGTTGACGTAGTTTTCCAGCTTTTCCTGACGCCCTGATCGTGGATCGGGGTTTACCGCATCTGCGAGAACGCGCGCAGTGATGTCATCCAGGTTGCTTTCCAACATGGCTTGGGCCGCGGGCGTTTCCCAACCAGAGTATCTGTTGGTCAGTTCGGTTTCCAAACCGCCATCTTCGATCATTGCAGCTGCGGCTTTCAAACCACGGGCACAGACATCCATACCTCCGATATGACCCGCAATTAGATCATCCGGATCAATGGATTGCCGACGCAACTTCGAGTCAAAGTTTGTGCCGCCTGTGGTGAAACCGCCCGCTTTCAACACGTAATAGTAAGCCAAGGCAACTTCTGGTGTGTTGTTGGGAAATTGGTCCGTGTCCCAGCCCGATTGATAATCATTTCGGTTCATATCGATCGAACCCAACATGCCCTCGGCTGTAGCAACGGCAAGTTCATGCTCGAAACTATGCCCGGCAAGGATCGCATGGCCTTGTTCGAGGTTCAGCTTAACTTCGTCCTCGAGGCCGTATTTCCTGAGGAACCCGATGCAAGTTGCCGCGTCATAGTCATATTGGTGTTTGGATGGTTCCTGCGGCTTTGGTTCGACAAGAATGGTGCCCTTGAAGCCGATCTTGTGCTTATAATCGACCACCATGTTCAGGAAGCGGCCCATGTGATCAAGTTCGGTTTTCAAGTCGGTGTTGAGCAGCGTCTCATACCCCTCACGACCGCCCCACAGCACATAGTTTTCGCCATTCAGCTTATGGGTCGCATCCATGCATGATTTCACGGTCGCCGCAGCAAAGGCGAAAACGTCCGGGTCGGGGTTGGTGCTGGCGCCTGCCATCCAGCGGCGATGGCTGAACATGTTGGCCGTCCCCCAAAGCAACTTTGTGCCAACATCTTGCATCTTTTCACCAATATAGTCGGTGATTTCTTCCAATGTGCGCAGATTGTCGGCGAAATTGCCCTGTTCCGGCCGAATGTCCGCATCATGCCAGCAGAAGAAAGGCTGACCCAAAAGCTCGAACATCTCGAATGCGATATCGGCTTTCAGTTTTGCGCGACCCATGTCATCCTGAGGATGCCAAGGCCGTTCAAACGTCGCGCCGCCAAACGGATCGCCGCCTTCCCAGGCAAATGTATGCCACCATGCGACGGCAAACCTCAGGTGATCCTCCATCCGCTTGCCCAGAACAACCTCATCCGGGTTGTAATGTCGGAACGCCAACGGGTTGTCGCTGTCGACACCCTCGAACCGGACCTTTTCAATGCCCTCAAAGAAACCGCTTGTCATTTCTGCCTCTATTCTGATTTTTGCCCCGGCTGTTTGCCGAGAATGATCATCGACAACAGGTCGTCGTCCGTAACGTCCGCGATATCGACTGTCCCGACCAGTTTGCCGTTCTTCATCACCGATGCCCGGTCACACAGGTCCATCACGGCGTGAACGTCGTGATCGATCAGGAAAATACCGATTCCCTGTGCTTTCAATTGATGAATCAGGTCAGCGACCATCTGGGTTTCGTGTGGTCCCAAGGCCGCCGTCGGCTCGTCCATGATCAGGATGCGGGCATTAAAGTAAACGGCCCGCGCGATGGCCACAGATTGCCTTTGCCCGCCTGACAGCGCCGAAACGGGGTCGTTGAACTTCTGAAAGTTTGGATTGAGCTGCGCCATGATCTTGCGGCACTCGGCCTCCATCGCGGCGTCGTTCACCAACCCCATCGGGGTGACCATCTCGCGCCCCAGAAACAGGTTGGATGTCGCATCCAAATTGTCTGCCAAAGCAAGGGTTTGATAGATTGTCTCGATGTTATTGGCCCGCGCGTCGCGAGGGTTGGTAATCTCGACCGATTTGCCATCAATCAGGATTTCGCCGTGATCCATCTGATACGCACCAGACAGGACCTTGATGAGCGTCGA
This sequence comes from Ruegeria sp. ANG-S4, assembly GCF_000814005.1. Taxonomy (GTDB): domain Bacteria; phylum Pseudomonadota; class Alphaproteobacteria; order Rhodobacterales; family Rhodobacteraceae; genus Ruegeria. The sequence continues at coordinate 1,387,600 of NZ_JWLK01000001.1, read as the reverse complement.
TTTGCCCGCGCCGTTATGCCCCAACAGACCGACCACTTCGCCGGGATATAGGTCGACCGATACGTGATCGACCGCCTTGATCCCCCCGAACGAGATCGAAATGTCGCGCATCTCGACAAGTGGCGGAACGCCAGAGCCGCGACCCGAGGATGTTTGCTGAGTTTCCTGATCCTGCATCACTTGGCTCCCAGCCGCTTGCGGTAAACGATGTCGATATAAACGGCGAGTACAAGAACGCTGCCGACGACGATATTCTGGAACGGAGCGTCGACGCCGACCATCGCCATGCCGGATTGAAGCGCCTGCATGATCAAAGCTCCGAGGATCGCGCCGTAGATGGTGCCGATACCGCCAGACAAGGCCGTACCGCCGATTACCGCAGCCGCGATGACCCGCAGTTCGTCCAAGGTCCCGATGTCGTTCGAGTGGTTGGCCAGACGCGCCGAGGCGACCACCGCCGAAACCGCGCAAAGAAAACCCATCAGCGCGAAAATCTTGACCGTCAGCAGCCTTGTATTGATCCCCGAGAGTTCTGCCGCGTCAGGATTGCCGCCAGTGGCAAAGATATAGCGGCCAAACCGGGTTTTTCGGGCAACCACAGTCAGCGTGACCGCGACGATTATCAGGATAAGAACCGAGATTGGAATGCCGTATCCGACGACCAAACCCTCGGGCATTGTCTCACCACGGGCTTCGAACATACGCTCTAACCTGCGGGTCGGAATGGAATAGCTGTTTACGATGTAGACATATCCAAGGATCGCGATCGCGATGATTCCGGCCAAGGTGGATTCTGCCCACACAGGCTTTACCGGAAAGCCGTGCGACGCCTTTGCGCGGCGGCCGCTCCACAACGCCCAGATCGCAACCGCCGTGGCAAACAATCCGAACATCCAGCTCGCGGTTGTGCCAAGCGTGCCGTTGGTTCCACCAAACATCAGGAACGTGCTGTCCAGTGGCCCAATCGTTTGCCCACTGGTCATGTACCAGGCGACGTTTCGCCAGACCAAGAACCCACCGAGCGTTACGATAAAGGCAGGAATTGTCAGATAGCCGACCATCCACCCGTGGAAGGCCCCTATCAACGTGCCAGCCAGCAACCCGATAAGGATAGTTATGGCCCAGGTCGCAGGATTGTTCAGGCCCATGCCCAGAATGTTCGGAAGCAACTCGGTCTGCGTCATTGCCATGACGGCAGAGGTCGTTGCCAGCAACGCGCCCACGGACAGATCAATGTGACGTGTTACGATTATGAAGACCATGCCACAGGCCATGATCGCCACTGAAACAGTCTGAATCGACAGATTGAACAGGTTTCGCGGCGTCAGGAATCGCCCATCCGTGACGATGTTGAACCCGATGCAAAGGATGACAAATGCGCCGATCATTCCCAAAAGCCGCATATCCAGTTCCAACTGTTGGAACAGGCCTGGCTTTGCTTTTTGTGGAACCGGCTGAGACGAAGTTTCGGTCATTTCCGATCTTTCAATTCAGCAAGGGTCCCCGGCCAAGGATTGGGGCCGAGGACCGTGATGTTTAGTTACAAGGAGCGGGGCCGCTTTCAACGCCCTGGCAGAGATCTTCCAACGGGATCCATCCGGCATCGACAACAACGGACAGGTTGTCCTTGGTGATCGGAACCGGAGCCAGGAAGACCGAGTTCATGGTCGTCCCGCCGGGCGACGTCCAGCTGACGGCACCATCCACATCAGCAGGGCTGGTTCCGCTGCTCAGAGCCACAGCGATTTCACCCGCCGCCTTGCCCAATTCGCGCGCGTCTTTCCAAACGGAAACGGTTTGCGTCCCCAGCGCGACACGGTTCAATGCGGCGTGGTCACCGTCCTGCCCCGAAACCGGAATACCTTCCATGCCTTGGGCTGTCAGGGCCGCAACAACACCACCCGCAGTACCATCGTTAGACGCAACCACGGCATCCACGTTGTTTTCATTGGCGGTCAGGATTTGTTCCATATTGCGCTGCGCATTGGCCGGAAGCCAACCGTCGGTATAAGCCTCACCCACAATGACGATGTCGCCACTGTCCACAGCTGCGGCGATGATTTCTTGTTGGCCGCCCCGCAGGAAATCAGCGTTCGGATCGGTAGGGGAACCCTTGATCATCACGTAGTTGCCCTTGGGCATCGCGTCGAAAACCGCCCTTGCCTGCATCCGGCCAACTTCGACGTTGTCAAAGGTCAGATAGAACGCGCGATCATCTTCAATCAGACGGTCGTACGCGATGACCGGAATGCCTTCGTCCGCAGCCGCCTGTACTGCCGGGCCAATGGCCTGAGCGTCTTGTGCGAGGACAATAAGAGCGTCCACACCCTGGGCAATCAGGCTTTCAATGTCGGAAAGCTGTTTGGCCGATGACGACTGCGCGTCAGCCGAAATATATTCCGCACCGCCTGCTTCCAGCGCGGATTTGATCGCTGCTTCGTCCGTCTTCCAGCGCTCTTCCTGGAAATTGGACCAGCTGACGCCGACAACGGGGTCGGCAAACGCGACCGAACCCAACATCACTGCTGCAGCCGAAAGGCTGAGAATTCTCTTCATGATTTCCTCCCATTTGGTGAGCAAACGTATTCGATTCGCTGCTCTCAGATTTTTAACTAGCATATTTATTTCAGTCGGTAAAATATTTAGTCTGTCAGAAACAATAAAACCCGCTTACGTTAAGTCTGTGATGAGATTCGCGAGGATAAGATGCTGAAAAGCAATGCGTCTCCAGACACTTTGGACAAACGAAACGTGACCCGCCTGCGGGTTCTCGAACATATCCGTGTGCGTGGACCGATCTCGCGAATCGATATTGCAGCAGCGTTGCAAACCAGCCCGGCAACCGTCACAGCGGCGACCGCCAACCTGATTTCGGCGGGTTTGATCAAAGAAATCGAGGGGGACACGAACCCAAAATCAACAAAGCGAGGTAGACCCAGGGTCCTGCTTCAGTTGGACGGTACTTCACATCTGATTGCGGGTTTGAAAGTCGCGCGCCAGCACATCTCGGTCATTGTTGTCGACTTCGAAGGCAGCGAGGTCGCCTCGCACAGACATACGTTGGATAATGCAAGAATGTCGCCGGATGAGTTCGTGAAAGTCATCCGAGCGGTTCTGGAAGACACTTGCAAAAAGATCAACAGCAGCCCCGACAAACTGGCGGGCGTTTCAATCGGAATTGCCGGTCTGGTTGACGCGGAACGGAACTTTGTCCACTGGTCTTCGTCCATCACAGAACGCAACATCGACTTCAACGACCTGTTGTCGACCGAATTACCCTGCCCGGCCTTCGTTGAAAACGACGCCAATCTTGTTGCCAAGGCCGAACAACTCTTTGGCTTGGGCAAGGGCCTGAAGAACTTCCTCGTCGTCACGATTGAACACGGAGTCGGACTGGGTATCGTGCTGGATGGTGAGCTTTATCGCGGCGAACGAGGGTGCGGGGCAGAGTTTGGACACGCCAAGGTTCAACTTGATGGCGCTTTATGCCAATGCGGTCAGCGTGGGTGCCTGGAAGCCTATGTCGGGGACTATGCGCTGATCCGCGAAATGACCGTTGCGGACCAGACAAAAGACATGGAAACCGTTTCCAATATTCAGGAACGCGCCCGCTCTGGCGATCAAAGAGCGGTTTCAGTGCTTGCCCGTGCAGGCCAGATGTTCGGGCTGGGAATATCCAATCTGATTAACCTGTTCGATCCCGAATGTATTATTATTTCAGCGGCGCATTCCAGTATTGACCACCTGTGTTCCGACGAGGTCATGAACCGCATTCGCAGCGGGGTCGTTAACGTTGATGCGCCGCTGCCCGAGATCAAGGTCCACCGTTGGGGCGACCAGATTTGGGCCAAAGGTGCTGCGGCCTATGGAATCGAGCAGGTCTCGATCCTCAAAGTTAAGGAGTTTGCTGCCAATGCGGCGTGAACTAATTTTTTCACTTCTGTGCGCGACCGCGGCGTCGGCAAATGCCGCGCCCCCGGTTTTCGAACGGATTGAGGTTGCACCCCACGCCTATGACGGCGGGTGGGAGCACTTTGTGGGCGGTGGCGTTGCCGTCTTCGACTGTGATGGCGACACCCTGCCAGAGCTTTTCGTGGCTGGCGGGTCGAACCCTTCCACGCTGTTCCAGAACACCTCAACCGAAAGCCTTTCGTTTCGCGAGGACACCCCTGCGCAGCTCGCTCAGACCGGCGTGACAGGTGCCTACCCCCTGGATGTCGACAGCGACGGTAGGATGGACCTTGTTGTCCTGCGGGTCGGGCAGGACTTGTTGTTGCAGGGAAGGCCCGACTGCACCTTTGCCCCATTCGAATCCCTTGGATTTCAGTCGGAGGATCATTGGACCACCGGTTTTTCTGCAACTTGGGAGGATGGCCAGACCTTGCCGACCCTTGCGTTCGGGACTTATGTGGACCGTTCCGACCCAGATGGCCCCTTTGAGGCCTGCGGGCCAACGGTTCTGTATCGACCCGATGGTGGCAGGTACACAGTGCCGCAACATCTTGAACCCGGCTATTGCTCTCTATCCATTCTGTTTTCGGATTGGTCACGGACCGGTCGCGCGGATTTGCGCGTCAGCAATGACCGCCACTACTACGTGCGCGGAGGAGAAGAGCAGCTTTGGTCGATGGGGGACACGCCGCGTCTTTATTCATCCGATGACGGCTGGCTGCCCTATTCGATCTGGGGAATGGGCATCGCTTCGCGTGATCTGACCGGTGACGGGCATCCCGAGGTGTATCTGACGTCGATGGGCGACCAGAAGTTTCAGGTGTTTGACCCCGAGGCAGAAGGCCCGACGTGGCGGGATGCCACCTATGACAAGGGCACAACCGCACACCGCCCGCATGCGGGTGATGATGGGCGGCCGTCGACCGGGTGGCATGCGCAGTTCGGTGATGTGAACAATGACGGCTTGGACGACATTTTTGTTGCAAAGGGAAATGTCGAACAAATGCCCGATGCGGCAATGAGCGACCCCAATAACCTCATGATTCAAAAAGAAAACGGCGAGTTCGTCGAAGCTTCGTCGGAGGCCGGTGTCGCATCAATGTCCAAGTCGCGCGGGGCCGCACTGGCCGACCTGAATAATGATGGGCGGTTGGATCTTGTGGTCGTCAATCGAGGTGCAGATTTCGAGGTTTACCAAAACCGCTCGCAATCGGATAACTGGCTTTTGGTAGACGTCCATCAGGACCGTCCCAATCGAATGGCCGTTGGAGGCTTTTTGGAGGTCAAAACCAAGTTCGGCACCCAAACCAGAGAGATCACCGTAGGTGGAGGCCATGCCAGCGGGATCGCTGGCATGCAGCATTTCGGCATTGGCGAGGCTGACAGCGTACAAGTGCGCATTGTCTGGCCCGGAGGCGAAACCGGCGAATGGAAAGACGTCGCGCCCAACCAGATCATTCGCTTTGGTCGGTGATTATTGATCGACTGGCAACCCGCTTGGGACGCTGTCCGGCACACCCAAACGAACGGCTGGGTCCTCAAGACTCTCCAGAAAACTCACAAGTGCATCGATTTCGTCATCCGTCAGGCTTTGCGGCAACAAATCGCTGGAGTCTGCAATCGCGGCAACAAGTTCGGTGTCCATCATCGGATTCTGATCCTCCGCACCGGAAAACGCGGGCAAATTCGCCATTTCAAGGGAATACTCGTGCAGCGACTGCGCAGGATTCAGGTGGTGGCGAATAACATCTTCCAGACTTGAATAGGCCCCGCTGTGACCGTAGGGCGCAGTCAGTGTCACGTTGCGCAGCGACGGGGTTCTGAAGGCAAAGGCATCGTTGGAACTGCCGGTCACGCGCAAGCGTCCGTCGTCGCGCACATGGTTCTCGAACCGTGCCGCCTTGCCGGGACCAATTTGCGGCATTGCGATCGAATGAAACTGGTGATCCGTTTGAAACCAGCCGGCGTGACAGGCCGCGCATCCGGCCTTGCCATAGAACAGGCCCATCCCGTGTTGGGCGGCTTGCGGCAGCTCGCCTTCGCCCCGCATTGCAAGGTCGAACGGGCTGTTGTCGGCGCGCCATTCAAAGGCAATAAAATCGGCGATGACGTTGGCGATCGCGGTGAAAGTAATCTCTTCGCCCGGATACACATCTTCAAATCGCTGCCGGTATTCGGGAATTGCCGCGACCCGGGCGGCGATCAGGTCCCACGCCCCGCCCTCCTGTGACAGCAGTCCCTGACGCACGGCCTGGCTTACTTCGTTTTCCGAATAGTGTCCGGCCATTTCATCAGGCGACAAAACCGGGAACATCGCCTGTGCCGCCAAAGCCGATTGAAAACCCGGCCTCATATTCGTGCCCAGAGGGGTTCGGAACCCAAGCGGTTCGCCCGGGTCAGCTTCTAGTCGCCCGTCATGAAAGAAGGTTGTGAATTCGGTCGCGCCAAGGTTCCACAGTCCAGGCGAGTTTCGCGGTATCCGCTGCTCCGGCAGGTTGTCAGGATCTGGCCTGCGCTCGTTGCCAAGCCCGATGCCCCCCTCGCCAATCCCAAGCGACAGCCCGTCCGATGTGCCAAGGTCAGGGTGATGGCAAGTCGCACAACTGATATTCCGGTTGCCTGACAAGATCGGATCATAAAACAGCAGGTGTCCAAGTTCTGCATTGTCAAAATCCGGTTCCAGAAACTCGGGCCTGGGTCCGAGATCCTGCGCATTAGCAGCCGTGAGTGTCAGCCACAAACCCGAAACCGTTATTGCCAAAGCGTACTTCAATCCCGCCCCCTTTCGATCTTCAGAGTCAGCTTTTGGTAATACGGATTGTCCGGCGTGTGAATGACCGATGGAAACCCCGGAACGTTCACGGCATTCGGATAGCCCGATGGCTCAACGCACACCCCACCATTTCGCGGAAAGGGATGCGAGAGGTGCCCGCCAGTGTAAACCTGTGCACCCGGTTGATCGCTATAGACATTCAGTCGAAGGCCGGTTTTGGCCGTGATTGTGGCCACCGGCCTGCGCTGAGTTTTGGGATCAAAGACAAAAAAGTGATCTATGTCCTGTTCAGCATCGACACTTGGCTGGTCAGCGGGGGAACCAACGCCAATTTCGGTTGCATCGCGTCGCATTCCCGTAGCGATGCCCGCTTCGTCTATTTCGAGAAATTGATTTGATGCCACCCCCACGCGCAGGTCCGACGCGCCCAGTTTGCTTCCCAGACAAAAATAATTGTGTTGCGCCACACTGATCGGGGTGGCTTGATCCGGCGTGGCCTTAATCTCATACGTCAAGCACGGGGAATGAAGGAGGACGCGAACCTGAAAGTCCACGTTGCCCGGAAATCCGCCTTCGCCGTCTGGCGACAGGTAATTCAACACCGCCTCATTTGGCGCGATTTGGCGAATTGTCCAAAATTGCCGCGACAGTCCGACGCTTCCGCCATGCAAAGTGTTCTCGCCCTCGTTGGCGTCCAACTTGCGGCAAATGCCGTGAAGCTCGAACTGACCGCCGCCAAGTCTGTTGGCGACACGCCCGACAATTGCACCGAGATAATAGGGGTCGGTTAGATAGTCCTGCGGGTTCTCATAACCCAGTATCAAAGGTGTGCCGTCCAGCCACCACCCTTGAGTGACAGCCCCATAGTTCAAAAGCGATACCGACATCGTTTCGTCGGTCAGGGACACCTGTTCAATCTGCAACGCTCTGTACCGAACCCACTACTGCTGCACCGTCAAATCAGTCGAAACCGTATCGCAACACCAATCCCATTGATACTCAGTTTCGCTCGTCTTCCGAAACCAAAAACCGACTTTCAGCGCACATGCATCTGGCCAACGCTTCTCGACCCATCGCATTCCTAGCCCAACTTCACCCAAGCCGAATTTCGCGCTGAGCTTTGCACACAGGCCGAGACGAATTTGACGCCGCGAAGCCCGTCGCTCACAGTTGGGTAAATAACGGATGTGTCCGGCTTTTCACCATTTCTGAAGGCCTGAATGGCCTCTGCCGCTTCGCTGTAAATGTTTGCAAATCCTTCCAGATATCCCTCGGGATGACCGGGCGGAACGCGGCTCAGGCGGTTGGCGGCGTCCCCTGCCCCGGCACCGTTACGGGTCACCAACCGCTTGGGTTCGCCATAGGGCGTGAACCAAAGATAGTTCGGGTCCTCCTGCGCCCATTCCAACCCACCTTTTTCTCCGTATACGCGCAATCGAAGCGCGTTTTCGTTTCCGGGGGCCACCTGCGAACACCACAGCATACCCTTGGCTCCGCCTTGAAAGCGCAACATGACGTGCGCGTTGTCATCGACCAGACGACCGGGAACAAACGCTTGCAAGTCTGCCGCAAGGCTCTCTGCCTCGAGCCCGGTGACGAAACAGGCGATATTGTAGGCGTGGGTCCCAATGTCCCCTGTCGATCCCCCCGCGCCCGAGCGTTCGGGATCCGTCCTCCATTCCGCTTGTTTGAAATCCTGCTCTTCCGTCAACCAATCCTGCGGGTATTCGACCTGAACCACGCGAATTTTACCAATCACCCCATTGGCCACCATATCCCGGGCTTGCCGTACCATTGGATAGCCGGTGTAGTTGTGCGTCAGGATGAACAACGCGTCCGCGGTCTCTGCCGCTTTGACCAGCTTTTTGGCATCGCTGAGTGTCGAGGTGAGGGGTTTATCGCAGATGACGTGGATACCGCGCTTCAGAAATTCTCGCGCGGCCGCATAATGCACGTGGTTCGGTGTGACGATGGAAACCGCTTCAATACCAGACTTCAAACGGGCTTCTCTGATCGCCATTTGCTTGAAGTCGTCGTACACCCGGTCCAGCCCCAACGCCTCACCGCTTTCGCGGGATTTCTCGGGCGTCGAGGATAAGGCACCGGCCACCAGTTCAAATTTATCGTCCAATCGTGCCGCAATACGGTGTACGCCGCCAATGAATGCGTCATTGCCGCCGCCGACCATACCAAGCCGAATGCGCCTCGATGTTTCTTCGTTGCGTCCTGTAACCATCAGTCGATCCCCAGCATTTTCCGGTTGGCAGCTTCATCCGCGCCACCATCTGCGAAATCATCAAAGGCTTTTTCGGTTACACGGATGATGTGATCAGACACGAACTGCGCCCCTTCGCGAGCGCCGTCTTCCGGATGCTTGAGGCAGCATTCCCACTCGACAACCGCCCAACCGTCAAAGTCATTGGCCGCCATCTTTGAGAACACAGCCCCAAAGTCGACCTGCCCATCACCCAGGGATCTGAAACGCCCGGCCCTGTCGACCCAGCTTTGATAGCCCGAATAGACCCCTTGCCGCCCGGTTGGGTTGAATTCGGCATCTTTGACATGGAACATGCGGATCCGGTCTTTGTAGATTTCGATATTGTCCAGATAATCCAAGCACTGAAGGACGTAATGAGACGGATCGTACAGCATGCACGCGCGCGCGTGATTGCCCGTGCGTTCCAGGAACATTTCATACGTGATCCCGTCGTGCAGATCCTCGCCCGGATGGATTTCATAGCAGACATCCACGCCGCATTCTTCCGCGTGGTTCAGAATTGGGACCCAACGGTGCGCAAGCTCATCGAAAGCTGTTTCAATCAGTCCGGCGGGCCTTTGTGGCCAAGGATAGACATAGGGCCATGCCAATGCCCCCGAAAAGGTCGCATGCGCTGAAATGCCGAGGTTTCTTGACGCCGACAGCGCCTTTTTCACCTGATCGACGGCCCATTCCTGTCGCGCTTTGGGATTGCCCCTGACGCTTTCCGCTGCAAACCCGTCAAACGCGGTATCGTAAGCCGGGTGCACGGCGACAAGCTGGCCTTGCAGGTGGGTCGACAACTCGGTGACCTCGACCCCGTTTTCGCGCGCCTTGCCCTTGAACTCGTCACAGTAATCGGTACTGGACGCGGCTTTGTCGAGATCGAACAGTCGACCATCCCAACTGGGAACCTGCACACCTTTATAGCCACAATCCGCAGCCCACTTTGTGATGGCGTCCCACGAGTTGAAAGGTGCATCGTCACCGGCGAATTGCGCCAGAAACAAAGCCGGGCCTTTGATCGTTTTCATTCTGTTTCCTCCCAAAAATCGAAACCGCTATGGCGGCAAATTTTCCTTCAGATAGATGTCGATGCGAATGCGTTCCTGCGCCCTGTTGAAAGGTACCTTGTCTGACGTAGCCCGCAACAGGCGGACGGCAGACCGGACCAGATGACCGGAGTCCTGCGAAATCAGGGCGTCAAATGTTCCGCGACTCAACGCTTCGCGGCTGAGCGGCGTGAGTTCATGGGCAATAATGACCAGATCTTTGCTGATCTTGCTTTCGGACAAAAACTGGACGAGGCCCGAGTTACCAGCCGCCGAGGAATAGATACCGACCAAATCGGGATACGTATCGAATATCTCGGGCATCATCTTGTAGATCAAATGCGGGTCATCCCGCCCTTCAACGGAAGCCACGACCTCAAGATGTGGAAAATCCTCGGCGACGACCAGATCGAAACCCTGTCGGCGCTCCAAATGATCACGGGCCAAACGGGAACCGGTCAGGACCAATACCTTGCCTTTCCGATGTACGAAGCGCCCCATAAGCTGGGCCGCGGTGCGGCCGGCTGAAACGTTGTCAATCCCGACAAAATGATCCCGGTCCGAGCTGGGCAGATCAGAGACCAAGGCAACCACGGGAACGCCCTTGTCCCTCACTCTTTTGACGGCGTCGCGCACCGACGGCGTTTCCGGACCAAATACAGCCACGCCATCGACATCCCGCGCGTCAACCGCATCCAGAATTTCAACAATGTCCTGAGGTTCGAATGGCGCGACCCGCTGGATCGTCATCCGCGTGCGTTCGATAAACTGATCGCGCGACTGTTCGGCAATCTGTGTACTCAACGCCTCGACAAATTCGTTATCCGTGTCGGGGAGCACGAAGAGAAAGTTGTAAACCCGATTTCGTGCAAGGTTGGCAGCTGCGGTATCGCGGACATACCCCAGCTCGTCTATGGCGTTTTGAACCTTCTGAACCGTCACGGACCGCACCCCCGGACGGCGGTTCAATACCCGGTCGACGGTCGCCAGACTTACCCCGGCGACACGGGCGATATCGTTCACAGTTGGCTTTTTTACCAATTCTATTCTTTGTTTTTGGTCTTCCACGTGTCAGTCAGCCCTCAATCTCCTGCGCCAAACCCTCGAACAGCAAGGCGACGGCTTCGGCACCCGGATCGTTGTTCCCCATCAGGTTTTCCTCGGGGACATAGGCCGCGCGCCCTGCTTTTGCACGGTGAATATTCGCCGTACTGTCAGCGCCTTGCCGCGCAGCGCTTGCCGCATGCGACAGGCCCGACGGCAGCGCCGCCAATGCCGGTGCCAGCGCATCGATCATCGTTCTGTCGCCGACCTTCGCGCCGCCGACCTGGCTGACGCGGTTCAAACCTTCGACCAGGGATTTCGATATCGAAGCGCCGCTTGCGCAGGCGTCGCCCGCCGCATTGAAAAAGATCGCGAGGATGACACCGGATGAGCCGCCCATTGTCTGGCTCAACTCGTTGCCCAGCGCCGGGAAAAGCTGTGTCAGGTCAGCAAGAGGCATCCGGTCAAGGCTGCCTTGCAACGCGCGAGCCGCCGTCGCCAGAGTGCTGCCAGTGTCACCATCGCCGGACTTTGCGTCCAGTTCATTCAGCTTCCTTTCTGCGTTAATCAGTAACTCGGACAGCCTTGCGATCGTCTCTCTGGTCGCCGGGTTGTTCGACGGGATTGGGTCGATCGGGGTTAGTCCGTCGGGTAGCGGCGCGATCCGAACAGCCTCGATTCTGTTGACGCCGGGCCAAGCCACCGGATCGACCGGAGCCTCAAGCCCCGAAAGATCGTCCGGACTAACCGGCAGGATGGAAACCGAAAAACCGTGCATATCCAAGGAGGTCATCATCGGAGCGGGACCGATGATGTGCCCCGCAATCCCGGTTTCGCACAACGCATGCGTTAGGACCGACATTTCCAATGGCGTCGTTGACCCGAGGTTGTTGACCAATGCCACACAGTCGCCTGCGCTGACACGCTGACGGAGTTTTTCCACAACGGTACCCATTGCCGTCAAAGCATTGGCAAAGTCGACCTGTTCGACGCCCGGTTCGCCATGGATGCCCAAGCCAAGTTCCGCCTTGCCCGGAGCGATCCGATCCTCTTTCGGAGACCCCGGAACGGTACAGGTGTCCAAGCTCATTCCGATGCTGACAACCTTATCGATTACTGCAGTGGCTGCGGCGGTCACGGTTTCCAGATCGGCCCCGTTTTCTGCAAGTGCGCCCGCAATCTTGTGCACGAGCAAAGTTCCGGCCACACCGCGCGGTTGCGGAAGGTCCGGCAATGCGATGTCATCATCCACGACAACCATTTCCACCTTCCGACCCAAGGCGCGGGCACGTTCAGCCGCCAGCCCGAAATTCAATCGGTCGCCGGTATAGTTCTTGACGATCAGCAGGCACCCCGCTTCGCCGGTCACGGCCAGAATACCGGCGAGGACCGCCTCGACCGACGGCGACGCAAAAACCTCTCCGCATACGGCGGCGGTCAGCATACCTGCGCCGACAAAACCGGCATGCGCGGGTTCATGGCCTGAACCGCCCCCGGAAACCAACGCGACTTTCGATTTATCCCAATCAGACCGATAGACGACCTTTATATGTGGGTAGCCGTCCAGGCGTGTCAGGGCACCGCCCGAAGACGCCAAAAGCCCGTCTATCGCATCGGTCACCAAGGTTTCTTTTGTGTTGAGGAACTGGGCCATGCTTTTGCTCCTTAAGTCACACGCGCACCGGACGCGTCAAAGTAAAGCGGATTTTGAGGGCGGATTTTGATTGTCTTTCCGGTGGGATAATCCTGATGCACATCAATCAGGGTCACGACCGTGTGGCCGCGCAAATCCAGATGTAGCCGTGTTTGATCGCCCAAATGCTCGGCACGAATGACTTGTGCATCGCTGCCTTCGCCTTCAACGATGTTTTCGGGACGCAGACCAATCTGAGGGCCCTTGTGGTCGCCGCCGAACAATTCGGATGGCAGGATGTTGATCCGGGGCAGGCCCAACCGACTGGCAACGTATACACTGCCCGGATTTTCATAGATGTCCCGAGGGGTGCCGTATTGAACCAGCCTGCCGTCTTCCAACACCCCGATATGCGTTGCCATTGTCATGGCCTCAACCTGATCGTGGGTCACGTACAGCAGAGTCGACCCAAGGTCTGCCTGAATTCGTTTCAACTCGACCCGCAGATCCGCACGCAACTTGGCGTCCAAAGAGCTCAGCGGTTCGTCCATCAGAAATATTTGCGGATCGCGCACCAAAGCCCGTCCAATCGAAACGCGCTGCATCTCGCCGCCGGAAAGTTCGGTGGCTTTGTTGTCCAGTTTATGTGGGATTTGAAGGATTTCCGCGACGTCGTTCACCTTCCGTGTGATCTCATCCTCCGGCGTCCTGAGGATTGGGGATCGCAATGGAAACGACAGGTTTTCGCGCACAGTCATATGCGGGTAGAGCGAATATTGCTGGAAGACCATTGCCACGTCGCGTTGCGCGGGAGTCTCTATCCCGACGTCGCGGCCTGCAATGCGAACGGATCCGGAATCCAGTTTCTCCAGTCCTGAAATCAACCGCAACGTCGTGGTTTTCCCTGCCCCGGTCGGTCCAAGCAGCACCACGAACGCACCGTCTGGAATCGTCATCGAGATTCCGTCCACCGCTTTCACGTTGCCAAAGGATTTCGAGATGTTCTCCAAAACGACTTCAGCCATCGTTCAGCACCTCATCGTTCAGTGTGGACCGCAACGCCCGACCGGTTGACTGGTCAAAAAGCGTCACTGTGGGAGAGCGAAACTCCAGACCTACCGTCTCGCCGGGGCTGACCATCTGACGCGCATCCACGCGGGCCTTCAATTCGCCATTCGGGCTTTGCAATGTCACGATCTGGGTCGTCCCCAGATATTCCGCCGCCAGTACCTTGGCGCGATAGCCGCTGGCGTCAGACAGAAACACGTGCTCGGGCCGAACGCCAAATACCAGATCACCTTCGGCCCCTTCCATCAATCTTGGAACAGCTTCGTCGTGGCCGTTCAGCCGGACTGCTTCAGAACCGGGCTGGACCTTGCCCTTGAACGGCAAGAAGTTCATGGATGGTGAGCCGATGAAATCCGCAACGAACATCGTAGCTGGCTTGTCATAGATTTCCTGCGGCGTCCCGAACTGCTCGATCACGGCGTTATTCATGACGACGATCTTGTCGCCCATCTGCATGGCTTCCAATTGATCGTGTGTGACATAGACCGTGGTCGCGCCCATGCGATCGTGCAAGGCGCGCAGTTCCTCGGCCATATGCTCGCGAAACTCAGCGTCCAAAGCGCCCAAAGGTTCGTCCATCATGAAGGCCTTTGGCTCTCGAACGATGGCCCGTCCCAACGCAACACGCTGCCTGTCGCCACCTGAAAGCCCGCCCACGGGGCTATCCAGAATGTCCGTTATCCCCAAGATTCCTGCGACTTCTTCGACTTTGGCTTTCACCGCAGCGCGTGGCATTCCCTGCGATATCAACGGATAGCTGATATTCTTGCGCACGTTCATATGAGGGTAGAGCGCGAACATCTGGAAAACGAAGGCTATATCGCGTTCCGATGGCGGTCTTTGGCTGATTTCCTCGCCATCAAGATATATTTCACCCGAAGTCGGCAGTTCCAGCCCTGCGATCATGCGCAACGTTGTTGTCTTTCCGCACCCCGATGGCCCGAGAAGCATGAAGAACTCGCCGTCTTCGATCGTGAACGAGCTTTCGCGGACAGCCGTGAAATCGCCGAACATCTTCTTGACGTTTTTAACTACGATCTGGGCCATTCTTACTCCGGGAAATGGCTGACGATGATGAACATGACGGTTCCGATCAGCGTAACGATGAAAGAATAAGTGAAGGCCCACAGGACAAACGGCTGCATCAGCATGAAGACTCCGACCGCGATCAGGATGGTCGCGACCATCTCCCACGGGCCCCGGCGAAGCCGCATCAATCCAGTCAGAAAATCGCTCATTTGCGTACGGCTCCAAAGGTGATCCCACGCAGCAGGTGTTTGCGCATCAGGATGGTGAAAATCATGACCGGGATCAAAAAGATCGTGGCACCAGCCGCGACTGCGGGCCAATCCAGCCCACCGATTCCGATTATGGTTGGAATGAACGGTGGCGCAGTCTGCGCATTAGCGGATGTCAGAAGCACAGCAAATGCATATTCGTTCCATGCAAAGATCAGGCAGAAGATCGCGGTTGACGCGATACCCGTGGCAGCCTGTGGCAGCACAACTTTGTAAAACGCCTGAAATCGTGTGTAGCCATCAATCAGCGCCGCCTCTTCGTACTCTCGCGGGATTTCGTCGATGAACCCTTTCAAAAGCCAGACAGCCAGAGAGATATTCACGCCCGTATAGAGCAATATCATCCCCAAATGCGTGTCGCTTAACCCGAGGTTTCTGAACATCAGGAAGATTGGAATAGCCACCGCAACCGGGGGCATCATTCTTGTACTGAGGATGAAGAACAGTAGGTCATCCTTCAGCGGCACCTTGAACCGGCTGAACGCATAGGCAGCCAAGGTGCCAAGGAAGATACTTAGAAACGTCGATCCAAACCCGATGATGACCGAGTTCATGAAGCGTTCGCCAAACTTCGACGGCCCGACGATCACCATGTCGTATTGACGCACAATCTCGTCCGCCCAGTTCTGCGGCGGGTTCGCCTCCAAAAACTCCTGCGTTTGCCGTGTGCGTGTGGTGAAGAGGTTGACGTAGCCCTCAAGCGTTGGGTCAAAAACCACTTTGGGCGGGTAGCTGATGGCATCTGCAGGCGACTTGAAGCCTGTCAGCAAAATCCAGACCAATGGGATCATCGTGATCAGAGCGTACGAGATGACCAGAGCACCGGCGATCCATTTGGACCGTTGGGTCGGTTCGGTGACGGAAAAACTGCTCATCTCTGCTTCACCTTGTTCAGGGCTTTGACGTAGATCGACGCAAGGCCGAACACGGTTACGAAAAGGATGATCGCATAGGCTGAGGCATATCCCGTTCGCCACTTCTCAAACGCTTCGCGCTTTAGATTGATCGACGTCAGTTCCGTGACAGACCCCGGTCCGCCGCCCGTCAGCTGCACCACCAGATCGAACATCTTGAAATTCTCGATCCCCCGGAACAGCACCGCCAGCATGAGGAAGGGCAGAACCATTGGGATCGTAATCGTGAAAAACTGCCGCAGCTTGCTGGCACGGTCGATCTCGGCGGCCTCATAGATGTAGTCGGGAATACTGCGCAGCCCGGCCAAACAGATCAGCATCACGAAAGGAGTCCACATCCAGGTATCGACGATCA
This sequence comes from Ruegeria sp. ANG-S4, assembly GCF_000814005.1. Lineage (GTDB taxonomy): Bacteria > Pseudomonadota > Alphaproteobacteria > Rhodobacterales > Rhodobacteraceae > Ruegeria. The sequence continues at coordinate 1,371,255 of NZ_JWLK01000001.1, read as the reverse complement.
CGATCGCCCATGGGGCCAACGTCACTGATCCCAGCATTTCAAAGCTCGATGGGTCCTTGCCGGTGAACCAGGACACGATGTAGTTAAACAGACCGATCTGGGGCTGATAGAGGAACTTCCAGAAATTCCCGACGACAGCCGGCGACAGCATCATCGGCAAAACTATGATCGTGGTCCAAAGGTCATTTCCTTTGAATTTCTTGTTGATCAACCACGCCAGCGTGAAACCGATCAAAACCTGAAAGAAGATCGTCCAGAAAAGGAAATGCGCCGTGGCTTGCATGTTCAGCCAGGTGTCACTGTCAGTCAGGATACGCTCGTAATTCCTGAACCCGACATCCTTGACCTCACGCCCGATCCGGTTGGCTTTGTAGTTGGTAAAGCTCAGCTGGATGGTCCAGATCAATGGAAAGATGTTGATCGCCAGCAGCAGAAAGATGGTTGGGGATATGAAAATCCAGGCGATCGCTCGATCAGATAGGCCCCGAATTTTGCGCGCAACTCGCACGGGCGTTGCCTGCGCAACGCGATCTATGGTCCTGTCAGACATATTTCTGTCCGTTCTTGTGGGTTGCGGTCGTTGACACGGTCAGAGCGGAGCGGCCCCCGCTCTGACCAATTTCGGCTTACAGTTTGCCTTCGTCTTCGAAGACTTCGGTCCAGTCTTCGATCAGCAGGTCAAGCGCCTCTTGTGCCGTGCCCTGATCGGCGACGACGTAGTCATGAATGCGCTTTTGCATGGCCAGCAGAAGTTCTGCATACGCGGGCTCCTGCCAGAAATCCTGCACGCCTGCCATCGCCTCCAGGAAATCGCCTGCAAAGGGCTGGCTGTCCACAAAACCCGGATCTTCGAGCACCGAGTTATGCGCCGAGTAGCCGCCCAATTCCCACCACTTGGCCTGAACTTCGGGGTTTGCAAACCACTTGATGTATTCAAGCGCGGCATCCTGCTTGTCGGAGTAGCTGACAACAGAAATCCCCTGCCCGCCCAGTGTCGAGCCCGGCTGGTTCTGTGGCGGGTTGACGAAGAAGTCGATCTTGTCGCCGCCCGTGTTGGGATCAGCATAAAGACCCGGGAAGAACGCAAACCAGTTCATCGCCATAGCGACCTGACCTGACTTGAAGGCGTCCAGGCTTTCGCCCATGTACGAGTTCGTGTAGCCCGGTGGTGTCGCGGTTTTGTAGAATTCTTTGTAGAATTCCAGCGCCTCAACCGCTTCGGGCGAATTCACGGCACCTTCCATGTCGTAGGACCCCGGCGTGTTCTCATACTTGAACCCCCAAGGGTACAGCGCGCCGGTCACGCCCATTGTGATGCCTTCCGAACCACGTTCGGTAAAGATCGCAGCGCCATAGACGGTCTTGCCGTCAATCTCGCGACCCTGGAAAAACTGCGCGATCTGCAGCAGCTCTTTCTGAGACTGCGGTTCGCGCAAATCCTGCCCGGTGGCTTCCTTGTAAGCGGCCTGGATTTCAGGATCTTCGAACCAGTCCTTGCGATAGAACCAGCCGTTCGCATCGCCCATGGCTGGCAGCGCATAGTAGTTCGGCGTGCCCTTCGGCCATGTCGAATATGCGTAAACCGTCGCCGGGGCAAAGTCGTCCATGCTGATACCCTCAGCATCGAAGAAGTCATTCAGTTTGACGTAGTGCCCGTTTTCAGCGCCGCCGCCAATCCATTGACTGTCACCGATCAGAAGGTCGCACAATTTACCGCCAGAGTTCAGTTCGTTCAGCATCCGGTCTGCGAAGTTTGGCCAGGGCACAAACTCGAAATTCATCGTGTGGCCGGACTCGGCTTCGAACTCCTTTGAAAGCTCAACCAGTGCATTGGCCGGATCCCATGCCGCCCAACACAGTGTCAGATCTTCTGCATGTGCCTTGGTCGAAAGAGTAGTAGCGGCAAGGACTATTGCGCTGGCCGAGGCCAGTTTTGAGTAAGTCATCCATTCCTCCCTTTTTTCGCCGACAATCGAGGATGTGCGAATCGCGGCATATCTCCGATGGTATTTGAGGTACGCACCTCAGGTCCAGATAATTTTGAGGTTCGTACCTCATTTCGCAATCTCGGGGCTTAAAGTAATGGTCGTAAATAAATGTTTTATTTGATCTATTGCCGAGATAATTCAACAAAATGATCGCAAAGGACGTGCCATCGCGCAGAACTTGCAGGAAATCACCCTGTGTTCTCCGCATAATTCTGGCGCTACGATTCACTCTCGTCCAAAGTGCTCATTCTGTACTAGCTTCGCCAAAACAGAGGGCCGGTTGGAAACGTGTACCGAGATCCAATCGGACGCGGGATTGCCCTACTCCGCACGACATTTCAAACCAAGGACAACAACATGAGCGAACTACGAATCGTCCGGATGAGCAGATACCCGATCAAGGGTCTCAGCGCCGAACCAATGGACAGCATGAAGCTGAGTGTCGGAGAAGGCGTCCCCGGAGACCGCCTGAACGGGTTCGCTCGGTACAACTCGGGCTTTGACCCTCAAAACCCAGAGCCATTACCAAAAGACCGCTTTGTCGTTTTGCTAAACGAGGCGGGTTTGGCCGGTCTTCGGACCCGGTTTCATCCTGCCTCCCAGGAACTGGAAGTGACGACTGACGAGGGCATCCATCGGTTCTTGATGAACACGCCGCAAGGGCAGATGGACGCAGCGCAATTTTTGTCGGACACCCTCTCACTTCGGGATCCCGCGCTGCCGCAATTCGTCTCCTCTGCCCCGCATCGCTTTACCGATGTCTCTGTGGTTTCACCAAAAATGATGAACGCGATTTCGGTTCTGAATTTGGCCTCTGTCGAGGCGTTGGGTGGTATGTTGAACACCGAAGTTCACCCAGCCCGCTTTAGGGCGAACATCGAAATTGAGGGCCTGCCTGCATTTTCGGAACTCGATGCCGTCGGTTCGAGCTTGGTTTTTGGGGATGTTCACTTGCGCATCCTTTCCCGCACGAAGCGATGTGCCGCAACCGAAGTTAACCCCGAAACCGCAGAGCGGGATCTTAAAATCCCTTATCTCCTGCGAAAGCATCTGGGTCACATGGACATGGGCATCTATGCCGAGGTCTCAGTCGGCGGAACGCTCGAGCTTGGGCAATCCGGGCGTTTCAATAGGAAAATGTCCGATGCAGATGGCGATGAATGAGCCGACCAAGACCACAATCCGTCGGTTCAGATGCTGTCCGGGATGGCACCGACACAAAATTCTTGGCGGTTGCGGGCCGCAAGTCACGCTCTCACTTGCGGGTTCGGTCGATCACAGTTTAGTGTGATCTCAAAGTGATATGGCTGCCCGGGCGCGTTGACCGTAGATGGGTGATCAGGGTGCGTGGGGATGTGCTGAATGTTGAAGACCCAGGACAGTGTCTTCCTAGAATTTGACAATGTGAAAAAGAGTTACGACCAAAAGAATCTGGTCGTCAAAGGGTTCAACATCGCAGTTGAGCAAGGCGAATTCATAACGCTTCTCGGGCCGTCCGGGTCTGGAAAGACAACCGTTCTGATGATGCTTGCAGGGTTTGAAAGCGTCACATCCGGCACGATCTCGATTCGCGGAAATTCAATCAACCGAACTGCGCCATACAAACGCAACATCGGTATGGTTTTCCAAAACTACGCGTTGTTCCCGCACATGACGGTGGCGGAAAACCTGGGCTATCCTCTAAGCGTTCGGGGAATGAACAAAACCGCCCAGCGCGACAGGATCGCAGAGTATTTAAAGCTGGTCGAATTGGATGCCTTTGGCGATCGTTACCCAGGGCAGCTTTCAGGGGGGCAAAGACAGCGCGTGGCGCTTGCCCGCGCGATGATATTCGAGCCAACGCTGATCCTGATGGATGAACCTTTGGGCGCGTTGGACAAGAAACTGCGCGAACAGATGCAATATGAAATCACCAGATTGCACGAGCAGCTCGGCTTCACCGTGATTTACGTGACACATGACCAGACCGAAGCGCTGTCTATGTCGAACCGGATCGCGGTGTTCAACGATGGAATTGTGCAGCAATGCGCGCCACCCGCAGAATTGTACGAACGGCCCGCCAACGCCTTCGTGGCGGAGTTCATCGGAGAGAACAACTTTATCAAAGGCAAGGTAGACCGGATCGAGGGCGGACGTGCCGTCGTTTCGATCCCCGGGGAAGGAACCATTGTGGCCGAGGCGGCAGGTGGCCTTGTTGAAGGCGCCAACAGCGTCGTTTCAATTCGCCCGGAAAAACTGTTTATCCATCCAACGACACATGACCACGACAATGAAATAGAAGCGAAGTTCATCGCCCGTATCTATGTGGGCGATTTCATTCGGTATTACTTCCGGCTCGCCGATGGGTCGGAAATTGTCGTCAAGGTTTTGAATGACCTATCCGCGCCGGAATTCAGCGAAGGCGATACGGGTAGGCTGCAATGGCTTATCTCGGACAGTATCGCATTTCCCGATCAAGCCGAGATGCCAGAAACCATGGGGTAATCGGGCCCCTCAAGTTTTTCCCGAGCAAACAAGGAGGACGCAATGAAACATCACAAACTACTTTTGGCGGCTGGTGCACTGGCGCTTGGCGCGCATGGTGCTGCAGCCGAGGACCTTACGGTTACATCCTTTGGCGGGGCGTATGGCGCGGCTCAGAAAAAGCACATGATTGATCCCTACGTCGCAGCGACGGGGACAAACATCCTGTTCGAAGATTACGGCGGCGGTGTTGCCGAAATGAAGGCGCAGAGCGAGTCGGGCAATATCCAATGGGATGTTGTGGACATCGAAGTGATCGATCTGGAGCGTGCCTGCTCAGAAGGGTATGTCGCAGCCATTGACCATTCGATCCTGCCTGCAGGTGACGATGGAACACCCGCTGCCGAAGACTTCATCCCCGAAGCGTTGCACGAATGCGGCGTCGGCAACATCGTATGGTCGATCATCTTTGCTCACTCCAATGACGCCTATCCGGATGGCGGCCCCAAAACGATTGCCGACTTCTTCGACACCGAAGCGTTCCCGGGCAAGCGCGGTCTGCGCAAACGTCCGCAGGTAAACATGGAATGGGCGCTTCTGGCCGACGGCGTGCCGGCGGATCAGGTCTATGAAGTTCTGGCAACCGATGAAGGGCAGCAACAGGCGCTCGACAAGCTGGGGACGATCAAAGACGACATCGTCTGGTACGACAGCTGGTCGCAAGCCCCTGTCCTGCTGAACGACGGAGGCGCGCAAATGGTGCAATCGGCCAATGGCCGGATCTTTGCCGCGATCAAAGACGAAGGCGCGCCTTTCTCGATGGTGTGGGACAGCCATGTGTATGACCTAGACGTCTGGGCCGTCATGGAAGGGACCGAAAAGATGGATACCGCACTGGATTTCATCAAATCGGCAACCATGACCGTGCCGCTGTCGGGCATGCAGGACGTGGCTTATGGCCCGACACGCAAGTCGGCGCAGGCGCTTTTGCCTGAAGATGTGAAGCAGGATCTGCCGACGGCACACCTGGACAAAGGCCTTAAGGCCGACGGCATCTTCTGGGCGGACTACGGTGAATCGCTTGGTGAGAAATTCAACGAGTGGCTGCTGCAGTAAGCTAAAGTGATCTGCCCTGCGCGCTTGCGCGCGCAGGGTTTTGCAGGAGGGACGCATGGCCGACACGATGGCTGCAAATCCGGGAAAAAGGGACAGCGGTCTCGCTTCGGAAGATGCCAGAAACGCCGCCAAAGAGGTGCGCGCGCGTCGAATGCGTGCGTTTCTGTTCGTCGTCCCCTTGCTGGTTTTCATTACCTTCGCTTTCGTGGCCCCAATTGCCACGATGTTGTTTCGGAGCGCCTACAACCCCACGGTGGCGGAACTTGTTCCCGCCTCATTGGACACGTTGAAAGAATGGGACGGCGTAGACCGCCCCTCTGACGCAGCGCTAACGCAATTTGCCATCGACCTGAAAAGGCTCGCCAATGACCGGACCTCGGGGCGGCTGGCCGAGGAGATCAACCGGTTCATGCCGGGCACTTCCAGCGTCGTGAAGTCAACAGCCCGCAAATTGCGACGTGTGGAAGACGCCGAGCTTCAACAATCCGGCGTGGACTTGCTGATCGAGGCCAACGAAGCATGGGCAAACCCGCAGGTGTGGCGGGCCCTGCAAGAGGCTGGCCGGACCTACACGTCCAGCTACTACCTGACCGCACTTGATCTGGAAACCGCCCCTGACGGCACGATCCAGCAGCGGGATACGAAAATTTACCTCAAGCTTTATGGCAAAACGCTTTGGATGGCGCTGATCATCACGGTCTTAACGCTGATACTTGGGTATCCTCTGGCGTTCTACATGGCGCACAGCTCCACGGCGCGCGCCAACTTTCTGATGGTGTTTGTGCTGCTGCCATTCTGGACCTCGCTATTGGTGCGAACGACGGCCTGGATCGCGTTGCTGCAAACCAATGGTGTCGTCAATTCAACGCTGATCGCGTTGGGCCTGACACGAGATCCGCTTGAGATGCTGTACACGCAGTTTTCGACGATCATTGCAATGACGCATATACTTTTGCCGTTCATGATCCTGCCGTTGTATTCCGTGATGCGCGGAATCGACCCCAGTTACATGCGGGCTGCAATGTCGATGGGCAGCCGTCCGATTCCCGCCTTTTTGCGGATTTACCTGCCCATGAGCCTTCCCGGTCTGTCCGCGGGTGCATTGCTGGTCTTCATCATTTCCGTCGGGTATTACATCACCCCTGCTCTGGTTGGCGGAACCGACGGGCAAATGATCTCGAATATCATCGCGTTCCACATGCAGCAGTCCAACAACTGGGAACTCGCTGCCGCGCTGGGTTCGCTTCTTCTGTTCCTGATCATTGCGCTTTACTGGCTGTACGACCGGTTCGTCGGTGCCGGAAACATCAAGCTGGGGTAACGTCGATGCGCGGGTTTCCTGAATACTTCACCATCTGGCATATCGCAGGTCACTATGCCCTGCGCGCAATGGCCTTTCTGGTTTTGGCATTTCTGATCCTGCCGATCCTGGTGATCATTCCGCTTTCCTTCAATGCGGAACCTTTCTTTACCTTCACGCAAGGTATGCTGGCGCTGGACCCCGAGGCCTATTCGCTGCGGTGGTACAGTGAGATTCTGAACGACCAGAAGTGGACTCTGGCAATCTGGAACAGTTTTGTCATCGGCATTGCCGCTGCCATTCTGGCAACGGTGCTCGGCACGGTCGCGGCGGTTGGGCTTGCCTCGCCCTGGATGCCCTTCAAACGGATCATCACCGCACTCTTGTTGTCGCCAATGATTGTGCCCCTGATCATCATCGCGGCTGGGATGTTCTTTTTCTACACGTCATTCGGACTGGTTGGCACATATCCGGGACTGATTATCGCGCATGCTGCGTTGGGCGTGCCTTTCGTGATCATCACCGTGACTGCAACGCTAACCGGCTTTGACCGAACGTTGTTCAGCGCGGGGCTGAGCCTTGGGGCCTCGCCAATCAAGGTGTTCTGGGATGTCGTGATCCCGTTGATCCGGCCGGGCGTCATCTCGGGCGGTCTGTTTGCATTTGTAACATCCTTCGACGAGGTGGTTCTCGTCCTGTTTCTGGCAGGACCCGAGCAGCGCACGATCCCGCGTCAGATGTTTTCGGGTTTGCGAGAGCAGATAAACCCGACGATCCTAGCCGTTGCCACCTTGTTGGTTGTCGTTTCCATCGCCCTGCTGGTGACGCTTGAATTTCTGCGCCGCCGGTCCGAGCGCCTGCGCGGAACTGGTTGAGATTGCCAAAGCGACAGTGCCGCGCAGGCTGCCCCTGCAATACGCGCTGACGCCTCGCCTTTAAACGCCACGCTTCCTTTGCGCGTCCCGGATCAAAGCCGCAAGCCTGTAAAACCCGTGGGCCATCTTGGTGTAGGGCGTTAACAGGAAAAATGTCAGGACGGCCCCCAGATGAATGGCCAGCAGCGCGGGCATCAGCGAAGTTGAACCCAAGGCATAGAGAACGAGACCGCTGAACCCGACAAACCCAAGCAGCAGAATGAAACCGATATCGCCCCCCCACGCCGAAGGATCACCCAGATTGCGGTCGGACTTTTGCTTCAGCACAACCATGCCGACACAACCAAGGGTCAAAAGAATGCCACCGGAAACGCCGAACAGTTTTGGCAGAGACCAGAAGCCGTAAGGCGCGTGTAAACCAAACACATAGTGCATGACCGTCGCCACCGAGGTGGACGCGAAACACATCAGAAACCCATACATTACAGCCTGATGTATGTGGCGGCGCCCCTGGCTGAACCGGTCCTCGTCTTCAAAGTTACAGCCGTCACCGTGCCCGGCGGCCAAATCCTGCATCTTTCCGGCGCGTTTGAAAGCAGCCGTGACGTCAGTTATTTGCACTGGCTTGCCACCGACATCTCTCCAATAGCGACGGAGGCTGATGCCTATGCTGAAAAGCGGCAGCAGGAAGGCGGGCGCAAAGATCGCGACCATCGCGTTGTGGGACAGAACGGCGTAGAAGCCTTCGCCGCCGCTGGAGCCGATCGCGCGAATTGCCCAAAACAACACGGCGAACCCGATCACCAAAGCCAGGGCAATCGCCCCTCCATGCGTGTGAAACCGCCGTGCCAGAGGCCCTGGCCATGCGTAGCTTTCCCAGCTGTCGCGCCGGACTTCGGCCAACGCTTTCGGAAGGTTCAGGTCGAATTCATGTGGAGCCGTGTACTGACACGCGTAATAGCAGCCACGACAGTTGTGACAGAGATTGGCCAGTTGCGTGATATCGCCGTCCGAAAATGCACGCTCCGCGTGAAGCGACGGGAACACCGAGCAATAGCCTTCGCAATACCGGCAGGCATTGCAGATTTCGGCCTGACGGCGGGCTTCTTGTATCAGTTCAGTTTGCATAAGCGGCTGCCTCACGTCCTGCGATGCGCCCAAAAACGGTGCCGATGGTCATTCCGAAACCGGCCAAATATCCCTGACCAAGGATTGATCCGGCCATGGTTTCGCCCGCGGCCCACAGGTTCTTAATCTTGCCATTCGCTGTCGAGCATTGCGCGGTGTCGTCCACCTTCAACCCCAGATAGGTAAAGGTCACGCCCGTGCGCAGCGAATAACCATAAAAGGGCGGTTCCGTTATCGGCCGCGCCCAATTGGTTTTGGGCGGTGTCAAGCCGTTCGTTGCAACGCCATCCAACTCGGTGGGATGAAAATCGCTGGTGTCGCCGCAGGCCTCATTGAATTCCGAAACCGTTTTGCAAAGCCTGTCTGCAGGCAGACCCATCATTCCGGCTAGCTCCGCTACGGTGTCGGCCTTCAACGGCGGGAACACGGAAGGCATGAACAGGTTCAGCGACTTCGAGTCGATGATCACATAGCCCACTTGATCGGGTTGCGCTGCGACCAGACGCCCCCAAATCGCATAGCGCTTGGGCCAGACGTCCTCTCCTTCGTCGTAGAACCGATCGGCGTCCTTGTTCACGACGATGGAAAACGGCACGCAGTCCAGACGCGTGACAATGCCACCATCGAATTTCGGCGCGCGTCCGTCGATGGCAACCGCGTGGCATTGGGTCGGATCACCGACGCTGTCCACCCCTTGATTAAGAAGGTCGGCCAGCACGACGCCGCGGTTATAGGGCGTGCCGCGGATCAGAAAGTTCTTGGCGGGCTCACCCCATGCACGGGTGAGCCAATCAGTATCGGCCTGAAACCCACCCGAAGCAACGATGACCGCCTTTGGCTTGATCCGGTGGGATTGGCCCTCGTAAGTGTAATCCAACCATTCGACCCGATCCCCGTTCAATTCAAGATGGGTCACGGCGGCCTCGTACAAGACATCCACGCCCAGACGTGCCGCAGTCCTGTAATACGCATTCACCAATGACTTGCCGCCGCCCATAAAGAAAGCGTTGGTCCGCGCCAGTGACAGTGTTCCTGACAGCGAAGGTTGAAACCGGACGCCATGTTCCTCCATCCATGGCAGGCACTCTTCGGATGTGCGGATCGCGAGGCGGGCAAGATGTTCGTCGGTCTTTCCGCCGGTCACTTTCAACAGGTCCGACAAATACTCTTCTTCGCTGTAATCTTCGATCAGCGGACCCAAAGGCGCCTTGTGCATACAGCGGAAATTACGCGTGTGCCGAGAGTTTCCTCCGCGGTAAGGCTTCGGCGCGGTTTCGAGTATCAAAACGCGCGCGCCTGTTTCGGCGGCTGTCATCGCCGCACAGAGCGCCGCGTTTCCGCCACCAATTACAGCGATATCGTAGGCTTCCGTCTGGGTGGCCATATCCTGTCTTCCTATTGGTTTTCATCAATTGAGCGGTCGCGTTCCTGCAGCGCACGGATGCGCATCCGCTGGGCGGCCTGAATATGGGCACGCATCTCTGTCTCGGCCGCTGCGCCATCCCGCGATTTCAAGGCCGCCAGAACACGCCGATGTTCGGCAACGGCTGCCTCGGCCCGATCGCTGTCGTAGAGTTGCGACGGCCCCAGTATCAGCAGGGCCTTTTGCAGCGACAGCATCGATTTGGCCAAAAAACGGTTCTTGGCAGCGTCCAGAAGCGTGGCGTGAAAGATGCGGTTGATCCGGGCCGCATCCGGGCCGGTGCCCGCCTCTGACAGCCTCTCGTTCAGAACTTCAAGCTCATCCAGCTCGATATCCGATGCCGCCCGCGCAGCAAGCCGTGCGGCCGTGCCTTCCAGCACGGCGCGCATTTCATAAAGTTCCATCACCTCGGCATAGTCGAGGCTTCGGACCGTCGCGCCCTGCCTTGGAACATGCGTGACCAACCCGTCTGCCTCAAGCTGGCGGATCGCTTCGCGTACCGGCGTTCGGCTGACGCCCAAACGCTCGGATAGCTCGGTTTCCCGCAGCCGATCACCGGGAAGAAGCGCCCCTTCGCGAATCTCATCCAACAGACGCTGATACGCTGAATTGCCTTGGGGGCCGGGTTTTAACGGGTCGTCCAGCATGGTCATAAAGCACACTCTTGCATATTGCGTCCAGTTGTATACATTTGGATACATATCGAGTCAACGGCAATGGAAGCTAGAATTTGCCCTCTTCAGAAAACCGACCCAGCCTTCTGATCAAAAGGCTGGTCACATTTGGCATCGCAGTGCTCGGCACTTTGATTTTTTGGGTTCTGAACCTGCCTTTGCCGTTCTTATTTGGCCCCATGGCCGCTTGCCTTGTTGCGGCGTTGGCCCACGCGCCGATGGAAGGATTCGGTCAGGTTTCGGTTGCCGCCCGCACCATTCTGGGTGTCGCGGTTGGTGCGTCGATCACGCCTGCCCTCTTTTCCGAGCTTCCCAGAATGGCGGCGTCGATCATGCTGATCCCGTTTTTCATTATCCTGATTGCCCTGGTCGGCGTTCCGTTCTTTCGCAAATTTTGGGGGTTCGACGACAAAACCGCGTTCTATGCGGCTATGCCGGGCGGTCTGCAGGACATGATCATCTTTGGCACCGAGGCAGGAGCCGATCCGCGCACGCTATCTTTGATCCACGGCACCCGCGTCCTGATCATCGTAACGCTGGCCCCGCTGATTTTGACAGTGTTCTATGACGCGCAACTGACCAACCCCATCGGCGAGCCCGCCGGTGAGTTGCCGGTACACGAGCTTTTACTGATGCTAGCAGCTGCGTTTCTTGGCTGGAAAGGCGGGGAAAAGATCGGTCTGTTCGGCGCGTCGATCATTGGGCCCATGATTCTGACGGCCGGATTGTCCCTTGGGGATCTTGTGCACAGCCGCCCACCACGTGAGGCGATTCTGGTTGCACAGTTCTTTATCGGTTGCACGATCGGGGTCAAATTCGTCGGCGTAACCCTGGCCGAACTTCGTCGCGTGGTTGCGGCTGGATTTGCCTACGTAATCGTGCTTGCCTTGCTGGCGGCTGCGTTCACCGCAGTCGTCACAACGCTGGGACTGGGACACCCCCTTGAGGCGTTTCTTGCGTTTGCGCCCGGTGGTCAGGCCGAGATGACCGTACTGGCCATTGTCTCTGGCGCAGATTTGGGGTTCGTCATCACCCATCACCTCACCCGCATCGTATTGGTGATCATCGGCGCGCCGATTGCGGCCAATCTTATTTTGCGTTGGTCCAAACCTCGGGATTGATCATGTGGATCGGAGCACCGTTTGCGTAAGCGTTCACTTGATCAAAGATATCCGAAAATTGCAGGTCGAACTCGTCCTCGGTCACAAAACCGATATGCGGCGTCGCGATCAGGTTGCGGTGCGAAAGCAGCGGATCGTCTGGGTCGGTCAACGGTTCGGTGTCGAAAACATCGATTGCTGCCTTGCCGGGGCGACCGATTTCCAGCGCCTTCAGCAAAGATCCGGGCGCAATGAGACCGGCTCGTGACGTGTTCACAAACAACGATCCCGGTTGCATTTGCGCAAAGTCCGCCGCTGTGATTATCCCCGCAGTATCCGGTTTCAATCGAACGTGCACTGAAACGACATCGCAGGAAGAAAAGAAAGCGTCGCGACTTGGTGCAACTTGGACACCATCGGCCTGTGCCCGCGCGCGACCTTCTTGCGAAGACCACCACGTGACGTTCATGCCAAAGGCCTCGGCATATCCCGCGACCGCACGCGCAATACGTCCATAGCCGTAGAGCCCCAGTTGCCGCCCGCGCAATGTCTTACCCACCCCGGCCTGCCATCGTCCCGCCTTGACCGAAGCCATCTGCGTAGGCAGATCGCGCATTCCGGCCATGATCAAGGCCCAGGTCAATTCGGCCGCCGCATAGGATGGTGTTCCGCCGTGCATGTTTGAACACAGCAAAACGTCGTGGTCCGAACACGCGGCAACGTCCACATGAGGATAGACGCTGCGTTGGCTGATCAGTCTCAGGTTTGGAAGCTTTTCAAGCAAAGCGCGAGTGACTTTTGTACGTTCTCGAAACAGAACCAAAGCATCGGCGTCCTGTAGCCGATCAGCCAAGGCATCGATGTCTTCGACGTGATCCGTCCAGACCGTCACGTCATGGGCAGCAAGTTTAGCAAAGCAGGGCAGACCGCGCAGCGTGTCGAACCAGTCATCCAGAATATGAACTTTCATCGGCTTTCGATGCTCCGACCCGGCTCCAGCTTCCTTGGCGTTGGAACGAAGTTCGGAATTTCCAGCGCCGCCAAGGCGGTACGGACGCGTTCAATTTGGTCAAGTAGATGGTTGAATTGTTCGTCACATCCCGCAATCGGCGTCGGGTATTCCGCCATGTCCCGTCTCAAAGCCGCCTTTGCCAGTTTCAGTTCCTGCCGTGCGATGTCCAGGCACTCAGAATAGTCGTCCATTGTGCAACCTCAATACTGTATACGATAGTATACTCAATGAGTTTGATACGATCAACTCCCATCCCACACTGTTTTTGGCACATAGACATGACCATCCGCCAACTTACGTGCGGTACGCACCAACCCCGCTGCGTTCAGGGTGAACCCGTCATCGATGGAAAACTCTACCAACACGTCGATTTTGCCAGATGCATGTTCCAGAACGACCTCGGCGGGGCTGGTATTCGGTCTGTCGAGCAGCCCGTCGGCAATTGTCCCTGGGGTCAAAGCGCATGACGCCATGCACTGCGCGCCGGTCACAGCCATTGTCGGGTGCGTTTTCCAGGGCATGAAGTACCTGACCGCAATTGTCCCCCCTTCTCTCGCCGGTGCAAAAAGCCCGACCTTCGGGGTCACGGACTGAGAGACGTCCCCCATGCCCATCAGTTTTCCGGCTTCGATCCGAACGGCTTCCATCTGGTCAAAGAACCCGCGGTTCGCATCCAGTTCCTCGACACTTTCATAACCCGTCAAACCGAAATCGGCGGCACGGGCGATTACCATGGGCATCGCGACGTCCATGCACGTCAGCTCGATCCCTTTAACCGTGTCATGCAAGTTGCCTGTGGGCAAAAATGCGCCCGTCGAGGAACCCACGACACCTCTGAAACTCAGCTGAACCGGTGCTGCGTGTCCCGGAACCCCGGCTATTTCGGTCGCCCCGTCATAGGTCAACACCCCGCCCGGCGTTTGCACATTTGCCACGACTTGTGCGCCCGTGTTGACGGCGCGAATCCGGATTTCGGTTTCGTCACCTTTGGGCGCAATCAACCCCATCTCGATTGCGGCCGGTCCGACCCCGGACAGAATGTTCCCGCAGGTGGGTTTGAAGTCCACCAGCTTTTCCTCAACCGAGACCTGCGCAAAGAAATAGTCGATATCCGCCCAGTCATCGTCACTGACCGAGAGCATGGCAACCTTGGTCGTCACGGCGGCACCTCCGCCGATGCCGTCGATGTTCAGGGGATGACCAGACCCGACCGCCGCGATCAGCACGTCCGCCAGTGTTTCCTGATCCTCGGGCAAATCGGCCCTGCGGAAATAGGGACCTTTTGACGTCCCCCCGCGCATGAAGATGTAGGGGATTGCGGTTTGGGTCATGTCGCGCCCTCTTCAACAAGTGATGTTAGAACTTCCGTGAACTCTCGGGTCCCCAGCGTTCCCTGCAGGTCGCGTGTCCGCGTGTCAGGCGATGCCAAGGCTGCGCTTACTGAGGCGCGGATCAGGTCCGCAGCAGCGGTTTCGCCCAAATGCCGCAACAACATTTCGACCGACAAGATCAGGGAAACCGGGTTGGCCAGGTCCTGACCTGCGATATCAGGGGCCGACCCATGCTGGGCTTGCGCAACCGCATGGTGGGTTCCGAAGTTGAGCGACCCGGCCAATCCCAAACCGCCAGCAAGTTCCGAAGCAAGATCGCTCAGGATATCTCCGAACATGTTTGTGGTGATCATCACGTCGAATTGGGACGGGTCCCGGACCAGATGGGCGGCGGCGGCATCCACAAGCATTTCGTTGTAGCCGACAGACGGGAATTCGTTTGCCACGGCGCGGGCGCAGTCCAGAAACAGGCCGTCCGTCATGCGCATGACGTTTGCCTTGTGAATGACCGTCACGTGTTTGGCAGAACGGGTCGCGGCCAACTCGAACCCGGCCCTTGCGATGTTGGTGCTTGCCGAGGCGGTGACTTTCCGAAGCGCCAATGCAACTTCCGGTTCGGGCATGAACTCTCCGCCGCCGGCAAACATGTTGCGGTCGGCATAGAACCCTTCAAGGTTCTCGCGCATCACGACCAGATCAAACGCTTTGCGGGACGGCGCATCCAACCCCGGCCACGTTCTGGCCGGGCGGTGGTTGGCGAACAACGCCAATTCCTTGCGCAAAACGCCTGATGGATTGCGCCCACCTTCCTCGACCGATGGATACGCATTGTGTGATACAGGCCCGAGTATGACCCCGTCCGCGGCCTTGGCATCGTCAATAACCACCTGCGGAATGGTTGAGCCTTCGACATTCAGCGCAGCAAAGCCAATGTCTTTGCGTACGACATTCACTTTGCGTTTCAGAAAGGGGCTGGCAGCGCGCAGAACCGCCAGCGTTGCAGCCATGATTTCGGGCCCGATACCGTCCCCTTCGAGGCACAGCAGCTTCAGCTGATCGCTCATTTCAACGGCCAGGGCAGATCGACCATGCCCTGCAACAGTCCAGGCGGGAAATCGCGATTCAGCGCGCCTGCCATCACGCACATGAACCCTATGCCGCAGGCCGTCAGGATCAGCGTCATCTGCCAGCTTGAACCAGCACGAATGCGGAAGAACGCAATCAGGAACCCGATCAGGGCGAGGATAAAGCCGACTACCCAAGTGGCGGCAATCAGACCTGCAAACCATGCCAACGTTGACCACAGCCCATGTGGCGCACTGGCATCCTCTCCGGCGATTTCCTTATCGGCGAATATCGCATCGCCTTCGGGTCGCCGCATCATCTGGATCAACAGAATCACGCAACAGAACAGCGAGACGCTGCCGATCACCAACGGGATGATCTTGTCGGTCATGTTATAGTCGGGGATCATGTTGGCGTTGACCAATGCCACGATCAGATAGGCCATGATCACCAGCAGGAAGATCAGCGGCGCGCGCTTGCTGCCGGACTGCACCTCGCCTTCGGCCATGATCATCTTAGCCTGACGAATGCCCAGAATGACCGAGGCGACCGTCACCAGCAGCAGGATGATCACGATCGGGCTAAAGACATACTCCATGCCTGCGGCAAAGCTATCGCGGAACCGGAACGAGGCGATCTGGAACGCCTGGTTGGTGAACTTCTCGACCGGGTTCGACAGAACAAAGCCGATCAGGAAGGCCGGGCGCGACCAGTCGAAACGGCGCAGGAAAATGCCGATCAGGCCGATCACGAACAGGGCCAGAAGGTCTTCGAAGTTCTGACCGGACTGGAACGCGGCGAAGCTGATCAGCATGAACAGGAACGGCGCGAGATAGGTGAACCGGATTGTCGTCAGCTTGGCGATCCCGCCTGAGGCCGCGATACACAGGATCGTGCCCACAACATTGGCAAGCGCCAGCAGCCAGACAATGGAATAGGTGATGTCGAGATTGTCTTTGAGCATGCTCGGGCCAACCTCGATATCTCCGGAGCCCAGCAGCGCAACGGCACCGATGAAGATGGCCATCGAGCCTGATCCCGGGATACCGAACAGCAGAGTTGGCACAAGCCCGCCGCCCTCTTTGGCGTTGTTCGAGCTTTCGGGGCCGATCACGCCGCGCACTTCGCCCTTGCCGAATTTGCTTTTGTCTTTGGTGGATTGAACCGAATGGCCATAGGCGATCCAGTCGACAACCGAACCGCCAAGGCCGGGGATTACTCCGACCACTACACCGATGATCGAACAACGGATGGACAGCCAGATGTTTGCCGCCCAGTCTTTCACCCCGTCGAACCAGCCGGCCCCAAGGGACGCGCCTTTGGCGATGGACCGGTCCTGGCGCAGAAGCGACACGATTTCGGGGACAGCAAAAATCCCCAATCCGACGATGACCAGCTTCAAACCATCCGTCAGGTAAGGAATGTCATAGGTTGCCATGCGCAGCGATCCGCCTGCGTCAGCCTCGCCAATCGTGCCCACCATCAGGCCCAAGCCGGCAGCGGCCACACCTTTCAATGGGATGCGCCCCGCCAGAATGGCGACCATAGACAGGCCGAGGATCGTGATCATCAGCATCTCGGGCAAGCCAAAGGCCAGAACGATGGGCCGCGCGACCAGTATGAACATCGTCAGGAACGTCGCACCAACCAGTCCGCCAAACAGGGATGATGCGAACGCCGCCGATAACGCGCGTGCGGCTTCGCCGTTTTTGGCCATCGGGAAGCCGTCCAACACCGTCGCCTGTGATGCGGAACTGCCGGGTATGCCCATCAGGACCGAGGCAAACGTATCGGATGTCGGGACCACGGCAACCATCCCGATCATCAGTGCCAGACCCAGGATCGGGTCCATTCCAAACATGAAAGGCAGCAGCAGGGACAAGCCGGCAATTCCACCCAGCCCCGGAAAAACACCCACGGCCAGCCCCATGACAACGCCGAGAATAAGATAACCCAGAACAATAGGTTGCAGGATCAGACCCCACGCATCGCTGAGCGCAGGAAGAGCTGTGGCGAAAACCTCCATAGCGGCCGCCTTTCATTCAAATTTGCGTAAAACAGAAGGCGCGCACCCGGTTCGCAGGGCGCGCGCCAAGAGGTGTGCGCTTAGTTCAGCTCGACACCGTAGGAGTCTTTGAGCCAGTTCAGCACATATTGCTTGGCGTTGTCGTCAACACTGGTCGCGGTTTGCAGGGCCGATTTGGAGCCATCGCCAACAAACACCGGGTACTTGCCGACGCGCTTGGAGGAAATTTCGCCAAAGTCAGCACGTTCAGTCACAGCCTGGAACGCCGCTGTGTAGGCATCGACAACCTCCTGCGGTGTATCACCGGGCAGGAAGGCCAGTTTCTGAACCGGGAAGCCCGCAACAAAGAAGGCTTTCCAAGCGTCCCATGCTTCGCCACTGGTTTCACAGCCATCGGTGGCTTCGCAGACCTCTTTGAAGGTTGGGATGTCCGGGAAGGTTGGGTCACGTACGATGTTGCCATCGGCGTCCAGCGCACCCCAGGTCATCATTGGCACAGCCTGACCCGCTTCGACCAAGGGGGCCGAACCGCCCAGATAGCCCGAGGACGTCTGGTAATCGATATTGGCCTCGCCACGTTCAAACATCAGACGACCGTCGCCGCGACCCTTGATGCCAAAAACGGGTTCAACATTCATGCCCAGCATTTGCCACGCAAGCAGCGGCACAAGGTCCAGACGGGTCGCACCCTGCGAGCCATAGATGAAGTTGGTGTCTTTCAGCGCATTGGCCGAGCCATCGAACTTGGCACCATCCTCGGCGTTCAGATAGGCCACGCCACCGGTTCCCGAAGCCATAACGGGAATCCAGTCGTTGTATTCATAGCGCACACGCGGATCACTTAGCAGATAGGGGAACTGGGTCGAGCCCGAGGTTCCGAACAGCAACGTGCCGTCATCATGGTTTTGGTCCTGGAACCAGTTGGCACCTTTGGTTGAACCGGCACCCGGCATGAATTTCACAACGACTGTCGGTTCGCCCGGCAGCGCCTCGGACAGAAGTGGTGCAAAGAAGTTGGCCCATTTGGCCGACCCGCCCGTTTCCGAGAAGGGGATGACCCATTCGATGGTCTTGCCCGAAAAATCGACCTCGGCGGCGGCTGGTGCGGCGATACCGGCGGCGGCGATCAGCCCCACGACGGCACGACGGGTGAGTTTGGAAATGGTCATTGGTTCCTCCCTGTTGACCAAACAACCGCGATGGCGCATGCCGCACCACGCGATTGCAAAATAGAACTGCGGGGTTGATTCCCCCTCCCATCTGGCAATCATGAAGGGCCAACCTTGCGCGAAACTTGCAGGAGACCGGATGCGGATCGTCATCGTCGAGGATAACGAAACCCTTGCCAACGCCATTGCCTACCGCTTGCGTGACCGCGGCCATTCGGCGGATGTGCTGGTCGACGGCGACGCTGCCGATCTTTACCTCGTGCAGGAAGGTGCCGATCTTGTGGTTTTGGACATCAACCTTCCGGGCAAGTCGGGTTTGGATATCCTGAAGGCGCTTCGGGGTCGCGGAGACGGCGTGCCCGTCATTCTTTTGACGGCGCGGACAGAGACCAGCGACCGGGTCTCCGGGTTGGATATGGGTGCTGATGACTACTTGGTAAAACCCTTTGAGATGGACGAGTTGGAGGCCCGTATCCGGGCACTTTCGCGTCGCAAACAACTTGACTACGGCGCGCAGGAAACCATCGGTGATCTGGAATTCGACCGCGCCTCCCGACAGGTGAGTGTCAAAGGCGAAGTTTTGGAGGTTCCGCGGCGCGAACTGGCCGTTCTTGAATGTCTGCTCGAGCGTCGCGGGCGGATCGTTCCCAAGAACCAGTTGACGGACTATGTCTACGGTGTCGGCGCCGATGTCGAGGCCTCGGCCGTCGAACCACATGTCTCTCGCCTGCGTAAGCGGCTTCAGAACCTGGGCATCAGGATTAAAACAGCCCGCGGCCTTGGGTATTTGCTTGAGGTTGTTAAGTGATCAAGTATCGATCACTCAGGCTGAGGCTGTTCATTCTGATCCTGACGCCTTTGGTATTGCTCGCCGTTGTGCTTGGGGTTTGGCGTTTCACGGTTGCACAGCAAACGGCGCAGGAATTGTTTGATGACAGCCTGTTGTCGGCTGGTCTTGCGATTTCACGCGATGTTGCGATCTCGGACGGCGACGCGCTGTTGCCCTCAACACGAAACATGATCCGCGAGGCGTCAGGCGGTGAGGTTTTCTATCACGTCACCGGCCCGGGCGGAATTTACGTGACCGGATACGCCTACCCGCCGACATCTGCTGCGACAGGCGACAATGACCCGTACCAGCCGTTTTTTTTCGAAGCCGTTTACCGCGACGAGCCCGTACGCGTTCTCAGGATGACCGAACGTGTCACGCTGGATAACCTCGTCGGGGACGCCACGGTCACGGCGTGGCAGCTCATGGCTGACCGAAATGCCTTTGCGAATGAGCTGTCGGTTCGCGCCGCCGTCTTGATGGGTATTTTGATGGCAACACTTGCCTTTGTCGTCTGGTTCGGTGTTGCGCGGGGTCTCAGGCCGTTGCTGGACTTGCAGGATGCGATTGATCTGCGTTCGCCCGACGACCTGAGTCAGATCAAGCGCGCTGTTCCCGCCGAGGTTCAAGGTGTTGTGCAAACGCTGAACAGGCTTTTTGGGCAGGTGGAGCACAGCATAAACGCCCACCAAACCTTTATTTCCGAGGCCGCGCACCAACTGCGCAACCCGGCAGCTGCGGTCCAATCCATGGCCGAGGCACTTCGGGATGCCAAAACGGATGATACGCGGGACCAGCGCATCGCAGAACTGGTGACCGCCGCCAAAAACTCGGCAACGGTGGCGGAACAATTGCTGTCCCTGGAACGCCTCCGGCATCCGACACATCGCGATCAGATGGAGAAAATCGATTTCCGGTCAGTTGTGGAAGAGGCGTGCGCAGAGATGGGCGTGCACATCCTTGCAAAAGGTCTCGATTTTGACGTTTCGATGCCAGACACGGACATCCCGGTCTTGGGCGATCGGGTGTTTTTGATCGAAGCCATCAAGAACCTTTTGGACAATGCACTAAAACACGGCGGCGACACGCTAAGCCGAATATCCGTGGAACTGGCATGCGAAAAAGCATCGGCGACCTTGACGATTGCAGATGACGGCGCCGGGCTTGCCCCGGATCAACAAGACGCAGCGTTCGGAAGGTTTTCTCAATTGGAGCACTCTGAAGGCAGCGGATTGGGGTTGTCGATCGTTTCCGCCGTGGCAGAGCGTCACCGGGGCCAAATTTCAATCGAGCCCGCCAAGAAAGGGGCGCGTTTGACGCTCAAACTGCCAATCGCAGTCTGAGCCCTTGCGACAGGGCAACGCAAGTCTTTGCGAGTCATGGGCTTGGCCCCATCTAGGCTGTCGTTCAACCATCTGCCGGATCAGTTCTTTCCGATCGTGCGCATCATCTGGCGGAAATAGAGTTTCGGAGCCAGGCGGTTCAAAACGCTCGACAGCGCCGCGATGCGCCCCACTGGAACGAAGTCTTTTTGCTTTTCATAGCCACGCAATATGACGCGCGCGGCGTCTTGCGGCTCCATGTAGTCAACGCCATCAGCGGCAGAGCCGGGCCGCACGAAACCGGTTTGGTTCGCCTCGGATCGGCCGATATTTGTTGCGACAAACGAGGGCGCTGCGATCACCACCCGAACGCCATGCTCCAGTTCCTCTGCCCGCAGCGATTTGAAGAACCCTTCCAGCGCATGTTTGCTGGCAGCATAAGCCGTGCGATGAAACAAAGGCGCGAACCCGGCCACGGAAGATACCGCAAGATGCGTGCCGTTCGAGGCCCTGAGCGGCAAAAGGAAGTGCTTTGCGCATTCAACGGCCGCGAAATAGTTTATGTCGAACAGGCCGCGGTGCGTCTGCATATCGCTGTCCGCGAATGCCGAAATCTGCGAGACGCCTGCGTTGTAAATCACCAGATCGATGGACGGTCTGTCGCTTGAGATGGCGGCGCAGGTTTTGGCGCATTGATCCGGAACAGTCAGATCGCAGGGGTAAACACTCACGGCATCTTCGCTTGCCAAAGCCTCGAGTTCTGGACCCGGAAGATCAATCAACGCTGTGTGCCAACCTCGCTCGCGCAGGATTAAAGAAAGCGCCTGACCTAACCCGCCCGCACCGCCGGTAATGACTGCGGTTCGCTTCATCGCACACTCTCCCACCAGCGTTGAAACGCTTCTGCACTGGTGTTTTTGGGTTGGTAGCCAAAGTCTGTTTTGAGCGCCGTGTTGTCGAGGACAGGCCGATACTGCAGAAATCGCAGCTGCTCGGGACCGTATCGCGTCAAACCAACAGGGCGCGCAATCGTCAGGGCTGCCCTGACCAGACCGGGTGGCACCCAGCGAACGCTTTTGCCCATCGCGTCTGCGATTTGCGCGATGGTAAGCGCACCATCACCCGCAACGTTGAAGATCCCCGCCGGCCCATCCGTCGCGGCCCGCACCAGAATTTCGGCAAGGTCCTGATCCCATATGAAAACGAACGGACTGTCACAGCCTTTCAATCCCAGCAATCTGGGTTTGTGAAACAACGCAGTGATCTGGTTCTCGATATGCTCACCCAGCACGGTGCCGACACGTAACACAACCTGCTCCAGATCCGGCGCCGCTTGTCGGGCATCTGCCAGCATTTCTTCGACCAGACGTTTGTGCCACGCGTAAGCAAACTCCTGATTGCCGCGGATCGCGTCAGCCTCGTTCAAAGGGACGGGATTGTCCGCATGATATCCGTACGCCGCCCCGGATGAGGTGACGACCAGCCGCCGCACCCCGGCACAAATAGATGCGCCGAGGACATTGCGCGTGCCTTCGACGTCGACCTGATACTCGATCTCGCGCGTCGAATTGGGTCCGGGTGTTACGACCGAAGCGAGGTGCACAACCGTCTGAGGACGTATTTCGCCAATAACCGTCTGCGGATCATCGCCCGTCACGTCCATTCTGACAAACCGGGCGTTTCCGGGCAATCTTGATGGTTCACGCAAATCGGTCGCGACGACGTCGATATCAGGTCGGTTCTTCAGGTCTTCAAGCAGCGCCGATCCAACCGCGCCTGCTGCGCCTGTGATCAGAATTCTGTTCATTCCGGAACCTCTCGCCTTGCGAAGAAACCGGACAGCGCAAGCCCTGAGATTGCGTGCCAGATGCCCCACAACGCTGCCGCGACAGCCATCCCGCCCAACCCGCCGAAAAAGGCGAAGATCAGTATCAGCCCGAGGCCAGAGTTCTGGATGCCTGTTTCGATGGTAACCGACCTGCGGTCCCGCTCGGACAAGCCAGCCAAGGTGGCTGTGACATACCCACCCAGAAACGCCAGCGTGTTGTGGATTACAACCAGCCCGATGATTGCCCCCGCAAAGCGCAGAAAATTGGCCCAGTTTGCGGCAAGCGCCAGTACAATGAATGCAATGAAGATGGCCATCGACAGCCATTGCATTGGCCTGCGTATGCGGTCCGCAAAGGGTGTGAATCGCGCGTTGACAATCATTCCCAGAATAAGCGGAAGGATCAGCATAAAACCGACCGTTATTGCGACTGCGACCGGATCGATTTGGGTGCGCTGCAAGATTTCGCGCGTCGGACCATAGAGATTGCCCCAAAATGCGATGTTCGCAGGAGTGATGACAATAGCCGCAACCGTCGCGAACGCGGTCATGGAAACGGACAGCGCCACGTTACCCCCTGCCCGATGTGTCATGAAGTTCGAGATATTTCCACCGGGACACGCAGCGACCAGAATGAGGCCCATAGCAACAGATGGCATTGGTTTCAGAGCGACAATCATCAAAAACGTCAGCGCCGGAAGCACCAAAAACTGAGACACCAACCCTATGACCAAAGGTTTCGGCCCACGCGCGACACGCCTGAAATCGTCCAGCCGCAGGTCCAGTGCAATCGAGAACATGACAATCGCGAGGATCGCGTTCAGAACCTTCAGATTTCCGGCGTCGAAATTCAGGACGACGTGATCAATGCCGTTCATTTTTCTGCCGCCCTAAGCGCAGCAATTTGCCCGGTGACTTCTTTGCGATAAGTCGCCTTGTCGACATAGTAAGCCATGCGCGGCAGGTCGATGTAGTTCATGCCGCCTGTCGCGCGCTCGTAGCTTTCTGATTTTGTCGACCGGATGGCTTGTGCCGCTGTATTTCCAGAACGCAACCCGGCGATGTATCTGGCAACCATCTCGGCTTGCTCGTGACGGCCTTGCCAGCCGAGACCGGCGGCTTCGACCATTCCCATGACAAACAAATCGTCTCGATCCGGATGCATGCAATTCAGGTAGAGGTGCGGTGCGGCCCCTTTCCAATTCAGCAGCGATTTGTCGATGAATGGATAGTGCAGCTTGTATCCCGTGGCGGCCAGGATCATGTCGTAGTCGGCGCTCGTGCCATCGTTGAAGTGAACGGTCTGGCCATCAAAGCGGGCGATATCCGGGCGAATTTTCAAATCACCATGCCCGGCATGGAAAAGGATCAGCGAGTTGACGACAGGATGCGACTCGTAGAGCGCGTAGTCCGGTTTAGGGAAACCGTATTTCTGGGGATCACCGACGAACCATTTCAGGATCGCCCCGTCAATCCTGCGTTTCAGCCACATGGGCAGGCGGATTTTTCCACCCATCGTGTCTGCTGGAACGCCGAATACGTATTTGGGCACAAAGTAGTATCCGCGGCGCATGGATAGGTCGCATGACACCCCGTGATGGATCGCATCGACCGCGATATCGCAGCCCGAGTTTCCGGCGCCGACGACAAGCACACGCTTTCCTGCGAATTGGGTCGGGTACCGATACTCTGACGCATGGATGAGCGGGCCGGAAAACTCACCCTTGAACTCCGGCATGTTGGGTTCCGACAAGGTGCCGTTGGCGATCAGAAGGCCCGCGAAAACCTGCGTGTGTCTGGCACCTGTCTTATCCTGCCATGTGACCGTCCAGCCGGCGTCTTCCAAAGGGGCCGCCGACAGGACTTCGGCACCGAAGTGAAAATGCTGATACAGATCGAATGCGTTCGCGAATTCCTGAAAGTACGTCTTCAATTCGCGGTGGGATGGATACTCTGCCGTTTCTTCCTTCATTGGAAAATCAGCGAATTCCGTCATTCGCTTCGACGAAATGAGGTGAGCAGTCTCGTACATTGTGGACCGCGGCGCCCCAATGTTCCACAGACCGCCCACATCATCCGCCAGTTCAAACCCCTGAAAGGGCACGCCTTGTTCGATGAGTGTTTTTGCCATCGCAAGTCCCATGGGACCTGCGCCGATCAACGCAAAACACTCCTCTGGGCGGGCCTTCGCCGTCACCGGCCTGCCCGTTCGCACCTGCCCCTGTTCCATCCGCCTCTCCTCCTGCGACATTCTTTATCTTGAACGAACGTTCTAAATAAGGCAAACTGGTTTTTGAGATGGCTCAACATGCTGTAAAAGAACGAAAAAGGGCGCCATCGCAGCGATCCGTCGCTGCGCGTGAGCGAATTCTTGATGCCGCAGAACTGGTTTTTGCCCAACGGGGATTCGAAGGTGCCTCCATTCGGGACATTGCCGAACGGGCGCAAGTCCGGAAGGCAAATGTGAACTTTCACGGTGGTCCGAAAGAGGAACTGTTCGAACGCATCGTTGCGCGCCGGGCGTCTGAACTGTCAGAGGAACGCCGCGCGGCGATCAGTTTACTGGACGCGCAAGGAAGCTGGGATGTCGGCGATCTTTTGTCGGCCTTCATGCTTCCGTTGGTCACCCGCGCGTTTGGCGGAAACCCCCAATGGCTCGCCTACGCCCGTATCGTTGCGATCGTTTCCGCCGATACACGCTGGCGTAACCTTGCCAGAACGCATTTCGACCCCGTCGCGTCGCTGGTTGTCCAAAAGCTATGCGCGCAATACCCCAAGGCCGATCCCGAACGCGTGGCTGGTGCCCTTGTTTTCTCGGTGTCGTCCATGCTGGCGCTGTGCACGTCAGATTGGCGAATTTCCACATTGGCAGGGTCGGCGGACAAAACCGACGCGAACGGTATGATCCAAAACCTTTTGACGTTTTGTAAGTCAGGGGTCGTCAGTAGTTTACATCCGGAAGAGTAAACCGACAGCTGGTGTTCAGCCAGTTACACTTGGAAAAACAGCGTAACTTAGGCGCGCGGCACCAGTTTTCTTAAAAAAACGACACCCCAAAAAATCCGAGTGTGGCAGTCTAGTTCGAAGCCCCCGAGGCCCAGATTTCGGGCCGACTAATACCCGCTTTGAAAGGCGCATCATTCACATCCGTCAAAGCCTGATATCAACCGGAGCACCAATGCGGCCATCGGCTTGGGGCTGGATTGGCGCGAAGCAACGAAATGCTTGGATTGCTTGCTCAAACTGGCAAGCTTCCACTGCATAACTCACGTACGGGTAGCGACCAAAGCTAGTGTGCCGCAAGTCCCAGGATGGCCCTGGCCTGCGCGGGCGTTGCGACGCTGCGCTCGTATTGTGCGCAGACTTCTGCTGTGCGCTTGACCAAGGCTGCATTTGAAGGCGCTAAGGTGTCTTTGTTCAATCGGACGTTATCCTCCAAACCAGTTCGGGCGTGGCCACCAGAAGATATTGCCCATTCGTTCAGAACGATCTGGTTTGCGCCTATCCCGGCAGCACACCAGGGGGCATCAGGAAACAATCTGTCGACTGTTTTGACATAGTAATCGAATACGTCTTTATCCGCCGGCATCGCGTTCTTGACGCCCATCACGAACTGAACGTAGGGCATATCCTTGATCTGCCCATTCCTGTGCATTTCACCAGCCTTCAGAATGTGACTAAGATCAAAGGCTTCCACCTCGGGCTTAACGTTGTAGTTTAACATTTCAGCCGCCAGCCATTCGACCAACTCGGGTGGGTTTTCGTAGACCCGTGTGGGGAAATTGTTCGAACCGACCGACAGCGAGGCCATATCGGGCCGCAGTGAGAGCATTCCGCCGCGCGCCTTGCCCGCCCCCGATCTTCCGCCCGTCGAGAATTGGATGATCATGCCGGGGCAGTGTTTCTCAAGCCCCTCTTTCAGTCTCGCGAACTTCTCCGGGTCACTTGATGGCGTCTCATCATCGTTTCGAACATGAGCATGGCAGATCGTGGCCCCAGCCTCGAACGCCTCGTGTGTGCTTTCGACTTGCTCGTCGACGGTTATTGGAACCGCAGGGTTATTCGCCTTGGTCGGCAGCGAGCCGGTAATAGCGACGCAGATGATGCACGGCTCTGCCATTTCATACCTCTTTGGGGGCCAGCACGAAATCGAACTCAACATCCCAATATGGCCCGTCAAAGCCAACTTCTTGGGATCGGGCGGCATCGTCAATGCGGTTGAACTCGGCAATCAGGCTTTCTTTGACGCCAAATACCGCATCCGAGTTGATGTATTGGTCATCGGGGTCGAAGATATGAGTGGTCAGGTCATCATATCCGTCCTTGGAAACGATATAGTGCAGATGCGCCGGGCGGTACGGGTGCCGACCCAGGCGTTTCAACAGATCGCCCACCGGTCCGTCATCCGGGATGGGATAGTTCTTGGGTCGGACGGCCCGGAACCAATACGTCCCGTCATCCCCGGTCGTGAAGACGCCCCGCAGGTTAAAGTCAGGCTGAATGCCTTTCTGCTGCACATCGTAGAACCCGTCGTCATTGGCTTGCCAGACGTCGATTTTCACACCCTCCAGCGGATTGCCATCCACATCGGTGACGCGGCCGCGCACGACCATGTCCTCGCCCTTTTGATCCAGGCATATATTGTGGCCCATTTGGTATTCAGGCGCGCCACCAACATGAAACGGGCCCAAAACCGTGTTTTCCGATGCTCCGGTCGGACGCCGGGAATTCACCGCATCCACCAGCATCGACACTCCAAGCACATCCGACAGAAGAATGAATTCCTGCCGCCAGTCGTCGCACATGTGACCGACCTTGGTCAGAAACATGATGGTCTCAAACCATTCTTCTTGCGTCGGCTCGATTTCCTTCACTGCTTCGTGGAGCTTGCGCGTTATCACCTCCATGACTTGTTGGAGCCTTTCGCTTTCCGCGTTTTTGTTACGCGCGGACACAACTTCGGCCGAGTTTTCTTCGGTGAAGTATCCAAATTCATGAGATTCCATTATGACCTCCTAACCTGTGCAAACTTGGTCCGATTTTGCCTATCGCGAAAGGACCGTGGTCAAGGCGCGGCGCAGTTCGGCTTCGGCATCCGCGGCCATATCCGCTGACCGCCACGCGACGTGCTGGTCGGGGCGAACAAGCAAACATCCGGTATCCGAAATCTCGGACGCCCGCGCCCAATCGCCCGTGTGATCGACATAGGTTTGACGTGGTCCGATGACATGGCAGCGGATTGGCATACCGAATTCTCGCGCAACGTTTTCAGCTGCTGCTACCCAAGCTTCACCACCGATGCCCGTCAGAACCGTGAATTCACCACGACCGCAGAGGTCTAACGTCGAATGCTTTTTGCCGGTATCATGATCAAACACCCAGACATGTGGAATGCGAGCGCCGGGCCAGGTTGTTGCCTGATAGTGCAGTTCGGCATCCCGATCGAAACCGGGATTGGGTTGGCCATCCGTTTCAATCGCACATGAGTCATAGCGTTGGTTCATTTCAACACCATGGGCATCAAACTCATATTTCTTGAAGGCAATCGCTTCGCGGATTGCCTTTCGCTGCGCCTGTGCTTCGGGAGTTGAGCCTGTGCGGGCTTCAAGATTGCTTTGCATGACCTGCGGATCAACACCTTCAGCCATTCCCAATGACTCAAAGATGGGGCCGAATTCGCCGATGGACTGGTTGGCGCGCGTGACAATCTGCTTGGCGACCGGCGCGCGTTCCTGGCTGTAGCTGTCAAGCAGGTTTTCCCCGGCATGGCCTTTGAGTACAGCGGCCAATTTCCAGGCGAGGTTAAAGCTGTCCTGGATCGATGTGTTTGACCCCAAACCATTGGATGGCGGGTGGCGATGCGCCGCGTCACCCATGATGAACACACGATCCTTTTGCATATGGGTCGCGTACATATTGTTCACGGTCCAGGTGTTGGCGCTGATCAGTTCGATCTCAAGATCGGGATCACCAACAAGCTGGCGCGCAACCTGCGTTGCCAAGGCTTCGTCGACTTCTGGGGCCGGTTGGTTGATATCGTATCCCCAGACAATCAGCCACTCGTTCCATGGGCGGACCATGCGGACCAGACCCATGCCGATGCCACCGACATTCGCACCCGGTTGCATCACCCAGTAGAGGACAGAAGGCCGATGTGCGACGTATTTACTGAGATCCGCGCGGAACAGGATGTTCATGGACCCGCCGACGCCCATCTGGCCTTCGAACGGCAAGCCCGCATGTTCCGCCACCAGGGAATTGCCGCCGTCCGCGCCGACCAGGTATTTCGACCGCACGGTGAATTCCTCACCAGACAGACGGTCAAGACAGGTTGTCGTCACGCCCTCCGCGTCCTGTTCATGGCTTATGTATTCGGTGCTCAACCTTGCCTGCGTGCCGCGACGGCAAGCTGTGCCAAACAGGATTGGCTCCATGAAGGTCTGCGGCAGATCGTTCATCATCGTGGGACTGGACAGCAGATGTTCAGCTTTGGACAACGGATGATTGCCCCAGCTTTTCATCCGTCCGATTTCCTCGCCCGCGAGGCTTTCGCAGAACACGTTCTCACCCATCAGATCCTGATGCGCTGCGTGCATATAGGCTTCGGCCTCAACCTCGTGCCCAAGATCGCGCAGCACCTCCATGGTACGCTGATTGGTGATATGCGCGCGCGGCGTATTGGCCAACCAGCGATAGCGGTTGATGACCATGTTCTCGATACCGTAACTGGAAAGCAGCGCAGCTGTTGCAGAGCCCGCCGGGCCGGTGCCGATGATCATTACATCTGTTGTGATGGTGGCCATAGTCTCGCTCCCTTATTCCTTGTCTTATTTGAGTTTTCAGGACCGTGGATCCCAAAGGCGGCCATCGTATTCGGCCTCATACGCTTTTCCGTCCGGGTAGCTGACCAGCTCAAGCTGCATCCCCCAAGGCGCAAGGAAATAGACCCAGGTTTCCCCGGCACTTGGCCCGTCGGTCATGGTCGTCGGATCGCCAAGAACCTGAATTCCCTGATCACGCAGATAACCGACCGCCGCATTCATATCCGTGGTGTAGAATGCGATATGGTGCCCGCCGATATCCGAGTTTCGGGGCAGCGTGGTATCCTGATCCGGTGCGGTGTATTCGAAGATCTCGAAATTTGCGCCATTGCCACATCGGACCAGTCGCATCGTCGGGATCTCGGCTTTGGCATCCACGTTCAGGTGATCTGCCATCCATGTGCTATCGCCACCAGAGAATGGCCCCAAGGGATAAAACACATTGCAGCCGATCACGTCCTGAAAGAATGCAACGGCCTCATCAACATTGGGAACTGTGAAACCAACATGGTCTGTGCCCGTCATGCCCGGAAGTTGACTCTTTGTATCGTCG
Source organism: Ruegeria sp. ANG-S4 (assembly GCF_000814005.1). Classification (GTDB taxonomy): domain Bacteria; phylum Pseudomonadota; class Alphaproteobacteria; order Rhodobacterales; family Rhodobacteraceae; genus Ruegeria. The sequence goes on along the minus strand of NZ_JWLK01000001.1, from coordinate 1,341,232 downwards.
GCAAAAACGGCTGTTCCGAGCGCAGCCAAAGTCGCTGTAAATGCGAGTGTTTTCATGGGTTAGTCCTCCGTTTTCGATTGCGCGTTGACCACAAGGCGGCGGCGCACAGGAAACAGTTGCAGTCCAGTTTTTTCTGAAATCAGCCCCCAAAGACCGCGCGGGGCGAAAAGCATGACCGCAATCCCGATCAGCCCGAGCACCATGAGGTACCAGGAGCCGTAGTCCGCCAGCAGGCTTTGCAGAATGAAGAAGATCAACACACCCAGGATCGGGCCCTCTATCGTGCCAATCCCTCCGATCACGACGATGAAGATCACGTAAGCCGTCCAATCGGTGACCGAGAATGCGGCATCTGGTGAAATCCGCACTTTCTGCACATAGATCAACGCGCCGGTCAGCCCGGTTCCTGCCGCCGAGACAAGGTAGACCAGCCACTTCATCCGCACCGCATCGACGCCCACGGATTTCGCAGCTTCGACATTGTCTCGCACTGCGGCCAGTGCCAGCCCGCGCTTGGTTCTGAGCAGCCAGTAAATGCCGGCAATCGTCATGATCACCAAGGCCAAGGCCAACCAGTATGTCAGAATATCCCGCGCGGCAGCGCTGCGTACGTCAAAGGTGGTCTGTATCCACTCGGTTGCCCACATCTCGCGCGTGGCAGTGCGTGGCAGCGAGGTTCCTGTACCACCGCCCAGAACCTTCCACTGGGCGACCAACAGGCGCATGACCTCGGCGATGACCCATGTCCCAATTGCGAAATAAGCGCCTTGCAGCCGGAAGGCAAAGAATGCGGTCGGGATGGCGACAATCAAGGCTGCGACGCCACCCAAGAGGATCGCGGGAACCGGGTCCATGCCCCACAGGATGACACCACCGAACATGGCATACGCACCCATGCCCACAAATGCTTGCTGACCCACGGAAACAAGTCCACCGTACCCCGCCAGCAGGTTCCAGAACTGCGCCAGAACCAGCATTGTGAAGATGAAGAACAGGTCCTGGATCAACCCTCTGCCAGCAAATGCCGGAAGCAGGATGAACACGATGATCAGAGCGATGCAGACGGCCCCGGCGCTGTAAGATGCGCGGGTTTGCGTCTGGACACGGTACAAAGAAGTTTCAGACATCAGTCCACCGCCCTCGGAAACAGGCCTCTGGGTTTGATCAGAAGCACGATGAGAAAGGCCAGATGGCCCGCCAGGATTTGCCATTCAGGGTTGATCGCGGCACCAACAGTCTGAGCGACACCAATGATGATGCCACCGGCAAGGGTGCCCCACAGGCTGCCGAGACCGCCGATAATCACCGCTTCGAAAGCGTAGATCAGACGGGCGGGACCAATATTGGGATCAAAATTTGCGCGCATCCCAAGATAGAGCGCGGCCAATGTCACAACCAGCATCGCGATTGCAGTCGCCGTGGCAAAGATACGCTCGGGGCGGATACCCATCAGACCAGCAGTGACCGCATCGTCGGATGTCGCCCGGAATGCACGCCCGAGTTCAGTGCGATAGAACAGCTGGTTCAAACCGACAATCACAAGGATTGCCGAGGCAAAGGTCAACAAGGGAAGCACACCAAGGTTCAAGCCCAACATCTGAACCGATGCTGTCGTGATTTCACCAGACGACAGGCGCTGGCTATCGGCCGAGAACCCTTCGAGCAGCGCGTTTTGCAACACAACAGACAGGCCAAACGTAACAAGCAGCGGCGGCAGGATATCCGGCCCCAGAACCCGGTTCAGCACGTGGCGCTGCAGGGCCCACCCGACCCCGAACATAATCGGCGCGGCTATAACCGCAGCCACGAACGGCGACAAGCCTAACAAGGAGACAAGCAACAAGATCAGATAGGCTGCAAAAACGATCAGGTCGCCATGCGCCAGATTGACCAGCCTCATGATCCCGAAGACCAGGCTGAGACCGGCGGCGAACAGCGCGTAGAGGCCACCCAAAAGCACGCCCTGAATAATGGTGTCGACCCAGATCATGCGGCGGCTCCTCCGAAATAGGCATCATGGATCGCCTCGCGGCTAAGCGTGTCTGCCGGGCCTTCCAAGGTCACGCGACCTTCCATCATGCAATAGACGCGATCAGACACTTTCAGCGCCTGACCGATGTCCTGTTCCACAACGATTAGGCTGGCACCGGCGTCCTGTATTTGCGGAACGGCGGCGTAGATGTCCTTGATCACCACCGGGGCCAGACCCAGGCTGATCTCGTCGCACAGCAAAACCCGCGGGTTGCTCATCAACGCACGTCCGATGGCCACCATCTGCTGCTGACCACCGGACAGGGCAGTGCCGGGGTGGTTGCGACGCTCCTTGAGGATCGGGAACATGTCGTAAATCGTTTCCAGCGACCAATGCCCTTGGACCTTGCGGCCATAGGTTCCGATTTGCAGGTTTTCCTCGACACTTAGGGATGGGAACAATCTGCGCCCCTCGGGCACCATCGCCACGCCGCGCGCCATGATCTCGTCTGCCGTGAGATCGCCGATGGGTCTGCCATCAAACCGCACTTGATCAGACCCGTTCTTGAGAACGCCCGAGATCGACCGCATGAGGGTGGACTTCCCCGCCCCGTTTGCACCAATGATGGCGACGGTTTCTCCTTGCTCAAGCCGGATATCCACACCGAAAAGGGCTTGGAAATCGCCGTAATGCGCGGTCAGCGAATGCGTCTCTAACAGGCTCATCAGACTTCGATCCCCAGGTAGATTTCTTTGACTTCGCGGCTGTTCATGATTTCATCGGGGTCACCCAGACCGATCACCTTGCCGAAATCCAGAACCAGCAGTCTTTCGACCACTGAGGTCAGCGCATGCAGAACATGTTCGATCCAGATGATCGTCACGCCACTGGTGTGGAGGCCCTTGATCGTTTCGATGAGCGCTGTGCATTCCGCGTCGGTCAGGCCGCCTGCGATTTCATCGAGCAGCAGCAGTTTCGGATTGGTTGCCATCGCACGCGCCAGTTCCAGACGCTTTCGCTGCAAAAGCCGCAGACCTCCGGCCGGATCGTTCGCCACGTCGGCCATTTCGGTCTGTTCGAGGATACGCGCACACTCCTGCTCGACCTCATGTTCAGATTTGCCCTGCCCGTGCGTTGCAGCCACCAGCAGGTTTTCAAACACAGTCAGATGGTCAAACGGTTGCGGAATTTGGAACGAGCGCCCGATCCCCGACAGGCACCGCTGCATCGGTGGTACGTGCGTGACATCCGCACCGTCGAAGTGGATTGTGCCTGCGTCAGACATCAGATTCCCGGTGATCAGATTGAACAGCGTCGACTTTCCGGCCCCGTTGGGACCAATGATCCCAAGCGCCTGACCCGGTTCGACATCAAAGCTGACATCGTCGGTCACCGTCAGCGCACCGAAGCTTTTCGAGACGTTTTTGAGCGAAAGTATCGACATACCAAGGTTCCTGCCCCGGACGTGTTCCGGGGCGTTTGTTTCGTAACGATCAGGAGATTTCTTCCATTACTCCGGCTGTCGGGATCTCGGGCGCAGAAGAATTGTCAACGATCACAAGATCGTAGCTGCCATTGTCAAGCAGGCGCCACTGACCACCAACCAGGGGTGTTTTCGCGACGTTCTGTGCTGCGAATGGTGGCAATCCCGCGCCATCAAACGCAATACGGCCGACAATCGAGTCCAACTGAGTCGCAGCGATTGCCTCGGCGACTGCATCCCCGTCACCCGCGTCATCGACGCGGCCCATGACGTTTGCTGCCATTTCGAACAGAGCGTGCACAAAACCGATCGGTTGCGTCCACTGGCGGCTGGTAGCTGCCGAATAGCCCTGCGCCAATTCTGCCGAACTTTCTCCGGTCAACGAAGATGAGAACGGATGCGTCGGCGACCACCAGACCTCGGAGCTTAGGTTGTTGCCTGCGTTACCCAAGGCCTCGACCGCTTGCGGGAACAGGATGGCTTTTCCGATGCTTGCGGCCTTCGGTGTGAACCCCTGCTGCTTGGCCTGGCTCCAGAACGTCGTGAAATCGGGTGGGATCGGAACGCCGGTCACGATTTCAACGTTGGCCTGCCGGAACGCATTGATCTGGGCGGAAAAGTCGTCGGTCAGGTTCTGATACCGCCCCGGATCTGTCAAGGTATATCCCAGCTCTGAAAGAACCGGCGGGAACCCCACATTCGGATCACCCCATGCATTGCCATCGCCGTCGTTGGGGAACAGACCACCGACTTGCTTGTTGGTATCCAACTGATTCCACATTGCGGTGAAAACGGCGATCACATCTTCGAGGCCCCAGAAGAAGTGAAAGGCATAATAGAAAGGCTCCCAACTGGACGGATCGCCCGGATTGCCCTGCTGCCCGATAAACCACGGTTGCCACGGCGCGACGGTTGAAATGCAGGGCATCTCTTCGGCCTCGCACGTCGCCGCAACCGGGTTTGTTGTTTCCGGGGTTGAGGCGACCAGCATCAAGTCGACCTCATCATCTACGATCAATTCTCCGGCAACGTCCGCCGCGCGGTTCGGATTGGACTGGCTGTCCTTGATGATGACTTCGAAGTTTGCGCCAGCCTCAGAGGCTGCGAAATTCTCCAGGATGTAGGTGTCCGCTTCGGAAAAGGCTGCAAGAGGCCCGGATTGCGGACTGACATAGCCCAGTTTGATTTTTGCGCCTTGCGCGATAGCGGGTGCAGCCAAGCCACCGGCAGCCAGCCCAAGACCGGTTGCGGCGGTGGATTGCAGCAGTTTGCGTCGTGTGATCATGTGTCCCTCCCTTGACACGGTGAATTCATCGGCCCGGGGCATTTCCGGCCCAAGCGTTGTGCAGCAGCGTCCGCAATCCGTCGGCGGTGACGGGCTGCGGGTTCCAGTATGGATTGCTGAGTGCGATTTCGGTGGCGCGGTCCAGATCGGTCTCGGAAAGCCCTAGGCCTTTCAACGCCATCGGCGCGCCCATAGCCTTGGCGAAATTCCAAAGCGCCTGTCCCGGTTCAGTACCATCCAATGCCTGCGACACGGGTGCCAGAAGATCCGGTACGCCTGCCGCGTTATAAGCGATGGCATGCGGCAGAACGATTGCGTGGGTCTCCGCATGCGGAAGATTGAATGAACCGCCCAGCGTGTGACAAAGCTTGTGATGTAATGCCATGCCGACCTGACCAAGCACGGTACCGCAGGCCCATGCGCCGTGCTGTGTGTCTTCCCTCGCCTTGAGGTCGCCAGGGTCCGCCACAACTTTTGGCAGGCCCGCAGCAAAGGCGTCGAGCCCGTTGATCGCAAGCTCTGTCGTCTGATCCGTCCGGTCTTTCGCGTACAGGGCCTCGGCAGCGTGAGCCATCGCGTTGAGCGCGCTGTTTACGGTCATTGCCGTCGGCAGCGAGGCGACAAGTTCCGGATCGTAAAGTATGGCACGTGGAAGAACGCTTTGATCTGTCAGCGTGGACTTGATGCCATTTTTGGTCTGGCCAAGGATCGGTGTCGCTTCGCTGCCGGCATAGGTCGTTGGGATCGCGATTTGCGGCAATCCCGTGCGCAGCGCGATTGCCTTGCCCAGACCGATCGTTGATCCGCCTCCGATTGCGACCAGGCTGTCGGCCTGAATGGATCTTGCATGTTCGACGGCTTCCTCGGTGACGTCGACCGGCGTGTGCATGGTTGCGCGCGTGAATACGCCTGAAGCGCGATCCCCGATCACCGTCGCCAGTTCCATCGCCATGTCCGCCTGTTCGGGTGTGGAGAGTACGAGCGCTTTCTCCGATTCCAACTCGGACAATTCGGCACAAATATCGTTCCGCAGCCCCGCACCAAAGCGGACTTTCTGACCGTTGATACTTGTGATGCTGAGGCTCATTTGAGGTTCCTGTTACGCACGGACTTGCAGGTTTGGAGGAACGCTAGCAGGACAGAAATGCAGTCTTGATCGAATTTTGAACGAATTATATAACTTTGCGTTATGAAACTTGACCCAAGACATCTTGAGATTCTTGCGGCCATCGTCGAGGCAGGCGGCCTGACCGAAGGCGCTGCTTTACTTGGCAAATCCCAGCCCAGCGTATCCCGAAGTGTTTCGTTGCTGGAAGACCGTGTGGGGGAACCGTTGTTCCTGCCGACCCGGAGACCGCTTCAACCAACAGAACTTGGGATTGCCCTTGCGCAAGAGGGGCAGAGAATTCTGGATGCAGGCCGCCGCGCAAGCCAGACGGTCGATACATATCGCCGAGGTCTGGCCGGTGCAGTGCGCGTTGCCGGGACGCCAATCTTTATGGATGGCGTCATCTCAAGCGTGATTGCAGAGTTCCAAGCCGAATACCCAAGCATCCGGATTGATCAGTCTTATGGGTATCCCGCCGAGCTTTTGTCCAAGATTTCCAGCGAAACACTGGACGTCGCAATTCTGCCCATTCGTCCGGCTGACGTGTCCGATGAGTTCGAGTTCCGGCAAATCCTACCGGGTCGGAATGTGATTGCTTGCCGCGTCGGGCATCCATTGGCGCGCAAGAAAGAGGTTCGGTTGGAAGACATCACGAAATATTCGTGGATCGCGCCGCCAGCCAACAGCCCGCTGTTCCGCGATTTGCGAAATACCCTGGACGGAATAGGTGTACGGGATCTCAAGATCAGCTTCACCGGCGGGTCGCTCAGCGCTGTCGTCAATGTTCTGACCGGATCGGACTCGCTGACGGTCCTGCCCTTTTCGGTCGTTTTCATGATGCAGCGCCAGAACACTTTGACATCGCTGCCCATCAAGATCGGTGACCCGGACCGCCACCTGGGCTGCATTGCACTGAGGGATCGCAGAATGTCCGCGTCTTCAAACCGGTTTCTGGGTTTTGTCGAGCAGAAGTTCAAGATGTTGGACCGGCTGATTTGCAAAGCCTGATTGTCGCTTTCGATCCGCAGCCGTGCAGGTCCAGAGAAGTGACAAGGCTCTGACCTCTGCTCTGGTCGCTGGCGTCCAGTAAACGCTACCCTGAGCACTGACTGAGGTCGCACGTGCAGCCAAAGTCGGAGATGTGATTCCAATCCAACGGCGCAAATAATCCGCATAGCGGGTTTCTTTCGCCTCATAGCCAGTTCACGGACCTTCAAAAATGGCCAGGTGATCAGGAATTTCTTCCCACTATAAATCGGCGAGATATAAGGAAAAACCGAGTCTATCCACAAGTCATCCACAGAAATAAATGATTATATTCAGGGCTTTATGCACAAGAAATTTGCTTTTTATGCATGTTTTTTGTTGCACGACTCGCTGCTATTTCCCATCGTGAGCTTACCGCTGGACTTGGCACTTGTTAGGGAAGGCGGACGCAAAAGCCCCGGTTGCTTACGGGCACTCGAAGACGGATCAATGATGCAGCTTTGGGTGTAACTGGCAGCTGGATGCAGGTCAGACCATGTGGTGGCGAAAGTCGCGTGATGGACAGGGTTGCATAGGCTGATGTGTTTCGGACAGCGTTTGGTGCGCAAGCACAACGCCGTGTGGGACAGATGAGCAGGGTTGAGCGGGGAGTGGTGGGTTTTCGAACTCGGCCGCTTCGGCTTTGGGCGGCGACGCCCGGACGCAAGCTGGGCCTGCTGTCGCCCTCTGGGGGGATGATAGGGTTCAAGAAGGCGCCAGACGGTGCGGACCTCGGTCTTGCTCTCTGGCGCCTTTTCTTTTTGCAACAAACAGACAATTTCGGCTGCACAGCCAGCTCCTGCAACTTAGCGTCAAGTCTTTCTATTGATTTGGCAAATACAGATGATTGACTGCTGCGGGCAGCGTCGTGGCTGGGATCATTTTTTCTGAATCGCGCCTGTTCAGGTCACGCTGTTGCCGCCAGAACCATGCTCCAACCATTCCCGGTCTTCTGGCGTCAGGTATGCGTCCATCATGGCGTCATAAGCGGCCAACTCGTCATCATTAAGCTTGCCATGCCATTTTCCACTTGTTCCGCTGTGAAAGAAATCTGCATCCGATTTAAAGAACCCCTTCCCACCGGAAGGAGCGAACCGTTCGGCATTTTGTTTCATGTTGTCGAACGTGGCGGCTTGAATCAGGCGATCCAGGACAGGCGGCGAATGGGAAATACCCAACTGCGCGGACAATCTGGCGAACGTGTCTGCCAGGTCCCGCTGCATGTCCGCGTAATGATACAGAGAGACGTTCGGTCGGTCGGCAACAGCCTTGGCTGCCTTGTAATGCTGAATAATATGGGCCAGCGGCATGGCATCGCCATCAAATCCTTCCGCCCCGCCGTCAAGAAAGCGACGAAATGTGATCCTGTCCTCGTCTTTCTCGGGGTACCACATATCGAAGGTGGACAAGGGGATGTTCCTCAGGTGTTTGCAATAGGAAAAATGCGCATCGAGAGGATGGCGAAACACGCATATGTACTGCGCGTTTTCGTCCAAGGGCAAACCATCCATCGGCGTGTGGCTTTTCATACAGCGGCGGTGGCGCATGGCTTCAAGCCGTTCGGCAACCTCGGTCATTTCTCGCAGTCGGATATCGACCCACGGCATTTTCACAGACAATTCGGTTTCAATGTCGGGATCGCCCGAAAACAACAGCGCCACCATCGTTTGCATCCACGTGGTGCCGCTCTTGGGTGGCGTTACAACGATAACGTCATCTGGCCGGATATTGACCATATCCCAGCGTCTGTTGTCGGTCAGAGGACCAAGATACAGTTTTCGGCTCGACACGCGCTACGCCTCCTTTTTCGGATGCGGCTATGAAAGACATCGCGTGAGCGCAAAACAACCGGAAATGTTCCGACACTCGCTGGCGCTTCGAAACCCGCTGGATTGGGCAAGCTGCCCTTCCGCGTGAAGCTAGTTTACGGTTCTTTATTCGCCGTAGACTCTTGATGGGGCAATCTGTGGGCTATCCCAAAACCTGATCCCAAGTGCTACAAATCTGACAATGACAAAAGTGAGGCACGGTTAAATGAAGTTAGAATTTCACCACATTAACGTCGTTGCAGACGACGTGGACCGCTTGCACGATTTCTACACCAACGTTTTGGGGTTGGACGACATTCCGGCGCAGAACTTTCCGCGCTCTGATGCCACCGAGGAAACAGGATATGACGGCAAGATCCGGTTTGCAACCGACGGAAGCATGCAGATGCACCTAGCAGAACGCGACTTTGATGTCGCGTTCAGAAACAGTCAGGCCATCAATCCGGTCGAACGCGGTCACATCGCGTTTCGAACAGACGATCTGCGCGCTTTTCTAAGTCTGCTGGACGCGCACGGAATACCCTATTCAGACTATGGGACCGCTTTTTCGAAAGAGTGGCATCAAGTGTTCTTTCACGACCCGGAAGGCAATGTCATTGAGGTTCACCAACAGGTGCCGACACCCGAGTCACCCTAGAGGATCCCGGAACTGAACACTCAATCTTTCCTGACATCGCTTGCAAACCGCGCGGCGTTTTCCTTGGCAAAGGCCGAGGCGTCGGCCTCGGTATCCCAGAAGTGCGGGTTCGCCTTCGGGATGGTCAGGGCCTTTTGTACGGCCGGGCGAGAATCGATCCGGTCGAACCAGGCCTGTAGGTGCGGAAGGCCATCGACACTTGCGCGCGCCCAGACATAAGCGCGTGCCCAAGGATAAATCATCATGTCCGCAATGGTGTATTCATCGGCGGCCAGCCATTCACGATCTTCAAGATGACTGTTCAGCACCTCAAGCAAACGGCGAGACTCGTCGACGTATCTTTTGATTGAAAACGGCTCCTCGTGGCCGTTCGGGGCTGCGATATGCTGAAAGTACATTGCCTGCCCCATCATCGGACCAACATGTCCGACCTGGAAGAACATCCATTGCATCACTTCCGACCGTTTTACCGGATCGGACGGCAGGAACTTTCCATATTTTTCAGCCAGGTGCCAAAGGATTGCGCCGCTTTCGAAAATCGCCCGCCCCTCTGCCTTGTCCTCGATCGCAGGGATTTTGCCATTCGGGTTAAGCTTCAGAAAGTCCGGCGATTTCTGTTCCTGCTTTGAAAAGTCTATGGCCGTGAGGTCATACGGCACTTCTGCCTCTTCAAGGAAGATCACCGGCTTATAACCGTTCATTGTGGCGGCCGTATAAAGATGAATGTCAGGCTGGGACATGGTGGGCCTCGTCAAAAACAGCAGTCAGATGAGCATCAAAGCGTTTGAAGTCGGATTCAATATTGAGGTTCTTCACAACATCGAAGGCGGCAAAGGTGGGGAGTTGCTGCATACCCAGAAACTTGGCGTTCAAATGGACCGGCCGCAGCAGGTCGTCGACGCTGCCGCCTGCAAAGAAAGGCTCTGACGGGTCGTCAAACGCTTCTTTTGGTGCGTTGAAAGTGACAGACAGCATGTACCTTGTGTTTTTCAGGGTGCCGCCCATTCCGTAATTTGCCTTTTGCGCATTTGGTTTGCGCCCGTCTCCGAAACTGAGACGCCCATCCATTCCGGCCGTATAAACGTCGTCCATGTATTTTTTGAACACCCAAGGTGTCCCCATCCAGTTCACCGGAAACTGCATGATAACAACGTCGGCCCAAACATGCGCGTCAACCTCGGCTTCGATATCGTAGCCCTCCGCGATGTTCGTCAGTCGGATAGAATGACCCTGACGCGACAATGCCGATCGCGCGTTTTCCGCAAAACTGGCATTCAATCGCCCGGGTGCGAATTCATACGGTTGCGTACCGTTGATGATCAGAATGTTGCTCATTTTTGGTTCCTTGCTCTTCGGCTTTGGTGCCGCTTGACACGTCACGCCTTAGCGGTGAACGTGTGCCTTGAGAGATGGAAAAGCAACCAGTATACTTTTAGTAACCTGTTTTTTCACGGAGGGTGACAGATGCGGGCGCGGGTCGAGAACGACACCACGGGACGACGACAGGTCTATGACGCCTGTGCCGAGCCTTGCGCGATTGAACGGGGCATGCGGATCATTGGTGGCAAATGGACGGGGTCAATCCTTTGGCATCTGAAGGATGGGCCCGTTCGCTTTAACGACTTGTCCAGAATGATTGGCGGAGCCAGCAAAAAAATGATCACCGAACGCTTGCGCCGGCTCGAAGCGCAGGGCCTCGTGCGGCGCGAGGTGATGCATACGGCACCCGTTTCGGTCGAGTACGAAATCACCGATTTTGGACGCACCGCGCTAGGCTTTCTCGACGCGTTGCGAGAGTGGACCGAAAGCCTGCCGCAAGAGGTCACCGGAGATTAGAATTTCGCCAAGATCTTGCTGCTCGCCGGAAAAAGGCAGTTCGCATTCACTCGAAGTGTGTGACCGCGCCACGCGTGCCCGTCCCGCCGGGGCTCGGTTGCCAACTGCTTGAGGTAGCCATCACAAGCATTTGATCTCAATTGTAAATCCCCTTCACTTACTTTGTGACAACACAACCGCTTCAGTTCGTCGCTGGCACATCGGCGTTCCGCGGGCGACATGACACCAATATCAAAATCAAAAACGAAAGGTTCAGGACAACGTTGAAAGGGGCGCCGACCAGTATCGAGCCTGCACTGTCGACGCAAAACCACGCCCATGCCGCAATTTGTGCGGTTTTGCTCGCTGCAACGGCAGATATGGCTGCAACATACGTTCCCAGCGCCCACTGCATCGCACCAAGCCCCACCGTAAGCCCACCGGTGATGACCAACAACAACGGCACCGGAACCCCGAGGCCAGATGGCACATAACGAAAGGGCCAGTATGCAATTTGCAGAAAAATATGTGCGACAGGGTGCAGCAAAGGCAGTGCGGCAAGCGCGAAAAGGACACCCGTTGCCGCCAAAATCACGCCCGACAGACGCATCGCTGACTGTTGTTGTGTCATTGCATTCTCCTTTCAACTTTACCCCTTCCTGCGGCCTTTGGCAGTTTCAAAGCAATTACCTTGGAGGTAAGTGATTTCCGTTTCGGCGCCTGTTAAGTTCAGCGCATGACCCCGTACCCCGGCATGCTCAAGGAATGGCGAAAACGCAGACGGATGAGCCAACTGGACCTCGCCGTCGAAGCCGAAGTCAGTGCGCGCCACATTTCTTTTTTGGAAACCGGGCGATCGCGCCCCAGCCCGGATATGATCCTGCACCTGTCCGAAGTCATGAACCTCCCGGTTGATACTCGAAATCAGATGATGCGCGCCGAAGGGTTCGCACCGCGTTTTGCGACGACCCCTTTCGACGACGAAGCGCTGTCGCCCATCAGAGAAGCCGTTGAGTGGACACTTGACCGACACGCCCCGTACCCGGGTATGGCACTGGATCGAAACTGGACGGTCGTATTGCTCAACAGCGGCGCGAAACGCTTGTTTCAACCATTGGGCATCAGCGAAGGCCAAAGCCTGCTGACCCTTTTGACCAGTCCCCTGATGGAAACTCTGGTCGAAAATTGGCCAGAAGTTGCACATCATACGATGCTGCGGCTGCGTGCTGAAAGCGCCAATTCGGGCGGAATACCCCAACTGGATGCCGCGGCGCGTGAATTGTCCAAACAGGCTCGCACCCAGGACAGTTTGAATGTTGGACCTACAATTCCCACTGTCTATCGCTTTGCAGGGCAACGGCTTTCGTTGTTTGGGACCATTGCCCAATTCAGTACGCCCACGGACGTCACGCTGGACGATCTTAAGATTGAATTGTTTTTTCCAGCCGACGAAAACAGCGCCAAGTTCCTGCGACAACTTGCCGATGCGACCCCGGAATAATCGGGCGACGTCTCCATTTGCCCCCCTAGGCAAAGACCAATGTGGGATTCGATGATCACAGGCGCGCGACCGAAGCACCACTGTGAGAATTTAAGGGATCGCGCACAAGGTCTGGACGCGGATCAATTAATCCCCTAGAACGCTTCGCGTTAACTTGTCCGACCAAAAGGACCGCAATCATGGTGTTCCCGTCGCAGGGCTGAACCGCCCGCATTCATTCAAAGCCCAGAGCTTTTTTACGCGACTTTATCGTCGGACGTTGTCCGACAGGTGACCCATGACAGACCAAATCCTGATTTCTCAGGCGCCCGCCCGCGCCGAATTTATGCCACTCATCCGTCTGGCCGTACCGCTGATGGTCGGCTTGGCCGCCGCGCTTTTGATCGGCGTCGTTGATACGGCAATGATCTCCCCGCTTGGAACAGTGCCATTGGCGGCAGCTGGTGTGACAACTGCCGTACTGATCATACTCATCTCTGCCCTGTGGGGCGTAATCACCGCAATCTCGGTACAAATCAGTCAGGCAGAGGGCGCGGGGAATGCCGCGCGGGTCGCGCTGGCGCTGCGCAGCGGGTTGTTGCTGTGTCTTTTGGGCGGCGGCTTTTCGGCTTTGCTGATGATGGCGCTCTATCCACTGCTGGGACCGTTGGGGCAACCTCAGGACGTATTGGCAATCCTTTGGCCGTATTGGGTGTCAATGGCGATTTGGATCGTCCCCTTCACGCTTTTCTTCGGTCTGAAAGCCCTGTTTGACGCTGTGGGGCGACCTTGGACGGCTGTTGCGCTTTCTTACCTGGGCGTTTTGTTTAACGTGCCTGCCAACTACGCTTTCATTCACATTCTTGACCTCGGCATTCTGGGTGCAGGCCTGGCCAGTATACTGTCGCAGTGTGTTTCTCTGGCTGCAGGGGTTTATGTGCTGATGCGCGCCCCCGACCTGGCCGCCTTTCGCCAGCGTGTGACCGTTGCCTGGGCGGATGTTTGGTCGCAAGCCAAAGACGCCCTGCCGCTTTGTCTTGGCTACGCCGGCGAAGGCGGGGCGTACGCCGTCGTGGGCTTGATGATGGGGTGGCTGGGGGCCGAAGCGCTTGCCGCACATCAGATCGTGAATGCTCTGGCCGGTCTGGCCTACATGATTCCGCTGGGCATGGCGGGAGCGGCATCCATCCGCGTCGGCCTTGCCGTCGGCGCGGGCGACCGAGACAGGCTCAGGCCGATCCTGAAAGCATCCTTCGCAATGGTGACGCTGTGGCAGGCCGCCGCCGCAATCGTCTTCATCACCGCAGGCCGCGTAATGGCTGAAAGCATGTCCAGTGATCCAGCTGTGGTCGAATTGACGGTTACGTTGTTTTTCATCGTGGCCCTGTTGCAGGTGGCGGATGGCGTGCAGGGCACCGCGTTGGGGGCCTTGCGGGGTATGTCCGACATGAACCTTCCAACACTAATCACGCTCACGGCCTATTGGCCGCTTGCGTTGCCGGCCAGCTACGTGCTCGGGTTCCTGTTTGGGCTTGGCGCCATCGGCGTCTGGATTGGCTATACGATCGGTCTGATCATTGCGGCAATCGCCCTACCCGTTCGATTCTGGTCGCTGACGCGGCCGGGATCGTGACGCAGGCAGGATTACATATCGTGGGTAATACCTGACGCTTGAAGCGCTCCATTACCAAAAGCTGCCCGAAAGACAGGTCCGGTCGGTCACTTACGCACGATACATCCTGCGCATTATCAAGGGCGTCAGGTACATCGGAATCTGATAGGCCCCGATAAATACCATGATCGGGGCTGTGACTTCGGGCGGCAAGGCCACAAAAAAAAGCGCAACGTTTCGGTTTCCGGCAATCAAAGACACTGCGGTGGCCTTGGCAGGTGCGAGCCGGGTGCGCGTCAGTTGAAACACCGCAATCTGGGATCCGAAATTTGCGACACAGGCAAAAGCGATCCAGAACGCGGCGATCATCGGATTCTCAAACGCTGCCGCGCTGACGGATGGCATCAGACCGGTGACAAATACCGCCAGGATGATGGTCGCCAGACCCTCAAGTTGCAAAAGCGCGGTCTGCGAAGGGCGTCGCAGCATCGTTTTTCGCGTCGCGACCGCAACCAGCGTGACGATGGAAATGGTCAGGAACAGGCTGAACGCGGCTTTCAGAACGGCCCAAAGATCGCCAAGCTCGGGCATGAGCCAAAAAATCGGCAGCGTCGTTAATGGTAGTGCAGCGGTTCCAACAACGACAAGGCGCATTGCATGTTCGGCGGGATAGCCCATCATCATGCACAAGTTCGGACTACCCGAGATCGAGGGTGCCGCTGTCATGATAAGCAGGGATAGAATGATTGCCGTGCCCGTCCATCCGCCAACGAACCCGACTGAAACGATGATCAGCGGGATGACCACCTGAAACCCAATCACGACCGCGATGACCTGCCGCAAATCGGTCAGAGATCCCAGAATGGCCGCAGGGTCCATGCGCAGGATCGTCACGAACAACAACAGGACCACTAAGGGTGGTAAGAGCGGCCGCATCGGCTCGGCCAGTCCGGGCAGCAGCAACCCTGCCACAAGCCCGGTGACCAGAACGTATGGGCCTTTGCGTGCCGCCCAGAGCAGTGGGTTCACTGGTCGCCCTACCCGCCCGGGCTCTGCCGCAGGTTCTCGGGCAACCAGGTGGCCAGCTCAGGGAACCAAATGAGGACAAACACCATCAGCACCATGATCAGGAACATCGGGATCGCGGCGCGCGCGATATAGCTCATCTCGTGGTTGGTCATGCCCTGCATCACAAACAGGTTGAAACCGATCGGCGGCGTGATCTGCGCCATCTCCACAACGACCACGATGAAAATGCCGAACCAGATCAGGTCGATCCCCGCATCGCGGATCATCGGCTCGACCACGGCCATGGTCAGCACGACGGACGAAATCCCGTCGAGGAAGCAGCCCAGAATGACATAGAAGACCAGCAGCACCATCAGCAGCTCGAACCGTGTCAGTTCCCAACCGGCGATCAGATCAGCCAGCCCGCGCGGCAGGCCGGTGAACCCCATCGAAAGCGACAGGAAGGCGGCCCCCGCAAGGATCAAGGCGATCATGGCACTGGTGCGGGTCGCGCCCATCAAACTCTCGGTGAAGGTTTTCCAGTTAAGCGACCCCTGCCCGGCTGCCAAAAGCAGCCCGCCGATCACACCAAATGCGGCGGCCTCTGTCGCGGTGGCATAGCCCAGATACATGGAACCGATCACCACCATGATCAGCAGGATAACCGGCAGCAGAAAGCGCGAGTTCTTGATCTTCTCTGAGAAACTCAGCTTGCCCTCACTGTTCGGGTTCCAGTCTTTTCCAAGCTTCGAGTAGATCGCGACGTAGCCCATGAACATCGCCGCCAGCACGAGGCCGGGCAGGATACCTGCAAAGAATAGCTTGGTGATGGATTCATTGATCGTCACGCCGTAGACGATCAGGGTCAGCGACGGCGGGATCATCAGGCCGAGCGTGGCTGCGCCCGTCAGTGTTCCGATGATCATTCGCTCGGGGTAGTTCCGTTTGCGAAGCTCGGGAATCGACATCTTGCCAACCGTGGTCAGCGTGGCGGCAGACGATCCGGACACGGCTGCAAACACCGTACACCCCACAATATTCGTATGGACCAGCCCACCGGGCAGCGGGGCCATCCAAGGAGACAGGCCCTTGAACATATCCTCGGATAATCGCGTTCGATACAGGATTTCGCCCATCCAGATGAACATCGGCAACGCAGTCAGGGTCCACGACGACGACGCCGACCAGATCGTGGTGATCATCACGTCGCCTACAGGGCGGGTTGTAAACAGCTCCATCCCGACCCAGGCGACGCCCATCAGGGCCAGCCCGACCCAGACGCCAGAGCCCAGCAGCGTAAACAGAACAAAGAGGAAGAGGATGATGACGGACAGGTTTTCCATGCGCTCACTCTCCGTGGCTTTGATCGGCCAGATCGCGGGTGATCCGGTGATCGCCCTTGAACAGCACGTGGATAAGATGATCGGTCAGGGCGATTGCAAAGATGACTGCCCCGATCAGCATGGCAGATTGCGGAATCCACAGGGCGGTTTTGTCCTGTCCCTGGCTGACATCGTTGAACTTCCAGCTCCAGTAGACAAAGCGGTAGGCGTACCAGCAGAAGTACCACATGACGGCAGCGCCAATGGCGAAACACCAGACTTCGAGAATGCGGCGCACACCATCGGGGACGGCATTCAACAGGATCGAGACGCGGATATGGCTGCCTCGGTTCAGGGCATTGGCAAAGGCCATGAACGAGGCGGCAGCCATCGCATACCCCGCATAGTCCGGCGCGCCGGGAAACACCTCGCCCGTCCAGCGGGCCAGCATCTGCACCACGATGAGCAACAAGATGGCGATCAGGCTGAGCGCCGCCAGAACACCTGCTGCCAGATAGATGAAATCCAGTACGGACCGAAGCCCTCGCATGACTGCCATACCGTCCCCGTTTTCTTATGATTAGATCGGTTCGGGCGGCGGATTTTATTTCCGCCGCCCGAATGCACAATTACTGCGACGAATTGAACGCGTCGACGATGGCTTTGCCCTCATCTCCGGCGGCTTCCAGCCACTCATTGGTCATGGTTACGCCGATCTCTTTCAGCTCGCCCACCATCTGGTCAGAGGCCGGGCCAACGGTCATTCCGCCATCACGCAAGCCCTGCAGCGTGAAGCCGGTGTATTCTTTGGCGCGCCAGTTACCTGCGTACTCGGCCAGGTCCGCGCAGGCCTTGATGACGTTCTTGTTTGCGTCAGAGACACCCGACCATACGTCAGAATTAACCATCACATAGTTGCGCGGCAGCCAGGCATCCACTTCGTAGAAATAGTCCAGGCTTTCCCATACCTTGCGGTCATACCCGGTCGACCCCGAGGACACCATTGCATCCGCAACACCGGTCGCAAAGGCTTGGCTGATTTCTGCCGCCTCAATGGTCACAGGCAGCATTCCGGTCAACTCGGCCAGCCGCGATGTGGCGTTGTTGTAGGACCGGAACTTGATGCCTTCCATATCCGCGACCGAGTTCACTTCATCCTTGAAATACAAGCCCTGCGGTGGCCAGGGCACCGCGTAAAGCAGGGTCAGGTTCTGCTCGGCCAACAGGTTCTCGATGGATGGTTTGGCCGCCTCCCACAGCTTGGCGCTGTCGTCGAACGACGTTGCAAGGAACGGGATCGAGTCAAACCCGAACAGCGCGTTTTCGTTCTGATGACCGGACAAAAGACGCTCGCCAATCGGGGCCTGTCCAGTCTGGATTGCGCGCTTGATGTCCGCGCCCTTGAACAGCGACCCGGAGGGATGGGTGACGATTTCAATCTCGCCGCCCGTTCCCGTCGTCACGCATTTTGCAAACTCCGCGCCTGTGGCGGAGTGGAAGTTTGACGCCGAATAAGCCATCGGCATGTCCCACTTTTCCGCCAATGCGGGCGCAACCGACGCAGCAGTCAGCGCGGTTGCGGCCAGAAGGTTTGTCATTTTTTTCATCGTTTTCTCCCTGTTGAGTTTTGATCTGCCGGAATTTCTATCCGGCCCGTTGGTTTGCCATGTATCGCGACGGCGCATAGACGCTCATGTCCGTGTTCGGGGTTCTGCCTGCAATCATTTGCGCCAATAGGCGTCCGGTTTTCGGCCCGCCCGTCAATCCGATGTGGTGGTGGCCAAAGCCCATATACGCGCCCTCGATGCCGGGAACGTTGCCAATGACCGGGATCGAGTCAGCCGGAGCGGGCCTGTGCCCCATCCATTCCACTTCCTCCTTCCATGTCACGCCCGGAAACGCTGTCCGGGCATTCTTGCGCATCAATTCAAAGGGCGCTTTTGAGGGCGGAGCCTCCAATCCGCCAAATTCAACGATCCCCGCCAAGCGTATCCGCCCGTCCATGGGTGTGGCAACAAACTTGCCAGAGGCGACCATAACCGGGCTGCGCGGTTTGGCAGAAGGATCCACCAATTCAAGGTGATAGCCGCGTTCGCTTTCCAGCGGAACCGACACGCCCAAGCGTTTTGCCAGCGGTCCCGACCAGACGCCTGCTGTTACGATCGCCGCATCACAAGGGATGGTTTCTCCCCCGGCCCGAACACCGGTCACGCGACCGTTTTCGTGGGCCACATCCTCGACACTTGCGCGGATGATCCGACCTCCGTTCGCCTCAACATATGCGGCAAGGTCTTTCACATAGCGACCGGGATCGGTGATATGGCCATGGTCCGACAGCTTCGCGGCAAAGCCGATGTCTGCGCTGAATACCGGGTCGTAGTCGTGAAAAGCCTTGCCTTCCAGTTCTTCCCATTCAAACCCGTGCTTGC
Organism: Ruegeria sp. ANG-S4; assembly: GCF_000814005.1. Lineage (GTDB taxonomy): Bacteria > Pseudomonadota > Alphaproteobacteria > Rhodobacterales > Rhodobacteraceae > Ruegeria. The sequence continues at coordinate 1,322,226 of NZ_JWLK01000001.1, read as the reverse complement.
GCCGAATGTCCCATCCGAACGCGTCACCGTCGAAATGTGCGCGATCGTTGTAGAGGAACAGGTAATCCGAGGGCTCGATCCACTTTTCGGCACCCGTGCCCGCCGCCAAAGCCTTGTGATCATTCAGACTGTCGCCAACAATGGGCGTCAGCGCCGCGGCGATCCGAGCGACATCTTCGGCATTCGCGTGACTCAGATAGTGTTTGAGCCACGGCACCAGCTTTGGCAGATAGCCCCACTTCATGAACAGCGGCTGAGAGGGACTGAACAGCATGCCGGGCGCTCTGCCAAGCAACCCCGGAACGGTCACAGGCACGATGGAACAGGAGGCCAGAACACCGCCGTTCCCGTGCGACGTTCCCTCACCCGGCCCGGACTTGTCGATCAGGATCACATGATGCCCGTCGCGCTGCAGCCAGATCGCCGTGGAAACACCGACGATGCCGGCCCCAATGATGGCGATTGTCTTCGTCCCCGTCATGCGGCCACCGCCGTGGCAACGGCATAGCGGTTGAGCTTGCTTATGTCAGGTCTGCCGCCCAAGCCCGGACCCGTGGGCACAACGACCTGCCCTTTACTGATCTGAAATGGGTCTTCGAGGATGTCTTCCCTCAGGAAATACGAGGCCTGATAGAACTCGCAACCGAGCGTGATTTCAGGTGTCGCGGCGATCATGTGCGTGCCTGCCAGATGTGCTAACCCGGCCTCGAACATATCACCACCATAAGACGTCAAACCATGCGCGGCGGCGATGCGGGCAACGGTCTGGCCACGCGTAAGACCGCCCGATTTCATAATTTTCACCGAAACGCCGTCACAAATGCCCTCACGCGCCGCGCGCTCCATATCCTCGGGGCCAAAGACGCTTTCATCGGCCAGCAAGGGAACATCGAACATCTGCCGCAGCTTCGCCATCATGCCATAGTGATGCGACCGCACGGGTTGTTCGATGAAGTCGGGTTTGAACCCCGCCACGTCGCGTACCCGGTTCGGAGCCTCTTCGATCTCGAGGCCTTGATTGTAATCCACGCGGACCGAGAATTCGGGGAAGTTTTGGGCAATGTGTTCCAGCCGCATGATGTCAAAGGCGTGATCCTTGAAGCCTGTCTTTAGTTTGACAATTCGAACACCGTCCTCTCTCAATCGCGCCAGCAGTTCTATGTCCTGCGAAAAATCGGGGTTCGCGATGGAACAGCTCAGCGGAATGGCATCCCGGCACCGACCGCCCAGCAACGACCAAACGGGAACCCCGCTGATACGGCCCGCAAGATCAATCAGCGCCGTTTCCAGCGACGCCTTGGCTTCGGTGCAATGCGCCACGGCATGCATCGCTTGTTGCATGATCGCAGCCCGATCACCGACCCTGGCCCCAATCACAAGAGGGCGCAGATACCGATCCAGCGCCGCATATGTCGCTTCCGGCGTGCCTGTGAAAACGGACCAAGGCGACGCTTCACCAAAGCCTTCGGTTCCGTCTTCGGACGTAAGCCGCAGGACGACGACTTCGCAGGTGCCTGCGACGGACCCGATCCCGTGATCTCGGCGCGATGTAACCGGCAGTTTCAGATACCACAGGTCGTATCCAACAATCTTCTGGTGCAGCTCGGCCATTTTGTCCCCTGTTGACGACGCGAAGCCTGCCTTGACCAGAACATCATTTCAAATACTATATTTTCGACAGTTCATCAGAAAAAATGATGCCTAGCTTATGTCCCTGCGTTTTCGCCAACTGCAAGCCTTTCACGCCATCATGGAAACCGGCACGGTAACCGGTGCGGCATCGGTTCTGGGGATATCGCAACCGGGGATCAGCAACCTGCTGGCGCAGCTTGAGCGCGAGGCGCGGTTGCCGTTGTTCGAACGAAACAAGGGCCGCCTTCTGCCAACTCCGGAAGCCGAGTTGTTGTTCCGCGAGGTCGATACTGTGGTGCGCGGACTGGATCACGTCGCACAAGCGGTGACAGATTTGCAGAACAAACATCCCGGTCAGTTGCAGGTCGCCGCCCCGCATTTATTGTCTTTCGGCTTCATGCCGCGCGAAATTGCGCGCTTTGCCGAAAGTCGCCCAAACCTGTCGGTCAGCTTTCAGTCCCAATATTCGTCGAAGATTCAGGAATGGGTCATCTCGGGCCTGTTTGAGATCGGGATCGTCGAGATGCCGATCCTGCACGATACGCTGAACTATCAGGTGTTCGAGTTCGAAACGCTCGCGACCTTTCCCGAAGGCAGCCCGTTGGCGAAACATGATGTTCTGACGCCGGAAATTCTGGAAAACGAACCGTTCATCGTGATGGGCCCAGAGCATCAGACCCATCGTCGGACCCGCGATATCTTCCAGACCGCCGGGCGAAGCTGGCGTACGCAGATACACACGCACCTGTCCGAAAACCTGCTGAGCTTTGTGAAACAGGGCATGGGCGTTGCAATGATCGACCCCTTCACCGTCACGTTTGACGGCGAAAGCGGGTATCATACCCGCCCCTTCCGGCCCGCAGTGATGCTGGACCTTGCAATCATCACGGCCAAGGGCCGCCCGTTGTCATCCATCGCGCAGGAGTTTCTGGCGCAGCTAACGCCCTCCATCGCCTCTTACGCCACCCATTCCGAGACCGGCGCCGCCGCCTCGTGAAGTTGTTGGGAATGGATGTCCACCAGCGTCGGGCCGTCATGTTCTATCGCCTGTCTCAGAACCTTTGACAGATCTTCAGGGTCTTTGACCGTCCAAGACTTCACACCAAACGCAGTAGCGACAGCAGCATGGTCTGTCCGATTAAAGTCGACATTGTAATATCGCTGGTCGAAGCCCGCATTCTGACCCGCTTTGATCCAACCAAAGACCGCGTTCGAAAACACGATCGAGGTGATCGGCATGTTGTGGCGGACCATGGTTTCAAACTCGCCGCAGGTGAAGCCAAACGATCCGTCGCCCATGACGGATAGCGTCTTGACCGACGGACGGCCGACATGCGCGCCCATCGCAGCCCCCAAAGAATAGCCCAGTGCCCCATGTGCCCGGTTTGTGATGAAATGCCGACCCGGCTTGCGCCACCGATAATATGCGCTGAAATAGGGGCACGGCGTTCCGGGATCAGCAACAACGATTGCGTCATCGTCAAGGATATCCATCAGCGCCGCCATCACGGCCTCGGGCCGGATCGGAGTCTCTCGGCTTGCGGCAAGTGGGGCGTATGCGGCCATCTTGGCCTCCCACGCGGCACGGGCCTTGCGCGTGCCGTCTTGGCCATTCAGGTCCTGTCGCGCCTCTAGCGCATCCGCCAAAGCTTCGAGCGCCAACCGGGCATCAGCACAGATCGCCACGTCGGTTTGATAGTTGGCTCCGATTACCATCGGATCACTATCGATGTGGATAATGGTCGCGCTGCGTCCGGGGCTGCTCCACCTTTCGGTCGTGACCGAACCGGCGCGGCATCCGATGAACAGAACCACATCGGCCTGATCAACCACCGCGCGGGTTGCGGGAACCCCTCCGTTCGAGCCAACAACGCCGAGCGCCAGCGGGTCGGTCTCGGCAATAGAACCCTGCCCCGAAACCGTTGTGGCAACCGGCATATCGAGCAGATTGGCAACCCGGTGCAAAGCGGGTTCGGCACCGGACAGGACCGGTCCGCCGCCGCAGATGGCCACGGCAGATTTTGCCTGCGCCAATAACTCTGCCGCCGCCTCGATCGCGTCCTGATCAGGCCCGGCGCGTTCCGCCGGATAGCTGCGGTGCCGCGCGTCGGCCCAGATCTCAGCCGCGTCCACCTGCCCCTTTTGGGTATCGAACGGCAGCGCCAGATGCGTGGCACCGGGTGTTCCGGTGGTCATGGCCCGAAAGGCGGCCCGCACCATGGACGGCAAGCGCGTCGCATCGTCCAGTGACGCATTCCACTTGGCGAGCGGCTTAAACAATGCGGCTTGATCAAGCTCAGTCAAAGGGTACTTCCCACGGCTGGTCGTCGCCACGTCAGACGTGATCGCCAGGATGGGAACTGAGCTTTCATTCGCCTCGACCACGCCGGGAAGGATGTATGTTGCGCCGCCACCGGACGGCCCTTCGCAGACACCCGGCTTACCTGTAACCCGCGCATAACCATCGGCCATATAGGCCGCATGCCGTTCATCCCGAGTCAGGATGTGCTGAATACCGTGATCCATCCGCGCCAAGGCATCATAGAACGGCAGCGTTGTGTCACCGCAAAGGCCAAACATATGGGTTACGCCATGCGCCTCAAGCATGCACACCATCGCCTCAGCTCCGGTCAGATAATTTGTCCCCGTCATGGTCCGCGAATCCTTTGCATCAAATCTGCACACAAAACTGTATACAGTTTTGTATATTGATTTCAAGAAACGCCTGTGTCACCTGTTGAAGGCACAATAAGGACAGAAGGTATGGCGGGTCCGCGGGTCGATGACATCTATGATCAGGTCAAGGCAATGGCGGTGTCCTTCCGCCTGCGCCCCGGCGACCGATTGAACGAAGTCGCACTTTCCAAACAGTTGGGTGTCAGCCGTACGCCCTTGCGCGAGGCGCTGAACCGACTTGTTGCGGAAAGGCTCTTTGATTTTCGTCCAGGCCAAGGCTTCTTTTGCCGCCCTTTGGATGCACAGGGCGTGTTCGACCTGTTCGAGCTGCGCCAGATCATCGAGGTTGCAGCTGTTCGCGCAGCTTGCATAAAGGCGTCGGACGCGGACCTAAAGGCGCTGCGCGATGAGCTCTACGCGACCGGGATCGATATCACCGGCTTGACCGTCAAGGAGGCGGTCCATCGGGATGAAGCCTTCCATCTGGGTATCGCCAAACTGTCCGGCAACATGGAGCTGTTGCACACCCTGACCCGGATCAACGAGCGCATACGCTATATCCGATGGGTGTCGATGGACATCCAGCGGGTTCAGCGTTCGAAGGATGAACACAAGCAGGTCATGGCGGCGTTGATTGCGCGTGACGCGGATCAGGCGGCGCAGCTGTTGGGCGTACATATCGCCAGACGGATGGATCAGGTGCAGGAGGCCGTGCGACAGGGTATTTCCAGCATCTATATGGAAGGGTCCGAAGTCATTTCCGCCCGCATCATCGAGGAGGCCAAGGCATGATCGCACGAGGCGGGAAATCCATCTATGGCGCATCAGTCGGGATTTTGATGCTCGACGCCCAGTTTCCGCGCATTCCCGGTGACATGGGCAACGCGCTGACTTGGCCCTTCCCAGTCCTCTATCGCATTGTCCGCGACGCCTCGCCTGATCGGGTTGTCAGACAACGGGCCGAGGGCATGTTGGATGCCTTCATTGATGCCGCTCGAGAGCTGGTCAAAGACGGCGCTGACGGGATCACAACAAATTGCGGCTTTCTATCGCTGTTTCAGCGGGAGCTGACTGATGCCGTTCAGGTTCCGGTCGCCACCTCGTCGCTGATGCAGGTCGAGATGGTGAACCGGATGTTACCGGCGAAAAAACGAGCAGGGATTCTGACGATCACAGCCTCGACGCTCACCCAGGATCACCTGCACGCTGCGCATGTTCCCCCCGGCACACCGATTGGCACCACGGAAGGTGGTCAAGAATTCACGAGGGCAATTCTTGGAAACGAGATGGCGCTGGATATCGACAAAGCCCGCACCGACAATATCGAGGCCGCACTAGCGCTGAAATCTAACCACCCGGAGCTGGGCGCGATCGTTCTTGAATGCACGAATATGTGCCCTTACGCGGTAGACATACAGCAAGCTACAGGCTTGCCCGTGTTTTCGATGGTGACGTTTGTCAGTTGGTTTCAGGCCGGGCTGGCGCCGGCTGCATATTGAGTGCCGTGTTGCTCCTCGTGAAGCGGAATGCCCTGCGCCTGCGTTGAAGCCAAGGTTTGGCGTGGATTGTTTAGCGAACCGCCAGAGTTGATTTTTTGCCCGGCTTTTGCCGCCGGAACCGGGGATCCGGCCAAGAGATCGGCTCAAAACTCTTGCGTCTTGTAATTGCAAGTTACTAGTCTGGCTCAGTTCTTCGAAGGTTGAGAATTGTATTATGGAAGTTCTGGCGCTCATATTTCCGGTCTTTGCGGTAATTGTCACCGGGTACATCTTTGCCCGGCTTGAGGTTTTGCCGCAAAGCATTGCCGGCGCGCTGACGCAATTCGTCTACTACACAGCAATCCCGGCGATCCTGTTCGTTATCATTGCAAAACAGGAAATCAAAGACCTCGCCAATTGGTCTTTCATCGGGGTATTCACCCTGCCCGTTGTCGTTGTCTTTTTCCTGATGTTTTTCGGCGCCCGTATCCTGCGGGGACTTTCGACCGGAAACGCCGTCATGCTGGGCATGGTATCGGTTGCGTCCAACACGGGCATCATTGCACTCCCACTTTTGCACGAACTATTCGGTGAAAAGACAGTTGTTCTGGCGGCGTTGGCAAATGTGGTGATGGTCGGGTTGATACTGGTCTTGATCGTTATCCTCGAGACCATCCATTCCGAAGATGAAGGTGGGTTGGGTGCAACCCTCAAACACCTTAGAACAGCCGTTTTGAACCCGATTGTTTTATCGACTGTGCTGGGCATTGCCTACGCGATCACGCCGCTGAGTTTGCCCAAGCTCGTGGTTGATTACCTTGATCTGGTCGCCTCTGCCCTGACCCCATGCGCACTGTTTGCGGTGGGAATGTCGATCAAGGTGTCCGACGTTGTCAAAACAGGCCCAACCATCGTCTTGACCAGCACAATAAAACTGATCGTACTTCCGATACTTGTGCTTCTGTGCGCAAACCTTGCTGGTCTCGATCCGTTGACGGCCACGGCTGCGGTGATTGCATCTGCTGTTCCCACCGGAAAAACCATGTTCATCCTGTCGAAGCAATATCACGAATACGAAGAAGTTACGGCCGAAACCGTATCCGCGACAACTGCGGTGTCCGTCATTACACTGGTGGGTTGGCTAATCGTTTTGTCACGCATTTTCCCGGGCTCGTTCACATTGCAATAGATGCCGCATAGGGGATGCGGTTTTAGTCTGGCCAGCGACAGCTGACGCGCGCGTTTACTGTGGATCACAACAAGCTGAAGCACGTGAAGACAGGCGGCAAACGCCAAGCCAGCAATAGGGTTGCGGCAGGGCGGTTTGTTCTCGCCTGACAGCAGTGGCGACATATTGGTTTAGCGGCTTGGCCCATTCGAACCCGTAACGCCCCTAAATCTCGTATTCCTGCAAATCTTCGACGATACCAAACGGCCCGCGGAAGGCATCGCCGATGGTCTCCAGGGCCGCCTCGTGCAAGGAAGCCTCATCCATATGGACACGAAAATGGGTGAGCAATAGCTGTTTGACGCCAGCGCCTTGCGCCATTGAGGCAATTTCCCGCGGCGTGGGCGTCAGGGCTGCCATCTTGGGATGCGCGGTTTCGCCGTCCAGGCGATAGCACCAATGCAACAGCATGTCGGCGTCGCGGGTCATCGCCATGAGGTCGTCACAGATGCCGGCATCCCCCGAATAAACAAATTTCTTACCGTCGCTAAGGACAGAAAACGCGAGACAGGACAGGAATGGCTGGGCATGCGGCACCTCGCAGCAGCTCAACGACCAGGTTTCGCCCGCGCAGGCAAATCCGGGCGCAATTTCCTGAACCTGCGGCGCAGGCCATGGGCGTGGCAGACTGCCCCCGCGTGCCTTCCAAACCTCCTGGCTTGGGGCGAATTCCGTGCGGGCCCGAAGGTCATGAGACAAGACGCCGTTTGGACCGAAATAGCCTTCGGTGATCCGCGCGATTGGTGGCGGACCGAACACCTTGAGCGGCGCGGCGCCTTCGTCCCACGCAGCGTGCACCAAGCGTGCGTAGTCCATCATATGATCGGTATGCAAATGCGAGAAAAACAGGTGTGTGATGTCCGACGGCGACCGCCCTGCGCGCAGCAGGTTGTCAAACACGCCGCCCCCGCAATCAAAAAGGATAACATCGTTGTCGACTTCCAGAAGATAACCGCTTGAGGCGCGGCGGGCGTAGGCTTCGGGCGAGCCTGACCCGAGGATGGTTAGCTTCATCACGTAACCCTTGGTGGTGGCGTGGCGCCGGGTGCGCCAAGTTTCAATGCTGCGTCCCGCCCGCCGTGGCTTGCGATCAGGGCAGCCTGGTCAGCGAACGCTTGTGCGTCGACTTCCTCGATGTCCAGATGATCGGACATGGCCGACTTCATCATTTTCAGCGTCTCACCGTGGCGCGGGTCCCCCGCGAGATTGGTAAGTTCTTCCGGATCGGACACCAGATCAAACAACTCCGGCTCAAAGCCGATGTACTGGTTCAACTTCCACCGCCCCAAACGCAGCATGAACGCCCCGGAAACGGCACCCGCCGCGTGATACTGGCTGAGGACAGGTCGTTCCGGATTGGGCGGCGCATTTGCGATGTCATAGAGCGACTGCCCCGCGGCGGAAAACTCTTGATCAAAATGCGCCGGAATGGTCGCAGCAAGGTCCAGCAGACTGACGGGTGTGTCACAGGTTCCGACAGGCACATTGGGGCCGGCCATGATCATCGGGATCGCAACGCTTTCTTCATAAAGGTTGGATTTGCCCCAAAGCCCGCGCGCGCCGACGTTGTCGCCATGGTCAGACGTGTAGACGATAACGGTATCTTCGGCCATGCCGCTGGCCTGCAGCGCGGTTGTGATCCGCCCAAAATTGCTGTCCAGCCAACTTGTCAGCCCATAGTAGGCAGACATCGCCGCAAGCCGTTCCTCTTCGCTATTGAACCGGCTCTCACTGTCCATCATGGCGTTTTGCTTTTCGACCCAGGGATGCCGTTGGTGGCCCTTCGCCGGGTGCAACTTGACGGCCGGCAGAGCATCTGGGGGGTACTTCTCAAAGAACTCTTCCGGGCAAACAAGTGGGAAATGTGGTGCGACAAGACCGACGTAGAGGCACCATGGTCGATCGCCGCTTTGGTTTGCGCGATCAATCAGCCAGTCCTCTGTGCGCTTCGTCACTGCGGCGTCATATTCGGTGTACTTGCTCTGGCCCGGTCCGATGTATTCGCCAAGCATCCGGGGGCCGACCGTGACACGCTCATCCTCACGCCGGATTGAGGCCCAGACCATGCCAACACCATCAGCAACCATCATCGGCAAGTGTTCCACGTCAAACCCGGCGGGATCTTCCGGCGCCCGGTAGTGCAACTTACCAATGCTCTCGACCGGAATTCCGCCCCGCTGCAACGCATGGCCCCAGCCTTGTATCTGGCCGGAATAGGGCATCGCATTATCCCAAAGGCGTGTTACGTGAACCGGTTGCCCGGTGGCAAAGCATGCTCGTGCGGGGACGCAGATCGGGCAAGGGGTGTAGGCGTTGGCAAATCGGGTACCGCGAGATGCCAGCGCGTCCAGGTGTGGCGTCTGCACAAACGGATGACCGGCACAGCCCATGGCGCGGGCCTGATGTTCGTCAGACATGATCACCAGCAAGTTCGTCATGACGTTTCTTTTTCGGCATCCTGCGCCACGGACTCAATCCGCTTGAGGGCATCAATCAGACTACTGCGTTCTTCGGCGGTGAATTTCGCGTTCAACCGAGACTGACGTTCGCGCATTCCGGGCAGCGCGCGTTCATAAAGTTGGCGGCCTTTCGGGGTGATCTCAAGCACCGAGGCTCGGTTGTCCGATTCGCTGACGCGCACGGAAAGCAGCCCTTGCTTTTCCATTGTCTTGATCGTGCGACTGAGCTGGCTTTTATCCATCAAAATGCGGCGCACGATTTGGTGCGGCGACAGCGCCCCGAGACTGACAAGCATCACCAGAACCCGCCATTGCACCTGCGACAGCCCGGCGGTTTCTTTAAGGATTTTAGCAGCTTGGGCGTTCAACCTGGCGTAGACCCGTGAAAGGCGCAAAGTGATCATTTGTTCCAGAGGTTCCTCGTAAGGACCAAGGTGGTTTCCATCGTCAGTCGCCATAAGTCACCCTTCGTTTACTTGATGGTAGGGGGAGTTTAGTTGATGCGTCAACCGAATTTTGTTGACAGGTCAACTTATTTGAGTCGATGGTGGATCATTGCGTCAGGGAGGAAACGCTATGAAACTCGCACTCAAGACCGTCGCTGCCGCCGCATTCAGCGTGGTGCTCGCCGCGTCAGCGCAGGCGGACGACTGGACGCCGCCGGGGCCAATTAAGCTGATGATCGCCTTTGCGGCAGGGGGCGGCGCAGATACGCAGGCCCGCCTGATCGCCGAAGATCTGGAAGCGGCCACGGGTTGGGAGTTCATTCCAGAGCAAGTAACCGGCAAAGGCGGCATGAACCTTGCCATGGCAATCAAAGACATGCCGAACGACGGATCCGTCATCGGAATGGTCGTGACGGAGACGCTGGGCTATAACATGCGGGCTGCCGACGCGGGTGTCAGCCCTTCGGATTTTACCGGCATTGCAACAACGGCTGGCTTCCAAATGGGCGTCGTGTCGCTGTCGTCCAAAGGATGGAACAGCTTTGAAGATGTGGTTGCTGCCGCTCAGGCGGGCGAAGAACTGCGCTTTGGCGTGATGAGCCCTCGCCTTGCCGATCTGGCATATCTGCTGGGCAAGGCACAGGGCGTCGATTTCAACATCGTTTCCGTCAAAGGGGGCCGCGCGGTCATGAATGGCGTAAACGCCGGGGATATGGACCTTGGATTTATGGCAGGCATTCAGGGCAAGGGCGTTGCCGCCGGTGATCTGGTCAATCTGGCGTCGGCCCTTTCCGAACCGCTAAGGCAGTCGCCGGACGCACCGACTTTCGCGGATCTTGGCGTCGAGTTTAACTCGGACGGTGCCTTTGTTTTTGTTGGTCCGGGCGGAATGGACCCCGAAGCTCGTGACGCTTTGGCCGCTGCCATCGGGACCGCGATTTCAACCGAAGGCACAAAGTCCAACGCGATGATCACCAAAGCCTTCGGCGGCCCCTTCATCCAGACAGGTGACGCGTTGCAGCAGCGTCTTCAGGCCGAGTACGACGAGGCGGGTGCGCTTCTGCAGGCCGCGTCAGAGTAGTTCAAACACCCCGTCTACGGGCGGGGTTTTGGCGCTTCGCACGAAACGTCATTCAGCGACGGGACAAGCGCATGTTCACGGGCAGCACGACCAACCGGGCCTTGGCGATTTTCGCTATTGCCGCAGCACTTTTAATCGCCATTGGCTGGGTCCCCTTGGACACCGACACCGGGATTGTTGAGAAAGTACGCCGACAAGTGACCATTGGCGACGCCCTTGCGCCGACCCTGGCTTCAATCTTCATTGGCGTGGGTGGACTGTTGCTGTTCTTTCAGGGTGCCTCGCCCGCCGACGGTCGCCTGCGCTTGGCCAATTTGCGCTATCTTGCCCTGCTGATTGGGCTTCTATTGCTCAGTTTCGCGATCATGCGTTGGGCCGGTCCTGCCGCCGTGGCTTTGTTTGGAGCCGGTGAAAGCTATGCCGCGCTGCGCACCACCGCACCATGGAACGTCATCGGCTACTTTCTTGGCGGCACCATCCTGATTGCGAGCCTGATCGCGATGATCGAGGGCCGACCGTCATTTCGCGCATTCGCGATCGGCGTGGTCGCCAGCTCGCTTTTGATCCTGCTGTATGACCTTCCCTTTGATGACCTTTTGCTGCCGCCAAACGGGGACGTATGATGGAGGTCTGGACCTACATCCAACTGGGCATCGCCGCCGTGTTTCAAGGGCCTGACCTGTTCGCGATAGCAGGTTTCGGTGTTCCGGTAACGCCCATCATGGTGCTGTTGGGCTTTCTTTTGGGCATTGCAGTGGGGGCAACGCCCGGTCTGGCTGGGCCGATGGCGATGGCCATTTCACTGCCGATCCTGATTTCGATTTTCGGCTTTTCACCAGATGCGCTTTTGCCCGTGATGGGGTTCCTCATCGGTATCATGAAGGGGGCCACGATCGGCGGTGCAGTTCCCGCTATTCTGTTCAATACGCCCGGCACCCCGGATGCCTACATGACCACGCTCGACGGCTATCCCATGACGCAGGCGGGCAAGGCGCGCAAGGCATTGAAAATCGCACATGTAAGTTCCGCTTCTGGCGATACGTTTTCGGATATCGTCCTGATCTTGTGTGCCCCTTTTTTGGCCGTGCTGGTTGAATCCTACCTGGACCTGCCCGAGAAAACAGCGCTGCTGATCCTGTCGCTGGCCTTCATAGCTTCGGTCATTGGGAATTCGGTGGGCAAAGGCCTGATCTCGATGGGGTTGGGCCTTTTGGCGGTGTACATCGGCACGGGCGAGGACTTCTATCCCCGCCTCACGTTGGGTTCGCAAACGTTGGCGCAAGGGTTCCCGATAGCAACCGCCATTCTCGGGGTGCTGATCATTGGAGAGGTCTTCAAATCGATCGAGGATCTTTGGCATGACCATCGCCGCGCCCAGAAACGGCCATCCTATACCGAGGTGGGCGACCAGCACGTGCACCGCGCCGACCTGCGTCGGATTGCACCGTACATCGCCCGATCTGCCGTAATTGGCACAGCTATCGGCGCTTTGCCGGGTGTCGGCAGCACCCTTGCTGCCACACTTGGCTTCACCACCGGCAGCCGGCGGCACGCAACGAAGTCGCCGGACGCCACTCAGTTTGGCCACGGCGCGCCCGAAGGAATTGCGTCGACTGAGGCAGCAAACAGTTCTGTGTCAGGCGCCAACCTGATACCTGTTCTCAGCCTCGGCATTCCCGGCAACGCCGCGGCGGTATTTCTGATCCTCGCAGCCGACAGCATTGGCGGGTTCAATCCGGGCCCATCGGTGTTCAAATTCACCTCGGGCAGCATAAACCCAGAATTGGTTATGGCCTTCGGCTTGTTCACGATCATGATGCTCGCCAACCTGTTCAACTGGACCATCGGCGGCGGCTTCATGCGGGTTGTGGGGTACATGATCCACATTCCAAAGCACATATTGCTGCCTGTGGTCTTGTTGCTGACATTCACCGCGATCTACGTGCAAGAAGCCCGGATGTCGGCGATCTGGTTCGCGGTGGGCTTTGGTGTGCTGGGCTATCTCATGCGCCGCTTAGGCATGTCCCCCCTGCCATTCGTCATCGCGTTTATCCTTGGCGGCAAACTTGAGGAAACCGCGCGTCAGGCCTTTGCCGCAACAGGCGGCGATGCATGGTTCCTGTTCACCAACCCGATCGCTGCTGTCTTCATGGCGCTTGCCGTGACTGTCATCGTCTTCTCCACCCGTACCCGAAAGGAGCCCGCGCAATGAGGCGTCCCAATATCCTTTTGATTTCCGCCGACCAGCAACGCGCGGATTGTTTTGGGTTCATGGGACGCAAGGTCAAAACCCCGCATCTGGACCAACTGGCCGCGGATGGTACGCATTTTACCTCGTGCATCACACCGTCGGTGGTGTGCCAACCGGCGCGGGCCTCGATCTTGACCGGGCAACTGTGCCGCACGCATGGGGTGCATGACAACGGCATCGACCTTGACCCGGACATTGGCGAAAAGGGCTGGGCCGGAGCCATGGCAGCGGCAGGCTACCAGACCAGCTTTTTCGGAAAAGCGCATTTTTCCACATATCACACGTATCAACCCACCGGCACGCCCGAATGCCTGCAATCATGTGCAGATTACGGCGCGGATTGGTACGGACCGTATATGGGGTTCCAATATCTCGAACTGATGTTGGTCGGGCACAACTGGTGGGCACCGGTCAAGCCGCCTTTCGGGCAACATTATGAGCGGTTCTACCACGCAGACGGGCGCGGGGATGAGCGCACCAGGATGATGTGGGAAAACGCGGGCGACACCAAGGATGCAGCGCAGACCTGGCATTCAAGGCTTCCGACCGCATTTCACAATACAAGCTGGACGTCGGATCGGTTTATCGAATGGCTGAACCATGGTCGCGACGAAGATCAGCCCTTTTGCACGTGGGTGAGCTTTCCCGATCCGCACCACCCGTTTGACTGCCCCGAGCCGTGGTCGTGGCTGCACAAACCCGAAGACGTGGATCTGCCCCCAAATCGCACCCGGTCCTTTTCGGGCAAACCGTGGTGGCACAAAGCTGCGATGGAGAACGAACCGGCGGACCCGAAGTTTGCCGATGTGCGGAAAGCCTACAGCAGGATAGCCCCTCAAACAGACGAACAATTACGCGAGATAATCGCCAATACCTATGGCCAGATTTCCTATATCGACCACGAAGTCGGCCGGATGATGATCGCCTTGCAACAGGCGGGATTGGATGAGAACACCATCGTGGTCTACATCTCTGATCATGGGGATTGGCTGGGCGATCACGGTCTGATCCTGAAGGGCCCAATGCACTATGAAGGATTGCTGCGCGTCCCAATGATTGTCCGCGGGCCGGGTATCCCGGCTGGCAAGGCCGTCGACGAACCGGTCTCGACCCTCGATCTGGGGCCGACATTCATGGATTACGGACAAGCCCGCCCGATGCAGACGCAACACGGCACAAGCCTGCGCGAGGTTCTGGAACATGGCGGGACCCGCACGTTTGCCCTCAACGAATGGGGGTTGTTGCCCGGGCGCGTTGGCGTCGCGCTGGAATTGCGCACAGTACGCACCAAGCGGCACAAAATGACGCTGGAACTGAACTCGGGTGCAGGCGAGATGTATGATCTGACGGAAGACCCGTTCGAGCGGAACAACCTGTTCGATGATCCGGCACATCGGGACATCCGCGGTAAACTCGAAACCTATATCGCGTCGCGACCGGATGATATCGGACCGGATAAGGTTCCGGTGGGGACGGCATAGTCAGGGTTGAATTTGGTCGGTTGCAAAACGACGCGGCAGAATTTTTTCACGGAACGGCAAAATTTCGCATGTTCGCGAAGGCCAAACGTGATCCGTTCCCGACTTTGATTGCGCCGCAGTGCCCACCCCCAGCCAAAGCCCTGAGCTCCATCAAGATTGATTTCCGCTTTTTTGATGTTGCTGTCAGCTTTGACCGTTGCAGATCATTACTTTGACCAACAGCGATGAAGACTATCACTTCATTGTGGCTTGAAGCTGCGACAACACCCTACTCGCACCTGCAAGATGTTCGCCAATTGGCAAACAAAGGCATCAGTCCTTGTTTCTCTGGATCAGGACGCTCAGCAACGCAAGAGAACCTGAGGCGATCATCAGGAACACCGAAACAGCGTTGAGCACCGGGGTCGAGCCGACTTTGACCACGCGGTCATACATCGTGATCGTCAACGGGGCGTCAGATCCAACCAGCATCAATGTGGTGTTGAAATTCTCGAACGAGACAAGGAACGACACGACGAATGCGGAAAAAAGAGCCGGGAACAGAAACGGCAGGGTCACTGTCATCAGGACGCGGCTGCGACTGGCACCCAGATTCAGTGCTGCCTCTTCCAACGCGATATCGAACTTTTGCAGCCGCGCTGCGATGACAAGCGAGGTGATCGTCGTCAGGAACGAGAACTGGCCCAACACGATCAATGGAATGCCCGGTCGCAGCCATTTCACGTTCACGCCCGTTGCCGCATCAATTCCGTTGGCAATCATGCTGGCAAAAACCAGAATGGAAATGCCAAGGATCACACCGGGGATCACCAACGGAACCACCATCAGAATGTAGAGCGCGTTCTTGAACGGAAACTGTTTGCGCTCAAACAAAAAGGCGTTGCAGGTGCCCGCAATGACAGCAAGTGCCGAAACGATGACGCCGATATAGACCGAGTTTTTCAGACCGCGCAGCAGGCGTTCATCGTGGAACATTCCCAGCTTGGGCTCGGTGTCATTGAAGAACCAGTCCAACGTGAACCCCTGCCACGGCAGCGCAGGAAACAACGAGTCATTGAAGGCGAAAACACCCGCCGCCAAAAGCGGCGCAACAAGATACAGGAAAAAGATGGTCACGTAGGACCGGTAAACGACGGTCAGAAACCGGGATTGATTTGCCTGCGCCATGGCCTAGTCCTTTGCCACGGTGGTTGCGAGGCTTTGCCCCGTCAGTTTCAGGCCCAACCAGATCACCAACGAGGTGAAGCCGAGCAGCAGAACACCGAAGGTTGCGCCGGCCTCCCAGTTATAGCGGGTTATGAACTGGTTGTAGATTTGTTCGGTAAACCAACTGCTGTTTTTGCCACCCAACAAGATCGGCGTAAGATAGCTGCCTGCCGTCAGCATGAACGTGATGATGCAGCCCGCGACGATGCCGGGCATCGCGTAGGGGACAATAATGCGGCGAAACACGGTCAGTCGGCTGCCGCCAAGGTTATACCCGGCTTCCAGCAAGGCGTCGTCCATCCCGTCCAGCGTCGATACCAGTGGCACGATCATGAAAAGGACGACGGTGTAGACCAGACCAATGACAACAGTCACGTCATTGTACAACAGTTCGACCGGCCCGCTGATCAAACCGGCCCATTGCAACGCGCCGGACACAAGACCCGTCTCGCGCAGCAAAACGATCCAACCGAAGGCGCGCACAAGATCGCTGACCCACAGCGGGATCAGGCAAAGCAGAAACAGGGCCGCACGGGACCGCTGGCGGGCCATTTTGGCTATATAATAAGCAACGGGAAAGCCGACCAACAGCGCAAGGATCGTCACGAGAATGGACATCCACGCGGTACGCAGCAAGGTATTCCAGTAGATCGGCTCACCCAGAAAGTCCAAATAGTTGCCGAAACCGAAGGTGAATTGCCCCGGGCCAACCTTTTCACGCAACGAGACATAGCCAATTCCAAGCTGCGGCAGCACGATCAGCAAAAGAATCCAAAGCGCAAACGGCGCCATCAGCAGGATCAGGGACAGCTTTCCGGCGTCCGAGCGCATCAGGCTGCTCCTTTGCCAAAGCATAGAGCAAGATGACCCGGCCAGTGGATGTCTATTGCATCCCCTTCCGCGACACCGCTGACACCCGCCTGATCCGCGACTTCGATCAGCTTTCCACTGTTTGTCCGCACCAGGATGCGGCTGTTTGCTCCGTTGAACAGAAGGCTGTCAACGGTGCCGGACAAGGTGCAGCCCTCGTCTCCTTTACCGACTGAGATCGCCTCGGGGCGGACAAAAACCTCAACTTCACTGGCGTCTGTCAACCCGCCCGCGCCCGGGGTCCCAAGCACGGTCTCACCGCCATCAAGGGCAATTCGCGCCGTGCCGCCCGATACTCGATCGACCCGCCCTGACCAGCGATTGCTGTCGCCGACAAAGCCCGCCACAAAGCCCGAAACGGGATTTTCGTAAAGCTCCTTCGGCGGGCCGATCTGCTCAAAACGCCCGGCATTCATGACGGCGACATTATCGGACATGACCAGCGCCTCGGACTGGTCATGGGTGATATAAAGAAAGGTCGTCTCAAACTGATGCTGCAATTGCTTCAGTTCGATTTTCATGTGCTCGCGCAGCTTAAGATCGAGCGCCCCGAGCGGTTCATCAAGCAAAAGCACATCGGGTTCCAGAACCATGCATCGTGCAATGGCGATCCGTTGTTTCTGTCCACCGGACAGCTGTGAGATCTGCTTGTCCTCGACACCGGGCAGGCCGACACGCTCCAGAACGGCTTTGACCCTTCCGCCAATTTCGGATCGCGCATCCCCACGGCAGCGCAGGCCGTATGCGATGTTTTCCCCGACCGTCATCATTGGGAAAAGCGCGAGGTGTTGGAACACCATTTTTACGTTGCGCTTGTTTGGCGCATCTTTCAGAACAGAGCGGCCCTTGATCAGGATGTCGCCTTCATCCGGCGTTTCAAACCCGGCAATCATTCGCATCAAAGTGGTTTTGCCGCAGCCGGACGGCCCAAGGATCGAAAAGAACGACCCGCTGGGGATATCGAACGAAACATTGTTGACTGCCGTAAAGTCGCCAAAGCGCTTAGTCACGTTTTCGCAGCGAAGGTCGTACATGCTCTGCCTCTGAGAGTAGTTTATGGAACAGGGGCACGCGATTGGTGCCCCTGAAATCCTTTTGACATTGGAATGAGACTTACTCGGACGCAGCCTTGATACGCTCGAGTGCAATACCTTCCATATCCTCCAGTCCCGGCGGAATGTTGGCGAAGAACTTGAGGTTGTCGAGGTCTTGCTGATCGAATGCAGCCTGAACTGCGTCACGCTTGTCATCAGGCAGGAGTTCGATGCCGTTTGGCACAGCCGCGATGGCGCCTGTCGAACCAGACATCAAGGTGATGATCTCGGGACGCATCACGAAGTTGATCCACTTGTACGCCGCATCGTCGGCCTCGCCCCCGCGCGGGATTGCAAACGTGTCAATCCATGCCAACGCACCGGTTTCCGGCGGTACGAACACGATCTCCGGGTTTTCGCTGTAAAGACGGAAGGCCGTTGAATCCCAGGTCTCTGATACAACGACTTCGCCCGACAACATCAGGCTTTGCAGGTCGTCGCCGCCTGTCCAATATGTCTTGATGTTGCCTTTGCACGCGATCAGCTTTTCCGTGACCTGATCAAGCATCCCCTGATAGGCGTCCAGATCGTTATAGAGTTCGAACGGGTTCATTCCCATGCCGAAGGCCGTACCCAACAGAATGGTCCGACGCAGGCGCATTGACGTGCGGCCCTTGTAGGCCGGGTCGCAAAGGTCATTCCAACCGGTTACGTCGGGCGCCTCGGCCATATTGGTCATAACGCCGGATGTGCCCCACTGGTGC
Source organism: Ruegeria sp. ANG-S4 (assembly GCF_000814005.1). Taxonomy (GTDB): domain Bacteria; phylum Pseudomonadota; class Alphaproteobacteria; order Rhodobacterales; family Rhodobacteraceae; genus Ruegeria. The sequence goes on along the minus strand of NZ_JWLK01000001.1, from coordinate 1,303,620 downwards.
GGCACGGCATAGACCTCGCCTTCGATCGTGGTGTTGGCCTTGACTCCATCCAAAAGGTTGGTCTGCATGACCGAAGTGTCGATCTGCGAAAGATCAAGCGGCTTATAGATGTTGTACTCCAACTGCGCGGCGAAAATGCGGTCATGGCTGGGCTGTGCCAGATCGTAACCGGACCCACCTGTCGCCCGGAGCTTGGCGATCATTTCCTCGTTGTTCGAAAACGTCACCTCGACATCAATGTCAGGATACTCGGCTTCGAACTGGCGGATCACCTCTTCCGGCGCGTAACTGCCCCATGTCAAAAGGCGAAGTGTTTCGGCAGAGGCCGCCGAACCCGCCACCAGCGCAAAGGCCGTCCCGGTAAGCATCAGCTTGATCGAGTTTTTCATTGTCTGTTCTCCCACTAGAAATGTAATCGCGAGTTTGATCCGGATTTTTTTGTTTTTGAGACGATAGTCCAAATTACACTGTCGAATTGCCGGGTCTGAAAGGTCCATTTTCAGCTTGATAGCAATCCAATTTATACTGCCCTACATACCAATCCTGTCTTTAATTCGATAGTACTCGACCGCTGCAGGCAAAAACCAAGGCTTGCCATTGTAAAGCGGTCGGGTTGGGAATTCGGCTTCGGCAATACCTGTTCCGGCGTCTGCGGCGCCCACGACGCGAAGACCCGCTTTCATCCCCAGATAGCTTGCCATTCCAACGCCAGAGCCACAATAACCCATTGCGTAGTGAACGTTCCCGTTTTTGCCTGTGTGGGCAAGCGAGTCAAAGGTATAGCCGACAAAACCCATCCAGGAATGCGTCACCTTGCACGCCTGAATTTGTGGAAAAATGCGCACAAGTTCTGCATGCAGCCGTTTTGCGCTGCTGACGGTGTCGGTCTCGGTCGCACTGACCCGACCACCGAACAGGATACGTTTTCGATCCGGTGAGGAACGGTAGTAGTAAACGACCTTTCGACTGTCCGACATGATACGGTTCTTAGGGAATAGCTCGTCCATCAAGGCCGACGGCAATTCCTCTGTCGCGATGATGTAGCTGCCGACAGGTATGATTCGACGCTGGTGCCACTTGGACAGCGATCCGGAGTATCCGTTTGTTGCCAATACAACGTCCCGGGCAGATATCTGGCCGCGCGCAGTCGTGATTTTCGTGCCCTGCCCGTCTTCGGACATGCCGGTCGCCTCAGTATGCGGCAGGAAAGTTACGCCTGCTTCAAGGCAAAGCGCCACAAGGCCCGCATGATAACGACCGGGATCAAGCGCCGCGTGGTCGTGATAGATCGCCCCGCCGTGATAAAGGTCACTGCCAATCTCGCTCTGCTGTGCGCGGCGCGGGACCAATGTAACCGGAACTTCGAACCCTTCGGGCTGATTTTCTGCACTTGCCTTGAGTTGCTCAAATGCCTTTGGGGAATGGGCGGCATGAAAGCGACCGCAAACCCGAAAATCGCAGTCTATGGATTCCGTTTTCACAAAATCCTCGACGAACCTGCGTGAGCTATGGCCATCGGACAGAATCTGCCGTGCAATCGTCGCCCCGTGTTTGTGGGTCAACTCGGCAAGAGACGGTTTAATCGACGTACTGATCTGTCCACCATTTCGCGTCGAACACCCAAAACCAAGCGGACCGGATTCCAGAACCACAGTGCTGCGCCCGGCGCGCGCAATTTGAAGCGCCGCATGTAAACCCGTGTAGCCTGCGCCGATTACCACTGCATCAGCGTGCGAAGGCAAAGCGGGTGTCGGCGTATCGCTCAGCGGCGTTGTCTGCCACCAGTACGGAGTGTCGCGGAATTCTTCTGCGAAAATCTCAGTCAAGCGGGTCTTTCCTTGCATTCAAACAGACTGAGGGCACGGAGGCCATTGCCTGAAATCGCACCAAAGCCGGAAACAAGCGCCCGGCGCCCTTTGTTGAGTTCCAAAGTCTCGCTCACTCTGCAGCCTCGCTGACCTGATACGTCGCCTTGGCCAACCATTCCGGGTTGATCTCGACACCCCATCCAGGGGCGTCGGCAACCTCGGCCTGCCCGTCCACAATGACATACGGATCGGTTACGAAAAGGTTTTGTTGCCAAGGATAGTAATCCGCACCTTCAATCGAAAACTCAAGGTATTTGCCCGCATTGGGTAGCGCCCGAAGCAGATGCATCGTGAAAAGCGTGACCAGCGACAGGTTCGCGCAATGCGGTGTGACCGGCAGACCGGCCGCAGCTGCCATTTTCGCAACTTCCATCGTGCGGCCTAGACCGCCCATGTACATGACGTCGGGTTGCACGATATCAACCGCTCGCATGTCGATCATCCGTTTCCAAATCGGGATCTGGCAGTCCTGCTCGCCCCCGGTCACATCAATCGGAAGATCGGCAAGGGCGTTCGTGACGTCGCGGGTCTGCTCAAGCTCCCAATAGGGGCAAGGTTCCTCGAAATGGCCAATGCCGTTGTCGACGAGCATACGGCCATATTCGATGGCCTGCGTTGGCGAATAGCAGGAATTGGCGTCTACCATAAGGTCGACCTTTTGACCCTTAAATGCATCGGCGATTGTCGGGATGATCTCCTCAGTCCGGCCTTCCCATTCGTCCTTTCCGCGCCCGACCTCTGCGCCAATACGGAATTTGAATGCATCGAACCCGAATTCCCCGCTTAGGCGTCGAAACCGTTCGGCCTCGTCCTTGGGGGTGATGTCTCGTTTCATCGAAGACGCATAGGCGCGTATTTTGCCCGGCGAGCCTCCAAGCAGCGAAGCCACTGGTTTGCCCAATGCCTTGCCGCGCATATCCCAGACCGCGGTTTCCAGGCCACCCATCGCGCGGCAGATGTAAGAACCGGGAAATTTGTGCTCGCGTTCCTGAATGTAGTTCAGGTGATCGTCCAGATCATCAATCTCGCGACCAAGTGTCCAGGGTGCGATCTGCCGATGCAAAACCTGCGCGGTGATGTCCGAGTGATACGTTGACACCTGACCCCATCCGGTCGCGCCAGTTTCGTCAGTGATCCGGGTAAATCCAACGAACTCGTTACAAAAAGTCTCGATGCGGGTGATTTTCATATCCGTCGGCCTGCGTTCAATTCCGGTTGTGCAAGGAAAGACATGAATGCAAATTGTAACGGACATAAGGTCCACTTTGTAATGTCTGACGGTCCAATCGAGGAAGTTCGAGCTTGGCTAAATATGCAGGCGGGGCGTTGATCCCGACGCTATCCATCAACCGAAAAGATCAGGCGGCGATCACGGTCCAACTGACGGGTGCGTTGCGCGATCTGATCCTTTCGGGCCAGCTGCGGTCCGGTGAAAGGTTGCCGGCAAGCCGAACCTTGGCACGCGACCAGGGTGTGTCACGAACCACGGCGATCAATGCCTACGAGCAATTGACGGCAGAGGGTCTGCTTCGGTCGCAGGTCGGGTCGGGGACGTTCGTCAGCGACACGATCCCGAAGCTGACGCCAAAGACAGCGACCGAGCCGCAGACCACCGACACGCTGCCCCGTCTTGCCCATCTGAGCGCAGAGGCATCTGATCAGTACTTCCCGCGTTTGTCGCACCCCGAAACCCCGCGCGCCTTTGTCACCGGAATGCCCGCGTTCGATGTGTTTCCGATGGCCCTGTGGTCCAGACTGACGGCCCGCTATTGGCGCAGCCCTCGAAGCCTGGTCATGAATTACCCCGATGCATGTGGGTTGCCGGAGCTAAGGCAAGCGGTCTGTCAGCATCTGCGGGCAAATCGCGGGGTCAAGTGTAACCCGGAAGAGGTTTTCATCTTCAGCGGTGCGCAGAACGCGTTCAATCGGATCGGCAGCATGCTGCTTGATCCCGGCGACCCGGTTTGGTTCGAAAATCCCGGTGCGATTGGGGCAAGAAACAGCCTGATCTCTTGCGGGGCTCAGCTGATACCGGTGCCGGTAGACGAACAAGGCATGGATGTTCAGGCGGGGTTGGCTGCCTCTGCCAACTTTCGGCTGGCTTTTGTGACGCCAGCGCACCAGCATCCGCTGGGCACGACAATGACAACAGAACGGCGGCGAGAGCTGTTGCAGGCCGCAGAAAGGGCCGAAGCCTGGATCATCGAAGACGATTTTGTCGGCGAGTTCCACTATGGGACAGAGACTCTGCCGCCGCTGAAAAGCATCGACGCCTCGGGTCGGGTCATTTATGTCGGCACGTTTTCCAAGGCGTTGTTTCCGGCCCTGAGGCTTGGCTATGTTGTCGCACCGCCAAAGCTGGTGCCGATCTTCCAAAGGATTGCCCAAGCGACGATGCAGGGAACGCCCGCCAGTCTGCAAACGACAGTCGCTGATTTCATCAACGAAGGTCATTTCGCTGCGCATATTCGACGTATGCGCGACATCTATGCAGAACGGCGCGATGCGTTGTTATCCGAAGCGGACCGATCACTTGGCGGTTTGCTGGACGTCCGGCACACCGACACCGGGTTTCACACCGTTGGCGACCTGCTGCATCCCTCGCTGACAGACGTAGGCATTTCGCATGCCGCCCGTCAGGAGAACATCGTCACCGCCCCGCTGAGTCGATTTACGATAAGACCCGTTCCGCGTCAGGCGATAATGCTTGGGTTCAGCGCAGTACCCCCTGCGCAAATCCGAAAGGGCGTGCAAACGCTGGCCAAAGTGATCCAGAACGCCGTTGACAACACCTAGCCCCAATCTTCTTGGATCATTTCGGCTGCTTTTTCCCCCACCATGATCGTTGGCGCATTCAGGTTGCCCGACGTGATACGCGGGAAAACGGAAGCATCGACAACGCGAAGCCCCGCCACACCGTGTACGTTCAGTCGGGCGTCAACAACGGCCCCCACGGCAGGGTCAGGCCCCATCATGCAGGTGCCGCAGGCGTGAAAAACCGTACCTGCCCTTTGCCGGATATCGTCCCGGATCGCCTCCATATCGGACACATCGGCACCTGGCAGAACCTCGCGCTTTATCGACTGGGCCAGCGGCGGCGACCCGGCAATCCGACGCAACATTGATCCCCCTTCGGCCAATTCGTCCAGGTCTTCCGGCGCGCTTAAGTACCGAGGTCGGATTTCGGGCGCGCCAAACGGATCGGCTGACTGAATCTGCAGATAGCCACGGCTTTTGGGATGGCAGTTTGACACTCCGATCAAAAGACCGGGAAACTTGTCCGGCGCAAGAAGCTTGCGCTTGCCGGGCATCGCTCGCGTATAGCTCACAGGCGAAAAGTAAAGCTGCAGGTTGGGCCGGTCGCGTTCGGGTGAACTTTTGAAAAAGCCTCCGCCCTGATTGACACTTAGCGACAACGGCCCACCACGGGTCAGAACATAGCGCAGTCCCACCATCGCCCTTCCCAACCAGGGGCGCAGAACCTCGTTCAGGGTTGGACAAGTCGCCTCGTAGATATAGTCGTATCCTATGTGGTCCTGAAGGTTTTGCCCCACGCCGAGGGCGTTATGCACCACATCGATACCCAGTGCTTTCAGGTGTTCTGCTTTTCCTATTCCCGACAACTGCAGGATTTGGGGCGAATTCACTGCGCCAGCAGACAGAATAACCTCTCGCGTCGCTGCAATTCGCTGAAGCGCACCGCCCCTTTGAAACTCAACGCCATAGGCTTGGCGTCCGGAAAAGAGAATGCGAGTGACATGGGCACCGGTTATGACACGCAGGTTTTCCCTGCGCCGCGCCTTGTTCAGGTATCCAGTGGCCGCCGAGCACCGAAAACCGTTGCGCGTTGTGATCTGGTAAAGACCGACGCCTTCTTGCGTTTCTCCATTGAAATCCGCGTTGTTGGGCAATCCAGCAGCCATCCCCGCAGCGACGTAATCCCGGCTCAGCGGGTGCGCTGACCTATCAATCGGGCTGACCGAGATCGGCCCCCCTGCCCCACGCCAGGTATCGGCGCCTGCGAGGTTGTCTTCCATTCGCTTGAAATGAGGCAACACGTCCTGATAGGCCCAACCGGGATTCCCCATAGCGTGCCAACCGTCATAGTCTTCGGCTTGACCTCGGATGAAAACCATTGCGTTGATGGAGCTTGAGCCGCCAATGACCCTGCCTCGGGGCCAGTAAATCCGGCGCTGGTCAAGTTCGGTTTCCGGTTCCGTGGTGTACCGCCAATTCAGCTTGGGATGATGAAAGGCTCCACCATACCCAATCGGCATCCGAACCCAGAAATTGAAATCCGATCCGCCCGCTTCCAGAACGACAACACGTGTCTTACCGTCGGCCGACAGACGATCTGCCAACACACAGCCCGCCGATCCCGCGCCAATAATGACATAGTCAGCTTGCGCATCGTTGGGGGTCACTTCTTCATTCATGGGCAACCTTTCGGCATGCTGGTTTGAAACGTCTTTAACGAGCTATTGGCCACCGAGTCTTGAACCATTTTGGGCAAATTTGGATACCATTTATTCTTGGTATCGTTCACGGCCTCTTAGAAATCTTGGTGTTCTGGCGTTTGAAAAACAAAAGTGCTGCAAAAGCGCGGTATGTCGGGATGTTTCGGCTTGAATGCTGCGCAGCACGTGATCTGTTTGACAGATCGGCCAATCCGATGATTATGCGCACATGACCAAACCTCAGCGCCCCCCGAAACCGAAAACTGTTCCCTACCGTCCAGACGCGGACCGCTATGACCGGATGGTCTATCGCAGGTGTGGGCGTTCGGGCCTCAAACTTCCCGTTGTCAGCCTTGGGCTGTGGCACAACTTTGGTGCCGACTCGACCCACGAAAACAAGCGGGCCATGTGCCGGACGGCGTTTGACCATGGGATCACCCACTTTGATCTTGCAAACAACTACGGTCCTCCGGCTGGTTCTGCTGAAGAGGCATTTGGCGAAATCCTCAAGACAGAATTCGCCGGGCACCGAGATGAGATGATCATCTCGTCCAAAGCAGGCTACGACATGTGGCCGGGCCCTTACGGAGAGTGGGGCTCGCGCAAGTATCTGATCGCATCTTGTGATCAGTCGCTCGCGCGTATGGGGCTCGACTATGTCGACATCTTCTATTCCCACCGTTTTGATCCGGACACGCCGCTGGAAGAGACGATGGGCGCCCTGGATCATATCGTCCGCTCGGGCCGAGCACTTTATGTAGGCATTTCAAGTTACAACTCACAACGCACGCGCGAGGCGGTGAAAATCCTGAACGACCTTGGAACGCCGTGTTTGATACACCAGCCGTCCTACAACTTGCTCAATCGTTGGGTCGAGCGTGACGGGTTGCTGGATACGCTGGATGACCTGGGCGTAGGGTCGATAGCCTTCACACCACTGGCCCAAGGCATTCTGACCTCAAAATACCTGGGCCAAATACCCGAAGGAAGCCGCGCTACGCAAGGCAAGTCCCTGTTGGACGGCATGATAAACGAGCGGTCGCTGGCAAGTGTACGCGCACTGAACGAAATGGCCGAGGCACGTGGCCAGACGCTGGCACAGATGGCCCTTGCCTGGGTGTTGCGTGGCGGTCGCGTGACCACCGCACTTATCGGTGCCTCCAGACCGGATCAGATCATCGATTGCGTCGGCGCGGTGAACAACCTTGAATTCAGCGCCGATGAGTTGGCGAAAATCGACGAAATCAGCTCGGAAGAAGATATCAATCTATGGGCCCGATCCTCGGAAACTGATTGAAAATCGGTGATACCCGGAAAAGCAGGGTCCCATTGAACAAGGGGCGCGGTGCATGCAACCGGGCGCCTATTTTGGGAAAATGCCCCGTTCGCACGGTCCCGACACGTCGCCGGGAAACGACTGAAGGGGTCATGACCCTTTGGTTGTGACACTGCTGACGCGGTGTCGGCCGCACCATGCAGGGGAACCAAGAAACACGCATCGTCAGGGTCGGGTCACGACAAAGTCGGGTACAATCCCTGCCTGCTTAATGGCCACGCCAACATCATGACCGTCAAAAAAGCCAAATCCCGATATCAAGGCCGAAGCGACGCCTGCAGTGCGTGCGCCCAGAATGTCGGTGTGCAGGCTATCACCAACCATCAGAACACGCGACTTGTCGACCGGCCCCAGCCTTTGGAAGGCGAGATCATAGATGTTGGCGAAGGGTTTGCCGAAAAACTGCGGCGTGATCCCTGTTCGATCCGCAAGGCGGTGCGCGAACAGCCCGGGCTCTTTGGAAAACCCAAATTCGCGCGGCGCGACTATATCCGGGTTTCCGACCAACACCGGACGCGCACGTTTTAGCAGCGCCTCTTCCAACATGGCCTGACGCGCCTCGGTCCAGACGGCGGACCCGACCATGAGAAACCCGTCAACTGCCTCATAAATGCGCGGATCATCCTCAAGGTAGGATAGGTTCAACCCTTCCAGATCCCGCAATCCAGCGCTGGGTGTCGCCATCAAGCCCCAGTGGACTCCATCGTGCCCGTTTAACCCGGACAGCAGCGTCGCGCGGCTGGTGATGACGTCCTGCGGTGCGAAGTCATAACCTAGCCTCGCGTATTTCTCCAACAGGGCAGCGTGGGGAAATCCTGCCGCGTTCGAGACAACCAAAACCCGCTTTCCCGCCGCCCCAAGCGCCTTGACCCGTTCAGGCGTTTCCGGGATCGCCGTGTCGCCGATGTTAAGAACCCCGAAGGCATCAAGCAGGAAGACGTCAAACTCATCGGCGATGTCCTCCAGCGTTTCTGCTTGCCGATAATTCACTTCGGCTGGTGCAATATCCGGAAGTCGGTGGCGGACCGCCTCATAGGCGTCAAAAGCCTCTTGAGCGGAAAACTCCGTCAAATGATTGCCCCGCGCACTTTGGCCGAGACCCATTCGCTGATCATGACCGCGATAAGGATGACGATCAGGATCAGGCTGACCTGCGGCCACGCCAGAACGTTAAGCGATGCTGACAATTGCAGCCCGATGCCACCGGCGCCAACCAGTCCCAGAACCGTGGACTCGCGGATGTTGATATCCCAACGGAATACGGCGATGCCTGCAAAGGCGGGCAGGATTTGCGGAACGATCCCATAGGCCATGATCTGCCAGCGCGACGCGCCCGTGGCTGTAATCGCCTCGACCTGGCCGTGATCGATTTCCTCGATCGCCTCATACAGCAGTTTTGCGCAGAACCCGATCGAGCGGATCGCGATGGCTATGACGCCGGCAAAAACACCGGGACCAATGATTGCGATCAGCAACAGCGCCCAGATCAGCGAGTTGATCGAGCGGGTCGAGACAATGACCAGCAACGCTATGGGCCGGATGAATAGCGCTGATGGCGTGGTGTTGCGCGCGGCCAGAAAGGCAACCGGCACCGCCATGAACAAGGCAATGATCGTGCCCAGGGTCGCGATGTTCAGCGTGTCCCAGATCGGGCGGCCCAATTGGGTGATATAGTCCCACTTGGGCGGGGTCGCTCGGGTCCAGATGTCGTTGGCGATGCGGGGTGCATCCCAGACAAAGAACCATGTTGTCGAGGCCGAGATCAACTGCCAGCAGTACACAAAAACGGCCACGCCCAAAAGCCAACCGAACCAACGCACCAGACTTTGTCCGGTCGTTCGCCTGCGCCAGACCTGCGCATCATCGCGTTCAAGAACCGGCACTATTGCACCCTCGCCCGGATGATCCCCGAGAGGTATTCAAGCGCCATGACAATCCCGATAATCAGGATAAGAATTGCCGCTGCCGTGTCATATTCATAGCGGTCGAACGCGGTGTTCAGCGTCGCGCCAATGCCACCAGCCCCGACAAGCCCGAGGATCGCACTTTCCCGAAAGTTGATGTCGATGCGATACATCGACAGCCCGACAAGGCGCGGCATGACCTGCGGCTGAACGCCGTAGTTGATCCACTGCATCCAACGCGCGCCCGAGGCTTTGATGGCCTCGGCCTGCACCTTGTCCATCGCCTCGATGTCTTCGGCAAGAAGTTTCGAGAGGAACCCGATGGTCGCAAAGGACAGCGTCAGAAACCCGGCCAACGGGCCGAAACCGAAGATGGCCACCAACAAGATCGCCACGATGATCTCTTGTAGTGCCCGGCTGATGGCGACGATGGCGCGGCAAATCAAATAGATCGGTAAAGGCGCGATGTTGCGCGCGGCACCCAACCCAATCGGGATCGAGATCAGGATGCCCACAACCGACGCGGCCACCGTCATTACGATGCTTTCAAGCAACCCGCTCCAGATATCGCTCCAGCGTGACACAAAGTCGGGGCTGGTGAAGGCAAGAACAAAGGCCCAACCTCGGTCCAGCCCTTCATAAACCCGGCCCCAATCGACATCGATGGTCATAAAAGCCGCGATCAGATAGGCGACAAAACCGATGATCAGCGCCCAGCGGAGCGCCGCGTTCTTGATAAACGCAGGCTTGCGCCAGCCCTTTCCCAGCATATCGTCAAGCTCGCGGTGGCTCATTCCGCAGCCTCGACGTCTTCGTCCTCGACTTTTTCGATGGTGGCTTCCCAGTCTTCCTCACCGTAAATCTCGGTCAGCTTGTCGGGTGTAAGCCCCGTCGGAAGACCGTCATAGACAATTTCACCAAAGCGAAGGCCAACGACGCGCGGAACGAACATCTGGGCCAGCGCCACGTCATGAATGTTGATGATCGCGGCCAGTCCCCGTTCCTGACACAACTCGGTGATCAGGCGCATGATCTGACGGCTGGTTTTCGGGTCCAATGAGGCGGTTGGCTCATCCACCAACAACAGCTTTGGGTTCTGTATCAGCGCCCGGCAGATACCGACCCTCTGGCGTTGACCGCCCGAGAGTTCGTCCGCCCGCTTGTCAGCCATGTGCAGCAGCCCCACCCGATCCAACAGGCGAAAGGCTTCGTCCACATCCGACTGCGGATACCGGCGCAGAAAGCTGCGCCAGAACCCGACATAACCCAGCCGCCCCGACAGGACGTTCTCCATCACCGTGAGGCGTTCGACCAGGGCGTATTCCTGAAAGATCATCCCCATCTCGCGACGCGCTTTCCGCAGTGCCCCCGAGCCGAGCTTGGTCAGGTCGACGTCATCCAGCAGAACGCCGCCGCTGGTGGGTTCAACAAGCCGGTTGATGCAGCGGATCATGGTCGATTTGCCCGCCCCCGACGGCCCAATCAGGGCGAGCACCTGCCCTTTTGGCACGTCAAGATCAATGGCCTTCAGCGCCTGATCCCCGGTCTTGTAGGTTTTCGTCAGCTTTTCGAGACGCAGCATAAATTGCCCCTGATAAGGGTGGTCAGCGGGCCTTTTCAGGCCCGCCGGATCAGCAAACGATCACTGACAGGCGTATGAGACGCCATTTGCCGCGTCGATCTTGCGGATGACGTCCCAGAAATCCTGATAGGTCATCTCAAGAAACTGACCTTCATTCGACTTCGAGAACTCGGCCTCAAGGGTCGTGCCCTCCCACTCGAAACTGAAGAAGGCATTGCGGATCTTGTCCTGCAACTCGGGCGTCAGGTTGTAGACGGTACCAAAGCCGGTGGTCGGGAAAGTCTGCGACTTGTAGATCGTGATCACATCATCTTCGTTGATCACATCACGCGAGATCATCCGCGATTTGACCGAATTCGCAATCGAGGCAGCCAGATAGTCCTTGTTGGCAACACCCAGGATCGAGTTGTCGTGCTTGCCGGAATAGACAGGTTCAAAGTCACGCTCGGGCAGCAGGTCAAAGTCGCTTTTCAGAATGGCCGAAGGCGCTTTGAAACCCGAATTTGACGTGGGCGAGGTAAAGGCCAGTTGCTTGCCCTTGATATCCTCGACCTTTTCGATGCCCGAGCCGGGATACGTGATGATCTCCATCTCATACCCGAAATTGCCGTCTTTCGATGCCATGATCGTAAACGGCCGGAACCCGGCACAGTTCACTGCCAGCGGGTTGGACCCGGTGTTGAAACCGGCAATATGCAAACGGCCCGAGCGCATCGCTTCGATTTGAGCCGCGTTGTTCTGAACCGGGAAAAAGACGACATCCTTGCCGGTCTCTGCCTTCAGATGCTCAAGAAAATCCGACCAGGCGGTTTTGTAGACAGCAGGATCTTCAACCGGAGTATAGGCAAAAATCAACGTGTCGGGATCGATCTGCTCGGACGGGTCCGTCGGGATATCTGCGATCAGGTCTCCGTCAGCGTCACAGAACCTCTCATCCAGATCACCGCGCGGGCAATCCTGCGCCGAGGCGGTCCCGGAAAGCGACAACAGCGCAATTGCAGATGCCCCAACAAATAGTTTGATGTCGAACTTCATATCTTCCTCCCAGTCATGCGCGGCCGTTTTTAGGCCGCTTTTCGGTCATTCACCTTCATTGCCTGCCCGGGCGACATGAACATCAACCTTGGCAGCCTTGATGACGTTAAACAATTCTCCTGTTGGTCGTGTGTCGGTAATAATGGAATCCAGCTTAGCGATGTCCGCAACCTGAGCCAGACCTTTCCGGCCGAATTTTCCGGAAGCAATTAAAAGATGACGTTTCGCCGCGCGTGAAAGCATTAACCGTTTGACAGCCGCAAATCCCCGCACCGTCTCGGACGGGCCTTCGGCGGAAAATCCGGATGAACCGATCATACATCTGTCGACGTTGAAACGAGACAAGTATTCAAGCGTCTCTGTTCCGATCGTGGCGGATTCCGTTGCCAGATACTCTCCCGGACACAGCAAAACCTGCGCGGCGCTATAGCCAAGGGTCATTGCGACCGGGATGGAATTCGTGATCACCGTGCAGGGCGTGTCCAGATAGGCCAGCGCGCGCGCCATCTCAATCGTGGTCGAGCCGGAGTCGATCATGACCGTTTCGCCGTCCTGAATCAGCCTCGCCGCGCTGGCACCAATCCGCTCGCGTTCTTCGATTTGCGCACCGGTTCGTTCATCAAGGCTTGGATAGCGTCCCTGCGCCGGGGCCGACGCACCGCCATGTGCGCGCGCGATCAACCCATCGTTAGACAGCGCATCAAAATCCCTGCGCACCGTTTCGTTCGATACATTGAATCGCTGGGCCAGCTCGTTGATACGGACATGAGGGCGCAGCTTCAGCTCTAGAAGTATCTGCTGGCGCCGGTCAGATTTCTTGACCCGGTCCTGACCCTTTTCAAAACTAATTGCACGCGTTTTCGTTTTGGTCATTCCACGGCCCGGCCCAGTCTTTCCATTACTTTTGTGGGCTTTCTGTCATTTTGCAATATTTTTTGTTGCATAACCCACGTTTCAAAGGAAGAATTCAGTAGGTTCCAAAGCAGCAAAAAAGCAGAGCCAATATGCACGGGCGCAGCAGATTTCGGAAAGTCGATCAGATGAGCAACCTCTCCGGTTATTCGGCAGCGCGTTTGAGTTCTTTTTCGGGTGCTGCCGAGAACAGCGTGGGGCAGCATGCACGACAATGATGTAGCTGATCAGATTGCGGCCCTGCCGATGCGGTGGGACAAGGCTGGCAAGCTCCGCGTTCTGATGGTTACCTCTCGTGACACGGGTCGTTGGGTTATCCCAAAAGGGTGGTCGATGGATGGCAAAAAGCCTTGGCACGCCGCTGAAATCGAAGCGCTTGAGGAGGCTGGCGCGGTCGGTGCCATCTCGAAACGATCAATAGGCCATTTTTACTATGACAAGCGATACGACGACAAAGAGAGCGTGCGATGTCGCGTTACTCTCTATCCAATGGTGGTCGCAAAACTGAAACGCCGCTGGAAAGAGAGCGGCGAGCGCAAACGCCGCTGGTTTTCGCCCACCAAAGCGGCAAAGCTGGTCGATGAAAAGGACCTGTCGTGTCTGCTGAAGAACCTGACGGAAAACCAAGAGGTTCAGGCGGCATTGAAAGAGCTGCGAAAGGCTGCATGACGCTGGGCACAATGGAACCGGGCAACTCGGTCGCCGTGCATTTAGAGCATTGAAAACAAGAGATATTTAATGATCCCGGGCGCCCAGTCGCCGACGCCGTGATCTTGGCGAAAGCAACCCGAATGCCATCGCTTTTTTCCGCCGGCGACTTTTTGTCTACGTCACTTTGACCGTAAGGCTTCGCAGCTTGTCGACGGCTAAAACCATTTCATCCCCGGGATTGACAGGGCCAACACCTGAGGGCGTTCCCGAAAGGATAACGTCGCCGGCCGCAAGCTCGAAATATTCGCTCAGATAAGAAATCATCTCGGGGACTTTCCAGATCATCTGGTTCAAGTCACCCTCCTGCCGAAGTTCGCCGTTCACTGTCAGCGTGATTGCACCGGCGTCCAGATGACCAACGTCAGTGACCGTGTGAACCGGGCCGCATGGCGCGGAACGTTCAAAGGCCTTACCAATTTCCCATGGACGACCCATCTTTTTCATCTGCCCCTGCAAATCGCGCCGGGTCATGTCCAGCGAAAGACCGTATCCGAAAACATGATCCAGTGCGTCGTCGACCGCGATATTCGTGCCTCCGGATTTGAGCGCAACAAACATTTCTGCTTCGTGATGCACGTCGGAGCTGTGGGGCGGGTACGGAAACTCCCCGGAGGGATCCATGTTGTTCGGGTTCTTCTGGAAGAAAAACGGCGGCTCCCTGTTCGGATCATGGCCCATCTCAATGGCATGAGCCGCATAGTTTCGCCCAATGCAATAGACGCGACGGACCGGAAACGAGCCTCCGCCCGCTACGGGAATTGCAGGCACTTGCGGCGCGGGAATGACATAATCGGACATCGCTTTCCTCCTGAGCGCTTGGTTACAAGGGATCGGAAGTCCAAGCAGTCAGCCATTTCCGATCGTTTGAGCGCTAACCGGTGTGGACGTAGCGCGCCCTCAAGTCATCGCCAATGTCAGCGTCGATTTGCAAGGGGTTCAGCCCTTATTCGGGCCGACCATTTCTTGAATTGGTTGGGCGTCAAAACCAGATTCAATGATCGGTCTGAATACTTGCAGGCAGCACGCGCGAGTACACGGATTTCAGATGGGCCATCATTGTTTGAGCAGCCATTTCGCTGTCGCCTTTTGAAATGGCGGACACGATCTGATCATGCTCGCGAAAGCTGGAATAGTCCGTCGCGGGCCCAAGGGTTTTTCGCGGCTGGCCCCATACGATGGACCGCCGGACGGAATTCAAGGTCTCAAAGAAATAGAGAAAGAGCTGATTGCGCGTTGAGCGGGCTATGGCGTGGTGCAGATTGTTGTCCCAAGCTTCATAGGTTCGCCAATCCTCTGCAGCCCTGCATTTTTCGGCGCAAAGTCGCATTTGTTCGCGATCTGAACGTGTTGAGTGCAGTGCCGCCAGCCGCGCAAGCTGCGGCTCGACCGTAAGACGAACGCCCACGACCTGCTCGGGTTTGATCTGATCGCCCAAATAGGTGACGTCCGTCAGATTGAGAACCGGGCGGGAACCAACGAATGTTCCGCGACCGACATGACGCCAGATAAGGCCCTGTGCCTCAAGCTCTGCCAACGCTCTTCGCAACTGGTTTCGGGTTGTCCCAAGCCGCAAGCAGAGCTCGCGTTCCGGCGGAAGCCTGTCGTTGTGCCGGTATCCGGTCGTGTTGATCAGGTCGCGTACACGTTGCGAGAGTTCGTTTGGTTCGGCCACGTCTCCACCCAATTTGGTGATTGGTTGATTGATTGAAACGCCAAGTCCGCAAAAACTCAAGATCAAGAAACAAGCGGGCTGAGTCGCATTTCATTCAGTGACCGGCGCGAAACACGAGAAACTGGGAGGAGTTCCGAGTGCGATTGGCGACCGTTTCTGTAGATGGCAACGCTGTTTGCGTCGCAGTCCTTTCCGACGGCAGTAAGTTGGATATCGCACGCGCGGCTCAAACGCTGCTGCCGGGCGCTGCAATCGACGCCAGTTCAATGCAGAAATTGATTGGCGGCGGTTCAGACACTCTGGAGGCTTTGAAGAACATCGTTTCCGCGGGCGAGGCAGGAGACTTGAAGGACGCGCTCGTCCCCAATGGAGCGGCATTTCTGGCCCCTATTCCACATCCGCGGAAGAACGTATTCTGCGTCGGTCGAAACTACGCCGAACACATCGCCGAAGGTGAGCGGGCCCAAAAGCAGAAAATCGGCATTACCGATCATCCGGTGTTCTTTACCAAGCCGCCCACATCCGTAGTGGCGCCGGAAGAGGACATTCTGATTTTTCAATCGGTCTCCGAATCCATCGACTATGAGGTCGAATTGGCGGTGGTGATTGGCAAGCCGGGGCGCAACATCAACAAGGCCGACGCGTTCGACCACGTGTTTGGTTACACGATCCTGAACGATATCACGGCGCGTGACATCCAGCGGCGCCATGGCGGCCAGTACTTTAAAGGCAAGGGGCTGGATGGGTCGTGCCCCATGGGTCCCATCATCGTGACGGCCGACACAATCAGCGACCCGCAGGCCCTGTCGATTGGGCTAACGGTCAATGGCGAACAGCGCCAAGACGGTAAAACGTCGGATATGATCTTTGACATTCCCACGCTGATTGCATCCCTGTCGGAGGGGCTGACCCTCGAAGCGGGCGATGTCATTGCGACGGGCACCCCGTCCGGCGTCGGTTATGCGATGGAACCACCGCAGTTTTTGAAGAACGGAGACGTCGTCGTGTGTGAGGTTTCCGAAATCGGTACGCTCAGAAACACCGTGCGCGCCGTCTAAGTGACTTCTGCGCGGCCAGAGCTGCGCAGAGGCTAAAGTGCAAGGGAGGAATACTACTATGATGAACAGAAGGACTTTCACAGCGTCCTTGCTTTCGGCGGTTCCGGTAGCAGGGGTTCTTGGAACAAAGGGTTTTGCTCAGAACTTGCGCGATATCACTTTCGTGCAGCCAAGCCCTTCGGCAATCAACTCGTTTCCCGTTTTCGTCGCCATCGGCGAAGGGTATTTCGCGGATGAGGGCCTGAACGTAACCGTCGAGGCCATTAACGGATCGGGCGCAGTTCTTCAGGCGCTATCTGCCGGACAAGCGCATTTTGGCCGCCCCGGCCCCGGCCCCCTGATTGCGGCACGGTCGCGCGATGTGGACGCGGTTCATATCTACAACGTTGCGGCGCGCAGCAACTTCGGTATCGCAGTGCCGGAAGATTCCGAAATCCAGAGTGTTGAGGAATTGCGCGGCAAGGTCATCGGGACCGGGACAGCCGATGGTGCCGAAGTGGGCTTTGCACGCAACGTGATGACCGGTGCGGGTATGAAAGAGGGTGAAGATTTCACCTTCCTGACGGTCGGCGATGGCGGACCGGCAACGGCGGCCTTCCTCAACGGTGAAATCGACGCATACTCGGCGTCTACAGCCGACACCGCAATTCTGAACCAACGCGGCATGGCCGTTCGCGACATCACGCCCGCCGAATTCGGGCGCTTCTTTGGGAATGGTATTGCGACAATGGCCGACACGATCGCAAACGATCGCGAATTGGTCGAGGCGTGGAGCCGCGCCTTCGCGCGCGGTCACGCCTTCGCACTGGATGATGCAAACCGGGAAGCCGTGTTGAAACATCTCGCGGACGGCAACCCGCAGGAGGGCGAAGACAAGGAATTTCAGTCAGCCCTGTTCGACGCCGTGCGCTCGAAAACCATCGCGGCGGATCCAAGCAACGGCCTGGGATGGTACCCCGCCGAAGTCTGGCAAGAGTGGGAAGACGCGCTGGTTGCAGGTGGTGAAATTTCAGGTCCGCTCGACGATCTGAGCGCCGCCTGGACCAATGAATTTGCTGCCATTGGCAACGAGGCTGCCAACCAATGAGCGCAGCCGTCGCACAAGACTATGCCGGCGCGCCCTTGGGCACGCCGGTTTACGAGTTGACCCACGTTAGCAAGACCTATGCCCGCAACCTTGTTGTGGCCCTTGAAGATATTGACCTGACGCTGCGAAAAGGCAGCTTCACCTCGGTCATCGGTTCAAGCGGATGCGGCAAGTCAACTCTGCTCAAGATCATGGCGGGTCTGATCCCGCCGACCAAAGGGCGTGTGATCCTGCAAGGTCAGCCGGTGACCGGTCCGCGCCGCGACATCGGCATGATGTTCCAGCAAGCGACGCTGTTTCCATGGAAAACCGCCGTGGAAAACATAGTTTTGCCGATCGAGATCCGCGACGGAAAAGCCGCTGCCAAGCAAGCCATGGGCAAAGCCCACGAGTTGTTGGACATCGTTGGTCTGAAAGGCTTTGAAAACGTCTATCCCAACGAGCTTTCGGGCGGCATGGCGCAACGCGCATCCATCTGCCGGATGCTGATCACAGAACCGGCCGTGCTTTTGATGGATGAGCCATTCAGCGCGCTTGATGAATTGTCGCGCGATATGATGAACATGGAACTACAGCGGATTTGTCGGGAACAAGACGCGACCGCTTTCCTTGTCACACACTCGATCCAGGAAGCTGTCATTCTGTCGGATGAAATCGTTGTTTTGAAACCGCGCCCGGGCAGAATCGCGGAAATCGTCGACGTCGACCTGCCGCGCCCACGCACCCTCAATATGATGACGACCCCCAAGTTCGGCGCTATTGTCGACTACATTCGCAGCCTCCTGGACAAAGGAGAAGAAATGTGAGCGACGTTCAGAATTATTCACCTTCCGTCAAAGCCGCTGATCACGCAGAAGACACGGTGTGGGAGCAGAAAGTTCACTTTATCGACTCGGTTCCCCGTTGGCTGGCGATGACCTTCGTGTTCGTCGTTTTCGTCGGAACGTGGCAGATCGTGACCAGCCTCAGGCTGGTTTCTCCGATTATTCTGCCAACTCCGATGGAAACCCTCAAAGACATGATCTTTGTCGGGCAGAACCTGTTGACCGGCGGCTATATGCTCGGCGCGCTGTGGATCACCATCAAAGAGGTCATCTATGGTTTCGCTCTGGCAATCGCCATCGGGTTTTCACTGGGCGTTCTGGTCGGGGAAACCGCGTTTGGCGAAAAGGCGGTCATGCCGTATCTCGTTGCCATTGATACGATGCCGAAGGTCGCTTTCGCACCGCTTTTTGTGGCGTGGTTGGGCTTTGGTATCGAATCCAAAGTGGCGCTTGCGGCCTTTATCGCGACCTTCCCTATCGTGGTTGGCACGGCTGCGGGTCTTCATGCAGCGGATGAGAACGCGAGAATGCTGTTCAAGACGATGGGCGCAAGCCGGATGCAGACGCTTATCAAAATGAAATTGCCGACGGGATTGCCACAGATCTTCACCGGCCTCAAAATCGGTGCCGTTGGCGTGATGGCCGGGGCGATCACGGGCGAGTTTCTGGGTGGCGGCAAAGGTTTTGGCGAACTGATCCGGGTTGCCGCGTCGCAGCTTAACACCCCGCGCGTGTTCTCGTTGATCCTGTACCTCAGCCTTGTTGGCCTCGTCGTCTTCGCATCCGTCGTCTGGACTCAGCGCAGGCTGGTGTTCTGGCACAAAGAACAGGTCGGCAGCGGTGAGTTCTGATCCCCAGACCATAAGCAGTGGCGCGTTGCGTGACTTTGTTGCGCGCGCGCTTCAGACCCAAGGCGTGCCGGATGCGGATGCGATCAAGGTGGCATCGTTGATGGTCGAGGCTGACATATACGGCTATGGCACGCACGGTGTCTTTCGCCTGCGTCAGTACCTTGCCCGCCTGGCCGGGGGTGGATGCAACCCGACGCCAAATGTCAGCGTAGAACATGAAACCGTTGCAACTGCATTGATTGATGGGGATGACGGACTGGGCCATCTGGCCATGGGCGCCGCGCGTGATCTGGCGATAGCAAAAGCGCGTGAGGCCGGGATCGGATGGGTCGGTGTTCGGCGCGGAAACCACGCCGGTCCCCTGGCGCTTTATGTCCGACCGCAGGCCGAGGGGGGCTTGCTGGGTATGGCCGCCGCCGTCGGCAGCGCAAATCACGTCCCGCCCTATGGGGGCACCGATTTGCTGCTTGGAACCAACCCTATCGCCTTTTCCGCACCGGCAGACGGACCCGATCCGTTTGTGTTTGACATGGCGACGACCGTTGCAGCAATGGGCAAGATCAAGACCTTCCTTCAGCAGGGCAAACCGATGCCCGAAGGGTGGATGGTTGGGCGCGACGGCAAGCCTTTGACCGATCCTGCGCGAAAGTCAGAGGGGTTTCTTTTGCCAATCGGCGGGCCAAAAGGCTTTGGACTTTCCGTCGCGATTGGTCTGATGGCTGGCGTATTGAATGGCGCGTCATTCGGCTCGGACGTTGTCAACTTTACCTCGGACACGACGTCATCCACCAATACCGGTCAATTCGTGATGGCGCTGGACCCGGCAGCCTTTGGGATGGCCGATGATTTCGCGTCGAACGCCGCTCGTGTCTTTGCGGAAATGCGGGCATCAACTCCACTGCCCGATCACGATCCGGTGCGCTTGCCGGGTGACGGAAAAACAGCAGCGGCAGAAGCGCGGCGAAAGGACGGTATCGCGCTCAATCCCGCGCTTTGCCGGGATCTGAACAAGCTGGCGGCGGATTGCGGGCTGGCACCGCCGTTTCCGGAACTTACTGAAAACCCATGATCTGATCACGGCATCCTAATTTGCAGTCTCTTCCTCGGTCTCCAACGCTTTCACAAGGGCCGCAAGTTTGTTCATCATGTGAAGCTTCATGATCTGACCCAGCCCCTCTGCGTTTTCGACCCGTAGCATTGCCATCATCGTCTCATGCTCTTCAATCGCCTGCGCCCAGCGTTCTTCCGACAGGTTGGCCATAAACCGGGCACGGCGGACCCGGGCGGCCAATAGCTTGTGATGGTTTTCAAGGATATCGTTCCGGGCCCCGCGTATCAGCGCCTGATGAATGTCCTGATTGGCCTTGAAATAAGCTTGTCGATCGCGCGCACGGTACGCTTGCAGCATTGCCTTGTGACAGGTCTCGATCCATTCAATTTCAGCGGGTTCAAGGTTGCGGCAAGCAAGCTCGCCCGCCAATTGTTCCAGTGCTGCAAGAACCGGAAACGTGTTTTCCAGTTCTTCCCGCGTAACGCTTGCAACGCGCGCGCCCCGGTTGGCCTGAAGGATAACAAAGCCTTCGGAGGCAAGCACTTTCAGTGCTTCCCTCAACGGTGTCCTTGAAACACCCAAAGAGTCGCAAAGCTGTTTCTCCGGCACCTTTTCACCGGGCTTCAGAACATCCTCGACCACAAGATCACGCAACCGCTCGACCAGTTCTTCGTGAAGCGTGGTTCGTTTGATGCTGTCAGTCAGGTTCATATCCGCTTCCTAAACATCCAAAGCCATATCCAGCAAACGCGCGACGTGGATCGCCTGTCGTTCAGTCCCTTCGCCGATCTGATGGCGGCAAGATGTGCCATCCGCAACCACAATTGCATCCGCCGGAGCGGCATCCAGCGCCGGGAACAGGTCAAGCTGCGCCATCTTGATCGAGACATCGATCGTGTCAGGCGCATATCCGAATGCACCGGCCATGCCGCAACAGCTGCTTTCGATCATGTGAACTTCTGCATCTGGAATACGCTTCAGAAGTGCAAGCATCGGTGCGACAGCGTCATGCGCCTTCTGATGACAATGCCCATGCACATAGATTGGGCGGTTCACAGGTTTTAGAGGCAAATCCGCCTGTTCGACCAGAAACTCCTCGAAAGTATGGGTGACGTCTGAAAGCGATTGCGCATCCTCTCCGGGGCAAAGCGCCAAAAACTCATCCCGGAAGGTGAGAATCGAGGACGGCTCCAGCCCAACAACGGGAACGCCCTTGGCGACCGCGTCACGCGTTGCATCGATCACGCGCTTTGCCTCGGCCCGTGCTTCGTCAACGCATCCTGTGGCCAAAAATGTGCGCCCGCAATCCAATGCCCGTCCCGAGGGGCCACGCGCCACGGCGACCCGAAGGCCAAGTGCACGGAAAACCCGAATAGCGGCACGCAGGTTTTCCGGTTCGAAATACCGGTTGAACACATCGGCGAACAGCAGCACCTGCGGGTCAGAGTCCTGCGCCTCATCATCGCGGAAAGGTGTAGAGGACCAAATGGGCAAATCCCGTTGTGACGCAATGCCAGTCGGCTTTTCGAGCAGCTTTCGAATAGGTTTGATTTTATTCCTTACATTCATGAGCCACGCGAGTTTTGCGGCTTTTGGCGCATATCGCGGCAGGTAAGCGATCAACTTGTCGGCCAGTTTCAGCCCGTCCTTCTTGCGCTTTGCCGACAGAATTTCGATCTTCATCCGCGCCATGTCGACACCTGTCGGGCATTCCCGTGCACAGGCTTTACAGGACGCGCAATATTTCATCGCCTCGATCATTGCGTCCGACGCCAATCCGCCCGGTATCTGCCCGCTGATTGCAAAGCGCAGCGTGTTCGCCCGACCGCGGGTCGCGTCGCGTTCGTTTCGGGTAGCGCGGAACGAGGGGCACATGACGCCGCCCTTCAGCTTGCGGCAGGCGCCGTTGTTGTTGCACATCTCGACCGCGCCCTGAAACCCGCCTGCAGCGCCCGGCCAAGCGGACCAGTCCAGCTCTGTTTCGAACTCTGGCACGGAATAGTCCGGGTGATAACGAAAGAAGCGCCGGTCATCCATTGCCGGTGCGTGAACGATCTTGCCCGGGTTCATCATGCCGCCCGGGTCGAAGCGTGCCTTTACCTCTTCAAACGCGGTGACAATGCGCGTGCCAAACATCTTTTTGTGGAATTCTGATCGCACGATCCCATCGCCGTGTTCGCCGGAATGAGAGCCCTTGTAGCTTTTGACCAGATCAAAGGTTTCTTCAGCAATCGCCCGCATTGTCCGGACGTCCTTGTCCTGCCTCATGTTCAGGACGGGGCGCACATGCAGGCATCCGACCGAAGCATGCGCGTACCATGTTCCTTTGGTGCCGTGCCGGGTGAAAATTTCTGTCAAACCCGCCGTATAGTCGGCAAGGTCTGGCAAAGGGACCGCACAGTCTTCAACGAAAGAGATCGGCTTGCCCGCCTCTTTCATCGACATCATCACATTCAATCCGGATTTTCGGTACTCGGCGATGGCGCTTTGCAATGCATTATCGGTCACGGACACAACGCCGCCCCATCGGTTTCCCGTTCCGGTGAACGCAAAACCCAGATCGCCCATCAATTGTGAAAGCTGCGCCAGTTTTGCTGCATTTGCCTCGGCACTGCCTTCGGCGAATTCCACGAGCAACAGCGCCTCGGGATCACCCTCGACAAAGGCCTCGATCGTATCGCGGAAGAGCGGGATCTCGCGCCCCAACGCGATCATGGTATCATCGATCAACTCGACCGCCTGCGGGTCGAGCGTCACGAGGTGCTGGGTTGCCTCCATCGCGGCACGAAAGGTCGGGAAATGACACACGCCTGTCACCTTGGTGCCCGGCAATTGCGCGAGGCTCAATTCCAGCTCGGTGAAATAGGCCAGCGTACCTTCGGACCCGACCAGCAAATGGGCCATGTTAACGTCGTTACCGGTGAGCGCATCGATGTTGTACCCGCCCACACGGCGCTGAACCTTGGGAAAACGGGCCTCAATTTCATCCGCCTCACGACGCCCAAGCGCACGCATATCGCTTACCAGATCGGCATAGCGACCCGGTGGGGCTGCGTCCTTGCTGAATCGCGCTTCGGTGCCGTCAGGCAGGATTGCCTTTATCGCACGCACGTTGTCCCGCATGATCCCATAGCGCAAGGACCTGCCGCCCGAGGAATTGTTGGCCGCCATACCGCCAAGCGTGCAACGAGAGGCCGTGGAAGGGTCGACCGGAAACCAAAGACCGTGCGGCTGTAACGCCCGGTTCAGGTCGTCCAGAACAAGACCGGGCTGAACCCGAACGATGCGATCTTCGACATTCAGGTCAAGAAGGCGGTTTAGGTGCTTGGTATTGTCCAGCACCACTCCATTGTTGACGGTCTGCCCGCATTGCGACGTGCCACCGCCACGGGGCAGTACCGGTCGCCTCTCATCCCGCGCAATGGCCATAGCGGCCTGAACATCTTCGGTGGAGTTGGGCATGACCACGGCGTCAGGCAGCATCTGATAGATCGATGCGTCGGTCGCATAGCGCGCACGCGATCCCGCATCCGTCATCACTTCGCCCCGGACGTCAGACGCCAAACGCCTGTGAAGCTGTCCATTCTCTGGCATTACCTGAGCTTTCCTTGGTCGCGACGGTCCGACATGCAGTTCAAATTCATCATTGACTGAATAATGAATTCATAATTACGTTTTGCCAATAGGCATTCGCGCCATTCTTCCGGCAACGGCAAAAGGATCAGTTCAGATGCGACAGGCAGGACGACATTTCTTACAGATTCCGGGGCCAAGTGCCGTGCCAGAACGCATTCTGAAAGCCATCAGCATGCAGACGATTGATCATCGCGGCCCGGATTTCGCGGAAGTTGGTAAAAAAGCGCTCAGCGGAATGAAGACGATTTTCAAAACCGATCAGAACGTCTTTATCTACCCTTCGTCGGGAACCGGTGCCTGGGAAGCTGCGCTGGTGAACACGGTGTCGCCGGGTGAAAAAGTTTTGATGTTCGAAACCGGGCATTTCGCCTTTATGTGGAGCAATCTGGCCAAAAAGATCGGATTGCAGCCGGAGCTGATCGAAGGCGACTGGCGCAGCGGTGCAGACCCCAATCAGATAGAAGCCCGCCTGCGCGCGGACACCAATCACGAGATAAAAGCCGTCTGCGTTGTCCACAACGAAACATCAACGGGATCAGTCTCGCCGATTGAAGAGGTTCGCCACGCCATCGACGCGGCCAATCATCCGGCGCTTCTTATGGTGGACTCGATCTCGGGCCTTGCCTCGATTGATTTCCGGTTCGATGAATGGGGTGTCGATGTCTGCGTGTCGGGATCGCAAAAAGGCCTGATGCTGCCGCCCGGACTTGGGTTCAACGCGGTCAGTGATCGGGCACTGGAACATTCGAAATCCGTGACGCTCCCGCGCAGCTACTGGGATTGGCGGGACATGGTCGAACCGAACCAGAAGGGTTTCTTTCCCTATACGCCGGGCACCAACCTTCTTTATGGTCTCAACGAGGCCATCGACATGCTGCATGAAGAAGGGCTGGAGAATGTCTTTGCCCGACATGCCCGCCACGGCGCGGCAACGCGGGCGGCGGTTCGTGCTTGGGGGCTAGAGGTTTTGTGCACACGCCAGGGTCAGGAATCCGGGGTGCTGACAGCGGTCAAAGTTCCGGAAGGGCATTCCGCCGACGCGTTTCGCGCGGTGGCGCTCGAAAACTACGATATCTCGCTCGGAAATGGCCTGTCCAAAGTCGCTGACCAGGTCTTCCGCATCGGTCATCTGGGCGACTTCAACGATCTTATGTTGATGGGAACACTGGCTGGCGTGGAAATGGGCCTGGCCAAAAGCGGTATGCCCCACAGTTCCGGCGGCACTCAAGCCGCGTTGGAGCACCTAAAGGCCGCCTGAACACCGGACACTGATTGGTGGGGCGACCAATCTGTACCGGCGTTGCCTGCATGCGAAGACCAAAATCCAGGACCGGGCTCAGAACTGCTGTTTCAGAAACGCTTCGGCAAAGTTCAAGTGCCTGATCTTCGTTTCCGGATGCATCCGAGCCGCCGTTTTGCACATCATCGACCATCTCGGATTTCGGGCAAGGTCATCCATATGCTTGAAGATGAAACGCCAATACAGACCGTCCCAAACATCCGCCCATGGCCCTTTTCCCCAATGGCTCATTTTCCGAATATAGTTTGACCCCGAAAAATACGGCTTTGTGGTGATCAGACCCCCATCCGCGTGCTGGCTCATGGCATACGCGTTTGGAACCATCACCCAATCGTAACTGTCGACAAACATCTCCATGAACCAAAGATAGACGTCGTCCGGGTCGATTTCGCAGAGAAACATGAAACCGCCCAAAACCATCAGGCGTTCGATATGGTGACAGTATCCCGTCTGCAGGACACGCCGGATGGTATCGTCAACAGGGCCAATGCCGGTCGTGCCATCATAAAACGTACTTGGCATTCTGCGAGAGTGACCCCAATGGTTTGTCGTGCGCATCGGCACGCCGAGCGCATCATACGTGGCGCGCATGAACTCTCGCCAACCGATGATCTGACGGACAAATCCTTCGACCGAGTTGAGCGGAACATCCTGTGTCCGCGCATATGCGAGCGTCATGTCGAGCACTTTTTTCGGGGTCAGCAGACCAATGTTCAACGCCGGGGTCAGCACCGCGTGCCACAGCCAGCTTTCACCTTCGACAATTGCGTCCTCAAAATCTCCGAACCTTTCGAAACGACGCTCCAGAAACTGTTGCAGCCATGCAGCCGATGCCCTGTGGGAGGTCGGATAATACAGCCGGTCCAACGTTCCGCGTGCTTCGGGAAACTCTGCCTGCACACTGTCTTTCGCGGCTAGGTCGATGGCGTCAGTTACGGGCCAGTCGATCCATGGCAGATGCCCAAGCAATGACTTGGGAACCTTCTTACGGTTGTCTTCGTCAAAGCTCCACTTGCCGCCCATCGGTTGATCGCCTGCCATCAACACGTCCAGACGCCGACGCTGGCTTTTGTAGAACTCCGCCATGAACCACCGTTTGCGACCTTTGATCCAAGCCGCGTTATCGGCTCGCGTATTCAGAAATCCGGGTGACGGGTGCACGGCCAGGGATATTCCGACTGCCTTTGCCGCAGTATTCATTCGTCTTTGCGCAATGAAATCCGCAGGATCAGCGAGGATCACACGGCCGACCCCGCTTTCCGCGAGGCGTCGAAACAGGCGAAGGGCCGCATCGCTTCGCTTGGTGTAGGATTCGATTTCGGAGTTGATGCCTTTGGCGATCAAAGCCTGATGATACCGTGTCATGCTGGCGCGATGCAGCCACAGCTTTTGCTTGTGCATCCGCGCAGGGTACTGCGCATCGCCAAAAAACAAGGGGTCTTCGAACAAAACCACCCGGTCTGTTGGACCGCGCAGTCCAGGATGATCGGTAAAAAGCTGGTTGGGCAGAAGGAGTGTCGCTGTGGTCAAGGTCGGTCTCGAGCGTTCTGTTTCGTGGTTACCTATTCCGCCGGCTTCCTTTGGCAAACGACGACCGCCCACCCGTTTTTCATTCGACGCTTCGACGATTGAAGGCTCAGCGCGTCAGTTTCAGGCTGTCCAGTATCGCGGGTATCTTCTTTTTCAACGCGAAAAAGCCCGCCCTGGCATGGGGCCAAGTGATACTGTCATAGTCGCGCCGCACCCGGAGCAAGGTTACACCCGCCTTTGCCAATGCTGGCGCGGCCTTGTCCAACCGGGCCCGAACCGGCCCGACGGGTGGATAAGCCGTCGCGACAGTTCGCACACCGTACTGTCGGGTCGCTGCAAGGATTGGCACACTCCAGTCTTCGGCGTGTTGAGGCCCAGCGTCATAGTTTTCCAGAGCACCTTGCATTGCCTCTTGGGCGAAAACTTTGGCCAATTCGCCGATTGGCTGCACAGATCGCCCTTCCGTCGCCAAAAGCCCCAGAGCACCCTCGGGAGGCGCGGGCATCAAATCCGCACCGCGCAGGTCTTCTTCCGTCAACAAAAGAAGATAAGGCCCGGAAGGTGGCGGATCGCAGGGGGCGATTGGTTGTCGGGAGTGATCGACCGCTTCAGACAAAGGCTCAGCCACGCGGGCCAGGCCGGAAGGACGAAAGCGTCCATCGGTGTACTTTTCGATGTTATCTGCCCGCGCAAGGTAGGTTTTCCCTTTCGTATGAAGCCCCGCAACCCAACGCCAGCCGAGTGTGTTTGACGCCGGATCACCGTCGAGCAAATGCCTGAGGAAAAAATCGGCGCCCAGTTCCCAAGGCAGGCGCAACGTAAAAATCCAGATTGAGGCCATCCACATACGTGCGTGATTGTGCAGGTATCCCGTCTGAGATAACTCTGCCGCCCAATGATCGAAACAGTCTATGCCGGTCGACCCGGCAACGGCCGCGCGATAGGTCAGTCTTAGCTTTGGGTCTTTCTCTAACGCCTCAAAGCGTTTGATAAGGTCGGATTGGTAATGGGTCCAGACACTGGGGCGCTGCTCTAGCAAGCCCTTGAAATAGGTGCGCCAGAAAACCTCCTGCACGAACTTCTCTGCACGCCTGGGGCTATGGGATGCCAGCACACGCGCCAGAACGTCTTGCTCGGTTATCAGCCGATGCCGGACCCACGGCGACAGGGCTGAAACGTTACCGCGTTGTTCGGAACCAAAGTCATAGTTCCGCGTGCTTCCATAATGGCGCCCGGCACGGGCTACAAAACGCTCAAGCCGTTTTAATCCTGCATCGCGGGTTGGGATAAATTCAACCCGCTCAGAGGACAAGGTCAGCCCCGGCAGCGTGTCGATCATGACGCACGCCGGCAACGGTCCGAACAATACCGCACCTCGCTCCAAACCTTTGACCATTTCTTGCGCCACGAAAATGGTCGACCGCACGTCGCGCAGATTTTTTTAGGCAAGTCGGATTTCTTTCGCATCTTCATCCATTGTCTCCAAAGGGAAGATCAAGTTGCGCCGCAGTGGTTTTCCTTGAACTCTGCCGGCGCTTGGGGCGGCTGGATTTGCGGCTGGCGTGTCTGGCCACGATCGCATCCGCTTCAGGTCGAAACTCTGGACTTCGCCGCACGGCCCAGACACGCTCACGCGCGACCTTGGCCGCAGCCAGATGATCGAACATGCGTGCGGGATAGCGCCGCCCGATCACACCATCGGCCATCTCTGATTTCCATGGCTCATGGATGTACTGATCGGAAATGTCTGCAAGTTCCGGCAGCCATGTTCGAATGAAGGCCCCGCTCGGGTCCTGATCATATCCTTGTTTGACTGGGTTATAGATGCGGACAGTGTTGATGCCGGTCGTGCCTGATTGCATTTGTACCTGACTCCAATGGATACCAGGTTCGTAATCGGTGAACATACGGGCCA
This sequence comes from Ruegeria sp. ANG-S4, assembly GCF_000814005.1. GTDB lineage: Bacteria > Pseudomonadota > Alphaproteobacteria > Rhodobacterales > Rhodobacteraceae > Ruegeria. Next base: position 1,274,891 of record NZ_JWLK01000001.1, on the reverse strand, counting down.
GATGCAGCCCAGGTGCGCGCCAATCCAGCCACAGATGATAGCTTGCCGTTGCCATCACCATCGCCCGCATCCTGAAGTTAAGCCATCCCGTCGCACGCAAAGACCGCATGCATGCATCCAGAAACGGGTAACCCGTTTCACCCGCCTTCCAGCCATCCAGCACCGCTGCTGATGGAGATTCGGGCCGAAGACCATCATAGAGCGAGTGCATGTTTTCGAGTTCGATCCGCGGGTCGCCTTCAAGCTTTTGGATAAAGTGGCAGTGCCAGTGCAACCGCCCCGAAAAGGACCGTAGGGACTTGCGCCAATTTACGGCCTTGGGCGGAAGGCTGCGGTTTCGCGCGGCGCAGGCTTGTGCAACCTCACGCATCGAAACGGCCCCCCATGCGAGGTAGGGCGAAAGCCGCGAGCACGCCTCTGCCCCCTGTAACGGGCTGGACATTGCGCGTTGATAGAACTCTCCCCTTTGGCTCAGAAAACTGTTCAGCCGTTCCAATGCGGCACGCCGCCCCCCGGTCTGACGCTGCGGGCAAGGATCATTGACGAGGCCCAGATCAAGCGCCGTCGGTATTCCACACGGCTCAAGGTTGACCGGCGACAGTGTCGGAGGACCTGCAATGGGCTGGTCCATGAACCGGTCCCAGCGCGCTGCCCAACCGTCGCGGGACCCCTGCTTTCGCCAAACGCCGTGATTTTGAACCTCGGTCCAGCGCACCCCCTGCTCGCGACACCATGCAGCGACTTGCCGGTCGCGCTGGTATGTCCAATCGTTGCCGGTCTCTTCATGGGACCAAAGCGCGTGCAATAGGTTAACCTGCTTCAGTTGGGTGAGGACATCAACAATTGGGCCGACACGCACGATCAGCGGTTGACCGAGCCGACCGAGATCCTCGCTCAACTCAGCAAGTGTTTCCGAGATAAATCCCCAGTGTCTGGCTGATGCGTCCGGTTGTCGCCAGAGTTCCGGCTCGACGATGTAAAGCGGCAGCGTCGGTCCCATCTGCGCCGCACGGACAAGCGCCTGATGGTCTTTAACCCGTAAGTCGCGTTTGAACCATACGACCTGCAATACCGTTGCCCTCACGCTTCGCCCGATTGATTGAAAAAACCTAGGTCGCACCACAATCACGTCCAGCTAACGCGCACCATGAAGGGATTAAGTTTCCGGTTTCAATGCCCTGCAGATGATAGGTTTTTGGATCAATGTATCTGGTTCGTTGCACAAACGGGATCAGGCATTCTGTTTGTTTGTTCAAGTCAAGGTCGCCTGATATCAGCGTTGGCAGAGATGCCTTATCCGAAGCGATCATCAGGAAACGGGGTCGCGCTTTGCCTAGATCAGTTAAGCGCCGCGATGGACAAATTCAGTGCAGATGCAAAGGCGACCCATGCCAGATAGGGCAGGAATATCAGCACGGATGTTTGATCCGATCCGCGTACTTGCCGAATGAAGGCCGCGATGACACCCAATAGGCACAGGATGATAAACAATGCGATCCAAGGCATTTGCAGCACAAAGAAGACCGGCGACCACAGGAAATTCAATCCAAGCTGTGCCCACCACAGCTTCATCGCAACAGATCTTTTGCCCGCCTCGAATTGACGCCAGCCAGCTATTGCAATCAGCACGTATAACACAGTCCAAACCGGGCCAAAGATCCAGTTTGGCGGGTTGAACACTGGTTTGGCCAAGTTCGCGTACCACTCACCCGGCGCGGTCAACGTCCCGATCAGAATGCCGCCGCCGATAACAAGTGCTAAAAAGCCGATACGTGTCAGCACCTTGGTCATTTCAGTGCAGCATCCTTGTGAGTCCTCTCGAAGCTGACGTCAGCACTCGGGGATCGTCAAGCTTGTTCGTGCGTCAGATGAAAAAACTGCTGAGCTGCTTTGCCCATCTTTCGCGTAAGTCAGCGTCGCGCCAGCGATCTCGGACCCGGTGACAGTGATCTCGCGCTGGCCGATTGTGTCATCGACGTCGATGGTGAAAGCAAGGCTATCGCCTGCCTTGAGCGACGCAATCTCAAGCTCCACCGCAGTTTGCCCATCTTCAACACTGGGCAGAACCAGCAATGCGTCCACACCATCGGTAAATTCGAGCGGCTGGAAGACCTCCACTCCGGCACCTGCTTCTGAAACATCGAAAATCAGCCGGCCAGAGGACGGCGCAAGGTCAATTCTTAATGTCGAGGCTTCAACGTCACACGCACCCACGTTTTCGATAATGAACCGATCTTTCGGTGCCCCTTCGACAAAGCGTGCTTGAATCCCGGCGTGAAGCGGACCGGCACAGAAAAGACCGATGGTTGACGCGATCATGTATGGGCGGAGCATGGCGACCTCTGATTGTTGCATACATCCTCATTACGTTTGGACCGGGCTTTGGATTAGTTTTGCGGTTTTTCACGTTGGCACTGAAGGTGATGATGGTCCAACTTGGACAGTTCGCAACCCGGTCAATAGAAGTTCCGCCCGGGCCCGCGCCAATCTCGTGCCGCTGAAAAAGTGCCGCACACGATTGCCACTCTTTACGCCGCAGCACCCGAGTTGAAGCGGCGCGGTTCCGCAATTTTCCGCGCCCCGCTGCACTCAGGCCATGAATAGTCGCACGTTACATTGACCGGGCGATAACGGCGTTTTTGCGAACAGGAGCTTATGCCTGTTCACAAGCGTCGTTCACAATACAGACGCCAATGCAATCAACGCGACAACCAGCAGCGAAAACGCCATCGCAGCGTTGATCGTTCGATGTGATCTTTCGCTGAGATTGAGGCTGCCCAGTTTCGCGCCAGCGCTCAACCAGATCATGTGAACGGGTAGCCAAATCAGATTGAAGACGATGATTTTCAAAACGACCTCCCACACGGGCGCTTCGGGCAAGAAGGCAAATCCGGAAAACAAAGCGGTTCCAACGACATACGCCTTGGGGTTAATGAATTGCAGCGTCAGTCCGTTCCTAAACCCGAGCGGCGATGCCGCCGGCGAAAAGCCGACTCGGGAACCTGCGCTGGCGATACGCCAGGCGAGAAACATCAGGTATGCGACCGAAGCAAAAAGAAGAATGGTCCTCAACACCGGAATCGCCAAAGCCAAGGCAGCCACGCCCGAGACCACCAACATCATGTTGATGAACCCGCCCAACATCAAACCGGCGACAAAGCCCAGCCCGGCCCGGAAGCCAAAAGCCGACCCAATTCCTGCGGTTGTCAGCACGCCCGGCCCGGGCGTGATCAACAGAAAGAAAACCGCTACGGCATATTCAAACACGGGTCAGATTGGCCACTTACAAATGGCCGCATTCCGGCACGGCTGTGATCACCGAACCAGCCTCGAGATGCTGCAGCAGATTGTCGACCGCCAGATCGCCCATAGCTGCACGCGTCTCAATCGTGGCGCTTCCGGCGTGCGGCAGGAGAACAACGTTTGATAGGTCGCGTAATTCCTTTGGAACGATCGGTTCATTCTCGAAAACATCCAACCCGGCCCATCCCAGATCGCCATTTCGCAGCGCGTCGATCAGCGCATTTTCGTCGACAACGGACCCGCGACTGACATTGATCAGCGTTCCGGTTGCCCCCAATGCCTGCAGCACCTCAGCGTTCACCAGCTTGTTGGTCGACGGCCCGCCGGGAGTGATGCATATCAGAACATCCACGTGTTTCGCCATCTCAACCAGGTTGTCGAAGTAACGGTATGGGACGTCCTTCTGATTGCGGGTGTGGTACGAGATTTCCGGGGACCAGGGCTGCAGCTTTTCAGCGATGGCCTGACCAATGCGGCCAAGGCCAAGAATGCCGATTTTCTGATTGTCGGCTGATCGGGTCAACGGCGCGTTGCCTTCAACCTCCCACCGACCGGACCGAACGTGATCATCGTCGCGCACAAGTTGCCGATAGCATGACAGCATCAAAAGAACGGCTGTTGTCGCGACCTCTTTGTTCAAGACGTTCGGCGTATGGGTCACAACAATCCCGCGCTCGGCGGCAGCATTTGCATCAACCGCGTCATAGCCGACACCATAGACGCTGATCATCCTGAGATTACGCAGGGATGCCATCAAATCAAGCGGAATGCCGTCATGACCATTGGTGATAACATGCGTGATTTTCTCTGGATCAAAGTTGTCCTGCTTGTGAATGTCGAAAGCCGGCAAAAGGCGTTTGTGCATCCGCTCGGTAATCCCGCCGATTTGCAGCAAGTCAGTCATCTTGGCCAACCCTTTGGCGCTGTACCCCCAATCCGTCGATGCGAAGCTCCATCACGTCGCCTTTTTTCAGGTAAACCGGGTCTGGTTTGATCCCCATCCCGACACCGGGCGGCGTTCCCGTTGAAATCACATCGCCTGGGTGAAGGGTGAAAAGATGGCTCAGATGCTCGATTATCTCGGCCACAGAGAAGATCATGGTCGCAGTGTTTCCGGTCTGCATGCGTTGGCCATTTACATCCAGGGACATGCCGAGGTTCTGCGGATCGGCAATTTCATCTCGGGTCACCAGCCATGGTCCGGTCGGCCCGAACGTATCGCAGGATTTGCCCTTGGTCCATTGACCGGTCAACTTTGTCTGAAAGTACCTTTCGGACACGTCGTTTACGATGCAATAGCCCGCAACATGGTCCAGCGCGTCTGACTTGGATACGTATTTGGCCGTTTTCCCAATCACGACGCCCAACTCGCATTCCCAATCCGTTTGTGTGGACCCACGCGGCATGACCACATCGTCATAAGCCCCCACGATGGCTGAGTTCGCCTTGAAAAAAAGTATGGGGTGCTTGGGTATGTCGGCGCCCGTTTCTGCCGCGTGGTCCGAATAGTTCAGCCCGATACAAAGGAACTTGCCGATGTTGCCGACGCACGGCGCGATCCGCGGCTCACCTTCAACAATGGGCAGATCCTCAACGTTGAGCGCGCGCAACATATCAAGGGTCTGATCGTCCAGCGCATCGCCTGCGATATCGGTGACATGGGCGGACAAATCGCGCAGCAGACCTGCCGCGTCGACCAAAGCAGGTTTTTCCGATCCCTCGGCTCCGTAACGAATGAGTTTCATTTGAGTTCCTTTTAGTGGTTGTCGCGTGGCAGGAATTTACGCGCGATGTCTTTGTAATTTTCTGCGCCCTTCAGCGTCATACCGCGATCCAGCCGATCCACTTTTTCGCGGAAAATTTCCTGCCATGGGGATTGGTTGGGCGGCATCGAATACCCGCCGTTTGCCTCAAGTTCGCGGGCACGTTCGTGCAGCACTTCGATTGACACCAGCATATCGGCAGTCCCTTTTCCAAGATCGATACGCAGGCGGTCGCCATTTCGCACCAATGCCAGTCCCCCTCCTTCGGCAGCCTCGGGGGACGCGTTGAGGATAGACGGGCTGCCCGACGTTCCCGATTGCCGCCCATCCCCAATACAGGGCAGCGCTTCTACGCCTTGCTTCAATAGGTAAGAGGGTGGCCTCATATTCACCACTTCTGCGGCGCCGGGGTATCCTTTTGGCCCTGCCCCGCGCATGATCAGAATACAGTTGGCGTCAATGTTTTCCGCTGGATCATCAATGCGATGGTGGAAATCCTCCGGGCCATCAAACACGACCGCCCTGCCCTCAAATGCATCCGGGTCTTCCGGGTTCGACAGATAGGCGTCCCGAAACGCCGGCGAGATCACGGACGTCTTCATAATCGCGCTTTCGAACAGGTTGCCAGAGAGATTGATGAAACCAGCTTGCTGTTTGACGGGGTTGACGACCGGCTTGATGACGTCGCCATTCAACGAGCGGTGGGGTGTACAGTTTTGCCCCATAGATTTGCCATTGACCGTCAATGCGTCGGGATTTGGCAGCAATCCCCCTTCAATGAGTTCGCCGACAACCGCTGGCACGCCTCCGGCGCGCTGGTAGTCTTCGCCAAGATACTTGCCGGCTGGCTGCATGTTGACCAGAAGCGGAATGTCGTGGCCGTAGCTTTGCCAGTCATCATTGTTCAGTGGAACGCCCAGATGCCGGGCGATCCCATTCAGGTGTATCGGAGCATTCGTTGACCCGCCAATCGCCGAGTTTATGACAATCGCGTTTTCAAACGCCTGCCGGGTCATGACATCGCTTGGGCGCAGGTCCTCCCAAACCATCTCGACGATGCGTTTTCCGGTCTCATAGCTGATTTGACCGCGTTCTCGGTAAGGTGCCGGAATAGCTGCCGAGCCGGGCAGTTGCATGCCCAGCGCCTCGGCAAGCGAGTTCATGGTCGTTGCTGTCCCCATCGTGTTGCAATATCCAACCGAGGGTGCTGATGCCGCAGCGATTTCCATGAATTCATCTGTGTCTATGTCTCCGGCAGCAAGGTCTTCACGGGCCTTCCAGATCACTGTCCCAGATCCGGCGCGCTCCCCTTTCCACCATCCGTTCAGCATGGGGCCAACCGACAGTGCAATTGCCGGGATGTTCACAGTTGCAGCCGCCATCAAAAGTGCCGGTGTGGTCTTGTCACAGCCGATGTTCAGAACAACCCCGTCAAGCGGGTAGCCGAACAGGCTTTCAACCAAAGAAAGGTAAGCCAAGTTGCGGTCCAGCGAGGCCGTCGGTCGCTTGCCTGTCTCCTGAATTGGGTGAACTGGGATCTCGATACACGTCCCACCCGCCGCAATTATTCCGTCGCGAACGCGTTTTGACAATTCGATATGGTGCCGATTGCAGGGGCTAAGGTCGCTGCCGGTCTGAGCAATTCCGATTATTGGCTTGCCCGACTGCAATTCCGATCGGGTCAGGCCGTAGTTGAGATACCGCTCCAGATACAGCGCGGTCATCTCAAGATTTTCGGAATTCATGAACCACTTGCGCGACCGCAGATCATCTTTTGAAATTTTCGTCATTGGCCTGACCAACCCCCATCAATTACATGCGTGTGTCCGGTGGTGAAGGCGCTCTCATCGCTCGCCAGATAGACGACCAATGCAGCGATCTCTTCAGCTTTGGCGACGCGCCCCATCGGCTGCCGCGCCACAAATTGCGCAAGGGCCTCCTCTCGGCTGCCCAGTTTCTCACCCAAGGCATCGACGCGGTCCCGCCAGCTGGGGCTATCGACCGTTCCCGGGCATATGCAGTTGCACCGAACACCTTGTGTTATGAAGTCCACGGCGACCGACTTTGTCAGCCCGACAACCGCGGCTTTTGTCGTGCCGTAAATGAACCGGTTTGGCGCGCCGATTATGGAACTCAAGGCGGATGACATGTTGATGATCGAACCGCCGCCACGTTCCAGCATACCGGGCAAAACAGCTTTGATCGTGCGCATCATGGACCGCACGTTGAGCGCAATCGCGAAATCCCATTCGTCGTCCGTCGCATCCAGAATTGTGCCGTGATGCACGTAACCGGCGCAGTTGAACAGAACGTCTGGTTTTGCTCGCGCGACCCCCTGCTGAACGCTGGCATCGTCCGTCACGTCCATCTCGAAAATTTCCAGATTTTCGAGATTCTCTGAGCGAATCGAAGATAGGTTTTCAGTATTGATATCCGTCGCGAAGACCTTTGCGCCCTCTCGCGCCATCGCGATTGCACTGGCCAACCCTATCCCCTGCGCAGCGGCTGTGGCCAAGACACGCTTCCCCTTAAGTCTTTCTGACATATAAATATTTCAACCTTCCAAGTGGCAATCGAACCGGTGGTTTTCGGTCCACGGGCCAACCGAAACGCAAAGAAACTTGGGTAACTTCACGACGACTTGTGGCATCTGGGCCCACAGCCGTTAGCGTATGACAGAGACTTTCGTTTGGCCATAACCAAGCGTCGCGGAATTTAAGAAGGACAAGGAAAAATGAGTAAGCTGAGCACTGTGGCCCTGTTGGGAACCGGTCTGATGGGCGCGCCGATGGCCAGAAATCTGATGAAGGCCGGCTTTCCACTAACCGTTTGGAACCGCAGCCCGGAAAAGGCCAGACCCTTGACGGAAGACGGCGCAACCCTGGCCGACACGGCAGCGCTTGCGGTTGCGAATGCAGAGGTGATCGTGACCATGCTGTCGGATGGTCACGCCACCGGCGCATTGCTTGCCGACCCATCTTTCCGGGAACACCTGAAACCCGGGATGATCTGGATAGATATGTCCAGCGCCAAGCCCGAACACGCCAGAGAGCAATCGGAACAACTGGCATCCATCGGAGTGCTGCATTTGGACGCCCCGGTGTCCGGTGGCACAAAAGGGGCCGAGGCTGCGACACTGGCGATTATGGTCGGCGGTGACTTGGACGTCTTGGAACGTGTCAGGCCTGTTTTGTCAGCCATGGGGCGACCTGTGCATGTGGGCCCAAGCGGCGCGGGGCAACTGTGCAAACTGGCTAATCAATCCATTGTCGCAGTGACAATCTCAGCAGTCGCAGAAGCCACGCTGTTAGCGCAGCAAGGCGGCGCGGATCCGGCGGCTTTGCGGGCTGCTTTGAAGGGTGGCTTTGCGGACAGCGTCATTCTGCAACAGCACGGCGAGCGCATGTCCGAGGGCAATTTCGTGCCTGGAGGGTTATCCAAGTTCCAATTGAAGGACTTGGACAACACGTTGGAAGCGGCCCGAGGGCTTGGCATCGAATTGCCGAGCACGCAATCCGTGCGTGATCGGTTCGAATATCTGATAAATGAAATGGGCGGCGCGGAATTGGATCATTCAGCTCTCTACCAGGAACTCAGAAAACGGAACGGCATGTCGTGAAACGGATTCTTGTTATTGGCGGCGGAGGAATGCTTGGCCAAAAACTGGCGCATCGCATTGCAAAAAAAGAACTCTTTGGGCCAGAGGTCGAAGTTTCGTTGTTCGATCTTTCGTTTCCAGCACACGGCGCGGCTGGTTCCGAAATAACGGGCAATATTGCCGCGCCGGGTGTTGCAAAGTCTCTTGCCGCGCAGCGCCCCGATATCATCTTTCATCTCGCAGCTATCGTTTCGGGCCATGCCGAGACCGATTTCGCGTTGGGTTGGGACGTAAACCTTTTTGCGACATGGGCGCTGTTGAATGCATTGAAGGATGAACACGAAGCATCCGAAGGCACGTATCAACCGAGGCTGGTTTTTGCCTCGTCCATCGCCGTTTTCGGCGCACCGTTCCCCAATCAGATTGACGACGCGTTTCTGTCGGCGCCGTTGACCAGTTACGGGGCACAAAAGGCCGCTTCGGAATTGATGATAACCGACTTCAGCAGAAAGGGTTTCATCGACGGAATCTCGCTGCGCCTGCCGACCTTGTGTGTTCGGCCCGGCAAAGCCAATGCGGCAGCGTCCTCCTTCTTTTCTGGCATAATCCGAGAGCCCCTGAACGGTGTCGAGGCACTCCTGCCGGTGGCAGAAACGGTGCGCCATTGGCACGCCAGCCCACGCGCGGCGGCGACGTTTTTGACCCATGCGGCCACATTGGACACTCAGTTGTTGAATGGTCGGACTGCATTGAATATGCCGGGCGTCAGTTGCACAGTCGCGGAACAGATCGAGGCGCTGCGAAATGCGGCCGGGTCCGAGGTTGTCGGACTGATCAAACGCGACCCAGACCCGGCCATAGCCAGTATCGTCAAGAACTGGCCGCGTGACTTTCGCACCGATCGAGCAATCGAACTGGGATTTGAAGCAGAAAGCAGTTTCGACGAAATCATCCGTGTATATCTTGAGGACGATTTTCAGCGTTAATCGCCCATCGTTTTTCCGGTCAGATGGCGCTTTAGGTGATCATGGATTTTGGTCTTGGTTAACTGCTCATCCCCGGACAAGGCCGCATCAAGAATATCGGCATGGTGCCTGATATTTGCAGAGATGAATTCAAACTTTCGATCGGCAACCATCAATTGCTGTCTGAACTGAGAATAAATTCGCCCGTGCATCTGCTTCAGGGTCTCGGACCCACAAGCAGAAATCAGGGTCTGGTGAAATTCCTTTTCCGAGGCAAACCAGATCTCTACCAGCCCGCCCGGATCGTCCGCGGCATGTATGCGCTTTTCGATATGGCTTAGTTTGTGATGGGCAGCGGTCAGTCTGGCCTCCCAATCCACCCCGCCGTTGCGGATCGACATCGCCGTGCCTTCGCCCTCGAGCAGAACACGCAAATGCGTGAGCTCTATGAGCTTTTCCGGCGAACGTTTCGGGACACGAAACCCTTTTTGTTCCTGAAAATCCACGAGGCCAACCGCGGCCAGACGAAAGAGAACTTCGCGCACCGTGCTGGCGGAACAGCCATATTTCTTTCGCAACTCTTCGGCACGCACCTTTGCCCCATGTTCGAATCCATTTGAGATCAGACGCTTCTTAAGATCTTGATAAATATCCACTTCTTCGTTCATTTTGGTGTGCGCTCGCGAAGTTTGACTGACAAATGTCCTAGTTGCATTTTCAATTTATTGCAAGAATCTCGAAATTTTCAAAAATTTCACATTTTTCTTGTTGCATTCGATTCTTCGGCTTAACGTCAAGCAGCGTAACGGCAAGGGAGGCGGTAAGTTCTCTTACCCCGCGCAACGCTCAACGTCTGGGAGGACATTATGAAAATAGTCAAGACAGCGGCTGTGGCAGCCGTAGCCACGGCAATGGCGACCGGTTTCGCGATGGCCGAAACGACCAAGCTTCGTATCCAAACCCACTTCTCGCCCGAAACACTATCGGGCCAGATGGCGGCGAAATTCGTCGAGGACATTCAAGAGATGTCGAATGGCGAAATCGAAGTTGAAATGTTCTACTCATCGTCGGTCGTCAAATCCGTGGAAACGTTCGATGCCGCAGCGACAGGAATTCTGGACTGCGACATGACCGGTGGCGGCTATCAGACTGGCAAGAACCCGGCCTTCCAGTTCGCGGGCGATCTGCTTGGTGGATACCAGAACCCCTATCAGCAAATGGCTTGGCTTTTGCATGGTGGCGGCAGAGAGGCTGTAAACGACCTCTACAACGGATATGATATGGAGTTCATCGGATGGTGGATTCCTGGTCCCGAGTCGCTTTCTTCGACCAAACCGATCGCCAAGGTTGAGGACTTCAAGGACTGGAAATTCCGTTCGCCCCCGGGTCTGGCAACCAAGGTCTTTGCCGAGCTTGGTGCCTCGCCGATCGTTATGGACTTCAATGAAATCTTCACCGCGTTGGAGACAGGTATCATTGACGGCGCGGACGCAGCAAACCTGACCAACAATGTCGGCCTGGGTCTTTACGAAATCGCCGGCCACACGAACTATCCCGGCTTCCACTCAATGCCCGCTGACCATCTGGCGTGCCGCAAGGACGTCTGGGAGGCCATGCCTGCACATCACAGAAAGATTATGGAAGTCGCGATGGACAGCCTGGCGCTGCACAACGCAACGATCAACGAAGTGCAAAATGCCCAAACCGCGAAAGACCTGAAAGCCAAGGGCGTTCAACTGTATGAATGGACCCCTGAGGATCTGGCAGCATACCGCGCTGCGGTTCAGGTCGGTTGGACTGAATTCGCAACGACGCCAGAAGCACAGGCGCTGCTGGAAAGCCACATCAACTTCCTGCGCGATCTGGGCGCGATGGAGTAATTGGGCTTCGGCTGAATGACATCGATCGGAAAGGCCGCGGCGGCGGCCTCTCCGAATTTGTGCCGGGACCCTGAAGTTCATGAAAATCACCAGCGTAAAAAGCCATATACTTCAGTACGACATGCCGGAAGTCCTGGGCTATTCGCAGCAGTATTATGACAAGCGAACCGCACATCTGGTTGAGGTTCAGACCGACGAAGGCGCGACCGGTTGGGGAGAGTGTTTTGGCCCCGGCAACGTAGCGATCGCCAACAAATCCATCGTCGAAATCGTGATCCAGCCTATGGTGCTGGGCCTTGATCCTTTGGACAAAGACGTGATCTGGCACAAGGTATACAACCTTCTGCGAGACCATGGCCAAAGCGGAATGCCATTGCAGGCCTTGTCCGGAGTGGACATCGCGCTTTGGGACATTGCGGGTAAGGTTGCAGGCCTGCCCCTTCACAAACTTATCGGCGGCGCCCATCGCACAAGCGTTCCTTGCTATGGCTATGGCATGATGCTGCGGGATGAGCCGGTTTCAGAACTTGCGCGCCGTTTCGAGGACGAAGCCGCAAAAATCAGGGACATGGGGTTTGCCGCCACAAAAATGAAAACCGGGCTTGGCCCGAAACCGGACGTAAAGCTATGCCAAGCGGTTCGGCGCGGAGTGGGCGACGACTTTCCTTTCATGGTGGACGCCAACCATGCCTACACGACGTCGGACGCCTTCTATGTTGGCCGGGCGCTGGACGAGCTGGATGTGTATTGGTTCGAGGAACCTGTCGCGCCAGAGGATATCGACGGTTACCGGGAACTGCGGGCCGCGTTGAAAGTCAACATTTCCGGCGGTGAGACCGTGTTCAATCGCTGGGCGTGGCGAAACCTTCTTGAAAGCCGGTGCATCGACATCGCACAGCCAGAGGTGTGCGCCCTTGGCGGTATTTCCGAGTATCTCAGGGTGCTTGCGTTGTGTCACGCGCACTTCACACCGGTTGTCAATCACGTCTGGGGCAGCGCAATCGCCGTTGCAACCAACCTGCAGTTGCTTGCAGCCATGCCCGCGATTCCAGGCGGACTGCATCCATGGGAACCGATGTTGGAGTTTGACACCACGGACAACAAATTTCGGGACGACCTACTGACAGTCCCGTTGGAAATCCAGAACCAGGTCAAGGCCAACAATGGCCGTGTCGCGATTCCAACGGGTCCCGGACTGGGGGTCGAGCCGGATCGGGACTTTATCGATCACTACAGGATCGACGGATAAGGGCGGGGGTTACACGATGCACAAAAATTCAGGCGGGTTGATAGAGTGGCTCATTCCCTTGGCCTTCGTTGCAACGGCCAGTTGGCTGGTCTGGCATTTGCCCGCGTTTCTTTTGGACTGGCTGCCCTACAATTCCGAGTCACTCAAAAGCCAGGTCACAGAGATTTACCTGCGCAGTGACGTCACCCCGGAGATGACAGGGGTATTTGGAGGCTTTGTCGACATCGTCGATATCGGCGCACTCATACTTCTGCCCATTCTGGCCGTGGTCGGAACAAAGACCGTGCGACCGGCCACGATGGAATTCGAAGGCACAACCGTCATGGATCACTTCGCCCTTTTCATAGGTCGCGTGACGATGATGATGATCGCGATCATGACCGTTGTAATGCTCTACGAAGTCTTCATGCGGTACATCCTGGAAAAGCCGACCGAGTGGGCCAATGAAATGACGCTGTGGTTCGCAAGCTTTGTTTTCCTGATGTCGGGCTACTATGCGATGCAACAACGCAGTCACATTCGCATTTTCCTGCTTTACGACGCGGTGCCCCGCTGGCTTCAGCGGGTGTTCGACACGATCTCGACCATCCTGATCGTGATGTTTGCCTTCTTTCTGGTTTACGGCAGCTACCAGCAGGTGTTCGTCAACAAGCTCTATAAATGGGAGCTGTATGGCTCGGCGTTCAATCCGCCCATCCCCGCAACGTTGCAGCCTATGGTGCTGATCGTGATCACACTTGTCGCGATGCAGGCGATTTTGAACCTGATCGCGGATTGGAACAAAGAGCCGGAAATCCACACCGATGAACCGGACGACGAAGAAATTGAGATGATCAAACGGGCGGTGGGGCAAGACTGATGGACATTGGAACAATATCACTCATCCTGATGGTCGCGCTGATCATTTTGCTGGCAATCGGGATGCCATTGGGCTTGGCGTCTGCGTCGCTTGCGGTGCTCGTTCTCGTCCTGAAGTTCGAGCCAACGCTGCTTTTGAACCCGTTTTCCTTTGGCGATGGTATCTTGACCGGGCGACCCGGAACCGGGCCGCTGTATATTCTGGCTCAGAAAATATACGGGCTCTTAACGGACTATGTACTCATATCCGTGCCGTTGTTCATCTTCATGGCCTCACTTCTGGAAAGATCGGGGATCGCACGCGACATGTACTCGTCGCTCAATGTGTGGCTGTCGAGAACACGGGGCGGCATCGCAATCGTCACCTCGATCATGGCCGTGATCATGGCGGCAATGTCAGGCATCATTGGCGGCGAGGTTGTCTTGCTCGGTTTGATCGCCCTGCCCCAGATGCTGCGCCTTGGTTACAACCAGAACCTTGCAATTGGTGTCATCTGCGCATCGGGATCATTGGGCACGATGATCCCACCGTCGATCGTTCTGATCATCTACGGGCTGATCACGGAAACCTCGATCAAGTCGCTGTTCACGGCGTCCTTCATTCCCGGGTTCATGCTGGCGTCGATGATCATCCTCTACATCATCATTCGCACCCGGTTGAACCCGGATCATGCCCCGCTGCCTGAACCGGACCCCAGCGACCCCGAACCCACGGAAAAGCGGAAGCTGTTCGCAGCGTTCATGAGCATCGTTGTGGCTGGATTTTCCACCGTGCTGTTTATTCGGGCGGCATTTTTTGAGCTGTCCGGTTCCAACGCGGCCAGCCAGGGCGAACCGGCGCGACTTGGAACAGCCGAGTACCTGCCTTGGTTTGCAGGCATTACCATCATCGCCCTGCTGTTGATCTTTTTCGTGTTCGGGCGGGAACGCGCAAAAATCGGATGGGAAATGGGCAAAGGTCTTGTGGCCCCGCTTGTGGTCATCGGCGTGGTGCTGGGTTCGATCTATGGCGGGATTACCGGAATAACCGAAGCTGCCGGCATGGGTGCTTTTGCCGTACTGATAATCGCAATTCTCAGGGGTGAGGGGTCGTTCGAACTGGTTTGGGACAGTCTGATGCGCACGCTCAAATCAACCGGCACCATCATTTGGGTGACCATTGGTGCAGCCGCGCTGGCAGGCGCTTACACCATTGCAGGCGGCCCGCAATACGTCGCGGACCTGATCGTTGGTCAGGACCTGCCAACCATGCTTGTTATTCTGGTGATGATGCTGATCCTGTTGTTCATGGGTGCGTTCATGGATTGGGTCGGCATCGTTCTGCTGATCATTCCGGTATTTCTTCCGATTGTCCTGCGCCTGCCGATCGAAGAGATCGGCGTGTTCGGCCAGCTTGAGCCGAGCCACGTGGCGATCTGGTTCGGTGTTGTGTTCTGTATGAACATGCAGGTCAGTTTCCTGTCGCCGCCATTCGGTCCTGCCGCGTTCTACCTGAAATCGGTGGCCCCACCCCATATCAGTCTGACGGACATCTTCCGCGGTTTCCTGCCCTTTATCGGAATCCAGTTGATGGCGCTGTCGGTCCTTCTGATCTGGCCGGGAATAATCGCACTGCTGCTGTAAGGGAAAAACCATGCTGACACAGGATCAGATTACCAAGTTTCAGACCGATGGTTACCTGGTGGTTGAGGACGTGATTCCACAGGACGTCCTCGAAAGCGTTAAGGATGAATATGCCCAAATTCTGGACCGGCTTTATGACGGTTGGTATTCTGCCGGTCTGGTTCAGGACGACCCGACTGGAATGGCCTTTTGGGACAAATTGTTGTCCGCGTATCAAGCTGGGTGCGACTACTTTCAACCGCTGGACATATCGCTGCCCGGTGATCGCATTTTTGCCGACACCCCTTTTCATATTGGCCCGGCCGTGTTCGACATGTTGACCACTGAACCCCTTTTGGATGTTGTTGAGAACCTTATAGGCCCGGAATTGGTCAGCAACCCCATCCAGCATGTTCGCCTGAAGCCACCGGCGCAGAAGCTGTCGAAGGACGAGGTTCGGGCGCATATCACCGCAACGGATTGGCACCAGGATCGGGCTGTCGCGCTGGAGAACGCGGATCAGACAGATATGGTAACGGTTTGGATTGCCGTTAACGATGCCACTATCGAAAATGGGTGTTTGCAGGTCTTGCCCAAGGCCAAGGATCAGTCCATCTTGCCCCATTGCGCCCGAACGCAAACGGGAATTGCCGAAGGGTTCATTGACGAAGACCAAGCCCTTCCGCTGCCCGTAAGAGCGGGTGGAATAATCCTGTTTCATCCATTGACGCCACACGCCTCGCTGACCAATGAGACAGACCGATTCCGATGGTCTTTCGACATCCGCTACAGCGCAACGGGTCAGCCCACCGGTCGCGAGCATTTTCCTGATTTCATCGCAAGGTCCCGATCAAATCCTGAGACGGAGTTGCGCGATTGGCGTGTCTGCAAATCAAACTGGGAAACCGCGCGCGCGCGATTGGCCGAACAGCCCCATATCGACATTCACCGCTGGAAGTCCGACTCGCCCTTTTGCGCCTAGATCTGCCCGCCAAGAAAGCCGCCTATGAGTTTTGTACGTTTAGATCGAACGGATAGCGTCGTGATCGCCACTCGGTCCTTGGAACAAGGCACCGAGATCGAGAGCGTCGTAACGAACGGGCGAATTCCCTCTGGCCACAAAGTGGCGACGACTGCATTGAACGCTGGTGACCCGGTCAGAAAATACGCCCAGATTATCGGCTACGCCTCGCAACAAATCCAACCCGGCGACCACGTGCATACCCACAACATGACGTTCCGGGATACCGGGGTAAGGTACGAATTCTCAACTGATCTGCATCCGATTGCCCCGGCAACGGCCATTGACACATTCATGGGCTACAGGCGCGAGAACGGAAAAGTCGGCACTCGAAACTACATCGCCGTCGTGACCACGGTGAATTGTTCGGCGACAGCAGCGCGAATGATCGCAGATCACTTTACGCCTGAGAAGCTGAGCGATTTCCCCAACGTGGACGGTGTCGCGGCCTTTGTTCACGGGACAGGCTGCGGAATGGCCGATTCCGGTGACGGGTTCGAGGCGCTGCAACGCGTGATGTGGGGTTATGCAAAGCACCCTAATCACGCCGCAGTTCTCATGGTGGGCCTAGGGTGCGAGATGAATCAGATCGAGTGGATTCTCGACGCCTACGGATTGAAGCAAAGCCCAACTTTTCAAACGATGAACATCCAGAACGTGGCCGGGCTGCGCCGAACGGTGGATATGGGCATCCGGAAAGTTGAAGAGATGTTGCCCCTTGCCAGCGAGGCGGTGCGAACCAAAGCACCCGTATCCGAGCTGATGGTGGCGCTTCAATGCGGCGGTTCGGACGCATGGTCGGGGGTGACCGCCAATCCGGCACTTGGCCATGCATGTGATTTGTTGGTTTCGCAGGGCGCGACCGGGGTGCTCGCCGAAACACCGGAAATTTACGGCGCGGAGCACTTGCTGACTCGGCGTGCAGTGGACGCCGCAACGGGCGAAAAGCTCATCGGTCTTGTGGATTGGTGGCGGGATTACACCGCGCGCAACAACGGCTCGATGGACAACAACCCGAGCCCGGGCAACAAAAAAGGGGGGCTTACGACCATCCTGGAAAAATCACTTGGCGCGGCGGCGAAGGGCGGGACCAGTCCATTGACCGGCGTCTATAAATATGCCGAGCCTGTGACAGCCAAAGGTTTCACTTTTATGGACAGCCCCGGTTATGATCCGGCCTCGGTGACCGGACAGATCGCTGCGGGCTGCAACCTTGTCTGCTTTACCACGGGGCGCGGGTCCGCCTTTGGGTCCAAACCCGCCCCAACACTGAAAATCGCAACAAACTCCGAGATGGCGCATCGCATGTCTGACGACATGGACATCGATGCCGGAGACATTTTGACCAAAGGCACCAGCGTCGAAGAAAAAGGGCGGGAAATCTATCAGATGCTGCTCAGGGTCGCCTCGGGTGAAAAAACCAAATCCGAGGCTCAGGGCCTGGGCGACTATGAATTCGTTCCTTGGCAAATCGGAGCGGTGATGTGAAACGTATTCTTGTCGTCGGCGGCGGGCTAATCGGGATCCGCCACGTCCACGCCGTGTTGCAACACCCGGGGTGCACGTTGGTCGGGCTGGCCGATCCAGACAAGTCGATCCGTGTAGATGCCCCGCGCTTTGGTTGCATGGACGACGTCCGGGACGAGGTGGATGGCGTTGTGATCGCAACGCCCACGCATCTTCATGCTGAACACGGTACCGATGCAGCCGCGCGCGGGTGGCACATGTTGATCGAAAAACCTGTGGCAGGTTCAGTGGAAGACGCCCACCAACTGAACCGGGTGCTCAACGATGCGGGTGTTCGCAGCTTGGTTGGACATCACCGGCGCTATCATCGCCTATTGCAGCAACTCAGAACCACGATTGCGGAAGGTGCAATTGGACGTGTCGTCAACGTTTCTCTGCTTTGGGCCATGCGCAAGCCCGACAGCTATTTCGAGCAGAATTGGCGAACGTCTGACGGCAGCCCGGTTATGATTAACCTGGTTCACGACATCGACGTGCTTCGGTTTGTGATCGGTGAAATATCCGAAATCGCGGCTTTGCGCGGGGCTTCGATGCGTGGCTCGAACCGCATAGAAAGCGGCGCGGTGGCAATCGCTTTCGAAAACGGCGCGACAGGAACGATCAGTTTCGCCGACACGGCACCCAGCCCCTGGGGGTTTGAAGCCGGGATAGGTGAGAACCCGAATATCGGTACAACCCATCAAGACATGATGTGGATCACGGGAACCCAGGGCGCGATCAGCTTTCCGTCGCTGACGCTGTGGAAAGGGCAAGACTGGGGCACGCCAGCACAGAAAGATCATTTGCGTAAACCAGTTCAAGATCGCACGCCGCTGGAGGCGCAACTGGATCACTTCTTGGACGTCATAGATGGCGCACCACCGCTTATCGACGTCGCAGACGCTGCTCGCACTCTCGAGGTCGCAACGATGATCGAAGATGCCCTGAAGGACAGCCAGCCCTGCAACAGGATGCGGGCGTAACGAACATGAAACTGATGAACCCAACTTGAATACGCGTTCTCTAGCAGCACGAAAGCAGCCAAAGATCGCAAGAGAAAAACGCCGGGTTTGAAACCCGGTTTGTGCGAAACCGACAACAAAACGTAATCCAAATATTGATTGAAAGGGAAACCAATGAGCAAACCATCAATTGGGTTTATCGGCCTGGGATTAATGGGCGGAGCCATGGTGAGCCGCCTATTGGACAAGGGGTACCCGGTGACGGTGCTTGGAAACCGCGACCGCACTTACATTGATGCGGCAATTGCCCGAGGTGCTGTTGAGGCCGAAAATGCGCGGGAACTGGCGAAGGCAAACGATATCGTGATGCTGTGCATGGGAACGTCGGATCAGGTTGAAAGCCGCATGCGCGGGCCGGATGGGGTTATCGCGGGATTGCAAGACGGGAATATCGTGATTGATTTTGGCACATCTCTTCCAGGCAGCACGCGGGCTCTGGCCGCCGAGGTCACAGAAGCTGGTGCAAGCTTGCTGGACGCCCCGCTTGGTCGGACACCGTCGCATGCGCTGGAAGGACAGCTCAACATCATGACGTCCGGGGACAAGGCCGCTTTCGACCGGGCCGAGGCTGTGCTGAAGGATCTGGGTGAGAATGTCTTTTATCTTGGGTCCGTTGGATCGGGTCATACCATCAAGCTGATTAACAACTTCTTCGGTATGACTGTGGCAAACGCGATGGCCGAAGCATTTGCGATGGCCGACGTCGCAGGGGTGGATCGCGAGCAACTTTATGACGTCATGGCGGCAGGTCCGCTACATTCCGGAATGATGGATTTTGTAAAGGCGTATGGTGTCGGGAACGACCCGAACCAGTTGGCGTTTGCAATCAAGAACGCCGCAAAGGACCTTGGTTACTATGACCGGATGGCCAAAGATGCCGGTGTCGCCAGCGTCATGTCACAAGGCACGCTGTCCGCGCTCAATGACGCGCGCGACAATGGTCAGGCAGATGACATGGTCAGCCAAATGGTCGACTATTATGTCAACCGCTTCAAACACTGATTGATGGCCGTCGCCGCCAACGCAACTGCGGATCTGCCGCGCCTCGGCATCGTTTTGATGCTGACGGCGTGGCTGTTCTTTTCATTTGTAGACCTTGGGGCCAAATGGTTGGCGGTGGCGGGCGTTCCGGCCTTTCAACTGGCTTTCATGCGCTATGCCGGTCACTTCGTCATCTCGTTGGGCGTCATTGCCAAAGGCGGGATTGAAGCTGGACGTTTCAAAACCGACCATCCCTGGCAGGTGATCAGCAGAGCGTTGCTTTTGATCTCGGCAACCGTTTTCAATTTTTACGCCCTTCGGTTTCTGCCGTTGACCGTTGTATCGGCCATCATGTTCTCCAGCCCGGTCATCGTGTGCTTTCTTTCTGTCTTTGTACTTAAAGAAAACGTGGGTCCTTGGCGGTGGGCGGCAATCCTGCTTGGTTTTCTTGGCGTGCTTGTCGTTGTTCGACCGTTTGGCACCGCGTTTCATCCAACCATGCTGCTGATCGTCTACAATGCCACCGCTTTGGCACTGTATTCCATCATGACGCGTAAACTGTCCGGCATCGTCGCGGTCGACACAATGCAGTTCTACCTTGGGCTCACCGGAACTTTTGTTCTGTTGCCTTTTGCTGTGTGGTTCTGGGTTCAGCCCGAAAACACCCTTAGCCTGATTGTTCTTATCGGATTGGGCGTTTTTGGTTGGGGCGGGCATCAGTTGCTTACCAATGCACATCGTTTTGGTACGGCCAATCAACTAATGCCGTTTACGTATTCGTTCCTGATCTATGTGGCCATATGGGGTTACCTGTTCTTTGGAACTGTGCCCGACAGCAGCACTTTGGCGGGCGCCGCCCTGATCATGGCCGCGGGACTAATCATCTGGAAAAGAGAAAAGAAATGACACGTATTGCCTGCATCGGTGAAGCGATGATCGAACTTTCCATGCTGGACACGGGCGCAAAGCTGGGCGTGGCAGGCGATACGCTGAACACGGCCATTTACCTACGCCGTTCCGCCCCCGACCTGCAGGTGGAGTACGTGACATGCTTGGGGGATGATCCGTTTTCAAACCAGATTTCGGACTTTATCGCGAGCCACGGTGTCGAAACGTCTGGAATCCGGATCATTCCAGGCGCGTCACCTGGTTTGTACGCAATCTCGACGACGCCCGAAGGCGAACGCAGCTTTACTTACTGGCGCAGTGAATCTGCAGCACGCCAGCTTTTTTCGGATTTGGACTTCAGCTATCTGGAAGGATTTGATGCGCTGTACCTGTCGGGGATATCGGTTGCCATCCTCCCGCACGAGGTCCGGCTGGCGCTGCTGGAATGGCTTGAAAAAACCCCGACAAAGTTGATCTACGACAGCAATTTTCGCCCGCGCCTTTGGGATAGTATCGATCACGCGCGGCGTATCAACGAACGGCTTTGGCGACGCGCGAACGTCGCCCTGCCTTCGATTGATGATGAGATGGCTTTGTTTGGCGAAAGTGCCGAACAAGTTGCGTCCCGATTTGCCGACCACCGCGGCGCAGGCGCATTGAAACGTGGCGAAAGTGGCCCGATATCAATTGGCCAAATCGTCCAGCAGACTTACGAGCCTGCGGCCAACGTTTTGGATACGACCGCAGCGGGCGACAGCTTCAATGGTGGTTACCTGGCCGCCTTGTTGTCCGGTAAATCGCAAGCCGACGCGTTGATGGCCGGACACAGTCTGGCCTCGACCGTCGTTCAGGTTCGGGGCGCCATTATTCCCGAATAAGCGGCGCAAGGTCTTCAGCGCCAACGAGTTTCAAAAGCGCCGATACCGCATCTGAATGTCGTGCCGAAGATGCGATTTCTCCTGCCAGCGGATCGTTCAAAACCCTGCCTGCGGCGGTCTCGGAAATGCAAAACGATATCCAAGCCCGCATACCCTGAACAACGGCGGCAGACCCCGTTTCCCTGAGTGTCGGGACAAACCGATAGGGCAGCTTTTGACTGCCATCCATTGCGATTTGGTCCAGACAGTGCGCCAATTCAGGGTTTTCAAACCTGAGTATCAATGCGTCCGCATAGGCCGGAACCTGATCTTGCAGCTCTGTCGGCAGGGTTGTCCCGGCATCTTTCATGAGTTGCGAAACAAGAGGTCGCAAAACCGGGTCCTGCGCGGCCTCGTGAACATAGGTTAGTCCCCGGTTCAACCCACCATACGCCAGCAGCGAATGCGCGCCGTTCAACATACGGAGTTTTCGCTTTTCGTGTGGCGCGACATCGTCGACCAATTGAACACCCGGCCAATCAGGTCGCGGCCCCGCGAAATTGTCTTCGATCACCCATTCCGAAAAAGCTTCGGTCGGCACTGCCATCGCATCACCGCTGATCGCGCGAACCGCATCCGTCGTTGCCGGAGTGATCCGATCCACCATCGAGTTTGGAAACCGAATGGCATCCCAGTTCATGCCCAACCCCGCCGCGCTGGCAAAATCGGAAACCGCCGACTCCAGAACTTTTCCGTTCTCGACCCGGTTGTCGCAGCTCATTACCGTTAGCGGCTTTTGCCGATTTGCCAGACCATAAGCCAGAAAACCGATCAGGGTTGAGGGACCCTGACCCGCCAAATCGGCTATTATTGCCGGGTCTTGAAAATTGAGCTTTCCGTCTGCATCCAGATGATAGCCCTTTTCAGTCACGGTGGCAGAAATGATATCTGCATTTGCAATGGCATCGAAAACAGCCTCACGATCCTTTGGCGCGACAAGAACATCTTTCAAAACCTCGATTCGCTTAACGCCTTGTCCTTGCACACACAGATCATATGCAAACCCTTGCTTTGCCAAACCGTCCCTGACTGACGACGACCGCAGGCTTACGCCGATTACGTCCCAGCCACCGGCCTGATCGGTGTAGTCCAACAAGTGCGCGCGGGCGAAGTTACCAAGCCCGAAGTGAAGAATACTGCCCATTTAGCTTTGCAATCCATAAACTTGCCGCGCCAGATCGGTTGTGAGCAACCGCGCCGTTTTCTCGGCATCGCCCTTCCCGAAATAGCCGCGCGAAACCTGATCGGCCAGATGAAGCGCCACGCCGCGCCGCCAAAGATCATGCCGCGCGGGTATCGAAAGAAAGGCACGTGTGTCGTCATTAAATCCGGCAAGATTGCAATACCCGGCCGTTTCAACAACCTGATCAAAGTACCGAGCGATCCCGGCGGGGCTGTCGTGGAACCACCACGGGGGGCCGATCCGAAGGCATGGCCAATGCCCGGCCATCGGGGCCAGTTCACGCGCATAGGTTCCTTCATCCAAAGTAAACAGGATGACGCGCAGGTCAGGATTGTTGCCGACACGGTTCAAGAGTGCATCAAAACCGTTGACCCAATCCATTGCAATCGGGATGTCCGCACCCTTGTCGCGTCCAAATTCCCGCATCACAACATGGTTGGTGTTGCGCTTGCTTCCGGCGTGAATCTGCATGGTCAAACCGTCACCCACCGACATCTGCGCCATTTCAATCAGCATGTGGCCGTAAAACCGCCGCGCGTCTTGCGGTGTGCCTTCCTTCCGCCTCAACCGTTGATACATCGCGTCCGGATCATCCAGCCATTCAGTATGAACCTGTTCGATACCGTGATCCGTTGCGGTGCAACCCAGTTCCACAAAGAAAGCGCGCCGCTGCCGCAATGCGTTCAGGTAGCCGTCGAAATGTCCCAGATCGCAGTTTGTCAGCGCCTCCAACGTCTTTAGATTCCGCAAAAATTCGGGGTCTGCACCGTCCAGGACACCATCCGGACGAAACGTTGGAACCACGCGCCCGCCCCAACCGCTTTGACGGATATCCGTATGATACGCCAGGTCATCCAGCGCAGAGTCCGTGGTTGCCAACACTTCAATATCAAACTTGTCGAACAAGGCTCGGGGACGGAATTCGGGACGGGCCAGTTTTTCTGAAATCTGGTCATAGATCGCGTCAGCTGATTGCGGAGACAATTCCTGAGAAATCCCAAGTGTTTCGCGCAAAACATAGCTCATCCAGACACGGGTTGGCGTTCCCAGAAACAGATCCCAGTGCGCCGCAAAAGTCCGAAACACACTGCGTGGATCGGTTTTTGCGCCTTCCTTGCCAACACCAAGCTCAGTCAAGGAAACGCCTTGCGAGAACAGCATCCGAAACACGTAATGATCCGGGACAACCAACAGCTCTGCCGGATTGGGAAATGGCGCATCCGTTGCGAACCATTTTGGGTCACAATGACCGTGAGGAGAAACAATTGGCAGGTCTTTGATGCCAATATAAAGGTCTTCCGCCATCCCCTTTAAATTAAATGTCAATTTTGCCTCCGATACAGCGTCTTGCAAGTGTTAGCATACTTTTTTTGGGTTGCATCTTTCATCTACAAAACCTCAGATTGGCAGTGTCAATCGGGGATAGAAATGAATATCGCATTGATAGGTTTGGGAATGGTCGCCGGCACGCATGTTGCTGCGATAAACGCGTCGGATTCTGGTCTCAATCTGGCCGGTGTTCTGGGGCGCAATCCGCAAAAAACGGCAGCGTTTGCACAGCGGCACGGCACGCGCGCATTCGGATCAATCGAAGACATTGCAAACGACCCAAGCATTGACTTTGCGATCATTGCAACCCCGCCCGATCAGCGCACCGAATTGGTTCATATTCTGTCAGCGGCTGGCAAGCCAATCCTGATGGAAAAACCGATTGAGAGAACACTTGAGGCGGCAACGGGCATCGTTGAACGTTGCGAGACGCGGGATGTTCCGCTGGGCATTGTCTTTCAGCACCGGGCGCGCGCGGCGTCCAAAGCGTTGAAGTCTGCCTTGGCCAATGGTGACTTGGGTTCAATCGCCACAGTGGATATTCGCGTCCCGTGGTGGCGCGATCAAAGTTATTATGACGAGCCCGGTCGCGGGACCTATGCCCGCGACGGCGGCGGCGTCATGATCTCACAGGCGATACATACCCTGGATCTTGCGATGTGGCTGCTGGGGCCGATCTCGAACATTCAGGCAATGATGAAGAAGACACCCTTGCACGACCTCGAGGCGGAAGACTGGGCAGGCGCCTTGTTTGAAATGGAGAACGGCGCGGTCGGCACGTTGATGGCAACCACGGCAGAATTTCCGGGCGCGGCTGAAACGATCACAATTCAAGGTACACGCACCAAGGCCCATTTGGAGTCAGGTGTTCTTACACTCACAACGCTCGACGGTGCAGAAGCAACAACCGGGGAAACCGCTGCTACTGGCGGCGGCGCTGATCCGATGGCATTCACGCATGAATGGCATCAGTCTGTCATCGAGGACTTTGCGCAATCTATTAGAAACAGGACTGAACCAATGGCAACAGGCCGCAGCGCCCTACTAACCCACGCCGTCATTGATGCGATGCAGGTCGCGGACCGGACCGGCCAAAAAACCCGCGTCACGCCATGAGCTTGACTTGCGTTGCCTTGGGGCTGGACCATCGCCACATCTATGGCATGACGGAAAACATGCGCGAAGTCGGAGTAGACTGCTTCGGCTATTGGACGGAAGGCGAACCGGGGACTCTGGCGGGATACACAAAACGTTTTCCGGATATCCCGCGTATAGATCGGCTGGACGATGCGTTGAGTTGCAGCGCAGATTTGGCGCTGGTTTCCGCGATCCCGTCCGACCGAGCCTTTTTGTCGGTACAGGCCATGCAAAACGGTATGGATGTCATGAGCGACAAGCCGGGATGCACGACACTTGAGCAACTCGACCTGATCAAGACCGTTGTCTCGGACACGGGGCGCATTTGGTCGGTGAATTTTTCCGAACGATTTGAGACACCAGCCAGTACACGTGCGACCGAACTGGTCGACGCAGGCGCGATTGGAAAAGTTGTTCAAACTGTTGGACTGGGCCCCCACAGATTGAACCGGGCAACGCGGCCCGAATGGTTTTTCAAACGCGATCGATATGGCGGTATTCTGGCGGACATCGCATCGCATCAGATCGACCAGTTTCTGCACTATACAGGTTCTGAAACTGCAGAAATTACAAATGCTTACGTTGCGAACTACGCGAATTCGACTGATCCCGAGCTGCAGGATTTTGGCGAACTGAATTTGCACAGTGACAAAGGCACCGGGTATATCCGGGTTGACTGGTACACTCCGGATGCCCTGCCGAATTGGGGCGACGGTCGCCTGACAATATTGGGCACCGAAGGATATATCGAGTTGCGAAAATACGTGGATGTGGGCGGCGGCCCCGGAACAGATCACTTGGTTTTGGTGAACGGTGACACCTGCGAAAAGATCCAAGTGGCTGACGCTGGACTTCCCTATTTTGCACGTCTGGCCCATGACATCCGGCATAGAACCGAAACGGCTATGACCCAAGCTCATTGCTTTACGGTCATGGAATTGGCGCTTCGCGCACAGGAAATGGCGGAAACAAAATGATCAATGTTGCCATCCTCGGCGCAGGCATAGGCGGGCAGCATCTGGCTGCCTTGGAACAATTGGGCGACCCATTCCGGGTCGCAGCGGTTGTCGACCAAGACGCAGCGCGGATTGAGAGTATCCGGGGCGGGTCCGAGTTTTCGGCGTTGACCGACGTTCAGACCGTTCTTGACGATCCAACGATAGACCTTGTCGATGTTTGCCTGCCGCCACATCTGCATGTTCCGACAACGTTGGCCGCTCTTGCGGCTGGAAAACACGTCGTCTGCGAAAAGCCGCTGGCAACGTCGATGCATGATGTCCAACGGATCGCCGAGGCCGTCCAGACATCCGGCAAGCATGTTTTTCCGGTCTTTCAGTATCGGTGGGGGCCATCGCTTGCCCAACTGCGCCATTTGCAACGCGAGGGCCTGACAGGCGCCGTTCAAACTGCGGCTCTTGAAACCCATTGGTCGCGGGGCGCGGACTATTACGCTGTACCCTGGAGGGGAACCTGGGCCGGTGAACGTGGCGGGGCCGTTTTGGGCCATGCGATCCATAACCACGATTTGGTGACGCATATCGCGGGCGAAATCGCTTGGGTCTCTGCAATGACCGCAACACGGGTCAACCCGATCGAAACCGAGGATTGCGCCGCGATCTGCTTTGGTATGACGTCCGGCGCCTTGTGCACCAGCAATATCACCTTGGGTGCAGCCTCGGACGAAACCCGCCTGCGGATCGTCTTCGAGAACCTGACAGCCACGTCCGGTAGCGAACCTTATGCGCCGGGCAAGCACCCTTGGACCTTTGTGGCCAGGGACACAGCCATGCAGAGCGCAATTGACACGGCGGTTGCACGCGCGCCGCTGGAACCGACCGGGTTTGAAGGTTTTTTTGCTGAAGTCGGCAAAGCCATACGGTCCGAGCCAAACTCTGCTGTGACGCTACAGGACGGTGCCGCCTCTGTCGGACTTGTCACTGCAATTTATCATGCCGCACGTACCGGAGAGCGTGTCGGACTGCCAATTGAACGGGACCACCCGATGTATGAAGGATGGCAGCCATGAAACAATGCTGGCGCTGGTTTGGCCCCAACGATCCAATTGCTCTGGCCGATCTGCGCCAGGTCGGGGTTGAGGGGATTGTCACGGCCCTTCATCACATCCCCCCCGGACAGCCTTGGGACGAACAGAGCATTTCCGAACGGCAGTCACTGCTTGCAGCAGGCGGCTATGATTGGGACGTAGTTGAAAGCCTGCCTGTTTCCGAAGCGATCAAAACGCAATCCGCTGACATGGCCAGCCATCTGGCGGCCTACAAAGCCAGTCTTCGCGCGCTTGCGTCACTTGGTATCAAAGTTGTTTGCTACAACTTCATGCCAATTTTGGATTGGACCCGTACAGCGTTGCGCGCGCGGCAGCCTCATGGCGGTACCGCTATGCTGTTTGACCTGACCGACTTTGCCGTTTTCGACATACATATTCTGGAACGCGCCGGCGCGGCAGAGGACTATTCCAGCACGGTTCACCAAGCCGCCAAAGATCGCTTTTTGCGCATGTCGGATCAGGACAAGGCTCAGTTGCAGCAAAATGTCACCGCGGGGCTACCGGGCGCTAATGGCCAATGGAGCGTTCAGGACGTACGCGCATTGCTGGACACTTATGCAAATATCGATCACAGCCAGTTGCGGGCGAACCTCGTCGATTTTCTGTCGGAAGTCGCCCCCCTGGCGCAAGATCTTGGTTTGCGCCTGTGCTGCCACCCGGACGATCCGCCTTTCTCGCTTTTGGGATTGCCTCGGGTCATGTCGACTATCAAAGACTACAGCGCCGTTTTGGACGCGGTCGACTTGCCGTCAAACGGGGCGACGTTGTGCACAGGATCGCTTGGCGTTCGCCCGGATTTCGACGGGCCCGAGTTCGTGCGCAGCCTTGGCGACCGCATTCACTTTGTCCATCTGCGAAACACGAAGCGCATTGATGGTTCCGACATTGCGAAACCGGATTTTTTCGAAGCGGCCCACCTCGAAGGGGATACGGATATGGTTGGCACGATCCGGGAATTGATGACCGAGCAGAAACGTCGCAAAGCCGAAGGGCGCGGCGACTGGCAAATTCCGATGCGCCCTGATCATGGGCAGGAGTTGTTGAGTGATCTGGGCGGACACAGCACGCCGGGGTATCCGCTGATCGGCAGAATGCGTGGGTTGGCGGAACTGCGCGGAATAATGGCCGCCTTTTCCTGACGGAACGGGCCGGTCTGTTTCTTTCTGCCTCAGGTGTTTCTTTGCTTGCCTGAGCGCCGCATTCTACGTTTACTTGCTTTACCTAAACGGGCAGCGGGGTGTCTTCCGGACTCGCCCGGCGTCTTACCAAGGCGCGTGAAACCCCCGCGAAAACCGATGCAAGCGCGCATCATTTTCGAAGCGTCAGCCAATCTGTAGGTGGCTGAAAAACGGGAGGTTTCCGAATGAAAACCGCAGGAGTTATTGGTCTTGGTGATATGGGCAGTGGTCTGGCCAAGAACCTGATTATGAACGGCTTTGAAACGTCAGGGTTTGATCTTTCAGACACACGGATGAAGGCGTTTTCCGATCTTGGTGGTTTGGCGATGGGTGACGTCGGCCAAGTGGGACGTCACGCCGCCAGTGTGTTTGTGATGGTCATGAACGGCGATCAGGCCCGCAACGTCATTCTGGGTAACGACGGCCTGGTTGCGAACATGGATAAGGGTGGGACCGTCATTCTGTCAGCGACCATCACCCCGGCCGAGGCACGCGCAATCGGTCAGGACATGCAGGGTTCTGGCATAAACCTGATCGACACCCCTGTCTCGGGCGGGTTTCCCGGCGCACAAAACGGCACGCTTACGATGATGGCGGCGGGCGCGTCCGAGGTGCTGGATCAAAATGCCGACGTTATGCAGGCGGTTTCCGGTACGATACACCGGGTCGGGTCCAACGCCGGGGACGGTCAGACGGTGAAGGCCTGTCTTCAATCCCTGATTGGGTCGATCTTTTCGGCGACGTTCGAGGCCGCAGCACTTGCTGCCAAAGCCGGTGTAAGCGGTCAGGCGCTTTTGGATGTATTTGCATCTTCAAGCGCCGGTTGCGGTGTCGTGAACACCGCGCTTGAGAATATCATTGATCGCAAGTTTGTTGCCACAGGCAGCCATATTGCAACCATGCACAAGGACCTGACGATATCCCTTGCCCTCGCTGGCGAGCTGGGCGTTCCAATGCAAACCGCCTCGTCCGCGATGCAAGTCTTTCATGCCGGCAAAACAAAGTACCCGGACGGCGACAATTGGATTTGCACCCGCGTCATCGAAGAAATCGTTGGCGCAGAATTGCATCGGCAGGGGGCATTGAAATGAAACTGGGTGTAATTTGCGACGGCATCTCACGCGATCTGCGACACGCCGTGGATGTCATGGACGAATTCGACCTCAAATACGCAGAACTTCAATTCGTCGGCGACACCGAAGTCGGTGATCATTCCGCTCAGGAAATCGCGGAAATCGATGCGTTGCTGCGGGATCGGGGCAAGCCCGTTTCCTGCCTGTCCCGCCACATATTCGCCGGTATGACCGCCGCCAACAGGCCCGGTGACGCGCTGCACACCAAACACATGGATGCCCTGAAACGCGTCATCGACATGGCGCATGTCGTCGGCTCACCGCTCGTCCGGATCATGACGCAAAGAAAGGAACAGATACTTTGGGGCAAAAACGGCGCCGAGAAGTGGAACGTGGCACACGGTGTTTGGGACACGATGCCGCCGCTGATCGCCCCCGCTGTTGACCTGGCGCGCTCCGAAGGCATCCAATTGGTTGTCGAAACCGGGAACGGGACATTGGTGAATTCCAATTACACCGCCCGCAAGCTGATCGACGATCTGGATGCCAAGGATACGCTGAAAGTGCTATGGGACCCCGGCAACAATTGCTGGTGTCACGAACTGGCTTACCCCGATGGTTACCAAGAACTGCGCGATGGTTACCTGGGCCACATCCACATCAAGGATGTTAAGGTCGACACACCCAGAGCGACGCTGGAAGTTCGTCGCATGGGGGAAGGTCAGCTTGCAGATCTCTTTCAGCCGATTGCAGATGCGCTGAGAGACGACGGTTATGACGGCGTTGTGTCATTCGAAAGCGTCTATCATCCCGGCAACGGTAACTTTGAAGAGGGCTTTCGATTGTGCGTCGACAGGTTCAAACAGCTTTTTGCATGACCAGTTTGTTGACTATGTTTCCTGCAGCTGGTGACAAAAGACCCAGGATACTCGAATACTGTCTCGGGTTAAATAACATTATTAATCAGAAGTCTACAGGGCAAAGCTCAACCAAAACCCGCTTTTCGACAAAGCGGGCTCATGCCTTGGAAAGCCAGGAACGCATATGAACATGAAACAAGAGTTTTTTGACGTTATGGTCGACACGCCCGGCAAGTCCCTCAGGGACATAAGCGGGGTCATTCAACGTGAAGTGTCCGACCGCGGCTTCGATTCCGGTTTGCTGACAATCTGGTGTGTTCACACCGGCGCTGCGTTGTTGGTTCAGGCCAACGCGGACGAGCAAGTTACGGCGGATATCGAAGCTTTTTTTGAAGAGCTTGTTCCAAAGGTACCGGGCAAGTACCGTCACAAACCAACCGAAGATGACAACGCGCCGTCTCATCTTCGGTCGCTGTTAACTCAGACGCAAATTTCGATCCCAGTTGAACAGGGGCGACTCCCCCTAGGAAAGGTTCAAAGCCTGTTTCTTTTTGAACACCGTGAGGCACCAAAAACACGGACCTTAAAGGTGCACTACATCGGGGCGTGATGTCTGTTCGGGTTCAAACGCACGCTACAGCTTGATCACCAACAAAACAGGGCCCTGAATGGGGCGTTACCGCCCCATCCATCCCCCATCGACCACGAGGATTTCGCCGTTGACGAAGTCCGACGCCGAGGACGCCAGAAAAACCACGGGACCGGCAAAATCCGCAGGTGTTCCCCAACGTCCCTGAGGCGTGCGTTCCAAAATGGATTTGGATCTCACGGGATCGTCCTGAAGGGCCTGCGTGTTGTCTGTCGCAATATAGCCCGGCGCAATTGCGTTCACGTTCACACCCTGCCCGGCCCACTCGTTCGCCAATGCCTTAGTAAGCTGTCCGATACCACCTTTCGAGGCCGAATACCCTGGCACCGTAATCCCACCCTGAAAGGTCAGAAGCGAGGCAGTGAATATGATTTTGCCCGAACCGCGGGCGACCATATCCTTGCCGATTTCCCGGGACAGAACGAACTGAGAAGACAGGTTGACTTCGATCACCTCGTCCCACCAGTCGTCTGGGTGCTCGGCAGCAGGTTTTCGTTTGATGGTTCCGGCATTGTTGACCAGAATATCCGGTGTCACACCGTCGGCTCTTAGCTGGTCGATGAAAGCCCGCAGCGCGGTGCGATCCGAAAAGTCACATTGGTAAGCGCGAAAGCCGCGCCCCATCGCGGTAACGGACTTTTCGACATCCGAACCAGATAGCTCCAACGAGGCAGATACCCCGATGATATCCGCGCCAGCCGACGCAAGCGCTTCGGCCATGCCCCGACCGATGCCCCTTTTGCAACCGGTGACCAGGGCCGTCTTTCCTGTAAGATCGAAGCTTTGCAGTACATTCATAAAGGCGTTTCCACTTTGATCAGGCTTTTCATTGCGGTTGGGCTGCGATCCAGTGCCTCGAACGCGGATTGTATGTCCGACAGCGGGCTGACATCGGTGATGACAACATCCGCATCAACGCCGCCGGACGCAACGACAGCGATTGCCTTCTCGTAGTCTTCGGGCTCGTACACCCTTGCGCCAATCAACTGGAGTTCCCGCCAAAAGAACTGGAACAAGTCGATCTGAGGCTTTGTCGCATGGATCGCGACCATAACGATTCTGGCGCGGGTCGCGGCGACGGCCGTCATTGCATCCACCCCGGGTTGCGTGCCGGACACTTCGAAAACCACGTCTGCACCCTTGTCACCGGTGCGGGCGTTGATTTCTGCTGCAAGGTCTGTTTCAACCGGGTTGATCGTCTCAAAGCCGAGTTTTTCGGCGATGGCCAACCGGTTCGGGTTTACCTCGGAAATCACAACGTTTCCGCCGGCGTCTCTTGCGACCATAGCCACCAGAATGCCGATTGGCCCGCCGCCGATGACAACGACGTCTTCACCAGCCTGTAAACCGGAAAGGCGCACATCGTGGCAAGCCACGGCGACGGGTTCGATAAGCGCGGCATGATCCATGCGCAAATCGTCTGGCAAAACGTGCAAAGTATGCGCCGGAACCGTCCAGATTTCCTGCATGGCCCCGTCCGTATCAAGGCCAAGAAATTTCAGGTTCTGACAGATATGGGTGTGCCCTCGAAGACAGGCCGGGCATTTGCCGCAGTGAACAAGCGGCCTTACGACCACCTTTTGACCCAGCTTGACTGTATCGACGCCTTCGCCCACTGCTTCGACGACGCCGGACATTTCGTGCCCGATGACGCGGTTCAACCCCACACGCGCATCCATGTTGCCGTGATAGACGTGCATATCGGTGCCGCAGATACCGCAATAGGCAACGCGGATTGCCGCCTCTCCGGGACCGGGCGGTTCCGCTGTTGCGTCTTCCACGGCAAAGGTCTTGTCGCCTCGGTAGTAAGCCGCGGAAATTGTATGGGTCGTCATATAGGCATCTCCTTGTGTTCCGCATTCAGTTTGTCCCAGTCGAAGACCACGCCGGTTCCGGGTGTATCTGGGGCCACTGCCAAACAATCTTGCACAACCAGCGGACGGGTCGTGTATTGGTCAATCGGAAACGAGTGTACTTCAAGCCAGCCGGCATTGGATTGCGCCGATACAAGGCTGACATGAAGCTCCTGCATTCCATGGCTGCAAACCGGGATACCGTGCCGGGCACTTAGCGCAGCAACGCGCAACCATCCTGTGATCCCGCCGCAATTCGACGCGTCCGGCTGAATGAAACTCAGCTTGGCATCGTCAAATGCGTATTCAAACTCGTGAAGGGTGTGCAGGTTTTCACCCATCGCCAGCGGAACGCCGGTCGCCTCGGCAATTCTGCCATATCCTTTGTAGTCATCGGGAATTGTCGGTTCTTCGAACCAAAGGATATCGCAGTCGGCAAATCCTTTGGCGGCAACGATAGCTTCATCGACAGTCATCGAGTAATTCGCGTCGACCATGAAGAACCGATCTGGGCCCAGCATGTGACGAACCGCCCTCGCACGGGCGAGATCCTCTGCCAGATCCGGTTGTCCAACCTTGATCTTGACCGCATTGAAACCGCGGGAAAGGTAGCCCTCGGTTTGCCGCAGCAGCTTCTCAAGCGAAAAATTCAGGTCGATGCCACCGGCATATGCCTTGCAGCGCTTTGAAGCTCCACCCGCCATTTGCCATAGCGGTGCGTTGGTCCGTTTGCCGCGAATATCCCACAAGGCGATATCGACGGCTGATATGGCAAAAGAGGCAATTCCACCTCGCGCCACGTAATGCACGTGCCATTGCATGGCGTCGTACAATTCCTCAATCCGGTCCGCGTCCTGTCCCATCAAGAAAGGCGCCAGATCGTGCTTTATCATGGCAAGCACTGCGTGCCCGCCCTTGCCACCCGTGTAGGTATATCCGACACCTTCAACGCCATCATCCGTTTCGATGGTGACAGTGATGAGCTGGAAAAACGTGTGATCCCCGTGCTTGGCGTCCACCAAGACCTCGGCCAGCGGGACGTTAAACAATCGCGCTGAAACACTTTTTATTCGATTCACGAACCCAGGACCTTCTGCTGTCGGGCGATGATCCGAGACTGTAGAAGGATGACCGCAAAAAGAAAGCCTCCTCGTATCACCATCTGCCAATAGGCGCTGAAACTAATCGTGCCCTGACCGTTCTCAAAGTTCAGAACATTGAAAACCAACCCCAATAGCAGCGCGCCTGCGACGGTCGCCGGGATGGATCCCATTCCGCCGGTCAAAAGCGTTCCCCCAACGACAACCGAGGCGATGGCCGAAAGCTCCCATCCGATGCCCTCAAGAGGCTGTCCTGCGCCAAAGCCAGACGCCAAAAACAGGCCCGCCAATCCCGCGCAACCACCGGACAGAAGATAGACGAACGCCTTGGCGCGATTGACTTTCAAACCCATCAGATTTGATGCGTCTTCACTGCCCCCGATCGCCAGAACCGTCCGACCGATTGTCGTACGTTCCAGCACCAACCAAAGCACCAGAGTCAGTCCCGCAACGATGACAATCGCCCACGGGAACAGGCCCATCACTTGACCCATGCCAAGTTTTGTAAAGTTCGACCCCCAGTCGACCGAAATTGTTTGCGCGCCCGAGATAACAAGCGCCCCACCCTTGGCGGCAAGCATCGTGGCCAAAGTCGCGATGAATGGCGGAATCCTAAGGATGATTATGCAGAACGCGTTGATCGCACCGAACCCGATTCCGGCAAGAATTGCACCCGGCAAGGCGACCTGGATTCCGTATGGGCTGAGATAGGCGGCGACGACCGATGTAAATGCAGCGACGGAACCAACGGACAGATCGATCCCACCCGTCATGATGACAAAGCACATGCCCAACGCAATTGCGATGAACATTGCGTTGTAGTTCAGAAAGGACGAGAAGTTGTAAGCGCTGCCAAAATTATCGTAACGCAGCAGCCCGAAAACGATCAAGGCGATCAGGGCGACCCAAACCGTTACCGAAGCGGAATTGCGCCTAAGGTATTTGCGAAGATCGAAAGCCGTTTCGTCCAGCATGGCTCAGGCCCTCCGATATTGTTGCATCCAAACGGCCAGAATGATGATCACGGCCTTTGCGATGAGTGCAACTTCGTCTTCTACACCGTTGGCAAGCAACGTATATTTCACAAGCTGGATGATCACTGCGCCCAGGATTGCACCAAAAATCGGGGCTCTGCCGCCCTGCAACAACGCACCGCCGACAACTGCGGCGGCAATCGCGTCCAGCTCCATCAAGTTTCCGTTCCGCGCGGCATCAGATGCCGAGTTGATGGCAACCACGATCAGCCCGGCCAATCCGGCCAGTACGGCGCAGATGACATAAGCCCCGATCTTGACCCGTTTGACTGGACCGCCCGACAGGTATGCGGCACGCTCGTTCCCTCCGATTGCCAGCAGGTACCGGCCCCAGGTCGTTCTGGAAATCACCCAAAAGAGGATGCAGGCGATAACCAGCGCTAGCCAGCCCTGAAATGGGAGACCAAGGATTTTACCGGTTCCCAGATAACTGAACGACGGGTTGGAAAAGGTCTGCAGGTTCCCGTTTGTCAGAACCTGTGCGATGCCGCGCCCGGAGATGAACAAAATGAGTGTTGCGATGATGGGCTGCACGTTCAAAACGGCGACCATTACGCCGTTAAAAACGCCGCACAATCCGGCAATGATCAAGGGCAGGATGATTGCCAAAGCCACCCCAAATGCGGGGTTTGCCACACCCAGGTCAGACAAAAAGATCAGCGGGGCAAGTGCCCCGGCCAGCGCCATGACCGCGCCGACGGACAGGTCAATTCCCCCGGTCGCAATAACCAACGTCATGCCCATCGCCACAATCGCAATTGTCGCAACCTGGCTGATGTTCACGAACAGGGTCTGAAGTTGCAGGAAATTGGGCGTGAAAAAAGCGTTGAACACCAACAGGACTATCAATGCCGCGATACCGCCGTGAAAGCGGATCGGCATTGATGCAAACCGCCGCGGAAGCTTCATTGCGCGGTCCATGAACCAGTTCCTTCTTCATGATGCGCAAGCGCATTCACCAAAATATTCTCTGTTATTCCCGGATTGGTCAGTTCCTTGACCGAGCGGCCTTCGTGCATCACCACGATGCGATCTGCGCCCTCAACCAGTTCTTCGAATTCTGAACTGATGAGAATGACGCCGAACCCGTTTTCGACATAGGAACGAATGAACGATTGAATCTCGCGTTTGGCTCCGACGTCGACGCCGCGTGTGGGTTCATCCAGTATCAGGATGTCCGGCTGGGTTGCCAGCCACCGCCCCAGCAAGACCTTTTGCTGGTTGCCGCCGGAAAGCTCGCGGATTGGCTGGTCCATATGCGCAATCTTGATGCCCAGATCGGAAATGAAGGCTTCGACGATCTCGCGCTCACGTGCGAAGTCGATTTGCCCGCGTCTGGCAAGCTTTGGCAGCAACGCCAGCGTCAGGTTTTCACGCACCGACATCTCGGGAACGATGCCTTCAGCTTTGCGGTCTTCAGTTAGAAACCCGATTTGTTTACTGATCGCGTCTCCGGGACCGGATGGTTGGCCCAAAACATTATGCAACTCAATCTCTCCGCCATTCGCCTCATCCACTCCGAACAACGCACGCGCCGCTTCGGTTCGCCCGGACCCCAGCAACCCGCCTAACCCCACGATTTCTCCACGATGGAGCGTCAGGTCAAAATGGGTCAGCCGCGGGCCGGTCGTTACATTTTCAGCCCGCAGAAGGACGTCGCCCTTCTTGGCCTTTGCCCCCGCAAAATCTGTCATGCCGTCGGCCGCGATCTCGTCCTTGTTGCGACCCAGCATATCGGCGATCATCTCAAGCTTGGTCGTTTCCTGAACCTTTCGTGTGCTGACGGTGCGCCCGTCGCGCATCGTGGTTACCCGATCGCAAATCTGAAACAACTCATCCAAAAAATGCGAGACATACAAAACGGAAACGCCTTGCTTCTTCAACTCGCGCACGACACCAAAAAGGACCTCGACCTCGCTGGCATCCAGCGACGAGGTCGGCTCATCCATGATCACAAGTTTTGCATCCAGTGAAACTGCCCGTGCAATCGCAACCAACTGCTGAATCGCGGTTGAGAAGTTTCCAAGCGGCTCAGTCACATCAATATCAATTCCAAAACGTGCAAGAACCTCGCGGGTGCGCCGGTTCCCCTCGCGCCAGTCGAGGAAAAGGCCAAGCCGTTTGGGCTCATACCCCATTATGACATTCTCGGTGACAGACCTGAGCGGAACCAGATTAAGCTCTTGGTAAATTGTCGCTATTCCGGATTCCTGTGCTTCGCGTGGGGTGGCAATGTTGCTTTGCGTTCCTGACACCACGACGTCCCCGCCGTCACGGCGATAGACCCCGGTAAGCACCTTGATCATCGTGGACTTGCCTGCACCATTCTGACCGATCAGCGCGTGAACTTCGCCGGGGGTGATTTCCAGACTGGCCTGACTCAGCGCGGGAACGCCGGCAAAGGACTTTTCAATCCCCGACATCGAAACAAGCGCGTTCATGATACCTTGTACTCCAGTTGTTTGCGGGCGGCGCTGACGCTAGCCAGCACCACCCACCAGGGAGAATCAATAGGCTTCGTCGATGTGATCCGCCGCATTGTCCTGCGTGAAGATACGGTCTTCGACCTTCACCCATTCCGGGATCTGCTCGCCTGCCGCATATTTCTTCATGACGTCGCACGCCAGCGGACCAAAGAAGGGCGAACTTTCGACCGTCACGCCCATTTTGCCGTCGATAATGGCCTGCAGCGCGTCGCGAGTTCCGTCAATCGACACGATTGTCACGTCCTCGCCGGGCTTGCGGCCAGCCAGTTCCAATGCCTGAATCGCTCCAATTGCCATCTCGTCGTTGTGGGCATAGACAACGTTCACGTCAGGATGCGCCTGCAACAGGGTCTCCATAACCTGACGACCCAGATCCCGCGCAAAATCCCCGGTCTGCGAGGCAACTATTTCAAAACGGTCATCAGCTGCAATTGCGTCGTCAAAACCCTTTTTTCGATCATTGGCAGGCGAGGACCCGGTTGTGCCTTCGAGCTGTACGATTATGCCTTTGTCGCCCTCGAAATTCTCCATAAGCCACTGCGCGGCTCGACCTCCCTGGTCGATGAAGTCCGACCCCAGAAAGGCCACGAAATGCTCGCCTGGCTGGGCTACCGCAGGATCAACCGACCGGTCGACAAGGAAGGTCGGAATTCCCGCAGCGCGGGCTTTCATGACCGCCGGGATCAATGGTTTTTCTTCGCGCGGCGGCAAGAACAACACGTCGATGCCTTGGGCAATCATGCTGTCCACATCCGCGACCTGTTTTGCCGCTGACCCCGCCGCATCTGTCGCGATTAAGTCCCAACCGCATTCTTCAGCCGTATCATGAAACGACTTGGTCTCTGCGATGCGCCAGGGGTTATTCGATTCCATCTGGGCAAAACCGACCTTGTAGCGGTCTTTTTGCTCCAACGGCGGCAGACCCTGCGCCATCGCAGTGGTGCTAAGGAACGCACCCGCGATGACAGATGAGATCAAAAGTGTTCTGCGTTTCATAGTATTCCTCCTCTATTGGTGCGGTCTCCTCCGTTTGACCGCGCGTTATCAGGTCATGCCCAATTCATGTAAGTCGTCTGTTTCCTCAGATAGCCATCAAACCCATAGGTACCGTCTTCGCCCCCGACCCCGGAAAGACCCCAACCGGTATGAAAGCCCTGGACGGCTTCGCCATTGGTGCGGTTCAGATAGAGTTCGCCGAAATCCAACCGTGTCGGCGCTTCCATCAGTCGTTTGTGGGATGATGTGAAAAGATAGGCCGACAACCCAAAGGCCGTGTCGTTGGCAAGTGATATCGCGTGGTCGAAATCGTCGACGCGCAAGGCGGAAACCACAGGGCCAAAGGTCTCTTCCTGCATCACGGCGTTGCTGTTGTCCGCGACTTCCAGAACCGTCGGCGACATCCAATGACCCTTTTGATATCTTCCATCCGTGAGCCTGCCGCCTGCCAAATGAACCTCAGCGCCTTCCGAAATGCTGCGATCAATGATCTCGCTCACCTTTGAAACCTCTGCCCTGCTAACTTTGGGGCCCATGTCGTGGTCGGCCAAAGGATCCCCGATGGTCAGCGCCTTTGCGGCGGATACGAACTTTTCCAGGAACTGATCCGCGATTGCGTGATGCAAGTACATGCGTTCATTGCAGGTGCAGATCTGGCCGCAATTGGTAAAACGCGCCGCGATGCCTGCCGCGACCGCTGCGTCCACATCCGCATCTTCCATGACAATGAAGGGTGCTTTGCCCCCAAGCTCAAGCCGGATCACCTTGATCCCATCGGCAGCGGTTCGGAAAATCTCTTTTCCCGCCCGCGTGCTGCCAGTCATTGTGATCAGCGCGGTGTCGGGATGCTCAACCAGACGCTGCCCGACCACCGGACCCTTCCCTGTCAATACATTCAGAACGCCGGGCGGAAACCCAACCTTGTCAGCAAGCCCCGCAACCGCAAGGCCCGAAAGCGGCGTGATCTCGTGCCCGAGCAGGGCGATGGTATTTCCTGCGACCAACGCGGGCCCTATTTTTCGGGCTGCCAGCGCCAATGGGTAGTTCCAAGCGGTCAGCACGACCACGACACCGTATGGATGGCGTCGTATTTGGATTTCTTCCGCGCGATTGTCTGATGAAACGATATCGCCCGTTATCCTGCGCGCCTCCTCCGCCGCATGGCGAAGAAATGTGACGGCGGCCCCAACTTCGCCCCGGGATTGCGAGATCGGCTTGCCTTGCTCAGCTGTCACCAAGGCCGCCAGTCGCTCCGTGTCTTCCTGCATGGCATCAGCAAGCTTGAACACCAGTTGCCCGCGCTCGATTGCAGGGCGCGTCGACCAATTTCCAAATGCTCTGCTCGCCGCGTCCACCGCCAAATCGGCATGTTCCGCCTTACCGTCGGGAACGTGCGCAAGGATCAATTCGTTTGCCGGGTTTTCGACCGCAGTATCAGCCGAGTCGAAGTCGGCGAAACGCCCATCAATATACATCTGATGGCGACCAATTTGACCGAGCTTTTCCTCTGCAGACCGCAACAGCGCCTCCCCGCATTCCGCGATCAGTCCCTAACTGGCCGCTCACTAATCAAAACACTAATAAAATTATCTCGTCAACACTAATATTATTATCATCTAGCTAATATTAGTTGCCTCAGGCGCCGGGACCCTATAAAAAGGGCGAGAACGAAAAGGTTGGGCGATGAACGATCAAGCGAACAAAGCAAAGCAACCCAAAGGCATTGGACGGGTTGCGGGAAGACAGCGCGTCACAATGCATGACATAGCCCGGGTGGCTGGATGCTCGCAGACGACTGTTTCGCTGGTTCTCAACAAAAACGACTCGGTCAAGATTTCGGATGAAACAAAACAGCGGGTCCTGGATGCCGCCAACACGCTTGGATACCCAATGCCTGCCCAGCTTAGAAAATCGGAAGATACAGCGCGTCGCCCCGCAGCGCTTAACGGCCCCGTTGCATTTGTTGTTGATGACCTGGCATCCAGCCCGGAAATGGTGAATGCCTTTAACGGCGCGAAACAAGCGGTCCGGGATACTGGCAATCTGGTATTGCTTGCCGAAACTCAAAACGATTCAGAGGTCGAGCCGAGGACGCTCCGGTTCTTTCTGGACCAGCAGGTGGCCGGAATTATCTATGCGACCGTGTTCACGCGGCGGGTTGTCGTTCCGCAAATCCTCAGACAATCCACTGTCCCGGTATTGCTGCTGAACTGCTTTTCCGACGATCTTTCCTTTCCCGCTGTAATCCCCGGGGAAGTGGCCGCAGGGCACACAGCGACCAACGCCCTGATAAAGGCCGGACATAACAGAATTGCAACCATAACCGGCGAGCCATTTATGGAATGTGCGGCGGGACGCACGACCGGCTACAGGAACGCGCTGGCATCCGCGGACATTCCTTTCGACGAAGATCTGGTGATCGAGGGCAACTGGCTGCCAAGCGCGGGGTATGCTGCCACACGCCAATTGATGGCGCTCCCCTCCCCTCCGACAGCGATCTTCTGTCAGAACGACCGTATGGCGATCGGCTGTTATGAAGCGCTGAAAGAGCTGGGCCTCGTAATCCCAAACGACATTTCGGTTATCGGTTTCGACGACGACGAAACCGCCCGCCACCTGTCGCCGCCGCTGACTTCGATGATTTTGCCGACGCGCGCCATGGGACGCTGGGTTATCGAGCAATTGTTCCACGGTCCGGCGGACGGGCAGCGACATCCTTTGGTCAAGCTGGAATGCGAGTTGGTCGAACGCGATTCGATCACGGAACCAAAACGCCGGACCTGAAGGCAAAGTCATGACAGAAACGTTCGATCACATAGTCATCGGTGGTGGTTCGGCCGGTGCTGCTGCGGCAGCTCGTTTGGTCAACGCCGGCAAGTGCCGGGTTCTGCTGCTGGAAGCCGGGCATTCTCATCGCCATCCGCTGCTGGACATGCCGCCGGGCATCTTCAAAATGATCAACGGTTCGAAATTCATGACGTACCACAAGACCGAACCGCAGGATCATCTGGATGGCCGCGTTCACGACATCCCTCAGGCGAACGTTCTGGGCGGCGGCTCGTCGGTCAATGCCCAAGTATATATGCGCGGTCGCCCCTCGGACTATGACGCGTGGCACGAAGTGCTAAGGCAAAACAACGATGGCGTCGGCTGGGGATGGGACGACGTCCTGCCTTATTTTCGCAGGATGGAGGGCAACAACAGGCTCGCCAACGATCTGCATGGCAGCGACGGCCCCGTTCTGGTCTCAGATCCGGGGCACATTGATGACCTGTCGCGCTGGTTCGTTCAGTCGGTCCAATCACTGGGCGAGCCCTTCAACACCGACTTCAATGGTCCCACGCAACGCGGCGTCGGCTTTTACCAGTTCACCAATCGGGCTGGCAAACGCAGCTCGACCGCCTATGCGCTTCTCGCGCCTCTGCAGGAAAACGCGAACCTGACCATCCGGCTGGGCGCCGAGGTTTCGAGAGTAATTGTCGAGCGCAACAAGGCCGTCGGGGTCGAGTATCAGGACAGTCAGGGCAGCCACACCATTTTGTGCGATGGCGAAGTTGTTTTGGCAGCCGGCGCATTGGTTTCACCAAAAATCCTGATGCTGTCGGGCATAGGACCGGAAGAACACCTGACGGAGCAGCAAATCCCCGTCATTTGTTCTCTGCCCGGCGTCGGTCAGAACCTGATTGATCATCCCGAAGTGCCGATAACCGCGTTTGCGAACGGACCATACGGATACTTCAGGCAGGGTGAAGGTTGGCGCATGTTGCGAAACGGCATTCAGTTCAAACTGTTTGGAAGCGGTCCAGTAACGTCCGCCGGTGTCGAAGCAGGTGCATTCGTCAACCCATCGCATCCCGATGAAGAACCAACAATTCAGGCGTTTTGCGTTCCGATCGTGTATCTGGATCGCGACGCATTGGATGAAGTTCAGGACGATTTTGGCCTTACAGTCACGACCGTTGTCGTCAAACCAAAATCTCGCGGGCAGGTCCGGCTGCGTTCTGCAGATCCGAAGGCAATGCCTGTCGTCTCACCAAACCTCTTGCAGCACGAAGACGACATGCAAGAGATGATCCGCGGCCAACGTTTTTTTTGCAGGGCTTTCACGTCAGGTCCGCTGTCCAAACGGATCCGCGAAATCGTCATTCCAACCGCAGACGATGATGAAACGCTAAGGGCGCATTGCAAGCGTTTCGTCAAAACCAATTATCATCCGGCTGGTACGGCCAAGATGGGCAAAGACGGGGACAGGTTGGCGGTACTCGATTCCAGAATGCGTGTGCGAGGTGTCGAAAAACTGCGGGTCTGTGACATGTCTGCTGTGCCGGACATAAACGCCGGCAACACAAACGCACCCGCCATGATGCTGGGTGAACGGTGCGCCGATCTGATACTGGGTTTAAGCGAGGCATCGAAGCCGGTCGAAACCAACTAGTGCCTTGGTCACGATTTCGTGTTCGCCCGGACGACAAAACTGATCGTTCGATGAGCCTTGCGATCTGGTTGCAATCCGACCACTACCCGTCGGCACACTTTATCGCGTTGGTTTTCAGCCACTCGCCTTACAAAAAGTCGTCGCGTCGGGGTGTGAAACAATCGATCAGCTCACCGGCTTCCTGACAAACGCAGCCGTGGTTTTCGTTGGGTGGAATGATCAGACTGTCGCCCGGACCCAGAACGCGAACTTCGCCGCCTACCGTGAACCTGAAGCGCCCGGAATTCACGAATGTCGATTGTACATGCGGATGGCTGTGCTGAGTACCTTCGGCCCCCTCTTCAAAACGAAACGAGACCATCATGAGGTTCTCGTGATCGGCCAGAACCTGCCGTGTGACGCCTTCGGCGGTGGGCACAACCGGGAAACTTGCGGGCATCGTGCGGTATCCTTAATCAGATCAGTTCAGAGGCGCTCATTCAAAGTATTCAGCGTGCTTTGAATGGACCTCATCAATGGTTTTGTCGATCCGGCCAAGGTGGCGGCGGATTGCTTCGGTGGCTTTTTCGGCGTTCTTTTCGGCCAGCGCTTCGGCCAGTTCGATATGATCCCGGACCAGGATATCAGCCTCGCTCTCGCGCCCGAGACTGAGAACGCAAAGACGGTCGATCTTTCTTTTGCATTCCTGAATCGTACCGAACACCAACG
The DNA here is from genome assembly GCF_000814005.1 of Ruegeria sp. ANG-S4. Taxonomy (GTDB): domain Bacteria; phylum Pseudomonadota; class Alphaproteobacteria; order Rhodobacterales; family Rhodobacteraceae; genus Ruegeria. The sequence continues at coordinate 1,231,252 of NZ_JWLK01000001.1, read as the reverse complement.
GGTTGCCGCTCAGGTCGCAAATCAGTTTGTGGAAATCATAATCCAACTGATGGAACTTTTCGGCCTCGTTTCGCGAAACCACAGCGCTTTGCTTTTCAAGATTTTCCCCGAGTAGGCTGGCAAACTCGGGCCGCCAGACATCGCAAGCGGCGCGCACCACTTCGAGCTCTACAGCGAGACGAACAAAGCGGGCATGCCCGATTCGCTCCATCGAAAAGCTTCGTACGCGCGTGGCTTTTTGAGGCCGGATCAGAAGCAGGTCCTGTGCTTCGAGCCGGTTGAACGCATCCCGGACAGGTTGTCTGGACACGTCGAATTTCTTTGCGATGTCCGCCTCTGACAGCTTGGTTCCCGGCAAAATCTCAAGCGAAACAATCGCTTCGTACAGGTTTTCATACACGATGTCAGTGGTTGTGCGCCGTTCAATTTTATCAGTAATACTCTGCATTTCTTGCCTTTTTCTGCGCGTGAACCTTTCCACGCAACACCGGATCGACGAGGTCGCACCCTTCGACACCCATCATGGTACGTCCAGCCTCTTTGCCTAGCACGAATAGTAGTCACCGGACCCTTTGCCGTGCCAAATAAATTTGTTGACAATACTAGTATACTAGTCGACTAAATAACACAACGCCGCTGAAAACCTGATCACTTCAAGTGACCGGAACAGGAATTCAGGCAGGCTGATCAAGGAACCAAGGGAACGCGTTATGACTGAATTGCCTGCTCAACTGACTGGCCCAATTCGAGGATTGGCAGGAAAGGTTGCAATTGTGTCTGGCGGCGGGCGGGACATCGGGCGCGCCTGCGTCATGAAGCTCGCCGAAGCTGGTGCAGCGGTGGCAATCAATTATCACAGTTCATCATCCGGCGCGGAGTCTGCCGTCGCCGAAATTCAAGCTGCGGGTGGAAAAGCGATTGCTGTTCAGGGCGACATGACATCCGAGGCTGATGTTGGCCGGTTGGTATCAGAAACGCTTTCAGCTTTCGGTGACAGGATCGATGTTCTGGTCCACGTGACCGGAGGTTTGGTTGCCCGCAAGTCGATGGCCGAGATGGACATTGACCATTGGCAATACGTCATGGATTTGAACACCACCTCGTTCGCGCGCGCCATCAAGTCTGTTTTGCCTCATATGAGCAAGGGCGGTGCAATCGTCGGCTTCGCCAGCCAGGCCGGTCGGGATGGCGGTGGTCCGGGCGCGGTTGCCTACGCCGCATCGAAAGGCGCCGTTATGACAATGACCCGTGGGCTGGCCAAGGAACTGGGGCCGGATATTCGGGTCAATTCCGTTTGCCCCGGTATGATCGACACCGATTTCCACAACGTTTTCACTAAAAGCGAAGTGCGCAGCAACGTTGCCAACGCCACACCGCTGAAACGCGAAGGCACGTCCGAGGATGTCGCCAATCTGGTGGCCTATCTGGCCTCGGACGATGCCGCATTCATCACAGGCGCAAACATCGACATCAACGGAGGCCTTCTTTTTTCATAGCCGGCTTCGGTCACACATCACCATTTTTGTCTGTTTTTCTAGGGAGGAAAAAATGAACATCAAACTATCCAAAACACTTACAAGTGCCGCCGCTTTGGTTGTTCTTATGGGAACCGCGTCTTTTGCGGAAGACTGGCGCGGATGGAACATCCATGTGGACGGATACCCAAACACAATTGCGATGGACAAATTCGCCGAGCTTGTGACGGAAAAGACAGGCGGCGAGATCAATCTGCAAATGTTCCACGGCGGCACATTGGGCAGTCAGCCCGATGCAGTTGAACAGGTTCGCGCAGGCGCGCTGGAGGTTGGCAACTTCAACTTAGGTCCAATCGGTCCCATTGTGGCCGAGGCCAACGTTGTATCATTGCCTTTCATTTTCAAAGACGTCCCGCACATGTTCCGTGTCCTGGAAAGCGAAGGCGGCGAGGCAATCGCGGCCGGAATGGCGGAAAAAGGGCTGACACCTTTGGCTTGGTATGACGCAGGTGCCCGGTCTTTCTACAATGGCAGTAAGGCAATCAACACGCCGGCTGATGTCGAAGGGATGAAGGTTCGCGTCATGAACAATGATCTGTTCACGGGCATGATTGACGAGCTTGGTGGAAACCCTTCTCCGATGGCCTTCGCCGAAGTCTATCAGGCGCTGAAGACCGGCGTTGTGGACGGTGCGGAAAACAACTGGCCTTCTTATGAGTCGACAGGCCATTTTGAGGTCGCCGGCTACTACTCTCTGTCGCAGCACCTGATCATCCCTGAATGCATCTGCATCAACACTGACACGTTCAATGCCCTATCGCCCGAGATGCAAACTGCGGTTCGCGAGGCGGCAGAAGAGTCGGCAGAGTTGCAGCGGCAATTGTGGGCCGAACGCGAAGCAGCCAGCCGTGAAGCCGTCGAAGCAAGTGGCGTGGTCGTGAACGACGTGGCGGACAAGGCCCCCTTCCAGGCGGCCATGGGTCCGGTTTACGAGGCATACTTTGCCACCAACCCAGATTTGCGCCCGCTGGTCGAAACCATCCAGGCAACGGACTGATTTAGCAAAATCAAGTCTGAAACGGTCCGGTCCCGCGATGCGGGATCGGATGTCTTGTTAAACCTCGTAGGCCAATGAATAGATCATCAGAACCCCCAGAAGCGGTGCGCAGAATGGTCGTGATCCTGGATTGGATCGCCGATGTTTGCCGGATAGTGACCGGCGTCGCACTGGTCGTCATCACGGTCATTTTCGGGTGGCTCGTGTTTGGACGCTATGTGTTGAATGCAACGCCAACCTGGGTCGAGCAAGTTGCGCTGCTTCTTGTCATGACAATTGCATTTCTTGGTGCAGCGGTCGGCGTTCACGACAATACGCATCTGTCCGTGTCCCTCGTGCGCACTTCGGTTCCCCGGGGTGTCCGAAATGTTCTGGTCGTTCTAACGGACGTGCTTATGGCCGGGTTTGGCATCTTGATGCTGTGGTTTGGCGCTCGACTCACGATATTCAAATGGGGATCGCTGATCCCCTTGATACAGGTTCCCGAGGGCCTGCGCTCATTGCCTCTGACTATTGGCGGCGGCCTCATACTCCTTTTTTCCGTTGGCCACCTGATCCGCCTCTTTGCGGGTTTTGACGCGCGCAGCGACAGCATTGAATAGAGGCAATTGATGGGAATACTCTTACTGCTTGGCGTGTTCGCCCTCTGCGTTCTGATCGGCACGCCTGTCGCATTCGCACTTGGAATTGCGGCCATTTCTGCGTTCTGGTTCGAAGGGTTGCCCCTGATGATCGGGTTCCAGCGGATCGTGTCCGGGATCAACGTCTTTTCCCTGATGGCAATTCCATTCTTCATTTTCGCCGGCGAGTTGATGTTCCATGGCGGAATTGCAATGCGGCTTGTCAGGTTTGCTTCGGCGGCGGTTGGTGCCGTGCGGGGCGGTCTCGGAATCGTAAACGTGTTCTCTTCGATGCTTTTCGGCGGCATCTCAGGATCGGCCATCGCGGACATTTCTGCGTTGGGGTCTATCCTGGTGCCGGTCATGAAAGAGAAAGGTTATGATGCGGACTATGCCGTTAACGTGACCGTCACATCCTCGATCGCCGGGATCATCATTCCGCCAAGCCACAACATGATCATCTTCGCCATCGCGGCAGGTGGCGGTATCTCGATCTCAAAGCTGTTTCTGGCCGGTGTGGTGCCCGGTGTTCTGATGTGCCTGTGCCTGGCAGTGGCCGCGTATCTTGTGGCTGTGCGCCGAGGCTACAAGGCTGAGAAGTTTCCAGGTTGGCAAGCGCTCGCCCTGAGTTTCTTCAGCGCAATACCTGGTCTTCTGACTGCCGTTATCATCGTCGGCGGCGTTCTGTCGGGGATTTTCACCGTCACCGAGTCCGGCGCGTTCGGTGCAATCTACGCCTTCGTTGTCACGCTCATCGTCTACAGAAGCATAACTTGGGAAAACTTTTGCATTGCCGTGGCGTCTGCCGTGCGCACAACAGCGATGGTCATGATCCTAATCGCATGTGCTGGTGCTTTCGCCTACATGCTGACGTTCTACAGAGTTCCAGACAAAACCGTGGACCTGCTGACCGGGCTAACAGAAAATCCGATACTGATCCTGTTGATGATCAATGCGGTATTGTTGTTGCTTGGCATGATCATGGATATGGCGGCTCTCATTCTGATCTGCACACCCATTTTCTTGCCGGTAGCCAATAGCCTTGGGATTGACCCGCTTCAATTCGGAATGATCTTGCTCGTGAACCTGGGGTTGGGCTTGTGCACGCCTCCTGTCGGATCCTGCCTGTTTGTCGGGTGCGCCGTCGGCAAATTGCCGATGGAAAAAGCCGTGCGAACGATCTGGCCGTTTTACCTTGCAATTCTGCTGGCTTTGATGCTGATCACGTTCGTCCCCGCGATTTCACTTACGTTGCCGGGATTGATCGGATGACCAAATTTGATCTGATGGCAGGCGCATCTGTGCCAGGTTCACCTCTTCAATGCAGCACTTGTGAGTTTGAGTTTCGACATTTCTGCTTTAACCAACCATGGCAAAGCGCGGGTTGGGGTTCTGGGCCGCACCCTACGCCCCAGTTTTTCGTGCGCCCATCTGAAATCAAAAGCAAGGGAAATTGAAATGTCGCACAAGCCTTCAGTGAACGCGCCCGTCGGACCTCTCAGTTTCTTCGCCGTCAGTGGTGGCGAGCTGGAGATTGGCCAACCCAAAGACCGTTGGACGATGCTGTTTGTCTATCGCGGCAGACATTGTCCGCGTTGCAAACGGTTCCTGAACAAATTGAACGCCATGCTGCCCGACTGGGACAGCTTGCTGGACGTGGTGGTTGTCTCGGCTGATACAAAGGAAAAGGCCCGGACCGACAAGGAAGAGTTCGGATGGGCATTCGACCTGGGATATGGCATGACCGCAGCGCAGATGCGTTCGCTGGGCCTTTACGTTTCAGAGCCACTATCGGAGGCGGAAACATCAAACCTGTTTGCCGAACCCGGCGCCTTCGGCATCCGTCCGGACGGCAGCCTGATGTTGGTTGACATTTCCAATGGCCCCGCTGCGCGACCCGATCTTGACGAATTGCTGGACGGAATGAAGTTCAACATCGAAAACAACCGCCCTACCCGCGGCACCGCGTGAGCTTTCGCCGCTGCGTGTCGGTAGTACAGACTTTGGGTTACGATCTCCTCACTCAACCTCATGACATGCCGACATGCGGTTGAGAACGCGCCTGCATCAAACGTGCGTGCGAAAGATACTTGATCTGTTAAGGCGACAAAGAAACCGAATATGAAACGGGTGTCGCGTGTTTGGATTGAGAGCTGCATTGCAGCGAGTCTTCATTGGACCGCTGCTCTGGCGCCCTTGACCGCTTCGATCCACGTTACCTAGACAAACTGACGGGTCATCTTCATTTTAGTGGCAAGCCACCCGCTAACGCTGCCTCGCCGAAGCTGCATGGCTTCGGAAAGCACTGGGATTTACGCCGGTTTGTGATCGAAAGAAGCGGGTGAAATGTGCGTTATCGTGATAGCCAAGTGAGAGACCAATCTCCGAGATTGTTTTGTCGCTTTTGGACAGTTCGCTTTTTGCGCGTTCGATTTTCAGTCGCTTCACCTCTTTGGAAAGAGTGGTTCCGTTCTGCTTCAGAGCCTTTACAAGACGATCCCCTTCCAGGCCCAACAGTTTTGCAACGGCAACGGGGCCAAGATCGGCTTTGTCGAGATTGCCGGCAAGCACCGACCTGAGAGCGGTGACGACTGTCACCTCCGATGCGACTTTGGATGTCTGCCCCTCGGCCACCTGAATGTTGAGTTGTAACGCCTTGAAAAGCCAATCAACAGGAAAGGTGATCTCAATACCGGGATTGCTGGAAAAAGCGATCTGCACGTCCTGATAGTCTGCGGGAATTCCACCAATGTATTTGCTCTTGAAAGTCACTTTGGTGGGATCCCAGAACTGGCCGGTAACCGCGCGAATGACCCTGATGTACTGGGCACAGCCAAAACCCGTTACCTGTACTGGCGCGACGCCGGGGTCACCGAAACGCGTCACCTGATACGTGGCTGTGTTCGGTTCAACCAAGAGGCTGTGTTTTACCGAGCTCACTTCGGTCGGGACCATCTGAACATAACGGATCAGAAATTCGCTGAGTGTCTTGGCGTTCGACGCGGCGCTTGCAAAGGGCGGCCAATCCGAAAACGCGAAACCCTCGCCGACGCGTACGCCCAGAAACTTGTCATTTACCAAATCCGCAAACGTATTTGTCAGGCCGTAGAAAACCTCGGCATGTACAAACAGGTTTTCGTCTGCAGCCGCTGTCGCTGAAAGGCCATGTGATTTGAATGCAGCTTCTGGATCAATGCCACGCGAACGCAGACTGTTGGAAAACAGCGCAGCGTTTGAAAGCCGGATGAAACCGAGCGAGGGATTCGAGTTTGAGTTGTCTGTCACGTCTGGCCAGTCTTGTTATTGTATAACTCTTTGAAGCCAATATTTGCCTCTTTTTGCCGAAAAAAGTCCAGTATGAATTCAAAAATGGCAATGTGTTTTCAGGTAAGCGCGCTAGAATTTGAGGAACCCGAAGCGGAGGTAGCTCGAAATGCGTGGACTGTTGAAATCAAAACTCATTACCTCGGCAATACCCCTATTAATCGCCTGCGGCCTGCCTGCGGCAGCGCAGGAACAGACACCCCCGCAAGTGCTGTTTACGAACGTCAATATTTTCAATGGCGTCGACGAAGCTCTTATTGAAAACGGCTCTGTTCTGGTTGAGGGCAACCTTATCAAATCTGTTTCGAGCGATGCGATCACGGCCCCCGGCGCCACTGTCATAGACGGTGAAGGACGCACGCTTACCCCCGGCTTCATCGAACTTCACGCGCATCTGATGTTGATGGGGCCGACCCTTCCGGCGATGGAGGCCAATACAACGTGGGAAGATTTTGCGATCCACGGCGCAAGGATGGCAGAAATGTATCTGATGCAAGGGTTCACCACCGTTCGGGATGCCGGCGGCGCCAACGGCGGTTTGCGCCGGGCAATTGACTCGGGACAAATCGAAGGCCCCCGATATTACCCCTCAGGCGCGTTTATCGGAACGCGAGGAGGCCACGCCGATTTTGCCAATTTCACCGCTCCCCCGGGATCAGAGACGAACATGAGCCGGCTGAATCTGGCACAAGAAATCAGTGGGGTCGATGACGTTTACAAGTTCGCGCGCAACAATTTCCGTATGGGTGCAACGCAGTTGAAGTTCATGCAATCCGGGGGCGTCGTTTCAGCCTTTGATCCGTGGCAGTTGCTGGCGGGATCACCCGAAGAAATCAAGGCCGCTGTTCAGGTTGCAAATGAATACGGCAGCTATGTTATGGCCCATTCCTACCGAAAAGAAGCGATCCTGAATGCACTCGACGCAGGCGTTATGTCAATCGAACACGGGTTCTCGTTCGACTGCGAAATCGCCGAGGTAATGAACGAGAAAGGCGCGTACATCACAACGAACCTGACTGCATTTGACCCCGGTCTTCTGGATATCCCCGCCGTCGCCAATGTTCCGTCTAGCTTGGCCAAGGCGAAATCGGCCTCGGCAACATTCGCAGGCTACATTGACAACATGAAGGAATGCCCGGTGAAGCGAGGGTTTCAGACGGACTGCGTTGGCTCTGTCGAGGCGTGCAATATCCAGATTGCTTACGAAAAGCACCTGAACAACGAATTCTTCGGGCCATACACGTCCATGGTGACACTAACATCGACCGGCGGTGAGGTCGTTGCGCTGTCGGGCGACTTTATGAACCCATACACCGACGGCAAACTCGGGGTGATCGAAGAAGGTGCCTATGCGGACATCCTGTTGATCGACGGCAATCCGCTTGAGGATTTCTCGGTCGTCGGCACCGGAGATCAATGGTTCGGCGCAGATCCAAGACCTGAAAGCCCGGAAACCATCCAACTCATCATGAAAGACGGTGTGATCTACAAAAACACGTTGGATTGACCATTCAATGAAGCGGAGCGGTTTCATGCGCAATTGGCTTCAGATCGTTTTCTTTACTGCGCTGGTATCGTCCCCTCGCGCGGCCATCACGGCACCGGACTCAGTGCTTACATGGGACCGCCTGCCCGATCCATCCGCGCAGAGTTTCGAAGACCCGTATCGGGACCTCAGCCCGGAACAATTTGACAGTATTCTGTATGTTGTGCGTTTGCGTCGCAATCTACAGCAAGAGTTTGGCAGCACGGAGGAAAGACAAAACTGGCAGCAGCGTCTTCAGGAAACCGAAGGTGAACTGGTCGAAAAGGGCATTGATGTCGATTGGTTGCTGGATCAGCGCGAGGTTGTCACAGAACGGCGCAGAAAAGCGGGCACCGCTGGAAACCCGCAATTCGATGGCCAGACGGTGACACTGACAGGGTTTGCCATTCCTGCGCCCAACGATCCGGACGGTCAACCGGTGGCGTATCTGGTACCGGAACGCGGCATGTGCAGCCACATGCCACCTCCGCCGCCGAACCAGATGATCCGCGTAAGGCTGAACGGGGATTGGACACCCGGTTATTTTCATGAACCGGTGCGACTAACCGGGACGCTGAGGATCGAGCCCTCAATGCAAAGCATGATGGTCGTGGATGGGCTTGTGCCTATGAATGCCACATTCCAGTTGGAAACGGACAGCGTGGAAACTCTGGAAACAGAGGCGGACAGGCTGGCGTGGAAACGGCGTACAACCGACCACATTCGCGCGGCGATGGATCGAAAGACCGGCGGGGTCAACGCGTCCGAATGATAAGGCCACTAATCGCCGCCTTGGTAATCGCATTGTCGGGACCTGCCTCGGCACAAGGCCTTTCCGGGCCGTCTTCGGTCGAAGCCGATCTTGAGCCCGGTGATGGCCTGACAGACCCGCAGTATCGTTCGAATTTTCCACGGGACATCGCGCCGGGTTGGTTCAACTGGAAAGACAAACTGGCCGATGGCGGCTTTCGATTCAACGTGGACTACCTCGCTTTGGGTCAGACCACGACCGCCGATGTTGGCACTGGCGAAGCGGCCGGTGGCATCGCCCGGTTCTACGGCAATTGGCAGGCAACTGAACGTGGATCGCTGACATTCAAAATCGAGCAGCGGCATAGCTACACCGGTGTTGCCCCCCAATTTCTGGGTCTGGATGGCGGCGCCCTTTCGATTACCGGGACAGCTTTCAATGACACCGGGCTGCTGCTGACCAATCTGTTCTGGACGCAAAGGGCCGATGATGGCGCATGGACCCTTCAGATTGGCCAAATTGACGTCACTGATTTCATTGATATCTACGGTCTGGTCAGCCCTTACAGCGGGTTTCAAAACCTCGCGTTCAACACAAATCCAACAATCAACGCGCCAAATCCCGGGCCGGGCATTGCGGGCGGTTTGAGGCTAAGCAAAAATCTGTATGCCGTCGCAAGCGTTGCCGATGCAAACGCCGACCCGTCTGATCCGAATCTGGAGGTTTTCAGCGACGGTGACCTGTTCAAGTCACTCGAAATTGGATGCACCTCCGGCTTCGACCGCATCTATTTCGACAACATCCACCTGACCCTTTGGCATGCCGACGCCGCCAATGACGGCACCCGCCCGGAAGATTATGGTGGCGCGTTTTCAGCCGCTTGGTTCGTGAACAATAAATGGATGCCGTTTGTGCGGGCCGGCGCGGCCAAGGGCACGGCCGCTCTGTACAAACGATCCCTGTCCGCCGGTATGGGGTACTACGGCCGAAACACGGATTTGGCCGGGTTGGGTCTGAACTGGGCCGAAGCTCGTGGTATCGATGGGACCCAATTCACGGTCGAGGCGTTCTATCGTTTTTCGGTCTCGCCCGGTCTGCAAATCACCCCATCGATACAGTTCATCTCCAATCCGCTGTTAAACCAAGATCAGAACAGCATCACGCTTCTCGGTCTGCGCACCCGGATCGTCTTTTGATGCGGCTGGAACGACGTGGAACAAACCAGATTAATCAAGGAGGCTCTGCAATGAAGACCCTATTGGCCGCAACCGCCGCGGCGATTGCATTCGGTGGCGCGCTGCACGCAAGCGAGGAAAGCAAAACGTGGGATGCGTCAGAAAAAGCGCGACAATTTGTGCAGGACACGATCGTTTTGGGCATGTTGGCCAGTCCGTATGGCACCGGATGGACTGAGTATGAGCAGCTTCACACCTATTTTGAACGCGCCCGGGAAAATGGGATTACCGGCCACGAGATGACGCTGGCCGCAGCGGACATGTCCTTTGAGACCTTTCTTGATCAGCACTACCATTTCCGGGCGGCCATGGCGCAACAACCGGAAAATTACCTGATCGTGAATGAAACCCGCGATATCGAAGCCGCGCATATTCAAGGCAAGACAGCTGTGATCTGGAACAGCCAAACGGCTACGATCCTGGACGGCGACCTCAAGAAGATGTCAGTGCTTAAGGATCTAGGGATCAAGAGTATGATCCTTGCTTACAACGACATTTTCCGCACTGGTTCTGGGCAGTTGGCGGCCTACAACGGACGCGACATCGGTCTGACACCTTGGGGAAAGTCGGTCATCGATGAAATGGTGCGTTTCGGCATCCTGCTGGACCTGAGTCACACCGGCTCCAAAACGGCCAACGACGCTATGGACTACATGGACGAAAACTATCCGGGCGTGCCGTATGTCTACACGCATTCCGTGCCCGCGGGTCTTTATGCAAATGGACCCGACGCAACACCGCGAGGGTGCTATCGGGCCATTCCCGACGACGAGGCGCTGCGCGCGGCCAAGTCGGGTGGCTATGTGTCTCCCACCTTTACAGAATGGATGATGGACGGCGTTTGGCCCGAGGATATCTCGCCCAAACAGGCCGCTGACATGATCGACTACTACGTCAAACTTGTAGGTGTTGACCATGTAGGGATAGCAACCGACGATATGTTCTCACTGGAACTGGTTGTGCAGTTCGCCACAGCAAACGCAAGCATGTACGATGATGGTGGTTATATGATCGACGCCTTCAATAGAGGCGCGACAGGCAACGGTGAGCTTGCCAAGATCCTTGCGGCAATCACCGATGACCTGTGGGCGCGCGGCTATTCCAACGAGGACCTTGCAAAGATCTATGGCGGCAACAAGATGCGGGTTTATGCGCAAGTTTGGGAAGGCAAGCCCCCCGAACAATTTCTGAGAGAATACCCGGAACGCCTGCGGTTGCGGCAGGAACTAAGCGACGGGTTCTATTCGCGGTGAGTCCGCGAAAGCGCGCTACGGCAAAAACTTAATCACTACGGGACGCCACTCGGCACTGTTTTTTGCGAGCCGACGTTGCTGGCAATCATGTGTTTTCACTGCAGGCGCCCGTCGCCCAGCGCCGACCGCGCAAAAAGGCGAAATTGCCCGCCCCCTCCGGTCGCAAAAGCGTGTCCGTCAAAAGGGAAAGTTGCGGCCCATTTCCAGCAGCTTCAATCAGTCTCCTGGTGACGCTACTCACTTGCGTCACCAGAAGACGGCCAGACGGTGCTGGCGGATGCGAGGACAACAGAGGTAATACAGTTTTGCCTCGCATTCGAATATTTGAATCTAAAATGCAACAATTCAATATTTTTTACACTCGGAAAAAACTTATTTGTCGCGTGAATGGAACTATCCTGCGAATTCGAATAGCTTTAAAGGGCCGAAAACCCTTGGGGTTGCGTCCAATTACTGGGCTCAGGGTTTCAAACCCGTTGCAGGATTTCAAATGCATAGCAGGCCAACCAATCCGGCGTTCGGGCTTGCATTTTGAACATAGTCTGGTCGGTCCCATGACCAGACTATGGCCCGCGTCGCCCATCATCCCAGATCAGGGCGACGCGGGCGTTTTAGCTGACGCTATTCAGGTGATGGCAAAAGTCTGTCGGGTCCTTGCCTTCTGATTTCAACAACGTTGCGTGCGGCGGGGACCAGAACCGATTGCGACACCAAAAACCATTCTGCAGGCACTTTGCCGATCATATTCAAATAGGTAGATTGGAAATGACCTAAATTCATCACGGACGCTTCATGCCCATAGACAAGTACAGCACGACCCGCGACATACTTCGCTTCGAAGGTCCTGATCGGGTCGCGTACTGGAAGCGTTTTTCGATGTTGCTTGGTCTATCGGTAATCGCTGCAACAATGGGTTTGGTGCGGAATTCGGGCGCCGTTGTTATCGCCGCAATGCTCATTGCACCCCTTATGGCCCCGATCCTTGGCATTGCCGCATCGATGGTTGTCGGGCGCAACAGTCGTGTTCTCAGCCTGTTGGGGATTGTCTTTTTGGCAGCCTGCCTGAGCGTCGGTCTGGCCTGGTTGATCGTTTACGTTGCGGACGTGCCAAAAGGCACAATTGTCCCGGAACAAATCATGTCGCGGACAGACCCGGGAACCGAAGATTTGATCATCGCGCTCGTGGCTGGTGTGGCTGGCGCATATGTCCAGGTCAATCGCGCCGAAGTCAGTTTGCTGCCGGGCGCAGCGATCGGTGTCTCGCTGGTTCCTCCGTTATCCGCCGCCGGAGTTCTGCTGTATTTTGACAATTACGCAGACGCCTATGAAGCGGTTCTTCTGTTCAGCACCAACCTCGCGGCAATCGTCCTTTCCGCTTGTGCTGTATATGTGATCACAGGCGGCGTTTCCGTCGTTTTTGGCAAAAGCAAACGGCGCGCGCAATTCACCGTGAGCCTTGTCTTGACGATTGTCGTGCTTGCTGCAATCGCCATGCAATTGGTTTCTGCCACTTTCAACCGTTACTCTGAAACGCGCGCTGAAAGCGAACTGTCTCTTGCAATTCAAGACTGGTCGGGCTCGGAATCTGTTGAGATTGTTCGACTGGATGTTAACGCCGCCAAGAAACGAGCGGACATCTGGATCATCGTTGACCTTCCGATAGAGGCGCAGCGTCAAGTGGCTTCTGTGTCAGAGCTTCTGCCGGACCACCTGAAAGATGGGCGCTTAGTCGACCGAATGCGCGGCGTTTTGGGGTCAGACTATGCAGTTGCGTTTCGGTACCAAATCAGGTTCGCCGGGTTGATTTTCCTCGGCTCGGAATTTGTCGTCGACGCGCCGAAGGTGGAAGAGACCAGCGACGAGTAACCTCGGTTGTTGAACGTGATGGGAAGGATCGGAACAAGTTCACCGCGATGTGCCGAAAGGCTTTTCAAATACTTGGCTTCCGATTGTTACGTGTGCCGAAATGGCCACCGACTGCAAACCACAACAGTCGAATTTCGTCTTTGTTCACCGCCATTTTGTCACTACGTTAACCGACAGACCCAAAACCAGTTTTTCTGAGCAATATGAAAGTAAACGCCCTTTTGGTTTCGGCCCTTCTGGTCAGCAGCGGTATTGCCATTTGGGGCATTATCGATCCGCAGGGGTTGGGTTCTGTTTCGGCAACGGTCGTTGCGATCCAGTTCGAAAGCCGGGGCTGGTTCATTATGCTGGAAGCCAGTGCGTTATTGCTTCTGGCTATCTATCTTGCGCTCTCGAAATACGGGTCAATCAGAATTGGGCCCGACGACTCGGCCCCCGAGTTTTCCACACCGACCTGGATCGCGATGCTTTTTGCAGCGGGTATGGGCGTGGGCTTGCTGTTCTTCGGCGCGTCCGAGCCGCTGACGCACTTTTCTGTCATTCGCGAATTCAGCCCGGACCCGAAAGCAGCAAGCCAAGCCATATTTGTTACCTACTTGAACTGGGGGTTTCATGCTTGGGCAATCTACGGTGTCGTCGGTCTGATCGTCGCCTTTTTCGCCTTCAGACGAGAACGTTCCCTGCTACTGAGCGCCCCCCTGCTTGATGTCTACGGCAACAAACGGTGGACCCGCGCAATGGCTTGGCTTTTTGATTTCCTGTCTGTTGTCGCCATTGCCGTCGGTTTGGCGGGTTCGTTGGCGATGGGTGTATTTCAGATCCAGACAGGATTGGCCGGCGTTCTGGAAATACCAAATTCGTATACCTTAACAGCGGTGATTTTCATCGCGATGTGCATTGCATTCCTCATCCCATTAAGGCGCGATTTGGGTGAAGGGATGTCCAAACTGTCCAATTTGGCAATGTGCATCGCAATCGCTTTGCTGATCTACTTGTTGGTTCTTGGCCCAACGTCTTTCGTCATGAATTCCATAGTTTCAGGGTTTGGGCGATATGTATTCAACGTCGTTCCAGCTGGATTTTCGACGACTGAGTTTTTTGACCAGACCCTATCTAGCTGGTTTCAGGACTGGACGCTCAACTACATGATCTGGTGGCTTGCATGGTCCCCGTTCGTCGGCATTTTCATTGCACGAATTTCGCGAGGCAGGACGATCCGCGAGTTCCTGACAGGCGTGATTATCGCACCAACACTGTTCTCGATCTTTTGGTTTGGTGTTTTTGGCGGTATTGGCGTTTTTGATGTTTTACAAGGAAACGGCCAACTTCTGGAGGTGAACAGCGAAAGCCTTGATGCGACGACATTTGCGCTCTTACAGCAATTTCCTTTGCAGTATGTGACGCAAATCGCGACAATTGCTGCCGCTTTCCTTTTCGTTGTCACCAGCGTTGTCAGCGCGGGTTTCACTCTGGCCATGATCGGAACCGGCGGGAATGAAAACCCCACGCCCGGCATTCGCACGATCTGGGGCGTAGTTCTTGGTGCGCTTGGATTGGCGATGATCATCGTAAACGACGTATCGCTTGTGCGGTCGATCATTGCGCTTTCCGCCATCGCATTTGTTTTCATAGTGCCAATTCTTGTGATCTGTTTGCTAAAAGCCCTTTCGAGCGAGGCCTCAAAATGACGGGATCAATTATTGACACGGTCCTGAACGTGACCGTGTTCGCCTACATAGGTTTTTTGGTCTGGCTGGCGTTGTATCGCGCCTGATGAAAAACAAAGGCTTCAGAAATTCGGGCGAACAGGTGGGTCTGCCGAATGTCCCACAACCCAAAATCTGCCGCTTGCGAACGGCGCGGAAAGATCAGCCCGAACCGTTTACCAGTTTGAGACTGCACTACACGGTCCCCACATTTGTAAAGGCAGCTGCGCTGCGACCTCAGTCGTCGCTTTTGATTGCTTCCGTTTCGATGTTGATCGTCACTTCATCGCCCACCAATCCGTTTTCCACGCCGTAGTTCATCCCGAATTGACTGCGCAGAATCGATGTATCCAGCGAAAGCCCCAAAACCTCGCGCTTGTGGCCAAAGGGGTATTCCGCGACCTTGTTGAGCGTCACGTTCAGCGTAACCGGTTGAGTTTTACCCAGAATGGTCAGGTCTCCAGTCACTGTCCCACTTGTGGCATCGGTGGGCGTGCCACTGTTCGCGAAAAAAGTGATCTCGGGATATGTTGTGACATCCAGAAAGTCCCGGTTCTGCACATGACCGTCGCGTGCTTCGTTGAATGTGCTGACAGATGCAGCCTGAATGGCGACTTCGACGTCGCTTAGTTCCTGGGTCTCGGTATCATAAGAGAAACTGCCTGTTAGATCGGTGAATATGCCCAGAGTCTTTGCGTATCCGATATGATCCACCTTAAAATAGACCGCCGTATGCGTCGGATCGAGCTCATAGCGAGCCATATCTGCAAAAGATGCAGCGGCAATTGAACTTAATGCGGCGGATGCGATCAATACGCCTTTCACTCGCGTGAATCTGACCGAAGAATTCTTTTTTTGTGCAACAAGCATTGTCCGACGCCTCTAAGCAGTAACGACTGACCAAGATATAGACTGCCGTCGGGCAAAAGCCGGAAAAAAACATGAGCAACCCAGAACTGCGCTGCGCGACATGGAACATTCACCGCGCCAAAGGCTTGGACGGACTCGTTGATGCAGACCGTGTGATAACCGCGATCAAGACGGATTTGGCGCCATTGGGGCTGGACATTCTGGCGTTGCAGGAAGCGGATGAGGAGCGCCGACCGCATGCGCGAATTCTGGATGTGAAACGTATCGCAGAGTTGACGGGGCTCACATATACTCAAGAGTCGCGTGACTTGCGCTGGGGCAGCCAAAGTGACGGATTCTTGGGTAACATCCTGTTTCTAAGTGACAGATTTCAGCGCACCCATGCGGATGTTATTGATCTGCCGGGTCATTGCCATCGCGGCGCATTGGCCATTGAAACGCGTGTCGCCAGCTGCCCGCTGCGCATCATGACCTTGCACCTGTCTTTATCGCAGCCGCTGCGCATCATACAAATGCGTACAATCGGGCAATACCTGCGCCGCCGCCCATTGATGCAGACCCTTATGCTTGGGGACTTCAACGAATGGCGCCCCCGGGGTGGCTTGATGTTTCACCGCCGCATCGTGGGAACAACGCTGGAGGGGCCAGCTCGGGCCACCTTTCCCAGCAAACGACCCTTTCTATCTTTGGATCGAATATTGACGGACCTTCCCAAGGCTCTCTCAGAGGTCAAAGCAATAAGTTCAGCAAATTTTTTGAGCGCATCAGACCACTTACCGTTGACCGCCGTCGTAAAAGTCTCGAAACGCATTTGAATACTTTGTGCCGCTGCGCCTACCCTCAGGCCGTTGGTGAGCTAATTTATTTGCAGGATAACCCGGGTGATTTGAATGTTTGGCGGTGACACTTACAACGCGACCCGAACGGCAGAGGTGGAGCCTCCGGTCGCTCAACTGTGTTTGGCCAGCGCGGCGCTGGCATTGGTGCTAGGTGTTGCCTCATCCATGACGGCAGGTTCCGCCGCAGTTTCGTTGGTCGTTTTTGCAGTGTTCGTCGGATTTTTGATCCGTGGGCTGCGCCAGTCTTACCCGCATGACGTTCTGGGTCTTTGCAATGTCGTGACCTTGACCCGCACTGCGATGGTCGCGTTCTTGGCGGGGGCCGTGTTGGCGCCTGCCGTCAACCCTTGGCTGATGTTCAGTGTCGCAACCTTGGCATTCTCGCTGGATGGCGTGGACGGCTGGTTGGCGCGGCGGTCAGGACTGACATCCCGCTTCGGAGCAAGGTTTGACATGGAAACCGACGCGCTTTTGGGCGCGGTTCTGGCAACATGGCTTTTGGCATCTGGGAAAACAGGTCCAGAGATCCTTGTCCTGGGCTTCATGCGCTATGCCTTTTGCCTAGCCGGATTTCTGTTTCCCGCTTTGCAGGCCGATCTGCCCGCATCCTTCCGCCGAAAAGCGATCTGCGTCGTGCAGATAGGTGCATTGATTGCGCTGCTGTTCCCGTTGACGCCCGATATTGCTGTAGTCCCGGTATCCTTTTTGGCGGCGGCGCTGTTAACATGGTCATTTCTGGTGGACATCAATTGGCTTCTTAGGCGAACGGAATGAAGCAGGCGGTTTTTCTAGCGCTGGGTGCACTGACTGTTTTTGCCGTTCTGGCATTGCCTAACCATCCCAGCGCCTTTGGTTGGGGTGCTTTGGCACGCTGGCAGTTGGAATTGCCAATCGTTCTGCTTTTTGTCGCAGTGTTGGGTCGCCACATGATCGCCGTCCACGCTGTCACGCTGGCCTTGATTGTCGTGGTGCTATTCAAACTGGCCGACTACGCGATGTTCGGTTCCTACAATCGACCGTTCAACCCTGTTGTCGATCTCTCTTTGGTCGCGGCGGGTCTTTCTTTCGCGCGCGACAGCCTTGGCTTGGTGCTGTTCATTTCCGTAATGTTCGCCGCCGTAGTGATGATGTGCCTTTTGTACTACGCCCTTTTTTGCGGTCTTTCCGCCTGGGCGAAGCTTCGGACAAGCGGAAAAGCAAGTCTTGCCGCAGGTTTGGTTGCCCTGGGATGCACAGGATGGGCTGTGGCGGATGCGGGCCATCATCTGAACTATTGGACACTTGCAGACAGCCCGCCGGGGACCACTTGGACCTCTCGCCTTGCGGTCAAACGTGTCGATCAGATACAGCAGACGACCAAAGATCTGGCCGAGTTTCGCGAAGCGGCGCAGTTGGACGTCTATGGCAACCCATCTGGATTGCTGGACGGCTTGAACCAGCGCGATGTGGTCTTGATTTGGATCGAAAGCTACGGACGCGCGAGTTTCGACAATCCACTCTACGCGTCGACCCACCTCGCAACACTGCGCGACGCTGAGTCAGAACTGTCAGGGTTGGGCCTGGCAATGAAAAGCGGCTGGTTGACGTCACCAACCGCAGGCGGGCAAAGCTGGCTGGCGCATGGAGCATTGGGAAGCGGTTTATGGACGACGGACAACGGCCGCTATCAGGCGATGATCGACAGTGGAAAAAAATGGTTGTTTCACATCGCGCAAGAGGCTGGCTATCGCACAACGGCTGTTATGCCAGCGATCACAAAGGATTGGCCCGAAAGCAAGGCGATGGGATTTGATCTGATCCTGGATGCGGCCAAGATACCGTATCATGGTGACCGCTTTCGCTGGGTTACGATGCCGGACCAGTTCACGTTATCTGCTTACCCGGACCTTCTGCCGCCCGACCCCCGACCGGACTTTGTTCAGATCGCGCTGATCTCGTCACACGCCCCGTGGACGCCAATCCCTGACGTAATCCCTTGGAAGGATGTCGGCGACGGCACGGCCTTCAACGAAATGGCCGCACGAGGCCCATCGCCAGAAACGCTCTGGAAAGACAAAGATGCCGTGCGGGATGCGTATCGCGGATCGATAGATTATGTTTTGCAAGTGGTCTTTTCCCATGTTGCACAGCTATCGGATGAGGCCCCTTTGGTTATCGTGGCCGGTGACCACCAGGCCGCAGGCTTTGTCTCTGGCAGCGACAACAAGGATGTGGCGGTCCACTTCATCGGGCCCGCAGAGGTCCTGAAACAGATTGATCATTGGGGCTGGACCAGTGGATTAATCCCGGCCGCTGACACGCCGGTTCGACGAATGGACAGTTTTCGGGATGACTTTGTTGCAGCGTTCTCGGCCCAGATTTCGACGGCTTCGGTAGCGCAATGAGCAGGTTTTTGGTCAGACTTGGTGTATCGCTGGGAGTTATAGCCGCGCTGCTTTGGTGGACCGATGCCACGCGCGTTGCCGAGCATCTGCTGACGCTTGATCCAGGATGGGTTGGGCTTTCGATTCTGGCGACAACTTGCGCGACACTTTCGATGGCGTACAGGTGGCAACTCACGGCCAGTCGGTTGGGCATCCGTTTTGATTACCCGTTCGCGGTGCGCGAGTATTATATCGCTCAGTTGGTCAATTCGGTTCTGCCGGGCGGCGTTCCGGGCGACGTTGCCCGCGCCGTTCGAACAAGGAAAGAAGCCGGTTTGAAAAGTGCGGCGAAATCTGTTGTAGCCGAGCGGATTTTGGGGCAAATCGCGATCATGTCGATCCTTTTCTTCGGGGTTCTCACATCCCTCTTGTGGCCCGGAGCGTTTCATAACCCAACACTGAGCATGACTGTTCTTATCGTCTTGCTCGCTGCATTGATCCTAGTGGCGGCGCTTGCAATTTCGTTCGCTCCAGTTGGCGAATTCGTGCTCTTTTTGCTCAGACTTCAGGGACAAACAGTGTTTATCGCACTTGCCATAGTAAGCTCGGCATGCCTGGTGTTTGGGTTTTACGCATCCGCAAGAGCCGCAGGAACAGAAATCCCACCCGAGGGTCTGGTGATCGTCATCCCCCTGGTTTTATGCGCTATGCTGATCCCGCTTTCCGTCGCAGGCTGGGGTTGGAGAGAAGGCGCTGCCGCCGCTCTGTTTCCAGTGGTCGGTGCGTCATCCAGCGCGGGCGTTGCTGCGGGCATCACTTACGGAGCCGTCATCCTTTTCGCCGCGCTGCCCGCCGTCGCGATTCTGCTTTGGCCAGGGACCATTGAAACACAATCATCAACAGGGAAAAGAAATTCAGTATGACACAGCCAATCCACCTCACCCGCCGTTTCTTTCTTCAAACCAGCGCGGCAGGCTTTGCCGCTTCTGCATCGGGGCTGCCTGCCCTAGCCGCCAACCTTCAACCCGTGAATTTTCAGCTCTCTTGGCTGCATTCCGTGCAGTTTGGGGGAAGTTACATTGCCGCGAACAAAGGGTATTGGTCCGATCTGGGCCTGGATGTTTCGCTTGCTCAAGGGGGGCCAAACGCGCCGGTTGAACCGCCCGTGGTTTCTGGCACGGCTTTGGTCGGGATATCCGCCGCCGATTACACGGCAGCCGCAGTCTCTCAAGGCGCGCCGTTCAAAATCATAGCGGTCGCCATGCAGAAAAACCCGTTCGCAATTGCTTCTTTGGACAGCAACCCAGTGAACGAACCCGCTGATCTGGTTGGCAAAAAAATCGGAATGGCAGTAGCGAATACACCGGTATTGCAGGCGCTGTGCACGCTGAACAGCATAGACATAGATCAAATCGAAATTGTCCCAACCCAGTATGATCCGGCCCCCCTTGTCAGCGGTCAGGTGGATTGCCTTCTGTGTTGGGAAACGGATTTGCCTGTGGCCATGACGGTTCAGGGCGTTGGAAACACAACGATGTTGATGGCCGATTATGGCTATGCCGTTCATTCGCAGACCTATATCGCCACCGAAGAATCTCTTGCACAACGACGGCAAGAACTTGTGTCCTTGCTCAAGGGCGAAGTCATGGGATGGAATGATTATCACAAGGATACCGACGCCGCTGCCGAACTGACCCTGCAGATGTTTCCCGACGCAGGTCTTGATCCCGACGCGCAAAAACTGCAAGCGGCGCGACAAGTGCCACTGATGTTCTCGGATCTCACTGCCGAATTCGGGTTCGGCTGGTTCACCGAAGACACGGTTGCAGCCAACGTCGAAACGCTTGCATTATTGGGCCGAAACGTCACGCCGGACCTTTGGGACCGCTCGCTTCTTGAAGAGGTGTATGGTTGATCCCAGGGGCGCAACGTGACTGCAGCCGACATTTCCTGCGAAAACGTCCGGAAGAGCTTTGACCGCACCGATGCGGTTGCAGAGTTTTCGACTGTCTTTCAGGCCGGACGGACAACGGCCCTGGTTGGTCCGTCCGGATGCGGTAAATCGACCATATTGCGAATGATCGCCGGGCTGGACGCCCCTGATGCGGGCCTGATCCGGCTGGGTCCTGAAACCCCCAAGCAGGTTGCCCGCCGCGGGGGTCTTTCGATGGCCTTTCAGGACCCTTCTCTGCTGCCCTGGCGGACGGTCCGGTCCAATATCGCGCTTGGCGCGGAATTGGCCCGCAAGCCCGCGGGCGGCGTGGACGACCTGATCCATCTTGTCGGATTGGACGGTTTTGCAGACCACCGACCCGCCGAGCTGTCCGGCGGTATGCGCCAACGCGCCGCAATTGCCCGCAGCCTGATTTCCGAGCCAGAGTTTCTGTTGCTGGACGAACCCTTTGGGGCCGTGGATGCGATCACCCGAAGGCGCTTGAATCAGGACCTGCCCCCTTTGTGGCGTCGGCGCAAAACAACCACAATTCTTGTGACCCATTCGGTGGAAGAAGCTGTTTTGCTGTCAGATCGCGTGATCGTCCTGTCCCCCCGACCCGCGCGCATTCTTTCGGATATTCAGATAGATATCGAAGGGCTTCGCACGGCGGCCGAAACAAACTCAGCCAAATTCCAAGCCCTCAAATCAAAGGTTTTGGCTGCCTTGGAGGAGGCCGCCTAGATGACGGTCACACGTTCCTTGCTCGGCGTCGTCGCCACGATTCTGGTCTGGGAAGCCATTGCGCGCATTCAGCCGAACAGTGTCTTTTTCAGTGGGCCGAGCGATGTGGCCAATTACATCATCGGCCATTCCGGCCTGCTTTTTCGCGCCGCCGTCGAAACAACCGGGAACGCGGTAATCGGATTTCTTTGGGGGAACTTCGTGGCATTTGCGTTGGCATGCCTCGTTATTCTCATTCCCAGGTCGGAATGGGTTGTGTCCGCCCTTGCCCTGCTTGTGTTTTGCATACCATTGATCGCAAGCGGGCCGATTTTGCGGGTTCTGTTCGGGCCCGGATCCGGCCCGCAAATCACGCTTGCCGCCCTGGCGGTCTACTACACCACATTCCTGTCCTTGGTCGTTGGATTGCGAGCTATCTCGCAAAACTGGACAGATTTAATGACGATCTATGGTCGCGGGCGGTTGTCGACCTTGTTGATCGTACGTCTCAGGGCCAGCCTGCCCTACCTCTTTGTCGGGTTGCAAATTGCGGCTCCGGCCGCCTTTTTAGGCGCCATGATTGGAGAGTTCACCGGCGCAGAAAAAGGTTTGGGCGTGCTTACCCTGCGGGCCATGCGAGGTCTCCAAACAGACGCAACTTGGGCTTTGGCTTTGATATCAGCATCCCTTGCCATGCTTGGGTATGCCTGCGTTGGCCTGATCAAAGAAAAGCTGACGCCACATGCACCGACCATTTTGGTGTCGACGCCGCGGGGTCGGTCGGACCATTCATTCCCTGCCCAGGTGATCGGCGTAGCGGCCATCGCCGCCCTCGTCTTTTTTTTGTGGCAAGGGTCAATGGATGCATTCAACCTGAACCCATTTTTTGCGAAACGCCCCGGAGATATCTGGCAGTTCCTTTCGCACCCCGCGAACATGAACACATTGCTCAACGCGCTTGGCGCAACGCTGGCTTATGCAATCCCCGGTTACCTCGCGGGGTTGGCCTTGGGCGCGGGGCTGGCAGTCGTCTTGATGCTGTGGCCACCCGTCGCGCGGGCGATCATGCCAACGGCAATCACCTTGCGAGCCGTGCCAATCATCACAACCGCGCCCCTGTTGGTTTTGGCTTTTGGACGGGGATTCACCGGAACGGTCGCGATCGTCGCTGTAATGATCTTTTTCCCGACCCTTGTCGCCTGTCTGCAAGGTTTGCGTCAGACACCGACGCAGATTGTGGACCTGTTCGAAAGCTATGGCGTGACGCGGTTTAAGCTGCTGCGTTCCGCCCAGATCCCCGCCATGTTGCCTGCATTGTTTGCTTCGGCCCGGATGGCGGTACCAGCCGCCCTGTTGGCCGTTACAACGGCCGAATGGCTTGCCACCGGGCGTGGTATCGGCGTTCTGATGGCGCTTACCGCAAGCACCTCAGACTATAATATGTTGTGGTCTTGCGTTGTGCTGCTGTGCCTAGTTGCAGTCGGTGCCTTTGCAATGGTCGCTTGGTGTGAAAAGAGAGTTCTGCGTATCTATGCAAGCGAGCAATTGGCGTGACTGAGGCAGTGTTTGCAATCCCGGGCGACAAGGACCAACGAACCGGGGGGTTCATCTATGAAGCCACGGTTTTGCGATGCCTAAACGAGATCGGTTGCAATACCGAGCATCTGCAACTGCCAGACAGTTTCCCGGAACCCAGCCGCAAAGACATGGTCGCGACGCTGAACGCTTTGTGCGCCGTTCCAGAAACGCGCCCCATCATCCTTGATGGTTTGGTATTCGGGGCTATTGATCCAACGGGCCTTTCGCAGGTGAAGGCGCCAGTTATTGCAATGATCCACCACCCCTTGGGGCTGGAAACAGGTCTTTCGCCGGAACGGGCAGAGTTTCTTCGAAACAACGAGACCGAAGCGCTTCGGTATGCCGCTCATGTCATTGTCCCAAGCCCCGAAACCGCGCGAATACTAACGCATGAGTTCGGCGCCAACCCGGACGTGATCACGGTTGCGGCACCCGGCTTTGATCGCCCGATCATCCGAAAACGCCCATTCGAACCGCCACTGATTTTATCCGTGGGACTTTTGGCACGCCGCAAAGGTCATGACACGCTGTTAAGCGCGTTGGCCACACTCAAGGATTTGTCCTGGCAAGCGGTCATCGTTGGAAAAGAGCATGACCGAAACACAGCGAATGCGTTGTACGCTCAATCCACATCTCTCGGTTTGAACACACGCGTTACTTTCGCTGGCGAGTTGGATCAGCCGTCGTTGAACGAAATGTTCAATTCCGCAACCCTGTTTGCCCTCGCCACGCGCTATGAAGGCTACGGGATGGTGCTGAGCGAGGCGATGATGTTCGGGTTGCCGATCGTATCGTGCAGCGTCGGCGCTGTCCCGGAAACAGTCGGCGAGGCGGGTTTTTTGGTGCCGCCAGATGACGCGGATGCGTTTGCGGCCAAACTGAGGTTGATATTGGAAGACCCTGAAACACGACGCAGATTGGGCCTTTTGTCGGAGCGGAAATCAAAGACGTTGCCGGAATGGCGTGACACTGCTGCCGTATTTGCGCGCGTGATCAGAACCTTAAGTGGTTCAGATCAAGGCAATGGATAGGCTTGCAGCCACAGTTGGGTAAAAGACTTACGGCAGACCGATCAAAGCTGGTTTAAGTTCAGGCCAAAAAAAGAACGTGCAAAGCAAGGGAGAAGTTTTTGGACGATAGGCGTCGGGGCATTGGACTAATTGTATTAGGTGCTTTGATCATTTCGCCAACCGGGGCGCTGGTTGCAGGGATGGGGCATGTCAGCACGCCGGAATTCGTCATTCTTCGTTGCGCGGGCATCGCAGCCTTCTTTGCTTTGGCGGTGGCCGTGACGAGCGGTCTTGGCGGGATCGCCCGCTTTCGGCAATCGGGTGTACCGGGCCTTGTCGCATCTGTGTCTTTGGGGACGATTATGGTGCTGTCCATCTATGCATTTCAAAACGCCCCGGTCGCGCGCGTGCTGCTGTTGTTTTCGACGGCACCTTTGCAGGCGGCCTTGATTGCCCGCTTGGTGCTGGGCGAGCGATTGGCCAAAGCGACCGTATTGGCGCTGTGCCTGTCATTGGCCGGGATCATTTTGATTGTCATGGGTGGTCTCAGTTCTGAAAGCACGGATGATTTCTCGCTTTCGGGCGATTTGGCCGCAGTTCTGTCTTCGACCCTGTACGCCGTGTTTTCAGTGGCGTTGCGGGCCGGACGGGAGGTGGACATGCGGGTGTCGATGCTGATGGTCGGTTTGATCGGCATGATACTCGCGCTCGTGCTGTTTTTGTCGGCAGGAGAACGGGTCAATGCCACCACCCTTGAAGCGGCGGCGATCTTCGGGATCGGTTTCTTTTTGACAGGCGGTGCGTTCTTTCTGTTCACCATCGGCTCCAAATGGGTGTCCTCGGCAGAATTCAGCATGGTGTCATTGTCAGAGATCTTTTTCGGATCACTTTGGGCCTGGCTGTTTTTGTCTCAAGGAATATCGCTCATCACAGGACTCGGAGGCGTGCTATTTTTTCTTGCGATTCTGGTGGATGCGCGATTTGCAACGAAGCCGCTTGAAACATGATCATCAGCTTCCTGCGTAAAGAGATGGCCTATAGGATCCACACGTGATCTTTCCGCTGAATACCAGATCTTGGGCCTTCCACGCGTAAAGCCCGGAAGCCCGACGAACGTAGACTCTTTTCAAATAGTTCTCAGTCCCCCGCTGGCGATTGTTCGTCGCGCTTGTTTCTGAGCGGCGAGCCCGAGGCGGTCGCTTTATCCGTGCTTCATTACCTGGGCTCAGGTTTTTTCTCGACCAAAGACAGCGCCAGATAGACTGAAACGCCGTTCAGAACGGCAAGAACGCTCAACGGGATCAACGCGCTGTGAATCTGCGCGACTATCCCAAGAACACTGGCAAAAATAATCCCGCCAATCCCTGCAACCGCGTCAGCGAGCGCAACCATGTAAGGACGGTTGGAAGCGGACGACATCGACAGAAGATACAGATAGCGCCCTTCAGTTTCCCCGCCGATCCCGAACGACAGAAAGAAAATCGTCGCGGCATAGACCCACGGATTACTGGCCAACCCGAACAGATCAAACCCAATCGCCATAAGCGAGGAAAGACACGCGATCATGGACGCGCCGGCAATTGTGTAACGGATCGACTTCTGAACGACGCGCCGCCACAGCATCGCTCCAATGGCGCGCCCAGCGCTTGTCGCGGTGACGAAGATGCTCAGAATATGCGGTGTTGAAAGGTGATAGGTGGCTGCATGAATTGTGTAGAACGGCGTGGCCAACTCGACCGACAAGAAAAACACCCGCGCGACAAGGAAACGCCGGAACCACGCAAATTGCAAAGCCAGCGACCAACCACGCGCAACTTGTTTGAAAAAGGACTCTTTCTGTTCTGTCGCCTCGGAAGCGCCTGCCTCATGCGGAGATTTTGTCAGAACAAGTCGGAACATGCAGAAGCACGAAACCAAAAGCGCCAACACACCCAACCAGAGCAGAACGCGATGTCTTTCAAACGGGGTTTCTCCGGCCATCAGCGCCCGTGTTGTCCAAACAAGGGCTATGGCTATGACGCAGCTCAACGCCAACTGTGTAAAGACGATCTGCCCGCGTTCCTCGTCTTCAAGCTCTGAGCCATAGATGTGATTGCTGCCCAACGCCCAAATCCCGTAGCAGCACCCGACAATTAGGGCGACCAGCACGAAAAGAACCATAACAATCCCGTTTGGAAGAGCGGCACCCGACAATGCCAGCACAGCCAAAACCAATGCAATGACTAGGTTAGGCAGTATCATCGCCTTTTTGGATCGGTCCCCCAATTTGATATACGGCGACATCGTCGCTTCGGCCACAATCCGTGCGCCCTTGACGCAAGGAAGAAGCAGCCCGGCAAGAAACTGCGGTGCCCCTAACGCGAGATACAAAAACGGAAGCACAATGCTCGGGCTGGCGAGAATATCCGAAAGGGAATCCGCAATCCCGCCCCAAAGTAGATAGGCGCGGTTCCTTTTTACGTTCGCCACCGGCTTCTTGTCCGAATTGACCATTGCCTCGCCCCATGTTTTGACAAACATGGCGTCCTTGTTCTGTTGGAGCGCCTTGCGCTTTTATCAATAGTTTAATGCATCTTGCGCCCACGCTCTACTCTGCGTTGTCGATCGTGTTTTGCGCGTCGCCTCCGTTAACAAGGCTTCAAGAAGTTGCCGTTCGGCATGCCGGAAACGACAGGCTCGACCGAACACGCGGCATGTGCAGCAACACGGCAAACCTTCATCTGCAACTATCCTAACCGGTTTGTGCTATTTGAATTACCAGCGCGGAACGCGTCCGCTACTTGGCGCGAATGTTGCTGATGGAGGATTGAGTTTGGATATTTCAGGAAGCGTTGCGCTTGTAAGCGGTGGCAGCGGCGGGCTTGGGAGCGAAATCTGCAGGCTTTTGGCCCGCAAAGGCAGCCAAGTGGTGGTCGGCTATCGAAATGGATCGGACCGCGCGGAAGCTGTCTGCGCAGGCATCAAAGATGAAGGCGGTGCAGCTTGCGTACAGCAAGTCGACCATACTGATCCTGCGTCAGTACGTGACTGTGTCGACAAGATCGTCGGCAAATTCGGCAGCCTCGGTATTTTGGTGAACAACGCTGGGATGGCCTCTGGCGAGTACACCGTGCCAAACGGTGATCTGGACGCGCTGACGCCTGAAATTTGGACAGATATGCTGGAGGTCAACTTCAGCGGCCCCTATTTCCTTACCAGAGCGGCTGCGCCCTACCTGAAAGCATCCAAATGGGGCAGAGTTGTAAACCTCTCATCCACAATTGCGCATGGGGATTGGAGCGCCGCAGCCGCCTACGCACCCAGCAAGGCTGCTGTCGTACCGCTCACCAGGTTTCTGTCAACGGCTTTGGCGCCTGACGTGACCGTGAATTGTGTATCCCCTGGGCTGATGGAAGGGACCCAAATGTCTGGCGGGGCTTCTGACGGGTTTGTCGCCATGTGGCGCGACCGGTCGCTCCTTGGCAGAACGACCTCGATTGAAGATGTTGCCCAACAAGTGCTGTTGTTCTGCAAGAGCCCTTCGATAACAGGGCAGACCGTCGTGATCGACGGTGGTATTCACCTTCACTGATCTCTGCCAAGGACGTGAAACAACAATTCAGACATGCGCTTTGGACCGGCACGGTTCCAATGGTCGTTCGCGCCCGGCTCAGCGGCGGTGCAGCTTGTCGAACGGTCAAATCTGAACCAATCGCTCCATGTTAAGGGGTTCTGGGATCGCTTAGTCTGGTTTAGACCTTGGAATAGATCAATTCTAAGGAGAAACGCATGTCGGTATCGGGACCTCCACTGGCTGCACCAGCGGATTTGACAGATTTGCTGCGTGCGGGCCTGTCAGCGAATCCCGAAGGGACAGCCCTTTATGCGTTGGACGGCGTTTTGACACGGCGACAGGTGGATGCCGCCTGCACGCGCCTTGCGCGGAGTTATCTGAATCTGGGCCTGAAGCCAGGGGACCGCGTGGCGTCGATCATGCCAAACCGGGCTGCGCTGGTGATCCACTATCTGGCATGTATGCGGGCCGGTTTGGTGGCGATGCCTCTCAACTATCGATACACGGCGGCTGACATCGACTATGCCTTTGATCTGGCGACACCTGCAGCGCTCTTGGTGCACAGCGAGCGGGCCAACGATATCGCTGCGGTTTCCGGATTGGCGCGATTGCCTTTGGGCGTAATCGCCCATGCAGGTGAGATAGCTGGCGCGATTTCCTTTGAAGACCTTGTGGACGCCAACAGCGAATGCGAACTGCCGGACGTTGCAGCGGAAGCTGCGGCATTTATCTTCTTTACCTCCGGAACCACTGGCAAGCCGAAGGGAGTGACGCATAGCCATGCCAGCATGGGCAGTATGGTCGCAAGCAATGCGCAGGGGCTGGATTTGGGCGCCAAAGACGTCGTGCTGCCCGCCTCGTGGATTTCTCATACCGCCGGATTACGGCTCACATTTGCTGGGCTTTGGGCCGGTGCAATGGTGGACGTCGCGCGGCGTTTCACACCAGATGAACTTTTCGGGTTGTTGCGGCAGACGCGGCCGACAATAGCACAGATACTGCCCGCGCCCTTGGCGGCCTTGCTTGAAGCACAGGGCGCAAGACAAGAGGATTTCAGCTCACTCAGAACGATGATGGCGGGCGGGGACAAGCCTTCGCAAACCGTCGTGGAAGAATTCGACGCATTGGCAGGCGTACCGATCGGATCGTTCTACGGCATGACGGAAATGGGGACGTCGCATTCCAACACGCATGGAAATGCAGCGAAGGTCGGCGCGGTGGGGTTGAACAATCCGGGATATGTCTCAGAGTTGCGCAATGAGGCCGGGGAGGAAGTCCCCGTAGGGGCGGATGGTCGGCACTGGGTGAAAAGCCCAAGTATGATGACCCAGTATTGGAAAGATCCAACAGCAACCAAAGCCGCGTTTCAGGATGGGTGGCTCGATACAGGTGATCTGATGCGGCGGGATGAAGATGGCTATTTTTGGTTCCGAGGCCGCCAGAAACAGATCATCGTGCATGACGGATCGAACATCAGCCCGGCAGAGGTTGAAGACGCGCTGACCGCACATCCAGCAGTCGCGGCAGCAGTGGCGGTTGGGGTGCGAGACGAGATGCATGGTGAGGATGTTTGGGGGTTCGTAAGTCTTGCCGAAGATGCCACCCCCGTCAGCGCCGACGAGATTATTGAATTCGCGAGAAATCGAATAGGATACAAGGCGCCCGATGTGGTTAAAGTATTGAAAACGCTTCCCTTAACAATGGGTGGCAAGCTTGACCGGATGGCGCTGAAACGATTGGCGGCGGAAGAGAGTGGTTCCGCGCATGTTTTGTAAGGCCGTTGCAGGCCGGGCAATAGAAATTGTCCGAGATGTTGTGCCTTTGGTGGAAGCATCAACGCGCAGCTCAAGCTCCCGAATATCAAGTGGATCAATGCGTTCTGTTGGGCTTCATCCGTCCACGAGCAGGGTTGCGAGTTCTTCGCTCCAACCCATGGTGGCGACATCGGCTACCGGTGATCGTGAACGGAAGTACAGACCGGCTATTCTTCGATTTTCGGATAGATGAAACCGTTCACCGGGTAGAAGCTGCCATACCGGCCCGGATTGCTTTCGACCCGAACCAAAGTCCAATCATTGTTTTTGGATACGTCCCTGACGCCCATCTTCAATGACACCTTGTTACGGTGCCAATTGGCGTGGTTCACAATGACTTCGCGTTCGGTAACAACGTCGGACACGACAGCCACATGGCCCAATGGCATTCCGCGCGTTGCACGAAAGGACATGACCGCACCGACAACCGGTTCATTGCCCCGCTGAAAAAGGTTGCGCGCTTTGCCCCACCAGTCTTTGGCGTTGCCGCGAATTTCGATACCGCTCAGGTCCCGTGCATAGGGCACGCACCAAACCCTTTGTCCCCGCGCATGCTTTTGTGAGACTTCGCGCAACGCCATCATTTGACGTTCTGGATCAAGCTCTATCTCGTTTTGGTTTTGGGCACAGGCAGCGAGAAGACTGAACAGCCCGAACGCTATCGCAATTCGGGTTGTGCCGGACAAGCGCGGCCAGATCGTGTTCGTTATTTTGGCGCTGTTCTGCAAGAAGCTTGTATGCCGTTTCGAAACCTCGCAAGTCTTCTCGGTGATCTGAACAGAAATTAAAAGAGGCTTGTCCGCACCCCGGCGAATTTATGCCAGTCCCCGGTAAAAGAACCACAGGCGAAGTGCCAAGTGCGCGCCCACGTTTCATATTTGCCCGGGAACGGAGCACATCACCCTTATTCGCCCAGTCGCTCCATTAGTCTGGCATAAGCCGTTTGCCCTCGCCTGAACGTCGGCAGGCGAAAGAACTCATCCGGGGCGTGTTGATTTTCGTCTTCATGCCCGAACGCGAACATGACGGCGTGCAGACCAAGTTCGTCCAAAAGGGTCGACATCACCGGAATCGAGCCACCGACCCGAGTTTTATATGGTGCTTTTCCGTAAACTTCTTCCAGAACCTGACCCGCGACTGCGGTTGCGTTGTGCCCGGCAGGCACAAGAAATGGATCCGCGCGGCCCGGGTTCCGCGCCACCTCTGCCGTAACGCCGGGCGGGCAATGCGCGTCGACGTGGGCAGCGATCAAGTCAAAGACCGCCTCGGGGTTCTGATTTGCCACCAGCCTGCAGGTGATCTTGGCAGAAGCGACCGCGGGCAAGACTGTCTTGGTGCCCTGCCCCTGCCACCCGCTGGTAAGACCGTTGACCTCAAGCGTTGGCCGCGCCCAAAGGTTTTCACGTGTTGTGAACCCCGGCTCGCCAAGCGTCGACGGGGCACCGGTCTGCGCCAGGTAAGCCGCCTCATCCCACGGCACTTTTGCGATCGCCTCGCGATCCTCATCGGTCAAATCGACGACATCGTCATAGAAGCCGTCGATGGTAATCCGCCCATCGGGCGACTTCATACTGGCAAGTAGTTGCGCCAGGGCCATTGCCGGGTTTGCAACGCCCCCGCCGTGCAGGCCGGAGTGCAGATCAGATTTTGCGCCCTGCACCGTGATCTCTAACGAAGTAAGACCTTTCAGTCCCAGAACCAGTTGCGGGGTTTCCGTATCCCACTGGCTGCCATCCGCCGAAAAAATCATGTCGGCCTGAAGACGGTCGAGATTTGCCTCGATAAAAGGCGGCAGGTCGGGCGAGCCGATCTCTTCTTGTCCTTCAAAGAAAAACCGCACGTTGACGGGCAGTTTTCCGGTTTCTGCCAACAGCGCTTCGGCAGCAAGGATCGGTATCAGCATTGCGCCTTTGTCATCTGTTGCGCCACGCCCATAAATCCGATCCCCGCGGATCGTCGGTTCAAACGGAGGCGACGTCCAGAGCTCAAAGGGTTCTGCCGGCTGCACGTCGAAGTGGCCGTATATCAGTATCGTAGGGGCATCGGGTCCCGCACGCAGCCAATCCGCACAGACGACCGGATGGCCTGCCGTGTCCATCAACTGCACATTTTCCATACCGGCGGAAACAAGACGATCGACCACCCATTGACCCGCATCCCGCACATCGCCAGCGTTTTCGGGTTTGGCTGAGACGGACGGAATTCTTATGAATTCACAAAGCTCTTCGACAAAGCGCGATTGATGTGTGTCAAGGTAGTCTGCCCAACCCATTTTGTGCCCTCATTGTTGTTCGGCTTCAAACTGGCGAAACCAATGTGAGGCCGCAAGCCCGAAGAAGAACTGATTGGGGCTTTTCCTAGAAACCCTAGCTCTGGCTGCGGGCGGCGCGACCAAAAGCTGAAACAATTCGGCGCGTACGAGCCGCTGTCCCAACGTGGTTGGACCTGCGGATCCTCAATGCGAAAAGATGAAAAACGCGGCGCGCATCAACTCAACTTTTTGGGACAAAGCCGCTCATGTCAGATCATCCCGGTTGCAACAGACCATTTATATCTGTGAACAACATCATTGACAAAGCGACCTCGTCCCGCGCCCAAATGGGGACGCGTCTGATCAAAGGGGAAAGCTGTGCCCGTGTTCAAAGTTGAAGGCAAGGAACTCAAAAAACTTGTCAATCACGCGAGAGAGAATCCGGTTTCCTTTGCCTTCAATCCCGGAGCCAAGGACGACCATTATTTCGGTCTGCACCGTAAACAGCCTGCCAAGGCGATCGCCAAAGAGGCCAAGGATATAGGGTCGGGCAAAAGAGTCGCTTTTGGTGAGATGAGCGTTTCCGAAACAGTCATGCGTCTACGGTGCGACAAGCAAGTGCCCGCAATGGCAAAAACCCTAAAAAGGTGGCTAAAGAAGCAAAAGGTCAAACTGGACGTTGTCATCGTGGATGCCGATGGCACTGTTCTGGACTCGGATGTCGATGCGCAAGAAAGCCAGGATGCATCAGGCGCAGAACAGGGCACCAATCCCAATGAAAAAGCGGCTACGCTGGAGCGTTTGAAAGCAATCTCGGACCGGATCAAAGACCTGCCCAAAGAAGCCGCAGCGCCGTTGGTGGCCCCTTTCAAGAGCATCGTTAAGCTTGCCAACGCAGGTGATATCGAACGGGCGCAATTGGGCGCTGACAAGCTTGATCAAGCCTTGGCCAAACTCGAAAAAGCACCCGCTCAGGGTTCGGAGGCACCGCAGAAGCCCGGTACCAGTAAATCGGACCCAGACGCGGCCAAATGGAATGCCCAAGCCGCAAAAATCAAGCCTGCCGTCGAAGAGGTTTTGGAACGTTCCGGTCAATCGCATTCGGACAGCCCGGAGTATCTTGAACTGCGTCAGCTTTGGGCCACGGCCAACGAACAGGCAAACGGCGATCAACCGAATTACTCAGCAGCCCTCCAAACCGTTCCCCGGATCGTTGATTTGGTAAAAAAGCTCCGCAATGCGCAGAGTTTTGAGGACGTTAGCCCCGAAGTGCAGCCCTTTGCCAAAGCCCGCGCGACTTGGCAGTCGGCCAGAACGGTGATGAACTCGGAAATGCAGAAGCTGCAATCAGAAATAGCGAAGGTCTGCCAAGGGGATACCCAGTTTGAAAAAGTCCTGAAGAATGTTCCGTCATTGACGAAACGCACAGCCAGTCTG
Source organism: Ruegeria sp. ANG-S4 (assembly GCF_000814005.1). Classification (GTDB taxonomy): domain Bacteria; phylum Pseudomonadota; class Alphaproteobacteria; order Rhodobacterales; family Rhodobacteraceae; genus Ruegeria. Next base: position 1,198,069 of record NZ_JWLK01000001.1, on the reverse strand, counting down.
GATGACCGATTGGACAAGGCCCTGGTGGCGGTCGTGAAATCAGAAGCCGGCAAGCCGCGTGAAAAAAGCAAGTCCGAGGTGATCCGCATCCTCAAAGACTATCGCAGCATGCTTGACACGGATTTCTTCAAACATGTCGACAGCAACAATGGATTCACCAAGGTTTCGGTCACAAAAACCGCACGAAAGGCATTGGGCGAGATCGCGCGGGTGGTTGCATGACCCACTCCTGCAAATTTGACGCCGCACAAACCATGTGGAGAAGTAAGTGCCCCAGTTAAATGAGCCGCAAAGCGAATTTCTCCGGCGTTATCTGGGTTTTCAGCCCAAGGGAAAAATCGCCATCAGCCCGGATGAAAATGACCGTTTGGGAGAACTGTCGCCCGAAGAGTTGGTGCAGACGGACCTGACCCGCTGCGATACAAAAGATCTGTTTTCTTCGGACTACATGTTGGCGCTGGCGAAAATCGAGTACAAAGGCGAGGGCAATTCCGACCTCAAGGCACTGATGCGCGAAGTGGCCAAAGGCCTGTCAGGGCCGCGCCGAGCCGAAGTTATGGAAGAACTTGCCGTGATCATTGGCCTTCCGCCCACGGCCGATCAACTCGATGCCGACTACGGCCGGTTTGTGATCATCAAAAAACAGCAGGATACCAATGGAAAGTCCAAAGATGAGGACATGTCGGATCTTGACGAAGACAAGCATCCCGAATTCATGGCATCGCGCGGTCAGTTTATGTTTGGGAAGGTTCTGGGGGATGCTTTTGGCATCCATGAGGTATTCGCCGCTCTGCTCAGCCCCACGGGCGGATTGGTCGGACCGGGCAATTGGCTGATCCCCGGTATCATCGATGCAGGGCATTTGGACCCAGACAACCCGGTCGCCCTGCACGGTTGCGTGCATGACGCTGCTGGATACCTGCACACGTTTCACAACGAAGGACCCGGGTATAACTACCTGGATAGTGATATCGAGATTTTGGGAACCGGCAGCCCCTTGTCCGGCCAGATCAGCGGCATCGCCTACTGGGTTGCGGAGGTCGGAGACGAGTATATTGAACGGCGCGTCGACGCGGCTGTGCTGAAGGTCGAAAATGGTCTTGCATCGGCGCGAAAAGCCGTGACCGAGAACATTGACGGACTTTTGGCAACTTTCAAAAGCAAGGCCAAGAAGACGATCGACCGTGTTGAAGGGGCAGCCTTGGCAGTTGCCGAGGCGATCACAGATGCGGCCCGCCGCGTTTCCGAAACCGTGGTGGAAAAGCGCAAACCGACTGTCGTGCAGGTCAGCAAGGATGCCCCTGCACAGGTCAGTGACAAGCTGAAACGTATGACCAACTTTCTATGGAGCTAGGGCATGGCATCTGAATTCATGCACCCGTCCGAGTTTGCGTATGCATTTTCCTATGCAGGCGCGAAAGAGATTATCGGATGGGACCAAAACGATTTCTTGCCCGCGGCAGAGGACGCGACGGCCCCTGAAGGCTGGCTGGTTTTGGGCGAAACGCATCTGGTCGAAGCAGGTCGACTTGTCGGTTCTGCGGAACAGGGCCTGAACTTTACGGATGACTTGGCGTCCAATGTTCTGGCCCTTGTTGATCCATCGCTGGTTCTGTTGGCAGAACGTAAAGAGGTCGACGGATTGCGCAGACTGACGGTCCACGCCGCCGGAAAGAATTTTGTCGGGTTGACGCGACGTGCGGATGGTCGTTTCGAAACAACCGCCTATTCCGACATAACCGCAGCCGCCGGCGCATGCGCCGCCTTCCTTGGCGCATCATTGAACCCCTTGAACGATGAGGCCCGGATTGAAGCCGGTTTCGACGCGTTCTCGGAGCTTCGGCAATCCGCCGAACAGGGGCAAATTGACAAGGCCGTCGCTTCGCTGACTGCACTGGGTGCCTCTGAAAATGATGCCACATCCTCTGCGAATGCGCTCGGTGCGCCAAAGTCTTCGGGCATGCTCTCTGTGCTCTACTGTGCCAACAACGCGGTTCAGGATGCGCAACCTTACGCTGTCATGACGAATTCGGAAGACCAAACCTGGGTCCTCTTTCCGCCTGCGAGTCTGGATGCACCGCTCGTTCTGGAACGAAGCTCTGTGGCGTCGTTAACGGCGCGGGTCTCTGTCGAAATAGCGGCCCGGCTTGGTAAAAACTGAAAGCCGAGAATCCGACTGGGGGTGTCAGGCAAAACCACACCAAACTCAACCGGGTCGTGATGCTGTGACTTTGGCGCGCATAGGTGTCGCTGCTTTGCGACAGATAAAAATGGCTGCGGATTTTGCAGAGTGCTGGACGAGCACCTACGATTATTTGCAGAGGAAGCGGCCAACACGACTGCGCAACCAAAAAATGTAGACGCATGGAACACGTGCTATAGAACCCGGATGAAGCTTTTGTTTGCGAGTCAAGGAAACTCAGGCCGTTGCAGACCTGTGCCCAGACTCCCCCAAAAGAACGCCTTGCTGACGGGAAACCCTCGATCTATCTTCCGTTTTTTGTACACATCCAAGTTGGAACCGCCGCCAAATTTGAAGCTTATTGGTTAGCAATTGGCGGCGATTGCAAATGAAAGCGCCCACTTCCCCCTCAGACCAGGGCCAAACGATAGACTGGCCAGGAGACCACAATATGCACCACATCGGAATTGGGCCCAATTTACGCAAATCGGCATATTTCGACGCAACGGTTCGTGACGGTGTAAAGAGCTTTTCTGTCTACAATCACATGCTCATTCCCGGCCATTTCGGAGAGCCGGAGGCGGAATACGACCGCCTGATCAATGGCGTTGTCATGTGGGATGTTGCGGCACAAAGGCAGGTCGAACTTCGCGGCCCCGATGCAGGTCGATTGGCCCAATACCTGACGCCCCGAAACCTGAGCAAGACCCGTATCGGACAGGGCCGGTATGTGCCGCTTTGCGACTACGACGGGTGGCTGATCAATGACCCTGTGCTGCTCAAGTTAAGCGATAAACGGTATTGGCTGTCCGTTGCTGATAGTGACATTCACCTTTGGGCCGCGGCCATCGGGCGCGAGCGTGGCTGGGACGTGCGCGTCAGCGAGCCCGATGTCTCCCCCCTTGCTATCCAGGGTCCAAACGCGGTGGAGGTTGTGGCGAAACTGTTCGGAGATCACATCCGGGAATTCACCTATTTTGGATTTGTCGAGACTCAACTTGATGGCATCCCTCTTGTCCTCGCTCGATCCGGATGGTCGAAACAGGGCGGTTTTGAACTCTATCTGCAAAACAGTGCCCACGGCACACGGCTCTGGAACAAAGTCAAAGAGGCCGGGGAGGAATTCGGGATCGGCCCCGGTGCACCTAACGACATCGAGCGGCTTGAAAGCGGGTTGATTTCCTACGGTGCGGATATGCGCCTGCAAACTCATCGGGCAAATCCGTTCGAGATGGGGATTGGCAAGCTTGTTGATCTATCCTCGGGTCACGACTTCGTCGGCAAAGCCGCATTGGAAACAATCGCTCAAGAGGGGGCGAGACGGACCCGGATTGGGTTGTTCATCCAAGGTGATCCGACCCCACCCGGCCATCAAGTACCCCTGACATACGATGGCAAGACGGTTGGATTTGTCAGCGAATTCGCCTTCTCAAAGCGCCTTGCAAAGACCATCGGCGTCGGTTTGATCCAATCCGATCTCGCTGATGCGAACGTGCCTTTAAATGTCCCCGTCGGCGCAAAGGAATTTTCGGCCCGTGTAACCGCGGTGCCCTTTATCTGAGTCAGGAAACGTATAAGCAATGCGTTTGCGTCAACTGCGACCTTGCCCGGAAATCCAATCGAGAAATGCGCCTGCTGACGAATTGCCGGCGGCGCGCGGCATCAGGCACGCGAAATAGCCGCGCGAGGTTTCTATGCGCCGGTCGGTGATCGGAGAGAGTTGCCCCAGATCGAAATGATCTTGCAGCAGTGTTTCCCATCCCAAGATAACGCCATCGCCATTTAACGCCGCTTGCAGATAAACCATGAAACTCGTGAATTTTTGCTCGAACGTCGGCGGCCGCACCGTCAACCCTGTGCCGTCAAAAAAAGTTGTCCAATCGTCCGAGTGTATGCCCATCGTCAGATAGAGCAGGTTGTGACGGGCAAGCACTTCAGGATCATCTCCGATCTTCTCCGCCACATCGGGCCGGGCAACCGCGACCATCCTCTCGGAAAAGATCAAATCTTTGCGGCTGCCGGGCAGCCGTTCGGGATGGTCGAAGGCAATTACGACATCAGTATCTGTGTCATAGGCGTTGTTCTGGTCCCGCGAGATCAACTCAATCGAAATGTTGGGGTTCAGAGCGCGAAATTCGGGTAATCGCTTCATCAGATAGCAACTGGCGAAACCGATGGTCGTGTTCACGGAAACACACGTTCGATCAGGCCGACGACGAACCTGTTCCAGCGCGCTACCAACCTGCATGATGCTGCCCGAGATGGCCCTGTAAACGACTTCGCCCTCCCGCGTGAGCGTGGAAAATGGCCGGGTTCTTTGCAGAAGTTTGACCCCAAGCTCAGCTTCCAACTCGGCCACACGGCGACTGATTGCTGGTTGCTGAACATTCATCTCGCGTGCGGCACGCGTAAAGTTTCGATGTCGTGCGACCGCCTCGAATGCTGTCAGAAGTTTCCAGTTAACGGAAGTCACTTCATTCCCTCAAAGAATGCAAACTATAAGATTTTCCGACGTTCTCATCACAAATAGGTCAAAATAAGCTCTGTAGAAAGCCCCAACATTCCCTATGGAGTAAGCGATGATTTCAAGGACAGAATGCCTGTCGCGCAAGTCACCTGGATGTTCCTCGGAATGAAATCCAGGGCCGCCGTGATGTACGGCAGGGGACAACCACTTGTTGTGGAAACTCTGGAGCTGGCTCCCCCTCGCACCGGTGAGGTCATGGTTCGTATGCATGCAGCAGGAGTTTGTCATTCCGACTATCACGTGATCTCGGGGCAAGCAGACCATGAATTGCCCGTCGTTTTGGGGCATGAGGGTGCTGGTCGGGTGGTTCAACTGGGTGATGGCGTCACAGACCTCGCCATTGGCGATCATGTGGTGCTGAGCTGGCTACCCTATTGCGGGGATTGTTTCTTTTGCGCTCATGACCAGACCCACCTGTGCAAGACTTACGAAACCCCACTCTGGGACGGGACGATGATGGACGGAACGTGCCGCTTGTCCAACTCCGAAGGTCCGGTACGTCATCTGTCGATGCTCGCCTGCTGGGCGGATCACGCCGTGGTGCCGCGGAAAAGCTGCATCCGAATCGACAAAACTGTCCCGTTCGAGATTGCCGCCCTACTCGGTTGCGCCGTCACGACAGGCGTCGGCGCCGTGCTGAACCGCGCGCAAGTCGAGCCCCAATCCTCGGTCGTTGTGATAGGTGCGGGCGGTGTTGGTTTGTCGATTATTATGGGTGCAAAACTGGCTGGTGCGCGCAGGATTGTTGCCATTGATGCATCGCCCCAAGCCGAGGCCAAGGCCCGCGAATTGGGTGCGACGGATTTCGTTCTTGCTGACGAGGATGTAAATGCCCGCATTAAAATGATGACAGGACACGGCGTCGACCATGTTTTTGAAGCAGTCGGCAACCGCGCCTTGCAGCGGTCCGCCTTGGATTACTGCAGACCGGGCGGGCAAGTGACCTTCGTTGGATTGGATGCCAACGACGCCTCAATAGACCTGCCTACGACCGAAATTACCCGGTCGGAGATTACGGTTACCGGCTCGATCTTCGGGTCGGCCTGCGCAACACGTGATTTCGTGACCTACGGCCAGCATCATATGAATGGCGACTTGCCGATCGATCGATTGATTGGAAGGTATTACCGGCTTGATCAAATCAATCAGGCGATTGCTGACATGCTGGACGGAAAGGCCGGACGCGGTGTCATCCTGTTCGACGGGGTCGAGCATGGTTGAACCACGCAAAAGCGCTTGTTTCGCCGGCGAACCCCCGCGAGCACCCGGAGCTGAAATCCGGAAAGAACTTGAACCGGCGCTGATCAGGCTGGCCCGCTTCGTGGCAGACGACCCGCTGAGCCCTGATCCTGAGACGCTGGCGGTGCTACGCAACGGCGTGATTGACACATTTGGCTGCATCCACGCCGGTGTTCAGACTGGCGTCGCGCGTTTCGCACGAGAAGGCGTGCAAGCCATGGCGTCTGAAGGCCCCGCGCACGTTATCGGCACGGATATGAAAACCGGGCGCCCGCAGGCCGCGTTTCTGAACACGGTCGCCGGACACGCGCTGGACTTCGATGATTGGGAAATACCGGGAAACTCACATCCGACTGCGGTGTTGCTGCCCGCCCTGCTGGCGGTTGCTGAACCCCAGACCAACGGAATGGACCTTGCGCGCGCGTATCTTGCGGGTTTCGAAGTGATCGCCCGCTTGGGCGAGGCGATGAATTTCCAACACTACGACGCCGGGTGGCATTCCACCGCCACGCTGGGCGCACCTGCCGCGGCCGCGGCCTGCGGGCGCTTGATGGGATTGTCCGCCTTTGAAATCACCCAAGCCATGTCCTTTGCCATCAGCGCAACCAGCGGTTATACGTGCCAGTTTGGTTCTCAGGCCAAACCGATCCAGGCGGGGTTTGCCGCGCGGGCCGGGGTCGAAGCCGTTTGTCTTGCACAGGCCGGCTTGACGGGTCAGCCGCATGTTCTGGACCATGCGCGGGGCAGTGCCGCGTTGATGGGCGGATTGAATTTTGAACGGATGGAATCTGCCCTGAACAAGCTGGGAACCGGTTATGCACTGACCGAACACGGGTTGGTCCTGAAGCCGTGGCCAAGCTGTGGGTACACGCATCGTCTTATGACATGCGCGGTGCGAATGTCGCAAAACGTGTCACCGGACGAGATTGAGCGGATTAATCTGCACCTTCCAGACTTTCACGCGGCTGTTTTGCCGTTTGACCAGCCCACAAACCGATCCGAAGCTTTGTTCAGTGCACCGTTTGTCACGGCGATGGGCCTGCTGCACGGCGGGCTTACACTGTACGACCTCGATGCCCAGGCTTGGGAAGATCCACAGGTGGCCGCTTTAATTGCGAAAACCGATACACACTCTTTTGCCCCAAACCACCCTGATCTGAACTATTCAAAAGAAGATCCTGACCGCGTTGTCCTTTCGCTGACGAATGGCACGTTTGTCGAAGAAACGTGCGCCTATCCTTTGGGTGCACCACAAGCGCCGATGAGCGACAGTCAGATTTGGACGAAGTTCCATGCCAATACCGGCCTGCCCCCAGATGAGTGGGTGAGCAGACTTCGCAACTGGACCGAACGGTCGGACATCCTGGTCCTTTTGACACATCAAGGAGCTCGCGGATGAGCAGATCAAGATCAGGTCGCGCCGCACGGCATGCCGAACGACAAGGCGGCGCGGGCTCCGGTCCCAGCGCGGCGATCTGGCCCGGAATCGAGGGCGGGCGCTATCGTCCGGTACCGGCCCATGGAATTGAAGCCATCCACCAAACAGCACTTCGAATCCTGGCTGAGATTGGTCTGGCCAGCGCAACACCGCGCTGTATTGAAACCGTCACGGCCGCTGGCGGGTCTGTTTCAGAGGCAGGCAGATTGTTGTTTCCGCCCGGACTTGTCGAACATGCAATTGAAACTGCGGGTCGCGGGTTCAAGCTGTTTGGACAGCGTCCGGAATACGACCTTGATCCAAGCGGCACACGTATCCATCTGGGCACGTCCGGCGCGGCGGTTCATATCGTAGACAGCCAGACCGGCGAGATACGCGACAGCACACTGGTGGATCTGCACGACATGGCGCGGTTAGCACAAGCGCTGCCAAACATCCACATGTTCCAACGCACGGTCGTGGCGCGCGACATCGCGGACACGCATGCGATGGAGTTAAACACGGCCTATGCCTGCGCCGCCGGAACGGCCAAGCCCATTGGCACATCCTTTAGTTCCGTCGAGACAATGCAAGCTGCTGTAGCGATGTTTCACATGATTGCGGGCGGCGAAAACGCATGGCGGGAGCGGCCTTTCTGTTGTGTATCCACCTGTTTTGTGGTGCCACCCCTGACATTCGCAGAAGAAGCGCTGGGTATTATCGAATGCGCCGCTCAAACCGGCACCCCACTGAAACTCGTCTCAGCCGGACAGGCTGGAGCGACAAGCCCTGCCCCGCTGGCCGGTGCCGTCGCCCAGCAAACGGCGGAGGTTCTGGCCGGGCTGGTCTATGTGAACTTGCTGAACCCCGGTCACCCCGCTCTGTTTGGGGCGTTGCCCTTTGTCAGCGATCTGCGCACCGGCGCGATGTCCGGTGGCAGCGCGGAACAGGGCGTATTGATGGCCGCCTGTGCCCAGATGGCGCAATATTATGACATTCCATGCGCCGTCAGCGCAGGCATGACCGACAGCAAAATGCCGGACTTTCAGGCAGGATACGAGAAGGGCATCACTGAACTTCTCAGTGCCCTTGCCGGCGCAAACTTAATCTATGAGGCGGCTGGCATGTACGGCTCGCTGCTGGCTGCCAGCAAAGAGAGCTTTGTTCTGGATAACGACATGATCGGGTCAGTGATGCGAGCAGCACGTGGTTTTGAGATTAGCGAAGACGCGCTTGCTTTTGATGTCATCCGCGAGGTTTGCCTGCACGGCCCCGGTCACTTCCTGGGCAGTGGTCAGACTTTGGGCCGGATGCAAAGCGACTATTTCTATCCCGACCTTGCTGATCGGTCGACACCCCAGGCTTGGGCGGACGCTGGCGGCCCATCGGCACTTCAAACGGCACGGCAGCGGACCGAGGACATCCTTGCAGAGAATGCGACACCTGTCTTTGGGGCTGAGGCGAACGCCAAAATCCTGTTGCGTTTCCCTGAAATCGCAAATCAGTGGCACTAAGCGGCTTTGAGAACCATCAGACCCGTTTTCAAAAGAGAAGCCAAGTTACTGAATTGGGATCTCGGGCTTTTTGCGCTTTCTGTCAAAAAACGCCCCAGCCCCTATCGCGCGATTTGAGCGCGATGCTGATACCCAGAAAGGCTTCTTTAATACGGACCCGCGGGACTTGCACGGCGAATGCCTATCGAAGAATTTCAGGGGGCATTGGTTGAGCGAGATGCGGCGATACCGTACGTCTATCCAGTCCCCGCAAGCAGCCGTGCGGCCTCAAGCGTCATGCTTTTTGGCCAAGGAATCAAGCGGTACTCCCGGCCTTGCAGGACGTCCTGAAAAGAGATCGCCTCGTGAGCATATCCTTTGCCGATAGAGGCCAGCTCAAAGGTCTTTGCGTCCCCGTCTCTGTGCAGCGTGACGCTTTGTGGATGATGGAAGTCTTTGGGGATTTCAATTGTTCCGCATGATCCAACCACCTGTACGGCGATCGGCAACTCGACCCGGAACCCGAATGCAAGTTGCGATATTGCACCGTTCTGATGCCTCAGGCTCATGGCCACCATTTCGTCAACGCCAGTGGACCCAACTAACGTTTCGGACCGAGTTGACGCAACGGGTCCGGCAAGTAACAACGCAGCGGCTATTGGGTAAATACCGAGGTCATTCCGCGCGCCGCCTCCCAATGCGGGATCAAATAGGTTTGGATGAGCATTGGGATCCCGGAACGATACAAAGTTCGCGTTCAGATAAACCGGCTGCCCGATCTCTCCGCTCAGCACGAGGTCCACAGCTTTTTGCATTGCCGGAAAAAACGCTGTCCACAGCGCTTCAACCAGCAACAAACCCGCAGTCTCTGCCGCAGCAAAACACTCTGCGCTGTCTTCCGCAGAAAGCGTCATTGGTTTTTCGCAGAGTACATGCTTGCCCGCTGCCAACGCGGTCAGGATGTTGTCTTTGTGGCACGCATTTGGCGTAGCCACGTAAACTATATCGATGGCCGGATCGTCAAACAGCTCGTCGTAACTTCCATATGCAAAACCAATGCCCCAACGCGCAGCAAACGAACGCGCCTTAACCTCTGATCGGGATGCGACGGCGTGGCGTCGCGCATCGGGCACATGCGCCAGCGCTTCTGCCATCGAACCTGCGATGTTACCGGTTCCCAGAATACCCCAATTGAAACGCCTCATGTATTTGGCATCGCATTCATCTTGAGCTGGGCCGCAACCAGGCCGGCGACCATCTCGGGCTCTGCCTTCTTGAGTTGACGTTCCGGCGCGCCTTTCAGGATTGCATCGACATCGTTCAGGATCATATCGCCGATCAGATGCCGCCCACCGGGGACGGCAGCGGCCCGGTGCGGCGAAAGGATCACGTTTCGGCTTTGACGAAGCGGATCTGATGCTGCGAGCGGTTCGTCCGGGAAAACATCTGTGGCAACCAGAATGCGGCCTGCCGCTGCGGCTTCGGTCAATGCCGGGAAATCGGCGCACCACGCACGGCTGATCAGCACGACCATCGCGCCTGTCTGAAGGCGCGCGATCAAATCCCGGCTCAGCAGACCGCGCGTTTCCTCTAACGGCACAGCAGCAACCACAACAGCGCGGCATGTTTTTACCAGCGTTTCCAGATCTGTAAGCTCCACATCGGGGCCGGCGTCGCTTAAAAACGGGTCATAGGCCATAACCCGGGGTGAGAACGGAGACAGAAGCCGATGTGTCTCGCGCGAAATCTGGCCGTACCCGATGAAACCAATGTTTTGATGATAAAGTGAGAAATCCGTCTGGTCGCGGTCGTCGAGCCAACGTTCGGTGCCAGTACGAAAGGCCTCGTGCTCTTCCACAAGTCCGCGCCCACCGGCCAGCAGCATTGCCAAGGTCATTTCAGCGACCGAATTCCGGAACCCCGGCGAGCATGACAGGACCTCGATGCCTTGCCGAAAGCATGCCTCATAGTCTATCCCGTCTCGAAAGGCACCGGAAACCTCAATGGTTGCTTTAAGGTTTTTGGCCACGCCCACCTCTGTCGCGGAAAGCACCGGGCGCGAAGCGACATAAAAAACCGCCTCCGGCAATAGCTCGGTTATCGCTTCTCGTTGCATGGGCCGGTCTTCGCCTCCGCGAATGTCACACAGCTCCGACAGCGCTTCGAAAGTCTCGTCGCGGAATAACTCGCTGCGTCTGCGAAAGAAATTATCGAGGATCAGGATCGGCTTCATGGATCAGGCGGCCGCTTTCTGCCGCCCCGGTTCCGGCGCAAACAGATGCGCGCGGTCGTTGTCGAAATCCAGGGCTATCGACTGTCCGGGTTCAAAGACCCGGTCTTCGGCCAGCGAGCACAAAACACGCGTTCCGTCTTTCAGCGCGACATCAACCACAGTTTCGATGCCCAGCCGTTCGGCCAGTGTCACGTTCCCGGACAGCACCCCGCCGCTGTCCACTGGGCGCAAGTCCTGCGGGCGGATTCCAAGCGTCGCACGTCCGGACGCCGGCACCCCTTCGCGCCATGCAGGTGCCGCGAATTCGGCTACAAGGTCTGAGCGCACCTTTGCGCTATCGCCGTCTTTGCCGACAACCTCGACGTCCAGAAAGTTCATCGACGGTGCCCCGATGAAGCCAGCGACAAACAGGTTCTCCGGTCGGTGATACAACTCCATAGGCGCGCCCACCTGTTGAACGTACCCGTCCTTCAAGACGACGATCTTATCCGCCAGCGTCATCGCCTCGACCTGATCGTGGGTGACATAAACCATTGTCGCATCGAGTGATTTGTGCAGTTTTCCAATCTCAATCCGCATATCCAGGCGCAGCGCCGCATCAAGGTTGGAAAGCGGCTCGTCAAACAGAAAGACTTCGGGTTTTCGCACAATGGCGCGGCCAATTGCAACCCGTTGACGCTGTCCGCCCGATAGCTGACTGGGACGGCGATCCAACAGGTGCTCCATCTGAAGGATACGCGCTGCTTCGGCGACTTTTTCCTCTTTCTCTGCCTTGGATGCCCCTGCGATGGTCAGCCCGAATGCAACGTTTTCCCGTACTGTCATATGCGGGAAGATCGCATAAGACTGAAAGACCATGGCAATCCCACGCTGCGATGCTGGTATGTCGTTCACAACGGTTCCACCGATTTCAAGCGCACCGCCACTGATGTCTTCCAGCCCCGCGATCATTCGCAAGAGCGTGGACTTGCCGCAGCCCGACGGGCCGACAAATACGACAAACTCACCGTCTTTGATCTCGATATCGACGCCTTTGATAACGTCGACCGGACCATAGCTTTTCTTGATGCCTTTCAGCAGGACGTCAGCCATCCCTGGTTCCTCCTCTCAGTCCCGGATTGCGAGCGCAAGACGCCCGTCGGGTTTGCGTACGACAGTTTCGGGATCGGCGATCAGACCGGGAAAACCTCCATCCACCGGGTCGGTCATCAGAAACCCCAAAAGTCGTTTTTCCGTACCGGTGTCGACAATGCGCGCGGCGTATCGCTGTCCGGGGTGATCGCAATCCAAGATTGGACCGGGCGCGATCCGCCAGGGGCCACGTGGGCTTTCGCCAATCAGGTAATGCGTACCGGTCTTCGCGGGCTCTCCGATGGTCGACACAGCGTTGCCCGACCAGAATCGAGCCGCCGTACAAAAGAGGCAGTACCATTGCCCGCCCCATTCAAAGACCTGCGGCACCTCCAGCTCGCCAAAACCACCAGTGTAGACGGGGTCTTGAAGCGTCCAGGTGTACATATCATCCGAGGTCGCAAAGCCGATTGATCCCGCTTCCATTTTCGGCTCTGCCCTAGCGTCCCGCGCCGTGAAGTACATAAGCCACCCCCCGTCTGGATCGCGAATAACCCATGGATCACGGAATGCACGGTCGTGCCATCGCCCCTGCTGAAACTCTTCATACCGCGCGTCTCGGTCAAGGATCAGGCCGTTTCCAACGCGCTCCCAGTTGTGCAGATCGTCAGAAATCGCGTGTCCGAGTTTTTGGTGTTTTCCGCCCCCGTCTTTGCTGGTTCCTGTGTAGAACAGGTGCCACTTGTCGTCGTCACCCCGAACGACCGAGCCGGTCCAGGTCGTGAAATCATCCCAAGCCAGGCTGGTGCTAGGGCCAAAGCACGTCCCCAGATGGTCCCAGTCCACAAGATCGCGGCTAGTGGCATGGCCGTAGCTGACGTTCCAATGGCGCTGCTCCGGATCGCCAATCGCCTTGTCTGCTTGCAGGAAGTAGCAATGCCACAGGTCGCCATCGTGGACATACCAGCTGTCCCAAACCCATTTATCGTCAAGCGCCAGAACCATCAGCCTTTGACCCCCGTCGAGGCCACAGATGCGATGAAAACACGTTGCAGCGACAGGTAGAAGGCAAGGACCGGCACGGTGATAATTGTCAGATAGGCCATTACCTCTCCCCATGGGACGTTAAGCTGATCGGTGAAGTAGCCAAGCCCGATCATCACCGGGCGGATTTCCTCGGCCTGCACGACCATCAGCGGCCACAGGTATTGATTGTACATGAACAGGAATTTCAGGATCGCCGCTGTTGCGATAACCGGTCCCGAAAGTGGCATGACCACTTTGCGATAGATCGTCCACCAGCTTGCGCCCTCGACCCGGCTGGCTTCGATCAGTTCGCGTGGAAGGTCTTTGAAATACTGGACAAAAAGAAAGATCGAAAGACCATCCGCGATGAAGGGAATGATCTGAACCCGGTAAGTGTTCAACCATCCGATCTCAAGCCCCTCTGCCCCAATCCAAGGAAGCTGGGACGCCATCAACAGCAGCGGAATGAAAATCGTCTCGTACGGAACAATGAGGGTCGCCAGCAGGATGGAAAAAACAACGTCGCGACCTTTCCAATCCAGAAAGACGAAGGAAAACGCGGCCAGCGAACAGACAAAGAGCGTCAGAACAACCGTAACACCGGTAATCACAACCGAATTGAAGACAAAGACACCGATTGGTGCCCGGGCAAAAGCATCCGTGTAGTTGTTGAAAGACAGGTCGCCGACCGGCAGGAAGGCCCGCAGACTGTTTGTGTCCGCCAGAAGCTGTTGATCGGGTTTCAACGACGACATTGCCATAAACAGCAACGGAAAGATGAAAATCACCGCGACGAGGACAAGCACGGCATAGCGCGTGAACAGACGAAGCCCGCTGTTATCTGGGGTTACAAGTGCCATCAGTTCCTCTCTCGCGTGAGCCAGCGTTGAATGAGTGAGATGCACAGGACGATCACGAACAGGATCACGGAAATCGTTGAACCGCCTGAGATATCCTGTTTGCCATAGCCGCGTTCAACAGCCTGAAAAACCAACACTTGCGTGCTGTCGAGCGGGCCGCCTTGCGTCATGATGTCGATCTGCGCAAACAGGGCGAAGGCTTGCATGGTGATCACGATCAGGATCAGGATCGCCGTGTTTCTCAACCCTGGCCACGTGACGTACCGGAATGTCTGCAGCTTGGACGAGCCTTCGATCTCGGCAGCTTCGTATAGCGTGGGAGAGATCGTCTGCAGGCCAGCCAGCCAGATCACCATATGAAAGCCCACGCCCTGCCAAATTGACATGGCGATTATCGACCCAAGGGCTGTTGACGTGTCTCCAAGCCAGTCTCGGGGTTCGAACGCGCCAAAAGTCAGACCCGAAAGAACGTTATTCAAAAGACCATCGCCGGGCGAGTAGATGAATTTCCAAAGCAGCGAGACGATGACGATCGACACAACGACCGGCATGAAATAGACCGCCCGGAAAAAGCTGATCCCTCTGAGTTTTTGGTTGATCAGCAACGCCAGACCAAGGGCAATTCCGGCCTGAACCGGGGCAACGACCAGCACGAACGTGAATGTGTTGACCAACGCTTTCATGAAAACAACGTCCGAGGCCAGAACGACCGTTCGGTTCTCACCCGACTGCCAACTGAACCATTCCCGTTTGCCTTCCAGATGCGGATAGTCGGGATTGCGACGGGTGAATGTCCGCAGGCGGGGATATTGGATTTCGCCATCTTCGACCACCGCGTTGCCGGCATCATCCCGCTCGGGCTCGAGCGTGAAAACCGCCAGCCCCAAAAGATCGCGGTAGTTCTTGAAACCCACGTATTCGGTCGGATTGGGCGATGCCAAACGCTGGTTCGTCAAGGAAAATGCAAATGCCAGAAAGAAGGGCAGAATGATGAAGGCGGCGATCAGCCCTATGCCGGGAAAGGCCATCAGCCAGCCAGCGCGATTGGACCGCGTTAGTTTCGAAGCCATTGGACGAGTTCCTTGGAAAGGGTGTTTGCCGCCCGGCCATGGGCCGGGCGAACTGGAAGGTTCGTTTAGTGGCCGTAGCCGCCGTTGCTGTCGATATCCTCGTTTATTTCGTCCACCGCCGCGTCCAACGTGTCGGCAACATCAGCGCCGTTGGCAATATCCGACAACGCTTTTTCGAAGACTTTGGCCTGAACAATGTATCCCGGCGTCACAGGACGCACGAGCGCCTGGGCTTCGGACAGCCCATAAAACACCTCGAGCGGGCCGCCCGGCGCGTAGTTTACCGTATCCGCCGCAGCGCTTGCCGTTGAAGGGATCAAGCCGGTGCCATCCGAAAAGGCGGCGAACCAACGGTCCTGAAGTGCAAACTCGATAAAGGCGCGCGCGCCCTCAGGATGTTCGGACGTCGCAGAAATCCCGAACTGCCATGAGGCAGCGCCGATTTTTGATCCGTTTCCAAAATCGGGCGCAGGCAGAAACAACGCGTCGTCACCGAAAGCCTCGACAACCGGCAATGCAGCCCAGTTGCCGTTCCATGACATGGCGTATTTCCCATCCAAGAGGCCAGTTTCTCGGTCCGCGGCATCCTGACTTGTGCCCGGAACATGGCCATTCTCGAAAAGACCCTGCCACCATTCACCAAACGCAATCGCCTCGTCGCCATTGAGGGCACCTTCGGCACTTTGATAGGTCGAACGATCGACGATATCGCCGCCAAAACTCTGCAAGAATGGTGAGAACGCATAGGGATACCACTCGCCTTTCCAAGCCATACCGAGGTCAAGCGGGTATTCGAAATCACCCGAGGCAGCTATGGCTTCAAGTGCGCCGTTGAATTCATCAAGGCTCCAGGGTGCATCAAGGGTGGGAACACGAATGCCGTACTTTTCCAAGGTCGAACGGCGCGTCGACAGCGCGACGGCCGCGTCCCAAAGCCCGACGGAATAGACCTCGCCGTTCCACCGTCCGATCGGTCCGGGAAGATAGCCTTCCAGCTTTGCTTCGTCGATGCCAAGCGGCTGCATATAGTTTGCCCAGGCCCAATTGGGCATGACCGGACCGTCAACATCCAGGATGTCAGGCAGTTCCCCAGCCAGCGCGGCAGCGCCAACAGCATCGTTATAGGCGAGTTGCGGGAACGTCTCGATCACAACCTTCCAGTCTGACTGGTTGGCGTTGAATTCTTCGACCAACTGATTGACCAACGCCTCTTCGGCGTTCGCGCTGCCTGCTCCGTGGTACCAAAGGCTAAGTTCGGTCTGCGCTGACACAGACCCGGCGAGCCCGGTTGCAAAAAGCGCCGCAATGGTCACTCCTACCTTCATGTTTCGGTCCTCCCTTTAAGACTGATAATGTTCTTTGCGTGAGCCAAGCGTGGGGCGACCAGCGACGCCCGAAGCTTGATCTCGCCGCTGATCTTGACCGGCGTGTCTTGAGCACCCGCATCCTCAGACAACAAGTCCAGCAATATTTGTGCCGCGCGCGCACCCATCGCGCTGTAAGGAAGTTCGGCCGTGGTAAGCGCCGGATACAGCGTTTCCGAGATCAATCGATGGTCGTCGTAGCCGACAACCGATACATCCTCGGGAACGGCAAGTCCTTTGCGCCGCAAGATGCCGTAGACCGCCATCGCCAAACGGTCGTTGCCGCAGCAGACAGCCGTTGGCGGGACATCATTTGCAAAGAACTTTTCAAGCGCGTCCCAAATGAGCTGATGCTCTCCCGGTCCACCATACAGGTCGGTTGCCTGTACAAGGCCGGGGTCCACGACCAGACCACTTTCTTCCAGCGCGCGACGATATCCGCGCATGCGAAGCCTTGTTGCCTCTAGTTCGGGGGCCAGCGTCAAATAGGCGATCCGCTTGTGCCCTTCACCGATCACGGCCTTGGTCAACTGATATTGGCCGCCTTCGTCGTCCGGAATAACAGAAGGAGTGCCGATATCGTCAAAGCAGTTCACAAGCACCTTCGGGATGCCCTTACCGGGCAAAGCCAATTCTAGCGGCTTATGGTGGTCCGCAATGTACAAAATGCCTTCTACCCGATGCTCCTGAAACGTCCGTATCAGGTCCGGGACGCGGTCCAGCCGCCCCCCCGTATCCGAGATCAAAAGGGTTTTTTGTGAACGCTCTATGATTGCCTGCGCACCTTGGACGATGAAAAGCTCGGGCAAACCTGCCGGCGAGGCCACCTCGTCGGCATTGCTGATCGCGCCCGTGATCAGCCCAATCAGGCCGGACTTGTTGGATTTGATCGACCGAGCGGCATGAGACGGAACATAACCCAGCGAATCCATCGCCTCGGTTACGGCTTTTTTGGTGTGCTCAGAAACAGGCGCGTCGCGGTTCAGGACACGGCTCACCGTTTTGGGTGACACGCCAGCGCGCTTTGCAACGTCGTAAATCGTGGCCAACCGACTTCCTCCCTCGCCCGATTGCCGATTCTTGCTGAATATGACACCGATGTCATGACACCGGTGTCATTGTCAAGAAAATTTGGCCACGGAGAGTTTCCGACCCATTCCTGTAAGACGGTCTCGGTATTTTGCCGTGAAGCCCCAAGCCAAGAAAATATGACGCTCGCAATGAACCTGTAAGAGCTTGGCGCTCGCCGAACCCCGCGTTTCTAAGCCGCCTGTTCAATTACCCAACTGCAGAACTTTTCGGCGTCATCCCTGTCTGTCGTTGCGTTGATCAAATAAAAGTAGTCACGCTCGATCTCCAAAAAACCATCCAGCTTCATCAGAGTTCCGTCCGCAAGATACGGGTCCACCAATGGGTTCCCAGCCAAAGCGATCCCTTGCCCTGCGATCGCGGCCTGAAGCATGTTGATGTAAGTATTCAAGGCAACTTTGGTGGACTCGGCTGGCAACACCAGACCATTGGCACTGAACCAATGCGGCCACCGCGCCTCGGGCCGATAGATACCGGAGAGATGAAGCAAGTTTTCTCTCGTCAGATCAGCGGGTTCCGACAGAGAGGTATTGGGCGAATACTTCGGGCTGAGCACCGGGAATATCCGTTCTCGCAACAAGGGTGTCACATTGTCTCCAAGAGGTTTGTCCTTGGCATAGCGGATCGCCACATCGATGTTCTCGGCCGCAAGATCCAGTTTGCGGTCCGTGACAACGAGGTTCAGTTCGACTTCGGGGAATTGATTGCTGAAATCGACCATACGCGGCATCAGCCAGTACGTCGCAAACGCCGTCGTCGTCGTTACCGTCAGCGGAACATCACCCGATGTCTTTGAGACGTTTTGAATAGCGTTTGCAATTTGATGCAGGGCCGGTGCCACTTCTGCCTCCAGCAGCCTGCCGGCAGATGTCAAAGAGGTCTTTCGGTGATCCCTGACGAACAGCGTCGCTCCAAGCTCTTGTTCCAGTTCGGCAATCTGACGGCTGACTGACACGCGCGTGACGCCCAACTCTTCTGCCGCCCGTGTAAAGTTTGAATTTCTGCATGCCGCTTCGAAGGTGATCAAATGTGGCAGCTTTGTAAGAGTTTTGCGCAAGTTTACCATAACGCAGTGGTTAACAAACTGGATGGTATTTTGGAACTTCACAACTGCATTCGGATGACAAAAAATCGCCCCAGAGAAGAAACTGGCCTGACGGGTCTTCAAATACTTCAGGGAGGAAAACATGACAGACGTTTCCAATCTTGCTCGCACTGTGGCGGTTGTAACCGTGCTTGGACTTCCGGCGTTTGCCGCGGATCAGCCCGGCGCAGGGGTCGACGTGTCGCCCATCAAGGGGTCACCCGCCAACGCATGGTTCCAACATATGGTCGTGCAGCAGGGCCTAGAGGCCCTGGGGTACAACGTGGAAGAAACTTTGGAGGCTGATTTCCCCGCCGTTCATCTGGCTGTCGCATCCGGTGATGCTGATTACACGTTCAATCACTGGAAGCCCCTTCATAACGATTTTTTTGACAAATCCGGTGGTGAAAGCACCATGACACGCGTGAAAGCTGGCATAACCGGTGCGGGTCAGGGGTTCTTTATCGACAAGAAGACCGCCGAAGCGAATGGCATAACCAGTGTACAACAGTTTTCTGATCCTGCCATTGCTGCCCTGTTCGATGCGGATGGGGATGGACGTGCCAACCTGTCCGGCTGCAACCCCGGTTGGGGATGCGAAATCGCAATTGAGGATCATCTGGACAACTTGAGCCTGCGTGACACCGTGCAACATGATCAGGGCAGCTATTTCGCGATCATGGCGGACACCATCACACGATACAACGAAGGCGGGGCCATCCTCTATTACACTTGGACGCCAAACTGGATCAGCGATGTTCTGGTCCCCGGTGAAGACGTGGTGCAGATCGGTGTTCAAAGCGACGGCGCGATGGATGCGGGTTTTGCCGTCAACGACGTTTACATCGTTGCGAACAACGACTTTCTCGAAGAAAACCCTGCCGCTGCAAAGTTCTTTGAACTCGTCGATATCCCGATCAGCGCAGTCAACGCGGCGCAGGTGAAACTGCGCGATGGGGAAAACACGCTCGAAGACTTCCAGCGCCACGCGGCCGACTGGATTTCAGAAAACCAAGAGCAATTCGACGCCTGGGTGGCCGAAGCGGCCGCAGCTGCGAACTGATCCTCCCCACTGACTGAGGGGCGGCGCATCGGGCCGCCCCGGTTTTTTGAAGGAACGATACAATGAGTGATGCGCAGATCGAGTGTCGTGACCTCTGGAAAATATACGGAAACCGCTCGGACGAAGCCATGAAAGCGGTCCTCGCAGAGGGTTTGTCGAAAGACGAAGTGCGCGACAGATTTGGCTGTGTTCTTGGCGTTCGGGACGCGAGCTTCAGCGTCAAGAAAGGCGAGATTTTTTGCATCATGGGTTTGTCGGGATCCGGCAAATCTACCCTTGTGCGCCATGTGAACCGTTTGATTGAACCGACGTCAGGCCAAATTCATGTGGCTGGTCAACGCGTGGACACGATGGGCGAAGATGAGCTGCGCCAATTGCGGGCCGAAACGATTGGCATGGTGTTCCAGCACATGGCGTTGTGGCCGCACCGCACATTGGGCGAAAACGTTGGATTTGGTCTGGAAGTCCGCGGCGTCGATTTGGAAACGCGGCGCGAGGCCGCGATCAAGGCACTGGAAGCAATGGACCTTGGTGGATGGATTGATCACTACCCCGATCAGCTTTCGGGCGGCATGCAGCAACGTGTCGGTCTGGCCCGCGCACTCGCGGCAGACCCCGAAATCCTTTTGATGGATGAACCATTCTCGGCGCTCGATCCGCTGATCCGTCGCCAATTGCAGGACCAGTTCCTGAACCTGTCCGCGCATATGCACAAGACCACGCTGTTCATCACTCATGATCTGGATGAAGCCATCCGGATGGGGGATCACATCGCGATCATGAACGATGGTGAGATCGTTCAGATCGGTACGCCCGAAGAAATCGTGACCAGCCCGAAGGACGACTATGTCGCCGAGTTCGTGAAAGGCATCAGCCGAGTCGCGTTGGTTAGGGCTGAATCCATCATGGAACCAATGAACGGGCGGGAGGCCACGGAAAAAACCGTGCGCGTCAACGCTGAGCTGGGAGAGATCATTGATCTCTTCATGGAGGATCAGTCTCCGGTTACCGTTGTCAACCCGGATCAGGCCTCAGTCGGGCAGATCACTATCAAGGACGCGTTAACTGCGTTGCGCGGGTAAGGTGCGAAATCATGGATATCTGGAATATTTTTGACACCGAATGGATCCCCGTCGGCACATGGGTTGAAACCTTCTTGCAATGGGTGGTGACCAATTTCCGCTTCATCTTTCAGGCGATCAAGGTGCCGTTTGAGATAGTTCTGACCGGGTTGGAGGACGCCCTGACCCAGGCCCCTGATCTGCTGGTACTGGCGCTGATCATTTTGGTGGCCTGGCAGGCAGGCGGTCGCCGTCTGGGTCTGATCTCGGCAGCCTGTATGCTTGCCATCGGTCTGATGGGTGCATGGGAAGAAAGCATGACCACCTTGTCCATCGTGCTGACTTGCGTGGTGTTCTGTTCGCTGATTGGCATCCCGCTGGGCGTTTATTCGGCTAAGAATGATCGGTTCTGGACGGTCTTGCAGCCCATGCTCGATCTGATGCAAACGATCCCGTCCTTTGTCTATCTGGTACCCATCGTGATGCTGTTTTCCATCGGGAACGTCTCGGGCGTGATCGTGACCTTTATCTATGCCTTGCCGCCGGTGGTGCGCCTGACCAATCTGGGCATCCGGCAGGTTCGTGGCGATATGGTCGAGGCCGCGCGCGCCTTTGGCGCATCAAACCGGCAGACGCTTTATAAGGTCGAGTTGCCCTTGGCGATGCCGACCATTATGGCAGGCGTGAACCAGACCATCATGATGGCCCTGAGCATGGTTGTGGTATCTTCGATGATTTCCGTGACTGGTCTGGGCCAGATGGTTCTGCGCGGCATCGGGCGTCTGGACATGGGTCTGGCGACCGTCGGTGGGTTGGGCATCGTGTTTCTGGCCATCGTCATTGACCGTGTATCGCAAAGCTTTGGCATTTCCTCGCGTGAGCGTGGTCACAAGAAATGGTACGAAACCGGCCCGGTGGGATATGTCCGCAGCCTGATGGGACGGGGGTGACATGACCGACTCTCGCCCGAATATCCTGTTCTTTCAGGTCGACCAACTGACGGCCTCTGCCCTGCGCGCCTACGGAGACACAATCTGCCACTCCCCGACCATCGATGATCTGGCCACGCGTGGCGTCGTGTTTGAGACCGCTTATTGCAACTATCCGCTTTGTGCACCGTCCCGCTTTTCGATGGCAACAGGGCAGCTGTCGTCGAAAGTCGGCGCTTATGACAATGCAGCAGAGTTTTCAGCCGAGATTCCGACTTATGCGCATTACCTGCGCGCGGCGGGGTATCAAACAGCGCTGTCGGGCAAGATGCATTTCATTGGCCCAGATCAGTTCCACGGGTTTGAAAAGCGCCTGACAGCAGACCTGTATCCCGGTGATTTCGCCTGGGTTCCCAATTGGGAAAACGAGGGCAAACGCGACACAAACGATCCCCGGGCCGTGCGCATCGCAGGGATTTGCGAGCGGTCGGTTCAGATCGACTATGACGAAGAGGTTACGTTCAAGGCGATACAACATATTTTCGACATGGCCCGGGGCGATGACAAGCGTCCGTTCTTCCTGCAAGTCTCTTACACCCATCCGCATGAACCCTACCTGTGCCGGAAAGAGTACTGGGACCTCTACGAAGGAAAAGACATCCCAATGCCCGCCGTAGGGGCATTGTCGGAAAACGAACACGATCCTCACTCTGTCCGCTTGCTGAAGGATTTCGGCATGTTGGGCATTCAATTCAGTGATGAGGACGTGGCCCGAGCCATCCGCGCCTACTACGGATCGATCAGCTACATCGACAGCCTGATGACCCGGATCATGGATGCGCTACGGGCAACGGGGGCGGACCAGAACACTGTCATCATTTTCACCTCGGATCACGGCGAAATGCTGGGCGAACGGGGGATGTGGTTCAAAAAGCACTTCTTTGAGAAGTCGCTGCGTATTCCCCTGATTATCACCGGTCCCGGTATTGCCCCACAACGGGTGCAGGAATTGACGTCTCTCGTCGATCTTGTTCCCACACTGAATAGCATTGCCGGGATTGAAAGCCCCGTGGAGCCGCTGGAAGGCACGGACCTCTTGTCCCTGACTGACCGGAGCGACCCGCCCCCACAGCGCGCCGTCTATGCCGAATACTTGGCCGAGGCGACGAAGGTTCCGATGTTCATGATACGCCGCGAGAATTACAAGTTCATCTCGTCGTCCCATGATGGGATCATGCTGTTTGATCTACATAACGATCCGAATGAACGCACGAACCTTGCAGAGTCCGCAGACCATCGCGAATTGGTGGACAGCTTTGTCAATGAAGTCAACGACAAGTGGGATGAGGCCGCACTGATCCACGACATTGTTCTCAGCCAAAAGCGACGCGCCTTGGTTCGCAGGGCGATGGGACAAGGCACCAAACAGCGTTGGAATCACGGAGAGTCGGAAACGGACAAAGTTCTGTGGTACCGGGGAGAGCAAGGCTATAACGAATGGGCGTTTGACTATATCTGACCGCTTCCGGCGCGCCACTCCTCTCACCTAACAGTGAAAGGAGTGTTGCCAACGACGATCCAAAAAACCTCCGGTCTGTGGAACTTCATGCACTGATGCTGAATTCTTCGGGCAAGTTCTGATAGCAAACCGGTCGCAAGAAGCGTCGGATTGAGAGTGTCCCTACGCTGGTTGCCCCAAAGTTCGTTGAAGCGGGATATGGACCGCCATGCACCATGCTGTCGGCAACTTCGACGCCAGTGGGAAATCCGTTGAACAATACCCGACCGGCCTTACGTTCCAAAATGGGCAACAGCTGTGCGGCATGCGCACTGTCGTCAGGGTCCATATGAAGGGTCGCGGTCAACTGACCTTCCAGCGCCCGGGCGATTGAGGCGAAGGCAGTGATATCTTTTGCGACGACCACAACGCCCAACGGTCCAAAAACCTCATGCGCCAAGACTGGATTGGCTTCGAAAGCGTCGGCAGAAACCCGGTAAAGAAAGGCACCCGCATCGCGGTTCTGTGTTGTTCCAGAGACCACCGTCGTCACATCTGGCGTCGATGCAATCCGATCCCGACCCTCACAAAACGCTTGGGCAATGCCGTCTGTCAGCATCGTTTGCGGAACGGTTTCTTGCATTGCGGCAGCAGCTTGGGAGATGAATGCCTCGGAATCCGGGCCTTCTGGGACAACGGCGATCCCGGGATTGGTGCAGAACTGCCCTGCCCCCATCGTCAAGGACGCAGCCCACCCCTGCGCGATCTCGGTGCTACGTGACTTAAGCGCTCCGGGCAGCAGGAACATCGGATTGACCGATCCCAACTCGCCAAAAAACGGGATCGGTTCATCTCGCGCCGCACAAAGGTCGAACAGGGCGCGACCACCGCGCAAGGACCCTGTGAAACCGACCGCTTTGATGAACGGGTTCTGAACCAACGCGCCACCAACGGCGACGCCGCCATCCTGCACAAAGCTGAAAACGCCCGGATGCAGGTCCAGGGCCTTTCGCGCGTCGTCAATCGCTTCGGCCACGATCTCACCTGTACCCGGATGCGCAGGATGACCTTTGACCACCACTGGACACCCCGCGGCCAAAGCTGCTGCGGTATCACCGCCAGCAGTTGAAAAGGCCAAGGGAAAGTTCGACGCGCCAAAGACGGCCACTGGACCAATCGGGCGTTGCACCATCTTCAGATCCGGGCGCGGCAA
Organism: Ruegeria sp. ANG-S4; assembly: GCF_000814005.1. GTDB lineage: Bacteria > Pseudomonadota > Alphaproteobacteria > Rhodobacterales > Rhodobacteraceae > Ruegeria. The sequence goes on along the minus strand of NZ_JWLK01000001.1, from coordinate 1,173,650 downwards.
GGGCTGACGGTCCGGCAAGGCCGCGTCGTGGCGGTAATCCAGATATGCGCCATCGCGGATATGATCGGAAAAAAGGCGCAGTTGCCCGGTTGTGCGACCCCGCTCGCCTTCCAGCCGCGCAGCTGGCAGACCGGTTTCAGAACAGCCGATTTCTGTGACCTCTGACCCGCGTTTTTCAATCTCATCAGCGATGCGTTCCAGAAACGCCGCACGATCTTCGCGTTTGGAATACCCATATGTCCAAAAGGCATCTTCGGCAGCTGCGCAGGCTTCCGCGACCAGTGTCGGCGTACCCGCAGAATAAGTTTTGGCGACTCCGGTGGCAGGGGCAGACTGAAAGCTGCCCTCGCCCGCCACCCACCGTCCGGCAATCAGGCTGTTTCCATTCATTGGTCGTTCCTTAGATCAATTTGCGTGCAGCAAGGTTTTTCATAAGTGCGCTTGTCCCAAAGACCCAGGGCGGGCATTCGGTCGACAGGCGTACCGTATTGGCCAGCCGCCCAAGCGCGGGGTTCGATATTTCGACCAGATCGCCCATTTTGTGGGTGAACCCACCGCCGGGTGCATCCCGATCCTGTGTCGGCGCAAACAACGTACCCAGCATAAGAAAGAACCCATCAGGGTATTGGTGGTGTGCGCCACGCGCTTGCGCCACCAGGTCTTCCGGATCTCGGCTGATTTCGGCCATTGAACTTTTTCCGTGCAATTCGAACCCTTCTTCGCCGGTCACGCGCAATGTCAGTTCAACTTGGCGAACGTCATCAAGACCGAAACTGTCATCGAACAAGCGCAGCATGGGGCCGATGGCGCAAGAGGCATTGTTGTCCTTTGCCTTGCCCAGCAACAAGGCTGAACGCCCTTCGATATCGCGCAGGTTCACGTCATTGCCTAGGGTCGCGCCTTTGATACGGCCCAAGCTGTCCACTGCAAGAACCACCTCGGGTTCGGGGTTGTTCCAGGTTGAGATCGGGTGCAGACCGATGCTTGCGCCAAAGCCCACCGCCGACATTGCCTGAGATTTGGTGAATACTTCGGCATCCGGTCCAATTCCCACCTCAAGGTATTGCGACCATACATCTTCCGCGATCAAGGCTTCTTTCAGCGCCATCGCCTTGTCTGACCCGGGCACAACCGCGCGCAAGCTGTCGCCCAAAATCTCGGTGCAGCGAGCCCGAATTGCGTCTGCTTTGGCCGGATCGCCCTTGGCCTTTTCTTCGATCACGCGTTCCAGCATCGACGACACAAAAGTCACGCCGCACGCCTTGATCGGCTGCAAGTCGGAAGGTGCCAGAAAATAGGGCTTCGCGGCGTCCGGAGCTTCGGTCGAGTTGGTAACAACCTCGTCAATGCTCCCAATGACTGTGCCATCAGAGGTTTGGGCGACCGCAGCCGGATCTTCCGATTCAAGCAATGCCTGCATTGTTGGCAGGTCTGGCGAGGTGATGTCGAGCAGACCGTCGCCCCGGCGCACCACAAGCGCGGGACCTTGCGCCTGCGGCAGCCAGACCCGGCCGACGAACGTTCCTGTATCGGGTAAATTCGGTGTCATTTGGTGTTTCCCAGAGAATAAAGTTTGGACAGAAGCGCGTCGACCCGATCACAAGCAGCCCACGTTAAGGACATGTGGTCGGCCTCGTCAATCAAATGCCAATCAGCGTTGACAGATTGCGACATCAATGCGCCGCCTCGAAGATACTCGGAGGTTTCCGCACTGCCGTTCACGTAAAGAACGGGCGGACGGTCAGACTGAGGCGACAGTGTGAATTCTGCGACTTCGTCCGACGACAATGCCAATTCGGACTGCAGAAAAGACAACCTCACCGGGGCCAGATCATACACCCCGCTGAGCGCGAGAACCCCAAGTGTTCGCGCCGCCAACTCCGGATCGGTCACGGCGGACAAGGCAAGATGCGCTCCGGCGGAATGCCCGACCAGCACGAACTGAGCGTTTGGAAAAATCCCGGACAACGCGCGCAAGGCCAACTTGGTGTCGGCGACGACATCGGCCAACCGAACTTCGGGCATCAGGCGATATTCGACGTTGGCAACCGCCGCCCCAGCCGACAGGAAGCTGGGTATCATGAAACGATGTGTCTCTGCCTGCAGCGCCCGCCAATAGCCGCCGTGGACGATCACGGGCAGCACGGCCTGAGGGCCAGTGCCCTCGGCCCACTCCACCCATTGCCGGGGGTGATCGCCATACACAGCGCGAGAAAACTGCAACTGCTCCGAGACGGAACGACTGTCCTGCGCCATGCGTTCCAGCGCTGCGGCAAAATTCGGAATAACCTCGGAAAACTTGAACTGACGATCCCAGAAAGCCTGCATAATTCAGGTCGCTTCCTCTTTGGTTTGCCCAAAAGCCTGTTGCAATGCACGGATATGCAAATCGCTGGCACCACGCGTTGCATTCAAGACCAGACCGATCAACGCGATGCTGCTGGTAGAGCTTTCAACGGGGATCAATGCCACAGTGGTACGCCTGGCGACCGACCCTTCAAACCAGCGCAAACCGACTTCCGAAACGTCGCCAATCACAAGGTCGGGGATGGATTCGAACCCGTAAGACGGCTGCACAGTCATTCCGCGCGTCTCACGGCCTATCGTGTAGGGGCCCATATGAAGTTCCATATCCTGCGCAACGGCCAGAAAGGATGTGAGTTGCGTGCTCTGCCGCAGTTGCAGGAGGATCGGCTGCACCAACGGTGCCAGCCGTCCCAGGCCAAATCCCTGCAGGCCAACGCGAATGGCAGACATTCCGGGCAAATAGTGTCCGTGCGCGTCCCGGCGCAACATCCCCTCAGCCTCAAGCGTGGCGGTGTGGCGATAGCCGCTGCTTGCGGGCACCCCGGCCGCCCGGATCAATCCCGCCGGAGAGGCAAGGGCATCACGCCCCGGCGCCGATATGAGGGCTTCAAAAGCGTCGACTGCGCGGGCGTAGGCAGAATGGGTCATCCGATAGCGCTCCTTTTTTTGGTTCGTTTGTCTCGGCGCAGGGCCGGGCCTTGCGAGAGGATTGCGTCGTCCGGCAAATCCCAAGCGACATGCAGTTCAGCCCAGCCGTCTGCTTTGACCGAGGCGGTTTCAAGCCCCCGCGGCAGCACGATCTGCACGGGTTCCTCAACGCGCCGCGGCACCGTATTCCCACCAAGGATATCCAAAGCCAGTCCCAGCGCCCGTGCGCCCATACTGGCCGGATAGTCCAGCGCGGCCATCGGTGCCCTGTGGTGCAGACAGAGTTTGTACATTTCGTTCAAATCGCCGCCGGTATGGGCCGGGATTTCGAATCCGCCATCCAGAAAGCGTTTGACTGAACCCACACCTTGCAAACCGCTGTCACACCAGACCCCGTCTGGTGGACGGCGCGCCTCGGCCAGAACCTTTTCGATTGCGTCGTAGCCACCCGCTTCGGTCCAGTCGGTATAGCTAACGTTTTCAACCCTGATGTTTGGGAAAGCAGAAAAGGCCGCCAGTGCAGCTTGCTGTCGGCGCAGGGCTGGGCTGGCCCCTTCAAGCCCGCTCAGCATCCAGACGCGACCCTGGCCTGAGAGGGTTTCAGCCATCCATTGCGCGCTGATACGTCCGATCCGGCTGTCCGACGCTGTGACAAATGAAACCAGCGAAGAGCGATCGTTTGGCCGTCGGTCCACGGCCACGATCGGCAGGCCTTGGTCGGCCAGCTCGCCCAGCCGGTCACTCAGCGCTTGATCATTGACCGAGGTAATGGAGATCAGCAAAAGATCTATGCCCTGCGACACCAGCTCATCAATCTGCAAAAGCTGTAAGGCCGGGTCGTCCTGTGCATCCAGCACGATCAGGGCTTCAATCTGAGATTGGGCAATCCGTTCCGCGTAATACAGACTTTGCAACATGGCGCGGCGCCATGCGTTGCTGGTTGACGCGTTGGAAAAACCGATACGAAATGGGGCCGCGCGCCGATACCGGCTTGCATCGACAGTTCGAACCAACGCCGGGTCCCACTCCAGGTCTGGTGCATTGCCTTTCATTTCCGCTGCCGAAACCCCCGGTCTTGCCGAGAACTTTTTCCCTTCGGTGGATTCCGGAACCTCAAGTGCAGCGTAGATCAGGCTTCTGGCCTTGGGACCCAGTCGCAGAAAACCGTGGTCGAACCGTTCCAACCAACCTGCAGCCACCATTGCCCGCAGCAAGCCAAAGCCGGTCGAGCGGGTAACGCCCAGATCTTCAAGGATGTCATGCGTTCGACGCGGTGTATTGCCTGCGTCGAACCCTTTCAGGATCGTCGCAATGCGTTGCACATTTGATTTGTCATCCTGGGACATGGGCGTTGCTCTAGATCAGCCTTGCGACCGTTTCATGTACACGGCCGCTGCAAGGATAATCAGCGTGCCTTTGATCACCAACTGCAACTCGATGGACAATCCCAGAATGACGACGATGTTGAACAAAGACACCAGTATCAACGCCGCCAGCAAAACTCCGGGGACGGAGCCCTTGCCACCCGATAACGCCGCGCCACCGATTACAGCCGCTGCGATGCTGTCCAACTCGTAGCCGCGGCCCGTCCAGTTATCGACGATCCCGACATAGCCCACCAGAAACAGCCCTGCGATGGCCGCCAGTACACCAGAGATGACAAAGGCCATGACGACCAGCAACTTGGTTGGTGCTCCGGTCATATAAGCGGCTTCGGGACTATCTCCGTAGAGTTTCAATCGACGGCCAAAGACGGTGCGTTCCAGCAGCCAGTGCATCCCAAACCCAACGACGGCTAACGCAATCAATGCGACGGGAATTCCAAGAATGTCACCAGTCGCGAGCCATCGGAACATTTCCGGTAAGGTCCCGCCCGGCGCGCCCTTTGTGTAAGCAAAGCGTATGCCCTGCAGCACGATCATCGTGGCCAGTGTCGCAAGAAACGGGGTCACCTTCCGATAGGCCACGAGATAGCCGTTGATCGCGCCGATGAACGCGCCCAACAGCAGACCCACGATGAAGATCACCGGTGTTGAATCGATCAGTGCGGTCGATAGAACTGCGACCGTAGCCATGATCGAAGCGACCGACAGGTCGAGACCACGCACGATAATCACGATCATCTGACCGATGACAACAAAGCCCAGCGGTGCGGCCTGAATCAGAATGTCCTTCAGGTTTGCAGGTGTCAGAAACCGTGGCGACAAAGCTGTCGTCACTGCCCAAATCACCGCGAGAAACCCTAGCAGAATCAGGAGCTCTCGGCGCTGTGTCGCGCGCACTGTATTGCGGTTGGGTTTGGAGTTTGCGGGGTTTGTGGCGGTCGCGGTCATGACTTGCCCTTTCCTGCAAAGAATGAAACGGCCGCAATGATGATCAGACCTTCGGCGATCCACTGGTAGTAGCTGGAGATGTTCATAAAGTTCAGAACATTGGCAAGAAACGCCAGTAGGATCACCGCCAGCGCGGTTCCCAGGACGCCGCCTTTGCCTCCGGCCAGCAGCGTACCGCCAACAATCACTGGCGTGATTGAGCGAAGGTCGAACCCAACGCCCGCTCGCGGGTCGCCGACGCCGAACCGTCCAGTCATGTACATGGCGGCGACGGCGCATAGCAGACCTGACAGTGCATAGATCGCCACCTTGGTCTGTCTCACCGGCAAGCCTGAAACGGCCGCAGCGGCCTCGTTGTCACCGATGGCATAGATGCGGGTGCCGAAGGTCGTGCGCCACAGCATGAAGCCGATCAGCAGATACAGCGCGATGACAAAAATCATGCCAAAGGGCATCACGCCCAGACGGCCATATGTGAAATCCTCAAAGAACAAAGGCACCGAGCCCGAAGGTTGGCGGGTGATCAGCAGCGCAGCGCCCGCAAGGATCGTCGACGTCCCAAGCGTGGTGATCAGCGGGTGCACACCGACATAGGCTGTGATGCCTCCGTTGATCATGCCAATCAGAATGCCGAGGGCGACCACGGCAGCCATTGCCAACAACAAGGCACCCGCCGAGTCCCCGGCTATGGCCGCAAAGACCACGCAGAGGAAACTTAGCGCCCCGGCATAGCTGAGGTCGATGCCGCCAGATAATATCACGATAGTCTGCGCCAGGGCGACAATCGCAAGGGCGACCATCTGATCCTGTACATTGGCCATGTTGAGCGGGGTTGCAAAGCGGTCCGAGGCCGAAAAGCCAATCACGAAGACGATGGCAATCAGGGCGATGACAACCAGATGAACGGGCTGGGCGCGTGTGGCGCGTGCGATCGTGCTCATGCCGCTACTCCGTGATGGGTTGAGGTTTCGGCGGCGGCCACGGTGATGATCGCCTCTTCGGTGATCTCATCTCCGACCAGCTCTTTCGCCAGTTCACCGTCGCGCATGACGTGGACGCGGTCACACAGCCCTACGATTTCGATCAGTTCGGACGAGATCACCAACAAGGCCATACCTTCGTCCGCCAACTCGCGCAGGGTCTTGTAGATCTCGGATTTCGCACCGACATCTACGCCGCGTGTTGGCTCGTCGAGGATCAACAGTTTGGGGCGGTTCTCAAGCAAGCGTGCAATCAACACCTTTTGCTGGTTGCCCCCGGATAGCGCCGAGATCGGCAGGCCCACATGGTCAACCACCACGCCGCGCCGGTCCTTCAGAACCGCTGCGCGACGCTCCTCATGCCCCGGCGGTATGGCATTGTGATGCACACCAAACCCTGGCGTCGTCGCTGCGAAGTTCCGCGCGACCGAGGAGTTAAGGAAAAGCCCATCATCCTTGCGGGACTCGGTTAGCATCAATATGCCCGCTTCGATACAGCCCGCCGGATCACGGTGCGGCATCGGCTCACCCATTAAGCTCACATTGCCCGTCGAGGGGGCCGCGCCGAACAGAGCAAGCGCCAGTTCGGTTCGGCCGGAACCGACCAGACCCGCCAGCCCGACAATCTCGCCCGCATGAACATCCAGACTGGCAGGCGGAAGGTGCGGAGCAACCAGAAGGTTCTCAACCTCCAGCACCTTCTCGCCCGCCGTTGGGTTCGCGGCCTTGTGCGGGAAGAGGTCACCAAGCTCGCGCCCCACCATGGCAGCAATCACGCTGTCATGGGTATAATCCGTGGTCGGCCCTTTCGAGGTCACGACCCCGTCCTTTATCACCGTGATGTCGGTGCAAATTTCGAAAATCTCATCCAGCCGATGCGAGACATAAACCAGCCCCATACCGCGTTCCCGCAAGTCATTGATGATGCGGAACAGGTGCTTGGTTTCATTCTGGCTCAGCACGGCTGTTGGTTCATCCAAGATCAGAACCTTGGCTTCGACCCTTAAGGCCTTGGCAATCTCAACCATCTGCTTGTCGGCAACGGACAGGGTTTCAACCAGATCGTCAGGGTTCAGAGAAATCCCCAGATCATCCAGCAACGCCTGCGCATCCCGCTTCAACGCCCTGCGGTCGATCAGACCCATCTTGGTGCGCGGTTCGGCACCCAAATAAATGTTCTCGGCAATCGAAAGAGCTCCCAGTACTGAAAACTCCTGATGCACGACCGCGATCCCTGCGGCAAGACTTTGGCGCGGATCAGACCAACCTGCTTCCCGGCCTTCGAACTCCACATGTCCGCCGGTCGGCGTGTAGAGCCCGGTCAGCAGTTTGATCAGGGTCGACTTGCCTGCCCCATTCTCACCGCACAGCGCGACGGAATGGTGGCCGTGGACTTCGAACTCAATCCCTTTGAGAACTTCGTTCGGACCAAATGACTTGCTGAGGCCGCGCGCGGCCAGATATGGCTGTGCCATTGTTTTCTCCTCCCGTGGTGGCGGGGCGGTGTGATGCCGCCCCTGCCCGCTTTGATCCCGATTACTTGGGATAGACCGCCGAGAATGTGGCCGGGTCGTAGTCGGCCCCAACGCCCGAGGACATGATGACGGAACCCGGCTTGTCCATCAGCGCATAGTCCGCGACAAACACGTCGGCCTGCACGGATGGTGTTTCGTGCCCTTCAGACACAACCACCTGCTGGTTTACTTCGATCCGCTTCGGAATGCCTTTGCCGTCCAACACGTCGAACAGAATCTCGAAGGCACGGGCACCCATCGCTGGTGGATAGTCGATGCCAACCATCGGCACGTCGTTGTTCACCGACAGCTGATACATCGCGTTGAAGTCACCACCGGTGTGCGGCGGGATGGTGCCCGCCTCGTATCCGGCGGCCAGGAATGCTTCGATCGAGCCCGAGCCTTGCAGACCCGAGTCGGCCCAGACGCCCGAGATTTCATCCCCGTATTTCTGGATCAGCGCAGACATGATCGTCTTGCCGTTGGCAGGCGACCAGCTGGTATACTGGGTTTCCAGAACCTCCAACTCGGGGAATTGGTTGAACACCTCCATCGCGGCCTGAATGCGGGCCTCGGCTGGGGATGCCCCGGCCAGACCGCCCAGCATCACGACTTTGCCTTTTCCGTCCAGCTTCTCGGCCAGCCATTGGGCTGAAATCCGTCCCAACGCCTGATCAGACGCTGTGACAAAGCTGATGAAGTTCTCGTCCGAAGGCACCGAACGGTCGACCAGAACCACAGGGATACCCTGCCGTTTGGCGCGGCGAATGACCGGGTCCATCGCCTCGGCTGTGGCTGGCGAGATCAACAGGATATCGACGCCTTGCGCGATCAGGTCCTGGACATCTGCGGCCTGTTTGCTGGGGTCGTCATTGGCGTCGGTTATGATGAAGCGGCTCAGCTTGTCCGCGTTGCGCTCTGCTGCTGCTTCGATGCCGTGCAACATCGCGACGCGCCACGGGTTCGAGATCGAGGCGTTCGAAAAACCGATCGTATACGGCCCCTCTTTCTTGTACTCGGCGGCGTCATAGATTTCCGACGCGCCGGGGTTCCACAGAAAGGTGCGCGGCACCCCTTGATATCCATCCGCCATCGCCGATCCGGCAAACAGCCCCAGAGTCGCGGCTGCTGCCGCGGTTTTCAAAATACGCATGCGTTTCCTCCCTAACGTATTGATTTTATTCGGCAGCGCGGATCAAGCCGCCTGCATTGATTCCAGTCCGGGGGTCTTTGAACATCACCCCGTCCTTCATGATCATCGACAGGTTCTCTTGATGCTGAACCAGGCTCACATCTTTGGTGACGTCGCCTTTGACCAGCAGTAAGTCGGCCAGAAAGCCCTCTTTGACCTGACCGATCTGGTCTTCCATCTGCATCAGTTGCGCGCCGACTGTTGTGGCACACCGCAACGCTTCGACGGGCGAATAGCCGAAGTACCGGACAAAGTGTTCGATATCGCGGGCGTTCTGACCCATCGGAGTGACCGCAAAACCATAGTCACCGCCGACCGCCACGCGCAGCCCGCGTTTGCGGATTTCATGGTAAGTCGCGCATGTGGCGTCGAACTTGCGGAACAGGTTGAGCTGCTCGGCGACCTCTTTGGTGATGCCGACCACTTCGCCCTCGCGGGTCGCGTTGTGAACCAGTCCAAAGGCGGGACCCAGGATAACGCGATCCTTCGCGTCCTCGAGCATGTCGAGCGCTTCCTCATCGGCAAAGTCGCAATGGTAGATGCAATCGAGGCCATGCCGCACAGCCATTTTCACGGACTCTGATGATCGCGCATGGGCGGCGACCGTCTTTCCATATTTGCGCGCCACGGCCATGAAAGCGGCGAGTTCATCATCCTCCAGCGGTGTGATTTCAGCCCGTGCAAATGACACGAACTCATCCCCGGAAATGTTGATTTTCATGTTGTCGACATTGTCCCGCACGCATTCCCGAGCAACTCGGCGCATCTCAATGGGACCGTCTGCGACCAGACCGAAGCTTTCCTGATATATGTGGCGCTTACGCTCATCTCCCAAGCCCGCGGTCGTGGTGATCTCGGGGCTTGAGGCACGCATTCGCGGGCCGTCCAGCATCCCTTCATTAATTGCATCCCGTGCCGTCACGCCCAGCATAGGCTTGGCCGAGGCCGCTTCGAAGATCGACGTAAAGCCGTGACTCAAGAGCAAACGCAGGTTTTGCGCTGTCAGCAGCATATGCTGTTCGGGACAAAGTTGACCAAGCTCCCATGGCTCGCCAACGCCAGTAAAACTCGGGTGGCAATGGCCTTCGACCATGCCCGGCATCAAAGTGTGCCCTGTGCCGTCGATAACTTCGCCCGACAGTTCTGCCGGAGTGTCTTCGCCCTTGGCAATTGAGGTGATCTTATTCCCCGAAATTGTGACAACACCGGGGTAGCGTGCCTCAGATACGCCATCCCAAATCTGTGCACCCTTTATGGTGATTTGTGACATGTTTTCCTCCCAACCCGCTGGAACTCACGCGCCGCGGTCGAGAAAAACCTGCATCAAATTCTGATCATTTCTTAGTGTGAATGATCTCAAATGTTACCATATTTTGGACTAATGCGAATTATGGATTCTTCGAACCAAGAACCCAAAGACTAGTGGTATCAGGCAAATTCACACAAAGCTCACGCCGGTAACTTAAAGCGTGAAACACATCGAACCAGTCTCAGTTTGCCGCGGAAATCGTGAAGCTATCCGGAACAAAGTTGACGCCACTCGGCGCGAGCGGCGGCGCGTTTCAGCTTGTAGGCGGCTCTGCTGTCAACCAATCTTTGCTGGTTGTCCGCCGCTCCTGCACATGCTTCGGACTGGTCTCAGCAGCAAACATCGGGCCGAACCTGTTCCACTAATAGCGGACAGTTTCGTGGCTCTCGTCGATGCCCCGCTCGTATGGAAGGTTTTCGGCAGTTCGAAGCGAGGGCCGGAAGCGGAAGTGCAGCAGAACCGCAAGGCTGATGATTTCGGGACTGGTTGTGAAGCATTTGGAGGAGGCAGGTCTGGCTATTCGCAAAATCCACGCAACCGCCCTAGCCCGCTCGAGCAAGGTTCTTCTGACCAGACCTGAAGAAGGAGTTTGAAGCCCGATACCAAGACCGAAATTCCGAAGTGGCCGGCACTGAGCGTTTCTGCCATAGCCGAAGAACTCAGAAAGGAAACCGGACACTAGGTTTGTTTTTTGCCGTTCGATTCCTGAGGGCTCTCTCTTTAGGCATTCATCACTGTCTCTTTGTGCCAAAAACGGCGACAGGTTTGGTCAGGCCGCTGATTTCAATTGAACCAAAGCTGTGCATCTGATCGCCCCCCGACAGAGCGGCATTGGTTGCGGCATCCAAAAGCATCGCCGCACCGAGCGATTTGCATTTGGCTTCCAACCTGGAAGCAAGATTGACGGGGTCTCCGTACACCGTGAAAGACTGACGCGTGTCGGACCCGATCGTGCCTGTGACCAGTTCCCCGCTTGCAATGCCAATCCGGATCGAAAACCCATGCCTGGCGGCGGTCGCGTGCAAGGCCACTGCAGTTCTTATCGCAGCGGCGGCGGGCGTTTCGACTTTGACCGGTGCATTATACGTGACGAGAAATCCGTCGCCGAGGTAAGAAATCACGATCCCATTCTCGGCTGAAACATCCTGCGTCGCGTCCGTGAGAAAGACATCCAGACGTTTGATCACCTCGTCTGGAGAATGCACCGAGGAAAAGCTTGTAAACTCGGCAATATCCATAACCAGTGCTGTACCAAACGACTGCTGGGGTTTTAGCGGCGCGTTGTCGTCGATTAGCTTCTTCGCAATCTCTTCAGGCAGGTATTTTCCAAGAAGGACTGACACATGTTGCCGTTTTGCGCGTTCGCGACCGCGCTCCAGATCCGCTTCAACTTGTGCGAAGAAGACTGCTCGGGCCCTATACACGGCAATTGCCAGTATGCATGTCGCAAACATCAGCATTCCGGTTTCCTCGATGCGGTTGCCACGACCAATGAAGTCTATCGAAAGAAACACGGCCTCGTAGGTTTCGCGGGTGGCCATCGCAGACATGTCTGCCCATGACAGTGTCCGTTCCATCGGCACCGTGACCCAAATGAAAGCCGCCCACCATCCAAGCACGCAAAGGCCGCCAGTCCAGAGCACCAGACGCCACGAGAGGCTGAGGCACGATAAAGCGATAATCGGAAAGAGGTAGTAAATTCCATAGGCGCGGAACGCGATGATCTGCGGCACATCGTCGGCCCTGCTTATCGGGACGAGCGCAAAAAGAGAACAGATAGCCAGTGAATCAAGCGCATAGACGCCATATTTGATCCACGCCCTGTCATAGCCGGTGCCTATCAAGACAAGATGGGTGACGCCAATTGCCGTGAACGCGAACAAAGCGAAAGTCGTCACTTGCCGCGTACTGAACTCTGGAAACAACAGTGTTGAACCCAGGTACCAGAAAAAAGCTGCAGCGGTAATGAGAGTGCGACAGGCAATCGCCAAGCGTAATCCGCGCTGCTCGGCTTTTACGAGTCTTCTTTCGGCCTCCATCGCGAATCTTTGTGTTTCAGTTTCGGTCAAATCTGGCTCCGCCGATCGGGAATTTGGTCAAATACTGCCATCGCAGGTCACGGAAGCTAATGTTTCCAATTTGAACGACATCCAATGTCTCGTGACTGGCATTTCGGCCTTCTTGACCAACGAGCCAGAAACGCAGAAAAAGCGCTGCCATTTTTGACCCAAACTCCTCTGAGGACCAAATCAACCTAGCAAAAAGGCCCGACTTGAGACCGCGTTGACAAAGAAAAGTCTCTGTGTGGTTGTATCCTGACCAGCCAAGGCAGGACAGCAAAGTAACTCATGTGCAGAGAAAAACATTCAGTTCTGCAGGTATTCCCAAGCTTGAGATATGACAACTGACCCCTCACCCACCGCAGAGGCAACACGCTTGACCGACCCCGCGCGCACATCGCCCACGGCGAAAATACCGGGGCATGACGTTGCGAAAGACGATCCGGCATCCACCTCGTTGCCCGTGACCACAAAGCCACGCGCGTCCAGTTGGCAGCTCTGCGACAGCCATTCGGTATTGGGTGCAGCCCCAACCATTACAAATGCGGCGCTGCAATCGAGCGGCCAGTCTGATCCGTCACGCTCGATGACAACACTGGACATGGCTTCGTTCCCAAGAAGTGTTTTTAACTGAGACTTGTAGTGGATGGTGACCGCCGGATCCGCCTCTAACCTGGACAGCAGGTAATCGGACATGGACGCAGCCAGGCTATCTCCTCGTACCAGAACGTGGACATGTTTTGCGGATCGCGACAGGTACATCGCTGCCTGCCCGGCAGAGTTGCCGCCTCCAACGACGACGACATCCGTGCCCTTGCAATAGCGCGCTTCCATTTCGGTCGCGGCATAATAGATGCCCAGACCCTCAAAGTCCTTCAGCCTGTCCAACAGCAGGCGCCTGTACTGGACCCCCGTGGCGACGACAACAGAGCGTGCCCTTAGCTTTTGCCCATCATCCAGCGTTACACAAAACACGCCATCAGATTGCCTTTGCAATTGAGTGGCCCGTTTTGGGCGAACAAATCGGGTGCCAAACTTCATGGCTTGGACTTCCCCTCGCCATACAAGGTCTGCACCTGATATGCCTGTGGGAAATCCCATGTAATTCTCGATCCGACTGGATGTCCCGGCCTGTCCCCCAACCGCAAGATCCTCGACAACAATTGCAGACAGCCCTTCGGCACCAGCATAGACCGCAGCCGCGACCCCGGCCGGACCACCTCCAACAATCAAGACATCTATGACTTCTCGACATTCGTGGGATTGTTCGAGCCCAAGCAATCGGGCGACCTTGGCGGGCGTCGGGTTGTCAACCACCAGGCTGTCGCCAAAGATTACCGCCGGTTGATGGCCTGTCAGGTGACAGGCCAGCGCAGCCTCACTTGCATCCTCAGAACCCAAATCCATCGTTTGGAATGGGATCTTGTTTCGGATGGCAAACTCTTCGATTTGACGGATGTTGCGGTCCAGGTCCGCACCAATCAGTTTCAGGGAACTGTCATGGTCTTCGATTTGACGTCGGCGACGTGCGGAGAAAACAGAGATGACGATATCTGACATCTCGGGAATGCGGGACATTGCGTCCAGCATTTTTTCGCGCGGTACGGAGATAGCACGCGTGTCCTCTCTGGCACGCATCGGCAGCGAGTAAACACCGCCGCTGAGAAACGCGATCTCTCCCAGAAACTGCGTCGGTCCAAGAGACGTCGGCAGATAAGCCTCTCGGGTATGTGGGTCGATGACCTCAACCCGACCTTCGACAATATAGACAAACTGGTCCATCGGATCACCAACCTCAGCGATCATTTGACCTGCCTCGAAACTCACCTCGGTACCTAACGCCTTCAAAGTTTCGACATGGCTCTCGTGCAATGGTGTTCGCGTCATTTCGCGAAGATTGGCGGCGAGACTTTCCATGTTCGGATCTCCTGATAAACGGGGCTGTGACAAGACCTAGCGGCTGTTTCGAGATTTTCACCTGTTCCTTCAGCACTGCGACCTTCATATTGGGACTGCCGACACCATGGATACTGATACTGGCGACGTGAGCCTTGCAACTTGGTCGATCGCTGTCCCGTTGACCTACGCCGTGACTGGTCGCGCTGGGAAAACCGTCCGCATGGCAACATAGAAAACAGGTGTGAAAAACAGTCCAAGAAGTGTCACACCCGACATTCCAAAAAACACGGTCGTTCCAAGAGCTTGTCGCATCTCTGAACCGGGTCCGACTGCGATCATTAAGGGCAGAACGCCAAGTATGAACGCGAATGCGGTCATCAGTATTGGTCGCAGGCGCAATTGACTGGCTTCAACGGCGGCATCAATTGCCGATAATCCACGTTCTTCCTGCGCCTGTTTGGCGAACTCGACGATGAGAATGGCATTTTTTGCGGCAAGCCCCACAAGAACAATCAACCCAACTTGCGTCAGGATATTGTTGTCCATCCCTCGAAACATCACCCCCAACATCGCGCCCAGTACAGCGAGCGGAACGATCAGGATAATGACCATCGGAAGCGTCCAGCTTTCGTATAGCGCCGCAAGAAACAGAAAGGCGAACAGCACCGAAAAGGCAAAAATGTATGCTGCCGTATTGCCCTGATTCCGTTCCTGCAAAGCAAGCTCGGTCCATTCAAAATCCAGCCCTGGCGGCATGACGGCTTCTGCAAGTGCTTCCATTTCCAGCAATGCTTGGCCCGTTGATACACCGGGCGCAGGCGACCCCTGAACCGGCACCGACACCTGCTGATTATAGCGCTGAACCAAGGCGGGACCTGCGGTTTCACGGACGGTGACCAAGGTGCCCAACGGAACCAACGCTCCCGTTGCGGAACGGACACGCAGACTTCGAATATCGCTCTGGTTCAATCGAAACGGCTCGTCCGCCTGCGCGCGCACTTGGAATAGACGCCCGAAAGCATTGAAGTCGTTTACATAGGCAGATCCGAGGTTGATTGAGAGCGCTTCGAATATTTCGCCAATCGGAACGTTGAGCATTTGTGCCCGAACGCGATTGATCTCAAGGTACAGCTGCGGTGATCCGGACGAAAAGGTCGTGAACACGCCCTGAACCTTGTCCGACTGGCTGGCACTGCCCATGACAGCATAGGCAGATTGCAACACGCGGGACATGTCTGCGCTTTCAAGTTCCTGAAGCTGGAGTTTGAATCCACCACCAGTACCAACCCCGCGGACCGCCGGAGGTGCAATGGCGATGATGAAGGCTTCGCGCAGGGCCTGCATCCGGCCAAAAAGCTGGCCCACAATCGCCCCTGCGGCCAGCCCATTTTCCTGGCGGCTTTCAAAGCTCTCGAAGGTGGTGAAAATCACACCTTGATTGCTGGCATTGGTAAAGGTCGCACCAGAAAAGCCCGCAAATGCAACCGCGTTTGTGACCCCGGGCGTTTCCAATGCTATATCTGTCGCTTGTTTGATGATATCGTCGGTCCGGTCCAGTGCTGCACCGTCCGGCAGTTGCACCACGACGATGGCGTATCCCTGGTCCATTTCCGGGATGAACCCGGTCGGAACTTTTGTCGTGATCCAGTATGTTCCGCCCATCAGTCCGGCAAAGACCAAAAGGACGATGCCACGCATCCCGGTTGTACTGGACAAAGCGCGCACGCTCCGACCATAGGCGGACGCCAACGCATCAAAACCCCTGTTGAACCCATTGCTGATCGGGTCGGTGACAAGGGCCAGCGGGCTTCGTGTCGGCGAAATGGAGTTTGGTCTTAAGATCACTGCAGCCAACGCCGGCGAAAGGCTGAGTGAATTGATGGTCGAAATGACCGTTGCGACGGAAATCGTCACGGCAAATTGCCTGTAGAATTGGCCGGTAATACCGGGAACCAACGCAGCTGGCACAAAAACAGCGATCAGAACCAATGTCGTCCCGATGATCGCATTTTGAACCTCGTCCATGGTGCGGGCAGACGCATCCCTAGGAGACATGCCATTTTTGATGTTTCGTTCAACGTTTTCGACCACAACGATCGCATCGTCCACGACGATTCCAATTGCCAGAATGAGCCCGAAAAGCGTCAGCAAGTTCAGGGAATAGCCCAGCGCCAGCATCACCGCAAATGTCCCGATAAGAGATACGGGAATGGCGATCAACGGTATGATGGCCGTTCTCCAGCTCTGCAAAAAGACGACGATGACGACAACGACCAGCAACACCGCTTCGAACAGAGTTCGATAGACGGCGTTCACTGAGGCTTCGATGAACTCCGTCGGGTTGTAGACCACCTGATATTCAAGTCCGGACGGGAAATCCTGTGACAGTTCTTCGACAACGGTCAAAATCTCATCCGCTGACGCCAACGCGTTTGAACCCGGTCGCTGAAAAATGCCAAGGGCCACGGCTGGTTTGTTGTTCAAGTACGAGTTGGTCACGTAAGAACGCGCTCCGATCTCAACCCGCGCCACATCCCTGACCCGCACAACTCGCCCATCGTCTGTAGACTTGACGATAACACGACCGAATTGGCGTGGATCTTCCAATCGGCCTTGCGTTGTAAGCGTCACCTGAAATGCGCTGTCCGTCGCATTGGGTGGCGATCCCAGCGACCCACCCGAAACCTGAACGTTTTGTTCACGCAACGCCGCGACGACATCGCCTGACGTTAACCCGAGAGAGCCAAGCCGGTCGGGATCCAACCACACACGTGCCGAAAACTCTCGCTCGCCGAAAATAATCAGATCACCAACACCATCAAGACGCACAAGGCGGTCCCTGACGCGTGAACGGGCGTAGTTCGACACGTAAAGCTGATCAAAGGTCTCATCTGGCGACAGCATATGGATAACCATCATGAGATCGGGCGAAGACTTGTTCGTCGTGACGCCGAGCGCTCTGACTTCTTGTGGCAGGCGAGGTTCCGCAATGGCGACCCGGTTCTGGACAAGAACCTGAGCAGCGTCGAGATTGGTGCCCAGTTCAAAGGTGATCGTTAGTGACATGGAGCCGTCAGCGGTCGAATATGACGACATGTAGAGCATGCCCTCGACCCCGTTGATCTCTTGCTCCAACGGCGTCGCGACCGTTGCAGCGATCGTTTCGGCATCCGCCCCGGGATAACTCGCCCTGACCACAATCGATGGTGGCGCGATTTCAGGGTATTGCTCGACAGGCAGTTCGAAATACGCGATCAACCCAACGATTGTTGTTACAACCGCGACCACGATCGCGAAGATGGGGCGAGTGACGAAAAAACGTCCCATATCAGTTTTCTGCGATCAAAGGCAGTTCGATCAATTCCGCAGCAACGACGCTGCCCGGGCGGGCGCGAACAAGACCTTCGATGACCAGCGTCTCTGACCCATCCAAACCTTCACGAACGACCCTGTACCCGTCAATTCTGGGACCAGGCCGGATTTCCTTTGGTATGACGTTACCTTCAGCATCCACTGTCATCACCAATCTTCGGTTCTGATCCGAAGCAATCGCCTCGTCCGGGATCAGGATGCCTTCATAGGGAAGCGACCCCGGAACATTGACCCGTCCGAACAAACCGGGCGTCAAAAGCTCATCCGTGTTGCGCAGAACCGCGCGAACGCGCATCGTGCCGGTTTCGTCGTCAATGCGATTTTCCGAGAAATCCAGTATTCCGTTCTGGGGTGGAATGCTTCGGTCGGCCACTGTGACCTGAACCTGAAGGTTGTCCGCGCCTTCTTGCAAAACGGATCCCCGCGCACGCGCGTCCCGCGCATAAGCCAGAAAATAACGTTCATCTATGTCGAAATAGAAATAGATCGGGTCGGTCGAGACGATCGATGTCAACAAGGTGTCCTGTGCGATGATCAGGTTTCCAGGATCGACCCGTGCCTGGTCGATACGCCCCGACATTGGAGCACGGATTTCCGAGTATTCCAGATCAAGCTCGGCCAACTCCAGCGCAGCACGCGCTTGTTCCAACGCACCTTGGGCCGCAAGAAAAGCCTCGCGACGTTGATCCACCACGCTCTCTGCGATGTTGCCGTTTCTGATCAAAGCCTCTGCGCGTTCCAGCTGATCGGTTGTGAAGGCACTTGTGGCTTCAGCAATGCTGATCTGCGCCCGGGCTTGCCTCAAGGCCGTGCGAAACTGACGCTGGTCGATCGTAAACAGCAAATCCCCCTCTTCGACGAGACTCCCATCCTTGAAATGCACCTGGTCCAGAAAACCGGAAACCCGCGCGCGGACGTCGACGTCAGCCGCGGCACCGAAGCGACCTACAAACTCATCATCTTCCACAATGGACTTCACAACCGGTTTTGCGACTGTCACGGGTGGCGGACCCTGCTGTGCCGAAAGAACGCCAGCGAGAGCGATCAAAAGAACAGTGGCGATGGGAAAAACCCTGATGATCATGTTCATGCCCCCAAGATGGACGATGACTCAAGGCCAAATCTACCATCGATCACTCGAGATTGATCTAGCATAAAGGGTCTGGTTCGTCCGATGTTAATGAACAGTTTGCCCCATTTTTGGGCTACATGTAAAAGAAACGACAATTTTTTTTGCGACTGGCGAGGTATAAGTCTGGCCCAAACCAGACGTTCAAAACACCACTTTGCAATTTCCGGGTTGTCGACGGCGCTCCCGCTATTGATCGCTGAATGCAGGGCGACTGAAACAGCCATCTGACAGGACGTCGGCGTCACCGAAAACGTTCGGGCAATACAAGCTTAACCCAAGGTGTTGCCGGTGATGAAGGTGTACGAACTTTCAACCAAATCGATGACGACATCCAGTTCTTCTGGCGTGGTCGGTGTATATATCATGACAAAGCCGCTCCACCCTGAACGTTGCTTGGCCCAAGGGTGTGCTACGGCCCAGCCGGCCTCAATTGCCCGTCGTGCCAACGCGGGGTCCAGCGCAGCGTGCAAGCTGCCATCAGGGTGTATATGCGCAAACTCCAACCCGCCGACGATAGAGTTCGGTCGAGACAGCAGCATGTCGGGATCAAGCTGAAAGCCGATCGCGCCAGGAAGCGATATTCGTGTCGGGCCAAGCGTGACCCCCGGGAATTGCGCGACGCGCTCCAGCAATAGCCGCGACAAATCGGCATCAATTTCGACGCCAATCTGAGTATGCGGAACGCTGCTTGTCGTTTCAGGACGGGGCGAGGTGCGCTCTGGAAGGGCCTGTTCTTGCGCCAATACCAAAGGGCCGATGTTCACCGATACTGCGGCAAAAGCCAATATTTTCAGGAGTTTGTCCATCAAGCTGGCAACCCTATCAAAAGTTAAGAATGAGCACTGCGTGCAGTATCAGCACCCTTGCACACATCATTCAGCCTTTAGCGCTTCGACATTGATCAAGAGCGCTATGTCGTCGCTCACCGCTGGTGCAAATGCCCCAAGTCCGAATTCAGACCGCACGATAGTCGCGGTGGCTGCGAGACCCAAGGTCGGCGTGCCCTCCTTTTTTCCAAAGGGGTATGGCGCTGACTTGTTAAGCGTTGTTTCCAAAACAACAGGTTTGGTGACGCCATTCAGGGTCAGGTCGCCAGAAATATTTGCGGTATTGTCTCCGGTCACTTCAATGCTGGTTGAGGCGAATGTGACCACGTCACCGTCGCTTGCGCCAAAAAAGTCATCGGACATGAAGTGTTGCATGCGGGCATCCCAGCCCGTGATCATGGATTTTACAGGCATAGACACCGTGACGGATGACGCAGACGGGTCATCTTCGTTGAACTCTATCTCACCGCTGAAACCTGAGAACATTCCAAACGTCTCCGAGAACCCGATGTGGTCGTAGCTGAACAAGACCTGACTGTGTCCAGGATCCAGTTTATAGGTACCGCTCTCTGCCAGTGCACCGGAGGCGCCTACCGACAAGAGTACCACCATCGAGGTTGCCGCCGCTTTGAACATTGATACGCTCCTATTTTGGCAAGACGTGTTTGCGGAATCGCGTTTTGGGCTCTAGTTTTCAGTCGGCCACACTTTTAGGACAAAATGTTCTGTTATGCAACAAATTGTTCTATAGGAGAGATAATTGAAGGAAGATCCCAGGCTGATCGCCACACGACAGGCCGCACTTGATGCTGCGCAAAAGATACTTATGGATAAGGGCGTGCTACACGTGACCCACGGCGCAGTTTCCAAGGCAACAGGAATTTCGCGCAGCACACTATACAGGCACTGGCCCGATGCGCGCAGCCTGCGGGATGCTGCGTTCCGGCGCATCGCAACACCGCCGAACATACCGCCCAAAACCGATGGCCCGCTACAATCTGACCTGCGCTGGTTACTTGGTGTACTGATGGGCGCCTTGAATGATACACCGTGGGGCCAAATCGCACCTCAGGTGGTCGCTGCTGCATCCACTGACGAAGAAGCACGATTGGTCATAACGGAATTCATGAAAGACAGGTTCGCAAGTGTTGAAGCCGTCTTTTCAGCCGCAATATCCCGTGGTGAGATCACCGCTGATGTTCCGGTTGAACAGTTGATAGAACTGGCCGTCGCAGCTCCTTATTTCCGCAAACTCATCCGTCACGAGACGCTGGACGAAGATTGGTTGGATCAACATGTCGATCTGCTTTGCCAAATAGCCAAGACCAATTCGCGACATTGACCATCGCCTGAAGGTGCGAACAAAGCGATCAAGGAACTTTACGATTTCCAAGATCGCGATAGAGCCACGGACCTCGCATGACTAAATCGCACCGCTCCTCAAAACGTTGATCTTTGCACCTGATCTGCTGCGACTGATCTTTCATGTTGCGGCATGAACACCTTTGGGCTCGGTGTGGCCATTCTGCTCGGCAAGAACGATTGGGTTGTCGCAGCCCGATGCAGACCGTCGCAAGCATAGTTCGCAAAACCTGCGACGCGGACTTTGCAGCCGGCTTCAGAGCGCCGACTTACGGCTCCTGAAAGGCGAGGCGGACTCCGAGCGCGCAGTAAATGCCGCCCACAACCTTGCCTTGCCATTTCAGAACCGTCGGGTTGCGGCGAAAGAAGTTTCCAAGACTGCCAGCGGCAACCGAATAGACAATTGTGCTGAAAAATCCGATCAGCGCGAAGACAACGCCCAGGATCGTGAGTTGAAGGACCGCAAAGCCCTTCTCTGGCGCAACAAACTGGGGCAGAAACGCGAGAAAGAACAACGCCGTTTTCGGGTTCAAGATTTCTGCCAAGATTGCCTGCCTGAAAGCCTGCGGGGCAGTGATAGGCAAGCGCCCTTGGCCCAGATCAATTGGGGTTTTCTCCAAGATCGCCCTCAATCCAAGGTAAATGAGATAAGCCGCCCCGATGTATTTTAGGATGGTGAAAAGGGTGGCAGACGCCGCGATGATTGCTGATATGCCGACAACGGCCATGGTCGTGTGAAGAAAATCGCCAGCCGTGATGCCCGCCCCCGTAGCGATTCCGACTTTGGTGCCCGACGTGGTTGCCCGCGCAACGGTCAACAGCGTTGCAGGACCTGGGATGAAAACGAAGCCGAGAACGATCAACGAATACGTTAGCAATACGGAAGGATCGATCATTCTGTGCACCTCAAAGATACCGGCAATTATTAGCAATCCACAGAACTTTGCGAATGACAAGCACTGAAACCGGACGTCATCTGCACTCTGACGTAAGCGCCGGTTGGGCTCGCCAATGGCGTTCTCTGCGCTTCACACAATGAACTGGTCAGGCACATGCCGGATATTGGCCTAGCAGGGCACAACGTTAGCTGTGACAACGAACTAGACCTTCGCCATAAGCGGAACATTGGCGTCAACTGAACGCAGAGTGGAGATCGGCGAAACTGAGAACGATGGCCTGAACCTTTGGGCGTTTGTGCCAGATTTCGCCCATTGCATTTGGTCGTCAGGACGATTTCAGTTTATAGTCGCGGTCTTTCCGTAAGGAGATTATCAATGAATATCGAGGTTCTCCAACCTAAGCCCTTTGATATAGTCGGCAGCACCATCATGATCGCAGGAAATGCCGTCGGTTTCGAAGGCCATCTTTCTATTTCTGTCAGCGACGGGCATGTCGAATTTAGCGGCGCGGCCGCGGCCGGGGCAATCGCGTTACGGCAGTTTCAAGCTACGGTCGACATTCCGGACAACCCGAATTTCCAGCTGGATCGCCTCTTTGTGACGGTGACTGACGATAGTGCTGGCGGAGAAGGTGTAATTCCTACAGTTCATGTTCCCGTATTCTACGGGCCACGCATTCTGTCAGACTACATCGGCTATCGGAACTACACGGTAGCGCCAGGCGATACATTGAGCGCGATTTCAACGGCGAACTATGGTGATCCGAGTCATGTTTCGATTATCCGGCGTGCGAATGCACACCTGATTGATGACCCCAACGTAATTTTTCCGGGTCAGGATTTACGTATTCCGATCTCCTGACCTTAGCTTTTGAATGGTTGGGTGACCCGAAACGGTTCGTGGTTCGGCTTTGGAACCCGGCACGTCACAAAAGACTTGTTCGATCTGGCTGTTACAACCGCGGCTATCGGGGTTGGCCGTCACCGTAAACTTCCACAGTGGTGTGAGACACATGGTCGATCCGATCCAACATCGCCTTGTATTCAGCCGCGGGCTTTGGTGTCTCGGACGCAATCGACACGATGACCGAATAATGGCCCGGGCCGACTTGCCAGATATGCAGGTCGGCGATCCGATCTCCGTCAGTTTCGACGGCCTTGCGCACCTTTGCCTCGATGTATCCACCTTCTGGCACCCGGTCCAGCAGCACGCCGCCGGAGTCTTTAATCAAACCCCAAGACCAACGCGAAATCACAACTGCACCAACGATGCCCATAACCGGGTCCGCCCAAAACCAGCCGTAAGCGCGGCCTAGGAGGAGCGCAACAATTGCCAGCAACGACGTCAGCGCGTCCGCCAAGACATGCAAATAAGCCGCGCGCAAATTGTTGTCTTGGCTATTGCCATGGTGGTGGTCGTGATCATGATCGTGGTGGTGATGATGCCCGTGACCATGATGATGGTGGTGGTGATGATCGTCCCGCAAAAGCCATGCACTCAGCAGGTTCACGAACAGTCCGATTACAGCCACCATTATCGCCTGGTTGAAGCTGATCGGGACTGGCTGAAGAAGGCGTTGAAAGCTCTCCCAACCGATCAACAGTGCGATCAGCGCCAAGATCACTGCGCTGGCAAACCCTGCCAGATCCCCGACTTTACCAGTCCCGAACGTAAAAGCGCGATTGCCGGCGTTCTTTCGTGCGAAGCGATAGGCCAGTACAGCGATAAGCATGGCTGCGGCATGTGTGGACATGTGCCAGCCGTCTGCAATGAGCGCCATCGAGCCGAACCAATGACCTGCAGCGATCTCTACGACCATCATCGTGGCGGTCAGAGCTATGACCAACCAGACCCGACGCTCGTTTCGCTCTTGATTGGCGCCCAGGAAGACGTGATCGTGTTCAAATCTTGGGGTTGCTTCTTGGCTCATTTCAACGCCCTTCTGGACAGTCGTGACCATCATTTGAGGTAGGACTTCAAAATTTGAATCATCTCTTCTGCACCCTTCTCACGAGCAGTGTCGTCAGTGGCGTCCACAACATGGCTGCGGAGGTGTTCTTCAAAGACTTCGTTGGTCAAACCCGCCATGGCCCCACGAATGGATGCGATCTGCCTTAAAACTTCGGTGCAATCTGCATCTGCATCCAGTGCGCGTTCGACACCCTCAACCTGACCCTTGATCCGCCGAAGGCGCGCAATGAGTTTCGCGTTGTCGCGGTTTAGATGACCCATGAGATACCCCTTAATATAGTATAGAGGGGTATACTACAGAACGCCCTTAAGGCAAGCCTGCTAGCCTCGGTTTGAAACAAATCATCGAAAGGAAAGCAGGCTTTCGTTGCCCCTCGGCATAGTTTGCCTTGGGCGGATGGCGCCGATCTCTTCGGTTGGCATGATTGTCTGCTTGCAGCCCAAACGGAAAATTCAATGCAGTGCTTTGCAATTCCGGCTTAGCGGACAAAGCCGCCATGGTATTGAACTTTCGAGGAAACAGTCAAAACAGGCCGAAGTATGTTAGTATGCACCCTTTGAGAGGGAGTGTTTATATGGCCGATTACTTTGATTTGGGAAAATACAGTCGCCCCGCTAGCGCAGTGCCGGATGCTCAAGTCTGGTTTGATCGAGGGCTAATATGGGTATTTGCCTATAACCATGAGGAAGCGATTGTTTGCTTTGAAAAAGCAATCAAAGCTGATCCAAAATGTGCGTTGGCCTATTGGGGCATCGCTTACTCCATCGGACCGAATTACAACAAACCGTGGGAAGTCTTCACTCCGGAAGAAAAGGCCCCCGCTTTGGAAAAAGCTCATCAAGCGCTGAAGGATGGATTGGCACTGGCGGATGCAAAACCAGCAGAGCGTGCCTTAATTGAAGCGCTGGCTTCACGTTATCCTTCTGACCCCGCAATTGAAGACTACCAACCCTTCAACGATGGTTTTGCGGAGGCCATGAAACCAGTTTACGAGTCCTACAAAGACGACTTGGACATAGCCTGCATTTACGCTGAGGCCTTGATGAATCGAACGCCTTGGCAACTCTGGGATTTCAAGAACGGCATTCCAAACCCAGAAGCCTCTACTGTCGAAGCCATGGAAGTTCTAGAACGTGCATTTGAACTAACGAAGGGCGCTTGGGATCACCCTGGGCTGCTTCATATGTATATTCATCTCATGGAAATGTCGCCGCATCCTGAAAAGGCGCTTCGCCATGGCGACAGACTGAAGGATTTGGTGCCCGACGCTGGCCATCTTGTGCATATGGGCACACACATTGATGTCTTGTGCGGTGAATATCAAAACGTGCTCTATCGCAACCTTGCGGCGGCCAAAGTTGATGACGTGTTTAAGGAATACGCGGGTGCTGCGAACTTCTATGCTTTGTATCGCATTCACAACCTGCATTTCGCCTTCTATGGCGCCATGTTTCTTGGACAAAAAGCTGCCGCAGTCGAGGCTGTCACGCGCCTACGTGGAGAAGTTCCCGATGAGGTTGTTCGCAGTTATCCGGATATTTTCGAAACCTTCGTAGCGGCGGCACCCCACGTGTATATCCGGTTTGGAATGTGGGAGGAGATCCTTGAACTTGAGCAACCAGACGACAAGGAACTCTACGTAACAACCAACGCTTTGATCTATTACGCCAAAGTTGTGGCGTTGGCCAATCTCAGCCGCCATCAAGAGGCCCAGCTGGCCATGCAAGAGTTTGCTGCCGCTTATGCTGAGGTGCCGGATAGCCGTATGCTATTCAATAATTCGGCGCGCGACGTGCTCGCTGTGGCTGAGGAGATGATGAAAGGAGAGATCGAGTTCAAGGCTGGCAACCGGGATGCAGGGTTGGATCACCTCCGCAAAGCGGTCGAACTGGACGACGGATTGGAATATGAGGAGCCTTGGTCTTGGCCGCAACCATCCCGTCATGCTCTGGGCGCTTTATTGATGGATGCAGGTGAATATTCTGAAGCCGAAGCTACCTACCGGGCCGACTTGGGCCTTGACGGAAAGCTACCCAGGCCAAGCCAGCATCCGCGTAATGTGTGGGCGTTACACGGGCTCCACGAATGCCTCCAGCGTCGGGGCGAATCTGTAGAGCTCCCACATGTGAAATTACTTTTGGACCAGGCCGCCGCCCGTGCGGACATTCCGATCCGCGCCAGTTGCTTGTGCCGGTCGGCGGTTGCCTGACGTGCCGAAGTTTCAATTGGCTTGAGGTATATGAAAAGAGGAGCTGACATGGGCAACCCGTCGCCTTTGGAACTCGGAATTCGGCAAAGCGGACCAGGTGATGAGAAGTTGGCAGAGTCCGATGCCGGCGATGAGCCCAAGCTCCATGTTTCTGGCACATATCCAACAACCGTATGAAGCCGTTCTTGGCCCGGTAATTTTTCGATTTTGGGTGACGCAACGTTTAAACTGTAAGCCCTGGCTGCCAACCCAACTGCAAGTGGGAGGACCGTATGGACGATAAGAGAAGCCCGACTGAGGGAATGGTGGACTATGCTGGAAACTCCCTTCCGCAGAAGCACTCGATCCAATCCCGCGCAGACGATGTTCGGAAGATGGCCGACAAGGTTCTGGCCTCATCAAACGAAATACACATTGCCGACTATGGCTGTGGTACCGGCGCAAACGCGATTTTATCAGTAAAGCCCGCCGTAAAGTCTTTTACTGACCGCTATCCAGATCGCTCAATCTTTGTTCACCATGTCGATCAGGCGGAAAACGATTGGAATACCCTATTCGATTGCGCTGCCGGCCAAGACGGCTACGCCAAACTCTCTTCCCGTATTCGCCCTGTCGCAAGTGTAGGTAGCTTTTTCTCAATGGCTGCACCGACCTCTTCCATTGACGTTGGGACTTCGTTCGGTGCGAGCCATTGGCTCAGCTCGCAGCCCGTTATCTCTGCAAAAGGCACACTGTGGTTCGCAGATTTGAAGGGTGAGGCTCGCCTGGAGCTCAAAGAACAAGCGCAGCGAGATTGGGAGACCTTCCTGGCTTTGAGACTGCGGGAGTTGCGCAAAGATGGAAGGCTTATGGTCTCAACACTGGGCGCCATCCCGGACACGAGTGAGGCCAATGGTATTTGCAGTTCTGGCCGCCATACTTACCGGGCTATGTACGACGTTGCCGAAGCGATGGTGAACGACGGATTGATTTCTGAACCCGCTCTTCGCGACTTCATTATGCCAATTTGGTTCATGTCAAAGGAGGATGCGCTTGAGCCCTTTAAGCGCAATATGGAATTGGCAGATGGCTTTGTGATCGAAAGAGCAGAGGTAGCTCCGGCTCAGCAAAACCCGAAAGATATCTTCGCAGACCTGATCAATGCGCCCCAAGAGTACGCAGCAAGCTATAAGGGGTTTGTCCGTTCCTTTACCGAGTCCACATTCAGGCAATCCTTGTTGCGTGGTGAAACCAACCAAGCAACCGAAACTCTTCTGAACGAGTTTTACGACCGTTTCGAGGCGCTCATCAAAGAAGGAATGGGCAAATACGCCTTTGAAATCTGGTTGTTGACGATTGAGCTTAGAAAACAATGAGCGCGCATCGATGCGGACCTGTTTCAATCTGTCTCTTTCGCAACGCGTGCCGAACTATTTCGCTCAGCCCTTTTCTATACAGGAGTGTCAAAATGCGTTTTCTTGCCGCAATGCTTCTTCTCCTCCTCGCCCTTCCGGCTGCCGCAAACAACGCCCCGGAATGCGGCCCATTTACTGTCTACTTGGAAGACCTGAAAATAACGTCCGGTGGCGACAATCTCGGGGATGTTGCGGTCGGGCATGTCACAGTTTTTAGTGAAGATGGACAGTTTATCGGTACGCAGAATGTCACGACATTGATAGCGCCCGGCGCAAGTGAGGGCGAAACGCGGCTTATCGTTAACGCTTACCTGACGATCAACAGCAACCAGCTGATCTATTCCGGGTCTTACCCAGCCCCGAGTAGTCCCGACACTGTGCCCCACTTCGAAACCCAATTGGCAGTTGTCGGCGGCACTGGAGTGTTCAAAGGCGCAAGTGGCCAAGTGAACTTTTTAAAAAAGACGACAAACGCGCTGCCGCGTTCGACATCAAGTGCTTCTGACGGCCGTCGGCTGCAAGGACTTAGGGTAGGCAGCGGTAAGAGAGGCGTTTTTTGGTCGGTCGGCGCGTCTTTAACCTCAGATGTCCAGTCGATCTCCAAAGGCGGAAATCTCAGCAATCAGCAAATTTGCTAGACTTCAGGAATTGCGCTCGTGGCCCGAATTGAACCGGCGCAACTTGGCTATTCGATTTCCGATATGCGGGTGAAGCTGATGCTCCTGTCGCCGGAAAGATGAAAGCAGGCTGCACAAAGCCGACCCTCAAAGGTCGGTTCGGCGTTTGGAACGCTGCGCAAAAAGCTGACAAGGGATGTTGTCGGGCCGTGATTGACCACGTGAAACCTTTCAAATCACGAGCGGCAACCACCATGGAGTGGTCGCCGCATGAGTACCTTTTCTACTAGTTGTTCGCGGTCAGCGGATCGATGATCTGGGGAACTTCGGTTATCTTTCCCACGGGAATACCAGACAATTCGGAATGTTTCTGAATCTCCGCCTCACTTTCAGCCAGGTAAATGCAGAATGTCTTGTCCCCGGCGACATAGGAATGCTGCCATTGAATTGATGGACCGACGTCGGCAAGAGCTTTGTTCGAAGCACGAGATGCGGCACAAAGCTCGGTTAACGAAAAATCTCCGATGCCGGGAATATCCCGCTCGATCATAAACCTTTTCAGCATTTCTGAACCTCCGTGTTGCCGTCTACTGAGATTGTCGCATTCAGAACTCAAAAGTCCGAACTAAATTTTCTTTTCTAGGCTAAAGAAAAACTGCCCGAGTGATGAGAATTATTGCGCCATCGAAAGAAAATCTTTACTAAATCTGCATGGCTACGCATTTAAAGTCCCTGCAAGCAATCGAGGTAGCCCTTCGGACCGGATCGTTGAAAGCAGCCGCAAGCGATCTGGGTATAACGCCAGCCGCGGTTGGTCAGCGGATTCGGGCCCTTGAAGACTACCTTGGGACAGACTTATTGGTTCGTGGAAGGTCCGGCTTGCACCCGACGCCCGAATTAGCCGAAGCACTGACAGACCTCCGCACTGCATTTTCTGCGCTAGAGCGCGTGTCCGCCACACTTGATTTTCAGAGAGTGAGCGAGCTTCACATCGTTGCCGACCCGGATTGGTCAGAATTGTGGCTGGCGCCTCGTTTGCCGAAATTCCGCGAGGACCACCCGAACATTCTTTTCTGTATCAACGGCGCAGGCGACGTTCCGATGCGAATGGGGGCACCGGATATTCGTGTCGAATACGGCGGGTATGAAAAAGGAGAGCCGCTCTTCACAGACTATCTTGTTCCCGTTTGCAGCCCTGACAACCTGCGCAGAATTGCCGACTACGACACCGAACACGAAATGGAGGGGATGCCGCTTCTTCATTTGGAGGAACACAGAAGTGAAGAGGACAGGCCAGGATTTCGTGAGTGGTTCCAGACTTTCGGAATGCGTCGAACGGGCGCTGACCGAGGACCATACTACAAGCGCGCGGAGATGGCCCTTGAAGCGGTAAAAAAGGACGTAGGGTTTCTGTTGTGCGGCATTTCTTTGATCGAAGACGATCTGGAAAACGGGGCCTTGGTGCTTCCCTATCCCGCTGAAAAAGGGTTGTCCGCGCCAAACCCATTTCGGATCCGCCTGCGGGAACAAACATCGCAACGCGCCCAATTGCGCCGATTTGTGGAGTGGGTCAAGCGAGAGGCCGCAGAAACTCAGAAACAGATTGATGGCTTCAGAACAAGCAGCAACAGTAGTTAGCGCGGTACGTGCGCCCGGGTGCATCCCGACAATTTCCAATTTGCTGTTTGACCGCTGCACGGGCGAAACTCATTAACGTGTGGATTCAGCCCAAAGCGCATGCGGCCAAATAGACGTTTTGAGAAAGCTGAAACACTCAATAAACGTTGCCAAGCTGCGGCAGTCACGGCATCATTGTGTTGATTATTGTTACTTCGGATAGTCCAGAAAAATACTCCAATCGGAGGATTCATGTCCGAGAAATGCCCCTATTGCCTGAAAGAGGACATCGCTGACGGCGCGCAGAAGTGTCAGCACTGCGGATCTTGGCTTAGGGAGGAAAAGCGGGCAGACGAGTTTGAAGCCTTCCGGCGCGATGTTCGCGCTGAAATGGCGCAAGGTTTGGAAAAGCACCAAGCTGCGCTCTCGACCGATTTGGAGAAACACCGATCCCACATAGAGAAACTGCTGGGCCGCATGCAAATTTTTGCCGGTGTAATTGCAGCAGTTGCCGGTGCTTTCGCGATCTATTTCACCGGTGTCACCAAGGAAAACATCACGGAAACAACGAGACGGATCGAGCAGGACGCGAGTAATCGAGTACAGAATGCAGCTGATCAGGCAGCACACAAGGCAATTGAATCGGCCGACGAGTCCGTTCGCCAGCATGTCCGGTCAGCTATATCCGAGCGGCTGGATTCCGAAGCGACCCAGCAGTTGATTGAACGCACAATCAGAGAGTCGGTGAACAGGTCTGTGGCGGTTGAGGTCGATGAACGCATACAAGACGTCCGGCGCGAAGTAGATGAGCGAACCGAGGATGCTCGGGCTCAGCTTGATTTCGCTACGAAAAAAATCGACAGCGTCCGCGACGAAGCTGAGACGGCCCTGGCCGCGGCCCAAGAACTACAGACCGAAACGGAGCAGGCCGTAGCAAGTGTTCGCGGTATCGAGGCGAGTTTTGCGAGCGCACAAGTTCTGGACGTATCAACCAACCGCTCGGTTTTGGAGTTTCAAACCGTGCGCGGTTCTGGGAAAGAAGGGTTGGACGTTCTGGAAAGTCTCGTTGCAGATCGAATAAACGCGCTGACTTTTAACGTGGGAAGCAATGAATACTGGGCTCCGATTGTCTGGAAATATATCAACGTCTTGACCGAGGAACCTCAATTTCAGTGGGTAGTACTGCAATCATCGGAAGGTCGCGGCGCTCTTGGCTTCTGGGATGCTTCGCAGCTTGCCCAAGCATTGAACCCTCCCTTCAATCAGGAATTGATCGAGGTTCATGGCAATGACATGTTCGCAATTCCCAGTGAAGACGAGATCGTCAAATGGCGGTCCTTCACCGATGCATTGAATTCGGGAGACTTGGACTCGCTGTCGCAGGTCGAAGGGTACCATCCCGTAGCCGCCCCAGTTGAAGCGCAATGGAGTAACTTTTCTGCCTTGAGCCACATGCTCGAAGTAGGTGCCGATCAGCTTCCTGTAATCGACGCGGAGGGGGCGCTGGTGGGATTTGTCGACCGTTCACGCCTGACTACGCGTATGTTGGTAAAAGTTGCATCAGAATAATCTACAGGGCGCTGTCAGCGAGCAGCTTTGTATACAAGCGCTTGGGCTGGCAGAAGTCTCTTCCTCCGACAAGATCACCACAGCAGCTCCGAAATTGAGAACCGCAACGCGGCCACTGACGGCCTCTACCGCCGGAAGGTCTTGGTTGATGAAGAGGTAGGTCGGGTCGTGTTCCGATTTCAGATTGAAAAGTAGGTTTTACACCTAAACGTCCAGGGTGGAGACCGGTTCATCGAGAATGGGTATTCGGGCAACCGAAGCCAACGCAAGGACAATACCAATCTTTTGTGCCCGCCCTCCAGAAAACTCGTGCGGATAGCGTTCGAAGAAGTCCTCGGCAAGTTCACCGCAGCAAAGATTTCCTGTCTATGACGCGCTGAACGCTAGATCACGGTGTGTCGACATCAATCGAACCAACTTCAATTTTGGTACGCACATTTTTCAAGGTACGAGGCGCCACAACCACCGAAGAGGCGTTCGGACAACCAAAAGATAGCGAAGGTCGAGCCAGACAGAACTGTTCGTCCTATACTCCCAGTCTTGACCTGCCATGCGGTCATCTAGGCTTCGACGTCGGATTTCGCGATCAATAAGCCAATTTGTCCAAAACAACAGCAGTGGAACCAGGTACCCACCCAAAAAGAGGGTAATAATAAAGTATGTTGGAAAGGGCAATCCTGATGAGATGGCACCACCTAATGTCAGCACGAAGGCCCCCCAAATCAACCACCGCCAATCACGAGGGTGATAGGAGATGCCCGAAACCTTCATAAGTCGGCTGTTCTCCAATAGCTCATTTAGTGGAGGTCGCGTTGGTAATGGCGATGGGACTCGGCCTGTTCTTGTTGATTTTAAGTCGGCAGGTTCTGTCCGAACTTCAAGTGAGGCTGAATCCAACTCAGGTTCTTCGACTTCGTTTGAAGTCGACTGTAGATTCAGTCTTTCACGATATGTAGTTACCGCTACGTAGAGCCCGAGCCATCCTGCAACCGGAGTGAAAAACTGGGCTGTTTTCGCTTCGATTGGATAAAATTGGCCTACGACTATTACCGAAAGCAATGACGACAGCATAGGCATCATGAAGAACCAGCAAAGGTTCATGATTGGAATATCAGGTTGTACCGTTCTGCTTTTGAAGTCCGTATACGAGTCCGCTATTAGGCTAGCGACCAAGAAACCACCGAAAACTGATGTCCCCAACATGCCAAGCGAAAAAGAGAAGGTCACTATCATGTTGCTCGGGTCGACGACACCAAAAGCCATGGTCACCAGTATAACGAGTATAAATACCATCATTACGAGCCAAGGGGCAACTTCAGTTTGATCAGCCTCACCCCTACTCAGCTCAAAACCGAGATGCTCGAGAAACCACTGTGGAGACGCGGTGCTTCTTAATGACATAAGCACCACAATCTTCAGCAGGTCTGCGTAAACCGCCTGGCTTTTTTCGCTGATTTCACCCAAACGCTTAAGCATGAAGTCGCGCAAGACTTCATCATTTGCGCTCTGGCCGTCATCATCCGAAAGCTCCACATCCTCGAGGATGTTGTCGAGTTTTGTGATTGCAAATTCTTCGCTAAGGCGCCCTTCGAAATTTCTGGAATTTTTTCTTCGAATTCGCTCTCTTTCAACTTTTGGCCCTGATTTGCCGTCCAGATCAGGTGTTTCAATGTTATCTGGATCTTCACTATCGTGAATTTTCGCAAAGTCCCCGGCAAAACGACGGCCTAGCGTTTCACCTAGCGTCCGATGAAGCCCGACAACATCTTGTCTTACATCGCTAAGCTGAATACCAAGTTCTTTTATTTTCGAGGAAAAATCTGACATGCGTACCGAACGCCGCGTATCTTCGTCAAGATTGCTAAGTTCGAAAAGGATGTATTCGCACCTTGGGTAGGTTTCCAGATAACCCTCATCCGAGGGTGCATAAAAATCGCCAAGAAACAGCCTGGGCGCACCCTGCTGTGCGTTGTACTGGACAATAAAATTTCGAACCCTCTCGGGGTCGGCCGCGAAGAGATCAAAACGGTCATGCAACATACCGACAAGATTTGTCGCACGTGATGGAATGTCCGCGGCTCGCTGAAGCGTCGACCGCCATCTGGCATCGAAGGATGGTAGGTTCAGCAACGCGATCGCTATAGATAGACCCAAAACAAGCGCTTCAATTGATTGCTTAGATATCGACTCCAACGACTGCTCACACTCGGGAATGACACTTCCGGGAATTTTGCACACGATGGCCATAATGTTCTGAGGTGCCGCGTAAATGACAAGGAGCGCGATCAAACCCATGGAACAATACGCCAATACAAACAAATGATACCTCAAACGGGTAGTATAGTGACTTGTTGGGCGAGCTGGAAACCCGACTGGAGGGCCACTGTCGGCAGACCACTCGGCAAACCGCGCGCTGTAGAACCAATAAATCACTCCTACCGCAACAATGAGCGGAAGCATTGTTTCAGTATGGAGTGCAAAATCGTAGCGCAATGTGGGTACATCAAACGAAAGACCAATTGCGCAGAGTATGAACATGACAATTACAAGTAAGTAGTGCATAATTTACTCATTTTTGGACAATATTTGATTTCTTTTGGACAAGGTGAAGAAATGCTAGCAAAAATTGCGCGTCAATTTAAGTTGTATCTACTTCCTCTTGTTTGCCTGACGTTAACGGTATCAAAATCAGAAGTGTTGGCAGACAACGAAAACCAGACGATACGTGTCGGGGTAAGAGGGGATGCTGCACCATTTTCGTACCGAGATACTCCGCCATCCGCGGATCGCGATGGTTGCAACATAGGTAACGATTTTCGAGGATACGTCGTGGATCTATGCCGCAGGTTCCTCTCCGACCTGTTGGCAAGAAATCCAGACAATTACAAAATTTGTTATGTCGAAGTAACGACGAGCGGCTTTGAAAACCCGAATAGGTTCAAAGCGCTTGATGGCCCAGAGGGCATTGATATGCTTTGCGGGGCAACCACGGCGACACTCGAAGTTGCAGCTAAATACCGCGTATCGCTTCCCATTTTTCTCTCTACGAGCACGTTCATGATGAACGAACCGCGAGTCCGGAAACGGGTCGAGAGCCATGAACGGCTTCGAGTAGGGTTTCTTGTCGATACTACATCTTCTGACACCGCAGGACCTGAAGCAGCGAAACAACGTGCAGAGGTTCTTCGCAGCTTAAAAAGCACGACAAGCGAAATAGCAGTTGGAATAACCAGTCACCACGATGTTGAAGAACGCATTTGTACGCTAAATAACGAAACTGAACCCAACGCGGGATGCAAATCCTCGAAACTGCCATCAGACGTCAGTACTACCGAAGCACAAGTAAATTCAGATCCTGAACAGCAATTAGAGTGCCCTAAAAGCGACGACGTGTGGAACAAGCTCGGCTTAGTTGAAGTTGTCAAATACTATATGAGATGCGCCGAACTTTTCGGTCTATTTCGGTCTTCAAGTGACAAAGAACCCCAAGGTGATTTATCACAGGTAGTCGAAGGAAGTTCGTCAGTTGATCAATCTGCTTTGCATAAGGGGGACGGCCCCGGCGTTGAAGACCTGAAGAAAGATCCAAATCGGTCTTCCGATGATGGTGGTCATAGCAGTGAGCCGCAAAGTGATGTGCAGGAAAAAGAGCAAATAGATATCTACATTGCCGATAGACCCATTTTGAATAGTATACTTAAGAAAATGGAGCTCAAGGGTATCTCCGAAGGGATCGTAATCTCCGAAGAACGTTTCCTTGCACAACCATATTCAGTGGTCTTTCCAGCAGGTGTCCCCAAAGAAGTTGATCTCAAGTCAACGCTACCGTTTGCATTCAACCGATTTTTAGTAGAGGACATTTATCGCCCGGGAAATGAGAAGGAATTTCGCCGATGGTTGAATATTCATTTTGGAGACTCCATTGATGCAAGCTTTATAGAGATGACACGAATTCTAGGTCGCTGGCCCATTGGCCGAATTGATGTTATTCAACCCTAAGGCATAATGAAGACTGTGAAGCTAGATCAGTGAGTCCGTCCGCAGACCGCTGGAGAAACAACAATTTGAACCAAATTTATGATAAACTACAGGATACAATTTTACGAATCGATTTAATGGATACTGCCATGTCCAACAATTACGACTGGAACGAGATATCGCGACAAGTGATTGACTTTGTTTGCAGACAGAGACTTGAAAGAAATAAATTTGTCAAAGCTGCTGGTATCAGCGTTGAGCAATACGACGATCTTATGACGGGTCGCGCAGTTAGCGAAGAAGTGTTGAACTGCGTTTCTCGTCTTTTCAAAGATCGCGGTGAAGACGCCCCAAACTGGACAGATGTGAGAAGTAACGCGCCACCGAGATTTGAAGTGCCTGAGGATACCCCTCCGGAGCCACTTAAAAGTGGGGCATTCCTTATGTATCGACAATCCTTTGATTTCGCAGATCGGATTATTTCCGCGATTGTCGTCATTTATGAGGACGCCAAGCTGGGTCGGTGGCGTTTCGTGTCTGCACAGCGCAACAGCGGTCCGGCAGGACGAACTTACGAATATGTTCATGAGGGTTACGTTTGGCAGGCCGCCACCGCTGGCCTTACTCAACTGATAGCGCTTGACGACGATTGTTTACGGGTGATCACTCTGGCCCGTCCATTAGATTGGGTCGACAACGCCACAAAAGAAGCCCGAGTCAGCATACGCGGTTCTCTTCAGGCGATCTCCCAAAAAGGGGACAAATCTCTTTATCCGGCGTTCTCTCCAGTTATTTTTGAAAACATCAGAATAGAACCGAACACTGAAGATGGTAGTGTTGATTGGCCAAAAGTTGCACAGGCATTGCAGAACAAGACTTTAGAGCTTCCCGATGAAGTAGGCAGTTTTCATTGTGCTGAAAACGAAATGTCCAATATTAGCGCACGCCTGAAAAGTGCCGCTGAAAATATCCTACCGGCGTGTTTTCGAACCCAAAAAGCTGCGCCGATTCCAGACGAACCACCCAGCTTATCTAGTTTGTCTGATGAGTTTGAGGCGGATCCGCCAACAAAGCCACACTGAGCTTCTTGTTCGCGGTGCGCTGTCAGAAGAACTCGAACCAGTCTCAGCGTGCCGCGGAAACCGCGAACCTATCCGGAACAGAGTTGACGCCACGCGCTAAGATCGGCGGTGCGTGTCTGCTTGACGGTGTCTCGGCTGGCTAGCGATCCTTCCTGGTTAGTGTGGTTGTATTCGGAGGAGTGGACGAAAGCGAGTTTCTGTAAACGTCGCATTCGCCTGAAACGTTGCATCGCGCGGTCACGTCGTCGAAACGGCAGGTGCAAGTTCTCGACGCGGTTGTTGAGCCACCTGCCCGTTTGTTATTTGTCATTAGCACCAAGCTCTCTGAAAGCAGCCCGATACGACCCGTAGCGACCCGTGCGCTTTGAGATAGCCTTCTGGAAGCATCCTTTTCTCGCAGTGTCCAAAGGGCCTGTTCGAGCCAAAATACAAAAAACTCTGGTCCAGTGCAGCGCGGGTCGTTGGGAATTTCCTTAGCACCCAATGGCGCGCTGGGGCATTGGCTGGCACAATAGAATCCGAGGCTTTCTTCGTATCCACCGGTCTGTAGTGCATGACCAAAGAAGATATCCTGAATGGTAGGTCGGTAATTCAGATTGGAGTCTCAACGCTTCGCCCGGTCGAATTCGTGATCATCCGTTTATGTCAGAAACAAGTGATGCACGAGATTAGACTTAGCCCTCACCAGTATACAGCAAGACGCAAAGCCGAAATTCAAATTTCGATTGATGTTCAACGAAACAAGCAGAGCGGAAATACCCGCCAACATAGCAAACAGACTCGCGATCCGCGGTGACGCCGATCTTGTCGCACAACGTCCCACGAGCGCCAATTCACTGCATTTGCCTGTGATTTCTCCGACTGACAAAGTGAGTGTTCCGTCCATTGAAGTTCACGTTCCCGCCAGCCAACGATTCTGATAGCAAAACAGGGCATTCTCTTTCCGGAGGCGGCCTTGATCGACAGATTAACAGCGACTTTCGCTTTGAAGGTCATTGCAATTTCAATGTGCATTGGTGCACTCACGCCTCTCATCTTCGCAGACGGATACGAGACTCCAGTGGACGCATTTGTCGGCTGTATGGCCGGGCTAATCATTGGTGCAGGATGCCTAACGGTTGAGCTTACCTTTCTCTCTAATCAATCAATCCGATGGCTTCGGCAGACACCGCTTGTCGTCATGATCGGCTTTAGGGCCGTCACCTACAGTCTGATTTCTCCGGTTGAGTGTGAGCGGGTATGTAAGAGGTCATGGGGTTTTTGTTGGATACCTGCTTGGATGTCACTTCAAAAAAGCTAAGGATCCGCTGCTTCCATCAGAGCCATTTTAACTGCATCAACCATTTTGGCACGAGGCGACGTCGCTACACTTGCCAGACCGACGACGCGCCGAGGTCCATTATGTTCAAGTGGAATCCTCTTGAGCCGCAGGTGGTCATATGCAGCCAAGCCGCTGTCCGGTATGATTGATACGCCAAGTTCAGCGGCCACCATACTTGAGATTGCTTCAAGGCTCTCTAGTTCCATGGCGTCTTTGACTTCAATGCCCTTTCTTTGCAGCCAAGTCTCGATTTGCCTTCCTACAACCGCATCACGCGTAAAACGAATAAACGGTGATGCAACAAGCAGTTCTTTCGGAGGTAGATCTGGGGTGTTTTCCGAGACAAGTAGGACCAATTCTTCGGATACAATTTCAGAGAATTTCAAAGTGTTTGACAGAACATCTGGACGGGAAATGATCGCCGCTTGAATCTGCCCGCGATCTAACTGGAGCAAAAGCTGATTGGTCAAACCTGGAACAATCCGTACATGGATGTCCGGATGCACGGATTTTAGCCTCGCCAGCGCAAACGGCACCAATCCAGTCAGGGTTGTTGGAACGGCACCCAAAGTTATTTCTCCAGAGAGTTCGTTGTTCGACTTCACCCTTTCCGCCAAACCGTCATATGCGGCCACCACGGCAGCAGCCTCTCCGACGAACGTTAGCCCGGTATGAGTAAGTTTGGGCGACTTGGCTGATCGGTCAAATAAATCGAGCCCCAACGCGACCTCCAAATTTCGCATCTGGTGACTGACCGCCGACGGAGTTAGATGCTCCTCCTCTGACGCGGCACGGAAGCTACCATGTCGATGAACTGCGATTAGTGTTCGCAGTGACCGAATGCTCATTCCGATAACCTCGCTACCGCTTGAACCGTGATTCATATGTGAAATTTTTTCACTAATTAGTCAAAGATTTTTCGTTTTTGTTCATTTTTGTTGATGTGTACCTTGCGTACAGCACGCCTTGTGAAACCAAACCCAGAGGTGCTTATGGTTGCTCCCAAATCCAACGCCTATACTTCCATCGTTGCCAAACCTTTTGCTCCAAACCTTGGGGCCGAGATCTATGGAGTCGATTTGAGCCAGCCTGTGCCTGACGACCAGTTTGCGGAGATCTGCGACGCCTTTCACACCTACCAGGTGCTGTTCTTCAAAGAGCAGAAAGAAATACCGCCTGCGCAGCACATTGAATTTGGGAAACGTTTTGGGCCGCTTCATGCACACCCTGCGGCCCCGACAATGGAAGGTTATCCTGAGATTTTCGAGATCCATGCAACAAAGAACTCCAAGGTGGCAAATGGTGAGTTCTGGCACTCTGATGTCTCTTGCGACGAGACGCCGCCCCTTGGAACCATGCTTCAAATCCACATCGCTCCACCCTGCGGCGGGGACACCATGTTCAGCGATATGTATGCGGCCTACGATGATCTTTCTGAACCGATAAAACACATGATCAACGGGTTATCTGCGCTTCATAGTTCCGAGCATATCTACAAAGGCCGCTATAGCGACCGGGGGCAAAAAGACAGCGAAATTGATTGTCCCGAAGCTGTCCATCCGATTGTCAGGACTCATCCGGAAACGGGCCGGAAATCGTTGTTTGTGAATCGAACATTTACAACAAAGATTTTGGGCTTGTCGGAAAAGGAAAGCGACGCGATCCTCAACTTGCTTTTCGAGCATGCAGAACAGATCAACTATCAAATCCGGTTCAGGTGGTCGCTTAACGACATGGCCTTTTGGGACAACCGGTGCTGTATGCACCGTGCGATCTGGGACTATTGGCCCGCAGAGCGAAAAGGGCGACGTGTGACCGTGAAAGGCGATAGACCTGTTTAAACTCGACCGAACCGAATTGCTCGATCAAAGAAACCTGATCTTTAGGAGCGCTAAGTGCGAGCTGCAGTCGTAAGAGAGTTTTGTGAAGACCTTTCGATTGAGACGGTCCCAGATCCAACCTGCCCAGACAATGGAGTGGTCCTGGAGGTCGCTGCCTGTGGCGTATGCCGCTCGGATTATCATGGATGGTCTGGCGCACACCCCAAAGTTCAAAATGGCTCCATCTTAGGGCACGAATATTGTGGAACTGTAGTAGAGGCAGGGCCTCAAGCGAAGCACAGTGTTGGTGAACGCCTTATAGCGCCGTTCATCTTGGGGTGCGGCAGCTGCAACGCTTGTCAAACAGGTGTATCAAACACTTGTGCTAACCAAATCGTTCCTGGGTTTGGAACGCCAGGTGCTTACGCAGAATACGTTGCCGTGCCTTTTGACCACAACTTGGTTCAATTGCCAGAAACGCTGTCTCCTGCCTTGGCGGCGGGGCTGGGGTGTCGTGTAACCACGGCTTGGCATGCTTTGACAGACCGCGCAGATGTCGCAGCTGGTGAATGGGTGGCTGTCCACGGAACAGGAGGGATTGGCTTGTCCGTTCTTCTATTGGCAAAAATGCTTGGATGCCGAGTTGTCGTAGTGGATGTGGTTGAAGAGAAACTTGAGCATGCAAAGCTCAATGGCGCGGACGCCACAGTAAATGCAAGCAAACAAGACGCCGCGGCAGCGATCCGGGATATTACCGATGGAGGAGCACAGGTTTCCATAGAAGCACTGGGCATCGAAACCACGACGAACGCATCCTTAGAATGTCTCGCCATCCTTGGTCGACACGTGCAAATTGGTATGCCGTCGGGCGACGGCCAGATGCAGGTGAACATGCGGGCAATCTATTCCAAACAACTCTCGTTTTTCGGCACTCGTGGTATGCCTTCATGGAAATACCCCCGCCTTCTGGGAATGATCGAACGTGGCGAAGTGGATATCCAGCCAATGGTCGCCAAAGAAATCCGATTGGAAGAAGCCAGCAATGAACTTCGCGCAATGAATGGACCGACTTCCCCAGGAACCTCTGTTATCACACGGTTTATTCCAGGATCAGCCCAAATGCCTGATGGGTTTTTGAACAGTCATTTTCTTCATCATGTGCGTCCCAATACAGGTGCATTTTTTCGCGCAAACTGGCCTTTCAGTGTAACGCAATGAACGCCTCCTTTGGGCTCGAAGCGGCCGTTCGTCGAGTTTGGTCGAATGTGAGCTCTGCGAACCTACCTGCCGTTCGCTTCGATCGACGGCGGCAACCCCGAGGGTGAATCCTGAGACGCGGATACCAGGACCGCAATATAATTTGGTTTAGAAATTAGACTCTGACGAAAGCCCAAATCGACGTTACCTTTGGGAATCGAAGGGCCTGAACGGTGCTATTCTCACCTTTGACAGGATGCCCTTCAAGTTGCAGGGTCAGTGCGTGGGCGTTTTAGCAACGGAAAGTTTGTCATGATCGCGGCTGTCTTGAGCGCTAGGATGCGTTTTGCCTGTCTTCTGCCAACATTACTCCTCCTTTGCTTTTGCGCATCGAACGCAGCGTCGCAGTCTTTTGTTCCCGAGGTCCTTCTCACCCAAGAGGTCGTCCAGCGGCTTAAGGCTCAGCGGCACACCGATGCTAAGTTTGATTTGAAGTACAAAGAGCTAATCGTTAAGGCGAATGCGCACCTCAGATCACCTACGATCGTCGATATACTCAAAAAAGAGCAAGGCGAGATACATCAGGCTTTCGCGGGTTTTGGCGAAAGGCCTGTTGAACGCCTGACGACACTGGCCATGGCGTGGCGTTTGACGGGTGACAAACGCTATGCCGAACGAACCCGGATGGAGCTACTACAACTTTCCAACTTGGACACCTGGCACCCTGAGAATTTTCTGGGTCTTAGCAGGGTCGCATTGGCTGTCTCCATTGCGTATAGCTGGATAAACGAGTCCCTCAGTCCCCAAGATCGTCAAGCCATTGAGATGGCATTGATCGAAAAGGCATTGAAGCAAGCCGACAAGATTTATGATCTGGACGGTTCATATTTTGATCACGGCTGGGTGGTGCCGCAACGTTGGGTCGATCCAACGTCAATTCCCGAAGTATTGCCTGATGGGACCGGAACAGCAGATATCACGTGGCCCGTCGCATCATTCAACTGGAATATTGTTTGCAATGCCGGAATGATCGTCGCAGCTTTGGTTGTTTCTGAAGCGGATCCCGACTTGGCCGGCCGCACAATCGAACGCGCTCAAAGCTCCATTCGCAATGGGGTTTCTGTGTTCGCGCCGGACGGCGCGTGGTCAGAAGGACCAATGTACGGTGCTTTGGCAACTCGAGACATGGCGATAACGATCGATGCCCTGCATTCTGTTCTTGGCCATGACTTTGAGCTTTCAAATTCGGTCGGATTGGAGAGCTTTGGGGAATTCATTGTCCATTCCACAGGACCGACGGGAATGCTCTTCAACTTTGGTGATAGCGATACAAATACTGACCTGGTCGCGCTTTCTTGGCTGGCGTCGTACTTTGACCGACCAGGTTACGACGCTCAGATTCTCGGAACTGGGCCGTCGTCCCATCCGGCTTTGGAATTGCTTTGGTGGAAACGCCCTGCACTTGAAGAAAAACGTGTTCGTCAAACCGCTTATTGGGCGGGTGGGCTTGGTATCGTGACAATGCGATCCGCGTGGGACGACCCAAATGCAACGTTCATAGGGCTTAAAGCCGGACCGCTCCGCAGTCACCATAACAATTTGGACGCCGGGACATTTGTCTTGGAGGCCAATGGCGTGCGATGGGCTGTGGACTTGGGGATCGGAAACTACCAGCTACCGGGATATTTCACCGATAAACGTTTTGACTACTATCGCACGGCTACGATCGGGCAGAACACCTTGACCTTTGGCGCGACAAATCAAGTTCCGACCGGTCGAGCGCAGATCAAGGAATTTGGCCAGTTTCCGGGGTTCATTTTCACCATCGCGGATCTTTCCGATGCGTACGAATATCCCAAAAACACGATTATGCGTGGAATCGCTTTGGTGGACGATACAACTGTGCTGGTTCAAGATGAATTCAAACGCAACATGAAAGGCCGGGTTGTCTGGACGATGCATACGGAAGCGGACGTTTCTATTAACGGCTCGCTTGCTACGCTCCGCCAAAACGGCCAAATGATGCGTGTGCGCCTGCTGTCTCCGAAGGCAGCAGAGTTCGTTCTGCGCTCGGCAAACCCATGCGAAACCGAATACAATTTAGACTGTAAGGACCAGAATCCGAATTCAGGCATCAAAAGGTTGATGGTAGGCGTGAACCCGGATGATATGACCGGTAAGCAAACCATTGCCATTGCCTTTGAGAGCAATGAGCAGTCACAGGATTTGACGGTTCTTCCACTACTGGAATGGAGCTTGGCAGCCAGCCTAAAGCAAGAGACCCAGGGACAATAGAACGCTCGTTTTTTGCCTAACAAGGGCTAGCCGGAGCTTAGAAAACACCTTTCTGGCTTCGCTTCCTTCGTTTAAAAAAAGTTGCGCCGAGCGATGTCGCCTTTGGGATCTTTGCGGACATCCGGCGAGGTTTCGTGATCGTCCTTTAAGCGGCCAAACAAGATCAACAACGTTCATCAGTTTTGCTGCGCTGCTGCCCGTCGAACCTGCCGTCAACTGCAGGCGAAAGACCATGAGTTAGTCGAACGCGCATTCTTTTGGACCAAAGCTCAACGTGGACGACGCACCAACCCGATCCGTACAGAGAAAGACTTTGCAGAACGGTGTGAAACGGAAGAACGCGCCTCCAAAGCGATATCGGAACGACTTAATATGACAAGACCGTTGTGCATTGAACCGTCCGGGTTGAGCCGAAGATGTTTTACGCTTCGTTGATTGCAAAATTTTTGCGAAAGTTCAGAGTGAATTGTAAAATTCGTCTGGCTTCGCGCGTCTATTGGTCAGAAAGCAATTGCAGCTTTCGATTGCCAAGAAAGGATGACCAACATGCAATTCATGCTTTTGATCTACAGCAAGGAGGGTTCTGGGCCACAGCCCGGGACGGACGAGTTTGGACCTTTTATCGGGGCCTATATGGGCTTCACTCAGAAAATGAAGGATGAAGGCAAGCTGATCTCTGGTGAGGGGTTGCAGCCCGTTGCAACAGCGACGACTCTTTCAATCCGGGACGGAAAAACTGAGACGGTGGATGGGCCATTTGCGGAGACCAAAGAGCAACTGGGTGGATACTATTTGCTCGATGTTGCTGACCTGGATGAAGCCCTGAAATGCGCTGCCGAGATCCCGACAGTCAGTTATGGCAGGATCGAGATACGCCCGATTGCGGTCTACGACTGATCCGCGATGCCGTCGCAGAGCCCGGAAGACGCCCAAATCACCCGCCTGATCCGCGAGGACTGGGGGCGACTGTTGTCAACGCTGACTGACTTCGGTGGGGATCTGGCTCTGGCTGAGGACTGCCTGCAGGATGCCGTCGTTGCGGCCCTGCAGGCTTGGCCAACTACAGGGCTGCCTGATGCGCCCGACGCTTGGTTGATCACAACGGCGCGGCGCAAAGCAATTGATCGGCTGCGCCGCGCTCGGACCCAGGCGGACAAGGCCGGCGCGGTGGCGCTTTGGCATTGGCAGCACGCTCCCGAGGCAGAAGAACTCCAGACCTTGCCAGACAAAAGGCTGGAGCTCATTTTCACCTGTTGTCATCCGGCGCTCGACGAAAAGTCGCGCGTTGCATTGACCTTGCGCTCGGTCGGAGGGCTGACAACCGCCGAAATCGCAGCGGCCTTCCTTGATAAGAAAGAAACCATGGGAATTCGGTTGACCCGTGCCAAGAAGAAGATCGCAGCAGCGGGTATTCGGTTTCGCTTGCCAGATCCAGAAGATCTACCAGACCGCGTAGATGGCGTTCTCAAGGTACTCTACCTCATCTTCAACGAAGGCCATCGCGGGAGTTCGGATCAGCTCATGCGTACTGATCTGGCCGAGGAAGCCATTCGCCTCGGGCGCATACTAACCACTTGTCTCCCGGATCATCTCGAAGCCAAAGGGTTACTTGCCTTAATGCTACTGACAGACGCCCGCCGCCTGACGCGCAAAGGGCCCGGTGGCGCATTCACACCGCTTGAGCAACAAGCGCGTGCGCGCTGGGACCGAGGCAAAATCCATCAGGGCAAAGCTTTGGTAGAACA
Organism: Ruegeria sp. ANG-S4; assembly: GCF_000814005.1. Lineage (GTDB taxonomy): Bacteria > Pseudomonadota > Alphaproteobacteria > Rhodobacterales > Rhodobacteraceae > Ruegeria. The sequence continues at coordinate 1,129,000 of NZ_JWLK01000001.1, read as the reverse complement.
GGTTCTCAAAGCCGGTCCGCCCGGAGTCTACGCATTACAGGCTGCAATCAGTGCGCTGCACGCGGAGGCGCCCGATTTCGCCAGCACCGACTGGACGCAGATCGTGGCGCTCTATGATCTATTGTGGAAGCTTCAGCCCAATCCAGTAGTGCTGGTCAACTGTGCGGTTGCTCAATCCTATGCGACAAACCCGTCCACCGCGTTAAAGCAATTGGAGGCAACCGGCGCAGGTCAGCACCTGCAGACCTATCAACCTTATCATGCCTGCCGCGCGGATCTTCTGGCACGGCAAGGCCGGTTGGAGGAGGCAATAATTGCCTATGACCGTGCCATCGCTCTCACCGAGGCCCCTGAAGAAGTTGCTTTCCTCAAGGCCCGCAAGGCCCTATGCGCCTTTGTTGAGTAGTTTCAGGTTCCAGCCCAATGCTGTCAGACAAATGCGAACTCGTCTCTGGTAAGCCAGCATGGCTGCCCTTTATCCCGCGCCAAGTTCGCGCCACTCGGCAAGAGCGGCGGTGCGTGTCAGCTTGAAGGTTCCCCGGCTGGTGAGCGATCGTTCCTGGTTGAAGTGATTGTAGACGGAGGAATGGACGGAAGCGAATTTCTGCAAACTTCGCATGCGCCTGAAACGTTGCATCGCGCGTTCGCGTCGTCGAAACGGCAGGTGCGAATTCTCCGCGCGGTTATTGAGCCACCTGCCCGTCTGTTGTTTTTCGAGCGCGCCAAGCTCTCTGAGGGCAGCCCGATACGACGCTAAGCGATCGGTGACGACGGTTTCCGCTTTGCCGTATCGCTTCATTAACTTCTTGAGGATTTTCAACGCTGCAGCCTTGTTTCGGCGTTTGGTAACAACCACTTCCAGCACTTCACCTTCGTGATCGACCGCACGCCATAGATAGTGGCGTTTGCCATTCACCTTTACAAAAACCTCGTCCACGTGCCAATTCCAATTCGAGATTGCGCGCAGCTGCTGAACACGCTTTCGTCGGATCTCAGCGGCAAACACCGGCCCGAACCTATTCCACCAATATCGGACAGTTTCGTGGCTCACATTGATGCCTCGCTCGTGCAACAGATCTTCGACATTCCGAAGCGAGAGCGGGAAACGGATGTACAACATCACCGTAAGACGGATGATTTCGGGACTGGTTTTGAAGTACTTGAAGGTGGCAGGTTTGGTCATTCCTAAATGCTATGCAACCGCCCCGCCCCGCTCAAGAAAAGTTCTTCTGACAAGACCAAAGCGGACATTTGTGCGAAAAATCACGCTTTATTGGTATCGCAACACAAAAATTGCGAACAAACCTGTTCGGAAACAGCTCGAGCTAGACGGCGCTCACCCACTCAATGCAGTCGGTTGTCGACACATGACTTCGCTCCAAACGTCAACTGGCAAAAGTTCTAGAGGTTGTCATCTGACGTTCATCCGCAAAATAATAGCGCTTCATCTGAGCGCGCTACCCTGTTCTACTAGAAAAGAAACGCGTTGGCTCTTGAAGAACAATCGTCGGTTAAAAGGATATCTTGTTTGTTGGATCGACGCGAGGCGGCGAGGTGCAGAAAAAGGACATTCCGCCATAGGTTCAGTTCTTTCATTTTAGCCATTACCCTGATGGTCAGCATTGGTCTATCGGACATCGCCACCGCACAGACAGCTAGCTTTCGCTCTGTCGATACAAACTCTGACGGCATTCTTAGTTTCAATGAACTTGTGGCTGCCTTCGGGGAAGCAGGTGCGCGCAGGTTGATTGAGGATATCGATCGAAATGGTGACAGCCGCATTTCTATCAGGGAATTACGGCAAAGCTCGGACAGTAAGAATGAAGATCGAGACGGGCGCGAAGATCGGGGAAGTCGGAACGGAGGGGAGCGAGACGACGACAATGGCAGCTCTGGCGGAAAGGGTGGCGGGGACGACCGTGATGATGACGGTGGAGATGAAAACGGGGACGACGATGGGGATGATGACGGAGATGACGACTGATCGTCGGCCACCCGACGTTGGGTGCCAAGCTCAATCCCTGTATCTCTGCCAGCTCAGAATTTTGTGGCCGCTACGAATCTAAGCTCCCCGCCCAGACAACGCGTTCATCTGCTGTTCATTCAATCGAACCACGCCCCTTCATGCACCTTTGCAAACTTTCTCACACGGTGCTGCCAAGATGAAACCATGGACACGTCAGCCACGGAGCAAAGCATGACACAGTTTTCCCCAATCCCCCTAAGTGCTTGCGAAATCGCAAAATGGGCATTTACAACCCGCCGCGTTATTCGGTCGGATGTTCACGGCCTCAACACTCAGACGAGCAGTGCAAAAGCAGGCGATCTGATCCTCTGCGAGATCGTCGAGATCGGGCACCACAAGAGAATACAGCTCGCCGAGCGGCGAGTTTCGACCAGCTACCCAGGCGATTTTGTGGTACTGTGTCTGGGTGATCGCTATGCGCCGGATCAATTCCTTGCCAGTGCTGTTGTCGACGATGATCTCATTGACCTGGTTGCGGGTGGTGGTGTAGCGGGCCGGGTGGATGCCGCGCATATCCGAATGGAAGAACCAACGCGGCTGAAGCCCCTCGGGCTTCTGACCAACGCCAATGATCAAGTGATCAATATCGCGGATTACGCCCTGCCACAATTGTCTGCCAATGACCGGGTAACCGTAATCGGCGTATTTGGGGCATCGATGAACTCCGGCAAGACAACCGCTGCTTCAAGCCTTGGCCATGGCTTGATGCGCGCGGGGTATTCTGTGGCAGGTGTAAAAGCCACAGGCACCGGCGCCTTCGGCGATTTCAACAGTTTTGAGGATGCAGGCGCGGTTGCGCTTGATTTTACGGATGTAGGAATGGCGACAACCTATCGCATGTCTTTGGAGAAGATCGAAACGGGCTTTGACACGCTTATAGCTACAGCCGCATTGCGAGGGGCCGAAGTGGTGGTTGTAGAAATCGCAGACGGCGTGTTCCAACAGGAAACGCGCGCAATCCTTAAATCCTCTCACATTCGGGATCGTCTGGATGGCATCCTGTTTGCAGTGCCAGACGCGCTGAGCGCATTGGGCGGCATTACTGTGTTGAGACGAGTTGGGCTAAGCCCATTTGCGATTTCCGGGCGGGTAAGTTGCTCACCCCTCGCTTCAGCTGAAGCGTTTGAAGCCACCGGGTGCCCAATCCTGTCGCGTGAAGATCTTTGGTCGCCTGCAATGATCGCACAACATGTTGCCCCTCTGATGCGGCATGAACCAGAGAACGTGGCCGCATGACCCCCCTACCCAGGTTGGTCGCACGGGACCGCATCATCGATGCGGTCCTCGTGGTATCAAGCAGCGTCGTTCAGGCGATTGCACTAGCCTTTGCTGCTTTCGCGACACGGGAAGCGTTTGGGGCGATACACGCGGGACATGCGCTTGCCATAAAGACTGTAATGCAATTGGCCATCTCCGGAGTGGTCGGCGCCGCGTGTTTGTTTCTGTCCCGATATCGCGCAGAAGCTCTTGGCCAAAGCTATGCGATCTCTTTGCGGCGCGTGTTGTATCAGCAAATCGCGCAACTTCCCAAATCACGTCATGAGAAGCGCCGGGTTGGTGCGCTATCTCTCAGGTTTGTCGGTGATTTGTCAGCTGCCCGGATTTGGTTTGGGCGCGGTTTACCAAGCGTCTATTCTGCGGCAGTTGTGATCCCGGGCGCGGCATTCATCCTTTATAGTCTCGATCCCGCGCTTGCGGTCAGTGGCGTGGTAGCTCTTGGTTTGTCGCTGCTGCTGGCAGCTGCGTTGGCCCGGCATCTTGAGCATAGGCACCAAAGACTGCGCCAGCGCCGGGCCAACATTGCGATCTCCATTATCGAGCGGATTCCGATTGCCCCCGAACTCGATCTGATGGGTCGGACAGACCGCGAGTTGCAAAAGCTGGACACGCAAGGTGTGTCACTGCGCAATGATGCGCTTGCGCGCCGTGGCAATGTGGCCGGCCTTCAAGTAATCCTGCAATTGGGTGTGGCGTTCGCGGGTCTGTTGATGCTTTGGCGGGCCGGCGAAACAGGCATCGCACCTGCAACCGTGGCAGCTTGTCTTGCAGTGATGGCGTTGATCGCTCTGCCTCTACAACAACTCGCCAGCGCATGGGATTATTACTGCGCCTGGCAAGTCGCGCGTGAGAAAGCTCAACGGCTTCTTTCAGAGCCAACGGTAAAAAGAAGAATCGCAAAACAGACCAATATCATGGGTATTGACGTCACCGGAGAGCTTGACGGAACGCCTGTTAGATTTGTTGCTCGACCGAACAGCGTCTCGGAGCTGAGGGGGCCAAATGCCAGCAGGCTCGCGCGATGTGTCGCGGGATATGACACTCATGAGGGCATCGCAGTTCGCTATGATGATCAGCAAGTCACACCAAAACTCGCTTTTATTGGAGACACTCATATCGGGCTTCAGGGCAGTTTGCGCCGATCCGCGACTTTGATGTGCAGGAAACGCCCCAGTGACCGCAGGATCGCGAAGGTACTGCGGCATTTGGGTCTATCCGACCTGCTTAGGGCCCCCGAAGGGCTCGACCAGCGCGTCGCGGAAAACGGTCACGGGTTGGCAACTGATCAGACTTTGCGTCTGGATCTTGCCCGCGCCGTACTGGGCAACGCCGAAGTTGTCGTGATTGCATCGATCAGATGGATTGCCTGTCAACATCAGGTGGCTGAACTGCTTGCGACGTTTCGAAAACTTTCCTCGGCCACGATCATATTGGCCGACGACTCCGCCCCGTCTAAATTGCATGAGAATTCAAAGGTCATTTGATATGCGCTCATCCACCCTGTTCGGAATATACGCCGCTGTTCTTGTCGGGTTTCTGGGCGGGCTTGCGTGGTTGACCCTTTACAGTCTGGAAAAAACCCGCTGGTGGGATGCCCGGATATTGTTGGCCCAGGAGTCCTATGGGCTCCATCTCCGGCTAGAAGCAGACCTTTATCGTCTGTTCAAACAGCATGGGGACGCGCTTCTGATAGGGGATCGGGATGACGGCGCCCGGGAAGCGGAACTACAGGTCAAAATCGCGCAAACTCTTGAAGACATTCGCAATGTCATTGCGCGTGAAATCCAAATGGTTGGTGATGAGGAAATCGAAGAACTGGAACTGCTCGATCAGATTGAAGACGATATCGAATCCGTTAACGCAGCCATTGCCAGCCTCACAGCAGAAGGCAGCCCTATTGAAACATTCGTTCGCATCGAACGTCTGGCAGCCCTTCTGGACGGAGATATCGACGACGAACTGGACCGAAAAATCAAGTCCGCGCTCGACGAGGAAATCGAGGAAGTTAAAGACGTTCTGACCGAGGCCACAGCTTTCCGGGAATGGAACAAGCGATTGGTCTACATGATTGTCGCGGCTGCAATCGGAGTGCTTCTGGTGGCCCTTGTTTCGTTTAATCACCAGATCAGAAAGCCATTGATCCGACTTGCTGAAGCCATTGGCCACCTTCGTAGGGCCGATTATTCCGAGCCTGTGAATCTAGGTGGCAGCCGTGAGTTCAGGGAGCTTGGCGTGGTTCTGAACGGCATGGCCGAAGGATTGGCTGCGAGCGAAGCCAGCCGCGCGGAACAAAACAGACAGCTCGAGCAAACTGTCGCGGCAAGAACGTCCGAGCTTCAGCAGCTCATCGATAAACTCGAGACCGGGGAAGAGAACCGAAAGCAATTGATGGCCGACATCAGTCACGAATTGCGCACACCGTTGGCGATCATACTTGGAGAGGCCGATGTAACATTAAGGACATCCGACAAACTGTCAGAAGAGGTCTCGGATTCCCTCGCTCGTATCCGGGATTCTGCAAAACACACCAATCAGATTGTCGACGATATGCTGACCGTTGCCCGTTTCGAGGCGGGCCAGCTTCGCCTTGATCGCAGGAAGATCGACCTGCGAAAAATATTGTACGACGCGGTCGCCATGTTCCCTGAACCGGTACAGGTCGAAACACCCGCGGACAAAGTTCACGCCTCGGTTGACGAAGTCCGTCTGCGCCAGTCATTGCTTGCGCTGCTGCAGAACGCCCGACGCTATGGCGGCCCTGCGATTGAGGCCAAGCTGGATGAAGGCCTAGCCTCTTACTCGATTACGATCGAAGATGACGGGCCAGGGTTGAACGCCGCAGAAAAGTCCCAGGCATTCAATCGTTTCTACCGAGGTTCGAACGCGTCGGGCCAGGGGATCGAGGGCAGTGGTCTTGGCCTTCCTGTCGTTAAGTCAATCGTTGAAGCCCATGGTGGAACCGTTGATCTGCAAGACCGTCGAGAGGGCGGTTTAAAAGTTGTCTTAACACTGCCCAAAGGCCCACGGATGAAAGTTGTGCAACATGATACGTGGCGAGAGACGGGCTGATGTTGTTTTGTATATCTGAATTTCTGTTTCCAGAACCGAAGCGGCCATACTCCTTTTGGCGTTGTGATGGAAAGAAGCACCAAGTGAATTGAGGGTGGCATGAATATTCTACTTGTGGAAGACGAGGTACGCGTTGCCGATTTCATCCGTCGTGGTTTGTCCGCAGAAGGCTGGACGGTCGATCATGCCTCAAGCGGGGAAGATGCGCTGGAGCACGCGGTTACCGGAGAATACGATGTCATCCTTTTGGATCTGATGCTGCCGGGAATTCAAGGGCAGGATGTCTGCCGCAAACTGCGTGCCCGTAAATCGAAAATCCCCATCCTGATGCTGACCGCGCTTGACAGCCCCGAAGAACGGATAGAGGGGCTTAAAATCGGTGCTGACGACTATCTACCGAAACCCTTTGATTTCGAAGAACTTATCGCGCGCGTTGAGGCCCTGTACCGGCGTGCCAACAATTATGCCAACGATCTTGGGGAGTCCGTCATAACATGTGGAACCCTAAGCTTCGACCGGCGCTCCCTTCACGTATCCGTAGCTGGCGAAGAGGTGCAACTGTCCAAAAAAGAACGCGATCTTCTTCTGCTATTTCTGACTAATGTGGGCAGGGTTCTGTCCCGAGAGCGCATCCTCAACTCCGTATGGGGCATGAGCGAAGATCCATTAACCAACGTCGTCGACGTTTACGTTGGCCGCCTAAGGCGCAAAATCGGATCCGAAGGTCAGCGGATCGTAACCCTCAGAAATGTTGGGTATAGGATGAGTTGACTAGCACACTGAGAACTCTGTCTAAAGGTCTAGATGGCCTCTGCGAATTCGGAATTTTAGAAAATAGTCATTCCGGCCCTAATCGGACATTCAGCAGAGTGCTTTGCAATCCCCTGGCAGTTTGAGAAAGGACTAGCTCAGTTTTAAAGCCCCTTACGAGGAGCGTCATGCCGCGCGTGTTAAAACCTGGAACGCCCGCTTCCGAGTTTGACTGACACACATCAGCCGTGTTGGGTCTCGAGCTTACGAACAACGATGGCTGGTGCCTTCGACTGAATGAATGAACTTATCGAAGTGATCGCTATGATTGAAACTGAACGCCTGTTCCTTCGCAAACCGCAATCTGATGACCTAGCTGGCTGGACCACCTTCTTTACCTTAGAACGCGCTCGGTTCGTCGGTGGCGGCAAAGGCAAGACCGATCTTGCCTGGCGTGTCTATGCAGTTTTTCTTGGGCATTGGGCGCTTCACCAAACGGGGCCCTTTGTGATCTGCCGCAAAGACTCTCAAAAAGCTATTGGTATGGCTGGTCCGTGGTATCCAAACGGATGGCCCGAGAAAGAGCTCACATGGTCTATTTGGTCGACTGAAGACGAGGGCCAAGGTTTTGCTGCTGAGGCTGTGACCGCGCTTGGAACTCATGCTTATAAAGACCTGAAATGGTCGCGGGCTGTAAGCTATATTGACCCGGACAACACAGCATCAATTCGACTGGCTGAGCGGATCGGATGCGTGTTGGATGCGAGTGCCCCGACGCCTGATGACGATCCAACACTGGTCTATGTTCACCCAAAGGATTAGCTAACGCGTCCTGTCAAACCCACCCGTATCCTCGAAAAGCCAGACCATTCGGTCCAGGAACCAGAGCTTACCGCCCATCACTGCAATGAGGCCAGCAACAACTGGCCATGGCTCCAAGACCGAAAGACCCCATGTGAGTGTGAGCAGACCAAGGCCACTAGCAGCTGCAAGAATATGGGGCATCCGCCTGTGACGTTTTGGGATAGGGTCGGTTTTGCGGGCGATCCATATGCGTTCGCCCAGCACACCCTTGGACATCCAATTTTCGAGATTTTTCGGTTTGGGGAATGCGCGCGGATTCCACCATGTCCAAAAACAAACCAGCGCCAGAGGTAAAAGGGACCACCACCCAAGCCAAGCGCGGCTCCAGATGGCAACAACAAAGAGCGGAGGGATCGTGATGCGGCTCCATCCGCTCCAAGGATTTGCATGACGCTCCCACACCTCATCCGACATGGACATAAGGCGCTCAGAAAAAGTGTTCCGGGTCATGTTCATACCTCGAAAAGCGAATGAGCGATGGCGGCAATGATTTCGCGTTCACCGCCAACGCGTCCATCGCTTGCGACTATGCAACAAGCTTGGCCTGACGCGAAGGCTGATCGCGTACCAACGTCTCAGCCTCGGACAGAATACCGTTTCCAATCCGTTGAGCACCTTTTGCGGCTGAATAGAAGTAACCCTGGAACTCGGGCCTAAAGCCGTTGAACCAAAGCCCCGGCAAGCCCGGAACATGTTCACCCGTCGGATACTTGGGAATACCGACCTCGTTCAGAAACGAATGTACAGCATCACCGCAAGGCGGATGATCTCGGGGCTGGTTTTGAAGTACTTGAAAGAGGCAGGGTTGGTCATGGGCAAAAGCTACGCAACAACCCTGCCCCGATCAACCAAAGGCCTTCTGACAAAACCCGCTAAAGGCCACTTGCCGCAACGTTATTTTCTCCAACGATTTGTGGGAGAAAATCCGGAGCGTACCGGTTCTCTGGGTGCGTTGAGCCACAACTCACGGCCTGAGTGTATACCCCCGCCTTGTACTGCAGGCACTGCGGACTTTCTCATACGATGCAGAAGACGGGTGTCGGCAACCCCACAATGTGGATGAACGCCTCCGTTTTCGGCTACTTCTGCTTCCCACCGCGCGCGGCGTTCGGCGACAGTGTCCGCATCTTCCAGCACCGGCGCGTTCAGTTCGTTCTCATTCAGGTCGGCAATGATCTCGTCGCCATCGTTGATCAAAGCTATTGGCCCTCCCAGTGCCGCCTCCGGCCCAACATGGCCGATAACCAGCCCTACTGATCCGCCCGAGAAGCGCGCGTCCGTCATAAGGGCCACGGTGATCCCTCGCTCGCGACACAGAGTTGTGATCCTCGCTGTAGCATCCAGCATCTCCGGCATGCCAGGTGCACCCGAAGGCCCCTCGTATCGGACAATGATCATGTCATTGTCTTCGAAACCCATTGGGTTGGTATCGAGCATCTCGAGCAGGCGGGCCTCGCCTTCGAAGACTCGCGCCTTACCTTTGAATATGTTGTTCTCGAGGCCTCGCTCCACGCCGGCCAGCTTCAGGATGGCGCCGAATTCGGGCGACAGGTTTCCACCTAGCAGGCGCAGCCCTCCGGTTTCCTTGAACGGGGCCGAAACGGGATAGATAACTTTTCCATCCGGCACTACGGCGCCCAATCGGTCGACCTGTTCAGCCAAGCTTTCACCTGTACAAGTTGGCGCATCGCCGTTGACCATACCTGCGTCTATCAATTCCTTCACAATCACCTGCACACCTCCAACCCTGTCTATGTCCACCATAGAATAGAGGCCATAGGGGCGCGCGTCGGTCAGAACCGGGACGATTTTTTGCGACCATTCATTGAATTCTTCCGGGGTTACAATGTCCTTCCAGAAGTTCGCATAACCTGCTGCGCGTGCTATTTCGGGGGCGTGCAGAACAACATTGGTTGAGCCACCGATAGCCATCGCGACAGTCAGCGCGTTGCGCAACGAGTCGCGACCGACGATGTCCCTCGGCCGTGTGTCATTTTCGATCAGATTTGCAAGGTAGCCCACCAATTGCGATGGAAACTCTTCCATACGGCGAGGATCGTCCGACGGCGGCGCCACCATGTGTAAAGGTTGCATGCCCAGGACGCCGATGAAGGTTTGCATGGTATTGTAGGTAAAGATTCCTCCACATGATCCGATCCCTGGGCAGGCAATGCAGGCAATACGCTTGCGGTAAGCGGCGTCCTCACTTCCGGCGACCTGGTAAGCTGCTATAATATCAAGCATTTCACCAGTTTCAGGGTCTCTAGAGGGATGAATGGAACCGTCTGACATCATGATGGCGGGCTGGTTGTGCTCGAGCAATGCCGCCAAGGTTCCAACCGGTGGTTTGTCACATGCTACTACAGCGATTGTTCCACCCAGCCCAGATGCGGAGAGGTGCAAGGAAAACACATCATTGGTCACTTCGCGTCCAATGAGAGAATAGCGCATCTCGCGGGTTCCATTGCGAATGCCGTCGGACGTTGCGATGGAGTACTCTGGCTGGACTAAGCGCATAGCGATCTTGCCGGCATCTTTGCCAATCTGGTCTCGCAGTGCCGCGTGAATCGCCTCTACCTTCGGCTGCACTCCAAGATAGCACTGGCTGTCGCCCTTCGTCCCCACGACGCCAATAGAGGGCGCGTGGATCAATTCCTCATCCGTGCCAAGTTCACGCGCGATCCCGTAAGCTTGGGAATTGCGCCCAGGATGTTTATCAATCAATACAGGGTTCTTGGCCACGGGTTTCCTCCGAAATTTACGCGAGAGCTCTTTCTACTGATGTCGGCCAGTCAGGTCGCCGTTCAGGCAACTCCCGATGCACAAGCAAGCATAAAAGTTCGTTTTTACTGAAACGTATACAAGTTGTTTCGTCAACGAAACACGCTTTGTTGAAACAACTTCGCCCGGGACGCAGAGTTGAGATTTTGAGGAACAAATTATTAATACGGTTTAAACACTGAACGTCGCGCGGTACTTGCTGCGCTACTACTGAGACGAGTCTGCGAGAAAGTCGAGGTAAGTAGTCGAACAGAGCTTCAACGCCTCATTGACGGCTTCTCCACCTACCAGTGACGGCCCAGAGCCGACATCCAACGCCGTGGCAGTTCACCTCAAATTTGGCGGCCCTGGGAGGGTTGGGTCGCGATTGGCCGTAGAGGTTTAGCCGTTACTGAGCGGAAGGACGCCCGCGTCTTGAGCAACCTGAACCTCGTCTTGATCTGGAGTGCCATCGCCGTTCGTGTCCGTGACGATAACGCAACGTCGCAATTTAAGCGATCGCATTTCCTCGAGGATCGCCAGTTCGCATTCGGACAGACCGGTTTCAAAATCCCTTAGCTTCAGCAATACCGCTCTGGACCTTCCCACTGAGAAGCACTGTAGCGGTCACCATGGGCCCATCCAACCGGAAGAACTCTTTCGATCTGCGCGAGGTCTTCGGGCGACAAGTCAATCTCAGTACCGCGGATCAGTTCGGCAAGGTGCGCCGTGTTCTTTGTACCCGGTATGGGCACCACGTTTTCCCCTTGCGCAATGCCCCATGCAATCGCGAGAGAGGCCGCCGGATAGCCCATTTCAGCGGCAAGCGCCCGAAACTTGTCGGTCGCAAGGATATTGGCTGAGTAATTGGGCTCGACAAACCGGGGGTTGCCTTTTGTGAAGGCCATTTGCTGGGCACGCTCATAGGTGAATGGTGCATCTGTCAGGAACGCACGACCGACCGGCGAAAATGCGACAAACGTAGTTTCGAGTTCAGTGCAGGCTTGCAGCAACCCCAGTTCCGGGGCACGTGTCGACAGCGAATACTCGGACTGCACCGCCGCAATGGGGCACTCAGACCACGCGCGACGCAGCGTTGCGGGCGCGATCTCAGACAGGCCGACGGCCCTTGCCTTGCCGCTCTCGATCAAACGCTTCAAAGTTCCCGCGACGTCTTCGGGGCTATGCGAGCGATCGTATCGGTGAACGTAAAACAAATCGACATGGTCAACACCAAGCCGCTGCAGGCTGGCATCCAGCGCACTTTCCAGATGCTCGGGATCGTTGTTGAAGCGGCGATCCGGATTGCGGCTTATACCGGCCTTGGTGGCCAGAATAAACTCGGACCTCGCGCCGGGATTGTCTGCAAACCACTTTCCAATGATGTCCTCTGAACGACCGTTTCCGTAGACGTTGGCCGTGTCGATATGCGTCACACCAGCAGAGCGGCATTCGTTCAGAACCGCGTGGGATTCCTCTACTGTCGCGTCACCATAAATGCCGGAGAAAGACATCGCACCGATCCCGAACTGCGAAACCTCCGGGCCATTGGCCCCCAAACGCGTTATTCTCAATTGCCATTCCCCCGCGATAGGTGTTCGAATTGCCTTTAATATAGAATGCACGCCTGTATTTCTATTCTAGGTGGATCTGCGGTCCCGGCGCACTGACGACAACATCAGAATCCCGCAGGGTCTAAAAGTTCGGGTTACAGCAACTTGGGCTGGACACAATCAATAACCAACATTGAAGTTGACTAACCCTTACACCGCCGCGACGCCGCTCTTTCGAAGTCATGCGCGTCAAGTTCCTTCGACTTCCGCTTGAATGATTTGCCATTCTTCTTCTATCGATCCGGGATATCGCGTCTTGCCTGCACGTCCATACCAATACTCGGCGTTGGCGGCATCGCCCTCAATCCGATGAACCAAGGCATGCACCCAGTCGAACCGCGCATCTCCTTCATGTTTTTGACTAATCCGGTGCGCCTCTTCCATTTCTGCGCCGGGTCGGAAATTTCCGGCTTTGATCAGCTCGAGTGCCTCAAACAGTAGCGCGTCGGACATGGGCCATTCCTTGGTCTTTGGGATGCAAAAATCGTTTAAGGACGGGTTAAGAGTATTATTTGAGCAACCGATGACAATATTTCAACCACTTTGCTCCTTCGGTCCCCAACCAGACTCACTACAAATCTTCGAGGCAGCGCGACATCCGGTCATGGCGCGTCAAGCTGCTGATCGGCAGCAGTACAACCGACGCAGACACGTGGTCGGAGAGGTACCTGCCAAAATAGCCGGAGTTATAAATCCGCTGGACTACGGGCAGCTTGGATCAGCTCTAGTTTACATGTCAGTATCGTTCGAATTCATCCGTTCACGCCCATCGCTGAGTTGGCGAAACTGAGCTCGAAGCCTCGATCCGGTTCTCTGTATCTTTTGTCGGAAAGGACCCAGCCATTCACTGACGTTACCTGCTGGTGTTACCGGGAAAAAGTATGCAACAGAACGTATCACGGGCTTGATACAAGTTTTGTCTTCTATTCAGGATCGAAAACGAGGCCCCTTGTGTCCGCGCGCCGCGTGCTCAATTTGAAGTGCTTAGCGTGCTGCGCCTCACGGTCCAGCCACGAAACCGTCAAACCGATCAAATCTACTTCGCCTAAGTGTCATTGGTGCATCAGTTACGTGGCGTTACGTTCTTGTTTCTACATGCCCGCTTTGGCATTGAAAATGGAGGCACCAATGAAGGCAAAACTGATTGCAACACTGGCTACCGCATTAACTTTTGCGCTGGCTTCACTGCCGGTTCAAGCCGGCAACCAACTCGCTGTTGCGATAGGTGGTTTTGATACAGTTTCGTATCACAATGACGGCCCGGTCGCCGGTGAGGCGCGAATAAATCATTTCTGGAACGGCGCAATTTGGTACTTCGCAACGGAGGAGAACCGGGATGCGTTTGCGTCCGACCCCGAGCGTTATGCGCCCGCCTATGATGGCTACTGCTCCTGGGCGGCCAGCCAAGGCTATAAGGCACCGGGTGATCCGAACGTTTGGCAGGTTGTAGATGGTACGCTGTTCATTCAGGTTCATCCCAGAGCACAGGAACTGTGGCAGGCAGACATCCCAACTCACATCGCCGCCGGAGACGAAAACTGGCCTCGCATTCATCCGTTTTGATGCGGAGGCGGGCGGCTCGTTTGAACTGCCCGCCAAATGAACGTATTTCGTTCTGGAACCTCATAAAATCTGTCGCCTGAACCCAGTTTCCGGATCGGAGCCGAGTACAGGCCGAATGGGTGCTGGAGATAGGTTCTCAAACAAGTGAATGTGAAGGCCTGTTGCGCCACGCTATTCGCAATACGCTCTTGTTATGGACTATAATAAACCATCCTTGCAGTACCGGGCCACGTCCACAATGGAATTCGTTTTTGCATATCTTGCCGGGCTTCTGACGTTGATCAATCCATGCGTCTTGCCGGTTCTTCCCATCGTCCTTGTGGGCGCATTGAATGCAAACAAGGCGGGACCAATCGCGCTTGCGGCTGGAATGAGCATTTCATTCGTAGTTTTCGGTGTTTTCGTTACGGCGTTCGGCGCCAGTATCGGCCTAACACACGATCTTCTGGCTCAAATTGGCGCCGTTCTGATGATAGTTTTCGGGCTGATCTTGCTGGTGCCGGTGTTTTCAAGGCGGTTTGAGATGGCAACAGCAGGTTTCGCCGCTGGTGCAGATGCACATTTCAATGATCTTGAGGTGGGCACGTTACGCGGCCAATTCCTTGGTGGTTTGCTGCTTGGGACTGTCTGGTCACCATGTATTGGACCGACCCTTGGCGGTGCAATCGCAATCGCATCACAAGGTGAAGATCTCGGCTACGTCACACTGATCATGTGCGCGTTTGCGCTGGGTGTCTCAACCCTGATCATCGGTCTGGGTTTAGGTGCCCGCGACGCAATTCAGAAGCGCGCCCAGGCGCTACGCGGTCTGGCGATGCGCTCCAAGCCCATCATCGGCGCAACCTTTTTTGTGGTTGGAGCCATGCTGCTTTTTCAAGTCCATCATACCATCGAGGGCTGGTTGCTGGAAATCATGCCTGTCTGGCTGCAGGATCTCTCAGTCTCGCTTTAGCAAAGGAATATTAGGATGAAACGACGTTCGATTATCTTACTTGGCATTGCAGCTGCGCTTGCTCCGATGCGAGCCCTGGCCAACTTATTCGTCGAGTATACTCCGGGTGTTATCGAGAATGCTCTCGCGGACGGAAGGACAGTTTTCGTTGACTACTCCGCGACATGGTGCAGCACATGCAGGCGCCAAGAACGTGTGATCAATGTCATCCGCGCAGAAAACCCGGCCTACGACGCGGCGATGACCTTCGTCAAAGTAGATTGGGATACTTACAAAAGCCACGAAGTAACTGTTTCGCGTAGTATTCCAAGACGTTCGACACTGATCGTTCTAAGAGGCAAACAAGAGCTCGGTCGGATTATTGCCGGTACTTCCGAGGCGCAGATCAAAGACCTGATGAATAAGGGGCTGTGAACTTGCGAACACTTGGAGCGGCTTAAAAAGCAGGTGGCGGACCAAAACGGACTCTCAGCGTAGGATCCGATGCTGCTTGCACAGCACGTAATTCTTGCCACTTGCTGAAGATGCAAATTCAAAAGCTATGCGAACTTACAGTCGGCGAGATGAAGCTGCAACTGCTCTAGCGCTTTTCAACATCCGCTTGCGATATGAACGTCATGACGTTATCTCCTTGGAACGCTCTGCGTAGATGTAGGGCGATGGAGATTTTATGTCTACGATTGCGGCCCGCCGCTAAGGTCCAACAAACAGGACCAACTTGAACCAAAAGACTTCCGAGCGCGATGCCGGGAGCCCTTTCGGCTGACATAAACTCACGAGACAATCCTTTGAATATCTCAAAACACGAACAGCGTGTTTTGCACGTTCTTGCGCAGGGTGGCGCGATCCACTTCGAGCGTATGCAGAACTGCAAAGTGTGCGAAATCTCCTGCTTCACGCGCGACGGCCACGTGCTGGCCTGATGCTCGCTGGAGCTTTTCGACTGCCTGAAGAAAAGGCGGTTTATCAAATCCGAAAACGGACGACCCGACCGCGCCACGAGGCTCGGCATTCGCTCCTTTAACCCTCAATACGACAACCGACAAGGATATCCAGAGAATGACAAATCCAAACATTAAACCCACATCAGCCAACGACATTGCAGGGCTTAAAGCCGTCCTGGATGGGACTGAGCTTTTCCCAAGCGAGATGCTTCCAGATATGCTAGCTCCATCTTTGGCAGGCGAAACGGAAGCGCTTTGGCTGACGTGCCATATCAATGGTGAAGCTGTGGGCTTTTGCTACACAGTTCCCGAAGATTTTGCCGATGGGACTTGGAACATGCTCGCTCTCGGGGTGCGTCCAGACCTGCAAGGCAAGCGGATTGGGACCGCACTAGTCGCTGCCGCAGAGCGGCACCTAAAAGACAAAGGGCAACGTATCTTGATCGTGGATACATCTGGGACGGATGACTTCGCCCTCACCCGCAAGTTCTACGCCCAAAACGGCTACGAAGAAGAAGCCCGCATCCGCGACTTTTGGGCTGATGGAGACGACAAGGTAACGTTCCGCAAGGCTCTTTGAGCGTCACGCCCTTCGTCATCCTTCTGGCGGGGGGCACTTAACAGCCGCCCTTCGTTGCATTGCGCGAGCTTGCAGGGTTTGGGCTCATTCAAGACCTAGATTCTGTTGCAGCACACGCCCCTGCCCCGCTGTCAACTGTTCACGCAGACGGCCCAATTCGGACCTTCACCAAACCGTACTTTCGATGCACCGCGAAAACCCACCCTGTCGGACCATCGCGGTAGAGACTTTGTAGAAACTAATATGTCCCAGTACTGCCCACCTAAGTTCCCTGGGAAAGGTCCAAATGCCAGCCTTGCCCCACATCTATATGGCGGATAGAGCACTCTTCGATTAGCTCTTCGTAGCCTGGGGGAAGGAAGGACACCTGCCACGTCTCCCCGAACCGCGCTTGCACCGCTTTGATGTCGCGCCATACCGATGTAAAGACGACATAGTCGTCATCCATGCCGACACCGTGGCCGAAGAAATAACCCAAGTTCCCGGGGTGCCCGTGCACAACTTCCGCGGAAGTCACCCCGAATTTCGCGATCAGTTCACCCGCACGGCCAGGCTTAGTTTGGACTTGGAACAACCTCAGTATTGGCCCGGAACTTGCTGATCCATCATTCATTTCGACCTCCAAGCTGGCGTTTCTTTCAGAGCGGCATTCACCCTTCCTCGGGCTTGCGCCACCGTCAAGGACCGGCCCATAGCGGACCTTGAGCAGCTTGTTTGGATGCTGTATCCGCAAATCGCATTGCTGCCATTAGTTGTTTAAACAAATCTCTAGGCATTTCACAGAGCGAACACGCGCCGCTCAATCCCTTGAAGATTTTGCAAAGCGTGATTGTAAAACCTACCTCGCAAGTGCGCCGATTTAGAACTAGCCTGTCTTGTAGTCGAGTAGACGAGCGAGAGGCGGTCGGTTACCTGCGGGGCGCTTAGGCAGACGCTTGGCTTCCTAATTCCTTGTGAACCATTCAACGACTTTACGTGCTTCTTGCCGGGATGCACCGAACGACCGAGTCTCAAGAAAGTAGGCATGGGTTGGTGGAATCGTCTCATCAAAGAGTCGTTCAACCCGTTTCTCCACCAAATCCTGATCGATCAAGGGCAACCATCCTACGACTACTCCCTGGCCCTCTGCAGCACCGCGCAAAAGTACATTGGCGTCCTCAAAGACGGGACCACGCAAGGAGTTCTTAACCGGCACCCCCATTGCAGCAAACCAATCAAGCCAACCCCAATGATTCCGTTGATGCATCAGCGGCAATTCGATTAGGTCGCTCGGCTCATCAATCGGGCCACGGGCAGCCACGAATTCGGCGGACGCGATTGCAACCGGGCTCAACTCGAGCAGCTTGATGGCGTTTTCTCGTTGTTCGCCCATGCGTTCCCAGCGGATCACGATGTCGACGTTATCGTAGGCCAACTCACCGGGTTGGAATGACGGTAGAACCTCCAGTTCGATATCAGGGTGTTCAATCCAGAAGTCGCTCATACGCGGCATCAACCAACGCGCAGTAAAGATCGGTCCCGCCACGAGCCGCACCACCCTCCGAGAACGTTGGTTTAGCGTGCGAACTGCCTCCTCCAAGATGTCGAAGGCTTGTGCCGTCGCTTCCGCGAGCCTTTGGCCATCCTCCGTCAGAACGACCGCGCGGCCGATGCGATCAAAGACTTTGGTGTCCAGTTGATCCTCCAGCCCTCGGATATGATGACTGATCGCCGTCGGCGTGACAGACAGATGTTCCGCAGCAGCTCGAAAACTGCCAAGGCGCGCGGCGGCATCGAAAGCGCGAAGAGCGGGAAGGGATGGCGTCATGTGATCCAGATAGCTGAGTGAAACTAACTAATTCCTGAGATTTACGCCTTTGTAAACAGTGCTTTTTCTGTGAGACTGATGAAAAGAAGAACTGATTTCATGTTTCGATGACCCAGACCTCCCGGCGGCGCGGACGCAAAGACCGATTGGCTCAAACCACCCAGCTGGAACCCAATCCTCCGATTTGGCCGGGCGTCCAAGCTGGCCGGCTAAAACCTCTATCACCCGAAGAAGTTACGCGCATCGAAGGTGCAGCGCTTTCGCTGCTCGAAACCTTGGGGTTAAGCCAGGCGACGCCGTCTATCGTTGCGAAAGTGACGAAAGCCGGCGGGCACATGACCGAGGATGGTCGCCTGCTATTTCCCGGCGAACTGGTACGATGGGCCATCGATGGCGCACAACGTGGGTTCTCCTTGTGCGGACAGGACCCCGCGCAAGACCTGAAAATTGAAGCCGCGCGCGTGCATATGTCAACGGGTGGGGCCGCGCCGGGTGTGTTCGACCTGGAGACCCACGAATATCGCGAATCGACGCTTCAGGACCTCTACGATGCCGCGCGCATCGTCGATAAGATGGACAACATTCACCACTTCAGCCGGTCTGTTGTTGCACGGGATATCGAAGACAATGCAGCTATGGATCTGAACACGGCTTATGCCTGTCTGGCAGGCACGTCGAAACATGTCTCGATCTCGATCACCGAACCACAGAACGTCGCCGCAATCGCGGAGCTTTGCTATGACATTGCCGGTGGGCGGGACGAATTTCGCGCCCGACCTTTCCTGACGGTGATGGTGTGCCATGTCGTGCCCCCAATGCGCTTTGCCGAAGAAGCCTGCGAGGTTTTGGAGCGTGCCATTGAGGCCGGTTTTCCTGTGCAGTTGATCAGTGCTGGTCAGGCCGGTGCCACCAGCCCAGCCACCATTGCCGGATCTCTGGTTCAGGCCATGGCGGAAACACTTGCAGGGCTTGTTTTCGCCCGACTCGTCGCCCCCGAAGTCAAGGCGATATTCGCCCCTAAGCCGCTGGTCGCCGATCTGCGCACCGGTTCCATGAGCGGCGGCGGTGGGGAACAGGCGATCCTTATGGCAGGTGCCGCGCAGATGGGCCGCCACTGGGACCTGCCGACCAGTTCCATTGCGGGGATCACAGACGCCAAACGGTTGGACGCGCAATACGGCGCAGAAAAGTCGCTGGCCGTGACGATGGCCGCCCATGCCGGGTCCAACATCGTCACGCAGGCTGCGGGCATGATGTCGAGCCTCTTGGGGGTTAGCCACGCGGCTTATGTCAGCGACAATGATCTGTTGGGCAACATCCTGCGTACCATCCGGGGCATTGAAGCCACGCCAGAGAACATCGCAGCCGACGTCATTGCACAGGTCTGTCGGGGAGAGGGTCATTATCTGGGGGAACAACACACATTCCACAGGATGAAATCGGACTATTTTTATCCAGAGGTCGGCGACCGCCGCGCACCACGCGAATGGCAAGAGGATGGGGCGCGGCGGGTCGGCGATGTTGCCCGCGAACACGCGCGAGACATTCTGAAGAGCCACTTCCCAAGTCACATCCCGGATGCGCTGGATCGCGCCCTTCGCGCCAAATTCGACATTCGTCTGTCCCGCGCGCAGACTGGACGGCCCGGATGACAAACGCTCGCCAAACACTCCGCGCCCGGTCCGCCCTTCCCGGCGGGGTCAGTCACGAATTGCGCTACCGCGATCCATACCAAGTCTTCATCGAACGCGCCAAGGGCGCCGAGAAGTGGGATGTCGAAGGACGACGCTACATCGATTTCAAAATGGGCAGCGCCAGCCAGTTGCTGGGGCATTGTCATCCGGTCATCGTACAAGCGGTGCAAGAACAAGCAGCGCGGTCGCTCTTTTCGGCTGATTGTCATGGGGCAGAGACTGAATGGGCCGAGTGGGTTAACCAGCTCTTCCCCTGCGCTGATCGCACGCGCTTCACCGCCTCCGGCAGCGAGGCGACGATGTTGGCCCTACGCTTGGGACGCGCCTTTTCCGGAAAAGATCACATCCTACGAGTCGATGGTCATTATCACGGCTGGCACGATCACGTTCTCAAGGGCACCAAACCGGGTCAAAACGCGCCGACGTCACTTGGCATTCCAGCGGAGATCAACAACCTGATCGATGTGTGCGCTGCCACGCCTGACGCGATGAAGGCTGCCCTGCAAAACAGCCGAATCGGGACCGTGATTATCGAAGCCTCTGGCGCAAACTATGGTTCGGTGCCTCTGAAAACCGAGACCTTGCGCGCGTTGCATGACGTCGCCCGCGCAGCAGGGGTGGTGCTGATCTTTGACGAAATCATCACAGGCTTTCGCTGGTCGCCCGGCGGACGGCAAGCGCGGGACACTATCGTCCCTGACCTCACAACACTTGCGAAAATCGTCACTGGCGGCCTACCTGGCGGTGCCGTCTGCGGGCGCGCCGAGATCATGGAGTTGATGAACAACCTGACCGAACACGATGGCCTTGCGCCCGCCGTCAGCCACAAGGGAACCTTCAACGCCTCACCGCTGGTCGCCGCCACGGCCTGCGCGGCGATGCCCTTGCTCGCAACGGGAGAGGCGCAGGCACGGGCCGACAGAATGGCCACTCGGATGCGGGACGGCATGAATGATACCCTGGCTGATCTGGGGGTGGCCGGGCACGCCTACGGGGACAGTTCGATCTTCCACGTGTTCTTTGGTCGGACCACCATTGATGGTCTTTCCCCAGCAGAAATTCGCGGGATGCCGAAGACGATGGTGAAAGCCTACCGAGATGGCATGCTGGAGCGGGGGATCGACATGATGGCCTATACCTCCGGCCTCACGTCAGCAGCACATACGCCTGAACTTGTGGATGAGGCCCTCGACGCGTTCAGAGTCACGCTGTCTGACATGATCCACGAAGGAGTTTTGCCGTGAGCCCGCCAACCCACGCACAAACAGTGATAATCGGCGGGGGCGTCATCGGCTGCTCCATCGCCTATCACCTGGCCCGGGCCGGGCGCAAAGACATTGTCGTTCTGGAGCGCTCAAAACTGACGTCCGGTACAACCTGGCACGCCGCCGGACTGGTCCGTCGACTGCGCCCCTCAGCCACGCTTACCAAGCTGATCAACTACTCCATCGAACTTTACAAAGAGCTGGAACAGGAAACCGGCCAAGCGACCGGGTGGCGTCAGACCGGATCGCTGACGCTGGCCACCAACCCCGACAGGATGACCAACATCAAACGCCAGGTTTCCTTGGGCCGGGCCTTTGGGCTCGAAGCCGAGGTGGTCGATGCCACGCGCGCCAAAGAGTTTTGGCCGCTGATAGAGGTTGATGACGTAATTGGCGCCGTCTGGTCCCCAGCAGATGGTCGCGTAAACCCATCCGAGGTGGCCTTGGCGCTCTCCAAGGGGGCGAAGGCTAGGGGCGTGCAGTTCTTTGAGGACTCCCGGGTGACAGGTTTGCGCAAGGCCGGCGGGCGCATTGCTGGCGTTGAGGTTGATGATCACGTTATCGCTACCGAAGAAGTGGTGATTGCGGCGGGTCTTTGGTCGCGAGAGGTGGCGCAGATGGCAGGCGCGCATATGCCGCTCTATGCCTGCGAGCACTTTTACATCCTCACCAAACCCCTTCCAGATGTGCAGGCGCTCGGGCGCGGTGCGCATCTACCCACGCTCAATGACCAGGACGCCTATCTTTATGCCCGCGACGATGTCGAGGGGCTTCTGGTGGGCTCATTCGAACCCCACGCAAAGGGGATCTCGACCACGGATCTGCCAGCCGACTTCTCTTTTGATCTGCTGGACGAGGATTGGGACCACTTCATGCCGATGATGGAAAATGCACTCCGCCGCATTCCCGCATTGGAACGGGCCGAGGTGCGCATGTTGCTCAACGGACCCGAGAGTTTCACACTGGATAGCCAATTCATGCTGGGCGAAAGCCCCGAAGTCCCGGGCCTCTTCCTGATGGGTGGCATGAATTCCACCGGCATCGCCCTAGCAGGTGGCGCTGGCAAAGCGATGGCAGAATGGATCATCGCGGGCGAGCCGACGATGGAGCTGAACGAGGCAGACATCCGCCGTTTCAGCCCAGAAATGAACGTCCTCGGTGCTTTGGAGGCCCGCATCCCCGAGGTGCTGGGCCGCCACTACGACAACCCCTACCCGGGCCGCACGATGGACACCGCTCGGGGCCAACGCCGCTCTCCCATTCACGCGGGGCTTGTCGCGGCAGACGCCTGGTTTGAGGCGCGCGGCGGCTGGGAACGCGCCGTGCATTTCGGGGGAGAGGCCGCGCATTTGCCGCTAACCTTTGGTGTGCCCGCCTGGCGCGAACAGGTGGGTCGCGAAGTAGAAGCCTGCCGCAGCGGGGCGGCCATTCTGGACCAATCGGCATTTGGCAAGATCATGGTGCAAGGTCCTGATGCTTGCGCCTTTATGAACCGACTTTGCTGCGCGCAAATGGACATTGCGGACGGGCGGATCGCCTACACTCAAATCCTCAACGCACATGGCGGCATCGAAAGCGACCTAACTGTTCAGCGCCACGGACCTGAGACCTACCTTATGATCACCGGCGCTGGCGAAGTCGTGCGTGTCATCAAACGGATGCGCGAAACGAAGGGGGCGTCGAGGGTCGAGTTCTCCGATCTCACAAGCGGCTACGCAGTCATTGGCCTCGCCGGAGCAAAAGCGCGCGAAGTCCTGCAGGCAACGTCTTTTGCGCCTCTGCCCGAGCTGAAACCGTTCGGTTTTGCCCCAGTCGAGATTGGGTTGGCCCGCGGATGGGTCGGGCGGCTCAGTTATACAGGCGAAGAAGGCTACGAACTTTACATCCCTTCCGACATGGCAATGGCGGCTCATGAGGCGCTCGTCGCAGCAGGAGCGACCCATGCCGGGCTTTTCGCGACCGGCAGCTTGCGCATTGAAAGCGGTTTCCGCGCCTTTGGGCACGAACTGACCCCGGGGACCAATCCTCTTGAGGCCGGGCTTGGCAGGTTCTGCGCAATGGACACCGACTTTCTTGGCAAGCAAGCACTGACAGATCACACACCAAGCCGCCGCATCGTTTCCTTGCTCTTTGAAGACGCCGACGCCATCCCGATCCACGACGAGCCAATTTACTATGGCGGCAAAGTCATGGGCCAGATCACCTCAGCTTCATGGAGCTACCGTTTCGACCGTTCCGTTGCGCTCGCCGAGTTCAATGCGCCGCTCGATCGGTTAAACACCCAAGCAGTCGTTGACGGCTTCGAAGTGGAAATCGCCTGCACCCGCTTCGCCGCACGCGCTTCCCTCTTTCCGGCAAAAGAGGCGTTCTGATGTCGGACACGACCCGAAGCACGCGAGTAGCCATAATCGGCGGCGGCATCATGGGTGTGGCCGCCCAATTTCAACTAGCGGAAAACGGCTGGACTGACACGATCCTGTTCGAAAAGGCCGAGCTCACCAGCGGCTCCACCTGGCATGCAGCGGGCCAGATCGCCCATGCTGTGGGCAGCCGGGTGATGGGCTGGATCAACAAGACATCGATCGAGACCTACAAGCGCGTTGAAAATGAGACCCGCCAAAGCATCGGTTGGCACGAAGTCGGAGGTCTTCGCATCGCAACCACGGATGACGAGGTCGACTGGATGAAGTCGATCATGGGCGTTGGCAAGCTGCTTGATTTGCCGATGGACCTTGTTGGCCCGGATGAGGTCGCTAAGATCAATCCCTTTTACAAGGTCGACGACGTAAAGGTCGCCGTGCGCACCTACGAGGACGGCCATATCGACCCCTCAAGCGTGACTATGGCTTTGGCCGCCGCAACCCGCGCGCGGGGTGCAAAGATCGACCGTCACAACCAGGTGCTTGGTGCCAGCCGCAAAGGCGATCAGTGGCTCCTTCGGACCGAGAAAGGGGACGTCACAGCAGACCACGTTATCATCGCCGCTGGCTCCTATGCCAATCAAGTTGGCGAATGGTTCGGGCTGAAAATCCCCTCGGTCTCTTGCCTGCACCACTATCTGGTCACCGACACGGTGCCAGAATTCGAAGGCCGCCCGGAACTGCCAGTGATGCGCGACAACGAGTTTGGCGGCTACATCCGACAAGAGCAGAGATCAGGCCTGATCGGTATTTACGAAGGTCACACCTGCCCCACAGTCTGGGAGATGCCAGAAGGCGCACCTTGGGCGGCAGAGAATGAATTGTTCGAAGCCGACTACGACTCTATCGGCGACTTCCTGACGGTCGCATTCGGCAAAATGCCGATCCTGGAAAACCTTGGCATCAAACGCGTTGTGCGCGGCGCAATCACCCACACGCCCGATGGCGGTATGCTTGTCGGCCCGTCCGGCGCACCAAATGTCTGGTTGGCCTGTGGGTCCTCCATTGGTCTTGCCTGGGGCGGTGGCGCGGGCAAGGTCCTGGCCGATTGGATGGTGCATGGAGAGGCGGCCATCAACACCCGCAGCTTAGACCCGCGCCGCTACGGGGATTTCGCAACTGACCATTTCATTGTGGAACGCACGAAGGACGAATTCATGCGCCGCCACGATACCCCCTGCCCCGGCAAGCTGTTCGACAGCCTGCGCCCCCTGCGGCGGCACCCGCTTTATGACCGGCTCGCAGCGAAAGGCGCGGTCTTTGGGGAGATAGCCGGATGGGAACGCCCACGCTATTTTAGCGAGGTTGGAGACGTCGAACAGGTCGGCTGGGGGCATCAGCCCTGGCACGACAACGCCCAGCGAGAGGCGAAGGCCACACGGTCAGCGGCAGGTGTGATTGATCTCTGTGCCTTCGCGCAGTTCGAGATCACCGGCAAAGATGCTAGCAAGCTTCTGGATCGCCTGTCAGCCAACCGCATCCCGCGCAAAGACGGTCGGATGAGCCTCAACCATCTGCTCACCCAGAAAGGCAAGTTCGAGACGGAGATTACCATCTGGCGCATCACAGAGGATCGCTTTTTCACAGGTTCGCCAATTGCCCGCGCAAATCCGGATTTCGACTGGATCAAAAGTCACATTCGCGACGGCGAAGACGTTGAGATGATCAACCGCAGTGCCGATTGGGGCATGCTGGCCCTGTCCGGCCCCGCCGCGCGACAGATTCTGTCCGAATTGACCGACGTAGCGCTCACGAATGCCGCGTTCCCATGGCTTTCGGGTCAGGGAATCAAGGTGGCTGGGGTCCCATGCTACGCCTTGCGCGTGTCCTTTGTGGGTGAATTGGGCTGGGAACTCCACGCCCCGCTCAACCGCATCGCCGAGGTTTACGACGCGCTATTTGAGGTGGGAGCACGCCACGGCCTAATTGACTTGGGCTCCTATGCCTTCAACGGGATGCGTATGGAAAAGGCCTATCGTGCAAGTGGCGAATTGACGACCGATGTCGGCCTCTATGATGTCGGGCTTGATCGTTTCGTCGCCTCCGAAGGTCGTGATTTCATCGGCAGGGACGCCCTGTTGGCCTATCCTCCGCGATGGGAGTTGTTCTACGCCGAGGTCCACGCCAATGCCATAGATATCCTTGGCGGCGAGCCAGTTCTGCTGAACGGTACGCCCGTCGGTCTGACCACGTCAGGGGGATACGGGTACACCATCGGCAAATCGCTCGGATGGCTCTTTGTCAAAATGGGCACGCCGCGCACGGGTCTCAGTGTTCAGCTTCTGAACCAAGCCTATCCCGTGACCGTCCACGACGCCCCGCTTTATGACCCCGCCAACTTGCGTCCCAGATCTGAGGATTGAGACATGACCACAATCAACGGCGGTGAGGCCGTCTACCGAGTCCTGAAAGCCAACAGCATCGATACCGTGTTCGGCCTTTTGGGCGGCTCCATGCTGGAGCTTTACGATGCGATGTATCAAGGCGGCGAAATCGCCTATGTCGGGGCACGCGACGAACGCGCGGCCGGGCATATGGCGGACGCTTGGGCACGGATGACCGGTAAGCCGGGCGTGGTTCTGGGCGCGCAGGCCGGACCCGGCGTGGTGAACATCGTTACCGCCGTGGCCGAGGCGCAGCTCGCCTATTCGCCGCTTGTGGTCATCGCAGGGGCAATCACCCGAGCTGATCAGGCCAAAGACACGTTTCAAGAGGTCGATCAGGTCGCCCTCTTCGCGCCGATATCGAAACGCTCTGTCATGGTCACGGATCCAGCCCGTCTGGCACCCATGGTCGAAGATGCGATCAGATTGGCAAATTCCGGCCGCCGTGGTCCGGTCGTCCTGCATGTCCCGCGTGATCTCTTCTCCGCCGAAGGCCCAGCTATCGAACCAAAACCACTCAAGCTGGCACGCCCCGGCCCCGCAGCACCCGAAGATATTGCAGCGATTGCCGATCTACTTTCGGCGGCCAAACGCCCCGTGATCTTCGCAGGCGGTGGTTTCAAATGGGGAGCAGGTCGCGCCGCCCTCACGACGCTGGCAGAGAAACACGAGGTGCCGGTTGTTGCTTCAACAGGCCACGCCGACGTGATGCGTCACCGCCACCCCTGGTTTGCTGGACAAGCGGGCCCTCGCGGCAACACCGTGGCCAGCCGCCTGACCAAAGAGGCCGACGTTATGGTCGTCCTTGGCGCAAGGCTCGGCTTCAACTCAACCTTCCACAGTAACGACTATGTGGGTGCGGATACGCGCATCGCACATATAGATGTCGAAGGCTCAGCCGTGGGCCGCTATTTCCCCGCTGAGATCGCTGCGCAAGGAGACGCGCGCCTCAGCGCCGAAGCACTATGCGACGCCGCTACTAAACCCGATTGCGATGCCTGGCGGGAGGGTTTCAAGGCAGACATGGAATCCCTTTGGGCCGAACGCGCCAAAGAAGCCACCCTCGCCACGCTCCCTATGCATCCCCGGCGCGCGCTGGCGGAAATTCGCGACGTACTGCCAGAAGATGCGATTGTCACGCTCGACACAGGTAACACCTGTCTTCAGGCTGCAGACAGGCTCGCGCACTACGCGCCGATGTCGCTCATCACGCCACTTGATTTCGGGTTGGTCGGTTTCGGCCTCGCTGCCGCCATCGGTGCGAAGGCCGCCGCCCCTGATCGCCCTGTTGTCGCTGTGATGGGCGATGGGGCGATCGGCTACACGATGATCGAAATTCAAACTGCTATTGCGCACGATCTACCTATCACAATCGTTGTTCTCGACAACGAGGCCTGGGGTGCCGAAAAAGCTTATCAAGAAGAATTTTATGGAGGGCGGCTGCTCGGTGCCGAAATCAGGTCCCCGCGCTTCGACACATTTGCCGAGCTTTGTGGCGGTGAAGGTATTTGGGTCGAGGGTGACGGTGAAGTAGGGCCTGCTTTGAAACACGCGATCGCCTCTAACAATACAACGGTTATCCAAGCAAAAATCGATCCGAAAGCGCTGATGACCTTGCGCAAAGATCTATTCAAGACTGCAAGTAAGGACTAAGCGGAAGACATGGCCGCAGATGGATTTGCCTTCGTACAGGCAATCACGCTTAGCGCGGTGTTCATTTCTGCTGCCATTCTGAGATGTTTCCCATGGCTGGCCAGCGGGGCCGCCTTGCGCAGGACCTTAGCGAACCCAACAGCTGCACGACTCTTCAACTATGCCCTTGGCTTGAGCCTCGCCGCATCCATGATCACAATTATCTGAGAAGGAACACAAACATGTTCGAAACGAAGATCGCCATCATCGTCCGCGACGACCTGGCCACATGGCAGAAATTGAACGTCACCGCGTTTTTGATGAGCGGTGTCACCGGGGCCAATCCTGACCTGATCGGCAAACCTTACGAAGACTGTGACGGCAACACGTATCTGCCGATGAGTGTTCAGCCTGTGATCGTTTTGTCAGGCGCGGCCAATGTGCTGCCCAACATTCGAAATCGAGCGCGCGGCAGAGGTGTAGACACTGTGGCCTACATCGAGGAGATGTTTGCCACAGGGCACGATGACGCCAATCGGGCGGTCTTTGCGGAACATGGACCTGACGAGGCTAATACCGTTGGCATCGCGCTGCGCGCCGACAAGAAGATCGTGGACAAAATCACCAAGGGAGCGAAGATGCATGGATAGCTCGCCCAGATCGCCCCGTTGGCAATTCCCGTAGCGGACACCCGTTCTTGTTGCAGCGATCGACTAAATGGGCTCTTTGCTGACCTCGGAGTGGACGCAGCATAGGCCCCTGTCCCGATTACCACTACCTAGCCATCGGCCCAGAGCCGACGTCCAACGGCCGTTATTGATACAGCTGCCGCAACCGCAAAGCCGACTTTGACACCGTTGCAGCGTTTATTTGTTGGGACGGCAGGATCGCCACACCTATCTGCCCATAAACAGTAGGCAGGAGTTCCAATAGGCAGTCGATTGGAGGTTTGACCAGCCAGATAGATCTGGAGATAAATCCTAGAATGGATAACAACCCTATCTTTTGGACGTTTCGTCGCTGCCCTTACGCGATAAGAGCCAGGCTCGCACTTGCGAGTTCACGAGTAACAGTCGAGTTGCGCGAAATTCTCTTGAGGGACAAGCCAGACGCTTTCTTGCAAACATCCCCATCCGGCACAGTGCCCGCGCTTCGTCTTCCAGACAAAGTCATAGATGAAAGCCTGGAAATCATGGTTTGGGCGCTTCAACAAAATGATCCGCAGCGGCTTTTGGACATGCCCCCAGAAGGCTGGGACCTAATTTCGGCGAATGATGGCCCGTTCAAAACTGCACTGGATCATACAAAATACGCTACGCGTTATCCGGATCTGGACTTCAATGAGGAACGCAGGAAAGCGATGGGCTACTTGCTCGACCTCAACGAGCGGTTAGTTGGGCGGGCCTGGCTTTTTGGAGATAGACCCACCCTAGCCGATCTAGCGCTTCTGCCATTTGTTCGCCAATTTGCACATATAGACCGGGCGTGGTTTGATGCGCAGAAGTGGCCAAGTTTAGTCGCTTGGTTGGATCAGTTCCTAAACAGTGAAGCGTTCCTGCTGGTCATGAAAAAGTATGCAACTTGGTCAGAAGACGATGCGCCGATTTGGTTTAACGGCTGAACGCAACAAGTCGTATCGGCCCAAACCTGCCATTCATCGATTCCGCCCACACCGCAATGCGGCGAGCCCTGTTCTTATGTTACTCCAGCGTTTGACTGGTAAAACTTCGCAAAAGCTGTGCGCCGAAAAATGGTGCTGGAAACTGCCTCTGTGCTGTTGATTGAACAGATCAGGTTTATGCAAATCAAATGGAACCTTAGAGTGTTCTGACACAGCGGAAAAAATGCTAAACTGCTCGCAATTCAACTAAAGGAGTTTGCTTGTGCGCAATGTTATCCTGAGCCTAACAGCCCTCTCGCTCTCCGCCTGTGCGTCCGACCAAACTAACTCGGATACGGATCTGCCATTTTTTGGGGACGGTTACCGCGCAGAGGGTGATCAGTGCCGCCGGATCGGTGAGAATGATTTCACCAACCAGTTCCTCGATGACGCTGCCGACTTGGTTGGTTGCCCCGAAGATATGGAGAATCTGGGTGTCTTTATCACCGACACAGGCGCTGAAGAAGTAGGTCGCAAAGACGGGTACATATTATTCTCTGTTCCTGTGCGTTAATTTGAGTGCCGCGCTGGAACTACGCGCTCCAACCTGTCAACCATTGAAATTTGACGATTGGAAAATGACGGCCCAAAGCCGCCGTTCGCCTACTCTTTCAATGCTGCATCGCCCAGTTTAGAAAGCAGACATTAAATTAACGCACCAATAACCTGCCTGCACATAGTAAGAATTGAAGAGGAACGCGAACCGGTCGTCCGGAGAGACGTAGTCTTTGACGCGCGGTCGAAGAATGAATTCCTCAAAAAACCAGGTGGTATGGGCCAGATGCCGCTTGGCGGGGCTCGCGTCTTCCATGGACTGCAGCATGGCATCTTCGGCAGAGAGCGGTTCGACCAATGTCGTCGAACGCTGACGGACCTGGGACAAGAGCGTTTGAGCCGCGCCTAGGTCATCTGTTTTGAATTACAGTGCTTCGGTCATATCTGTGGCCTCCGGAAACTGGCTTGGATTACTTCAGCGTTAAGCCAACGAAGGCCGCAATTGCCTGCGCGTCCCAGCCGGTGAACATCTGTTCGCGGCCATCCGGCAAGCGGACAAAGAAGCCCGGTGTACCCACAAGGCCAAGCGCGCGCATGGCCGCCGTGTTGACCCGCATGTCGTTCTGGTATGCGTCGATTGCAGCTTCGGTATCCGCAATCCCCACGGCAATCCCGATGGATTCAAGCTCACGGAGCGCGCGGGCGCCCGTCATTTGGCCCCGGCCATCCATGAGCGCGTGGTAGGCGCGGTTATAGTCTTCCGGCTTTGCGATCGAGAACGTCAACGCCGCGGCTTCGCGCGATCCGGGACCAAGCAGCGGAACGTCCACCGCAACCACGCGCGTATTGTCGGGCATCTGCGACAGGAACCTGTCCATCTGGCGGTGCGCGATGCGGCAGATCGAACAGTTGAAGTCGAAGAACTTGTAGATCACGAGATCGCCCTCGGGGTTCCCGAAATAGCCGCCGCGCGCATCAGCGGCGACTAAGGCTTCGGCAATTACGGTTTCAGGCGCGGCGTCGGTGTCAGGGGCAGCTGTGGCCGCAATGGGAAGCGGCCGAATTTGCGGCACTGGCACACCTGCAATCCGGTCGTCAATCCAGGCCGTAATGGCGCGGCGCCCGGCGCTGCTGACGACATGGGGGACCGGGAAGGTTTCCAGTTGAACGGACAGTCCTGCATCTGAAAGCGCGGCGACGGTTGCGTCCAGTTCCTCGGCGCTATATCGCGCGTCGCGCGTGCCGTAGCCCAACAGGACCGGCGCGCCGCCTTCGACTGTCCAGTCTTCTGCGCGGACCTCGCGCGGCAACCCGCCCGCAAAGGCAATGTAGCCCGCCGCGAGATCGGGGTGGGTCAACGCAAGCCCAAGCGCCATCGACGCACCTTGACTGAACCCAACGATGTAGACCTGCGCGGGGTCCGCTCCGGTCTCGGTGACGAGCGCGAGTGTTGCGTCCGCAACCGTGTCGCTGCCCAGGCGCACATCGTCAAGGTCCACCACAATTGAGCCCGAGCTATCGTCGAGAGGGAACCAAGCGCCCCCTCCGCCCTCCACGGGCACCGGCGCGTTCAAGGCAACAAAGGAGTGGTCTGTGTTTGGCTCAACATTGACGAGTGATTCAATCTGCTTGGCGTCCATGCCGTAACCATGGAGGCCTATGATGAGCGCGGCGCCGGGTGCGTCCGCCTCTCGTATGATCCGTGCATCGATCTCACCCTGATCGGTCACGAGCGTGATGATGTCCGCGTCAGATTGCGCCGCGGCCCCGTTGGGGGCCACGGCTGCGAAGGGGATCGACAAGCCAACTGCTAGCAGAAGAGATATTGTTTTACGCATGTTCGACCCCTTGGGCGATTAGTTTTAAGACGGGAACTGACGGGCGTAGGGCGTGCCCTTCTCAAGGAAATACTTGAGATCGTCGATCCCGAAGCCCGCGAACATGAAGAAGCTCGTCCGCGCGAAAGCGACAGCCTGCGGCGGCACGCCCGGTGCGGTCTCGAAGACGATAGAAACCGTGACTTCTGACGAATCTTCATCAATCGGTTTGACGCTCCATTCGGCCTCGTTGGAGGTCACGAAGGGCGGCATGCCTGCCTCGATTGTGTAAGCGTAGGTGAGATTGTCTTCGTCGTAGCGTGTGATGATCTCGCGGGTCGCGCCACCAAGACCGGGGATAAAACAGGCGCGCACGTCGCCGATTTTTCCATCCGTGTCTTCGAACTCGATAGACTCGATTACGCTCGACCATTCGTGGGCACCGGCGTAGTTCTCAGCAACCTCAGCCCAGACTTCCTGCGCCGACACATTGAACATCCGGGTGTGGGTCAACGTGACATCGGAGATCCCGCTGTGCATCCCGCTGGAATAGCCGCCAAATCGGTCAGTGAGGCTTGCTGCAGCTTTGGTATAAAGCGCCATCACCTCCGCGGGGATCTCGCCGTCGAAATACTGCTGCCACGACAGGACTGCGCCGTCGCGTTCTTCAGCTGGGCGGACCTGCATCACGGCAAGGTGGTTGGACAAGCCCAACGGGTTGTCGCCGGGCAAGCTATAGGCAAAAGACATTTTGCCAGCATCATTCACGAGGATCGTTTCGGTCACCACCGTGCCATCCGCGAGTGTCAGATCTCGAGACATACCGTCGCCCGACACGGAGACACTGGACACCGCGCCGATCATGTCATCAACGTTGTTACTGTCAGAAACGAAGGCGAAAACCTCAGCGGGCGATGCGGCGAGTTCGACTTCGATTGCGAATTGCATTGGCGCCATGGTCAATTCGTCGACCATAACCGCTCCGACGACACGCGGTGGCATATCTTGAGCGATCGCCGAGGGTGCGGTAACAGCGAGACTTGTGGCGACGGAAAGAACGGCGGCAGTTGCCTTGAGTGTGGAAATCAGGCGCATGGGAATCCTCCTGGTTGGGTACCTGCGCAAGACTTACACTAGTTGAAAACGCACCTCATGTTCTGTTTTGGCGCCACACTGGACGAAAAATGGAACACCAGCTATATATTGAAGTGTGACATCCAAACACGATGAAAACTCCGCTTCTAAGGCAAAGGTGACTGTCTCAGTGTCTGTCGATTGGAACGATTTGAAGGTCTTTCTCGCCGTCGCGCGTGCGGGTTCGATCCGTGGTGCATCAGAGAGCCTGAAGGTCGCGCACTCTACTGTGTCCCGCCGAATGGACGCGCTTGAATTCGCGTTGAAGACACGGCTGTTCGACCGGACATCGGAAGGCTTACTGATCACGCCATCGGGCGAGGAGTTGCTTGTATCCGCTAGAACAATTGAAGAAACAATGCACGCCGCCGAACGATCCGTCGCGGGACGGGACCGCGAGCTGTCTGGCGACGTTCGCTTTACCCTTCCTCTACCGATGGCCGTGTGCGTCCTAACCGACGACCTTGCCAACTTCGTCGAGCAAAATCCGCTCGTTAACCTGATCCTCGATCTGA
The DNA here is from genome assembly GCF_000814005.1 of Ruegeria sp. ANG-S4. GTDB lineage: Bacteria > Pseudomonadota > Alphaproteobacteria > Rhodobacterales > Rhodobacteraceae > Ruegeria. The sequence continues at coordinate 1,095,778 of NZ_JWLK01000001.1, read as the reverse complement.
CCGATGATCTTCTCGATCTGTCAAAGAGGGAAGCAGACATTGCAATGCGCTTTACCTACAAAGGCAATTCACCGCCTGACTACTTGGTCGGACGCAATCTGGCGACCCAGGCGTCCTGTGCCTATGCCTCGCCGGACTACATTGGTGACCACGTGTTCTCGGGATCTAATCGAAACGGACGCTGGCTTGGTTGGGATGACGTTGTCGAGTATCCAAAATGGGTTCATTCGGCGGGGCTGGAACCCATGCCGGTCACTGGCAGTTTCAACGACGTGTTTGTCCAGATGGCTTTTGCCAAGCGCGGCCTCGGTATGGCCTTCCTTCCATGCATGATGGGCGATCTCGATCCAGGGCTTCAGCGGGTGCCCGGCGCACGACCAATCCCGCATACTTCATTATGGGTTCTGACCCACCCGGACCTGCGAGACACCGTCCGACTTCGGAGTTTCCGAGAGTATCTCTACGACGCCGTTTCCGACAAGCTTGATCTCATTGAGGGGCGCGGCGTTTAACCTTGCGCCTCGCGAAGGGCGTCTAGGACGGCTCCGCGTGTCAAAAGCTCAGGCAGCACGATCCCGGCCGGCGCGCCGGGCCCGTAGACTACATTGAACGGAATGCCGTAGCGGCTGTGGCTCGTCAGGTACGACAGAATACTATCATCGCGCTGTGTCCAGTCGGCCTGCAAGGGGGCGACGCCCACCGCTTCCAGCGCTGCGCGTACGTCACCGTCGCTGAGGGCGACGCGTTTGTTGACTTGGCACGTGATACACCAATCCGCTGTCACATCAACGAAGACAACCTCGCCCGCCGAGACGAGGCGGTTTCGCTCAGCGATGGAGAAGACTCCGAAATTGGCTGTCGCCACAGAGGAGGCACCGGTCTGCGACGAAGTGATCACGCTGGGGCTGAACATCAGGGCCAGTGCGACAATGGCAAGCGTCGCACCGATGGCGCCGCCCCGGCCCTCGACTGACCGACCTGCCCAAAGCGCCGCACCTATGGCAAGAAGGCCGACCAATACGACGATGGCAAGGGTCTGCCCGGAAACGCCAGCGATGACAAAGAGGAGCCACACGGTTGTTGCGGCAAGGGCAAGCCCAAGCACCTTCTTCATTGTGAGCATCCACTTGCCGGGCTTCGGCATCGACGTCGCGAGCCGGGGGAACACAGCGACAAGCAGGAAGGGCGCCGCAAGGCCGAGACCGAGCGCGGTAAAGATGGTAAGTATTTCGAACGTGCCCGATGACAGCGCGAACCCGATTGCTGTTCCAACGAAAGGCGCGGAACACGGTGTGGCGAGCAGCGTCGCGAAGACGCCGGTCAGGAAGTGACCCTTGAGCGTGTCTGAGTTGCCAATCTGCGCGGTCCCGGACATCCATTGTGGCAGCGGAATTTCAAACATGCCCAGTAGATTGTAGGCGAATACCGTGACCACGATGGCCATGAAGACAAGGAAGTAAGGGTTCTGGAACTGAATGCCCCATCCCACTGCGACGCCCACCGAACGCAGGGCGACGGCGCCAAGTGCTAGGACCCAAAAGGACGCCAGGATGCCCATAGCAGACGCCAGGAACGACAGGCGGACCCGGGCTGGGCTGTGTCCGCCGTGAGAGACGACCGAGAGCAACTTGATTGACAGCACAGGCAAGACGCATGGCATCAGGTTCAGGATCATGCCGCCAACAAAGGCGATCCCGACGAAGCCCAAAAACGCAGAGACAGAGATGCCGACCGCTGCCTGGGTGAGCGCTGCGGTGTCCAGCTGAGCTTCGAGGCCGCGCGTGCCATCCACAATGGTGAGAGTCAGGTCTTTCCCCGAAAGGTCGGCGGGCGTGCCTTCCAACGTCTCGGCGTCCAGCGTCGCGGTGAAGCCCAACCCATCCTCTTGCAGATCAACGGTAGGGCGGGAAAACAGGACGTCCTCCGGTCCCTCCACGATTACGTCTGGAGCGGTCAGCGGGAAAACGGAGGTGACGCGCACTGCGATGCTTTTACCAGTGTCTGAGAGGGTGACTTCGTCCAGAAACAACCCGGATTGAGAACCATCGCCGGGAACCTGGGATTGGTAGAGGTCAATTAACTGGGCATCCAGGCCAGCAGACGGCGTGCCGGGATCGAGTGTGAGAGAGACTGTGGCGACTTGCGGGACGCAGATTTCCTTGCAAAGCAAATAGTCGACCACCGCGTTTAACAGAACAGGCTGTGTCGGGTCCGGGATATTCACATTCACCGGAAAGACGATGCGTTCGCCATATCCAAAGGTGTCGAGATCGAACAGCGAAAAACGATGCGGTGCGGGCCATTGCATTTGGGATGGTTCGGCGTTGTCCGAACCCAACCAATCCACCGTGACCGGGTACCCTGCGTCGCCTGGGGTTCTCCAATAGGTTTTCCAGCCATCCTTGAGCCGAATGTCGATGCCGACCTGAAGCGAACCATCTGCTGGTGCTGCCGTTTGCGCCGCGATCAGCCGCGCGCTCGACAAATCCAGGTCCGTCCATCCTTCATCCGCATGTGCGGACAGCCCCGAAAGGAGAGCAATCACAACTGCAAACGATCTGAAAAACCGCATCGGACGAGTCCTGTTTTTGAGGCAAACGCCGTCATCCTAACGGACCAATTTCAGACCAGCACGTACCATTATTGGAACTGTCCGGTGCGAAATTGAACGTGGCAAGGGAGAAGTCGTGACGTCACATTCGCAGCATCAAGCCCCGGAGGATTTCGCGATATGCCCAAGCCACCACTCATCTCAGTTGAGCTCAAGACGCCCGACACCGCAGAAGGCGCCGCAGCGGGTATCCTTGCTGGTGCCCGCGACCAGCTTGGCTTTGTCCCGAACATGTACGCGGCCATGGCGAACCTGCCCGCCGTTCTGAAGCAGTACTCCGCAAGTTATGCAGCATTCCGTGAAACGGCAGGTTTTACGCCTGCCGAGCAGGAGACGGTCTTCCTCACAATCAGTCAGGCAAACGATTGCCACTACTGTACCGCCGCGCATTCCATGCTGGCGGACGTGATGTCTGGCGTTCCGAAGGACGCGCTAGAGGCGCTGCGCAAGGGCGACACGCCTGCAGACGACCGGCTTGGTGCCTTGTCCGAGTTCACCCGCAGGATGACACTCTTGCGAGGGTCGGTCGGGAAAGGCGATGTCGACCGCTTTCTCGCTGCCGGTTTTACCAATCAGCACGTCTTTGGGGTGATCCTCGCGATCGCGTGCAAGACTTTCTCCAATTACACCAACCACTTGGTCGGAACTGAGGTCGATGCCGCGATGTCGGCCTATGCCTTGCCCAGTGACGATCTCGCGGAAGCTACTGCCTAAGCGCGTGTCGCGCGCAGCTTACCCTCAAACCTAGAAGGAACAGAACTATGCATGCAGAAATGACAAAACGCGTGAATGCGTCGGCCGAAGACATCTGGGCAGCCTTCAATGACTGGGGCGGCATCTGGCGCTTTCAGCCGTGGGTCGTCCGTTCCCCGCTGCTCAGCCAGAACAATGAGGGCGTGGGCGCCAAGCGCCGCTGCGAGTTCGTCGACAAGACGTCCATCGTTGAGACAATCACCAAGATCGAGGACGGTCGCGCCATTCACATGACGCTGAGCGAGACCCCCAAACCCATGAAGGGCGGCAAGTCCGTCATCCGCCTGAGCCCAAGTGGCAACGGCACCGACGTCATCGTGGAGATGGACATCGAAATCGGCATGGGCCCTCTCGGCGCGATTATGGGAAATCTCATGATGAAGCCGATGATGAAAAAGCGCGTGTCGCTGATGCTGGAGAGCCTTGAGCACCACCTCAAGACCGGCGGCAAGATCGACAGCAAAGGCATCAAACACAGCTCCCCGTCGGCTGCTGGTGCTGTGCCCGCGTAATATAATGAAACCAAATATAGGGCGTGGCGGGTCGTCGCCATGCTCACGTTGGAGAGCAAGATGAAAAAGTTACTCAAAATCGTCGGCGGCTTGGTCGTGGTCGCAATCGTCGCCGGGTTCGGATTCCTCACTTTCAGTTCCACTTTGAGGAGCGACCCGAATGTTGGCCTGTCGCCCGAAACGCATGCGTTTGGGGATTTGGATGTCCGGGATTTCACCGACAAACCGCTCGGTGCTGAGGTCAAGGTGTTCCTGCCGATGACACCGTCCGATGCGATGGTGATCGTCGCTGCGTTCGAAAACTACGGGGAGTGGGTGTCCCCACCACCAGAGAATGTTGTGATTGACAATTCAGCCAGGGAAGCTGGTGATTTTGGGGTCGGTTCGCTTGTCTCTTACAAGGAAGGCGAAACAGACGAAATCGTGCACCTAGACCCAGAGTCTTCCATGGTCGCGAAGCCACTCTGGGCACCTGATGCTTTTGAAGGCCACCGGGGGGTCGTGATCGTGACACCGACTGAAGGCGGCTCAATCATGCACATGCGGCGGTACTTTGAAACCACGAGTATGCAGGGCTGGATGATGTCGAAAATGATGCCAATGTTCATGGAAGGCAGCGCCGAGAACCTCGCAGAGATCTATGGCGGCCAAGTTCTTTGAATGTGACCGCGCAGATTTTCGCGGGAGAATAGGCCGTGCCGCATCGATCAAGCGCAGCGTGGTTTTTGATTGGCGCGGCAATTCCATTCTGCGCGAAAAGAGCACAGATGGTGAACGCCCGATGTCGCTAGCTTGGCTATGGCACGAGAACGGATGGGCAATAGCGGCGTATGAAAAGGGCGGATTAGTCTGGGGCATTATCTTCTGTCGCCGACTATGTCGTGCAGGTGGTGCGAAAGATGGATTTGAAAGGCCGCGCAGCAGCAGCAAGGCGAGGCAGACAACGGCAGTTTTCGACCATTCTTACACATGTCTTACACATGCGAATGTCAGCAAATCGCGCTTCGCAGCTATCTATATAGGGTGCAGCATTTGGAACTTTGGGCTCTCCGGACACCTTCGCCGCGATCTGCGCCAAGGGCCGGTCAGGGATAGATCGATCTTCACTGCGCGTCGCATGAACTGGTAAGACACGGGACAAAACAGCCGTCGGAATCGCGGAAACAAATGTCTGCTCTATGCTGATGATTCAAATGGGGGGTCGCGATACATCGGGCAAACTTTGTGCCAACTTTTCGTACTGCAAAGTCTTTCTCAGGGGCTTATTTAGCTGTTTGACGACCGCGCTTCTTGCCTTCATTTTGTTTCCAGCAAGTTGCTATAAGAGCGGCTTTCTCATCAAAACGAACGGTCCCTCCGGGTACGTTTGGAATTCCACAAATTCATAGCCGAGGGCCAAATAGAATTCTCGCGCGGTCAATGAGGAATGAAGCATCATTTCGGGGATTGCCCTTTGTCGCGCCTCCTCTTCTATTCTTACGTCCAGCATTTTGCCCAACCCTCGCCCCTGATACTCAGGGTCCACAAACATCGAACGCAGATAGTCATCTCTCAGACCCACCGTTCCAACGAGTTCGGTGCCCATGAAGCAAAGAAGAATTAACTCGTTTTCAATTCTTTTGGTGACCGGCTCCGGCTCAAAAATCGTGCACAGCCTGTCGATTGACTTTTGATCGTAGTCCTTGGAATTCGAAACGCGAATTGTGCGTCGGATCAACTCACTGAGCGGAATTACATCGGCAACTGTTGCCTGTCGGATTTTGAGCGACTTCATCGCGGCAAACTTATCCCGGGACATAAGACATCGAGAAGCTGGCAGATACGACTAAGGCAGGCTGGAAGCACTTGGACTTCTCGATGTCTTTCACAAGAGTAAGCGGTTTCACAAAGTTCATGGCGTTTCCTACCGGAATTATCGGATCAGATGATCCCATCACTATTGCAGACATTCTTTCGACGCGCAGCATCGGCAACATTGGGCTCGAAGCGGCCACCCACTGCGGCTTGCATGTTTGGCTGGTCGCAGCCCCAAGCTGACATTTAATGAACTACTGCACTTCGCAGTCAGGCACAGCTTCAAGGCTGATGCCTTATCAAGATTTAACAATCGCTCTTTTTGGAAATGTGTGTTCGGCTAGCGCATCTGGCCTAGAAGCAATTTTGCGTTTAGCGTAGTGCCCACTGTGGGAGTTCAGTCTTTGGAAAGACGTCTAGCAGCGATACTTGCCGCCGATGTGGTTGGCTATAGCCGTCTTATTCGAAATGACGAGGCCGGCACGCTTGCAAGAGTCAAAGCCCATCGCGAGCAGTTTTTTGAACCAATTGTCGCTTCACGACATGGGCGCATCGTCAAATTGATGGGCGACGGCATGCTTCTTGAGTTTGCAAGTGCAGTTGAGGCCGTTCGGTGCGCATTGGACATGCAACACTATGTAGGCGTCGCTAATGCGGACCTGCCGCAAGGTTCGCAGGTACGATACCGGATCGGTCTCAATGTTGGCGACATTGTCGTCGATCAGGATGACATTCACGGGGATGGTGTAAATGTCGCCGCACGCATTGAAAGCCTGGCTGTCCCGGATGGCATTTACATGTCGGCTAGCGTTTTCGAACAGGTTCATACCAAGCTCGATCTCACCATCGAAGATTTGGGGATGCGAGAGGTCAAGAATATCTCCGACCCCGTTCACATCTACAGCCTTACAATGGATGAAAAGGCAAAAGCCATCGTTTCTCCTATCGTGCCACTTACCAACAAGCCTTCGAAAAATCGTCTGATCACGGTTAGTTGCACCGCAATTGTCCTGGCGTTAGTAGTCGCGGCATGGCTTCAACCTTGGTCCGTGGTGCAATCTCCGGACACGGATGAACAAGCCGCCGCGCTGTCTGGCAAACCCTCCATCGCGGTCATGGCGTTCGACAATCTCAACAACGACCCGAGCCAAGATTACCTCAGCGACGGACTGAGTGAGAACATCTTGACCGCCTTGTCCCGTTTTTCAGACTTCTTCGTAGTCGCCCGAAACTCGACATTTTCATATAAGAACGCTCCGGCAGATATACAGAAAGTGTCAGAAGAATTGGGTGTTCGCTACATTGTTGAGGGGAGCGTTCAAATTGCCGGTGAGCGTTTGCGCGTGACGTCCCAACTCATTGATGCGCCGACGGGCCAGAACATTTGGGCAGACAGCTATGACCGAGACCTACAGGACATATTTTCAGTACAGGATGAGATAACGCGAACCATAGCTTCGCTTCTCTCTACGAATATCGATCTGGCAGAGTACAGCCGTCTTAAGCATCAGCCTACTGATAGTCTTGGCGCTTACGAATTGCGCAAACGAGCGCAGGAGGAGTGGTTTACCTTCACGAAAGAAGGAAACATCAAGGCAGAAGTGCTAAGCGCAAAAGCAATTGCTCTCGATCCGAATTATGCCGGGGCGTATGTCGAAAACGCTTGGGCACACATAAACGGGTATCGTTGGGGGTGGACGAACTCTTTAACGCGCGAGGAATCACTGGAGCGCGCCTTTGAGATGGCGCGAAAAGCCATTGAACTGGAACCCTTCAATTTCAAAGGTCATTGGGTCTTAGCCAATGCAACTACTCAGAGCGGTAACCTTGAGCGGGCTGCTTCGCTTTATGACAAAGCCATTTCGCTGAATCCAAATTCGGCATCCGTTCTGGCAGATTCCATTGACCCGCTCGTCTATGGCGGCAAGGCGCCTGAAGCGGTTGAGCGCATGAAACTGGCGATCCGGCTGAACCCACATCACCAAGACTGGTATCTTTGGAATCTGGGTTGGGCTCAGTACTTCGCCAAGGAATATGAAGATGCCAAGACTTCAGTTGAACAAATGAACGAAATACCCGACGGCTTGAAACGCACCTACGCGCCAATTCTTTTACGCCTTGGTCTTCCCAGTGATGCGCAGACCGTTATCGATGAGTTTCTAGTGGCCAATCCCGAATTCACTATCCAAGAGGCGATGAATGCGCCATTCGAGAGTGAGGCGTATCTCAATCGGTGGGTAGAGGATCTGCGAAAACTGGGTGTGCCTGATTCCAACGAATGAACGATTTTTCGAGTTTCGCTTTGCGGGTGTCGACACCAGACTCAGACACCCACGACTATCGCGGCAAACTTTATTCCTGCGATTTGCGGCTGTGGCCTAGTAGTATTTTTCAGCCCAAAGCAGACCTTCAATTCCAAGCAAGGTGACTTCCGAGATGCGGACAATACTGTCACTCGCCTGTTGAGGGTGGATGACCACAGGCAGCCCGAAGCGGACATTCACAACTAGACTTTGCAGATTCCAAGACGCCAAAGAGCGAACTCTTGCACGAGGCTATACCCGATACCAGTTTTCAACGTCTCGGGTAGCTTCCTCGACATTAAAAGCAGCCTCTACCTCTGCGACTACACACCGTACTTCATCCGGGCTTGCATTGAGTTCTAAAATACTCGCCTCTAGATCATGGGCTGACCCGGCATTTGAATAAATCGTATCGACCCCAATTCTGATGGAGTTTCGGTGTTGCAGTAGGTGCTCAAAAAACCGCACATAAATCATCTCCTCGTACGGAGAATGACTGTCCGCTTCAGAGATCAAACCCAATTCTGCGGCCTTGGCACACGTCAAACGCCAAGCCAGTTCCATTGTCGATGGAGGCGCATCTCTGGCCTCATCAGGATGTTTCGGGTTCGCAAACGTAGATCTTCGAATAGCTTCGAGATTGGCACGCAAGCTCTTTGTAGGAACGGGATAGATGAATGTGGTTTCCTCGGATGCTAAGGCTGGTTCAATCTGATCCGGCTGCGCCTGGATGAACTCTGAAAACCTGTTTCCGATGATAGGGACTTCACCGACAATCATGTCTGTGGGATCGGTATTCTCTGCCAGCCATCGCGCCAGGGCTCTCCGGCCCCACAATCCGGCTGCCTTTCGGATCAACGGATGAGTTCCATCCGAAACATCTGGATACCTAGCGAGTAGATCTTCGGTTTGAAACGCCGCGAGCCCTGTATCCCAACGCATGATATGCACGCCACGTCCCAAGGAGACCGAAATGGATATCTGCTGGCGCAACAGAAATGACTTTCCAGACGCTGGTAATCCAGTGAAGAAAACCATGCGGCAGCGACGTGCAGCGTCGGCCAGGTGTGTTCCAATCTCGGTTTCCGCAAAACTGTCGATAGAAATTGCGAATCTCCTAGTTCGGTGTCGGCAATTAGGCTGGAGCGGCGAGCGTTCACCACCTCCAAGATTGTTGCCCAAGAAATCCGGCGATTTCACAGATGAATTGTCAACCTAAATTGCCCCAAAGTGAATTTTGCCTCTCAAGTTATTCTCTTAACCACCAAATAACTCGCCGGTCTCAAAAATTGACCATTCCGCAGCACACGCTTCTTGACGAGCGTGCGTCCTTGACTCTTCACAGACTAGGAACGACAAGAGTGTAATGATAAAAAGTTACTCGTCGCCGCGATGCTGCCGGCTACGATGATCCAATGGCCTTCAGACTAATTGTAGCATGTGTCCCAGCGTAGGAACGGGTTTCGCTGGGGTCTTCGCCATGAGCTCGTTCCTCGCAAGCATTCGCAACTGTCACCTGATAAGCCTCAGTCATCGCGTGACCCATAAAAGAAGGCGCCTTATGAACAGCACATGGCTCGTAAATTGTGTGCTTGATGCCCGATAGATCAGGTCTCAGGCTCCGTTTCAATCAGTCATTCATCGTGTTTACGCGCTGCATTCTTTGTTTGATCCCGACACTCTTGGTGTTGCTCTTAGGAACGCAACTTCCTGCCCAAGTCGCAGGCAATGCCGATGGATCGGTTTGCGGCGAAGGTTTCGAAAACAAAAACGGATCCTGCCAAAGAACCGACTTACCAGAAAACGCATATTTGACGGGTAGCGCCTACGGCAGCGGCTGGGAATGCAATCACGGTTTTCAGAATGTCGGAGAACTCTGTGAGGCAATAAGAGTTCCTGAAAATGCCTATCTTGCATCGACCGGAGATCAGTGGGAGTGCAATCGGCTGTTCCAGCGTGTCGGAGATAAATGTGAGGAAGTGATTTCGCCTCAAAATGGTTACGTCGAAACTCGGTTTGGCGTGCAGGAAATACACTGCAACTGGGGATTTCGTAAGGAGAATCAAAATTGTGTCGCAATAGAAGTCCCAAAAAACGGTCGTCTGAGTGACAAAAGAAGCTCGGATGGTTGGGTATGCCTCCGAGGTTACAGGGCAGCGGATAGCGGCTGTGAGCCTGTGGCTGTTCCACAGCATGCATATCTTGCACCTGAAACTTATTCCGGATGGAAATGCGAACGTGGTTTTCGTGCAAACCGGGACAGGTGCGTTGCGATCCTTGTCCCTTCAAACGCGCATTTGAATCGAAGAGGTGATGGTTGGGAATGTAATCGGCCGTTCACGAGACAGAACGACAAGTGCACCGAAAATGTGCCGCGACAATAAGTTGGTGGAAACCAAAGCCGCCTGACAAACCCGGAAGGACTAAGCCGTGAACCATAACTCGATTGACGAAAACCTGGGTAAAAGTCTCAAAGCCAAAAAGGTGCGTCGCCGGTCCTATGGGATTAAGATATCTATTGCGTCAGCAGTGTGCGTTGCAGCGATAATTGTAGTGGTGTTTTTCTGATGCGTAAAAATGCCCCTCAAGTAACCCTTCCCGGTTCAAAGATGTCAGCTCATGGCCTGGAACAAAGAGCGTTTCAGGACCGCAGTGTTCGTAAATCGCGGAACGCTGACGTATCAGGAGTGATTGAGGAAGAATTTGGAAAGTACTTGATTAAGGCTGGCGTTCTGAGCGGCAATAGTGTTGCACGGGCATTTCCCAAGCCGCCGGCTAAAACGCAGGCAATGATTGCCGATGCAGTTGGAGAAACACCAGTATTGGCCATTGAAGCCTTAAAAGAAATTCTCGAAGAACGAGACAGGAAGCGTAGCGGTCAACGCCGTTTGGAGGGAAACTCCGGCACCCTCGTTCCCAGTGAAAGAGAATATGCCGAGGCATTGCGCCAGATCAGGCTCACCCCGGCGCAGGTCACATTGCTCAAAGCACTTACAATCGCAGGCAAGGATGGTCTGACCATTGGTCACTTGTCTCAGGCGGCCGGTTACAAATCGCGCGAGGCCTCAATCAAGGTCTTTAAGAAAATCGGTCTATTGATTGCGGAGTATCTAGAGCTCGAACTTCCCGAAGGCGGATCGGTACAGAATGATGGTGCTGCTCAAGTTCTGGCATTTTCTCACATCGAAAGTGACGACGAGCCAGCAACTTGGATTATGCATCAGGAACTGCGCGACGCTGTTCGTTCGGTTCTATGACGTACGTTCCAGCGCCAGCTCTTGTAGCGAACTTCGAACCGGAACAAATGCACGAAAGGTTGCTCACTTAGCTTATGTTGGAGAAAAGACCATATCCGCTCGACTTGATCTATGTACCTGTGAAACGTGCGAAAACGCTTGATCAACAAAAAGTTCTGACGCTGGCCGAAGATATCCTGAAGAACGGCCAAAAGACCCCGATCCAGATACGCTCGGACAACAAGAGGTTTGTACTAATTGAAGGCCTTCACCGACTAGAGGCCATTCGCGCCTTGGGCGGTGATACGGTCGAGGCCTATCTGGTACGTGCCAGACTACACTAATTGCCTATTGGAATTGGCGTTCGACAAAGCCTCAGAAAATGTCAGCAGACGTTGACTTTTTTCATCCCAAAGATGCAAGCGTGCACAATGAAAGCTCTCATATAGAGTAATACGCTGGCAATTTTCCAACTCAGAATGGTCGCGCAAAACCTCGTTTAGCCGATAAAACGGTATGCGGCTGGCCAGGTGGTGAACATGGTGTACGCCGATATTAGCAGAGAACCACCGAAGGATGCCTGGTAGGGCATAGTGAGAACTTCCATAGAATGCGGCGTTCTGAAGGTTCCACCCCTCTTCCCGTTCCCAGGTCGTGTGTTCAAACTGGTGTTGAATATAGAAAAGCCAAATACCAATCGATGATGCGACAATCATGGTTGGTAGGAAAACATACGCTAAAACCTCAATGCCTCCGGCCCAAAAAACTAGGGCCAATATCCCTGCAATTGCAGCGTTTGTTCCCATCGCACTTGCCCAGTACAGCCAGCCCGAACGCATGAAACCAAGAGGTAAACGGTTTTGAATAAAGAACGTATAGATCGGCGCAACACCGAACAGGAAGACGGGGTTCCGGGTCAGACGATACGCGGCACGCCCGAACCACTTCCGCTTAAGGTATTCTTCAGTGGTCAATGTAGGGATGTCACCCATACCACGCCGATCAAGGTTACCGGTTGAGGCGTGGTGAATCGCATGGCTTTGTCGCCAAACGTCATAGGGTGTCAGGGCAAGTACACCTAGAACCCGGCCGGTCCAATTGCAAACAGTGCGACTTCTAAAGAAAGATCCATGACCGCAATCATGCATAATGATGAAGATACGCACCAGAAATGCGGCATTCAGGATGGCCAGTAATATTGCGATCCAGACACTAATAGATAAAGCCATCCACGCTAGAGCCCATAGCGCGAATAAGGGGGCAACGGTGATCGCAATTTCATAAACACTGCGCTTTGCATCGGGCACACGGTATTGCGCGAGCGCCCGCGTCCAGTCTTTTGGTTGCAACTTACTTGTTCTCCAACGGCGTATAGTAGCCCAGTGTGCAAACGGGCACCCAGAAAGGGTGCCCGTAAAAGGTCAGGCGAGTGCCAGATTGGCGGCGCTGTCGCGCCCGTCACGGCCGGCTTCTACGTCAAAAGTAACCTTCTGACCGTCTTTCAATTCGCTTAGGCCGGAACGTTCAAGTGCTGAGATATGTACGAACACGTCGCGCTTGCCATCTTCAGGCTCGATAAAGCCAAAACCTTTGGTTGAGTTGAACCACTTTACTGTGCCATTTGCCATGGTGTAAGTCTCCTAAATCTTGCCGCCCGCATTATCGCGGCGACTCGGCGTGGTCGGTCTGAATCGAAAGACTGAACGCCGGATTTAGGAGACAGCAGGTCGAAAAAGAAAAACGTAAGCCTCGTGTATATGGACTTCGACTACGCACGATACAAGCCTTGATGCTTTGGCGGACAACAGAGAATTTGAGCCCGCCTAGCTTAGAACTAGGCAAGTAGAGGTGAAACCGTTGCTCTTCGGTCCAAACTTGAAGGTGGCTTGGGTCAGCGGCACAGAAGACTAACGATCATTTTTGGGAAATTATCCTGCTGCATACGAGACAGCGATAAGCGTCCGTCTTGGTGCCTTGGCGAAACTTTGCAAAATCCGCTTTCTGCGCATTGCTGCAATTGGTGCATCGCGCAGCATCGGTCAAAGTGGGCTCACTTCCGACCTCGGAGGCAGCGCAGCAATCCCGTGATATGGTGCCTCGTCAACGTCGGGTTGTCGTTGTGGAGGGCATGGCGGATCGGAGGATCAGTCATGGAAACACCAAACCTGCCAGCCATTCGCGCACTTCGCCCTGCATGGAACAAGGGCCGCATCTTGGGTCAGAAACGGCCGCTGAAGCCAAAGCATGTCTGGGCAATCCGTGTTCGACTTGAATTGGCCGAAAACCATCGTGACCTCGCACTGTTCAACATGGCGATCGACAGCAAGCTGCGCGGCTGTGACCTGGTGAAGATGAAAGTCGCCGATGTAATGGCATCAGGTCAGATCAAGGAGCGCGCCTCCGTGTTGCAAAGCAAAACGCAAAAGCCCGTTCGGTTCGAGATATCGGAAGGTACTCGGGCGTCAGTCGAGAGGTGGATGGAGGACGAGCTTATGGTTGGCTCCGAGTACCTCTGGCCTGGTCGCTTCCACGAGCGCCTGCATATCTCGACACGCCAGTATGCGCGGATCGTCCGCGACTGGGTCACATCAATCGGTCTGGAGGCGAGCGCATATGGCACGCATTCAATGAGGCGAACAAAGGTAACCCAGATATACAAGAAGACAGGAAACTTGCGGGCGGTTCAGCTTCTGCTTGGACACACCAAGATGGACAGCACAGTCCGGTACCTAGGCGTCGAGTTAGAGGACGCGCTAGCAATCGCCGAGGCCATTGAAATCTAGCAACTTTGGGCCGTCTTCGCTGGTCGGCCCATTGCGGACCGTTATCACGTTCCGACGATGCTGCAATCGCAACCCGCATATCGGACTTTCGCCGCGAGAGCAAAAAGGTACAAAAGCGGAATTTGAGATCGTTGGGCGTCGGCGATAAAACTATTGCTGTGGGCCAGTTCAGTTGGGGAGGCTCAGCACAGCTACCCCTTTGGAAGGCTAAGTTTGGAGAGAGCTGTTTTCGCGAAGCAAGTTCCAGGGTGAAATGAGCCAAGGTTACTTAACTTGGAATCCTGTTATTCAATTTCTTGACCGCGCGTTGATGAGATGAGCATTCCGTAATATGCTATGATGATTTAGTATACTGAACTTTTCACGGGTGAATTCGATGAAGTGGGTTATTCGCATCGTTGTCACTCTGGCCGTGATTGCGGCTGTCGGAGCCGTATTGGTCAGTTACTTTTTTGGCAGCCTCCGCGTGCAGCGTGAGGCGTCAGCATATCTTGATGCCCTCGAAACGTGCACACCACTGGAGCAGGACGCATGGGCTCCGCTGCTGCGCGGTACGATTGGCCGTTCGGTGGCAGGACCGGAAGGCGAAACCTGCGTCGTGACTATGGAAGGGCTTGGGGGCGAGATAACGCGTTGCACGCTCAACACAGAAGCGCGAGCCATAATGGCTGGCTTCATCCAACAGGGCGCCGACACAGTGTCTTTCCTTGGGGGACAAACCGCCTCACTTAGCTACTCGTCGGAAAATCCTAACCCGATGACTGAACTTCTCAACGGACCGGCCTGTCTCGTTGAACAATGAGGAGACCCCAAACATGACGCGTCTTACCATCCCGACCCTATTTATTCTTCTCGCAGCAAACGCACAGGCTGCCCCGATCGAAGAGGCATGCAGCGCGAGGGGTACATGGGATACGGAAACCTGCGAATGTATGCAGGGTGTGGCCGATGATATGTTCGAGGCGGATCAGCAGGAGACTGTCGCCAAGTTTTTTGCCCGTCAGATCACCAGCCAACAGATCATGGCCGCGCATGGCGTTGTGGCCGCACAGGCATTTTTACAGTCCATTGCCGCCTTCATGGGCGAGACCACTTTCAAATGTGGCGCACCGTGACCTATTTCAGAGCAGCGGCAATCGCCGTTGCAGTCATGACCTCGACCGCCGCTGCTCAGGGTCTTGAACGCTGCGCTCCAGAACTCGATCCAAGAGTGCTACCCCACCAATCGATGTTTCTCGATTTCCGAACGTCGATGTGCACCTGGCCGGTCGTCGACAACTTTCGAATTTGGGATGACGACCCCGAAGGGGCCATCCTTCATGTCGAAATCGGTGTCGAAGTCGGCGCACCGGACAACCCCGCAGGGGTTGAGGCCATTGCAAACGCGATCCGCCACTCGATGGTCGCTGCGAGGCTGCTTGGATCGGACATCGACTTTGGCAAGGTCTTAAAACTGGTCGTTAGTAAGACACGTCATCCCAAGGCCGATGGTGAATCCTTCTATCGCTCGGGCCTGAATTGGTCGCGCTGCAATATTGCTATCGGACCCAATATGTTCACCGATGATCCGCTCATTTTGCAACGTACTGTCGCACACGAAATTTTTCACTGCATTGTGCGCAAACACCTTGGCAATAGTTTCGCTGGCCGAGGCTTGGCCATCGAACCCGACCCGCGATTTTGGTACCTTGAAGGTTCCGCTGACTGGTTTGGGCAATTTGCGATACCAAATGCACCCATGGTGGACCTGGTGGCATTCGAATTCTGGGCGGATGAAAAAGACTTCACGGAACTTGAATATACCGCATGGCCTTTCTTTGCCTGGATGTCGGCAAAGGATGGCCCGTCCGCGATCCTCCCATTCATGAAGGGCATCGCACGCGACGTCGACAATGCGCGCGAGATTAACCGCCTGATGGAACCTGAACGCTGGTACGACTTTGCCAAACTTTATTCTGCTTACCATATCAGCTTACGCGATGGACGAAGCCTGTCACCCAGTCATCGCAATCCTCGCGCCAGTTACCGGCTGGACGAGGATCAAACGCTTGGCGTCGAAGTGCCCCTTGGTAAGCTGATGCGCACAACACTGATCCTAGCACCAGGTCAATGGCGGCTTGTTCCCAAGGATGGCGGCACCATTTTCCTATCCGATGCCCTACCGAACGGTGACCCGGACGGTTCGTGGATTCCAATTGACAGCGAAGTGATCATTGATACGCGCTGCGATGAAGACTTGGAACTGGTTCTGGTCAGTTTCGGCGTTGACAAGGATACGTCAAGATACAGCATCCGCGCGGACCGCGTGGGTGATACATGTCGGCGAAGCTGTTCAAACTTGCCCACAGCGTTTGACGAATGTCTGGTAGGGCGCTGGCGTGACGACACCTGGGTACCACCAACTGAATCCACCGTCCCCGGGACCGAAGTTTTGTACATGAACCACCCGCCGCCGGTCTGGACCTTCTATCCGGGCGGCCTCTTTCGCTCGGACCAGCCCTTTGCTTCTGACGTTATTGCACGTGATGGCGCGAATTGGGTACGGACGCAAACCGTCTATAACCTCAACGCTGCTCTCGGCTATTGGGGCAGCAGCGGTCCCAATCTCTATGTCTGCGAAGATCGTGACGTGGCGCGCGGCTATGGTGATTTTGTCACGTCTGACGGTCATCGAAGCGTCGGATCGCTCGATTCCAACAATGACCTGAGGTTGGAAGGACAGGATCGACACTACGAGTTCGAGTATATCTGTGGAGCGGAGGAGCTGCGCATCCGCGGTTCAGTACTTGGTTCGATTAGCGGTAGATTCACCCGCATTTCGCCAGCACCTGAGATTGAAGAGGGCTTACCAGAAGCACCAACAAATGTCCTGCCTGTCCCGGCGACAGATCGCGATCGATAGCCGTTTGTTCCAGTCCTGACCAAGAACACGAAGACTAGGAACGGCCCAATGCAGACCTTGATCATTGTCAGACTCGTTTCATGCGGACTAGAATTTTGCTAACCTACCCGCTCCACAAATTCTTGGTTCAAGGCTAGACGGGGATGATCTCAAAGAAATCCCAGATTGAGCATTTCCTCATATATCAATCAGTCGACTTTGTTCCACTCTCTCCCGTCGAGAGCGAGCAGGTAAAAACCGACTGGCTTGCGACATATGCATTGAGAGTAAAAAAAACACGGGCGCTTGGATTCACAACGGTTTTCGATGGCACGGTTTTAGCTACGGACTTCAATCTGCCATCACAGGTTCAGATGCTGTGATCGGGTATCAGAAGCAATGGCCAGCCCCTTACGTAGTTTTCAACGAGAACAATGACTGGGCTTACTCGTGTACCTTCGATCGATATCCCGACTTCACTTCATTTCAAGCAGACATTTACGTGGCCCATCACAACATGAAATGGACAATGGTTTTCACGCATGAACAGCCGGATTTAGGGCCCTATCTCGCATTCAAATCGGAAAACGCGGATTGATGGAATTTACCAAGCATTGAACAGAGTTTGGTATCGCGTCAGGTTAAACTGTCTATATCTCCGCACGCTCTGCCTTTCGCGTATTCAGGATCAAAGGTATGGCCAACAATATCGAATGCACCAATAGTGGCTTAGATTGCGCGACACAGGTCGGCCGCGCAATCATCAATCAGAAGGTTCTTGGGGCAACTTGAATCACGTCGGTACCGCGTCGGCTGCATATTGAGACAGGAACTCCTCTGAGGGTGGGATCTGAGTGATAACATCTATCAGTACCCCGTTTGGATCGCGATAAATCGCATGGCGTTGGCCAAACGGCTCGCTCACAAGTGACTTTGCCACCGGAACGCCTTCCGACCGAAGTCGCTCGTCTACCTTGTCGACATCCTCGACTTCAAAGTTGAGGATCATACCCTTAGACGCACCGCGCGAAACCTCTGGGATCGTCTCGTGGTCCGACTGCACGACCGCGAGATTGACCGACGGATCCGCTTCGCTCTGCAGATGCACATACCAATCCGCCTCGAATGCTGCGCGGAAGCCAAAGTGACGTTTGTAGAACTCTGCCGTCTCAGAAACCGTTTCAGATTGAATGACCGGATAATATTGAGTGACACGCATTTTTCATCTCCCTCACTTACATGCACTGTGTATGTATCATGGATTTGTAAAAACATGCAAGATGTATGTAAGATGCTAGTAGTGAAATTCGGAGCCGTTAAATTTGCCCCAAGAAAAACCCGCCCGACGCAGCCAGGCAGACCGACGCGCCGAAACGCGTGCCAAACTCGTAGAGGCTGCCCGAGAACTGTTTGTGGATTCGGGATTTGCCGATACTGCAACCCCAGACATCGTTCGTAGGGCCAGCGTAACTCGAGGCGCGCTGTATCATCATTTCAACGACAAGGCTGACCTTTTCCGCGCCGTCGCAGAAGAGGAGGCCAAAGCAATCTCACACCATATTGACCAGGAAACGCGCAATGTGGCCGATCCCGAACAGGCCATGGTGACAGGATCGAATGCCTTTTTTGAAGCGATGTTGGTCCCAGGCCGAGTACGCCTCCTGATGGAAGAGGCCCCAGCGGTATTAGGGCACAGCACCGCTGTCGCGTTGACCCGGGCCAATGGAACAGAAGAACTTCGTGAAGGGCTTTCGCGGGCTCTTCCTGAGCATTCCCCAAAACAGATCGATGCTTTGACTAATTTGTTGTCGGCCGCGTTTGATCGCGCCGCGCTAGAGATCGCCTATGGGGGCGATCCGGAGGTCTACAAGGAGGTTATGAACCATTTGATTGGTGAAGTACTCAAGGGCAACTAGCAGACCTCGGAAGCCCCGCAGTATGGGTTCCTACCCTTTCTTCCGTGAGTTATCGGCCCAAAGCCGAACTTGAGCGCATTGTCCGAATGCTGCGAATGCAACCCGCTTTCCAGTCATTCGCTGCGAGCGCGAAATTTGAGATAGGTCGAAATCGCCAAATGCGGACTAAGCGGATCTTGAAGATTCGAGCACAAGCCGCGCGGGGTCGCCCGCATTGGGCTCTGAGAGGCTATTTGGGGCTTTCGGTTGGGTTCAACTCGCCCAAATATCGGCTCGGCGCGCAGGGTTACCGTTTGCCCAACACGTCAAACCACCGGGCCCCAATCCGCGCCGCGCATTAGCTGGTTCTCCTGACTGACTAGAAGCGACCGTATCTCGACTAAGGGGAAAGCGTCGATGCCTAGGAGCTTCTCCCAGAAATTGCGGCGCTCAGCGTCATCCTCGAACCTCCAAATGTGCACCAACTGATGCAGCGCTCCGGTGTCAGTGATGAAATAGCCCACGCAGTGTTTTGCGAGACCGGCCGCCTGGATGACGGGCCAAGCTTTCTCACGATAGAGCGCGGTGAGTTCGGGCATTTGGCCAACACGCACCTGATAAGTACGACGTTCGTATAGCGGCATAGTCGTCTCCTTTGCTTGCCTCATGCGAGAGAAGCCGCTTGACGTCTCTCGGTGTGCTCTCGTCTGTTCACGGCATGGGGATCATAGGATAATCGCCTAGGGCGGCGATGCGGACAAAGCCGTCGCAGGCCTGTCAGGCAGAGATCATAACTTCGCCCTCAATTTCCATTGCGAAACCGAGCGGTAGTCCAGACACACCGATAGCCGAGCGCGCATGGCGACCGATGTCTGGGCCGAACACCTCAATGATCAAATCGCTAAAGCCATTTACCACAACATGTTGATCCGAGTATCCGGGCGCAGATGTCACCATACCAAAGACGCGGACCCATCCAACAATTCTTGATAGCTCGCCTATTTCTGCTTTCAGGTTAGCCAGTACCGTTAGTGCCACTTCGCGGGCCTCAGCATACGCTTGATCCGTAGTAATTTCGGCTCCGACAACTCCAAAGGGCCCGGCCAGACTACCATCCATTGCGTTTTTTGGGTGACCAGAGAAAAGTGCTCGGTCACCTCTGACATTAACAAATTCGAAGGGTATGTGCAGGCCATCCGGTAACTTGGTAGGCGCAGGCAATTTCAAGCCCAATTCTTTAAGCCTGCTTTCTGGCGTCGACATAGTAATCCCTCCAACTAACGCATTACCTGCAAGCTAGGCGGAAAGAATACCAATGTCATCTTCGGGCTCTTAGCCGACCCTGCAGCATTGACTCAAATCAATGACCAAACAGGGCAAATACCGGTACCTCGCACTCATGCTGAGAGGTATTGCAATGAATTCAGACAAGACGGGTCGGATTGTTTGGCATGACTTGTTTACAGCCGATGCACACTTGTCCCAAAGCTTCTACGAAAGAGTCGCGGGCTGGAGTTACTTGGTCGAACACGCAACCAACTTTGCATGGGGAGGAGGCGAGGGAGACTATATCCTAAGCGTATTGTCCAATGAGGCAGGTGCAGGGATCGTGGAACCCAATATGCCGCACCTACGTGGCTGGGTTCCGTATGTCGAGGTTGATGATGTCGACCAGGCCGCGGAAAGGTGTGTCGGTCTCTGCGGCAGAGTTGTGAAACCTCCCTTTGAGGTCCCGGGTGTCGGGCGCAACTGTCTTTTATGCGATCCCAATGGTGCGTTCGTTGGCATTTGCTTTTCCCGGCACGCCTTTCCAGCACCAACCAAACAATTCGGGCCCGAAGTCTACCTATCGCAAAGCAATGACTATCCAGACGATTTCTACGATGAGTTGTTTGGTTGGAAACGCCAAACTGAGAGCAACCGTGATGATGTAACTCATTCCATTATGCGAGCCGATGCCAATGTCGGTTTGAACCACACAGCAGTTGTCGATCCATGGAGCCCAATTTGGGTTCCCTCTGTTCGGGTTGGGAAGTTCGCCCACGCCTTGGATCAAGTGCTCGAAATGAATGGCGAAATTGTTTCGCAGCAGAAGTGCAAGTTTGAAAAACATGACATAGCACTGATCCGCGAAACGAACGGTACCTACTCGTACCTCCTCGATCAGCAAGAAAACGGAACGGGTTAAAGTTCAGTTTGTATGTGCGTCGTATGTGAAACGCTTCTCAAATTGATCGATCCGGTCCGCTAAGCGATTATCACATCCTCAGTGTCTCTTCTCGGCGCCTTTGTCGGCGCGTCTATAGGATACCCAATCCGAAATAGAATCTGTGGGACACCGTTTATCCCAGCAATATTCGCAAGTCTCGTTCGCAATTCCGGTAGTTCAATGGGTTGGTTCAGATAGCTTACTTGCAGACCTGCTGCAGCTGCGGTGAGGAGAACACGTTGAAGCGCCTGTCCAGCCGTAAGCCAATCACGCGCTTTATCATTGTCCGTTGTCAGAACCCCGATGAGCGGTGAATGCTTAAAAAGCTCAGCATCACTGGCTCCAACACCTTTGCCAATATCAAACCGCCGTATGATTGCCCGCGCCACTGGTGCCGCGAAACCTGGAAGGGCGAGACCATCTCCCACACGGCGAGCGTGCATCCATTGTGCTAATTCCCTTCGCCAGCTCGGGTTCGCCCACTGCAATCGATCTCCTTCGCTGACAAGATTGCAAACCGCTACCTGAGTTGCGTCATCCCCAACGAAACACAATTCTGCGTTTTCCCTGGCCGCTGACGCTTCGAGCTGGTTCGTTTTCTGCTTTGAGACCTCTCTCTCTGCGAAGCGTTTGCGGTAAGTGTGCCTATTTGGAATAGCGTCGAACAAAGCCGAAAGAGTTGCGTTACCTGCTACAGAAAACTCTACGTCCGCAAAGACATCCTCGTCATTCGGTTCCGGAAACAATGACACCCTTACGCCATATCCACTTGCCGCGCCGACAATCCGCAAGTTCATCAACGCGCATCCGCAACTTATGGTCAATTCGCGATCAACCGGGTCGTTCACAGGCAAGGCGCGCGTCCGGTCGGCAATCAGGCGAATGCAATCCTTTCCGATCTGAAACAACCACGGCTGCGTGTTGTGGCTGGATGGCGCAAGAACCGCCATCGCCACAAATGTCTCAAGTTCCTGCCGGTCCGGCATATTCAACACTCCTGGACCAGTGCTAATGCGCGCCAACTATGAGGGTGGTTCAACGCGCAATCGATCGGATGACCCCCGAACACAATCCCTTGCATCTGTCCTTGAAACTCCAATGCAAAATGGCTCAGAGCGGGAAATCGCGAAACAGACTGCACAATCAGGAAGTAAATACCCAGACCCTCTTTGTAACCTTACTACATTCACATCACCGGATTGTTAGCGAAATTCGGGTCATTGTTTCAAATGACTTTGCGTGACTGTTGCGAGACATCCCAACTGCGTGAGGGGGAGTTCCAAACAAATTAGCTTTTGACCATCTGCGGTTCACCAACAACCAAAAGGTGTCCCCATGAAACCCAACCTAAAACAAACGGCATTTACTGTCCTTGTTGCCGGAGCCTTTGCGACAATTGCATTCGACGTCTTCGGACAAGCGTTGAGCCCGCTATTTGGCTTTTCCAAACTTGCCCCCGTTGGTCTAGCCGGAGCCTCGATCAACGCAATATTCGGAGTGAACCCGCCTGGAGCGGCTTACCTGTTGCACACGCTCACAGGTCTTGTCTTTTACGCCTTGGGTTGGGCACTGATCGCGCGACCGTTGCAACGGGCCGTAGTGCCAAAGATGCCCTGGATAGCCACTGCGTTGCTCTATGGCGTAATCCTATGGGTCTTTGCCCTCTACGTCATGGCGCATTTGGTGACTGGCAACGCACCTTTTCTGGGTTGGACTGGGATCACCTATGTCGCACTGTATGGACATATCGTGTACGCGATTGTCGCCGCGTGGATCATGGAAGCCCGCGGTCTGAAGATTGACTTGCCTTTTGCGCACCGGACGATAGCCAACAGTAACAGCTGAGTTCCGCAAGGAGCGCCTGGCCCAGTCCAAAGACCGCGGCGCTCCAAATCCTTCAGAAGCAGTCCAATCCGGCAATTGCCGCTCGCTGATCGTTCCTCTCAACACATGGCGGTTTCCGCCTGCGACCCACAACAAGCTAGTTCGTAATTCGAGCTTAAAACTATTGACATCATGAATGTCATTATGACATCTTAAATGTCATTATGAATGATGCCAAACAACTCTACGACTTCATCCGTCTCGTGCGCCCGCTGTACAAGGTTCTTGAGGGTGCTGTCGCGCGCGAGTTGGACGGTAGCGGATTGACCATCACGGAACGTGCGGTTCTGGAACAGCTTCATGACTATGGTCCGCTTCCTGTCCCAAGGATTGCAGACCGCATGATCGCACCGCGCCAGTTTATTCAGAAAACTGCGAACGCGTTGCTCGATAAGGGTTTGATTGAACGTCGCAAAAATACAGCGCATCTTCGCTCAGATCTTTTGGCATTATCACTATCCGGTGCGAACCTAATCCGAAGCGTCCTGGAGCGTGAGGCCCTCAACATCGAGAGCGTTGCCAAAAACCTGCCTCTTGAAGACATTGCAGCAGCTCAACGTGTCGCCATCGCCATGATTAGTGGATTTGCCGAGAAGGAGGACAAGGATGACTAAAGTCTATGAAGGAGAATGTCTCTGTGGCGCCATCAAGTATCGTGTGACTGCGGAACCCATTGTTTCGGGTGCATGCTTTTGCCGTGACTGCCAGAAAACATCCGGTGGTGCAGAAGCCCATGGGATAATGTTTCCCGCGTCGGCCGTCACAGTCGTGGAAGGGGAGCCCGAAACATTCAGCAATACAGTCGACAGTGGGAATACTGTGTTTCGACAGTTTTGTCCGACTTGCGGAGTGCATGTCA
Organism: Ruegeria sp. ANG-S4; assembly: GCF_000814005.1. Taxonomy (GTDB): domain Bacteria; phylum Pseudomonadota; class Alphaproteobacteria; order Rhodobacterales; family Rhodobacteraceae; genus Ruegeria. The sequence goes on along the minus strand of NZ_JWLK01000001.1, from coordinate 1,072,058 downwards.
TTTCGTGGAACAGTGCGGCCCCAGAGTATAAAGCAATCAAAGTTGGGACCCTGAAAGACCCGTCAGATTACCGCAGCCAGGGCAGCTTGTGGGTGTCTTCGGCCCAGCCGTGGCACCGTCCTGATCCCGACTTGCCGCAGCATGCCAAGATGCCATGCGTAACTGAATTGGCCGTTGCTCCGTAGCACCATCCACGAAACTATTTGCGCAGCGCAAAACCTCGCAGTCAGCTAACCCACATTCTGCGTAACACAGCGAATTCTAGGTTGGATATGGGAAATATCCACTTCGGAAGTTCCAGCTAGGCTTCACCAAAAGACAAGGACAACAAATCAGCTTTCAAGAACTGTGTGTCGTCTCTTCCGAGAAGGACATCAACGTCGTCATGGGTTTTCCGCCAGATTGGTACGGCTTGAACCAGCAGATCCCGTCCCGCATCCGACAAACCGATACGCCTGCTGCGCTTGTCGCTGCTGTCCGGTTGCATTACCAGAAGCCCCCGCCGCTCCAGAGGTTTCAAATTTGCGGTGAGGGTTGTGCGATCCATTGCAAGGAACTTCGCCAATTCGCCAAGTCTCGGTGCCCCCGGGCGATTCAATGCCATCAAAAGCGAGTACTGACCGTGGGTCAAACCCAGCGGTCTCAGAGCTTCATCAAACCTCCTGGCAATAGACCGTGCGGCGCGTTGAAGGTGCAGACAGAGGCACCGATCCCGAACCTCATGCGTTACTTCAATAGGCAAGTCGTCTCTCATACGGCTTCATTACGTTGACATCAACGTATTTGTCAATATTGTGGACGGTAAATCAGCGATTCCTGAATTGATACGCCATGAGCATGTTCACCAAATTGCCTGAGAAGAAATTAAGCCGCTTGAATTGGTCGAGCTCGGAGCGTGCTCAAACGCCGGTATGGGATGATCGCAGCATTACGCATCCAACCGGTACGCATTCTCCAAGACACATAGGTGATGCGTAATGCAAAAGGTCCGCACCTGCCTTTGGTTTGAAAGTGGCGGCGCGGACGCAGCGAATTTCTACGTTTCATTAATGCCTGACAGCCGCATGGAAACGGTTTTGGCTCCAGACGCTGGCGAGCCGGTGATGGTTGATTTCACCCTCGCGGGTGCGCCCTACCAAATCCTGAATGGTGGTCCTCACTTTAAGCTGACCGAAGCGGCTTCGATCAGTGTGCTTGCAAATGATCAGGGTGAAATCGACCGTCTCTGGGCGGCGCTGACCTCGGATGGAGGTGAGGAAGCCCAGTGTGGTTGGCTAAAAGATCGTTGGGGCCTGTCCTGGCAAATCTATCCGCAAGTACTGCTTGATATGCAGGCTGCCAAAGACCAGGCCGCTGCAGAGCGCGCGCGCCAAGCGATGTACAAGATGAAGAAGATCGACATTTCTGAGCTGGAAGCCGCATTTGCAGGATCGTAAATCAAGGAGTTTGGTATGACCTATATTACTGTTGCAGCCTATGCCGTCCCCACGGCGAACAAGGATGTCTTCATTGCACATTCCAAAGAAGTGACGCCTTTGTTCAAAAAGCATGGCGCACTCGCCGCCGTGGATGCTTGGGGCGACGATGTTCCGGACGGCAAGATCACGTCATTCCCAATGGCTGTGAAGTGCGAACCGGATGAAACCGTCGCCTATTCGCACGTCATATGGCCGGACAAGGAGACCCACGACACAAACATGGAAAAGGTCATGTCCGAGATGCAGGAGTCCATAGAGAACAATCCAATGCCCTTTGATGGCAAACGCATGATTTTTGCGAGTTTCCAGTCACTGGTTGAAGTCTAGCGAGTAGCCAAAAGCCCGAAAGGGCAACATGGAGGGAAGACGGTGTCGCATGCAGAAACAACCGTTCTTATTGGCACGACAAAAGGCGCTTTTTTGCTCCGGCGCGATGTTTCGACGGGTCGTTGGACAATCGATGGTCCGCATTGCGACGGCTGGCCGATCAATCATTTTGCAAGTAATCCGGAGACGGGAACAATCTGGGCCGGTGGCGGCAGCGATTGGAATGGCGCAGGCGTGTGGCGATCCGATAATGGCGGTGAAACGTGGGATGTCACGCGTCTCAGCAAGGGTGAAATGGACAATTGGGCCGCCAACGATCCTGATTTCGCCGAAATGATTGGTTGGACAGATGAACAGCTCCCGTTTGAAGACAAGTTTTCCCAAATTTGGTCTTTGCATTACACCGACGGGACCCTCTATGCCGGAACCAAGCCTGCAAAGCTGCTGAAAAGCTCAGACGGCGGAAAGACATGGGAAGATTTACGCAGCCTGAGCGAGCATGAGTCCGCTGAAGGCTGGAACCCGGGCGCAGCTGGGCTGACTTTGCACACTATCGTTTCGGATCCTCAAAACCCCCAGAAAATCTGGGCTGGCATATCGGCTGCTGGCGTCTTTGCATCTGAGGACGGTGGCGAAACTTGGGGACGACGTAACAGGCTGTCAAACATACAAGACTGCGAGCACCACGATCATCCCGCAGCGCCTCGTGATGGCGAGACCGGACACTGTGTGCACAACATGATGCGCGCAAACGGCGCTGACGACTTACTTTATCAGCAAAACCACCACGGTGTCTGGCGATCATCAGATGGTGGCCGCAGTTGGGACAACATAACGGATGGTCTACCTTCGACGTTCGGCTTTCCGATACGCGTGCATCCCCGTGACCCCGAAACAATATGGACCCTGCCGCTCAACGGAGATTCGGTGGGCCGGTATCCGCCAAACGCAGCTGCTGCAGTATGGCGGTCCCGCGATGGCGGCGAAACGTGGGAGGCAATGCGAAAAGGGCTTCCCCAGACGGGTTGCTTCTTTACCGTCCTGCGTCAGGCGATGGCGGGCGATACGAATGATCCACCCGGGATCTATTTTGGCACAAACAGTGGTTCAGTTTTTGCCAGCTTCGACGAAGGTGAAAGCTGGGACGAAATTTCCCGGCATTTACCCACAATTCTGGGCGTCGAAGTTCAGGAGCGTAAATAACGGCCCCTTCCGGACCTTCGAACCGCCTTCAACATACCGCGGTCGCAGCCCGCATTCCAGACATTCGCTGCGAGCTCAAAATATGAGGCAGGCCGGTGCCGTATCGATGGTTTTCGTCAGCAGCTACCGACTCTGTCAGGGCGAAGGGGGCCGGTTTGGGCACCCCTCGCGGTATTTTTCAGGATTGTGCCGCTGCTTTTGCTGCGTGTGACACCAACGACTTGCAAGCTTCATTCGATCCAGCCAAAAATTCTGCGCTAGATAATGCATTGACAGCGATTTTCTTTTGTTCCGCTATCTGCTGCTCTGTTGCGCCCAGTTTCCTGGCGGTCGCATATCTGGATTGAGCTTCCTTCTGCAGTGCAACAGCATCACTGTAGCCGCCGGCGTGCTGCGTGCACCTGGTCGCTGTAAACTCGAACGCTGCCGCGCTACGTGCAGCTTTTTCCGCTGGTGACGTCGGAGGCGGGGGCGCGCACGCTACTAGTGTAAACGCCGCCACGGACATCAGAAACCACTTCATTTTGAATCCTTCGATTTCGTAATTCAGGTAAGAACTTCAATCAAATAGAACTTCGACAAGACTAAGGCTAAGGAGAGGAAAACAGGCAGGATAGTATACCAGCTTCTACTCGCTTCTAACTAAAAACCGCGTTGCCAGTCGATGAGGGGGCAAAGCGACAACGCGGGCCGTTCGAGAGTGGTATACGTACAGTTAGCTCAATCGTACTTGCAGGCAAAGTACCAACTATTTGCACATGTAGCATGTTCCTGAGCCACAGCGCTTTGTGAATGGCAATGAGATTCGGACTGGTTAACTATTAGCAACTTCCTTGACGATGTCGCCCACGTCATCAATCTCACGAAGTTTCTGCAAATCATCGCACGACTTTTGGTTGCCATCGAAGCAATCGAGCTGCAGCTGCTGCTCATCCATTTCTCTATCAAGTTCTTCGTTGGTTTCCTCCGGTGTCGATAGGTCCAGACTCTGGCCTGTGGACGTGCTGTGGCCCGTAGAACTGTCTGGAACATCACAGGCTGCAACCAGAAGTAATGCCATCAAAAAAGCGGTTCTCTTCATGTCATTCCTCTTTTGAAAATTCTCTTAAGGTTGGCTGAATGGTTGCTAGCTGATACAAGTATAACAGAAATCGAAAGTTTTTGTGACACGCTAAGGATGTTTGTCAACATTTGCGCCCGGCCAGATAGACGCCAAGTATTGCAAGGAAGGCTGTCGCAAGATGGCGACACACAAACGGCGCGAACAAAATCAGAAGCGACCTGGTCGCTTGGGCGGAACATGGGCGTCTGGTGGCATTGGGACGTCTAGCGGAGTGCGAATGAGCTTTGAGGTCAACAATCGCGTTTAAAGAAACGATGACGCAAACACGGCAAGACGCAAGACTTCAAATTGCAACGAAGCTGTCCGACGGCAAGGTATTTTATGCTATCATCGGTGGCATTCAATTCTAGGTAATTTGCGCCGGATCAGACCTACTCGACGGTGCTATAGCCAGCGAGGGTTCAAAATGCCAAAATTTGATGATTTATGGAAAAACCATCCTGTCAATCAGTCGCCTCCTGTCACCGATCCCTGTAGGACCGATGGGTCTCCGAACTTTACCAACCAGTGTTGTATCCGATTGGGCGTGGCCCTGACGAAATCAGGGATAAAGATATCGCATTACCCAGGCGTCTTTTGCTGGCATGGCCATGGCAAAAAACACCCTCTGCGCGTTGAAGAAATGAAGCTTTGGCTCAATTCCAACCGCACAAAGTTTGTTGGCAAAGCCAAGATATCAAGGAGCAGCCCGGGTGTTCCACAAAAGACGTTCGTTGATTACTTGGGCAAACGAGGCATCGTTGCGTTTATCAACTTTTGGGGTGAAGGAAACCAAGGGGATCACATTGATTTGTGGAACGGGGAAAGTGTCGCCCATGGCAGCCGGGACTACTTCGAGCGTTCGGAGCAAATCTGGTACTGGAAAATGACGTGACGCGGTTTTCCAACGCGCTCACATGGGGGTTGGCAGCGGGCGTGTTCTTTGTGACGCCAGCGTTCACACAAGAGCTTGTTGTCGAACTAGCAACGGTCGGATCGAATGAAACCGGCACAAAGTGTATCTTCAAGTATCGTACTGAAGATTCAAACCAGCAGGCTTTAGAACTTGAGCTTGAACCCCCTTGCACTTTTGCCCGGCCAACATACGACTCGTCCTCGACCGAAACCGAAAACGGCGCACCCAGTGGTGTGAGAAAAGCTGCGGCATGGCGTTTTGGGAATGGTGACTTGGTCATACCAGTTATCGGCGACCAGATTCCCGCCGAATGGCATGGTCAAGAATTGTACCAACTGCGAAAAAGCCAAGGGTTAACGTGCGGCGCAAGTTTGCAGGGTGTTTTGGTTGATCCAAATGGGGTTCGCCTATCCCCAAAACGTGAGCGCGTCGGTTTGTTTTGCGCCGAATTGGGTGTCAGCGCAAAGGAGGCATGGTTGCTTGCAGACCGAGAATAGCCTCGGTTTCGACGAGCAGACGCCACATCAACCTGTGTGGCTCGTTGGCTTGCCGGAACCAAACTCCCTCTTTGGGAGCGTCGATGGGATTGACTAGGCCCAGCGTGCAAGTAACCCGACACAAAGTGGGCAAGGCAGGTCGCCGAGGTCGTCGTCTACTTGGCTTTTTCGTCACTAAAGAAAAGCCTGTCCAGCAGTTTAAGGACTGGGCGTACGCGCTTGTCACAGATTTTGTAGTACATGTGATGGCCATCTCGCCTGCCCACTATCATGCCCTCAAGCCGCAAGCGCGCCACATGTTGGGAAACCGCCGCCTGGTTCAAGGACAAGTTATCAATCAGTTCCCCGACGGATTTCTCACCATCAGCAAGTAAGAACAGGATTTGCAGACGGCTAACATGGGCGAATGCCTTCAGGTAGTCGGCGGCCTCAGTTGTCTTATCTTGGGCACGCGGCTTCATTTCTTTGCGGCTGAAAGCGGGTATTGCGGCTTGAGCTTTTCAGCCCAGATATCGGCGTGTTCCTGAAAGACATCAGCTCGGTTACCGAAAAGCGCCATCAACTGACTGCCCGCCCACATCGCCATGCTTATCGCAGCATCACCAGCCCCAAGGTTATACGCGTGGGAAACGGCTGTTTGGGTGGTTGCTGGAATGTGCTTCATTGGTGCCTCACCTAATTACTCATTAAGTACACCGAGCACGGTAGCAGCCAAACTACAGTGAAGTTTGACACTCAGAGGGCGAGTTGAAGACGAAGGTTAAGCAACGACTACTTTTTTGCTTTGACCAGGTCGGCGAGCGCTTTGTTTTTCTTCTTCACCAAAGCACCGAACTTCTTTTCAAGGTCTTCAAATCCACGCGCGTGTTTCTGGTAGCTGTCTAAGGCTTTGTCGTATGAAGGTTTGCCATAAAGGCTGTTCATTTTCTTCTCTGCATCAAGCATCTTCTTGAACATGAGGTCCATCTTCTTCATGTGCATATTGCACTCTTTGATGGACTTACTCAGGCTGTCCTGAAACTTTTTCAAATCCTTTGCCATAACTCCCCCCTAGAAATTAATGTGCGCAGACGACCCACGTCACATGGCAATGTGACAATCACAATAACCTCAATGCGGATTTTTTGTGTCACTAATCGTTGCGACGGCTCACTACCCGCGCTTCGCTGCGTTGCAATCCGCCAAACCGGCCATTCACCGTACATGTGAATGCTCGACATCACTGATGCGTTGAAGTGGGGGGCAAACTGACTTTTTCCTCGTTCAAATGGACATCAGCCACTTCTTAAAAACTCTGACTGAGGCCCGTTCTTGATCTCCAGGACGGCAGACAAAGTACAGTCCCCGGTCCAACTTCACCGCGCTGTCATCTAGACGGATCAAACGACCGAGCTCCAAGTCCCGTGCTGCCAATAGATTTCTGGCCAGCGCCACGCCTTGCCCGTCAATTGCGGCCTCTAACAGCACGGCACTGTCAACGTACTTGATGTTTTCCGAACTGAACTTTTGGGGATCGACATCCTTCTGCTCAGCCCACTTGTCCCAGCCCACATTGAAGGCATCATGCAGAAGCGGAAGTCGCACAATGTCCTTCGCCGGCATTGGCTGGTCCATCTTGTCGACCAATGATGGCGAAGCGACAACAATCAGTTCTTCACGCTTGATCAGTTCATGGTGCAACCCATCCCAACCCGGTTCACTGAACCGCAGCGCCACATCGACTTCGGACGTCTCGAAATTCACCAATGCATCGTTTGTGTCTAGCAGAAGCGAGATGCCCGGGTGTTCCCGCCGGAATGAAGGCAGCATAGGAACAAGCCATTTGAGCGCAAGCGAGGTCGACAAGGAAACTGTGACCGACTGAAGCCGCTCTTGCCGCCTGACGTCCCGGACTCCGGCCCGCAGCTCCGAGAATGCCCCGCGGGTTGATTGGTGCAGTCTTTCGCCAGCCGTAGTCAGTTCAACACCATTCGGGCGGCGGTGAAACAGGCCGACGCCAAGGTGTTGTTCCAGCAATTTGATCTGACGGCTAATTGCTCCGTGCGTGACACTCAGGGTATCCGCAGCCTTGCTGAGGCTGGAATGGGTCGCTGTCTCATCGAAGGCTTGCAGCGCGCGCAGATGTCTGAGGGTTTCCACCATGTGAGAAAACCTAACAGGCTATTGCAATAATCTCGATAGCCTTGCTGCAGAAACATAGGCTACGTCGCATCAGTTCACGAAAACTCATACAAAACTGCCGAGACTAAGGAGAAAGCCATGTACGATTTGAAAGTTGCGCTGATGACCGGAACCGGTCAGGGCATTGGCCGAGGATGCGCCATTGAGATGGCCAAGGCAGGCTACAAGGTCTCGCTCATGTCACCGTCGAACCGCTCCATCGAACTCGCAGAAGAGCTTGGCGGCATCGGCCGACGCGGCTCGGTTCTCGACACGAACGATCTTCAGGGGATGATCAACGACACAATGACAAAATACGGTCGCATCGACGCCATCGTCAGCAATATGGGCCACGGCGGCACTGTGCCCGAGGCGATCAAGACTGTTGGGTTTGATGTCGACTTTGACGGACCGCTTCTGGAGCTCCCCGACGAGCTTTGGCACGAAAGCCTCGACATGTACGTGCTGAACGTCGTCAAAATCGCCCGCATCGTTACTCCCATCCTGATCGAACAAGGCGGGGGGGGATTCGTGAACATCTCGTCGATGAACACGATTGAGCCCCGTGCGCCCTATCCGATGAGCATGTTGCGCGGTGCGCTCCATAGCTTTTCTAAACTCTATGGGGACCGCTACGCCCGCCACAACATTCGCATGAACAACCTGCTGCCCGGGTTTTGCGAGAATGTGAATCTGTCGGAACGGGCGCGCCGCGAAATCCCGGCGCAACGCCCGGCTACCTTTGAAGAGATCGGTCAAGCCTGCGTGTTCTTGGCGAGCGAAGGCGCTCGGTACATCAACGGCCAGAGTTTACTGTCCGATGGCGGGATGAACCGCGCAGTTCGCTAGAGGTAGATCATGATCATCACGAAACTCGAAGATGTGCTTGGCACAGACCGAGATGTCGTCGGGACAGGCTGGAACAGCAGGAGGCTGTTGCTTGCATCCGATGGCATGGGGTTTTCACTGACCGACACAATCATCAGGCGGGGTGCCGTGCTTGAGCTTGAGTACACCCACCATTTGGAAGCCTGCTATTGCATCGAAGGCAAAGGCCAAATCCGGCGGGCAGATGAAGGGATTTGGCACGCGTTGCATCCGTATACGCTCTACGCCTTGGACCAACATGATCGACACATCGTACAAGCGCCTGAGGCGGATCTTCGGCTTATCTGCGTCTTCAGCCCACCCTTGAGCGGACAGGAAGTGCACCGCGAAGACGGGAGCTATGCGACGACTGAAGGTTAGAGACGAGCGGCCCAATCCCGACATTGCACACCCCGTCTGAATTCTGCGCTCGCAGCCCGCTTTGCGGTCATTCGCTGCAAGTGCAAAATCTGGCGGCGCTTGAACTCACACATCGCGGGACAAAGCCGCCATCGGCATCATCGCATACAATGACGGTTGTCAGCTCAAACAGCAAATTCATAGCTAGAGTTTGCGATTCCGGCTTAGCCGGCTCTTCAGGCGATGTAGTTGGAGTCTGTATCGACGCAGCACTCGATCACAAACGCAACAAGTCTATGATTGCGAAGCAGCGCACGTCTTAAATCCAGCTATTCAGGAACATGAATTTTGCTAGCACCATATTGTTGCACCCTCCTAACCGGTGCCTTGGGTTGAAGCCGTTTTTGCAGGGTGACCGGTTTGGACGAGCCTCAAAAGTCCTGTAGAATTTTCACCAGCGTTTCTGAGTGTCGAATTTCTCCGGTGGCAATAAGGTCCCTCATGAACCTCTCAAGTACATCCGGGTCAAGAGACTTCAGCACCACCGCGAGATCAAATTCGCCGGATACTCCATAGCAAGCAGAGACCCAGCCGGATGTGCGTATCAGCGATGAAAACCTCTGGGTCTCTCCGCGATTGATCATCTGAACCAGAATGATGGCGCCCAGCCCGTCGTCACCCTGTCCGCGCTCTGCAATCGTGTAGCGCGCAATTCTGCCGCTGGATTCGAGGCGGGCGATTCTCGCTACAACGGCAGTTCTTGACCGACCGACCCTGCGAGAGATCTCTGCAACCGGTGTCCTCGCGTCCGTTCTGAGAATAGCGAGAATCTTTTCATCAACTTGATCTACCATCCACACCATTTCTTGGACGTTGCCGTGGATCGGCAACAATAGTCAAAATGACTAGTCGTTTGTTTGATCTAGCACGCGACAAAACAGATAGATATCCACAATCTCCCCCTTATGAACATTCACCCACTTGAATCATACATATCTGTGCGCGCCCGTGCGCTGGAAGCGTCAAAGATTCGTGCGGTTGCAGAAAGCGCAATGGGACGGAGTGATGTCATTCCTTTGTGGTTTGGCGAAGGCGCTTGGGACACCGACCCCTTGATTGTTGAGGCCGCGGTCAAGTCCCTGCGCTCAGGAAACCATATGTATCAGCCGAATAATGGCAGCATAGCGCTGAGGGATGAGATCTGTCGGTATCAACAGGAACTGACGGGAACGACTCTCACGCGTGACCGCGTTACGGTGACGCCATCGGGCATGCAGGGACTTAGGCTGGTTGCGGAACTGCTCGTCACGCCCGGTGACCGGGTGGTTGTGATCGAGCCAAACTGGCCGAACATTGCCGCAGCATTCCAGAACTCGGGGGCCGACATCAGCCGATTGGCACTGCAACCCAAGAACGGCTCGTGGTGGTTGGACATAAACGCGCTGCTGGACATGCTGACGCCGGAAACGACTGCGGTGCTAATCAATTCACCCAATAACCCGACGGGCTGGGCCATGCCCATGGAAGACCAGACAATTCTTCTGGACCACTGTCGCGCGAACGGGATTTGGGTCGTCTCGGATGATGTCTATCGTCGATTGTATCGGCATGGAAATGTCGCTCCCTCATTTCTGGATATCGCCAACGCAGAAGATCGGCTGATTTCGGTCAATTCGTTTTCCAAGGCCTGGAGCATGACGGGGTGGCGGCTGGGATGGATCGTCGCCCCTGCTGCGGTGGAGGCGAAACTCGGTCAGCTTACGGAATTCAATACATCCTGCACCGCAGGTTTTGTGCAGGACGCTGGCGTTGTGGCTCTGAGAGACTGCGAGCCGGCAGTCACCGAGCTCAGAGACCGCATTCAGGTCGGGTATCAGCTCACGTTGGAGTTTTTGTCTGGCCTTGAACGGGTCAGGTTTATCGAACCCGACGGGGCGTTCTACAGCTTTTTTCGCGTAGACGACATGCCAGACAGCTATAAGGCAGCGACGGTTATTTTGGAAGCAACCGGAGTTGGATTGGCCCCCGGAATTGCCTTCGGGGACAGCGGTGAAGGATATCTGCGCCTTTGCTACGCGCAACCGGCTGAGACGCTGAGGACCGCATTCGAACGCCTCGAACCCGTCCTTAGGCGTCAAAAAGAACCACAGATTCCAGGGGTACAGAGATGAAAGATCACATCGCAGTTATTACCGGTGGTGCGCAGGGCATCGGGTTTGAAGTCGCGCGCCAGTTGGTCGAACGTGGCGTACGCGTTGCGAGCTGGGATATGGACCCGACAAACACGGAAGCGATGGCAGAACTCGGCGGCGATTCACTCGCCGTGTCTTGCGATGTGTCAGATCCCAGCCAGATCGAAGCTGCAATGGACGAAACAGTTTCGCGCCTTGGTGTGCCCGATATTGCAGTCAGCAGTGCAGGCATCACGGGGCCGAATTCGACTTTGGAAGACTACGATATCGCGGCCTGGAAAAAAGTGTTTGACGTCAATGTGCACGGCACATTCATGTTCAATCGCGCCTGTGTGCCCGGCATGAAGGCCAAGGGGTATGGGCGGATTTTAAACATCGCATCTGTCGCGGGGAAAGAAGGCAATCCGAATGCGTCGGCCTATTCGGCGTCCAAGGCGGCAGTCATCGGGTTGACCAAATCGCTCGGCAAGGAATTGGCCGGGCACGACATCGCAGTCAATTGCGTCACACCCGCCGCAGCGAAAACCCGGATTTTCGACCAGATGAGCGACGAGCACATCAACTATATGCTTTCTAAAATACCGCGCGGGCGTTTTCTGGCCGTTGAAGAGGCAGCAAACATGATTGTTTGGGCTGTCTCGCCTGAAAACTCTTTTACGACCGGAGCAGTGTTTGACCTGTCCGGTGGGCGGGCAACCTACTGACCTAAAAATCTGTTGAAGAATGTCCGTATCTGCCGTTGGCTCGGGTCTTTGCTGCAACCATTTGACTGAGGAAAGACAATGAAACTCCTTCGCTACGGCCCAAGAGGCGCAGAAAAACCGGGAATGCTTGATCCTATCGGCGAGATCCGGGATCTCAGCGCCGTAGTTGCTGACATCGCGGGTGACATGCTTTCGGATATGAAGCCACTGCAAGATCTGGATCCGTATAGCCTTCCGAAAGTTGAAGGCGCACCGCGCCTGGGTCCTTGCGTTGGCGGTACAGGGAAGTTCATGTGCATCGGACTGAACTACGCAGATCATGCCGAGGAAAGCGGTATGACGGTGCCGTCCGAACCGGTGCTGTTCATGAAGGCGACGTCCGCGATCTGTGGCCCGAACGACCCGATCGTCATCCCGCGTGGCAGCACAAAAACCGATTGGGAGGTTGAACTGGGTGTGGTGATCGGCACGACGGCAAAGCATGTGAGCGAAGGTGAGGCGCTCGATCATGTTGCCGGGTATTGCGTCATCAATGATGTCAGCGAGCGTGCGTTCCAACTCGAACGGCAGGGACAATGGTCCAAGGGCAAGTCCTGCGACAATTTCGGGCAGACAGGCCCGTGGTTGGTAACCCGCGATGAGATCGAAGACCCGCAAGACCTGTCGATGTGGCTCAAGGTTAACGGGACCATGATGCAAGATGGGTCTACCCAGACAATGGTCTATGGTGTGGCGCATCTGGTCAGCTATCTCAGCCAGTTTTTCACGCTGCATCCCGGCGACATTATTTCGACCGGTACACCGCCCGGGGTGGGGATGGGGCTCACACCGCCTCGCTACTTAAGGTCAGGAGACGTCGTCGAACTCGGTATTTCAGGGTTGGGCCAGCAGAGACAGGACTGCATCAACGACGTTTGATCGGAGGTTGCGGTCAACAATTGCCGCAGCTTACTTACGCCAAGGCTACAGCAAGGCGTCAAGGTATCGATACGGCAAAACCCGATCCGCGGCCATAAAGGGGAAGGAGAAATTATGGGAAGACTGAAGGGCAAGACCTGCCTGTTGACTGCGGCTGGGCAGGGCATCGGCCGGGCAACGGCGCATGCTTTTGTTTCCGAAGGAGCACGCGTCATTGCAACCGATATCGACGAGGCGGCACTGGCAGAACTGCAGGGTTTAGAGACGCGGAAACTGGATGTGTTGGATTCAAATGCGATCACTGAAATCGCCGCTGAATACACCGGGGTCAACGTGCTGTTCAATTGCGCCGGCGTCGTCGCCAACGGCTCAATCCTTGATTGTGACGAGGCCACTTGGGACTTCTCCTTCGATCTGAACGTGAAGTCCACCTACCGTATGACCCGTGCCTTTCTTCCCGGGATGATCGCAAATGGCGGCGGATCCATCATAAACATCGCCTCGGTTGCTTCTTCCGTGATCGCAGCGCCCAGCCGTTTTGCCTATGGCGCGACCAAAGCGGCGGTGATCGGGTTGACAAAATCAGTGGCGGCAGACTTCATCACTCAAGGAATTCGCTGCAATGCCATCTGCCCAGGCACCGTTGACTCCCCGTCGCTCGAGACCCGGTTGCGCGAAACAGGCGACTACGATGCGACCCGCAAAGCCTTCATCGCACGTCAGCCCATCGGCCGCATCGGCAAGGCTGATGAAATTGCCGCGCTGGCCGTTTATCTGGCGTCGGACGAAAGCGCCTATACCACGGGGGTCGCACATGTCATCGATGGCGGCTGGTCGAATGTTTGAGAGCTCGCCCTTGTTCGTGTTTTGAGAATGTCAGCGTAACTAATAAAAGGAAACCATGCAGCTGAGTACTATGCTGCATCGGACGTTTTGAGCCCTGACCGGCTCGATGCAACCTCCAGGGGTTATGCCACCATGCAGGCAACATCGCGCAGCATGCCACCCGCACAAACACATGAATTCAAGTTCATTTGAAGTTGGGCCAGCCTTAGGGTGTCACTGCTATCTCCAACACCATTCTGAGATGTGTGGGGCCTATAGCATTCATAATTTCAAGGGCCTCACATAAGGTAGCGGCTGGGAGTGTCAAAATGAGCGTCGCCCGGAATACTGCATTTGCTGCGAGTCTTATGGTCGCGTTGACCTATCAGGTAGGCGCTGACGAAATCCATGTCAGTTGCGGCGTAACTGAGCTGCTGCATACCAACGCGTCTATCAAGTTCGTCGGAGCTGACCCCACAAACGCAGACATTGGAGACAGGCGTATTCTGCACTGGTTTCTTGAAGACCGCGACGGCTTCTATGTCGGTGAGTTCGATGTGGTCACAACGGTGCTGGGCGGTACAGCGGACATGGGTCACTATGTGAGGGTGGATGGGTCGATCAACTTACCCAATGGAAGTCTATTTGTTGCGACGAGCACATTGCTCAATGATGCCTCAAACACTTTGAAATCGGGTAATCCGAGGGAGGTTATCGACTGGGCAATCGTCGGAGGAACGGGAGACTTCTCGGAGGCCAGAGGAGTGCTTTCAATCGTTGTGCCGGAAGAAGGGTCTCAACACCTAGAAAATCGCCCCATGACGCTCGACATAGCCTGTTAGCCGGGCAGGATGCAAAAAGCGTAGTAGTGATGAGTTTTAGATCTCTGTCAGCTCCACATCCAAACCCAGCGAAATCAGGCAATTCCGCTGTTCACTCAGGACTTAGCAAAAACACCGAGAACGCCGCCGTGACAGCAAGCAATGGAAGTTTCACTAGTCTTCTCTATGCAATGTTGAAAATAGAGCTATAGCCGTTTCCAAATTACTCCCGTTTCACCTAACGCTACCAAACGCGTATCTTCCGCATGGGTTTCACAAAGCGGAGCGACAAGGTAGGCACCTCTCTTCATCAGACCGACAAGGCGCTTTTCATATTCGGCCTCAGCTGCATGATCCGAGAACGGCCTGTGGCTAAACACAACGTCGTAGGGTGAGTAGTCTATCGTTAGGGCGTCGTCTTGCCAGACACTGTCACCCAAATTGTAGAAATCACGAGCAGCGTTGATGTAGGGTTCGACGATGTCTATTCCCTCAATCGAAGACCAAAGTAGTAGTCCGCCATTTCGAAGGACGTAGAGGTTTCTTCCAGGGCCGCATCCCACTTCCAGAAAGCGAATAGGGCGATAGCGGAACTTCCCGTCCTTGTAGTCTGGATCGTCCTTAAGTAGAGTATCCAACTCTATCATGACGCGCAGAAACTCTCTCAAGTCATAAGCAACGTACGGGAAAGACTTAGGGTCAAAATCGGTATCTTTGAGAGCACTGGCGATTGTGGGCATGCCAAGCGCTGAAGCTTCTGAAGCAGTGACGACGCGACACAATGCCTGCGCACTAAGCTCTGTATACAGCAGAGCTTTGGAAATAGCCGCCAGTGCTTCTGTCTCAAAATACAGGTTGTATTTCGCTTCACCAACATAGTCGATGAAACGAGGATCTTCGGTCTCTGCCATTTTTGATAAACCTTTTCTGAATGCTGCTCGTTGTTGGCTAGCGGCCTTCGGGTCAACTGATATGGCCGTGGGAACACGTGAGGCATAGAACTCGTATTTATTGCTCGGTTTCGCGCATCTTTTGTATCAAGTAGAACAAAATCCACTCTGCGCGCCCTTGTTTGTCCTCGGCGGTTTCATATAGCTCCTGAAACGCTTCGTCGGCGAACATCTCTGCGGCGATTTCTTGCGCAGTATAGATATCTCGCTCAACAGTGTTCATTGTCTTTCCAATTTAGAAAAAGGTTGAAAACCGAGTTCTTTGGAAGCGTCCCAACAACTGTGCAAGTCTCAATTGCTCAGTCTTTGCGCCAGTAAAACGGCGTAAGCGTTGTACAATCAATCGCCCTTAGTGGACTTAGCCAGTTCGGCGTTTGCCTTCCCCATTTTCTTACGGGCGATTTCAACTTTCTTTTGCTGCGTGGCAAGTTTAGGCATCAGTGTGGCGAGTTTCGCAGCAGCGGCACCAATCAAGGAGGGATCTCCACTTTTCATCATCTTTTGATGTACGGATAGCTGCTTTTCCAGCTTTGCAAGTAATTTGGCTTCCTTGTCGTATGCCGCAATGCACTCATGTAATTTCTTTCCTAACTTAGCAACGTCTGCCATTTCAGCTCTCCTGACTTTTTCGATGCTTCAACAGTCAATGGAATATCCAAGTGTGTCAGTGTTCACGAGGGAAAGACTGTGGGTGTCCGTCTATGTTGTCACGTGCCAGAATGAACAAAAGACTAGGCATTTTGCCTATTGCTGTGCTTCTATTGCAGACTTTTGACCATCTGAATCCGTTGTTTTCCGTTCGAAAAAGCCTGTTTGACACTGTTTTCTGTGAAACAACCGGACCATTTCTGGAACGGCTACAAGCTGGGGCATTCAGCTTAATTCACGATACCATTCCTTCGCATCGTCCAAGTCTATGCAGAACGGCTTAGTGAGTGATACTGCTTGTACCGGTCCACCAGGGTTGCGGCGCCGGCTAACCTTCGTTTCGGTAGCCAATTGAGCGCCGCGAGGAAGCTTTAAGAAAGGATTGCCAATCCGAATGAGAACCTCTGTAGTAAGGCCGCCGAAAATTAGCGTGTACACCGCTGACGCAGCCCCGGATGCGGTAATTAATGCCTATGTTTTCGAGCTAAAAGAACAGATCAGACGCACACCTGCGTACCTGAACAACATATCAAAGAGTATGCTTACCGCTCCGGGCAACAATCTTGTCGTAGTTCATGAGAACGACAAAGTGTTGGGTGGTCTTTATACGAAAACTGAAACTTGGGAGGGACTTCGAGTTCGTAAGTTGAACGGCTTGTTCTCAAAACTGAAGGGCCACGGATTTGCACGGCATATAATTTCCCGCGCAATGAGTCACTCATTGGATACAGAAAGGCTCGCCGCAGTTGTTCGAGTTATGCCATCAGGCGAGGTCAACGCCGCCGCAGCTCGGGCGTTTGCCTTGAACGGTTTCTTCCCAACAGGAATTAAGCGCTATTCGATTTCTGACAACACACTCGATTCACATCTCTATGCAACAGCCGAACCTGATGGGAAGACTTATCGTGCCGTGGTGCTCATCTCGCGATTAAAGGATCAAAGAACCAGCTAAGTCACATGGACAAGGGGACTACCCGTGAGACGTTCTTTGAAGCGGTGCGACCGAAGTTGAACGCAAATGACGTGCTTGGTTTCCTGCAACGGCTGCACATGAAACATGGCAGGCCTGAATACATCCGCCGCGATAACAGCCAGGAGTTCATTCCACGCAGGTCGAGGATTGCCCACAACCCGGGCCTCGCTGTTCCGATGCACTATTGCGCATTGTCAAGCCGGGTAGCAGGAACTGTCCACGCTTCTGTTTTTACAGCCTATCGAGGCTTCTGGTGATCGAAAAGGGTTTCGGTTGGTCGCTTGTCTGACGTCAGCGCCAATGGGACATTTTAGGTCGATTTGATAAGAGAGGGTTTCTGGCTCATCGTGACCGCCAAGGAGTGGAGATGAGAAAGAAACCCGGAACCAAGCAGAGCCACGGTGAGAAGATCATA
Organism: Ruegeria sp. ANG-S4; assembly: GCF_000814005.1. Taxonomy (GTDB): domain Bacteria; phylum Pseudomonadota; class Alphaproteobacteria; order Rhodobacterales; family Rhodobacteraceae; genus Ruegeria. Next base: position 1,054,702 of record NZ_JWLK01000001.1, on the reverse strand, counting down.
AAGGGCATTCGCCGTGCGACCCGCAAACAGTATTCCGCAGAAGAGAAGATCAGGATCGTGCTGGACGGCCGGACAGCATTGCAGAGCTGTGCCGTCGTGAGGGCATCGCGCAGAGCCTTTATTACAGCTGGTCCAAGGAATTCCTGGAAGCCGGCAAGAAACGTCTGGCAGGCGACACGGCCCGCGCGGCAACTTCCACCGAAGTGAAGGATCTGAGACGGGAAGCCCGTGATCTGAAGGAGGTGGTTGCCGAACAGGCTCTTGAACTGCGGTTGCTCAAAAAAAGCATGATCGCGGATGGGGACGACGGCGAATGAGATACCCTGCATCTGAAAAGCTGGAGATCATCCGTCTGGTCGAAGGCTCGCATCTGCCGACCAAGCGCAGTTTGGAAAAGCTGGGCATCCCGAAGACCACCTTCTATCGCTGGTATGGCCTGTATCTGTCGGGTGGTCCTGAGGCGCTTGAGGATCGCAGTCCCAAGCCCTCACGGGTCTGGAACCGCATTCCGCAGCCGGTGCGTGAGAAGATCAAGGATCTGGCTCTGAAGGAAAGTGAGCTTTCCCCGCGTGAGTTGGCTGTTCGCTTCACCGACACAGAAAAGTACTTTGTGTCAGAGGCTTCGGTCTACCGCATCCTCAATTCCTACGATCTGATCACCAGCCCAGCCTATGTGGTTTTGTCAGCCTCAGACGAGTTCCAGGACAAGACAACACGGCCGAACCAGCTCTGGCAGACCGACTTTACCTATCTGAAGGTGATCGGCTGGGGCTGGTTCTATCTCAGCACGATCCTGGACGATTACAGCCGATACATCATCGCCTGGAAGCTTTGCACGACGATGAAGACCGAGGATGTAACCGACACGCTGGACCTCGCCTTGCGCGCCTCAGGCTGTGATCAGGCAACGGTGCTGCACCGCGAAAAACCCACCCTGTCGGACCATCGCGGTAGAGACTTTGTAGAAACTAATATGTCCCAGAACTGCCCAGCTAAGTTCCCTGGGAAAGGTCCAAATGCCAGCCTTGCCCGACATCTATATGGCGGATAGAGCACTCTTCGATTAGCTCTTCGTAGCCTGGGGGAAGGAAAGACTCCTGCCACGTCTCCCCGAACCGCGCTTGCACCGCATTGATGTCGCGCCATACCGATGTAAAGACGACATAGTCGTCATCCATGCCGACACCGTGGCCGAAGAAATAACCCAAGTTCCCGGGGTGCCCGTGCACAACTTCCGCGGAAGTCACCCCGAATTTCGCGATCAGTTCACCCGCACGGCCAGGCTTAGTTTGGACTTGGAACAACCTCAGTATTGGCCCGGAACTTGCTGATCCATCATTCATTTCGACCTCCAAGCTGGCGTTTCTTTCAGAGCGGCATTCACCCTTCCTCGGGCTTGCGCCACCGTCAAGGACCGGCCCAAAGCGGACTCCCAGCACCTTGCTCGAATGCTGCGGTCGCAGTGTTTACGTCATGAGTTTCTGCTGAGGAAGTCCACCAACAAAGCTGAGATTTGTTCCGGCTGATCTTCCATTGAGAAGTGACCACAGTTTTCTAGCACATGCAGTTCTGATCCCGGAATTGCCGAGTGTAATTTGTGCGCCCAATCCACGACCTGCCATGCGTCATCGGCGCCCCAAATCAGTTGTACTGGCTTTTGACCAAGTTCGCCGTAGCGCGGGGCTATCTCGTCTGTGTGCTTCGGATCATAATGCATCACTTGATGCTGAAAGAAGCTGCCTTGTCCGACCGGGCCGCAAATGAAATTGAGGTAGGTTTCCATCGACGTCTCCGCCAAACGCTCCTCGTTTTGAACCGTCGAATTGAGCCAGTTGCGGAAGTGTTCTCGGTGCTCTGCATCCGTTGCTTTGATCAGTTTTTCCAAACCGGCCTGCATCTGCTCGCGCGTGCGTTTGGATGGCCAACTGTCATAGCTCACTACGTCAATCATGGTCAAACTGCGCAGCCGTTCCGGCGACTGAATGCCGAACCTCTGGGCAACGCCGCCGCCGATATCGTGTGCGATGAAGTGGAAGTCTTTAAGGCCCCAAACATCCAGCAACCTCTCAAGGATCGGCACTTGGCCCGTGACGGACGTATCAATGCTCGGGTCTTGCGGGCGCTCTGACAGGCCATAACCGAGCAGGTCATACAAATGCACTTTGTAGCCAGCTTCGACAAGCTTTGGCAGTACGTTCCGCCAAATATACGAGGAAGACGGTGTGCCATGCAGGAGAACCACGGGCTCACCCTCTCCGTGTACACCATGTGTAATACGGGTGCCGTTGATGAGAACATGTTGGTCGACGAGGTGGGTCATGAGGGAAACTCCAACTTTTTCCTTTCCCAAGTCCTAGCGCTTTGATATTTGATCAAGCAAATGAATGATTGTCATGTAGCGATAGAAATTCTGAATGGCTGAGCGTTTGGACATCGAAGGTTTGCGCGCCTTGGTCGCGATCTCGACCCATGGCGGCGTAACACGCGCCGCCGAGCATTTAGCACTGTCTCAACCTGCAGTGAGCCACAAAATCAAGCGGCTTGAGACTGTCCTAGATTGTGAACTCCTTGCACGCCGCGCCGGTGGGCCATTGTTCACCGAGGCCGGTACGCGCCTGTTAGAGTATGCGCACCGGATGATGGATTTGCATGACGAAGCGCTCGCCGCTCTTGGAAAGAAGCCTTTGGCTGGCACCATTAAATTGGGCATGACCGAAGATACAACGGGCGGTGACGTTGCGCGCATCCTTGGCCGCTTTACACGTCTGCACCCAGAGACCAAGGTCAGCACGCGGGTCGCGCAAAGCCTAACACTGTCTGATTGGCTTATCGCGGGTGAAATCGACATCGCGGTTATACAGGTCATGAGAGACGAAGTCCGGAGCGATGACCTTGTGCTGTATGAGGACCGGCTGCACTGGATCAAGTCTTATGAGCTGTCATTGAAGCCTAGCGGACCGGTTCCATTCCTCGCCTTCGATCAAAACTGCTTCTACAAGCACTGGGCACAATCGCAGCACTCAAGAACGGGTCATCAATTTGAGGCAGTTTTAGAATGCCCAAGCGTATCAGGCATCCTTTCGGCAACGCGCGCGGGGCTCGGTATAGCCCTAATGAATGGCTTGCACGTGCCCCAAGACTTGGAAGTTATCGAAGATGTGTTCCCGGAGCCGCCCGAGATTGCGTACGTCGCGCGCTCTAATCCCAAGAGGCGTAGTGACGCCGCCCGCGCGCTGCTCAGCGAAATCGCCGCCGAGGTGGGACGCCCTTCGTCGTTGCGCGTGGCTTAATCAGGAAAGCGGGACTTCGCGCTTACCGCAGCATCCGGGAGGTTGGTCTGCTAGTACTTAAATGGCAGCTTTTGCAATTCTGGAACAGATTCCGCGCACCCGCAGCGAATGACCGCTTCCCGCCCTTCGGGCTCAATGGCCAAGGTTTCGCCGGGCGGTTCAAGGTCGACGATCGGCGTCTAACCTAGCTTTCTGTTCTACCGTCGCCTAAGCCTCTCGCGATTGCGCTCCCGACGTTCGATATTGATCTGATGATCGCGACCAAGCGCCCGGTAGAATCCCAATCCCTTGGACCAGTTCAGAAAATGGGCAAAGCTGTCGACTTGATCGTCGTTGCGTCCGCGTGGAAAGGACTGCAATTCGCGTTTGAACGCTGCCAACCAAGGCGCGTCTGCAGGCAGGTACACCTTGCCCTCTTCGACAGGACCGCACGCGGACTGGAACCGGGTTTCCTTGTCCTTGTCAGGTCTAATGCGTTCATAGCGCCGGCGGTCATCACGAAACAATTCGTCCAAAAGCGGTTTGCCAGAAGCGGCATCCTCGATCAGAACACGATCCGGATCCCAGCGGCCGACAAGCTGCAATGCCTTGGCTTTCAGGTCTGGGTAGTCCACCTGCCCACGCCAGACGTCGAGAAGGTACCACGCGTTTTCTCGGAAGCCCCAGGTCATACAGGCCGAGAAGTCGGATCGCGGATCCGCAGACATGCCCGTATCCCAGCTTTGAACAACCAGTTGGAACCAGCGACGATCTTCGATGGTCTTGTAGGTACCAAACCACTCCCAACGCAGGGGCGATCCGTCTGGTGCAATCGGGTTCTGCTGATACTGGCAATTGAACACGGCTGTGCCCATTTCACGACGCTTGGTATCCAATGTTTGCTGATCCAGGCGCGACGGACAAAGGAGATCACCCGGTTTGCGGCGCATGATGTTTCCACGCCCAAGAGGAACCGTTTCATGGTCTTCGGCGATGGCAGGCAGATTCAGGTGCCGATAGGTTCCGCGTTCGAGAAGATAACCCGGCGGATCCATCTCGTGCAGCCGCTGAGCAACCATAACCACGCGTCCCTCGGATGGGTTGTCAAAGCGCGACAGCAAGGTCCCCTCAATAAACTCCTGTGCTTTGACCAGCTCAGCTTCGGAGCCGGCATCACCCGCTTTCAGCAGATCGTCGATGATGATGTAATCAGCACCATGACCCGTAACAGAACTGCCGATGGAGACAGCCTTACGGCTGCCTCCCTTTGTGGTGCGGATTTCTTCTGAGGTGTTGCCCTTTTTAGCCAAGACCGTTTCAGGGAACATTTCCCGGTACCAGCGCGCAGACATGATCCGACGACAATCCTCGGAATGTTTGCGTGCCAGATCCAGCCCGTAGCTGGCAACAATAATCTTGGCGCTGGGGTTATGACCGAGAAGATAAGCGACATATGCAACGGCCACGGTGACCGATTTCAGGCACCGGGGCGGAATGTTGATAATCAACCGCTTGTTCTCGCCGACGCGAACGTTGTCCAACTCATGACACATGGCGCGCACATGCCAGGCCGGATCAAAGCTGTGGTCAGTCCCTTGGTGCAGCGTGTCAAACACACGCCAAACGAAGGGAAAGAAATTGTCCCGGCAAACCTCGCGCGCGGCTTGCCGGACCATTTTTGGATCAGGAGCCGTCATCTTCCGCCTCCTCCTCGTCTTCAGGACCGTCGTCATCGTCTGGCTGGCTGGAAAAGAAATCCCGGAGGATGTCATAATCGACCTTATCCGGCCCTTCCAAAGCAGCGCTGGCCTGTTCGCTCCCATCATCTGAACCGCCAAACAGATCAGCGTCGATCTTAAGAAGCGCCGTCAACAATTTCGTGTCGCCCTTCAACGCACCGGCCGTGAGCCGCTTTGCAATTGCCTCCGCCTTGGAAATCCGCATCTCCCGGTTGCCTTCGCGGACGGTGATCTTGGCTCCCAATTCGCGTTTCAGACTGGCATTCACCCCTTTCGCACCTTTCGGGCGACCCTTGGGATTACCCGAGCGACCCTTCTCGAACCGGTGTTCTTTTGGTGGCTTGCGGTAGCCCACCTCATACTCTTTCGTATCTTCAGACATAATCCGGCTCCTTCTCTGAGGTGGCGTCGGTTGCTGCAGTACATGCATCGAACGTCTGGCCTGTCACCGCGTGGACGGCACTCTCACCGGTCATCTCCTGCCAACGGCGGATGGCGACATCGACATAAGCCGGATCGAGCTCAATCAGCCGCGCTCGGCGCCCGGTTTTCTCAGCCGCAAGCAAGGTCGCGCCGGACCCGCCAAAGGCGTCCAGCACGACATCGCCGCGATGGCTCACATCCATGATGGCATCTGCAACCAGGGCTGTCGGTTTCACCGTGGGATGATCAGCGAGATCCGCTTCACGCCCTGCCCCAAAGCTGTTCACACCCGCATAATCCCAGACATTGGTCCGATTGCGCCCGTGTTTTCCCAGCTCGACATTGTTGATATGCGCCGCATCTGGTTTCTTGAAGATCGCAACCAGCTCGTGCTTGGAACGATAAAGGCTGCCCATCCCGCCGTTCGTCTTGTTCCAGACGCAAAGATTGATGAGATCAAAGCCGCCTGCCTTGCCGGCCGCAATCAGTTCTTCGATGTGACGCCAGTCCATGCAGATCATCGCGATGCCTCCGTCCGGCAGGCAGTCAATCAGCCGGTTGTTCACGTCCGAGAGAAAGCCACGGAATTCGCTGGCCGACATTTCTCCTGACGCCATGGCAAACTCGCGATGATCGCCACCGGTGCCACAGCGAACATGCCCATTGACCGGTACATTATAAGGAGGATCTGTGAACACCATCTGCGGGCGTTCGCCCTTTAGCAGAGTGTCGTAGCTCTGGGCTTGCAGGGCATCCCCGCAGAAGATGCGGTGATCTCCGAGAACCCAGAGGTCGCCCGGCTCCGTGATGACAGGTACCGCAGGGTTCGGCGTCTCAACAGATTCCGCTTCAGTCTTTGCGGCCTCATCCGCGCCATCGATGATGATGTCAATCTCCGGCGTTTCGAACCCGGTGATACCCAGATCAAAATCCAGCTCGCCATCAAGGCTGAGATCCATCAGCTCGGCAAACTCAATCTGGAGGGCCGCTTCGTTCCAGTCGGACAATTCCGCCAGCTTGTTATCCGCGATGCGCAGGGCGCGTACTTCAGCATCTGACAGGTGACCCGCGACAACAGTCGGAACCGACATCAACCCCAGGGCCTTGGCGGCCTCATAGCGGCCATGGCCCGCGATGATTGTGCCCGAACCATCCAACAGGATCGGGGTGACAAAGCCAAACTTGGCCACCGACGCTTTGAGCTTGTCGATATTCTTGGCCGCGTGCACGCGGTTGTTGTTGGCGTAGGGCTTGATCTGGTTGATTTGAGATTGGACGACTTTGTCCGCCATCCAGATCGGCGTTTTGGACGCCATGGCGTCGCTCTGTGTTTTCTTAGTAGGCATGGCCGCCTCCTTTCATTTGACGCTCTTTAGCGTCGGCAAGAAAGGATCGTGTTGGGAATTCGGAGAGAGCACGACTAGCAACTCTCCGGACCAATCGATCCGGTTCGTTGCCCCTTCGAATGCTCTCGGTCTTACTCCGCAAAAAAGCGGCGCCGAATGCTGCCTGGAAGATGTGTTCACCTCCCCTTGGGACCTTGTCCCTTGCAGGGCTGGTTGGAATTTATGCACGAGGTTTTGCAAATGCAACCCCCAAACCAAAAGTAACCAAATCGTAACCAATTAATATTGTTGACGAATAATCAGCAACACAACAGCGACACCCCTCCTGAGGCTGCCCCAGAAAGAGCTGGACTGTTGTTGCAAACCACGCATCAATGCACCCACGCCCGAGCCATTCGGGCGCTCCTCGGTACCGGGCTTCGGCATTCCGCCAGCCCCAGATCAGAGGAGACAATATATGTCCAAATCCAAACAAACCAAAATTGACAAGGTGCAAGCGTTGTTGCGTCGCCCGAACGGTGCCAGCCTTGCGGCGCTCTGCAAAGCAACGGGGTGGCAGCCTCATTCGGTCCGAGCGGCATTGAGTGGGTTACGGAAGAAAGGCGCGACGATTGAACGGCGGACATCCGACAAACAAAATGGATCATCCACGTATCACCTGACGGCGGGAACAGGAGAAGCGTCATGACCAAGACCAGAGACGTCGCCGATCTGGCCGCCATGAGTCGATCGGATCTGGTCACGCTTTGGCAGCAACTGTTTGATCAACCCGCACCCTTCATGCTCAGCCAACCCTTCCTGCGCCGTTTTATCGCCTTTGAGATGCAGTCCCGCCGTCATGGCGGGCTGTCTCGACAGCTCAAAGCCACGCTGGAAAAGAGCTCTGAGAAGAAGCCCCGGCCTACATGCCCTGCCCTAAAACCCGGCGGGCGCTTGCTGCGCGAGTGGAATGGCGTGACCCATATGGTCGATGTGACAGGGGACGGCTTCACTTGGAACGGTCGGTCCTATCGCTCTCTCTCAGCCATAGCCCGAGAGATTACCGGCGCGCATTGGTCAGGGCCGCGATTTTTCGGACTCACCCGAAAGATCGCCAAATGAGCCCGCGCCGCAAAACCCGATGCGCCATCTACACGCGCAAGTCCTCCGAAGAGGGGCTGGATCAGGACTTTAATTCGCTGGACGCGCAATATGAGGCCTGCGCAGCCTATGTCGCCAGCCAGCGACATGAAGGCTGGAGCCTGTTGGACGAGCGATACGATGACGGTGGCCTGTCGGGCGGCACACTCGAACGCCCCGCCCTGCGACGCCTGCTTGAAGAGATTGATGCCGGGCGTATCGACATGGTTGTGGTTTACAAGATCGACCGGCTGACCCGATCGCTTGCCGACTTCTCCAAGCTAGTCGAACGGCTGGAGCAGACAAACTGTTCTTTTGTCTCGGTTACACAGGCCTTCAATACCTCATCTTCCATGGGCCGGTTGACGCTGAATGTGTTGTTGTCCTTCGCTCAGTTTGAACGGGAAGTCACCGCCGAACGTATTCGCGACAAAATCGCAGCGTCTAAGAAAAAGGGGCTTTGGATGGGTGGCAACCTGCCCCTGGGCTATGACCGCCACCCCGATCCGAAGGCAAGAACGCTGGTGGTGATTGAAGAGGAGGCCAGAACGGTCCGGCATCTCTTTGGGCTCTATGACGCGCTGGGTTGCCTGCGCAAAGTAGAAGAACGGGCAACGGCAGAAGACCTGCGGTCGAAGCGGGTTGTTCGCGCGGATGGCAGAGTGAAAGGGGATTGTCCGCTGTCACGGGGTCAAATCTATTACCTGCTGCGCAACCCGGTCTATCTCGGAAAAATCCGCCACAAGGATAAGATCTGGGACGGACAACATCCGGCGATCATCGACCAGGACATCTGGGACCGCGTACAGGAGAAAATGCGCCAAGCGTCGCGGCGATCCCGTGCAAACCTTACACCCGATGCGCGCCTACGCACCAATGACCCCGGCGCCTGGCTCACCGGTCTGCTGCAGGATGAAACTGGTGATCGGTTGACGCCAACCCATACAACCCGCAAAGGCCGGCGGTTGCGCTACTATGTCTCCAACAGGCTAATCTCGGGCGGCAAGGATACCTCCGGCTGGCGACTGCCCGGCCCAGCGCTGGAGGACGCAGTCATTGATGTCATCGTTAGACATCTGCAAGACGCCGCCGCCGCGCATCAGGTACTGGCGCAGCCGGAGGCCGGGTTAGCGGAGGCGGTTCAGACTTCAGTTGCGGATTTAGTAACCCGGCTTCAACGCCAAGCCAGTCAGGTCGGCGCTGCTCTTCTGACCAAAGGCAAAATTGCACGAGGACATATTGATCTCGAATTGGACCCCAAAACTCTGGCAAGCGCAGTTGGCATTGCTCCGGACCATCTGCACCCGGATCTCACCTACATCACCGCATCTTTCGATCTGCGCCGCCGCGGCGTCGAGGCCAAGGTCATCGCCGGAGACATGGCACCCCAACCCGATCCCCACCTCCGGTCCATGCTGATCCGCGCCCATGGCTGGGCGCGCGATCTAAAAGCCGGAGTTCAACTGATGGAAATTGCACGCCGCGAAAGCGTCCCCGGCGCCTTCATCCGCACCCGCGCCCAGCTCGCCTTTCTCTCCCCGAAGATTCAGGCTGCGATTCTCGACGGCACCCAGCCGCCTGAGCTTACACTCAAGCGTCTGGTCAGCGTGACCCTCCCACTTGACTGGGCTGAACAGGAACGCCTGTTCGGCTTCTAACATCTCCAGATCCTGCGTCCCTGATACGGGGTTCGCCCTCCCTGATCCGGCGGAACAATTGCCTGTTCCCACGAGAAAATTCCCTGTTCCACTTTTTAGGGAATTTGCAACATAAACCTCTGAAAAACATAAAGTTCTGACATGTGAAGCGTCTGCATTCGAACCCGTTTCAAGGGAATTCCCTGTAAATTGCCGGGTATCAGGGAAATGCCGCCCAAAGCGACCCCGCCAAAATGCGGCACTGAGATTGCGGCCGGAATTGCGCTCTGAGTGTACGATCTGCTCCGTCTCTGATTGAAAGCGCATGCGCCAACGCGCGGGAATTGCGGCACAATTCCGGGTCAGAAAACACAACTGAAGTGAGCCAGGTATGAGTGGCGGGGAGACAGGGATTCGAACCCTGGGAACGCTCTCACGTTCAACGGTTTTCAAGACCGCCGCATTCGACCACTCTGCCACCTCCCCGCGTGAGGGCAGGGTCTAAGCGCAGTTGCGGTTGGAGGCAAGCCAAAATCCCGGAAATCTTGCACAACTCGCGGCTGGCATCTTTCAATATAACGGCGGTCGCGTTATGATTGAGGAGAGTAACCGTACGAGACTGGCAAAAAGAACCAGCATATGTGCGGTGAGGCGCGGCCAGAATGGCCTTGTCAGGCAAGGGATGAAAAGATGGAGCAAGCGACGGTTTCACGCTTTGGGCCACACCGGCTGGCGATGTTGGCTTTGGCGATAACAGCTTTAGCAGGATGCGATGAAGGGTTAAGTCTGCCGGGTGCTGCGGCACCGGAAGAGGCGGCGGAAGCATCGGATGGTGATGACGGCCCGATCGAACTTTTTCCCCAGGCGACTTCAGGTTCTCAGCGAGACGTCGAAGCCCCCGATGTCTTCGAGGTCAGCGAAGCCGGGTTGTGGGACGGACGGCCATCGCTTGGTGGTATCTGGGTCGCTCACCCGGATGTCGGCCAACCAGAGCGGGTCGTGATCAAGAACACCGCGAACAACAAATCTGTCACAGGTGCCTTGTTCCGTCGCGACGCAAATCTGCCGGGTCCGGCCCTTCAGGTTTCGTCTTCGGCAGCAGCGAAATTGGGCATGCTGGCCGGTGCGCCAAGCAGGTTGCAGGTCGTGGCTTTGCGGCGCGAAGAGATAGAAGTCGCGCCCGTCCCCGAGGAACCAACACCTGAAGATACCGACACCGAGGTAGCCGAGGCGGAAACGACCGACGAGGCGGAACCAAAACCTGCGAAACGCAAGTGGTGGCAGAAAAAACCTGCGGCGGAAACCGCTGCGGTGGCAGTTGCGGCCGGCACGGCGGCAGGGGCTGCATCAGCGGACGCAGCAGAAGCTACTGAATCAACGCCATCCGTTGCTGAGGCAGAGCCAGAACCCGCAGCGGAAGCTGAACCCGAAGCCATTGCGGAGGCAGAGCTGCCTACTGAAAAGCCTGCAAAACGCAAGTGGTGGCAGAAAAAACCGGCTGAAGAGACGGCCGAGGTGGCCGCAGCAGCTGGTGCAACGGCTGCAATTGCTGCTGCATCTGCAACGGACACACCCGAGGCGACGACGCCTGAGGCGGCGCAAACCGCTGCCTTGGCTGACCCCGAAGTCGCGCCGCCATCTGAAAAACCGGCAAAGCGCAAGTGGTGGCAAAAGAAGGATCCAAACGAGATCACTGAAACACCGCTGGACCCGATTGAAGGCGTCGCCGCGGCCATCGAGGCCAGCGAGCCGACCGCCGCAACCACCACGGCCGCAGCCTCAACCAGCGCTTTGGCCAAACCCTTTGTTCAGGTCGGAACATTTGGGGTTGAGTCCAACGCCAAAAGTGCCGCAGACAAAATCCGCCGCAATGGCATGATTGCGCAGGTCAGTGAGCTCAAGACTGAAGACAACACTGTCTGGCGTGTGCTGGTCGGCCCGGCCAATACGCGGGCCGAACGCCGTGCTATCCTGTCTGACGTAAAAGACCTGGGCTTTACCGACGCCTTCACGGCCAAGAACTGAGGAAAACAGGAGGCTGACAATGCTGTCCGTGCTACGTTCAACCACTCTGGCCATTGGGCTGGCTGCGTTCGCGCTGCCGGCGCACGCTTTTGATACCACTGCCCGCGCGGCCTACGTGATGGATCAAAAAACCGGGACTGTATTGCTGTCGAAAGAGGCCGATTTGCCGCTGCCGCCCGCGTCAATGTCCAAGCTCATGACCCTCTACGTGGCTTTTGAAGCATTGCGCGACGGGCGTTTGACACTGGATGAAACTCTACCAGTGTCCGAACATGCCATGAGCTATGGCGGTTCGACCATGTTCCTGAACACGCAGGATCGCGTTCGCGTCGAGGACCTGCTGCGCGGGATCATCGTGCTGTCCGGCAACGACGCCTGCGTTGTTATCGCCGAGGCGCTCAGCCCAGACGGAACAGAGGCCGGGTTTGCGCGGTTCATGACGCAACGCGCCAAGAAAATGGGCATGGACCATTCGAATTTTGCCAACTCGAATGGTTGGCCTGCCGCTGGTCACATGATGTCCGTGCATGACCTGGCCGTTTTGGCGGATCGGTTGATTACGGATTTCCCCGAATATTACCCGTTGTTTGCCGAAGAAGTGTATGAATTCGATGGTCGGGCGCCATCGAACGCGCGCAATCGTAACCCCTTGCTGAAACTCGACATTGGCGCGGACGGCTTAAAGACCGGCCATACGCAGGAAGCGGGGTATGGGCTTGTCGGCTCGGCCAAACAGGGCGACCGGCGCGTCGTCTTTGTTCTATCCGGCCTGGACAGCACGGCCCGCCGCGCAGAGGAGGCTGAGGCCGTGGTTAACTGGTCGTTTCGAAATTTTGTCGAGAGGTCAGTTGCCAGCGCCGAAGAACCGATAGCGGAAGCAAAGCTTTGGATGGGTGCGGAACCCACGGTTGGGCTCGTCCCCGAAGAGGACCTGACCCTGCTTTTCCCGGTGCTCGGAGATTCCGACGTTGAAGCAGAGATTGTCTATGATGGCCCGATCAATGCCCCGGTTATCAAAGGTCAGCAATTGGCCGAACTGGTGATCAGGCCTGAGGGTCTGCCGGAAATCCGTCGCCCACTGGTTGCGGCGAATGATGTGCCGCAGGGCGGATTTGTGGTTCGCATGCTGACCGTTGGCGGTATCGTTCTAAAGGATGTCATAAACACACCGTTGGGGCAGTTGTGACGCAAGGTGGGTTGTTTCTGACCTTTGAAGGCATTGATGGTTCTGGAAAGTCTTCGCAAGCGCGAATGCTCGCCGATGAATTGCGCAAGGCTGGGCATCAGGTTGTTCTGACGCGCGAACCCGGCGGCTCGGACGGGGCCGAGGAAATCCGAAACCTGGTCTTGCAAGGTGACCCGGACCGCTGGTCGGCTGAAACCGAAATCCTGCTGTTCACGGCTGCGCGGCGTGATCATCTGGAACGAACGATCCAGCCAGCCCTGGCTGCCGGGAAAATCGTGATTTGTGACCGCTTTGCAGATAGCACGCGAATGTACCAGGGCCTGTCGCGCGGCGATCTGAGAGGGTTGGTGGATCAACTTCACAGCCTGATGATCGGGCGCGAGCCCGACCTGACGCTCTTGATCGACATGGACCCGGACACCGGCCTGTCACGCGCCAAGGGGCGTCAGGGTGCCGAAGAACGTTTTGAAGACTTTGGCCCGGACCTGCAGCGGCGAATGCGTGCGGGGTTTCTGGCATTGGCCGACGAGTATCCCCACCGGTTTCGGGTCGTCGACGGGAACAGGGACATAGACAGCGTCGCGCAGGATGTGAGAGAAATCGTATCGAAAGTCCTGTGATCAATCGGCAATGAGCGACGACATTCCAGCCCCAGATCAGGTGCCCGGTGCGCCACATCCGCGAGAGACCGCGCAGCTGTTTGGCCAAAGCGCGGCGGAACAGGCGTTTCTGACCGCCTATAATTCGGATCGGCTTCATCATGGTTGGTTGCTGACCGGTCCACGTGGCTGCGGAAAGGCAACGCTGGCTTGGCGGATCGCAAGATTTCTGCTCGCGACCCCGCCTCAGGATGATGGCGGGTTGTTCGGTGCCGCGCCGTCGCCTGAAACGCTGGATATCGACCCTGACCATTCGGTGTCGCATCGCATTCTATCTGGGGCCGAACCCGGTTTGGCCTCGATCATCCGGTCCGTGGACAAGAAGGGCAAACTTCGCGGTGAAATCGTTGTGGATGATATCCGCAAATTGGGTCGGTTTTTCGGTATGACCGCCGCGGACGGCGGGCGGCGGGTTGTGATCGTGGATCCAGCCGACGAAATGAATGTCAACGCGGCCAACGCTCTTCTGAAAATGCTGGAAGAGCCACCTGCACGCACAACGCTGCTTTTGGTCTCGCACCAGCCCACACGCCTGTTGCCGACCATAAAATCGCGTTGCCGAACGCTGCGGCTCTTGCCGCTTGGCGCACAGGACATGCAGGCCGCACTGACGCAGACCGGTGCAAATGTGCCATCCCAGCCAGACCATCTTGCCGCGTTGGCCGCAGGGTCGGTCGGCGATGCGGTGCGGTTGATCAATTTAAATGGTCTTGAGATTTACACCGAGCTCATCGAAATCCTGGCCACCCTACCCCGTCTGGATCGCCAACGCACCCTTGCGCTGGCCGAGGCCGCTGCCCAGCGCGGTGCCGCCGATCGTTTCGACCTGTTGCTCAATTTGATCGACATAGCACTTTCCCGCCTTTCCGTGACCGGGGCAGCCGGTGCCCCACCCACGCCCGAGGCCGCGGCGGGCGAAGCGCATGTATTGGCCCGCTTGTCCGCATCGCCCCAACAAGCGCGGAAATGGGCAGAGGTCGCGGCGACCATCACGGCCCGCGCGCGCCATGGCCAGGCGGTGAACCTTGACCCTGCCGCTCTGGTCCTAGATACGGTGTTCAAGATACAGGAAACCGCTGGCGCGAGCAGATGAGCAACACCCCCCAGATCACCGACAGTCACTGCCATCTGGATTTCCCCGATTTCGACGGACAACTGGACGACATTGTCGCCCGCGCCGCTGACGCAGGTGTCACCCGCATGGTGACGATTTGCACCCGGTTGCGCAACGAACCTGCGATCCGAGCCATTGCCGAGGCCCACGCACCCATATTCTACGCGGCAGGCACACATCCCATGAGCGCAGCTGACGAGCCGCTGACCAGCGTCGACGAACTTGTCGCCCTGGCGCAGCATCCCAAATTCGTTGGCATCGGCGAAACGGGGCTGGATTACCATTACACCTCGGAATCGGCGGCTGTACAAAAGCAATCCTTGCGCATTCACATCGAAGCCGCCCAGCGCACCGGATTGCCGCTTATCATCCATTCCCGCGCCGCCGACGATGACATGGCCCGGATCCTGACCGACGAGTTTCGAAATGCGCCCTATTCATGCGTGATGCATTGTTTTTCGTCTTCGGCGCAGTTGGCCAAGGCCACTTTGGACCTTGGCTTTTACCTCTCGATGTCCGGCATCGCCGCGTTTCCCAAAAGTCAGGAATTGCGCGGCATCTTCGCCGTAGCCCCGATTGACCGAATTCTCGTGGAAACGGACGCGCCCTATCTGGCGCCGCCACCGTATCGCGGCAAGCGAAACGAGCCAGCCTACACGGCCTTCACGGCAAAAAAAGGGGCCGAGATTTTTGGATTGCCCTACGAACATTTCGCCGCTCAAACCCAAGCCAATTTTGACCGTCTGTTCTCCAAGGCAGCCCGTTACAAGGCCGCCGCATGAGTGAATTCCGGTTCACCATTTTGGGCTGCGGGTCATCCGGCGGTGTACCCCGTCTGGGCGGGCATTGGGGTGAATGCGACCCCCGGAACCCGAAGAATATTCGTCGGCGATGCTCGCTTTTGGTGGAACGTGACGGTCCGAATGGAACCACCACGGTGCTTATTGATACGTCTCCGGACATGCGCAGCCAACTGCTGGACACTGAAACAGGTCGGTTGGACGGGGTGGTCTATACTCACTCCCACGCGGATCATATGAACGGCATCGATGATCTGCGGATGATCGTTTTCAATATGAAATCGCGCGTGCCGGTCTGGGCCGATGGCGATACGCAAAATGACCTGCTGGGACGGTTCGGATACGCGTTCGTGCAACCCGAAGGCTCTCCCTACCCGCCGATACTCGATCTCAAAACCATCAATGGACCGTTCGAAATTGATGGCCCCGGTGGAAGCATTCCATTCGCGCCATTCAGCGTCAATCACGGGTCAATCGATGCCCTTGGTTTCCGGATCAACGATTTGGCCTACCTGCCTGATGTGGCAGAATTTCACGACGACACGCGCGACGCGTTGGCTGATCTGGACTGCCTGATCATTGACGCCTTGCGCCGATCACCCCATCCGACCCATGCACATCTCGAAAAGACGCTGGGCTGGATTGACGAATTGCGCCCGCGGTCTGCTGTGTTGACGAATATGCATATTGACCTGGATTACGCGACGGTGGACGCGGAAACCCCGGATTACATCACCCCGGCCTTCGATGGCATGGTGATCCGGCAGGCCGTCTAGGTCGGGATTGGGGGCGGCGAACCCGCGATGTTCCAAAGCTTGATCGACGTCATCCTGCCGGTGTTTCTGGTAATCGGTTCGGGTTATGCCGCAACCCGGCTTGGGTACTTTCGCGAGGACCATATCGACGGATTGATGAAGTTCACACAGAGCTTCGCAATCCCCTGCCTTCTGTTTTTGGCAATTTCGAACCTTGATATCAGCACCAGCTTCGATCCCCGTTTGCTGTTCAGTTTTTATGCCGCAGCAGGCCTATGCTTTATGGCAGGAACTTTCGGCGCAAGGTTCATTTTTGGACGCGAATGGGAAGACAGCGTGGCCATCGGATTTTGCTGCCTGTTCTCCAACTCGGTTTTGTTGGGTTTGCCGATAACCGAACGCGCCTTTGGCCCTGACAATCTGACCGGGAACTATGCGATCATCGCTTTTCATTCGCCGTTTTGCTACTGCCTCGGCATCACGGTGATGGAGGTTATTCGCAATCGCGGGAATGGCGGAGGCCGGATGCTGCGTTCGGTTCTGACTGCCATGTTCAAAAATGCATTGATCCTTGGGATCGCCCTTGGCTTTGCAGTCAACCTATCGGGCATTGGCATTCCTTCTGCCGTTGACGAGGCTCTTGGCCTCGTGACGCTGGCCGCCTTGCCGGGCGCGCTGTTCGCACTGGGCGGTGTGCTGGTGAAATACCGTCCGGAAGGCGACCTGAGAACCATCGCCTTTGTTTGCGGTGTGTCGCTGCTGTTGCAGCCCAGCCTTGTATGGTTGTTCGGAACGACACTGTCGCTGCCACAGGATCTTTTCCGCTCGGGCGTGGTCACGGCCGCAATGGCACCCGGCTTCAATGCGTACATCTTTGCCAACCTCTATGGTCGGGCCAAACGCGTTGCTGCGTCGTCAGTTTTGATCGGAACCGGCGCGTCCATTTTGACCGTTTGGTTGTGGCTGGCATTGCTCGACTAACCTAATTAGCAATGAGCGATTGACTCGGGGAATTGCCGGGACATCTTTCGCACAAATAGCGCTTGGGAGACCCAGAATGCATCATGCCGTGATCGTTGCACATGGCCAACCCTCGGACCCTGCCCCGGCAGAGGCGTCACTGGCCGCTTTTGCCGCATCGGTCGATGCTGCAACGCCATTGGTTTCAGTACATTCCGCAACGCTTGCCGCACCCGGTGCGTTAGAGGCGTGTTTGGATGCTTTGCCCGGGGAGAGTGCCGTCTATCCATTGTTCATGGCCAAAGGGTGGTTCGTAACCAGCGCGCTTCCCAAACGGATTGGCGCCAGAGACGTACGCATTCTGGATCCGCTGGGGATTGATCCTGCCCTACCGGCCCTGGTTGCAGATACACTGTCCGAAACCCTGGCCGAACGGGACTGGGAAGCCCCGGATGTCGATCTGGTTATCGCCGCGCACGGGTCGGGTCGCAGCGATAACCCTGCGAAGGTGACCGCCGCGTTCGCCCGTAAAATCGCAAGCCTTCTTCCCTTCAAGTCCGTCCGAATGGGGTTTGTCGAAGAGCCTCCGTCCATTGCCGACGCTGCCGCCGACACCGGTCGACGAGCGATCTGCTTGCCATTTTTTGCCTGCACCGGTGGTCACGTGCTGGAGGATGTCCCGCAGGCGTTGGAGGAGGCTGATTTTCAGGGCGTGGTTACGCCGGTTGTCGGAGAGCTTTCCCGCATCCAGAAACATATCGCCAACCGCCTGAGCGACGCGCTCGCAGGTTGAAACCAAGACCCTTGGCGCCATGACAGCGCGCGGACCTGTGACCGTCGTGCTCCGGTTCGCAGGTTACGCCAAAGGTTGAACATCGGATTTCGCTGGGGTGGCCGTCAGGTTCCCATAGAAAACGTGGCACGCCCGACCGTTCTTCTTAGCCTCATAAAGCGCTTGGTCAGCAGCGTTCAGAACCTCCGCCCAGTCTTTGTTATCGAACTGCGTGGACAGGGCGGTTCCGATGCTGGCTGACACTTCACAGGTTTTGCCTTCGAAAGTCATGGGTTCTTGCAACCGCGCGATAATACGCTCGGCAATGCCGCACAGGGTTTTCGGATCCACAAGGTCCTTGAAAACAAAAACGAATTCATCCCCGCCTATACGTGCGACAGTGTCGTCGTGTCGGGTTTCTTCCAACATGATACGCGCGGCCTGTTGCAATACGTAGTCACCTGCGGCATGCCCCAGTTGGTCATTGACCGATTTGAAGAAATCCAGATCCAGATGCATGAGGGCAAATTTCGATTTCGAACGAATGAGATGCCCAAGGATATGGTCCATGGCCCGACGGTTCTTGAGGCCGGTCAACGTGTCAGTATATGCCTGTTCTTCCGCCGCCAACATGGCCCCTTGAAGACGCAAATTCAGCGAGCGGGACGCTTCCATCGCTGCGGATTTGGCTTCAACCAGATAAAGCAGCTCGATTGCCAGATCGGTTCCCGAAAAATCGGCGCTGGTCAGCGCGTAATCGCGAACCGCATCCAAAATTGAAATGCCGAAGGACAGGTTGACTACGGCACCGGCATCGTCCGGCAACGGAGCGATCAAGCCCTTCAGTCCAGTGCGCGGCTCGTCGCGAAACCTAAGCTGCAACCGCCCGCCGGCGGTCGCCATGAGCGCCGGCATGGTCGATACCATACGAGGGCGCACCAATTCGAATAACTGCAAAAAATCGTCTCCGACCATCGGCTGATCGGGACGCAGTTTTTGCAGCGTCGGTCCCACGCGTCTGATTCGGCCTGTCGCGTCGATCAGAACGAACATCGGGCATAGTGTTTCCAGCAAATCCGCCATCTGGTCCGTCGTGGTCATGACGTCTTCCCCCCCAGATCAAATTGACGACCTTCGGCGAACGCGCTTTCCACCAGCGTGATCGCAATCACTTCGGCCTCCCCTTTGTGTCCACCATCCGCCAGCATGACCAACGCGCCATAGTCGTCGCCCATTGCGCGCAACACACCGGTCATGACACTGGAAAACCCGGGCAGTCCGGGAAAGCACAGCAGCTTGTATTCAGTTGGCGTTTCCTCACGCAGTTCCAGCATCGGCAATTCAAGATCCGAGACGGCCAACCTGACCCGATCCGGCAGATCATCCAGCGAGTGCAGAAAATCCACATAGGACACGCCACCGAACCGCAGCAGACGGCGCAGGTCCTCGGTGTTGGGATGCGAAACCAGATAGGTTCCCAAATCTTCCAGAAAGTCTGCGCGAGATCGCTTCAGATCAGTGCAAAGCGCATCCAGAAGCCGGACCGACAACTCGGCATCGTAGATCAGCATCGGTTCGAATTCGACGAAACCCAACCCCGCGGTTTCAGTGGCGCGCGCCCAACAGGGTCGACCATAGGTCGTACAGACGAAAGATTGGATCGCCCTGTTGATCAGACCGTGCATGTTAAACCTCAGAGTTCGCGTGCCCCGCGATCTGAAAACAGAAAGTTTAACAAAATCACAAAGTCAGAGTAGGAGTTCTTACATTTTGACGTGGTTTCAACATGATACGATGGCGCAAAATTAGAAATCGGTCGGCGCACCGCCTTCGGCTTTGCGACGCTCGACAAAGTCCGCAAGCTCTTCGCGGATGGCAATGTCGATGCCGGGCGCTTCGAAGTTGTTCACAATCTCCTTGAACATCCGATGCGCCCGTTCTGCGGTCCAGATACCCCCTGCCGCTTCCCACGCTTCATAGTTTTTCCAATCGCTCAGAAATGGCTGGTAAAAGGCGGTGGCATAACGGTCCTGCGTATGCTGAATCCCAAAGAAATGGCCGCTGTTGCCCACGTCCCTAATCGCATCAAGCGCAATTTCTTCGGCACCCGTCGCTGTCAGCTCCGGTTGCATATATCTTTGAATTTGCTGAAGGATTTCGCAATCCATCACAAACTTCTCAGGGCTGGCGATCAGACCACCCTCCAGCCAACCGGCTGCATGGTACACCATGTTTGTGCCGGACTGCACAGCGGCCCACAGCGAATTCGACGTCTCCCAGATTGATTGCCCGTCGGGCACGTTCGCTGCGCAAACACCGGACGAGCGCATCGGCAACCCGTAAAACCGGGCCATCTGACCGGTCATCTGGGTCGAGCGCATGTATTCCGGCGTACCAAAAGCGGGCGCTCCGGATTTCATGTCGACATTCGAGGTAAAGGTACCGATGACGCATGGAATGCCGGGTCGTACGTATTGAAACAGGGCAATCGCGCACAAGGCCTCGGCAAGTGACTGGGCTACGGCACCCGCCATCGTTACCGGGGCCATCGCGCCCGCCAAGGTAAATGGCGTCACAACAATTGCCTGCCCACGTCGCGCCAGACGCAGGCATCCGTCGATCATGGGATGGTCATGCTTCAACGGCGAGGTCGAATTGATGTTGGTGTACATGCGCGGCGCGGCTTCGAACTCTTCATGGCTTAGTCCGCCTGCAATGCGCACCATCTCCATCACGTCTTCGACCCGCTCTTTGCCCAGCGAATAGGCGTGCATGGCCTTGTCCGTCAGGGTCAATTTGTCAAAAAGCACGTCCAGGTGGCGAACGCTGGCATGGATATCTACCGGCTCGACCGGGTAGCCCCCGGCGAAATGAATGCAATTGAAATACTGTGTCAGTTTCAGCAGATCCTGACACATCCGTCGGTTGCCGGGAACTTTCTGACCGATCTCCATGTCCCAGTAGTTGGGCGGGGAAGAGACGTTGCCGAACAGCAGGTTGTTCCCGCCGATGGTAATCTGTCTTTCAGGATTCCGCGGGGTGATGGTAAAACTGGATGGCGCTTTGGCCACCATCTCCATCACAAAATCGCGCCCCATCCGGACATTGTCGCCCGTGATCGTGCACCCTGCTTCGCGCAGGATCCCTATGGCTTCCTCATTGTAGAACTCGATCCCGATCTCTTCGAGGATACGCATCGCGCCGTCATGTATCGCTTCGATGCCGTCCTGGCCGAGCGGTTCGGTGGGGCGGTCGGTATTGACCGGCGGGTTCCACGGCATTTGGTCAATGACCGCCTGACCGCGACGCGCCGCGGCACCGGCGCGACCGCCACTGCGGCGTCGAGGTGTGGGTGAGTCTTCCATTGGGTCCTCCGGGTCCTGCCTATTTCAAGCAAGCCCGGAAGTCGGTGCGCTAGCCGCTCTGTCCGCGACAGGGAATGTCGGTTTTGCCACACAGACAGGCGATTTTTTCGATGTGACTCAAATGCTGGACAGCCAAGCAGGAATATGTCCGATGTCCGGCAGTACGACATCCGCAACAGGTTCCAACTCGTCCGGCCCGGCGACGCCTGTCAACACACCAACCGTGACCATACCTGCCGCGCGACCGGCCTCAAGATCATGGCGGCTGTCCCCGACCATCGCGATGCAGGACGGATCAATCCCGACATGGCGAGCAAAAGCCAGCAACTGACCCGGACCGGGTTTGAAGCCATGCCCGCTGTCATATCCGGCGACAAAATCGAAATGGGCGCGAACCCCGACAGAGATCAAATGCTGCTCGGCTGGCGCCTCGCCGTCATTTGTGGCAACGCCTAGCTTGAGGCCGGCCGCGCGCAAGCCCTGTAGAAAGGCATCCAGCGGAACCGCCTGCACCTGTTCGGCCTTCGCCGATTCCATGTTCAAAAGATCGACCAATTCGGATCGCGCGTACCCTGAAACATACGGCAGAAGGCTATCTGCAACCTCGCAGACGGTTCCGGCGATGACGATACTGTGCGGCTCATAGCGGTTCTGGGCGAAGTCAAACCCGATGGACCTGCCCAATTGGGCGGCCTTCCCTTCATCTCCATCAGTCAATCGCAGCAGAGTAGACCGGCCAAAGGCACCCCACGTTGCCGCAAAATCGAATAGTGTGCCATCCTTGTCGAACAACAACGCATCAATAGGCATGACCTTTGGCTCCTATCAGGTCCAGTGCATTTCCGAATTGCCAGATAAGACCAACCGCGCCTGACTCGGCAGGTCATAGGGCACTGAGTTTGCGTCACAAAAGGCGACAACCCAAGCATCTTCCATTGTTATGAAATCCAGAACCGAGGCCAGAAACTCTGCCTCGCCTGCCCGGTCGCGCAAGTCCTGCGCGCTTGCTCCGGTCGCTCCCAGAAACACAGGCAGAAGATCTTCGTTTCCGACCAGCCAACTCAAGGCATTCAGGGCCAAAGTCTCGGCGGAGTTTGTGCTGATCGACATTTACGCGCCTCTTGTGGGGGCTTGGAAAGGGTTTGTTAACCAGAGTCATAAACACTTTGGCAACGCATGCAATCAACGGTGAATGTCTATGTCCGTACAAGGCACCATACTTGTCCTAGACGGAGTCGCGACCAATCGCATTATGCTGAAGGTTCAGCTGACAGCCGCATGGTATCAGGTCGTTCAGGGCGACAAGCTGAAAGGCTTGCCGGCTTTGTTGCGACGGACCCGCCCCGATCTTGTAATTGCATCGCAAACCCTGCCGGATGGATCAGCCTCGGATGTCAAAGCCATTTTGGCGGGCGATCCAACCCTGTCAGACGTGCCGGTTGTTGCCATAACGCAGCAGAACGACAAAGCCGCCCGAGTGCAGGCGCTGGCCGACGGATTGGACGATGTGTTGGCCTATCCATACAAGGACACTTTGCTTTTGGCACATGTTCGCAGCTTGTTGCGCGCGCGGGTTGAGCGTCAGGAATTGCAGGTTGAGGACAAGACGAAATCGATAGGATTTGCAGAAACCGGCACCGCGCTGATTACACCCGCGCCTTCAAGTCGAATAGCAATTCTGACGCTGGCGGCCCGAACCGGCGCAATCTGGAACAAGGCATTGGCTACGCGCGTGCCTCAACCCATATCCAGCCATGATTTGCCAAACCTCAGCGGGGTTCTTTCGTCACCGGTTCCGGATGCCATCGTGGTCGAGCTTTGGGACGGAGCGACCTGCCGCAACATGCTGGCGGATCTGCGGTCGCGCGCCGCGACGCGTCATACCGTGTTAATCGGCGTCATACCGGACGCAAGCTCGGATCAGACGGCCGAAGCGCTGGATTGGGGCGTGGATGCGGTCTGCCAGGGCGGGTTTGACCCTGATGAAATCGCAGTGAGGCTAAAAAGTCAGATTGCGCGTAAGCGGCGCGACGACAGACTTAGAGCCTCATTGCGCAATGGCTTGGCCGACTCGCTGACTGATCCGCTGACCGGACTGTGCAACCGCCGATTTGCGATGCGGGCGCTCCACCAGATCGCGCGCCAGTCGTCCCAATCCGATCGCGGGTTTGCGATCATGCTGGCGGACCTCGACCATTTTAAATCAATCAACGATCAGTTTGGCCATGATGCGGGCGATCAGGTTCTGACCGAAACTGCAAGTCGCCTGCAGCAATCTGTTGACCAAAGAGGATTTGTTGCTCGCTTCGGCGGCGAAGAGTTTATGATCTGTTTGCAGAACGTTACGCCGGCCAACGCCCTTCGCGCGGCGGAAAGGATATGTGCATGCATCTGCTCGGAACCCTTCCGCCTTGGTGAACCGCAAAATCCGATTTTGGTCACGATCAGCGTTGGTCTGGTGTTGCACGCCCCGCCATTGGCCGACAGCGTGTTGAAATCAGACGACATGGAAGGGCTATTGAAGTCGGCAGACAGGGCGCTTTACGCTGCGAAACAATCGGGGCGAAATCAGGTCCGCCTGAGAAGAAGCGCAGCTTGATCCACCCTTAATCGTTTTTGTTTTTCCGCTTGCCATGCGGGCCGCGCTGAACGACTTCCTCAAGGCGCTCGGCGTAAATCTGGCGCTCACCGTCCGTCAGTTCGGTGACGTATGTCAGCCATTTCTGTTGCATCGCGCCTTGCAGGTTCAAAGTGGTTTCTGTCTGCTGCTGCAACAGGGCCTCAACAGTCTCCGGGTCGAATGGAACGGCTTGCAAGGCTTCAAGCAACTCACTGAAATTCTGAACACGCCCCGACGCGCCCTTGGTACGCAACCCCGAGAGCTCGCCCCGCAAGGCTTTGCGATCATCTTTGGGCATCGCGTGATACAGCGCAGCCCCGAAACCGGGCGGGATACGTCCATGATCGCCGCCCTTGAACCTGAGCACGGTGCCCAGCACGACGCCGGCAACCAAAAGGTTCACGGCCAGCGAAATCACCAGCAGGACCGGCATCCATCTGCGCTTTGTTCTGGCAGTTTCGCTCATTCCGTATCCTCCAGAAAGCCGGTGTCCAGGCTCAGGTCAGCCACCAGAAAAGTGGTGTCTTGTGGAAAAATATATGTAGCTGGGTCCGGCAAAAACCCCGGTGCCGCAATCCCGATCCATACTCCGGCTGCGCTGGCGGCGACCAATCCGCCCAAAGCTTGCCAGCCGCCGAACCTGTCAAGCCCGAGCCACCTGCGCTGACGCCTTTCCTTAGGTGCGGAACGCTGCAATCGCATGGCCTCGGCGTCCGTTTCAATCCGCACGACCAGATCGTCCGGCAACACCGGGCGATTCTCGCGAGCCTGCGCAAACAGGGTTTCCAACTCGTCGTGATCAGCCATTTTCATCCCCCAGTTCGTCCCGCCGCCCCGCCAGTATCGCGGCCAAAGCCCGCTTTCCACGCGCCGTCAGACTCTCGACGGCTTCCACCGAGATGTCCATGATCCCGGCGATCTCGGGATTGGACAGCTCTTCTATGTGACGCAGGATCACAGCCTGCCGCTGCCGATCCGGCAATTGATCAAGTGCGGATTGCAGCGCGTCTTTGCGTGCTGTGTCCTGGATTTTATCGGTCACGCTGACTGCGCCATCCTGCAGGTCCGGCAGGTTCTCAATCGGTTCCGGGCGTTTGCGCCGCCGCAGGTCCACGCAAAGGTTCAGTGTGACGCGATACAACCATGTCGATACCTGAGCCTGCCCCGGCACCCAATCCGGTGCCATCTGCCAGAGCCGCATCATAGCGTCCTGTGTCACATCCTCGGCCTCGGTCCGGTTTCCCAGCATTCGCATCGCGACCGAGTAGCTGCGCGGGCCAAGCCGGTCGGTCAGCATACGTGCGGCCATCGCGTCACCACTTGCAAATCGGGCCAGCAACACATGGTCGCTGGCCGCGGGCATGGCAGCCGAGCCGCCATGCGCCTGTTCCGGTTGGGAGGTCAGGTCCTCCATCCTGCATCAGTTGCTGTCAGAGCCCCGATTGCCGTTCCGCTTGTTCTTTCGACCCATTTTTTCCTGTGCATCGGCGTATTCCTGTTCCGAGATCGAACCGTTTCCGTCAGCGTCGATCCGTTCGAACATTTTTGCGCCACGGCGCGGTTTGGGCAACTCATCTTCGCTGAGGAACCCATCGTTGTTGGCATCCTGTCGCTCAAACATCTTTTGAACCCGCTCATTGGCTCTCGATTGGGCGGCTGCCTGCATTTCCTCAAGGCTTAGCTGTCCGTCGCCGTCGGCGTCAGCGCTGGTGAAACGTTGCGCACGATGCGCCTCGATCTCTGCTTGCGTGATCTGGCCATCGCCATCCGCGTCCAGTTCCTGAAAGGTTGCAGGCTGCCGATCCTTCGGTCCTTTTGCAAAGGCGGTTGTGCCTGTAACTGCCACTGCCGCGACCATGACGGCCGAAATGAAGCTCGAAGATTTCATATCAGATTTCCCTTTTTGCGCGGCCCTGCGCCGCTGCTGATACCTAATCAAACGTAGCCCGGACCGGTTTCCGTCGCGGGTTTTCGAATTTTCTTTTGTTCGGTCAGATTAAGAGGCGCGATTCTCCTCTGCTGTCGATGCAAAGCGACGCACCCCCTTCCCCGAACCACCAAATTGGCGTTATATCGCAGGTATATGAACGCGCGAGTAGCTCAATGACAGATCAAACGGTCGATGCGACGGTCGAAGATGACCGCCCGACAAAACAGGCCCTGACTCGTGGATTTCGCTGCAAGTGCCCCAACTGCGGCGAGGGCGCGCTGTTGCACAGCTACCTGAAGGTCAACGACGAATGCGCGCATTGCGGGCAAGAATTGTTCCACCACAGGGCGGACGACGGGCCTGCATATCTGACGATCCTGATCGTGGGTCACCTGCTGGCGCCTGCTTTGCATGTCGGTTACGTCCACTGGCGGCCAGACCCGTGGACGATGGCAATCGCTTTTTCGCTTGGATGCGTGGCGTTGTCGCTGTTTTTGCTGCCTCGTCTTAAAGGGGCTATCGTTGCCTATCAGTGGGCACGCAAGATGCACGGGTTTGGCAAAACTGCATGAACATCGATAAAACCGCGATCCGTGACGCAGCAACAGTGATCTTGTTGCGCGACAGGCTGAACAACCCGTCGATTCTGATGGGTCAGCGTGGTGCCAAAGCGGCCTTTATGCCGAACAAATTCGTGTTTCCGGGCGGCGCGGTCGATGCCGCAGACGCTTCCGTTTCCTTCGCGACCGTATTGCCGGACCTCTGCCGCGAGCGACTGGCTTTAAGGTCAGAGACCGACATGAGCGCTGCATTGGCCGCCGCCGCCATTCGTGAGCTATGGGAAGAAACAGGTCTCATCCTGGGTCAACCCGGTTCATGGCCAAGCCAGCCACCTGTAGATTGGCAAAGCTTTGCAGAAATGGGGTTTCTGCCGTCGGCTGAACCTTTGCAGTTTGTTTTCCGTGCCGTGACTCCGCCCGGGCGACCGCGCAGATTTGATGCACGGTTCTTTTTGGTGGATGCCGACGCCGTGCAGGGTGATTTGGACGATTTCAGCCGCGCGTCCGACGAGCTTTCGCATTTGCAATGGGTCCCGATTGAACAGGCCCGCGACTTTGATCTGCCTTTCATCACCGAAGTCGTCCTGGCCGAGATCGCCGCGCGCGCGCACGACCCTAACCCGCCCAACAGCGTTCCGTTTTTCCTGAATCAGGAAGAGGAAAGCCTGTTCCTCCAGCTCAAAGGTTATCCGATGCCGCAAGCGGACTGACCATCGTCAGCGCATTCTGCTGATGACGACCGTCACTTCGGGTTTCTTGCCCAGTTCGACTTTTGAACTTTGGCGAACAATGCGCCGCAGCGCTTCTTCAAGCTTGTCGTCGTCCCGCAGCGTTTTGCCATCTGCGCGCATCAGGAATTGGTTGAGGTCCTCTTCAAACACCTCGACCAGACCGGCGTTCGACGATCCTGTCTCGGGCAATCCGATGGTGTCACACCAAGGTTCGCCCAGCGGCTCGTCTTCTTCGTCCAGAATGACGGTGACTGTAACATGCCCGTTCAGCGCCATACGAATCCGGTCGCGCACAACACCATCCAAAGCGCCAATCTTAACCGTACCGTCCAAGTAGGTGCGGCCGGTTTCGACATAGTCCACGACAGTGGGCGCATTTCCGGTCAGATCCAGCATTGTGCCATTGACAGCCAGCACCCCGGTACGGCCACCGGCTTCGGCCAGTTTGGCGTGTTCGCGCAGGTGCCGGTGCTCGCCATGCATTGGAATGACCATCTGCGGATCAATCAGCGCGTGGACCTTTTCAAGGTCCGGGCGATTGGCATGGCCCGACACATGGTACAGGCCCGAACTGTCATCAACAACGTCTACGCCCTTTTCGCTAAGCTGGTTGATGATGCGGATCACACCTTTTTCGTTGCCCGGAATGGTCTTTGACGAGAACAGGAACAAATCGCCTTCTTTGACCTCAAGTCCGCGGTACTTTCCGCGGGCAAGTTGTGCGCTTGCGGCGCGGCGTTCGCCTTGGCTGCCCGTAACAATCAGCATCAGGTTTTGGCGCGGGATATCTGCCGCCTCTTCCGCGCTGATAACACGCGGGAAATCGGTCAGAATCCCGGTCTCGGATGCCGCCTCGATCATCCGCCGCATCGCACGCCCCAACAAGACGACGGAACGCCCGGCCCTATGACCGGCTTCGGCCAGTGTTTTCACACGGGCCACGTTTGACGCGAAAGTAGTCGCGACCACCATTCCCGTCGCGTCTTGAACCAGTTTCGTGATTTCTGGTCCCACATCGGATTCCGATCGCCCGGGATGGGTGGAAAACACATTGGTGCTGTCGCATACCAACGCCTTGACACCATGTTTTGCCACTTCGGACCAAAGATCAGGATCAAATGCCTCGCCCACAATCGGGTCCGCGTCCAGCTTGAAATCGCCCGAGTGTACGATGCGGCCTGCGGGTGTCTCGATTACCAGACCCGCGCTTTCGGGGATGGAATGGGAAACCGGCAGAAACCCGACCTGAAATGGGCCCGCCTTGATCTGTTCGGGCCACGCGGATGCGGTCCGGACAGCTTCGGTCGGGTGGCCCTGGTCTTCCATCTTGCGACGCGCGATGTTTGACGTAAAAGCACGCGCATAAATCGGCGCACCCAAATCGGCATAGCAATGCGCGACGGCGCCAACGTGATCCTCATGGGCGTGCGTGACAAAAATCGCCTCAAGCTGATCCGCGCGTTCTTTTAACCACGTTATGTCGGCGAAAATCAGATCGACACCCGGCGAGGTATCCATATCGGGAAAAGCGACGCCCAAATCCACAAGGATAAGCCGCTCTTGCCCCGGTTTTCCGTACCCATAGACATAGGCATTCATGCCAATTTCGCCTGCTCCGCCCAGGGGCAGATAAATCAGTCTTTCACTGCTCATGTTGAGCCGTTTTCCTTGTTATAGCGATGGATCACGGTCAGGCCGTGCATCGTCAAATCATCTTCGATGGCATCAAAGCCCACATCCGCTTGATCGAACAATGGTGCCAGACCGCCGGTTCCGACAACTTTCATCGCCATTCCGTATTCCGCCTTGATGCGCGCGATCAGGCCCTCAATCAGGCCGGAATATCCCCAATACACGCCGGACTGGATACAGCCAACCGTATTTGTGCCAATCACTTTTTCCGGGCGCGTTATGTCGATATGTGGCAACGCAGCTGCGCCCTGATGCAACGCCTCAAGGCTGAGGTTCACGCCAGGTGCGATGATACCACCAACGTAGGCACCGTCCGCCGCGACAACATCAAAGTTCGTGGCCGTGCCAAAGTCCACCACAACCACATTGCCGCCGTGCCGGTCAAAAGCCGCCGCCGCATTTGCCAACCGATCCGGCCCAGGAATGGTTCCTTCATCAACGCGCGGATTGACCGGCAGCAGGCAATCCGGTTTGCCGATCACCAAAGGCCTGCACCCAAAAAACCGGTCTGCAAAGACGCGCAGATTGAACACCACACGCGGAACCGTAGAGGCGATGATCACGTCTGAAATCTCTGCCTCGATCCCATAGTGCTTGACCAGTGTTGAATACCACGTGAAATACGCATCCGCCGTACGGGCGTGGTGGGTCGATGTCCGCAGGGTGCACAAAAACTCATTGCCGTCCCAGATCGAAAACACCGTGTTTGTGTTTCCGCAGTCAATTGCCAGAAGCATTTGCGCCCCCTTCAAAAAACACGTCCGCCGCCGGTATGCTGATGCGGCCTTTTGCGGTGTTTAGGACAAGGTTGCCGCCCGCGTCCACAGTTTCAAAGGTTCCGGTCATCGCTGAAGAGACGGTACGTGCGGTAATGACCTCACCCAGACGAGCGGCGCGGGACAGCCACGCGGCTCGGATCGGCTCGAACCCATAGGTGCGGAACTGGGTCTCGTACACCGCGTAGGCCGCCGCAAGCTCGGTCAGAAAATCCTCGGGCGTTGCGGATGCCCCGGTTTCAGACAAAAGAGACACCGGACGCACGGCCCCCTGTTCGACCATATCGGGATTCGGAGCTTCGGTCAGGTTCACGCCGACACCGATCGCAAGATGGGTCAGGCCGCGCCCCTGTCCCGTGCTTTCCAGCAAGATCCCCGCCAACTTGCCGCCGTTCAGCAGCACATCATTTGGCCACTTGAGGGAGAGGCCCGTCGCCCGCCCCGTTACGGCAACGCAGGCGTCAAACAAGGCCAAAGCCGCAACAAAACTGCGCAGTGCGGCCTGTTCCGGATTGCCCTCGGGGCGCAAAAGAAGCGTCGCGGCAAGGTTGCCTTTCGGATGCGTCCAGGCGCGACCGCGCCGTCCCCGCGCGGCCGTCTGATGATGCGCCATAATCCACACTGGACCTTGCGCGGACGGCGCGATCCGGGCGGCTTCGTTCAAGGTGCTGTCGACGTCTTGCACCACATGCAGGCCATATCCCTGCGGCCAATCGCTCATGTCAATTTGATCCGATATTTGGCTCCAGCCGCCTGAAAACTGACCCAGTCACTTTATTGGACAAGTGTAGCCGCCGCAGCTGCCGCCGCGCCTTCAATGCCAAATTGGTAAACGACGCCAACCAGCATCAAAGCTGCAGACCCCATCAAAGCGCCCCAAAGAACCGGTGACGACCGGGTTTCGATCGGGTCTTCGTTCTCGTCTCCGAAATACATGTAGTAGACGATACGCAGGTAATAGAAGGCACCGATCACCGATGCGATGGCCGAGACGATCACCAATCCGGTCAACCCCGCTTCGATACCCGCTTGCCAGACGCCAAACTTGGCAAAAAAGCCCAGCATCGGCGGAACGCCCGCAAGGCTGAACATCAGGATCAGAACCGCCAGCGCCTTGCCCGGATCACGTTTGGCGAATTGGCGCAACGCGTCGATATCAGTGACGGGTTTGCCATCCCTTTCCATCATGAGGATGAAGGCAAAAGTGCCGATGTTCATGGTCACGTAAATGGCCAGATACATCAGCATTGCCTTGATGCCCAACTCGGTGCCCGCTGCCAGACCGATCAGGGCATAGCCCATATGCGCAATTGACGAAAACGCCATCAGGCGCTTGATGTCGCGTTGACCAATGGCTGCGACCGCGCCCAGCAACATGGACAGAACCGACAGCAGTACGATCACTTGCTGCCAGTCTTTGACCACACCACCAAAGGCGTCATGCATCAGGCGGGCAAACAACGCCATCGCCGCAACTTTCGGCGCCGTGGCGAAAAAGGCCGTTATCGGCGTCGGCGAGCCCTCGTAAACATCTGGTGTCCACATGTGGAACGGCACGGCGGACACCTTGAAAGCCAGACCTGAGATCAGAAAGATCAGACCGAACAGAAGGCCAAGCGATACGTCACCTTCTTGTACCGTTTGGATAATACCCGAAAACAGCGTGGTGCCGGTAAAGCCGTAAACCAGCGAGGCGCCATACAGCAGCAACCCCGAGCTGAGAGCACCGAGCACAAAGTACTTTAACCCCGCTTCGGTCGACTTGGCGCTATCGCGCCGCAGGGCGGCCACGACGTACAGGGACAGGGATTGCAGCTCAAGCCCCATGTACAGCGACATCAGATCCCCTGCGCTGACCATCATCATCATGCCAACCGCGGCCAAGGCAACCAGCAACGGGTATTCAAACCGCAACAGGTCGCGGCGGGCCATGTAGTCCTGGCTCATCAACAGCACAGCCGCCGCAGACAGCAGGATCGCGACCTTTGCAAACCGCGCAAAGCTGTCGTCAATGAACATGCCGTTGAAGGCCACATTTGTGCCGTCGCCATCCACCGCAATCCAGATCGCAAGCAAAGCCATGAGCCCAGCTGTGGTCCATACAAGGACCGGTGCCAAACCATCCTTGGTTGTGTAAACCGCCCCGATCAGCGCCGCCATCGCATAGACCGCCAGCACGATCTCGGGCAGGATTATTGTCAGATCAGCCTGGATCATGTCTCCAAAGCCTCCTTACTGCGATGCGGCCGTTTGGGTCGCGGCCTCAGCCGCGGCCAGGGCCATGTCGTAATTCGTTATCAATGCAGCGGTGGAATCGCCGATTACATCCGTCACCAACGATGGGTAGACACCCAGCAAAATGGTCATAAGGATCAAAGGGGCGAAGATCAGCCGCTCGCGCGAGCTCATATCGGTGATGGATTTCAGGCTCTCTTTGATCAGATCGCCAAAAACCACGCGGCGATAAAGCCAGAGTGCATACCCAGCCGAGAAAATCACGCCGGTTGCGGCCACCGCTGTCACCCAGGTGTTGACTTGGAACGCGCCCATCAGGGTCAGGAACTCACCGATAAAACCGGAAGTTCCCGGCAGGCCGACATTGGCCATCGTAAACAGCATGAAGACCAGCGCATAGGCGGGCATGCGGATGACCAGACCACCATAAGCCTCGATATCGCGGGTGTGCATCCGGTCATAGATCACACCCACACACAGGAACAACGCAGCCGAGATAAAGCCGTGGCTGAGCATCTGGAAGATTGCGCCGTCAATACCCTGCTGGTTCGCCGCAAAGATGCCCATGGTGACAAAGCCCATATGCGCGACCGAGGAATAGGCGATCAGCTTTTTCATATCCTCCTGCACCAGCGCGACAAGGGAGGTGTAGACCACCGCAATCGCCGACATCCACAGCACCAGATCGGTCATTACCGCCGAGCCGACCGGGAACATCGGAAGGCTGAACCGCAGGAAGCCATAGCCGCCCATCTTCAACAGGATCGCCGCCAGCACGACCGAACCCGCAGTCGGGGCCTGAACGTGCGCATCCGGCAGCCAGGTATGCACCGGCCACATCGGCATTTTCACCGCGAACGACGCGAAGAAGGCCAGGAACATCAGCGTTTGCATACCGCCGACGATATAGATGCCCAACACGCTGAAGCCTTCGGACGAGAACTGATGGCTCATCAGCGCCTCAATATCCGTGGTGCCTGCATCCGCATACATCGCGACCATCGCCACAAGCATCAGCACCGAGCCGAGGAAGGTGTAGAGGAAGAACTTGAAGCTGGCATAAATGCGGTTCGCCCCACCCCAGATGCCGATGATCAGGAACATCGGGATCAGACCGGCTTCGAAGAACAGGTAGAACAACACCAGGTCCAGCGCCATGAACACGCCCAGCATCAGCGTTTCCAGCAACAGGAAAGCGATCATGTATTCCTTGACGCGGTCTGTCACATTCCAACTGGCCAGAATGGTCAGTGGCATGATGAAGGTCGTCAGCAGAACGAACAGAACGCTGATCCCATCCACACCCATTTTGTATTTCAGGCCAAGCAGCCATTGGCCTTCCTCGACCATTTGAAAGCCGGTGTTTGAAGGGTCAAAGCCGGTATAGATGCCGATTGACACCAAAAACGTCACGGTTGTCGCCAACAACGCAATCCACTTGGCGTTACGCTGCGCGGCCGCGTCGTCGCCATAAAGGAACACAGCCATCAGGCCTGCCGAGATTGCCGGGATGAAGGTGACGATGGATAGGATGTTGTCCATTACTGCGCACCTCCGCCGATCGTCATCCAGGTGACCAGGGCCGCAATTCCCAGAACCATCCAGAAGGCGTAGGTAAAGATGTAACCCGTCTGGGCCTTCCCAGCCAGGCGGGTGAAAAAGGGCACGACGCCCATCGCAACCCCGTTCAGGAAGCCGTCGATCGCGTTACCATCGCCGCGTTTCCACAAGAACCGTCCAATCGCCACAGTTGGTTTGACAAATACCGCGTCGTAGATTTCGTCAAAGTACCACTTGTTCAACAGGAACAGGTAAAGCGGACGCTGGTTCGCCGCCAAACGCGCGGGCAGCGCGGTGTTCACGATATAGAACC
This sequence comes from Ruegeria sp. ANG-S4, assembly GCF_000814005.1. GTDB lineage: Bacteria > Pseudomonadota > Alphaproteobacteria > Rhodobacterales > Rhodobacteraceae > Ruegeria. Next base: position 1,021,116 of record NZ_JWLK01000001.1, on the reverse strand, counting down.
AGTAGGCCACCAAAAACCCGAGCAACATCGCGGCGAAGGGCGAAACCTTGACCCATTTCGGTACCGCATGGGCGTCGTCGAGCACGGTGTTATCCGGCGCTATGTAAAGCGCGCCCTCACCCGGTTCTCCGACAAACGCATAATGATGATCGCCGCCGTGGGCGTCTTTTTCTCCGTGGCCATCGCTCTCATGCACGGCTTCACCATGGCCTTCGTCCGCATGGCTGTCATCACCATGCGATGCCTCTTGGGTGCCATGATCATCAGTCACTGCATGCTCAGCGGCAGAGGCAACCGGAATGCCGTAAAACTTGCCAACCTGATCCGCATGACCAAAGAAATTACTGTACCAGATCATTCCGGCAAAGACCGCGCCCAGTGATAAAACACCCAGCGGTACCAGCATGACCATCGGGCTTTCATGCGCGTGCTCATGGGTGTGCTTGTCGCCGCGCGGCTCGCCGTAAAATGTCAGGAAGATCAAACGCCAACTGTAGAAGGCGGTGAATACGGCGGCGATCACCAGCATCCAGAACGCAAAGCCCGTCCCGCCGGCATAAGCGCTTTCGATGATGGCGTCCTTGGACAGGAACCCGGCGAAACCGATTTGTGTCAGCGGTATGCCAACCCCGGTGATCGCGAGCGTGCCGATCATCATCGCCCAGAAGGTATATGGGATTTTTTTTCGCAGCCCACCGTATTCGGTCATCTCCTGCTCGTGATGCATCGCATGGATCACCGAGCCCGCGCCAAGGAACAGCAGAGCTTTGAAGAACGCATGCGTCAGCAGGTGGAACATCGCCGCCGAATACATCCCGACGCCAGCCGCGACGAACATGTACCCAAGCTGCGAACAGGTCGAATACGCAATGACGCGCTTGATATCGGTCTGCACCAGACCCACCGTCGCCGCGAAAAACGCGGTCGATGCTCCAAGGAAAGTCACAAACCCGGTTGCACCCGGAGCGAACTCCATCAGCGGCGACATGCGGCAGACAAGGAACACACCCGCAGTCACCATGGTCGCAGCGTGGATCAGGGCCGAAACAGGCGTTGGACCCTCCATCGCGTCCGGCAACCAGGTGTGCAGGATCAGCTGCGCCGATTTACCCATCGCCCCGATGAACAGCAGAACACAGATTACTTCGACCGCGTTCCATTCGCCCCAAAGGAAGCTCAGTTGCGTTTCCGACAGCGTCGAAGCCGACGCGAAGATGTCCGAGAAATTGATGCTGTCCGTCAGGAAGAACAGCGCGAAGATCCCCAGTGCAAAGCCAAAATCACCCACGCGGTTGACGATGAAGGCTTTCATCGCCGCCGCGTTTGCCGAGGGTTTGCGATAGTAGAACCCGATCAGCAGGTATGAGGCGACGCCCACGCCTTCCCAGCCAAAGAACATCTGAACCAGATTGTCCGCTGTCACCAGCATCAGCATCGCAAAGGTGAAAAAGGACAGATAGGCAAAGAAACGCGGCTTATAGCTCTCGCCCTCGCGCCATTGCGGGTCATGGTCCATGTAGCCAAAGGAATAAAGGTGAACGAGCGCCGAGACGGTCGTCACCACGATCAGCATGATCGCCGTCAACCGGTCCAGACGTATGGCCCAGCTTGTTGAAAGCGAACCGCTTTCGATCCAGCGCAGGATCTCGATCTGCTGAGTCTGACCGTCGAAGGTGAAAAACACGATCCATGACAGCAGGCAGGCCAGAAACAGCAGGCCCGTCGCGGTCCACATTGCAGCTTTTTCACCGATGAATTTCCAGCCGAACCCGCAAAGCAGCGCACCCACCAGCGGGGCAAAGAGGATGGTGGTTTCCATAATCTCTTAGCCCTTCATCATATTAACGTCTTCAACCGCGATCGTGCCACGGTTGCGGAAGAAGCAGACCAGAATGGCCAGACCAATCGCCGCCTCGGCTGCGGCAACGGTCAGCACGAACAGCGTAAACACCTGCCCGACCAGATCGCCGAGGAAACTGGAAAACGCCACAAGGTTGATATTCACCGCCAGCAGCATCAACTCGATACTCATCAGCAAGATGATGACATTCTTGCGGTTCAGGAAGAGACCGAAGATGCCGATCACGAACAGCGTCGCCGCGACCGTGAGATAGTGTTCAAGTCCGATCATCGTCTAAAGTCCCTGCCCCGGTTTCACGTCCTTCAACTCCATCGCCTTGGCCGGGTCGCGCATCATCTGGCCGACGATGTCCTGACGCTTGATGTCCTGACGGTGGCGCAGCGTCAGGACAATGGCGCCGATCATGGCGACCAGCAGGATCAGACCCGCCAGTTGGAACAGAAGGAAGTATTGATCGTATAGGATGACGCCCAGCGCCTCGGTGTTGTGACGGTCTGTTGGGATCGGCTGCGCCAGATTGGCCTCTGTGCCCTGCGCGCTGTCCCATGCCCCGAAGGCCATGACGAACTGCATGAGGATGACGAGACCGATCAGCAAGGCCAACGGCATATAGCGCGCCATCTCGGCCTTGAGTTCGGCAAAGTCCACATCCAGCATCATCACAACGAACAGGAACAGAACCGCGACCGCGCCGACATAGACGATGATCAGCAGCATCGCCACGAATTCGGCGCCCAGCAACACGAACAACCCCGCAGAGGACAGGAAGGACAGGATCAGCCAAAGCACCGAGTGTACCGGCTGGCGGCTGATTACCGTGAACAGCCCTCCGGCAATGGCGCTTATGGCGAACAGATAGAACGCAAAGACGGTCATTGATCCTCATCCTCGTTGTCGTCCAGGACCTCCTGCGCCAGATCCAGCGCGCGGGTCATGGCCGGGATACCGGCAAAAACCGACATCTGCCCGATCGTTTCCACGATCTCTTGTTTCCTTGCCCCAGCCTCCAGCGCGTGGCGCACAGTCTGACGCACGGCCGTGTCGGCCTGCGCGCCCTGACAGGTCAGCCCGGCGAGCGTCAGCAGCAGGCGGGTTTTGGCATCCAGGCCTTCAGTGTTGACGGTGTTGCCAAACATCATCTCCATGACTTCCTTGGGCATGGTCGGCCACAAAGCCTCAAACCCTTTGGGCGAGAAATTCTCCATCGCCGGATTCAGCACCTTGGCCATGTCCTGTGCCTGACGCATCATCGCGGCAAAAGGGTTCGTTTCATCGGTCATTGCTGCTGTTTCTCCAGACCGTCAATCCGGGCCGTCAGCGCGTCCAGGCTGTCGACCACGACGTACCGCATGTTATTTATGTCCTTATGGATCAGGTTCATTTTTCGCACCAGATGCCGCAAAACTTCGACCTGTGGGTCGCCGCCCGCCTTGTCCGCGATCCGTTCGATTTCGGACATCATGTCGTCGTAGACCTGATCGACCTCAGCGCGCAGCGCATCTTCCGGGTTGTAGTCCGGCTCGGGCGGGGTGAAAGCGATGTTCAGATCATGTGTTTTCGCGGCTGCAATCAGCCGCGCGGTCAGGTCATCGATGCTGTCGCGCCATTCTTTACCCTCGCCCGCGTCGGCCCACAGTTCTGACAGTTCCGAGTCTTCGTCCGCCACACGTGCGAGCGCAGCTAGCGCCATGCCTGCGGTGTCGCCGTAGAACTTGAACGACGCTTCCAAATCGAAAGGAGTTTCTTTTCCGTTCTGTGCCTGCCCAAGCGCCGAGGCCACAATTTCAGCCCCTGCTACAGCAGCAGCGCCGGTATCCGCCTCCATATCCTCAATCGTGGTCGTGAAGACTTGTTCCAACGCCTCGCGCACGGCCTCGGCCTGTTCATAAGGCTGGTCGCACCCTTTCAGCGACGCCAAAAGATCCGCCGCAGTATCATTTTCAAAGCTATGTGGTCCCCAGGTTCCCATCAGCGATACGGTGCGTCCATTTCCAGATTTCGGGCAATCTCGGCTTCCCAGCGTTCGCCGTTGTCCAGCAGTTTTTCCTTATCGTAGAACAGCTCTTCCCGGGTCTCAGTCGCAAACTCGAAATTCGGGCCTTCGACAATTGCGTCGACCGGGCAGGCCTCCTGGCAGAAGCCACAATAGATGCACTTGGTCATGTCGATGTCATAGCGCGTGGTACGGCGGGAGCCGTCTTCACGCGGTTCGGCGTCGATGGTGATCGCTTGTGCCGGGCAGATCGCCTCACACAGTTTGCAGGCGATGCAGCGCTCTTCGCCGTTCGGATAACGGCGCAGAGCGTGCTCCCCTCGGAACCGTGGGGACAGAGGGCCTTTTTCGTGCGGGTAGTTCACCGTGGCCTTTGGAGCGAAGAAATACTTCAGCCCCAGTTTCATGCCGACCCAGAAATCCTGCAGAAGGAAGTATTTGGCAGCGCGGGTGTAGTCGATTTGGGTCATAGGTCAGCCTGCCTCCTCACAACGTTCGACAGTGTCTTCCGTGATGATATCTATCTGCTGAGCCACGTCGGACGATTCCGGATCAATCGAGAGAACTCGCCGATTGTGTTCGTTAGCTCGCCGACATTCCATAGCGTTAATCTGCCGAAGCAGACTGTCCTTCATATCGGAAGCCACTTGATCAGCTGTGAAGGATTCTGGAACCTCAAGGATACCTATTTCAATTGCCGTCTCCAATGACTGATCAATCAATATTCTGTCCTGTCGTGTCAGACTTAGACACTCCGACAGCTGCAGAAGTGCCAACATCCTTTTCTTAAAGTCCTCAGGAATCGGTTGCTTTTCCTTCAATCTTTTCTCGTAGACCGCCATATCAGCGAAAAGAACAGTATAAACCTCGTCTCCAAGGTAAGCTTTTAGAAAAGCTAAATACTGATCCTCAGGCAACTCTGGGGGCTCGGGGAGTATGCGGCCTGCCAGCCTCGCCGCCAGAGTTCCATCATGCTTGGGCAAAAACTCAGCTTCAGCAGGACAGAACCTTTGAAGCAATTTTAAGTGGCTTTGCACGTTATCGGGCGTGGCTTTTTCCGCATTGGCAGCGGGGCTGCCACCGATGAAAACGCAAGCTATCAAGAGGTTTCGAAGACGCACCCTCATCCCCCGGCTCCCCAGCGCGCAAACGCGCCCCAGAACCAGTCAAACCTCGCCGCGAAGGCAACAAAGACCACCCAGGCCAGCGAAAAGGGAAGGAAAACTTTCCAACCCAGCCGCATCAGTTGGTCATAGCGGTAGCGGGGCGTGATTGCCTTGACCATCGCGAAGAGGAAGAAGAAAAACGCCATCTTGGCGACCATCCACAGCACGCCGTCAGGCAGGCCGGGGATCGGCGACAGCCAGCCGCCGAAGAACAGCAGCGTGGTCAGCGCGCACATCAGGAAGATAGCGATGTACTCGCCTGCCATGAACAGCAGGAAGGGCGTAGCCGAGTATTCGACCTGATAGCCCGCGACCAGTTCCGATTCCGCCTCGGGCAGGTCAAACGGCGGCCGGTTGGTTTCGGCCAGCGCAGAAATGAAGAACAGGAAGACCATCGGGAAATGTGGCAGCCAGTACCAGCTGAAGAACCCAAATCGGCCATCTTGCGCCTCGACAATGTTGCCGAAGTTCATCGAACCGGTCGATATGATCACGCCGATGATGATCAATCCAATCGAGACTTCGTAAGAAATCATCTGCGCAGCAGAGCGCAGCGAGCCAAGGAACGGGTACTTTGAGTTGGACGCCCAACCGCCCATGATCACGCCATAAACCTCCAGCGAGGATACCGCGAAGACGTACAGAATGGCGACGTTGATATCTGACAAAACCCAACCGTCATTGAACGGGATCACCGCCCACGCAATCATGGCCAGAACAAATGAGGTCAGCGGTGCAAGGATGAACACCGTGCGGTCAGCGCCGGCAGGTATGACCACCTCTTTGACGACGTATTTGAGCGCGTCCGCCACCGTTTGAAGCAATCCATACGCGCCAACAACATTCGGGCCGCGGCGCATTTGAACGGCAGCCCAGATTTTGCGGTCGCCGTAAACAAGAAACAGCAGCGAAATCATCACAAAGGCCACAACGGCGATCACCTGCGCCAGGACGATCAGAGCGACACCGCCCGGTGTGTTAAAGAAATCAGCCATTTGTCCTCACACCGTGGGTCGTCGGAATTATGTCAGTGGATCGGATCATTCTGCGGCGATCCTTTCGGATTTCAACGCTTTTGCCTGCGCCGAAAGCTCGGCCATAAGTTGCGAGGCCCGCGCGATCGGATTCGTCAGATAGAAATCATGGATCGCATTTCGGAAGGGTGCGTCGCCCAGCGGGCCGCTCTCCAATTGTTGAAACTCATTCTCAATCACATGGTCAATCTGCGAAAGATGCGGCACTGCGTCGATCAGTGCAGACCGCAACTGAGCCAGCGTATCAAAAGGCAGAACGGCCCCCAACTCGGCTGACAGGGCACGCAGGATAGCCCAGTTTTCCTTCGCTTCGCCCGGAGCAAACCCCGCTCTCATCGCCAGTTGCGGACGACCTTCGGTGTTCACGAACAGGCCATTTTCCTCGGTATAGGCAGCACCCGGTAGGATCACGTCCGCACGGTGCGCGCCCCGGTCTCCGTGGCTGCCTTGGTAGATGACAAAGGCGCCGTCCCGGATTTCAACTTCATCGGCACCGAGATTGTAAATCACATCCGCGGCGCTGATTGCTTCCATCCCGGCGTCATTGGTCGCATCCACATCCATGGCTCCGACGCGCGAGGCTGCGGTGTGCAAAACAATCAGCCCGCTTTCCGTGTTCGCAGCCGCAGTCTGCGCGGCAGCCAGCACAGCAGCGCCATCCGCTTCTTGCAACGCGCCCTGACCAACGATGACCAAGGACCGCTTGGCCTTGATCTCGTCATCGGCGTCCATGTCGAGGACTTTCTGAAGCGCTGCGCGGTCATCACCGATGTGATGAACGTCGTAGGTCAGGTCCGCTTTGGGTCCGACCAGCGCCACCTCGGCCCCGTGTGCCCAAGCCTTGCGGATACGGGCGTTCAACACCGGCGCTTCGTCGCGTGGATTCGTACCGATCAGAAGTATGCGTTCCGCCGCATCAATGTCTTCAATTGCCGCTGTCCCGGCATAGGCACCACGATTGCCAGCGGGCAGTTTCGCCCCGTCGGTTCGGCATTCGACAACACCGCCCTGCCCTTCGATCAACCGTTTCAGAGCATAAGCGGCCTCTACCGGAGCAAGGTCGCCGATGATACCCGCCGGTTTCGACGCGCCCTTAAACGCCTCAGCCGCTTTTGTCAGCGCTTCGGGCCAACTGGCGGGTCGTAGTTTGCCATTCTCTCGTACATAAGGCCGATCAAGGCGCTGACGGCGCAGACCGTCCCAGACGAAACGGGTTTTGTCGCTGATCCACTCTTCATTTACCCCATCATGATTGCGTGGCAGAAAGCGCATCACCTCGCGCCCCTTGGTATCGACGCGAATGTTCGAGCCCAAAGCGTCCATAACGTCAATGGACTCGGTCTTGGTCAGTTCCCAGGGACGTGCCGTGAAGGCATAAGGTTTCGACGTCAGCGCACCAACGGGACAAAGATCAATGATGTTGCCCTGCAAGTTCGATACAAGCGTCTGGTTGAGGTACGACGTGATTTCGGCATCCTCACCGCGTCCGGTCTGACCCATCTGCGTGATCCCGGCCACCTCGGTCGTAAAGCGAACGCAGCGCGTGCAACTGATGCAGCGCGTCATCGCTGTGCCCACCAGCGGGCCAAGGTCCAGATCGTCGACAGCACGCTTGGCTTCCTTGAAGCGTGAACCCGAGACTCCGTACGCCATCGCCTGATCCTGCAGATCGCATTCGCCACCCTGATCGCAGATTGGGCAATCCAGCGGGTGGTTGATCAGCAGGAACTCCATCACGCCTTCGCGTGCTTTCTTCACCATCGGGGAATTCGTTTTGACCACGGGCGGCTGGCCTTCGGGACCGGGGCGCAAATCGCGAACCTGCATGGCGCAGGACGCTGCTGGCTTCGGCGGCCCGCCTACAACCTCGACAAGACACATCCGGCAATTCCCGGCGATCGAAAGGCGCTCGTGATAGCAGAAACGCGGCACTTCAACCCCCGCCTGCTCGCACGCCTGAATCAGGGTCATCGCGCCGTCGACTTCGATTTCCTGTCCGTCGATATTGATCTTGCGGAGGTCAGACATGGTCTAGTTCGCCCTCAAATAAACGCCGATGGCGCTGTTTCTTTGGATTTCCTGTCGGCCCAATGTGCAGAACGTATCAGGTTTTTTGTAAGATACGCCGTTTTTCGCCAAATATGCCTCGCCCTTGGCGCGCATCCGGTCCTTTTCGGCATCCGACTCCACATAGGCGCGAATTTCGTTGTCCGAGTAGCCAAGTTCGTTGGCCTTGGACCTGAGCCCCCACATCACGCTGATCGCTTTCAGACGCCGCCCGCTGATTGAGGGGCAGTACTCGGAAATCTCGTTGGCGATTGCGATGTAGTAAAGCTCGTTGTCGATTTCCTTCACGTCGCGAAGCGGCGGCTTTGCGTCGGCTATTGCCGGAACCATCAGGGCGCCGAATAACGTAAGAGCTTTCACAATAGTCATTGTTTTTCCTTTCGTTCTTCTTGTTTCAGAACGAAAGCCTGACCGGGCGTTATGCAATAACACGCAACGCGAAGCTCTGGCTATCAGGCACCTGATCGTCATGGCCGCTGACACTTTCCGGAAAAGGTCAGCTTGTCATTCTCGACCCGCATTGTCTGAGGTTCGGCGTCGGGACCGGCTTTCCATTCGATGCGTGACGATCCAAAGTTCTGGACACAAAACCGCGTCGCTTCGTACCGGCCTGCCTCACGCGCGCCATCAAGTGACGCGGAAACTCCATTCACTGTGACGGTGAAGTCTGCGGGTGAGGCCCTTTTGTCAACCGAACGCGCGCTTGCGCGGAAGTACTTTCCGTCAAACAGAACCCGGTCGCTTGCCGACCTTACTGTGCAGGCGCAGGCGAGTGTTAACAGCAACAGTGTTGGCAGAACTCTTACCATAAAACGTTTGCTTCCATGTTATGTCCTGCAGCGACCTGCAGGGTTGTATTGTTGCGCTCCATCATCACTGCCATCAGAACGCCGCAACCAAAGCCATAAGCCCCAGCACGAACATGCAGGCCCAGGCGACAACGTAAAAGATTGACCGCAAACCGCCATTTGGCTTGCCGATACCGCGAATATGGATCACCAGCATGACAACCCGCGCAACCAGCGCAATCGAAGCCAGCAGGTTGACCCAAAAAGGGCTCGCTCCCAACAGGATGGCCGCGACTGTCACGGTCAAATAGGCGGGCAGCGTCTCGGTTCCGTTTAGATACACCCGGTTCAGACGATATGCCTTGTCTTCGTAATCCTGATCCGGTGCCGCGCCGGGTGCCAACCCTTTGCCTTGCTTGGCAAGAGATGTGAACGGCGAAATGAACAGGATGATCAAAGTAAAGATCACCAGGGACGCAATTGCGTGCGAATATTCTGCAAAGATTTCCATTCACCAAACCCCCATTCCGGGCGCAACCAAAGCGCGTGCCAAAAAGGCAGACGCGCCATCAGATCGCAACGCCCGGGTCTTTCGCTCATGCTGCACCAAATTGCACGATGCTTTTTTTACTGCATCGCGATGGTTTTCCGCCGTTCTCTGGACACAAGAGCCAGTCACCATATTCGAACCGATCCGCATCACTCTGCCGCCATTGCCCCAGTGCGGCCCGACTTCTGCGCCTTGATACGATCCTCAATCTCTTCCCGGAAGTTTCGGATCAGGCCTTGAATCGGCCAGGCCGCCGCATCACCCAACGCGCAAATCGTGTGACCCTCGACCTGCTTGGTGACATCAAACAGCATATCGATCTCGTCCAACTCGGCCTCGCCGCGCACCAGACGATCCATCACGCGCATCATCCAGCCGGTGCCTTCACGGCAAGGCGTACACTGGCCACAGCTTTCGTGTTTGTAAAACTTCGACAGCCGCCAGATCGCCTTGATGATATCGGTGGATTTATCAATCACGATGACAGCCGCAGTACCAAGGCCCGATCCCAGATCATTGCGCAAATGGTCGAAGTCCATGATCGCATGGCGCATGTTCTCGCCCCGCACGCATGGAACGGACGACCCACCGGGGATCACTGCCAGCAGATTGTCCCAACCGCCGCGAATACCGCCGCAATGCGTTTCGATCAATTCTTCGAACCCGATCGACATCGCCTCTTCGACGACGCAAGGGTTGTTCACGTGGCCCGAGATCGCAAATAGCTTGGTTCCCGCATTGTTTTGGCGGCCAAAGCCTGCGAACCAATCCGCCCCGCGCCGCAGGATGGTCGGCACTACAGCGATGGATTCGACGTTGTTCACCGTAGTCGGGCAGCCATAAAGCCCCGCACCCGCCGGGAACGGGGGCTTCATGCGCGGCATGCCTTTCTTACCCTCAAGGCTTTCCAGCAACGCCGTTTCCTCGCCGCAGATATACGCGCCCGCGCCGTGATGCAGGAACAGGTCGAAATCCCAGCCTGAGCCAGCCGCGTTCTTGCCCAACAGACCGGCGTCATAAGCCTCGTCGATTGCGGCTTGCAGCGCCTCGCGCTCGCGGATGTACTCACCGCGCAGGTAGACATAGCAGGTATGCGCATTCATTGCGAAAGACGCGATCAGACAACCTTCGATCAACGTGTGCGGATCATGGCGCATGATCTCACGGTCTTTGCAGGTGCCGGGCTCGGATTCATCCGCGTTCACGACCAGATAAGCCGGGCGACCGTCGCTTTCCTTGGGCATGAACGACCATTTCAGACCAGTCGGGAACCCAGCGCCACCGCGCCCGCGCAGGCCCGAGTCTTTCATGGTCTGAATGATCCAGTCACGACCCTTTTCGATTAAGCCGGCTGTGCCGTCCCAATGCCCACGGGCTTGTGCGCCCTTCAACGTGCGCTCGTGCATGCCGTAGATATTGGTAAAGATCCGGTCCTGATCCTTCAGCATCGCCTGTTACCTTTGACTGTCCTGACGCATGCGCCAGAGTTGAAAAATGTTGACACCCGCATAGAAGAACCCCGCAAGTGCAGCAAAGTCGAACAACAGGGCAAAACGCCCGGGCATTCCCAGTGCAGGACCAATGAACAGTGTCACGGCAAGCCAGATCACCATCGTTACAGCGATGACGATACCGATATGTCGACCCTTGCGGGCTATGGCCTGTTCCTTGCTCTGGTCCATGTCATCCCGATGCCCTGTAGGGCACCTGCTTAGTCCTCTTGCTTGCCATCTGCCTTTGAACGCTTTGCAAATTCGGTCTCTTCACCTGCCGCCAGCATCGTGGCTTGTTCGATCCAACCGTCACGCTCGATACGGCCCTTGAACTTTAGCCGCGCGTCAACCCATGCAATCTGCAAAGGGGTCCATGCCGCGATTTGATCGAAATGATAGAATCCAAGTTCGTTCAGCATCTGCTCAAGCTTCGGCCCAACGCCCTTGAGCAGTTTGAGGTCGTCCGGTTTGCCATCCCGCGCGCCCTCCAGCGTCTCAGGCGCGTCCTCCTTGGCGTCTGCCTTTGCCGCTTCAGCTTGTTTGACTGCGGGTTTCGGCGTTTCGGGCGCTTTGGGTGGCTTCGCCGCGGCGGATGCGCCGGCCTGTTTTCCGTCCTTGCCCAACCAAGGGGTCAGGATCGGGACCTCGGTTCCATCGATGCGCTTGACCGTGTCGCCCAGTTCCGTCGCCAGTTCGACGCTGACATTGTACTGAGGCTTCGCCGCTTCATACTCGGTCAAACTGCTCAGGCCCTTCAACGGTTCAGCGGCGTAGCGGCCATTCTGGGGACCGGGCACCGGCACTTTGCCGTTGGACAGGTCATCAAGGATTTTGCCAAAGGTCTCGACAGTAAGATCTTCGTAGTAATCCTTACCGATCTGGGCCATGGGCGCGTTGGTGCAAGAGCCGAGGCACTCGACCTCCTCCCAACTCAGCTTGCCATCGGCGGACAACTCATGCGGCTTCGCCGCGATCTTTTCCTTGCAGACCGCAATCAAATCCTCAGCCCCGCAGATCATGCAGGAGGTCGTCCCACACACCTGAATATGAGCAACCGATCCAACCGGTTGCAGTTGGAACATGAAGTAGAAGGACGCAACCTCAAGCACGCGGATATAGGCCATGCCCAACATCTCGGCGACGGATTCAATCGCCGGACGGGACAGCCACCCCTCCTGCTCCTGCGCGCGCCACAGCAGAGGGATCACCGCACTGGCCTGACGGCCTTCGGGGTATTTCGTCATCTGCGCTTCGGCCCATTGCTGGTTGGCAGCGGTGAAGGCAAAGCTGTCGGGTTGTTCGGGGTGAAGACGGCGGAGCATTAACGATCAATCTCCCCAAACACCACGTCCATCGTGCCGATGATGGCGGCTACGTCGGCCAATTGATGGCCCTTGGCAACGTGGTCCATGGCTTGCAGGTGCAGATACCCAGGCGCGCGCAGTTTGGCGCGGTAGGGTTTATTGGTGCCATCGGCGACCAGATAGACGCCGAATTCGCCCTTGGGGGCTTCGACGGCGGCGTAAACCTCGCCAGCAGGAACGTGAAACCCTTCGGTATATAGCTTGAAGTGATGGATCAGGCTCTCCATCGAGGTCTTCATGTCCGACCGTTTCGGCGGCGTGATCTTGCCGCGGGCCAAGACGTCCCCGGGGCAGTCGCGGATTTTGGCGATGGCCTGACGGATGATCTGCAGCGACTGGCGCATCTCTTCCATACGGACGAGGTAGCGGTCATAGCAGTCGCCGTTCTTGCCAACTGGAATCTGGAACTCGAACTCGTCGTAGCATTCGTATGGCTGCGCACGACGCAGGTCCCAAGCGAGGCCCGATCCTCGCACCATCACGCCCGAGAAGCCATATTTCTGAATGTCATCCTCGGTCACCACACCAATGTCAGCGTTGCGCTGTTTGAAGATGCGGTTTTCGGTCAACAACCCGTCGATATCATCCAGAACAGCGGGGAACTCGTGGCTCCATGTCTCGATATCATCCAACAGCTCTGGCGGCAGGTCCTGATGCACACCTCCGGGGCGGAAATAGGCGGCGTGCAGGCGGGCCCCGCAGGCACGCTCATAAAACACCATCAGCTTTTCGCGTTCTTCAAAGCCCCACAACGGCGGGGTCAGCGCGCCTACGTCCATCGCCTGCGTCGTCACGTTCAGCAGGTGGTTCAGGATGCGCCCGATCTCGGAATACAGAACCCGGATCAGCGACCCCCGGCGCGGCACCTCAACCCCGGTCAGCTTTTCGATGGCCAGACACCAGGCATGTTCCTGGTTCATCGGCGCAACATAATCCAGCCGGTCGAAATACGGCAGGTTTTGCAGATAGGTCCGGCTTTCCATCAGCTTTTCGGTGCCCCGGTGCAGCAACCCGATATGCGGGTCGCACCGCTCAACAATCTCGCCGTCCAGCTCAAGGACAAGGCGTAAAACACCATGCGCGGCAGGGTGTTGTGGTCCGAAGTTGATGTTGAAGTTTCGGATCTTCTGTTCGCCGCTCAGTGCATCAGTGCTGCCGTCATCATATCTGGAGCCGTCCATCATCGTTGCCCCCGCTTCTTCTTCGCCTCAGTGCGGACACGGATTTTCCGCGCGTCAGCAGCCTTGGCTGCAGCGCCGGCCAGCAAAACGCCCAGCGCACCCAAAGCGATCAGTTCCCCCAGCATCAACATCTCAGCGGCGCTCCAATTCCTGCAGTTTCAACCCGACCCACCACAGCAGCGCGATCGTACCGAAAGGGATCAGGCAAAGCAGACACCAGTATTTGTTGATCCCGAAAAACGGCAGAATTTTCAGCATCGGAATGATCGTCAGTGCAGACAGGATCAACCACCAGATACCACCCATTTACTCAGCCTCCTGCTTTTCATCGCCCGGCAGGATGTAGTTCGCACCCTCCCAAGGACTCATGAAATCGAATTGGCGGTATTCCTGCACCAGCGATACGGGCTCGTAAACAACGCGTTTCTGCGCCTCGTCGTAACGCACTTCGGTGTAGCCCGTGGTTGGGAAGTCTTTGCGCAGCGGGTAGCCGCGGAACCCATAGTCGGTCAGAATGCGCCGCAGGTCCGGATGGCCCGAAAACAGGATGCCGAACATATCAAACACTTCACGCTCGAACCAATTGGCCGAGGGGTGTACATCCACCAGTGACGGCACCATGTCCTCTTCACGGATCGACACCCGCAGGCGAATGCGCTGGTTCTGGTACATCGACAGGAAGTGATAGACCACATCGAACCGCTTGGCGCGTTCGGGGTAATCAACACCCGTAATGTCCACAAGGGTCGTGAATTGGCAGTTCCGATCTGCTTTCAGATATTCAACAAATTCAACGACGTTGGACAGCGACACATCCATGTTGAGTTCGCCGTGGCTCACATCCCACGACAGAACGCAATCCGGCCGCTTCAGTTCGATATGCGTGCCAAGTTCCTCAAGTGCGTCGCTCATCTGCCGTCCCCTCAGCGTACGATTGTGCCGGTTCGGCGGATTTTGCGTTGCAACTGCATAAGGCCGTACAACAGCGCCTCGGCAGTTGGCGGGCAGCCCGGCACGTAGATGTCGACCGGAACAATGCGGTCGCAACCGCGAACGACCGAATAGGAGTAATGATAATACCCGCCCCCATTCGCGCAGGACCCCATCGAGATCACATAGCGCGGTTCGGGCATCTGATCGTAGACCTTGCGCAGCGCCGGGGCCATCTTGTTGGTCAATGTGCCCGCGACGATCATCACGTCGGACTGGCGCGGGGACGCGCGTGGTGCAATCCCGAACCGTTCCGCGTCATAGCGCGGCATCGAAGTGTGCATCATCTCGACGGCGCAACAGGCCAAACCAAAGGTCATCCAATGCAGCGAACCAGTACGGGCCCAATTGATAATGTCCTCGGTAGACGTCAGCAGGAAACCCTTGTCCTGCAATTCCGCATTCAACGCCTGTGTGGCGACGTCTCTGTCGACGTCGGCCGTGTTTGCACCTGTCATCACTCCCATTCCAGCGCTCCCTTCTTCCATTCATAGGCGAAGCCGATGGTCAGAACGCCAAGGAACACCATCATGGACCAGAACCCGACGTCACTGATGTCGCGGAAACCAACGGCCCATGGGAAAAGAAACGCGATCTCCAGATCGAAGATGATGAACAGGATCGCGACCAGATAGAAACGGACATCAAACTTCATCCGCGCATCGTCAAAGGCGTTAAAGCCACATTCGTATGCGCTGACTTTTTCCGGGTCCGGGTTGCGCACTGCAAGCACGACAGCCGCCAGAATCAGCACGATCCCAAGCCCCACGGCTACGGCAAGAAACACCAGAATCGGGAGGTACTCCCGCAGCAGGTCTTCCACGTAAAGCTCCTTTCCCGCGCAAGCCTTTAAGGGATGCGCCGTCAATTGGCGTGTTGACTGGATATTCTGTATCTGTGCGGGCTCAGAGGGTCAACCGAACACAAGCGCGCAGCCCGTGGAATCTGCGCAGGATTTGATAGCAATGCGCTCAGACAAGCTTGGTCGCGGGTTTCACTTCGACGTCTGCTAAGGTCCAATGTTCCAATCGGGTTTTCGCTTTTCAAAGAACGCGGCGATCCCCTCCCGTGCTTCGGCGGTTTGCCAGCGGGCGACCAGAGCCGAGATCGAGTTGTCAATCACAGTATTGTCAATCTGCGGCCCCAGCTTTTGGACGAGGGCTTTCGCCGAAGCAACCGCCCCAGGGGCGCAGGACAGATAAGGAACAACCTCGGTCTCGACAGCATCCATCAAATGCTCGGCCGAGACGCTGCCGGACAGAAGCCCCAGATCGACCGCTTCAGCCGCATCGAACAGTCGCGCGGACATAAACACCCGCCGCGCGCGTGCAGCACCCATCCGAGCGATCACATAAGGGCCGATGGTTGCAGGGATCAGCCCAAGTCGGGTTTCGGTCAAGCCCATTTTCAACGTGTCAACTCCGATTGCCACGTCACAAACCGCCGCCAGCCCGACACCGCCACCAAAGGCATTGCCCTGCAATGCGCCGATCAGGGGCTTGGGCAGCGCATTCAACACTGACAGCATTTCGGCAAGCTTGCGGGCTTCGACAAACCGCGTCTGTTCATCGGCCTCCATCTGGGCCTTCATCCAACCCAAATCGCCACCCGCGCAGAACGTCTTGCCAGCGCCCGTCAACACAACGACGCGAACCTCGGTGTCCGAGGCCAGTTGCGTCGCTGCCAATGTCAGTTCCAGGATCATCTGCGCCGACATGGCGTTATGTTTCTCGGGACGATTGAGCGTCAGAGTGGCCACGCCGCGCGCATCTGTGGTCAGAGTGATCGTTTCGAACATGTCAACCTCATCCGCCTGTTCGCATGGACCGGGCCATCTGCGCAGCCTCATTCAAAATGTCTCGGTTCAGGCCGGTCTCGTATCCGAGGCGCTCAAGGTGTTCGGCGACATCTTCTGTCGCAACGTTGCCTTCCGCGCCCGGTGCAAAGGGGCATCCGCCCAGACCACCGACGGCCGCATCGAACACACGCACACCCAGGGTCAAAGCGACGTCCATGTTGTCGAGGGCTTTGCCGTTGGTGTTATGAAAATGCCCGGCCAACCGAGTAACCGGCACCTGCTCGCGTACTGCAAGCAACATATGCGCAATCGAATCCGGTGTTCCCTGCCCGATGGTGTCCCCAAGCGAGATCTCATAGCACCCCAAGGAAAACAACTCATCCGCAACCTCGGCGACTTTCTCGGGGGGGACCGAACCGTCATAGGGGCAATCCGTCACGCAAGAGACATATCCTCGCACCGGAAGGTCAATATGACGAGCGGCCTCGAGAATGGGTTTGAAACGCTCGATGGACTCGGCGATGGATGCGTTGACATTGGCCTTGGAAAACCCTTCGGAAGCCGACGCAAAAACCGCGATTTCGTCCGCCTTGGCCGCAAGGGCGTCTTCGTACCCTCGCATGTTGGGCGTCAGAGCGGCATACCGCATGTTGTCAGCGCGTTTGATCCCGGCCAGAACCTCTGCGCTGCCTGCCATCTGGGGAACCCGTTTGGGGGATACAAAACTTGCCACCTCTATCCGGTTGAACCCGGCACGGGACAGGCAGTCGATCAGCGCCACCTTCTTAGCCACCGGAATGTCGCGCGCTTCGCTCTGCAACCCGTCACGCGGACCAACTTCGAATATCTCGACCCGTTCGCCCATTCAGCGCTCCTCTCAACGTCATGATCTTTTGATTGCGGACAAAGCGACCCTGCCACAAACGATGTCTTTCGGACAGATCACGCCTCTTCCAACCGCACAAGTGCGGCGCCGGCTTCGACCTGCGTTCCCGCCTCGGCCAGAACTTCGGCCACAACGCCGTCCCGTGCCGCCAGCAAAGAGTGTTCCATCTTCATCGCCTCGAGGATGGCCAGCCTGTCACCTTCCTGCACGGCCTGCCCGGCCTCGGCAAAGACCGCTTTGACCAGCCCCGGCATGGGGGCTTCGATCACGTTGGTGTCGCCTGTGGCTCCGGCATCGCGGTCCAATGGATCGACAGTTTCGAAACGCACCCCATAGTTCTGGAACACGGTGATCTGGGACCCCGCGATTGATACCTGCGGCATCGGACGACCGTTAATCAGCCATTGGTCCTGAACAAGATGCGCGTCGATCTCCTTGTCGCCCACACGCCAAACCTGCCTGTCCGGCCCAACGACCTGAACATCCAGATCTATTTGCTGCTCATCCAGCCTGAGTTGCACCGCTCGGTGCAACGGCGCCCACAAGGTAAACCCGGTTTCGGCCTTTGGGTTCAGCAAGTCCAGCGCCGCCATCGCTGCCGCTACCAAAGAGTCGTCTGTAGCCGCGGATTCCTGAACCAGAACATCGGTATCGCGACCGATCAATCCGGTGTCGACGTCACCCGCAGCAAATCCGGAATGGCGGGTCAATGCCCCCAGAAACGCCAGGTTGGTGACGGTTCCTGCAACCTCCGTTCGTTCCAGGGAACGGGCCAGGGACTGCAACGCCACAGAGCGCGTCGGTCCGTGCGTGATGATCTTGGCAATCATCGGGTCATACCATGGGCTGATCGTGTCCCCGGCGCGGACACCGCTATCGGCGCGACACCCGTTGGGGAATTTCAAATGTGTCAGTTTTCCCGTTGCGGGCAGAAAGCCCTTGGGCACATCTTCTGCATAAAGCCGCGCCTCGAACGCGTGCCCGTTGATCGAAAGCTCATCCTGTTGTTTCGGAAGGCGTTCTCCGGACGCCACGCGCAGCTGCCATTCGACAAGATCGACACCCGTAATCGCCTCAGTCACCGGGTGTTCCACCTGCAGGCGCGTGTTCATCTCCATGAACCAGAACCGGTCTGGCCGCAGCCCGTCCGAGGCATCGACGATAAACTCGACCGTTCCCGCGCCCTTATATCCAATCGCCTCAGCCGCGCGCACACCGGCCTGCCCCATCGCCGCGCGCATCTCAGCCGTCATGCCGGGCGCCGGGGCCTCTTCGATCACCTTCTGGTGTCGCCGCTGGAGCGAGCAGTCGCGTTCGAACAAATGCACCGCATGGGTGCCATCGCCGAACACCTGAACCTCGATATGGCGCGGCTTGGCGACGAACTTCTCGACCAACACCGCGTCGTTACCAAAGGCCGTACGGGCCTCACCCCGCGCACTGTCCAGTGCAGCAGCAAAATCCTGCGGTCTTTCGACAAGGCGCATGCCCTTGCCGCCGCCGCCCGCAACCGCCTTGATCAGGACCGGATAGCCAATGGTGTCCGCCGCGCCCGCCAGATGCTCGGGGTCCTGATTTTCACCGTGATACCCCGGAACAACTGGCACACCCGCCTGCTCCATCAACACCTTGGCTGCGTCCTTGAGGCCCATTTTGCGGATTGCCTCCGATGAAGGTCCGATGAAGGTCAAGCCGGCGGCCTCGACCGCATCCACAAAATCTGGATTTTCGGACAGAAACCCATAGCCGGGATGGATCGCCTGCGCCCCCGTATCCAGCGCAGCCTGAATGATCACATCCCCCTTCAGATAACTCTCAGCCGGAGCCGCGCCGCCGATATGCACGGCTTGATCCGCCAACTGCACATGCTTGGCTGAGGCATCCGCATCGGAATACACAGCCACACAGGATACGCCCATCTTCTGAGCGGTCTCGATCACGCGGCAGGCAATCTCACCCCGGTTGGCAATCAGAATTTTATTGAACATCAATTCTCT
Organism: Ruegeria sp. ANG-S4; assembly: GCF_000814005.1. Taxonomy (GTDB): domain Bacteria; phylum Pseudomonadota; class Alphaproteobacteria; order Rhodobacterales; family Rhodobacteraceae; genus Ruegeria. The sequence goes on along the minus strand of NZ_JWLK01000001.1, from coordinate 1,001,948 downwards.
CCGCCAAATCCTCTACCAGCCGGAACCGTTCGCAGAGCAATTCCATTTCGGGATCAAACCCGCCATTTCGTTCGAAATACCGGCGGTGATCTTCGCGCCACCCCTCAAGCGTCTCATTCTCGCCCTCGGCCAACGCGAAATCCTCGGTCACATCGCAATAACGGCAGATCGAAACCTCAACCGTTTCGATCACCAGCGCCGGACGGTCGTCCCAATCCAAAGCGATATCCCTGCGCCCCACAACCGGCGTGTCTGCGCTGCCTTCGGGGTAATCCCGCAAGGCACCACAGGTTGCCGTTTTCTTGCCTGCACGCACCAAATTCAGCAGTTCAGCGCTCAGCGTTGCATTATCGCCAAACTTGAAGGTCTGCGCACCGGGATAGCGTGAGATCAGTTGCCTAAGGTCTTCGCTCATGAAAGCCCTCTAAGTGTTCGAACTGTTGTTTCGTGCAGCGCCTGTGCATCTGGCATAGGTAAATCGGTCAATATTGCACCATTAGGAGAGACTTTTTTACCCATGAGGCAGGAGCGATCTCGAATAGCTGGCTCACTGAGGGCTAAAATCAAAGCCTCACCGAGCTCAGTTTCTATGCGCTCGCCCTCTATTGGTTCTCCGACAACTCCCGTGAGCCAAAGCACAGTGCCTTCGCCGGTAATTAAGAACACATCCTGAACTTTTCCAGAAAACGCCATGCTCACATCCTGAACACGCCGAAACGTGTCTCCTCAATCGGTGCGTTCAGCGCGGCACTCAGCGACAAGGCCAGCACATCTCGGCTTTTGCGCGGGTCGATGATGCCGTCATCCCACAGACGGGCCGAGGCATATAGCGGGTGCGATTGTTCCTCGAACATCTCCTGCGTCGGGCGTTTGAAATCGGCTTCTTCTTCAGCCGACCACGTACCGCCCTGCCGTTCGATCCCATCGCGCTTGACGGTGGCCAGCACGCCTGCCGCCTGCTCACCGCCCATCACCGAAATCCGCGAATTCGGCCATGTCCACAGGAACCGCGGCTGATACGCCCGCCCGGCCATGCCGTAGTTCCCGGCTCCGAATGACCCGCCCACCAGCATGGTGACTTTGGGTACCGAGGTCGTCGCCACCGCCGTAACCATTTTGGCCCCATGCCGCGCGATGCCTTCGTTTTCGTATTTCCGGCCCACCATGAAGCCCGTGATGTTCTGCAGAAACACCAGCGGCGTTTTGCGCTGAGAACACAGTTCGACAAAATGCGCGCCCTTCTGAGCGGCCTCGGAAAACAGCACGCCATTATTGGCGATGATCCCGACCGGGCAGCCTTTGACATGGGCGAACCCGGTCACCAATGTCTCACCGAACCGAGGCTTGAACTCATCGAACCGGGACCCGTCAACCAGCCGCGCAATCACCTCGCGGATGTCATAGGGCGTGCGCAGATCAGCAGGCACAACACCAAGAATCTCTTCAGGGTCATAAGCTGGCTCCTCGGGTGCCTCGAACTGTAGGCCGGGCTTCAGCCCGGCACCCCCCAGCGACCCCACAGCCCGCCGCGCCAGTGCCAGCGCATGCGCGTCATCCTCGGCTAGATAATCCGCTACACCAGACAATCGCGTGTGCACGTCACCGCCACCCAGATCCTCGGCCGTAACAACCTCCCCGGTCGCAGCCTTGACCAGAGGCGGCCCGGCCAGAAAGATCGTCCCCTGCTCCTTCACGATGATCGTGACATCCGACATCGCGGGCACGTAAGCGCCACCCGCCGTGCAAGACCCCATCACCACAGCGATCTGAGCGATCCCCTTCGCGCTCATCCGCGCTTGATTGTAGAAGATGCGGCCAAAGTGGTCGCGGTCGGGGAACACCTCGTCCTGATTGGGCAGGTTGGCCCCGCCGCTGTCGACCAGATAGATGCAGGGCAGATGGTTTTCCTCGGCAATCTCCTGCGCGCGAAGGTGTTTCTTGACCGTCATCGGATAGTACGTGCCGCCCTTTACGGTAGCGTCGTTGCAGACCACCATGACCTCGCGCCCCTGCACCCGTCCGATGCCTGCGATCACCCCGGCGCAGGGCGCGGCGTTGTCATACATCCCATGCGCCGCCGTCGCGCCGACCTCCAGAAACGGAGACCCCGGGTCCAACAGGTTCGCCACCCGACGACGCGGCAGCATCTTGCCACGGGACACATGCCGGTCGCGGGATTTCTCACCGCCACCCATCCGAGCCGCTTCGGCAGCGGCAGAGATGTGCGCCAGCGCGTCGAGATGGGCAGCGCGGTTGGCTTTGAAGCCCTCAGATGTGGGTATGGCTTTGGATGTGAGTTTCATGATTGTGCAATCTCATTCCCGGTCAAAAACCATATGGCTAACTTCGCAGGGTAAGGAACTCTGGTCCGTTCTGCGAATTGGCTACTTTATCGCGCTTCGACAAACCCGCCCAATTCCGCATGAAGCGCCTGCATTTGCATGAGTGTCAGTCGGGATTTGCAATCATCTACGACTGCGAAGTAACCAGACTTAACGGCGTTCCAAGTTGCTTCAATCTCGCACATCGCATCTCGGTACGCGATCCAAGACCTTTGCGCTGCTCTCAACATCTCTTCGCTCTCTGCAACGCGATCAGGGCCATACGCGTTGTTTTTCGCAGCCGCCAAATATATGGGATATAACTCATTGAGTTTATCGTCGATTTCCACGAACGCGATGTGGCTGCAATACTGTGCTCCTCCCGCCGCGCCGAGGTGGCCTGTGAACAGGTAGCAGCGGCTCAGTGACTGTTGGAAACACTTGTGTTGGTCTGAATATTCCCATTTGAAACACTCAGCCAAGTTCAGGTGCAGTTCAGGATCGAAATCATTAATCGATTGCAACGGCTGTGCGAAAGCTGCCGTAGAGAAGACACCGAAGGCACTGAAAACTATGGCAGAAACTAGAGCTCTCATTTTTTTTCCTTGTTGGATTGATAAGCAACGGAGAGATATGTTGCTGCGTCCAAAGCATCAATTCCCTCCCGGGCCGAAAAGTCCCTTTCCTTACGCGCCCGCGCCTTCAGTTCCTTACGGATCACCTTGCCCGTTACCGTCATTGGCAGTTCCTCCAAAAACGCCACCTCGCGCGGGTAGGAGTAATGCGCCAGTCGGTCCTTGACCCAATCCTGCAACTCGACCTCCGCCGCTTCGGCACCCGGCTTCAACACAACATAGGCCTTCACGATCTCGGTCCGCAGCGGGTCGGGCTTGCCAACCACACCAACCGTCGCCACAGCCGGATGAGTCAGCAGGCAATCCTCGATCTCGGCCGGGCCGATGCGGTATCCGGCGGAGGTGATCACATCGTCATCCCGGCCCACGAAGCGCAGATAGTCGCCCTCCCACACGCCACGGTCTCCGGTGATCAGCCAGTCACCGCGGAATTTCTCAGCGGTTGCCTCGGGCCGGTTCCAGTATTTCAGCAGCATCGAGGCCGAGCCGCGCCGGATGGCCACATCTCCCTCTTCGTCGGACGGTTTTCCGTCACGGTCGATCACCGCGACCTCATGCCCCGGAACCGGTTTGCCGATACAGCCGGGCTGAACCGGGAAATCCTCGGCACAGGAAGAGGCCACCATGTTGCATTCGGTCTGGCCGTAAAACTCGTTGATCGTCAGGCCAAACGCTTGCTTGCCCCAGGCCAGCATCTCAGCCCCCAGCGGTTCGCCCCCGGATGCAACAGATCGCAGACCGGGGATTGTCTGGTTTGCCGCTTTGAGCATCCGCAGCGCGGTGGGCGGGAAGAATACGTTCCGCACGCCTCCCCGCGCGATGACATCGGCACAGGCCGCTGGCGTGAATTTGTCGAGCCGCGAGGCGACCACGGGGATACCCAGCGCAAGTCCGGGCATCAGCACGTCAAACAGCCCCCCGATCCATGCCCAATCGGCGGGTGTCCACAGGCAATCGCCCTTCCGCAAGTGGTTATGGCTGATCGATACGCCCGGCAGATGGCCGGTCAGAACCCGATGCCCATGCAATGCACCTTTTGGGCTGCCGGTGGTGCCGGATGTGTAGATCAGCACCGCCGGGTCCTCGGGCCCGGTCTCCGCGAAGGGCACCGGATCACCATCCATCGCAATCTCATCAACCAGAAGCGGCAAGGCCAGATCGCCGACCAACGCGGCCCCTTCAGCATCGGTCAGAACAAATTTCGCACCTGCATCCCCGACCCGAGAGGCCAGCGCGTCCCGCTTGAAGAGCTTGAACAACGGAACCGAGATCGCACCGATCTTCCAAATCGCCAGATGCGCCGCGGCGCACCAGGGCGATTGGCTGAGCAGCACGCCCACACGCTCACCCGACTGAACCTGTTGCAGCAGCGCGCGCGCAAGACCATCGACCATTCCATGCAATTCGCCAACGGTGATCGCCCGGTCCATGCCATCCGATAGATCCAGAATCGCGGTCTGCTCGGCAGGATGCGACAGGCATTGCCGTGCCATGTTCAGCCGATCCGGGATCTCCCAGCTGAAATCGGGGCGCAAGCCCGGTATGACCTCAGCGGGACGCATGGACATTATCCTTAATTTTGCAATGGCTTAACCAAGTCACACCTTCCGCGCCAAACGTAACGGCTTGATGCAGATCAGGGTACTGCCGCGAGGGAGCGGTCACAAAACATGCATCAACAGACCCAGAGGCATGGATATGACTAAGAAACTCGCTGCATTGACCCTTTCGGCCGCGCTCGTCGCGCTGGCCGCGCCGGCTTTTGCCCAATCGCAGGGTGACTGGACCGTAGGTATTGGTGTTGGCTACCTTGACCCGAAATCCAACAACGGAACGTTGGCCGGCCTGGATGCCGAGATCGACTCCGACACGCGCCCGATTTTCACTGCGGAATACTTCATTCGCGACAACCTGGGCATCGAGTTGCTGGCAGCTACGCCGTTCAAGCACAACATCACTCTGGGCGGCTCGACCGATGCCGGCAGCGTCAAGCACCTGCCTCCGACGCTGTCGCTGAACTACCACTTTCCGACCAACAGCGCATGGAAGCCTTATGTCGGTGCCGGTTTGAACTACACGGTCTTCTTTGACGAAGACTCTCCGTTGGGGGACTTGAAAGTCGACAATTCCTTCGGCGTTTCGGTTCAGGCCGGACTTGATTACATGGTCAGCGATCGTGGCGCGGTACGTCTGAACCTGCGTTGGTTCGACATCGACTCGGACGTTGAGCTGAACGGCACCAAGATCGGCAAAGCCGAAATCGACCCCATTCTGGTTGGCCTGTCCTACGTTCATCGCTTCTGACCCTTTTTGATCGTAGTCGCCTTGCAGGCCATGCCTGCAAGGCGGCCTTTCAGACCATCGCGCTCATCATTTCGCGGCCGATCAGCATCCGTCGGATTTCGCTGGTGCCCGCGCCAATTTCCATCAGCTTTGCATCGCGGAATATCCGGCTCACCGGCGCATCCGACAGGAACCCGGCCCCACCCATCGCCTGGACCGCCTGATGGGCCTGCGTCATCGCCTGTTCCGAGGCATAGAGACAGCACGCCGCCGCATCCTGTCGGGTCACATCGCCCCGGTCGCAGGCTTTCGCGACTTCGTAAACGTAGGCCCGCGCCGAGTTCATTGCGGTATACATGTCCGCGATCTTGCCCTGCATCAGTTGAAAGCTGCCAATGGCCTGGCCGAATTGTTTGCGCTCGGCCAGATAAGGCATGATTTCGTCAAGGCAGGCGGCCATGATGCCCGTCCCAATTCCGGCAAGAACCACGCGCTCATAGTCCAGCCCGGACATCAAGACTGCCACACCGCGGCCTTCTTCACCAAGAACGTTTTCGAATGGAACCTCAACATCCTCGAAGATCAGTTCCGCCGTGTTCGACCCCCGCATTCCAAGTTTGTCGAAATGAGGCGAGGTGGAAAAGCCGTTCATTTCCTTCTCGATCAAAAATGCGGTTATTCCCTTCGATCCGGCGTCGGGATCGGTCTTGGCATAGACGACCAGCGTATCGGCATCCGGCCCGTTGGTGATCCAATATTTGTTCCCGTTTAAGCGATAGTGGTCATTGCGCTTCTCGGCGCGCAGTTTCATCGATACCACGTCCGAACCAGCCGAGGGTTCCGACATTGCTAGGGCACCGACATGGTCGCCGGATATCAGACGGGGCAGGTACTTTTGCTTTTGATCTTCTGTCCCATTCAACTTGATCTGGTTCACGCAAAGGTTGGAATGCGCACCGTATGACAAGGAAACCGAGGCCGAGGCCCGCGCGACCTCTTCTACCGCAACCGTGTGCGCCAGATACGACATCCCCGCGCCGCCATATTCTTCGGGCACGGTGACACCCAACAGGCCAAGATCGCCCATCTCTTTCCAAAGTTCATTCGGAAACGCGTTAGAGGCATCAATTTCGGCTGCAATCGGCTTGACGCGATCCTGGGCCCAACGATGCACCATTTCGCGCAGGGCGTTCACGTCCTCACCCAAATCAAATTTCATTGTCGCTGAGAACATACGCGTGCCCCTCCCTGCATTAATGAACAAGCGTTCAATAAATAGATAACAGCGAATCTCTGCGCGGTCAATCTTGGGACGTTCCCACGAAAACAAATGCAAAACGCCGCTTGAAGAAGCGGCGTTTTTAGGGATCGAGCGTGCGCCAAAGGCGCACTCCGTTACATTACGACTGGTAGACGGCCCCGACCTCAGCCCGAATGATGCGGGCGATCAATCGGCAATCCTCAAGCGAAAAGGTCAACGGCACGCGCATGTCCATGATGCCCGTGAGAATGCGGTCGCTGACCGGCATGCGTTCGCTTTCGGCATACCGCCAGCTGTCATAGCGCGAGGTAAACCCGGTCGGTTCTGCACCGCCGAACCATTTCAGCTCGACCCCACGGGCGGCACAACGTTGGATCACTTCGGCGATACGTTCGGGAAGCCAATCCAGCAAGAGGAATTGGATGGACGACCCGACATAAGTCTCGTCCTCGGGCCGCTCCACAATTGTCAGGCCCGGCGTACCACGCAATCCGTCCTCAAGGGTCGCATAGCGCTCGTTCCATCGCGCTACTTGCTTTTCCAGATCTCGCAACTGCGGACGCAGGATCGCAGCCCTAAGATTGTCCATGCGCCCCGAAACATTGGGCGTTGTGTATTTGATCCGCTCGAATACGTCGGGGCCCGGCGCAGCCAAGTGACGTTCGTACAGCATGTAGGACCCCGAAAGCATTGTTGCCTTGGCTGCCAACTCCGCGTCATCCGTAATCAGCAGACCGCCCTCGCCCGAATTCACGTGCTTGTATGTCTGACAGGAAAAACAGCCGATCGCGCCCTGTCGGCCTGAAAGCTGCCCGCGCCAAGCCGCACCCATCGTATGCGCACAGTCTTCGATGACGACGACGTTGGCGGCATCGCACATCTCCATCAACCGGTCCATGTCACACAGATGTCCACGCATGTGGCTCAACATCAGTACCCGTGCGCGATCGAGTTTTGCCTGCAGATCCTCCAGATCAATTGTCAGACTTTCCGTTACACCGACAAACACTGGCTTTCCGCCGACCGAGGCAATCGCGCCCGGCACCGGCGCCAATGTAAACGCGTTGGTCAGCACGGAATCGCCGGGTTGAACGCCAACAGCCCGCAAGGCGGTTGCCAGCGCATAACCGCCGGAAGATACCGCCAGACAGTATTTCGCGCCCATTTGGGCCGCGAATTCCTGTTCCAGCAGCGCGGTTTCCCCAACCTCGCCCGAGGCCACGTTATAGCGATGCAGCCGACCGTGACGCAGCACGGCCATAGCTGCGTCGATGGCGTCCTCGGGAATGGGTTCTTGCTGCGTGAAGCTGCCGGTGAATGTCTCGGTCATGCGCTTTTTCTGAGGCGGCAAACCCGTTACGTCAAGGCTTCACGCCGCCGCACCGATCAGATCGGGCACCAATGTCGGCAGGTCATCGAAATGATGCAGCAAAGCCTCGGGTTCCAAAGCGGCCATATCATCCCCCGCCGGTCCGAATGTCACCAGAACAGATGGGACGCCCGCAGCACGCGCCGTGTTCCGATCCGTATCCGAATCCCCGATCAAGACGCACAACTCTGGGTGCCCGCCGGCGCGGCGCGCGGCCTCGCGCAGGGGTTCAGGGTCGGGTTTCCGCACCGGCAGGGTGTCGGCGCCGACCAATGATGCGAACTGATCGCGCACGCCCATGCGGGTCAAAAGCAGATCGGCCAAACCTTCAGGTTTGTTGGTGCAAATTCCGACACCATAGCCAGCAGCCTTCAGGCTGTTCACCGCCTCAAGCGCGCCGGGATAGAACTGGGTATGCGTGTCGATATCTTGCTCGTACACGTCAAGAAACACGGGATAGAAGGCGTCAACCGTTTCGGGATCGTATGCGCCCACCCGTTTCAAACCGTGCGACAGCATCATGCGTGCACCGCGCACCGCCACGGCCGCATCTTGTTCGCGATCCAGCACGTCGCCATGCCCCATCTGGCGAAAACAGTGATTGGCGGCTGCCAGCAAGTCGCCGGACGTATCCGCCAGCGTACCATCCAGATCAAAAATCACTGTCCGCATTTTGCCCCTCGCTCGGCAGATTTCCGCCATCCTGTGTTGCAATCGGCAATCTTCTTTGATTGCCGAACCGCTTGCGCGTTTGACCCCAGCGGATAAAACGGACTGCGACAAAACAAAAGAGAAAACAAATTTATGAGCATTGCCCTTGTCATCCTGGCTGCCGGAAAAGGCACGAGGATGAATTCCGATACTCCTAAGGTTCTGCACCCGATTGCACAGACGCCGATGTTGGTTCATGCCATGCGCGCCGGTGGGGCGCTTTCGCCTGAACGCACAGTGATTGTTGCCGGCCACGGTGCCGACCTTGTGGCCAAAGCCGTGACCGCAGAGGACGAGACAGCCCAGATCGCCGTTCAGGAAGAACAGCTTGGAACGGCTCACGCCGTCGCTCAGGCCCGCGATGCTTTGGCAGGGTTCAAAGGTGATGTCATTGTCCTTTACGGGGATACGCCCTTTATCGACCCGGCAACGCTGGAACGCATGATCGAGGCCCGGAAGTCCTTTGATCTGGTCATGCTGGGGTTTGACATTGCCGAGGTGCAACCGCGGTATGGTCGGCTGATCATGGATGGCGACCGGTTGGTCAAAATCGTGGAGTACAAAGACGCCACAGAAGAGCAGCGAGCCATTCGATTTACCAACAGCGGATTGCTCGCCTGCGATTCAGAATTGCTGTTCGATCTGATCGATCAGGTCAGCAACCAGAACGCCTCAGGCGAATACTACCTAACCGAACTGGCCGCGCTGGCCAATGCGCGAGGATTGAAAGCAACCGCGATCAAGTGCGATGAAGCCGAAACACTGGGTGTCGATTCACGCGCCGATCTGGCAGCAGCGGATGCCGACTATCAGGCCCGCGCCCGGGCGGCGCTTTTACAACAGGGTGTCACCCTGATGGACCCCAAAACGGTCTTTCTGTCAGCCGACACCGTGATTGGCCGTGACACCGTAATCGAACCTAATGTGGTGTTTGGACCGGGTGTCACTGTTGAAAGTGGTGCCACGATCAGGGCATTTTCGCATCTGGAGGGTTGCCACGTCAGCAAAGGTGCCGTTGTCGGACCCTATGCGCGGCTGCGGCCCGGTGCAGAACTTGCCGAGAATGTTCGCGTCGGAAATTTCGTCGAGATCAAGAACGCCGAGATTGCTGAAGGGGCCAAGGTCAATCACCTCAGCTACATAGGCGATGCCGCAATTGGCGCGGCTTCGAACATTGGTGCAGGCACCATCACCTGCAACTACGATGGGGTGATGAAGCATAAAACCACGATTGGTCAGAACGTGTTCGTCGGATCGAACACGATGCTGGTCGCCCCTGTCACGGTCGGCGACAACGCGATGACGGCAACCGGCACGGTTGTGACCAGGGATATCGAACCAGATGCCTTGGCCGTTGCCCGCGCAAAGCAGGAAAACAAGCCCGGCTATGCGCGCAAACTCTTTGAAATGCTACGGGCGAAGAAGGCTCGCCGCGATAAAGGAGCCTAAGTTATGTGTGGAATTGTTGGTGTTTTGGGTTCGCACGAAGCGGCACCTATCCTGGTCGAGGCATTGAAACGTCTTGAATACCGTGGTTACGACAGCGCGGGTATTGCGACGGTCAACGACGGCACGCTGGGCCGCAGACGGGCCGTTGGCAAGCTGGTCAACCTCAGCGACCTACTGGTGCATGACCCCTTGCCGGGGAAATCCGGGATAGGTCACACGCGTTGGGCCACGCATGGCGCGCCTTCCGTTACAAACGCCCACCCGCACAAGGCAGGGCCGGTGGCCGTCGTGCACAATGGCATCGTTGAAAACTACCGCGAACTGCGCGCCGAACTGGCCGAACATGGTGTCAATTTTGTTACCGAAACCGACACGGAAACTGTCGCGCTGCTGACCGAGCATTTCATGCGTTCTGGATTGTCTCCGGTCGAGGCCGCCTTCAAAACGATCGATCAATTGGAAGGTGCCTTTGCGTTGGCATTTCTGTTCGACGGTGAAGATGACCTGATTGTCGCGGCAAGAAAGGGCTCGCCTCTGGCCATCGGGCACGGAGACGGTGAGATGTATGTGGGCTCGGACGCGATCGCGCTGGCCCCGCTCACCGACCGCATCACCTACCTTGAAGAAGGTGATCGCGCCGTTCTGACCCGCACCTCGCTTGAGATCCGTAACGAGGCGGGTGAGCTTGCAAACCGCGAAACGCACCAGATCAAGCTTGAACATGCCCGCGCCGACAAAGGTGAACACAAGCATTTCATGGCAAAAGAAATCGCCGAGCAGCCGGTCGTGGTCGCCGAAGCGATCCGATCTTACCTGCCCGCCAATGGCAATGAGGTGGTTCTGCCCGGTGCAGGGATCGACTTTACCAAGCTTGATCGCCTGACGATGGTCGCATGCGGCACCGCCTTCTATGCATGCCTGACAGCAAAATACTGGTTTGAACAACTGGCCGGGATGCCCGTCGAAGTCGATATCGCCAGCGAGTTCCGCTATCGTGAGCCACCGATCCCCGAACGGACATTGGCCATGTTCGTCAGCCAGTCAGGCGAAACCGCCGATACGCTGGCTGCACTGCGCTATTGCGAGGGCAAGGCGGATAAAATTGTCTCGGTTGTGAATGTACCCGAGAGCTCGATCGCGCGAGAAAGCGACTTGGCCCTGCCAATCCACGCGGGCGTTGAAATTGGCGTGGCGTCGACCAAGGCGTTCACCTGCCAGTTGAGCGTTCTTTTGATGATGGCACTCAAGGCAGCGTCGGACCGTGGGACCCTGACGGCGGACGAGATTGCCGATCATGCTGCCGCGCTGCGCGGTCTGCCTTCGGTGCTGAATACAGCGCTGGATCAGAATCAGGCCATCCGAACTTCGGCGCAACGCCTGTCCGAAGCTCGCGATGTCCTGTTCCTTGGCCGCGGCCTTATGTATCCGCTGGCGATGGAAGGCGCGCTCAAGCTGAAAGAGATCAGCTATATCCACGCCGAAGGCTATGCTTCGGGCGAATTGAAGCATGGCCCAATCGCCTTGATTGACAAACATATGCCAGTGGTCGTCATGGCCCCCAAGGACGCGGTTTTCGACAAGACCGTTTCGAACATGCAAGAGGTCATGGCGCGCAAGGGCAAAGTCATACTTGTTTCGGACGATGACGGCATTGACGAAGCTCAGGACGGGGTTTGGAGCACGATCCGCATGCCGCATGTCCACCCCAGCCTCACACCGATCCTGTATTCGGTGCCAGCGCAGCTGCTTGCCTATCACACGGCGGTCGCGAAAGGCACGGATGTGGATCAGCCACGCAATCTGGCGAAATCCGTGACGGTGGAATGACCCGGAATATCGAAACCGAGTTCTTTCTGGATCAGATCCGCGCGCACGCGGATGCTTTACGTGCCGAACAGGCCGCAGCCTATCACAAGAATGCCCGGACGCATCTGGGCGTGCCAAACCCGATCCTGAACGATCTGACGAAAGCGTGGCGGCAGGATCTGGACATTGATCAGCGCGTCTTTCTGGCACGCGCCCTGTGGCAAACAGACATTCACGAGGGGCGTCTTGCCGCTGCGAAGCTTTTGACGCAGGCGCGGATCAGACCGGATCAGGCGGTCTGGGACCTCTTGCAGTCCTGGCTGCCAGATTTCGACGCGTGGGCTGTCGCCGATCATGCCTGCATGGCGATGCAGAAACGGCTGGTTGCCAATCCCGAACGATTGGATCAGGTCGAGTCGTGGACAGAATCCGCGCATATGTGGACCCGTCGCGCCGCATTGGTCGCAACCCTTCCTTGGACCAAACAAAACCACCCCAAGCCCGATGACCTTCAACGCCGTGATCGTATCTTAGGTTGGGCAGCCGATTATGTGCCGGATCAAACCTGGTTCATCCAGAAAGCGATCGCATGGTGGCTGCGCGAACTGTCGAAACACGATCCTGAACGGGTCATTGCCTTCCTCAAAAGATACGGCAACGACATGAAGCCGTTTGCCCGCAAAGAAGCCGGAAAGTTCCTGCGCGATCAGTTGGAATAGACCTCCAACTCCACCAGCTCGTCAAATGGCACCAAAAGGGCGCGCATCGCGTCCAACGACAGCCGACTGCCGCTGCCTTCCGCTCCGGGTCCCGGCACAAGTGTGATATAGGCCTGCGCGCCTGTTCTTGGAACAACGACACGGCCGGTCATTTCGACCTCGACCAATGACGTCTCAAGCCATCGTCCCGGCGTCGTTGGATCACCCAACCCGGCCACCGTTTTACGCGGACCATTCCAGCCCACCGCCGATGACGCTGCAACGGGTTCGGGCGCCGTTTCAACCTCTGTCGCCTGAGGCTGGGCATCTGTTTGCGGCTCCGCACCACCAAAAAGTCGATCAGACGTGGACCGAACGGTTTCGCATCCGGCCAAAAGAAAGCAAAATCCCAGTAAAGCTAATCTCATACGGGAAATTTACCCCGGTGCGCCCACTTGTGCCAGTGCAAAGCGCAGTTCACCCTTGCCGGTGCCCACCTGCCGCTTTACGTATGGGCCATGACTGCTCCGCTCATCGACCCGTTTGCCCGCGCCATCACCTATCTCCGCGTCTCCGTTACGGACCGCTGCGATTTCCGCTGTGTCTATTGCATGTCCGAAAACATGACCTTCCTGCCCAAAAAGGATCTGCTGACGCTGGAAGAACTGGACCGCATGTGCTCGACCTTCGTGAATTTAGGCGTGCAGAAACTGCGGATCACCGGGGGCGAGCCGCTGGTTCGCCGCAATATCATGATGTTTTTCAACAGCATGACCCGGCACCTGGACAGCGGCGCACTGAAGGAACTGACGCTGACAACCAACGGCTCGCAGTTGCACCGCTTCGCCGATGACCTTTACGCAGCCGGCGTGCGCCGCGTGAATGTCTCGCTGGATACACTGGACGAAGATAAGTTTGCAAAGGTCACGCGGTGGGGACGTCTGAAACAGGTTCTGAACGGCATTGATGCGGCACAAAGGGCGGGTCTGCGTGTCAAAATCAACGCGGTTGCCTTGAAGGGGTTTAATGAGCCTGAACTGCCCAAAATCACGGAATGGTGCGCGGAACGCGATATGGATCTGACGTGGATCGAGGTCATGCCCATGGGCGACATCGGCAACGAGGATCGGCTGGATCAGTATTGGTCGTTGAAGGACGTGCGCCGGGAATATGAAAAACACTATTCCGTTACCGATCTGGCCGAACGCACAGGCGGTCCCGCGCGCTACGTGCGCCTTGAGGAGACGGGGCAGAAAATCGGTTTCATTACGCCGCTGTCACATAACTTCTGTGAAAGCTGCAACCGCGTCCGCCTGACCTGTACCGGCGAGCTTTACATGTGTCTCGGGCAAGAGGATATGGCAGACCTGCGCGCGCCGCTGCGCGAACATCCCAACAGCGAAAAACCGTTGGAGGATGCGATCCGTGCCGCGATCAATCTCAAGCCCAAAGGTCATGATTTCGACTATTCCCGCCAGACCGTCGATGGCCAGATGACCCGTCACATGAGTCATACGGGCGGGTAACATGTCCGGGCAGACGGATCGCCCCACGCTACTTTACAAACTATACTGCGGGCTGACGTCCATCATTGGACCGGTTGCCTGGCGAACAGTGCGGAGAAAACTAGAGACGGCAGGCGTATCCCCTGAAAGGCAAAAAGAGCGGTTGGGCTATCCCAGTCAACCGCGACCCAAAGGCCGCCTCATATGGTTTCACGCAGCCAGCGTCGGTGAAAGCCTTTCCGTCCTCAGTCTCATCAATCGTTTGGGCGATCGCCTGCCGGATGCCGAGTTTCTGATCACCTCGGGCACGCCAACGTCAGCTGCGCTGATCGAAAGACGAATGCCCCCTCGCACGCGCCACCAGTTTCCACCGCTGGATACCGGCGGACCTGTTCGCAGGTTTCTGGATCACTGGAGGCCGGATGCCGGTGTTTTTGTGGAAAGCGAAATCTGGCCGCGCCTGATCGTGGAGAGCGCCAATCGCGAAATCCCCCTCGCCCTGTTGAACGCGCGTTTGTCCGACAAATCCGTCGAGGGGTGGCGGAACCGCCCAAAGACGGCGCGCTTTCTTCTGGGCAAGTTTCGGCTGTTTCTGACGCAGAACGAAAAAACCGCCGCCAATCTGATCGCAATGGGGGCCAAAAAGGAACGGGTGCATCCCGGCACCAACCTCAAAGCCATGTCCGACCCATTGCCGGTTGACGAAAAGGTACTTGGCACCATACGCAAACAGATCGCACACCGCCCAGTCTGGATCGCCAGTTCCACCCATCCCGGCGAAGAAGAGGCTGTTCTGGCCGCACACAGGCAATTGCTGAAACAATGGCCCGACCTGTTGCTGATTTTGATCCCGCGCCATCCCGAACGCCGGGACGACGTCGTGGACCTGGTGCGCAACTCGGCGCTCGAATTCGCACTTCGTAGCGCGAAACAGGACATCATCACAGATACGCAGGTCTACATTGCGGACACGCTGGGTGAGACAGGTACATGGTACGCTTTATGCCCCATCGTATTTCTGGGCGGCTCGCTCAAGGAAATTGGTGGGCACAATCCATTCGAACCGGCACAGGCGCGGGCTGCAGTCATCACCGGACCGGGCTATTTCAACTTTGCCGAAACCTTCGCGCCGTTGATCAAGTCCGGTGGCGCTGTCGAAGTGCAAGACAGCACGGGGCTGGCGCAAACGGTCGCGCAATGGCTGTCGGATTCTGCCGCGCTTGATGCCGCCCGCGCTGCGACGCAATCATGCGTAAACACGCAAGAAACCGCGCTGGACGATGTCATCCGCGTTCTGTGTCAACAACTCGATCTGAAAAAAGTCACGGATCCAATTTCATCTGGCTAAAAATATCCCGGGGGTGTGGGGGCAGAGCCCCCACGAGCCGTTACATCAAGCGGCAGGCATCCGCTGTTCAACGATCTCTGCCCACCAGCTGCAACCAGCCGGAATGGCTTCGTCGTTAAAGTTGTACTCCGGGTGATGCACCATGGCCGTGTCGCCATTACCAACCAGAATGTAAGCGCCGGGACGCTCCTCCAGCATGAAGGCGAAATCCTCACCCCCCATGACCAGCGGCGCGTCTTCACAATCCCCAGACACTGAACGGGCCACTTCGGCGGCAAAATCGGTCTGTTCGTCGCTGTTCACCATCACCGGGTAGCCGCGGATATAGGTCACATCCGCCGTGCCGCCGAAGGTTGCCGCTACTCCGCTGCAAATCTCGTTGATCCGTTGCTCCGCAAGGTCACGCATCTCTTTGCTCATGGTGCGTACCGTGCCTTTGATCTGCACGGTCTGCGGAATCACGTTGAACGCCTTCGAGGACGTTTCAAACGACGTGACAGATACAACCACCTGATCAATCGGGTCGGCATTGCGGGACGCGATGGTCTGCAGGGCCAGAACCGCCTGCGCTGTCATCACGGTCGTGTCCACGGTCTCCTGTGGCTTCGCGGCATGTCCGCCACGTCCTTCAAAGGTGATGTCAAACTGATCGGTTGCAGCAAAAAACGAACCGGGGCGGATCGAGAAGCTGCCAACCGGTTTGCCGGGCCAGTTGTGCATGCCATAGACCTCTTGGATATTCCAACGGTCCATCATGCCATCTTCACACATTTCGCGGCCTCCGCCGCCGCCTTCCTCGGCGGGCTGGAAGATCACTACAACCGTGCCATCGAAATTACGCGTCTCGGACAGGTATTTCGCAGCCCCCAACAGCATCGCTGTGTGCCCGTCATGACCGCAGGCATGCATCGCCCCATCGGTTTTCGAGGCATAGTCCAGACCCGTCGCCTCATGGATCGGCAACGCGTCCATATCGGCGCGCAGACCAATCACTTTGCCTTTGCTGTCGGATTTGCCTTTGATCACTCCCACAACGCCGGTGCGACCGATCCCGGTCACAACCTCATCGCAGCCAAATTCCTTCAGTTTGTCTGCCACCAACGCGCTGGTGCGGTGCGTTTCAAACAGAATCTCTGGATTTTCGTGGATATCCCGTCGCCATGCGGTGATCTCATCCTGCAATTCGGCAAATCGGTTCTTAACTGGCATGTCTTCTTTCTCCTAATTCAAGCCGCCGGCATTCGGCGCTCGACCATTTCAGCAAACCACGAGCACCCCATCGGGATGATCTCGTCGTTGAAATTGTATTCGGGGTGGTGCAGCCCGGCGCTGTCGCCGTTGCCCAGCACGATGAAAGCGCCCGGACGCTCCTCCAGCATGAACGAGAAATCCTCGCCGCCCATCACCATCGGAGCCTCGATGCAACTGCCGCCAACCGAAACCGCAGCCTCAGAGGCATAGCCGGTTTGTTCCTCGGCATTGATCGTCACCGGAACCCCGCGTTTGTAGTTTACGGTTGCTTTTCCTCCGAAGGTTTGCGCGATACCCTGGGCAACCTCGGTCAGCCGCTTTTCGACGAGATCGCGCATATCATTCGAATGGGTCCGCACGGTCCCCCGCACCTGGGCAGATTGCGGGATCACGTTGAACGCTTTCGAGGACGTCTCGACGGACGTCACAGACAAGACCGCCTGCAAAATCGGGTCGGCGTTGCGGGACACGATGGTCTGCAAGGCAACGATCAACTGCGAGAGCATCACCGTGGTATCAATCGTCTCCTGCGGTTTCGCTGCATGACCGCCATGACCTTCCAGATGAATGTCGAACTCATCTGCCGCCGCCAACAGCGGACCGGACCGAATGGCAAACTGCCCTGTGGGAACGCCGGGCACATTATGCATTGCATAGACTTCCTGAATGCCAAATCGGTCCATCAGGCCGTCCTTGCACATGGCCTCGGCCCCATTGCCGCCCTCTTCCGCGGGTTGGAAAATCACGATCGCCGTGCCGTCGAAGTTCCGCGTCTCGGCCAGATACTTCGCGGCCCCCAGCACCATCGCCGTGTGCCCGTCATGGCCGCAGGCATGCATCGCGCCTTCGGTTTTTGAGGCATAGTCCAGCCCGGTCTGTTCCTGCATCGGCAGCGCGTCCATGTCCGCGCGCAACCCGATCACGCGGCCCTGCGTATCCGTTTTCCCCTTGATCACACCGACAACACCCGTCCGGCCAATCCCGGTGACAACCTCATCGCAACCGAACTCTTTCAGCTTTTCAGCAACCAGCGCACTTGTGCGATGCGTGTCATACAGAATCTCGGGATGCTGATGAATATCCCGCCGCCAACCCGTTATTTCGTCGTGCATTTCGGCAAGCCGGTTTTTGATAGGCATCTGATCCTCCCAAATCAGGTGACGGGCAATCGTCGTTCCACCAGTTCAGCAAACCAGCTGCACCCGGCGGGAATGGCGTCGTCGTCGAAGTTGTATTTCGGGTGATGGCACATGGCCGTGTCACCGTTTCCGATAAAGATGTAGGCTCCGGGCCGTTCTTCAAGCATGTAGGCAAAATCTTCTGACGGCATGATGGGATCGGTGCTGTCGTTCACCTTGCCCGCCACAGCCTGCGCTGCTTCGGCGGCATAGATCGTTTCATCGTCCGAATTCACCGTCACCGGATAACCCGGCGTCCATGTCACGTGCGCAGAGGCACCGAAGGCCGACGCGGTGTCTTCGGCAATCCGACGCACACGGTCTTCGGCAATCTTGCGGTATTCCGGGTCCAGTGTGCGCACAGTCCCCTGTAAACGCACGGTATGCGCAATCACGTTTGAGGCAACGCTGTCTGTCACAAATGTGCCCACGGTCAGAACCACCCGTTTGATCGGATCAACGGTTCGCGAAACAACCGATTGCAAGGCCACGACAATATGCGATGCCACCAGCGTTGTATCGACTGCATCATGCGGCGCGGCAGCGTGGCCGCCTTTGCCGGTGACCACGATCTCAAACTCATCAGACGACGCCAGCAACGCGCCCGGCCGGATGGCGAATTCACCCACCGGAAGACCCGGCATGTTGTGCATGCCATAGACTTCCTGAATGCCCCACCGCTCCATCAAACCGTCCTGACACATGGCCAGCCCCCCTGCCCCGCCTTCCTCGGCCGGTTGAAAGATCAGCACAACGGTGCCGTCAAAATTCCGGGTCTCGGCAAGATACTGCGCCGCGCCCAGCAACATCGAGGTATGACCGTCATGTCCGCAGGCGTGCATCTTGCCCGAAACGGTCGAGGCATAGTCCAGCCCGGTTGCCTCTTCGATCGGCAAGGCATCCATATCGGCACGCAGGCCAATAACCCGGCCCTTGGTGTCTGTCCGGCCCTTGATCACAGCAACAACACCGGTTTTACCGATGCCGGGCGTGATCTCGTCGACCCCAAATGCTGTGAGACGATCTTGAACAAATGCGGCGGTCTCGTGAACATCGTACATGAGTTCGGGATGAGCATGCAGATGGCGACGCCACTTGGTGATCTCACCGTGCATTTCGGCAAGACGGTTTTTGACAGGCATGTGCAATCTCCCTTTCAGCGCCGAGAAAGATCAGTTTTTCAGTCGCTCGACCAATTTTTCCATGAACGCGTGTCCCGCGTTGAACTGTTCAATAGTTATAAATTCATTCGGTTGGTGGGCCTGCGCAATATCGCCGGGACCACAAATTACGGCCGAGTATCCCGCCTCCTGAAATTGGCCGGCCTCGGTACCATAGCTGACAACATGCGAGGCGTTGTCGCCGGTCAGTGAGCGCACAAGGGCCTCTGCCTCGCCGTCTTGCTCCGGTGCCAATCCAGGGATTGAGAAATTTTCAGACACATCAATTCGCGCTTCGGGATGCACCGCCTTCATTCGCGCCTCGACCGCGCGCACTTGTTCAAAATAAGCGTCGCGCCACCCGGCTTTCTGCTGGCCGGGCACCGTCCGGAAATCCATCATGAACCAGCAGTCTTTCGCAGTGATGTTATGCGCAGTCCCGCCGTCGATCATCCCGACATGGACGGTCGTCCAAGGGGGGTCGAACATCGCGGCAATATCGGTCGGTTTGGCCGTCCTGTTTTGGGCGTTCTGTTCGTTGGCCCAGTTGATCAGCGGCGCGGCCTCCATGATCGCATTGACGCCCGTATGCATGATCGAGCTGTGCACTTCGAACCCGACGATATGCGTGTCATATCCGAAACCGCCCTTGTGGCCGGTGACGGCTTGCATCGTGGATGGCTCACCTACGATGACCGCTGACCCTTTGGGAAGTACTTTCTGCATGGCTTGGATCATCGGCGGCGCGCCGGTACAGCCGACTTCTTCGTCAAAACTCAACGCCAATTGCAGGGGGCGTTTGATGCCGGCATATTGGGCTTCGACCAGCGCCCAAATCGCCAGAGCGTCAAAGCCTTTCATGTCACACGTCCCGCGACCGAAATACTTGCCATCCCGTTCGGTCACGACAAAAGGGTCGGTGTCCCATGGCTGACCGTCGATAGGCACGACATCCGTATGCCCAGACATGACGACCGCGCCTTCTTCCCAAGGCCCGACATGAGCAAAGACCGCGGCTTTGTGCGGTTGATCCGGGTCCGGCCAGATATGGGGTTCGATCCCATGAGATTTGAGATAGCTCGCAACCCAGTCAACCAACGGAAGATTGGTGTCGCGACTGACGGTCGGAAACGACACCAACTGATCCAGAATATTCTTTGGCGACAATCTCATAGCAATCTCTTGACCCGGACTAACCCACCCAATGCTCTTCAATCCACTTCGCGGGTTTGATGAAGTGGCGCAAATACCTTAACCCGTTTTTTTCAGTCGACTTTCGGTCATGGCGCGCTGCCCAATAGGTGCCCAGCGACCCTGCGGTGTGTCGATGCGTCCAGCGACCCTGAACAGCGTTTTCAGGATCGTTGGCCCCGGCAAAAATAACGACCCTTGCACGCTTCGGCAGTTTCGGGGTCATCACAAGGTTCAAAGGGAACGTCCAGACGCAATCATGGCTGAACTGTTGCACCGCCCAGCGCGGGTAGAACTTGACGCCACCGGGTGCGTTCTGCGTGACATACCGCTGCTCAAACCGGAATTTTTCGGCGATTTTCTGAGGGTCTTCGCGGAACGCCCGCTGCATCGGTGCCAGCTTTCCCACGGGGAAGCGAAACAACGAGGTCTGGCCCAGCCGCTCGAACGGTGTGGTTGGGTTTCGGGCCATCACAACATCGTCTTCTTCGCCAATTTCGAAGAACAGATCCAGCGACCCGGTAATGACGATGTCGAGGTCCAGGAACAGAACCGGGCCGCTGAGTGCGCCCAGCTTTTCGCTCCAAAGACGGGACTTTGGCCATTTTCCGATAACGCCGACGGGCATTTCATAGTCGACTTCGGGCAGATCCTCGCACAGGACCTCGGGGCGAACGCCTTCACGCGAATCCGTGAAGCAGGTAAAGGTGAAAGGTGGCGTTATGTTCCGAGCCACCATTCCATATAACCGATTGATATAATTCGGCCCGTACTTGGTGCCCCAGTTAATGCAGATAATTTGCTTCTTCATAGCGCCCTAGTAACCGCTGTCGGTCTCAAGCACAAAGTGTCGAGGTTCGACTTCACGGTATACCGACGGATCAGGCTCATACCCGATGGGATGAATGGGTGACGGGATCGGTTTGAAGTTCAGATCCTTTTCCGACTTGCGCTTGTTCGGGTCGGCAATTGGCACCGCCTTCATCAACGCCTGCGTGTAGGCGTGCTGGGGGTTTTCAAACACCCGCGCCCGCGGACCCAATTCAACAATCCGTCCCAGATACATGACGCCGACATAGTGGCTGACACGTTCAACCACGGCCATGTCGTGACTGATGAACAGGTATGACAGACCCAATTCGGACTGCAGTTCCATCATCAGATTCAGCACCTGCGCCTGCACGGACACGTCTAGGGCCGAGACCGCCTCGTCCGCGACGATCAGTTTGGGGTTCAAA
This sequence comes from Ruegeria sp. ANG-S4, assembly GCF_000814005.1. Classification (GTDB taxonomy): domain Bacteria; phylum Pseudomonadota; class Alphaproteobacteria; order Rhodobacterales; family Rhodobacteraceae; genus Ruegeria. The sequence goes on along the minus strand of NZ_JWLK01000001.1, from coordinate 980,544 downwards.
GCAAGGGCGCGGGCAATCGCGATACGCTGACGCTGACCGCCCGACATCTCATGCGGGAAACGACGCATGAAGCTTCGCGGCAGCTGCACTTTGTCAAACAATTGGGCCACCCGGTCCTGCAACTCGGACCCGGACGCCACGCCGTAGTTGCGCATGGGTTCCGCGACTTGATCGACCAACTGCATCTGCGGGTTCAGCGAGGCGAAGGGGTCCTGGAAAATCATCTGCATGTCCAGACGGGCTTTGCGCAATCCGCCCTGATCCAGTTTCATGACGTCCACGCCGTCCAGATCAATCTCGCCGGCCATCGGTTCGACCAGGCGCAGGATCGACCGCCCGGCCGAGCTTTTGCCGCACCCGGATTCGCCAACAAGGCTGAGCGTCTGCCCTTTGTTGAGCGTGAACGAAACGTCTTCGACCGCGTGCACGTTCGAGATGGTGCGACGCAAAAGCCCGCCTTTCACGGGAAAGCGGGTGGTCAGGTTTTTGACCGTCAGCAAAACCTCTTCGGTTCCGGGAATCGGCGCAATGTTCTGGCCGTCAACACCCAACAGCTTCATCGGTTCGGGTGCGGATTTTCCTTGCATCTCGCCAAGTTTGGGCACCGCCGCCAACAGGGCCTTGGTGTAATCGTGCTGCGGGTTTTCGAAAATCTCTTTGACGGAGCCCTCTTCAACCTTGTTGCCACGGAACATGACGACGACGCGATCCGCCATCTGCGCGACCACGGCCATATCATGCGTGATAAACATCACCGCCGTGCCGGTTTCACGCTTGAGCCGGTCCATCAGCGCCAGAATTTCCGCCTGAATGGTCACGTCGAGCGCGGTAGTCGGTTCGTCGGCAATCAAAAGGCGCGGTTCACAGGCCATCGCCATGGCAATCACCACGCGCTGACGCATGCCGCCCGACAATTCATGGGGGTATTGCTTCAGACGACGCTCGGGTTCCGGAATACGAACCTGGCGCAGCAGTTCCAAAGCGCGCTCTTCTGCTTGCGTCTTGGACAGGTTCTTGTGGATGCGCAGCCCCTCGGTAAGCTGACGACCAACTGTGAAAACCGGGTTCAGCGCGGTCATCGGCTCCTGAAAGATCATCCCGATCTCGTTGCCGCGAATCTGTTTCATCAGATCCTGGTCGGCTTTGGACAGGTCCATTTCCTCGCCGTCGCGGCGATCAAACAGCAATTCGCCCCCCGCGATTTCGCCGCCGCCGAACTCGACCAGACGCATCAGCGACAGCGACGACACCGACTTGCCCGAGCCGGATTCCCCAACAATACAAACGGTTTCGCCCGGTTTCACCTCGAACGAGACATCTTCGACGCCGACAACGGGCCCGTCTTTGGTCTGAAATTCCACCCTAAGTTTTTTGATTTGGGCGATAGGTTGATCCAGCACAAGCGCGCTCCCTTTGGCGTCATTTTTTTTCTGAATGCCAAACGCTAAGGCCGCTACGCCGGAAAAGTCAAACGCATTGCGGAATTTCGCGACGGCAAGGCTTGCAATTTTCAAAAGTTCTGTTTCGATACCCCACGTAACCGCCTTGGGGAGTCAGCGAATTTCGCGAGACGTGAAGCACATTGTTGTTTTGCGTCAAAGCTTTGCCCCTTGCGCGGCAACGCCAAGTCCGCAGGCATTGCGGAGATAATCGAGACACGTTTGTGTCCAATTTGGGAGTGTATAATGAAGATTAAAACACTTTTGCTCGGTGCGATTGCAAGCACGGCGATGGCCCCCATGGCCTTTGCCGAGCGCGGATCGGACGGCAATGTCAGCATAATTTACTGGCAGGCCCCGTCGATCCTGAACCCCTTCCTGTCCGGCGGAACCAAAGACGTCGAGTCGGCGTCGCTGGTGATCGAGCCTTTGGCGCGCTATGACCAAGACGGAAACATGGTGCCGTTCCTCGCTGCCGAGATACCAACCGTGGAAAATGGCGGCGTCAGCGAAGACCTGACCTCGATCACCTGGAAGATTGCACCGGGAATCACATGGTCGGACGGCACGCCGTTCACATCGGCTGACGTCAAATTCACCGCTGACTACTGCATGCACCCCGAAGGTGGCTGCGCGCAGGTCACCAAATTCGAAGGCGTCACCTCGGTCGAGGCCGTGGATGACCTGACCGTCAAAGTGACTTTTGACGCCCCGACACCGTTCCCGTACGGCCCCTTCGTCGGTGGTGAAAGCCCGATCATTCAGGCCGCTCAGTTCGCGGATTGTGTTGGCGCCAAGGCACCCGAGTGCACCGATCAGAACTTCAACCCGATCGGCACCGGCCCCTTTGTCGTCACCGAATTCAAGCCGAATGACGTGATCACGTTTGCGGCCAACGACAACTATCGCGATCCGGCCAAGCCGGCGTTTGCGACCGTAACCTTCAAAGGCGGCGGCGATGCAACGGCAGCGGGCCGCGCCGTTATGGAAACCGGCGAGTTTGACTATGCCTGGAACCTGCAACTTGCGCCCGAAGTCATCGCGCAGATGCAGGAAGGCGGCAAAGGCACACCGGTTGCCGGCTTCGGACCACTGGTTGAGCGGATCATGATGAACCAGACCAACCCGTCACCTGACCTGCCGGAAGGCGAGCGCTCGACGGCCGCACATCCGCACCCGTTCCTTACGGATCCGGCTGTTTACAAGGCGATGTCGATGGCTATCGACCGTCCGCTGCTGGTCGAAATCGGCTACGGTCAGGCCGGCAGAGTGACCTGCAACTGGGTTCCCGCACCGGCCGCCTTCAGCTCGACCTCGATGAGCTGCGATACGCAGGATATCGATGGTGCAAACGCGCTGCTGGACGAGGCTGGTATCGTTGACACCGACGGCGACGGCATCCGTGAAAAAGACGGCGTGCCACTGAAAATCGTCTATCAGACCTCGACCAACGCCGTCCGTCAGGACTTCCAGGCGCTGATCAAGGAATGGTGGAGCCAGATCGGCATCGAATCCGAACTGCGCAACATCAACGCATCGGTCTTCTTCGGTGGCGACCCGGGCTCGCCCGACACCTTCCAGAAGTTCTATGCAGACGTTGAAATGTACGCGAACACCTTCAACGGCACCGACCCGCAGTCCTATCTGGGCAACGGCCTGTGCGATAAGGCCCCGCGTCCGGATACGCAGTGGCAGGGTGAAAACATCAGCCGCTTCTGCAACGAAGAGTTCGATAAGCTGCATGGTCAGCTGGCCGAAACTGCTGGCCTTGAAGCCCGCGCCGAGATTGCCAAGCAGCTGAACGACATCATGGTTCAGAACGGCGGCATGATCCCGCTGGTGCACCGTGGTCGTCTGTCGGCCCATGCAAACACGCTTGGCGGTGTTGTCCTGAACGTCTGGGACAGCGAACTGTGGAACATTGCTGACTGGTACCGCAAGACCGGTTCCTAAGCAGTAGCCTTGCAATGCCGCGCCCCGATTTCTTCGGGGCGCGGTCTTTCGCATATTCCACCAACTAGAAGACGCATAAAAAAGGCGCCTTTTAATGCTCAACTTCACCATCAGACGACTGGTGCTGGCCGTTCCAACACTGCTGTTCATCAGCCTCGTCATTTTCCTGCTACTTGAACTCGCCCCAGGCGACCCGATGGCACAGGTCCCGCTCACCGTTCCGCCCGAAGTCAAAGAGAAGATGCGCGAGGCGCTTGGCCTCGGCCAGCCGATGCATATCCGGTTCTGGAAATGGATCGTGCAATTCTTCTGGATCGAACCGCAGGTTCTGATTGACCACATCTTTGGCACCACCTTTTCCGAAGGTGACCTGCGCGTGATTTCGTGGCAGACCCGCTCGCCCGTTATGGACATTGTCGTTCAGCGTATCCCGCAGACCCTGTGGGTTGTCGGCACCGCCTATGTGGTCGCCATCCTGATCGCCCTGCCCATCGGTATCTATTCCGCCTATCGCCAGTATTCCTGGTTCGACCAGATGGGCACATTCGTGTCGATGGTCGGCTTTTCGGTTCCACCCTTCTTCTCGGGTGTGCTGGTGATCGTGATTTTCTCGGTCCAGCTGGGCTGGTTCCCGTCGATCTATGACACAACACATGTGGTCAATGACTGGGACAGCTTTGTCGTACAATTGCAGCAGATGATCATGCCCGTCATGGTTCTGGCACTGCAGATCACGGCGCAGCTCAGCCGGTTTATGCGGGCCTCGATGCTGGACAACCTCAATCAGGACTACGTGCGCACCGCGCGCGCCAAGGGTCTGAGCGAGTATACCGTGGTCATGGTCCATGTCCTGCGCAACTCGATGATCCCTGTGGTCACCGTGATCGCGCTGGGTATTCCGGCAATTTTCGGCGGCGCAATCATCACCGAACAAGTGTTCAAGGTGAATGGCATCGGCCAGTTGCTGATCGGGGCCATTCAGGCCAATGATCTGCCGATGGTTCAGACCCTGACCTTCATCTTTGCCGTGTTGATTGTGTTGTTCAACCTGATCGCGGATGTGCTCTACGGCATTCTGGACCCGAGGATTCGCTATGACTGATCATGATCGTACGGATACCCTGATCCCCGACGAAGGTCTGGCTCCGGCCTCGACCGCGTTGCCCACCACCGACGTGATGGAAGAACTGGCCACCCCGCCCCGCAGCCAATGGCGCGATGTCTGGGATCAGTTCAAAACACACAAAGGCGCGATGATCGGCGCAGTGCTGTTCATCTTCATTGTCGCTGCCGTGTATCTTGGCCCCTATATTTGGACCATCGATCCAACTCAGATCGACATCCGGTCCCGCAATCAGGGTCCAAGCTTTGCGCATCCGTTTGGAACAGATCAGCTGGGCCGCGATATCCTGGCCCGGATGATGTCGGGCGGGCAGACCTCGGTTTCCGTCGGCATCACAGCAATGCTGCTGGCGCTGTTTCTGGGCTCGTTCATCGGGGTTCTGGCCGGGTTCTTCAAACGGCTGGACGGTCCCTTGATGCGCCTGACCGACCTGTTTCTGGCGCTGCCTCTGTTGCCCCTGCTGCTGGTCATGATGCTTCTGTTCCGCGAGCCGCTGTCAGCGGCCTTCGGGCTGGAGCGTGGTATCTTCATCCTGATCGTCTGCGCCATTGGCATCACCTCGTGGATGCCAACCGCGCGGATCGTGCGCGGCGACGTGCTGGCCATCAAAGAGCGAGAGTTCGTTCTGGCCGCCCGTTCGATCGGCACCAGCAACAGCCAGATCATCACGCGGCACATACTGCCCAACGTCCTGTCGCCCATCATGGTGTCGGCGACCTTGGGCATCGCAACGGCGATCATCACCGAGAGTGCATTGTCATTCCTCGGGCTGGGCTTCCCGCCGGACTTCCCCACTTGGGGTCGCCTGCTGTTTGATGGGGTCGACTATCTGCAGCAATACCCGGAGCGTGTGTTCTGGCCCGGCCTCGCGATCTCGCTGACGGTGCTAAGCGTCAACTATCTGGGCGATGGCCTGCGCGACGCACTGGACCCGCGTATTCGGGGACGTTGAAAAAACCTAGTCGGCGCGCCTTAGCGCGCCGGCACACACGACGATCAGCACGGCCAAAGGCAGCAATACCGCAAAGGCCAGCCGCAGCGTCACCAGTTCAGCCAGAAATCCGATCAGCGGCGGCCCGATCAGCAAGCCCCCGTACCCCAAAGTCGCAACGCTGGCGATTGCCTGACCCGGCGGGACGTAAGGATCGTTGGCTGCGCGGCTGAACGCCAAAGGCATGATCACCGCATACCCAACCCCCATCAACGCAAAACCCGCCAATGCCAATCCCGCCTCGCCTGCCGAGACGACGCAAAACACGCCCAAGGCCGCACAGACCCCGCCGACACGAGCCGTGGCGACGGGCCCGAACCGGGCTATGACCAACCCACCTGCCAACCGGACGGTTACCATCGTCACCGAAAAAACCGCAAACCCCAAAGCCGCCACGCTTTCGGCGGACCCGGTCACGTCACGCAGAAAAATGGCGCTCCAATCGGCGACGGCCCCTTCGCCCAGTGCCCCGCACAGGGCTGTGAAGCCAACGAGCACCAAGGCACCGGATGGCAGGGCAAAGACCGCTCCTGATGTCTGTTCAGAACGTTTTGACGTCCAACTTACCCATGACAGTGCAAGCGCCAGCGCGACAACGAGCCCGCCAGCAAGAAGAAAGTGTTGGAGGACGGTCAGTTGCATCTGGACTGCAGCATAGCCGCTTAGCGCCCCAACACCGGCACCAAGGCTCCACATCGCGTGAAAGGACGACATGAGGGGCTTGTCGTAGGCTTGTTCGACCTCCGCTGCCCACGCGTTCATGGCCACGTCCATCGACCCATGGAACGCACCGAAAACGAACAAGAAGACCGCGAGTGCCCAAAAACTGCCCGCAAACGCCAGAAGGATCAGGGATAACGTGTAAAGCACGGCGATGATCCGGGTGATTGCCACAGCACCGAAACGGTCCGTCAAACGCCCCGTAACCGGAAACGAACAAACAGCACCAGCCGCCATGAACAAAAGGCCATACCCTAGTTCTTCGTGGCTGAGGCCAAGGTGGTCACGAACGGCTGGAATGCGCGAGGCCCAAATTCCGAACAGCGCCCCATTGAGAATGAACATGGCCGAGACCGCGCGCCATGCGGAAACAACATTGATCACCTGACCCTCATGCGAAGCCTGCCAAACCAGCCGTGTATCGCAGGACAGCCGTAAATTGGCAATCGCGCCTCATTCCAGACGCCGGCGGATTCTTCGGACCGCATACCATACAGCGAGAACCACAGGGACCGTGATAAAGGCTGTCAGCATCCCCTTGCTGATCCCAGCGTTGGTCAACGGGTAAATCAGATAACTGACCAGCGAAACCGCATAGTAGCTGATTGCAACGACCGACAGCCCCTCGACCGTGTGCTGCAGACGCAGCGCAAGATCGGCCCGGCGGTCCATGCTTTTCAGCAGCGCTTGGTTTTGTGCGCTGCGTTCGACATCGACCCGCGTTCGCAACAATTCGCCCGCCCGGATCGCCCGGTCCGACAAGGTCTGCAGGCGCCGCTCCGTGGATTTCACAGTTCGGATCGCCGGCTCGTACCGGCGCATCATGAAATCTGCAAAACTCTGGCCGCCATGAAAGCGTTCTTCGCGCAAAACCTCGATCCTGCGGTTCACGATTGCCTCATATGCGCCAGTCGCACCAAAGCGAAAGGCACATTGTGCTGCGATGGTTTCCAACTCGGTCGAGGTCGACAGCAGCTGCGGCAAAAGATGATCGGGATGCAAGCCGTCATCCGTCATCTCGGTCATCAACTCTGTCAATCGTTTGTCCAGCTCTCCAATGCGCGACGTCATTTGTTTGACCCGCGCAAATCCAAGCATGGACATTGCCTTGTAGGTTTCGATCTCGCAAAGCCGCTGGATGACCCGCCCCGTTCTGCGCCGCCCGGTTTCCTTTGCGACAAACAGCGCAAAACGCATGTGACCTGCCGGATCAATACGAAAGTCGCTGGCGCAAATGGCGGTGTCATCCAGCACGCGAGCGACCGCAAGGCTTTCCGGTTCAAACCAGTCTGACAGCGCAGTCTTGACCGCATCGTCGCCCGGCCGTTCTACAACGCGCATCATGACAGAAGTCACCCGTTGGCCGGGGCTTGCAGCCAGCCAATCCGCGGGAAAGACTTCAAAATCTGCGGGGTTAAAGGCCCGCTCGCTGACATTATGGGTAATCGCCGTGTACGTAACGAACTCGGTATGCTGTTCCCATTTCAACCAATGCCGCCCGATCTGACCGGCATAATGCGTGGCACCGGGCTGCGGATGCGGGGCGCCGTGTCGGTCAAGCAGGCTGATCAGGTGCGTCATATCCTCGGCCCTGTCTCGCGCAGCGGCCTCAACCGGTTGCTTGATTGCAAGAAAAACCACTGTGCACGGAGCCTCGGCCACTGGGAAAGGTCGTGCATGCAGCTCGTTTGCCAGCGCAAAGCGCAGCGGGTGATCCTGAATCGGTGTCATGGATAGCTCCGTAAGGTCAATGGAACTATACGCATCCGAGACGATACATCAATTCTCATTTTATTTCAGATACTTACAGGGATACAACAGTATACAAACCCGCTATCTCATTGATTTGGCTGCCACAGCTCGATCGGATTGCCTTCGGGGTCGTGAAGGCGGGCGAATTTTCCCACCTCGCTGTCCCACTCGGGGTTGGTTTCAACTTCGATCCCCGCCGCTTGCAGCTGAGCGGTCAGCGCTGCCAGATCGTCGACGCGAAAGTTGATCATCCACTGTTGTTCTGCGCGTCCAAAATACTCCGTGTCTTCAGCAAAAGGCGCAAAGACCGTGTAGCCTTCCCGCTGTTTCCAAGGGACGGGATCATAGTGATTGACGCCCAGATGTTCCTCGTACCACGCCGTCAAGGCCTTGGGGTCTTTCGCGCGAAAGAACACGCCACCGATACCGTTTACTCTCTCCATAAGGCACCTCCTTTGCCAACAGAGTACTGCAAAACGAAAAAAGGCGCCCGGTTCGGGCGCCTTTGTGGTTGGTTTCAGCAAAGATCAGTCGATCATGGGCAACAGCTTGTCGAGGCTCGCCTTGGCATCGCCATAGAACATGCGGGTGTTCTCTTTGAAGAACAGCGGGTTTTCGATGCCCGAATACCCTGTGCCCTGACCGCGCTTCGAGACGAAGACCTGCTTGGCCTTCCAGCATTCCAGTACCGGCATCCCGGCGATGGGGCTGTTGGGGTCTTCCTGCGCCGCAGGGTTCACGATGTCGTTCGAGCCGATGACGATGGCCACATCGGTATCCGGGAAGTCCTCGTTGATCTCGTCCATTTCCAGAACGATATCGTAAGGCACCTTGGCTTCGGCCAGCAGCACGTTCATGTGGCCCGGCAAACGGCCCGCGACCGGGTGGATGGCAAAACGCACCTCTTTCCCTTTCGCGCGCAGTTTGCGGACCAGTTCAGACACGGACTGCTGCGCCTGTGCCACGGCCATGCCATAGCCGGGGATGATGATGATGCTGTCGGCATCGTTCAACGCGGCAGCAACACCATCGGCGTCAATCGCGATCTGCTCGCCCTCAACCGCCATTTGTTCCCCCTGCGGGCCGCCAAAGCCGCCCAGGATCACGCTGACAAAATGCCGGTTCATCGCCTTACACATGATGTAGGACAGGATCGCACCGGACGAACCAACCAGCGCACCGACAACAATCAACAGATCGTTGCCCAGCGAGAACCCGATCGCAGCAGCCGCCCAGCCCGAATACGAGTTGAGCATCGAAACCACCACCGGCATGTCGGCCCCGCCGATGCCCATGATCAGGTGATAGCCGATGAACAGCGCGGCCAGCGTCATCAGGATCAGCGGGAACAACCCACCCGAGGATGTGTACCAGATCAGGCAGATCAGTGACAAAGCCGCAGCACCCGCATTCAGAGCGTGACCACCGGGCAATTTTGTCGCCGCAGATGTCACCTTGCCCGCCAGCTTGCCATAGGCCACGACCGACCCGGTGAAGGTAATCGCACCGATGAAAATACCCAGGAACAGCTCAACATGCAGGATCGCAAGCTCAGCCGCTGTTTTCTTGGCGATCAGCTTGGCGAATGCGCCCAGATCGGACAGGTCCGCCTGTGAGGCCGAGTCTGCGATGGCCATGACCTGCGCCACGTTGCCGATCTCAAAATGCGCATTGAAACCCACAAACACGGCCGCCAGACCGACCAGTGAGTGCATCGCAGCCACCAGTTGCGGCATTTCGGTCATCTGGACACGTTGCGCCACATACTGACCAATCAGACCGCCGCCGATGATCAGCAAGATCGAGAGCAGCCAAAGGCCGGACCCGGGGCCGACCAGCGTGGCAAAGACCGCCAGCGCCATACCCACAATGCCGTACCAGACGGCGCGTTTGGCGCTTTCCTGATTTGAAAGTCCACCCAAGGCTAGGATGAACAGAACAGCCGCAACAACATAGGCGGCAGTGGTGAAGCCAAATTCCATGTGCCCGGCCTCCTTAAGATTTCTGGAACATGGCAAGCATGCGCCGGGTTACGAGGAAGCCGCCGAAGATGTTGATCCCGGCCATGAAGACGCTAAGCGCTGCCAACAGTATCACAAGGAATGACCCAGACCCGATCTGCATCAAGGCCCCGACGATAATGATCGACGAAATCGCGTTGGTGATCGCCATCAGAGGCGTGTGCAGGCTGTGCGAGACATTCCAGATCACCTGGAAACCGACAAAGATCGCCAGGACAAACACGATGAAGTGCTGCATGAAACTGGCCGGAGCAACCAGCCCCACCAACAGCATCAGCGCACCGCCGACGCCCAGCAGCGTGAACTGCTGTTTGGTCTGCGCCTTGAAGGCCGCAACCTCTTGCGCCTTTTTCTCTTCCGGGGTCAGTTCCTTGACTTCCGGTTTCTTCTGCGCCGCGATCGCCTGCACCTTGGGCGGGGGCGGTGGGAAGGTAATTTCGCCTTCGTAGGTCACAGTAGCGCCACGGATCACGTCATCTTCCATGTCATGATTGATCTGCCCGTCCTTTTCGGGAGTCAGATCAGCCATCATGTGACGGATATTGGTTGCGAAAAGCGAGGAAGACTGTGCTGCCATCCGGCTGGGGAAGTCCGTATACCCAATGATCGTCACGCCATTGGGCGTCACGATCTTCTCATCCGCGACCGTCAGCTTACAGTTGCCACCCTTTTCCGCTGCCAGATCGACGATGACCGAGCCCGGCTTCATCGCCTCGACCATGTCCTTGGTCCAAAGCTCGGGCGCTTCGCGATTCGGGATCAGCGCGGTGGTGATGACGATGTCCATCTCGGGTGCGAGCTCGCGGAACTTGGCCAGCTGCGCTTCGCGGAATTCGTCGGACTGTACGCTGGCGTAACCACCGGTGGCCGCGCCATCCTGCTGGTCTTCTTCAAAGTCCAGATAGACGAACTCCGCCCCCATGGATTCGACCTGCTCGGCCACTTCTGGGCGGACGTCAAACGCATAGGTAATCGCCCCCAGAGACGTCGACGTTCCGATGGCAGCCAATCCGGCCACGCCAGCGCCGACGATAAGCACTTTGGCCGGTGGAACTTTGCCTGCCGCAGTCACCTGCCCTGTAAAGAAGCGACCGAAATTGTTGCCCGCTTCGATAACCGCGCGATAACCCGCAATATTGGCCATCGACGACAGGGCATCCATTTTCTGAGCCCGCGAAATACGCGGAACCATCTCCATCGCGATGACGTTCGCGCCCTTGGATTTGGCCAGCTCCATCCCTTCTTCGTTCCCAGCCGGATTGAAGAAGGAAATCAGCGTCTTGCCCTTGGTCAAACGCTTGAGCTCAGTTTCGTTCGGCTGGCGAACCTTCGCAATGATATCGGCAGCTTTCCAAAGTGATGCAGCGGTTTTGACAATCTCGACCCCCGCCTCTTTGTATGCCGCATCGGAAAAACCGGCAGCCGCACCTGCGCCTTTTTCGATCAGGCAGTCATACCCAAGTTTTTGCAGCTGGCGGGCGGAATCCGGTGTCATGGCGACCCGGTTCTCACCGTCAAACGTTTCCTTTGGTGTTCCTATCTTCAACGGTGCATTCCCCCTAATATTCGGTCTGTTCGCAAAGGTGGCAGGTATTCTTCGTCAAGCCCTGATGTATCTTGCGAAAGATTATTTCGCAAGCGCAGCAATTTTTACGCTGTGTCAAAATACTCACAAGCTCAGATCCAGCGGCGCGTTTCCCGTTCATATCTTGCAAAATCCGCACGAAACGTCCGGCGCAAGCGATCTTCTTCGGGCAGTATGAAGCGGCGTTCCAAAATCCAGACAAAGACCGGGATCAGAACCAGCGACAAAACCGCATCAAACCAAAGGATCAACCCCGTCAAAATCAGCACATCGCCAAGATAGATCGGATTGCGGCTGCGTTTGAAAATCCCGGTCTGGATCATGGATGTAGGCGTTTGGTGCGGCATGACTGTCGTTTTGAACCGGCGAAACTCGGCAATCGCAAGGCCCACCAGAACGATCCCACCCCCGATCAGAAGACCGCTGATCAGATCGGTGAACCAACTCTTGAGGGACAGGTTCAGCGTAAAAAAGCGTGACTGCAGCCAAGCCAGAAATGCAGCGCCCAGCAACCAGATCGGAGGGATATCGATATTGCGCATACCTTACTTTAAACTGCCCGAAGCATTCCGCGACATGTCGTTTTCGGGCGAAGAACTACCGCTTTTCAACCGCGTTGGCAAAACCACAGATGGTCGCAGTCCAATACAGGTAAATGAGCGGGTATCGAATATCTCCAAGCCGGTATTCGGACTGGACAGATAGACACGCGTTGCCCGATCCGTTAGCCATTTCCCATCCAACCTGCAGCAGGAAAATCATGACCGACTTCGCCGCCACAAAAGCCCAGTTTTTTTTGCCCGATGGGATGATCTACCTCGACGGTAACTCGCTTGGCCCTTTGCCCAAGGCAGCTGAGGCCCGTGTGCAGGACATGATGGCGCAGGAGTGGGGGCAAATGCTGATCACCGGTTGGAACAAGGCCGGGTGGATGGGTCAGCCCAGCAACCTGGGCGACAGGATTGGCCGCCTGATTGGGGCCGAACCGGGAACGGTGGTCGTAGGGGACACTTTGTCGATCAAGGTTTATCAGGCCGTTGCTTCGGCCTTGGAATTGCGCCCCCAACGCAAGGTTGTATTGTCTGACAGCGGCAATTTCCCGTCGGACCTTTACATGGCCAAAGGTCTGCTGCGCTCTCTTGGTCCTGACTACGTGTTGCGCGTTGTAGAACCCGAAGACGTTGCAAATAACGTGACCGAAGAGGTGGCCGTTTTGATGCTGACCGAGGTGGATTATCGGTCAGGCCGAATGCATGACATGAAAGCGCTGACCGAGTTGGCCCATGCCAATGGCGTCGTCACGGTCTGGGATCTGGCCCATTCCGCCGGTGCAATTCCGGTAGACCTGTCCGGTTGCAACGCGGACTTCGCCGTTGGCTGCACCTACAAGTATCTGAACGGAGGCCCCGGCGCGCCCGCCTTTATTTACGTCGCCCCAAGGTTGGCGCAATCGGTGCGTCCGGCATTGTCCGGGTGGTTGGGGCATGAATCCCCGTTTGCGTTTGATCTGGACTACCGCCCGGGTGCGGGCATCGAACGGATGCGGGTTGGCACGCCCCCCGTGATCCAGATGGCCGCCTTGTCCTCGGCAATGGACATCTGGGATATGGCCGACATGTCGGATGTGCGGGCGAAATCCATCGAACTGACTGAGCTGTTTGTCGAACGCGTCGAAGCCACCTGCCCGGATCTGAAACTGGCCAGCCCCCGTGACCCGGCGCAGCGGGGCAGCCAGGTCTCTTTCCGGTTTGCAGAAGGGTATGCGGCGATGCAAGCGCTAATCGCACGCGGTGTGATCGGCGATTTCCGTGCGCCCGATATCATGCGTTTCGGGTTCACCCCGTTGTACATTGATGCGGCGGACGTTGAACAGGCAGTTGTGATCTTGTCGGACATCATGAACAACCGGCTTTGGGACAAGCCCGAGTTCAAGATCCGTCAGCGCGTCACCTGATCTCGATCCCGGCGCCAAACAGCGCCGAGAGTTGCGCGATCCGTTGCGTGTATTCTGCGGCATTTGTCGCAGTAAGTTTGATGCCCTTGAGCGTTGCAGTAATCGTCCTTGCGGTTTCTTCGGGACCATCCGGCAGATTTACGCGACGTTTCCCGTTCTCCTGCGACAGCCAATCAGAATACAGCTTGGTCAGCGTGGCCTCGCCTTGCTCGACGATATCGGTGGCCATCGACTTTGTAGCGTCCAGCATCTCGACCCCATGGGGCGAGGACAGGATCTCGGCCATACCGTCGCTTTGCGCCTGAATTGCCCGGTTCAGAACCTCTGGCACAGATCCGGACATCTGCAACGCTTGGGCCACCGCGTCTGCCTTTTTGCTGTAATACGCCTGCGTCAGGCTTCGGACGATGTCCTGCTTGTTCTTATAGTGCAAATAGACCGCCGGTCGGGACATGCCGGCGCCCTTCGCGATGTCGTCCATCGACGTCTTTTTGAACCCGTATGTTGCAAAAGCCATGAACGCCGAATTCAGGATCGCGGCTTGTTTGGGATCGTCCAGTTTCTCTAACATGCGAAACGTCTGACATTTTTTGTCTAAATTGTCAATTGACAGCCTGACATTTTTCGACAATTATGTCAGGACCTGCCACAGCAAAAACGAGGTACGCCATGGCGACCACCCTGAATATCAACGGCAAAGCCCATCAGGTCGATCTGCCCGATGACGTTCCCCTTTTGTGGGTTTTACGGGATGAAGTCGGCCTGACCGGAACCAAATTCGGCTGCGGCGTATCGGCCTGCGGCGCCTGCACCGTTCACATTGATGGCGAGGCTGTGCGGTCATGTCAGGTGGCGTTGTCGGATGTTTGGGGTGACGTCACGACCATCGAGGGGTTGGGCACCCCGGATGCGATGGCAACCATTCAGCAGGCCTGGGTTGATCATCAGGTTGCTCAGTGCGGGTACTGCCAATCGGGTCAAATCATGCAGGCGGCGGCTTTGCTGGCCGAAAATCCTTTGCCCACCGACATCGATATCGACGATGCCATGCAGGGCAATCTGTGTCGCTGCGGCACCTACCCTCGTATCCGCGCAGCTATTCATGACGCTGCCGCCAAGCTGAAAGAGGTCTGAGCCATGGCAAGCATCGGAAAAATCCTGCGCCGCACGTTCTTGATCGGCTCCGCTGCTGTTGTTGGCGGCGTGGCCTTTGGCGCATATTACGTCTCGCGCCCGGCGGCCAATCCGCTGAAACCCGGCAAGGGCGAAACGGCCCTCAGCCCATTTGTTCTCATTGATCAGGAAGGCGTGACGCTGTTTGCGCCACGGGCCGAAATGGGTCAGGGCGTGATGACCACCTGGACGGCCTTGATCGCCGAAGAGTTGGATGTCGAACTGGATCAAATCCGAGTGCTGCATGGACCGGCGGCTGCCGCTTATTACAACTCGGCCCTGGTCGGAGAAGGATTGCCGAACAAGGGCTACGATGTTTCAAATTTCCAGCACAACTTGGGTGAGGCGCTGGGCGTTCTTGGCAGAACGCTGAGCTTGCAGGTGACCGGTGGCTCGACTTCCATGAAAGACGGGTTCGAGCGGATGAGGATGGCAGGCGCGACCGCACGCGAAACGCTGAAACAGGCGGCGGCTGATCGTTTGAACATCAGCCGCGACGCGCTGAAGACGGAAAACGGCGCGGTTATTGCGCCGGACGGAACGCGTATCCCCTACACTGAACTGGCCGAGGCGGCGGGGCTGATCGAGCCGCCTGAAACCGCATTGCGCGACCCGTCAGAGTGGCGACTGCTCGGGCAGCCGCAACCACGCGTGGACATTCCGGGCAAATCGACAGGGACCGCTGAATTCGGCATCGATGTTCGGCCAGAGGGGATAAAATTCGCTTCGGTCAGGATGAACCCAAAGCTGGGCGGTCCGATGAATGGTTTCGACGCAAGTGTCGCCGAAACCATGCCCGGGGTCGAAAAAGTCGTCGATCTGGGCACTGGCGTTGCCGTGATTGCAAGCAACACATGGCTGGCCATTCAGGCGGTCGAAGCGATTGATGTCGATTGGGGCGAAGCGCCCTATCCACCTGAGACTGATGAACTCATGGCTGAGATTTCCAAGGCGTTCGATGCTGCCCCGAATTCCACAATGCGCGATGACGGGGATGTGGATGTGACGCCCGAGGGTGCGACTGAACTGACCGCCGAATACACCGTCCCCTATCTGGCGCATGCGACGATGGAGCCGATGAACGCAACGGCGCTTTATACCGGTCAGAAACTGGACCTCTGGTGTGGCAACCAGGCCCCGACATTGATCCAGTTCCGTGTCGCAAACGTGGCCAATCTGGATAAAGATGCGGTGGAGATTCACACCACATACCTGGGCGGTGGGTTCGGACGCCGGGGCGAGTTAGATTTCGGCGAAATCGCAACCAAGGTGGCGATGGCCATGCCCGGAACTCCGATCCAGACCACTTGGAGCCGCGAAGAGGACATGCGGCACGATTTTTACCGCCCTGCGGCAATCGCTCGGATGCGCGGCGCTGTTAAGGATGGAAAAGCCGTTCTGATCGACGGTAAAGTCGCCTCGCAATCCCCGACACAACAGGCAGTCGGTCGGTATACCGGATTTTCCGGCAGCGGGCCGGACAAGGTGCTGGTGGAAGGGTTCTTTAACCAGCCCTACGCCGTTCCCAATTACCGGATGAGCGGGCATATTGCCGATCTGGCTGTGCCCGTGGGGTTCTGGCGGTCCGTCGGCAACAGCCACAACGGTTTCTTTCATGAAACTTTTATGGACGAGATGGCCCATGCTGCCGGTCGAGATCCGCTGGAATTCCGGCTGGAACTGGCACAGTCCGAACACGCACCGTCAGCCGGCTGCCTGCAAGCGGTCAAAGAAATGTCGGATTGGACCGGAACAACGGCGGATGGCGTTGGTCGGGGCGTGGCGCTTACCTACAGCTTTGGCACTCCGGTCGCGATGGTTATCGAAGTCGTGGACGAGGACGGAACGATCCGCATCAGCAAAGCCTGGATCGCTTGCGACATGGGCCTTGCACTGGACCCTGCCACTGTTGAGGCGCAGATGATCGGCGGTATGATCTACGGCCTGTCAGCCGCTGTTCAGGAAGAGATCACGTTTTCCGATGGCGAAGTTGAGCAGGGCAATTTCTATGATTACGACGCCCTTCGCATGCACAACGCGCCTGTTACCGAGGTTCGGATTCTCGAAACCAACAAGCATCTGGGGGGCGCGGGTGAGCCCGGAACCCCACCGTCCATGCCCGCGCTGGGCAACGCGCTGTTTGACCTGACAGGGCAACGTGCACGGACGCTGCCGCTGAGCAAACAGTTCCATCTGTTGATTTGAGGAACATCATCAGACCGGGCCGCGCCCGGTCTGACGCCCGAGAAATCAAGCCGTGCGCTTTAGGCTTGCTGTCTTCCGGCCTGCCGACCAGGCATGGACTGCGGCGCCGAACGCCTCGAACAACGGGCGCGAAACCGGGTCATTTGCAGCATCCCATTCCGGATGCCATTGGACCGACAGGGTAAAGCCAGGGGCATCTTTGATATAGATCGCCTCGGGCGTGCCGTCCGGCGCATGACCGTCGATCACCACGCGCTGCCCCAGTGTCTTGATCCCCTGCCCATGCAGAGTATTGGTCATGACCTCGCTGGCCCCGAACAGATCGTGGAACACCCCGCCATCGGTCAGGGTCACAACGTGACGAAGGGCAAATTTCTCTTCCAGCGTCCCATCCGGTGGCATTCGGTGGTTCATGCGCCCGGGCAAATCGCGGATTTCGGGATAAAGCGTGCCGCCCATGGCGACGTTTACCTCTTGAAATCCCCGGCAAATGCCAAAAAACGGTTGACCGCGCGAGACGCATTCCCGGACAAGCGGCAGCGTGATCGCATCGCGGGCGCGGTCAAAATCACCATGCGCCGCGGTGGCGCATTCGCCGTATTCCTCAGGGTGCACGTTGGGCCGACCCCCGGTCAAAAGAAACCCGTCACACACCTCCAGCAGCTCTTCGACGGACACAAATCTCGGGTCTGCCGGGATCAGCAGTGGCACACAATCTGAAACGTTCGAAACCGCGTCTGAATTCATCGTCCCGCCCGCATGGGTCGGATACTGATCATTCATCAGGTAAGAGTTGCCGATTATTCCGACGACCGGTCGCACCATTCAATCCTCGCTGCAGTTTAGAACCGTTCGAATAGTCATGCCAAAAAAACTCGATCAATCAAAGTGCATGGGCGCAGCTTGGAGTGTGAATTTCTCAACAGCCGCATTTCCAGGCCACAGATATGCCGTAGTTCTGTTTCAAACAGCGAAAATCAGATGAGAATTGGCAGGTTGTCGTGACAATATCGGTAAAAAGGCAGAGTAACCTTCAACGGCTGGCACTTATTGATTGCCTCAGCCGCGCTGAAACCATTCTTGCCTGTTTGCTGGTTGGAAGCACTGTTCTCGCTGTTTTTTTGTCATTCATGAGATCGCAGCCAATCGCGTGGGTCGGCTTTGGGATCAGCCTTTTGCCGACGATCGGTCTGTTTGCCGCGGGGGTTTACATCCGCCAGTTCAAGAACCAGCCCAAGATCGCGCAACTTGCAATCGCAAACAGTTTGTTTCTAGGGTTTATGGGAATATCGACCCTTCTCATTTACCTGCGATTTCCCGTTGCCGAGCTTGCGTTTGACCAATGGCTAATGCGGGCCGATGCCGCGTTGGGTTATTCTTGGCCAGAAATCGTTCAGACAGTCGCCAACCACCCGGAATTTGGTTACTTTCTGAGGTTTGTCTATCTCAGCTCGCTGCCGCAACTGTTCGTTATGGTTGCATACCTCGCGCTTACTGGTCGAAGCAACACCTTGGATCAGGCGCTTTTGGCAGGAACGCTCAGTTTGCTCTTAACCACGATTATTTGGTGGATTGTTCCGAGCGTCGGACCTGCAGCATTTCACAGTTTGCCTGAAGGTTTGGAATCTGAGATTGGCCTCGTAACCAACAGTTATTACGCGGAACTTTTACGCACTCTGGCTGCAAATGGGCTTGAGGTGATCCGACCCTCGGATATCGTCGGAACCATTGCGTTCCCATCCTACCACACTGTTATGGCTCTGCTCGTGGTTTGGTTCTTGCGAGGGACGGTGCTGTTTATCCCCGCTGTCATCTTGAACATCCTGATGATCCCGGCGATTTTGTCTCACGGCGGTCATCATTTGACAGACATGGCCGGAGGGGTGGCGGTTTTCGCGATTGCTGCCTGGATCGCAACCCGCCCCTGCATGCAGAAACTCAAGCCCTGAGTCAGATTTCGCCAGTCAGCCCGGCCGCTTCAATACCCGCCAATGCCGCCTTTGCGTCATTGTCGGATGTATCGCCCGTGACACCCACAGCGCCGATGACCGCACCCTTGCGATCGCGTAACAGCACGCCACCCGGCACAGGAATGACTTGTCCGCCGTAGACGCCGTTTACGCATGCCATAAAGTAGGACTGTGCCTCCGCGCGCTGCATCTGCGCCGTCCCTGCCATACCCAACATGACTGAACCATAGGCCTTGCCTTGCGCGATAGCGAACCGACCGGGGGCCGCCCCGTCTTCGCGCTCAAACGCAATGACGTGACCACCGGCATCCAAAACCACAACCGACAGAGGTTTCATTTCCTCCTCCCGGCCTTTTTCAAGTGTTTTGCGGATGATCGTGCGGGCCTTACGCAGTGAAACTGACATGTACTGTCCTTTCGATGGAATTTCTGCTTGGGAAAGAACGAGGGCTAGGGCCCTCGGTCTCATGTTCTCAAACGGTTTGAGCTTTCAGTTCCAACCGCCGGGCATGCAGCACCGGCTCTGTGTAGCCTGAAGGCTGGACACGCCCTTTGAACACCAGGTCACAAGCGGCTTGAAACGCAATGCCTTGAAAATCTGGCGCCATCGGCGAATAGACCGGATCATCCGCGTTTTGCCGATCCACGACCTCGGCCATTTTCTGCATCGCCGCCATAACCTGTTCCTGGCTGACAACTTCCTGATGCAACCAGTTTGCCAATGCCTGTGAGGAAATGCGGCATGTGGCACGGTCCTCCATCAATCCGACATCATTGATATCCGGCACTTTCGAGCAACCGACACCCTGATCTACCCATCGGACCACATAGCCCAGAATGCCCTGCGCATTGTTTTCGATTTCGCGCGTGATTTCATGGTCGCTGAGGTTTCGGCCTTCCAGCAGCGGAATCGTCAGCAGATCGTGCAAGGTGCCCCGCGCGCCGCCAGCCGCCAACGCATCCTGCCGCGCCAGAACATCCACCTTGTGGTAGTGCGTCGCGTGCAAAGTCGCTGCCGTCGGTGACGGGACCCAAGCGCAGGTTGCCCCGGATTGCGGGTGCCCGATCTTGGCCTCCAGCATGTCTCCCATCCGGTCTGGCATCGCCCACATGCCTTTGCCGATCTGCGCCTTTCCCTTCAGGCCGCAAGCGAGACCAATGTCCACGTTGCGATCTTCGTACGCGGCGATCCACGGGGTGTTCTTGATGTCACCCTTGGGCAGCATTGGTCCAGCCTCCATCGACGTATGAATCTCATCACCGGTGCGATCAAGAAACCCAGTGTTGATGAACGCCACGCGCGATTTCGCGGCACGGATGCATTCTTTGAGATTGGCCGAGGTCCGGCGCTCCTCGTCCATGATACCAAGCTTGACGGTATTGCGTGGCAGGCCAAGGATATCTTCGACCATGTCAAAAATCTCGACCGCGAACGCCACTTCATCCGGTCCGTGCATTTTGGGTTTGACCACATAGACGGAGCCGGAGACCGAATTGCCGCCCGAACGGTTCAAATCGTGCATCGCCATCAACGTGGTGCAAAGGGCATCCATCAAGCCCTCACCAATCTCGCGCCCTTCAGAATCCAGAACCGCCGGGTTGGTCATCAGATGCCCGACATTGCGCACCAACATCAGCGAGCGGCCCTTCAGCGCGGCGGCTGCACCATCGGGGGCTGTGTAGTCCAGATCGCGTGCCAGTTTGCGGGTAAAGGTCTTTCCGCCTTTGGTAACCTCCTCGGTCAGATCCCCCTTCATCAAACCCAGCCAGTTGCCGTAAGCGACAACTTTGTCTTCGCCGTCGACGCAAGCTACCGAATCCTCGCAATCCATGATCGTCGACAGCGCGGATTCCAGCCGCACATCCGAAATGCCCGCAGGGTCAGTCGCGCCCGTTACGCTGTGGGCGTCTATCTTGATCTGAATATGCAAACCGTTTTTTCGCAGCAGCACAAACTCGGGCTTAGCGGACTCGCCGCCATAGCCTGCGAATTGCGCAGGGTCGGCCAATGTCGGCATCAGTGCGCCATCCTGAACGCTTAGCCCGGACACATCGGACCAAGACCCAAAGGCCAAGGGCACGGACTGATCCAGAAACGTCTTTACCCACTCAATGACCCGCGCGCCGCGTTCTTTGTCATACCCTTTGCCTTCGGGCAAATCACCAAGCGCATCGGTGCCATAAAGCGCATCGTACAGACTGCCCCAGCGCGCATTGGCTGCGTTCAAAGCGAAACGTGCGTTGGTGATCGGGACAACAAGCTGCGGACCCGGTGTAAGTGCGATTTCAGGATCGACATTTGCCGTATCAATCTGGAAATCCGCCCCTTCCTCGATCAAATAGCCGATTTCCCGCAGGAACGCCTGGTACGCTGCCGCGTCGTGCGGTTGCCCTTTTCGGGCCACATGCCATCCGTCGATACGGCTTTGAATGTCTGCCCGCTTTGTCAGGAGATCGCGGTTTTTCGGGCCAAGTTCATTGACCAGACGCGCAAGACCGCCCCAGAAATCCTCGGGCGAGACGCCTGTGCCCGGCAGCGCGCGGGATTCGATGAAATCCGTCAGAACCTTGTCGATTTGCAGCCCGCTCCGGATCTCTCTGCTAGTCATTCGCCTTTTCTCCCGCGATTGTGTGCCATCGTATGCGCTTTCCACTTAGGCCGTTTGTTTCCGATAGGCAACTTTTGACTTTGGCTGCGTCTTTTTTGACCGCTCAAGTTAGTGTTTCAATTGCCACGATGAACGGAGCGCGCCAGTTGCGGCCACCGGGGGAAAACCATAACGTCGCGCCAGACAAAACTGATGTGAGGCCCCCGATGCGCGACGCCGCCCCCACCACGATCTACCTGAAAGACTACACGCCCTTCGGCTATGGTGTGGACAGCGTGCATCTGACATTTGATCTGGCCGCCCATGCCACGCGGGTCACATCGCGCATTCAATTCCGCCCATACCCCGAGGCCACGGATCAAACCTTTTTCCTTCATGGAGAGGACCTGACGTTGATCCGGGCCTCTATCGATGGCGCAGAGATCACACCGGATGTGACCGACAAGGGACTGACGGCCAAAGTGCCCGATCAGCCATTTCTTTGGGAGGCTGAGGTGGAAATCGACCCCGGCAACAACACCGCACTCGAGGGGCTTTACATGTCGAACGGCATGTACTGCACCCAGTGCGAGGCCGAGGGGTTTCGCAAAATCACATTCTACCCGGACCGCCCCGACGTGATGGCCATTTTCACCGTGCGTATCAACGGCGATCTTCCGGTGCTGCTGTCCAACGGCAACCCTGCAGGAAAGGGTCAGGGGTGGGCCGAATGGACGGACCCTTGGCCCAAACCCGCATATCTGTTTGCATTGGTTGCGGGCGATTTGATCGCGCATCCGGATAGGTTCACCACAAAGTCAGGCCGCGACGTCGAATTGAACCTATGGGTCCGCGCTGGGGACGAAGGAAAATGCGCCTTTGGTATGGAAGCCCTGAAAAAGTCCATGACATGGGACGAGGACGTCTACGGCCGCGAATATGATCTGGACGTGTTCAACATCGTGGCCGTGGACGATTTCAACATGGGCGCGATGGAGAACAAGGGGTTGAACATCTTCAACTCCTC
The DNA here is from genome assembly GCF_000814005.1 of Ruegeria sp. ANG-S4. GTDB lineage: Bacteria > Pseudomonadota > Alphaproteobacteria > Rhodobacterales > Rhodobacteraceae > Ruegeria. The sequence goes on along the minus strand of NZ_JWLK01000001.1, from coordinate 958,043 downwards.
TGCTGTTCTGGCCAGCCCTGAGACCGCAACCGATATGAATTTCGAGCGGATCGAAGCGATCATTGCGCACGAATATTTCCACAACTGGACCGGCAACCGTATCACCTGCCGCGACTGGTTCCAGCTGTGCCTGAAAGAGGGGCTGACCGTTTTCCGGGATGCGCAGTTCACCTCGGACATGCGCTCGGCCCCAGTAAAGCGCATACACGACGCCATCGACCTGCGCGCACGGCAGTTCCCCGAGGATAACGGGCCGCTGTCGCATCCGGTTCGGCCCGAGAGCTTTCAGGAAATCAATAACTTCTACACCTCGACCGTCTACGAAAAAGGCGCCGAGGTCATCGGAATGCTGAAACGGCTGGTTGGCGATGAGGCGTATGCCAAGGCGCTTGACCTCTATTTCGACCGCCATGACGGACAGGCCTGCACCATCGAGGATTGGCTGAAGGTGTTCGAGGACTCAACGGGGCGCGATCTAAGCCAGTTCAAACGCTGGTACAGCCAGTCAGGAACGCCACGAGTTTCAGTTGCCGAGGACTGGGCGAATGGCACGTACACCCTGACGCTCAGCCAAACGACCCAACCGACGCCGGGACAAACGGACAAACAGCCGCAAGTCATTCCGGTTGCCGTGGGCCTGTTGGGACCGAACGGGGATGAAGTGAGCGCGACAAAGGTTCTGGAACTCACTGAGACTCAACAAAGCTTTCAGTTCTCCGGGCTGGCCGCCAAACCGGTTCCATCGGTCCTGCGGGATTTCTCGGCACCTGTCATCCTGGAACAGGATCAATCAAACGCCGAGCGCGCCTTTCTGCTGGCTCATGACACCGACCCTTTCAACCGCTGGCAAGCCGGGCGATCGCTGGCCGAAGACAGTCTGTTGAAGATGATCACGCAGGACGCCGCACCTGATTCCGAATACCTCGACGGGCTGCTGGCCGTATTGCGGGACGCCGATTTGGACCCCGCTTACCGGGCGCTGATGTTGGGATTGCCCACACAGTCCGAGCTGGCCTCGACCTTGCACGAACAAGGTGCAACGCCCGACCCGATGGCAATTTGGACCGCCGTTGAGACACTGCGACAGGCCACGGCGCAACATATGCAAGACCTGCTGCCGCGTTTGCACAGCGAGGCTTTGGTCGATGTCCCATACCAACCTGACGCAGTGCAATCGGGCAAGCGGGCGTTGGGCAGCGCAGCGCTGGCCTTGACGACGCGTCTGGACGGCGGCGCACAGGCCGCCGAAGCCTATGAAGCGGCCGACAACATGACGCTGCAACTGGCTGCCCTGTCCTGCCTGTTGCGGGCAGGCAAAGGAAAGGCGCAATTGTCCGCCTTCTATGATCAGTGGCGGCATGATCGCCTTGTGATGGACAAATGGTTTGCCCTGCAGGTGTCTTTGGCAGCGCCGGACACCGCGCCTGAAACCGCAAAGGAATTGACCCTGCACCCCGATTTCAATTGGAAAAACCCCAATCGTTTCAGAGCTTTGATGGGGTCTTTGGCGATGAACCATGCCGGATTCCATCAGGCAGAAGGTGCGGGGTATGCGCTGTTGGCCGATTGGTTGATCCGGCTGGATCCGGTCAACCCGCAAACTACGGCTCGGATGTGTTCCGCCTTTCAGACATGGAAACGGTACGATGCAGACCGCCAGGCATTGTTGCGGGCGCAACTGACACGCATTGCCGAAACGCCGGGTTTGTCCCGCGACACAACAGAAATGATTTCGCGTATTCTGGGCGCATGACAGAACCGGCGCAAACCTTTGTTTTTAAACGCCATAACCGATCACAGCGTGCGGTGATTGTCCTGATCTGCGTTTATGCAGCATTGGGCGGTCTTTTGGTTATTTTCGACGCCGTCTGGTGGCTGGTGGCGTTGTTGGCGCTGACAACGTTGCCGGCACTTTGGGATGTGGTGCAAAACACCAATGCGGGCGTGCAGTTGGACGATCAGGAAATCAGCTGGCACACTGGTCAACGAAAAGGCGACATCCCTTTGGTACAGATCGAAAAATTCCGGTTCGACACGCGCTGGGACTTCTCGGTTCGGGTCTCCGCAATCCTGAAATCGGGCAAACGCGTGCGCCTTCCGGATGAATCACTGCCACCCCACCAACAGTTCGAAGGGGTGCTCAAAGACGCGGGATTCGCCGTTGAACGCCACCATTTTCGCGTTTTTTGAAACGATGGCCCATTGCGGGCCGGATTGATCCGGAATCTCCGGCTTCTGGCCCGTCGCCTTGATTTTAGTAAGATTTCCGGCCAAACTTGAAAGGTTACAGTGTGTTCAGTTCCGAGTTTTTGCCATGTTGCGGTCCATTGAGGCGATTGCCGCCCGTATCTCAGCCTTCTTCCTGCAAAGTGAATCGCAGCCCGTTGCCGCGTCGCAAGCGGCGTGCGCAGGCCAAATGGCAATCGGTACGTTGAACATCCCTGTCGCTCAGCCGGGCACCGATGCGTTGATCGGTCATAAAACGATTGAGCGCGGTCGGTATTTGGCGCGGCAAGGCCTCTGGTCACATCTGTCCGCCGAAATGGCCACAGCCGACACAGCCGGAGACACCACGCCGTGCGGTCAGTCGATAACCGAGCTTTTGGCGTTCGGTGCACGGTCGGATGTTGTGCTTGCGGTGGAACACGCCCTGTCGGATGGAAAGGCTATTACAGACTACGATCTGCTTTGCGGGATTTCCGAGCTTGAAAGCGAAATGAACGATCATCCGGGTGATCCGATGATCGCGCTGGTGGTTGCACTGGCGCATATCGACCTGGCCTGGGCGTGGCGGGGAAAGACGCCCGAAGCGAAATTGCCACGTTTGCACCGGTCGCGCTGTGCTGCGCATTTTGACCGGGCCTCGGTCATACTTTCTGAGTGCCGCGAACTGGCCAAAAACAGCCCTGCTATCGCGGCGGGCGATTGCGCCTTGCTGGCGGGTCATCGTACCGCAAATGCTCGGGCCGCAGACAAATTCGAAACGCTGATTTCCTTGGATCCGCACAATCACCGCCACATGCGTGTGATGGGTGCGCATCTGCTGCCGCGCTTTTTCGGCAGCTACGAAAAGCTTGAAAACCAGGCCTTGCGCATGGCGGCCAAAACCCAGGCTGTTTGGGGCGCCGGTGGATACACCTGGGTTCAGTTTGATGCGATCGCGCAGGATGACGAAGCCTGTGCGCGTGTCGATGTGGATTACTTTCTCGACGGCCTGCGGGACATCGTGGCGCGGCGCCCGGATCAGGAAACGATCAATTTGCTTGCGGCCTATTGCGCAATCACGTTGAAGAACCGGATGGGCCGCAACGAAAAGGCGGACCGCGCGCGTCAGCGCATCTGCGATGCCGCAGACTGGTTGATCCGTGATCATCTGACCGAGTTGCACCCGTTGATTTGGGCGCATGCCGCCAATGGATTCAACAACAGCCTTCGTGTCAGCTCGGCCGAACGATTTGCCGCATTGGGCCATCGCGATGCATTGCGCGCCATCGGCAACCTGTTTCGCGAAGAATTGCGCAGTGGCCTGAACGTGACATTCACGCCCAGCGGTCTGCAACTTTCCAGCAACTGAATCGGCTTGGAAAGGCGTCGGTTTCACGCGAATCCGACCCTTTGCCCCTTGCCCCTATGGCGCAGCGGGCCTAATACGCTGACCTAGATTTCTGCGGATAAGAGGCGCGCCATGCTCGACCTGACTTACGACATGCCCAAAGTCAAAACCATCGCCGGTGCCAAACACGATTGGGAACTGGTGATCGGGATGGAGGTGCACGCTCAGGTCTCGTCCAACGCCAAACTGTTTTCGGGCGCATCAACCCAATTCGGGGCCGAGCCTAATTCGAACGTGGCCTTCGTTGATGCCGCGATGCCGGGGATGTTGCCGGTTATCAACGAGTATTGCGTTGAACAAGCTGTACGGACCGGGCTGGGTCTGAAGGCGGATATCAACCTGAAATCGGCGTTCGACCGCAAGAACTATTTCTATCCCGACCTGCCCCAAGGTTATCAGATTTCCCAGCTGTATCACCCTATTGTGGGTGAAGGTGAGGTGCTGGTCGAGATGGGAGACGGCACCGCGCGTATGGTGCGGATCGAGCGTATTCATATGGAGCAGGACGCGGGCAAATCGATCCACGACATGGACCCCCATATGTCCTTCGTCGACCTCAACCGGACCGGTGTCTGCCTGATGGAAATCGTCAGCCGCCCTGATATCCGTGGCCCGGAAGAAGCGGCGGCCTATATCGCCAAGCTGCGCCAGATCATGCGGTACCTGGGCACCTGCGATGGCAACATGCAGAACGGCAACCTGCGCGCGGACGTGAACGTCTCGATCTGCTTGCCAGGCGCGTATGAGAAATACCAGGAGACGCAGGACTTCTCGCATCTGGGCACCCGTTGCGAGATCAAGAACATGAACTCGATGCGCTTCATCCAGCAGGCGATTGAGATCGAAGCCCGCCGCCAGATCGCCATCGTCGAAGGCGGTGGCACCGTCGATCAGGAAACCCGCCTGTATGACCCGGACAAAGGCGAAACCCGCTCGATGCGGTCGAAGGAAGAAGCGCATGATTACCGCTATTTCCCCGACCCCGATCTGCTGCCGCTGGAGATCGAGCAGTCTTGGGTGGATGACATCGCCGCCAAGCTGCCGGAATTGCCAGATGACAAAAAGGCGCGTTTCATCGAAGAGTTTGGCCTGACGGACTATGACGCGTCGGTGTTGACTGCCGAAGTAGAGTCGGCCGCCTATTTCGAGGACGTCGCCAAAGGTCGAAGCGGTAAACTGGCCGCCAACTGGGTGATCAACGAACTGTTTGGTCGGTTGAAGAAAGAGGATCACGACATCACCGAGTCGCCGGTCTCGCCTGCGCAGTTAGGCGGGATCATCGACTTGATCGCCTCCGATGCGATCTCAGGCAAGATCGCGAAAGATCTGTTCGAAATCGTCTATACCGAAGGTGGCGACCCGGCGCAGATCGTGGAAGATCGCGGCATGAAACAGGTGACCGACACGGGCGCCATTGAGGCTGCACTGGACGAAATCATCGCGGCCAACCCGGCGCAGGTCGAAAAGGCCAAGGTAAACCCCAAGCTGGCAGGCTGGTTCGTGGGTCAGGTCATGAAAGCCACTGGCGGCAAGGCCAACCCCAAAGCCGTGAACGAATTGGTGAGCAAAAAACTGGGATCGTGAACCCCGCATACCAATGATTTGACGGAGTTGGGCTATCTGCTTGACTCCGTTTTCATTTGCACCCTTTCTTCGGCCCCAGAGAGGTAGGTGTCATGCAGAAAAGATTTGATCAGGAACTGGAAGACCGTCTGATGCGCTACGCTGCAATAGACAGTCAAAGCGATGAAACCTCGCCCTCGACCCCGAGCACCGAGATTCAGTTCGACATGCTGAACTTGCTGCGAGATGAGCTTACTGCGATTGGCGCGCAGGACGTTGAACTGACGCATGACAGTGTTGTCGTGGCAACGATCCCCGGCACGGCAGAGGGGCCGACCATCGGGTTTCTGGCGCATGTGGATACGGCGCCGCAATTCAACGCCACTGGCGTCAAACCCAGGGTGATCAAGGGGTATAATGGCGGAGACATTACGTTTCCCGATGATCCCGATCTGGTGTTGTCTCCTGATGAACACCCATACTTGGCGAAAAAAATGGGACACGACCTGATCACAGCCTCAGGAACCACCCTGCTCGGCGGTGATGACAAGGCGGGTGTGTCGATCCTGATGACGATGGCGCGTCACCTGCTTGAGACCAAGGATGTCGCCCACGGTCCGATCCGTATCGCCTTTACCCCGGATGAAGAAATCGGACGCGGCGTGACAGAGCGCCTGCCCGAAGATCTGAAAGCTGATTTTGCCTATACGCTGGACGGGCAAGAAGTTGGCGAGATCGAATACGAGAGCTTTTCGGCCGACCGGGCAGTGATCAAAATCACCGGCGTTTCGATCCATCCCGGACTGGCAAAGGACAAGATGGTGAATGCGGCGCATTTGGCTGCCAAAATCGTTCAGACTTTGCCGCAAGCCACCATGACGCCCGAAGTCACAGACGGGCGCGAGGGTTTTATCCATATCACCGACATGAATGGCGGCTCGTCCGAGATGGAGGTCAAACTGATCCTGCGCGATTTCGAGATGGACGGCTTGGAGGCGCAACGCGAAATCGTGCGCAAGGTTTGCGGTGCCGTGCAAGCCACTGAGCCACGCGCGCAAATCACCTGCGACATCAGCCACCAGTATCGCAACATGCGTTATTGGCTGGAAAAGGACATGACCCCTGTCGATCTGGCCCGCGAAGCCTGTCAGGACTTGGGTATCGACGTCATCTCGGTCCCGATCCGCGGCGGTACGGACGGGTCACGCCTGACCGAGTTTGGAACGCCCACCCCCAACATCTTTACCGGTATGCAGTGCATTCATGGCCCGAAAGAATGGATTTCGGTGCAGGATATGGCGCTGGCAACCGAAGTATGTCTGTCCCTGGTTGCGAAAGCGGCGCGGGGTCAGGGCAACAGTACGGGCTGAATTTTGCCAATTCAGGAAGATCGCTTTTACACGCGGTTCAAAATGTTAATTTGCCGGGACGAAACAGTCAGGACCGATTGATGCCGCGCTACGAATACAAAGTTGTCCCCGCTCCTCAGAAGGGTACCAAGGCCAAGGGCGTCAAAACCCCAGAGGGGCGGTTCGCCAATTCCGTCGAACAGCTTCTGAACAAAATGGGACAAGACGGGTGGGAATATCAGCGCGCCGAGTTGCTGCCCAGCGAGGAACGCACCGGACTGACCGGATCAGCTGTGAACTGGAGAAATGTTCTTGTGTTTCGCCGTGTCTTGGCTGAGGCCGCGACAGAGCCAGACGCAGCCGCTCAAATCGCGGAACCCGAAGATGTGCCGTTGGCGCGACCGGTGCCTGGACCAGAGGAGGTTCTGCCAGAACCCACGCAGGAAACGCAGGTAACCGCGCCTGCGCCGATCGCGGCAGAGGTCAAAGACCCGCCGCTTACGTTGAAAGACACAGAAAGCGTTCCGGGCGAAGAGCAGGACGCCAAGGATGCAAAAACCTGAATTCCCGTAAGGAGCGTTGGTCGGCCCCTGCGGCCTTCTGATTTCGGTCACGGCACTGTGGTGTGAATGTGAGCGAAAAAGCTGGCACATTCTGCATGTAAACATGTGGGAGGGTGCCATGACTATTTCACGCCGCGAATTTACAGCAGGGCTGGGGCTTGCGCTCGGGCTGCCCAGAGCACTTTGGGCACAGCAGGATCCCGTGTTGGGCGCACTCAGATCCACCTTGTTCGGAACGTCGACCGAATTCGAGGAAGGAATGTCTTACCTGCGGCAAAGGGGCAATGCGGATGTTGTCCCTGCGTTGCTGACCGCGATGCGTTACGCCAGTCGCAGGGACAAGAAGATCGCCGAGGTGATGGATGCGCTGGCGGGCCAATCTCTGGGCACCGATTGGTTCGAGTGGATGCTGTGGCAGGAACGCAATCCCCAGATCACGCCCCACCCATCACTCATTCCGTTCAAACGCGAGGTCCTTCTGGGAATAGACGAAAACTTTGCTGTCTTCCTGCGGCCTAAATACCTGCAGCCCGACAAAATGAAAATCCGGCTGGAGGAGATTGCCTGGGGCGGCGTTTCCAAAGACGGCATCCCGTCGCTGGACAATCCGGCGCTGATTTCTGCATCGCGTGCGGATTACCTCAGGGGTGACGATCTTGTATTTGGTGTGGCGATCAACGGGGACGAACGCGCCTATCCGCTGCGCATTATGGGTTGGCACGAGATGTTCAACGAGGTCATTGGCGGCGTACCTGTTGCGCTGGCCTATTGCACGCTTTGCGGATCGGGTATCCTGTTTGAAACGCAGGTTTCAGGACGACGCAAACCGCTGGTCTTTGGGTCGTCGGGGTTCTTGTATCGGTCAAACAAACTGATGTTTGATCGCGAAACCCACTCTCTTTGGAACCAATATACCGGCAAGCCGGTCGTCGGCCCGCTGGTCAACAGTGGAATTGAATTAAAGCAAAAGCCCGTGGTCATAACGACCTGGGATAGCTGGAAAACCTCGCATCCAAACACCAAGGTGCTGTCGTTAAACACTGGACATCGCAGAAATTACGGCTCGGGCGTGGTCTACCGTGACTACTTTGCATCCAGCGCGTTGATGTTTCCTGCTGTGGTCGATCAATCACAGCATCGGCAAAAGGACTACGTCTTTGCCATTCGTCAATTCGGCGCGGCCCGGGCATGGCCATTGGACGCCTTCACCCGAACACATGTAATCAACGATGCGATTGCCAACCGGCCCTTGGTGTTGATCGGCAATGCGGACAAACGCGCTGTGCGTGCCTACGAGCGCGGATCGCATCGGTTCACGGTGTCCGACGGTGGGCTTTTGGATCAATCGGGTCAGAAGTGGCGGCTGACCGAAGAGGCTTTGGTCGCACCAGACGGCTCAGAGCTTCCACGCGTGGCCGGTCACATCTCATACTGGTTTGCATGGGACAATTATCTTGGCGATGCGGCCAGTGTTTATGGTGGCTAGGGGCTAGGAATGCTCCTCGGCTGCGGTCGCAGCCAACGCCCGGTTATACGCCTTGAGCGCATCAACGTGGTAGAGTGCACCAACCGGGGTCTCACAACCATCGTCACCGACTATGACGACCGGAATGCAAGGAATATCGTCACGATCAAAATATGGCATTGCCGCTTCCAGCGTGGCGCTGGCTTTGACGCAAAGCCCCTGATCTATGAGAACTTGCGCCTCTTGCTTGGTGAGTGATCGGGCATCACCGATTGGGCGCATTACGGCACCGGCGCGCAGCATGGCCAACAGATATGCTTGCGGACCCGCGGCAAGGTGCACATTGCGACGTTCCAGTTGCGTCAGGAAAAAAGACCGATCGACAAGCCGCGAGGCGAGCGCGGTCGACATCGAAACCGAAACCATCACTGCAAGGCCAATCTGCCAATCCCCGGTCAGCTCAAACACAATCAACGTGGTCGAAATCGGCGCACCCAAGACTGCGGCTGCGACCGCACCCATACCTGCAAAGGCATAAAGCGTATGGGTTCCCGAAACATCAGGCAGCAGGCCCGTGGCGATCAAACCAAAGGCGAGCCCGGTCAACGCGCCAATCATCAGTGACGGGGAAAATACGCCGCCGCCCATGCGCCCGCCCATCGTAATTGCCACAGCTACGGTTTTGATCACCGCAAACACGATCGCGGTCGTCAGAACCAGATCGCCGGTCAGCGCACGAATGGTCGTTTCATATCCCACGCCGATAATGTGCGGAAACCAAACCGCCAACGCGCCCAGCATCGCGCCGGACACAGCCGGTCGCAGCCAACGCGGTAAAGACAGTCGGTTCTGGATATGTGTTCCAATGTCCTCGGCAAAGAAGATGGAGCGCATCAGCACCAGGGAAACCAACCCGCAGATCAGTCCGAGGATCAAAAAGGCGGGCAACTCGACATAAAACTGCAGCGATCCCGGCGTCTGTAGCGTGAATTCGGTCACGTCACCGTATTCCAGACGGTTGATCACGGTCCCGGCGACCGACGCGATCACGATGGGGGCGAAGGCGTGCACCGCAAAGTGGCGCAGAACAACCTCAAGCGCGAAAAGCGCGCCTGCAATTGGGGCGTTAAAGCTGGCCGAAACGGCTGCCGCGACCGCACAACCCAGCAGATCGCGCCCTGTGATGCCGTCCGCATGGATGCGATTGCTGACCCAAGTCGAAATTACACCGGCCATGTGTACCACCGGCCCTTCGCGGCCCGTCGATCCTCCGGTACTGAGGGTTATGAGCGACGCGAAGAAGGATGCGATCCCGGCTTTGGTTTCGACGCGGCCATCGGTTACCGCTGCCCCTTCGATCACATCCGCAACGGATCTGACGCGCCCGTCATCGGTGTATTTGTGCAGGATGATGCCGACCAGCAAACCGCCAATGATCGGCGTGATCAGGATCAAAACCCATGGCAGCTTTTCCGCGTGCGTGTGCAGCAGCAGAATGTCTTCAGTGTCGTAGATATAGGCTTGCAACGCCCGGATTCCCTTTCGAAACCCAAGCGCCATGAAGCCCGCGGCGACTCCAATCGCAAGCGCAATGAACCAGAATTGTATCTGACTTGGACCGCGCCGCCGCATAACCCGCCATGCATCTTTTAACGCGGCCATGGCCTGATTGAACTGGTTACGCAGAACGGTGCGGGTTGACTGGGTCATGGGCCTACGGGGATCACCTCTTGATCCTTAGTAAGCCACGGAGCGATCATATAAAAGATGCATGACACTCCGGTGACGGCACGAAGTGTTTCAGGCGTGCAACAGGGCCCTTGCTGCTGCGCGCGCCTCGTCCGTGATGGTGTCCCCGGCCACCATTCGGGCGATTTCATCCACACGATCCGGGTCAGCCAGCGGCACAACGGTCGAAAGGGTCTGGCCATCTGTCACATGCTTTTGAACCCGCCAGTGGTGCGCGGCACGCGCAGCGACTTGCGGTGAATGCGTAACGACCAGGACCTGCCCGCCTTGCGCCAAAGCGGCCAGCCGCCGCCCAACCGCGTCCGCAGTCGCGCCCCCGACACCACGGTCAATTTCGTCAAATATCATCGTACGCGCACTGTCAGACCCGGTCAGGCAGACTTTGAGGGCCAGCAAAAACCGGCTGAGTTCTCCGCCCGAGGCGATCTTGTTCAATGGCCCGGACGGGGCACCCGGGTTTGTGGCAACCGTAAAGGCAACCGCGTCCCTGCCCTCGGGTCCCGGATCGGATTGCGTGATTTCGGTCTTGAACACGGCGCGTTCCATCTTTAGCGGCGCAAGCTCTACCATGACCGCCGAATCCAATTGATCACCCGCCGCGCGCCGCACGTGGCTGAGTTCCTCTGCGGCAGCGTCATAGGCCGTTTGTGCCGCCTCAACGGCTGCGCGTTGATCCGCCAGATCCGCATCGCCCGCTTCCAGCCGGGTCAATCGGCCGCGCAGCGTTTCGGCAAATCCGCCCAGATCGTCGGGGGCCACATCATGCTTGCGGGCCAGCGCCCGGATGGCGAAAAGGCGTTCTTCGGCGGCTTCGAGTTCCGCCGGATTGAAATCAAGCGCCTGCAGGCAGGCGTTCACGCCATCCTGAGCCTCACCCAGTTCGATCATGGCCCGGCCAAGCGCTGCAATCGGCTCTTCCAGCTGACCGCCAGCGCTGTCCGAAACACCTTCCAGCCAGCGTAAAGAGTCGCTCATAGCGCCCTCGGCCCCATCACCGCCCAGCAGCGCAAACGCGCGCGCGACGTCATCGCGAATGCGCTCGGCCCCCTGCATCATCCGGCGACGTGCATCAAGTTCGGCATCCTCACCCGGTTGAGGGTCCAACTGGTCGAGTTCTGAAACGGCGTGGCGCAGAAATTCTTCTTCGGCCCGCATGGCTGTCAGTGCGGCTTCGGTTTCGTTCAGGGCCTTCCGGGCCTGCGCCATGTTCGACCAGGCCAGGCGTACGGCAGCAAGATAATCACGTGCCCCCGCGTATTCGTCCAGCATGGCGCGGTGCCCGCGCGGGTTCAACAAGCCCCGATCATCGTGCTGGCCGTGCAGTTCAATCAGGGTCTCTGAAAGTGCGCGCAGAACCTCGCCCGAACAACGGCGGTCATTGACCCAGGCGGTCTTGCGCCCTTCCGCCGTGTTGATCCGCCTCAGGATCAGTTCATCGCCGCCGGGCAACCCTGCTTCGGCCAGAATGTCATGTGCGGGATGACCATCCGGTAACTCGAACTCTGCGATCACTTCGCCCTGTGCCGCACCTTGCCGCACAAGTTCGGCGCGCCCACGCCAGCCCAGAACAAAGCCCAATGAGTCGAGCAAGATCGACTTGCCGGCACCGGTCTCACCGGTCAACGCGTTCAACCCCGGTTGGAAAGTCAGCTCCAACCGGTCGATGATTAGCATGTCGCGGATATCAAGCGCACGAAGCATCGGATCGTCAGCGTCCCAAGGCCAACGCCACGGCGATTACAACCACTGACCCTTGACGGTCTGGCGATAAATCGTGCTGAGCCAGTTGTTGCCGCTGCTCTTGAGGTCGAGACCCCGAGACGTCAGCAAGGTATAGGCATCATCGTACCACACCGACGACTGGTAGTTGTATCCCAAGATAGCGCCCGCCGATTGCGCCTCATCAAACAGCCCAAGCGACAAATACGCTTCGACCAAACGATACAGGGCCTCGGCTGTGTGTGACGTGGTCTGGAAATCTTCGACAACAACCCGGAATCGGTTGATAGCCGCCGTATAGTGATCCTGACGCAGGTAGTAGCGCCCGATTTCCATCTCTTTGCCGGCCAGATGATCGAACGCAAGATCGAACTTCAGAATGGCCGAGGTGGCGTATTCACTGTCAGGGTAGACTTCGATCACGGTGCGCAACGCTTGCAAAGCCTGAAAAGTCAGCCCCTGATCGCGGCCAACCTCGTCAATCTGGTCGTAATAGCTGAGCGCCAAAAGATACTGGGCATAGGCCGCATCTTCGTCCGTGGGATAGAAATCGATATACCGCTGTGCTGCCGCGCGGCTTTCTTCGTAATTCTTGTCCGTGTGGAACGAAAACGCCTGCATAATCAACGCGCGTTTTGCCCAGTCGGAATAGGGATAGAGGCGTTCGACCTCGGAAAAATACCATGCCGCATCGTCCGAGCGATTTTGCGAGAGCTCGAATTCGCCGCGCGTATAGATTTGCTCGGGCGTATACCCTTCCAGGTTTTGTGAACGATCCGCACCGGTCCTGCCAAACAGGCCACCCCCGTTGCCGCATGCCGTCAAAGTTGCTGCCAGAAGAATCGCTCCCGCGAACCTGACTGCCGCTTTGCTGCCAACCATACCGCACATCCTTGTCGTCTTACCAAGCGGGGCTTACCCCGGATCGGCCTTGGTCTAGCACATAAAATTCCGGTGCAAAACGCCTTATGCGCTGTCTTGCGGAAATGTCGTCAGAGTTGATCTGTTCACGCAACTTGCGGGATTTCGCTGCGCACCAGCCCTTGACCCGGCAGTCGCGCTGCCTGTTCAGGCGTACACAGCACAGGCCGCACTGCCCCTGGTGTTTCGAACAGTTTGCGCAGCAGCGTATTGGTCATGGCATGGCCAGACTTGTCGCCCGTAAAGTGACCCAGAATCGGGCCACCGGCCAGATACAGATCGCCGAGAGCATCCAGCATCTTGTGACGCACGGCTTCGTCCTCATGGCGGAACCCGCCCGGAGTCAGCACTTCGCTGCCTTGTACAACGACCGCGTTTTCCAACGTACCACCCAAGGCCAGACCGTTTTCGCGCATCGTTTCAACATCGATGCGGCGGCAGAATGTCCGGCTGTCGCAGAGCTCTCGCGCAAACGAACCATTGCGCATATCCAGAACTTTGGTCTGGTTCCCGATTGCCTTGTCTTCAAAGTCGATATGGAACTCGATCACCAGCCCATCAGCAGGTGCGATCGACGCGCTTGCGCCCTCGCGGGACGCCGTCACCGGCTTGAGAACCTCGTAGGCCAGGACCGGGCTGGCTTGGCGCCTGACGCCCTTGGCCATAATGCCGTGGACAAACTCGATCGAAGAACCGTCCATGATCGGAACTTCGGGTCCATCAATCTCGACCAGAGCGTTATGAATTCCGCACCCGGCAAGAGCCGCCATTATATGCTCTACGGTCGAGACCGACACGCCTGCGTCGTTGATCAGTCTTGTGCACAAAGGTGTCCGCTCGACGACGTCGTAAATCGCCGGGATCAATGCGTTGCCCAATTCGATGTCAGTCCGCTTGAACCAGATCCCGTGACCTGCCGCGGCAGGCTTCAGAACCATCCTTGCGGGCTTGCCACTGTGGAGCCCGACGCCCGTAAACGTGACCGAAGATTTGAGCGTATGTTGCAAATTGAACCTCAGAGAGCGGCGTCCAGCCTGGCAGTGGCTGTGTTGAACAATCAGTTAAGGAACGGCGCGCTTGGGCTCAACTCACTCTTTGCAACTGAATGAAACATGATTGTGACAGATCGGCAAAACCCTGCTTACAGCCGCTCAAAGAGTTATTTTTAAATGAAAAAGAGCCGCCCGGTGGCGGCTCTGGAAATGGATTTTGTTACCGTGTTCAGTTGGCTTGGCGCCGCAGGAAGGCCGGAATTTCAATACGCTCCTGATCCGGATCGACCTCATCCTGAACAGGTGCCGTTGCGTCGGATGCCCGCATCGCCGGCTGCTGACGCGGCGGTTGCGCGGGTGTATCCGCCGCGTGACCGGTCATCCGATCGATCAGGCGATTGAACCCGAAACGCGGCCGTTCTTCCTGTTCAGGCTGTGCCTGAGGCGCAGGTTCCGGGGTCTGCGAAACGCGCATACGCTGCCCCGAAGACGGAACTTTCTGAACCGCCGCCTGCAACCGCTGCATGGCGGCCGGGGACGGTGTTCCGGGCGCCGGGGCGCGCGGTGCGACATAGCTTTCAGCAACCGGTTCTTCGGGTTCGGGGCGCGGCTCAAACTCGGCGACCTGCGGTTGATAAGCAGGCGGCGGCAGGCCATCGTCTTGCTCGGCCACTGCTGCAGGTTCGTCGTGCCATCCTTCTTTCAGTTCGACGTCCTCGATGGATTCAAACAGTGTCGGCGCAATGTTTGTTTCATCCACGCTCGCTTCGGCCGCGACCTCTTGCACCGGCTCTTCGGCGGAATCTTCAGCCGATACCGTCCGCGTCAGCGGGGCTGACATTGAACGGCGCGCGACAGGCACGTCAGATTGCACATCAGTTGCGTCAATCCCCGTCGCGACGACAGAGACGCGCATGCCGCCTTCCATCTCGGTATCGAGGGTCGAGCCAACGATGATATTGGCCTCGGGGTCCACTTCCTCGCGGATGCGGTTTGCGGCCTCGTCCAGTTCGAACAGGGTCAGGTCATGTGCGCCGGTGATGTTGATCAGAACGCCCTTGGCGCCCTTCAGGCTGATCTCGTCCAGCAGCGGGTTGGCGATGGCCTTCTCAGCCGCCTGGATGGCGCGGTCTTCGCCGGTGGCCTCACCGGTGCCCATCATGGCCTTGCCCATCTCGTCCATCACCGCGCGGACATCGGCAAAGTCGAGGTTGATCAGGCCGGGACGAACCATCAGGTCGGTCACGCCCTTGACGCCCTGATAGAGCACATCATCGGCCATCGAGAACGCCTCGGTAAACGTGGTTTTCTCATTCGCCAACCGGAACAGGTTCTGGTTCGGGATGATGATAAGCGTGTCGACCACCTGCTGCAGCGCGTCGACACCGTCTTCGGCCTGACGCATCCGCTTGGCCCCTTCGAACTGGAAGGGTTTGGTCACGACGCCAACGGTCAGAACGCCCAGTTCACGGGCCGCCTGCGCGATGATCGGCGCGGCCCCGGTGCCGGTGCCACCGCCCATACCGGCGGTGATAAAGCACATATGTGCGCCGGCCAGATGGTCGACGATCTGTTCAATGCTTTCTTCTGCGGCTGCGGCACCGACGGTTGGACGAGCCCCCGCGCCCAGACCTTCGGTAACTTTCACGCCCAACTGAACACGCGCCGACGAGCTGCTTTGCTGCAACGCCTGCGCGTCGGTGTTCGCGACCACGAACTCAACGCCGTCCAGTTGTTTTGCAATCATGTTGTCGACGGCGTTTCCACCTGCCCCGCCAACGCCAAATACCGTAATCCGTGGCTTCAATTCTTCGTGCCCGGGCATCGAAAGATTCAATGTCATGCTCTGTCCGCCTGTTTTATATGTTGCCGCGAAACGCGGTGTTTTTCTGACCTATCCGCCCTTGATTCTACTGCTGAATTCCACAAACGTCACGCCAAAAATGGCTGGAAACCGCAAAATATGGAGGAATTATGGCAGCAATCAGCGGCATTTCGCAGACCGCGCCACATGTAGCGGTGCAAGCAAAGTTTCGCACAACGCAAGGCAATTCCGCGCGACACTGCCAGCAACGCGCCACATCAGACAAATTTGATCTTTGATCGCGGAAAACTGCTCTGGTCCTGCCGCCAAGCCTCTTTCGGGCCCTGTGGATAGTTTTAGGGATAATTCCGGTCCACGCAACCCAATTCTTTAGCTGGTTGGCGCACTTGGACAGTTCAAACTGTCGGTTGTGATCCGGCGGACCTCCTGTATCTCGGCGTCGGCAAACGTCGATAGCCGTACAAGCAATCGCCCTTCGTATTCAAAGGGCCACCAGCAAACGGGCAAGCCGTCCGGGTCGTCGTCATACAGGAAGCAAACCTGACCATCCGGTGTGGTGATCTGCCCGTATACGCAGCCCTTCCCTTGCTGCCGCCAGACCGAGAGCGACGGGCTCAGGAACTGCTCTGTGCCGACCAGTTCGCCGCTGCGGATTTCGTGGAAGTCGACGGTTTTGCCCTCGACCGCTGCCAGGAACGCCTCGGGCGATATCCGCGATTGCGCCGGCGCAGCAGTTGCCCAAAACGCACTCAGGATAGCGGCGGTTACTGCTTTACCAGTTGTCACGGAACCAACGCACGGCCCGTTTGAACGGGCGCGCCGAATAGGTGTCGACCGGAATTTCAAAGTCCCACCACTCGTCCTGCGGATGCGCAGCAAACAAGCTTAGCCCGACTGCCGAGGAAAACCCGGGTCCTGTCGCCGACTGGGGAAGACCGTGGACACGTAGCGGGCGACCCAGACGAACACGCTGGCCCAGAATGCGGGTTGCCAACCCGTCCAGCCCCATGATCTGACTGCCGCCCCCGGTCAGAACGATCTGCTGGCTGGGAAGGTGATCAAACCCGGCTGCATCCAATCGGGTGCGGACCTCTTCGAGAATCTCCTCGACCCGCGGGCGCATGATACCGATCAGTTCGGCCCGGCTGACGGTCCGGCGATCATGCTCCCAATCCCCGGTGTCGCCGCCGATATCAATCAGGTCGCGGTCATCCGCGCCTGTTGCATGGACCCCCCCATTGAAGGTCTTGATCCGCTCGGCCACCGCAGCGGGCACGCCAAGCCCCATCGAAATATCACTGGTCACGTGATCGCCGCCCATTTTGACGCAATCGGCGTAAATCATGTGTTTCTTCATGAAAATCGACACGCTGGTGGTGCCGCCGCCCATGTCGATGCAGGCCGCGCCCAACTCCTGCTCGTCTTCGACCAGGGCCGAGATGCCCGACACATAGGCCGAGTTCGCAATCCCAGCCAACTCCAGATCACAGCGTTTGATACAACGCACGATGTTCTGGATCGCCACAGCATCCACCGTCAACATGTGCAGATCGACGGCCAGCGATTGGCCCAGCTGACCGCGCGGATCTATCAGGCCTGAACGGTTGTCCAGCGCAAAGTTCACTGGCTGTGCATGCAAGACTTCGCGCCCGACGCCGTAATCCGGAACGTCGCAGGCGTTCAGGACACGCCCGACCTCGGCCTCGGTGACCAGTTGCCCTTCCAGATCGACTTGTGCGTCAAGGCCGTAAGACCTCGGGTTGGCGCCCGAGAAACAGGCGATCACATGATCCACCCGAATGTCTGCCATTTTCTGCGCAGCTTGCAAGGCTGTGCGAATTGCACGCTCGGTTTCCTGCATCGCGCTGACTTCGCCGAACTGCACGCCGCGCGAGCGGGTGGTCGCCGCGCCGATTACGCGGAACCCGGTCTGACCGGCCATCGACCCGATCGAGTTATCATCACTCAACCGCCCAGTGCCATCAAACCGCAGAACAAGACAGGCGATCTTGGAACTGCCCACATCCAGAATGGCGACAACGCCCCGTTGCATCGCCTGCCTGCGCATCTGCCGCATGGCGCGTTGGGACTGGTAGAGGTCGGTCATCATAGTCTTACTGCCCGTCACTTGGTGTAACTTTTGTGTTCCACCAGATGTCGCTGGCGGTTTTGTTCATTCTGATCGTCGGTCGTTGTCCAAGGCGCATGTCCACAACCGCCACGTCACGTTCCAAAAGGTCCTGAACCTCGTTCACGGCCAAAACATGCTCCAACGCTCTTACAGGGCGTTCCGTCGGCAACATGATCCGCTGCTTGCGATCCAGAACCAGATCCCAGCGCCGCTCACCCACGCGAACAAGACCGCGCACACGCTGTCCGAGACTGCGGGCCGTTGTTAGGATTTCCAACGCCTCGGGGACTTGCTTGTCTGCGCCCCTGCCCGCGATCAGCGGCAGGTCTGCGTGATCGGCCCGTGCTGCGATCCGGTCCACATGCGCGCCGGTTTCGTCCAGCAACTCAATTCCATCGCGATTTCGCCAGACAATCACCGGCTGGCGCTCGACAACGTCAATCTGAAGAATGCCGCCCGGACGGATGCGCACAGTGGCGGATTTGACGGGGTCCAAACCGGTTATCGTGTCGCGGATCAGTTCGACATCCAGATCCCAGGAGCTGAGCGGGAAGTCCAGTGGCACCACCTCTCGGATGTCCTCGGACAAACCCGTTCCGGCCCCGTCAATGGCCATCAGGTTGACCATGAATTCCGGTCGTTCCTGGATCGACGTCTTGATACCCGCCACATACGTTGCGACCGCATCGCGCCGGTCCTGAGACGCAAAAAATCCGCCAACAATTGCTGCGATCAGGATCACCGGCAGACCGAGCCTCAGCCCCTTGCGAAATCCCGGCGTCAGCATCAGGCGCTGGAAGCGGTAGCTGAGACGCGAAGGCGTTGGATCACTGCGTCCTGAACGGCGTCCGAACCTTCCAAAACCCCGCAAGCGCATTTTTGGTTTCGCGTCAGGCGAGGCGTCCGAAGCGGAATGGAACTCCGCGTCCGGCCCGGCCAGAGCCTTGGTCCGGTGGATGACCGGTGCGCGGGTGGCGGTCAGCGGTCGCATGAGGCGTCCTCCACCATCCACGCGCAGAGCTGGCCGAAGGTCATGCCGACATGCTCGGCCTGTTCGGGCACCAGCGATGTGGGCGTCATACCCGGCTGCGTATTTGTTTCCAGCAGAAACAGCCCGTCCGCGCCCATGCTGTCATCCCAGCGATAGTCGGTGCGGCTCACCCCGCGACAGCCCAAGGCATCATGCGCCTTACGCGCGTAATCCATACAGCGGTCAAAGATGTCCTGCGGGATGTCGGCGGGTAGGATATGCCACGACCCGCCGGGCTTGTACTTGGCGTCATAGTCGTACCAGCCGCCATCGGTCATGATCTCGGTCACGGTTAGGGCGCGGTCGCCCATGACGGTCACCGTCAGTTCGCGGCCTGCCACGTATTTCTCGACCATCACCTGATCGGGCATCTCGTCGTCCAGTTGCGGCGGTCCGTTGGCGTTTTCGTGGACGATATAGATGCCGACGCTGGACCCTTCGTTATTGGGCTTGGCCACGTAAGGCGGCTCCATGACGTGAACCTCGACCACTTCGACCTTGGGGACGATCACGCTGGGCACGATCGGCAGGCCCTCGGTTTGGTAAATCTCCTTGCTGCGCTGCTTGTCCATTGCCAGCGCCGAGGCGAGCACCCCGGAATGCGTATAGGGGATGCGCATCCATTCCAGCAGGCCCTGAACGCAGCCGTCTTCGCCCCAGCGGCCATGCAGGGCGTTGAAAACCACATCGGGCTTGATGTCCAACAGGCGCGCGTAGAGGTCGGGACCGGCGTCCAGCTCGACCACTTCAAAGCCTTCTCCCCTGAGGGCGGCTGCGCATTCGCGCCCGCTGCTGAGAGACACCTCGCGTTCCGCCGAGGGGCCACCCATCAATACCGCCACTTTGGGGTTTGTCCTGCTCGACATACCCAATGTGCGCCTCAATGTCCCCGGACCTTATGTGATGGTCCGTATCCGCTTATGCCTTTGATCCGTCGCCTGAATTTGCCTGTTTTGGTCTGACGGTCGCGGCTTTAATCTGTCAGCGGATCACCGATCCGCATGATTTCCCATTCTAGCGTGATGCCGCTTGTTTCGTAAACCTTTTTTCGCACCTCTTCACCGAGACCTTCGAGGTCAGCGGCGGTGGCAGAGCCGGTATTGATCAGGAAATTCGGGTGCTTGGGGCTCATCTGCGCGCCACCGAGGGTCGCCCCGCGCATCCCGGCATCGTCGATCACCTTCCAAGCCTTCAGATCATGGACATCATCGGCCTTGCCGGTCGAGGAAAACCCGGCGGGATTGCGAAAGGTCGACCCGGCGCTTCGGTCCTTGGTGGGTTGGGTTTCGTCACGCTTTTGCAGCTGTGCCGCCATGCGGGCATGCAGCTCTACGGGTTCACCGGGCGGGCCTTTGAACGTGGCCGAGACCAGCACCGCGCCTTCGGGCAGGTCGGTTTGGCGGTAGCGGAAATTGAGCTGTTTCGGCGTGAGTTCAACCAGTTCACCCGACCTTGTGACGATGGTGGCGGTTTGCAGTACGTCCGCCGTGTAGCTGCCGTAACAGCCCGCGTTCATCCGCACCGCTCCGCCGATCGAGCCGGGGATGGTACGTAAAAAGGTCAGGTCCACGCCAGCATCCGCCGCCTTGCGGGCCACATGCGCATCCAGCGCCGCCGCGCCTGCGGTGACGGTGTTGCCGTCGATTGAAATGGTATTGAACCCGCGCCCGAGCCGGATCACCACGGCCCGCAACCCGCCATCGCGCACGATGAGGTTCGAGCCAACGCCCATCGGGAAGACCGCGACCTCGGCAGGCAGGTCGCGCAGAAAGGTCTGCAGGTCTTCGGTATCAGCGGGCTGGAACAGGTAATCCGCAGGGCCGCCAACCCGGAGCCATGTGAGGTCGTCGAGAGACCGGTTTTCGGTGAGTTTGCCGCGTGGTGTTGGGAGTGTGGTCATGAGCGCTTGATCGCGGATTCAGAATTGGATGGCAATGCGTCAGATCCTTTTCCGCAGCCAACGCCCCAGATAAATCACCGGCCAACGCAGAACAGACATCCCCGCTGCCAGGACGATCAGACCGATCCAAGGCCCGTTTTCATAAGTGACATAGCCCAGAATGGGTACACCTACGGCGATCAGGAAATAAGCACGGGTCCAGTGGTTGTCTTTGCTTGGGATCATCGCCAGTACGTTGGCAATCACTCCCCAAAGACCGGCAAGGGCAAGGGACAACGTCATTTCGGAACCTCCTTGCCGGTCCATTTACGCCAGTAATAACGAATTGGGTTGCGAAACATCGAGACGAAGCCGCCAAAAGCAAGCAGCGAAACAAACCAGCCGAAATCGTATCCCAACCAGACGATCAAAGCAGGTGCGCAAAAGAGCAGTAAGAGACCGGGCGGGAATTGCATACGCATCGGCAGCATCGCGACAACGGTCGCGGCGAGCACCCATGCGCAGGCCAGGATCAGCGAAAGCGCCACCGGTCAACCCGCCTTGGCAAGCAATCGATCCGGCAAGCCATTTGCCCAAGCGCTTATCGTACCGGCGCCAAGGCACACGACCATGTCGCCCGGACGCGCCTGTTCGCGGACAAGGCGCGCCAGATCTTCCTCGTTCAGTATGGCGCGCGCGTGACGATGCCCGTGACGGATCAAGCCCTGCACAAGGTCATCGCGCGAGGCACCTTCAACCGGGTCTTCGCCTGCGGCAAACACCTCGGCGATGGCAACAACATCAGCGTCGTTGAAGCAAGTGCAGAAGTCGTCAAACAAGTTTGACAAACGCGAATACCGATGCGGCTGGTGCACGGCGATGACACGACCTTCGGTCGCCTGCCGGGCGGCTTTCAGCACGGCGGCGATTTCTACGGGATGGTGGCCGTAATCGTCGATGATGGTGACTCCGCTGACCTCTCCGACCTTGGTGAAGCGGCGGTTGACGCCTCCGAAATTGGCCAGCGCGTCGCGGATTTCCGAGGTCTTCATACCCAGATGGCGGGCCACGGCAATGGCAGACAACGCATTCGACACGTTGTGATCACCGGGCATGGGCAGAGTGCAACCCTCGATCATGGTGTCCTCGTATTGCAGGTGGACATCAAAATGCGCGACCCCGCCCTGATACGTCAGGTTCAGGGCACGCACATCCGCCTGAGCGTTGAAGCCATATGTCCTGACGCGCCTGTCAGTGATCCGGCCCACCAGCGTCTGCACTTCGGTGTGATCGGTGCAGCAGACGGCCAAACCATAGAACGGCAGATTCGAAACGAACTCGTAGAATCCATCCCGCAAGGTGTCGAAATCGCCCCAATGCTCCATATGCTCGGGGTCGATATTGGTGACAATAGCGATCGTCGCGGGCAGGCGGTTGAACGAGCCGTCGGACTCGTCTGCTTCAACCACCATCCACTCACCCTGCCCCATACGGGCGTTCGATCCGTAAGCGTGAATGATCCCACCGTTGATCACCGTCGGGTCGAAATCCCCCGCCACCATCAATTCAGCCATCATCGTGGTGGTCGTGGTCTTGCCATGCGTTCCCGCGATGGCGACATTCGAGCGCAGACGCATCAATTCGGCCAGCATGTCAGCCCGGCGGACGACGGGCAGGCCCCGGGCGCGGGCCTCGTCCAACTCGGGGTTGCCTGGTTTGATTGCGGTCGAAACGACGACCACAGCCGCGTTTTCCAGGTTCTCAGACCGTTGGCCGACGAAGATTTCGGCACCCAAATCGGCCAAACGGTCGGTGATCTTGGAAGCCTTCAGGTCAGACCCCTGCACCCTGTATCCCAGGTTCAAAAGCACCTCGGCGATACCCGACATCCCGATCCCGCCGATGCCCACAAAGTGGATCGGTCCAACGTCCTGCGGCAGTTTGGTTGCTGGATTCATGTGGTCTCCTTCTGCGCCAGCTGTTCGACAAGGGCCACCAGACGCTCGGTCGCGTCAGGCGCCCCTGCCGCCAAGGCTGCATGGGCCATATTTTGCGCGGCTTCGGGGTTGGTCAGAACTGCGGTGATTTGCTGCGTCAGCGCAGAAACGTCAAGGGCATTTTCCGGTATCATGATGGCACCGCCCGCCTGAACCAGCCCGCGTGCATTCGCAGTCTGATGATCACCGGCTGCGGCAGCAAATGGGATCAGGATCGATGGACGACCAATGACCGAGATGTCGGCGACGCTGGACGCGCCGGACCGGCTGATCACGAGCTGTGCCTCGGACATACGGCGCGGTACATCCTGAAAGAACGGCTGCACATCTGCATTGATGCCGTATTCGCTGTACATGGCGGCGACACGCTCGCCATCTTCCTCTCTTGCCTGATGTGACACGCGAATGAACCCGCGCAACATTTCCGGCAAAGCGGCAATCGCACCCGGCACAACGTCGCTGAGAATACGTGCGCCTTGCGATCCCCCCATCACCAGAATCGACATAGGGTAATCACCGGGAGGTATATAACCGGCGGCCGCCCGATCCAGAACAGACGCCCGCACCGGGTTGCCCGTGTGGACGCCATCCGCGCCTTCGGGCAGATCCGTGGGCCAGACGCCGCAAGCCACATGTGCGACACGCGTCGCGAACACCTGATTGACACGACCCAGAATGCCGTTCTGCTCGTGGATCATACGTGGAAGCTTTAGCAAAGTTGCGGCACCCAGCGCCGGGATCGAAGGGTAACCGCCAAAACCCACAACCACATCCGGCCGGTCCCGAAGCATCTGAAACGTCATGCTGGACACGCCGCCAGCGATCCTTGGCCCGACCATCGCCTTGGCGGCCAATCCGCCGCGCGCAAACGTGGCCGAGGACGCCTCGACAATCTCGGTCGAGTGAGGAAAGCCGCCGGTGTAACGCGCGCCGCGCGCGTCGGTGGACAGGCGCACCCGCCACCCTTTGTTCAGCATCGCCTCGGTCAATGCCTGCGCCGGGAACATGTGCCCCCCGGTGCCGCCCGCCGCAATGAGAAGATAAGGTTTGCTCATCAGCCCCGTCCGCGCAGAATGTCGCCGAGCTCGCCCTGCGGGCGCACCCGGGTAAATGCCAAAAGCATCCCGACCGCAATACCGCCGGCAATCAGAGAAGAGCCGCCATAGCTGACAAACGGCAGCGTCATGCCCTTCGCGGGCAGCAGTCTGACCGCAACGCCCATGTTAATCATCGCCTGCACACCGAAGGTACACGCCAGACCGGTGCCTGCCAGACGAATGAACACGTCGCGCTCTCGCATCAGGCGCAGCAGCGAGCGTACCACGATGATCGAATAAAGCGCGATGATGATCAGAACCAAAATCAGGCCGTACTCTTCGGCGGCGACGGCGATGATGAAATCCGTATGCGCATCGGGCAATGACCATTTCACCTGCCCTTCACCGACGCCTACGCCGAACAACCCACCTTCGCGGATTGCGTTGGTCGCATAGCCAAGCTGTGTTGTCGGGTCGACCTCCTGATTGAGAAAACCATCGATCCGGCGCGCAAAGTGTTCGGAGTTCGAATAGGCGAACATCCCGCCCAGAACCACGACACCGGCCATGCCCACCAGCAGCAGCATGGGTGCACCCGCGACGAAGTACATTACACCCCACGCGAACAGGATCAGGCACGCTTGCCCGAAATCGGGTTGCACGACCAGCATGCCAACAATCGCCATACAAAGCGCAAACGACCACAGGCGCCCCGGCGGGCCGTTGATCTCTTGCGAGGCGGCAAGAAGCCACGCAGCAACAACAACGAAACCGGGTTTCAAAAACTCGGACGGCTGCAGCGAAGCAAAGCCCAGCGAGTACCAGCGCACCGCACCTTTGCCAAAGTCGGTGCCGAAAACCGGCAGAAAAGCCAGTGCGACAAAGGAAACCAGAAATCCCAACACGGCCAGACGCCGTACCAAAACAGGCGACATCATCGAGGTCAGCAGCATTGCCAAAAGCGCCAGCCCGCCAAACAGCGCCTGCCGTTCGACATAATGGAAGGGATCAAACCCATTGCGACCGGCCAAAGGAGGCGATGAAGCAAGGCCCAAGAGCAATCCAATCACGAACAGGATCAGGACGCAGGACATGCTCCAGCGATCAATCGTCCGCCACCACTTTGGTAGAATCGGTTCGCCGCGCTGGTCCTGGACCGCGCCATACACCATCTCAGTCATGAGATACCGCCACTATCTGCCTCGTTACCGCCCCGTTTTCGGGGTCTCAAAAAGACTCTACCGCGATTTTTGCGTTTGGGCCAGCGGAATGAGCGTAACAGGGGGATTTCACGTAGCATCCGTGGTGCCGGACGACCTCGCAGTTGACACCTGACGCGGCAATTCAGCTAAAATACACGCCCGGTAATTCAGTGTGAAAGCCGCCGCCGAATGTTTGTGAGATTTGTGTGCCCCGATCCCGTTGTCGGAATGGCCGCCCGAAGCGGCTTCTTTTGCGCTGCCTACGAACTGAACGAGGCACAGACGCTGGATCCGTATTCCCAAGCGCGTCTTGAGCATTTGTTGCAGTGGTTCCGCGAGCACCTGGCGGTCCCGACCCGTTTCAACAGCTCAAAATCGAAAGGCGCATTTCACCGAGATACCCGCGGCTTGAGCTGGTTCAAACCCAACGCGTCAGAGGCGCTGTCCAAGTCCTATGAATTAATCGCGCTGCTTGCTGAGAACGGGTATGTGATTGAAACGCTGCGGTCCGATCGGGTCGGCTATGTCGTCTATGAAGACGATCACCAAATCGTCGCCGAACCATTTGCAGACACACCAAGTTAGTCCATAAAGGTTCCCGATTTCCGCCCGTCTTCGTCTAGCCCGTCAATCAGGATACCAGGGGCTTTCGGTTCTTCTTGTGCCTTTCCACCAATGTACGAACCTGCACGCCTTTGGCCGGGACCAGCCGTGCCAATTGCGGTACATGGTTTTCGGTCAGGATTTCCGGGAAAAGGTCTTGAATCTCGGCGACTGCCGCATCGCCGACACTCTTGAGCGCTTCGGGTCCGGTGAACAAGCTTTCTGACGGCGCGCCTTCTGCGAAAATCACTTCGTGCCGATCGAACAGGATGTGGTGATACGTGACTTGCGCAACGGAGGCGTCCACCGAAACACCAGACATCCCAACAAGCTTTTTCGCCGCTATCAGGATTTCCCGTTTTGCAAACATCCTTGAGGCTATTTGTGACCGCACCAGCATTCGATGTTGCGGCGATACCAGCAGATCTTTTTCGGGCAACCCTTCGCCAAGCGAGCCTTTGGAAAACCGGATCGGGCGAAGGTTTGGCTTGACCGCAAGATCGATACTGTCCAACGTTCTGGACCCAATCCAGCGGATAATCTGCGGGCCGCTATCCAGTGTGTTGACCAGATCGCCAGCTTTCAACGTTTCTATGGCGCGTGTCCCTGTCGGTGTCTGAATACCGGTGCCTGAAACAAAGCAAGGCACAACAGTATCAACATCAATGCTCTGCCCGTTGTTGATGATTGCCGTAATCTCAAGCGGCGTATCCAGCGGTGGTATCGCGCCGATGAAGGCCATGAAATACCCGTCCTCAGCATCGACACCAATCGAGTCGCCATCCCCGTTGAGATCATAATCGAACAGCGCGATCTGATATGTATTGGTGCCGTCAGTGACCGATACCGTGAAGTCCCAAAAGATGATTTCGTCATCCAAAGTCTGAGTAGGGTCGTTCCCGATTTCGTTCGAAACGCTGTCGCCTTCGAACACCGTTCCGTCAGCGCCATCTTCGACGGTGATCTGGCTGTAGGCAGAGATTTCGAAAACGGACCCGACAACCGTGGTCGAAGCTCCGGCATCCGTCAGTGTCGTGTTGCTACGCAGTGCACCGAAAATCGTCGATGGCATCGGGGAAAACTCCACCAAACTCAAACTAGGCCGTTCCCTGTCCTCAGGGTCGAAAAAGACTATTGGAATAAGCAGGAATTGGTCAACAGCAACGGATTTGCGTGTGCATAAATCCAACCGGTGCTGTTCCATCTGATCCAAACAGATGAAATGAAACCGAAATTTGCCTGCTCAATTGAGAAAAGATGCGATTTTTAGGTGCCGTTTTTCAGCCGCAAGCGAAACTACGCCGACCGAGCCCGGCTTGCCATCGGGGAAAAACCGCGCCAATGGCTTTCGCATGAATTACGATACAATCATCCTTGGCGCCGGAGCCGCCGGAATGATGTGCGCCGCGCATTGTGGCGGGCGCGTCCTTGTGATTGACCACGCAAAAGCTGCGGGCGAGAAAATTCGAATCTCGGGCGGCGGTCGCTGTAATTTTACCAATATCCATTCAGGCCCCGAAAACTTCCTTTCGCAGAATCCGCATTTCTGCAAATCCGCCCTGGCGCGTTATACGCAGTGGGATTTTGTCGATCTGGTCGGGCGCCACGGCATAGCGTGGCACGAAAAGACATTGGGTCAACTGTTCTGCGACCGGTCGTCCAAACAGATCATCCAGATGCTGTTGACCGAAATGTCGCAAGCCGGGGCCGACTTGTGGGTCCGAACCGAATTGAAAGACCTTGGCAAAACGGAAACCGGATACACGCTTGAGGTCAACCGCGAGGGCCAACGACACAGCCTGACCTGCGCCAATCTTGTGCTGGCCACCGGGGGCAAGTCGATCCCCAAAATGGGGGCCACGGGGCTGGCCTACGATATCGCCAGCAAATTCGGCCTGCAGGTGACGGACACGCGCGCGGCGTTGGTGCCGTTCACATTCTCGGACGGAAAGTTCAAAGACCTGTCCGGCGTATCTTTGCCCGTACGGCTGTCGAACCAGCGCACCAGTTTTGACGAAGCGCTGCTTTTCACCCATCGCGGGCTTAGCGGACCATCGGTTCTGCAACTGTCGTCCTACTGGCTTGAGGGGGAAACGATCCACGTCAATCTGATCCCCGATCTGGACCTGTTCGACATGCTGCGTGAGCAGCGTCATGTCGGTGGGCGAAAAGCCCTGCGAACCGAACTGGCCCGTCATTTGCCCGGCCGGCTTGTCGATTTCCTAAGCCTACATATCCCGATGCACGGCAATTTGGCAGACCAATCCGATGGTGCCCTTGGTGACCTGACCGCTGCGCTGTCCAATTGGCAACTCACCCCGTCCGGGACCGAGGGTTACAGGACGGCAGAAGTTACATTGGGCGGTATCTCGACCGATGGGTTGTCGTCAAAAACGATGGAGGCCAAGGATGTCCCTGGCCTCTATGTCATTGGTGAAGCGGTTGATGTCACCGGCTGGCTGGGCGGCTATAACTTCCAGTGGGCCTGGTCGTCAGGCCACGCCGCTGGAACGGCTATTGCCAGAAACCGTTAGCCGACGACGTTATAACCGCGTCCGCGCATGCAGTTGCGCACGATCACTTCTTTGTTCTGGTTCTTCGAGATCACGTCCGCGCCCGCGCCGATCAAGGCACCTGCTGCGGCAGCGCGACCCAGATTGTCGCTGCTGTCCTGGATGATCGCCGTGGTCGCCGCTGCACCGGCCGCGCCAATTGCGGCATTACCCGCGGTTGACCCGTCAACGCTCGCCTGCGACGCGGCCAGTTGCTGACATTGCAGCAGGTCGTTGTTGTAGTTCGGCCCAACGGGGCCATCGATAACGGGCTGATAGTTGGCACCCGTATTGGTGCAGGCGCCTGCAACCAGAAGGGCAGGCAAAATCATAGCGAATTTACGGTACGGCATAGTCATGACCTCGTTTTGAATTTCCGAAAGGCAAAACCAAAAGTAATGGCGCGTCAAGCTGATAGGGTCAAAGCTTGACCGAACCGGCGGTCATTTGCAACTGCTGGTGCCAGACAGTCTGTCGCGCACCTCTGACACAAAATCCTCACCGCGTTTTTCAAAGCTGTCATACTGATCGAAACTTGCAGCCGCCGGGGCCAGCAATACCGTCTCGCCCGGTTGCGCGTCTGCCATTGCCTGTTCCACGGCCCGTGCCATCGTGGTGCAAACCTCGGCTTCGGCATCAAGCTGCATTGCAAACCGGGCCGCTTCTCGCCCGATCACGTATGCCTTCAACACATTCCCTGCAGCCCCATTCAAGGCGGCAAGCCCGCCCTCTTTCTCGAGACCCCCACAAATCCAGCGGATGTTCTCGAAGGCGCTGAGGGCTTTGACCGCGCTGTCCACGTTGGTCGCCTTCGAGTCGTTGACAAAGGTGACGCCGCCCACCTCCGCAATGATCTGGCTGCGATGCGGAAGACCCGGAAAACTGTGAAGCGCGGCTTCGATAACCTTTGGCGACAAGCCTATCGCGCGACACGCCGCGTAAGCCGAACAGGCGTTCTGGTGGTTGTGTGCGCCGGGCAGTCCTTTGACCGCTCGCAAATCGATCGATCCGGCCTGCCGCCCTTTGCGATACTCCGACAAGAAACCCTTGCGCGCAAAGACCTGCCATCCCGGCCCTGCCAACTTACGTTCGACCGAGATGCGAATGACGCGATCATCGGCGGGACCTTCGGCCATCTGGCCAGCGAGGAAGGCCCCTTCGGCTTCATCAACTCCGATAATGGCCCGGTCCGGGCCGCCTTCGGAAAACAGGCGTCGCTTGGCCGCGAAATACCCGCCCATTCCGGCGTGCCGGTCCAGATGATCGGGCGACAGGTTCGTGAACACCGCGATATCAGGCGTCAGCGCACGGGCTAGTTCGGTCTGATAACTGCTGAGTTCCAGCACAACAACCGATCCGTCGCTTCCGGGATCAATGTCCAGGACACCGCGACCGATGTTCCCCGCCAATTGCGAGCTCCGCCCCGCCTCGGTCAGAACATGATGGATCAGTGCCGCAGTCGTGGACTTTCCATTGGATCCCGTCACTGCAATGACCCGAGGAGCGGTGTCAAACCGACCCCAATCCTGATCCGCATAGCTGCGAAAGAAAAGCCCGATGTCATTGTCCACCGGTACGCCAGCTTCAAGCGCGGCCACCACAACGGGGTTGGGTTCCGGATAAAGGTGCGGAATGCCCGGTGAAACGATTAAAGAGGCGATACCATCCATCGCCCCGGTGCGCCTTAGGTCTGCGCAGGAAAACCCCTCTGACTCGGCAGCCTCGCGCGTGGCGGGGTTATCGTCCCAACATATCGGATTGGCCCCGCCGGCGCGCAATGCCCGCGCGGTGGTCAGCCCGGAACGGCCCAGCCCCAATACTGCAACTTTCTGCCCAGAAAACCCTTTGACCGGGATCATGCCGCGCACCTTCCTGACGTGAAATCCATGCGCACACTGCACCTAAGGAAAACGGAAAGGCAAGGGTTGCATCAGGCCCACTGAACCCGACGGGCACGTTACCTGACTTTCAGTGTCGCCAGACCGATCATCGCCAGGATCAGGGAAATGATCCAGAATCGGATCACGATCGTTGGCTCAGCCCAGCCCTTCTTTTCATAATGATGGTGGATCGGTGCCATCAAGAACACCCGCTTGCCCGTGCGCTTGAAATACAGAACCTGAATAATGACGCTCAGCGCCTCGACGACGAACAATCCGCCGACGACAGCCAGTACCAGTTCGTGCTTGGTGGCAACGGCAATTGCCCCCAAAGCGCCGCCCAAGGCCAGAGACCCGGTGTCGCCCATGAACACGGCTGCCGGAGGCGCGTTGTACCACAGGAACCCAAGCCCGCCTCCAAACAAGGCTGCTGTAAATATCAGGATTTCTCCGGTTCCGGGAACATAATGCACGTCCAGATATTCGGTGAAGTCAACCCGCCCGACAGCGTAAGCGATAATGCCCAGCGTCGTGGCCGCAATCATTGCTGGCATGATCGCCAACCCGTCCAACCCGTCCGTCAGGTTGACAGCATTGGCGGCCCCCACGATCACGACGATGGAAAACGGGATATAGAAAAGCCCGAGGTTGATCAGCGTGTCCTTGAAAACCGGCAGGGCCAGTTGGTTCTGAAGATCCGCAGGGTGATGTAATGTGGCCCAAAGCGAGGCCAGAACTGCGATCAGTACACCCAAGGCAAGCCGCATCTTGCTGGACACACCTTTCGTATTCTGTTTGGACACCTTGGCATAATCGTCCGCAAATCCGATTGCGGCATAGGCCAGCGTCACAAAAAGCACCATCCAGACAAAGGGGTTGTCCCAGCGCGCCCAGATCAGGGTCGAGGTCACCAACGCGCCCACGATCAGCAATCCACCCATTGTCGGAGTGCCGGCTTTGGACAAGTGAGCCTCTGGTCCGTCGTCGCGGATCGGCTGACCCTTGCCCTGCCGCTTGCGCAACACGTTGATCAACGGCTTGCCAAAGATGAACCCAAACACCAACGCTGTCAGAAAGGCCCCACCCGCGCGGAACGTGATGTAACGGAAGAGGTTAAAGAAATCCCCTCCATCCGATAGCGCGGTCAACCAATACAGCATTACAAAACCTTTCTCACACCGGGATCACGGGCGCGTTATGAATCAAGCGCGCCCCCATGCCCCATTTTCCGCAGACCGTCAACAATGGCTGCAAGCGCCATGCTCAGCGACCCTTTGGCCAAAACCGCGTCTCCGTCTCGCACCAAGTCAGGAAGGTGATCTGCCATTTCCGCGCTGGTTTCACTCCAGAGCCCGCGTTTGTCTTCGGGCAAGGCTTGATGCAGCGCCTTCATCAAGGGACCGATGCAATGCACCTGATCGACACGTTCCATTGCACTGATCGCGGCCATGTCTGCATGCATGGCCATCTCGTGCGCCCCCAACTCTTTCATATCACCCAGAAAGGCGATACGCCGCGCGCCATGTGACGCTGCCAGAACGTCCAATGCCGCTTCCATCGATGTTGGATTTGCGTTGTAACTGTCATCGAGCAGTTCAATCTGGCCGCCCGTCTGCAACGCAATCAACTCGCGCACGCCGCGCCCTTTAACCGGCGACCAACGGCGCAGCCCATCAATTGCGCGATCCAGATCGACGCCCATC
Organism: Ruegeria sp. ANG-S4; assembly: GCF_000814005.1. GTDB lineage: Bacteria > Pseudomonadota > Alphaproteobacteria > Rhodobacterales > Rhodobacteraceae > Ruegeria. Next base: position 926,270 of record NZ_JWLK01000001.1, on the reverse strand, counting down.
GCAACACAGGCGGCAAGCGCACCCAGGCCGTTCATCGCAAAATGGGTTCCGGCCGTGTCCACCTCGAACGCGATGGGCTGCCCACCTGCGGTGGCCGTCGCGTGAACCGAATTTGCGGATGGGTTGATCTCTCCCAGTACGTAATCAGACGCGTTTCGCCCAAACTCAACAACGTTGTATCGCTGCTTCTTTGCGCAATCGCGCAGAATATCGGCATGTTCGATATCGGCGTTCACGATGGCGGTTCCGCCTTCTGTCAGACCCTCGAATATCGCGGCTTTTTCTCGCGCGATACCAGCCACTGACTCAAATGCTTCCAGATGAACGGCCGCCACGGTCGTGACCAGCGCAACATGCGGGCGGGCTTGGCGGGCCAGCGGCGCGATCTCGCCCGGGTGGTTCATGCCGATCTCGATCACGGCGAACTCGGTGTCGCGCGGCATCCTTGCCAGTGTCAGCGGTACACCCCAGTGGTTGTTGTAACTGGCGACGCTGGCGTGGGTCCGGCCTTGCGTCTTCAAAACGCTGGCCAGCATTTCCTTGGTCGATGTCTTGCCGACACTGCCTGTTACACCGACGACGCGAGCCGCAGTTCGGTCACGCGCGGCTTGCCCAAGGTCTTCCAACGCCTTTTGCACATCATCGACAACCAGCAAAGGCGCGGTGTCATCGACGCCGTCGGGAACATGCGAAACCAGCGCAGCACCTGCACCCTTTTCAAGCGCCTGTGCAACGAAGTCATGCCCGTCCCGCGCCGCCTTCAGCGCCACAAACAGGTCGCCCGGTTGCAGGGTCCGTGTATCAATCGAAACGCCGTTTGCCTGCCACTCCTTGGTCGCGCGACCGTTGGTTGCCGCGGCAGCTTCGGCGGATGTCCAGAGCGTCATGCGACCCTCCCGTCCAAGGCAGCAACCGCTATGCTGGCCTGTTCCACGTCATCGAACGGCAGAACCTGATCACCCACAATCTGACCGGTTTCGTGCCCTTTGCCTGCAATCAACAAGGCATCGCCGGGTTGCAGGGCGTCAATTCCGCGCAGGATCGCTTCGGCCCTGTCACCGACTTCTGTCGCCTCGGGTGCGCCTTCCATGACGGCAGCACGGATCAAGGCCGGGTTTTCGCTGCGTGGGTTGTCATCGGTCACAAACACTACGTCCGCATTTTCGGCGGCAGCCTGCCCCATCAAAGGACGTTTGGTTGCATCGCGGTCGCCACCCGCCCCGACAATGGCAATCAGACGTCCCATAACATGGGGCCGCATCGCCTTGAGTGCCGTGGCGACCGCGTCAGGAGTATGGGCATAATCGACAAAAACCGCCGCGCCGTTCTCGCGGGTCGCCGCCAGTTGCATGCGACCCCTCACGGTCGCCAGATGCGGTAGGGTTTCGAAAACACGCTCCGGTTCCTCACCCCCTGCGATCACCAGCCCACAGGCCAACAGGACATTTTCCGCCTGAAATCCACCGATCAGGTTCAGGCGCGTCTGGTGCGTCTTTCCTTTCCATGCAAAGCGCAGGTCTTGCCCCGTTGCATCAAAGCGCTGGTTGAGCAGGCAGAGGTCTGCGTCATCGGATCCAACGGTCAGCACCGCCTGACCCCGCGCTTCGGCGATCTGGCGCATCCGAGCACTTTTGGGGTCGCTGACGTTGATGACCGCCGTCCCATCCTGCGGCAACACCCGGTCGAACAAGCCGGCCTTTGCCGCAAAATATGCCTCAAACGTCTCGTGGTAATCCAGATGATCCTGCGTGAAATTTGAAAAACCGGCGGCGGCCAGATGCACCCCGTCCAGTCGCCGTTGCTCAAGACCATGCGAAGACGCTTCCATCGCCGCGTGCGTCACGCCATTCTCTGCCGCCTCGGCCAGACAGCGGTGTAAGGTGATCGGTTCGGGCGTTGTATGGGCCAACGGCGCGGTCCAGGCCCCTTCGACACCGGTGGTGCCCAGATTGACCGCAGCATGTCCAAGCTCTGCCCAGATCTGGCGCACGAAGGACGCCACCGAGGTCTTGCCGTTCGTGCCAGTGACTGCAACGATCGTCTGCGGTTGTGCGCCGAACCAAAGCGCAGCAGACCCCGCCAGCGCCTGACGCGGGTCTTCAACGACAACCAATGCGGCATCAGAGCTAGCCAATTCGTCGGCGGCAATTCCGGCGCCTTCGGCATCGGTCAGGATTGCGGCTGCGCCCATGCGCAACGCATACTGAATGAATTCGCCACCATGCACGCGCGTACCGGGCAAAGCGGCAAACAGAAAACCTTCCTTCACTTCGCGGCTGTCAACCGCAAGCCCGGTTATGACCGGGTTCGCGCCGCCCCTTGCCGTCAGGGCCAATTGGCTGAGTTGCGACTTTCCTGTGCCCATGCCCACCTCTTGCCGGACAGCCTAATTCGAGGTCAGCGTTATAGCAGCGCCCGCTTCAGGCTCAAGCCGGGGGCGCAAGCCCAACAAGGGGGCCACCCGGCCGATCAATTCGGCGGCAACCGGCACCGCTGTCCAACCCGCCGTGCGGCGCTTTTCGCCGTAGGCCACGATCGAGGGTTCGTCCAGCGTGACGATCATCACGTATTTCGGGTTATGCGCCGGGAAGATGGTCGCAAATGTCGCGATGACCTTTTCATCATAATACCCGCCGCGCGGCTTTGGCTTGTCCGCTGTGCCGGTCTTACCCGCCACTTCGTATCCTGCCACATCACCGAAACTGGCTGTTCCGTCCGTTACTACCTTTCGCAGCATTTTTTGCGCTTGCTGTGCCGCGTTGTCAGACATCACGCGCGGACCGTATTGCGACCCGTTCCGACGCAGAATGGTCGGACTGACGTAATGCCCGCCGTTTGCAATCGCCGCATAGCCTGCTGCCAGATGCATTGGGCTGGTCGACAGGCCGTGGCCGTAGGAGATGGTCACTGTGCTCAGTTCGCCCCATTTCTTGGGTTTGAGCGGTTGCCCGCCTTTTGCTTCGACAATCTCGAACGGGGTGGGTTCAAACATCCCCAGCGTTTCCAGAAAATTCTGCTGCCGCTGCGCGCCGATCTGCAACGCCAACCGCCCTGTACCCCGGTTCGAGCTATGGACGATCACGTCGGCGACGCTGATTTTACCGTAATTCTTGCCGTTGAACTCTCCGATAGGGAAACGACCTATTTTCATCGGCCCCGATGTGTCGATGATCGTATTCGAGTTCACCAACCCAAGCTGGACCGCCTGTGCTGCGGTGAAGATCTTGAACACCGAGCCCAACTCGTACACGCCCTGCACATACCGATTGAAAAGCGGGCTGTCCGAGGGATCGAAGCCTGACGTCGGCGGGCGGGGGCGGTCATTCGGATCAAATGAAGGAAGCGACGCGGCCGAAATCACCTCGCCCGTATGCGCATTCATCAAGACCGCCGAAGCCCCCTTGGCGTTCATGATTTTCATGCCACCGTACAAAACCTGCTCGACTGCCGCTTGCACGGTCAGATCCAGCGACAGTTGCAGCGGTTTGTTTCCATTGGCGGGGTCGCGCAAATAGTCATCGAACTGTTTTTCAACACCGGCGACACCGATCACTTCGGCGGCGCTGACACCTTCGCGCCCGAACCCGGAACCACCCAGAATATGTGCGGCCAATTTGCCGTTGGGATACAGGCGCATCTCGCGCGGGCCGAACAGGATACCGGGATCGCCAATGTCGTGAACGGCTTGCTTCTGCTCGGGCGAAATTCGTTTCTTGATCCAAAGAAACTTACGGTTTCCGGTGAAATCCTTGACCAGACGATCGCGATCCAGATCCGGAAAGATCGCAACCAATTGATCGGCTGCCGCAGCCGGGTCAATCATCAAAGGTGGCTGGGCATATACCGAATACGTATCCAGGTTGGTGGCCAAAATACGACCTTCGCGGTCCACGATGTTGGCCCGTTGCATGGCGATGGAGGCACCAGGGGCTGAGGCCAACGGCTCTTGCGCCTCGGATGTGGCCAGCATTCCCATGCGTACGCCCACCACAGAGAAGGCGCAGAAGAAGAACAGCCCCAATACCAAAAGGCGACCTTCAGCCCGGGCCCGAGCGCGATCTTTCATGTCTTCGTGGCGCTGCCGGATATTCTCGCGCTCGATCGCTTTTGGGTTTTCGCCGCGGGCGCGGGCATCCAGAACACGGGCCAGAGGCCGAAGAGGTGTGCGGGTCATGGGATCTGCACCTCTTCATAGGCCTGAATTTCGGTGATTGCCTGCAATTCGTCAGGGCTGACGATCGGAAGATCGGGGTCTTCGCCATAAGCGATCCTGTCGGCGCGACCGAACTGTTCGGCACGCAAGGGCAGCAGACCCAACCGTTCGAAATTCAGGTCTGCCAGTTCGCGCAGTCGGTCAGGACGATTGAGATACGCCCACTCGGCGTTCAGAACCGCCAGACGTGCCTGTGCGCTGCCGATCTTGAACTGCAAGCCTTGCGTTTCTTTCAGCACCTGTTGGGTGCGGTAATTTTCCTGATAGGCCCACAAGGCGAGCCCGAATACCGACAGCGCGGTCAACACATACAGTATACTCTTCATCTTCCCCTTGCCCCCAGCTGCGGCATACCGATGGCGCGGGCCTCAATTTCCCCCGCCGGGGCATCCGTACGCACCGCGACGCGCAGCTTGGCTGAACGCGCACGCGGATTTTCCTGCAATTCCCGATCGTCCGGCCCGACGGCCTTGCGGGTCTTGAGGGTGAATTGCGGCTGATCCTGCGCCATCTCGGGCGCATAGCGGTTGGCGCGTCCCGTCTTGCCCGCACGCGATTGAAAGAACCGCTTTACCATCCGGTCCTCGATCGAATGGAAGGTTACGACCGCCAGTTGCCCGCCGGGCTTCAGCGCGCGTTCGGCTGCCATAAGTCCCTGAAACAGTTCCTCATATTCCGCGTTCACCGCGATTCTCAGACCCTGAAAGCTGCGCGTCGCCGGGTGCGATTGACCCGGTTTCGGGCGCGGCAGGCAGGACTCGATGATCTCGACCAGGCGCAGCGTTGTCGTGATTGGTTCTTCTGCCCGCGCCTTCACGATGGCCTTGGCAATTCGGCGACTGGCGCGTTCCTCGCCAAAATGGAACAGAATATCTGCCAGTTGCGCCTCGGACGCCGCGTTGACCAGATCGGCGGCGCTTTCGCCCTGCTGGCTCATGCGCATATCAAGCGGGCCGTCCTTCATGAATGAAAACCCACGCTCGGCCTGATCCAACTGCATCGACGAGACGCCAAGGTCCAGCACGATCCCATCCAGATCCTGCGCATATTCATCCATGCGAGAGAAGACACCCGGCTGCATCACCAGCCGATCACCAAAGTCACCAGCCCAGTCAGCGGCCATTTCAAAGGCCAGCGGATCACGATCGACGCCGATGACCTTCTCGGCCCCAGCCTCAAGCAGACCGCGCGTGTACCCACCCGCGCCAAACGTTCCGTCCAGCCAAACACCCGAAACCGGTGCCACGGCCGCCAGCAGCGGACGCAGAAGAACAGGTATGTGGGGTTTGTCCGATAAGGTCTGAGCGCCGGCCATGCCGTCACCCATCCCCGATGCCATCGAGGTACTGCATCGGATCGAAATCCTCGGGCAGATCGTCGAGCCAATCCTCGGCGGCGGCCAGTTCCTCGGCCTCATAGGTTTCGGGTTTCCAGATTTGGAACGTGTCACCGGCGGCTATAAAAAACGCCTCGCCTTCAAGATCGATCTTGCTGCGCAGCTTTGCGGGCAGCACGAGGCGCCCGGTTTCGTCCACATTGGTCGGGAAGGACTGACCGTGGAACATGCGCTGCAGCATCTTGCGTTCCATCGTTCCGCGTGGAAGCGCATCGATCTTGGCATCGACCTCGTCAATCGCCTGCATCGTATAGCATTCAAGGTATTTGCGGCGGTGGTCGCCATAGACAATCACAAGCTCTGGATTGTCACCGGGCTGCCAGTTCGGGTCAGAGGCTTCAAGCACACGGCGAAACGAGGCCGGGATCGACACCCTGCCCTTCGTATCCACCTTGTGGTGGCTTTCACCTCTAAACCTGCGCGCCAAGACGACTGTCCCTTTCGCTTGCGCCCCACCTCAAAATTCACGTTCCCCCCGATGAAAAACGGCGGGTTGATCTGCTGCCACTGACCAACCCGCCGCATTGACCCGCCTTGCGGGATGTCCAGCTGCGCGCGCCACCTGGGGGGATGTCTGCTCGCCCGCGCGCCGGATCTCTTTAGATGATGAAAGCGAGATGCCTGTATGAAACCTGTTTTTGTATTTTTGGTTCGGGGTCGTTTGATGCCCCTGCTGCCTCGTCCTCATCGGATGCATAAGGGATGACATGGGAATTCATGGAAATCAACAGGAAATTTGGGCACTCAATTTCAAGCCGAGATCAAGTATTACTCAAAAACACAGGAAAACGACCGGAACTGCACCATAAATTGCCGAAACCCAAAGCGCACCTACCATATATATGCGTTGTGAATTGCCCACGAATTCCCAGAAATTTTTCGAATCTTCATCGAAAAGCTCTCAAATCCGGCCCAGCGGCCCACAGAGGCAGAAAGAATCGAGCGAATTTTGGCACCCCGCAGCCCGACTCGACGCTTGCCCATGAATTCCCATGAAGGGCTTTTAAGGGCCAAACTGACCGCGCGCTTTTGCTATTTTCCGAGGCAGACCCCAACCAATTCAAACTCATACTGCCTGTTTCGCGGTCAAATGCGCCCAATTGTCGGGCAACAAATTCGGCGGGTTTTGCTGCCCCACCACACCATTGCCCCACTGTCTGTTTTTAAAAGCCCTTCTATTAGGGCGTATCGCGAGCATTTCGGGAAATTCAAACCAATCCATGCATTTGCTGCATAGCAGCATTGATGACGTGACCCATTGTGCAATTGCAGCATTTGCCTATCTTCAGTCTCAAGCAAACGCCGGGCTGGCCCGGTAAAACAAAAGACGGAACACAGATATGGCAATCGCAACAACGCATATTGCACCGAAGGACGCGCAGGCATCTGGGATCACTGCGCTGCTTGAAACGGCCAAGGCACGGTTCGCACGGTATCGCATGTATCGTCGCACGGTGGCCGAGCTGTCCGCTCTGTCAAACCGCGAACTGGCTGACCTGGGTCTGCACCGCTCGATGATCCGTCGACTGGCCATGCAGGCAGCACAAGAACACGCAGCGCAGTAAGCGCCGCACGAAACACCGAGATCAGGTCCTTCTCCTCCCATTTTGGACCTGTATTTCAGCGGCAACGTCTTCCTCCTCCCTGACGTTGCCGCACCTTATACCGGCCCTGACCGCCGGAACCTGATACATCGGGGCTCTCCTCCTCCCTGCCTCGGTGTTGAAAGAGCGTGGCGACGTCTTCCTCCTCCCTGACGTCGCCGCGTCTTCCCCATACCGGGCTCAAACCCGGGTTCGCATACATCGGGGCTTCCTCCTCCCTGCCTTGATGTAGAAAAGAACGGCGGTTCCCTCCTCCTCCCTGGGAATCGCCGTTTTTCTTTTCCAACAACGCAAAAAAGGGGCGCAAACGCCCCCGCTTCACCTGGCAAAAATATCCGGAGCGCGAGGCAGAGCCTCGCATAAAATCAAAACGGCACGTCGTCCTTGGCGGTCAGAAAGCGCGAAACCACTTTCTTCACCCCGGCCTTGTCGAAATCAACCTCGACCTTGTCGCCTTCGATCCCGGTCACTGCGCCATACCCAAACTTCTGATGAAACACCCGCTCGCCCAGCGTAAAGCTCGCCACAGCGGTCGCGTCGATCACGGTGTTGCGGCTCTCGCGCGGCTGGGACATGCCATATTGCCCCTGCCGGGCCTGCATCCGCTTCCAACCGGGCGAGTTATAGACATTCGCTTCAGCCGCTCGGGTTTCGATACTGGCGGTCACCTGACCCCCACCATAAAGGCCCGGCGGCGTCAGAACCTCCACATGATCTTCAGGCAATTCATCGATGAAGCGCGACGGCATGGAATTCTGCCACTGTCCGAACACCCGCCGGTTGGCCGCAAATGAAATCGTACAGACCTCTTCGGCGCGGGTGATACCGACATAGGCCAGCCGGCGTTCTTCTTCGAGACCCTTGATCCCGGATTCGTCCATCGAGCGTTGCGACGGGAACAGGCCATCTTCCCAGCCCGGCAGGAACACGGCGGGGAATTCCAGCCCCTTGGCCGCGTGCAGGGTCATGATCGAGACCTTGGCCCCGTCCGACTCCTGCTCGTTATCCATCACAAGGCTCACATGCTCAAGGAATCCTTGCAGATTCTCGAAATTGTCCAGCTGGTTGACCAGTTCCTTGAGGTTTTCCAGCCGCCCCGGCGCCTCAGGCGTCTTTTCGTTCTGCCAATGCGCGGTATAGCCGGATTCGTCCAAGACGATCTGCGCCAGTTCGATATGCGTATGCTCGGGTTCGCCATAGCGGATTGGTGAGACCTCATCGTCGATCACCGAGTCATCATCCACCTCGATCCGCGGACCGCGCGTCATGGCATTCCACCGCGCCAACCCGTCGATCAATTCGCGCAGCGCCTTGCCGCCCTTGCCCTTGATCAAGCCATTGTCGACCGCGATCCGAGCGCCCTCGACCAGCGACACCCCGTTCTCGCGCGCGACCACCTGAATCGTTTGCTGCGCCTTGTCGCCAAGGCCGCGTTTGGGCGTGTTCACGATCCGCTCGAAGGCCAGATCATCCTCGGGGCTGACCACCAGCCGGAAATAGGCCATGGCATCGCGAATCTCCATCCGCTCATAGAACCGAGGGCCGCCGATTACCTTGTAGGGTAGACCAATGGTTAGAAACCGATCCTCAAACGCCCGCATCTGGTGCGAGGCACGAACAAGGATGGCAATCTCGTCGAGGTTCATTGGCCGCACACCGCGCGTCCCGCCCTGCATCGCGTCGATTTCCTCGCCGATCCAGCGCGCCTCTTCCTCGCCATCCCAATGACCGATCAGGCGAACCTTTTCGCCTTCCTTTTCAGCTGTCCAAAGCTCTTTGCCCAATCGGCTTTCATTGCCGCGGATGACATTCGACGCAGCGGCGAGAATATGAGGGGTCGAGCGGTAGTTCTGTTCCAACCGCACCACGAAAGCGCCGGGAAAATCCTTTTCGAACCGAAGGATGTTGCCGACCTCGGCCCCGCGCCAGCCATAGATCGACTGATCGTCGTCACCCACGCAGCAGATGTTCTTATGACCCCCGGCCAGCAGGCGCAGCCAGAGGTATTGGGCAACGTTGGTGTCCTGATACTCGTCCACAAGGATATAGCGGAACCAACGTTGATATTGCTCCAGCACATCCGGGTGAGTCTGGAAAATCGTGACCATGTGCAGCAATAGGTCGCCGAAATCCACGGCGTTCAACTCGCGCAGGCGAGTTTGATACTGCGCGTAAAGCTCAATACCCTTGTGATTGTAGGCCCCGGCATCCGCAGCGGGCACCTTATCGGGCGTCAGCGCGCGGTTTTTCCAGTCATCGATGATGCCGGAGAGCATCCGTGCAGGCCAGCGTTTGTCATCAATATTGGCCGCCTGAACCAATTGCTTGAGCAGTCGCAGCTGATCATCGGTATCCAGAATCGTGAAATTCGACTTCAGATCGACCAGTTCCGCATGGCGGCGCAACAGCTTGACGCAGATCGCGTGGAAGGTGCCCAACCACGGCATCCCTTCGGCGGGGCGACCCAGCATGCGGCCCACACGCTCTTTCATCTCGCGCGCGGCCTTGTTGGTGAAGGTCACCGCCAGAATCTCATTCTCGCGCACCCGGTGAGTTCTGAGCAGGTGGGTGATCCGCGCGGTCAGCGCCTTGGTCTTACCGGTTCCGGCGCCGGCCAGCATCAGCACCGGACCATCCAGCCGCTCGACCGCTTCGCGCTGCGCAGGGTTGAGATCGTTGAGATACTCGGCCGAGGCTGTGGGCATCGCCCGCGCCGACAGCGATGCGCCTTCAAAGGCGTCCATTTCGTCAAAACTGCTCATGGGTCCAAACTACGCCGGATGCGCGCTAAGGGAAAGGGTTTGTTCACGGCTTGTTCACGCGAAATCTGGCAGCAAAATCGTCGCAACCCGGCACCGGCCTTTTTGATGAATTGGGGCGTCACCGCGCGTATTACGTCCATGTTCGCCGCTTGACCTGATTCGCCAACCGATTCGGTCCACTGGCCGCGATATTGATTATTCTAAATGCATGATTGATGCCGCAATGCAGCATGTGTATTAGAAAACGTGCAAATAGGCGGCGTTTGCGAGCGTTAACAGACTGGTTCTGGCCAAAACCGCTGATATACCGGCGCGTATTCTCCGCCTGAGACCAAGGCCAAACCACCAAGACCGGGACCTGTAATGACCGACTTCAAAAAAATCCTGATTGCCAACCGCGGCGAAATTGCCATCCGCGTGATGCGCGCAGCGAACGAGATGGGCAAACGCACAGTTGCGGTCTTTGCCGAGGAAGACAAGTTGGGGCTGCACCGGTTCAAAGCGGACGAGGCCTATCGCATTGGCGAGGGGTTGGGACCGGTTGCGGCCTATCTGAGCATTGATGAGATCATCCGGGTCGCAAAGGAAAGCGGCGCGGATGCGATCCATCCCGGTTATGGACTGCTGTCGGAAAACCCGGATTTCGTCGATGCCTGCGTCCAGAACGGCATCACCTTCATCGGACCAAAGGCCGAAACCATGCGCGCGCTTGGCGACAAGGCCAGCGCCCGGAAGGTGGCGATTGCCGCTGATGTCCCGGTGATCCCGGCGACCGAAGTTCTGGGCGACGACATGGCCGCGATCAAGGCCGAAGCGGCCGAAATCGGCTATCCCCTGATGCTGAAGGCCAGTTGGGGCGGCGGCGGGCGCGGGATGCGTCCGATCCTGTCCGAGGATGAGCTGGAAGAGAAGGTTCTGGAAGGCCGTCGCGAGGCTGAGGCCGCCTTTGGCAATGGCGAGGGGTATCTGGAAAAGATGATCACCCGCGCCCGGCATGTCGAGGTGCAGATTCTGGGCGACAAGCATGATGAGATCTATCACCTGTACGAACGCGATTGCTCGGTCCAGCGGCGCAATCAGAAAGTCGTTGAGCGCGCCCCGGCCCCGTATCTGACCGAGGCGCAACGCGCCGAGATTTGCGAGCTGGGTCGCCGCATCTGTGCCCATGTGAATTATGAATGCGCGGGCACGGTCGAGTTCCTGATGGATATGGAGACCAGCAAGTTTTACTTCATCGAGGTGAACCCGCGCGTGCAGGTGGAACATACCGTCACCGAGGAAGTCACCGGTATCGACATCGTGCAGGCGCAGATCCTGATCGCAGAGGGCAAGACGCTGGCCGAAGCCACTGGTAAAGCCAGCCAGGATGACATTCGCCTGAATGGTCACGCCTTGCAGACGCGGGTCACGACCGAAGATCCCCTGAACAATTTCATTCCCGACTATGGCCGCATCACCGCCTATCGCTCGGCCACCGGCATGGGTATCCGTCTGGATGGCGGTACGGCCTATGCGGGCGGGGTGATCACCCGGTACTACGACTCGCTGCTGACCAAGGTCACCGCCTGGGCGCCAACGCCCGAGAAGGCGATCGCCCGGATGGACCGTGCGCTGCGCGAGTTCCGCGTGCGCGGTGTTTCGACCAACATCGCCTTTGTCGAGAACCTGCTGAAACACCCGACCTTCCTGTCGAATGAATACACCACCAAGTTCATCGATGAGACGCCGGACCTGTTCCACTTCAAGAAGCGCCGTGACCGGGGTACCAAGGTTCTAAACTATATCGCGGATATCACCGTGAACGGGCATCCCGAGACCAAGGACCGCCCGACGCCGCGCCCCGATCTGAAAGAGGCGCGCGCGCCCGCATTGAAGGCCGAGCCACAGATGGGTACCCGCAACCTGCTGGAGCAGAAGGGTCCGCAGGCGGTGGCCGACTGGATGAAGGCGCAGCGTCAGTTGCTGATCACCGATACCACCATGCGGGATGGGCACCAGTCGCTGCTGGCAACCCGGATGCGGTCGATCGACATGATCAAGGTGGCCCCGACCTATGCGGCGAACCTGCCACAGCTGTTCTCAGTCGAATGCTGGGGTGGCGCGACCTTCGACGTGGCCTATCGCTTTTTGCAGGAATGCCCCTGGCAGCGCCTGCGCGATCTGCGCGAGGCGATGCCGAACCTGATGACCCAGATGCTGCTGCGTGGGGCGAACGGGGTGGGTTACACCAACTACCCCGACAACGTGGTGCAGGAATTCGTCCGGCAGGCGTCGCAGAATATCGACGTGTTCCGCGTGTTCGACTCGCTCAACTGGGTCGAAAACATGCGCGTCGCGATGGATGCGGTTGTCGAGAACGGCAAAATCTGTGAAGGCACTGTCTGCTATACGGGCGACATTCTGGACCCGGACCGCGCAAAGTACGACCTGAAATACTATGTCGGCATGGCGAAAGAACTGCGCGACGCAGGTGCGCATGTTCTGGGGCTGAAGGATATGGCGGGGCTGCTGAAGCCGGCCTCAGCACGCGTTCTGATACGGGCGCTGAAGGAAGAGGTTGGCCTGCCGATCCATTTCCACACCCATGACACCGCGGGCATCGCCAGCGCCACCATTCTGGCGGCGTCCGAGGCCGGTGTGGATGCGGTGGATTGCGCGATGGATGCGTTTTCGGGCAACACCTCGCAGGCAACGCTGGGCACCGTGGTCGAGGCTTTGCGCCACACCGAGCGGGACACCGGGCTGGACATCAAGGCGATCCGCGAGATCAGCGATTATTTTGAGGCGGTCCGCGGTCAGTACGCGGCCTTTGAGTCGGGTCTGCAAGCCCCGGCCTCCGAGGTTTATCTGCACGAAATGCCGGGTGGTCAGTTCACCAACCTCAAGGCACAGGCGCGATCTTTGGGACTTGAGGAGCGGTGGCACGAAGTGGCGCAGATGTATGCCGACGTGAACCAGATGTTCGGCGATATCGTCAAGGTCACACCCTCGTCTAAAGTGGTTGGCGACATGGCGCTGATGATGGTCAGCCAGGGCCTGAGCCGTGCGGATGTCGAAAATCCGGGCACCGATGTGGCGTTCCCCGATTCTGTGATCGACATGATGCGCGGCAATCTGGGTCAGCCTCCGGGCGGATTCCCCGAGACCATCATCCACAAGGTTCTGAAAGACGAAGCCCCCAATACCGAGCGCCCCGGCAAGCATGTCGAAGCGGTCGATCTTGAGGCCGTGCGCACCGAACTGTCCAGTCAGCTTGAGGGTATGGATGTCGATGACGAGGATCTGAACGGCTATCTGATGTATCCCAAGGTGTTTCTGGATTACATGGGCCGCCACCGCACCTATGGTCCGGTGCGCACCCTGCCGACGCGAACTTTCTTCTACGGCATGGAGCCGGGCGAAGAGATCACCGCCGAGATCGATCCGGGCAAGACGCTGGAAATCCGTTGTCAGGCAATTGGCGAAACGGATGAAAACGGCGAAGTGCGCGTGTTCTTCGAACTCAACGGCCAGCCGCGCGTGATCCGGGTGCCGAACCGGATGGTCAAAGCCTCAACCGCCCAGCGTCCGAAGGCCGAGGTTGGAAACCCCAACCATATCGGTGCGCCGATGCCCGGGGTTGTCGCCACCGTCGCCGCCGTGGCCGGGCAAGAAGTCAAGGAAGGTGATCTGCTGCTGACGATCGAGGCCATGAAAATGGAAACCGGTATCCACGCCGAGCGCGACGCGGTTGTCAAAGCCGTCCACGTCCAACCCGGCGGCCAGATCGATGCGAAAGACCTGCTTGTCGAACTGGAATAGACCGGGTTTTCGGTTACATCTTAAGGGTCGCGCCAATACGGCGCGGCCCTTTTTCGTACCCTGAGGAGGCTCACATGCTGACCATTACACCCATCTACGCCGCTCTCCTTGCGTTTTTGTATGTCGCGCTCAGCGTGAACGTCATTCGGCAACGGCGCGACGGTAAAATATCGGTTGGCGATCATGGCGATAAGGCGATGATCAAGGCCATGCGGACGCAGGCAAATTGCGTTGAATACGCGCCTTTTGCGCTGTTGCTGATCGCGATGGTCGAGTTGCAGGGCGCGGGCGGATGGCTTGTGAGCCTGTTGGGCCTGTCGCTGTTGGCAGGGCGGTTGATGCACGCCTATGGGTTTGGCAAAACGCCACAGATCATGATCTTCCGCCAGATCGGCATGATGCTGACATTCGCGGCCATTCTGATCGCTGCGGTTTCAAGCCTTATTCTGGCGCTGTGAGGCGGTCGCCGAATTCTAACCCAATTGAGCGTACCAAACGCCCTGATCCGCCCTGATCAGGTGCGATTGATCCTCTTTGTTTTCGAATTTCGAAACGACGACCACCAGCAGGATCATCGCGCCCAAGGCTATGGCCTTTATATCTGAGACATCCATCATCGTTTCACCACCCTGCTCAGCATGTTTGCGTTCTTGTCTCTTTTGAACGCATCAGGCGCCGGTTTCCGTCGAAAGAAATTTGGCGAGGCCCGACATTTTCCTCTTGCAGGCATGCGTGGGAGTTTATACATCCCTCCTCACTCAACGGCGCGGGCGTAGCTCAGGGGTAGAGCATAACCTTGCCAAGGTTAGGGTCGGGCGTTCGAATCGCCTCGCCCGCTCCATTGAGAGGTCATTGGCCGACATATGTATCTGATGCGGGCGTAGCTCAGGGGTAGAGCATAACCTTGCCAAGGTTAGGGTCGGGCGTTCGAATCGCCTCGCCCGCTCCAGATACAAACCATCCGAACATACTGGTTCTTTACGGGGCGTTGCGCCATTCTGATCGCGCAATCTGTAAGGGAGTCTGTTCATGTCGAATTACACCATCCGCGCGCTGAGCCAGGCCGAAGTGCAGCACTCGGTCGATTGGGCCGGGCGCGAGGGATGGAATCCCGGCGTGCATGATGCGGACTGCTTTTATCCAACCGACCCCAGCGGGTTCTTGGGCGGGTTTCTGGATAGCGAGATGATCGCTTCGGTTTCCGCGGTGAATTACGACGACAGCTTTTCTTTTCTGGGGTTTTACATCGTCCGGCCCGAGTTCCGCCATCACGGTCACGGACTTGAGATTGCCGGGCATGCGCTGGCGCATTGCGAAGGGCGCAACATGGGGCTGGATGGCGTGGTCGAACAACAGGACAACTATCGCAAATCCGGTTTCACCTTTGCATACAAAAACTACCGGTTTGCCGGCACAAAACACCGGATGCTGGCCAAGCTTGAGACCGACCCGAACAGCCACATCACGGACCTGACCCGTGCCTCGGACGCGCTGAAAGCCTATGATCGCGCGCTGTTCCCGGCCCCGCGCAACCTGTTTCTGGACAGTTGGTTGAGCGCCTACAGTCATGTGTCAAAGGTCTATACCGAAAACGGCAGGATCAGGGGCTATGCCACGCTGCGCCCCTGTTTGACCGGCTATAAGATCGGCCCGCTGTTTGCAGACACAACCGAAATAGCGCGGGACTTGCTGGCGGCTGTTCTCTTGGCGATACCCGAGGACCACAACGCGCATGAGATTTTTGTCGACATGCCGCAGCCCAATGCAGCGGCCTTCGCGCTGGCTCAGGAACTTGGGCTGGATAGAGTCTTTGAAACGGCGCGGATGTATTCCGATCACGAACCGGATATCGATCTGGACCGGATCTTTGGCGTCACCACGTTTGAGTTGGGTTAGAACGCCTTGAACGTCATCGTGGTCAGCGAACGTTCGATATTGGGGATCACCAGCAGGTTTTCGTTGATGTAGTGCCCCACATCCTCGGTTTCGGGGATATAGAGCTTCAGCAGCAGGTCATATTCACCACTGGTCGAATAGAGCTCGGAATGGATTTCGCGCAGGGCGATCTCTTCGGCCACTTTATAGGTGGTGCCGGGTTTGCAGCGGATCTGGATGAATACGCAGGTGGACATGGGCCGGGCCTTGTTGGTTCGTGTTGCGCGCAGGCTGGCACGGGCGGCGCGTGGGCGCAATCCCCTGCAACAGTTTGCAGCCGAAGGTGTCAAGCGGTCTGGATATGCCTGCCCTTCCGCGTCTATAAGCGCGCCTGTAGCAAAAGGAATTCGCCCATGCGCAGCGCAAAGATCAGCCGTCAGACCGCCGAGACCGAAATCTCGGTCGAGGTCAATCTGGACGGCACCGGCCAGTATGACAACCAGACCGGCGTCGGGTTCTTTGATCATATGCTGGACCAGTTGGCGCGGCATTCGCTGATCGACATGACGATCCGCGCCAAGGGCGATTACCACATCGACGACCACCATACGGTCGAGGATACCGGCATCGCACTGGGTCAGGCTTTGGCCGAGGCTCTGGGCGACAAGAAAGGCATTCGGCGCTATGGTGAATGCCATTTGCCGATGGATGATGCGCAGGTGCGCTGTGCGCTGGACCTGTCGGGCCGTCCCTACCTGATCTGGAACGTAGACCTGCCCACGCCAAAGATCGGCACGTTCGACACCGAACTGGTGCGCGAGTTCTTTCAGGCGCTCAGCACGCATGGTGGCATCACCCTGCATATCAACCAGCTGCACGGCTTCAACAGCCATCACATCGCCGAGGCCGCCTTTAAGGCAGTCGCACGCGCGCTGCGGCTGGCGGTTGAAACCGACCCGCGCAAGGCGGACGCGATCCCGTCCACCAAGGGCGCACTGTAAGCGCAGCCCGAAAAGAGGGCACCGGTTTTCGGGCAAGCTGCGCGCAGAAAGGATTCAGATGCTGACAGCCATCATTGACTATGAAAGCGGCAATCTGCACTCGGCAGAGAAAGCGTTTCAGCGCATGGCGCGCGAGGTGGACGCGGGCGAGGTTGTCGTGACCTCGGATGCTGATGTCGTTGCGCGGGCGGATCGGCTGGTTTTGCCCGGTGATGGCGCTTTCCCCGCCTGCGCGGCAGAGTTGCGCGGCCATAAGGGCATCTATGACGCGATGGTCGAGGCGGTCGAGCAAAAAGCCCGCCCGTTTCTGGGCATCTGCGTCGGGATGCAACTGATGGCGACCAAGGGGCATGAATATACCGAGGCCGACGGTCTGGATTGGGTTGCCGGTGATGTCGTCAGGATCGAGCCATCGGACAGCACGCTAAAAGTGCCGCATATGGGCTGGAACGATCTGGTTCTGGAAAGCGATCACCCGGTCTTTGACGGGGTGAAATCGGGCGATCACACCTATTTCGTGCATTCCTACCACTTCCGCGTCAGCGATCCGGCACAGCGGCTGGCCTATGTGGAGTATGGGCAGGAAGTCACGGCCGTGATTGGCCGCGACACGATGGTCGGAATGCAGTTCCACCCGGAAAAAAGCCAGGATGTGGGCCTGCGGATGATCAGGAACTTCCTGACCTGGACGCCCTGAGCGACTACTGAACGCGCGTCCAGGTTTGACCCTTACAAACCAGACCACCAGCAACGCAGCCTTTGACCGTCAGCTTATTCTGACTGTCCAGCGTCATTTTTGACTTGTAGGTCTTGTCACTCTCCGGGTCCCAAATCTGGCCGTTGTCGTAGCTCCCGCCGCCTTCGGGCACCATGTCCCAGATGATCTGTTTACCGAGATTTTCGTATTCCAGGTTCTGGTTGCCGTCGGCGCTGAATGCGCTGTCGATGGTACCGCAAACCGCGCTGCCGCATTCGGAAATCGAGACATGCAGGTAGCCGCCTGTTTCGCCAGCGGCGGTTTTCCAAAGACCGTCAACCGGATCGGCCGCATACGCGCTGGTTGCCATCGCAGTAAGACCCGCCGCAAGAATAAGTTTCTTCATGATGTTCTCCCTGTATTGTTGTCAGTCTGACCTGCCTGTCGGCGTCGGGCAAGAATGACTTGGCGTCGCGTTGCATCCCCTGCCCCGCTTGTGCGATATGCCGCGCATGTAACAGAGATATAGGGCCGCCCGACATGATCCTCTACCCCGCTATCGACCTAAAAGACGGCCAGGCCGTGCGCCTGCTGCGCGGTGAAATGGACAAGGCGACCGTCTTTAACGATGATCCCGCGGCGCAGGCCCGCGCTTTTGTCGAGGCCGGGTGCGAATGGCTGCATCTGGTGGACCTGAACGGGGCCTTTGCGGGCGCGCCGGTCAATGCCGCCCCGGTCGAGGCCATCCTGAAAGCCTGCAACGTACCCGCGCAGCTGGGCGGTGGTATCCGCGACATGGCAACGATCGAGGCGTGGATCGACAAAGGTCTGGCGCGCGTCATTCTGGGCACGGTTGCGGTCGAAAACCCCGAGCTTGTACGCGAAGCGGCCAAGGCTTTTCCCGGCAAGGTCGCCGTGGGCATCGATGCCCGTAATGGTTTGGTCGCCACCAAGGGCTGGGCCGAAGAAACGGATGTGCAGGTCACGGACCTCGCCCGCAGTTTCGAGGACGCGGGCGTTGCCGCGATCATCTACACCGACATTAACCGCGATGGTGCGATGCAGGGCCCGAATATAGATGCCACTGCCGCGCTGGCACAGGCGGTTGATATTCCCGTCATCGCATCCGGCGGCGTGTCTTCGATTGCCGACCTGATCGCCCTGCGCGATTGTGGCGCAGGCCTGAACGGTGCGATTTCGGGCCGTGCGCTGTATGATGGGGCGATTGATCTGAAAGAGGCGCTGATGGCGCTCGGAGAGCACCCAGATGTTTAAAGCACGCGTGAAACGATCCGAGCTTCCCGCCAAAAGCCTGCTGCATAAGCGCCGGGCGGATGGTGATTTTCTGGACTGCTACAGCGTCGCATCGGACCTGCCCCCGCGTCAGGCCGCAGAGATCATCACTCGCTTTCCCGCGTGGGCCGAGGCCCTGCTGCGTTTGCGCGGCATATTGGTGGCACCATTCGGGCTGAGTAAATCCGGGCCCGAGGCCACCGATAAATTGGGCATATTTCCGGTTGAACACGATGACGAGACCGAGGTGATCGCCGGGTTCAACGACCGGCACCTCGATTTCCGGGTTTCGGTAATGTCGGATAACGGACGGATTTCGCTCGCCACATGGGTGCATCGGCACAATCTGGGTGGGCGCTTGTATCTTGCAGCGATCATGCCGTTTCACATCCTGATCGCGCGCAATGCGCTTGCGCGGGTGCGCCGCGCAAGCACCTGACACCGCGCCGGATCAGCCCGCAGCGGCGGCTGTGAGGTTTTTCAATGCGCCGCGCATTTTCTCGATGACCGGTGAATTCTCGACCTCATCGAGCTCATCCATCGTTTCTTTCGGATCCTCATAGGCCAGCCAGACCTGACCATTTGCATCCTCATAAGCCTGCACCTTGAGCGGCAGGAACAGCCCGGCGCGCGGATCGATCTGCATCGCGGGCGTGCCAAGCGCCGGGTTGCCGAAAATCAGAACCTGATTGGGCGGGATCGGCGTACCGACTTTTTCCGCCCCCGCTGCATGGTCCACACGGGCGAAGACGGTTGCGCCTGCATTTCCAACCGCGGCTTCCAGCGCATCCAGCGCCTCGGCCACGGATTTGTCGGTTTGTACCTTGATGATGTCGTCAGCCATGGCGGACAGGGTGCCTCCAAACGTGAGCAGTGAAGCCAGCAGAAGATGTTTCATATCAGAATTCCTTTTGGTGAATTTCATCCCTAATTTCCATGGCTTCGCGGCAGATCACAATCACAAGTCTGGCATCGGCGGGGCTTTGCCGGTAGAGGTGCCCCCAATAGAGGACACCGCATGCTGAAAACCCGCATCATTCCCTGTCTGGATGTCGCCGATGGCCGCGTCGTCAAAGGTGTGAACTTCGTTGGCCTGCGCGATGCAGGCGACCCGGTGGAGTCGGCCAAGGCCTATGACACTGCCGGTGCAGATGAGATCTGCTTCCTGGACATCCATGCCACGCATGAAAATCGCGGCACCATGTTCGATGTGGTGCAGCGCACGGCGGAACAGTGCTTTGTGCCCCTGACCGTGGGCGGTGGCGTGCGGACCAAGGAAGACGTGCGCGCCCTGCTGTTGGCGGGGGCGGACAAGGTCAGCTTCAACTCGGCGGCGGTGGCCAACCCGGATGTGATCGCCGAAGCGGCAGATCAGTTCGGCAGCCAGTGCATCGTCTGCGCCATCGACGCCAAGACCGTCAGCCCCGGCAAATGGGAGATTTTCACCCATGGCGGGCGCAAACCCACCGGCATTGACGCAGTGGAGTTCGCCAAAACCGTTGTTGCCAAGGGTGCGGGGGAAATCCTGCTGACCTCGATGGATCGTGACGGCACCAAGGCCGGGTTCAACCTGCCCCTGACCCGCGCCATCAGCGACGCGGTGGACGTGCCGGTGATTGCCAGTGGCGGCGTCGGCACTCTGGACCATCTGGTCGAAGGTGTGACCAAAGGTGGTGCAAGCGCGGTTCTGGCGGCCTCGATCTTTCATTTCGGTGAATACACAATCCGCGAGGCCAAGGAACACATGGCCTCCGCCGGCATCCCGATGAGGCTGACATGAGCATTCTGCACGATCTGGCGGCAACGATCGAGGCCCGCAAAGGAACCGACCCCGAAAGCAGCTGGACCGCCAAGTTGCTGGCGAAAGGCCCGGAAAAATGCGCCGAGAAGTTTGGGGAAGAAGCGATTGAGGCCATCATTGAAGTGGCCAAGGGGGACCGGGACAAGCTGACCGCTGAGGCTGCGGATGTGTTGTATCACCTGCTGGTCATGCTGGCCGCGAGCGATGTGGCCCTGGACGATGTGCTGGCCGAGCTTGCCCGGCGGCAAGGTGTCAGCGGGATCGCGGAAAAGGCCGCGCGGCCGAAAGGGTAACTCAAACGGGTTTCGTCGCGACGGCTTCGCCACTATGATCCTTCACCGCGCCAACACGGAGCGAAGGACGCAAGAATGATCAAACCTCTGGCCCTTATTTTTGCCCTGCTGACCGTGGCGGCCTGCTCGACCCCACCGCCGACAACGGGGGATGAGGTTCAGCGCCTTGCGTCGGAAATCCGCAACTTGGGGCCGGGGGTCGATGAGGAAGAGGCCGACCGAGCGGCACGCATCGCGTATTCCTACACAGCCCAACTTGTACAGGAATATGAGATCACGGACCCGCCGCTGATCCACAATGCGAAGGTCAACAAAGGGCTGCGCCCACGCGGCTTGTGTTGGCATTGGGCCGAGGACATTGAACGCCGCTTGAAGCAGGAAGGTTTCAAGACCCTGACACTGCACCGCGCCATCGCCAACGCGGATAACCCGCTTCGAATCGATCACAGCACGGCAATAATCAGCCGAAAAGGAGACTCGATGTACGAAGGTGTTGTTCTGGACCCGTGGCGGTATGGCGGCGTGCTGTACTGGTCCCCATTGCCGGAAGACACGCGCTATGACTGGGTCCCGCGCGAGGTCGTGCTGGAGCAACGCAGGCAAGAACAGGTTGCCCGCCTCAAACCGCTGGAAGTCAATTAAACCGCTAGAGCTTGGATGAAATGACGCCGGTGGCGAACCCACCCATTCGCAATTCGCCAAACAGGCGCTGGTACTCGATCTTGGGGCAACGGTTCATAATCACATCCACCCCACGCGCTTGCGCCTTGCTTGCCGCCTCGGGGTGTGAAACGCCAATCTGCATCCAGATGGTTTGCAGGTCCGGAAAACTGCTCAAGGCTTCGTCGACTATCGGCGGCACTGCCTCGGACCTGCGGAATATATCTACCATATCAACTGGTTCCACAACATCGGATAAAGAGGCGCGCACGGTTTGCCCGAACAACACGGTCCCGGCATGGCCGGGGTTGACCGGGATGACCTTGTATCCCTTAAGCGACAGGTAACGCGCCACGTAATAACTTGGTCGCACCGGATTCGTCGACACGCCGACAACCGCAATAGATTTTGTGCGGCGCAGGACGTTTTTCAGGTAGTCATCGGAATACTGGGTCATGCTGACACCCTAAGCAGCATCAAGCCGAGAAAAAAGCGCTCAGGATGATCCTGAGCGCTAGTTGTTGGAACGAGGGACAGTGAAATGACCCGCGGCAGTTCCGTTCCGCGGTCACTGTGACATTTAGGCACGAGTTCTCGAAAAAAAAGAGGCGGCGCGCATTTTTGTGATGACAAGTCACGAAAGGCGGATTTTCGCCGATCACTCATACAGGATTACCGGCCAGTGCTGTTCGGCCAGATGGATGTATTCATCCACGTTCTTTTCCCAGATTATTTCAATCGCCGGTGAATGCGTCAGATAGAGCCGCCCGTCGACGATCTTCCATGCTTTGGGGTCCGTTGAACTCAGGCTCCCCTGCGCCATGGCCAACGCGCAATATCCGCCGAACTGCGGAGCGTAGGCACGCGGATTGCGCTCGAACTGGTCACGGTTCTCCTGCGAGGCAAAATGCCAGATCGCGCCCTTCCACATCACCGCGATGTCCGCCGCGCCTCGCAATGGTTGCCCACCATTGAAATAGGACACGGCGTCATAGCCAGATATCGCTGCGCCATCCGCGGAAAAATACATCGGTTCCTCTTGCGCATGCGCAAACGGCGCATACGCCGCACAGGCCAAACCAGCCAGAAATACCCGTCTTGAAAACATCAGCGCTTCATCCGCTTTAGACCCCAAGATCATAACATGCATTGTTGGGTCCTTTGTCGAAACCCCCCATGACAGGGATGTGAACGACAGTGGTTGCCCTAGTCGAACACGTCCTCGATCACGTCCCAGGCTTCATCCAGAACTTTTGAAAACAGCGATTTTCGCTTTTTCTTCGACTTGCCACCCTTTTTCTTGGGTTTGTAAGGCTGAGTTGTTTTCGACAGCTTGGCCTTTGGCATCATCTTGAGATCATGCAACGGCGCGCCACAACTGGAACAGCTCAATTCATGCTGTTGCTTGCCTTTCAGGACCAATGCGGCGCGGGTGCCGCAATAGCAGCAGGTGGCAATTTTCTGAGGGGCGGGAATGGCGGCCTCCTGTCATCTGTCTATGGATGCATATAGGGCGATAGCCGCTGCATTTGAGACATTGAGTGACCCAAAACCACCCGCCGCGTCAATCTTGACCAGTTGATCGACGGTTTCTTTTGTCTTCTGCCGCAACCCCGGACCTTCGGCACCCAGAACCAAAGCGACCGGTTGATTCCGACGCCCCTCCAAGGCGGTCTCGATCGTCTGATCCGCTTCGCCGTCCAACCCGAGCACCAAAAACCCCATGCCCTGCAAATCGGTGATTGTATCCGCCAGATTCCGCTGTCGCAGATAAGGTTGCCGTTCCAGTGCGCCACTCGCGGTTTTGGCCAAAGCGCCCGTTTCCGGAGCGGAATGGTGCCGTGTACCGATCACTGCGCTGGCGCCCAACACTTCGGCCGAGCGCAAGATCGCGCCCACATTATGCGGATCCGTGACCCGGTCCAAAAGCAGCACACGCGGGTTTTCCCGACCAATGCAGTTCTCGGCCAATCCGCCCCAATCCAATGGCTTCACCTCAAGTGCGGCCCCCTGATGGACCGATCCCGGATCAATCGGCGCAGTGAATTTGCGCGGATCGACAACCTCCGCATCCAGACCGGAAAACTCAATCGCTTCAGCCAGTTTGTCACGCGCATTTCGGGTCACGAGCAATCGCAGTTTTTGCCTTTTTGGATTCATCAACGCATCGCGCACAGCGTGCAATCCGAACAGCCAAACAGTTTCCGCAGCAGCGGCTTTACGGGCCTGTTCTTTCTCGACAACCCATTTGGGTTTTTTCATGGCTTGGGCCTCCGGGCCGGACAACAGGTTTCCTGCGTCGAAGGGGTAATTTCCTGTTGACGCTCCTTAGGCGCGCTAGTAATCACGCCTTCACGTCAGGTGCAACGCCTGACCGTGGGCGACAGGCCGCAAGGTGTGGCAGGGGACTGTAACTCCCTCGCGGAGACGCACGCCTGGTTCGATTCCAGGGTCGCCCACCATTTCACTATTTTATTCAATAAAATCAATGCACTTGTGTACCGCAGAGCGAAAATGAGGGCTATTGAGTTTCAATGGGTTATGACCCATGTGTACCGCAGTTAAGCACCTCAACTCACCCTCTCATCCTGCCGATATGCACGTTGTTTGTGATGGACGGTTGGTTGGTGTGTGCGGGCATGAAAAAGGGGCCTGACGGCCCCCTGCTCTGCTCTGTGGCTGTGTTATTCTTACGGCTAGCTGCTGTCTTGAACGGTGCGGTAATAGTCGAACTTGGTTTCAATCAGCCTGTTGATAGCCAGACCTATGCGGTTCGCGTCCCTTGGGCTGACGACATCGCAAAGCACATTCGCCAGATGGTTCTGCGCATCGGCGATACGATTTTCTTGGTATTTGATTGCCGCGTCTATTTCTTGCTCTCGCGTTGGCAACGCGCCTTCGTTCGATACACCGAGGGCTTTTTCCTCCAAAACTTCGATGTCTGCGGCTGGCAGCAACTCCTTTGGCTTGAGTCCCAAGGCATCAGCGAGTTGAACCAAGTGAACGCTGTTTGGGAACACTAAACCGTCCAAGTATTCTCCGACATAATCAACGTTTATACGGGCCTTTTGCGCTAGTTTGTCCTCGTTCCATCCCCGAGATCGCATTTCCTCGTAAAGCTTTTGTCCAAATTCTTCTTTGGTCATTGGGCGATGGCCACGCATGACGTTCCCATGGTTTGAGTCACGTGCATGTCGCACCCGTATTTGTTGCCGTGACACCGGACAACTGTTCCGCTCTCCGTGACCACGCACCACTTAACCTGCTGCGCCATCGCTGCGCCGCCGATCACACTAGCCACGACCGCCAGCATCATCACTCGTTTCATTCCGTATTCCTTTCGTGTTCGGTTTCCGACGAAAAAAGGGGCCCTGCGGCCCCTGCATTGTTCTTACTGGATTGGGATCAGTTTTAGACCACGGCACAACCGGCATTTTCCGCCAAACTTGACGTATATTATTCTGCAACGCCCGGATCATTGATCTCGAATGTCTGCAGATTAGTGACCACAACGGCGCTCCTGTGTGGGCTGTTGTGGCCCTGTCCGACGCTCTGGACGCCCAGAACTGGGACAATGTGCGTAAGGCGGTCTATGCGGCGGCCGCCGTCCGGTGACTGTCTATATCCAGACACCCGACACGGCGGCCTTCAAAGCGTCCAAAGGCCGGATTATGGCGCAAATGTCCCGCGCCGTCGCGCGCGGTGGACGCACCACCTAAACCTTGTCTCCGCCTTTGCTTAACGCTTTGGCGGCGGCGCGTCTCGCCAACTTTGGGACCGCAGTCGCAAGGGGTATTGAGATTGCCACAACAATCAGAATGGCCGCTAATCCTGTGACTTCGATTGGGCCGATCACTATTTTGCTGGATGCAATAAGGGCTTCGATAGACTTCATTTAGGACTCTCCTAATGGCCCCGCCTCACGGCAGGATTATCGGAGCCCCATATTCCTAAACTTAACCACCCATCGATGATCCCGTAGTGGAGTATGCATGCGCTCTTTGGCGCTTGGCGAAACCATAGCAGTATTTCCCGAAAAACTCAAACCAACCCCGGCTACGGGCAAGCCTTGCGAGGCGGTCTATGCGGCTGAGGGTGGCTAGCGCAGGTGCTTGCGCGCTGCAAATTTCGATTCCTTCTTTTTGGGTTTCAACCCACCGTCACGCTCCGGGTCCCACATCAACTTTTGGATTGGTTCGGGCAGAAAAAAATAGGCCACTGATACTGCCAACAAGACGCAGGCCAGAACCTCGATAGCTGAGGTAATAAAGCCTCCCAGCCCCAAAGACCCGGCAACGACGACAAACGCAATAACAGCTACGACCGTAAAAGCTGTGTTTTTTACTGCCGCAGCACCACACATCAGCACGACCAGAATAAGAAAAACAATCCAAACCATAGAAAAATCCTTTCGTCAGCATTTCAATTATTTGAAACGATTTCTCCGGCAATTCAGGCTTTTGTAAGGCGCATAAGCTTACCGATTGCTACCGCCCACGACGACGCTCTGCCTCAAGCCTGAAACGGTTCTGACGCGCGGGCAACTTGTCGCGCGTCTCAACAATCACACGGCGGGTATACGCGTGCGGTGTTTGCCAAGGCTCGTGGTCAACGCGTCAAGGTGGGTGGACCTGCGGTGTTCCTGCCAAAGCTCGCTGCTATGGCTTGCTCTAGTACGTTGTCGGGGTTGTGAGCAGCTCTGCCGAAGTAGAACGGCAACAACTTTGCTCTTACCGCCCCGCTCAGATTAACGGGCTGTCGCTTTCAGACTGTGAATGCCAGTTGTCGATCACGCTGCCGCATTGCTCTGGGTGTCGATCCGATCAAACCAGGCCAGAATGGTGTCTAGATTTGGCTCCAAGGCTTCCGCTTCTTCGCCAGTGAACGCCTTGAACTTGTCCGCGTTAAGGCCGTTCACGCCGACCAGAACCGGGATATCCAGCGCAAGGGCCTCACCAATGACCGGTCGAAATCCGCGGCCATCGGATTCGTGCTTGCCGAATTTGTTGATGATCAGCAGCTGCGGTGCTTCTGCCAGCGATGCGGTGACGTAGCCGACAGCCTGTTCCAATGCGGCCGGGTCAAGACGGCAACCGCGCGAGTGTGCGCCCAGAGACTGCGAGATGCGAATGGTCTCACCATCAGGCAAAACCCTCAGATCCATGTCGCATTTACTGTTGTCCGCGCACTCGGTGTTGGTTTGAACCACCCCCGACAGTCTGGCCCCTTTGTCCAGCAAACGTTCGGCGACCTCGCTGAGCAGCCGATCGGTCGCGCCGCGATCGGTGGTGGTGACATAGGCCAAATGCATTTCGAACCCCATAAGATTGTAGACCAGCCCCTGAGTTAGCACGGTTTGGGGTGGTCGGCCACTCAACCGGGCAATTGCATCACCGAAAGCGCAGACCAAGGGCACATTTGATCCAAGCGGGGCGGTCGAGCCGCCCCGCCCATTCACTATAGGCCCAGCGCCTTGCGCCGTTCTTCGGCAAAACCCTGCACCATGCGGTCGGCGATCAGCGCCAGAATGGCCATTGCAGCCCCGGCCGAGATGCCCAGCCCCACATCCGCCTGCCCCAGCGCAAGATAGATCGACTGGCCCAAACCAGTGGTGCCGATCAGTGCCGCGATCACCAGCATCGCGAAGGCGTAAAGGATGGTCTGGTTCAGCCCCAGCAGAATGGTCGGTGCGGCATAAGGCGCGCGGACGTCGCGCATGATCTGCCATTCCGTCGCACCGCTGGAGATTGCGGCCTCCATCATCTCTTCGGGCGTGTTGACCAGCCCGTGCCGCGTGTAGCGGATCATGGGAACGATCGCATAGGCGCAGATCGCGAGGAAGGCCGAGAATTCTCCGATCTGGAAAACCATCAGAACCGGAATCAGGAACACGAACAACGGGATCGTCTGAAGCATGTCGCAGATGGGGCGCACAACGGTCCAGACCGGTGACCAGACGGCGCTGGCCAGACCGATCAACCCACCAAACACGGCGCAGAAAAACACCGCCGCGCCGCTGAGGTAGAGCGAGAGCAAGGCACGCTCCCACAGGCCCGAGACGAGGATGGTGCAGAGCAGCCCCACCGACAGCGCCGCCAGACGCCAGCCTCCGGCGACCCAGCCCAAGGCCGCGGCTCCGGTCAGGACAAAGGGCCATGGCAGGTTCGAGATGCCGGTTTCCAGCATGCCGATCAGGATCAGCACCACCAATCCGCCGGTCAGGTGCCCGCGCCATGCCATCAGCAGCGCGATCGCGGCACCAATGGCGAAGAGGCCGTAGCTCATGGATGGTGTCCAGGCAAAGCCCCATGTGAACGGCAGCACCGCCTGATCCAGGCCGATCCGAAGCGGCAAGAGGACGTAGAACAGAGAGTTGTTCTTGAGCGCATCCAGCCAAGGGCCATTGGCCTGCGTGAACGCGGTCAGGCCGTTGTCGATCGCGGTGGCCATCGGGTCGAGCACCGTCAGGTCCGACGGGTTCGGCAGCCATGCCCAGAAGGCTGCCGTGAACAGCACCGTGAAGGCCAGCATCGCCCAGACGACGCGGCTGTCATAGCGTTTGCGCTCGGTGGCCAACGTGCCGCTCATCCGGTCGATGACCACGGCGAAGACGACAATTACCAGACCGGCCATCAGGGATTCGCCGAACTGCGCCTTGCGCATGGTCAGCAGAACCTCCCACCCGATATCATTGAAACCGCCGATGACGGCGGCGATGATCACCATCGACAGGGCGGCCATCAGGCATTGGTTCACGCCAACCATGATCTGCGTGGTGGCCGCCGGGATTTCGACCTGAAACAGCTGTTGCAGACGGGTGCCGCCGGACATGATGGCGGCCTCTTTGATCTCGGATTCCACCCGCTCCAGTCCCAGCATAACGTTGCGCGCCATCGGCGGGGCGGCATAGATGGCCGAGGCAATCAGGCCAACCACCGGGCCGAAGCCGAAAAGCAGCAGCAGCGGTGTCAGATAGGCGAAGGTCGGCACTGTTTGCATCACGTCCAGCGCCGCTTGTACGAAGGCTTTGACCCGCGGCACCTCATTGGCAAGGATGCCAATCGCGCCCCCCATGATCAGCGCCACGGGCACGGATACGGCGACAAGCGCGAGGGTGTTCATGCTCTCGGCCCAATAGCCCGAGGCCAGCACGAAGCTGAGCCCGATAAAGCCCAGCGCCGCCATCGGCAGACCACCCAGATACCAGCCCAAGGCGGTGACGATACCGATGAGAATGGGCCAAGGCGTGTTGCCCAGCACGAAGTTGGCGGCATTCATCGGATAGGTCATCAGGTCTGAAAACAACCGCATGGCGGGTTTGATGCCATTCAGGAACCAATCGAGAAACCCGCCGACCCACTGGGTGGCGGGCAATTCCCACGCGGCGGGCCATTTGACCAGCCACGGGGCGACGCCTTCGAGTGCGAGGCACAGCGCACCGAAGATCACTGTAATCAGCGCCGCCTGCGCACCCGTCGATAGGCGGGCGTGCTGCGCCGGAATTTCCGTGACGGCGGTCATGCCTCATCCACCTGCAAGGCTGCGGCGAGGTCTGACGGATGTACGGTGCCCACTATATTGCCGTCGGCATCACGCACGGGCACGGGTTCATAAAGTTCCATGCAATGCGCAAGGGCCGCATCCAACGTCATCGATGTGGTCAGGCCCGGATCATCCGGTCCACGTTCATCATCGTCGCGCATGACCGAGGCAACCTTGGCGTGCTGGCCCTTGGCGACATCTTTCGAGAATTCGCGCACATAGTCGTCGACCGGGCGCAGCACGATATCCGTGGGCGTGCCGATCTGCACGATCTTGCCGTCGCGCATGATGGCAATGCGATCGGCCAGTTTCAGGGCCTCTTGAATGTCATGCGTGATGAACACGATGGATTTCTTCAGCGTCGCCTGAATGCGCAGGAATTCGTCCTGCAACTGGCGGCGGATCAGCGGATCGAGGGCAGAGAAAGGCTCGTCCAGAAACCAGATATCGGGGTTTACGGCGAGGCTGCGGGCAATCCCGACGCGCTGGCGCTGGCCGCCGGAAAGCTGCCGGGGAAAGCTGTCTTCGCGGCCTTCCAGGCCAACCAGAGAGATCACCTCTTGCGCCCGCGCCAGACGTTCCTGTTTGCCGACGCCTTGCACACGCAGCGGGTAGGCCACGTTTTCGGCCACCGTCATATGCGGAAACAGGCCAAAATGCTGGAACACCATGCCCAGCTTTTTGCGGCGCAGGTCTGTCAGCACCTTTTTGGATGCGCCCATGACGTTCTCGCCATCCACACGGATTTCCCCGCCCGTGCCGGGCAACAGTTGCGAGATACAGCGGATCAGGGTTGATTTACCCGAGCCGGACAGGCCCATGATGACAAAAAGCTCGCCCTCTTTGACCTCGAAATTTGCGTCCTGCACCGCCGGGATGAACCCGTGCTCACGCAGGTCGGCGGCGGCTTTGTCGGCATCATCCCCTGACCGAGACAGCGCGTCGGTCAGGGCTTTGTCTGCACCGGGGCCAAACACCTGCCAGAGGTTCCGGCAGGCGATGGCTGGTGTCTTTGCGTCGGTCACTTAGGCAGGCTCACTGCGTGGCCGCGTCGACAACCGGACGCCATTTGCCCTCATTCTCGGACATCCACGCCGCGACGACTTCTTCGACTTTGCCGCCATCCACGTCGATCGCGCCCATCATCGGCTGCTGGTCTTCGACCGCCAGCTGATAGTTGGTCAGGATCTCATACGCGGCGGGCCATTTATCTTCCATGCCGCTCCAGCTGGCTTTGAAGATGCGCGACGGCGAGAAGTCGCAATCGTTTACGGCGTTCGGGTTCGGGCCCCACGCCGGATCGTTGAAGCAGGCTTCCTCGCCCGCGGGCAATTCAACGAATTGGACGTCATAGGCGGACATGGCCCAATGCGGCTGCCAGAAGGTGATCAGCAACGGCGATTTCCGCTCGGTCGAGGCGCGCAGTTCGGCGATCAATGCACCTTCGGAACCGGCAGGCACCGCCTTGAACGGCAATTCAAGACCGGTCATACGATCCGCGCCGGGGGTTCCCCAATCCGCAGGATAATCGACCAGACGCCCGCCTGGCAGTGTTTCAGCCGTCGCGAACACCTGGGCGCACTCCTTCAGCGCTTCCCAAGCGGGCAGACCCGGGCACAGATCAGCGACGTGCGCGGGGTAGGCAATGCCTTCTTTGGCATCAAGACCCAGATCGCCGATTTCAACCACGGTGCCTTCGTCGATCTTCTTGGCGTATTCATCCGACACGTTCGACGACCAGATTTCCAGCGTCGCATCGATGTCGCCATCGGCCAGCGCCTGGAACTGGTTCATCATTCCGGCTGTCACATATTCGACGTTGTAACCTGCGGCTTTCAGCATCTCACCCGCGACATGCGTTGTGACATGCTGACCGGTCCATTCGTTGATGGCCAGTTTGATCGGCTCGTCCACCGCGCCCATGTCGGCGGCATGGGCTACGCCCGCCACAGTCATCGCCAAAAGGCTTACACCAAGTTTTTTCATGTATTTTCTCCCTGTCTTCTTTCATTCGCCCACATGGACCAGTGACCCACCCATGGGCGTATCAGTTAGCGACTGTACCGCAACATGCACGAGTTGGAAGTGGTAAGGAAAGAGAGCATTTTGCAGCGCCGCCGATAAATCCTGATCGGCATTCGCGTCTGTGCCCCACCCCCAAACCACAGACGTCACAGCGCTTGCAGCTTTTTCATCGCGGCAGATTGCGGGAAATTGATTGACCAGTCAATTACAAATACCCCAGTTTCGCTGTCTTCACGCGCAAGTCACGGCAAACCTCTGGCATTCCAGAAGGTATTTGCTTGCAAGGCGCGAACAAAACGGCAACACTTGCGGATCGGAGGTTAAGTCCAATGCGCCATTTTGACGAAATTTATGAAATATCGGCCAATCGCCACGGTGGTGCTGACTCGTTGGAGCGCAACATAAGCAAGCCCAAACCCCACGCCGAACTGGCCGCCATGCCGGATGACCGTTGGCTATCCATTATCTCCAAGACAGTTTTTCAGGCCGGCTTCAGCTGGAAAGTGATCGAGGCCAAGTGGGACGGGTTTGAAGCAGCCTTTGACGGATTCGACGTCGGACGCTGCGCATTTATGGATGACGAGAAATTCGATGCGCTGCTGCAGGATACCAGAATTGTGCGCAACGGGACCAAAATCGCTTCGGTTCGCGACAACGCGGCCTTTCTGTTGGAACTGCGCGACGAGAGCGGTGCTGGCCAGGTTTTGGGCCAATGGCCATCGTCCGACTACATCGGATTGCTTGCGATGCTGGCAAAACGCGGATCCCGGCTGGGCGGTGCGTCAGCACAATACGCCATGCGCTTTGCCGGACGCGATAGCTTTATTCTGTCGCAAGACGTGACCGCACGATTGATTGCCGAAGGCGTTATTGACAAGCCCGCGACCTCGAAAAAAGCGATGGCAGCGGTTCAAGAGGCATTTAACACGTGGATGGATCAATCTGGCCGATCATTGACGGAAATCAGCAGGGTTTTGGCAATGAGCCTGTGAAAACGACTTGCAGCGCCGCGCGCGGGTATTAGGCTTCTACTCATGGTCCGCGTTTTTCTGATTTTGACCTTTGTCTTTTTTGCATCCTGCGGTCGCCAACTGACCCCGCAAGAGCGCGCGTTTGTTGGTAACATTCATGGCGAAACGGTAGATGCTGATCGGGTACGGCTGGTGAAGGGCGCGCCGGTTGCTGCCGTTACCTTTACCCGCAAAGCCCGGCCACGTCTCACCTGCCGCGAGAGAATACTGCCGCCGGTCAAAACCGAAACGGTAACCGGAAAGCCGGCGGCGGTTGCCCTGTTCAATCGGGTATACTTTACAAAAGACTGGTACCTTGACGACTACATGTCCCAGTACCCTGATCGGATGAACCTGATCGCCGCTATGTTGCTGGCGCATGAGGTCACACATGTCTGGCAATGGCAGAATCGGGAAACGACCGGCTATCATCCACTTCGTGCGGCGGCCGAGCATGGTCGGTTATCTGATCCCTATCTCTTTGATTTGGACACCTCACCCGATTTTCTGGCCTACGGTTTCGAACAGCAAGGTTCAATCGTCGAAGAATACGTGTGCTGCCGCGCACTGGACCCGGGTGCGCCGCGCACAAAGCGACTGCATGATATGTTGCAGCCTCATTTCGATCTTGCCGCACTGCCCGGCGGTCGTCGTGAAAGCGATGTTCTTCTGCCTTGGGCCGGGGCGGAAGTCGAAGGGATATGCCGCTGAGGGCCTAGTTTGACTGCAGCGTTTTCAGGTATTCGACCAAATCGGCAATTGGCTTGCTGGTCAGTATCGGCTGGCCCGCTGGCGTTTTGATCGCGGTGTCCTGCCCTTCGAAATACGGACCGTAAACCGGCATCGGGCTGCCGTGGCTGACCAACGGATCACGCCCGTCGATCCGCTCCACGACCCGCGCTGTGGGAAAGACACCTTCTGAATCAGCCAGCGTTTTCAGGTTGGTCGGCTGGATGACAAGAACCGCCGCCATGGGCCCCTGCCCGGCGGCATCCAGCCCGTGGCACGTTGCGCAGTAATGCATGTAAAGTTCTTCACCGGTTGCCACGTCCTGCGCTGCGGCAATCGGTGCGATCCCAACAGCCAGTGCGAACACTCCTGATCCAAGTAACCAACCCGTCATATCATCCTCCGTTGGAAAACACATTTGCAGGCTTGCCCAGCGGGCAGGTTGCCGCAATGATCCAGATCAACGAGGGCAGCGCACAGGTGAGCTTCATGACACAATACGCAGCGATCATGCTGGCGGCCGGGATCGGTATCCCCATTCTTGCGGCACTGAATGCGGCATTGGGGCGGTTGATCGGATCGCCGACAACCGCTGCCGTCATCCTGTTTGCGATTGCATTTGTTGCGTCTGCATTAGTGTTGCTTGTGATGCCGGGCGGTCAGGCGTTTGCCAAGGCCGCGCAAGCGCCAAAACATCTGTTTCTGGCTGGCGTTCTCATCGCGTTCTATGTGCTATCCATTACCCATGTCGCCCCTCATTTCGGGGTCGGAAACGCGGTGTTTTTTGTTCTGTTGGGACAATTGATCAGTACGGCGGCAATCGACCATTACGGGCTTTTCGGCGCTCAGGTCACGCCGTTGACCTGGATGCGTGCGGGTGGAATCGCAGTGATGGCGGCGGGGGTCGCAATCACTCAACTGGCCTGAGCACACCGGCCTCCAGCCGCACCATCCGGTCCATTCGGGCCGCGAGGTCAAAGTTGTGGGTGGCAATCAACGCTGAAAGACCGTCCTCGCGCACGAGGCTCATGAGCGCTTCGAAAACCTGATCCGATGTTTCGGGATCCAGATTTCCCGTCGGCTCATCCGCCAGCAACAAGCGCGGGCTGTTGGCCAGCGCCCGACAAAACGCCACCCGCTGCTGTTCACCACCCGAAAGCGCGGCCGGACGATGATCGGCCCGCGCGGCAACGCCGACCCTGTCCAGCAACGTCATCGCCCGATCTCTGGCAGCTTTTTCTGACGCGCCGTTGGCCAGCTGCGGCAAAGCGATGTTCTCCAACGCCGTGAATTCGGGCAACAAGTGGTGGAACTGGTAGACGAACCCGACATCCTGGCGTCGGATTGCCGTCCGGGTGCGGTCGCCTTTGCCCTTCAGGTCCTGACCGGCGATCTCAACAACACCTGCATCCGGTGAATCCAGCAGCCCGGCAATATGCAAGAGTGTTGATTTCCCTGCCCCGGACGGCGCGACAAGGGCAACGGCCTCTCCGGCGCGCAATTCAAGATCGGCACCGCGCAGAACCTGCACTTCTCCGGGTGTGCCGGTAAGGTAAGTCTTTGTCAGGCCACTCAGCCGAAGTGTCGCGTCATTCATAGCGCAGCGCCTCGACCGGGTTCAGCCGGGCCGCGCGGCGGGCCGGAAAGTAGGTGACAAGAAACGACAGACCCAAGGACAAACCAACCGCCTTAAGCACATCCGACAGATGCAGTTCCGCCGGAAGGGCGTAAATTCCGCGAATTGCAGGGTCCCAGACACCCCCACCCATCACGAAATTCACGAACGAGAAAATCGGATCGATATACAGGGCAAACAGACATCCGAGCACAACACCCATCACGGTCCCGATTATCCCGGTGAAGGCACCACAAATAAAGAACACGCGCAGGACTGATCCCTCGCTCAGGCCGATCGTTCGCAATATTCCGATATCCCTGCCTTTGTTTTTGACCAGCATGATCAAACCGGACACGATATTCATTGCGGCGATCAAAACGAGGATCGAAAGGATGATGAACATCACGTTGTCTTCGACTTCCAGCGCCCGCAAAAAGCCGCCGGACGCGTCCTGCCAGGTCCAGATTTGCGCGCGTTCCCCCGCGGCTTCCAAAATCGGTATCAACACCGGGTTCATGTTTTCGGGCTGTTCGACCATGACCTCAATTTCATCCGCAACGCCGTCTCGATTGAAAAAGCTCTGCGCTTCGGCGAAGGGCATGTAGACCCGTGTTCGGTCAATGTCGTACCGACCTGCAGAAAAAACATAGACGACGTCATATGCATTCACGCGCGGCGAGGTCCCAAAGGCGGTTTTGACCCCATTGGGCGATGTCATCCTGATCGTGTCCCCGACCGTTGCCCCAATTGCGCGTGCCACACCGGACCCGATAGCTATTCCGTTTTCGAACTGCGAAAGATCACCATACGCCTGTTCGCTGTCGGCGATACCGGGCAAGCGGAACAGGTCATCCCGCCGTATCCCAAAGACTTCGACACCGGTACTGCGGTCACGATTTGTCAGCAGAACCTGCCCCTTGACCAAAGGCGCGGCCCTTACGACGCCCGGCACTTCTGCGATCCGCGTCGCCGTTTCGTCGTAGTCCGAAATCGTCCGATCCACCTGACCCTGCGCGTCGATCTCACCAGCGGAGTAAACCGTCACATGCGCATTTGCGCCCAGGATCGTTCCGACAAATTCGGACCGGAACCCCGACCGAACTGCCAATGTTGCAATAAGCGCAAACACAGCAAGTGTTATGCCGATCAGCGAAATCCACGTCATCACGCTGACGCCGCCTTCGGCGCGACGGGCACGCAAATAGCGCCATGCTATTTTCCATTCAAATGGGGCGAAAGGCGGGGGCGTCTTGGCCATTACTGCTCCGGCAATTGTGTCGCGGCGACCCTTTCGGCATTTCAACGGATGGTCAAGGCAGATGTGTCATTTGTCGAGGCAACCCGGCCCAGCCACGCCGAACGCAGGGTTCAGGCTCTCGACAAATCGAATCATCGGACGTGCGTACGAAATCCACTCTAGCCAGCAGAGAAAGCGATTCCCGATTAATATACCCTCAGTTGTGAAGCCCTTCACAGACAACCGGGTATTGTTTCAGCTATGAAGTCAATGTGACGAGTAAAGCAATAATGCGAGTCCTTAAAGCAACATTTACTACGTAACTATGTTTCGCGCTTTGCTTATTTTGTGTAATTTTGTCACCCTACAGTTCGGGGGACACAGTTTTAAGAGTTAAGAGCGGGAGGTCGCTCATGGGTATTCAAAAGAACATTTATGAATCGGGCCCGATTTTGGCCCGCAAAGCATCATCAGAATTGGATTGCGAAACGGCCGCGCTGCTCAGAGCGGCGATCCGGCCTTTATTTGCAACCGCAGCAAGCTGGAGCAACCTGACAGACATCCTGCGAGACAAAGGATATCGTCTGGCGTTCCGTCAGGGGTCTTTGTGCATCACGGATCGTGCGACGAACGAACGGGTCTGCGGCCTACGGTTTCTGGGTCTGGATCTGAAAGAGCTGGTTGGCCGGATGGGCCGTCCCATCGTGGTTGCCAGAGGGCGCGACGCCGACGGTGACTTGCTGGCCGCTCGGCCAACAGTCAATCGCTCCTAAGGTCCGCAAGCGCCTTGCGCATCGCCCGGATCAGGCGATGCCCTTGTAGATTTCAGCGAGTTTGGTCACCGCAGCCTCGGGGCTGAGTTCTTCGCTTTCGCCTGTGCGGCGGCTGGTCAGTTCGACCACACCGTTTTTCAGACCACGCGGCCCGATAGTGATGCGCCAGGGCAGACCGATCAGGTCCATCGTGGCAAACTTGCCGCCTGCCCGTTCGTTACGATCATCATAAAGCGGCTCAAGCCCCAGTGCGGCTAGCGCGGCATAGATTTTGTCACAGGCCGCATCAGCCTCTTCATCGCCTTGCTTCAGATTGACGATACCGCAATGGAACGGTGTCACGCCTTCGGGCCAGATGATGCCCTTGTCATCGTGGCTGGCCTCGATGATCGCGCCGACCAGTCGGCTGACCCCGATACCGTGGCTGCCCATGTGAACCGGAACCGGCTTGCCATCCGGGCCTTGAACGGTCGCACCCAGAGGTTCGGAATACTTGGTGCCAAAATAGAAGATCTGGCCAACCTCGATCCCGCGCGCCACGCGGCGGCGTTCTTCCGGGATCTGATTGAACAGCGCCTCGTCATGGGTTTCGTCGGTGCGAGCGTATTTCGAGGTGAACTCTTCAAGGATCGCCTGACACTGTTCGCGGCTGTCATAGTCGATCTCGCGATCACCAAAGCTCAGATCGGTGACGGCGCTGTCATAGAACACCTCGGACTCGCCTGTGTCTGCCAGCACAAGGAACTCATGCGTGTCATCGCCACCAATCGGGCCGGAATCGGCACGCATGGGTATGGCTTGCAGGCCCATCCGCTCATAGGTGCGCAGATAGCTGACCAGATGGCGGCTATAGGCGTGCAGCGCGTCTTCCTTGGTCAGGTCGAAGTTGTAGCCGTCCTTCATGTAGAACTCGCGCCCCCGCATCACGCCAAAGCGCGGGCGGATTTCGTCACGGAATTTCCACTGGATCTGATAGAGGGTCAGCGGCAGGTCTTTGTAGCTGTTGACGTTCCCGCGGAAGATATCGGTGACCAGTTCCTCGGCCGTGGGAGTATAAAGCATGTCGCGCCCGTGGCGGTCCTGCATCCGCAGCATTTCCTGACCGTAATCATCGTAACGCCCGGATTCGCGCCACAGCTCGGCTGATTGCAGGATCGGCATCTGGATCGCGATGTGACCCGCCCGCGCCTGCTCCTCGTGCACGATGTTTTCGAGCTTGCGCAGGACTTTGAACCCAAGGGGCAGCCACGAATAAATCCCGGCGGCGGCCTGCTTGATCATGCCGGCGCGCAGCATCAGCCGGTGGCTGACGATCTGCGCCTCGGACGGGTTTTCCTTGAGTACGGGCAGAAAGTAACGGCTGAGGCGCATTGGTGGACCTTCAAAGCAAAGAATTCGACTTCAAAGGTGATTATGCCAAAGCCTCGCCGGGGGCAATCGGGCATTGGCGATTTTGCGAGCCGTGGCCTGCCTGTTTTTTTGATTGACCCGTCAGTCATGTTCTTCAATTGTGCCGAAATTGTAAAACCAAGAGGCGCCGATGCAGACGATTCAGGAACCCGCCCGCCAGATCCCCGTGATCCATCAAACCGATATTCTGGTCGTGGGCTCTGGCCCTGCCGGGCTGGCCGCCGCTTTGGCCGCAGCGCGCGCGGGAGCCGAGGTTACGCTCATGGACCGGTTTGGGTGCATGGGCGGCAATATCACCACCGTCGGTGTCGAGGGGTTCGCCTGGTACCGCCACGAACAAACGGTTGAGGCGGGCGGTATCGGGCTGGAGTTCGAGACCCGCGCCAAGGATATGGGTGCTGCCGTGCCCGAGAGCCAATCGCTGAGCTATGAGCTGGACAGCGAGGGGTTCAAGCTGGTGGCCGACAAACTGGTTGAGGAAGCCGGAGTGCATCCCATGCTGCACCGGCAATTCGTGGCTCCGATCATGGACGGCAACCGGATTACCGGCGTGATCACCGAGTCGAAGGCAGGTCGCGAAGCGATTCTGGCCCGCGTTGTCATAGACGCAACCGGTGACGCGGACGTGGCCCATCGTGCGGGCGCGCCAACACATAAAACCCCGCGCGAGGACATGATGGCGGCGTCGGTCATGTTTCATCTGGCCGGTGTCGACAAGCGCGCGTTCATGGAAGGCGTCAAGGCCGACCCGCAGACCTACAAGGATTGGGGCGGCGGAGGTGAGTGGAACATCGAAACCTCGGGCAAAGAGGACGATATGTTCTCACCCTTCGTACACAAACCCTTTCAGCAGGCCATCGACCAAGGCCTGATCCCGCCGCATCTGAACACCATCGCAGGCACCTGGGGGGCGATGCATGACACGGGTGAACTGACCTATATGAACCTGATCCATCTGGCCGAGATCGACGGCACCGACCCCGACAGCCTGACGAAGGGCGAGATCGAGGGACGCCGCCAGTCGATGCTGGCCATCGAGGCGCTGCGCCGCTTCATGCCCGGTTGTGAAAACGCGCGGTTGCGGAATTTCGGGATGACCATTGGCATCCGCGACACCCGCAAGATCGACGCGGTCTACAACATGACCGAAGAGGACGCTCGCCATGAGGGGCGTTTCGAAGACTCGATTGGCATTTACCCTGAATTTATCGATGGTTATGGCATTCTGATCCTACCCACGACCGGGCGCTATATGCAGGTCCCTTACCGTTCGATGCTGCCGAAGGGCGTCAAAGGTCTGCTGGTCGCAGGACGCTCGCACGGGGCAGATCGGGTTGCCCACGCAGCGACACGGAACATGGCCTGTTGTGCGGTCATGGGACAGGGCGCGGGCATTGCGGCGGCCTTGTCACTGAAGAGCAATAAAGATCTGGACAAATTGAACCTGAGCCCCGTTCACGCGGAACTCGACCGTCAAGGTGTCCGTGTGTTCTGAACATCGCGCGAACCCGGCAAATCCCTTGCCGCATGAAGCCCTTGCATCGCTTGGCCCGTTGGGCCAAGAACACTTCAGGCACCGCAACAGAAGGATGCACGATGGCTTTGCCGGTTAAGGATCAGCTGAGATATTGGGGCATTGCCGCGGCCGTTTTTATCCTTGTGCTTTGGCTACTGGGCGACGTGCTTTTGCCATTCGTGATCGGCGGTGCCATCGCATATTTTCTGGATCCCGTAGCAGACCGTCTGGAAAAACTGGGTCTGTCGCGCGTCGCCGCGACCGCCCTGATCACGGTCGTCGGAATGCTGGGGTTCGTGCTGATGATCCTGATGGTGGTTCCGGCCCTCATCACTCAGCTTCTTGATCTGATCGACGTCATGCCCAACCTGTTCAAGGAAATGCGGGCGTTTATCGAGAAACAGTTCCCGTCGCTGCTGGACCGCGAATCCAGCACCCACCAGATGCTTGTATCCTTCGGTGAAACGCTGAAGTCCAAAACCGGGGACGTCTTGCAAACCGTTCTGGCCTCGGTCGGATCAGCCATCAACGTTGTCGTTTTGCTTGTGATCGTTCCGGTCGTCGCTGTCTACTTGCTGTTGGACTGGGATCGCATGATCGCCCGTATCGGAGAGCTACTGCCCCGCGATCACGCGCCGACAATCAAACGCCTTGCCGGCGAGATTGACGCGGTTCTGGCCTCGTTCGTGCGCGGCATGGGTACCGTGTGCCTGATCCTTGGAACATATTACGCAATCGCATTGATGGTTGTCGGGTTGCAGTTCGGCCTGATTGTTGGTGCCATAGCCGGGTTGGTGACGTTCATCCCCTACCTCGGCGCATTGATCGGCGGAACGTTGGCAATCGGATTGGCCCTGTTCCAATTCTGGGGAGAGTGGACGCACGTGGCCTTGGTCGCCGGTATTTTCATGCTGGGTCAAGTGACCGAGGGTAACTTCCTGACCCCTAAACTGGTCGGCAGTTCCGTTGGTTTGCATCCGGTTTGGTTGCTGCTTGCGTTATCGGTGTTCGGCGCACTTTTTGGTTTTGTCGGCATGTTGATTGCCGTTCCGGTGGCGGCGGCGCTTGGGGTTCTGGCGCGGTTCGCCACGCATCAATACCTTAACAGCCGCTTGTACACCGGCCTGGATGGGCAGGCCCGGGACCCAGAGTAAATGGCCACGCAGCTCAGTTTTGATCTTCCGTCCAAGACAGCCTTGGGCCGCGAGGATTTCTTTGTCTCCCCCGCTAACGCATTGGCCGTCGCCATGATCTCGGCCACGTCGTGGCCGGGCAACAAACTGGTGCTGAGTGGACCGGCTGGCGCGGGAAAAACCCATCTCGCCCATGTCTGGGCTGCCGAGACCGGCGGGCAGATCGTGCGCTCGACCGCGCTGCGCCACGATGATGTCCCGGAATTGGCCAACACCCCTGTGGCCGTCGAAGACGTGCCTTTGATCGCAGGTGACGCAGAACGACAGAACGCGCTGTTCCACCTGCACAACCTGGCGCTGGCCGAGGGCAATGCGCTGCTTCTGACAGGGCGGGAAGCTCCGACATTCTGGGGCTTGTCGCTGGCCGATCTGCAAAGCCGCGTGCAAGGATCACATCACGTCAGCCTTGAAGCGCCGGACGACGCGCTGCTTGGGGCGGTTCTGGCCAAGTTGTTCGTCGATCGCCAATTGAATCCTGGCCCTGACGTGATCGCTTATCTTGTAAAACACATGGACCGCAGCTTTGAGGCCGCAGCAGCGGTTGTGAAACATCTGGACGATCTTGCGCTGAGCGAAAAGCGCGAAATCACACGGGTTTTGGCCGTGCGCTGTTTGAACACGCTGCAGGCCGCCAACAATACGGAAGATTGACCAAAGAATGACGATTTCGCATCCTGTGGCCCAAAGGACTGGGGACTTCATGGATCAGACAGCCGAGACTGACACATCGGATTACGGCCTGTTCGGCAGGCCATTGTTCGACGATCCGGGCGCGCGGGCCTTATCGCGGGTTGGCGTTGTGGACGTGGGATCAAACTCGGTCAGGATGGTCATCTTTGACGGTGCAGCGCGATCCCCGGCATATTTTTACAACGAAAAGGTCATGTGCGAACTTGGGGCGGGTCTCTCGGACACAGGCCGTCTGAACCCGCGGGGACGCGAGCGCGCGATGGCGGCCTTGCTGCGCTTTCAGGCGCTGGCCAAGGATTTGGGGCTACCCGACTTGCATGTCGTGGCAACCGCAGCCGTGCGCGAAGCCAGGGATGGACCGGAATTCTGCCAAGAGGTCGAGGCCCAAACCGGCCTGACGATCAATGTCGTCGACGGAGAGGAAGAGGCCCGCCTGTCCGCGCAGGGTGTATTGCTGGGTTGGCCCGGAGCATATGGATTGATATGCGACATCGGCGGCTCGTCGGTTGAACTGGCCGAGATCGGCGGCGGCGAGGTGGGTCGCCGCATGACGTCTGCCCTTGGGCCTTTGAAACTGCGCGATATCAAGGGCGGTCGGCGCGCAAGAAAGGCGCATATCAAAAAGACGCTGGAAGATATGCGGGATCAGATGGGCCCGCAGCGTGATCGCTTGTTTCTGGTCGGCGGTAGCTGGAGGGCTTTCGCACGGTTGGACATGCTGCGCCGCGGTTATCCGCTGAACGTGCTGCACGAGTATCGCATGACGCACAAGTCGGTGCAGGAGACCATCAAATTCATTGAACAGGGAGACCCGGACAAGTTGCGCAGTCAGGCCGGTGTTTCAGGCTCACGTATGGCTTTGATTCCTTATGCGATGGACGTTCTGGCGCGGTTGATCCGGACTTTTAAACCCAAAGACATCGCCATCTCCAGCTATGGTATCCGCGAGGGGCTGCTGTATCAGCAAATGCCGCAGCGTCTGCGCGACCGCGACCCGTTGATCGAAGCCAGCCGCTTTGCCGAAGCCAAGGATGCGCGACTTCCCGGGTTCGGAAAGCATTTGTTCGATTTTGTCATTCCGCTGTTCAAATCGGCTCCGCAGCAAAAGATGCGACTGATCAAGGCTGCATGCTTGTTGCACGACGTCAGCTGGCGCGCGCATCCCGATTACCGCGCCGAAGTCTGCTTTGAATACGTGACCCGCGCCAATATGAGCGGCCTTAAGCACTCGGAACGGGTGTTCATTGGGCTGGCTTTGCAGCATCGCTACCGCAACAAGCGCGAAGGCAACCGGTTTGCACCTCTGTACGAGCTGTTGGACGAGCGTGAACAGAAACAGGCCGAAATTCTTGGAAAGGCCATGCGCTTTGGTGCGATGCTATGGATGAAACCAAACGTCGCCATGGGCAAGCTGCGGTTTTTCCCCAAAAAGCAACAGCTTGACCTGATATTGCCAAAGAATGCCGCGCCTTTGTTCAATGAGGTTGCCGAGGCACGGTTCAACTCGCTCGCCAACGCTGTCAAGTCCGAAACGCGTGTGATCATGCGCGGCTGACCGGCGCCCACTCAGATATCCGTGAAGCCTTCCGGCGCGGGTTCTTCAACGTCGGGCTCATCCTGCTGCGGCTTTTTGCGGATGATGATATCCCCATTTGGCAGCATTTCGGGCGCTTCATACGCGCTCCAATCCTTGACCTGTGCCGCCAGATCGGCAAGCGCCGGCCCCATTTCCTGAACAAAGGATTGCATAGCGGGTCCGAATTGTTCGGCGAGACCGCGCAAATCCTCAAAGGTCGGCTCCATTTCCTGCCGCAATCCTTCCAGGAACAGTTCTGCGCCTCGCTCCATCAACGACTTGGAATCATCATCCTGCGCGACAGCAGGCAGTGCAGATGTGGCACATACAGCAAATATGGTCAGAGCGCGTTTCATGCTTTGAATATAAGGGATGACCGACTTGGTTGAAAGGTTACAGCGCAATGTCCAACGTCACCGGGAAATGGTCTGACGCGTCCAGAAGTGCATCGCGCAGCTCTGGAACAGAAAAGCAAGCGTTGTCTTTGAAGGGATGCCAAATGCGCCAGATCGGTTGGTGCGCACGCAAGTCCTGACTGACCATGATGTAATCCAACAGCGCTTCAAGATAGCGCCCCTCGCCCGGACGCGCGAAGCGGGCTGTCGATAACGCTGCGGATGCGCGCGGTCCATGAACCTGCACTGCATGAGGATCGAAAAGACCGGAATCCAGCAGTATTTCGACCGAAGATCGCCCGAAAAGATGTTCGAACTCGTCCAGTCCGGGCCCATCATTCAAATCGCCCAGCAGGATCACCCTTTCGCCCTTTTCGGTATGTTCCTCAACCCGTTGTGCCA
Organism: Ruegeria sp. ANG-S4; assembly: GCF_000814005.1. Taxonomy (GTDB): domain Bacteria; phylum Pseudomonadota; class Alphaproteobacteria; order Rhodobacterales; family Rhodobacteraceae; genus Ruegeria. The sequence continues at coordinate 882,758 of NZ_JWLK01000001.1, read as the reverse complement.
ACCAGATGGCCTGCGCCAGCTGCTTGCGACGGTTAGAGATCGATATCCGGATCGCCTCATCCCGCGTGGCGGCCCCATGTGGTGCCTTTGACTTCAGATGCGCGCCGATCAGTCGAAACGCGTTTCCGGCGGCGGTTTCGACCGCCAATTCCAACGGCGGTTTTGAGAATTGTACGCTGTCTTTGGTTGCGTCAACATCCAGATCAATGCGGAAGGTGGTGTCAAACCTTGGCGCATGACCTCCGCCAGCCTGACCTGCGGGTTCGCCCTTTGGATCCTGACGCGCAGTCAAAGCGTCAGGATCGAACAGCAAGGCCAGTTCTTGTTGCGTATCGTTGGGAAACCCCATCACGGCGCGGGACGTTCGTAGGTCAAAGGCCTCGGCAAAGCCCTGCAAGGCGCGGACGGTATTCTGGGACTTGCCCGTGTTGGGCGCTTCGACGATCAGGACGGCGTCCGCATCCAACGCGGTCAAGACCTTTGCAATAGCCTCGATTTGCCGGGTTTTCGTAATGTCGTGACGGCCCGACCAACTGTCATCCGCGATCAGTTCATCATTGCGGTCAAAAAGGTTGGCGAACCATTCTATGTTGTACGTCGCCAGACGCACGGATCACACTCTTGCGCCATTGATCTCGTCCCAGGCGCGGTTGATGTCGATCATTTTCTTTTCGGCCAGGCGCACCGCCTCTTCGGGCACGCCCCGCGACATCATCGCATCAGGATGCGTGTCCCGGACCAATTGACGCCAAACTTTGCGGATCTCAGGTATCGGCATATCGGGCGCGACACCCAGAACGGTATAGGGATCACTGGGCGCATCCGGGACGAATCGCGCCCGTAATGCCATGAATTGCGCCTCTGTCTGACCGAAGATGCGGCTGACCTGTTCCAGAAACTCATTTTCATTCGGATGGTAAAAACCATCCGCCATGGCAATGTGGAACAGCCCTTCCATCAAATCGCAAAGCGTGGTGCTGTCGTCCGCGAACATCCGGGCAATCTTGCGGGCATAATCCTGATACCCGGCTACGTCGGTGCGGGCCATGTCAAACACACGGGCCGCGCCCGCTTCGTCTTCGCGGGCTATCTGGAAAACATCACGGAACGCTGTGACCTCATCCCGTGTCACCTGGCCGTCGGCCTTGGCCATTTTGGCACCCAGCGCAATGACGGCGATGGCAAACGCCACCGACCTTTCAGGCGGCGTGCGCAGTTTCTCGAAAACAGCCGTCAGGCTTTCACCTTGTGCAAGCGCGCTGATGGCATCGGATATGCGGGTCCAGATCGACATGGCCGCACCCTAGCGTGCCGCGTCGGAACTGTCAGGTGTGACAGATCACTGCGGGCGAAGTATTTTCTGCATCAGGACAAGATCCAGTCGCTGACCCCATTTCTGCCCGACTTCGGGCATACGACCAACGTGTTCGAACCCGATTGCCGAATGGAACGCGATTGCACCGGGATTGGCCGATGAGATGCCAGCAACCAGAACATGCACGTTTTCCGCGATTGCGCAGGCTTCCAGCGCCTCCATCAGCGCAAGGCCGGTCCCCTGCCCTCGGGCCTCAGGAGCCAACTGGATCGAATGCTCGCGGCATGCTGCATATCCGGGACCGGCACGGAAGGCGCTGTAGGTCGCATAGCCTTCGACCGTGCCATCGCGCTCTGCCACCAGAAATGCCGGACCGCGGGCCTCGATATCCGCAACGACGCCTTCGATGCTGCGCTCATCGGTGGTGAAGGTGACCAGCGTATCGCGGATGACCGCGTTCGAGATCGCGGCAATCGCGGGCGCGTCTTCGGCCCTGGCCTGCCGGATGATCATTCCAGCACACGCAGCCCGTGAGGCGTTTCAATTTCAGCCCGCAAGGCTGCGGGGCCGCTGTCAAAGGCAACATGATCCAGCGCACCCAAACCCTTGGCAAGCTCAATCGCATCGGGATGGCAGACAATCAAGCGGCGCAAGCGGCAGCCGCTGTCCCGCAGCATCTGCGCCGGATGCAGATCACCCTGCCACTCGATGAGCGCCGGGAAGAGGTTGTCAAACGGCAAACGTCCGTTGGGCGGCACCGCCATGCGCCAGCGCAATGCGCCGCGGAACAGATCAATCGGTTGGCCGACACCATCGGGGAAGACGCCCAGCGACGCCTCGATATCCTCGACCCGGCAGATCCAGTTGGTCAGGCGAGGTGATCCTTCGAACCGATCCAGATCGAACCAGCGTGTTCGCTGCGGGTTGGGGGCTTCTGGATCAATGGCGATCGCTTCCAGATAAAGCCCGTCGCGCAGGCCCAACAGCCGGTTATAGGTCCCGAAGGTTTCGTGTCTGCCGCCATCCTGCAACCGCACGCCCAGCGCCTGCTCGATATGAGCCGAGGCCGCTTCAAGCGTTTCGCCCGCAACTGCCAGATGATCCAATAACATGAAAAAGCCTCTCTCAACGACAAACGATCAGACCTTGACGGTCTGATCGCATGTTTTCCTTAAAGGCGCTGGATCACAAGATTTTTCGACGAAAAATCTTGGCCAACGTCAGGATTTGGCTTCGCCGATCAAGCGCAGGATATCCTGGGCTGCTTCAGGGATATTGGTTCCGGGGCCAAAGATCGCCTTAACGCCGTGGTCATACAGGAACTGATAGTCCTGCTGGGGAATGACGCCGCCGCAGATCACGATGATATCTTCGGCCCCCGCTTTTTTCAGTTCCTCGACCAGTTGGGGGGCAAGCGTCTTGTGCCCGGCGGCCTGCGAGGAAATTCCGACCACATGCACATCGTTGTCCACGGCGTCCTGCGCGGCCTCGGCAGGTGTCTGGAACAACGGGCCAACGTCCACGTCAAACCCAATATCGGCAAAGGCGGTGGCAATCACCTTGGCACCGCGGTCATGGCCATCCTGACCCATTTTGACGACCAGCAGACGCGGGCGTCGGCCTTCGGCCTCGGCGAAATCTTCGATGGATTTTTGAATCGCGGCAAAGCCTTCGTCGCCTTCGTAAGCGGCACCATAGACACCGGCCAGGGTTTTCACCTCGGCGCGGTGGCGGCCAAATTCCTTTTCCATTGCCATGCTGATCTCTCCTACGGATGCGCGGGCGCGAGCGGCCTCGACGGCGGCGGCCAGAAGGTTTCCGCCCTGTTGGGCGGTTTGGGTCAGTGCATCGAGCGCCTGTTGGCAGGCCGCCTCGTCACGCGTTGCGCGGATACGTTCCAACCGGGCAACCTGCGCCTCGCGCACGGCCACATTGTCGACATCGAGAATGTCGATCAGGTCTTCCTGTTCCTTGCGGTATTTATTGACGCCGACGATGACCTCTTCACCCCGGTCGATCATGGCTTGACGGCGCGCGGCGCTTTCCTCGATCCGCAGCTTGGGCATGCCAGACGCGACGGCCTTGGTCATGCCGCCCATCTCCTCGACTTCCTCCATCAGGGCCCAGGCTTTTTCAACCAGTTCATTGGTCAGGCTTTCGATGTAGTATGACCCGGCCAGTGGATCGACCACATCCGTCACACCGGTCTCTTCCTGCAACACTAACTGCGTGTTCCGCGCGATACGGGCCGAGAAATCGGTGGGCAGCGCGATCGCCTCATCCAAGGCATTGGTGTGCAGCGATTGGGTGCCGCCCAGAACGGCGCTCATCGCCTCATAAGCGGTGCGGATCACGTTGTTATAGGGGTCTTGTTCCTGCAAGCTGACGCCCGAAGTCTGGCAATGGGTGCGCAGCATTTTCGAGCGTTCGGATTTCGCGCCAAAATCGGTCATTACCCTGTGCCAAAGCGTGCGGGCGGCCCGAAGTTTGGCAATCTCCATGAAGAAGTTCATGCCGATGGCAAAGAAGAACGAGAGGCGACCCGCGAATTTGTCCACGTCCATCCCGGCCTGTGTCGCGGCCCGGACATACTCGCGCCCATCAGCCAGCGTATAGGCCAGTTCCTGCACCAGGTTCGCCCCGGCCTCCTGCATGTGATAGCCCGAGATCGAGATCGAGTTGAACTTTGGCATCTCGTTCGAGGTGTAGTCTATTATGTCCGAGATGATCTTCATCGACGGTTCGGGCGGGTAGATATAGGTGTTGCGCACCATGAACTCTTTCAGAATGTCGTTCTGAATGGTGCCGGACAGAACGGATTTGTCGTGCCCCTGCTCTTCGCCGGCAACGATGAAGCTGGCCAGAATCGGAATGACCGCCCCGTTCATGGTCATCGAAACCGAGACCTTGTCGAGCGGGATGCCGTCGAACAGAATTTTCATGTCCTCGACGCTGTCGATCGCCACACCGGCCTTGCCCACATCGCCGACCACACGCGGGTGATCGCTGTCATAGCCACGGTGCGTTGCCAGATCGAAGGCCACCGAAACCCCCTGCTGACCTGCCGCCAGGTTGCGGCGGTAGAAGGCATTCGATTCCTCGGCGGTTGAAAACCCCGCATATTGCCGAATCGTCCAGGGACGGCCCGCATACATCGTGGCCTTCACACCGCGCGTGAATGGCCCAAAGCCAGGCAGAGACCCCATATGCGGCAGGTTCGCCGTGTCGTCCTGCGTGTAAAGCGGCTTGACGTCGATGCCTTCCAGCGTCTCCTTGGTCAGATCGTCCAAAGGACGACCGCGCAGCTCTTTCTCGGCCAGCGCCTGCCAGTCATTGGTATCGGTCATGGCGATTTCCTTTTCACAATTCGGATCACGGCGGGCATCGCCTCACGCATGATGATGTTTTTTGTTTGCTCGGGTCGGCGCGGCCGCGCGCGACAATTTGAGCGCACATTGCATTTCACTGGTCGCATTCGTCTGCGCAGCGGCTATATTCAGTGGAACAGGAGTCCACATGACACGTACGCTTGCCCTTGTTTTCTCAGCACTATTACCGCTGGCGGCACTGGCCGCAGACGGAACCGCACCTGCCGATGACGCCTTTGTCCGACCTGCAGGCGACAGCACACTGGACGAGTTTCTCTGGGTCAACCGGCCCATTGTCGTCTTCGCCGATACAGCGGCAGACCCCCGGTTCCAACAGCAGATCGACATGTTGCTGGACGGCGAAGCCGCCATGCGCGACCGTGATGTGGTGGTGCTGACCGACACCGATCCACAGGCGCGATCTCCGATCCGGTCGCAGCTGCGCCCGCGTGGGTTCCAGATGGTGTTTGTCGACAAGGATGGCGTGGTCAAACTGCGCAAACCCGCGCCGTGGAGCGTGCGCGAGATTGGCCGGTCCATCGACAAAACCCCCCTGCGCGAACGCGAAATCCGCGAGCGGCGCGAGGGCGGCTGAACGTTTTCACCACACCAGCAGACCCCGGCGTGGCGTGCCGGAGACCCTGTGCGATATGGCGAAAACTCGGACATGATCATTCAAACTCGATGATCACGTCGTCGACGGCGAGGCTGTCGCCCGGGCCTGCGTTGATCTTGGCAACCTTGCCCTTCTTCTCGGCGCGCAGAATGTTTTCCATCTTCATCGCCTCGATGGTGCAGAGCGCTTGCCCCTCCTGAACCTCCTGCCCCACTTCAACATCGATCTTCACGATCAGGCCCGGCATCGGGCAGAGCAGCATCTTCGAAGTGTCCGGCGGCAGTTTCTCCGGCATCAACTGCGCCAGTTCGGCATGGCGCGGGCGTCGGACATGAACTTTCAGGTCGGCGCCGCGATTCCGGATGCGGAACCCGCCCGAAATCTTGCCGACTTTCATGACCAGCGGATCGCCTTCCACGTCCATGACGGCCAACTGATCACCCGGAGTCCAGTCCGACGCAACGCGCAAACTGGCGCCATCCTCGAACCGAACCGTTGCGCCGTCCTTATCGGCCCCGACTCGGACCGGGAAATCCTGCCCCTGCAACGAAACAACCCAGCGGTTGCCCACCTTGCGTTCGTGATTGTCCATCCGGCCCGAGACGCGGGTGCGGCGAATTTCGGCAACACGGTGCATGGCCGCGCAGGAGGCCGCGATGCGGCGCAGGTCGGCATCGGGCAGGCTGACACCTTCGAACCCGTCCGGGTATTCCTCGGCGATGAAAGCGGTGGTCATGTCGCCGCTGATGAATTTCGGATGGTCCATCACGGCGGACAGGAAGGGCAGGTTGTGGCCGATGCCTTCAACCTCGAAACTGTCCAGCGCCACGCGCATCGCCTCGATCGCCTGTTCGCGGGTCGGGGCCCATGTGCAGAGTTTGGCGATCATCGGGTCGTAATACATGCTGATCTCGCCGCCCTCATAGACACCGGTATCATTGCGCACAGCCGCAGCGCCGTCGGGCGCATCGCCCTGCCATTTGCCATTGACCAGCATCGGTCCGGCGGCCGTTTCCTGTGGCGGGCGATAGCGGGTCAGACGACCGATCGATGGCAGGAAACCGCGATACGGATCTTCGGCATACAGACGGTTTTCGATGGCCCAGCCGGTCAGGGTCACGTCGTCTTGCGTGATCGACAGTTTCTCACCCGCCGCCACACGGATCATCTGTTCCACCAGATCAACGCCCGTGATCAGCTCGGTCACCGGGTGTTCGACCTGCAGGCGGGTGTTCATTTCGAGGAAGTAGAAGTTCTTTTCCCCATCCACGATGAATTCGACCGTCCCCGCGCTGGCATAGTCCACGGCCTTGGCCAAAGCCACCGCCTGCTCGCCCATGGCCTTGCGGGTTTCGGGATCGAGGAACGGCGACGGTGCCTCTTCCACCACCTTCTGGTTCCGGCGCTGGATCGAGCATTCACGCTCACCCAGATAGATGCCATTGCCGTGGCTGTCGCACAGAACCTGAATCTCGATGTGGCGCGGCTGGGTCACGAATTTCTCGATGAAGATCCGATCATCGCCGAAGGAGTTGGCAGCCTCGTTCTTGGACGACTGGAAACCTTCGCGGGCTTCTTCATCGTTCCACGCGATCCGCATGCCTTTGCCCCCGCCCCCGGCGCTGGCCTTGATCATGACCGGATAACCGATCTCATTCGAGATCTTCACGGCCTCGTCCGCATCCTCGATCAGGCCCATATATCCCGGCACCGTCGAAACACCCGCCTCCTGCGCGATCTTTTTCGAGGTGATCTTGTCACCCATCGCCTCAATCGCGCCTTTGGGGGGGCCGATAAAGGCAACGTCTTCGGCCTCTAGCGCCTCGGCGAACTTGGCGTTTTCGGACAGAAAGCCATAGCCGGGGTGAACGGCCTGAGCGCCGCTTTGGCGAATGGCGTCCATCACCTTGTCGATCACGATATAGGACTGGTTGGCAGGGGGCGGGCCGATATGCACCGCCTCATCCGCCATTGCGACATGCAACGCTTGCCTGTCCGCATCCGAATAGATGGCGACTGTGCCAATCCCCATCTTACGCGCCGTCTTGATAACCCGGCAGGCAATCTCACCCCGGTTGGCGATCAGGATCTTGTTGAACATGGAACGTCCTTTATCTTGGTGGTCTGGAAACACAAAACGCCGCCGCAGGGCGATGACCCCACGACGGCGTTTTGCGCAATTTCAGCCGGGGCATGGCCTGCCCCGATAAAGTCGGCGTCAGTTACAGTTGTTCTGTGCCTTGCAGTAGAGAACGTTGCCCGCGGCGCCAACCGCAGCCCCAACCAGCGGGTCTGCGCTGAGGACGGCCGCCCCGACCGCCCCGGCGCCACCGCCCAGGATGGCCTGTTCGCCAATTGTATCGCCACAGGCCGTGAGGCCCCCGCAGATCGCAAGTGCAAGGATGAGTTTCGAGAGTCGCATGATGTCTGCCCCTTTTGGTTTCTTGCTGTCTTTATCGGCAGATGGGGCGATCCTGCCTTGTTATTCAATATCAATGCCCAGTCTGACAGGTTATGCGCAGGTTTTTGCTGCTTTTTTCCCGCGACAGGCAAAAAGAAAACCGCGGACAGGACCATGTGGGGAACACAAGCCTGCCCGCGGAAGGAAGGGGTACGGAATAGTAGGTGCATGTGCGACGCAGGCAAAGTCGAGTCGCACGGCTGGATCAGATTGCCCGGTACAATTTTGCCCGCCAATAGAAGATTGTTTCCATTTGCGATTCCGGCTGAAACCCGCGCATCCGAAAAACCCACGCGCAGAATTGTGCCGACGCGAAATTTTCCCGGATCAGTTGTGTGACGGGTCCCTTTCTGCAGTTTCTCTGAACGCGACCTGTTCCGCGCGCGCATCGGCCAAGCGTCAATATCCCGCCAAATCGCAGCACGCGAACGCCCGGACGCCGCCATGCATTTCGTTTCGTTTGCGAGACTGACAGGCATGACTATCGCGCCCCGTCAATGATGTCGGGGAAGGATATACGCGCCGCGTCCGGATCTATGACCAGCAATGCGTCGTAGCTTGCCGGGTCAAACGGATCTTCGGCGGCGACCACCTCGCGCCCGTACAGCCAGCTCAACCTACCGGCATCAAGGTTGCCACGCTCGAACGGCTGATCGCCGAAATGCTGCCAGAGCGCCTCGAGAAAGGCGGCGTCCGCACGCTTGTCAGCCGGTTTGCGATCCCTGAAACGTTCGCGTTGGGTCAGAGGTGTGACACCTTTGGGATTGGCGCGACGGATGGTGAACTGATAATCCGTTCCCGGAAGACGTCCGGGAAATCCGCGATGCTTTAGCATGGTGAAATCTCTTTTTTCGTGGCGCGGGAACCGCAAATGGGTTTGATCGCGTCGCCGGATAGCATCGCCTTCCCGGGCCGGATCATTGGGGAAAACACCAATATGTCACGCAGCCGGGCTGTCATTTTCAGAACCCTTCCCAAACACACTCGGATTGTTCCAGCCGGTACGCTTCAAAAAACTGCGTCGCATCAGGCGACGACACTCCGAAGTCTAACGCACGGTCCGAGAACGAGATGACAACGCGCGCCGGATCCAGCTCGTGTCGCGCGACATAAGGTACGGCGAGCACCTCGCACAGATGCGCCATATCGACCACGGCGATGTCATAGGTAATCTGCCCCGCGTTGGATCCGATCTTTGGCGCAACAAAGCGAAAACGCACCCACAACTCGCCCGGGTTCGTATCCAGCAGCACGTTGCTCAGCTCAACAGGCTGCCCGGATGGAACCGGCAACAGGTTTTCAGCCGCCAATTGCTGTGGTTGAAGCGCCACCAGCAGAACCGCCACACTCATGGCGTTCAAACGGCACATCAGGCCATTCCAAGGCCTATCGGTGCCGTTGTCAGCCCTTGTCGAGATATCTTCTAGGTGGCAGGTCATGAGGCGGTCGCGTATCTGGCTTCCTATCGGTTTTGCGGTATGTGGCCTGGGTGGCGCAGCCCTCCCAGATTGCCTAAAGCGGGATATTGTCGTGCTTTTTCCATGGGTTCTTCAGCTGCTTTCCGCGCAAACTGGCGAACGCACGCGATACGCGCCGACGTGTTGATTGCGGCATGATCACCTCGTCGATAAAGCCGCGCTCGGCTGCGACAAACGGATTGGCGAACCGATCCTCGTAATCCTGAGTATGCTGCGCGATCTTGTCTGCATCGCCCAGATCGGCGCGGTGAATGATCTCGGTCGCGCCCTTGGCCCCCATCACCGCAATTTCAGCGGTGGGCCAGGCATAGTTGAAGTCGCCGCGCAGATGCTTTGACGCCATAACGTCATACGCCCCGCCATATGCCTTGCGTGTAATGACCGTGACTTTGGGCACCGTGGCTTCGCCATAGGCAAACAGGAGCTTTGCGCCATGTTTGATCACACCACCATATTCCTGAGACGTCCCGGGCAAGAAACCGGGGACATCAACAAAGGTCAGGATCGGAATTTCGAAACAGTCGCAGAACCGGACGAAACGGGCCGCCTTACGTGAACTGTCGATGTCAAGGCAGCCCGCCAGAACCATCGGCTGGTTGGCGACAACGCCAACTGTTTGACCCTCAAGCCGGACAAAGCCCGTGATGATGTTCTTGGCGTAGTCTTCCTGAATTTCGTAAAAGTCACCCTCATCCGCGATTTTTGTGATGAGTTCCTTCATATCGTAAGGCGTATTCGGATTATCCGGGATCAGCGTATCCAACGATGTCTCAAGCCGGTCTGGTTCATCAAAGAACGGGCGAACCGGCGGCTTTTCGCGATTGTTGAGAGGGAGGAAGTCGACCAGGCGACGAACCTCGGCCAGGGCTTCAACGTCGTTTTCAAATGCACCGTCTGCGACAGACGATTTCTTTGTATGCGTCGACGCACCACCCAATTCTTCTGCGGTGACAACCTCGTTCGTGACGGTTTTCACGACATCGGGTCCGGTCACAAACATGTAGGACGTATCTTTGACCATGAAGATGAAGTCGGTCATCGCCGGGCTGTAGACGGCGCCACCGGCGCAGGGGCCCATGATGACACTGATCTGCGGCACCACACCGGATGCCATGATGTTTCGCTGGAACACCTCGGCATAACCGGCAAGCGATGCGACACCTTCCTGAATGCGCGCACCGCCCGAGTCATTGATGCCAATCACCGGAGCGCCATTCTGCACCGCCATATCCATGATCTTGCAGATTTTCTGAGCGTGGGTTTCGGACAGCGACCCGCCAAACACAGTGAAATCCTGGCTGAAGACATAGACCATGCGGCCATTGATCGTGCCCCAGCCCGTAACAACACCGTCGCCGGCCGGTTTCTGGTTTTCCATTCCGAAATCGGTGCAGCGATGGCTGACGAACATGTCGAACTCTTCAAAGCTGCCCTCGTCCACCAACAACTCGATGCGTTCACGTGCCGTCAGCTTGCCCCGTGCGTGTTGCGCATCAATCCGTTTTTGTCCGCCTCCAAGCCGCGCGTTGTTGCGGCGATCTTCAAGCTCGGAAAGGATGTCTTTCATGGCGATGGTCCCCTGTGAAATTTGGGGCGACCATACAGACAGTTCGAAACTGTCAAAAGAAATATTCAGCAAATTTGCAAACTTTTGGCAACTTGCCTTGTGAATACTGTAAATTTGCTAAGTTTCAGCTTGAGACGCAAAGACGAATAGTATTCCCTGAAACCTGCCTATACACGTGAACCATGCAGTTCAGATCACTATCTACACATCGGTCGCCGCCGACCATCACCACGCTGGTTTTACTGTCCGGCTTGTCTGCCCTCAGCATGAACCTGTTCCTGCCGAGCCTGCCCAATATGGCTTTGTATTTTCAGGCAGATTACAAGGTCATGCAATTGTCGATTGCACTTTATCTGCTGGTCAATGCGGTGCTGCAAATTCTGATCGGGCCGATGGCTGACAAGGCCGGGCGGCGTCCGGTTTTGCTTTGGGGGCTGGCGCTGTTTCTGCTCGCCACGCTTGGCTGCATCTACGCGCCGACTGCCGAGGTTTTTCTGGTCTTCCGAATGGGGCAGGCCGTTATTGTCGTGGGCATTGTGTTAAGTCGCGCTGCTGTTCGCGACATGTATTCACAAGATCAGGCGGCGTCGATGATCGGATATGTAACGATGGGTATGGCGGTAGTACCGATGATCGGCCCCGCCATCGGCGGCTTGCTGGAGGAGGCATTCGGCTGGAAGGCCAATTTCTGGCTGCCGTTTGCTTTGGGTGCCTTCGCCCTCGGCCTTACTTTCATGGACTTCGGTGAGACATCCGCCAAAAGCGGCAAGACCTTGCTGCAGCAGTTTCGGGAATATCCCGAACTTCTGACATCGCCCCGATTTTGGGGGTATTCGCTGTCATCGGCGCTGTCCTCGGGCGCCTTTTTTGCCTATCTCGGGGGCGCACCGTACATCGGAACGGTTGTGTTCGGAATGACGGCGGCAGAGATCGGAGTCTATTTCGGCGCGCCTGCGATCGGATACTTCTTTGGCAATTTCATCAGCGGACGATTTTCGGTGCGCTTTGGCGTCAACCGGATGGTCCTGTGGGGATGCTGGCTGAACGCGATCGGAGTCGCCCTGTCAGCGGTGCTGTTTCTTGCCGATATGGGAACGGCGCTCAGCTTCTTTGGCTTCATGACGTTCGTGGGCTTGGGAAACGGAATGTCGATCCCGAATGCCACTGCGGGATCTTTGTCCGTGCGCCCGCACTTGGCGGCCACGGCGTCGGGGTTGAGCGGTGCAATCATGCTCGGGGGCGGCGCGGCACTTAGCGCTTGGGCCGGTGCCTTGCTGACACCTGACACAGGGGCCATGCCTTTGTTGTGGCTGATGCTGGCCACTTCGGTTCTTGCCATTCTTGCAATCACGTCCGTCATCCGCAGAGAGAAAAAACTGGGGCTTTAGTGACTTGCGCCAGATAGTTTGCAAAGTTAGCCTGCCGAAATAGTAAACTTGCAAAGGCACGCTATGGCGACCCAGAAACTTTACGCAGGTGCAAAACTGCGCGAAATGCGGACGCGTCTGACGCTGACGCAAAAGGAATTCGCGGCAAAGCTGGGCGTCTCTTTGCCCTACCTGAACCAGATGGAGAACAACAACCGGCCGATTTCGACCACGGTTGTTCTGGCGCTGGCACAGGAATTCGGTATGGACGTGACCGAGCTGAGCACCGGAGACAGCGAACGCCTTGTATCGGATATGCGCGAGGCATTGGCTGATCCGCTATTCGCAGACAACATACCACCATTGGCCGACCTTCGGCTGACCGCATCAAATGCGCCGGCCCTTGCGCGTGCCTTCATCGAACTGCACCGCACCTATCGGCAAACACATGAAAGGCTGGCTTCTCTGGACGAAGCGTTGGGCCGGGAAGATGCGCAAATTCAAGCCAGCCCGTGGGAGGAGGTCCGCGACTTTTTCCACTATTGCGACAACTACATAGATGCGGTCGATCGCGCAGCAGAACGTTTCGCCGGGCGGGCAGATGAGACGGGAAACATACGTCAGGCGGCTTTGGACAGCCTGACGGAACGCGGAATTCAGGTCAGCTTTGCCGATACCGAAACGCTGCGCAGCTATGATACAGCCGCAAAAAACCTGCGCTTGTCGTCGCGCGCGGCCCCGCAGACGCAGGTTTTCCAACTGCTCTTGCAGGTTGCGCTGATCAGTCAGGACAAACTGCTGGAGGCTACGCTGGATTTTGCCAAGTTCCAAAGCGACGAGGCGCGATCAATCGCCAAGATCGGTTTGGCGAACTATTTTGCCGGTGCGTCGCTTATGCCTTACGCAAAATTCCTGGCTGCGGCACAGGAAGATCGGCACGACCTGGAACTGCTCAGCAACCGTTTTGGGGCTTCTATCGAACAAGTCGCACACCGCCTGTCCACGCTGCAACGTCCCGGCGCAAAGGGAATTCCGTTTTTCTTTGTCCGAGTCGATCAGGCCGGAACAATTACCAAGCGCCATTCGGCCACACGCTTGCAGTTTGCTCGATTTGGCGGGGCTTGCCCGCTTTGGAACGTCCATCGCGCGTTTGAAACGCCGGGACATTTTCTGCGCCAACTTGCGGAAACCCCGGACGGCGTGCGCTACATCTCGCTTGCGTGCGATGTCTCAAAGTCGGGTGGCTCGTTTGGCGCGCCTGTGCGGCGGTATGCTATCGCTTTGGGGTGTGAAACGCGCCATGCCGATGCGCTGGTTTATGCGGACAATCTGGATATCGACAACGCAAGCGCCTACGAGCCTATCGGTATTTCGTGCCGGATATGCGAGCGCCAGACCTGCCACCAACGCTCGGTGCCGCCGCTTGAACGTCGCCTCTCGATTGACGCACATACGCGCGGGACACTGCCATACGAAGTCACGTAAAAAGGCGGGTATACCCCGCCTTTCGCGTCAGGCCTTGGACAGAATGGCCCAGATTTCGTCCTTCAACCCAGCACGCTTTTTGCGCAGATCGACCTCTGCGAGTTCTTCCATCGGCTCTACGTTGGTTTCGGCCCGATGAACGGCGCGATTGATCTCGTGATATTCATCTGCCAAACGCGCAAAATGCGCGTCGCTCTGCTTGAGCTGGCTCATGAGTTCTACCTTGTCCGGGAATTCCTCGGCCAATTCATGCGGTGTGTGGGACATTCCTGTTCGCTCCTGTTTTTTTCGTCGCAAGTCAGGTCTATTCGCCCTGCCCACAACGCACTTTGACGCGGATCAAATTACCGCTGACTTGCTTCCCATTCCGGGTGAATCCACGGACGGTCATTTGCCTTAGGCAAGGCGTCTTTCCCCAACAAGTGATCGGACACCTTTTCCCCGACCATGATGGACGGCGCATTCAGGTTTCCATTGGTGATTTGTGGGAAAACCGAACTGTCTGCAACGCGCAGGCCATCCACACCAATCACGCGGCCTTGCGGGTCCACCACGGCGTTTTTGTCATCGGCGCGGCCCATCCGGCATGTACCACACGGGTGGTAGGCGCTCTCGGCGTGCTCGGCGATGAAACCGTTTAGCTCTGCGTCTGTCTGCACATCTGCACCGGGTTGGATTTCCTTGCCCGCGAAAGGCTCGAACGCAGCTTGTCCGAAAATCTCGCGCGTTAAACGAATACAGGTTCGGAAATCCTCCCAATCCTGCTCGTGGCTCATGTAGTTGAAGCGGATCAGGGGCGCATCTTCTGGTTTGTCCGAGCGCAGCGTCACGGTCCCGCGCGACGGCGAACGCATCGGCCCCACATGGGCCTGAAAACCATGTCCTTCAGCGGCCGCCTGCCCGTCATATCGCACTGCGATGGGAAGGAAATGATACTGGATATCAGGGTATTCCACGCCCGGTTTTGAGCGAATGAACGCGGCACTTTCGAACTGGTTCGACGCCCCAAGACCTGTTTTGGTGAATAGCCACTGCGCCCCGATTATGCCCTTACTGATAAGGTTCCAGTGCTTGTAAAGCGTGATCGGCTTTTTTGACGCCTGCTGGATGTAGAGTTCAAGGTGATCCTGCAAATTTGCGCCCACGCCGGGGCGATCCGCGATCACGTCGATACCATGCTCGGCCAGATGCGCTGCAGGCCCAACCCCGGACAGCATCAACAACTTGGGCGAGTTGATTGATGATGCGGCGATCACCACTTCGCGCCGGGCGCGGATGACTTCCGGCTTGCCGCCACGGATCAGTTCAACGCCGGTCGCGCGCCCGCTTTCGAAAACAACGCGCGAGGCAAGACCCCGGACGATATCGCAATTGTCGCGCTGGAGCGCAGGCTTGAGATAGGCGTTCGCGGCAGACCAGCGCCGTCCTTTCCAGACGGTCTGTTCCATTGGGCCGAAACCCTCTTGCTTTTCACCGTTGTAGTCGCCGGTCATTTCGTAGCCGGCCTGCTTTCCCGCATCGACAAAAGCCTGAAACAAGGGGTTTTCCCGCGGGCCGCGCGAGACATGAAGCGGTCCGTCGGTACCACGCCATTGCGGATCACCGCCATGACCGCCGTCGTGCCATGTCTCCATGCGTTTGTAGTAGGGCAGGACATCCGCATAGGACCAGCCGTCCGCGCCCATTTCGGACCAGGTGTCGAAGTCACGTGCGTGACCGCGCACATAGACCATTCCGTTGATGGATGACGAACCTCCGATCACCTTGCCGCGCGGACAGGCCAGTCGTCGATTGTTCAGATGGGGTTCCGGCTCGGATCTGTAGCCCCAGTCATACCGCGCCATGTTCATTGGATAACTAAGCGCGGCGGGCATCTGGATAAACGGGCCCATGTCGGTCCCGCCATGTTCGATCACCAGAACTGACGCACCAGCCTCGCTCAGCCGGTAGGCCATCGCGCACCCGGCGGATCCTGCGCCGACGATGACAAAATCAGCTTCCATTTTCGGGTCTCCTGTACCCGCCAGCCGAGATTATCCGTCGCATAATCTCGTCGCCTCCGGCGGGAGTATTTTCAAAAAGATGAAGAGGTTACTCGCCGCGCGGGAAGCGCTGGCTGTCCTCGACAATGTTCAGGTCCATATGGTTGCGCATGTAGCGTTCCGACGCTTTTTGCAGCGGCTGATAGTCCCATGGGTAATAGCCGCCTTGCCGCAGCGCCTCGTAGACGACCCAGCGGCGCGCCTGGCTGGCGCGCACATCGGCATCAAAGCGGTCAAGATCCCATCGGGCTTCGGACTTGGCTTTCAGGGTTTGCAGGGTTCCAACGTGTTCTGTATGATCCGCGAGATTGGTCCGCTCGAGCGGGTCGGCTTCAAGATCAAACAGTTGATCGGGGTCCAGCGCGCAGCGGTTGTACTTCCACTTGCCATATCGCAGGGAAACAAGAGGCGCATAAGAAGCCTCTGCCGCGTATTCCATCGCAACCGGGGCGGTGCGTTCGATGCCCTGCGCCAACGGAACCAGATCTTCGCCGTCCGTCCACGGTTCGATTTCGGCCATATCAACTCCGGCAAGTGAGCCCAGCGTCGGGGTCACGTCGATTGTCGAAACGGGTGTTTCGATCAGACCCGCAGGCAGGTCCGGAGCCGAGATCATCAGCGGCACGCGCGCTGAGCCTTCGTAGAAGTTCATTTTGAACCACAGGCCCCGCTCGCCCAGCATGTCGCCATGGTCTGAGACGAAGAGAATGATCGCCTCTTGCCGGGTTGCTTCCAGCACCTCGAGGATCTCGCCGATCTTGTCGTCCAGATAAGAGATATTGGCGAAATAAGCGCGGCGGGATTTGCGGATATCGTCTTCGGTGATGTCGAAACTGCGCCAATCATTCGCGTCAAAGATGCGCTTGGAGTGCGGATCTTGATTTTCATAGCCCAGGTCCGCAACCTTTGGCAGCAGGTGGTTGCAGTCCTCGTACAGATCCCAGTATTTCTTGCGCGCGACATACGGGTCGTGCGGATGGGTAAAGCTGACTGTCATGCTCCAGGGGCGGTCATCTTTTCCCCGCGCCAGATCGTAGAGTTTCGCCTTGGCGTGATAGGCAACTTCGTCGTCATATTCCATCTGGTTGGAGATTTCGGCGATGCCCGCACCCGTAACCGAGCCCATGTTGTGATACCACCAGTCAATCCGTTCACCGGGCTTGCGGTAATCAGGCGTCCAGCCAAAATCGGCAGGGTAGATGTCTGTGGTCAAACGATCTTCGAAGCCGTGCAACTGGTCCGGACCGACAAAGTGCATCTTGCCGGACAGGCAGGTGTAGTAGCCCGCGCGGCGCAAATGATGCGCATAAGTGGGAATGTCGCTGCGAAATTCCGCTGCGTTGTCATAAACGCCTGTGCGCGACGGCAATTGCCCGGACATGAAACTCGCCCGGCCCGGCGCACAAAGCGGCGAAGCCGTGTACGCATTTGCAAACCGCGTTGAACGTGCGGCCAGCTTTTTCAGGTTGGGCGCGTGCAGCCAGTCTGCCGGACCATCGGGAAAGAGGGTACCGTTCAGCTGATCCACCATCAGGATCAGAATATTAGGTTTTGTCATTATTCACCTTTAGAAACGTTGCGAGAACGCGCAACGCATGGTTTTCAGCCAGTTTCGGCTCTTGCGGCGCGTTGAGCGCCGCGCGGATGTACAGCCCGTCGATCAGGGCGATCATATCTTCGGCGGCCTCGACCGGATCACTGATCAGCGGACGCAGGGCATCGACCAGATTGGACCGGATGCGTGCCTGATAAATTCTCCACAAGCGCAGCGCATCATCGTTTGTCTGGGCCAGAACGTAGAAAGTCATCCACGCTGCGATGACGTCCGGCGTAAAACAAGAGGGCGCAAAACAGGCGCGAATGATCGCGCTTGGGCGTTCGTTCGGCCCCGCAGACCTTAGCTGCTGACGTGCCTCGGCACCGAAATCAGTCAGAATCTGGCGCATGGCGGCCAGAAAAATCTGATCCTTCCCACCGAAATAATGATGCGCCAACGCGCTGGACATTCCTGCACGCTTTGCGATCTGGCTGACTGTGACATCAAGGGATTTCTTGACGCCAAGCTCGGCAATTGTCGCTTTTACAATCGCGTCCCGCCGGATCGGCTCCATTCCAAGTTTCGGCATCCCAGCACCTCTGCCTTACCCATTGCGTTGAAAAGCTAAGAGGTTTTTATTGACTCGTCAATCAACAACCTTTCAAGGACGCGATGGCGGAGATTCCGAACCCGGCGGCGGGACATTTCCCGTTCGTTTCAGGACTGCCTCGCGCCAGGCAATAAAGCTGACTGCGGCAAGGATGAGCGTACCTCCGGATACGACCCACATGTCAACCCGTTCGTGAAAGACCAGTGCGCCAAGCAGCGTAGCCCAGATCAATTGAAGGAAGGTCACCGGCTGCGTTACTGCGACCGGCGCTGCCTGTAACGCCAAGGTCATGAAGTAATGCCCAGCGGTGGCAAAACTGGCGATTAGAAACAAAATTCCAATATCGCGCAGGCTTGGCGGCTGCCACACCGCTATGGCGAAAGGTATCAGGGCAACCGTCACCCAGATCGAAAGATGCGCGACCACGACGGACGGACGTATATCACGCACCATCACCTTGGCCAGAAGATAGGACCCACCCAGTGTCAGCGACGTGCCAAGCATGGCGATGTGGCCGGGCGAGACCTCTCTGAAACCCGGTCGCAGGATGATGAGAACCCCCACCAGCGCAACTCCGATTGCGGCAATCCTGCGAATGGCCAGTTTTTCACCCAAAAACAAGGCGGCACCCAAGGTCACATAGACGGGCGTCATGTAATTCATCGCGGTCACTTCGGCCAAGGGAATGCGGGTCATGGCAAAGAACCACAGCATCACCGCCGCCGCATGTATGACTCCACGCACTCCGAACAAGGTCACGTTGCGGCGGGTCATCCGGGTGTTCAGAATTGCGGGTATCGCGGGCAGCAAGAAAACCAGTCCAAGCGCATACCGCAAAAACGCCGCCTGAATCGGGTTCATCGTGGTTCCGAGTGACTTGACCAGCGCGGTCATCGCGACAAACGAAAGACCCGCGGCAAACATCCAGAACATTCCCGCAAGCGGGCGCGATTGGTCATCTGGCAAACTCATGGGTGTGTTGAACACCTAATCTCGGTGATCGACAACCCTTCACATGGTAACAAGTTTCGCGGCGATACCCAGCATGACGACGCCAATCAGGATATCCAGAACCTGCCACGCGCGTGCGCGCGCAAAGACTGGAGACAACACGCCCGCGCCGTAGCCCAGCGAAAAGAAAAAGACAAAGCTGGAAATCATCGCTCCGATGGCAAAACCCAACTGGTTTTCGTACTGCGCTGAAATTGACCCGATCAGAACTACCGTATCCAGATAGACATGCGGGTTGAGCCATGTGAACGCCAGAACCGTCAGCAATACGGCGCGCAGGCTCGATCGTTGGCCCTCGCCGACCTCCATGACCGACCCCCCTTGCCAAGCCGACCAGAAACTGCGCAACCCGTACCAGATCAGGAATACGGCGCCGCCATATCGCATGACCGTTTCAAACCAAGGCGCGGCTTGCGCCAGCGTTCCAAAGCCCGCGACCCCGGCGGCGATCAGAATGGCGTCCGAGACAGCGCATGTCAGGCACAGGACAAAGACATGCTCTCGCCGCAGACCCTGCCGCAAGACAAAGGCGTTCTGTGCGCCGATGGCCAGGATAAGGCTGAACCCGAGGGCGAAACCGGCAATCAAAGATGTCGTCATGAAACCTCCTGTACGTCGGCGTTGACTAACGGGCGCGTGCGCATCTATCAAATTAAAGAAAGTAATCATGGATAAGTTCTTCTAATGTGGCTCGACCCCCAACACCTGTCTGCCTTGTCTGCTATTCTGCGCCTTGGCAGTTTTGAGGCTGCCGCCGCGGAACTGGCGGTGACACCATCAGCCATTTCTCAGCGGATCAAGGCATTGGAGGACCGGGTCGGAGCCACCCTGATCCATCGCGGATCGCCCTGTGTCGGCACCGAGGTTGGAATGCGGATTTCGCGTCACGCCGATGACATTGGGCTGCTTGAAGCGCAGCTTGAGCGCGAACTGACCCACCGGGACGAAACGGGCCCGGCTCGGGCCCGGATCGCCGTTCCGGCCGATGCTTTGGCGATCTGGTTCATCAACGCGATGAAGCACGTGGACGGCATGCTGTTCGATTTGGTGATCGACGATCAGGACCATTCGGCGGAATGGCTGCGACGCGGCGAGGTCAGTGCAGCAGTAACCGTCGGCGGGCAAACCATCACGGGTTGCGACGCGTTTGCTTTGGGCAACCTGCGCTATCTGGCAACGGCCAGCCCCGAATTTGTTGCCAAGTGGTTCGCCCATGGGGCAACCAAAGAGGCCCTTTCCCGCGCGCCCTGTCTGACGTTCAACCAAAAGGACAACTTGCAGACGGTCTGGATTAAGGAACGAGCGGGCGCACGTCTGTCGCCACCGACGCATTTTTTGCCGTCCACGCAAGGGTTTCTCGAGGCCGCAGCCTCAGGCCTTGGATGGGGCATGAACCCGGAACCGCTGGCGCGCCCGTGGATCGAGGGTGGCAACCTGCAAGAGGTGATCCCGGATGCGCCGCTAGACGTTCCGCTAACCTGGCAGGTCGGGCGCATTCTGGCCCCGGCCCTTGCCCCCCTGACCCGTTCCGTTCGGCGCGCGGCCGCAGAGGTCATGTTGGCCCCGGATTGACCCACGGCTCAGGTCGCCTGCGCCTCATCCCGTTTCGGAACCACGACGCGATAACAGGTGATTGCAGCGAAAATGCTGACCAGACAAATGAACAGGATGGCCAGCGAGACCTCGTGCATATGCGCCACGGTCGCCAGAATTGATGACAGAACGACGGCGGTTATTCGGCACAGGCTTTTGATCGCTGCGGCCCCTTGCACACGTTGATCCTTGGGGGCGACATCCAGGAAATAGAGCTTGCGAGCACTGCTGACGCCAGTCACTGCGACGGTAACAACAAACAGCGCGATCGCATGCAGGTGCACGTCGTGATCGGCATCCAAATAATGAACAACCACCAGCGCAAACCCGGTCGCAGCCACCAGCAAAGTGCCCGTTACCATGACGGCACGATGCGATTTCATATTGACCGCCTGCCACAACGGGGCGGACACCAGATACCCCGATGCCGACGATATGATCATTGCGGTAAGCCCTTTGGCCGAACTGTGATGCGCCTCAGCCGCGATCAATGCGAAGAACGGGACCGACAATGACACAACCACCAACGGCATGCGCATGACCATGTAGCGACGAAACCAAGGTTGATCGAACATGTTCAAAATGTTGGTGAAATTCTCGGACAGCTTGCGCTTTTTCCTTGGATGTTGGGTTTCTGGCGTTTTCTTCGCGGCTTCAGACATGGCAAGGATGGAAAGGCCGGACAGCACGAAAAACGCAACCGAGGCAGCGATGACGGCAGAATGCCGTGAAAACGGTGGGTTGTCCTTCATGATCTGATGGATCAGCAATGCCAAACCAATCGCGCCCAAACCGCCCGCGCCAAGCTGCAGGTAGTGCATCACCATTCGGTGTCTGGACTTCACGTGGTCCCCAAGTAAATCGGTAAACATGAGGGATTGAATTTCCTCGATCAGCCCGATCAAAAGAAACGCCGAGACGAAGGCCACAGCGATGACCGGAACGACGCCTGTTGCCGCCACGGCCACGGCCATAACAAGACAGGCACCGATGGCAATCTCGGTCAGCGCGATTGCACGCTTCTTCCGCTCCCGCGACGCGATATTCTGCGCCAGAAAGACGTCGGCGATCATACTGCCGGTCATGCGGACGGAGACCAAAGCGCCAGCCAGAAACATAGGCATTTCCAGCGAAACCGCCAGAAAAGGCAAAACCACCGACGGGCTGCCCAAGGTCCATGCGATCTGGGACAGGATGCTTTGCCCGGCGAGAACCGGAACATTCCGTTTTGCCGGATCAGGGGATTTGTCCGTCATGAGCCTGCCTGTGCCGTGGTCGCACGTCTATCGACCATTCGACCGAACCAACGCGTCGAATGAAATGTATCCACATTCGCTCCGGCGGCCAAGAACCCATTGATCACACGAAATACCCCGGTGCATTACCGGGGTTTTCAATGTCACAGGTTGGCACGGCTTAAAGCTGGGCCATCACCTCGTCGGTTGCCTCGAAGTTGGTTGTCACGCGTTGAACGTCGTCGTCATCTTCAAGCGCATCGACCAGCTTCATCAGCTTTTGCATGTCCTCAAGACCCAGCTCGGTCGTTGTGGTCGGTTTCCAGACCAGCTTGGTCGATTCAGACTCGCCCAATGCGCCTTCCAAAGCGTTGGACACTTCGTTCAGATCGGTATCCGCGCACCAGATAATGTGGCCGTCATCAGAGCTTTCGACATCTTCGGCGCCCGCTTCGATCGCCGCCTCGAAGATTGTATCCGCATCGCCTGCTTCGGAGGGATACACGACCTCACCCTTTCGGTCGAACATGAACCCGACCGAGCCGGTCTCGCCCAGGTTGCCGCCATTTTTTGAGAAGGTCGAACGCACCGTCGATGCGGTTCGGTTTCTGTTGTCGGTCATGGTCTCGACAATCACCGCAACACCATTGGGACCGTAGCCTTCGTACCGGATTTCCTCGTATTCTTCGCCTTCGCCCGCTACAGATTTCTTGATGGCGCGGTCAATCACGTCCTTGGGCACCGAGTTCGACTTGGCCTCTTTCACCGCCAGACGCAGACGCGGGTTTTTATCCGGATCAGGGTCACCCATCTTGGCGGCAACGGTGATCTCTTTTGAAAGTTTGGAAAACAGCTTGGACCGCGCGGCGTCCTGACGCCCCTTACGGTGCTGGATATTGGCCCATTTTGAGTGGCCTGCCATGTTGCGTCCTCGTCATCGTGGTTGCGTAATTGGCGCTCATATAGACGTTTGCAAGGGGCAGGATCAAGACACCGGCTTGTTCGGATCGTTTCCGCAGTTATGGTGGCGGTATGACGACGGATCAGATTATTCTTTTTGCCCTTTTCATCAGTGTATTCGGAATGCTGCTATGGGGGCGCTTTCGGTACGATCTGGTTGCCTTTGCCGCATTGATGATTGGCGTGGTCCTGGGGGTGGTATCGGTCGACAATGCGTTTTCCGGATTTGGCCACCCCGCAACAATCATTGTGGCACTGGTTCTGGTCGTCTCGGCCGGACTTGTCCGATCCGGCGCGGTGTTTTTGATCACGCGCACCCTGGTCGATGCATCCCGCGGTCTGGGCGCTCACATCGCGCTGATGGGCGGGATCGGAGCGGTGCTGTCAGCCTTCATGAACAACGTCGCGGCGCTGGCCCTTTTGATGCCGGTGGACATCCAAACCGCGCGCAAGGCAGGTCGTTCGGTGGGCCTCAGCCTCATGCCGCTGAGTTTCGCCACGATCCTGGGCGGCATGGCGACGTTGATTGGTACCCCGCCAAACATCATCATCGCATCCATCCGGGCGGAAACACTGGGTGAGCCATTCCGCATGTTCGATTTTGCCCCGGTTGGCGGGCTTGCCGCGATTGCCGGTCTGACCTTTGTCGCCCTGATCGGCTGGCGATTACTGCCTGACCGAGGCGCGGAAAAAGAAACCTCGGAAGTTCTGGCGGATTACATTGCCGAACTGACGATACCGGCCGGGTCTGCCCATATCGGCAAGCGCGTTGCGGAACTCTACGACACGGCGGAAAAGTCCGACGTGGCCATTATCGGCATGATCCGCGACGGGAAACGTCGATACGGACGGGCTGCAAACGCGATCCTGCGCGAAGGCGACGCACTGGTTCTGGAAGCCAAGCCCGAAGCATTGGATGAATTCCGCGCGGCGCTCAATCTGGATTTCTCGGACTCGCGCAGACAGGAACTGCTTACGGCAGAGGGCGACGGGCTTGAGGTGATTGAAGTCGTTGTTCCCGAAAGCGCCCGCATCAACGGGCGCACCGCGCAGGCCCTTGGTTTGGCCTGGCGGCAGAGCACCGTTCTGATGGGAATTTCGCGGCAGGGTCGACGGATCACAAGTCAGGTCCGCAAAACAGACGTGCAGCCGGGTGACATTCTGTTGTTGCTCTGCCCGCGTGATCGCGGAGCGGATGTGACCGAATGGCTCGGCTGCTTGCCGTTGGCGGAACGCGGTTTGAGCGTCACCGCAAATGACAAGGCTTGGCTCGCCATCGGATTGTTCGCCGCCGCCGTTCTGGCGGCCAGCGTTGGTCTTATCTATCTTCCCGTGGCGCTGGGGTTGGTGGTGATTGCGTATGTTCTGACCAAGATCATGCCTATCGCTGACATCTACAATCATATCGAATGGCCCGTGGTTGTGCTTTTGGGGTCAATGATCCCTTTGGGCAGTGCGCTGGAAACGTCGGGCGGAACAGAATTGATCGCGAACGCATTGATTCAGCTGACGAACGGTTTACCGGCCTGGGCCATACTCACGGTGTTGATGGTGGTCACCATGACCCTGTCAGACGTGCTGAACAACACCGCAACAGCAATAGTCGCAGCCCCCGTGGGTATCCAGATGGCGCGCACGCTTGAGGTTTCGCCCGATCCGTTCCTGATGACAGTCGCGGTTGCGGCATCTGCGGCTTTCCTGACCCCGATTGGGCATAAGAACAATACGTTGGTTCTGGGTCCCGGTGGCTACAGGTTTGGCGACTACTGGCGCATGGGTCTACCGCTTGAAGTTCTGATCATTGCGGTTTCCATCCCCGCCATTCTTGTATTTTGGCCGCTTTGACGGGTAAGAGCCGCCTATGAAACGCTTTCTTATCCTGCAGCTGCGTCCCGAGACCGATGCGTCCGACGCCGAATTCGCCTCGATCCTCAACCGGAGCGGACTGTCGCCCGATCAAACGCATCGAATCCGGCTGGATTGCGAAAACCTGCCTGTGGGCTTGGATGTGACCGATTACGCCGGTGTCATTGTCGGCGGCGGCCCCGGATGCGTCAGCGATGATCCGGCAGCCAAATCCCCCCTGGACGCCAAGATCGAGAACACGATCATGGGGCTGATGCCTCAGATCACTGGGCAGGATCACCCGTTCATGGGATGTTGCTATGGGCTGGGTATACTGGCTGCGCATCTGGGCGGCGACGTCAGCAAAAGGCAATTCAGCGAGCCCGTTGGGCCGTCCGCGTGCCGTCTGACCGAGGATGGCCGACAAGATCCGCTGACCCGCGACCTGCAACCGAAATTTGATGCGTTCGTCGGCCATAAAGAGGCCGTTCAAGCCCTGCCCCAAGGGTGCGTGCATCTGGTAGCGTCCGATGCCTGCCCCATTCAGATGATCCGCTGGGGCGAAAACGTCTATGCCACGCAGTTCCACCCCGAGGCCGACGCCAAGGATTTTGAACAGCGGATCTATATCTACAAAGAACATGGCTATTTCCCGCCTGAAGATGCGCAATCACTGATAGATGTTTGCCACGCTGCGGACGTGACCCAACCCGGCGAAATCCTGCGGCGCTTCGTCGAACGTTACGCGTGACCTAACGGAGCGGTTGCCTGCCCCTCCGCCCCTCGCTTAGGCTGGACAGGACGGCTTGGGGAGGAGTTGTTCTTGGATCTGCTTATCAATGTCGGCCTGCCATTGTCGTTGGCCATAATCATGTTGTCTTTGGGTGTCGGACTGGAGGTCGCTGATTTTCGTCGCGTTCTGGGGCGAAAATACCCATTCGCGATTGGCGCGCTGTGTCAGGTTGTTCTGCTTCCTGTGGCCGCCTTCGCGACGGTCAAATTGTTCGGTCTTCCGCCGGAAATTGCCGTCGGCTTCATGCTGCTCAGCTTTTGTCCCGGCGGTGTTACCAGCAACATTTTGTCAAAACTGGCGAAAGGCGATGTCGCCTTGTCGGTGAGCCTGACCGCGGTCATCAGCCTGCTTTCGGTGTTGACCGTGCCGATCCTTGCCGCGTGGTCGGTGGCCCATTTCATGGGCGAGAACGCCCCCGAGGTATCAATCAGCGGCCTGGCTATCGCCATGTTCCTGATCACAACGCTGCCTGTGGCGATTGGCGTGACAATTCGCAGCTTTGCAACGGGGTTTGCAAACCGGATTGATGTTCCACTCTCGCGGCTTGCGACTGTCCTTTTTGTTCTGATCGTCATTGCCGCATTGGCCGGAAACTGGAGCATTTTCGTCGACAACCTTGGCATCATGGGTGCTGGGCTGATCACATTGAACGTGGCCTTGCTGTTGATTGGCCTTGGACTGGCGCGTGCCGCAAAACTTTCCTGGACCGAGAGCAAGACGATTTCGATCGAAACAGGCATTCAAAACGGAACGATGGGCATCACGTTGGCTGCGTTGATCACCGGGACGGAAAGCGGCTTTAGCCCGCTTGCCCTGCCTTCGGCCGTTTATGGGATCATGATGTATGTCGTGGCCATCCCGTTCCTGATCTGGTTCCGCAACCGATAAAAAGGGAAACGAAATGACCAAAAACTCTGCGGACGCGATTGTCGTGGGCGGCGGTCTTGCCGGTCTGGCGGCGGCAGCGGAACTGGGCGATCGCGGCAAAAAGGTAATCGTGCTGGATCAGGAGCCCGGGCATTTTTTGGGTGGTCAGGCATTTTGGAGCCTTGGTGGGCTCTTTATGGTCGATACGCCGGAACAGCGCAGAATGGGCATTCGGGACAGCCACGGTCTGGCCTTGCACGACTGGATGGGAAGCGCCCAATTTGATCGCGATGAGGATCTTTGGCCGCGTAAATGGGCAGAAGCCTATGTAGAGTTTGCTGCCGGCGAAATGCGGCCCTGGCTCTATCAGATGGGCCTGCGTTGGTTTCCCGTCGTCGGCTGGGCCGAACGCGGGGGTTCTTTCGCCGAAGGTCACGGCAATTCGGTTCCACGCTTTCACATCACCTGGGGAACAGGGCCCGGCGTGCTCGAGCATTTCATAAGACGGGTCAGGGAACACGAGCAGGCCGGACTTATCGAACTGAAATTCCGCCACCAAGTCAGCCACATCATCATGCAAAACGGCGCGGCCAAAGGCGTTTCCGGCGAGGTTCTGGCCGAAGACGATGCCCAGCGCGGCGGCAAGACCAACCGGGACGAGGTCGGGGAATTCGAGGTTTACGCCCCTTCGATCATCGTCACATCCGGTGGGATTGGCGGAAACTTTGAAATGGTGCGAAGGAATTGGCCGCGTGACCGTCTCGGAGAGCCGCCTCAGGACATGGTGGCAGGCGTTCCGTTCCACGTAGATGGCCGAATGATCCCGATCAGCGAAAAGGCTGGCGGTCATGTGATCAACGGCGACCGTATGTGGCATTACACCGAAGGCGTGCGCAACTGGGACCCGATCTGGCCAGCGCACGGCATCCGCATCCTGCCCGGGCCAAGTTCGATGTGGTTTGACGCCCGCGGGAACCGCTTGCAACCGCCCTGTCTGCCCGGATTCGATACTTTGGGGACGCTGCGGGAGATCCTGAAAACCGGCTATGAATACAGTTGGTTTGTTCTGACGCAGAAGGTCATCAAAAAAGAGTTTGCGTTGTCCGGTTCCGAGCAGAACCCAGACTTTACATCCGGCAGTTGGAAAGAAGTCATCCGACAGCGGGTTCTTTCAGGGTCGAAAGCCACCGCGCCGGTCGAGGCTTTCAAGGAAAAGGGTGAGGATTTCGTGGTCGCCAACACGTTGACCGAGTTGGTGACCGGCATGAACCATCTGGGCGGCGGCTTGATAGACGAGGCACATTTGCGCGCACAGATCGAGGCGCGGGATTCTCAGGTGGACAACCCCTTTGCAAAGGACGCGCAGATGATGGCGATCCTTGCTGCACGCAACTATCGTGGGGACAGATTGATCCGCACAGCCAAACCGCATCGGTTTCTCGACCCGGCAAACGGGCCGTTGATCGCGGTAAAGCTGCACGTTCTGACCCGCAAGACCCTTGGTGGGCTGCAAACCAATCTGGACAGCCAGATGGTCGGCGCCGACGGTCAGGTAATTCCCGGCCTCTACGCCGCAGGCGAAGTTGCCGGTTTTGGCGGCGGCGGCTACCACGGTTACAACGCGCTGGAAGGCACATTCTTAGGCGGGTGCATTTTCTCTGGCCGCAACGCGGGCCGGTCGCGGGCCGTTGCTTGATTGTTCAGACTTACGGCGTGCGGACGAACTTCAGAACCGGTTCCCCTGCCCCGTCCAAGAACACAAGGCTGTCCCCGGCGACCGCGTAGGTTTGTACCTTCTGCAATGCATCAAAGAACTGCTTTTCGACCTCTTCCAACGCAGGCGGGCATGCCATAAGGGTCGCGGCCATGTTGTCCGGAAAGTCAATCATCGCTCCGGAAATCTCGGCCTGCCCGGAAAACCGATTGCATCCGCCCGTACCACCAAATGCGCCACCCTCGGCAAACTCGATCTGCGGCTGGCGTTCTGCGTTCACCACGTCGCCATATATCCCGACGGCCGTCCATTTGCTGTTCTCAAGCATGGCTGCCCCCTGACCGCCGGAACCACTGGCTTGAACCAATACTAGGTCTGCTTGGCTCCCGGCCCCGTTTGTCAGAACCGGATAGACCTGATCGGTGGTCATCAGCATCTTGTCGCCTTGGGCAATCGTCGCCCTGACGCTGTAGCGCATCCCTTCTTGGATCAGCGCATCATCGTAAGTAAGCGTAAACGGAGCGGGCACTCCAGTCAGAGCATAGCGTTGCGAAGACAGCGTCACGGAAGGCGCATCAGCGCGGGACACATCCAGCAGTTCCACATAAAGCGTGGTGTCCGGCATAACCGCGATCCGCTCGCGATAGGTTGCTGTGCCTTCGATAGATCCGGCAAAGGCAGTCGAACCAATGACCACCGCGAATGCAGCGGCACTCAGTACAGTTTGTCCTGTTTTGGCCATGGGTTTATTCCTTTTCGTACAATTCACGACTCAAAGATCGTGAGATATTATGACTTTACAATGAGTGGCCCAAAAAATCAGCGGTTCTGCGCCGATCTCACAACGGCCAGATCAGCGGAATCAATAAAGACGCCAACAAACCAACGGTCAGGTTCAGTGGCACACCGACTTTAAGAAAATCCGTGAAGCGATAGCCGCCAGGACCATAAACCATCATGTTCGTCTGATACCCGATAGGTGTCGCAAACGATGCGGAGGCGGCGACCATTACCGCCACCACCAGCGGGCGCGGGTCAATCCCAACAGCTTCGGCCAAGCCAATCGCGATGGGCGTAACAACGACGGCAACAGCATTGTTCGACACCAATTCCGTCAAAACCGAAGTCAGTAAATATACGGCCCAGATGATCAGGAACGGTGGCAAGGCGCTCAGACCCGGCGCGACCGCTTCGACGATCAAAGAAACCGCGCCGGACTCGCCCAGCGCGGCGCCAATGGCGAGCATTGCAAAAATCAACGCCAACAGGCGGCCTTCTACAAAGGAAAACGCTTCGTCTGCGTCGATGCACCGGGACATCAAAACAACAGCAACGGCAACGACTGACAACAGAAGGATCGGTGCGATTCCGAGCGCGGCCAGTGCCACGATCCCAATCAATGCGCCAATCGCAATCGGCGCGTGGCTGCGCCGGAATGCCCGGGCCGAAGGTTGAGAGACATCGACCATATCCATTTCGGCGGCAAGCCTTTGAATGTCTCCCGGCGCACCCTCCAGCAAAAGCGTATCGCCAACGCGAACAACCAGATCGTCCAATTGCCGCCCGATGTTTTGGTTTCGGCGATGAACAGCCAGAACATAAACACCATATCGGCGACGCAACCGCATCGCGCCCAACGTCCGGCCAACCATACGGCATCCCGGCGTGATCAGAACCTCGACTGTCTTGGTTTCCACCGCCGAGACTTGGTCGACCCGTTTGAGTTCCTTGTTCGTTTGCAAACTCAGCAACTCGGTCATTTCCGTTCGTAAAACAACACGATCGCCGACATTCAACTCAACGCCCTTGAGGTTTCGGCGCAGCGATTCATCGCCGCGCACAACGTCGATCAGGCGCACGCCGGGTCTTTTGAACAGCTGTACACCAGTCACCTCGCGCCCGATCAGGTTACTGTCCGGCGGGATGACAGCTTCGGTGAAGAACTTCATCTTGGACCGGTCGCTGAGCATCGTGGCCATGCTGTCCCGTTCCGGCAGAAGAAACGGTGCGATGAAGCGCAGGTAAAACATGCCGTAAATCACCAAGGCAATTCCAAGCGGGGTGACCTCAAAGATAGTAAACGCGGCCATGCCTTCCGCGCGTGCGACACCGTCGACCAACAGGTTCGTGGAAGTGCCGATCAACGTCAGCGTGCCGCCCAAAATCGCGGCATAGCTTAGCGGAATCAGGAGTTTTGACGCCGGAACACCCAGCGTCCGCGCGATCTGGACAAAAACCGGGATCATAACGACCACGACAGGCGTGTTCGACACAACCGCCGAGGCGACAATTACAAAGGCCATAAGCAGGCCGATCGCAATGCGAGGGTTCACCTGGGCCTGCCTTTGCGCGACCGATGTGAAGGCGTCCAAAGCCCCGGTCCGGACCAGTGCGCCCATGATTATGAACATCGCAGCGATGGTCCACGGCGCCGGGTTGGAGAGAACCGCCAGCGCGCTTTGATAAGGCAGAATGCCAGATATCAGCATGAGGGCGACGCCACCAATAGCGACCACCTCGGTCGGATAGACCTCGCGCAGGAACATAACAAACATCCCTGCAACAATCATCAGCGCCAGTATTGCGCTGCCCATATCTGTCAGTTGAAGGAATTGCATTCTTGGTATTCTGTCCGAACCCTAGCCTGGCACGTGTGCCCTGCATTCAGTGTCCCCGATTGCGTGCGACAGGGCAAGCCCGACATACCTGTCAGGGTTCGGCCTGCTGCAATCGACCGCCCACGCGCACCATTTTTATGCTTTTGGCATGCCCATCGCGGTCATCCGTCTCGACAAAGACACCGCTCAGGGTCGCGTCGCCGTTTGCTGGCGTGAACCGCGCCTTTGGCATGCCGGTAATGAAACGGCGCATTGGTTCCAGTTTGTCCATGCCAATGACCGAGTCATAGTCGCCGCACATCCCTGCATCGGTTAGATAGGCGGTACCGCCGGGTAGCACCTGCGCGTCTGCCGTCGGCACATGGGTGTGCGTCCCCACCACAAGACTGACGCGCCCGTCGCAATAGTGCCCCATCGCCATCTTTTCCGATGTTGCCTCGCAATGCATATCGACGATGATCGCCTGCGCCTGTCCGCCGCGCGGATGCGCCTTGAGGACCGGTTCGATAGCCGAAAAAGGGTCGTCAAATGGGCGTTTCATGAACACCTGTCCCAAGACTTGCGCGACCAGAACCTTTCGGCCCCCGGGCGCGGTATAAAGCCGATGCCCGCGTCCGGGTGCGCCCTTGGCAAAGTTGATCGGCCGCACGATGCGCGGTTCGGTCTCGATAAACTGCAGCATGTCCTTTTGATCGAATGCATGATCGCCCAACGTCAGGCAATCGGCACCGGCGTCCAGCAGCAGTTTCGCATGATCCCCGGACAGGCCCATTCCATTCGAGGCGTTTTCACCATTGATCACGACGAAGTCCAGCCGCCACTCATTGCGCAGGCGTGGCAAATGCTGTTGCACAGCAGCGCGACCTGCGCGCCCCATCACATCACCAAGAAACAATATCCTCATCCAAACCCTCGTAAGTGTGGTATCTCACAAGCACAAGTGCTTAAACTGCGGCACAAAACGAAGAATTTCATTCGACCGGAGGATATTCATGCACCGCTTCCTGATCCCGACCGCGATCCTGCTTCCCCTTGCCGCCTGCGATCCGGCGCCGGAGCAATCCACCGAACTGGCCAACCCCGCTGCAACCTTCTGTATCGAGAGCGGCGCAGAATACGAAATACGCGACGGAGAAAATGGTCAGACCGGCGTGTGCATTCTGCCCGATGGCCGCGAAGTGGATGCGTGGGAGTATTTCCGAGAGAAAAACCCCGGCTGACGCTTGAACGATTGCCACGTCAGAACGTCAGCACCCGGCTTTCGGTAATGACCATGTCCAATGGCTGATCTGTTGGCTCAAGCGGCAGGGTCTTTGTTTCTTGCGCATCGAAGGCGAACCCGATGGCCAGTGTCGGGCGTTTGGCGCGCAGTTTTTCCAGCGTTCGGTCATAAAACCCGCCGCCATAGCCCAAACGCCCACCGTGGGCGTCAAAAGCAACCAGGGGAACGATCAGAATCTCGGGGTCAAAGTACTCGTCGACTTCGGGTACCTTCGCGCCGAATGGCCCTTCTTTCAAAGATCCTTCGGGGGACCAGCGGGAGAACTTTAATGCTTGCCCCGCCGCCTGAATAACCGGCACGCCGACATGGCCGTATGCAGACGCTTCGGCCATGGCGGCCAGCGGATCAATCTCGGTTCGGATCGGCATGTATCCCGACAAGGGCACGCCCCGGTGCCCGGCCAAAACTTCGGACAAGCGACCTGCAGCGCCGGGCAATCGGTTATCAAAAGCGACCTTGCGCCGGGCAAAGGCCGCCTTGCGCGCGGCAGCTTTGATTTCACTTAGATCGGTCACAGCAGCACCACGCTGGCAAGGCCAAGAAATATGAAGAACCCCATGACGTCCGTCGTGGTCGTCACAAACGTTCCCGACGCCAGCGCCGGGTCTGCGCCCAAACGGTCCAGCACGACCGGTACTACCGTACCGACAAACCCCGCGATGATCATGTTCACGACCAAAGCCGTCCCGATCACGACACCCAGCATCGGAGAGTCGAACCACATCATGCCGACCGTTCCCAGAACGATTGCAAAGCAAAGGCCATTGAGTAGCCCAACCAGCAATTCTCGCCTGATCACGCGCGCCACGTTTGCCCCGGTCAAGTCGCGGGTGGCCAATGCACGCACGGCCACTGTCAGCGACTGCGTTCCGGCATTGCCGCCCATCGACGCAACGATGGGCATCAGAATGGCCAACGCAACCAGTTGATCAATCGCGGCTTCGAACTGCGAAATCACCAAAGACGCACAAATTGCAGTGCAAAGATTCACGGTCAGCCACGGCAGGCGCCGCCTGCTGGTGGCGGCGACGCTGTCCGAGATCGAGCTTTCTTCACCCACACCGGCAAGGCGCAGAATGTCCTCCTCGTGTTCCTCGTCCAACACAGCCATCGCGTCGTCGATGGTGATCACCCCAACAAGACGTCCATCTTCGTCTACAACAGGGGCTGAAATCAGGTGGTACTGGTTGAACGCGTAGGCCACGTCCTCTTCGTCCTGATCGACGGGAATGGTGTAGAATTCCTCGTCGGCGATGTCGCGAAGGTGTTTTTCGCGCCGTGTGGCCATCAACTTGCCCAACGTCACCTGCGCGATGGGTTTCAGGCGGGGATCGACAAGCACGACATGATAGAATTGATCCGGCAAGTCGTCATTGGCCCGCATGAAATCGATGGCTTGCCCTACGGTCCAGTGTTCCGGCGACATGACAACTTCGCGCTGCATGAGGCGGCCAGCCGAATTTTCCGGATATGACAGCGCCTGCTCTGCCGCATGTCTTTCGGAATCCTCAAGCGCATCCAGAATGGTTTCCTGTTGCGGCTCTTCCAGGTCTTCCAGAAGGTCAACGACATCGTCGCTTTCCATCTCGCGCACCGCTTCGGCGAGCACGTCGGGCCTCAGAACGCTGATGACCTCTTCCCGCACGGCCTCGTCAAGTTCCGACAGAATGTCGCCATCGAATTCCTTGTCGTACAGGCGGATCAGCCGGGTTCGGTCATACGGATTGATCTGTTCAAGAAGGTCGGCGATATCGGCCGGATGCAACGGCTCCATGAGTTCGACGAGCTTTTCGCGGTCGTCGACGTCCACAGCGTAAAGGATCGCCGCGACCGTCCGTCGATCCAGCGCATAGGCGTCTTCGTCCCGGGTCTGATCTGGCCCGACCTCGTCAATGCCTGTGGTCATGCGCGGCCCCCATTTCTCGGCGATTGGGGTCTAAATAGAAGAAGCAGCTACCGGAAAACAATGACAATGCGCCGATTTACCCGCAACTTTCGCCCCCGTATGCTGTGGCGCGGCAACAAAACGGGTGGAGTGACCAAGACATGACGCAAAAGACGCTTTTGAAAGGGCGCGTTCTGGCCTTTGACGGCTCACCCTTCGACGTAGACCCGACTGAGGCGGCAAAAACGCATGAGACGGTCCTTGTTCAGGACGGACGCATTGCCGCGTTGGGGCCTTTCGCCGAATTGTCACAGACGCATCCCGACGCGCGGGTCACGGACTATGGCAACCACCTGGTCATGGCCGGGTTTGTGGACCCGCATGTCCATTATCCCCAAACCGCAATGATCGCCAGTTGGGGAAAGCGCCTGATAGATTGGCTGAACAGCTATACCTTTCCCGAAGAAATGAAGTTCGGTGATCCGGCCTATGCCGCGGAGATCGCAAACCGTTATCTGGACCTGACGGCGTCGCACGGCACCACGACAATGTGCAGCTTTTGCACGATCCACCCTGAAAGCGTCGATGCCTTTTTCACCGCAGCACAAGCGCGCGGGCAGCGGGTTGTTGCAGGCAAGACCTGCATGGATCGCAATGCGCCTGATGGATTGCGGGACACGGCGCAGACCGCCTATGATCAATCGCAGGCTCTGTTGGAGAAGTGGCACGGGGTTGACCGGCTGTCTTACGCCATCACACCCCGGTTTTCGCCGACATCAACACCGGAACAGCTTGAGGCGATGGGCGCGCTTTGGGCCGAGTACCCGCACTGCCTGATGCAAACGCATCTCTGCGAACAAACGGATGAGATTGAATGGGTTCGATCCCTGTTTCCAAATGCGCGCGACTATTTGGATACCTATGAACAATTCGGGTTGCTTGGAAAAAACGGCCTCTACGGGCATGTCATCCACCTTGAAGAGCGGGAACGTGACCGGCTGCGCGATGTTGATGCGGCGTTGATCCACTGCCCAACATCCAACACCTTTATCGGTTCGGGCCTGTTTGACATGGAAGGGCTGATGCGTCAGGGCCACCGGGTTGGTCTTGCCACAGATACCGGCGGCGGGTCCAGTTTCTCGATGCTGCGTACGATGGCTGCGGCCTATGAAATTGGTCAGCTGCGTGGCACCCCACTGCACCCGGCGCAACTGTTGTGGTTGGGCACCGTTGGCTCTGCCCGCTCATTGCGGATGGAAGACAGTATCGGAAACATCGCGCCGGGGATGGAGGCGGATCTGGTCGTCCTCAACCTCGCCTCAACGCCCGATATCGCCCAACGAGAAGCCACGGCCAACGACCTTTGGGAAGCGGTGTTCCCGACCATAATGATGGGCGATGACCGGGCCGTGGCCGAGGTTTGGATCGGTGGAAATCGCGCGAATACCTAGCTCCGAAGGGCGTGGGCCAGCAGGTTCTGTCTTTCTATCACACGCGGCACGTCAATGGATGTCACATGCCCATCGCGCACGATCTGGCGCCCTTCGACAAACAAGTGTTTGACGCGAACCGGTCCCGATAGCAGCAATGCCGCGGGGTCCCAACTGCCTGCACTTTCAATCCCATGCGTGTCCCAAATGGCGACGTCGGCCCGCTTTCCGGGCATCAACCGACCGCAATCCGGGCGGTTCAAAACGTCCGCACCGCCACGGGTGGCGATTTCCAATGCCTCACGCGATGACATGGCGTCCGCACCGCGCGATACACGTTGCAGCAACATCGCCTGCCGTGCTTCCAGCATCAGGTTTCCATTGTCATTGCTTGCCGACCCGTCGGCGCCAAGGCCGACGTTCACGCCCCGATCCCGCATTTCACGCACCGGAGCAATGCCAGACCCAAGCCGGCAATTGGAGCACGGACAATGGGCCACGCCAGTCCCGGTTTTTGCAAACAAGTCGATCTCTGCCCCGTCCAGCTTGACGCAATGCGCGTGCCAGACATCCTCACCGGTCCAACCCAGATCTTCGGCGTATTGACCGGGGCGACATCCGAACTGGGCGCGTGAATAAGCGATATCCTCGTCATTTTCTGCCAGATGCGTATGCAGCATGACGCCTTTGTCCCGCGCCAGAATGGCCGCGTCGCGCATCAAATCCCGACTGACCGAAAACGGTGAACACGGGGCCAACCCCACCCGGCACATGGACCCTGCGGAC
The DNA here is from genome assembly GCF_000814005.1 of Ruegeria sp. ANG-S4. Lineage (GTDB taxonomy): Bacteria > Pseudomonadota > Alphaproteobacteria > Rhodobacterales > Rhodobacteraceae > Ruegeria. The sequence goes on along the minus strand of NZ_JWLK01000001.1, from coordinate 846,893 downwards.
GAATCGTGAAACGCATCGACGACGCGAATCATATCTTCGAGAATCGCGTCTTCGGCCTCGACCAAGCTGTCCGGCGGCAGACCGCCTGCGCTTTCACCGATACTCATCGCCCCGCGTGTCGGCTGGAACCGCAACCCAACCTCTGCCGCGGCTGCAATTGTGTCGTCCAATCGCGATCCATTGGGATAAAGATACAGGTGATCAGAGCTGAGCGTGCATCCGGACAACGCAAGTTCAGCCAGACCGATCTGCGCGGAAACGAATATCTCTTCGGGCCCAAACCGCTCCCATACCGGATAGAGCGTCTTGAGCCAGCCGAACAGCAAGGCATCCTGACATCCCGGCACGGCACGTGTCAGCGTCTGATAGAGGTGATGATGTGTATTCACCAAACCCGGTGTCACGACGCATCCGCTTGCATCGTGGATTTCACCCTTGGTTTCAAGCTTATGCCCGATTTGTTCGATTGCCCCGTCGCGGATCAAAATGTCGGCATTGTTCAATTCGCGCCGCGCGTCATCCATCGTCAGAATGGCGTCGGCATTTCGGATAAGTATTTCGGGCATTAATCGCACTCCTGCATTTGCCCGTCTCATGCAATGGAGGTGCGTGGCTGGTGGAAAACGGGCTCAAGAACCAGCCAATGGTACCCTAGCCCGGACGCATGGCGGCGGCAACCGCGTTCAGAATTGCCGCAAAATCTCCAATGCAGATGCGTGCAACTCGGCGTTGGCTGCGGCTAGTGCCCGTCCGCCGTGATGCGCCGGATTGCCTTGCCAGTCTGTGACCACGCCACCCGCGGCCTGGATCAAGGCGATTGGGGCCTGAATGTCGTATGACTGCAATCCGGCCTCGATCACCAGATCGACCTGCCCGGCAGCCAGCAGCGCATAGGCATAACAATCCATGCCGTACCGGGTCAATTTGGACTTTTGGGATACGGCACGGAATGCGTTGCCTTCGGCTGGTGTTCCAACCTCGGGGAAGGTTGTAAATACTATCGCCTCTTCAATGGTGCGGGTCTGGCGCGTTGCAATCTGCATCGTTCCCGCCGGACCCTTGGAAATCGCGTTGCCTTCGGAGCCTAAAAACCTTTCACCGATATACGGTTGGTCGACTACACCCAGAAAGGGGCCAGCTTCGGTTCCCAACGCGATCAGAACGCCCCAGGTCGGCGTGCCGCTGATAAAGCCGCGCGTGCCATCAATCGGGTCAAGGACCCAGGTCCGCCCGCTGGTGCCAGCGGTTTGGCCAAATTCTTCGCCTAAAATCCCGTCCTCTGGCCGATGCTGCGCCAGAACGGCTCGCATCGCTTTTTCGCCTTCGCGGTCGGCAATCGTGACCGGATCGAATCCATCGTCTTGCTTGTTGTCGGCTTCAAGATTTGGCTGACGAAAATAAGGAAGAATGGCCGCCCGCGCCGCGTCGGCCATTTCTTCGGCAACTTCTAGATCGCTTAACGGGGTGTTTTGCATGGCTTACCCGTGCCGCCACCATGCCCCATTGTCAACCCGGTTGGATCAGGCGACTTCGCTGAGAACGCGCGCCAGTTCGAACAAGCGACGGCGCTGGTTTTCCGGAATGGCGTAGTAAGAACGCACCAGATCCAAAGCCTCTTTATCCGCCATCAGATCGGCCGGGACAGATTTTTTGTCTGCATCGCTTTTCTGAGTCTCTTCCAGACCCTCGAAGAAAAAGCTGACAGGAACATCCAAAGCCTCTGCGATGTCCCAAAGGCGCGACGCGCTTATCCGGTTGGCCCCTGTTTCGTATTTCTGGATCTGCTGAAACTTGATACCAACCTGCTGCGCCAGTTGCTGTTGGGTCATGCCAATCAGCCAGCGGCGATGCCGGACGCGTTTGCCCACATGGACATCGACGTGATGGGTCATTGGTAGTCTCCTCTGTAACTCAAACAACCATTCAGGAACTCGCTACAAATGCTGCCCCGCCTGCATAGCGGGTCGCTGCTTAAGGACTTCCTAACGCGGAACATGCCCCCCGAACGGCACCTAAGACCTATATTGACGCATTCCGCCTTTTTTTCAAGCGGGTTGTATTCCTCCCAAAGAATAGTTGTTTATGGTTGTACAAAACGTGTCTTACCTCCTTTTGTTTCTATTTTAGCGACAATTAGAAGTAACGTCGGTCAACCGCGCAGCAGGGCCTTGCTTTCGATTTGACATTTCTGCGCCATCGCTGACCTATGCGGTCAAAGAACCGGAGCTCCCACATGCTGGCGTATCGCGTAATCACCAAAAACTCCAAGGCCGAGCTATGCAATATTGAGGCTCCCAAGCCAGAAGCCCAACAGATTCGTGTGCGAATTAAGGCCTGCGGATTGAACTTTGCCGACCTTCTGATGCAGAAGGGAACGTATCAGGACACTCCTGAAGCACCCTTTACCTTGGGGATGGAAGTTGCCGGCATTGTTGACGCAATTGGAAACAATGTGACGGAATTCAGACCGGGTGACCGGGTCGCTGTTTATTGCGGACAGGGCGGGTTGGCCGAATTTGGTGTGTTCGACGCAGACCGCGCGATTGCGCTGCCTGACTCCATGTCTTTCGAGGACGCGGCTGCGATACAGATTGCCTATGGCACCAGCCATATCGCGTTGGCGCACCGGGCCCATCTGCAGGCAGGAGAGACCCTTTTGGTTACCGGCGCAGCAGGCGGCGTGGGCCTGACGGCCGTCGAGATCGGTAAGCTGATGGGCGCGAGGGTCATCGCACAGGCGCGTGGTGCAGACAAATTAGAGATCGCCAGGAAAGCCGGCGCGGATCACCTGCTGGATGCAAGCGAGGACCTGCGCGACAGGGTTATTGCGCTCGGCGGCGCGGATGTGGTGTACGATGCCATTGGCGGCGAGACGTTCAACGCAGCATTCCGCGCAACCAACCCCGAGGGTCGTCTGCTACCCATCGGGTTTGCCGGCGGCGAGGTTCCCCAGATTCCCGCGAACCACCTTTTGGTCAAAAACCTTTCGGTCATTGGCTTTTATATCGGCGGCTATCTGACGTTCAGATCCGCAGTGGTGAAGGACAGTTTTTCAACCTTGTTTCGGTGGCATGGCCAAGGAAAGATCAAACCGCATATCAGCCATGTTCTGCCCCTTGGCGACGTGGCAAAAGGACTGCAGTTGCTGAAAGACCGAAAGTCCACGGGCAAGGTCGTCATCACACCTTGATCGCTACCCGGCCACGGCCCGCAATGGCGAACCACCCAGCATGAAAAAGCTCTGCCGGACCAACGCGGCCAACGCGTCAACCACGGGATCACGCCCACTTTCGCCCCCGTAGAGGTTGATCCGGTGCGCCGGTAATTCCGGCAGCGCACTGCCTGCGTCGATTTGTTCCAGATGCGCAGCTTCGGTGCCGTCGAGCATTGCGTTAACCGCCAGATCGGCACTGACGGTGGCTTCGATGGTTCGGTCGTTTTCCGTCTCGACCGACAACTCCCAAGGCACCCCTGCCGCGTCCAACGCGGCGATCACTTGCGGGCGGAACATGCAGCGCCGACCAAGAGCCAGCGGGATCGGTCGTTTACGCCACGCCGAACCGCCCGGCGCACCAATCCACCGTAATGGCAATTCGGCAATCGTCTCGGCCCCTTCTGAACCCGTCGTTTCGGTCGACAGGATCAGATTGCATTCCCCGCGCTGATACATCTCTTTCAATTGCATCGTGTGCGATGAAATCAATTGCACCCGCACCCTTGGGAAATCCGCATTGAAACGCTGCAGCACGCGGGGAATCGCCGGGTACACGATGTCATGCGGAACGCCCAAAACCACCTCACCCTCAAAAGCCTGATCCGTGAGTTTCGAGATGACCTCGTCGTTCAACGCGATCATTCGCCGGGCGTATGCCAGCAACTGCTCGCCCGAAGCGGTCAGGGCAATCGTCCGCCCGCTGCGGTCCAGCAGATCCAGGCCCAGCAGCTCTTCCAATCGCTTCAGTTGCATCGAAACAGCAGACTGGGTCAGGTGCAAAAACCCTGCTGCGCGTGTGACGCCGCCGTGATCCGCAACGGCGACAAAGGATCTAAGTGTCGTGATGTCCAGATTTCGCAACTTCAAGATTCCTTATGGGTGCCATCAAAAACATTCGTTTCAATAATGTGCCATATTCCCCCATATAGATCAACAGAATTGATCCAAACCAAGATTGGCATCAAAAAACCACGAAAGGACAATAGTTATGACCCTAATAACTCAATCACAGTCCAAATGCGGTGTTCCTGCCTCTCGTCGCTTTAAACTCTTGGACTTTCTGTCTTTGGCAAGACAGCGCCGGGCGCTGGCACGACTGGATGCGCGGGCCTTGGAAGACATCGGAGTGACCCGCGAACAGGCGCAGTCCGAAGCCGCGCGCCCGATGTGGGACGCACCGGATAACTGGTTAAAGAGCCTGTATTAATCGCCTCAACCGCAAATGCGGGTCGCCGGTTTGGGCGACCTGCCACTTTTGTTGATAGTTTTCCTGAGTTTTAGCCGCAAAACCCTTGAAACAGCGGGCGTACTCTCCGATATTTGCTGGGAAACCAGCCTGCTTTCGCGGGCCGGGAACAGATGAATGAAGGGAGACCCTTATATGGCACAATTCGACACGATCCGGACAGCGGCCGGCGCGCGCGCTGCCGAGATTGATGAGGGCCTGCGCGCCCACATGAACAAAGTCTACGGCACAATGTCCGTAGGTATGTTGATCACCTTCGCCGCGGCGTGGGCGATCTCTGGTCTGGCAACCACTACCGATCCATCTGCGGCGGCGGCTCAGCTGAGCGAAGGAAAATACCTGACATCGCTGGGTTATTCCTTGTTCGCATCGCCCTTGAAGTGGGTCATCATGTTTGCCCCGCTTCTGTTTGTGTTCGGCTTCAGCGCCGGGATCAACCGCATGTCGGCATCCGCAGCACAGTTGGTGTTCTACACGTTTGCGGCCGTCATGGGCGTTTCGATCAGCTGGATTTTCCTGGTCTTTACCGGCCAGTCGATCATTCAGGTTTTCCTGATCACCGCGATCGCATTCGCAGGTCTGTCGCTGTACGGGTACACGACCAAGAAAGACCTGTCTGCAATGGGTACGTTCCTGATCATGGGTGTGATCGGACTGATCGTTGCGTCAATCGTGAACATCTTTATCGCCTCTTCGGCGATGGCCTTTGCGATTTCGGTGTTGGGCGTTCTGATCTTTGCCGGTCTGACCGCGTACGATACGCAAAAGATCAAAACCACCTACTTGCAGATGGCCCATACAGGCGATCAGGAATGGCTGGGTAAAGCCGCAATCATGGGCGCGTTGAGCCTGTATCTGGACTTTATCAACATGTTCATGTTCCTGCTTCAGCTGTTTGGCAACCGCGAATAAGCGGGCGACATATTCAATCAAAAGGGGCGGGTCCTGTCGACCCGCCCTTTTTTGTGTCTCTCCATCAAAAAGCCCCCGCCTGATCGACGGGGGCTTGGACGTGAGAGAGAGTTTGTCAGCTGCAGTTCAACGGCACTGCGAAGCCAGAGCTCTTTTCTGACGAGCCTTTGCGATAGACTTGGCCCGCCGGCAGGCAGCCGGTAAACCGTTCGGTTTCCGATCCAAAAATGGACCCGACCGAATTGTCGACCCGGGTGCTGTTGCTGGGCGTCCGCAGCACGCCGAACAACTGCCCATTCACGGACACGGTGCTGAGGAACAGCGTTGTTGCGCTTCCGGACAGATGCACCGCCGTCGTGTCGCTGCGTCCACCGTTGTCGATGGCGACACCCGCCAGCTTTTCCAACTCAGTCTTGTCAGAGGTCACCTGAACGGTTGGCAGTTCGGCAAGCTCGGCCGGAACATTGGTTGCGTCAGGTACGAACGCTGCGGCACCTTCCACATCGGAGATAGTGCGCGGCTCACCGTCAATTCCGGTAAAACCGACGCCCTGACGGTTGAAGGGGTCTTCACAGGCCGAAAGGGTCAAAACAGCAAGTGCTGGCAAGATGATTTTTTTCATGGCGGTCAACATTTTGGATCGGTTAGCTAAAGCGTAGCGGCAGGTGGCGCGAAAAAGCAAGCCACCCACATTCCGATTACCCACAGCGCTGATGCGCCTCTGCAACGGCCAGAAATGCTCCTATCATGGCGTTGGGCACAAAAAAATGGACCCCGCCAGCGGCAGGGCCCATTTTGAATTCCACGTCAAAAGGCAGATTACTTGATCTTGCCTTCCTTGTACTCAACATGCTTGCGAGCGACCGGGTCGTACTTACGAACGGTCATTTTCTCGGTCATGGTGCGCGCGTTTTTCTTGGTCACGTAGAAGTGGCCCGTGCCCGCGGTCGAGTTCAGACGGATCTTGATTGTCGTCGGCTTCGCCATGGTTATCTCCTGCGTCCGAAAAGGCAGGGGCCTTTCGGTTAAATTCTCCTGAGCGTGCGCTTTTACGCCCTGCACGGCCCATGTCAAGGGCATTCGCGCCCGCACAGGATTGGAAGTCAAGTCGATAAGGTCGGAGCCCCCATATAGGTGTGAATCTGGTCGCGTTCCGCGTCCGACAGGCCCAAAGCCGTCGCCAATTGGTGCAGATAGGACGCCTCGCGCTGATTATCCAATCGAATCGCTGCCAAAGATGTCGCGTAGATCTGCGTCTTCAGCGGCGCGCCAGAATCGGCCGCTAATCCGATCACGTCAATCGGGGCCTCCAACTGTTCCTGAACAAAGGCACGCTCTTCGTCGCTGATGTCATCGCCCAATTCACCCAGGATGGTCTCCTTTTCATGCGCATCCAGTTCGCCGTCCGCTTTGGCCGCTTGGATCATCGCACGCAGCATCAGTTTGGCCTGTTCCTCCATCATGGCACCGCCGGGCGTGCCTTTGAAAACCGTGTCCATCATGTCCACGGTCTGCTGACTGCCGGTTTTCGCAGCCCCCTGCATCGCGTTCATCAGCCCGCCCAGGCCAGCGACCCCAGCCGAATTCGCTATTCCAAGCTTACCGATCATGTCCTGAAATCCACCTGCGCCACCGGGCAATCCGAACTGCTCGGCCATTTTGCCCAACTGGTCCATTCCAAATCCGCCGCCAGCGCCTTGCATCATGTCTTGCAAACCGGCCATGCCGCCCATCTGCTTGTATTTTTCCAACCCTTTGGCCGCGGCAAATCCTACGGCGACCGACGCAAGCGCTTTCATGAAGCTCATGACAATCCTCCCAATGAATTTAGTGTTTTATGATCCGGAAGAATAACAACTCAGCGGGCTCAAGGATACAGACCTTGGAATGACCGGCGAGTTCACGCGCGATGGTTTTGACCTGCTTTGTGAAATTCATCCCAGTAGATCTATTGCTGGCATGCGACATCGGCCGGCCACTCATTTGAGTAAATTGCAATTTTATGATATGTGTGCGCTTTATCTTAAGAAGCCAATTACAGGCTCATTCCCAGAGGCAAAATATACAGGCTGTTTCCGCGGCAGGTAGGTTTTGCATGAAACAGATTTCTGGGGGGCATCATGACAGAATGGGAAATTCAGGGTGAGGAGCTTGCCAACTGCAACTGCGATTTTGGCTGTCCGTGCCAGTTCAGCGTTCTTCCCACACACGGAAGCTGCGAGGCGGTCGTCGTTTTCGACATTAAAAGTGGGTATTACGGCGATACCGATCTCGGCGGTTTGCGGGCCGCCGGAGTGTACCACTGGCCAGGGCCGATCCATGAAGGCAATGGCCAAATGCAATTGGTCATAGACACCACGGCAAGCGCCGACCAGCGCGACGCGCTGAACGCCATAATGACGGGTGAAGACACTGACGAAATGGCAACATTTTGGTACGTCTACAGCGCCATGGCTCCGACCAAATACGAAACGCTTTACGTTCCGATTGAGCTGGAATGGAACAGGGATGAGCGCACGGGATACGCCAAAGCCCCCGGCGTCTTTGATATGCAGGTCAGCCCTATTCCGCATATCGTTTCAGGTGCCCCGCACCGGGCGTCCATCCAATTGCCAAATGGGTTTGAATATCGCCACGCTGAGGCCGCTTCGGGTTCGGCCAAAACCAGTGGCGGTGCAATCAGTCTGACTTTTGATGCGACACACGCGCATATGGCGCATCTGAACATCTCGGGCCACGGTGTCTTGGGCGCCTGACCAGAGGCCCGTCATGACCACGCAATCCACCCCACCCGGCACAGGGCCGGTCGAACAGTTGATGCGGCATGATCGCAGTATTGTGCTGGGCAGTCTGTTCCTGATCATTCTGGTTTCGGTCTGGTACACCGTCGCCGGTATTGGAATGAACATGACCGCGGTCGATATGACCCGCATGGCTGGCCCCATTGGTGAGCCAATGCAGATGGGCGGGGCACCGGTTTGGGACCTCAGCTATGCAGTTCTGATCTTTCTGATGTGGTGGGTCATGATGATCGCCATGATGACTCCCAGCGCGGCGCCGGCCGTCTTGCTGTTCACCGCGCTAAAACGGGCTGGGACCCAGAGGGAAAAAGCCTCCCGGTTCAGCCTTTGTTTTCTTGCCGGTTATCTGATCGCTTGGGGCCTGTTCAGCTTTGGCGCCACCATTGCACAGTGGGTGCTGGAGCAGATCGAGCTGTCAGATGGTCCTATGATGACGATCAGAGGCAGATCCTTCGCAGGATTTGTTTTGGTGGCTGCAGGCGCATACCAGCTTACAAGTCTCAAGACCGCTTGCTTGAGGCACTGCCAGAATCCGGCCCGGTTCTTGGCCGCCCATAACCGTCCGGGCGGCTATGGCGCATTTCGGACCGGTGCCTTGCACGGGCTCTACTGTCTGGGGTGCTGCTGGGCCTTGATGGCCCTGTTGTTCGTGGGCGGCATCATGAACCTGTATTGGATCGCTGGTATCGCCATTTATGTGGCGCTGGAAAAACTCATGCCCTGGACGCGGTGGCTTGTGCCCGCGACCGGCGTTGCACTGATAACCGCAGGCGTCTGGCTGATTGCAACATCATAAGATGCGGTGCGCCGCGGCGCATCGGAAGGCCAAGGGACCGGCCAAATTACGGGTCCGTTTGTAACCGCAAAACAGGAGGCATCCATGCCCATTTTTATTACCTACGCGTCTTATTCTCAGGAAGGTGTCAAGGGCATGCTGAAAAAGCCCAAGGATCGCACGGCACCCGTCAGGGCACTGTTGAAGAAAGTCGGCGGGAAACTTCTGGGCTTTTACATGACCACCGGAGACAATGACGTGGTTGTCGTAAGCGAAGTTCCGGACGGGACCGACGCGGTGGCCGTAGGTATGGCTGTTGCAGCGTCAGGTGCGGTTTCAAACGTTCAGACAGTGCGCGCATGGAAGGCAAAAGACTTTGCTGCCGTTACGAAAAAAGCGGCAAAACTGGCTGGAGCTTACGCACCGCCGGGTCGCTGATCAGGCGACGCGCGCGGAGGGCACATAAGCCGGATTTTGTTCCGGGGTTGCCCCCATTGATGACCATTCCTCTGGGCCGCACATTGCTGCGCGGCTCAAGCTGCCAACCCGGTCCCTCTTGGCCAAGACGTGCCTAGCGGCGGTATCGGTTTGCACCGACCAGCCCGCGCGGGGACCCTATTTGGCATTGCTCCCGGTGGGGCTTGCCGTGCCGCCGCTGTTGCCAGCAGCGCGGTGGGCTCTTACCCCACCGTTTCACCCTTGCCTTGGACCAAAGCCCAGGGCGGTTTGATTTCTGTGGCGCTTTCCGTCGGGTTACCCCGCCCGGGCGTTACCCGGCACCGTTGCCTTGTGGAGTCCGGACTTTCCTCTGAGGTCTGCACCCCAGCAGCCATCCGTCCCTCCGCGCAGGCGCTGGGTAGGCTTTGCATGCAGCCGCGTCAAGGGTGGATCGGGCGTCAAAGGGGCCAGCCCCTTCTTGGCCTGCGGCCAATTCAACCCCGGGGTATTTTTGGCCAGATGAAGCGCGGATCAGGTTTGCGCCGAGGTATAGCAGAGCGGCGAAAAATCTTCTGGAGCCAAGGCCCCTCTGCCCCAGGGGCGGAATCTCAGGCGAACCGCGGCGAGCAGTGTTTCGTCATCGACATCAGACGGAAACCCGGCGTTGTGCGCCAATTCGCGAAACAGACGCACCGGTGCATCCGACGGCCCCTTGGCGCTGGATCTGGTTTGGGCCAATCCAAGGCGCTCGAGGCGGCGCCAATCAAATCGGGGCCCGGGATCCGACTTTCGGCCAGGCGCCATATCGGAGTGACCGATTACACCGTCGGGCGGGATCGCCCAGCGTGACATGAGACTGGTCAGCAAAGCCTCTAGGACAGCCATTTGTGGCTCGGTGAACGGGTGTGCGCCTGTATTGTCCAACTCGACACCGATCGAGCGGGAGTTTACATCGCCTTGTCCCTGCCAGCTTCCGGCCCCGGCGTGCCAGGCCCGATCTTCCTCGCGAACCATTTGCCAGAGCGTTCCCTGCGCGCCAATCAGATAGTGGGCGGAGACTTCGTGCACCGGATCGCACAACCTGTGCAATGCGGATTGAGCGTCGTCCATTGCCGTGTAATGGAGGACGATCAGCGACGGCTTTTGACCGTCACGGCGGGCCCCGAAGTTTGGGGAAGGATGCCAGATTGGCGCCGGAAGATCAGTTGTTGACGGCACTGCGGAACGGGCTTGGGTCCCACCCGCAGGCATAACCATCGCCATCGGGATCAAGCCCTTTGCGGTCCCGTTGCGGGCCGCCACTGGACAGAAATTCGATCTGGGCCTGATCGGGGGACGGATACCGCGCGCAATTGCGCTGCGCCTTGGCCTGCAGGTTCAGACCAGCGCGGCTGTACACTTGCGTGCCAACCGGGTTCGAGGTGCTGAGAGCGTATTGAACGATGTTGGGCTGCCCGTCCTGGCCCCGCTCGGGAACGGCGGTTGGGGCGACAACCTCGTATGTCTGCCGGTTCTGTTCGATACGTGCCGCATCGGATTCGATGCTGCGTCGATTTGAGACGGCCGAGAAATCCTGTTCGTCCGAGATGGCCGTATTGCTGACCGGGAGCGCGGCTGCGCCTTGGGCCCCTTGGGGCGAGGTGCTGGCAAGGGCCGCCGCGGTCTGGTTCGCAATATCGGCAGCACTATCGCCGTCAGACTCCAACGCCGACAGGGGCTGTTGTGAGACATCTTCGGGGGGCAACAGCGGATTACCTGCGTATCCCTGCCCCGCCAGTTGCGCTTCGCGCTGCGCCTGATATTCCGGCGTGTTGAAACCGGTCCCCTGAACAGGTGCCACCGTCTCGCAGGCAGTGATCAAACCAAGGGTGGGGATCAAAAGCATCTTGCGCATTGGCAGCTCCGTCGTCTTGCGTTGCTTGATCAACTGCAGGCTTACCACCATTTCCCGGGCTTTGCCACAAACCCGGCTGCGCTCTCGAGCGCATAGGCGGTGTTGAGCAGATCGCCCTCGTCCCAGGGACGCCCGATCAACTGCAATCCCAAGGGTAGGCCTTGTTGATCGAGACCAGCGGGAACCGAAATACCCGGCAAGCCAGCAAGGTTGACCGTCACAGTGAAGACGTCGTTCAAATACATTTGAACGGGGTCAGCCTCGGTCATCTCTCCCAGACCGAAAGAGGCTGACGGGGTCGCCGGGGTCAGGATGGCGTCGATACCTTCGGCGAACACGTCCTCAAAGTCTTTTTTGATCAGCGTCCGAACGCGGCGCGCACGATTGTAATAGGCGTCGTAGAAGCCCGCAGACAGCACATAAGTGCCAATCATGACCCTGCGCTGAACCTCGTGACCAAAACCTTCGGCGCGGGTTTTCTCATACATCTCTGTGATGCCATCACCCTGCGAGAGCTGTGCCCGACGACCATAGCGAACGCCGTCATAGCGGGCGAGGTTTGACGATGCCTCGGCCGGGGCAATCACATAATACGCAGGCAGCGCGTATTTTGTGTGCGGCAGCGAGATATCGACCATCTCGGCGCCTGCGTCTTTCAGCATCTCGGCCCCGTCGGCCCAGAGCTTTTCGATCTCGGCAGGCATTCCGTCCATGCGGTATTCCTTGGGGATTCCGATCTTCTTGCCTTTGATGTCGCCGGTCAGCATCGCCTCAAAGTTGGGCACCGCCAGTTCCGCGCTGGTGGAATCCTTGGGATCGTGGCCGCACATGGTTTCCAGCATGATCGCCGCATCGCGCACGTTCTTGGTCATCGGCCCGGCCTGATCCAGAGAGGAGGCAAAAGCAACGATGCCCCAGCGCGAGCAGCGGCCATAAGTGGGTTTGATGCCGGTGATACCGACAAAGGCGGCAGGTTGACGGATCGATCCGCCCGTATCGGTGCCGGTTGCGGCCAGACAGAGATCAGCAGCCACAGCAGAGGCCGATCCGCCGGACGACCCACCCGGTGTTAGTTGCGCGCCATCGTTTCCACGCCGCCATGGGCTGACCGCGTTGCCATAGGTCGAGGTCTCGTTGGACGATCCCATTGCGAACTCATCCATGTTCAGCTTGCCCAGCATCACGGCACCCGCATCGGCCAGTTGCTGCGATACGGTGGATTCATACTCGGGCTTGAAGCCTTCCAGAATCTTCGACGCGGCCTGCGAAGGCACGCCTTTGGTGCAAAACAGGTCTTTGATGCCTATGGGCAGGCCACACATGGACGGTGCGTCGCCCGCCTTGATGCGTTCATCCGCCGCCTTGGCGCGGTCCAGAGCAATCTCGGGCGTTTTGTGGACAAAGGCGTTCAGCGCGTCGGCCTCATCAATGGCCTTGAGGCAGGATTCGGTCAGCTCGACCGAAGTCACATCACCCGCTCGCAGCGCATCGCGGGCCTCGGCCAGGCCCAGTTTGTTCAGATCGCTCATGACTCACTCCACAACTTTGGGAACAGCGAAGAACCCTTCGCGCGCATCTGGGGCATTGGACAGGACCTTGTCCTGCTGGTTCCCATCCGTGACCACATCCTGACGCCGCTTCAGACGCATCGGCTCGACCGAGACCATCGGCTCCACCCCGTCTACATCGACCTCGTTCAGTTGCTCGATGAAGCCGAGAATGGTGTTGAACTCGGACGCCAGCGCGGGCAGCGCGTCATCCTCGACCTTGATCCGGGCCAGTTTGGCCACCTTTGCGGCGGTGCTTTGGTCAATCGACATCGGGAAACCTCATATACGCTTAGCAGGGCGTTTACCTGTCTGCCGCGTCGGTCGCAAGTGCGCCGAGCACCCAAATTCATAGGGTTTCGAACAAGCGATATCTGTGCCGACCTAGGGTCCTGCGAGAGTGTCTAATTCACAAAATAAACTGATCAGTTCATTTTGCCTCTTGAAATATGAACTAAACAGTTCATTTCATAAAGACGACGTCAATCATCCCCGGAGTAAAACCATGAAATCGCTGATGACCGCACTGGTTCTTTCCCTCGCAGCATTTTCGGCACAGGCCGGATCATTTGGCCCCACCATGGACACCCTGACCCGCGACCTGAGCTTCCCTGCACCGACCACCCAGACAGTGACAAAAGACAAGACCCCCTCGGGCAATTGACATGCCCCTTGTTCCCGGGCGGGGTCGCTGACACCCTGCCCGGGACTTGCGCAATTCCCTGCTGCGCTGCCTGGACCAAGCCGCTAAGCTATGTTCAAAAGCTACAGCCCAACAAGCCAGCGGAGCGGTAAATGAGCGCACAAAAGCAAAAGGTTCTGGACGCAATCGATGCAGCCAATTCCCATGACCCCAATCAGGAAGAAGGTACCCCGGAGGCACTGCTTTACGGGCAGAGAATGAGCCAGGAACTGACGCGCCTTTTCCCGGATGCCTCGGACGAGTTGCAGATCGCCGCGCGTGGGCAGCATGTTGAGCGCTGGAAGCTGAAGCGAACCGAATACCCGGAAGGTCGCGCCGGATATCTGGCATGGCGCAAGGCACAAGGGGTCCACCACGCTGATGTCGTCATGGGCCTTATGAAAGATACGGGTTACGCGCCCGAGTCGGTCGAAACCATCGGGCGCATGTTGCGCAAACAGGGCATCAAACGCGATGCCGAGGTTCAGGCACTGGAAGATGTAATCTGTTTTGTGTTCCTGAAATGGTATTTCCAACCGTTTGCGGCCAAACACTCGGAAGAGAAAATTCAGAGCATCGTTGAGAAGACAGCAAGGAAAATGTCCTCGGAAGCCCGTGAGAAGGTATTGGAAGAGTTCAGTCTGCCCGATCCATTGGCGGCTGCTTTTCGGGCCTAAAGCAAACGGTGGGCAGGCCGTGGGGGCGGAGCATTGGACACTCTTGAACTGATAATAGACTTGCACATCCGTGGCGACCGTCAAGGGCCGGGAAGTGCATCTTCGACGCGACGCGCCATTGAACTGGCGGGACTGAATGACAAGAACCCCTTGCAAATCGCGGATATCGGATGCGGCACAGGAGCGGCCAGCTTGATCCTGGCTGGCGACCTTCAGGCGGATGTTACCGCGGTTGACCTGCTGCCCGAGTTTCTGACCGAATTGAACAGGCGCGCTGAACAGCTGGGTCTTGGCCAACGCATCACGACCCGGACCGCCTCAATGGATGCGCTTCCGTTTCAAGATGCCGCATTTGATGTGCTTTGGTCCGAAGGGGCGATCTATAATGTCGGCTTTGAAACGGGCATTCAAAACTGGCGAAAGTATCTTAAACCCGGTGGAATTCTTGCCGTGTCCGAGTTGACTTGGCTGACCCGAGACAGGCCGGATGAGCTTACGCAGCATTGGAACCGTGAATACCCCGAGGTCGCCCTGCCCTCGGTCAAGATTGACCAGCTTGAGGCGCATGGATACGAAACTTTGGGCTATTTCCCGTTGTCGCCTGATTGTTGGAGAGACGAATACTACGATCCCATGCAACGGCGGTTCGACGCGTTTCTGGAGAAAAACAATCACTCGGGCGAAGCCAAGGCGCTGATCAAAGCCGAACAGGCAGAAATGGACCTGTACAAGCGGAACGTGGCTTATGTTAGCTATGGCTTTTATGTCGCGCGGAAGCTGCCGGACTGAATAACAACGCGCGCCGATAAACTTCGATCATCCAGCCCAGCATCGTGGCGTTCAGGATATGCCACATAAAGTGCGTCCCGGCTGGAACTTGCGCGCACAGCGGCTCGTCTATCGCACGGAACGTGATTGATACAATCAGGATCGCCGCGCCGATGGCCAAACCCTGCGCGACGTCAGGAACGCGACGCCGCAGCAAAACGGCATAAATCAATATCAGCAGGGGAATCGGAGCGTAGGCCGAGGATCCACCCAACCCGGGCACAAGCTGAAACACCGGAATGGTTGCAGCAGCAAACGGGAAGAACAAAAGCGTCACGCCCGACGCAGTCCAGAAATTCATGCCCCAGACATCGCGGTTGATGGCAAATATGTAGACCAGTACGAACAGCAAAATGGGCGTTACGTCCACGATTGCGGCCCAAATCTGCGCGTGAGTGTGAAACAGATAGCTGCCGACCCCAATTATCGCCAGCAAGACAATCAGCAGCCGGGCCAGGGGCGCTTTTTGCCCGCGCATCTGCCGCCACATGATGAACGCCGCCAAAAGAAACGCTGCGTTTGTCACTGCGTTTATGGGTTCAGCCCAGTAGTCCGGGGACACCCTTTCGCAATAGCCGTCAATTTGCTGCATCCAATTCATAGATTTTTACATAGCGGATGCTAGGTTGGTGCCAAGCGCATATTGGGAGGATTATTTATGAATATCATTTGGCTGGGACATGGAAGCTATCGCATAGAAGCCGGCGGACAGGTGCTTTTGATCGACCCCTGGCTGACTGGAAACCCGTCTTTACCCGAAGATCGTCACGCCGATGCTGTCGCGGGGGCCACGCATATCCTTTTGACCCATACGCATTTCGATCATGTGGTTGATGTGTTGCCGCTGGCAAAGCAATTGGGCGTTCCCGTTGTCGGCCAATATGACCTAATGGGCTATTGGGCCGAGGCTGAGAACATCGAAACCATTGGTTTCAACAAAGGCGGCACTGTCAATCTGAATGGCGTCAAGGTTTCGATGGTTCCGGCATCCCACAGTTCAACTTTCCAGACGCCGGATGGGCTGCGCACAGGCGGGTCCGAGGTGGGCTTCATGATCGCCGCAGAAGGGCGTATGGTCTATGCCTCGGGCGATACAGACATCATGGCCGATATGGATTGGATGGGCGATTATTATAAGCCAGACATCGGTATCCTGTCTGCTGGTGGGCATTTCACGATGGATATGAAAGGCGCGGCCTACGCGGCCAAGCGGTATTTCAACTTCAAGACCGTAATTCCCGGCCACTACAAAACCTTCCCGATTCTGGAGCAATCTGCCCAGGAGCTGGCAGAAGGTCTTCCCGGTGTCGACGTGATCGAACCAGAGGTGATGCGGGCAAT
Source organism: Ruegeria sp. ANG-S4 (assembly GCF_000814005.1). GTDB lineage: Bacteria > Pseudomonadota > Alphaproteobacteria > Rhodobacterales > Rhodobacteraceae > Ruegeria. The sequence continues at coordinate 830,538 of NZ_JWLK01000001.1, read as the reverse complement.
CAAATTGTAGCGTCACCGCCGCGCGGCAAAAAACGCTTTCAGGAGGTCAGCGGCCTCCTGCGCCGCGATACCATCATAAATTTCGGGGACGTGGTGCGCCTGATCGTGGGTGAAAATCCGTGCACCATGCGCAACGCCGCCGGATTTGGGATCGGAGGCGCCATAATAAATGCGCCGAATCCGGGCTGCCGCCAAAGCCGCCGCGCACATCGCGCAGGGTTCAAGGGTCACATACAAGTCGTGGTCCGGCAACCTTTCAGAGCGTGCATCGGCACAGGCGGCACGCAACGCCAAGATCTCGGCATGGGCTGTGGGGTCGTTCAGCTCGCGCGTCCGGTTGCCCGCTTTGGCAACGATGCGGCCATCGGGCGAGACTATGACGGCCCCCACCGGGACTTCGCCGCGGTCTGCGGCCGCACGCGCCTCGGCCAGCGCCGTTTCCATATGCGATCTGAATGTCATTGCCCCTGACTGCATCAGAAACCTGCCTTTCGCAAGCGGACGGGATGGGTTATGGCCTGCGGATGAACAAAACCCCTCCTCCCGGCGATCGGATCGCCAAAGTTCTGGCCCGCGCTGGTATTGCGTCGCGCCGCGAAGCCGAACGCATGATCGAAGCCGGTCGTGTGGCCGTGAACGGCACCACGATTGACAGCCCCGCGCTGAATGTAACGGATCAGGACAAGATCGTTGTAGATGGCAATCCGGTGTCGAAACCCGAGCCATCTCGCCTTTGGCTTTACCACAAGCCCTCTGGTCTGGTCACAACCACCCGTGATGAAAAAGGCCGCGCAACGATTTTCGACAATCTGCCCGAGGACATGCCCCGCGTCATGAGCGTCGGGCGACTTGACCTGAACTCGGAAGGGCTGCTGTTGCTGACAAATGACGGTGGCATCAAGCGCAAGCTCGAGCTTCCCGCAACCGGTTGGTTGCGAAAGTACCGCGTTCGCGTGAACGGTCGCCCCAAGGACGAAGACTTCGCCCCCCTCCGTCGGGGATTGGTGATCGAAGGTGAACGGTTTCAACCGATGACAGTCACGCTGGATCGCCAACAGGGGGCAAATGCGTGGCTGACAATTGGACTTCGCGAGGGCAAAAACCGTGAAATCCGTCGGGCGATGGAAGATATCGGATTCTCGGTAAACCGCCTGCTGCGTGTTTCATACGGCCCGTTTCAACTTGGCAGTCTGAAACCCGGTGAGGTGGAAGAGATCCGTCGCCGGGTTCTGCGCGACCAGTTGGGTCTGGATGGCGAAGCCAAACCGGAAACAACGCCAAAACGCACCGCCCGCCCGCAAAGAAAAAGAGCGCCAATCAACAAGAAACATCGCAGCTGACGTAGGTTTAGCGACCTTCCCCCTAGCGCCAAGCCCTCGCATCCACTACCTTTTCTTCAAGGGTTGCAGCGGGGGGCCTTATGTCCGGGACGGGAATGCAAAAACTTGCCTATGTGGCGTTGCTTGTGCTGCTATTCGGCGTGTGCACTGGCGTGCTGGGGGGCCTGTAAGGCATGTCCAAGCGGTTCGGCGGAAAATACAGCCCACAGGGCGGCTCGGACCCGGGCGAGCAAACGCCGCGCGGTCAGTTCGAACGCGCGCGCGTGGAACCGGCCGGTGCCCGAGCCAATCTCTTGTTCCTTCCCGCAATTCCGCTGATTTTCCTGTCGATCAATGACGGCGCAATCGGCATGACAATCGGTTTTGTGGCCGCAGGGCTGTTGACGGCAGCGGCGTTCTTTCTGCGAGAGGGCTTGCGCGCCGAGGCTGCATACAACACGCGCCGCACAGCCAGACGCCCAGCCTTCCCTCGAAAGATATTCGCCAGCGCACTGACCGGCCTGGGCACTGCCCTGGCATCTTATCGAACCGAATTTCTGAATGCTGACGCTGCAGCGCAAGCGAGTCTGGTCGCGCCCATCCTGTTCGGCGTCGTCGCGAGCGCATTGCATTCTTTGTCCTTCGGCATTGATCCGATGAAAGACAAGGGTATGAAGGGGATCGACACTTTCCAGCAAGACCGCGTGGCCCGCGTGGTCGAAGACGCCGAAACGCATCTGTCAGAGATGACCGATGCCATCAAACGCGCCGGTGACCGACGGGTCGAAGCCCGGGTCGAGCGGTTTCAGGATACGGCCCGCGATCTGTTTCGGACAGTCGAAGAAGACCCGCGTGACCTGGCGGGTGCCCGGAAATATCTGACGGTCTACCTGCAGGGCGCGCGCGACGCGACGGTCAAGTTTGCTGACGTCTATGCCAGAACTCGGGACGCGCAGGCCATGGCGGATTACACCGCGCTGCTGGATGACCTTGAACAGAATTTCGCAGCCCGCACGCGAAAAATGCTTTTGGATGACCGCAGCGATTTGACGGTCGAAATTGATGTGCTGCGCGACAGGCTGCAGCGCGAAGGAGTCCGGCTGGACTGACCGGCCATAATTTGAGCGAGGATTACCCCATGTCCGAAGATATCAAGAACAAGGCGGTTCAAGCCGAAACTCTGGTGCAGGAGGTGACGGCTGTCGCGCTGCCGGAACCCCAGACCGAGATTGTGCCGCTGGAAGAGGCAGATGAACCGGTGAGTGCCGAAATCCGCAAACGTATGGATGAGATCGACATGGGCAATACCAACTCGATCGTGGCGTTCGGTTCATCGGCGCAGGCCGAGTTGCAGGAAATCAGCCAAGCCATGCTCGCAGACGTGCGGAACAAGGACGTTGGCCCCGCAGGCGACAGCCTGCGTAACATCGTGACTACGATCCGTGGCTTTTCAGTCAGTGAGCTGGACGTTCGGCGCGAACGCAGTTGGTGGGAAAAGCTTGTGGGCAAGGCGGCACCATTTGCCAAGTTCACCGCCCAGTATGAAGAGGTTCAGGGGCAGATCGACCGGATTACCGACGATTTGCTGGGGCACGAACACACGTTGTTGAAAGACATCAAATCCCTCGACCTTCTCTACGAAAAAACGCTGGGCTTTTATGACGAACTCGCATTGTACATTGCGGCAGGCGAGGAAAAGCTGACCGAACTGGACAGCCACGATATCCCGGAAAAAGAGGCCGAGGTTCAGGCTGCGCCCGAGGAAGAGCAGGTTATGAAAGCGCAGGAACTACGCGACATGCGGGCGGCGCGCGATGATCTGGAACGCAGGGTCCATGATCTGAAGCTGACGCGTCAGGTGACAATGCAATCCCTGCCCTCGATCCGTCTGGTGCAGGAAAATGACAAATCGCTGGTGACCAAGATCAACTCGACATTGGTGAACACCGTGCCGCTTTGGGAAACGCAACTGGCACAGGCCGTCACGATCCAGCGCAGCGCCGAGGCGGCGGCGGCTGTTCGCGATGCCAATGATCTGACCAACGAACTGCTGACCTCGAACGCGGCCAACCTGCGTGAGTCGAACAAAATGATCCGCGAAGAAATGGAGCGCGGAGTTTTTGATATCGAAGCCGTCAAGAAAGCGAACGAAGACCTTATCGGTACAATCAACGAAAGCCTTGCGATCGCCGATGAGGGCAAAGCCAAGCGCGCCGCGGCAGAACAAGAGCTGCAGAAAATGGAAACTGAATTGCGAGACACACTCGCCTCAGCCAAGGCACGTAAAGACGGGCCGGGCGATACGGCCAGCACTTCGGTTCCCGGCTGAGGGTCGCCGGATGGTCCCTGCCGGGTACCTCAGAACGGCCCTTGGGGTCTTGATGCTTGTCGCGCTATCCGCCTGCGACGAGGCGCTGCAGACCTCTGTCGCGCCGCAGCCCAGACCGTCGCAACCGCAAGTAGCGGCAAACGCCTACGTTCCGCCCTCTGCCGCCAGTCAGGAGTTGGCGCGGTATTATACCCGGGTCGAAAACGATCTGATCACGCGAGGATTGCTGCGCACGGACGGCGGCGGACCCGATACGCCGTATGACGCCGACGATCTGGCCCGCAACTTTGAAAGGATCGCCTTCGTAAACGAACATTCCGGACGAACGGGTCTGTATGCAGGGGGACAATCCGAGGTCAAACTGACGCGGTGGGAAAAGCCTGTTCGGATCACGACCGACTTCGGTCCAACGGTGCCGCCGGAAACCCGCAAGGCAGATCGCACAGAGATTGATGCCTTTGCGGACCGACTTGCGCGCGTCACCGGACACAGTATCCGCAGCGTTCAACGGGACGGTAACTTTATTGTCGTGATCGCTGGACAGGATGACACGGCCTATGTGCAGCAACGATTGAAAACACTGGTTCCGAATATTCCTCCAGACAGGCTGGCCTTACTTCGAAACCTGCAACGCCCATATTTTTGCTTGGTGTTTACCTTTGCCAGCCCGAACGCGGCGGACACGATCACAAAAGCGGTCGCCTTCATTCGGGCGGAAAACTCGGATTTGCTGAGATTAAGCTGTATTCACGAAGAAATCGCGCAGGGTCTTGGCCTGTCCAACGACAGCCCGTCGGCAAGACCGTCGATTTTCAACGACGATGACGAGTTCGCCTTGCTGACCAGTCATGACGAAAAGCTGCTATCCATGCTGTACGATCCCCGTCTGAAACCAGGAATGTCAGGGGAAGAAGCCCGTCCGGTGGCGCGAATAATTGCACGTGAATTGATGGGGCAGTCGCTCTGACCCCGGAAACAGGAGAGATCCAATGGGAATTTTTGACTTTCTGACCGGCGAGTTCATTGATGTCATACACTGGGTGGACGATACCCGCGACACAATGGTCTGGCGGTTTGAGCGTGAGGGCCACGAAATCAAATACGGCGCCAAGCTGACCGTACGCGAGGGGCAGGCTGCGGTGTTCGTGCATGAAGGCCAGTTGGCTGACGTGTTTACCCCCGGCCTTTACATGCTCGAAACCAATAACATGCCGATCATGACGACCCTGCAACATTGGGATCACGGCTTTCAATCTCCGTTCAAATCCGAGATTTACTTCGTCAACACAACCCGGTTCAACGATCTGAAATGGGGCACCAAGAACCCGATCATGCTGCGCGATCCCGAATTTGGGCCTACGCGTATTCGCGCATTCGGGACCTATACGGTGCGGGTCAAGGATGCAGCGAAATTCCTGGTCGAGATTGTCGGCACCGATGGTGAATTCACCATGGACGAGATCAGCTTTCAAATTCGCAATATCATCGTGCAGGAATTCAGCCGCGTCATCGCCGGATCGGGTATTCCCGTGCTCGACATGGCCGCCAACACCGCCGATTTGGGCAAACTGATCGCGGCAGAGGTTTCGCCCGTTCTGGATAGCTATGGGCTGGAGATGCCCGAGTTTTACATCGAAAACATCTCGCTGCCGCCTGCGGTTGAGGCCGCACTGGACAAGCGGACCTCGATGGGGCTTGCAGGCGATCTGGGCAAGTTTACACAGTATTCCGCCGCCGAAGCGATGACAGCGGCCGCCAACAACCCCGGTCAGGGTGGTGGCATGGGCGCGGGTCTCGGCATGGGGATGGGCATGGCAATGGCCAATCAAATGGCCAACATGTCTGCGGGCCAATCAAGTGGCCCTTGGGGCGCCGCCCCTGCTGCACCGCAACCGGCCGCGCAAGTGACACCGCCGCCGCCTCCGCCGGTTGAGCATGTCTGGCACATTGCGGTCGACGGGCAGACCAGCGGGCCATTTTCGAAAGCCAAGATGGGCCGCATGGCCACGGACGGTGAAATCACACGGGAAACGCACGTCTGGACTGCGGGTCAGGACGGCTGGAAAAAGGCCGGAGATGTGCAGGAGTTGGCGCAGCTGTTTACGATCCTGCCGCCGCCGCCTCCTGTGTCTTAAGCGTCAGATGGATGCGGAGTAGACAGTGTGAGCGGTGAAATTGCCATCGACGAACACCGGTTCCCGTGCGAGCAATGCGGCGCGGATTATCGTTTTGACCCTGCCAATGGCTCTCTGACCTGCGATCATTGCGGGCATACTCAGTCGATCGCCGCAGGCCCGTGGGGTGGCGCCAGCCTGAAAGAGTTGGACTTCGATGCTGCCGTCGCTGACCGCTTGCCGGACAGCGAAATTGAAGAAACGCGCGTGCTGACCTGCCCGAACTGTGCCGCGCAAGTCGAGTTCGACCCCAACACCCATGCCGCCGAGTGTCCGTTTTGCGCAACGCCGGTCGTCACTGATACCGGGGTCAGCCGCCATATCAAACCGCGCGGAGTGCTACCCTTTGCTCTTGATGAACGCACGGCACACAAGGCCATGGGCGATTGGCTGGGCCGGCTTTGGTTTGCGCCGAACGGCTTGAAAGACTATGCCCGTAAAGGTCGGAAAATGCAGGGCATTTATGTTCCCTATTGGACCTTTGATGCAGATACCAAATCGTCTTATCGCGGGGAACGTGGCACGGTGTACTATGAGACGCACACCGTTATGCGGGATGGCAAACGCGTTCAGCAACAGGTCGCAAAGGTAAGGTGGTCGCCGAAATCAGGGCGCGTCGCCCGCTTCTTTGACGACGTGCTGGTTCTTGCATCCCGCTCCTTGCCCAAACGCTACACCGATGCGCTGGAGCCTTGGGACCTGCCCGCGCTTGAACCGTATCAGCCCCAGTTCCTCGCCGGTTTTCGTGCCGAAGCGTATACTGTGGATTTGAAGGATGGTTATTCAGAGGCACGCGGACATATGGCGCGTGTGATCGAGCGGGACGTTCGGTTTGATATTGGCGGTGACCGGCAGCGCATTCATGCGGTCGATACGGACGTTCGGGACGTCACGTTTAAGCATATTCTGTTGCCGGTTTGGATGGCGGCGTACAAGTACCGCGGGCAAACCTATCGCTTTGTTGTTAACGGTCGCACCGGCCGCGTTCAGGGCGAGCGCCCCTGGTCAGCCATCAAGATCTCAATCGCCGTTGTTCTGGGCCTGCTCGTTGCCGCCGGTGTCGGGTATCTGGCAGCAACCGGTCAGCAGTGATCGTCGTTTTCGAATGTCATGACCTGCCAACTCACGCATCATCATTTGCCGGTCTTGGTTCAGATGCTTCGGCACCTGTCGGCGGTCACAGCCCCCGCAGACTAAATAACTAAAACAGAATTGACCCGCGAGCGCGGTCAGCAAGACAGGGTACCCTAACGATGCGCGCCTTATTGCAGAGAGTTACAAAGGCATCCGTTTCTGTCGAAGGCCGTTTGATCGGGCAATCGGGTCCGGGGCTAATGATACTGGTGTGTGCCATGCAGGGAGATGCAGTCTCTCAGGCCGCTGAATTGGCAAAAAAGATCGCCAAGCTACGTATCTTCAAGGATGATGCTGGGAAAATGAACCGATCGATCCTGGATACCGAAGGTACGGCACTGGTCGTCAGTCAATTCACGCTGGCCGCAGATACAACGCGCGGGAACAGACCTGGTTTTTCGCAAGCGGCACCGGCAGCGGAAGGCGAAAGGTTGTATGAAGAGTTTGTCCGGCAATTGGCCGATCAGGGCATTCCCGTGGAAACCGGCGCGTTCGGAGCAGATATGTCAGTTGAGCTGGTCAATGACGGGCCGGTCACGATTTGGATCGAGACCTGATGCAGCTTTACGCAGCGCTTCGGAATACTTTTGGCGGATTTTCGTGCGCGGGCTCTGCCTCACGCTCTCTGACGCAGCATCCATTCGACAAACCGATTTGGGCCATCTCCCGTACAAAGGCGTGTGGATAACATCCAATTGATCACCCAACTGGTTTGTTTTAAACAGGTCACGCCTAACGTCTTATTTCTGAAAGAAAATCCGTCTATACGATGAAAAAAATCTAATTTTCGGCGGCATGAGACGTCGGAAATCGACCCTCGCGATAAGGTGTAGGCGCAATGTCGGACAATCCGCGATTTCACCTTGCCCGCGAAACAAAATTGCGCCAACGTTGACTCGGACGTCAATAAAAAGCCCGTCAGGGGCGTGATCCAACCAACTGGGAGAATTTGGATGAACGAACAACTCACTTACATGACCAAACAGGTCACGGCAGGCAAGCTGACCCGCCGCGAGTTCATGGGAAAGGCGGCCGCACTCGGCGTGTCCGCAGCGATGGCCAGCACGATGTTCGCGGACGCCGCCCGCGCCGCAGGCCCGGTTAAAGGCGGAACGTTCAAAATGGGGGTTCAGGGCGGCGAAAGCACCAACACTCAAGATCCTGCGCTTTACGCATCCGACGTGCCAATCGCCGGTGGTTTCCATTGGGGCGAAGCTTTGGTTGAAGTCGACAACAAAGGAAACCTGAACGGGTTGGTCGCAGAAAGCTGGGAAGGCTCTGCAGATGCAAAGACCTGGCGTTTCAAAATTCGCGAAGGCATCGAGTTTTCGAACGGAAAATCGGTAACAGCTGAAGACGTAGTGCGCACAATTGAACGACACACGAACGAGGACTCGAAGTCCGGGGCGCTGGGGATCGTTCAGGGTATTGAGTCAATGAAAGCAGACGGCGATACTTTCGAGCTGACACTCGGATCAGCCAACGCTGACATGCCATACCTGATGGCCGATTATCACCTTCTGATCCAACCGGATGGCGGGTTTGATAATCCAAACGCCGCGATCGGCACCGGCCCGTATGTTCTGGAATCCGACGAGCCGGGCGTACGGATGCAATTCATCCGCAACCCGAACTACTGGGCCTTGGACCAATTCGCGCACTACGATGAATCTGAAATTCTGGTCCTCAATGACACGACCGCACGTACTGCTGCTCTTCAGTCCGGCCAAGTCGATGCGATCAGCCGTGTTGAGCCCAAAATTGCACAGCTTCTGGCCCGAGCGCCCAACGTGAATGTAAACAACGTTTCGGGACGCGGCCATTACGTGTTCATTATGCATATCGACACCGCGCCGTTTGACAGCAACGAACTGCGTCTTGCCCTGAAGTACGCGATCAACCGCGAGGAAATGGTTGACAAGATTCTGCGCGGCTATGGCGGTATTGGGAACGATATCCCGATCAATGCGGCCTACCCACTGTTCGATGACACAATCCCGCAGCGTGCGTTTGATGTTGACAAGGCCAAGGAGCATTACGCGAAATCCGGGCATGATGGATCACCGATCATCTTGAGAACGGCAGATGGTGCTTTCCCCGGCGCAGTTGATGCCGCCGCATTGTTCCAGCAATCTGCACAAGCCGCAGGTATCCCGTTGGAAATCGAACGTGAACCAAATGACGGATATTGGTCGGAAGTCTGGAATGTTGAACCCTTCTGCGCGTCGTATTGGAGCGGACGCCCGGTGCAGGATCAGATGTACACCACAGCGTATCTTTCCACAGCAGACTGGAATGACACACGTTGGAAGCGTCCCGAATTCGACGAAATGATGATTGCCGCGCGCGGCGAAGTAGACGAAGCCAAGCGCAAAGAAATCTACTCGAAGATGGGGCGTCTGTTGAATGAAGAAGGTGGATTGATCTGCCCGATGTTCAACGACTTCATTGATGCGACATCCACTGCGGTTCAGGGATACGAAGGCGACCCGAACGGTGAGCTGATGTACTGGAAAGCACCCAAGAAGACCTGGAAAGCCTAAGGTCACGGGATATGCATCCAATTCTCAAACTGGTAGCTCAGCGCCTTGCGCTGAGTGCCCTTCTGCTTCTCGCGGCCTCTGTATTGATTTTTGCAGGAACGATGATCCTGCCCGGCGACGTTGCCCAGTCAATCCTCGGTCAATCTGCAACACCGGAATCCCTCGCCAACCTGAGAGAAGAACTCGGGCTGAACGAACCAGCGGTAACGCGCTACTTTAATTGGCTTTTTGGTGCCCTTCAGGGTGACCTTGGAACTGCGCTGACAAATGGCAGGGATATAGCGGAAAGTCTGGGCGAACGTCTGGGGAACACCTTGTTTCTCGCCTTCTGGGCTGCGATCATATCCGTCCCGCTTGCCATTCTTCTGGGCCTGATTGCAGTTCGCTACAAAGATCGCTGGCCCGACAAACTGATTTCAGCTGTTACGCTGACGTCTATCTCAATTCCTGAATTTCTGATCGGCTACCTGCTGATGTTCTTCCTAGCCGTTCAACTCGGTTGGTTTCCATCCATTGCCATGATCAATGACGATATGGGTTTCTTTGAGAAGCTGCGATCCATAGCTCTACCCGTTATCGTTCTCACTCTGGTCGTTCTTGCGCATATGATGCGGATGACCCGCGCCGCGATCCTCAACGTGATGCAATCGGCTTATGTCGAAACGGCCGAACTGAAGGGCCTGAGCACGTTCATGGTCATTTATCGGCATGCCTTCCCGAATGCGATCGCACCGATCGTCAATGTTGTCATGCTGAACCTTGCCTACCTCGTCGTCGGAGTTGTCGTTGTCGAAGTGGTCTTTGTCTATCCCGGCATGGGCCAGTATCTGGTCGACCATGTCTCCAAGCGGGACGTGCCTGTTGTGCAGGCCTGCGGGCTGATCTTCGCCGCCGTCTATATCGGCCTGAACATGATCGCGGATATCGTCGCGATTTTGGCCAACCCAAGACTGAGGCACCCTAAATGAAGAACATCCCTATTTCCGCAATGATCGGGCTGTTCTTGATGGCCGCTTACTTTCTGATGGCAATCTTTGCCCCGCTTCTTGCCCCATACGGAATGGCCGAAGTTGTGGGCGACGTATGGGAGCCTTCATCGCCCGAATTCCTGCTTGGAACCGACAACATCGGTCGCGACTTGCTGAGCCGCATGATTTATGGCGGTCGGACAACGATCTTCATTGCCACGGCTGCGACAATCCTCAGCTTCGTTACCGGCTCGGTCCTTGGTTTCTTTGCCGCGGTGATCGGCGGCTGGGTGGACCAAGTGCTGTCTCGTTTCGTCGATCTGATCATGTCGATCCCGACATTGATCTTTGCTTTAGTCGTTCTGTCCGTCATGCCCGTGACGATCCCGATCCTGATCGTCGTCATGGGATTGCTGGACTCCACCCGCGTCTATCGTTTGGCGCGCGCGGTTGCGGCCGATATCAACGTGATGGATTTTGTCGAGGCCGCCAAGCTGCGGGGTGAGGGTCGAAGCTGGATCGTCTTCCGGGAGATCCTGCCGAATGCCCTGTCTCCGCTTGTGGCCGAGATGGGCCTGCGCTTCATCTTTGCAGTTCTCTTCGTTTCGACCCTGTCCTTCCTGGGTCTGGGTGTGCAACCGCCCGAGGCTGACTGGGGTGGTATCGTGAAAGAAAACAAGGAAGGCATCGTCTATGGCATTCCTGCCGCGCTGCTGCCGGCCGTTGCCATCGCGACGCTCGCGATCTCGGTCAACCTTGTGGCTGACTGGGTTCTGAACCGCACCACATCGCTGAAAGGAGGCCGGGGATGAGTGATACCCTTCTCAAGGTCCGCGACCTCAAGATCGGCGCGACCGTCTATCCGCCGGGCGAAAAGCCCCATGATATCGAAATCGTGCACGGGGTCAGCTTTGACCTCGAGCGCGGCAAGGTGTTGGGCCTGATCGGCGAATCCGGTGCCGGTAAATCCACCATCGGTCTGGCCTCGATGGCCTATGGCCGTGGGGGCGTGAAGATCACCGGCGGCGAAGTTTGGGTCAACGGGCGCGATATCCTGAAGACTAGTCTGGGCGATATTCGCAATTTGCGCGGCGGTGAAGTCACTTACGTCTCGCAATCCGCTGCTGCCTCGTTCAATCCGGCCAAAAAGATCATGGATCAGGTTGTCGAAGCCGCCGTGGAGCACAAGAAGTTCTCGCGGAAAGAGGCTGAAGCCCGTGCGCGGGAACTGTTTGCAAAGCTAGGTCTGCCCGACCCGGACAATATCGGAGAACGCTATCCGCATCAGGTTTCAGGCGGTCAGTTGCAGCGCTGTATGACGGCGTTGGCGCTGTGTCCCGAGCCCGATCTTGTCGTGTTCGATGAACCGACGACCGCGTTGGACGTCACGACGCAGATCGACGTCTTGATGGCAATCAAAGAGGCCATCGCGGATACCGGCGTTGCGGCGCTTTACATTACCCATGACCTTGCCGTTGTGGCGCAGGTGAGCGACGACATCATGGTGCTGCGAATGGGCAATACAGTCGAGTACGGAACGACCGATCAGATCATCAACAACCCACAAGAGGATTACACCAAGGCCTTGGTTTCGGTGCGGTCCATCGAGCACGAGGAGAAACAGCCCACGCCCGAGGCGGTGCTGACCGTCGACGGCATAACTGCGCGGTACAAAGGCCTGAATTTCGATGTCCTGCACAATGTCAACGTGGAACTTCATCCGGGTCAGACACTGGCGATCGTCGGCGAATCCGGATCCGGAAAATCCACCTTGGCGCGGGTGATCACGGGTCTGCTGCCACCGCGCGATGGTGAGATCACGTTTGCGGGTCGCAAGCTGTCACCTGATCTGAAAGGCCGCTCGCGCGAGGATCTGCGCGAGTTGCAGATGATCTATCAGATGGCCGACGTGGCGATGAACCCGCGTCAGACTGTCGGCACCATCATCGGTCGCCCGCTGGAGTTCTACTTCAACATGCGCGGAGCTGAAAAGCGAAAGCGGATCGTTGAACTGCTGGACGAGATCGAACTGGGCGAAAAGTTCATTGATCGCTATCCGGCGGAATTGTCCGGTGGCCAAAAGCAACGTGTCTGTATCGCCCGATCACTGGCGGCGAAACCGAAGATGATAATCTGTGATGAGGTCACCTCGGCGCTGGATCCGCTGGTTGCGGACGGTATCCTGAAGCTGCTGCTTGATTTGCAGAAAATCGAGGATGTCGCCTATCTGTTCATCACCCACGATCTGGCGACTGTGCGCGCCATCAGCGACAGTATCGCTGTGATGTATCAGGGCCGTTTGGCGCGCTATGGTTCGAAAAGCGAAGTGCTGACGCCGCCCTTCGACGACTACACCGACCTTCTGCTCAGTTCAGTACCGGAAATGCACTTGGGGTGGCTGGAAGAAGTCGTCGCCCATCGCAAGATGGAAAGCGCCGGAAACTGATCCTTTCGACCTACGGGAAACGGCGGGTTTTGCCCGCCGTTTTTATGTGGCGCTGCTGAAATTCTGCTGATGCTGGGCCAGCAGCTGACGCAGCTCGTCACGATGGCGCATTCCGCGCAGCGTCTGCTGCAATTCTCCGTTGCCGTCGAACAGCAGCAAAGTGACATGTGGCACACCGTGCTTGTTGGCCAAGGTGGCACCTTCGGTCTCGCTGACATCTGCGACAAGGTAAATCAGGTCGCATTCGCCAAACTGCTTCATTGCGCTCCGCGTTTCGCGTTGAAGCGCTGTGCAAGTCGCGCATTGCGGATCATGAACCTGAACAACAACAGGTTTGCCCTGCCCGATGCGGGACAGGTCACGCTCTGCCTGCATGGCATGGACGGACCGCATCATGAAAAACCCGCCCGCGCCCAGCACCGTAACGCCGACCAAACCATTTCGGGCCAGACGCAAGACGTCTCGGCGAGAGCGGTCTTGGGCCCTTTCGGCCTTAACCCGGTCCATCTGCGCCTTTTTGCGTTTCGATGTTTTGGCCATGGCGTTTCCAAGCGTTCCTATTGTCGGCTGAGAGGATAACGACAGACGCGCGGAACACGGTTCACAATTTCGACATCGTGCGGGTCTACGATCTGCGCACAACTTTGTCGTTTTTCTTACAGCCCGAAGGATCAATCTCAGTCATGACCCTGCAGGACTGGAACGGGAAAGGCGCGGTATGGATCGCAAAATTCTACTGATCATCCTGGATGGGGTTCCATGGCGAAACTTTCGCCGTCTCTTCGGAAACCTCGAAGGCTGGGTCGACAATGGCTCTGCCCGCGTTTGGAAGCACCAATCTGTGCTGCCGTCCACCTCGGCCAGCTGTTATGCGTCGATCCATACTGGTGTCTCTCCGCAGGAACACGGCTGCACCGGGAATGGCAACGTATTTCGTTTGGCCCACAAGGACATTTTCAGCCAAGTGCGCGATGCCGGCGGTGTTACCGGCGCTGTGACCCACAGCTATTGGTCGCAGTTCTTCAACCGTCACCCATTCGATTACGTCCGAGATGTGGAATATGATGAACCCGAGGGCAAGACGATCAACCATGGACGGTTTCACTCGATGACCGGCTATGGCAAGGCCAACCAGATGACACCCTGTGATGTGGACCTGTTCGCAACACTCACCAATCTGTGCCTGCGGTTCGGGCTGGATTACGGCATCTTGCACACGTGCACGCTCGACAGCATGGGTCACAGGTTCTTTCACGATTGTGACGAGATGGATCATGCCTGTTTCGTCATGGACGAAATGCTCGCCCCTTTCATCCCACGTTGGCGGCAAATGGGCTACGAAGTCATTGTGACCGCTGATCATGGTCAGGATGACCGGGGTCACCACGGTGGGCGCAGCCCGTTGCAACAGGAAACGGCGCTCTACTACTTTGGAGATGCCGACGGTCCCGACCCGGATACCGTGATAGACCAATTGCAGATTGCCCCGACAATTCTTACCCGTATGGGTGCGCCTTTGGCCGAAACCATGCTGGCCAGCCCTTTTCTGCGCTAGGCGTCAATCATAGGGCCAGATACCTTGGCCCAACGCCTCAATGGCGACGGAAATCCGTTCAAAGCTGTCCGCTGCGCGCTTGACCGAACCTCGCGCCCGCAGATAGCCGTGAACAAGCCCTGCCTCGTTGATCCACTGCGCGTGACCTCCGGCGGCGGCAATTTTTTTGCAATAGGCGGAACCGTCATCGCGTATCGGATCGCAGTCGGCGGTCACCACCACCGTCGGGGGCAACCCGGTGAAATCCTTATCTTGCAACGGTGCGAAGCTCGGATCGTCGTGCGGTATTTTTTCGCCGCAACGAACCTTTTCATAAAACTGCACGTCATCAAGTGTCAAAAGCGGCGCGTGTGCATGTTCGACATAGGACCCTTGCGTTGTGTCGCCGCCCAGCGCCGGGTAGATCAACACCTGCCCCAGAATATTATCAAGCTCTCCACGCGCCTTATGTGCCACAGCAGCGGCTAGGTTCCCGCCCGCACTGTCACCAGCCAGCACGATCGGGGCGCCGAATTCCTGCGCTGCCCAACTCAACGCTGTCCAGCTGTCCTGAAACTGCGCTGGATGAACGTGTTCGGGGCACAATCGGTAGTCCACAGCCACAACGCGGTAACCCGTTTGCACACAGATTTCCGCACAAACGTCGTCATGGCTGTCCAACCCACCGACGACAAAACCGCCGCCGTGAAAATAGACGACGGTTCGCGTGGGATCACCCGCCGTATAGACCCGAACTGGCACGCCATCGGCCGATTTGTCCTCGGTACTGACACCTTCCGGTCTCGGCTGTCGGAAATTCCCACACATGGTATCGTAGACGCGGCGCTGATCCTCGATGGACAAGTCCACCGCGTCATCGGGGTAGTTTTCGTTTGTGCGGCGAATGAACGCCCAAGTCTCTTCGTCGATCAGGCGTTCATAATCCATTAGTGCTCCGGCGTTATTCTGACCATTCCCAGGGCCGGGTAAACTCACCCAACACCCTGGCAACATCGTCCTCGGAGGAACCGTTCGCGTCAAGCTGCGCAACAAGCCCGCGCTTTTTGTCGTCGATGACGGAAACAACCCGGGCTTCGACACCAGCCGTTTCAAGCGCACCATTATAGATGCGCGTGATCGCCTGTTTTCGCAGGTCCGGTTTGAAGACCTTGCCAACAGCGGTCTTGGGCAATTCGTCCAGTATGGTCAAATGCTTCGGCTGCGCCGCGCGCTCGTGCACGTGAACTTTGCAGAACTCCATCAGCTCTTCTTCGGTCGCGCTGGCCCCGTCCACAAGTTCGACAAAGGCACACGGCACTTCGCCCGAATGTGAGTCCGGTTGACCAATAGCGCCAGCAAATGCGACCGCATCGTGACCCAAAAGCGCTTCTTCGATTTCGGCCGGGTCGATGTTGTGGCCTCCACGAATAATCAAATCCTTTGCGCGTCCCGTGATCCAAAGATAGCCATCTTCGTCAAAGCGCCCCAGGTCACCCGTCCGAAGATACTTGTCAAAGTGAAAGAGATCGGCGTTCTTTTCGCTTTCTGTATAAGTGTTACCCACATAAACGCCGGGGTTCGACACGCAGATCTCGCCAATCTGTTCTGTCGAACACTCTGTCGGTCCGTCCGGTCCGTCCTGAAGGATTTTGACGTCCGTATATGGAAACGGGATACCGATCGACCCGATTTTCTTTTCGCCGTCTACAGGATTGCAGGACACCAGACACGTCGCCTCGGTCAACCCGTAGCCTTCAACTATGGTCACACCGGTTGCCTCTTCAAAGCGGCGGAACAACTCGACCGGCAAAGGTGCCGAACCGGAAAAGGCGGTCTTGACGGTTGATATGTCGGCATCTACAGGGCGCTGCATCTTGGCAGAAATTGCTGTCGGAACCGTGATAATGAACGAAACCTTCCAGCGTTCGATCAATTTCCAGAAATTGTCGAACACGCCATCGCCGCGATACCCGGCAGGCGTTGGGAAGATCACATGTGCACCGGACGACACTGCGGCCATTACGATGACATGCACGGCAAAGACGTGGAACATCGGCAGCGGGCACATGATCACATCGTTTTCGTCAAACAACAGGGTGCTGCCCAGCCACCCATTGTAGATCAACCCCGAGTACTTGTGCTGCGCCACTTTTGGCATGCCGGTCGTGCCACCAGTGTGGAAGAAACAAGCAACGCGATCCTCTGCACTGTCTTCGAAGGTCAATGTCGTAGGTTGTTTGGCCAGTTCCGCATTGAAATTCTTGTATGTCGCATGCGCCAGCTTTTCCTTGTCGCCCATTTTTGGCCGCAGGAACGGCACCAGCCATGACTTTGGCGGAGTCAAATAGCGGTTCAGGTCGATTTCCAGAATGGTCTTCACACCGGGCGCGTGGCGAACTGCTTCTTCGACCTTCTGGGCGACGTCGGTTTTGGGAAACGACTTCAGCGTCACCACGACTTTGGCACCTGTTTCCCGCAAAATAGACGCGATTTGCTCTGGCTCCAGCAGCGGGTTGATCGGATTCACGATCCCGGCGACTGCGCCACCCATCATGGTAACCAACGTCTCGTTGCAATTCGGCAGGACGTAGGCCACCACATCTTTTTCACCGATTCCCAGTGATCGAAACAGATTGGCCGCCTGATTGACCTTGGCCAGCAGATCGGACCATGTCAGTGTTTCTGCCTTGTCCGTCGGGCCGGACAGCAGTTGGAAACTGATCGCCTTGTGGTTGGGAAATTTCCCGGCTGTTCGCGACAACAACTGATGGAACGTCGTGGGAACGTCCCGATCCTCCCACGGCATTTCCTGTTCCATACGCGCTTTGTCTTCCACTCCCACAAAGGCCATATAGTTCCTCCCCATTTTTCTCCCGTGTCACGCACAGGCTTCCATTCCCCCCAAGATGGAAGCAAAACAGAGCCCGCGCAAGCGAGGGCTTAGCCGGGAACAGCAATAAAATGTAGAATGACGCTGCGGCGAAACCGTGTGTTCCGGGACGTCACATCACTCGGCGGCCACCCCGTCGGTGAATTGCAGCCGGGCAAGGCGGGCATACAACCCTCCCTGCGCAACCAGATCATCATGGGTGCCCTGAGATACGATTTGACCGGCCTCCAGCACCACAATCCGGTCGGCCTTTTTGACCGTGGCAAGCCGGTGCGCGACGATAAGTGTCGTTCGTCCGGCCCGCATTTGATCAACTGCCCCCTGCACGGCGCGTTCACTTTCCGCATCCAGAGCCGAGGTTGCCTCGTCCAACAACAGAACGGGTGCATCTCGCAGGATGGCGCGCGCAATGGCAATGCGCTGTTTCTGACCACCGGAAAGCATCACGCCACGCTCGCCAACAAAGCTGTCATAGCCCTGCGGCAAGGCCGCAATGAACTCATGCGCGGCTGCGGCTTGGGCGGCGGCTTCGACCTCGGCATCTGTGGCGTCCAAGCGCCCGAAGCGGATGTTTTCCCGGGCTGAGGCGGCAAAGATCACCGGGTCTTGCGGCACCAGCGCCATGTGGGTGCGAAAATCCGCGCGGTCGAGGTCGCGCAGGTCCACGCCATCGAGCTGAACGCGCCCCGCTTCGGGATCGTAAAACCGCTGAATAAGTTGGATGACCGTTGTTTTGCCCGCGCCGGAGGGCCCGACAAACGCCACGGTCTCCCCGGGTTTGATAGACAGATTGAATCGATCCAATGCCAAACGCTGCGGCCGCGCGGGATAGCGGAATGTGACGTCATCAAACTGGATCTCGCCCCGCACCGGGTCGGGCAAAGGTGTCGATTGTGACGGATCGTTCACCGTATCCGTTGCGTTCAACAGCTCGACCAAACGTTCGGTGGCCCCTGCAGCGCGTTGCAGTTCGCTCCAGATTTCGGACAACGCGGCGACCGACCCGGCCATGATAACAGAGTAGATGACAAACTGGATCAGCACGCCTTCGGTCATAACGCCGTTGCGCACATCATTGGCACCCATCCACAGAACGCCGACAATACCCGAGAACACCAGAAAAATCACGATAACGGTCAGAATCGCCCGCGTGCGAATCCGTTTCAGCGAAACAAGATAAGAGGTTTCAGTCATGTCGCCGAATTGCTTTCGGCTGGCCTGCTCATGCGTGAATGCCTGCACGGTCTGAACTGCGCCCAGCGCTTCGCCCGCATTGCCGGATGACGCAGCGATCCAGTCCTGATTCTCGCGGCTGATGCTTCGCAATCGGCGACCCAAGACAAGGATTGGCACAATGACGATGGGAATCAAAAGCAGAACAAGACCTGTCAGCTTGGCCGACGTCAGTAACATCAGAACAAGCCCGCCGACGAACATCAGCAAATTGCGCAATGCAATGGACACAGATGAGCCGATCACCGACTGAATAAGCGTCGTGTCGGTGGTAATACGGCTCAGGACCTCACCGGTCATGATCCGTTCGTAAAATTCGGGACTCATCCCGATGACGCGATCGAACACCGCCTTGCGGATATCGGCCACAACACGTTCGCCAAGCCGTGTGACCAAGGCGTAACGGACACCCGTTCCGAGGGCCAGAATAGCCGCTATTCCCAGCGCAGCCAGAAAGTACCAATCCAGCAGTTCACCGTCTTCGATCCGGAAATTGTCGACGACGCGTCGAACGGCCAGCGGCAGTGCCAACGTCATACCAGCGGTCAAAACCAACGCCAGCGTGGCACCAAACATCAGCCCGCGATACGGTTTCATAAACGGCCAAAGGGACGCAAGAACACCCAGCTTTCTCGAGCTTGCGCGCTCTTCCTGGGCACCGGGTGCCTGGGGCTGAGCCTGGGGTTCCGTACGTGATCTTGCCATGATTGGCCCTTGTATTCAGATTTCGGGACCGTGATTTACCCGGTCTCCAAGCTTCTTGGCGGCACAGACACGCGGGGTCAAGCAGCCAACCGATCGGGCGCCGACAAAAGGGCCTTTTGACGCAAGCCAAGAATTGGAACAGACGAGAGAGAATAACTTGGAGCGGGTAGACGGAATCGAACCGACATAGCCTGCTTGGAAGGCAGGGGCTTTACCATTAAGCTATACCCGCTCAAGGTTTCGCCTACCTATGTGATGGCTGAGTCGGCGTCAAGAGCGAACTATCACTTGGGCAACTTGGCCCTTATGGCGACCGATTTTGCAGTTTGTGAGGCTGGTGTGACACGCGGTATTCTGCTCGATATTGCAGGTGTTCTTTATCAGGGCAGTGCACCTTTGCCCGGTGCGGCACAGGCGGTTTCTACGCTTCGCGACGCAGGACTTCCGGTTCGTTTTCTCACAAATTCTACCCGGCGGCCAAAACGCGTTATTCATCAGAAACTCAAGGGTTTTGGAATTGACGCAGAAGCCGATGAAATCCTGACGCCGGCGGCAGCCGCGTGCGCCTGGTTAAGGGCAAATGGTCTTGTGCCGCATTTATTGATTCACCCCGATCTGGAAGAAGACTTTGCAACGTGCCCCGAGTCAGGATCCGTCGCCGTCGTCGTCGGTGACGCAGGCCCGTATTTCAACTACGAGCGGCTGAATGCAGCCTTTCGCCAGATCGACAAAGGCGCCCCTTTTCTCGCTTTGGCGTCCAACAGAAAGTTCCTGGATGCGGATGGCGAACTCAGCCTGGATGCAGGCGCATTTGTCCGGGCGCTGGAGTATTCGAGTGGAAAAAATGCGGAATTGTTTGGGAAACCCTCGCCCACGTTTTTTGGATCAGCGGCCCAAAGCATGGGACAAGCATTGGCCGATCTGACCATGATTGGCGACGACGCGGAAAGCGACGTCGCCGGTGCTTTGAAAGCAGGTGTAGGTAACGCGATTTTGGTTCGAAGCGGGAAGTACCAAGCCGGAGACGAAATCCGCTATGATCCAAAACCTTCTGAGACCGTGGAAGGGATAAGCGAAGCCGTCGAATTGGTCGTATCAGGACAGCATTAAGCAGCGCTAGATGCACACAGCCCAAAGGTCGACAGAGGTTCAGGAATGCGAGACAGTCCGCATCTGGGACCTATCGTTCACGACGCATAAGAACCACGCAACGCCGCCGATCAGTGACGCTCAGGGTTTTCTGGCCACAACATACCGACTTCGCAGCGTTCCGATTTGATCCGCCGTCTCAATGATCTCAAAGCCAGCGCGACCAATTTTCTGCTCCAACTCCGCAGCGGAGATAAATTCGACAAACGGGGCTTTGCCAAAGACCTGCATCACCGGTATCGCGACCTTGCTGATCAGGGCAAATTTCAGGCCCCGCCGCTCTGGTGCGCAGACGGTCTTTGAAATGAAAACACCGCCGGGCCGGACCAGCGAAAATATATGGTCAAGCGCGTGGTCGAGATCCGGAACCAAGTGGAGCAGATTGTGAGCGAGCACCGCATCATACTCAGCGCCATCCAAGGAGTGTTCCAGCACCTCGGCGACTTTGAACGTTACGTTTGGCGCATGCTCAGT
Organism: Ruegeria sp. ANG-S4; assembly: GCF_000814005.1. Taxonomy (GTDB): domain Bacteria; phylum Pseudomonadota; class Alphaproteobacteria; order Rhodobacterales; family Rhodobacteraceae; genus Ruegeria. Next base: position 809,640 of record NZ_JWLK01000001.1, on the reverse strand, counting down.
GGCCAGTTTCTCGTTGGCGATCTCGATCATGCCTGGCGCAATATCCGTCGCGGTGATGTGCGCCACTTCAGGCGCGATCAGCAATGCGGTTGATCCTGTGCCGCAACCGATCTCCAAAACACTATCATCGGGACTCAGATAAGATTTCGTCCGTTCAAGCGTCGACATATAGCCATCCATGTCTCGGATAGGGTTCGCAGCGTACTTCCGCGAGATTTTGCTCCAGAAGGCGGCGTCTTTTGATCGTACTGCCATGGGGTATCGCTCTCTTGTTTCACAAATTCGGGACCAACTACCTTTAAACACATTTAGGGGGAATTGCCTCGAATTGCAGAAGTGTTATGCATTAATGCATGAACTGGTCAGCCATCAACTACGATTGGAACCAAGTGCGCGCGTTTCTGGCAACTGCGGAAGAAGGGTCTTTTTCGGCTGCGGCACGTGTGCTTGGGCAGACTCAACCAACAGTGGGGCGGCAGGTTGCCGCTCTTGAACGGTCGCTTGGCGTCACGCTGTTCGAACGTGTTGGCAAATCGCTGAACCTGACCGGCAGCGGCGCTGATCTGCTGGTGCATGTTCGCGAGATGGCCGATGTTGCCAACCGCATTTCGATAACTGCGACCGGGCAGTCAAAGACCATCGAGGGACTCGTCAGGATCACCGCATCCGATGTCATGGCGGCCTATCAACTCCCGCCCATCCTAAAGCAAATCCGGCTGATCGCGCCGCGCCTTGAGATTGACGTGGTCGCGGCAAACGATCTTCAGGACATTCAACGGCGCGAAGCCGACATAGCCATCCGGCATGTTCGCCCGACACAGCCGAACCTGATCGCCAAACTGGTGGCTGAGGCGACTGCGCATTTCTATGCCGCGCCATCATACCTTGATCAGGTCGGGCGCCCAAAAACAGAGGCTGAACTGGCGAAGCTGGACTTCGTCGGGTTTGGCGACGTGGGTACGATGATCGGCTTTCTGAATCCCGCCGGTATTCCGGTTACCACCCGGAACTTTCGGATCGGGTCAAAAGTCGGGATTGTCTCGTGGGAGTTGGTGCGCCAGGGCCTTGGTGTCAGCGTCATGTCTGACGATGTCGCCGCAATGACACCGGGCGTCGAGAAAGTCCTGCCGGATCGCGTCCCGTTCAAGTTCCCGATCTGGCTTGCCACACATTCGGAACTGCATACAGCAAGACGCATTCGGTTGGTTTTTGACGTGCTGGCCGAGCAGTTGACCCGTCACACACGTGACGCTCAAAACCACCCTTGAATGCCAACCACGGGCGCAGGTGCAAAGGCTATGATCCGACAATTTGGACGACCGGTTTGTCAGTCCAGTTTTCCAGCCACCGAATGCCTATACTCATCAATTGGGACCGTCCTTGATCGCTACGACCCTTCGCCCATTTGTGCCGACGGCGTGGACATTGAAATTGCCTGTTCCTCTTCCGTCATATCTTCTTCGATTCCCTCAAAGAGAGGCGTGGAAAGATAGCGTTCGCCCGTGTCGGGCAACATCACCAACATGACGGATCCTTCGGGCGCAGTCTCCGCCACTTTCATGGCCACCGCAAACGTCGAACCGCCAGAGATTCCGGTGAAGATACCTTCTTCGGCGGCCAGGCGTCGAGACCAGGCAATTCCGTCGCTGCCGGGAATGGGGATCAGGTCGTCATAGTAGGACTGATCAATCGCCTCTTGCAGCACCCAGGGAATGAAGTCCGGTGTCCAACCTTGGATAGGATGCGGCTCGAACGCCGGGTGGCTTTCAGTGGGCTGATGGGTTCCATTGCGTGAATTGACATAGCCCGAACCAACTATGGCGGCATTGGACGGCTCGGTGAGGATGATTTTCGTATCCGGGCGCTCTTTTTTAAGGACACGAGAGACGCCGGACACCGTGCCGCCGGTCCCATACCCGGTGATCCAATAATCGAGGCTGCGCCCATCGAAATCTGCAAGGATTTCCCTGGCTGTCGTGTGCTCGTGAATATCGGCATTGGCTGCGGTTTCGAATTGGCTGGCAAGGAACCATCCATTTTCCTCGGCCAGTTCCTTGGCCTTGGTGTACATGCCAAAACCTTTCTGCGCACGCGGCGTCAAAACCACCTTGGCCCCCAGAAAACGCATGAGCTTTCTTCGCTCTACCGAGAAACTGTCGGCCATCGTCACGACAAGAGGATATCCCTTGGCCGCACAGACCATCGCAAGACCTATTCCGGTATTTCCCGACGTCGCCTCGACAACGGTTTGGCCCGGTTTCAGCAGACCATCGCGCTCGGCAGCTTCGATGATGTTGAGCGCCAAACGATCCTTTACGGACCCCGCCGGATTGAATGCCTCGAATTTGACGTAAACATCCACATGGGATGGCGCAATTCTTCCGACGCGAATGCAGGGTGTATCACCCACAGTGTCCAGAACGCTGTCATACAAGCGCCCTCGCCCCTTGGTGTTCCGGATTGCCATGACGTCCTCCCACTTGCTTACTTGTAACGTGCCATCGGTTCCGATGTTGTTTGGGTGACGATAACACATCGCGCTACGCAAAGGACGCATTGAATTCAGTCAATTTCCAACCAACGCCGAGCGGTACCCAAATAACGCAGGCACACCGCCAGTATGTATCATGACGACCTTTTGCCCTTCTTGGATTTGATTGTCCTGAACCAAGTCCAATAACCCCGCAAAGGTCTTGGCCGTGTAGACGGGGTCCAGAAATATCCCCTCGGTCCGCGCCATCATCTCGAGCGCAGTTTGCGTTTTCGGGCCCAGCCTGCCGTAACCCGGGGCAAGCGCGCCATCCCAGACGTTGATGTCATTGTCGGACACTGGTGATTCAACATTCAGAATAGCTGACAGTTTTTCCAGAACGGTCGCCATCCGTTCACGTTGCAAAGCACTGTTGCGCCGCACGCAAACCCCAAAAACCGGAGCGGCAACGCCCGAAGCTCTGACCCCTGTCAGCAACCCACCATGCGTTGCCCCGCTGCCGGACGGCACGACCACAGCTTCAAAGTCCCGCATTTGCCGGCACAGTTCCTGCCCCGCGGCTACATATCCCAGCGCGCCGAGCGGCGGGTGGTTCAGGCCAAGGTGAATGACATACGGGTTTCGCCCTTGCGCCCTGAGCGCATCAGCACGGGCATGAAGTGCGGCATCGGCGCCTTCCTCATCTTCGCCGACCGGAAAGCTCATATGCTCCGAACCCAGAATTTTGGCCAACAGCACGTTGCCGGAATCGTAATACTCCGGCCCCATATCTGGCACCCGTTCTTCAAGTTGCAGAACCGACTTCATCCCCAACCGTGCTGCGGCTGCGGCTGCGGAACGCACATAGTTCGATTGAACCGCACCTGTGATCAGTATGGTATCCGCCCCACGTGCCTGCGCATCACCCAAATAGAACTCCAACTGGCGGGTTTTGTTGCCTCCGAACCCCAGTCCGGTCAGATCATCGCGCTTGAGCCAAAGGTCGATGCCCACTCTTTCCGACATTCGGTCCAGCCGTTCCAACGGCGTCGCGCCGGACATGAGTTGAGCCCTGGGAAAGCCGGACAACAGGTTATCTTGGATCATCATTCACCTTCAGACTTCAGGCCAACATGTATGCGCGATGCAAAAGAACATAGCAGGCTACCAGCGAGATCGCTCGGATCGCGGATTTGATGAAGACCTGCGGCAGATGCGATCTGACAGCCCGCCCTAAAAAACTCCCAACCGCGGCAACGCCAACAAAGGACCAAAGCTGCGGTCCAAACGGGATTGACGGCCAATCGGACAGGCCATGCAGAAAGAATGCCGTGCCATAGGCCACCAAAGCAATCGGTTGAACAAGCACTGCTACGTCCTTGGCACCAAACCCCCTTGCGATCAATCCAAAGACCATTAGCGGCCCGGGGGTTGCGGCCCAAACCGTCGCGAGCCCTGACAGGCCTGAGACAGCGGCAAATCCCACGGTCCCGACCATCGTATGGATTGGCAATAATGTGATCAGGACACCGATCAACAAAAGAAAACCGGTCAGCGCCAATACGAACGCTTCGCTGAGCCACGGATAAACCAAAAGCCCCAGCAAAACGCCGGCAAGGCATCCGGCGACCCCGGTCGTTATTGTCTGCTTCTCAACCGCAAGCACGCGCCAGTCCGTGGCAACCACCGACACGATGGTGTTCAATAACAAAAGCGCTGGCACAGCCGTCGCCGTCCCCAGCAGAATCATCATTGGTGGACCGGCCACAATGCTAAACCCGATACCAATACCGACTTGAAGCACCGCGCCGAGACAAACGGCCAACATCAGGATCGACAATTCTAACGACATTTCAATCCTGTTTTCAGGATCTGAACCGGCATCAATTGGCGCGAGCAGAACATCCGATCAAGGTTCACTTGGTTTGTATGTGCGGGCAATACTGCGTATCTGCGACCCTGTGGCAACGACATTCAACCCCAAGGCATAATGCCAGAATACGGCGCACGCGTGGAAACGGAATGCGCCATCTGGGCAAGGGTTGTCAGGTCGAAAACCGGCACTTGCAGTTCTGCCTGTATGCGAGCGGCATAAGGCGGCAGATCCGTACACTCCAAAACCAAAGACCGAATTTCGGGCGCTTCCGTTTTCAGATCGCGTGCGGCCTGCAATACTTCTGTTTCGATCAGATCAGTGTCCATGTTTGTGCGTAAATTGCGCAAAATCACGTCGGCGAACTCGTTGGTGATTTCCAGCCCCTTCACGACCACCGGTATATCGTCAGCACCCACGCCTTGGAAATGTCTGGGTGTCAGGGCCGAGGCGTCAGCCGTCAGAACTCCAACGGGCGCATTTGCGCCGGTCATGTGAAATGCCAAGGGCACTTGAATAAGGCTTGATGCAAAAACGGGAACGGATACGGCAGCTGCCAGCTCTTTTTGGAACAAGGCCAAAAAACCACAGCTTCCGGTAATGGCCCTGACCCCTTCGGCCTCAAGCCGTTGCGCGCCGACAATAAAAGGTTCCAGCAACTCGGGTGTGGGGTTATTCAACAGCGTCGGAACAGTTATCCCGTCGATCATCTCATAAAGTACGGGAAACGGCAGGCCAGAGGGGTTCTTGATATGCCCCGGCGGCTTGGGGAAATAGCTTTCCAGGCACAGAACGCCGATTGACGCACCGCAAATGTTTTGTCCGCCACGGTAAACTGGCATTTTCTCTGGGTCCTTTCTGCTGAACAGTTCCAACGATGGTGCCGGGTTCAAAAACGCGCCAACGAGAATTTTCCAAGGTTCACATTGTGTCGGCGTCCAGACACGAGATCGGCCACCAGTTCGCCCGTTTTTGGCGCCATCATCAGCCCGTAGTGAGAATGCCCGAACGCGCAGAATAATCCCGGTTTGCCTTTCACCTCGCCAATGGCTGGCAAACTGTCCGGGAAAGAGGGGCGCCGTCCCATCCAGAACCGGGCCTCCGACACATCAAGATCGGGGACCATGGCCTTGGCTTGTTCCTGTAAAATCGTCTGTTTGCGCGGATCGGGCGGTGCCTCGATACCCGCAAACTCTGCCATTCCCGCGACACGCAGGCCGCCCTGCATCGTGCTTGCGACGACTTTCGCATCCACATCCATCACCGAGTGGTTGAGGCTGACAGACGCATTCGGAAGTTCGATGTGATACCCGCGTTCGGCGACCAACGGCACGGAAAGTCCCAAAGGTTTCAACAGGTCTGCCGACCAGACCCCAGCCGCCAACACGATGCTGCGGGTCTGCAGTGGTTCGCCCGACGTGGTCAGGTGCCAATAGCCGTCTTCCGCGTGCGCAATCCCTTGGACGTCGGTCTTGATGATCTCTGCGCCTTGATCCCGCGCTTTTTCAGCCAACACAGCGCCAACGCGCCCCGGAGACGTTACCCGCGCTTGTCCTTTGATCAGGATCGCCGCCTGGAAAGCCCGGGACAAGGCGGGTTCGAGGCGGTGTAACTCGTCGCTGCCGATCCGCTCCAGATCCCCGCCTTTTTCGGCTCGGATCAGATAACCCAAGTCTTCCAGGCTTGCCTGTTCTGGCTGCCGGAACGCATGAACATAATGACTGTCGACGATCAGGTTTTCATGACCCGTGCCAATCAGGTGCTTGCGGTACAGTTCGATGGACGGGCGACAAAGCAGTTCCATCGCATCGGACGCTTCCCGGACTTTTGGCTCGCTGGAGTTTCGCATAAACCGAAGCCCCCACGGGATCATCCTTGGCCAAAATGCCGGGCGAACCGACAAAGCGCTGTTTCTGTCGAAAAGCATCGCCGGAAGCTGTTTCCAGATGCCAGGCACTGGCTGCGGGATGACCGACCATGGCGAAACCACCCCGGCATTGCCAAAAGACGTCTCCTGCCCCGGTTGCGCGCGATCAACCAGTCGGACCGCGATGCCCCGTTCCTGCAGCGACAGGGCGCAACAGATGCCGACAATGCCGGCACCAAGGATCGTGATGCGTTCGCTCATTTGATCAGGGCAGCGAAGCGGTTCGGCGGCGCGCGATCAACTGAGTGGCGATCACAGGCGACGCAACCAGCAAGGCAATCAGATCCGCAGTCAGCGACGGCGCGACAAAGATCACACCCGCAACTGCCATGAGTATCCGGGACACCATATTCAACGGCTGCAACCAGTACCCCACAACTGCGGCTGAAAGGGCGATCACACCGGCGATACAGCTGCTCGCCGTATAGGTGAACTCCCATAGGTCAAATCCGGTCGAGGATACAAACAGCAGCACAGGCGCGTAAACGAAGGCCATGGGGGCAATCACTTTGCCCAATCCCAACGTGAAGGCCGACAAACCCGTTCGGAAGGGGTTCGAATTTGCAATGGCAGCCGCCGCATAGGCCGACGTGCAGACCGGCGGCGTGATCTCAGACACAACGCCGTAGTAGAGCACGAACAAATGGCTCGCAATCGGTGGAACGCCCAATTGCGCCAGTGCCGGCTGCGCGACCGAGACCAGCATGATGTACAGCGCGGTCGTTGGAATTCCGGCTCCCATCAGGATGCAGACGATGGCAATAAAGACCAGCGAGATGAACAGTTGCAGGTCTTCCATTGCGAACAGTTGAAAGCTGCTGAAGGAAATCATGCTATACAGATCGGCCGCCAGATTTCCGGCGCCTTGCGTCACCATGAAGCCAATGCGGAACCCAATGCCCGTGGTGTTTATGACGCCAACGACGATGCCAACTGCAGCCGCTGCTGCCCCAACCGCCAGCGAGTATTTCACGCCCAATTCCACGGCCTGAAGCATTTCAGGAACCTCGATCCTCTTCTGCGGATTCAGCGTGGCAATGACTGAAAGCGCGCACAGGATCGCCGTCATTGTCAGATCGAAACCTCCATCCAAGAACTTCCAGATGACAAAGGCCAGGAATGCTGCGGCATAGATCAGTGTCCGCGGTTGCCTCAGGCGTGACATGCCTGCGATAACGGCAAGCGAGATGCCGCAAAATGCGGACATAAACGGCGTGTACCCCGAAAAGAGAACCACAAGCAGTCCGATCAATGGGACGATATTCGCCCACCCCTCGCTCCAAACAGCCTTGAGCTGCGGCAGTTGATCTTTGGCAAGGCCCTGCAGGCTTAGCTTGCGGGCCATCAGATGAACCACCGCGAAGACGCCGACATAGTGCAGAACCGCGGGAAAGATCGCGGCGATCACGATGGTTGTATACGGCACTTCAAGAAATTCGGCCATGATGAAGGCGGCGGCCCCCATGATGGGAGGCGTGATTTGCCCGCCCGCGGACGATGCGGCCTCGACCCCACCGGCAAAATGACCCGGATAGCCCAGCCGCTTCATGTTGGGGATCGTCAAGGCCCCTGTCGATACGGTGTTTGCCACCGATGACCCTGAAATCGTGCCAAAAAAGGCCGAGGACACAACAGACACTTTTGCGGGCCCGCCCGTATACCGACCCGCCAGGATCGTCGCGTTGTCGATGAAAAGCTGCCCCAGACCTGTGCGCTGCGCAATCACGCCGAACAAGACAAAGTGAAACACGATGGTCGAAACGACCCAGAGCGTAACGCCGTAGATGCCTTCCTGCGGGAAATACATCGACGACACGAATGTTTTGAAATTCACGCCCGGGTGTTGAAGCAGTCCGGGAAAATAGGGCCCCAACAGGGCATAGGAGATGAAAACACAGATGATCAGCGGCAGAACCCACCCAAGGGTTCGGCGGGCAATGTCAAGAACTAACAAGATGATCACGACGCCCAGAAACACGTCGTACCCGTTCGGGTTCCCCATTCTGAACGTTTGTTCCTCGATGCCAAGAAACGGAATTCCGCGCCAGGCGAAGCCGACATACAGCGCGGCAATAACGCCCATGACCATGAAAACCAGATCATACAGCGGGATGTTTCCGACCCGGAATCGGCTGACCTTCAAAGCGTAAAGATTCTTGGAGCCGAAGATGGGAATTGTCGCATAGATCAAGATAAACAGGCCCGCGAGATAGATGCCCATGTGCCAGTGATCCGCCGGCAGGCCGAACCCCGCAGTCAGGAATTCGTAGAACGCGAAAATCAGCGCGACGACACGCAACACCTTGCCTGCGGTCGGAGTGACTTTCCGAGTTTGCGCACCTTCGTCGAACTGCTCTTCAATGGCGGCGAGTTCTTCGGCTGTCAGCTCGTGGTCATCAAGTTTTTGGGTCTCGGACATAAAGGCACCCTGATTTGCGCGACGGTATCGGTACGGCACCCCAAAACGGGGTGCCGTCGTTAGAAGTCTGGTTAAACTTCAGCGGCTTAGAGGAGGCCAGCCTCTTTATAGAACTTCTCGGCCCCCGGATGCAGGGGAACACCAAGTGCTTCGACGCCGTCCAGTGCCGTATCGGGTGTAATCTGCTTGCCTTTCGCATGGCCGTTATCCAGCAGCTTGCGCGTGTTGTCGTTCCACAGGGCCTTGGTCAACTGATACACAAGATCTTCTGACAGGTCGGACGAAACGACCAACATCGCGCTTACCGCCGGTGTTTTGGTGTCCGCATCAACACCCTCGTAAACCCCGCCCGGAATGGCCGAAGGAATATACGCCGGTATGATTTCGTTGATCTTGGCAAGATCTTCGTCCGAGAAGGAATGCAGGTTCATGCCTTTTGTCGAAGACAACTGGACCATGGCGGCGACAGGCCAACCGGCGGCATAGAAATAGGCGTCCAGCTGACCATCCGCCAAACGCTCGGCGCTTTGGCTGTTGTTGAGTTCGGCTTCATCCATGTTGTCGCGGTTGACGCCCCACGCCTCAAGCATCTGCAAAACCGCGACCTGGGTGCCCGAACCGGCCTGCGCAATACCAACGCGTTTGCCTTCCAGATCGCTCAGGTCGTTGATTGTTTCTCCAGCCGGAAGCACAAGATGCAGGTCTTCGGGGAACAAGTTGGCGACGATACGAAGGTTTGGATGGGGCTTTCCTTCGAATTTACCTTCGCCCAGATACATCGAACGGGTTACGTCAGCTGCTGCAAGGCCGGCCTCAAGTTCGCCATTCTGAACAGCGGCGTTATTGAAAACCGAAGCTGTCGTCGATTGCGCAATGGCGATCAGACCCGGAACACCGCATTGACCACCTTCTTCACAGGGGCGAGATCCCGGAGGTGCCGAAATTCCATTGGCGATGGTGCCGCCAATCGGAAAGTATGTCCCGCCTGCGCCGCCCGTTCCGATGCGAAAAAACGTTGGGTCTTGTGCGAAAGCTGGGGCCGCGAGGGCACCTGCCAAAGCGAGCCCGGTGAGGCATTTCACTAACTTCATTTTAGTCTCCCTGTTTAAGAGTTTGGAATCGGTTCGCCCGAATTTCGATCCTGCCAGCGTAGATACAATTTCCATAAATACAAATTTGTTATATTTTACTAAACTAAACTTTTCCTTATGGATAAGCCATGAACCTTACACAGCTCACCGTATTTCGCGAAGTGATGGAAACAGGCTCCATTTCGCAGACGGCCAAGAAACTCAACCGAACGCAGCCGGCGATCAGTCTAGCCATCAAGAACCTTGAAAAGGCTCTTGGATTGACCTTGTTCGAACGCCGTGGCCGCAGGCTCATTCCGGTGCCCGAAGCGCATTACCTGCTGGCAGAGGCGACCGGTATTTTGGACCGGATATCGACGATATCCAGAACGATGGATGGGCTGGTCAAAGCCAGCACCGGCAGTTTGAACGTCGCCACCATGCCCGGCCCCTCGGCTTATTTGTTCCCGCGTTTCATCAGCAATTCAATTGGGGAAAACCCTGAAATCGACATTACTCTTTCGACCCGAAGCTCGCCCCAGATCATGGAGTTGGCAGGAACCCAGAACATCGATTTTGGATTTGCGGATTTCGAGGACAGACAGGGGCGAAGACCGCAATTCTCATCAGAGATCATTTACGGAGACTGCTATTGCGCGGTTGATCGCGACAACCCACTGGCATCGCAAAACGGAATCTCGATCTCCGATCTGGACGGTGTGCCGATGGGTGGGCTGCATGCCGCTCATCCCTTTCAGCAAAAAATCAAATCAGAATTCCAAAAGGCGGCTTCCAGGTACAATCCCAGCGTTACCTGTCAGTATTTTCTGCCGCTCATTCCCTTTGTCAGTTCCGGCCAGTGTTGCACCATTGTCGATCCTTTGACCGTAGCGACCGAGCGTGAATTGAACATGTCCAATGGACGCGTGGTGTTCGTTCCGTTCCGGGAACCGCTCAGATACGAATATGCGGTCCTTGTACCGGCCCACCGCCCGCCGTCGCAACTGGCGCTCAAGATCAAAGCAGGGTGGAAGGCCGAAGTTCTTGCGATGTTGGAAGACATTGGTGCCAACCCAAGCTCCGAATTGCCAGTAGACTGACTCGCGAAAGCAGAGCATACCCCAATTGAATCGCTTTCCGTCTTGGATAGGCGAACCGCGTCGGGCTGAACCGAAGATCGGATCCATTCATGTGCAAGAAATTTGTGCAGTTTGGCGATTCTTCTATCACGATGTTCTGCCAAAGGGTCCTTCAGCCTTTTCCAACGCAGACATCAGAAAACTGAAAACAAACTGTCACAATTCGGAACTATATGCGGGTCATCTACGTTCATTCCAGACAGCCAGGAGCTATCCATGACAGACGTCGACCCCACCACCTTGTCCGCAGACGATTGGGACGAGCTGCACTTCCCCCGCCCCGAGGAAAACGACTTTGATCGCGTGGTCGAGAGCGCCATATCGCGTCGTGGTTTTCTTGCAGGCGTGGTGGCATTCGGTTCAGGGGCTGCAGCGATGGGTGCGGGTCTGATGAATTCGACCGCTGCGCGCGCACAATCCACTTCCCGATTTGCCTTCACCCCCATCGCAGCGCAGACCGATGGCACCGTTCACGTGCCAGAAGGCTACGAATGGAAGATGCTGATGCGTTGGGGCGATCCGCTGTTCTCGGACGCTGACGGCTACGATCTGACAGACGGCGGCCCGGTCGAGAACTCGGACAAGGTCTTTGGTGAAAATACGGACGGAATGGAGACATTCTCGTACCAAGGTCACGAGTTGATCGCGATCAACCACGAGTACCCGAACCGCAAGATCAACCTCGCCGCAGCACAGGAAGGCGTTCCAGCCAGCGCAGATGACGTTCTGAAACTGCAGAACCTTCAGGGCGTGACCGTTATGGAAATCCAGGAAGGTCCCGAAGGATGGTCTGTCGTCAAGGACAGCCCGTTCAACCGCCGCATTCATCACAACAGCCCGATGAAGATTGTCGGTCCCGCGGCCGGTCACGATCTGCTCAAGACCGAGGCTGACCCGACCGGCACCGCATCGCTGGGAACGATGAACAACTGCGGCTCGGGCAAGACGCCCTGGGGCACTTATTTGACCTGTGAAGAGAACTTCAACGGCTACTTCGGCTCGTCCGACGAAAATGCCAGCTATGATCCGAAAGTTGCGGACGGCATGACGCGGTATGGCATCAAGGCAGAAAGCTGGAATGGGTACGAGTTGTTCGACCCCCGTTTTGACACCTCGAAAAACCCGAACGAGCCGCACCGCGCGGGCTGGATCGTCGAAATCGACCCAACAAAGCCAGACAGCACACCGGTCAAGCACACCGGCCTTGGTCGTTTCAAACACGAGAATGCCGAAGTCACCCTGGCAGCAGACGGACGTGTCGTTGTCTACATGGGCGATGACGAACGCGGCGAGTATCTTTACAAATTCGTCTCCAACGCGGCATACGCGCCGGGTGCTGACACCGAAAGCCTGTTGAATGACGGCACGCTCTACGTCGCCAAATTCGACGACGACATGTCGGGCAAATGGCTGCCTTTGACGCCGGAAACCACTGGCATGGACGCGGACGAGATTCTGATCTTCACCCGCATGGCTGCATCGGCTGCCAGCGGTACGACGATGGACCGCCCCGAGTGGGTGGCCTCCAGCCCCGTCGCGGTCGAGGCCTATTGCTGCCTGACCAACAACAAAAACCGTGGCGTCAAACCGAATGCAGGTGGTGACGACACCTCGGCCAACGGACCAAATCCGCGGAATGAAAACAAATACGGTCAGATTGTTCGCTGGCGTCCCGCGAACGACGATCATGCCGCCGATGGATTTGAATGGGACCTCTACGTGATGGCAGGCAACCCGACTGTTCACGCGGATGATCGCGCAGGCTCGCCAAATGTGAACGAAGGCAACCTGTTCAACTCGCCCGATGGCATGGCGATCGACTCGACCGGAATGGTCTGGATCCAGACGGATGGCAACGACGACAACGAAGAAGACTTCGCAGGCAACGGCAACAACCAGATGCTGGTTGGTGACCCGGTCACGGGCGAAATTGCCCGCTTCATGACCGGCCCGAACGGTTGCGAAGTCACCGGGCTGGCGTGGTCGAATGATCTGCGCACAATGTTCGTTGGCATCCAGCATCCGGGCAGCAACTGGCCAGATGGCGGAACGCCCCGCTCGTCCGTGATCGCGATCAAACGCGCTGACAACGGTCTCGTCGGTTAAGCCTGTAGAAATTCAAACGCCCCTGGATGCACGTTCAGGGGCGTTTTTTGTTGTCATGGCTCGTGGCCCCGCGGACCCAGCAACCCGGTCTCTTTCACCGCTTCCATTGCGACAAAGGTCGACGTGTTGGCCACATGGGGCAGCGACGAGATTTTCTCGGCCAGTACAGAACGGTATTGCGACATCGAGCCAGTTCGCACCTTAAGCAAGTAGTCGAAATTCGAGGCGATCATATGAGCCTGCTCGATCTCGGCAATTCTGCGAACGGCCGCGTTGAACTCGGCCAGGGCTTTTTCGCGGGTATCGTTCAGACGCACTTCTACAAATGCCACATGGTCCAGCCCCAATCGTATCGGGTCCAGCATCGCACGATAGCCCGTGATGATACCGTCCGCCTCAAGTCGCTTGAGCCGGGCTTGTGTCGGCGATTTGGACAGGCCGATCCGGCGCGCCAAGTCCGCAACCGAAATCCGACCGTCTTCCGCGAGAACGGTCAGGATCGCCTGATCGAACCGATCCAAATACGATAAGTCGTTTTGCATCGTGAAATGTCCACTTTTCAGTCCAATCAACCACTGATCACAAAAATTCAGTCCGTTCTCCTGCTGGAACAAGTTTATACTATGCAAAAGCACCGGAGTACACATGTCACACAGTCTGCGCAGCAAAATCGACACGCAAACCTATGCCGATCAATCTGAGGTTTTGGATTCGTTGATCACACAGGCCGATCTGACTGAAGCGGACCGCCACGCGATTTGCGCTGCTGCGGCACAGTTGGTGCGCGATATTCGCTCGAGCACATCGCCCGGGATGATGGAAGTTTTTCTGGCCGAATACGGCCTGTCGACCGACGAAGGCGTGGCGTTGATGTGTTTGGCCGAAGCTTTGCTGCGTGTACCGGACGCCGATACGATTGACGCACTGATAGAAGACAAGATTGCGCCGTCGGATTGGGGTAAGCACCTTGGTCAGTCATCTTCGCCCCTTGTCAATGCCTCGACCTGGGCGCTGATGCTGACCGGGCGGGTTCTGGACGACGGCAAAACCTCACCTGTCAGCGCGCTGCGTGGCGCGATCAAGCGCCTGGGCGAGCCGGTGATCCGGACCGCAGTGGGCCGCGCGATGAAAGAAATGGGGCGGCAATTCGTGCTGGGTGAGACGATCCAGTCCGCCATGTCCCGCGCAAAGGGAATGGAGAGCAAAGGCTATACCTATTCCTATGACATGCTGGGCGAAGCCGCGCGGACCGAGGCCGACGCCGCCCGCTATCATCTCTCTTATTCCCGTGCCATTGCCGCGATCGCCGAAGCGTGCACGCATGATGACATCCGCGCAAATCCAGGCATTTCCGTCAAACTGTCGGCGCTGCATCCCCGGTATGAATTGGCGCAGCAACAGCGGGTCATGGACGAATTGGTCCCACGGCTTCGCGCATTGGCGCTGCTGGCGAAGGCGGCCGGAATGGGCCTGAACGTGGACGCCGAAGAAGCCGACCGGCTTTCCCTGTCCCTTCAGGTCATCGAGGAGGTAATGGCCGAACCTGCGCTGGTGGGGTGGGATGGGTTTGGCATCGTCGTTCAAGCCTATGGCCCCAGGGCAGGTTTGGTTCTCGACACCTTGTACGCGATGGCAGAACGGCATGACCGCAAGCTGATGGTACGGCTGGTCAAGGGCGCTTATTGGGATACCGAGATCAAACGCGCGCAGGTCGAAGGCGTGGATGGGTTTCCGGTGTTCACGGAAAAATTGGCCACCGACGTGTCCTATATCGCCAATGCCCGAAAACTGCTTGGCATGACAGATCGTATTTATCCTCAATTCGCCACCCATAATGCACACACCGTCAGCGCCATTCTGCACATGGCCGACGGTCAGCCATTCGAATTCCAAAGGCTGCATGGGATGGGCGAAACCCTGCACCAAATCGTCAAAGACCATCAAAACACTCGCTGCCGCATTTATGCGCCGGTTGGCGCGCATCGCGATTTGCTGGCTTATCTGGTACGGCGGCTGCTGGAAAACGGTGCGAATTCATCGTTTGTAAATCAGATTGTGGATGAGGATGTCTCCCCCGAAGAGGTCGCCGCCGATCCGTTTCTGTCCGTGCGGTCTTCGGTCAACATATTGCCGACTGGTCCCGAGTTGTTTGAACCCGAGAGACCGAACGCATTGGGATTCGATCTGCAACACACGCCGACGCTGGATCAGATTGATGCCGCGCGCGACGCATTTCGCGCGCACCACTGGTCCGCAAGGCCGTTGCTGTCAGGGAAAGAGCAACCCGGCGCTGACGACCCGGTCATCAACCCGGCCAAGCCCGCAGATCAAGTCGGTTCGGTTGCCCCCGCCAGTGACAGGGACGTCGAGCTTGCTTTGGCAACGGCCAGCCCATGGAGTGCAGGCCCCGAGGATCGTGCGCGGATTCTGAACTCTGCCGCCGACCTGTACGAAGCGCATTTTGGCGAACTGTTTGCTTTGCTCGCGCGCGAGGCGGGCAAATCAATTCCAGACGCCGTGGCGGAACTGCGCGAAGCGGTCGATTTCCTACGGTACTATGCGGCCAGAATTCCCCAAGCTCGGCCCGCGGGTACCTTCACCTGCATCAGCCCCTGGAACTTTCCACTGGCAATTTTCACCGGCCAAATAGCGGCAGCGCTGGCCACCGGGAACGCGGTGCTTGCCAAACCCGCACCACAAACGCCCCTGATCGCCCATCGTGCAATTCAATTGATGCACAAGGCAGGCGTCCCGCGCGACGCGCTGCAATTGTTGCCGGGCGGACCATCTGTGGGCGCGGCGCTGACATCGGATGTCCGGGTCAACGGGGTTGCTTTCACCGGATCGACCGCCACTGCGCAAAGAATTCGGGCCGCGATGGCAGAGAACCTTCGCCCCGGAACGCCGCTGATTGCGGAAACGGGCGGCCTGAATGCCATGATCGTCGATAGCACCGCATTGCCCGAGCAAGCGGTACAGTCGATCATCGAAAGCGCCTTTCAGTCTGCGGGCCAAAGGTGTTCGGCTTTGCGCTGCCTCTATGTCCAGGAAGACATCGCCGAAGATTTATTGACCATGCTGAAAGGCGCAATGGATGCGTTGCAGGTCGGCGATCCATGGTCGTTGTCCACCGATTGCGGTCCCGTCATTGACGCGCCCGCGCGTCAAACCATCGCCGATCACATCTCGGACGCGCGCGACGAAGGACGGGTTCTGAAAGAACTGCCAACGCCACCTGCCGGTACGTTTGTGCCCCCGACACTGATCGAAATCTCAGGGATCGCCGCTTTGGAGCGCGAGATCTTTGGCCCCGTTCTGCACGTTGCGCGGTTCAAGGCGCAAGAGATCGACTCGGTCATCGCAGACATTAACGCGACGGGGTATGGACTGACCTTTGGACTGCACACCCGGATCGACGACCGCGTGCAGCATGTGACGGATGCCATCCATGCCGGCAATATCTACGTAAACCGCAATCAGATTGGGGCCATCGTCGGCTCGCAACCTTTTGGGGGTGAGGGTTTGTCAGGCACCGGGCCCAAGGCAGGCGGACCGAACTATCTGTCAAGGTTCTGCGCCCCGGACCGACAAAGCTCGACCCAGGACTGGACAGCCACTATGGCCGACTTGCCGCCCCCAACCGGTCGCCCTGCGGACACTCAGACGCAATCTCTGCCCGGGCCGACCGGTGAATCCAACCGTCTGAGCGAGTACCCTCGCCCGCCCCTTTTGTGCCTTGGACCCGGAGACGAAGCAGCGCAGGCGCAGGCAGACGCAGTGCATGCGTTTGGCGGAACGGCGATCCGTGCAACCGGGGCGCTTGACCTGCATCGCCTCGAAAACCTGAACGGCTTTTCCGGTGTCCTTTGGTGGGGGGACGACGGCGCCGCACGAGAGATTGAGCGCCATCTGGCGAAACGCCCGGGACCGATCTTGCCCCTGATCCCCGGTCTACCCGACCGATCCCGCGTTCTGGCCGAACGGCACGTTTGCGTCGATACCACCGCCGCAGGCGGCAATGCCGCCTTGCTGGGAGGTGCGGCGTAAGCGGCCCTTGACGCTGGACCGGGAAAAGACCAGCGTCGCGCCATGTTTCCGATCCGTGATCATAACCCCTCGGGGCGAACTCCATATGTCGTTTATTTGCTGATGGCGGCCAACGTTCTGATCTTCCTCAGCTACGTAGGGATCATGGACGATGCCCGGCTTATTGGTCGTCTTTACTTCGACTATGCCATCATTCCGGCGCGAATTGCGGATGGCGTCGCACTGGAAACCTTGGTGACATCAATGTTCCTGCATGGCGGCTGGATGCATCTGGCGGGAAACATGCTGTTTCTTTGGATCTTTGGTGACAATCTGGAAGACGAGATGGGCCACCTGCCCTTTTTGTTGTTTTATCTGGTCGCAGGCGTTGGCGCCGGGTTGGTTCATGTACTGACAGCACCGGGTTCGATTGTACCGACAATCGGCGCCTCTGGTGCCATTGCGGCCGTGATGGGCGGCTACCTTCTGCTGTTTCCGAAAGCGCGTGTTGATATACTGCTGATTTTGATCGTTTATTTCCGGGTATTCGCAATTCCGGCCTATGTGATGCTGTGCGTATGGCTCGGATTGCAATTCGTCGGCAGCCTCGCCAGTGACCCGGATCAGGGTGGGGTCGCTTATTGGGCCCATACCGGCGGCTTTTTCGTAGGTCTTGTCTTGTGTATCCCAATTTGGATCAGACGTGGCGGCACTGCGTTTTGGACGCGCACCCACGGCCATCCACCCCATCCAGAGTACAAATACAAGCTGTCCCAATCACGCATTCCGCGTGTACCGCGCCGATAGGCGGTTCCAAGACAGACTCAGGGGGGCAATTGTCCTCCGCTGAGTTCGGTAATCTCTGACGCTGCTTGCGTGACCAGAGCTGCCAATTCCGGTGCGCGATCCGGTCCGAACCTGACCGTCGGGCCCGAGACCGAAACACCAGCGCAGGGTTCGGCCTTGTTGTCGAAGATCGCGGCCCCGATACAGGACATGCCGTAATACCGCTCTTCCCGGTCATGCGACCACCCACGCGCGCGTGTTTTAGCCAAATCCTCAAGCAGATCGTCACCGGGCAATCGCGTATGTTCGGTGAAGGCAACAGGATCCAGCCGGGTCATCAAAGTGGTCACTGCCGTTTCATCAAGAGCCGACAAGATCGCCTTGCCTGTTCCCGAGGCATACATAGGCGTTCGTGCGCCAGGCGGGAAAAAGGCGCGGATCGGGTTTTGCGTCTCAACCTGCCCGATGAACACAACCTCAGCGCCATCCGGAACGGCGAGATTTGCGGTCTCTCCGCTTTGACGCATCAAACGACGCAGGATCGGACGCCCGACCTCAAGCACACTGCTGCGTCGCAAAAAGGAAGCACCGGTCCGGTAGGCTTCGATCCCGATCATCCATTCCTGTCGCTCGTCATCGAATGCGACAAACCCGTGCTTTTGCAGCGTGGACAAAATACGGTGCGTGGTTGCTGTCGGAACACCGGTAGCCCGGGACAGATCGCTCAGCGCGGCACGCTCGACCTCCCCCACCGCTGTCAAAACGCCCAACGCGCGATCCAGCGACTGCATGGTCCCGGCAGAGCTTTCCTTGAACAGGGATTTGGGCCTGCCACGCGGTCTTTTGGGAGGCTCCATGTCGCGTCCTTTCCAAGCACTTTCTCATCTTCCGGCAAAAAAAGAACTTTGGGCTGAGTCGTGACCCATGAATTGAAAAACAGAAATCTGATCAAATACAGTTGTTTAGCTCCACACTTGCAGAAATGAAAATATTTTTCAAGAAAATTGCAAAAATCCCAAAGCCTCGCAAGAATTGCCTTCAAAGCGGAGGACGCAGTCATGTCAAATCAGAACCCGGTCTTTATACCCGGCCCGACGAATATCCCCGATCGGCTTCGTGCTGCGATGCAGGTCCAGACCCAGGATCACCGTGCGCCGGATTTTGTCGAAACCTTTGCACCCGTTCTCGAGGACACCAAAAGTGTGTTCGGAACGCAGCAGGGTCAGGTCATCACCTTCCCGTCAAGCGGAACGGGCGGATGGGAGGCGGCCATCACGAACACGCTCAGCCCCGGCGACAAGGTGTTGGTGGCGCGCTATGGGGTTTTCAGCCACCGATGGATCGATTTGTGCGCCCGGCACGGCCTTGACGTACAAGTCATCGAATGCGCGTGGGGCGACGGTGCACCAGCCGCGACCTTTCAGTCCATTCTGGCCGATGACGTGGGCCGCGAGATACGCGCAGTTCTTGTGACGCACAATGAGACAGCTACCGGCGTATACTCGGACATAGCAGCCGTTCGACAAGCTATTGACGCTGCCGGGCACCCGGCGATGCTGTTTGTCGATTGCGTCAGCTCGCTGGCCTCAATGCCGTTCGAGTTCGATAACTGGGGCGTCGATGTCGCCGTCTCGGGCTCGCAAAAGGGCTTTATGCTGGCGGCAGGCATGGCAATTCTGTGCGTCAGCCCGAAAGCGTTGGCAGCAATGGACGCAGCCACATTGCCGCGAACGTATTTCGATCTTGCTGACATGATGGCGGCCAATGCGTCAGGGGGCTTTCCTTACACGCCACCGTTGCAGCTGATCTACGGCATGCGGGAAAGTCTTCGGATGCTGTTCGAAGAAGGATTGGACAACGTCTATGCGCGTCATTTCCGGTTGGCAGAGGGTGTTAGACGCGCCGTCGACGCCTGGGGGCTGAAATTGGTCGCCACCTCACCCAAGCTGTATTCGGACACGGTCAGCGCGATTTATGTGCCCGACGGATTCGACAGCAACGCGTTGACGGACCATGCGTTCAATACCTACGGCGTTTCCTTCGGGATTGGCCTCGGACAACTGAATGGAAAGGCCTTTCGGATCGGGCATCTCGGCAGCCTGACGGATGTCATGGTTTTGTCAGGGTTGGCCACGATCGAAATGGCGATGGCGGACTTGAATTATCCAATTGAACTGGGCAGCGGCGTTGCCGCAGCGCAGGATTATTTTCGGTCTGGTTCGCAAGGCCGGGCTCAAGCCGCCGCGTAAGGAGGGAAATCATGTTGGACCATACCCCTGCCGCCGACTTGACGATCGATGACATGCAGACGGCCCATGACCGGATCAAACCGTATATTCGGCGTACCCCGGTTCTTCGGTCGGACTTCCTGAACGACCTCACCGGCGCGCAGTTGTTCTTCAAATGCGAGAATTTTCAGGAAGCAGGTGCCTTCAAAGTGCGCGGCGCGTGCAACGCTGTGTTTGGTCTGAGCGAGGATATGGCCGCCAGGGGTGTATGCACGCATTCCAGCGGCAACCACGCACTGTCGCTGTCCTATGCCGCTGGCCGCCGAGGCATTCCATGCAACGTGGTCATGCCGCACACCGCGCCGCAAGCCAAGAAAGATGCGGTACGGCGCTATGGCGGAACCATTACGGAATGCGAGCCATCAACGTCGTCCCGCGAGGCAACTTTTGCCGAGGTTCAAGCCCGCACAGGTGGCGAATTCGTGCATCCCTACAACGATCCGAGGGTCATTGCGGGTCAGGCGACCTGTTCCGCCGAAATGCTCGAACAAACGGGGGGCGTAGATGCCGTCATTGCGCCAATAGGAGGTGGCGGAATGATCTCGGGCACTTGTCTGACCGTGTCCAATCTGGCCTCGGAAACCGCAATATACGCGGCGGAGCCCGAACAGGCCGATGATGCCTACCGCTCTTTCAAGGCGGGTCACATTATCGCCGATGACGCCCCCAAAACCATCGCTGACGGATTGCTTGTGCCGCTCAAGGAAAACACATGGCACTTTGTGTCCAACGACGTGACGGACATTTTCACCGCGTCTGAAGATGAAATCGTTGAGGCGATGAAACTCGGCTGGAAATACTTGCGTGTGGTGATGGAACCATCGTCGGCCGTGCCGCTCGCTACGATACTGAAGAATCCCGAAGCCTTCGGCGGCAAACGCGTCGGCGTGATTGTCACCGGCGGAAATGTGGACTTGGACAAGCTGCCCTGGCTTCAGGGGTAAGGAGGAACAGGATGAACAAACCCGTGAACATTGACCAACTGGACGTCGGATACGACATCCCTGCTGCAATCGGCATGGACGAGTCTGACGTACAGACCCCTTGCCTGATCCTGGATCTGGACGCGCTTGAGCGGAACATCAGGAAAATGGGCGACTATGCCAAAACGCACGGGATGCGCCACCGCGTACATGGCAAGATGCACAAATCGGTGGACATTGCGAAACTGCAGGAAAGGCTGGGCGGCGCCGTGGGCGTGTGCTGTCAGAAAGTGTCCGAGGCGGAAGTGTTCGCGCGCGGCGGCATCACGGACATTCTGGTTTCAAACCAAGTTCGCGATCCGGCCAAAATCGACCGACTGGCCAAATTGCCTACGCTTGGAGCGCGCACAATCGTCTGCGTGGATGACATCGACAATATCCCGGATCTATCGGCGGCAGCTCAGAAACATGGAACAGAGTTGGAGGTCTTTGTCGAAATCGACTGCGGCGCCGGTCGCTGCGGGGTGACCACCACGTCCGACGTGATCGCAATTGCAAAAGCGGTCGAGTCTGCGCCGAACTTAAAGTTCACCGGCATTCAGGCCTATCAGGGCGCGATGCAGCATCTGGATACATATGAGGCACGTCAGGAAAAGCTCGATACCGCAATCGCAATGGTCAAAGACGCCGTTGACGGCCTGAAAGCCGAAGGCATCGCGTGCGAGTTGGTCTCGGGTGGCGGCACCGGGTCGTACTATTTTGAAAGCAACTCGGGTGTTTACAACGAACTTCAATGTGGCTCTTACGCATTCATGGATGCCGACTATGGCCGGATACTGGACAAAGATGGCAAGCGGATTGATCAGGGCGAATGGGAGAATGCACTGTTCATTCTGACCAGTGTCATGAGCCACGCAAAACCGGACAAGGCCATTTGTGATGCAGGGCTCAAGGCGCAATCTGTCGACAGCGGTCTGCCCTTTGTTTTCGGGCGTGATGACGTGGAATACCTGAAGTGTTCGGATGAGCACGGCGTAATCGGCGATCCGGATGGTGTGTTGAAGGTGAACGACAAGCTGCGGCTGGTACCGGGCCACTGTGACCCCACATGCAATGTCCACGATTGGTATGTCGGGGTGCGCAACGGAAAGGTCGAAGCGCTGTGGCCGGTTTCCGCGCGTGGCAAGGCTTTTTGACGATGAGAGATGAGATGAATACGCAAACAGACGGGTTGTTGATCGTTGACGAAGACGCTTGCGAACAGTTGGTTGGCCGACAACAGGCGTTTGACGCCGTGCAGGATGTCTTTGCTGCGATGGCACGTGGAGACGCCCGGAACTTTCCGGTCGTGCGGGAAGCACTTGGTCATGCCGACGCGATTTACGGGTTCAAATCAGGCTTTGACCGGTCCGGGCAAGTGCTGGGTGTCAAATCCGGCGGCTATTGGCCAGGCAATTCACAGAAGGGTTTGACAAATCACCAATCCACAGTCGTGCTGTTCGACCCTGATACGGGCCGCATTACCGCTTTGGTTGGGGGAAACTACATGACTGCAGTGCGAACTGCAGCCTCATCTGCCATCTCTATCGCTCATTTGGCGCGTCCGGATGCACAGATTCTGGGGATGGTTGGCGCAGGCCATCAATCGACATTCCAGCTTCGCGCCGCTGCCGAACAGCGCGAGTTTGAGAAAGTCGTCGCCTGGAACCCACACCCAGAGATGTTGCCGAGGTTGGCTGAGGTCGCAGAAGATCTCGGGCTTGAATTCGAAGCCACAACCCCCGAAGGCCTGGGCGCCCAAGCGGATGTCATCATCACCATCACGTCGGCCTTTGAACCGCTGCTGAAGAAAGACTGGGTCAAGCCCGGTACCCATTTGGCCTGTATGGGCACCGATACAAAAGGCAAGATGGAAGTGGACCCCGCCTTGGTCGCGGCAGCGACGCTGTTTACCGACGAGGTGGCGCAGTCGATTTCAATTGGCGAGGCCCAACACGCGGCGCTGAAGGGTGAAATTTCGCAGGATGCGATCACCCCAATCGGAGCGGTGATCAACGGCGATCACATCGGTCGCAGCAATGACGCGGAAATTACTTTGTTCGATGGAACCGGCGTGGGGCTTCAGGATCTGGCGGTCGCATCGGTTGCGGCGCAGTTGGCGAAAAACACCGGTCTGGCCAACAAAGTGACTCTTTAAAAAAACACGCACCCATCCGGGCACGCTTTCCTGCTTTTACGGGCCGCTCAGGCCCGTATCACCTTGGCGAACTGATCAAAGATCGGCTCGTTGGAGCAAATGACTTCGCCATCCTCCAGAACGCTACCTTCGGGGTTCAGCGGCTGCACAAAACCGCCGGCTTCCTTGACGATTATAATACCTGCGGCAAGATCCCATGCGTTCAGACGACGCTCCCAGAACCCCTCGTATCGGCCGGCCGCGACATACGCCATGTCCAGTGCGGCAGCACCCCAGCGCCGAACGCCTGCGCAGGCGGGCATCAAGCGCGCCAAATCCTGAAGCGTTTCCGGCAAATCCGCGCGGCCGCCAAACGGCAAGCCGGTAGAAAAAATCGACTCGATCATACGGTGGCGGCCAGAAACGCGGATACGGGTATCATTCATCCAAGCACCTTCGCCCTTTTCGGCAAAGAACATCTCGTCCTTGGCTGCGTCATAAATCACGCCGGTAACGATTTTACCCTTATGTTCCAGTGCAATGGAAACCGCCCAATGTGGGAGCCCGTGCAGAAAATTCGTGGTGCCATCGAGCGGATCAACGATCCAGCGGCGGGTTGGATCCTCGCCATCGATTGAACCGCCCTCTTCGGCCAGCCAACCATAGGTCGGACGTGCGCCCAACAGTTCCTCTTTCAGAATTGCTTCGGCCGCGATATCCGCCTTTGACACAAAGTCGCCTGCGCCCTTCATGGACACCTGCAGGTTCTCGACTTCGCGAAAGTCCTTGACCAGAGAGCGCCCCGCTTTGCGCGCGGCTTTGATCATGATGTTAAGGTTTGCGCTGCCAACCATCTTCAAAAGGCTCCTGTCCGGTCAAACCGCGCGTATACTGGGGCAATGCGTCCTTGCCAAGAGGAATGATGCGCATAGCAGACCCTTGTTTTGTGCTTACTGTGCCTGCAGTTTGCGCGCCTCGGTGCGGGCAAGTTTGACCAGTTCCTGCACAAAGGGCTTTTCCAGATCTTCCGATCTTACGGAGGCGTAAAGTCGCCTCGTGATCCCCTCCTTGGTTAGAGGGCGTGTTACGTAATCCGAACTGTACTGGACCTCGCGCACGACCCAATCCGGCAAAACCGATATCCCTCGGTTCGACGCGACCAAAAGCAAGATAACCGCGGTCAGTTCAACCTGACGAATCGCCGCCGGTTCAACGCGTTCCGGGATCAACAGCTGGCTGAACACGTCCAGACGCGTGCGTTCCACCGGGTACGTTATCAGCGTCTGCCCGCGAAAATCTTCTGCCTCAACATAAGGCTTTTTGGCCAAGGGATGCGTCGATGCAGCGACGAATACAGGGTTGTAGTCGAACAGTTCAACGAATTCGACGCCCGGCAGGTCCTCCGGGTCGGAAGAGACGACCAAGTCGACTTCTTCTTTTTGCAAGGCCGGGATCGCGTCAAAGGCCAGACCGGGGCGAATATCGACATCCACATCCGGCCAGGATTTCCGAAAGCTCTCCAAAACCGGAAACAGCCACTCAAAGCAGGCGTGACATTCGATTGCGATATGCATGCGCCCGGTGCGCCCGTCACGCAGAGACGAAAACTCGTCCAGTGTCGCCTCGACCTGCGGCAGGATCTGCTCTGCCAACCGCAACAGGCGAAACCCTGCGGCCGAAAGTTTCATTGGCTTGGACCGACGCAGGAACAGCTCGACCCCGGCCTGATCCTCCAACCCTTTGATCTGATGGCTCAGCGCCGACTGTGTGATGTTCAGTTGATCCGCTGCACGCGCCAAGCCGCCGCAGTCATGGATCGCCTTGATGGTGCGGAGATGGCGGAATTCGATGTGCATATCCAGTATGCCTCATGTTGTTCTTGAGTAATATGAGTTTGTCTCACAACGATTGGCATGGCACAAGAGCACAAACGGCAATCGAGAGACGACGATGAGCAAGCCAGAGATTTCCTTTGAGTTCTTCCCGCCCCAGACGCTTGAGGCATCCTTTCGCCTTTGGGACACGGTTCAGACCCTTGCGCCGCTGGAACCCCGGTTTGTTTCGGTCACATATGGTGCAGGCGGGGCAACCCGCGAATTGACCCGTGACGCTGTTTCAACGTTGCACAAGTCGTCCGGCCTGAAGGTCGCAGCGCATCTGACGTGCGTCGATGCGACCCGCGCCGAGACCTTGGACATCGCCAACGGGTTTGCCGAAGCAGGCGTAACAGACATTGTTGCATTGCGTGGCGACCCACCAAAGGGTCAGGATCAGTTCACACCGCATCCCGAAGGGTTTGCCAATTCCGTCGAACTGATTTCAGCGCTTGCCGAAACCAGACGTTTCAACATTCGTGTCGGCGCATACCCTGACGTCCACCCCGAAGCGCAATGTGCCCGCACAAATGTGGATTGGTTGAAAGCCAAGCTGGACGCAGGCGCAGACGAGGCGCTAACGCAGTTCTTTTTTGAGGCCGAAACCTTTTTCCGCTTTCGCGACGCTTGCGAAAAAGCTGGCATCGACAAGCCCATCGTTCCGGGCATTTTGCCGATTGAAAACTGGAAAGGTGCCCGCAACTTCGCGCGACGCTGCGGAACTCGCATACCGGGTTGGGTCGAGCAGGCGTTTGAAAAGGCATTGCGAGATGATCGCGAAGAGCTGCTGGCGACCGCACTATGCACCGAACTGTGTTCCGACCTGATCGAAGGTGGTGTGGACAAGCTGCACTTTTACACTCTGAACCGTCCAGAACTGACGCGTGACGTTTGCTTTGCACTGGGGATCACACCACGCACGGCCTTGCAAAACGTCGCCTGACGCTGCTTAACGCAAGCCAAGCAACAATACGCTTCTGGCAAGGAAACTGTTGGTCAAACATCTGCCAATACACGGAAAAATTTGACAAAAATGTGACCGATGGCAAACTGGCATTGGTTAAGTTTTGAAGAGTTTTCCGAGTTATGGAACCAGTAGACAAGATTAATGCGCGGGCCGAGGCCCTGCGAACGCTAGGGCTGTCTCAGGACGCCACGGCCAACGACATCCGAAATGCCTGGCGCGAGGTCGCTTTTCGCGCTCATCCGGATCACACCGGCGGGGACTATTCCGGGTTTTCGAAAGCGAAAATCGCCTATGATTTTCTGCGCAAAGAAGGCCTGACAGCGGCAGATTCCACGGGTCCGGCCCAGCCGCGGCGCCCAAAACTGAAAAAGCGGCTCATTGATTTGGCAGCTTCAGAGATTGAGATTTGCCGCGATATGCTGCGCCCGGATCGGGCGCTGTGTCACATGGCAGGCTATGCCGACGAAACGCCGCCTGCCGGGGAAACTGATGCGGCCGATCACGTGCCCGATGCCGTCGGCTGCTTTGGACGCGAACTGACATATTTTGTCACGACCCCGGTTTGCGAAGGCCCGAACAGGGTGGCCCTGCCTACGTCAGTGCTGTCCAGCGGTCGGAAATCCGACCCCGAGATTTTGTCGTTCCAATCCAGGAACGCAGGACCGGGCGAGGTCGTCGTGCCCGACACGATCCGCGAACGGAAGTTTCCCGGGGCCAAAAGCGTCAAGATCCGGTTCGAGGCAGACCATAGCCTGCGTGACGCATTCTGGCTGGCCTCCTAGCGCTTGTGACAACCCGGAACGTGAAAGCCCGGCCTGCAAAAGGCCGGGCTTTGCTTGCATGGCGTCGCCTTAGTTGGTCAGCGGGCCTTCCGAGGTGAACTTCGGGATCACGCTGGTCGACGCGGCATCGCCTTCGATACCAGGCCAGTTGCCTTCGGCAAGGTTGATATTGCCGGGCACATCTTCTTCCCAGAAGCCAACGACCACGTCTGTGATGTTCAGATAAAGTTTGTCGTCAACAATACGCCACAGGTTCGGGTTCGCCGGAACCTTACCCCCCTTCGAGACGCCGTAAGCGCAGTGGCCATCATACTGGGGTGCGTAGAAAGCGGGGTTTGCAACAAATTTATCACGGTTTTCTTCCGTGGCGAAAGCCCAGGTCGCACCGTTATAGTCGGCGGTGATATCTGCGCGGCCACGTTCGGGGGCTGGCTGAGATTGTCCGACCGGGGATTGATCCAGATTGCGGTACGAGACCACATCATAGCCCGATACGGCAAAGCCGGTCCCGTCTACATATTGATCTCCGGCAAAAGCGGGGGCGGCAAAAGCCAAGGCGAAAGCGGCGGTCAGCGCAAAGCGTTTCATTTGGTAATCCTCTTGTCCTTACGGTTTCGGGGCGCCCGGTTTGCGGGTCTGTGCAGACAATAAGTGATTCTGGCCCGGCGCGAAGTGCCGCTCGCGCCCCTGTGACCACGGACGAGAAAACGTGAGTGCCAGGGGGTTGGATTGTTACAAAACCACCGCAAGATACGGGGTTGGACTTTACGGATTGCAATATTAGCTTTCAATTCGGCCGCCCATTGACCGGGCTCTGACAAGGAACGCATGAAATGAGCGATCAAACCACCTATACCCCTCCGAAGGTCTGGACATGGGACAGTGAGAGCGGCGGGCGTTTTGCCAATATCAACCGACCAATCGCGGGTGCAACGCACGACAAGGACCTGCCCGTCGGGCAGCATCCTTTTCAGCTTTATTCGCTGGCAACGCCAAACGGCGTAAAAGTAACGGTTATGCTTGAAGAACTTTTGGCGCTTGGTCACACCGAAGCTGAATACAATGCCTGGCTGATCAACATCGGCGAAGGCGATCAGTTCAGTTCGGGCTTTGTCGAAGCCAACCCAAACTCAAAAATACCCGCGCTTTGGGATCGGTCCGGGGACGAGCCCGTTCGCATTTTCGAGAGCGCCTCGATCCTGTTTCATCTGGCCGAAAAGTTTGGTGTTTTCTTGCCAGAGTCCGGGCCAGAGCGAACTGAAGTGATGAACTGGGTCTTCTGGCAGATGGGCAGCGCACCTTATTTGGGCGGCGGTTTTGGTCATTTCTACGCATACGCGCCGGAAAAGTGGCAATACCCAATTGACCGTTTTGCGATGGAGGCCAAACGACAACTGCACGTCCTTGACCACGAGTTGGAAAACAAAACCTACATTGCCGGAGACGAATACACGATTGCCGATATGGCCATCTGGCCGTGGTACGGACAGCTGGTTCTTGGTCGCCTGTATGATGCGGCAGAATTTCTGGATGTCGACTCCTATAAGAACGTCCTGCGCTGGGCCAAGGCCATCGACGCCCGGCCTGCGGTGCAGCGTGGCCGCATGGTGAACCGCGCCTTCGGTGAACCGCACACGCAATTGCACGAACGCCATGATGCCGGCGATTTCGAAACCAAGACGCAGGACAAGCTGGAACCGGCAGACTAAACGAGCGCCCTGGCTATTTCAGGATTGGGGGCCGCGCAGGATCACGTCCTGGGGCGGCCCTTTCTTTCGCCGGTGCTTGCGGTTGGGGCAGATCGAACCGCAGACCAACCCGCGATAAGGCAGCCGCCGCAGGCTCATCAGCTTCAAAAAACCCAACGTCCAGCGCACCCGCTTCGATCCCGGAAAATGTCAGCGCCTCGGACACAGCCCGCGCCAGGGCAGGCTTTGCGCCTTCAACGGCAGAAACGAAACCCAACAGGTGCCCTTGCCCCCCGGTCTTTGTTTGCGTGCCGACCAAATAGGCAGTTGCGGCCAGCCCTGCGGCGGTTGCAAGTTTCGTATCCAAAGCTTGCAGCAGGTTTTCTGGCAAGTCTGACGGTGGCAAAAACGCCGACAATTCCTGCCGCACCTCTTCCGGCCCGTGCTGCAACGTCTCGGCCAGCCACCCCAACGCTTCGGCAGGCAACAACATGGAAGAAGGCGCGACATCCAGATTCAGCCCCAAGCCAATCCCCTGCCCCGACAGCATTGATGACAGCACGCGGCCTGACAGTGCAATGTACGGCACCGGTTGTCCGGAAAACTGCGCCAAGCGTTCTTCGCGGTCGAAAACCAGAACAAATCGTCCATCTGCCACCTCGAACAACTCGGGCGAGATGTTTTCGCCTTGCGCCTCTTCGGTCAGCATCAAAAACAGCTCGGAATCCGCCAGACGTTCAAAGAAACGCAAACGGGCGGCATCGTCCTGCGGGGCGGCATCCATCGCCGCATGTGCCAAATCCAAGGCGGTTGTCTCAGTCATTCAGCACCTCTTGCACCCTGGCCCTTAGAACCGGCAGCAATTCGGCCTCGAACCAGGGGTTTTTCTTCAGCCAAGCCGTATTGCGCCAGGACGGATGAGGCAAGGCAAAGACGTGTGGCGCATGGTCCCGCCAGCTACGCACGGTGTCCGTCACGGAAAACTTGCTTCCGAGGTGATAGGCAAAAGCGTGGCCGCCGACCAGTACGGTCAGCGGAACATCCCCGAGTTCTGCCATAACCCTGTCGTGCCACGTTTGTCGGCAAATGGCAGGTGGCGGCAAGTCGGCCTTGCGATCGTTGTAGCCCGGAAAGCAAAAACCCATTGGCACGATCGAAACAACCGAGAGGTCGTAAAACACGCTCTCGTTAATTCCCAACCAGGCGCGAAGCCGGTCCCCGGACGGATCAGTAAAAGGCTTGCCGGTCTCATGTACACGCGCGCCCGGTGCTTGCCCCGCGATCAGAATACGCGCACCGGGCCTGTACCAGACAACGGGGCGCGGTTGATGCGCCGTTGCCGTTCGGGCAAACCGATCCGCGCAGATCCGGCAGGCTTTGATGTCGTTGATCAGTTCGGACATATCACAATCATCACCACGCAGTGTTCGCGCGAAGATATGGCACGGGATTGCGCGCTCCAAGGCACCACAACATCACACTTGGCTGACCATGTCTTGATGCGCATTGATCATTTGTTTCATGTTTCGACATAATGTAGCCAACATGGAACGTTAAACCTCGCCATTTAAAAACGATGCAGAGCAACGCAATACAGGCCCCGGATGCTGGAATTTGAGAATGTCAGCAAATCATTTTGGACTGGAAGCAGCCGCAAGGTGATTCTGGACCGGGTCTCGTTTCGGGTCGAACTTGGAACGTCACTGGGTGTTCTGGCACCAAACGGCACCGGCAAGACAACTCTTATCAACATGATGGCAGGGCTGGAAAAACCGGATGAGGGCGTCATTCGCCGGGATTGCCGCGTGTCTTTTCCGATGGGCTTTACAGGGGGTGTGGCCAAGCGCCTGTCCGCACTGGAAAATGCACGCTACATCGCAAACATCTACGGCATGGACCCCGATTATGTCGAAGCCTACTGTAAATGGCTGTGCAATCTGGGTGAGTATTTCGACCAACCGCTTGGAACATATTCTGCCGGGATGCGGGGTCGGTTTACCTTTGCGCTGATGTTGGCGCTGGATTTCGACATGTACCTGATCGACGAAGGCATGCCATCGACGACCGACGTCGAGTTCAACAAAAAGGCCGGCGACATCCTGCAGGAACGGTTGCGCACAACGACATTGGTCATCGTGTCCCACAGTCCGTCGATCCTGGAAAAATTTGCGCGTCAGGCGGCGGTCTTGCTGGACGGGCAATTGTATATGTTTGATTCCTTGGAAGAGGCTAAGCAGCTTTATGACTACGAAACCCAAGGCTAGAAAATACAACCCCAGCCGTTCGCCCAGTGGCGAAGGCACGCCAGAGGCGCGCGCAGATGCGATTGCACGGATCAGGCGTGCAACCCAAGGTCAGGAAGAGGTCCAAGCGCCCGAACCCGCCACGGACATCGACGCAATCAAGCGCGAAGGGCTGACCGGTCGGCAATTGCGCGTGGCGCGGCGTCTGGCGCAAAAGAACGGGTTGCCGGCAACCTCCGACTATGACGCGGTGCGCCTGCTGCGGCAAAAAGGAATCGATCCGTTTCAGCGTGCGAACTTGCTGGACCTTGCGGCCAATGATCAACCCAAATCCGGCTCGTCGACCGTAAAGGTGCAACTGCCTCAAATGGCGGGGGAGGCGCAAAATACCCTGCCTGGCCCGGAATTGACGCCAAGCCAACGCCGGGATTACGAGATCGGGCAGATCCAGAAAGACATCGCGCGGCGGCGCAAACGCAAACTGTTTGCCATGTTCGCGCGGCTGGCCGTTTTTGTTTTTTTGCCAACCCTTCTGGTTGGATACTATTTCTACCGCGTGGCCACGCCGATGTATGCCAGTTCTTCGGCGTTCTCGATTCTTCAAGCGGACGGGGCGGCTGGCGCAATTGGCGGGTTTCTGTCTGGAACTCAATACGCAACCGCGCAGGATTCGGTGGCCAGCCAAGAGTTTCTGGAATCGAAGGATGCGCTTGAACGGTTGAACCGGGACACCGGCTTTGAGGATGTATTCAAACAGCCATGGATCGACCCGATCCAACGACTGTCGCCGGATGCGACGCTGGAAGAGGCCTATAAGCTATACAAAAAGGTCGTCACCATCGGATATGACCCTGCGGACGGAATTGTTCGCATGGAAGTAGCAACGCCAGATCCCGAATACTCGGTCGAGATCTCGCGACGTCTGATTCAATATGCGGAAGAGACGATCAACAACCTGTCGGAACTAAAACGCGATGATCAGATGCGCGAGGCCTTGAATAGCTTTGAAAACGCTCAGGAAGCGCGTCGACAGGCGCAAGAAGACCTGATCGAGCTGCAATTGCAGGGCTCGATCCTGGACCCCGAAAGCGTGATCGCCGGGCTGCGTGCGCGCATCAATCAATTCGAAATCGAACTTCAGGACAAAGAACTGCAACTTGCAGCGCTCTTGGACAATCTTCGGCCCAATCAGGCCAAAGTGGATGGCGTTCGCGCTGACATCGAACGCCTCGAGACGGTTCTGGCCGAATTGAACGCCGAAATGCTGGATGTATCCGCCGGTGAAAACTCGCTGGCGCGGCTGAACGTTCGGATACAGATGGCGCAGGCAGACCTCGCATCGCGGGACATGATGCTTCAGTCGGCCTTGCAGCAGGTGGAAACGACGCGGACCGAAGCGAACCGAAAGGTCCGTTACCTCACTGTGTCGGTCAACCCCGTCGCAAGTCAGGAACCCACATATCCGCGCAAGTTCGAAAATACGATTTTGGCATTCCTCTTGTTTGCTGGTATCTACCTGATGATCTCGCTTACCGCGTCGGTCCTTCGTGAACAGGTATCCTCGTAAGAATCATGAAACATGTAAAAATCGCCGACATCACCGTCGGTAACGACCTTCCTCTGACCATCATTGCCGGTCCGTGCCAACTTGAATCCGCAGACCACGCGCAAATGATCGCGGGTACGATGAAAGAAGCCTGCGAGGCTGCTGGCGCGCAATACGTTTTCAAAGCCTCTTATGACAAGGCCAACCGCACGTCGTTGTCAGGCAAGCGCGGTATGGGAATTGATGCGGGCCTAAAGGTTCTGGACGATATCCGTGCAACGATGGGCATTCCTGCGTTGACGGACGTCCACACGGAAGCGCAATGCGCAATTGCCGCCGAAGCGGTGGACATCCTGCAGATACCAGCCTTCCTGTGCCGGCAAACGGATATGCTGTTGGCGGCCGGCAAAACCGGAAATGCCGTGAACGTGAAAAAAGGTCAGTTTCTGGCTCCGTGGGAGATGCCGAACATCGTCACCAAGATCGAAAGTACGGGCAATCAGAATATCCTTCTGACAGAACGCGGGACCTCTTTTGGATACAACACGCTGGTGGCGGACATGCGATCTTTGCCGCAGATGGCAAAAACCGGATATCCGGTTGTCATGGATGCGACCCATTCCGTTCAACAGCCGGGCGGGCAAGGCGGATCATCGGGCGGCCAGCGCGAGTTTGCGCCAGTCATGGCGCGGGCAGCTGTTGCATTGGGGGTTGGCGCGGTGTTCATCGAAACGCATCAGGACCCCGACAACGCACCGTCCGACGGGCCAAACATGGTTTACCTGGACCAGATGCCCAAGCTGGTCGAAATGTTGATGCGTTTTGACGCGCTGGCAAAAGCCAACCCTGTTCAAATTTAAAGATCGAGATTTTGCATGGCCAAACCTGATCCTGTGGTGACCCCAAACACCTGGAGCTTTCTGCGCGATCCCATGATCAAACCGACCGGGTTTCGCGAATACGACGCCCGTTGGAAATACCCGGACGAAATCAACCTGCCCGGCATGACCGCGTTGGGATTGGGTCTTGGCACCCAGATGCACCGGCGCGGGCTGGAACCGGTAATCGCCGTTGCGAACGATTACCGAGACTATTCTCTTTCGATAAAAAACGCCCTGATGCTTGGCCTGATGCAGGCCGGAATTCAGGTCAAGGACATTGGTCCCGCGCTCAGCCCCATGGCATATTTTGCGCAATTTCACCTGGATGTTCCCGCCGTGGCGATGGTCACGGCCAGCCACAACCCGAATGGGTGGACCGGCGTGAAAATGGGCTTTGATCGTCCTCTGACCCATGGTCCGGATGAAATGTCAGAACTGCGCGACATCGTTCTGAATGGGGATGGCGTAACCCGCGACGGTGGCACGTACGAGTTTGTTGATGGGGTCAGGGAGGCGTATATCGACGATCTGGTCGGCGATTTCAGAATGACCCGATCACTCAAGGTCGTTTGTGCTACGGGCAACGGCACCGCCTCGGCCTTTGCACCGGAAATATTCGAGCGTCTGGGCGTCGAAGTTGTGCCCAGCCACAACCGGCTGGACTATACCTTCCCGAACTACAATCCGAACCCGGAAGCCATGGAAATGTTGCACGACATGGCGGAAACCGTGAAATCCAGCGGCGCTGATCTGGCGCTTGGTTTTGATGGCGACGGCGACCGCTGCGGCGTTGTGGATGACGAAGGCGAAGAGATATTTGCGGACAAAGTCGGTGTCATCATGGCGCGCGATCTGGCCAAACTCTATCCCGGCGCAACATTTGTCGCGGATGTAAAATCCACCGGATTGTTTGCCAGCGACCCCGAACTTCAGGCGCAAGGCATCAAGGCCGATTACTGGAAAACAGGCCACAGCCACATGAAGCGGCGCGTCAAAGAAATCGGTGCTCTGGCCGGTTTCGAAAAGTCCGGCCACTATTTCCTCGCCGACCCCATTGGGCGGGGGTACGACTGCGGAATGCGCGTTGCGGTGGAAATCTGCAAGCTGATGGACCGGAACCCGGATCAAAGCATGTCGGACCTGCGAAAAGCGCTGCCCAAGACCTGGTCTACCCCAACAATGTCGCCTTACGCATCGGACACCGAAAAGTATGACATCCTGCAGCGCCTCGTCGAAAAGCTGGTCGCCAAGGCAGATGCCGGAGAACCCTTTGCCGGTCGCGCCATCAAAGAGGTTGTCACGGTGAATGGCGCGAGGGTCATACTGGATAACGGAAGTTGGGGTTTGGTACGCGCGTCCTCTAACACGCCCAACCTTGTCGTTGTTTGCGAGAGCAGTGACGGCGAGCAGGAAATGCGCAATATTTTTGCCGAAATAGATGCCGTTATCCGGACGGAACCCGGTGTTGGCGAATACGACCAGACCATCTGAGCAATTCGAGGCGTCAAAAAAGGAAGACGGAATTCAGTCGCCCCCAAATAGCTTCAGAAGGCCCTTCTTCGCTTCGTCTTCGAGCTTGTTCTTCAGCGCGTCCTCTATTTGGCCGCTGTCCGTGATGGATGTGTCCAACTCATCTCCGACCTTGTCCAGAACCTTTTGCTTGGCGTCATCTTCAAGCTCTTTCACCTTGCCCTCGGCTGCGGCCTCGATCACTTTGGTCAAGTCCGGCTTGATGGACGGATCGCTCCACGACCCTTTTATTCGTACGGGCACCGAAATGCCTTCACCGGAATTTGCCCGTAAGGCGACTGGCGTGAACAAATAATCGATATCGCGCGCGCCGATTCCAACGCGCCCTTTGCCATCGGCGCGGAAGTTGTTCAGCTGCATCAGCAGATCATCGTTTTGCAAATCACCGTTGGCCATCGTGAAGCTTGCAGTCAGGCTGTTGAACACCGTGGTCCCACCGGACCCGTTGCCGCGCCCCATCAATCTGTCCAGATCAAAGCCAGAGATCACCCCCTTGCCCACCTTGATATCGCCTTTACCGCTAAGGGATCGCATGATCTGATCTTCGCTCTGGCCCACCCCGAGAAACTGCAAGGACCCCGATGCGGTTCCGGAAAGACGTTTTATATCGGCAAGTGTGACCAACGCTTCCTTCAGGTCGATATCCGTGGCCTTCAGGTCCCCGCCAACAGAGAAACCATTGCGGTTATTGGCCACGACCTGACCATTCAACTGACCCGAGAACAGGGTCGCTGGATGCATCTTCAGAACGGCCCGCGACCGATCCAGGCTGAGCGTCAAGTCACTTTTGCCAAGTGTCATGCCCGGCACCGCGATTGAATTGGCCTGCAACCGGATCGACGCATTGGCCAGCGACAACGCTGAGGCATCAATCGGATCCTTGGACCATCCATCAGACGAACCGGTACCGGAAGAGCCGCTTCCTCCGTTACTTTCGTCATCGACAACTTGGGACAGGTCAAGGTCCCTCGTGCTGACCCGTGCGGTCACTTGCGGCGGGTCTGCGATCACAATGTCGGCCTCGCCCGTCAGGCGGTTGTCGTCCAGTTGCGCAACCATTTCGCGCAAGGACACGCGGCCTTCGCGTGTATACGTCATCTGGCCGTCAACCTTGGCAACGCGTCCCAACCCTTTTGGCACCGTGACACCAGCTTGCCCAAAGGCCGCGAGCATTTTGTGGGTGTCCTTGGCGGTGACCGTCATCTTCCCGTCCATCTCACCCGCAAGGTTGACCCGACCGTCAAAACCGATCTCGCCGCCCGGAGCCAACAGGTTAACCTGCAAAGGCGTCACAGCGCCCGATGAAAAGGCTGGAAGGTCCGGGATCGTCATGTCGACCTGCACAGTCCCCCCCGGAGCCGGCATCTGGGCCTGCACATCCAAAGGAGAGGTGGCATCTGGCCAGCTGGCAAACAAGTCAACTTCGAGGAAATCCATACTCGTTGCGCCGTTTTCGATGTAGATCAGCCGCGCGTCCGACAGTTCCAGCCGATCCAGCGTCACCGGTTTGCTCTCAACCGTTTGGGATGCACCATCGCTCGACGACGATTGTGGCGCGGTGTTGTGCGTACCGAGAACCCAGTTCCCGCGCCCGTCCGAAACCTCCAGCCGTAGAACTGGTTTTTCGGCGATAACCCGCTTGATCCGCATTTCGCCGGCCAGCAGTGCGGCCGCATCCACGCCAACCGACAGGCTTTGCGCACTCAGCATGGGCTCGGGCCCGGCCCACGGCGCATTGCCAAAGGTAACAGGCCCTGTCTCCATCCCCAGAACCGGCCAGAACGACAAGCTGACGTCGCCCGACAACGTCAGATCACGACCGGTCTGGGCCTTGACCTGTTCAGCCAGAATTGAACCAAGCTTGTCTGCCGGCATCAGCAGCAAGGCGCCGATGACCAGCCCAAAAGCCGCAACAAGGATGAATAGGAGTCTGATCAGCCACTTCATGTCCGCCACCTGCCTTCTCGGCTTGTCTGCTCGTGTTCAGAGTCCACCCGGCGCGCAACATTTGCAAGGGGAAGCTTTCCCCACTATATGCCGCGCCATGAGTACGAACCCGCCAAACCTCCGCCCGGACCTTGCGCCTGCAGCCCGGATCACCGATGCGCCACGCCGTGGGCAACCGACCCTGGGAATGGTGTCGCTGGGTTGCCCCAAAGCATTGGTCGATAGTGAGCGCATTCTCACGCGCCTGCGCGCTGAAGGCTACGGTATATCACCGGACTATGCAGGGGCGGATGCCGTGATCGTGAACACCTGCGGGTTCTTGGACAGCGCCAAGGCTGAATCCCTGGAAGCCATTGGCGAAGCATTGGTGGAGAATGGAAAGGTCATTGTGACCGGCTGTCTGGGCGCCGAGCCGGATTATATCCGCGAGCATCACCCCCGCATTCTGGCTGTGACAGGACCGCATCAATATGAACAGGTACTGGACGCCGTTCACTCGGCGGTGCCGCCGGACCCTGACCCGTTCGTTGATCTTCTTCCGGCCTCTGGCGTGAAACTGACACCGCGCCACTACAGCTATCTGAAAATCTCGGAGGGCTGCAATCACAAGTGCAAATTCTGCATCATCCCTGACATGCGCGGCAAACTGGCTAGTCGACCTGCCCATGCTGTGCTGCGCGAAGCGGAAAAGCTGGTGGACAACGGGGTCCGTGAACTCTTGGTGATTTCACAGGACACCTCGGCTTATGGTCTGGATCGCAGATACGACCTCAACCCCTGGAAAGACCGCGACGTGCGCAGTCACATCACGGACTTGGCACGGGAGTTGGGCAAGTTCGACGCCTGGGTTCGGCTGCACTACGTCTATCCCTATCCGCACGTCCGCGAGTTGATACCTCTGATGGCGGATGCCGGTTGCAACGTTCTTCCTTATCTGGACATTCCATTTCAGCACGCCCACCCTGATGTTCTGAAACGTATGGCCCGTCCCGCCGCAGCGGCCAAGACGCTGGACGAAATCTCTGCATGGCGTGACATTTGTCCTGACATCACACTGCGTTCGACCTTTATCGTCGGCTATCCGGGCGAGACCGAAGCCGAGTTTCAAACTCTGCTGGATTGGATGGATGAGGCACAATTGGATCGCGTCGGCTGTTTTCAGTACGAAAACGTGGACGGTGCCCGATCAAACGACCTGCCGGATCATGTTGCGCCCGAGGTGAAGCAGAACCGCTGGGAACGCTTCATGGAAAAGGCACAGGCCATTTCTGAGGCCAAACTGGCGGCCAAAGTCGGCCAAACTCTTCAGGTCATCGTCGATGATGTCGATGCCGAGGCGGCAACCTGCCGCACCAAATCCGATGCGCCGGAAATCGATGGCAACCTGTTTATCGACGAAGGTTTCGACGGGCTGAACCCGGGCGATATCGTGACAGTCGAGGTGGATGAGGCCGGGGAATACGACCTGTGGGGCCGACGGGTCAGCAACGTTTAGGCGATGGGTCAGATCAGGCTGATCAATGCCCCGACCCATGCTACTCCGGCGGCGATCGCGGTCAATGCAACTGCTGCACTTGCGGCATCTTTCGCCTGACCGGCCAAGGGGTGTTGATCCGTCGAAGTGTGATCAACCGCGCGCTCGATCGCTGTGTTAAACAGCTCGGCCACCAAGACCAGAACACCCAGAACAATGATCAAAACTCTGGCGCTTCCACTCAGCGGCAACCAGATCGCCAATGCAAGCGAGATCGCATTTGCCCATACCCAGGCCCGGAACGAATATTCTTCCCGGTAGGTGTCAGCCAGTCCCTGCCAACTCCAGACGGTGCGGTCGCGCAGACGGACAAAGAAATTGCGCATTCAGCACCTCGGTGTTTCCGGTTCGTGGGGCGGCGAAGAAAAAACCGCCCATCGGGCGGCTTTTCCTGTCTGGCGAATGCAGGCGCCCCGCAACAGGAGCGCCTGCGAAACCTTTACTGTGTGACCGGGTTACAAACTGTCTGGCCAGCTTCTGTCGTGGCCAGGTCATAACCAGCCGGGCAGCTTGGCGTGCCGTATTTGTCGTATTCAGGGGTGATAAAAACCGGGGTCGGCTCTTCCTGCTGCGAGCAAGCGGTCAGTACAAATGCCGTGGCACAGATAGCAGCGAGTTTGAGTTTCATGTCCGTCAGTCCTCTATTACTTTTCTGATATTGCCCAGTTTTTCGGGGCCGCGATCAGGATAGGCGCAAGAAGACGCTCTGGCAACAGCGTTGATCACGAGGTCGTGATTACTGGCGAAAGCACGCTGTATCGGCAATTGGACCGGTCAAAGCGGACGTGAAACGCTACCAATTTTTAGGCATCGCCTTAGGCTCTGCTACTGACATCAGCCAAAGACGGAGTAGCCACATGTCACAAGCCCCGGTGATTGCCCAGAAAACCCCATATCCTGTCGAAGTTGTCGAAGGTAAGTCCTATTTCTGGTGTGCGTGCGGAAAATCCAAACGACAGCCGTTTTGCGACGGTTCCCACAAAGACACCGGGTTTGAGCCCGTGAAATACACAGCTGACGCCACCAAGAAAGTCTTCTTTTGTGGCTGCAAACACTGCGGAAATCCGCCACTCTGCGACGGTAGCCACGCCAAGCTCTGAGCCTGCCCAGCCGGTTCTGCCCTGTTTCATCGCCTGCAAATTTGGCCCGTTCAGATTCGGTCTGAAGCTGGCGGAAGGCTGCCTGGGCTGGTTGATGTAGCCGAAAATGGGGGCACGAATCTCTGGCTTTAGGGACGTAGCCTGTTCAGTAAATCCCGGTTTCTGCAATACTCCGGCGCGTTCCGAGGCGGGCTGGGTTGCCCCAGAAGGGATTCACAATGGCCCGGATTGGCACACTTCGTGCATCGCAACACAGCCTCGGAAATGTCATCAATCTCGAGTGCCCCGGCAATCGCGGCCTCCTGCAAATCGACACCAAGATTCTGCGCCATCAGATCGACAAGACCGGCGTGGTGCTTCAGTTTTTTAAGGTCAGGCATCCGAGGTCCTTTCCGTGTCGCCATGGGCGAAACGGTACCGGGGCAAAAGCCGCGCGCCTTTGATTTAGGTCAAAGCCCAGTCTCCAAGTGGTCCAGATAATCCCGCGTCGCGTCCTGAACACGTCGAAACCTGTCACCGCCCAGCTTCTTGCCGCCGTACCAACGCGTCACGATGATCACGTGGTTGGAAATCCCCGCCCGTTCCATCATCCTTAGAATGACCATGCCCGCGCCCGACTCGCCATCGTCCGCCTTGAGCGCGCCGGTCGGCAAAACCGCCGCCCAGGTGTTGTGGGTTGCCTTGGCATAAGACTTATCGGACTTCAGGTCAGCCAACAACGCGTCGACGTCCTTGCGGCTGCTGACAATTCCACCTGAAACCGCGTATCTTGACCCCCGGTCGGTCAGAACAACACCCAATCGGGTCAAATCGCTCATCGCGTCAAACCCAGCTCGGACGCAGTTTGAAGAACGGCCTGTACCCGTTCGGCATTGGGCGGATGCGATGCAAGGAACCGGTCGCCGGGATCAGGGATCCGCTGAAAGAACTCGGCCCCGACCAATGGGTTGTATCCGGCAGAGTTGGTGATGACGGTGCCAAGTTGGTCCGCTTCCAACTCAAACGCCCGGGAATAATACTGTGCCCCGACTTCGGCCCCAATTTCCTGCGCGCGTTCCACTCCGGCTGCGTCCTCGCCCTGCTTTCGGGCCAGATCACCGAAAATGCGGGCACCCTCCTTCGCGTTTTCGGCCTGACGGGCAATATGCCCCAAAACATGATGCGCGGCTTCATGCCCCATGACAAACGCCATCTCATCAGGGTTCTGCGTGGACAGGATCATCGACTGGGTGAAGATGATCAGCGGTCGACCGTTTTCATCAAGGGTTTGAAACGCGTTGGCAGGCGCACGCGGATCGAGATCGACCAGAATGACAAAATCGCAGTTCACCGCGCGGGTGCGCCGTTTGCATTCTGCACGAGACGCGTCACCCACCGCAGTACTGACCTGCTTGAAGGCCGGCGCAACAGCGCGCAGGTCTGGCGACGTCGGGGCCCAGTTGGCCGCCGGAATAACGACGACAGACGAGCTGTCACACGCCGCCAGAAACAGAACCAGCATCAGGGCGAGACGGCGCATTCCATATCCTTTCCATCAGTCTTGCCGGCAGGCAACCATAGCGCGGCAATCATTGCTGGGCCACCTCGGAATTGCCCGAGAACGGGTTGCAATTAGCTGCGCTGCCCTGCACTGTGGTGGCATGTTTTCGATTGAGCATGAATTCGACGCGACGGTTATCACGTTGGTGGACGAAGGCCCCAAGCCTTTGCAAGAGGACATTGTTATCAACAGCTTTGCCGAGTGTGTGACGTTGGAACAATTGGACCCGAGATCCGACAAGATACAAAAGATAACCCTGTCACCAGAACAAATCCGCGATCTTGCAGCGGCACTGGACCTGCCCGAAGGCGTCTACCAGATTCGGGAATCCGACCGTCAGGACTCGTAGGCGCGCCACCGGCTCCTGCCCGAACTGCGACCATATCCCCGTCTTGGCGATTGCGATTGATTTTGTACTGCCAATCCATTCAGTTCGCCCTTGAAAACTGCCCGTCCAGGGACGAGATAGAACTCGGCCCATGTGAAGAGAGTTAACATATGTCCCTCAAAAACCCCGCAGCACTGGAATTTCTGCTGGCGCGCCGTTCGCGACCGGCAAAGACATTGGTTGGCCCTGCCCCGTCGCGTAAGGAACTGTTGCCCCTGTTGACCGCCGCTGCGCGCAGCCCGGATCATGGAAAGCTGGAGCCGTGGCGCTTTATCGTACTCGAAAAAGGGGCGATGCCACGACTGGCGGATTTGACCGAAGAACGCGCCCGGGTTTTGGGCAAGACCGAAGAAGAAATTACCAAAGCACGCAGTCAGTTCGATTTGGGGCAACTGGCCGTTGCCGTTATCGAAGTCCAAAAGACATCGGAAAAAGTGCCCGCGATCGAACAGACCTATTCCGCTGGGGCCGTCTGTCTTGCGCTGTTGAACGCCGCGCTGGCGGCAGGCTGGGGCGCAAATTGGTTGTCGGGCTGGCAATCGCACGATCGGGAATTCTGTGAACAGGCGCTGGGTCTTGATGAGAATGAGCGTGTGGCGGGTTTCATCTACATCGCGACGGAAAAGGTGGCCCCGCCGGAACGCCCAAGGCCTGATGTTGCGTCGCTGACGCAATGGGTTTCGGAATGACCGT
Source organism: Ruegeria sp. ANG-S4 (assembly GCF_000814005.1). Lineage (GTDB taxonomy): Bacteria > Pseudomonadota > Alphaproteobacteria > Rhodobacterales > Rhodobacteraceae > Ruegeria. Next base: position 767,724 of record NZ_JWLK01000001.1, on the reverse strand, counting down.
ACTCAACGCGTTTTTCGCGGCCCTCGGCCAGATTGGTGATCCCAGATTTCGGTCGGTTCTGCTGCGCGGCGTGGGCCTGACTGTGATCCTGCTGATTTTGACCTGCGCGGGCGCGATCTGGCTGATCAACGCTTTGTCAGGGACTGAAATCTCGTTACCTTTCGTCGGACCAGTTCCCTGGCTCAACGATGTGTTGAATTACTCCGGCATATTCCTCGTTTTGATCTTGCCCGTTTTTCTGATGGTTCCAGTGGCTTCGGCCATAACATCTTTGTTTCTGGACGAGGTCGCGCAGGCAGTCGAAGACAAGCATTATCCAAGCTTGCCACAAGTGCCACCCGTCCCGTTTGCAGACGCGTTGTGGGACTCGCTGAGTTTTCTTGGCGTGTTGATCGTCGCCAACCTTCTGGCGTTGATCCTGTATGTCATCTTCACGCCGCTGGCACCCTTCATTTTCTGGGCCATGAACGGGTTTTTGCTGGGGCGGGAATACTTCACCCTTGCAGCGATGCGGCGGTTAGGGCGTGCGGGTGCGCGAAAACTGCGGGCAAAACATGCCACGACGATCTGGGTCGCGGGTACGCTCATGGCTATTCCGCTGTCGGTGCCACTTGTTAACCTTGTGATCCCGATCCTGGGTGCCGCCACGTTCACCCATATCTATCACAATCTGTCGGGCGACAGGCCTTGATGACTAAACACGCGGTTCAAGCTGGTTGAGCCAATCAAAATCACGCACCGAGATCAGACCCGAAATGATGACTCCGGCGATGATCGCCCACAGAACGAATGAAATTCCTGTGGTTATCCAGAGCTTTTTCTTCATGTGATGCACTTCCGGGGCGCCTGCATGGGTTCCGGGAACAATGTCGCCCAGATCTCCCTGCGTTTTGATCCGCACGGGCAAGACAACCAGTAGCGTCAGAAACCAGATAACGGCGAACAGGACCAGAGCGGCAGTTATCGTCATTGCGGGGCCTCAGACCTGTTCCAATTCAACGAGGCAACCGTTGAAGTCCTTGGGATGCAGAAACAGAACCGGCTTACCGTGCGCGCCGATTTTGGGCTCGCCGGAACCAAGAACGCGCGCTCCGGTTTCCTTCAGGTGATCCCGCGCGGCGATAATGTCCTCGACTTCATAGCAGACATGGTGAATGCCACCCGCCGGGTTCTTTTCCAAAAATCCGTTGATCGGACTGTCGTCGCCCAGCGGGTACAACAATTCGATCTTGGTGTTCGGCAATTCAATGAAAACGACTGTCACGCCATGATCGGGTTCGTCCTGTGGCGCACCAACCTTGGCGCCCAGCGCGCTGCGGTATTGGGCCGATGCGGCCTCGAGGTCCGGGACGGCAATGGCGACGTGGTTCAGACGACCGATCATAAAAAGCTCCTGCGTTCTGCGTTGCAGCGGTTATGGGGGCTGTCCGATCAAAGGGCAAGTGCGCCAAATTGCCCGTTAACCCGGTGTTAGCCAGGAGTTCCTAGCCTAAAGCTCATGCTGATTAGGAGTTCTGCCATGGACGATTCGGGACCATTCGCCCCTTATCCTTCGCCCACAAGACTGCGCCCGCTGCTGGGTCAGACGATCCTTGTTGTCGAGGACAGCCGCTACGCCTGCGATGCAATCCGACTGATGTGTCTGCATAGCGGTGCCCGGATCAGGCGGGCGGACTGCCTGACATCGGCCCGGCGGCATCTTCAAATTTATCGACCGTCGGTTATCATTGTGGACATGGGCTTGCCCGACGGCTCTGGTGCGGATTTGATCGCCGAACTGACGCAAGAGGTGCCAAGAATCGACGCCATTTTGGGCCTGTCCGGCGATGACGGGGCCGAGGCTCTGGCATTCAATGCCGGTGCCGATGGGTTTCTGGCCAAACCAATGACATCCTTGGCCTATTTTCAGTCGACCATACTGCAACTATTGCCCGAAGACCGGCGGCCAAGCGGTTTGGAAGCTGTGCAAGATGATACCGTTCATCCAGACCCGATGGCGTATCAGGACGATATGGCCCACATCGCCGATGTGCTGGCAGGTCCCACGGATCAACGAACGCTGGATTACGTAGTCCAATTCCTGAGCGGCGTGGCACGCGATGCAGAGGACACCGTTCTGGCAGAAGCTGCACGGCAATTGGCGACATCGCGGGAGCAGGGCGCACCGGTCACCGCGCAAGCCGCCAGAGTCGCCGGTTTGGTGCAGTTCCGCCTACAGCAGCAGGAGGCGATCTGACATGGAAATTGCCTACTTCATTACTGCGTCGCTGCTTTGCATTTGGATGTATCTGCGGACGCGACGCACGGCCAGGAAAATTCGGACAAGCCGCCGAAAAAGCGGCGCATATCTGGTTTCCAAATAGCGCCGCCCCGGTCTGTTCATCAAACGACCGCCCGCGCCGGGGCGGTCCGCGTTTATTCCTGAGGGATCAGCCTGAGCCCCAGTTCCATCAACTGATCCGAAGTCGGGTCAGAGGGCGCGTCCATCATCAGATCCTCGGCGCGTTGGTTCATCGGGAACATCATGACCTCGCGGATGTTCGCCTCATCGGCCAGCAGCATCACGATCCGGTCGATCCCTGCAGCACAGCCCCCATGCGGCGGCGCGCCATAATGGAACGCATTGAAGAGCGCCCCAAAGCGGGACTTCACCTCATCCTCGCCATAACCGGCGAGTTCGAAGGCCTTGAGCATGATCTCGGGTTTGTGGTTCCGGATCGCGCCCGAGACCAGCTCATACCCGTTACAGGCAAGGTCATACTGGTAACCGCGCACGTCGAGCGGATTGCCGTTCAGCGCCTCCATCCCACCTTGCGGCATTGAAAACGGGTTGTGCTCAAAATCAATCGCGCCTGTCTCTTCATCCTGCTCATAGATCGGGAAATCCACGATCCAGGCAAAGGCAAACCGGTCTTTCTCGGTGAGGCCCAGTTCTTCGCCAATGACGTCACGCGCTTTACCCGCAACCTTTTCAAAGGCCTTCGGCTTGCCGCCGAGGAAGAACGCCGCGTCACCGACGCCCAGACCCAGCTGCTGCCGGATCGCCTCGGTCCGTTCGGGTCCGATATTCTTGGCGAGCGGTCCTGCGGCCTCCATCCCCTCACCCTGATCGCGCCAGAAGATGTAGCCCATCCCCGGCAAACCCTCTTTTTGGGCGAATGCATTCATCCGGTCGCAGAACTTGCGGCTGCCGCCAGACGGCGCCGGGATGGCGCGAATTTCGGTACCTTCCTGCTCCAGCAGCTTCGCGAAAATCGCGAAGCCAGACCCGCGAAAGTGGTCCGAGACCACTTGCATTTTAAGTGGGTTCCGCAGGTCGGGCTTGTCGGTGCCGTACCAAAGCGCCGCGTCCTTGTAGGAAATCTGCGGCCACTCCTGATCCACCTTGCGGCCACCGCCGAACTCTTCGAACACGCCAGTCAGAACGGGCTGGATCGTGTCGAAAACGTCCTGCTGTTCGACAAAGGACATCTCAAGGTCCAGCTGATAGAAATCGGTGGGCGAGCGGTCGGCCCGTGGGTCTTCATCACGGAAGCACGGCGCGATCTGGAAATATTTGTCAAAGCCCGACATCATGATCAGCTGTTTGAACTGCTGCGGGGCCTGCGGCAACGCGTAGAACTTGCCCGGATGCAGGCGCGAGGGCACGAGGAAGTCGCGCGCGCCTTCGGGGGACGAGGCCGTGATGATCGGCGTTTGGTACTCGCGGAACCCCTGATCCCACATACGCTTGCGCATTGAGGCCACAACGTCCGAGCGCAGGGTCATGTTGCGCTGCATCACCTCGCGGCGCAGATCAAGGTAGCGATAGCGCAGGCGCGTTTCCTCGGGATACTCCTGATCGCCGAAGACCATCAGCGGCAGTTCCTCGGCAGCGCCCAGAACCTCAAGCTCGCGCACGTAAACCTCGATTTCGCCGGTCGGCAGCTTCGGGTTCACCAACTCAGGGTCACGCGCCTTGACGGTGCCGTCGATACGAATGCACCATTCCGAGCGGACCTTCTCCAACTCGGCAAAAGCCGCGCTGTCGCCATCGCACAGAACCTGTGTCACGCCAAAGTGGTCGCGCAGGTCGATGAACAGCACGCCGCCGTGATCTCGGACCCGATGCACCCAGCCGGACAGGCGGACGGTTTCACCGACATTGGCGGCGGTCAGAGCGGCGCAGGTGTGGCTGCGGTAGGCGTGCATGGATGTTATCCCTTCGGGCGCAGAATTCGTCGCGCCGATACACCCCGTCGCGCCGGGAAAGTCAAGGCAGGTCGCGCCGTCAGAACGGCCTTTGCACATTGCCCGAGTAGAAATAGACACCCAGCCCGGCAGCGAAGATGATATTCCCCGCAATCGCGTGCAGCAAAACGGCGTAAAAGAACGACCCGCGTTTGCGATAGGCCCACGAAAACAACAGCCCGCCGCCAAAGGTCATGACCGCGACGATCCAGCTCCAATACATCAGATGGGCCAGTGAAAAGAGCGCGGCGTTCAGCAGATAGGCCGCCCGGCCGCTTGGCAGGATTGCCTGATAACGGCGGAAATACAGAGAGCGGAACAACAATTCTTGCGGCAATGCAGACGCCAGAGGGTAGCCGACCCAGATGAAGGCCAGCAATTCCGGTCGGTGGATAAGCAGGGAAAACGCTGCGCCGGGTCGGGTGATCAAAACCAATGCCGTGCAGAAACCCGCCATCAGAACGGTAAAAACGACAAGCTCCAACCACGACCAGTTACGCCAGTTGTACCGCAGTTCAGCCCATGCAAATCCGGGCGTGAAGTGCAGCAGCGCGATACCGATTGCCGTAAACGTGAACAGCGACGGGAACATCCAATCGGGTGGGAACAAGACGGCGATCAGGATTGGGACAGCAACGAAGAACAGCCCAAACTCCAGCCTCAACCACTGTTGGTTTGGTGCGGACAGTGACCATTCGCTGTTTGCTTTCAATGTTCTACAAGCTCCACCCGGATCAACCCACGCAGGGAGTTCCCCATTCGAACAGTTTGTGCATTTCGCAAATCGGTCAAGGTCAGTGTTGCCTCGGTGACCTTTTTGGTCTCCAAAAGCTCCTCTCGCAAAATTCCGGGCAACAGCCCACTGGCGAGATCCGGCGTCAGGCGACGTCCATCCGGCATATCGAGAAAGAGATTTGTGATTGTCCCCTCGCAAAGTTCTTCACGATCATTCAGAAACACCAACTCATCCACGCCCTGCGGCAAAGAGGCCCGCGCAACGTCATAAACAGCGCGGCGTGTTGTCTTGTGCTGCAACCAGATATCCGAAGCCTCAAGCCGAACGTCCGATATTGCGATGCGCCACAAATCGGGGGTTGGGCCCAACGCCCCGGTTGTCAGATCAAATCGGCCAGCCGCATCAAGTGTCAGTCGGCAGCGCAGGGGCGCGTCTCCGTTGGCGGTCATCAAGGCCTTATCGGCTGCGTGCGTATCAAACGGAACGCCAAAAGCGCTTGCTGACCGTGCCATCCGGGCCAGATGGCGGTTCTTGCGGACAAAACCCTGTTCTGGCCGGAACGCGAGCGTTTCGATCAGGCGGAAATCAGGCTCAGATGGTGCGCGAAGCGGGCTTTCCATAGAGCCTCCTCATATTCCGAATGGGCGGTGCTGTCCCAAACGACGCCGCCGCCCACGTTCAGGGTCGCGCTGTCGCCTTCGACCATCAGGGTTCGGATCGCGACATTGAACTCGGATCGCCCGTCCGGCGCGGCCCAGCCGATGGTGCCACAATAGATGTCGCGCGGCCACGGCTCCAATTCAGACAGAATCTCCATCGCACGAATTTTCGGCGCGCCGGTGATTGAGCCACAGGGGAACAACGCGGTCAGGATATCGGACAATCCGACGCCCAGATGCAGTTGCGCCTGCACCAGGGAAACCATCTGATGCACGGTGGCATAGGTCTCAACCTTGAAAAGTTCCGGCACACGCACCGATCCGGCAAGGGCCACGCGGCTGATGTCATTGCGCAGCAGGTCAACGATCATCAGGTTTTCAGCACGGTTCTTTGCGTCCGAAGCAAGAAAACTGCGCAACCTGGCGTCTTCGTCGGGATCTTCGCTGCGCGGCTGTGTTCCCTTCATCGGGCGCGTTTCGATGCCGCCATCCGCATCGGTGCGAAAGAACAGCTCGGGCGAACGGCTGAGCAGGTCCGGCAACCCATCCTGCTGCACCAGCGCACCGTGCCCGACAGGTTGGCCCGCGGCCAATGTGGCATAAAGCGCGGCGCTGTCACCGGAGACCGTCAGATCAATCGGAAATGTCAGGTTGGCCTGATAGATATCGCCCGCGCCGATCGCCTCGTGGACAGAGCGAAACGCAGCTTCGTACCGCGCTTCATCCCAACGCGGCTGAAAACCCGTCACCTCACCAAGGTCTTTGGACAGCCCAACCCGATCCGGCGCGTCATAGACGCCAAAGCACAGCAGCGGCAAACGCCGACCATCGGGCAACCGCTTGGCCAGGCGCGGCTCAAGCACGTAGCCCGATTCATAGCTGGCATAGCCCGCCAACCATGACCCGTCCGCCCGCGCCGCATCCAGCGCCGCCAGAGCCTGGGGCACCTCATCCGCGCGGTCGGCGCGAATAATCCGGGACGGGCGGTCAAACCGGGTTCCGCGCCCGGCAGGCCCCTGATCAAAACGAATACGCAATTGCATCCTCATAAGCCGTGCTGCGCGATATAGAGAATACGCCACCAAGGGAAAGGGGGGAAAGCGGCAATTTCGCCTCTGTTTCCGATACCACTTGCACCTTTTCGCGCGGTCCCTATAACGCAGGACAATTTGGGCGCTGGGGCGGTGCCCTGACTCGCGGACAATCGAAGGAACAAGGCCATGCCGAGAAGAACCGACATCCAGTCGATCATGATCATCGGGGCAGGCCCCATCGTTATCGGCCAGGCATGCGAGTTCGACTATTCCGGCGCACAAGCGTGTAAGGCGCTGCGGGAAGAAGGATACCGGGTCATTCTGGTGAACTCGAACCCTGCAACGATCATGACCGATCCCGGTCTGGCCGATGCGACCTATATCGAACCCATCACGCCCGAGGTTGTCGCGAAGATCATCGAAAAGGAACGCCCCGACGCCTTGCTGCCCACAATGGGCGGTCAGACCGGGCTGAACACTTCTCTGGCGCTGGAAGAGATGGGTGTTTTGGACAAGTTCGGGGTCGAGATGATCGGTGCCAAGCGTGATGCAATCGAAATGGCCGAAGACCGCAAGCTGTTTCGCGAGGCGATGGACCGGCTGGGTATCGAAAACCCCAAGGCCGAGATTGTAACGGCACCAAAGGACGACCAGGACCGAAAGGATTTGGATGCGGGCGTGGCGCTGGCGCTCGAAACCCTTGAAACAGTGGGTCTGCCCGCGATCATTCGCCCTGCATTCACGCTTGGCGGCACAGGCGGCGGTGTTGCCTATAACCGCGAAGATTATATCCATATTTGCCGCTCGGGTATGGATGCCTCGCCCGTGGGTCAGATCCTGATCGACGAGAGCCTGTTGGGCTGGAAAGAATACGAGATGGAAGTGGTCCGCGACACTGCGGATAACGCCATCATTGTCTGCTCGATCGAGAACGTGGATCCAATGGGCGTGCACACAGGGGATTCGATCACTGTGGCCCCAGCCCTGACGCTGACCGACAAGGAATACCAAGTCATGCGCAATCACTCGATTGCGGTACTGCGTGAGATTGGTGTCGAAACCGGAGGGTCGAACGTACAGTGGGCGATCAATCCCGACGATGGCCGGATGGTCGTCATCGAGATGAACCCACGCGTGTCGCGGTCGTCCGCGCTGGCGTCCAAGGCGACCGGATTCCCGATTGCCAAGATCGCGGCCAAACTGGCGGTGGGCTACACGCTGGACGAATTGGACAATGACATTACCAAAGTCACACCGGCCTCGTTCGAGCCGACGATTGACTATGTCGTCACCAAGATCCCGAAGTTCGCGTTCGAGAAATTCCCGGGCAGCGAACCCTATCTGACCACCGCGATGAAATCGGTGGGTGAGGCCATGTCCATCGGCCGGACTATCCACGAATCCATGCAGAAGGCGCTCGCCTCGATGGAATCGGGTCTGACCGGGTTCGACGAAATCGAAATCCCCGGGCTGAACGTGGGCGTCTGGGAAGAGGCCGACGACAAGGCCACAGTCACCAAAGCCATCAGCCAACAGACGCCGGATCGCTTGCGCACTATCGCGCAGGCAATGCGCCACGGGTTGAGCGATGACGAGATTTTTGGTGTCACCAAATTCGACCCGTGGTTCCTTGCCCGTATCCGCGAAATCGTCGACGCAGAACGCACGGTGCGCAAAGAGGGTCTGCCCGTTACTGAAGATGGTATTCGCAGACTGAAAATGCTGGGCTTTACCGATGCGCGTCTGGGAAACCTGACGGGTCGGGAAGAAAGCAACATTCGCCGCGCGCGCCGAAATCTGGGTGTGAATGCGGTGTTCAAACGCATCGACACCTGCGCGGCAGAGTTCGAAGCGCAGACGCCCTATATGTACTCGACCTACGAAGCCCCGATGATGGGTGAGGTCGAATGCGAAGCGCGCCCATCTGACCGCAAAAAGGTCGTCATTCTCGGCGGCGGCCCGAACCGGATCGGTCAGGGGATCGAGTTCGACTATTGCTGCTGCCACGCCTGTTTCGCACTGACCGACGCGGGGTACGAGACCATCATGGTTAACTGCAACCCCGAGACGGTATCGACCGACTACGACACCTCGGACCGTCTGTATTTTGAGCCACTGACCTTCGAACACGTGATGGAAATCCTGACCAAAGAGCAGGAAAACGGAACATTGCACGGTGTGATCGTTCAGTTTGGTGGCCAAACCCCGCTGAAACTGGCGAATGCGCTTGAGGCCGAGGGCATCCCGATCCTTGGCACCACCCCGGACGCCATTGATTTGGCCGAAGACCGTGAGCGTTTCCAGGCGCTGGTCAACGAACTGGGTCTGAAGCAGCCCAAGAACGGCATCGCCTCGACCGACACACAAGCGTTGGAAATCGCGGAAGAGATCGGCTTCCCGCTGGTGATCCGCCCCTCTTACGTTCTGGGCGGGCGTGCGATGGAAATCGTGCGCGATATGGATCAGTTGAAACGCTATATCAACGAGGCCGTGGTGGTCTCGGGCGACAGCCCGGTTCTGCTCGACAGCTATCTGGCCGGTGCGGTGGAACTGGACGTGGATGCGCTGTGTGACGGCACCGACGTGCATGTTGCCGGCATCATGCAGCATATCGAAGAGGCTGGCGTTCATTCGGGTGACTCCGCCTGTTCGCTGCCGCCTTATTCGCTGTCCAAAGAGACAATCGACCAGATCAAGGATCAAACGTTTAAACTGGCCAAGGCACTGAACGTTGTCGGCCTGATGAATGTGCAGTTCGCGATCAAGGACGACGAGATTTACCTGATCGAAGTGAACCCGCGCGCCTCGCGCACTGTACCCTTCGTCGCAAAAGCCACCGACAGCGCGATTGCCTCGATCGCGGCTCGCCTGATGGCTGGTGAAAAATTGTCGGACTTCCCGATGCGCCCTGCCTACAAGACAGTGGACGACACAAAGATCGCCGACCAAATGACACTGGTTGACCCGGATATGCCGTGGTTCTCGGTGAAGGAAGCAGTTCTGCCTTTTGCGCGATTCCCCGGTGTGGATACCATTCTGGGCCCCGAAATGCGTTCGACCGGAGAGGTTATGGGTTGGGACCGCAACTTCCCCCGCGCCTTCCTGAAGGCACAGATGGGTGCCGGGATGGTTTTGCCCCATACCGGGTGCGCGTTCATCTCGATCAAGGACGCGGACAAAGGTCCTGCAATGCTTGAGGCGGCCAAGGTTCTGGTCGATCAGGGCTTCACTCTGGTCGCGACGCGCGGCACCCAAAGCTGGCTGGATGCGCACGACGTGCCGTGCGGGGTGGTCAACAAGGTGTACGAAGGCCGCCCTGATGTCACCGACCTGATGAAGGATGGCGGCGTCCAGTTGGTCATGAACTCGACCGAAGGCGCACAAGCGGTCGAGGATAGCCGCTCGATCCGTTCCATCGCGCTTTTTGACCGTATCCCCTACTATACAACAGCCGCCGCGAGTCATGCGGCTGCGCTGGCCATCAAGGCGCAGACCGAAGGCGATGTTGAGGTGAAATCCCTGCAAGGATGACGCCAAGGAACGCAAAATAACGGCAAATTCGACCCCGGACCATCCGGGGTCTTTTTTGTTTAACTTCGACGATTTGCACCCCATGCTTGGGTCGACTGGTTGTTCGAGGTGCGCTTTGGAACTTTTTACGACTGTAGGAACCAACAATCTGCAACGTGCGATCCGGTTTTATGACGCGATCTTTTCCGTGCTTGGTCAGCCTCGCCTGCCGGGTTGGTCAGAAACCTGGGCCGGATGGGGAAGCAAGCCGGACCAAGGAACAGGTTTCTGGATATGCCAGCCTTTCAACGCGGCCCCGGCATCCGTTGGGAACGGGACAATGATCGCATTTCCCGTTGAGAGCGGAGATCTGGTTCGTCGGTTTCACGCGGCTGGTTTGGAAAACGGCGGAAGTGACGAAGGCGAACCCGGAATTCGGGACAGGTATGAACCCGACTTTTACGTCTGTTATTTGCGCGACCCGGACGGCAACAAGATTTCATGCTTTTGTTATCATTACGATCCGGAACAGGATCAGGGCGGCTGAAACAGCCGCCCCGTCCAGATCAGTTTGTGACCAGCCTTCGCTTTTCTTCCCGCGCAAAGAAAATCATGTAAAAGACCGGGGCCGCAACCATTGTCAGAATCGAGGCGAAGGCCAGCCCGCCCATGATTGTGACGGCCATCGAGACAAAGAACGCATCCGTCAAAAGCGGTGCCATACCCAGAATCGTCGTAACTGCCGCCAGCATGACCGGACGCAAACGCGAAACCGAAGCTTCGATTATTGCCTCTTTTAGGGGCTTTCCTGTTGCCCGAACAAGGTCAATTTCCTCAACCAGCACGATGCCATTCTTTATCAGCATGCCTGACAGGCTCAGCAATCCAAGCAATGCCGTAAAGGTGAAGGGCAGACCGGTTCCCAATAGGCCGATGACAACGCCGTTGACGGACATGGGCACAAGCAACCAGATGATGATCGGTTGCCGTATCGCGTTAAAAAGCAGGACCGATATCAAAACCATGATCAGCAGACTGAGCGGCAGCTGCCGTCCCAAACTCTGCTGGGCATCGCGCGAGTTTTCGTATTCTCCGCCCCAATCCAGCCTGTAACCAAGCGGCAGCTCGATGGCCTCGATCGCGTCGCGCACTTCGGAATGAACCTGCGCTGCAGTCAGATCAGGCGGAACGTCGGCGCCAACCGTAATCGTAAGAACCCGGTCCCGGCGATGCACCAATGTGTTGAGAGCCTGATACTCAAATCCATCCACCATCTGTTCAATTGGCACAAATCTTTCGGACTGATCCGAATAAACGACCTGATCCACAATCGAATAGTCGCCATCGGCCTGACGCCGCAAAATAATGGGGATCAAACGATCGCGTTCGCGAAGGACGCCACCATTGATGCCATCCGTGGAAAACTGCAGGGTTGCAGCGATGTCTTCGCGGGTCACCCCTGCGGTCTGCGCGCGTTCTGTGGCATAGATCGGCTGGACCGCCAGTTCTTTCTCGCGCCAGTCATGATGCACGTTCAGCACATTTGGGGACGCCGCGGTCATGACCTGAACCGCCTGATCCGCAAGCTGCCGAAGAACCGCCGGATCGCTACCGGAAAAACGTGCCTGAATCGGGTCACCGCCACCGGGACCGAAAACCAGACGTTTGGTTCTGAACTCACCTTCCGGAAAGCTGGCTGTGCCAAAGGCTTCGAGGTCAGACTGAAGCGCTGGAATGTCTTCAAGGCTTTCGGTGCGGATGATCATATGCCCATAGCTGGGGTTCGGTTTTTCCGCCGAGTAGGTCAACATGAACCTGGTCGCGCCTTGTCCCACGAAAGTGGTGACCGAAACGACATCGTCGCGCGCCTTCAACCAATCTTCGAACACCGCCATGTCTTCGGCCGTTCGTGCAATGGGAGTTCCTTGCGGTAGTTTGTAATGCACGAAGAACAGGGGCGTGTTAGAATCCGGGAAAAACTGCTGCTTCATCAGACCAAAACCGGCATAGCAAACCACTGTGATCCCGACCAAACCGGCCACAACAAGCCATCGAAGCCGCAAAGCGCCGCGCAAAATGGCACCGTAAACCCGAAAGAGCGGACCGCCATAAGCGTCGGGTTCCTCGCCTGAGCCCTGTTTGAAGAAATAGTGTCCCAGCATTGGCGTCACGGTGATCGCCAATACCCAACTCAGCAGCAGCGAAATCCCGATCACGGCAAAGAGCGAGAACAGAAACTCTCCGGTCGCGTCGGGGCTGAGGCCAATCCCGGCAAAAGCCATGATGCCGATCACGGTCGCGCCCAAAAGTGGTATCTGGGTTTTGCCAGCCACGTCTTCCGCCGCATCGCGTGACGACTTTCCGCGCAGCATGGCGATCTGCATGCCCTCGGCGACCACAATCGCATTGTCGACCAACATCCCCATCGCGATGATCAGCGCGCCCAGTGAAATCCGCTCCATCTCGATCGAGAAAAGCGACATGAAGAGCAATGTACCTACAACGGTCAGCAAAAGCGTGGACCCCACGACCACGGCGGCGCGCCATCCCATGAAGACGCCCAACACAAAGACGACAATCGTCACGGACATAACGAGGTTTACCAGGAAATCGTTCGATGCCTGCTCGACCACGACGTGTTGCTGATAGATGGGCAGAATCTCGACGCCGTAGGGAATGTCCGAGTTCAATTCGGCGAATTTGGCATCCGCTCGCTTGCCCACTTCGACGATATTCTCATCGGCCAGTCCTGCGATCCCCAATGTAAACGCTTCAACGCCGTTGTACCGGATCATAATGTCGGGATCGTTCTGTCGCGCCCGGTACACGTTTGACATATCGAACAGGTTGATGACCTGCCCCTGCGACCCGACCGACAGCCCGGCGATGGCCGATACACTGTCCGACCCTTCTGCCGTCAGGATCGTTGTCCGGTCATCGCTTGAGCGAAGCGAACCCGAGGCGTTGACCGAATCCGCGTTTGCAATCGCATCATTGATCGCTTGCAAAGGCACATTCTGGTTCACCGAGATTGCCAAATCCGGTTCGATGAATATCGCCTCGTCGGGAAGCCCTTGCACCTCGACATCGGCAACGCCTTCGACGGTCAACAACTCGCGTCGCAGAAAGGTTGCGAACTCATGCTTTTCAGCATCCGAAAACCCCTCGGCCGTGACCGCGTAGAACAACCCGAAGACATCCCCGAACCCGTCATTGACAAACGGTTGGCCAACGCCCGACGGCAAGGCGCGGGCGGCATCGCTCACCTTGGCACGCAAACGGGTCCAGATGTCGGGCAGTTCGCTTCCATCATAGGTGGATTTGATCTCGACCTCGATGATCGATTGACCAGGTTGGTTGACCGACGTGATCTCGTCCACTTCGCCCATTTGTTGGATGGCCGATTCCAGCGGTTCCGAAACTTCCAGCGCCACCTGTTCCGCCGTGGCACCGGGATACTGCGTTATGATGACTGCGTTTTTAATGGTGAATGCAGGGTCTTCCAGCCGCCCCAGCGACAGAAACCCCCAGATCCCGCCGAACAGGGCGATCAGGATGATCAGCCATGTGTAGAGCGGTCGATCAATCGAGGCACGTGCGATGTTCATTGCTCTGCACCTCAGTTGGAAAAGCCGACAAAGCGGCGCACTGATTGCCCATCACTCAAAGCGCTGCCGCCGGCGACGACGATTTCATCCCCATCTGACAGCCCCTCGAGAACGCGAACATCGCCCGATTGTGTCGGCTCGATTTTCACAGGAACCCGGGTCACCGTGCCCTCATCTGCCCCGACCGGAGAGAACACGACCACGTTCAGATCCCCGTTGGCATCCGCCACGATTGCAGTGGCAGGGACCACTATTCCCGTTTGCTGGTCTTGTACCTGAACGTTCACGGTGACCGAGGATCCGGGAAGGATCTGCAGACCTTCTGGAGGCGTCAGCCCAAACTGGATGCGAAACGTCTGCCCGACGCTGGACGATTCGGCGTCGAATTCCCGTATCTCGAGCGGGAAAATCTCATCACTGACGGGAAACCTTGCCGTGATCGTGATTTCGTCTTCCTGGCTCGAGCGCTGGAACAGGATCTCGGGCACGTCAACTTCAATTCGAAGTTCAGACATGTCGTGAATGCGCACAATCGGCGTACCGGCAGAAACGGTCGTAAACGCCTCGACCGCGCGGCTTGAAACCAACGCATCAAATGGCGCGGTCAATGTCGCATGCTCCAACTCGTACTCGGCATCCCGCACTGCGATCGCCGCCAGTTGGGCCGCCGTTTCCGCATCGTCCACCGCCACCTGACTGGCGGTTGTGCCTCGCAGGCGGGACAGGCGCGCGACGGTGCGGTCCGCTTGGTCTTTTTGCAGCCGCGCGCGATCCAGCTTCAATTCGAAAGGTTCCTGATCCAGATGGGCGATCAACTCGCCTTCGGGGATCACAAAACCCTCGTTGACCGGCATTTCGACGATCTGCCCGGCGACTTGAAACGCCAGATCAACCGTTTGCCGCGCGGCGACGCGTCCAAAGAACTGGCGCGAGAATCCGGGCGCGGTTTCCTTCACTTGCATCAATTTGACAGGCTTGGGGGTTTCCTGTGCGGTGGTTGGCGCCGCAAGAACGGCCAGCGACAAGGCCAGAGAAGTCAGGAGTCTCATTTCGTCAATCCCTCGGGAATTCCGGTTTTAAGGATATTTTCTCGGATTTTGCACGCCAAACGCGCGAATTCTGTCGTTTCGGTATCACTCAGCCCGGATGCGCGATGAAAAAGCTCACCGGCCGTAGCGACCAGCATGTTTCGGGCGTCTTCACCCTGATCGGTCAAAACCAACAGCCAGGCGCGTCGGTCTTCGGGGTCGCGTTGTCGGGTCAGATAGCCGGCAGCCTCCAAAGCGTCTGCCGTGGCCGTGATCGTGGACGGCACGCTCAGCATGTCAGACGCCAGAACGCCCATGCGTTTGGGTTGGTCCAGCTTGATCAGCATGTGACATTCCTGATGGCTCAGGTCCGTTTCGATGCTGTCAAAGCTCTCTTCCAGTTTCCAGTACAGGGCGTAGACCCCCATCATGGCCTGAATTTCAGGACTGAGGCGTCTTAATCCGTTGCCATTGTCGTCTGTCATGTGGGCGCTCCGTATTCGAGTTCGCCATATACTTCATTTTCTGAACCATTCAAGATGTGAAGTTGAGAAACTTGTTCACATTCCCTTGGGTCAAGATATCTTGATCAAACCGATCCGTGCCTTCATCTTGTGCAAATCCGAAACCGCCAGGACGCCTCATGTATACGCCCGCCATCACCGGTACAGGTGTTTTCACGCCCCAGAACGTAATCACAAACGCCGAGCTTGTCGCAGCGTTTAACGCTTACGCCGACAGGAAAAACACCGAGAATGCCAAGGGAATCGCCGCTGGTGAGATCGAGCCGATGCAGCATTCGTCCGAGGAATTCATCATCAAGGCGTCCGGGATCGAAAACCGCTTTGTAATGGACAAAACGGGCATTCTTGATCCCGAGGTTATGCACCCGGCCCTGCGCCAACGGTCCGATGACGAACCTGGCATCATGACCGAAATGGCTGTGGATGCCTGCACCAAAGCGCTGGATCAGGCGGGACGGACGGCATCTGACGTTGATCTGGTGATCTGTGCTGCATCAAATCACGAGCGCGCCTATCCGGCGATTGCAATCGAGATTCAGCAGGCGTTGGGGATCGACGGTTTTGGATTTGACATGAACGTGGCTTGTTCTTCGGCCACATTCGGCATTCAGGCGGCGGCAGACATGGTCCGGTCAGGCTCGGTTCGTGCGGCATTGGTCGTCAACCCTGAAATCTGTTCGGGCCATCTGGAATGGCGGGATCGCGATTGCCATTTCATCTTTGGTGACGTCGCCACAGCGACACTGATCGAGCGCATCGACGACGCACAAGGCCCGCATTTTGAGGTCATCTCGACTCGGTGTGCGACGCAGTTTTCCAATAACATTCGGAATAATAATGGCTTTTTGCGTCGCTCCCGGCCAGATGGCCTGGTGGATCGCCGCGACATGCAGTTCATGCAGAACGGCCGAAAAGTGTTCAAAGAAGTCCTGCCTATGGTCAGCCGGCACATCGCCGAACATATGACCGACGAGGGTTTGACCAACACAGACCTCAAGCGTCTGTGGCTGCATCAGGCCAACAAGACCATGAATGATTTCATCGGCAAAAAGGTACTTGGGCGCGAGCCGTTGCAGGGTGAACAGCCCAACATTCTTCAGGATTACGCAAACACGTCATCCGCAGGATCGATTATCGCGTTCTCGAAATACTCTGACGATTTGCAGGATGGCGATATCGGCCTGATCTGCTCGTTCGGTGCAGGGTATTCCGTTGGCTCGGTGATCGTCAAACGTCACGTTTGAGATGGCAACGCGACGGGCGGGGCCAGTTTAGCTCACGCTTTCTTCTTCCAGGTGAAGCTTCATTTCAATCAGAACCTGCTGCAAAAGACTGGTTTCTTTTAGCAGGCGCTTGGCCTCGTTCACCGTAATGATACCATCTTCGATGGCGGCCTGATATTCGGTCATCAACATGGCAAAGCGCTGGCTCAGCGCGATAACATCTGCGTTGACGCCGCCGGTGCGCGGGCTTGTCGAATTGCGGCCATCATAGGACAGCGTGATATTCTGGAGGTCGGCCAGAGCCGATGTGACATGCGGGTAAGTCGCAACCGACTCGAGCCGCGCCACGGCGTCAACCGGCATGAACCGGTCCGAATGCTCCGCGTTATCCGAATAGTACCGGCCCAAGGTCGCCTTGGATTTGCCGGTGATTTCGCACGCGGCCTCAATCCCGACATCCTTGACCAGCGCTTCGGTGTGCTTTTTCAGATAGGCCCCGATATCCGCCATTTATTTTACCTTTGTTACCTGCGCACCTGCCCCCGTTTACACGGGCGGGGGAAAGGGTAGGGAAATTTCCCATATTTAATTCATAATTGAAATGCCATAAATTGACTATCCCTCAGATATGCAGGGATTTTGTGAGTGAGTGGCGGCCGTTCGTGCCGGTAATGAGTAAATGCAAGGCACAATTCAGCCTTGTAGTGTTTAGGCCTCATGGTGGCCGGCGGCGCTGCTGTTACGGAAGCAGGGGTTTCCATCCCCAAGAGCTCAGGCTCGACCTCGGTAACTGTAACGGCGGCGTCGCACTAATCCTTAAAACTGTTGGCTTGCCCGAACAGCCCTGGCGATTTAGACCCGCGGCATGGCAAAACTCTACTTCAACTACTCCACGATGAACGCCGGCAAGTCGACTGTCTTGCTGCAGGCATCCTATAATTATCGCGAGCGGGGAATGGACACCTATCTGCTGACGGCAGCCGTCGATGGGCGCGCTGGGTCCGGCAGAATCGCCTCTCGGATTGGGATTTCGGAAGAGGCCGACACCTTCCGCGCAGAGGATGATGTGTTCGAAATGATCCAGACGCGCCTGAGCGCTGGGGAAGTCGCTTGCGTCTTTGTGGATGAGGCACAGTTTTTGACTGAAACTCAGGTTTGGCAACTGGCCCGCGCTGTGGATGACCTGAACGTTCCGGTTTTGGCTTACGGCCTTCGCGTCGATTTTCAGGGTAAGCTGTTTCCCGGCTCTGCCGCCCTGCTGGCGTTAGCGGACGAAATGCGCGAGGTCCGCACCATCTGCAAATGCGGTCGCAAAGCGACGATGGTGATCCGTCAGGATGAGAACGGCCGGGCAATTACCGAAGGCGCGCAGGTCCAGATTGGCGGTAATGAAACCTATGTTTCGCTGTGCCGCAAACACTGGCGCGAGGCGGTCGGTTCCTAGACCGGGTTGGGCAGCGGTCGACCGTCTACAAATGCCGCGACATTATCCAATGCCATATGCCCCATACTGGTCCGCACCTCCTCGGTCGCGGTCCCCAGATGGGGGAGCAAGGTCACATTCTCCATCTCGCGCAAGGCCAGTGGAACACTTGGCTCGAATTCGTAAACATCCAGACCTGCCCCCGCGATCCGCCCGTCTCGCAAAGCTGCGATCAGCGTGGATTCGTCGATCACCTCGCCGCGTGCAATGTTGATCAGAATGCCGCTCGGAGGCATCGCGCCCAGAACATCAGCATCGATCAGATGATGCGTTTCCGAGCCACCGGGAACAGCCAAGACCAAAAAATCCACCGTAGACGCCAACGATTTCAGGTTCGGGATATACTCGGCAGGAAATTCAACGGTCTTGGGCTGTCTGGATTGATAGGCAACCCGCATGCCAAAGCCGAAATGACACCGCCGGGCAATTGCCTGACCAATGCGACCCATCCCAACGATCCCGACGCGTTTGCCCGTGACGTGATGGCCCAGCATCTGGGTCGGGTGCCATCCCTGCCACCGACCTGCTCGAACCAGCCGTTCGCCTTCCCCCGCGCGTCGTGCGGTGCACAACAACAGGGTCATTGCGATATCGGCGGTTGCGTCAGTTACGGCGCCTGGTGTGTTCGACACGGCTACACCAGACGCAAGAGCTGCTTGTACATCAATATGGTTGTAGCCCACGCCGAAATTGGCAAGCAACTTGCAGCGCAGATCGGGTGCCTGGGCAAAAACCTGTGCCGAGAACTGGTCACCCAAAGTTGGCACGATCACATCAAATTCGGTCAAGGCGCGCAACATTTCCTCGGTTGAAAGTGGCTGTGTATCGTCACGGATTTCGACGTCAAATTCAGACCGCGCGCGCGTTTCAACGGCCGCTGTCATCGGTCGGGCGATCAACAGCTTCATCAATGCATCCTTCCACCCAAAGGAACGGTTTCATCAGGGCCGATCAAAACGACTTCGCCATTATCATCAGGCAAGCCCAGAACAAGCACCTCGGACATGAACTTGCCAATCTGGCGCGGTGGAAAATTGATCACGGCCATCACTTGCTTGCCCACCAATCCGGCTGGGTCGTAATGCGCCGTTACTTGGGCCGAGGTTTTACGCTCGCCGATTTCGTCACCAAAATCGATCCACATCTTGATTGCAGGCTTGCGAGCTTCTGGGTACGGCTCGGCCCGCACAATCTGACCCACGCGAATATCGACTTTCAAAAAGTCATCAAAGGATATTTCACTCACGCGACAGCTCCTTGGATCGCTCGGTTGCGGCTTTCACGGCGCGGCGCAAAAGGTCGGGAAATCCCTCTTCCTCATGCATCAGAACTTCTAGCGCGGCCTGCGTCGTACCATTGGGCGAAGTGACATTGACCCGCAACTGGGACGGGTCCTCGTCAGCGGCTATTGCCAGCGCACCAGCACCAGCGACAGTCGATTTCGCCAGCTTCATCGCAAGGTCGTGCGGCAATCCATGTGATTCACCCGCTTGCGCCAATGCTTCGATCAAGTGAAAGACATAAGCCGGGCCGGATCCACTCACGCCCGTGACCGCGTCCATTTGGGCCTCATCGTCCAAACGAACCGTCTCCCCAATCGCAGAAAGCAGGTTTTCCGCCAATTCGATCTGTGCGTCCGAGGTATTGTCGTTGCCGACAAGCGCCGTTATTCCCTGACGGATCGCCGCTGGCGTGTTCGGCATCGCCCGGACAATCGGCGTCGCCTGCCCCAACACACCCTCGAACGTTGCCAGCGACGTGCCTGCAGCAACAGAAATGAACAGGCTGCCGCCACCGCCGAGCGCCTGAATTGCAGGCAGGGCTTCGCCCATCATTTGCGGCTTGACTGCAACCAGAACAACCGCCGGCGTTTCGGGCAACGCGGTGTTCACGTTGACACCCTGCGATTTCACCCAATCAGAGGGGTACGGATCAATCACCCAGACGCTTGAGGCTGGCAGGCCGTGATCCAACCAACCAGCCAGCATGGCAGACCCCATCTTGCCGCATCCCAGAAGCACAAGCCCCTGTTCGGCGACCCGCGACATGTCCATTTTTGCCCCTCCCCTGCGACGTGGTTCGGGGCAAAGGTTTACGCGCGGCCGTATGCCTCTGCAATGGCGACTTGCATCGCATCTTCAGGTGTGCGGTTGCCCCACGTTACCAGCTGAATCGCGGGATAATACCGCTCGGCGCTGAGCACTGCTGCATTGATCATGGTGTCGATCTGCTCGGGGCTGGCCATTTGGCCGCCGGCCAAAACCAGACCGTAACGATAGACCATCAGCTTTTGATTGGCCCAGTACGTAAACGCCCCCGCCCAACACTGATCGTTCATTCTGTTGAGCAGCTCGTACAGGTCGGATTCTCGTTCGCTGGGCGGTTCCATCTCGAAGGAACAGACCATGCGCAGCGTTTCGTCGTAGTTGGACCAAGCCAAGGTGATTGAATATGTGCGCCACTGGCCTTCGACGGCCATCGCAATCTGATCATCCCCGATCCGGTCAAAGTCCCAGTCGTGATGTTCTGCAAGATGTTCAACTATATCGATCGGATGAAGGTCTTCTTCGAGATACTGCTCGGAAAGGGCCATAATGCCACCTCACTAATCTCTAGCGTTTTGGGGCTGGCAGCGCCCCAGCGCTAGTTGCCTGCTCTACAAGCCGGGCTTCCCCCTTGGGCCTGTACTAAATATGGTGCGATGTGGCTGAGTCTGTGGCAACCCCCAATTTTGGGGATAACAGCAATAAGTTGTGGACAGACAGCAACGCCGATCAAAATATTGGCGGACTAGGCAGCTTTGGCTTGATTAATTGCTGCAACGCGTCATCATACGCGACACCGCACAATCCGATGGTGGATCGCGCGGGACCGATGCCCCTGAAATCAAAACGGAAAGAAGCGCCGGCCTTACTTGTCGAGCTTTGCTTCAAGCGCAGCTATGCGCGCCTCAAGTGCTGCGTTTTCCTCGCGTGCTTTTTGCGCCATGGCGCGAACCGCATCAAACTCTTCGCGCGTCACAAAATCGCGATCGGCCAGCCAGCGGTCGATCATTGACTTCATCGCTGTCTCGGCCTCTTGCCGCGCGCCTTGGGCCACGCCCATCGCGTTGGTCATAAGCTGAGACATATCGTCCAGAATTTTGTTGCGGGTCTGCATGGCTTTACTCCGATATCGCGCTTGGTCTCTATATGGGTAAAGAATGGCGCAGGCTCAAGGTTGACTTGTGCCATTCACCCCGGGCAATGAGACGCACATGCAGGCAGTTTTGAACTTCCCCGATTTGTCGCCGGACCTTTTCTCGATCTCAGTCTTCGGGATTGATCTTGCGCTGCGCTGGTATGCACTGGCCTATATCGCAGGCATTCTGATCGCGTGGCGCATGGCCGTCGTTGCCTTACGCCGCCCGCGCCTTTGGGCCGGTGAGCAAGCGCCAATGCAGCCCGATCAGTTGGAAGATCTTGTGACGTGGATCATCATTGGCGTGATCGTTGGCGGACGACTGGGATTTGTGCTGTTCTACCAACCGGGCTACTACCTATCGCATCCTCTTGAGATCGTGAAAGTCTGGCAGGGCGGCATGTCGTTTCACGGCGGCTTGCTGGGCGTGATCATTGCCACCTACTTTTTCGCACGAAGGCACAAGGCCCCTGTCTTGTCACTGGCCGATCTGGTCGCGCACACCGTTCCGCCTGGTCTTTTGCTGGGCCGGTTGGCGAATTTCACCAATGCCGAGCTTTGGGGCCGCCCCAGCGACTTGCCATGGGCCGTTATCTTTCCCGGCGCGGCGGCGCAGGATTGCCCCGGGGTCGTGACGGGCATGTGTGCCCGCCACCCTTCGCAGCTTTACGAAGCAGCATTGGAGGGGCTTCTGCTCGGCGCACTGCTTTTGTGGTTGGTGTACCGAAAAGGAGCATTTCGCAAACCGGGCTTCATCATGGGCGTCTTTCTTGCGGGATATGGCGCCTCGCGGTTTGTGGTCGAATTTGTGCGCCAGCCGGATGCGCAATTCGTCTCACCCGGTAATCCGCTTGGTCTGGCCTGGCATGTCGGCGGGTATGGATTGACGATGGGACAGATCTTGTCCCTGCCGATGATCGCGATCGGACTGTGGTTTGTCTTGCGGGCTCGGCAGGCAACATGAGCCTGAAGGACCATTTGATCGCCCGAATCCGGCAGACCGGTCCCCTTACCATCGCTGATTACACTACGGAATGCATGTTGCATCCCGAACTGGGCTATTACACGACCCGCGACCCGCTGGGCCAGCTTGGCGACTTTGTCACTGCGCCTGAAATCAGCCAGATGTTCGGGGAATTGATCGGCCTGTGTCTTGCCCAAAGTTGGCTTGATCAGGGCAGCCCGCGGCCATTTGTCTTGGCCGAGCTGGGCCCGGGGCGCGGGACTTTGATGGCGGACATTCTGCGTGCCACACGAGCGGTACCCGGATTCAATGAAGCCGCACAGATCACCTTACTGGAGGTCTCGCCCGCCCTGAGAAAGATACAGCGCGAAGCTCTTCAGGCCTATACAGCCACTTGGATAGATACGATCGCCGATCTGCCGAAACAGCCCTTGTTTCTGGTTGCAAACGAGTTTTTTGATGCGCTGCCAATTCGGCAATTCATTCGCAACGGCGACGCGTGGAACGAACGCTTGGTCGGGCTGAATGAGACGACGCTGAAATTTGGGTTAGGCACGCAGGCGAACCAACCCGCGCTGGACGAACGGCTTACCGACACCAAGGATGGCGATCTGGTTGAACTGTGTTCTGCCGCCATTCCGGTTGTGTCCGAAGTTTCTGATCGGATTTCCCGGTTCGGCGGAGCGGCTTTGGTCATCGACTACGGCGATTGGCGCTCGTTAGGTGACACATTTCAGGCTCTCCACTCCCATCAACGCGTCGACCCCTTGGCGTCGCCCGGTCAAGCGGACCTAACAGCACATGTTGATTTTGAACCATTGGCCCAAGCCGCCCAGACGGCAGGGTGTCGGCACACCCGGCTGACGCCACAGGGCGTGTTTCTGGAACGTCTTGGCATTACTGCGCGTGCGCAAAACCTTGCCGCTTCAATGAGGGGAAAGGCACATGATGAGGTGATCGCAGCACATCGGCGGTTGACGCATCCTCAGGAAATGGGAAACCTGTTCAAGGTGCTGGGGCTTTACCCGGCGCAAAGCGCACCGCCACCGGGACTGGAACCATGACACTGGAAATTCTGACCTCGGATCTGCTGTCCCCTTTGAAACACGGTTTTTTCACACGGCGCGGTGGCGCATCTTCCGGCATTTTTTCAGGTTTGAACTGCGGTCATGGTTCATCTGACCTGACTGAGGCTGTTGCCATTAACCGCAGCCGCGTTGCTGACGCGATGGACGTTTCGCCAGAGGCCCTTATCGGTGTTCATCAGGTGCATTCCCCGACTGTTCTGACCATCGACGGCCCAATCGAAGGCGAAAAGCCCAGGGCTGATGCCGTTGTCACAGCGACACCGGGCCTTGCACTGACAATATTGACCGCAGATTGCCAACCGGTTCTTTTTGCGGATCCTGACGCGAACGTGATTGGTGCCGCGCATGCCGGGTGGCGCGGAGCGCTGGACGGTGTTCTGGAGGCAACGCTTGACGCGATGGAGGCGCTCGGGGCCAGCCGAGAAAACACGCGCGTTGCAATCGGTCCCTCTATCTCGCAGCGCGCTTATGAAGTCGGCCCCGAGTTCCTGGAAGATTTTTTGACGGAATCAGCCCAAAACGCACGGTTTTTCGCAAATGGCCACGGGGATCGACTGCAATTCGACCTGCCCGGTTATGGGCTGCACCGCCTGCGCGAAGCTGGCGTAGGGCACTCGGAATGGACACGCCACTGCACCTATTCCGATCCGGAGAGGTTCTTTTCATATCGGCGCTCCACCCATGCAAAAGAGGTGGACTATGGGCGCCTCATATCAGCCATCCGGCTTTGATTTTGGCCTGAAATAAGGCAAAAACGCCACCTTTCCGCCACATTTATTGTGTTTATCGGACTCAGAATCGTTTCAAATTTTCACCAGTAGTCAGGGTGTTAAGCGGTCGTCGGACCCGTTTCTCCTGATCAGGTTAACCAAAGAGGGGTCCCAAACCTTCATTTTGTCCTCAATTCATCCCGGATCAGCCTTATCTGCGCCGCAAACAGGCGTCAGTTTCGAGAATGTAAACGGGAACTCGGGCGAAAGCCCCAAACAGAGCAGGATCAAAAATGAAGCCGAAATCACGCTTTTTGAACGCGGTTGTCGCGGCAGTACAGGCACATGAACCTGAAATGCCATGGAAGCGGGTTTCAAGCCATTCCGTCAGGGTCGCGCGCCGTCTGGCCGATCGAAGCTGACACATAACCCCAAAGGAACCAAGCTGCCGGTTCCGACGGGCAATAGGCGCATCAGACATGCTCCGGTCTGGTGTTCCGCGTCGCAGATGGGTTTGCGTCGCATTTTTTAGGAGCGTGTGTGTGCAGGCAATTGTTGCCTGTGGTTACGAGTTTGTCTGGGGGGTCATACTATTGGCCAAACAACATGATTTCTTTCGCGGCGCGGGTTCTGTCCGAACTCCGTCCTGCGTCTGCCCTGTATCTGAAAGGCAAAGAACAAGACCGTCTGGCGGGCATGCACGGGGGTACACCCCGCCTGTACGGAAATAGTAGGGGACGGAATATATGACTATTCCAAATTCACTGGCCCGCGCGGCCAGAAACGCCGTTGAGACTTCGTCTCTGCTGCGCGACGCTCCGCGCCCGGCGACACAAAACAAGGCGCAGCTGCGGCGCTATGAGGTGAGCACCTTGCTCAGGAACGGTGACGTTTCGCAAACACGTCACATCGCACCGGCTTTGCCCATGTTTGAAGATGCATTTTGCGCATTCACCCGAGGTTCGCTGGTTGAAACCGCACAGGGGCCGATGGCCATTGAGGACCTGCTGCCCGGCGACGAAGTTATGACCCAGAATGGATCGTCCGAGACCGTGCTTTGGAAGGGGTCGGTGACATTGGTTCCGGGACGCGAGGACTCGCGTGGCCGGATGCGCCCGTTGACGCGAATCATGGCTGATACGTTTGGAATGCAAAAGCCGATGTCTGGCGTCACAACCGGACCAGCGGCCCGTTTGCTGGGCACGCCTGCGCATTTGCGGCACCTCTATGGCGGGCAAAAAATGCTTACGCCCGTGTGTGAGTTTCAGGACGG
This sequence comes from Ruegeria sp. ANG-S4, assembly GCF_000814005.1. GTDB lineage: Bacteria > Pseudomonadota > Alphaproteobacteria > Rhodobacterales > Rhodobacteraceae > Ruegeria. The sequence continues at coordinate 742,474 of NZ_JWLK01000001.1, read as the reverse complement.
GATGAGCGTCGTTGAAACGCTGCCGCCAACGCCGGTAGAACTGTTTCACATCTGCCTGCGCAAACATTCGGTGATTCGCGTGGACGGTCTGCAATTCGAAACCTACCATCCCGGTTCAAATGCGGTCCGAATGATCAGCCAGTCCTTGCGTTCTGTCTATCTCAACCTATTTTATCATATAGAATCGCTGAGTGATTTCGGTCCGCTGCTGATGCCGCGCGCCGGAGATGGCGAGATCGACGCAATTACTGCGTAAAGTGTTAAATGGTACTGCAAGTGTTGGGGGCATGATGCAGATTTTATTGGGTTGGGTAGCATACCTGACGGTGGTAGCGCTGCTTCCGCCAATCAACGCAAACGAAACGCGGTTGGCCATCAGGCCGTCCGGTTCATCCGGTCTTCCAGCACGTCAAATGGTACGCCTGGCTCGTCTTTTGCGCCTCGGATGACAAGGGATGTCTTGACGCTGGCCACATTCGGTGTGGTCAGCAGTTCGCCCGTAAGAAACTGCTGAAAACTGCTGAGATCCGGCGCGACACATTTCAGGATAAAATCCACCTCGCCGTTCAGCATGTGGCATTCGCGCACAAGCGGCCACTCCCGGCATCGCGCCTCAAAGGCGCTCAGTTCCGTTTCAGCTTGGCTTTCCAGACCGACCATGGCGAAAACCTGTACTTCAAAGCCCAATTCGCGCGCGTTCACGTCCGCATGATACCCACGGATATACCCCGCATCTTCCAGCGTACGCACGCGGCGCAGGCAGGGCGGGGCCGAAATTCCGACACGTTTTGCAAGTTCGACATTCGTCATGCGACCGTCAGCCTGCAGTTCCGCCAGAATTTTTCGGTCGATTTCGTCAAGCCGGGTCGTGACCATCAAGGACTCCTGCATTTTTTCGGTTCTTATATCAGCGCCCTGTCAATGCGCAATAATCTTTCGTGTCAGCGCAACTTTCTGCATTCAGATCACAATTTCTCGGATCGCGCCATGTCAGCAACGCATGGCGGATAGAAACATCAAAAGGGCTTTAAGCCCCCTACATGCGTCGCTATATCCAACCGAGGCGGGCCAAAAGGCTACGGCAGGCAGATCGAATTGGGGGCACCATGGCCGACACAAGACACACAAAGGTTCTGATCATCGGGTCGGGACCGGCTGGATACACTGCGGGCGTCTACGCCAGTCGCGCAATGCTTGAGCCTATTCTTGTGCAGGGTATCGAACCCGGCGGCCAGCTGACAACGACGACCGAAGTCGAGAACTGGCCCGGCGACACCGAAGTTCAGGGCCCCGACCTGATGGTTCGGATGCAGGATCACGTCAAGGCCATGGGCTGCGAAGTTATTGGTGACATCATCAGCGACCTGGACCTCAGCCAGCGCCCTTACACAGCGACAGGTGACAGCGGCACAGTCTACACCGCCGATGCAGTCATTCTGGCCACGGGCGCGCGGGCAAAATGGCTGGGTCTTCCATCCGAAGAGAAATTCAAGGGCTTTGGGGTGTCCGCCTGTGCCACCTGCGACGGCTTTTTCTACCGCGGTCAGGAGATTGTGGTCATCGGCGGTGGCAACACGGCCGTGGAAGAGGCCCTGTTCCTGACCAACTTTGCCAGCAAGGTCACGCTGATCCACCGGCGGGACGAACTGCGCGCCGAAAAAATCCTTCAGGACCGACTGTTCAAGAACGAAAAAATTGAGCCGCTGTGGTTTCATGAACTGGATGAGGTCATCGGCACCGACGCTCCTTTGGGGGTCGAAGGTGTGCGCGTCAAGAATGTCAAAACCGGCGAGATCACGGAAATCCCCTGCAAGGGCGTCTTTGTTGCCATTGGACATGCGCCAGCCAACGAGTTGGTAAAGGACACCCTTGAAATGCATATGGGCGGCTATGTGGTGACAAAACCGGGCTCGACCGAAACATCGGTGCCGGGGGTATTTGCGGCTGGCGACCTGACTGACCACATTTACCGTCAGGCTGTGACGAGTGCCGGAATGGGCTGCATGGCTGCGTTGGATGCCGAACGTTTTCTGGCCGAAAACGGATAACTGCAAGCCGAACGACCTGGCGGCTATGACCACCGTCGGTCTTCCACAGGTAACAACGCCTTCAGGAATGGGCAGGGTCTATTGACCCCTGCCCGTTCGCGTACCAGACTCGGGTCCAGTCAGGGCCGATACGGATGAATTCATTGGACAATGCACTTTGGCGCGGCGGATGGGTGACGCGGCTCAGGATCGTCAGCGGCCTTGTGCTGTTCATCTTTGCGTTCTTCCATTTCATGAATATCGGTCTGGGATTGTTTCACACCGATTTGTTGCACGGGATGCAGGACGGACGAAAATTCGTCACCCGTCACAACCTGATCAGCCTGGTGCTGTATATCGCTTTGATCATCCATGCCGGGCTGGCGCTTTATTCGCTGGCACGGCGGCGTACATTGCGCATGCCTTTCAGTATGGCGTTGCAAGCTATTCTTGGCCTGCTGATCCCATTGCAACTGATCGCCCATATCGTCCAGACGCGCTATGCCCACGAAATCTATGACGTAAATGACGAAATGGGTTACATCATCATTCTGATGTGGCCCAGCACGGCGATCTGGATGCAAAGCCTGCTTGTTTTGCTCGTTTGGGTTCACGGCTGCATTGGTCTGCACATGTGGTTGCGACTGACGGGTTGGTGGCGCACAGCCGTTCCCTACCTCATCGGATTCGCCGTTTTCGTCCCTGGCTTTGCGTTGGCAGGGGTCCTGACCGAAGGACGTCGCTTGTGGACGGATTTTGCCGATCCATTTCTGAGGGAACAATACATCGAGCATTATAACTGGCCGTCGCCAGACGAGTTCGAAGCACTCTTCGGCGTCACTGATACCGCATTGATCGTGTTTTGGTCGTTGCTGGCACTGACCGGGTTCATCTATCTGGGCCGCAAGCTTTGGCGGCGGCGGCACTCGGTCCGGGTGCGCTATGTCAATGGACCCGAAGTTGTTTCTGAAAAGGGCATGACCCTTCTGGAGATGTCGCAAGCCAATGGCATACCTCATACCGCGCTTTGCGGTGGGAAGGGGCGATGCACCACATGCCGCGTGGTGGTTGAAGAAGGTGCAGACCATCTGCCTGCGCCGGGCGATGTCGAGGCGCGAAGCCTTGCCGCTGTCGGAGCCCCGGAAGGAACCAGATTGGCCTGCCAAATGCGCCCGACCGGTCCTTTGACGGTCTTTCGCGTGTTTCGCCCGGATGGCGGGCGCGACAGGGCACACGCCAGCCAGGGGCAGGAACGACAATTGGCGGTATTGTTTTTGGACATGCGCGGCTTCACCGCCCGTACGACCGGGCAGCTGCCCTATGATATCGTTTTCCTTTTGAACCGGTTTTTTGACGCGATCGTTCCTGCAATCACGGCACAAGGCGGGACGGTCGACAAATACATGGGCGACGGCCTGCTGGCCATGTTCGAAACCCGCGACGCGGCCAGCTCTGCCCTGGCCGGTTTGCATGCCGCAGCCGGGGTGGGAACAGCTCTGGAAAGGTTCAACCGGCAATTGGAGGCCGAGGGCAGCCCCGCGATACGTATCGGGATGGGCCTGCATCTGGGTGATCTGGTTCTGGGCGAGATCGGGGCCGCAAGACATGCCCCGCGCACGATCATCGGCGACGCAGTAAACGTTGCTAGCCGGTTAGAGGCGGAAACAAAGGCATTGGGCGTAGAGTTGCTGGTTTCGCAAGCCGTCCTTTCGGCTGCCGGATTGCGCACGGCACCCGAAGAACTGCGCAATTTTGAATTGCGCGGGGTATCCGCGCCTGTTCCCGCGCTGTTGGTGGAACACGCAGCACAGCTTGAGTCGCGAATAAACCCCGAAGAACAGATTGCCTGAAAAAGCCCCCATCCGACTGATTGAGCGGAATTCTGACCTCAAAAATCGGCAAAAGCAGAAAGTTTCTTCCATTCCCGTCAAAACCCGTGCATTTCCTCCTTAGTTGGGGGCTGCCTCTGGACATTGTCACGCCTCCGGGGCACATCCATCGCCGAAACGCCTGAAACACGCGTCTGACAGCGCCGAAATGAGTATTCCGATGACGATGTTAAGTAACCTCGCCCCTATCCCCGAATTGTTCGTGTCTTATGACTCGGCTCAAAAGCTCAAGGCCGAAGCCGCAGACCTGACCAGTTGGGACCTGAGCCCGCGTCAGATCTGCGATCTGGAGCTGCTGATGAACGGCGGCTTCAACCCTTTGAAGGGATTTCTAACGCAGGCGGACTACGACAACGTGGTTGAAAACATGCGCTTGGCGGATGGAACGCTCTGGCCGATGCCGATCACGCTGGATGTCAGCGAAGAATTTGCCGAGCAGGTCGAACTGGGTCAGGATATCGCGTTGCGCGATTTGGAGGGTGTTATTCTGGGCACCATGACGGTCACAGACCGCTGGACTCCGGCCAAGGCCAACGAAGCCGTCAAGGTCTTTGGCGCCGATGACCAAGCTCACCCGGCCGTGAATTACCTGCACAATGTTGCAGGTAAGGTCTATCTGGGTGGCCCCGTCACAGGTATCCAACAGCCCGTTCACTATGATTTCCGCGCCCGCCGCGATACGCCAAACGAATTGCGCGCTTTTTTTCGCAAGTTGGGATGGCGGCGCATCGTTGCCTTCCAAACCCGAAACCCGCTGCATCGCGCGCATCAGGAACTGACATTCCGCGCCGCGAAAGAGGCGCAGGCCAACCTGCTTATCCATCCTGTCGTTGGCATGACCAAGCCGGGCGATGTCGATCATTTTACTCGTGTGCGCTGTTACGAGGCCGTATTGGACAAATACCCGGCCTCAACCACCTCGATGTCGCTGCTGAACCTTGCGATGCGTATGGCAGGTCCGCGCGAAGCGGTCTGGCATGGCCTGATCCGCGCCAACCACGGTTGCACCCACTTCATTGTGGGCCGCGATCACGCAGGTCCCGGCAAGAACAGTCAGGGCGAAGACTTTTACGGCCCCTATGATGCGCAAGACCTGTTTCGCAAATTCCAGGACGAAATCGGCGTCGAGATGGTCGATTTCAAGCACATGGTCTACGTGCAGGAACGCGCGCAATACGAGCCCAACGACGAGATCAAAGAGAAAGACAACGTCACGATCCTGAACATTTCAGGCACTGAATTGCGCCGCCGCCTGCGCGAAGGGCTGGAAATACCCGAATGGTTCTCTTTCCCCGAAGTGGTGCAGGAACTGCGCAATCGGTTCCCGCCGCGTTCGAAACAGGGTTTCACCGTCTTTTTCACCGGCTTCTCCGGCTCGGGCAAGTCGACGATTGCAAACGCGCTTATGGTCAAGCTGATGGAAACCGGCGACCGCCCAGTAACACTTCTGGATGGCGACATCGTGCGAAAAAACCTGTCGTCTGAACTTGGCTTCTCGAAAGAACATCGGGACCTGAACATCCGTCGTATCGGTTATGTGGCGTCCGAGATTACGAAAAACGGCGGCATCGCCATCTGCGCCCCCATCGCGCCGTATGAGACAACACGACGCGCGGTGCGCGAAGAAATTGAACAGTTCGGCGCCTTTTGCGAGGTTCATGTATCAACCAGTATCGAAGAATGCGAACGTCGCGACCGAAAGGGGCTGTACAAGCTGGCGCGCGAAGGAAAGATCAAGGAATTTACCGGCATATCTGACCCTTACGATGTGCCGTCGAACCCAGAACTGCGCGTCGAAACAGAAAACGTCGAAGTCGACAATTGCGCGCATCAGGTTTTGCTGAAGCTCGAAAGCATGGGGTTGATCGCAGGATAGTCACGGCACCCGTCGCACAGATTAAAGCCCCGGCACATTGCGCGGGGCTTTTCTCATCCGCGCAAAACCTATGGTCCCAATCCTGTAAATCAGTACGCTCGGGGCATGACAGACACGCTGCCGACTATTGCGAGCTTCTGGTACGGCTCGGACCTTTCCTGGCTCGAAGAACTTTGTATTCAATCTTTTCTGGATCGCGGGCACCGCTTTGTCCTCTACACCGCGCATTCGGTGAATAGAGTTCCCAGCGCAGCCGTTGTTCGTTCGGCGTCGGAGATTCTGTGGCCTGCACCCTTTGACCTGAAAGGAAATAGTCGTCAGAGGGTTGCCGCTTTTTCGGATCTGTTCCGTCTGCACATGTGTCAGCAGACTGACTTTATCTGGGTGGATCTGGATGCTTACTGTGTGCAACCCTTTGATTTCACCGAACCTCATGTTTTTGGGCGGGAAATCTCGGGTATGTACCCAAACGGCGTTCTTCGGCTTCCTGCGAACTCGCCAACGCTTGAGCGTTATTTGGATTTTGTGACCAGCCCAAATCCAACGCAACCCTGGCGCGGGCGACGTTTGCACCGCGCCAACGAAACGCGCATCGCCAATGGGCAACAATGGGGTATCGAGTCGTTACCGTGGGGATGTTCGGGGCCAAAGGCGTTGGGATATTTTTTGGAGCAAACGGGCGAAGACGCATTTGCCCTGCCCCCGCACGCCTTTTACCCCCTGCGACCGGAAGAGCTTGGGAAACTGCACGATCCAACGGTGGCTTCGTCTGAGATCGAACAGAACGGCGTCCACTCCGTTCACGTCTACGGACATCAAAAGAAATGGCTGGCCAACACACTGTCCGGCCTTCCTGTACGGGGCTCATACCTGCACCGCCTTTGCCAGCGGCACGCGATTGATCCGCGCCTCAACCCAATCAAACAGTTAAGCTGGATGGTTCCGGATTGAGCCAGAGCTAATCCGGCAGGTCCGTCTGACCGCGCATCAGAACATATCCAAGCCCGGCGACCTTTACGCCCGCGATTGCATCCGACGGCCCCACCCGCGTCGCCTTCGCCTGTCCCGGACGTCCCATGCCGTGCCCCTGCTCGGCGATAAACGAGTCCTTCGGCATCAGCCCATGATGCCAGAGATAGGCCGCCATAGCGCCCGTTGCTGATCCGGTGAATGGGTCCTCTGGTGGGCTTGGCGGAGCGAGCAAGAGGCGCGAATATGTATCCCCGGCTTCTGTCGCGCCCTTGAGCGTCACCAGAAAAGGTTCAGCCATATCGCTGCCCGAATACCCCGCCGCCCGCACCATGTCCCGCAGCGGGTCCAATGCCAGGCGGGCTGAACGCAGCGCGTCATGATCCCGAAGAACGGTAATGCAGAACGGCAATCCCGTCGAAACCATCTGCGGCGGCGAGATTATTGCGTCGGCGGGCAAGCTGACCGCGGCGGCAACCAATTCAGCGGGAACATGCACGCCAAACTCGGGCGCAACCTGGGTCATTTCGATCTCGTCACCGTTCAGGCCAATCGCGACCAATCCCGCGCCGGTTTCCAAGGTCAGCGTTTCGCTCGTGATCAAGCCGCGCGACCGCATTGCCGCTACGGTTGCAATGGTCGGATGTCCGGCAAATGGGATTTCTCGGCTGGCCAGAAAGTAGCGTACGCGCATGTCGGCCACGTCCGACGGGCCGGTGAATGTGCACTCGACCAAAGACGTTTCGCGAACGAAAGACATGCAGACTTCGTCAGAAAGATGCGCTGCGTCATGGACTACAGCACACCCGTTGCCGCCGAAGGCGCGGTCTGTAAATGCGTCCACCCAATCAAACTCGAACCAACTCATTGGTGCCCCCGTTTGCTTGATACGCGCAGGGGTTCCCCCGCCAAATCACATCCTTTGCCCCAGCGACCGCAGATGTCACGTCATTTTGCGGGATTGAACGTCTTTGAACTTGGATTAGTGCACGGCGACAGGCGAAAGATCATGCTCGCGCGCCAGAACAAACGCCAGCTTGCGGTCCGCGACAAGTGCCAGTTGCTGACCATCCGCGTCATGCACGGCATAAAGCTGATCCAGATCGCCCGCTTGGTCGCGCAGGTCGCGTGGCAGGTCTGCAACGTCAACCGTTTTGACATAAACGATGCGCTTGCCTTCGGTGTTGATCTCAATCGGTGTATTCATTGCTCTTACCCCTTTCTTATGTTGATTGTCTGCACCACGGTTTCCGGCACGGCGCGAGTCAGATCGACGTGCAGCAGGCCGTTTTCCATGATTGCCTCGCCGACTTCGACACCATCGGCCAGCACGAACATGCGCTGAAACTGACGCGCCGCGATACCGCGATGCAGGAATATTCGACCTTCGCTGTCATCATGCTGACGACCCCGGATCACCAACTGGCGATCCTCGATGGTGATCGACAGATCGTCTTCGGCAAAACCGGCTACCGCGAGTGTGATGCGATAGGAGAAATCTGACGTCTGTTCGATATTATAAGGCGGATACCCCTCATTTCCGGCCTTTGCGGACCGTTCCAGAAGGCGTTCCAACTGCTCGAACCCCAACAGATGCGGGTATGAACCCAAGGTAAGTTTCGACACGTATTTTCGTCCTTGATTTTAAAGCGACGTAGAATGCGGCCCCGTATCGGCAACCGCGTCCAATAGAATATGGGAAGAAACAGGGATGTCCACAAGGTCTGGCCGGATTCACCGCAACACACTATCTTGTGTTCAATGCACTGCAATTGACATGAGTCGCCGATGAATGCGCCCACCGACCTTTCGATGAAAACCGACGAAGTCTTGCGGGTCGAGCTAGAGGTTTTTCGCCGCCAGCACCGCGATCTGGACGAAGCAATCGAGGCGTTGCAGGCCAAGGGAACCTCGGATCCGCTGACGATCAAACGTTTGAAAAAACAGAAACTGCGCCTCAAGGACATCATCCGGCTGATCGAGGATCGCCTGACCCCAGATATCATTGCCTGACGCATTGCCACAAAGTCGGATTTGGCTATAGTGCGCGCTCTTTCAGACGGCAGGGAACAGACGTATGGGCGAGGTCAAAGTCGGGATCATCATGGGCAGTCAATCGGACTGGCCAACGATGAAAGAAGCAGCGGATATTCTGGACGAACTTGGCATTGCCTATGAAAAGCGCATCGTTTCCGCCCACCGCACGCCGGATCGGCTTTGGGATTATGGCAAGACCGCAGTATCCCGCGGGTTGCAGGTTATTGTCGCAGGGGCTGGTGGTGCCGCCCATCTTCCCGGCATGATGGCCTCGAAAACGCGGGTACCTGTGATTGGCGTTCCGGTTCAGACACGTGCCTTGTCCGGTGTCGACTCGCTCTATTCGATCGTTCAGATGCCAAAGGGTTTTCCTGTCGCAACAATGGCCATCGGATCGGCCGGAGGCGCCAATGCGGGCCTGATGGCGGCTGGCATTCTTGCCCTCCAGGATGACGCGCTGGCCGAACGTCTGGACGCGTGGCGGGACAAACTGTCTGCTTCGATCCCCGAGGAACCGCAGGGATGAGCCGGATCGGCTTTCTGGGAACCGGGCATATTGCGGCACCCATCGCCCGGCTGATGTCAGCAAAGGGTCATGACATCACGGTGTCCCGGCGAAACACTCAGGTTTCGGCGCAGCTGCAGGCAGAGCTGGGTGTGACGGTCGCAGAACCACAAGAGGTCATTGACGCCTCTGACATCCTGTTCCTGTGCCTGCGTCCCCAAATTGTCGCTGATGTACTGGCCCCCTTGGTCTTCCGCGCCGATCAGCAGATCGTTTCCGTTATGGCCGCCGTTTCGACGGAACAACTCAGAGAGTTGTGCGCCCCGGCAGCAGACTTTGTTCAAACGATCCCGCTGGGCTTTTTGCAGTCTGGTGGCTGCCCCTTGGCGGCCTATGGCAACGACAAGCTCTTGGCCAATTTGTTCGAACCCGAGAACGCCGTGGTCACGGTTGCCGACGAAGCCGTGCTGAACGCGCATTTCGCCATTTGCGCCATGGTTCCGGGGGTTCTGGACCTGATGGCAACTGGATCCGATTGGTTGGCCAGCCAGACAGGCGACGCAGCCAGCGCCGAGTTCTACACGACCCAGTTGATCTCGGGCTTTCTTGCGGCAATGGACAAAGGTGATGCCGGACGTCTGGCGACTGAACGCGACGCGCTGGCGACCGACGGTACGCTGAGCCTGCAAATGACCGAAACACTGCAAACCGAGGGTGCGCATGACGTCTTGCGTGCGGCCCTGACTGCAATTGGAAAACGTTTGGAGAATGGATGATGGCGGACACGCTCGCCCCCGGCGCAACGATCGGAATTCTGGGTGGTGGCCAATTGGGCCGGATGCTGTCGGTTGCGGCCGCGAGGTTGGGCTTTGTGACCCACATCTATGAACCCGGCTCGAACCCGCCAGCCGGCCAGGTGGCTGATCGCGTTACGACTGCCTCTTATGAGGATGAAGATGCGTTGAGAAGCTTCGCTGAGGCGGTTGATGTCATCACCTACGAGTTTGAGAATATTCCGACCGAGGCACTGGATCTGCTGGAGGCCCACCGCCCGATCCGTCCGGGCCGCGAGGCACTGCGCGTCAGTCAGGATCGCTTGACCGAAAAGGCGTTTCTGCAAGGGTTGGGCCTAAAGACCGCTCCGTTTGCCGATATCACGGATCTGGGCAGCCTGAGCGCCGCGGTAGACCAAATCGGAACACCCGCGATCCTGAAAACGCGCCGCTTTGGCTATGACGGCAAAGGGCAAGCGCGGTTGAAATCCGCAGAAGATGCTGAAAGTGCCCTGGCCGGAATGGCCGGTGCACCTTGCATTCTGGAAGGGTTTGTAGACTTTTCCCACGAGGTTTCCGTTATTGCCGCGCGCGGTTTGGACGGTCAGGTGGCGTGTTTCGATCCCGGCGAAAACGTCCATCGCGATGGCATCCTGCACACCACCACCGTGCCAGCCCGTCTGGCGCCCGCGCAACGAACCGATGCCGTTTTACTGGCTGCCAACATACTGAACGCGCTGGACTATGTCGGGGTCATGGGTGTTGAACTATTCGTTACCAAGGACGGGTTGATCGTCAACGAGATCGCGCCACGCGTTCACAATTCGGGACACTGGACGCAAAACGGATGTGCGGTGGATCAGTTCGAACAACATATCCGCGCCGTCGCGGGCTGGCCGCTGGGCGACGGGCAACGGCACACGGACATTGTCATGGAAAACCTGATCGGCGCCGACATGGACCGCGTGCCCGATCTGGCCCGTGAACGCGATGTGGCACTGCATCTTTACGGCAAGGCAGAGGTCAAGCCGGGTCGGAAAATGGGTCATTTCAACCGCGTTCAAAGGTGAATTTGATCGCGCAGATGCGTGAAGCCTCCGGCGGGAGTATTTGGAAAAAGATGAAGAGTGCAGCGGTTCAGCTCAGGAACCGTGTTGCGATGTCACCGCACATGTAGCTGACCCTGCCCCGCGCCAGCGTGGCAGCGACACGAAGGGTCTTTTCATCGAGGATCACGATATCAGCGCGTTTTCCGGGCGACAGAGCACCGCGATCCGACGCGCCCAGCACACGGGCTGGACCTGAAGACACCAGGTCCCAAGCCCCGGCTAGGTCCAGCAGACCGGATTTGGCGAGCATCAGCGCGGCACGGCGCGGGCTAGGATAGTGGTAGTCGGATGCCAATGCATCGCACAACCCCATGGTGATCAGGTCCAACGCACTGACATTTCCTTTGTGCGAACCTCCGCGCACAACATTGGGCGAGCCAAGAATTACGTGGTCGCCGGCGGCGCGTGCGGCCTCAGCCGCCTCTAGCGTTTCGGGAAATTCGGAAATCCGTGCTCCGCGTCCGCGCCACTGTTCACGCGTTTTTGCCGACGCGTCATCGTGGCTGCCCATTCGAATACCTTTGTCGGCCAGCGCGGCACAGAGGCCGTCCAGCGCTGCCGGAACTTCGACGGATCGTTGGTGCATCATCTGGAGCATCGCAAGATGATTGTCCGGGCTGCGGCCAGCCTTGAGTGCCTGACCGGTCAGACGTGGCGGGGTGCGCCCCTGTGACAACCGGTCATGCGGCAGGTGGTCGTTGAAAACGACATATGGCACCTGCCACTCCGAAATCTGGTCGGTCAGCCCGGCGTAGGCATCCAACATATGTGTTTCGAACCGCAGTTGCGGGATCAGATCGGTGACCACATCATCTTTGACCGCAGCAATCCCCTGAAACACCTGCGACGCGAACTCCGGCCCGCGAACGCCCCCTTCCCAACTGTAAAACTGTGCCAACACGGCCGTCGTGATCCCATTGGCCGCCAGTTCGGCCTCGACCGACAAGATACCCTCGGCCATTTGTTTCATCGCTCCGCGGCGGGGTGCTATGTGACGCTCGAACCCGTCGCCGTGCAGATCAACAACTCCGGGCAGCACCAGATAGCCGGTGAGATCAATCGGCCGCCCGACCGGTTCCGACTGTACGAGACCATCAGCGATACTGAGACTGGCGGGTACAACCCCATCGTCCGGCAACAACACGTTTGCGCCAATGAACGTCAGTTCGAGAGATGTCATCTGGTGGGTTCCGATGCGGGCGCTTCGCAATTCTGCCCGATGCAGATTTCGTCTATCACATCCATAACGCCGTCCAGCCAGGTGATCTGAGGATCGAAGCGCCCAAATTCAATGAAGTGCAAGGCTTGTGCCATCACTCTCGGGTTGTTCATCATGAAAGTGTGCGTGACGGGCAGAACGATGTGATCGGTCATACCTTCGACCTTTGTGCTTTCGACAGAAACCTTGCCGTCATCCGTGCCGTCGATCAGGGATGAAAACAGCGGGTTCAACGAGTTTTCACCCGCTATGACGCCCAATTCAAAGTCAACCGGCGGAAGGTGCTGCGGCACGCCCTGAGGCCCGGTGCCCAAAGCAAGGCCGGCCGGGCCGTGCAGCAGGCCGAAAACCTCCCAATCCCCCAGTTCGTCGACCAGCTGGCTGCCCTGATTGGGCGGCCCCAACATGACGACCCGACCAAGGTTTTCCGGCTGATTGTCCTGCAACCAATAGCGCAACAGGATACCGCCCATCGAGTGTGCCACGACATTCGCCGTATCGTCGCCGCATTTGGCCAAGGCATCCGGCAAGGTCTGGTTGGCCAATTCCGCGATGGGTAGGTCGGTTGACGGATACCCGGGTCGAACAACGGTGTAACCGTGGGCTTTGAACAATTGCTCCATCACCGAAAACGATGCCTCGGTCCGCGCAAGGCCGTGCAGCAGAACAACGCATTTCGCGCTGACTGCAAACGGGGTCAGACATAGCATTACGGCAATTAGGTACTTCATGCCCGCTAGTTAAGGGCTAATCCCGGTAGAGGAAACCCCTAGCGCCGCGGCAAGCGCGCCACAGCCAGCGCGATGCCGCCCAGCACCAGGGCCGTTCCGAGCAAAAGTGGCAAAGACGCCCGTTCGCCCAGCAGCACGACACCAGCGGCTATTGCAATAATCGGAACACTGAGTTGCACGACCGCAGCGGCGGCCGGGGCAAGCTGCGGCAGCACCCGATACCACAGGGCATAGCCCAGCCCGGACGTGACACCACCTGACAGGGCCGCCAGCACATAGCCCATCGCCGTCATCTGCCACGATGATCCCAAGGAAAACAAAACCAGCGCCGTGACCGGCAAGGCAGCCACGAAATTCGCAGCGGTGCCCGACAGGGCATCCGGCTCGGACCGTCCGACCAAGGAGTAAACCGCCCAACCAATTCCGGCAGAGGTCATCAGCACTGCGCCCTTCGCGTCCACCTGCACGGCCCCCGATGGCCAAAGCACATAGGCCAGTCCCACCAGCGCAATTCCGGCACCGGCCAGTTGCCTTGTGGTGGGTTTTGCTCCGGTCAGTGCCGCGAGTGCAAACATTGTGACTTGGACCACGCCGAACAGGATCAGGGCCCCTAGCCCTGCATCCAGTGTCAGATACGCCAACGAAAACCCAATCATATACAGCGATAACGACCCCGCTCCGACAAGTCGGCGTTTGTTTAGCACCGGCAAGTGCCCGCCTTGCCACAAGACCAAAAGGGATAAAACCAACGCTCCGGTGAGGATACGTATCACTGCAAAGCCAGCCGGGTCACTGAACCCGCCATCAATGGCCAAGCGGTTTAACACCGAGTTGGCCGCGAAGGCGCACATGGTCATGGCGGTCAGCAGAAACAGTCGCATAACAACCACATAGCGGGTTCATTGCTGATTGGACACACACTTTCGGGACAGAAGCAGCCCTCTTCCACGTGTCGAGAACCCCATTGCCGAAAGCACACCGACCCAACGAGCGCACAAAAAGAAACGGGGCCGCCCGAAGGCGACCCCGTCGATAAGCACAAAGGCTTAAGCAGCTTACATCATGCCGCCCATGCCGCCCATGTCGGGCATGCCGCCACCGGGGGCAGCACCCTCTTTGGCGGGCTTGTCGGCAACCATTGCTTCGGTGGTGACCAGCAGGCCAGCAACCGAGGCCGCGTCTTCCAGAGCGGTACGGACAACTTTGGCCGGGTCGATCACGCCGAACGAGAACATGTCGCCATATTCTTCGGTCTGAGCGTTGAAGCCGAAGGCCGCGTCCGAGGACTCACGCACTTTGCCCGCAACAACCGCACCGTCGACGCCTGCGTTCTCAGCGATCTGACGCAGCGGCGATTCGATGGCTTTGCGAACGATGTTGATGCCCGCGTCCTGATCGGCGTTTGCACCTTTCAGTTCGTTCAGTGCTTTACCGGCCTGAACCAGAGCAACACCGCCGCCCACAACAACGCCTTCCTGCACAGCAGCGCGGGTTGCGTTCAGAGCATCGTCCACACGGTCCTTACGCTCTTTCACTTCCACTTCGGTCATGCCGCCGACGCGGATAACGGCAACACCGCCTGCCAGTTTGGCAACGCGCTCTTGCAGCTTCTCACGGTCGTAGTCGCTGGAGGTTTCTTCGATCTGGGTGCGGATCTGAGCAACACGTGCTTCGATCTCGGCTTTCTCGCCTGCACCGTCAACGATGGTGGTTTCGTCTTTGGTGATTTCGATTTTCTTGGCGGTGCCCAGCATGTCCATGGTGACGGACTCGAGCTTCATGCCCAGATCTTCGCTGATCACCTGACCGCCGGTCAGGATTGCAATGTCCTGCAGCATGGCCTTGCGGCGATCGCCGAAGCCCGGTGCTTTGACAGCAGCAATTTTCAGGCCACCGCGCAGTTTGTTGACAACCAGAGTTGCCAGCGCTTCGCCTTCAACGTCTTCGGCAATGATCAGCAGCGGCTTTTGCGACTGGATCACTTGTTCCAGCAGCGGAACCATCGGCTGCAGCGAGGACAGTTTCTTTTCGTGCAGCAGGATCATGCAGTCGTCGAGCTCTGCGATCATTTTGTCTGCGTTGGTGACGAAGTAAGGCGACAGGTAGCCACGGTCGAACTGCATACCTTCGACAACATCGGTCTCGGTTTCCAGACCTTTGTTTTCTTCTACGGTGATGACGCCTTCGTTGCCAACCTTCTGCATCGCGTCTGCGATCTGGTTGCCGATTTCAGCTTCGCCGTTGGCCGAGATGGTGCCAACCTGAGCAACTTCTGCCGAGTCTTTGACTTCGCGCGAAGCGGCTTTGATGCCTTCAACGACTTTGGCAGTCGCCAGGTCGATACCGCGCTTCAGGTCCATCGGGTTCAGGCCCGCTGCGACCTGCTTCAGACCTTCTTTTACGATGGACTGAGCCAGAACGGTTGCGGTGGTGGTGCCGTCACCGGCTTCGTCATTGGTGCGGCTGGCGACTTCTTTCACCATCTGCGCGCCCATGTTTTCGAACTTGTCTTCCAGTTCGACTTCCTTGGCAACCGAAACACCGTCTTTGGTGATGCGCGGCGCGCCGAAGGATTTGTCCAGAACCACGTTGCGGCCTTTGGGGCCCAGGGTCACTTTAACAGCATCGGCCAGGATGTTCACACCTGCCAGCATGCGGTTACGGGCGTCGGTGTCGAATTTGACGTCCTTTGCAGCCATGTCGTTTCTCCTTGAGAAAATGTATTGGAATGAAGATCAGAGGAAGCGGTTGCGCTTACTCGATGATCCCCATGATGTCGCTTTCTTTCATCATCAGCAGCTCTTCGCCGTTGACCTGAACCTCGGTGCCCGACCATTTGCCGAACAGGATCTTGTCGCCAGCTTTTACAGCCATTGCGATCAGTTCGCCGCTGTCCTTGCGTGCGCCTTCGCCAGTTGCGACGACTTCGCCTTCGCTGGGCTTTTCTTTAGCGCTGTCGGGAATGATCAGGCCGCCTGCGGTTTTTTCTTCGCTTTCCGTACGGCGAACCAGCACGCGGTCATGAAGCGGTTTCAATGCCATCTTTGCAGCTCCTTGGGCTCAAAGTTTGTTTATCCTCCCCTCACCTTAAGGCGAGGCGTTAGCACTCGGTCCAGCCGAGTGATAACGACGCATAGCTAGGGAGTCCAAAACCCCAAGTCAACAAGATGTGAGGTGTTTTTTTCCACAAATTCGCTCAGTCTGTGGGTTCCCAGCTGTAGGCCCAATGTTTCAAGCCCTCGAACCCGGCTTCGGACAATGCGTAAACGCCCTTTTCGACTTTCTCAAACCAACCATAATGATTGACCCGCATGAGCCGTGTTGCTGCGATGACCCCAGTTGCCTTGGCCACATCCGAACCCTTGCACGGGCCGAATTCCGCAAGATGCGCTGCGCATTTCAGTGCATCCTGCCTGTATGCGGTCACAATTCCATGCCGGGTTGCACCGCCCGAATTTGGGTCACCTTCCAACCGATCAAACTCACGCAACAAGCGGGCGGCCTTGGCCTTGCTCTTGCGCGGCGCATAAGGTCCGGGATCGCATTGGACCTCGACCCGGCCATCAGGTTTGACTGTGATCAGACCCAGACCCAGGCGACGGCACAAGGCCAGATTATCTTTCAAAGCCCGCCGGGCTGAACGCCCTTTTGGCTTACACACAGCAATATAAACCTGATCCGTGACCTTCATCCGGGCGACAGCCTGATGGAACAAGGCCAGCGTGAACCGCAGTTTCAACTCGACAATCACGGGCGCATCGTTGTCGCGCACGGCGACGATATCGGCCGCACCGACCTCGCCTTTGACGGAATAGCCCTGACGTTCCAGCAGTGCTTTTACGGGGGGATAGAGATCTTGCTCGCGCTCCATGTCGTCATGCTAGACGGATTGGCGTGGATTGCCAGACGCCTTCCTGAAAACATGCTGCCTTGCGTGTTCGGAATACAAAAAGGTATGTCTCACAAAACCCCGAGTACTTTTCCCGCGGAAGCCCGTATCGTGCGTCTGATCAGCTTTGTTCTTTGCCTTTTTGTGCCGATTTCAGCGCACGCAGCTTGTGAAGGTCGCGACCTGCGTTTGGATATGACGGCAACCCAGCGGGCCGAGTTGGACAACGCGGTCGCCGAGATCATTTTTCCAGAGGGCAATCACTGGATCGCCCAAAAGGGTGACACGGTTCTGCACCTTGTCGGGACCCTTCACACCAATGACGAAAGAATGGGGGCCGTAGTTGAAAGACTCGCTCCGATCTTGTCCCAGGCCGATGCGTTCTATTTTGAAATCACCAAAGAGGAGATGAAAGACTTCGAGCGGAATCTGGCGCAAGACTTCAGCCCGGTCATGATCACGTCTGGCCCAACGCTTATTGACCTGATGCCCGAAGAGGACTGGGCCGCCCTGTCTTTGACTTTGGCCGAACGCGGCATTCCAAGTTGGATGGCTGCAAAACTCCGGCCCTGGTTTCTCAGCATGATGCTGGGCATACCACCATGTCTTATGGAAACACCGGACTTCGACCGCGGAATGGACACGCGTCTGGCGGAACTGGCGGATTTGCATGGCATCCCCCGGTACTCGCTGGAAAGCATCGACGAACTGATTGCCATGTTCGACAGCCATCCGCTTGAAGAACAGGTGCAATCCCTGATCCGCCTAGCCGGTGCGTTGCAAGCTGGCGACGACCAACTGATCACGATGGCCAATGCTTACCTAGAGGAAAAGCACGCCGAGATCATCCAACTGGCCAAGATACAAGGCCTGGAGGCGTCAGGTTTGACGGCTGCAGACTTTGAAGCGGAGTGGCAGGGGTTCGAAGATCAGTTACTGTCGCAGCGAAACGACAATTGGATGCGGACCATTCTTTCCTTGACCGATCAAACCGCGGTCATCGCCGTCGGCGCCGGGCACCTCGCAGACCAGTTCGGCTTGCTGAACCAACTGCAGGAAGCCGGGTACAGTTTGACTCGAGCAGGGTTCTGAGAGTCGTTTACAGACCAAGCGTCGCAACAAGCCCGCCGCCGGGTGACAATCAGGAACGTCACCCCTATAAGGCGCGCAAATCTTCAATCCTCAGGACGCTGACATGACCATTCAAGTTTTTGGCCACAAATCCCCCGATACCGACTCAACCGGATCGCCCATCGTCTGGGCCTGGTATCTGAACGAAGTAAAAGGCGAGCAGGCCGAGCCTGTTTTGCTCGGTGAACCCAACACCGAAGCCGCATTCATGTTGCAACGCTGGGACCTGCCAAAGCCGCGTATCATTGAAGATGTGACCGAGGACGCGCCGGTCGTCATCGTCGACACGAACAATCCGGCTGAATTGCCCGCTGGCATAAACAACGCGGACATCCGGGCCATCATCGACCATCACAAGCTGGTCGGCGGGTTGGAAACCAAGGGCCCGATCGACATCACCGTTCGCCCGCTGGCCTGCACAGCGACAATTCTGATGGATTTGATGGGCGACGAAGCCGCCAAGATGCCCGACGCCGTCAAAGGCGCAGCATTGACATGCATTCTGTCGGACACGTTGGAGTTCCGCTCGCCTACCACAACAGCGCATGATCGCGCTGTGGCTGAAAAACTTGCAGCGGATCTGAATCTCGATATGTCAGCCTATGCCGCCGATATGTTCGCCGCCAAATCCGATGTCTCTTCGTTCTCTGATGCTGAACTGATCCGAATGGACAGCAAGGAGTACGAAGTCGACGGCACAAAATTCCGCGTCTCGGTTCTGGAAACCACCGCGCCGGGTGTCGTTCTCGACCGTAAGGACAGCCTTGCCGCTTCGATGACAGAAGTTGCCAAGGAAGACAGCGTCGATCAGGTGCTGCTGTTCGTGGTCGACATCCTGAACGAAGAGGCCACGCTGCTGGTGCCGAACGACTTGGTCAAAAGCGTTGCTGAAAAGAGCTTCGGTGCCGCCGTTGCAGGTGACACCGTTGTTCTGCCGGGTGTCATGAGCCGAAAAAAACAGATCATCCCCAACCTGAAAGTCTGACCCACCGAATACGCCGCGGGTCGCGACTTTTTTTGCGAGGCTCTGCCTCGCGCTCCGGGATATTTGAGGCCAGATGAAGACTGGATCCCCTGCTTCATCTGGCTGGAAGTATCCCAGGGGAGTCGCGGCTTGCGGCGACGGGGGCAGCGCCCCCTCTGGCCAAACCGGACGGCCTCTGCCATAGGGATTGGCATTCGGCACCTTGCTCATTGAGATCCTCATGACCCAGATCATCCACGCGCTTTCCGAAATCTCTGACCGCTACAAAGCGCTGTTCGTTGACCTTTGGGGTTGCGTCCACAACGGCATAACGGCCTATCCGGACGCGGTTGCGGCATTGCAAGCCTATCGTCAGGCGGGCGGGTTGGTTGTGCTGGTCACGAACTCGCCGAAGCCCCGCGCAGGCGTGGCCGAGCAATTGGTGCAGTTCAACGTGCCAAGAGACGCGTACGACACCATCGCAACAAGTGGCGACTCAGCCCGTTCCGCAATGTTTCGCGGTGCGGTCGGCGAAAAGATCTTCTTCATGGGTGAATGGCAACGTGATGCCGGGTTTTTCGAGCCCCTCAAACTGTTGCATCACCCTTTGAACATTGAACGCGTGCCGCTGGATCAGGCGGAAGGTATCGTCTGTTGTGGCCCGTTCGATCCAATGGCGGATCCCGCGGTGAACCGGGCGGATTTCCTGTACGCGAAACAGAAGGGAATGAAGCTGCTTTGCGCCAATCCCGACATTGTCGTGGACCGCGGCGAAGTGCGCGAATGGTGTGCCGGGGCGCTGGCACGGCTTTACACAGAAATGGGAGGCGAAAGCCTGTATTTCGGCAAACCTCATCCGCCCATCTACGATCTGGCACGGCGAAGACTGACGGAACTCGGGGCCGATATCTCGGATTCAAACATCCTGGTCATTGGTGACGGACCGCAGACAGACATCGCCGGGGGCATGGGCGAAGGGCTTGATTCCCTCTTCATCACGGGTGGATTGGCCGCCGCCGAGACCAAAACGTCGCACCATCCGGACGAAGATGCGCTAAGATCTCACAACGAAAAAGAAAAAATAAATCCGACATACTCGATCGGTCGTTTGAGATAGTTAGAAAAGACTTGATTTTCTGCGGTTGCGAAGTAATAAAGTTGCCAATCGGGTATCTACTTTGACTTTTTGTTGCCCGATGAACTTGGATGAGGGCGACATGTTGGATAACCTTCCGCGCGGAACGATCTGTATCGAAGACATTGAAATGGGCATGTCGCGGCACCTGCGCAAAGTGGTGACGGACGAAGACATTGAGATGTTCGCGCAAGTGTCGACCGACCGGAACCCGGTTCATCTGGACGATGCTTATGCGCGCGACACGATCTTTGAAGGTCGTATCGCCCATGGCATGCTGACAGCCGGCCTGATCTCGGCCGTTATCGGCGAACAGCTCCCCGGCCACGGCACGGTTTACATGGGTCAGTCTTTGAAATTTCTGGCCCCGGTCCGCCCCGGCGACATGGTTTATGCAGAAGTCAAGGTGACCGACATCGATCATGCCAAACGCCGGGTCAAGTTGGATTGCCATTGTTCGGTGGAAGGTAAAAAGGTTCTGGTCGGCGAAGCGATGGTTCTGGCGCCATCACGGAAATTCGACTAGCGCCTGGCATCTTGCACGTCGAGCGCGCGACGTCGCGCTCTTTTTGCGAGCGATTTTGGTTTCCGTTCCGCGAGCTTCGAAGTGAAAACTCCGTAATTCCTCCCACGCTGGTCAAAGACCTTTGATCGGGTCGGAACCGAGGTCGAGGCATTTGCACTCTTCGGTCATTTTCTTGCCCGTTGTCTTGTAAGCGCATACCCACATCGATCTTTGGCTTGCCTTTTGCCGGCTCTTCGCGTCCTTGTTCTGACGCTGCGCTTTGCAAACGGTGCCATGCCAGAAATCCGGAACAACCGAAACACCACCACGCGATTTGATCAATCACGTCTGTGGATTACGCCCCTTCCCATTGCACATCATATGCTTGAACCCGCTTCGCAGTCCCGTTAGGCAGTTCGCATGCAGATCATCCGAGACTTTCAGTTTGTCACACCCGAGGACCGAGGTGCCAGTGTTGCGATCGGGAACTTTGACGGCGTTCATGTTGGGCACCGCTCGGTGATTGAACTGGCACATAGCGTTGCACCCGAGGCCCCTTTGGGCGTTCTCACATTTGAGCCGCACCCGCGCGAGTATTTCGCGCCAGACGCCCCACCCTTTCGCCTGATGCGCGGCAATGCCCGCGCGCACCGACTTGAAAAACTTGGTGTTCAAAAGCTCTATGAATTGCCTTTCAATGCGGCGCTGGCTGGGCTGACACCGGAAGAATTCGCTCGGAACGTTATCTGCGACGGTCTGGGACTGGCACATGTGGTTGTTGGTGCCGACTTTTGCTTTGGCAAGGGTCGTGTCGGCACGGCCGGCGATTTGGTTCGCTTTGGTGATCAGATGGGTTTTGACGTAACGATTGCGCCGCTTATGGAAAAATCGGAAAATGTCGTGTCCTCAACCGCAATTCGGGCGGCGCTGTCGGACGGTCGGCCACGCGACGCGGCTGCGATGCTGGGCCACTGGCATCGTATCGAGGGTGAGGTCATTGGTGGCGAACAGCGCGGGCGCGAGCTTGGCTTCCCGACGGCCAACATGTCGATCGAAGGGCTGCATCCACCTAAGTTCGGTGTCTATGCTGTGTTGGTCGATGTCCTGAATGGGCCGCACATGGGCAGCTATTTTGGGGCTGCTTCTGTTGGCACGCGCCCCATGTTCAACGGCGAAGTGCCCAATATCGAGACGTTTCTGTTCGATTTCTCCGGCGACCTTTACGGCGCGACACTGTCCGTGGGGCTGGTGGAATTCCTGCGGCCTGAAATGAAGTTCGATGGGCTTGACGGACTGATTTCTCAAATGCGGGACGACTGCGACACGGCGCGCGGCATCCTGACAAAGATATGAGCCGTGACCCCATCACCAGAACCGGTCTGGCCCCCAGATATTGGGAGCGCAAGCCCCTGCGTAAGATGAACCCGCAGGAATGGGAGGCCCTGTGCGACGGCTGCGGCAAATGCTGCCTCAACAAGCTGGAAGACGAAGATACGGGCGAGGTCGCGTTGACGTGCGTTGCCTGCCGCCTGCTGGACGATGAAACCTGCCGCTGCACGCAATATGACATCCGCCATCAATTCGTGCCCGAATGCATCGTCATGCGGCCTGATAACATCGACGATCACGCCTATTGGTTACCCCAAACCTGCGCCTACAGGTTGTTGTGGGAGGGCAAGCCTCTCTATGACTGGCATCCTCTGATATCCGGGACGCCGGACAGTGTTCATGCCGCAGGCGTGTCCGTTCAGGGGCGCACCGTGTCCGAATTCGAGACCCCCATGGAAGAGTGGGAAGACTATATCATCGAGGAACCGAACTGATGCATTTTGCCTCTGACAATTCCGGCCCCATTCATCCCGAGGTGCTGGCCACCCTGGCCGAAGCCAATCAGGGTTACGAGATGGCCTATGGCGCTGATACGCTGATGAACGAGGTACGCGACCGGATACGAGGTATCTTTGAAGCGCCCGGCGCTGCGGTATATCTTGTGGCGACGGGAACGGCGGCAAACGCGCTGGCCTTGGCGACGCTTTCGAAACCGTGGGAGACGGTGTTCTGCTCGCCCGTCGCGCATATCCATGAGGACGAATGCAACGCGCCCGAGTTCTACACAGGTGCCAAACTGACCCTTGTTCCGGGCGGCGACAAGATGACGCCAAACGCGCTGCGTGGCGCAATCGAGGGGGAAGAAACTCGGGGTGTGCATGGGCCGCAACGTGGGCCTGTTTCGATCACTCAGGTCACCGAACGCGGATCGGTCTATTCGCTGGATGAGTTGCAGGCACTGTGCGGCGTTGCCAAAGAGTTCAATCTGCCCGTTCACATGGACGGTGCCCGGTTTGCCAATGCACTGGTCGCATTGAATTGTTCGCCGGCACAGATGACGTGGAAAGCCGGTGTTGATGCGGTCAGCTTCGGCGGCACCAAGAACGGTCTGATGGGCGTTGAGGCCGTTGTCTTTTTCGACGAAAGCAAGGCTTGGGAGTTTGAATTGCGTCGCAAGCGCGGTGCTCATCTGTTTTCCAAGCACCGCTACTTGTCCGCTCAGTTCGCAGCGTATCTGCGGGACGACCTATGGTTAAGGTCGGCACGCATGGCAAATGCCAATTGCGCGCGTTTGGCTGACGGGCTGCGGGCAGTTGGGGCCGACTTTCTGTACGAGCCACAGGCCAACATGATCTTCGCCAGCTTTCCGCGCCGCGTACATCGGAACCTGCATCGTGCGGGCGCCGTTTATCACCTGTGGGGCAGCGCGTTGGAAGGGACGGACGAAGAAGAGATGCTGGCGTGCCGACTTGTTTGCGACTGGTCCATCACAGAGGATCAGATCGATCAGTTCCTGGCGTTACTGTAGGAAGATGGGGGCTCTGCCCCCGCCGCAGCAAGCTGCGGCTCCCCCGGGATATTTCCGGCCAGATGAAGCAAGCGGGTGCGCGGCTCCGATTGGCTTTAGTCCTTCAGCGTTTCCAAGTGACGGTCCAGATCCGTCAGGCGGTCCTGTCCCCAGAACCTTTGGTCGTCGGGGGTTATGTAAAAGGGCGCGCCGAAAACGCCGCGATCAACCGCCTCTTCAAGATTGGCGGCGTAGGTTTCGGCCCCGACAAGCAAACCGCTATCAGCAAGGCCGGCATCGAACCCGGCGTCTTCAAGGCAGTCGCGAATGACGGCGTCTTCGGCAATGTCTTTTTCTTCGGCCCAACAGGCGCGAAGAAAGGAATGACACAGTTTGCCGACATCCCCGGAACCATCCTTGGTTGCGGCGATCACCGCGTAAGATGAAGGTGCGGCATTGGTTGGCCAATGCGCGGGTTGCAGATTGAAATCCATCCCGAGGTTGCTTGATTGCCGAAGCAGTTCCTGTGCGCGGTATTCAATGCGCGAGATATGGCGGTCCTTGGGTGGGACGCCGCCGGTTCTGCCGAACAATGCGATGATATCCAGCGGTTTGTAATTGATCGTCGCACCATGCTTGGCCGCGATCTCTTCCAACCGTGTCCCGGCCAGATAGCTGTAGGGCGAAATTGTCGCAAAATAGTAGTCAATCTGGGCCATGTTCACTTTCTCCGCTGCGTTACCTTTGCGGGACGGTAAGGCCATGCTAAGCGGTGTCAACATCACGAATCTGTCACATTGCCATTGCTGCCCGGGGATAATCAGCCGATGCCGACACTTCACGAACCCAAGCTTATTGCTGGGAACGCAAATCTTCCGCTTGCCGAAACCATTGCCCGCCGCATGAGCCTGCATCGCGGCGTCGATCAGGGTTTGGTCGATGCGCGGGTCGAGCGGTTCAATGATGGCGAGATTTTCGTCGAAGTGTTCGAAAACGTGCGCGGCGAGGATATGTTCATTATCCAGCCGACTTCGAACCCGGCCAATGACAACCTGATGGAACTGTTGATCATTGCGGACGCGCTGCGGCGGTCGTCCGCCCAGCGGATCACCGCGGTGATCCCCTATTTCGGATATGCCCGCCAGGATCGACGCACCAAGGCGCGCACGCCGATCAGCGCCAAACTGGTTGCGAATATGCTGACGGGCGCGGGGATCGAGCGGATCCTGACGATGGACCTGCATGCCGCGCAGATCCAGGGTTTCTTTGATATGCCGGTCGACAACCTGTACGCATCGCCCATCTTTGCGCTGGATGTCAAAACCCAATTTAGGGATCAGATGGATGAAATCATGGTCGTGTCTCCGGATGTGGGCGGCGTTGCGCGAGCCCGAGAGCTGGCCAAGCGGATCGAAGCACCGCTGTCCATCGTGGACAAGCGCCGCGAGAAGGCCGGAGAAGTGGCCGAAATGACCGTGATCGGCGACGTCAAAGACAAGATTTGCCTGATTGTTGATGACATGTGCGACACGGCCGGTACGCTGTGCAAAGCGGCGCAGGTCCTATTGGATAACGGTGCGAAAGAAGTGCATTCCTACATCACACACGGCGTCATGAGTGGACCGGCGGTTGAGCGTGTGACCAATTCAGTTATGAAGTCGCTGGTGCTGACCGACACCATTCAGCCCACGCCCGAGGTGGGCAAAGCGCCCAATATTCGGATTGTTCCCACCGCGCCCATTTTCACGCAGGCGATAATGAACATTTGGAACGGGACAAGCGTGTCATCGCTGTTCGAGGACAAGACGCTGACACCAATTTACGAGTCGCTTTATCATATGGACTGACGCGTTGCGCGATGCCGGACACTTGCCCGTCTGTGCGATCGGTTCTTGCTTTGCATTTGGATTGGAAAAAATCTGGCCTTGGGCACAATCCTCAGTTTAGGTTCGGTGCAGACCGTATCGGTCGCCAATCAAGCGGGTCACCCAAGGAAGAGTCTCATGCGCCTCAACTTCGTTACTGCCGGAACCATTTGCGCCCTCGCCGCTGCGACCTCACTGTCCCCTGCCCCTGCGCGGGCCGATGATGCCGGGGCACTTATTGCCGGGGTGGCGCTTGGGGTTTTGGGGGCATCCATTGCACACCATCATCACAAGCACGGGTCGGATTACAAAAAACACCCCGATGTATCGCCGAAAGAGAATGCGATTGGTTTGTGCATGCATCGCACTCACAAGGCGATGGCGAACCAAGGGTACTACGCCGTGGATTTCGAGCGCACGCTCTCCTATACCACGAACGCAGATGGAATTGACCTGATTGACCTCGAGGTCGCGCGGTCAAGCGATCGCAGCGACGCACGCAGCTATATCAAAGCACACTGCGCGATCCAGAATGACGAAGTTGTAAACTTCCGGTACTCGAACTACTGAGACTGCCAAAGCCAATCGGCAACTGCCGCAACCTGCTGACAATGCTAGGAAATGTTCCAATCGTCCGCATGGGCGACTTCACCGATCGCCATCCAGGTCGCGCGAATTCGGGCGATCCGGGTGTCGGACCATGTGCGGAAAACAGCGTTGAATCCGACGGGCGTGATGTCTTCTGCCTGAACCTCGGCCCGCAATGCTGAAGAGGTATCGACGTCCCATAGGGACACACCGATCTGAACCAATGGTGGGCTGCGAAAGGCCTCGCTGAACTGGATTGCGACCTTACGTTCGCGCGGTCCCGTGCCAGTCCACATATCTCCGCCATCCGCAAACTCGGAAAACAGGACTTCCTCACCTTGATCAACCCCAATCGGATGCGTTTGAAATTTTTTCATTCTGTTTTCATTATGTTTGAATATCCAAAGCTTACTTTGGCAAGCCGTTAATGGCACGATAAAAAAACGGCCCTGCTTTCACAGGGCCGTTTTCAATATTACGTTCTTTGTGAGCCGTTTAAAGGCTCATATGCGTTCCAAGGGCTTCCATGTCGGCCAGCAGTTTGGCGGCGTCGTCAACGATGGTCTGATCATCGCTTTCCTTCGCCGCCTCGTGCGAGGCGCGGGCCTCGGCGATCAGGTCGTCCAGATGCGAACGCGTCACTTCGGCAACCGGAATGGCCTTTTCGGCCAGAACCGACAGGCTGTCGCCGTTGATCTGGGCGAACCCGCCCGTGACCAGATACTCGCTGGCCCCTTCGGGTGCCTCGACCTTCAGGATGCCCGGGCGCAGCGTGGTGATGGTGGGGGCATGATCGGGCATCGCCGTCATGTCCCCGTCTGCGCCGGGTAGCTGGACCGCGCTGGCCTCAAGCGAAGCAAGGCTCCGCTCGGGGCTGACGAGGTCAAATTGCATCGTGTTTGCCATCAGGGATACTCCTTAGGCGGCTTCTGCGGCCATCTTCTCGGCTTTGGCGATCACTTCTTCGATGCCGCCAACCATCAGGAAGGCTGCTTCGGGCAGGTGATCGTATTCGCCGGCCACAACGGCCTTGAACGACGAGATGGTGACATCCAGAGGAACCTGAACACCCGGCGAGCCGGTGAAAACCTCGGCCACGTCGAACGGCTGCGACAGGAAGCGTTCGATCTTACGGGCGCGGGCCACGGTCAGCTTGTCCTCTTCCGACAGTTCGTCCATGCCGAGGATGGCGATGATGTCCTGCAGCGACTTGTAGCGCTGGAGGATCTGTTGAACGTCGGTCGCAACCTTGTAGTGCTCTTCGCCAACGATGGCCGGGTCGAGTAGACGCGAGGTCGAGTCGAGCGGGTCAACCGCAGGATAGATACCCTTTTCCGAGATCGCACGGTTCAGAACCGTGGTCGCGTCGAGGTGCGCAAACGAAGTCGCCGGCGCAGGGTCGGTCAGGTCGTCCGCAGGCACGTAGATCGCCTGTACCGAGGTGATCGAGCCAGCCTTGGTCGAGGTGATGCGTTCCTGCAGGGCACCCATGTCGGTGGCCAGCGTCGGCTGGTAGCCCACAGCAGACGGAATACGGCCCAGCAGAGCCGACACCTCAGACCCCGCCTGCGTGAAGCGGAAGATGTTGTCGACGAAGAACAGAACGTCGGTCCCGGATTGGTCGCGGAACTGCTCGGCCAGGGTCAGTCCGGTCAGAGCAACACGCGCACGCGCTCCGGGAGGTTCGTTCATCTGGCCGTAAACCAGCGCAACCTGCGATTCCGACAGGTTGTCGGGCTTGATCACGTTCGATTCGATCATCTCGTGGTACAGGTCGTTCCCTTCACGGGTCCGTTCACCAACACCCGCGAACACCGAGAAGCCCGAGTGCACTTTTGCGATGTTGTTGATCAGTTCCATGATCAGAACGGTTTTACCAACGCCGGCACCGCCGAACAGACCGATCTTACCGCCTTTGGCGTAGGGGGCCAGCAGGTCCACAACCTTGATGCCGGTCACAAGCACTTCGCTTTCGGTCGACTGCTCGTCGAACGCAGGCGCAGGCTGGTGGATGCCGCGGGTTTCAGTTGTCTCAACGGGGCCCTTTTCATCGATGGGCTCGCCAACGACGTTCAGGATACGGCCCAGCGTCGCGTCGCCAACCGGAACCGAGATCGGGCCGCCGGTGTCGCTGACTTCTTCGCCTCGGACCAGACCTTCGGTCGCGTCCATTGCGATGGTACGGACAGTGTTTTCGCCCAAGTGCTGCGCAACTTCCAGCACCAGACGCTTGCCGTTGTTGGTGGTTTCCAGCGCGTTCAGAATTTCAGGCAGCTGATCTTCGAAGTGCACGTCAACGACGGCCCCGATGATCTGTGTGACTTTGCCTTTTGCATTCGCCATGTTTCGTCTCCGGTATGTCTCTACAGCGCTTCGGCGCCGGAAATAATTTCAATCAGCTCGTTGGTGATCACGGCCTGACGCGAGCGGTTGAACTGGATCGTCAGCTTGTCGATCATCTCGCCCGCGTTGCGTGTCGCATTGTCCATCGCGGACATACGTGCACCCTGTTCAGACGCTCCGTTTTCGAGCAGAGCCGAGAAGATCGCGGTCGCAACCCCCTTGGGCAGCAGATCGGCCAAGATGGCTTCTTCGCTGGGCTCGTAGTCGAAAACCGCATCGCTGTCGTCACCCATCGCTTCGTCTTCGAACGAGGCGGGGATGACCTGCTGTGCGGTCGGGATCTGGGTCACAACGTTGACGAACTTCGCGTAGAAGATCGTGGCAACGTCAAACTCAGCCCCGTCAAAGCGGGACAGGACGTCCTTCGCAATGTCCTGCGCGTTGGTATAACCGACGCGCTTGACCTCGCTCAGGTCGATATGCCCAACGAACAGATCGGCAAAGTCGCGTTTGAGCGCGTCCCGGCCTTTCTTGCCAACGGTCAGGATCTTGACCGTCTTGCCCTTGCCGCGCAGCTCTTCCGCTTTGACGCGGGCCAGCTTGGCAATGTTCGAATTGAAGCCGCCGCAGAGGCCGCGTTCAGCTGTCATCACAACCAGCAGATGGACATCATCGCTGCCCGTACCCCGGAGCAGCTTGGGGGCGCTGTCGCTGCCCCCGACCGACGCCGCCAGCCCTGCCATCACGGCATTGAACCGCTCGGCATAGGGGCGCGAGGCTTCGGCAGATTCCTGGGCGCGGCGCAGTTTCGCGGCCGCGACCATCTGCATGGCCTTGGTGATCTTGCGGGTCGATTTGACCGACTCGATCCTGTTTTTAAGGTCCTTCAGACTAGGCATCGGAACCTCCTATCAAGCGAAGGTCGCGGCGTATTCGTCGATCGCTGCCTTGATCTTGTCGGACGCTTCACCTTTGACTTTCGGATCTTCGTCGGTGATCCACTGAAGCAGATCGGCGTGCTTGCCGCGCAGGTGCGCCAGCAGACCGGCCTCATAGCGGCCAACGTCCGACACGTCGATCTTGTCGAGGTAACCGTTGGTGCCCGCAAAGATCACGCAGACGATTTCCGCGTTGGTCAGCGGCGAGTACTGCGGCTGTTTCATCAGCTCGGTCAGACGTGCACCACGGTTCAGCAGCTGCTGCGTCGCGGCGTCGAGGTCGGAACCAAACTGCGCAAAGGCCGCCATTTCGCGGTACTGGGCCAGTTCCAGTTTCACCGGACCGGCAACCGATTTCATCGCGTCGGTCTGGGCCGACGAGCCCACGCGCGAAACCGACAGACCGGTGTTCACGGCAGGACGGATGCCCTGATAGAACAGTTCGGTTTCCAGGAAGATCTGCCCGTCGGTGATCGAAATCACGTTGGTCGGAATAAAGGCCGAAACGTCACCACCCTGGGTTTCGATCACCGGCAGCGCGGTCAGCGAACCTGCGCCAAAGTCTTCGTTCAGCTTCGCCGAACGCTCCAGCAGGCGCGAGTGGAGGTAGAAAACGTCACCCGGATAGGCTTCGCGTCCGGGCGGACGGCGCAGCAGCAGCGACATCTGGCGATACGAAACCGCCTGCTTCGACAGGTCATCATAGATGATCAGCGCGTGACGGCCATTGTCACGGAAATATTCCGCCATCGCGGTCGCGGCGTAAGGCGCCAGGAACTGCATCGGCGCCGGGTCGGACGCGGTCGCGGCCACAACGATCGAGTAGTCAATCGCGCCGGACTCTTCCAGTTTCTTAACCAGCTGCGCAACGGTCGACCGCTTCTGACCCACCGCAACGTAAACGCAGTATAGCTTCTTCGACTCATCGTCGCCCGCCGCGTCGTTGTAAACCTTCTGGTTCAGAATGGTGTCCAAGGCCACAGCCGTTTTACCGGTCTGACGGTCACCAATGATCAGTTCCCGCTGGCCACGGCCAATCGGGATCATCGCGTCAACCGATTTCAGGCCGGTCGCCATCGGCTCGTGCACCGATTTACGCGGGATGATGCCGGGGGCTTTGACGTCTGCAACGCCACGCTTGGTTGCGTTGATCGGGCCTTTGCCATCGATCGGGTTGCCCAGACCGTCGACAACGCGGCCCAGAAGCTCGTCACCGATTGGAACGTCCACGATCGAGTTGGTACGCTTGACGGTGTCACCTTCTTTGATGTCACGGTCGGTCCCGAAGATAACGACACCGACGTTGTCGCTTTCCAGGTTCAGCGCCATGCCCATGATGCCGCCGGGGAATTCAACCATCTCACCGGCTTGCACGTTGTCCAGGCCGTATACACGGGCAATCCCGTCACCGACGCTCAGCACGCGGCCGATTTCGGCCACTTCGGCTTCCTGACCAAAATTCTTGATCTGGTCCTTCAGGATTGCAGAAATCTCTGCAGCTTGGATTCCCATTTATCCGACCTCTTTCATTGCATTCTGTAGGGAGTTCAGCTTCGAACGGATCGAGCTATCGATCATTTTCGAGCCCACTTTAACGACAAGACCGCCGATGAGGCTTTCATCAACGGTCGCATTTATTGTCACGGTCTTGCCCACGCGCTCGGACAGCGTCTTGGACAGGTTTTCCACCTGGGTCTTGGTCAGCGCCTTGGCCGAGGCAACATCGGCGGTCACTTCGCCCCGCTCATCGGCCAGCATGGTGCGCAGCACCTGAATCAGTTGCGGAACGACGAACAGGCGGCGCTTCTCTGCCATCAAGCCCAGCGTGTTGCGCAGGATTGCGTGCAGGTCCATCTTGTCGGCGATTGCGGTGATCGCGCTTTCCTGATCGGCGCGCGAAATCAAAGGCGAGGCGATCAGGTCGCGCAAGTCGGCGCTTTCGCCCAAAGCTGCTGCCAAATCGTTGATGCCGGTTTCCAGACCTGCGAGGTCATTATTCTCTTTGGCGATCTCAAAGATCGCGGTGGCATAGCGTTCAGCAATGCCTGTGGAAATCGAAGCTGGTTCGGACACGTCCACCCTTCCGATATTTTGGGCCCCGAATTCGCGTTGCGGCAGCTACCCCGGGGGCGTGAAGAAACCCCGTCCATAAAGGGCGGGGATCAAAATCACCGGGGATGTAGCAGAGCCGAACCAAGCTAGCAATATAATATAGCGGTAACAGATTTATCCACAAAATGTTTAGATTCAAAAGGTTAACCCAAGTGCGACCCTTTGGACCGGTTAGATGGGGTGAAAAATGTTACCAAAGTGCAGCTTTTTGCGATTCCTGTGACCTATTTCCCGCAATTTACGCCCTTGCGACGCGGTGCCGGGCATAACGGTTCTCAGGCCGGTTTCAGCAACCCGTCAAGGGCTTTGATTGGTCGTTTTGCTGCATCTTTTGTCACGCTGCCACTGCGCGGGCGGATTTGCTTGCTGGCTTCGACCATCAGAACCCCGCCGGCCATAACCGTCGGCAGGCGTTGGCCCGTTTTTTCAATCAGCCCGCCGGATTTTAACCAGAACCGACGGTAGGAAGGTGGCAGATACAGTGCCGAGCAGTGGTTTTCGGGGATGAAGTGATGCTCACGCAATTGGCTTTCCAGTTGCGTGGCCGAATATGGGCGCCCATAGCCAAACGGCGTGCGGTCGGACCGAGACCACAAACCGGCGCGGTTCGGGACCACAAACAGCACCCGCCCCCCCGGACCGAGAACGCGCCAGCATTCCTCAAGCAGCTGACTTGGTCGCTCGCTGGTTTCCAGCCCATGCATGACAACCAGCTTGTCTACATGGCCGGTCTCGATCGGCCAGAGCGTTTCTTCCGTCAGGACGGACACGTTAGGCATCCCTGCGGGCCACGGCATGACGCCCTGAGGGCCCGGCATCAATCCAATCACGCGCCGCGCGTCGGCCAGATAGGGGCGCAACAGCGGAACGGCAAAACCGAACCCAACCACGGTCTGGCCCTTTGCTTCGGGCCAAAGATCGGTAAGCCGCCCGCGAATAGCCGCCTGCGCCGCACGACCCAATGTGCTGCGGTAATAGAAATTCCTCAGATCCTGCACATCAAGATGCATTGCGGACACCCGGTCAATCGGCTTAGCTGGGCGCAGTCTAGCAACGAAAGGGCAAAAGGCCATGCCTCTTGAGATCGTCACCATCCCGTGCCTCAGCGACAACTACGCCTTTCTGGCCCATGACGCCGCAAGTGGCGAGACCGCATTGATCGACGCACCGGAACCCGGCCCGATTCTGGAAGAACTGGAGGCGCGTGGCTGGCGGTTGAGCCATTTCCTATTGACGCACCATCACTGGGATCATGTGGACGGGCTGAGCGGTATATTGGAAAAGCAACCTGCACGGGTGGTTGGGGCCAAGGCGGATGAACATCGGTTGCCGAAACTCGATCTTGCTGTGGTTGAGGGCGACACATTCTACATAGGCGAAGAGCCGGTCGAAGTTCTGGATGTTTCCGGCCACACGGTCGGCCACATCGCGTTCTACATGCCAAAGTCCGATGCTGTGTTCACGGCAGATAGTCTGATGGCTCTTGGATGCGGACGCTTGTTCGAAGGCACCCCGTCGCAAATGTGGGAGTCACTTGGAAAACTGGCGGCGCTTCCTGACGAAACGATTGTTTACTCCGGTCACGAATATACACAATCCAACGCGAAATTCGCGCTGACGGTCGATCCCGACAATCCAGATCTCAAGGCCCGGGCAGCGGCGGTTGATGCGGCAAGAGCCGCCGGACATCCCACGGTTCCAGCGAAATTGTCGCAAGAAAAGGCAACAAACCCGTTTTTACGCGCCACGGATCCAGCGATTCAGGCGCATCTGGGGATGCAGAACGCTGAACCTGCGGCTGTTTTCGCGGAAATCAGGTCTAGAAAAGATCGGTTCTGATGCCTATTTGCCCCTCTTCACGGTCACTCTCACAAGAAATGTGACTGTCAAGTGAAAGAAAACCCTTGAAGCCGGACGCCGATCAACCAAACTCTAATAGTATGAGGACATGGTTGGGATGGGGTTCCGGCCGATACTCGACCCCTTCCGGCCCAATTTAGAGGAGCACCCGCGTGCCTTCATTCTCGAGCACATTGGAACAAGCCATCCACGCGGCCCTGGCGGCTGCGAATGAGCGGCGACACGAATTTGCGACGCTGGAGCATTTGCTGCTGGCATTGCTGGAAGAACCCGATGCAATCCGGGTCATGAAGGCGTGCAGTGTCGATCTGGACGAGTTGCGCAGTACACTGGTTGAATTTATTGACGAGGATCTGTCAAACCTCGTCACCGATATTGACGGGTCCGAAGCTGTCCCGACCGCGGCGTTTCAGCGGGTCATTCAGCGGGCAGCGATTCACGTCCAAAGCTCGGGCCGAACCGAGGTGACGGGGGCCAACGTTCTGGTCGCCATCTTCGCCGAACGTGAAAGCAATGCCGCTTACTTCCTGCAGGAACAGGATATGACCCGCTATGATGCGGTGAACTTCATCGCCCACGGCGTCGCCAAAGATCCCGCTTATGGCGAGAATCGGTCCGTGACCGGGGCAGACGAGGTCGAAGAAGAGGCGCAATCCGCGACCGCCGAGGCGGACCAGAAGGAAAGCGCGCTGGGCAAATACTGCGTCGATTTGAACGCCAAATCGCGGGCAGGTGATGTGGATCCCCTGATTGGACGTTCCGCCGAGGTGGAGCGGTGTATTCAGGTGCTGTGCCGCCGCCGCAAGAACAACCCGCTACTGGTGGGCGATCCGGGCGTGGGCAAAACAGCAATCGCTGAAGGCCTCGCGCATAAAATCGTGGCCGGTGAGGCACCGGATGTACTGTCTAACACCACTATATACTCTCTGGACATGGGCGCCCTGCTTGCAGGCACCCGCTATCGCGGTGATTTTGAAGAGCGGCTGAAAGCAGTCGTGACGGAACTGGAAGATCACCCCGACGCTGTATTGTTCATTGATGAAATCCACACCGTCATTGGTGCCGGTGCCACTTCGGGCGGTGCGATGGATGCATCAAACCTGCTGAAACCTGCCTTGCAGGGCGGCAAACTGCGCACGATGGGATCAACCACGTACAAGGAGTTTCGTCAGCATTTCGAAAAGGACCGCGCCCTGAGCCGCCGGTTCCAGAAAATCGATGTGAATGAACCTTCGGTCGAGGACAGCGTGAAAATCCTGCGCGGCCTCAAGCCGTATTTCGAGGAACACCACGCCATCAAATACACTGCGGACGCGATCAAAACCGCGGTCGAGCTGTCGGCGCGCTACAT
The DNA here is from genome assembly GCF_000814005.1 of Ruegeria sp. ANG-S4. Lineage (GTDB taxonomy): Bacteria > Pseudomonadota > Alphaproteobacteria > Rhodobacterales > Rhodobacteraceae > Ruegeria. Next base: position 707,822 of record NZ_JWLK01000001.1, on the reverse strand, counting down.
CAATGATCGCAAGCTGCCCGACAAAGCCATTGATGTTATCGATGAGGCCGGAGCGGCGCAGCATTTGTTGGCCGAAAGCAAGCGCCGCAAGACGATTGGCGTAAAAGAAATCGAAGCGGTCGTCGCCAAAATCGCTCGCATTCCGCCCAAGAACGTCACAAAGAACGATGCCGAGGTTCTGAAAGACCTGGAAACATCCCTGAAACGTGTGGTGTTTGGCCAGGACGAAGCGATTGAAGCATTGTCCAGCGCAATCAAGCTGGCCCGGGCCGGTTTGCGTGAACCTGAAAAACCCATCGGCAACTACCTGTTCGCAGGACCAACCGGTGTTGGTAAGACCGAGGTCGCAAAACAGCTGGCAGACACGCTTGGCGTCGAACTGCTGCGCTTCGATATGTCGGAATACATGGAGAAACACGCCGTATCGCGCCTTATCGGCGCCCCTCCGGGTTATGTCGGGTTTGATCAGGGCGGTCTGCTGACCGATGGTGTCGACCAGCATCCGCATTGCGTGCTGCTGCTGGACGAGATCGAGAAAGCGCACCCGGATGTGTTCAACATTCTGTTGCAGGTGATGGATCACGGGGAACTCACCGATCACAACGGTCGCACGGTCAATTTCCGTAACGTGGTTCTGATCATGACCTCGAACGCGGGTGCGCAGGAGCAGGCAAAAGCCGCCATCGGCTTTGCGCGAGACCGGCGCGAGGGCGAAGACACGGCCGCGATCGAGCGCATGTTTACGCCGGAATTCCGCAACCGCTTGGACGCCGTGATCTCCTTCGCGCCGCTGCCGAAAGAGGTTATCCTGCAAGTGGTCGAGAAGTTTGTTCTTCAGCTTGAGGCACAGTTGCTGGATCGCGGTGTAACCATCGACCTGACGCCCAAAGCTGCCGAATGGCTGGCAGACAAGGGCTATGACGACAAGATGGGCGCGCGTCCCTTGGGCCGCGTGATCCAGGAGCACATCAAGAAACCTTTGGCCGAGGAGCTTTTGTTCGGGAAACTGGCCAAAGGCGGCGTGGTTCGTGTTTCGGTCAAGAAAGGCGAGTTGGATCTGGAAATCCTTGGCCCCGACCAACCTCGAATTCCGGGCGACAAACCACCCTTGTTGACGGCGGATTGATTACCCTGAACATCAAACAGAAAACCCGCCCTGCAAGGCGGGTTTTTTCATTTGGCTGCGTTATTGCTCAATCGCCAGGTCAAGGTATTGCGGCAAGCTGTCTAGGTTTCCCTCAGCGCGTGACGCGTAAGCTGTTTTGCATGGAACGTTGCACGCGTACGATCCCTGGCGCAGTGTCCTGCGCAGCATAGTATGCGGACAAGACACAGAACGCATAGCGGGGTCCGTCGGTGCCCTGAAACAGCGCCGACAGAACGGCGATACTTATGTCGCGCATTTTGCGCAGCCGCCCGGCCCTTTTGGGCAGAAAATACTCAAAATCTATGAATCGTATCTGACGTCCGTCCCAACACATATCCCGAAAGGCGGGGCGACCATGCGCCAGGTCGCCCGCATGCAGGCGCGCCAAAGCCTGCCCCGCCGCGCGGCATGCGCGTAGTCTTTGCGTCATAGCGACGGAACCGTCCTTGCAAAGTCTGTTCAGGCTAGGTCCTGCGTCCTCAACCGCGATGTAATCCTTGCTTTCGGACAAAATTCTTGGAACCGGCACGCCATGGTTCCACAAAAACCTATGCGCCCAACGATCGCGCGCAAACGCGTTCTCGGGCTTACCTTTGACCAGCCACAGATGGGGCGCGAAACGCTCAACGCGTTTCAGCCAAAACGTCTCGCCTTGGTGGCCTTTGCATGGTGTTACGCGGCGATAAGGCGCTCGCAGGGCTCTACTGATGGCAAATTGAACGTCTTTTACCCTGTCTTTCACGCGCTTTCCCCGACTATCTGCCCCACAGATATAGGGTCATTGCCGTCGCGTTTCACCTTATGTGGTCTGAATTCCTTATCGCATCCGCCCGAACGGTTCGCCGGACGGCGTATTACCGCTCAGTCAGTTTCAGCTCGATCCGGCGGTTCTGAGCGCGTGCTTCGGGCGTGTCGTCTGGATTGACCGGCTGGAATTCACCAAAACCATTCGCCGCAAGACGCTGGGGCGGGATGTCCAACGCATCCACCATATAGCGCACTACGGACAACGCGCGTCCTTGGCTAAGCTCCCAATTGTCGCGGTATCGCCCGGAGCCTGCCAAAGGCACGTTGTCGGTATGACCGTCCACTCGGATCACCCAGTTCAGACCTTCGGGGATCTCTGCCGCGACGCTGCGAAGAATGTTCGCAACCTTGGCGACCTCTTGCCGTCCCTCAGCGGACAGGACCGCGGACCCGGTGTCGAACAAAACCTCGGACGAAAAGACAAAGCGGTCACCTTCGATCCGCACACCCTCTTGATCGCCAAGAACATCGCGCAATCGGCCGAAGAATTCCGATCGATACCGTTGCAGGTCTTCCGCCTGTGCCGTCAATTGCTGGTTCTGGCCTGCCAATTCTTCGGCTTCGGCTTCCAGCCGCACGCGCTCTGCCTCTTCCAGAAGACGGCGCCGCCGTTCCTCTGATGCGGCCCGCGCCAGTGCTGCGTTCAGGTCCTGCCCCAATGTCTGTATGCGGATTTCAGCCGCGGTATTTCGGTCCTCATAGTCATCCAATAGCGCCTGTAACGAACCGAGCTGTCCGCGCAATGCGGACATTTGTTGGTTCAGCAGGGCCGTCTGCCGTTGTGCTTCGGTCGAGATTTCCCGTTCCGACGCCAACGAGTCCCGCGCCGCGGCCAGCAACGCAGCCCGTTCTTCGGCCAGTGATCTTTGCTCGGCTGCGTCCGTCTGCGCCTGGGTCTGCGCGTCGAGCGCAGCTTGCAATTGCGCTTTCAGTTGCTCGGGGTTCAGTTCACCGAACTGACGTTCCAGTTCGGCTTTTGCGGACTGCGCAGCAGCGAGCAGTGTCAGCGTATCTTCGGCCTCTTGTCGTTGCGCCTCAAGCGCGAGGGTCATGGCCGTGAGTTCCGCATCGGCATTTTGCAGACGATTGCGCAAGGCTTCTGCGGCGGCGGCTTCGGCAAGGCGGGCTGCCTCTTCGTCGGAAAGCTGTTGTTCCAGTTCGGCAATCTGGGCGGTCTGGGTTGCATCACTGCTCTCCAGATCGGCCACCAGTGCCTCCAGCGCTTCGCGTCGGGCGGCTGCCAAACGTGCGGCTTCGGCCTGAGCATCAACTTCTTCACGGCTTTGCGCCAATGCAAGGTTCAGCGCCTCTTGTTCCGACAACAAATTGTCCCGCTGCGCCTGTAAATCCGCACGAAGCGATTCCAACGCTGCAATGTCCGTCTGTGCCCGGGCTTGATCGGCCAGCAATGCCGCGACTTCCGCTTCAAAAGCCGTGATGCGGCCCTGTGCCTGCGCAAGATCATCTTCGACGCGCGTCAATGTTGTGTTCAATGCGCCGAGTCGGGCTTGCAGGCGGCTGTTTTCCCGTTCTTCCAATCCCAGCGCGCCGGCGAGGGCGGCAACTTCGTCCGACAGGGCCGTAAGTTCGTCCTCCTGCCCCGAGATGGTTTCACGCAAAACGAACTGCACGATCATGAAGATGGTCAGCACGAATGTCAGTACCATCAGCAATCCGGTCATCGCATCCACGAAGCCAGGCCAGACCGAGCCCTGAAAGCGTTGACCGGTACGGCGGGAAAGGGCCATCCCCTATTCCCCTTCCGGGGGCGTTCGCACAGCCCCACGCGGCAGTGTCAATGCCTTGACCAGCAACTCGAAGTCCTTGCGCAACTCATTCATGCTGTCCTGACGGCCTGCCGAGATTTCTTCGAGAATACGCAGCAATTGAACGTCCATCGAGCGCAGGCGCATACGGCTTTCGGCGTCAATCCCCTCACCCGCGCCGTGATCCCGCATATGATCCAGCAACGCATCCTGGCCCAGCGCGACACGCTCCAGCGCGGCGGTCACGCCTTCGCCCTGCGCCTGACGCTGATTCATGTCGCCTATGGCATCAACAAGTTGTCCGAGCTTTGCAGACACATCCGCCCGGTCCGCTTCCTGAGCTGTGAACATATCCTGCAGGGCGTCCATCTGTTCGGCCATCGTGTCCAGAACCGGTGTCAGAACGGCAAGTTCGGCGCCACCGTCGTCGGACCCGCCAAGGCCGACGCGGGTGATCCCCGAAAGCCATTCTTCCAACTCGCGATAGAACCGGTTCTGACCGTGACCGGCAAACAATTCCAGAAGACCGACTATCAGCGACCCGGCAAGGCCCAGCAAGGACGACCCAAAGGCGACGCCCATGCCCTGCAACTGTGCCTCAAGCCCGGTCATGAGGCGGTTGAACACGGTCAGGCCTTCTTCGCCTTCCTGCGGGTTCAGGCTGCGGATTGTGTCGACAATCGCCGGAACCGTGGTCGCCAGACCAAAGAACGTTCCCAACAGGCCAAGATAAATCAGAACATTGGTAATATACCGGGTGATTTCACGCTCTTCTTCGATCCGTTCAGCCACCGAATCCAGAATCGACCGTCCGGAACTTGAACTTATGTGCGACCGCGCGCCCCGGGACCGCAGCAATGAGGCCAAAGGGGCAAGCAGTTGCGGCGGGCGCACATCGTCGCGTTCTACGCCGCCCACGAAAGCTTCGATCCAGCGCACCGATCCGATCAACTGGGTCACCTGAAAAAAACAGGCCAACACGCCTATAATGAACACCAGAAAGATGAACCCGTTCAGATACAGGTTCGCCTGAAAAACCGGCAACACGTAAGGCAACGCCAGAAACACTCCCAGACCGGACAACCCGATTGCGATCAACATCATCAGGATTTGTCGGATGGGTTGCGAGAAATGCGGTCTCGCGCCCTGCTGTGCCTGCGCCATGCGCGTGTTTCCCGGTTTTTGCCTGCTTTGCGCCAAACCTAGCGAAAACGCCGCGATGACGCCAAGGGTTTATGCGGTAATTGTGCGCACCCGTTGCGACAACCACTCAAGGTCCGGATCGTGCAGCCCGATCTCGGTCAGATGTTCGGCGGTATTGTACAGGTACTCGGTATTCGGACCGCGCCCGCCAACCGCGTGGGCGATGATCTGCGCCTGTTCCTCCAACGGCATGCCACCGCAATACTGGACGTGATGAGGATCTATCACGTAGGTCACGGCGTTCACGACTTCGCCGGAGTTCAAATTCACGTCCAGCGTCCGCTCCAGATAAGCGGAAGAAATCAACTCGCGTTCGCGCAGTTCATCCAGCGTTCGGTCTTCGTGACCGGCCTCGACCGCCAATGCCAGACCAGTGCATTGCGCGTCAGCCTGTTCATCCAATGCCAGCACCAGTCCGGGGTTCTCTTCCGTGCCGCGATGGTGGATCGAGCTCATGCAGAAAGACCTTGCATACCCGTGCAGTGTCGCATGTTCGCTGCGCGCCACCGGAAAGCCCGGATTCCACAGCAGCGATCCGTATCCGAATACCCACATCGTCATTGCACTGGTCCTTGCCTGTTTGCGCCTATAAACATCAATTCAAGAGCAGGAAAAAGGGCCATTCCTCATGCGCCGTCTGATACGGGTATTGATTTTCATCGCGATTGCGTGGAGCGCCTATTGGTTCATCGCCGGTTATGGGCTGCGCACCGCATTGACCGGATGGTTCAACAATCAGCAACAGCTGGGCTGGCAAGCCGACTTCTCGGAGGTCGAGACAGCCGGGTATCCGACGCACCACATAACCCGGTTGATAAACCCGGCCTTGGCCGACCCGGTCAACGGTACAGCCTGGAGCGCGGATTGGATCGAGTTTCAAAGCCCCGCAATCTGGCCCGGGCAGCAGGTCTTGCGGTTTGCAGATACATCGCAGCGTCTGTCGTATTTCGACCAGACCGCTACGGTCATGGCGGACCGAATGCAGGCAGAGTTGCAACTGCAACCGGGCGTCGCACTTGTACTTGAGAAAATGGCTCTGACCTCGGGCCCTTGGTCGGTGTCAGAGGACGATACCGCTCAGGCTGCCGGCGAAAATCTTGGTATGATCATGGAGCAAACCTCCGATCCCGAGGTCTACCATATCTCGGCGCGCATCGACGGGTTTACACCCGGTGACGATCTGCGTGCACTCATGCGATCGGCGACCACCCTGCCGCAAGCGTTCGAGACGCTGGAACTGGACATGACAGTCGCGTTCGACAAACCGTGGGACCGAAGCGCGCTGGAACAAGGCAGACCGCAACCAACGAGCGTCGAGTTGAACCTTGCTGAGATGAAATGGGGTGAGCTGCGCCTTTTTGCGGCAGGTGATCTGGACGTCGACGAACAGGGTATTCCAACCGGCGAGATCGCGATCAAGGCCGAGAACTGGCGCGACATGATTGCAATGGCCAATGCCGCAGGAGCGCTGCCGGATCAAGCGGTCGACCCCGTAACACGGGCGTTGAATTTCCTTGCTGGCTTAGGCGGCAACCCAAACGCATTGGATCTGCAATTGAACTTCCGAGACGGGTTTGTCGCGCTCGGCCCACTTCCGCTTGGACCTGCGCCCCGATTGATCCTGCGTTAGCGACAATATGGTCCGCTGCGGTGGCGGGCCGTGTCCAGGTGGAAATGATCGCGATGATAGCGGTCCGAGTTTGGCCCCAAAACCGTTCCAAACGGTCCACATGCGCCGCGCCAGACTTTCTTCAGTTGCGTTTGCGATGGATTCTTACGCCACCCGCTTAGCACGGTCACGACCTCTCCGTCCGCCATTTTGAACGCAGATATATCAATGGCGCGGCCCTTGCCATGTTCAGAAATACGCGCGCCTTTTCGGTTGTTTCGGGTCCGGCACGCGTAGTGGGCGGCGACCTGCAATTCGACCACCGGCCCGCGACGCTTGAACGTGGGCTTGACCGATTTTTCCACCCATTTGTTCAGGGCGATTGCCGTTCCGCAATCCATCGTCGACGGTCGGCTGAGCACGACGCCAGAAACCGACGTGATCTGTACCGCGTCCTTGATACCGCAGGCTTTCACCTTGCTGCTCACCTTGCCAACCGGTTTGCCCTGAATGGCGATATCGCCGCAGACCGAGCTTTTGCGCAGTTTGCGTTTTTTGAACAGAACCTCCTGCTCCAGCGACTTTGGGCGCAGAAAGGGCTTCAAGGATATGTCCGGTCCCAACGTTGGCAGATCCACAGACCTTGCGGCCACCGCCACCTCTTGTGGCGAGGCAGGTCGCAATTGCGGGCGCATCTTTGTGATTGCCGCTGGCAATACGGTCGCGGTCGCGGATGCAGGGATGACGCTCGCAGATTCAACAGGTCTGGGCACGGGAAACAAAGACGTCTCGGGCGAGGCAGCGGACGCAGGCAGGGACATCAAGATGACGCAAAAAAACGCGAATGTGCCCAGCCAACCCCTCATTCCTATGCCTTCCCTCGTCCGAAATCCGGAGCGTCCGTGTCCTGCCCCGCGTCGATAATTCCGCGCCGAATGGCCCGTGTGCGGGTGAAATAGTCGAAAAGCTGTTCGCCGTCACCTGTTCGGATCGCGCGCTGCAACGCGAACAGCTCCTCTGTGAACCGGCCCAGAATTTCAAGCGTCGCGTCCTTGTTGGTCAAGAACACATCCCGCCACATCGTCGGATCCGAGGCAGCAATGCGGGTGAAATCACGAAAACCCGCCGCAGAGTATTGGATGACCTCGGTATCGGTCACGCGGCGCAGGTCATCCGCGACACCAACCATCGTATAGGCGATCAAATGCGGCGCATGTGACGTCACGGCCAGAACCAGGTCATGATGGTCCGCGTCCATCTCATCAACCTTTGATCCCAAACCCTCCCACAAAGCGCGCAGGTGTGCGGTCGCTTCCGGGTCCGAACCTTCGACCGGCACCAGCAAACACCAGCGGTTGTCAAAAAGTTCGGCAAATCCGGATTCTGGCCCGGAATGCTCGGTTCCCGCCAAGGGATGAGCCGGGATGAAATGGACCCCCTCAGGTATGTGCGGGCCGACATCCGCAATCACATGGCGCTTGACCGAACCGACATCTGACACCGTCGCGCCGGGCATCAACACCGGTGCGATCTCCTGTGCCAAAGGTCCCATCGCACCGACAGGCACGCAAAGCACGACCAGATCGGCGCCATCGACGGCCTCTTGCACCGTGTCACAAACCCTGTCACACAACCCAATTCGGCGAGCAGTAGCACGGGTCTCTTCCGATCGCGCAAAGCCAGTAACCTCGCCTGCAAGACCCGCACGCTTGATCCCCCAGTACATGGACGAAGCGATCAGTCCCAAACCGATCAATGCCACGCGGTCGTAAATCTGGCTCATGCAGCGCCCCCTTTGAACGCGGTGATGGCCGCAACCACGCGGCGGCATGCTTCTTCGTCCCCCACCGTGATCCGCAGGGCATTCGGCAGGTTGTATCCCGCAACCCGGCGCACGATCAAACCCTGCGTTTTCAGAAAGTCGTCGCAGGCTTCGGCCTCTGCCCTATCTGCAAACCTTGCAAGGATGAAGTTCGTAAATGACGGGTCCGAAGGCACGCCGATTTTGGCCAATTCTTCCGCGAGCCACACTCGCAAACGCGCGTTTTCTGCTTGGCAGAAGGTCAGAAACTCTTCATCGCGTGCGGCGGCTTCTGCCGCGGCAAGGGCCGTCAACGAAAGGTTAAATGGCTGACGTACCCTATTGAGAACGTCGATGATGTCCTGCGCGGCATACCCCCAACCGACGCGCATTCCCCCAAGGCCATAGACCTTGGAAAAGGTCCGCGTCATGATGACATTGGGAAAGCGATCAACCAGACCGGCGCCACCATCAAACCCATCGACAAACTCGGCATATGCCCCGTCGATCACCATCAGGCAATAGCGTGGAAGACCCTGCGCCAAACGTGTCAGATCCGCGTCGGAAATCATCGTCGACGTCGGATTGCCGGGGTTGGTGACAAATACGATCCGGGTTTGCGCCGTTGTCGCGGCGAGGATTGCATCGACATCCACATGGCGGTTCTTTTCGGCGACCATCACCGGCGTAGCGCCCGCCATCCGGGCGATGATCGGATACATGGAAAACCCATGCTCGGTGTGGATGACCTCGTCCCCGGGCCCGGCATAGGCCTGCGCTACAAATTGCAGAACTTCGTCGCTGCCGACGCCGCAAACGATCCGCGCCGGATCCAGCCCATGTTTCTCGCCGATCACCGAACGCAAGCTTGCGTGATCGGTGCTGGGATAACGATGCAAGTTTGCGGCGCTGTCACTGACCGCCTGAATGGCTTTCGGGCTTGGGCCAAACGGGTTTTCGTTCGAGCTCAGCTTGATGACATTATCGACCCCCGCCACATGCGACTGGCCGCCCTGATACAGCGCGATGTCCATGATGCCGGGTTGCGGGGTGATTTTCGTCATAAGAGGCTCCGTTGATTGAAGCCCCTCATACCTGTCTCAACGCGTTGAGAAAAGCGCCATTTCCGTCAGGCCGCTTTGAAGCGGGCCGTCGCCGGGTCGGCATTGTAATACGGTGTGAATTCTTCGGTCCTGCGGGACAATTCATCAACGCTGTCGATAATGAATTGCACGGTGTCCTCGCTCATCAGATACGAGAAATTCAGACGCACCCAGCCAGGTTTCTTCATCTCCTGCCCATCCATCAGGTCTGCATGCAACCCGTCCGAGGCTTCCCGATCTATGTCCAAAAGGCGATGCGCGTACGGGCCGGCGCAGGCGCATCCGCCCCGCGCCTGAATACCGTAAATGTCGCTCAGCATACGGGTAAAGAGCTGCTGATGAACCGGGTGCCCCGCCTTGTCGCGAACGAGGAAAGAAAAGATCGGCAATCGATGCGAATTGCCAACGCCCAACAACGTCAAATGCGGATTGCTTGCCCATCCGTCTATCGCCATCTGATTGTACTTGACCTCACGACGTGCGATCTCTTCGGTGCCGACTATGTCCTTTACGATGAATGCCAGCGCGGCGCGTATGTCACCGACAACGTTGGGTGTTCCTGCTTCTTCGCGCGTGGCCAGATCGTCACTGTAGTCGTGCCGCCACGGGGATACGAACTTGACGGTCCCGCCACCGGGCCAACTGGGGCAGGTTCGGTGAACTGCAGCCCCGTTCACGATCATTACACCCGACGCGCCCGGACCGCCTGGAAACTTATGGGGGGACACAACGATTGCATCCTTGCGCGCATCCTCCGGCCCCATATCCATCGGCAGATACGGTCCACCGCCCGCATAATCCCAAACCGACAACGCCCCGTGCGCTTTTAACAGACGCGTAATCGGATCAGCATCCGTAATGACCCCCGTGACGTTGGACGCCGCTGAAAACGAACCGATCAACAAATCCGATGCTGCGTGTGCAATCAGCGCTTCCTCAAGCGCGAGCATGTCGGGACCGCCCTCCTCGCCTTCGGGTATCTCGACCACGGTCGCCTTGCTTTCGCGCCAGGGCAGAATGTTGGAGTGGTGCTCGTACGGACCAATCAATACAACCGGCCGGTCAGCCTCTTGCACACCCATCAAACTGACCAGCCGGTTGAGCCCCGCAGTGGCGCCTGACCCGGCAAAAATCACCGTGTCTTCTCCCCTCGCACCAACAATACGGGCTATCTCTTCACGCGCCTCCCGGCGCAGTCGCGTCATGTAAGAACCGCAATATGAGGCCTCGGTATGGCTGTTTGCATAAAACGGCAGAACGTGCTGCGCGATATAGTCCTCGACTTGCCGCAACGCTCGGCCCGAGGCAACGTAATCCGCGTAAACAAGTGGTACGTCCCCAAACAAACCGGGGATCAGTACATTTTCGCCAATCAACCCGCGCCGCAATTCTGAAACCCGAGGGTCGGCCTCTAAGTCTGCGCGAAATTCGGACAGGGTCATTCTGATAGCTCCATCTTGTGACCTCAAAGGTGATTGGTTTTGATCCCGAAATCATCACCATTTTTTGGGTGATTTTTCGAATTTTTGTGTCATATGATCAGATATGAGGCAAAAAATAGATCAAATTGATACGCGCATCCTGAAAGAGCTGCAAACGAACGCAACGCTTTCCCAACGGGAACTCGCCGATCGCGTTGGATTGTCTCAGAATGCGTGTTGGCGACGATTGAAGGCGTTGACGGACAACGGCGTGCTTAGCGGGTCGACCGCACGGATCGCGCGGGAAAAACTCGGCCTCAGCCTCGTGGTTTTTGTGATGCTCCGCACGCGGCATCACTCAACCGAATGGCTTCAGGCGTTTCGCAGCCATGTTTTGACGATCCCCGAAGTCGTCGATTTCCATCGGATCGGCGGCGACTACGACTATCAGTTGAAGGTTGTGACGCAGGATATGGCGTCCTACGACAAAGTCTACCAACGGCTGATCGAGAAGGTCGAGTTGGACAGCGTGACCTCTTACTTCGCGATGGAGGCTATTGCCGAGGGGCGACCGCTCCCTCTTTGATCCGAATCTTCATCTGGCCCAAAATATCCCGGGGACGCCGCACAGCGGCGGGGGCAGAGCCCCAGCAAACAAAAAAGACCGCGCAGAATGCGCGGCACTTAATGTTCAGACTATCGGCGAAGATTAGTTCTTCGCGTAGAATTCAACAACCAGGTTCGGTTCCATCATGACCGGGTAAGGCACATCGCTCAGGCCCGGCGCGCGAACGAAGGTCGCGGTCATTTTAGAATGGTCGGCGTCGATGTAGTCAGGCACATCACGCTCGGCCAGGCCAACAGCTTCCAGAACAACGGCCAGTTGCTTGGACTTGTCCCGTACTTCGATGACGTCGCCTTCCTTGACACGGTAGCTGGGGATGTTGACCCGCTTGCCGTTCACTTTGACGTGGCCGTGGTTCACGAACTGACGCGCGGCAAACACGGTCGACACGAACTTGGCGCGGTAAACAACAGCGTCCAGGCGGCGCTCCAACAGGCCGATCAGGTTTTCACCGGTGTCGCCTTTGACACGCTCGGCTTCGGCGTAGATGCGGCGAAACTGCTTCTCGGTCAGGTCGCCATAGTAGCCTTTCAGCTTTTGCTTGGCGCGCAGCTGCAGACCGAAGTCCGACAGTTTGCCCTTGCGGCGCTGGCCGTGCTGGCCGGGGCCGTATTCGCGACGGTTGACCGGGGATTTCGGACGACCCCAGATGTTCTCGCCCATCCGGCGGTCGATTTTGTACTTGGCAGACGTGCGTTTGGTCACGGCTGATCTCCTTTATTGTGGCATTTCGGCTTGATCCGAAAACCGGTTCCCACTTTTCGGCCCGAAATCGCGTCTCCGCTCGGACCGTATGGTTCCGGTTTGGACCAGGCGTTGTGCCCGGTTATAAAGGGCGTTGTCCTCTTGGGTTTCCCCATGACAGGCATCCCCTTGCGGGGGCCACCAACACCAATGAAGCCGCGCTTATATCCGCGCGGCCACCAGAGTCAATATGAGAAAGAACACAGCTGGCAATACCCCCGCTTCGGGGAATTATCGGGCCAAAGCCTACTCAGCGGCGACCCCGGCAATCCGAGCGCGTCTGACTGCGGCGGTCCCGGTCGCTGTTGCAACAGAAGGAAACGCCACAACGGTTTCATCGGTTTTAAGGTTGCCTGCAGCACGCGCGGCAAAACTGACGGAACTGACCCAGAACTCCAGCTCACGCTGCGGGCATCCGTGTTCGAAAACCATCACCGCACGCGCGTCGCCGTCGACACGCACCAAATCCGCTACAAATCGCTGTGCGCCGTTCGAAAGTTCAAGTGTCGCAAAAACCTCTGCGTCACCATCAGCCAATCTTGCGGCCATACCAAGCGGAACTGCCCGCATTTGATCTTTGACGATTTGGGTGTTCAGACCCGCCCGACCTTCGGTTGCTATGTCGACAGAAGGTCCTCTCCAGGACCATGACGACCCAACGGACAGGTCGGCCAAAGATGCCGATTCTAGCCCATCCAGTTCGGTTTGGGTCCAGTAAACTGCTATGCGACCGTTTTCACCGGTTCTCATCCATCCGCCTGCACTGTTAAACATCCCACCTTTAACATTTTCTGTGTATCAACGAAAAAAGGGGCAGAAAAGAGACCGAAATGCAGCGTTCACATAAATGTTGCTTTCAGGTTAACCATTCTCCCGAACTCGCGAAGGTGGGGGCCGCTTTCGACCACGTCTGACTGCTGCGCAATTGGCTTTCCGCGCTCTGTTTTCCTGCATCGACGCCCGCCGCCATCAATGTTCAAGCGGGCGAATGCTGCCCCTGGCACATCATGATTGGCATTCGGGGCAAATGACCGCGAAGCGCTTACCCCAAGCGCTTCTTGAACCTCAGCGTTGCGGCCAGCAATCCGAGGGCGGCAAAGCCAATCATCCACAGGATTTCCCAGCGTAGTTCATAAAGCGACGCGTCGCGCAGGACCACGCCCCGGATCATGTCCATGAAATGGGTGGCGGGCAGAACCTGCGCGATGATCTGAACCGGCTGCGGCATACCGTCAAACGGGAACATGAACCCCGACATCAGGATCGACGGCAACAAGATGAAAATGGTCATCTGCATCGACTGCAACTGGTTCTGCGCAAGTGTTGAAATCACCAACCCCAGCGACAGGCTGGCGATAATGAACAACAGCGTCACCACCAACAGCGTTCCCAAGCCTCCGTTTATCGGAACGTCAAACAGAACGTGCCCTAGGCCGAGAATGATGGCGACCTGGATGAGGCCCAGAAAGATGTAAGGAATGATCTTCCCGACCATCAACTCAATAGACTTGATGGGCGTGTTGATCAGCATCTCCATATTGCCCCGTTCGCGTTCCCGAACGATGGCGGCCGAGGTGAACAGGATCATCGTCATGGTCAGGATAACCCCCACGAGACCCGGCACGATATTGACCGCCGATCGCTGTTCCGGGTTGAAGTAGAGCGTCACCTCAAAAGTTGGAACCTGCCGATTTGGCGGTAGTTTCAACAATTCGGTCAGCGGCATGGTGCGCAGCGATTTGATCGCGCTGGCCACCATCGTGTCCGAGCCATCAACGATCCAATGGGCCACCGGTCTGCTGCTGGTCTGATTTGTTGCGTCGGGCAATCCCAACCCGACAGAAGGGCTGCGCGCAAGACGATCCGCGACATCCGGCGGTATGATCAGTGCGGCGCGCACGCGGGATTCCGTGATTGCGCGTTCCGCCTCCTGCGGTGTCGTAAGCTCCTCCACCACCGTCACAACCTGCGTGGCCTGAACCAACTGGCCGAGCGTCCGCGACAACTCGGTTCTGGACTGGTCCACAAGCGCGACAGGCACGTGACGCAGGTTTGTATTGATCGCATAACCAAACAACAACAACTGGATCAGCGGGATCATGATCACCATTGCAAAGGTCATCTTGTCCCGCCGCAGTTGTAACAGCTCTTTCTTCAGGACAGCAGCAACGCGGCGCGGTGAAATCATGTCTCGGGCCCTCGGGTTGCGCTGACGAACACGTCTTCGAGGTTTGGCCGCTGCGGTGTCAGGGACAGATCGGGAAACGCGTCGAGTTGATGGCGCACCATGTCCACAGGCTGAGATTCGGACTTGTCAACCAGAACGCGCAGCCGCGACCCGACCTGAGCCGTTGATAGTATCTTGGGCTTTCCATCCAGCTCGTGCTTGACCGTTCGCAGGTCCGGGCCTTCCACTTCGATGACATCGGCCTGCAGATCGTCCATCAATTGGCGCGGTGATCCATCCGCCTTTTTGACGCCGTGCTGCAAAATGGCCAATCGGTGACAGCGCTCGGCCTCGTCCATGAAATGGGTCGAGACGATCATGGTCGCGCCCTGATCGACCAGATCGAACAACTGCTCCCAAAAGGTCCGGCGCGTTTCGGGGTCTACGGCAGAGGTCGGTTCGTCCAGAAACAGCAGTTTCGGGCGATGCATAACAGTTGCGGCGAGGGCCAGTTTTTGCCGCTGACCACCGCTCATGCTGCCGCTCAATTGGTTGACGTTTGTTGTCAGGTCATAGGTTTGCAGCAGTTCGTCGATCCGTGTAGCGGCCGCCTTCGGTGGGATGCCGTAGATTTCCGCCGCAAACCTGAGGTTTTCCATCACCGTCAGGTCGCGGTAATAGGAAAAAATCTGGGTCATGTACCCGATTTCGTTCTTCAGTGGCTCTGCGGCTTCGGGCATGGATTGCCCCAGTACCGAGATCGATCCGCTGCTGGGGGTCAGCAAACCGGTCAACATGCGCATGGTCGTCGTCTTGCCGCAGCCATTGGGGCCGAGAAATCCGTAGATCTGGCCCATTCTGATCTCCAGATCCAGATTGTCGACTGCGATGTTTTCCCCGAACCGCCGGGTCAGACCCTGCGTCGAGACAACAACGTCACTCATGGCATTTGGACCTGCACCGGCACCCCGGCAGGCAAATCCGGTGACGCGGCGGGCAAGTCAATTTCGGCCAGATAGACCAAACGTGTCCGATCATCCTTGTTCAAACCGTAATAGGGCGTGAACGAGGCGTCGTCGCTGATCCATCGAACAACGCCTTCTTGCGGGTTCTCAAGCCCATCAATGCGCACTTCAAGCGTGTCGCCCGGTTTCAGGTTAACGCGATGCGGCTCCGGCACATAAACGCGGGCATAGGGGACTTGCCCGGTCACCAACACCGCAACGGGACTGCCCGACGCAACTCGTTCACCGAGGTTCCACGGCAGCGAATCCAGTACTCCGTCGCGCGTTGCGACAACGGTCAGGTCATCCAATACGGTCTGTTCGGCAACGACCAGAGCCTCTGCCGCGCGCACGTTGGCTTCGGCTACGGCCAAATCTTCCGGTCGGGTTCCGTTTTGCAGTTCCTTTAGCGACTCTCGCGCACTGGTCAGTTCCGCCCGCGCAGAGTCCCGCAATGCCAGATCATTCGCGACCTGTGCTTCGGTCACGACGGAGTTTTCAACCAGCCGGACGTTTCGGTCATAAATCGCCTCTGCATCCGCCAGCCGAGCGACGGCACCGGCCACTTTTGCCTTCGCAATCGCAATCTCTTCCTCGCGCGGGCCGACTTGCAGCTTCAAAAGCGTGGCCTGCGCCTTTTCAAGTTCAGCCTGCGCCAGCGCCAGTTTCGAGGTCTGCAAAGTGTTGTCGAGCTGGACCAACGTGTCGCCGGCCTTGACCACGGTTCCCTCCGCCACCGGCAAATCGACGATGATTTCGTTGGCCGTAGCGGTCAACGCCACACGATCACGGGCAAGAACGCCCAGCGCCATGCTTGTGTCAGAGCCCGCGCACCGATCCAGAACTGCGGGAAGTATCGCGGCAAAAATCAGCGGTATTGGGATCGTCATGTTGAGCAAGGACCACCTCCTGTGACGGGCTTGAGCGTGTCATCAAAGCATACAATCAGGAAATTCAATTTGTATATACGGATAATCCGATGCCACTAAAGCCTAAGCCACGTTGGGTTGCGCAGTAAAACAAACAGGGGTTCTTTTTCCTTAGCGCTCAAATTGGTGTTTACATCTTGAACCCCATACAGTCTTAGACATCTTCCTTAACCTGAAGGCCCAATCCGACCTTCTTGCGCCCCATCACAACCGAGGTTCTGAAACGCCGTACATTGGGATTATCAAAAAACAGGCGCTTGGTCAGTTCTTCAAAGTCCTCCATATCTCGTGCGGTGCAGATCAGGCAGAAGTCCGCCTCTCCTGTCACGTAGTAGCATTGCTGAACCCTCGGCTCTGATTGAACCTGACGCGAAAACGCGTCGATCTGATCCTGTCGTTCGCGTTCGAGTTCGACCATGACAACAAAGCTCATGGCAACGCCGACCTTTTTGGGGTCAAGGATGGCGACTTCCGACAGAATAGCACCCGAGTCGCGAAGCGCCCTGAGGCGGCGCTGAACAGAGGCGACGGACAAACCTGTTTCGGCGGCCAGCGCCTCAAGCCCCATCCGCGCATTTGACTGAACCAAATTCAGCAGATGCCGATCAGGCGCATCGAGTTTTACGGTCATTTTCGCGCTCATTTCGAGAATCCTTCTCGTATTTTAGCATAATGTGAGCAAATTCAATCGGGCTGCGCGGGTATACTGGCAGACATGAAAAAAGCAATCACACTCGACGTAACTCAGCCCCTTGCACTGCTTGCTGCCTGTCCGGCTTACAACCCCAGTCCGCTGACCACCTGCCAGTTGGATGGGCGATCAATTCTGATCAAGGACGAAACAAAACGTATGGGTCTTGGCGCGTTCAAGGCGCTCGGCGGGGTCTATGCGGTCGCAAAGCTCATCGAAGCGCGCTTGGGCTATCCCATTGCCCCGCAGGAACTTCTTGATGCGCCGTGTCGAGCAATTGCTTCCGATATGGTCTTTGTTTGCGCAAGCGCGGGCAATCACGGGTTGGCCGTGGCGACAGGTGCACGAGTATTCGGTGCACGCGCAAGAATCCATTTGGCCCAAACGGTGCCCGAGGACTTTGCGATACGCCTGCGCGACAAAGGTGCCGAAGTTGTGCGTTCTGGCAACAATTACGAAGCAAGCGTCAACGCAGCTGTTTCGGATTGCGAAGCAACAGGTGCAATTCACCTCGCCGATGGCTCTTGGCCCGGATACACGGAACCGCCACGACTGGTGATGGAAGGCTATACCGTCATCGCAGAAGAAATGCGTAGGTCGTTCGCAAGGAATGGGAACTGGCCGAGTCATGTCTATTTGCAGGCTGGTGTCGGTGGTTTGGCTGCCGCGATCGCTCATATGATCCGCTCAACTTGGGCCGAACAGCCAAAAATCATCGTCGTCGAGCCAGTTGCCGCGCCCTGCCTTCGCGAAAGTGCAATTGCAGGCCGGATTGTCACTGTCGAAGGACCGACCTCAACCATGGGTCGATTGGATTGCAAAACCCCGTCCATGCTGGCGCTGAACATATTGATGTCATGTGCAGACGAATGGGTTACCGTAAGCGATGAACAAGCATCCGAGGCGGTGGAAACGGCCCGAGCCACAGGGTTCCTGACCACGCCATCCGGGGCGGCTGGCCTTTCCGCGTGTCTGAGGCAAGACGCCGCCCGGCCTTTGATCATTTTGTCAGAAGGGAGCGTTTCGGATGCTTGACCTAACCCGTTTCCGCCGCGATCTGCACGCCCACCCAGAGACTGGGTTTGACCTTGAGCGTACGCCGCACCTGATTGCCGAGCGTTTGGAACACGCAGGGTTGGAGGTTACGCGGGGCGTCGGGCAGTCCGGCCTTGTCGCCACCCTTCGGCGAGGCCCGGATGAGACTGCAATCGGTTTTCGCGCCGACATGGATGCGCTGCCAATTGAAGAAGCCAATTCCTTTGCGCATCGTTCGACTGTCGCGGGCAAGTTCCACGGATGTGGCCATGACGGGCATAGCACCATGCTGATGGGCGCTGCCTTGCGCCTGTCCGCAGATCCGGCCCTAAAGCGGACCGTGCATTTCGTGTTTCAACCGGATGAAGAAAACGGCAACGGCGCCGCAGCCATGATCTCGGACGGTCTTTTCGACCGTTTTCCGATGTCCGCGATTTACGGCCTGCACAACTTGCCGGGTATGAAACTTGGCCACTTCGCAACACAACCCGGCCCCTTCTGCGCCTTCGAAGACAATTTCGAGATCAGGATCAAGGGAAAAGGTGGCCATGCTTCGGAACCGGACAAAGGGATAGACCCTATCGTGGTCGGCTCAGCGATTGTAACGCAACTGCAGTCCATCGTTTCGCGTACCATGCCCGCAAGCGAACATGCCGTGGTGTCGGTGACCGAATTCGTCACTGATGGAGCACGCAATGTTCTGCCCAGCAATGTAACCTTGCGCGGGGATTGTCGCGGGTTTTCTGCTGCCGTCTCAAACATGATCGAAAGGCGGATGCGCGCCATCGTCGACGGGACATGTGTCGCGTACGGGGCGCGGGCTCAGGTCGATTACTCCACTTCTTTCCAGCCGCTTATGAACGATGAGTGGGCCACTGGCGTTGTGGCAAATGCGGCACGCGAAGTCGGTTCGGTGAATGATGGATTTGGACGGGTCGGTTTTTCCGAGGATTTCGCCGAATTTCTGTCCCATCGTCCCGGGGCGTTTGTCCTGATGGGCAACGGGACGGACGGATCGGCGTCCATGCCGCTTCACAACCCGGAATACGACTTCAATGACAAGGCTATCGAACACGGTGTTTCATTTTGGGTCAATCTGGCCCATCAACCCGGGCCTTGATCGGGCTTTCAAAGCCATAGTCCCGGACGAATGATTGCTTGCAAATAAAAACACCATTGCGCACGTCTGAACCGAACCACCTTGCGCAAACTTCCTGTCTGGGTGGTTGCAACCGCCAAATACGCCTTTGATGGTGGGCAAGCCAAGACGCGTGCGGCGCCCGAATTTCTGATCTCGCTGCGATTGTGTTACACTGATGTCGTTTCAATCAGTGCATTTTCGGAGTTTTCTATGTTCAACTATTCTGATCCATCTGGGTCCGATCATCTTTCGCGTTTTCGCGCACTCAGCGAATGGCGTGGTCTGCTCGAGGCCGCTTATCGCGACGCGGCCAAGCAACCTGACAGCGCGTTTACATGGATCGACGCCCTTCTTGATGTTGATGAAGCAAATCGCGAGGAAGCGACCATTCCCTGGAAAGCCTTCCCGATCCGCGTTGGGGGCACCGCCTCTCAGATCGACGCCAATCGCGCGCTTCAGGAGGAATACGTTGAATGGTCTGTTTTTCGCGATGCAACCGGGGCCGTGGACCGGATCACATTTACGACCGAGTTTCGGGAATATTTTGGGATTCTTGCCGGTGTGTCGCCCACGGGGATAAAGACGGCCATTGAGTCCATAAACCCCGGTGCAATCCCGACAAATGCCGAACTTTATGGGCGCAGCAACCTTACCGGTACGAGCAGTCGCCAGCGCGAGATTCTGTTTCTCAATCACTTGCGCGACAATCCGTGGAACAATGGCCAAAAGGGTATTCTGGCGCTGACAACGCCCGTCAATTCGATCCCTGCTCTGTTTGGCCTTGCAGCATTCTGTGGGATCGAAAAGGCAGGCTTGCCGGCCTCAGAGGTCTGCGCGAATGTCGGCGGCGCATGCGTGCCAGGGCGGCAATCAGACCCGCAGATTTGCACCGCATGCCAACAGCAAGTCCGCGCGGCGCGATCGTTTTCGCTGATCGACCCTATTGGCATCTTTATCCAGCGCCTCTCTGGCAATTGGACGGTTGGCGGCAACCAGATCGACATCAACGACCAATCCGCCGCCGATCCGCGATGGATTGTCAGCCGGAACGGACGGCGCGGCACCTTGCGTGTCGGCGGCGGGGATGAGCTTCGGCTGGATGGAGATCCGGTGGAAAGCGGTTCACAGGTAGCGGACAAGCTTTTTGTTGCGGCAACGGTCGCAATCGCTGCCGACGCCGATCTTCCTGAATGGGCCCGCACCGGAAAAGAAAATTTACAGCGACCCGACGCGCGTATCAATTGAGGGAGGAAGAGGATGCAACTGAAATCGATAGCCCTCACCATTGCCCTTGCAACCCCGGTTCAAGCGCAACAGCTGCTGCATCAGCCAACCGATGGCAGTGCGCCGTCGGCTATGCCTGCGGCAATTCTAAATCAGATTGACGACCCGTTCTTTAACATCGCCATTCAGGCATCACCTCAGCCGCTGGCGCTGACATCGCTCATCAATGTCTTTCTGGATGGCGGGCGTTCGGACTTTCAGAGCTTTGTGGTCGGCGAACAAATAGGCCGCAGCGCCCTGTCGACCGAATGCGGTCCGTCCAACCGGCGGATGGTGATCTCATTCACCGGGACGCATGCTCCCAGCGGTTCTGTGTTGGACAACAACGTCTTTTTCTCGGTCTTCATGACGCCAAACGGTCCCGTTGGGGACATCGAGGTTCTGGCATGGGATGCAGCTCACGGTACTTATAATTACTACAAGCTCGAAGGCGGAAGCTGGCGGTTCCGCAACAGTTCCAACGAACTTAAAACAGCGTCTTCCGGCGAGTTGTCTCAAGGATGCCTGAGCTGTCATGTCAACGGCGGGCCGATCATGAAGGAATTCACCTTTCCCTGGAATCATTGGCACAGCCTGCCCAACACTTTCGAGGCATTGTATTTGTTCCCCGGCGGCCAGAGTTGGCCAGTCGCCAATACCGGCTTTTTGGGCAACCGTTTGACCGGCGCACAAATTCTTGAAGTCTCGATTCAATCCTCTCTCCAACGGTTCACGGATGCCGAAGTGCGCAGCCATATCAACACGGCGGCAGATGGTACCACGACCGTGTCCAACCTGCCCGGCCTGCTGGACAGCCTGTTCAATCCCACCGAATTGAATTTGGGCAGTTCCAACAGCACGTCCGGTTTGGACGAAGGCGGCATTACGCAACGTGCCACGGGTCGCCTCAATATTCCCGACAGCTTCTTCGTGAACATCTTTCAGATGCGAGACATTGACTTGCCGGTGTTCGGCGGTCTGGGGCTGGTCACCAACGTGTTCACACCGGGCAATTTGGGGCTGTCGGTTGACGAGTACGAAGCGTTACTGATCAACGGCGGCGTAGAAACCAGTTGTATGCCGGGGCGCGACACCCTTTTCCCGTGGTTCGGGCCGGAACCGTCCGAATTTGATCGCAGGGTCGTTGAACGACTGAACCGACGGGGTATTGTCGACGATGCCTTTGTTGCTGCCGTGCTTGCAATAGATGTCGAGACGCCACTGTTTTCCGAGTCGCGCGCCGCGTTGCTGAAGCATGTGCCGCAACAGATAAGCGCCCCATCCCTGCCGCAGTTGCCTGAAGCCTTGCGTACATCGGTGATCGCCAACCTTGAAGCCGAGCCCAACCGATCTGAAACCGAGGAGGATTTTCTGTCTTTGTTGAGGAACGCTGACCCGGTGTCCGAACTGGATGCAAGGGTTCGGGCGTTCCTGACCCGCACCCAAAATCAGCTTGCCGACCCCGCGACGCGACAGCCCCACTTGCAAGAGCTTTTTGCTCGATTGCTTGACAACCGCGCGGCCTTCCAGACGCAGGCAATCAGTGCCCCGTTGAATGAGTTTCCGGGCCTGTTGCCAAGTCCGGCCAACTAGTTTGCGCGCGAATTGGGGCGCAGCTCAGCGCCATTGCGACACGGTAGGCCCCTATGCGCGAAGGTTGTGTATCGGCTGGCCCGCGGCGGACCCACGATTATGCAAAAGGTCGGCGGCTGCACGCGCGATGACCAGTTCCTCATTCGTGGGGATGACCATAACGCAGACGCGCGAAAGATCCGTCGAGATAATCCGACTGTTGTCGGCGTTCGCGTCCGGGTCCAGTTCGATTCCGAACCACCCCATATCGCCGCAGACACGGTCGCGGATCAGGCGGGAATTTTCGCCGATCCCACCGGTGAAGACCACCGCATCCAGTCCACCCAGAACCGCGGTCAGTGCCCCAAGTTCCCGGCGGATTCGAAAGGTGAAATAGTTGATTGCCTGCCGCGATTCTCGCGTATCCGCTTGTTCGAGAACGCGCATGTCGTTGCCCATACCGGACAAACCCAGCAAACCAGACTTGTTGTAGAGTAGGTCTGCGATTTCATCGGCGCTCATGCCTTCCTGATCCATCAGATACAGCACGACACCCGGATCAAGCTGCCCGCAGCGCGTTCCCATCGGCAACCCGTCAAGCGCGGAAAAACCCATCGTCGAGCCAACCGATCGCCCGTTGACCATCGCGCACATCGACGCGCCATTGCCCAGATGCGCGACCACGACCCGACCGGCGTGTAACAGCGGTGCCGTCTCGGCCAGATGGCCCGAAATATAGTCGTAGCTGACCCCATGAAAACCATAACGCCGGACGCCCTTGTCATAGAATTCCCGAGGCAGCGCGAAGACGTCATTCACCCAGGGATGGCTACGGTGAAAGGCTGTATCAAAGCAGGCGATCTGTGCAGCATCCGGAAATCGCTCCATCGCGGCACGCGCGCCCGAAATGTTGTGTGGTTGATGCAGCGGTGCGAAGGGCGAGAACTTCTCGAGCGCTTTCAACATCTGAGGTGTCAAAGGCTGCGGTGTGTCGATCTCTGCCCCGCCATGCACGATGCGATGACCAACGGCCGAGACGACCATTTCCGGAAAGTGCCGTTCCAACATGTTCAAGGCGCGTTCCAGCGCCTCGGCCTGATCCGCGATGGGGCCCGGCGCGTCGTCGGTCACATGGTTGCCATCTGCGGTCTCGGCCTCGACTTGCGCGTCTGGCATGCCAATTCGGTCCACCAATCCGGAACAGACCAGAGCCGGATCATTGACCCCAAGTTTGAACAGCCCGAATTTCAGCGACGACGAGCCTGCATTCAGCGTGATAACATGGGTCATATCGCACCCTCGGACATGCGCGCCTGATGGAGCGCAGCAACTGCGCAGGACGCCAGGCGGGCTTTGTCGTCATCCGCGCGGCTGGTCAGGATGATTGGCACTTTCGCGCCCAGAACCACGCCCGCGCCTTCGGCATGGGCGATAAAGGTCAGTTGTTTTGCCACCATGTTCCCTGCGTCCAGGTTCGGGACCACAAGGATGTTTGCCTTTCCAGCTACTTCAGACACGATGCCCTTGGTGCGGGCTGCGGCAATGCTCACGGCATTGTCCATCGCCAATGGACCATCGACCAATCCACCCTTGATCTGACCGCGCTCGGCCATTTTGGACAGAAGCGCCGCGTCGACAGACGATTTGATCGCGGGGTTTACCGTTTCAACGGCGGACAAAATTCCAGCCCTCGGCTGTTCGAACCCAATGGACAACGCCAGTTCGATCGCATTCTGGGTAATGTCTATTTTGGTTTCCAAATCTGGTTCGATATTGATCGCGGCATCCGTCACCAGCAACGGATAGGGCTGCCCCGGAATATCCATCACGAACACATGGGTGAACCGACGACCGGCGCGCAGACCCCGTTCACGGCGCAACGCCGCGCGTAACAGATCATCCGTGTGAAGGTGCCCTTTCATCAATGCGTTTACGCGCCCGTCCGCAACAAGGTCCACAGCGGTATTGGCGGCCTCGAAATGCGACTTGGCAGGAATGATCTCAATTCCATCCAGCGGCTCTTCGATTTCAATTGCCGCCGCTTTGATTTTTTCGGGATCGCCGACAAGAACGGGCTTGATGATTGTCTCTCGCGCCGCCAGCAAGGCACCGCCAAGCGAGTTGGGTTCCTCTGGTGCAACGACGGCGGTTGGCATTGCCGGAAGGGGCCGAGACTGATCCAGCAGCGCGTCGAAATGGCGGTGGCGCTGGACGACCAAACCCGGAAGGTCAATCTCATCAAACACCATCTCTTTTTCCGGGGCGATGACCACCGCCTCGCCTCGAACGATGACGGCACCATCACTTTTTCGGGTCACGACCGTGTCAAAGGCAACTTCGCGATGGGCCCGCTTTTCTGTCACGGTAACTTTCGAAATCAACTCGTCGCCGGCATGCGCCCGCTCGCCGAACTCAAAGCTCTGGGATTTGTACAGCGTTCCCGCGCCGGGAAGGATATTGCCCAATACCGCCGAAACGAGCGCACCGATGAACAAGGCCGGCGCAACCGCTTCGGCAACGCCATCACCATCCCCGTCTTCCTTTGCGAGGTGAAGCGGGTTGTGGTTCCCCGAGTTGTTGGCAAAGACATAAAAGTCGTCTTCAGTGCAAATCCGGGTCAGCTCTGCCGTATCGCCAACCTGCAGGCTGCCATAAGGTTTGTTGTGGTATTTCATACAAAATCACTCGGCGGCCGCAGATGCCTTGTCTGAGTTCAAAGGGTCTTCAAGAACATCCCCGGTCACGGGTTCCAACTCAAGAACCTTGTGAAACCTCTGAAGCATTTCCAGCGTGTCGGGTGCCATTTCGTCAATCTTGCCGGGAATGAACTGCACCACCCGTGCCGCGTTTTCACGGTCGGTGCGACTGGGCAAGAGATCGGGCAGCGTCTCGATGGCTTTTTCGGGTTCAAATGTTGCTATCAGCGTTTGTTCGTGAATGATCCGCGCCCGGTCATCCATCGTCAAAGACTTGAACGGTTCGTCCTGCGTCAAGACGCGCGCGGAGCGCTCCAGCCTGTCCCTGCGGACGTTGCCACGGCTGTCGGCCATCAACACCAGCATGCGAACAACGGCCTCGGCCAAGCCGCCAGACGACATATGGGCAAGCGCCATTTCCACCTCTGGCAATGCTCTCAGTTCTGTTTCGCTGTGCAGCGTTCTGCCAATTGCCTTGGGTTTGCCAAAAGCGACGGCCCAAGGGTTGGTCCACAAAGACAAAAAGGTCTGTTCATATAACGCGTCGCGGACGTCCCGAAACAGATCCATCTGTTGTTCCACCATGCCGGCCCACAGTTTTTCGGCCATCAGAAACGGATTGGTTTGCGGCAACGGTTCGCGTGTACCCATCTGGTGCGTCACACTTTCGAGAAACGCAAGGAACGGGTTGGCGCTGGAAGACCACGCGCGCTGCAGACGCAATGGATGCAGCTTTCGCATCGCTTCGGCTGTGGCGGGATTAACGAGCGGTTTTACGACTGGCCGCACCATCAGATCATAGGCCTCGGACTGTATTTCAGACATGCGCGCAACGGCGGCAAAGCCTGCTTCCTCTTCCCGCCCGTCGTCGATCTTGCGCAGATCATCAAGGGTTCGTTCAGCAAAACTGACGGTAAAGGTCTTGTCCTGTCCGCGCCCTTCGACGCTGTCGATCTTCATTTCATAAAGACCCGGCGCCAAAGCTTCGATGGTCTTCATGGTCGAAGCGACCTCGGTATGTTCCTTCTTCGCAATTTTGGATGAGACAAAGATGCCAAGGTGACCGACCTGATCGTGGATCATGTAGATGATACGCTGACCCCGGATGCGAATTTCGTCCTCATCCGCGTAACTGTCGACAATCCAGTTCAGTGCCTGCTGCGGCGGCGTGATGTTGTCGCCGTAACTGGTGAAGACGATGACCGGTGCTTTGACGTGTTTGACATCGATTGTTCGTCCCGGTTCCAACTGGGCCTCGTTCTTGACCAGCTTGTTGCCGACAAAAAGCTGTTCGACGATCCACTTGATCTCGGCTTCATTCAGAACAAAGAAACCGCCCCACCAGCGTTCAAACTCCAGAAAACGCGCGCGCCCACCGTCCGGGTTCGCGAACAGATCATAGTACTTGGCAAAGTAATTTCGGCCCGGGTTCAGTTGCTCAAAATTCATCACCAGATGCGCGCCGTCGAACTGCCCGCCGCCCAGGTCGGACCAGAACATGGGCTGCCACGCGCCACCCAGCACGCCACCGTTGTACCGCATCGGGTACTTGCCCACTTCGCCCGACCACGGCTGAATCGGCGCACCATTCAGCACGATTGGACCCGTCAGATCAGGATTGGTTGCCGCCAGCAACAATGTGGCCCAGCCGCCCTGACAGTTCCCTGTCACCACCGGTTTCGCACTGTCGGGGTGGCGTCGCTGCACTTCGCGGACGAATTCCGCCTCAGCCCGCGTCACATCCGCAAGTGTCTGCCCCCGCACAGGGTCACGCGTGAAGTTGACGAAATAAACCGGATGGCCGTCGTTGAGAGCAACGCCAACCTGGCTGTCGGTTTTGAAACCACCAATTCCGCCACCGTGCCCGGCGCGTGGATCGATTATGATATAGGGCCGTTTCCAACCAAGAACCTCGATACCCTCGGGTGGCACAATGCGCAGCAATTGGTAATTGCACGGGTGTTCCAGATCGCGGCCGTCGACGATGATTTCATAGTCGTATGCCAAGACCGGCGGGCACCCGGCCGCTTCATGCTGGATAAAGTTGTCGCCGCGTTGCCGCAGAACATCTAGCGTCAGCAACCACCGTTTTGCAGCGTCTTCGACGTAGTTTGCATAGTGTTCGGCATACCCATCGCCTGTCGCGGCCATTGCGCTTGCTACACGAGCCAGGTCTTCCATTTGCTGGCGAACGCGAATGGCGTGAGTTTCGGTGATTGCCTTGCCTTGTCGTGAAACGGATTTCATCAACAATTCGGCAGTCGTCGCAGCTTCGCCGTACATTTCCGCCAATTCCTTGACGCGTTCAGATGGTTGCGTCTGCAGGTCGTGGATCAGTTTCTCGGTCGACTTGGCGTCTACCAAGGGCATGTCTTCAATCTTTTCAATTCGATCATGGGTCATCACTGACTCCTTTCTCGTCAGGCGACGATGCTATAGCCGCCGTCGATCTGATGTACGCCACCTGTAACATTCGCGGCTTCGGCGCTTGCCAGAAAAGCGGCATACGCACCGACGTCCTCGATAGTGGCAAGATGGTGGGTCGGCGCGCGTTGAGCGGCGGCATCCAGCAATTCGTCGAATTCCGCGATGCCGCTGGCCGCACGTGTCCTGAGCGGCCCCGGCGATAGTGCATGCACAGAGATACCCTTGGGCCCAAGCTCGGCTGCAGCATAGCGAACTGCGCTTTCCAGCGCCGCCTTGACCGGACCCATCATGTTGTAGTGTTCCACGACCTTGGTGGATCCTTGAAACGAGACGGTCATGCAGGTCCCGCCATCGGGCATCAGGGGTTCGCACCGGCGTATCATGCGTAGAAAGGAATGAACCGAAACATCCATCGCCACGCAAAAACCTTCAGCGGAACAGTCTATGACGCGCCCATGCAAATCCTCACGCGGTGCAAAAGCGATCGAGTGCAGAAGCGTATCCAATCGCCCCCACTTTCGGGCGATCTCATGAAACAGAGCGTCGGTTTGGGCGTTGTCCTGAACATCCAGCGGCATAACGATTTCCGCCTCCAACTCTTCGGCCAACGGGCGGACGAAGGGTTCAGCTTTTTCGTTCAGATATGTTATTGCCAAATCTGCGCCTTGCGCACGCAAAGCTTTGGCGCACCCCCAAGCGATGGAACTGTCGTTGGCAACACCGATAACCAGAGCTTTTTTGCCGCGCATCTGAAACATGGCACCGTCTCTCTCAATATGACACCTATCTTTGCTGCATGTGCAGCATTTTCAATTGTCATACATGTGACAAGGCCTGCGGCAGATTGACCTGACGCCCAACAAACAGGCGCAATAGACCCGCTGGCGCAGAGTCTGGGCACGGGCAGTGTCAGGTTTCGATTGGCACGGCCTACCCGGCCATCAAAATTGTGCTGGATTTCTGATCACTCGGCGACAGGCCAAACTTCCGCGAATACTCGCGGCTGAACTGCGTCGGGCTCTCGTATCCCACATCATAGGCGACTGACGCGACCGAAAGGCTTCCAGACAACAGTAATCGACGCGCCTCAAGCAATCTCAACTCTTTTTGGTATTGCAGCGGCGATGTGGACGTCACTGTTTTGAAATGCTCGTGAAAGGCCGAAAGGCTCATCCCGGATTCCGCGGCGAGGTCCGCAACCGGTATGCTGGTCTTGTAGTTGCTGCGGATGAAAGCAATGGTCTTTGATATCCGACTCGCCGGGCTTTCATGGCGCAAAAGTTGGCGCAACATTCCGCCATGATGCGCACGCAGCAGACGAAAGTGGATTTCCTTGAGAACCAGCGGCGCAAGTGCGCGGGCTTCGACCGGGTCCTGAGACAGCCGGAACAGGCGGGTTACGGCATCAACCAGTGCCTCATCCGAGGCCGCGGATTCCAATGAATGAACATTCGCGTCAGCCTCACCAATCTCACCGATTTCGTCGTAGAGGCTGCGTGCCAATGCCATATCCAATTTCAGCGCGAGCGCGGCATAGGGCTCTGTCGGGCTTGCTTGGATGATTGCCGCCTCGACAGGTACGGCGTGGCTGACAATCAGCGTATCACCCGCGCTGTACCGAACCACACGCCCACCGATGTAAGCCTCTTTTGCGCCTTGCAGGACCAGACACATGATCGGCTCATAGAAACCGGCGGCGCACTCGGTCGTTTCGAGGCTTCCGAAAGCGTAAAATCCGTCGACGCCAGTTTCGCAGCCGACACCCAGCGCGTTCTTGTCGCTCACCAGACCAAAAACGTCTTCGACCAGATTTTTAGACACCATCATGCGCCCTCCTGTGCCTTCGGAATATATCCCAATCATCCATTCGGTGAAGACCCGAGGCCGGGTCGCCGGAGAAATAGGCAGATCATTCGGAGAATAAGGCAGCGCGTTTGAGTTCAGAGGCGCTACCTTCGTTAGAACATCCGCAAAAGGTACACCGCATGTCGCAGACGATACTCATCACCGGCGCTTGTTTCAGTCGGGAAACGCGATCAATGCCAAGTATCGTGACCGACTTGATCCGGGCCAAAGTAACCGGCGGCACCACGCTGCTGTTCGATCGGGCTGGTTCCGGCGCCGATACTTTGACGGATGCACACACTTCACAATTTGACGCAACTTTCATCGAAGCCTTGAAGCCAAATCTCGGGCTCTAGTTTGTAGCGAGGAGGAACGCACATGTACAATCAGGCGATTGAGATTGGCGGCCTTGCCGTTGTAACCGGCGGCGCAAGCGGAGTTGGCCTGGCAGCCGCCGAAAGGTTCGCGCAGGCAGGCTTGAGCGTGATGCTGGCCGATGTGTCAGGCGACACGCTGCAGCAGGCGAAAGAACGAATTCAAAGGCATCTGCAAGGCAACGCCCAAGTCCATACGATGATCACGGATGTCAGCGATGCATCGGCGGTTCAAGCGTTGGCAGACGCCGCATTTGATGCTGGCAATGTGGCCGTGTTGATGAATAATGCGGGCATAGGGCGCCCAAGCGGCAGTTGGACAGAACCTGATGCCTGGCGCGAGACCATCAATGTAAACCTGTTCGGTGTGCTGAACGGTGTTCAGGCCTTTCTGCCTCGGATGATAGAAGCTGCCACACCAGCTGTCGTAATCAACACCGGTTCGAAGCAAGGTATCACCACACCGCCCGGGAACCCCGCATACAATGTCTCCAAAGCCGGGGTAAAAGTTCTCACCGAAGCACTGGCTTACGAACTGCGGAATGTCGACGCACCGATTACGGCACATCTGTTCGTGCCGGGGTTCACGTATACCGGAATGATCGCACGACATATTCCGCAAAAGCCCGACTCTGCCTGGACCTCGGAACAGACCGTCGATCACCTTATCGAACACATGTCGAAGGGTGATTTCTACATTCTCTGCCCTGACAACGACGTATCCCCGGACCGTGACAAGCGTCGCGTCACTTGGGCTTTGGGCGACATTGTGGAAAACCGCCCTGCCCTGTCGCGTTGGCATCCGGATTACGCGGACGCGTTCGCCGACTTTGAAAATTCCAACTGACCACCAGCCAAAGGGAGCCCCTACCGCCATGGCAATATCACTGAAACTGAATGGCCAGACACACAATGTCGAGGCCGAACCCGGCACACCCCTGCTTTGGGTTATTCGCGATGAACTGAAACTGACAGGCACCAAGTTCGGGTGCGGTGTCGCCTCCTGCGGGGCCTGCACAGTGCACCTCAACGGTGAACCGGTGCGATCCTGCCAAACATACATTGAAGACATCGAAGACGCCGAGATCACGACGATCGAGGTGATGGATCAGGACAAGGTCGGCGCCGCCGTTCAACAGGCGTGGTTGGAGCTGGACGTGGTGCAATGCGGCTACTGCCAGTCCGGCCAGATCATGAGCGCCGTGGGCCTGCTGCGGGAAAATGCCAAGCCCACGGCCGAAGAAGTCGATGAGTACATGTACGGCAACGCCTGCCGTTGTGCCACCTATCAGCGCATTCGCGACGGCGTCCTGCGCGCATCCGAGATTCTGGAGGCTTGAGATCGATGACAGCAACACTTTCCCGCCGCGGATTCCTGAAATCCGCCGCCGCCGCCGGCGCGGTTTTGTACGTCGGCACAAATGCGCGCGGCGCGATTGCCGCAGCCGACACGGCCGACGCGATGCTGAACCCGTTCGTCAAGATCGACAGCAACGGCAATGTCATCGCAATTGTGAAGCACTTTGAAAAAGGTCAGGGGCCGGCGACCGGTTTGACCTCGCTGATCGCGGAAGAACTTGGCGTGACAATGGATCAGATCGATTACGAGTTCGCGCCGTCCAACCCGAATGTTTACAACAACACTCTGTTCGGACCCTTCCAGGGAACCGGCGGATCGACCGCAATTGCGAATTCCTGGGTGCAGTACCGAACGGCGGGTGCAAACGCACGCGAAATGCTGATCAAGGCAGCCGCAGACGCCTGGGGCGTTGACGCATCCACGCTGGACATTCAGGAAGGCGTGATCGCCGGGTCCGGCAAATCCGCGCCGCTGGGTGAGTTTGTCGCTGCCGCGGCGGCGATCGCCCCGAGCGAAACGCCACGCCTGCGTGATCCATCCGAGTGGAAGATCATTGGCAACGAAGCCACGCGCCGCAAGGACAGTCCCATCAAGGTGAATGGCGCTGCAAAATTTGCAATGGATGTTCATTTGGACAACCAGATGGTCGTGATGATCAAGCGCACACCGCAGCGGGGCGGTACTGTCGCCAGTTTCGACGACAGCGCCGCCAAGGACATAACCGGTTTCATCATGGCCCAGGCTTTGCCGACCGGTCACGGTGTAGCTGTGTATGCTGAAAACACGTGGGCCGCCATGCAAGCCCGCGAGGCGCTGGAAGTCGAGTGGGACCTGTCTGCCGCCGAGACCCGATCATCCCAGGAAATCCGGGATGAGGTTTTGACCGCATTGCAGCAAGCGCCGGTCTACAACGTGAACAAGGCCGACCAGGCCGCTGTCACCGCTGCTGTGGACGACGCGGACACCATCGTGGAAAAGACGTTCTATTTCCCACTGCTGGCTCATGCCCCGATGGAACCATTGAATTGTACCATTGAGCAGACCGCAGACGGAGACATCGTCCTGCACGACGGCGCACAGATGCCAACCGGTCCGCATATGGCCTTCCAGCAGATTTTCGAACTGCCTGCCGAGAAAATCCACATCAAGACGATGCTGGCCGGTGGCTCGTTCGGGCGACGCGCAACCCCGGATGCCGACTATCAGGTCGAAGCGGGTCTGGCCTTTGTCATGACGGATCGCACACGCCCAGTGAAGCTGGTGTGGGATCGCGAGGACGATATCCGAGGCGGTTACTACCGCCCCGCGGCGGGCCACAAAGTCCGTGTGGGTTTGGACAGTGACGGCTCAATCGTCGGCTGGGAGCATCAGATTGCAGGCCAATCCATCATGAAGGGCACCGCGTTCGAGGCCATGCTGGTCAAGGACGGTATTGACCATTCCACTGTCGAGGGCGTTACGGAGAACCCTTATATGATCCCGGGCATGTCGATTGGTCTGACGGACACCGAGAAAGCCACATCCGTTCTCTGGTGGCGCTCGGTCGGCCACACACATACGGCTTATGTGATGGAGGTCATGATGGATATGGCCGCCAGCGCAGCGGGCAAAGATCCGGTCGAGTTCCGACTGGCGTATCTGTCCGGCGACAAAGATCAGCAGCGCAAGGCGGCGGTTTTGAAGTTGGCTGCCGAGAAAGGCAATTGGGGCAAACCCGCCGATGGCAACGTGCAAGGTATTGCGGTGCACAAGTCGTTCGGCTCCTACGTGGCAGAAGTTGTCGAAATCTCGGGCAACCTCGACGATGGAATCCAGATCGAAAAGGTTACAGCCGCGGTGGACTGCGGCATCGCTGTGAACCCCGACGTGATCAAGGCACAGATCGAAGGTGGTATCGGTTATGGAATTGGTCACGCGATGCGCGATCAAATCACATTGGCTGACGGCGCTGTGGAACAATCCAACTTCCCGGACTACGAACCGCTGCGTATCTCAGACATCAAGGCCATCGAGACACACATTGTCGCTTCGACCGAAGCCCCGACAGGCATCGGTGAACCCGGCACGCCACCATCGGCGCCCGCTTTGGCGAACGCCATTGCGATGCTCGACCTGCGCGTTGCCGAACTTCCTATGACTGAAAACGGCGTTTACTTCGTCTGATCAATCCCCCACCCCAACAGTGACACTGTTTGGGGTGGGGAACTTCGTGTCCCAGCAATGGTGGACACGCTTGGCGCTGACTTCACATGCAGATAGAATCTGCCGCACAGTGTGTGGATGAAAGAAAGCGTGCAAAAACCGTTCAAGATCATTGCAGGCGGACAGACGGGCGTCGATATGGCCGCCCTGGAATTCGCGCGCGACAATGGGTTTCCCTATGGCGGCTGGGTGCCCCGAGGGCGAACCAACGAAGCCGGCGAAATCCCCAATGACTTCCTCGGGCTGAAAGAGACGCATTCGGCCGATGTCATCGAAAGGACCCAGCTGAATGTCGAATCCGGCGATGCGACCCTAATATTCGTGGATGGATCAAAAAGTCCGGGCACTGATCAAACGGCTGTTTTCGCGAAAGAAATGAACAAGCCCTGTTGTGTTGTCGATGTCTCAGCGGGGCTCGATGCCTGCGCAGAGCAGATTGGCGCTTGGCTTGCGACGACAAATGTCGGTGTCCTTAACATTGCTGGGCCAAGATACTCCGAAGCGCCGGATCTTGGCCCACTGGTCACACGCATACTTGAAAGAACGCTGACGCATTCCGAGCCATGACGCTTTTGACGGGCTTTCCGACGAAACCTGTCAAAACCTGCCTCAAGCACAGAACCAAGTTCGAACGCGTCGCGCGCGGTAAGCCAATCATTCCGTCAGGCGAACGGTCTCGCCGGTTCTTGCAGCCTGCTGCGCGGCCAATCCCATCCTGACGGCCCAAATTCCATCCATCAGGCTGACCTCTGGTTTCTCCTTTTCGCCCCGTACGACGGAGAGAAATCCAAGGTGCTGGTAGTAGGTTGATCCATTGTGATCCCCCGCTGCCAGCAAGTTCGGGTCGACGGGGACGTCTTTTGAAACCGGTCCTTTGGGGTTGCGAGGGCTGACAATGACCTGCGGAACAGGCGGCGCCCCAAGATGATCCGGCCAAAACCGACCAGGTCCGGGAACCAGAGCTTCAATTTTGGCGTTCGGCCCGACCGCCGAAATCTCTTCCTGATAACGGGCGCCTTCAGCGAACATGCACAGCTCCAGCATCGCCCGCGCACCCGAGGCGAAATCAACGATGACATAGCCATGGTCCAGAATATCCGGCGTTTCGCCTTCGTAGGTCTCGTCCAAATGGTTTACCGCCTGTCCGCCGGTCGCGCTGACGCGGACCGGATCCGAGCGCAAAATCAGACGCATCAGATCGAAGAAATGACAACATTTCTCGACAAAGGTGCCGCCTGTATTTCTGTTGAAGCGGTTCCAGTTCCCGACCTTTTCCAGAAAGGGAAACCGATGTTCACGGATTGACAGCATCTTGACGCCGCCCGTAGCGCTGGCCTGTTCAATCAGGGCGGCAATTGGCGGCATATAGCGGTATTCCATCGCAACCCAGATAGGGCACGGGTAATCCCGCTGCAATTGCTCGAGATGGGCCAAGTCATCCGGATCGGTAAACAGCGGCTTTTCGACCAACAGGGGCAAGGGGCGGGTTTTTGCGATTTCGCTGAGTTGCTCAACATGCAGATGGTTCGGACTGGCAATGACAATACAATCCAGATTGGATTCGGCCAGCAAGGTCTGAACCGACTCTGCCATGGCGGCGTCCGGCGCAATGGCCTTCGCCTTCTTTGCCATCTCTGGATCCGGTTCGTAGATCACCGATACATGGGCCCCCTCCAGCAGCGCGATATTGTGCAGGTGCTCTTGCCCCATCATTCCGCATCCGATCAGCCCGTAATTGATGGTCCGGGTCATGCGCGTTTCCTTTTACTTCAGACGTTGGACATAGGTGGCCCGATCCGGATCGAACCATGTTTTTGAGAATTCGACAGGTTCAGCTTTTTCCGACCAGCTGAACCGTTCGATGTAGCCGACTGTTTCACCGGGTGGCTTGGTAAATCCGGGCGGGGTCCAATCTGGAAGCGGTTGTACCGAAACTCTGTCCTCGGCGCGCGTGACCCAGAAGCCCAATTGGCGTTGGTAATAACGATAAAGAGAGTCTGACAGGAGGTTTCGGTCAATCAGACCGGCTGATTCGTCCAACCAAATCTCTTCGATCGCGATAATTGTATCATTCAAATAGCGCATCCGGCGCACGCGTGATCCCAAGTCCGAAGTTCCAAATTTCGGAAGATCGGAGGGTTTTTGCAAAGCATCCACCGACAACAGGTCGGCGCGTGGCAGGCCGCCCCCCGCATGCAGCTCCAGCCGGAACATTGCATAGACGCTGTTTTGCGTTCCCGTCTCGCGGACATAGTTCCCAGAGCCTTGAATACGCTCCAGCATCCCCTTTTTCTCTAGTTCAGCGAGCGATTTTCGCAGGGTTCCGACCGACACGTTCAATTCCACCGCCATCTCGCGCTCGGGCGGCAGACGCTCTCCGTCAATCAGGCGACCGGCTGCGATATCGCGGATCAACAGTTCGGCGATCTGGATATAGACCGGCAAGGCGTTCGGGTTTCGGTTCGCAGGAGGCACTGGTGTTGCTTCACTCGGTCGCAGAAAAAATTGATACACCATTGATCTACATCAAAGCGATTGCTACGCAAGAGAAAAAGCAAAACTGCGCGGAGACCGACTCAGATGACCATCGTCCCCATCACATCCCCTGACCTGGATGCGGCCGAAGTGTCGTGGTTTGCGGCTCTGTGTTCGGATGACTATCAATTTCTGGGCGTGCCGGACGGAGATCTACGGTCCAGCTGGGCGCATTGCTCCGGGATCGTGAAAGAGGCCGAAGATCAGGGGTTCCGAAACATCCTGTGCCCATCGTCCTACCAAGTGGGGCAGGACACGCTGAGTTTCGTGGCCGGATGTGCACCCATCACCGACAAGATCAACCTGCTGGCGGCTGTCCGCTGCGGAGAAATGCAACCGATCATGCTGGCGCGCACGATCGCCACCCTGGACCACATGTTAAAGGGGCGGTTGACCGTCAATATCATCTCTTCCGACTTTCCCGGAGAAAAAGCGGACAGTGCATTCCGCTATCAGCGATCCCGTGAAGTCGTGGAGATTCTGAAACAGGCCTGGACGCAGGATGAGATCAACCATGCGGGCGAGGTCTATAATTTCTCGGGCCTGACAACAGATCCCGCGAAACCCTACCAGACAGGTGGGCCGTTGTTGTACTTCGGCGGCTATTCCCCTTCGGCACTGGACCTCTGCGGTGAGCATTGCGATGTTTATTTGATGTGGCCGGAAACCAAAGACCAATTGGCCGAGCGGATGAAAGCCGTGCACGCGGTTGCTGAAAACTATGACCGGACGCTGGATTACGGCCTGCGGGTTCATATGATCGTGCGCGATACCGAGGCCGAAGCACAGGAATATGCAGACTATATCGTCTCAAAACTGGATGATGAATACGGGCGCGCCATTCGGGAAAGAGCGCTTGATTCAACTTCGCTGGGCGTGGCGCATCAGGCAAAAAACCGCGATCTGGCGGACGAATACGGATATGTCGAGCCAGGATTGTGGACCGGCGTGGGGCGTGCACGGTCCGGTTGCGGCGCGGCATTGGTTGGATCGACCGATCAAGTCATGTCCAAGATTGAAGAATATCAAAAGATGGGCATCCGGGCTTTCATCTTTTCGGGATATCCACACATGGACGAAGCGCGCCATTTCGGGGCGCGGGTCATGCCCAACCTGAAAACCTGCTCGCTGCCTGAAGAATATGGTCGCGTGCCCGCAGCCATCCCGGCCACACCGCTGGGCAACGGAGTTCGTCGCTGATGCAACGTGTGAAACTATCTGACACGCTGGAACTAAGCCGCATCGTCTACGGCATGTGGCGGCTGGGCGATGACACCGATACCTCGGCTGGTCACGTGGAAGCCAAGATTCAATCCTGTTTGGATCAGGGTATAACCAGCTTTGATCAGGCCGATATCTATGGCGATTATGGCGCCGAGGCAGTTCTGGGCAACGCCCTGCGCGCCAACTCTTCCCTGCGCCAGCAGATGGAGATCGTAACCAAATGTGACATTGTCGCGCCCTGCGGCAGGTACGCCGACGCTAAAGTCAAATACTACGACACGTCTCGCGCTCATATTTTGCATTCGGTCGACACCTCACTGTCGGAAATGGCGATAGATCATATCGACTTGCTGCTGATCCATCGGCCCGATCCTTTCATGGACCATCAAGAAACCGGCGCCGCACTGGACGAGGCCGTAGCCAGCGGCAAAGTAGGTGCCGTTGGCGTTTCGAATTTCCGTCCGTGGGATTGGACCCTTTTGCAATCAGCTATGAAAACGCAATTGGTCACCAACCAGATCGAAGTTTCGCTGGGTGAAATCGGCCCTTTCACCAATGGCGACTTGGCGTTCCATCAACAGCATGGCCAACCGGTCATGGCATGGTCGCCGCTGGGTGGCGGAAGTCTGATGACCGGAAACTCCCCAACCGGCGCGGTTGCAGATGAGATTGCCGCGGATTTCGGCGTGGACCGGGCCGCGGTTGCTGTTGCGTTCTTGTTGGCGCATCCCGCAGGCATTCTGCCGGTTATGGGCACGAACAATCTGGACAGGATCAAGGGTCTTTCGGACGCATTGAAAGTCAATCTGGATCGCGAAAGCTGGTTCCGCCTTTACGAGGCGGCGCTTGGGCATGAGGTGCCATGATGAACGCAATTTCCAAAGACATAACCCACACTTTCGTTCCGCACAAAGACGACACCCGTACCCTACGGGATGCTTTCGGGCGTTTTGCGACCGGGGTCACGATTGTCACCTGCGACAGTCATGACGGGCCGATCTGCATCACGGCCAACAGCTTTTCATCGCTCTCGTTGGACCCGCCGCTGATCATGTGGGCCGGCGACCGAAACTCGCGCCGTTTCCCGTATTTTCACAAAGCGCGCCATTTCAGTGTTCACGTGTTATCGTCCGAGCAAGCCGAGCTGTGCTTTGGATGCTCAAAGGACGCGCATGCCTTGCGTGATATCCCGCACGAGCGCTGCAACAACGGTACACCGTTGCTGCCCGATTGTCTGGCGCGGTTCGAATGCGAGCAACATGCCTATCACGATGCCGGAGATCATGTGATTGTCGTCGGCAAAGTTCTGAAGGTCAGCATGGCAGAGGGAGACGCGCTGACCTTTTACGCCGGAAAACTCGGCCAATTCGCGCAACACTAAGCGCGCTATGACGACTGCGGGACCAAACCCGCAGCTGAACAAGGGAGGATCCGCATGGGCGGATTGACGTCGGTGCTTGCGCCGATCGCGTTTGTGAATGAAACCGCGCTGCGTCTGGGCCGCGCGGTTGGAATTGTTGCGATCGCGTTGATGGTAATCGCAATCCTGATCCAGGTCTTTTTCAGGTACGTTCTGGGCAACGCATTGCCATGGCCGGATGAAGCGGCCCGCTTTTGCATGCTTTGGATGACGGGTTTGATGGCCCCCACTGCGTTCCGCCGCGGTGGATTTGTGGCAATCGATATGGTCCCGCTGATGCTGCCGCGCATTTTGGGTCAGGTCCTGACTTTGTTCTTGCTGTTCGTATCGCTGGCCGTTCTGCTGGTTGCCGTCAACATCGGATGGGCCGAAGTCACCGGGTTCGGCGGTAAATTCGCCACGGCCGCTTTGTACATACCGACATCGCTGGGCTTTGACGAATGGTACCGCATCCCGCGCAGCTGGATGATGGCATCGCTGCTGGTTGGTGTGTTCTTGCTTATCTTGGTCAACATCGAACTGATCTTGCGTTCGGTGATCACGTTGCTTGGCGGCGGGGACCTGTTGCCGGAAATCGCCGACGCACCTGTGGGAGCTGAATAAATGCTGATCTGGTTCCTGCCCACATTCCTTGTTTTTCTGATGATCGGCCTACCGGTCTTTTTTGCCCTTCTGGCGGCGCCGGGCATACTGCTTTGGCTGAACGGTCAGACCAACGACATCACACTGCTTTATCGCAATGTCTACAACGGGATGGACAGCTTTCCGCTGATGGCCATCCCCTTCTTCATGCTGGCCGGTGAACTGATGAACCGCGGCGGCATTACAATTCGCCTTGTCGAGTTCAGCCAGGCGCTGATGGGCCATTTCCGGGGCGGATTGGCGCATGTGAATGTTCTCAGTTCAATTCTGTTTGCGGGGTTGTCCGGATCAGCCGTGGCCGACACCTCGGCATTGGGGTCAATGCTGATCCCCGCCATGGAGAAACAGGGCTACACGCGTCGGTTCGCTGCCGCAATCACGGCCGCCAGCTCGGTGATCGGACCGATCATTCCGCCGTCGGGCATCATGATCATTTATGCCTACGTCATGGGCGAAAGCGTGGCCGCCTTGTTCCTCGCCGGTATCGTACCCGGCGTCATGGTCGGCGTCGGCCTGATGTTGATGATCAAATTCATGGCCGACAAATACGATTTCCCAGTGGCCAGCCGAAAATACACGTGGCCCGAGCGGAGACAGGCCAGCCTCAAGGCGTTCTTTCCATTGATGACACCGGTGATCATTCTGGGTGGCATTCTGGGCGGGATCTTTACCCCAACCGAAGCCGCTGCCGTGGCCGTTGGCTATGCCTTCATCATCGGGTTCTTTGTTCTGCGGACGCTGACATGGAAAGAGGTGCCCGAGATCCTCAGCAATGCGGGGCTGACATCCGCCGTTGTTCTGCTGCTGGTCGGCGCAGCCATGGCTTTCAAAACGGTTGTCAGCCTTAGCCACGCGCCAGAGCAGTTGGCTCAATTGATCCTCGGTCTTTCGGAAAACCCGCTGATCCTGCTTTTCCTGATCAACCTGTTGCTCTTTATCGTTGGCATGTTCCTGGATGCAGGGCCAGCGATCATCATTCTGGGGCCAATCCTTGGACCGATCTTCACAAGCCTCGGCGTGGATCCGATCCACTTTGCCATTATCATGAGCGTCAACCTGACCGTTGGCCTTGCCACACCGCCGATGGGTCTGGTGTTATTTGTGGCGGCGGCCGTCTCGCGTGAGAAAGTGGAAACCATTGCCAAGGCAATCCTTCCCTTCCTCGCCGTAGAAATCATAGTGATCTTCCTGATCACCTATGTCCCCGCACTATCAATGACGATCCCAACGATAACGGGATTTGCAAATTAACTGAGTATCACAGGGAGGAAACGCATGCTCAGAAAATTCATCAAAACCGCAGCGGTGGCCACATCGCTTGTGGCCGCGTCCGCCATCGCGGCAACGGCTGCCGATTATACGCTGCGCGCAACCGCGAACTCGAACGAAAACGACGAGGATTACGACGGCCTGATCGTCTTCAAGAACTATGTCGAGGCGGCTTCGAACGGCGCGATCGAAGTGGAATTGTTCATAGGAACGCAGCTGTGTTCGAACGGCGCGGAGTGCCTGCAGGGCGTGGCCGAGGGACAGATCGATATCGTGATCCAGACGTCGAGTGGCACATCCGGGATTTTCCCCTTCGTTCAGGTGCTCGACCTGCCGTATCTGATGTCTGATGACCGCGTGGCCGAAGCGGCTCTGGCGAACGGCTCGCCCTTCGTTACAAAGATGCAGGAGATGGTCGCGGAAAACTCAGGCGGTGCGCTGCGTTTGATGACCATCGGCAATACGGGCGGCTGGCGCAATTTTGCAAACACCCAGCGCCGCGTCCAGAACCCCGAAGATATGGAGGGTCTGAAGATCCGGACCGTGGTGGCCGATCTGCCGCAGGAACTGGTCAAGGCACTGGGCGCTGCCCCGACGCCGATCCCGTGGCCTGAGCTGTTCACCTCGTTCCAGACCGGTGTTGTTGAGGGTTCGAAAAACGGCATCACCGATATCATGAGCATGAAGTTCCCGGATGCGGGTCTGAAATACATCACGCTGGACGGGCATGCTTACATGGGGGCGCTTTGGTTCATGAACAACGAAAAGTTCATGTCGATGCCACCGGAACTGCGCAATGTCATTGTCGACGGGTTCTACCAGTTGCAACAAGCGACATTTGCCTCGCCCAAGCGCAAATCGATCCAGGCTTATGAGGATTTCGTTGCGGAAGGTGGTGACCTCTACGTGCCGACGCCAGAAGAAAAGGCGGCGTTCAAAGACGCCGCCGCACCTGTCTACGATTGGTTCAAGGCGAATGTCGACGGCGGTGAAACTGCCTTTGACGCTTTGGTCGCAGCAGTTGCCGAAGCCGAGGCCCAGATCGCGGCAACTCGTGAATCTGAGACTCAATAACGCAGCCTGAGAGGGCAAAATTGCGCGCGGCATGACCGCGCGCAAACCTGCATACCCCGCCGGAGAAAACCGATGCTCGACCAGACCGATGCATTTCGTCGCCAAGGGTACCTCGTGTTTGAGGATGCGCTGAACGATGAAGACTTGCAGATGCTGCGCAACACCTGCGACACGCTTTTAGAAGAGCCCGCCCATGACGGCGGTGGAGACGTGCATAAAATCGGGTTGGGCGACGCGCGCCGTTTCCTGCGTCATCGCCATGCCGAGTTCCCCCGGCTGGAGAGTTTTCTGCTGGGCGACAAGGTCGCCGAGATTACCAGTGCTTGCGGGATTGAAGACCCAATGCTCTTCAATGAGCAATTTGTGGTCAAAGGCGCGGGCAAAGGAGCCAGCTTTGCCTGGCATCAGGACGGGGCCTATGTCGGGTTCGACCATACACCTTACCTGACCGTCTGGATCGCTGTGGATGATGCGACCGAAGAGAATGGCTGTGTCTATATCCTGCCGCGTGACCTTGATGCCGAGCCCGGTCTGGACCGGCATGAATGGCAGGACGACAGCAACGAGCTCAACGGGTATTTTGGCACGGACACAGGGACTCCGATGACCTGCAAGGCAGGTACGATCGTGGCCTTTTCCAGCCTGACGCTGCATAGCTCTGGCGCGAACACCACCAACAACCCGCGGCGTGCTTTTGTGTGCCAGTATTCCTCGGGCCCGATCATCGACCCGGAAACCAACGCGCCCAAGCGGTTTGCGAAACCGCTCAGGGTGTAATCCGTCATCTGAAAGGGTACATCCACCCTTTGTAATCATCGACCAGAACATGCGCCCTTTCGATCTGCTCCGGCGACATTTTCTTAACCACTTCCTCAAGGCTGATCGCCGCGTCGGGATCACCACCAATGGCGCTGAGCGTGTACCACATGTATGCCCGCACCAGATCGGGCGCGGGCATGCCCAAGCCAAGCTCATAATACCATCCGATACCGGATTGCGCCCCCGGGTGCCCCTTCATCGACGCGCGCAGGTACCATTCGAACGCCCGCTCGTAATCTTGTTCGACCCCAAGCCCCATCGCGTACATCACACCGATCAACTCTTCGGCTTCGGCATTGCCCGACCGGGCTGCAGGCAGCAATTCCTCGCGCGCGGCCTCAAACTCTCCGGCCTCCATCAAATCGCGCGCCTGTTCCAGTTCGGCGAGCGCAGGGGATGCAAACAGGCAAAGGGCAAATACAAGCTGACGCATGGGGCTGCTTTCCTCTTGGCAGGGGCTGCGGCGGCTCAGGATTTGCCGCGCCCGCTGACGGATGATGATTTCATCCCCTTTGATATGGACCAGGCCGCCATCGGTCATCAACTGTTTTACGATCCGATCCTGTCGGGCAATCAGAATATTTCATGCGCGCATTGCCACCATCCCGACCTAGGCACATCAGATGGTTTGTCGTTGGGAATTGGCGAAGGTGGGCAGGGTTTGGGACCCGACCGAACCCCAGGGATCGGCGCGGATGCAATCCGAAAACGCATCCCCCGAAACTCCCCGGGCCTCTGGAACCTTGGGGCAAAGGACATTCACACCGTTTTTCATGACGGTCGCTTGAGCATCTCGGACGTTTACGGCAATGGCTTCAATTCTCCGGCACAGGAATGGCTGCCCGAAGGGCTGAATTCGCTGCTCGCTGCGCAAGCCCTGTTTCCACTGACGTCTCAATTCGAAATGGCGGGCAATGTGGCTGAAAACCAGGTGACGGGCGCCGTGAACGACCGCATCGACAAGGGATGGCCGATCTTGGCCAAACGCGTGCGAACGGACCCAAAATATGGCCCCGCAATAGTGGCAGCCTTTGATGAAATTGATGAAACCGCCGAGATCACCATCGCCCAAGTTGCCAATGCGCTGGCGGCTTTCATGGCGGTCGAATGGCGTAGCACCGACAGTCCCTACGACCAATATCTGGCTGGGAAAAAAGACGCGCTGACAGCCGACCAAAA
This sequence comes from Ruegeria sp. ANG-S4, assembly GCF_000814005.1. GTDB lineage: Bacteria > Pseudomonadota > Alphaproteobacteria > Rhodobacterales > Rhodobacteraceae > Ruegeria. The sequence goes on along the minus strand of NZ_JWLK01000001.1, from coordinate 664,728 downwards.
GGACGGCATGAACTTGTTCTTTGGCAAAGCACAGTGCTCCAGCTGTCATTCCGGGCAATTGCTGTCTGACCAAAAGTTTCATGCGCTGGCACTGCCGCCATTTGGGCCGGGACGCACGCGGCAATGGGACCCTTATGTGCGGGATGTCGGCCGAATGGGCGAAAGCGACCGGTTGGAAGATGCGTATCGGTTCCGTACACCCATGCTGCGCAACGTGGCGCTTACCGCCCCATACGGACACAACGGAGCTTTCCCGGATTTGGAAACCGTGATCCGCCACCATCTGGACCCGGAAACAAGCCTGACGATGTGGAAACCGGAAATGGCCAACCTGCCCAAGGTCCCGTGGCTTGAAAAGGCGGATTTTGCGGTTTGGGACGACCGTTTTGAGATGGAGCGTCAACGCAGCAAGATCGATATCACCCCTGTCGAATTGTCAGAGCCCGAAATCCAAAACCTCGTCGCGTTCATGCATGCGTTGACCGGCACCAGCATCGACGCTCCGGTTTTTGGTGTGCCAGAGGGGTTTGTGCCTTAGGTTTAGGCACGATTCCGGACATTTAGCTAACCTACAGCTTACAGATCGCCTGACACTGACTCACTGATCCAGTTGCTGATGACGATCACGCCCCCAAAGCGGCCACCACCAAGGCCGTGAGAAGATCTGGTCAGGCTTTTCGTCCAGCAGCAGGAAACCACCCCCGCGACCTTTCACGAACCACGCGATACCAAACAGAGCGAGGCCAAGCCATTCCAGATAAAACGTGATGTTGTTTTTGTCCCAACCATGCGGCTCACAATCTGTTGCAAGGTCGAAGATCCCTTTTTCCTTGCTGAAAGCATCGCAGTCCGTGAAATCGGCCGTAAGCCCATAAGCCAAGATCGCAAGGTTCAAGATCATCAGAACGCCGCAAAATTTGTAAATTGCGTTGCGAATGATCTTGTTCCGGTTTTTCTGTTTGATCTGGTAATCGTTGTTCTTATCGGTCGCTGTGAACACAAACAGATTGAAGATCGCCAGCGTAATGAACAGAAGCACTGCCGACCAAAGGTGCAACTTTCCTTTGAATGTATCGACGGGAAAGGCTGTGGTCAGCATCGTATTTTCGTGCGACTCCAACAGAATTCGGGATTGCGCGAACATATCATCACACCCGGACCCGTTGGTTGGGTTTATTGCCACCATGATCGCGCAAAGACCGCCGAAGACTGCAAGGTAACGCTCGGGTCTGGACTGTCCGCGATAGAACATCAGAAACAACCCGACGCTGCATGTCACGGCGACAAAGACATCCCCCCAGAACGGCAGGTAGTAGCTGTGCGAAATCGTGTCGCGGAAACACTCGGATGCCCGATGTCCGAAGAACAGGATCACCGGCAGCAAAAACGCCAGAATACCGATCCACAACGCCTGAATCTGGCGCTGTCGCTTGAATTCAACAAGGCTCTTGAGCGGCCAGTCTTCCTGAGGCTCAAAGAACTTCTGTATCCGCGCGCCAATTCCCATTCCTGATCTCCGCAACTGTGTCCAAAAGCTCCAAAAGCGATTTGCGCTTTCTTAATTCCGATAAGATCACGCGAGGAGTTGGTGATCGTAGACATACCAACTGGACGGATCCAGAACCTGTTCTGGTGTCAGCGCCTGTCCGATAATCGAAACCATGATGCTGTCAATTCGATGTCCCTGTGGCCCCCGGTTGCGTCCGGGCTCGTATACCTGACCCACTCGATCCATCCAGATCTGCCAGATGCGATCAACGTTGCAGTGGTTGAGGAAAAACGCAGGGTCATTTGGCGAGGTTCCCGGACCCATGTCGCCACCGATCCAGACATGGACACGGTTGTGAAGCTGCGGCCCCTGGACCCATCCCTCCAGAACATTTCGGTGGCTTACAACACTCTGGTTCCAAGGAAACTGATCGTAAGCGGGCTGGTTAAGGGCGACATCGACCTGCGCCTCGGTCGGGAGCGTTCGGACACGCGGATCAAGCCCCGCTGCGCGCTGGATGGGTCGCGGTGGTGTTGAAACAAGTCTGCCGGTTTGGGCGTCCTGCACGAGCCGAACGCGCATCGAGGCTATGGGACCAGACCGAACAGCCCCGCGCGCCTCGCCAATGTAGGCGGGTGACCACAAATCCGACCGCCATTGATCCTGCACAGACATCTCGCCGTCGGCGGCCCAATCCCAGTACGGAAGGCCAAAATCCGGATCGCCAAGCACCTGTTGCAGGTTCTCCTCAAGACGGATCATGTACATCCGGTGCCATGGCAGGAAGATAGGCCCGCTGTGGGCAGCGTTTCCGACCGACAGCGGGATCGACATTGCAAGCACGTGCCAAAAGACAAAAATGTCATAAATCGATAGCTCTTGATCTATTCCGACGATGTCCAACGGCAGATTGTTGTTTCTAAGAAACGCGGCAATGTCGCGGGCGAAGATACCTGAATTCGGCTGATCCAACGCGACCATGCCTTGAAGGAATTGATCCCGGACGGATTGGCTGACAAGGATGTTCTCTCGGGTTCCGGCCATCAGTGGTGCCCTCCCTGATCGTCAGTGTTGCCATGATTGCCATGGTCGTGATCGCCATGGTCGTGATCACCCGATCCAAGCTCGTCCGAAACAACCGGAGCCAACCGCGACGCATCAATGATCGAACGCGCCAGATCAATGGCGGAAGGGAACGAATAATTCGGCAGCCCGTGGCAGAGCACGGTTCCGTCGTCCATGACCATGGTGTGCAAAGTCAGCGGCTGGCCATCAATCTCGATCCGGTACGTCGTTTTGATCTTGATTTTCTTCCCACGATGAACGGCCGTTCTTGTGGACGTAAAAGACTTTTGATGCCCGTGGTGGCCTGCGCCGGACATGGCGCCCGCCGGAAGCTCCAACTCGCCCAGATTCGGTTTCAAGTCGTGGTCATGCTGCGAATAATTTTCAGACATAAACAATCTCCTTCTTAAGGGTCACCAAATGCAGTCGGGCACGAACGGGTTTTGGACAGCGCGCCGACCTGTGAGCCGAGATCTGCAATCAGTCATCGTTCATCAGAGGCCAGATGCATCTGGCGCGGTCACCTTTGAATTGGAAACCGCTCTGGATCTTTCAGATATTCGACCAAAGCCATTTTTTCGTCGTGCGTGAATGGTGTGGCCCAAAAGACGTGACCACCATTTCCGTTTCCCGGCACTGACGTGTCAAAACGAAAGGCGTTTTCCTGATCGGTGCTGACAAATCCCAGACGTTCAGTATCAAGCGTGCGGTCGCCGACAAAAAAAGTCGTTTCACGCTCTTCTGGGGGAGAGATGACCTGATAGACCGTGCGGACGGATCCATTGTGCAGGTAGGGGCCTGTTGCCCACACGCCGATCAACGGCGATGCTTTCAAAGCGGCCCCTCCAAAGGGCGGTTTGTAGCCGCACGGGCCGGGGTCCGCGCTTTGCGCGTTTTCACGCGCGCAATCCGGGTGATCTGCCGGCCTTTGGCGCGTTTTTGCGTCAAACTGATCGCCAAGCGCTTTCTTGACGACACCGCCCACGACAGTCTGAAGCAATAACACTGACGGAGTGACGGGGCGCAGACCATCTTGTTCGGGCTGTCCTGCCAACGGCCCCGTCTTTGCCCAGCGCTGTGTAAATGCCCGTGTATATGCGTCGTCGGTCCCCGCTTTGGGGGCGGGTATCGCAGCGACCTGGATAAATGTATCTCCGTTGTGGTTTTCGCCGGGATCGGTCATCCGAAACGGTGGTGCGTTGTGACACCCCTCGCAATTCGCAGCGAACAGGTCGCGGCCTTGCTCTGCCAACGTGGTATCAATCGGACCCAATAGATCTTCGGGCCATGCCGGCGGGTTCAAATCCGTTATCCAGCTTTCGTAAAGTTCCAGGGCAGCCTGATCCGCCGAAGAGTCAAATAACTTGGCCGGATTAAACTCGACCTTACCAAAAACGCCAAGGGCCTGCCCAAGATTTCTGGCGAACGGATCTGCGACCGCAAGGTTCCATTGAACAAACTCCAACTGTTCTGCCAGCCACAAAGCCGGATAGCTGGTCGGCGCACGAGGCGTCGCCAGATTCTCGGTAATGCCCAGATCCTTGACTGCAACCGCGTTGACGATCTGGGTCAGTGCATCAACACGTCCCGGACCGGACGGGTGCAGCGGGCTGCGTTGCGCCATCTGCCCGGAAAAATCGGTCGCGAACGCCAGGAACTGCGGAACAAATTCCTGCGGATTCCCAAGTGCCGCCGGGTCTGTCAGGGCAAGGTTCTGCATGAATTTCGCAAAACGCTCGGACGGTTTTGGACCTGCAGGGTCGGAAAGGTCCATCTGCGCCGTTTCCCGCACCGCATTCGTCAGATCGATGACAAATCTGTCAAAGTCAAAACTGGCCGGACCACCATCAATGCGGAATTGCGCACCTTCGATCAAAACATCTGAGGTGTGGCACGCGGCGCAGTTCAGACTGACTTTCACCCCGTTATCGGTCTCGGTCGCGGCAAAGCCCACGGGCAGTCCGTGCGGGTTCAGTGCATCGGTTGGAGATGGCAGCAAACCGTACCGAGACAGGTTCCCGGGCGCGGCAAATCGCATTGCCCCATCGCTTGTTTCGAGCGCAAGAAACCAGCTGAGCGGCATGATTTCACCGCCCTGGCTGGTGTGGTAGTACAACCTGCGGATTTCATCCGACCAACCCTGATCGAAAAACTGTGTGTGGTCCTCGCTTAGACAAGGCTCATCCAAATTGGTCCAATCGCCCTCATTCAAGCATTCGACCACCTCGGCTGTTTCACGCGCCGTTCGACGCGTCACTGTCGCGTGGGCGCGCCCACTCGTGGCGGGGAAGCCTGGGTACCACCCAAATGCACGCACGTTCCAACGGTCAAAACGGGAGCCCATCCCGTCGGGGCTGCGCGGCAGGTCTTCGACCGCAATTGCTTCTTCGCCAGCGATACGCTCTGCGACGGATTGCGGGTCGGCAGCAGCATCCAATTCCCGCCGCGTTTCGGTGTGGCAACTTACGCAATCCGTATTGAAGAAATGCGCAACTGCAGGATCCGCAATAACATTTGCGACTTCAGCCGCACCTTCCGGGCTGTTGTTTCCGCTGCCAAAAAGCGTACTTGTCGAAACGCCTGCGCTGGCGTCCGGTTGCGGCAAACCGACCGCAGGAAAGATGAAGTTCGCAAGACAGTCGACCGGCAATTGATTACGGGTCAGTCCGGGGGGAACAACACTGCCGTTCTGCGGGTCTGTCAGGAAGGTCAGCATCTGCTGAAAATTCATTGCGCCTGTCCCGTCCTCGGGTTGCGCGATCGCCGGGCTGGGAACCGGGGAGAACCCGGCGCCCTCTCGCTGAAGAGCAAGAAAGACCCAAGGTTCAGGTGCACCTGGCGGAAGGCCGGCGACTGAGACAGCCGATAGTCTGTCTTCGGTCAGGTGGTCCGCCAAAAAGGCAGTCAGGCGCGTGGTCAAGAGTTGCGCGGCGGCGGGATCCTGAAACGCTGGATGAACACCCAACGGGGTTCCCGTTGTGGTAACGCCCATCGCCGCAAGGTCATCCCGAATGGCCGCGAGCGCATCGATGGCGGCTTGAAAATCGTCCATGTCGTTTTGGTTCGGTAAAACCCGGAACGGACAGACCGGCGCCTCATCTGATGCGTTGGCTCCGAAGGTGTAGACCAAATGCACGGCCTCGTCCCGAATGGGGGCGCCTCCGGAAAAGTTGACGGGTTGTACGACCAGCCTGATTTGCAGGTTTCGACCAAAAGGTCTGAAGGCCGAGTCCATCCCTGGGGCACCGGGATCAATCCGGATTGAAGACACGTGCAACTGGTTGCGGCGGCTCGTCAGAAGGCTGGAGTCAATCGTTTCCACAGCGCTTGGCATGCCGTTAACGGCGTCAATGACCGCGCCTGCCGCCGCGGCGAGTGGGGTGGAAAAGATCGCCTCGGGCACTTCAACCCGCGGGTCGCTGGCCTGCACCGGTGCCTCGAGCAAAATAGAGACATCGTTTTGCGAAAAATCCTGAGCAACAGCGGTCCCGGCAACCAAAAACAATACGGCGAATGAGCTGCGCAGCATGATTAACTCTCCTTAAATGGGCTTATTCTTAAAAAAATATACACGAATTAAACCACGATTCGCGCGCAGTTGGATAGTCTGGAAGTCCGTACTCGGTGTGCGAGTTCCGCAATTTTCTCGCTAAAGTTGCTTGTTCATGCCCTCAAAGGAAGCCTTGCGCGCTTTGGTCGTCACCAGAGGGTCCGACCATAAATCCAGCAATTCGTCGCGCACCTGCGCGTGTTGCGGGTTGGCGAACACCTGCGATTCGAGTTTGCCGACGATGCGCGACACCCGGATGCCCTCATTGGCCAACCATCGCACCTGCGCATCATTCTCTTCGAACCGGTCTTTGGCGATTTTCTTTCCGTTCACGTCCAGAACGTGCCCGTTGATGTCGGTGTCTGGTATCGCCTTGTGATGAACGGCCAAAACCTCCCAGCGGTTGTTCAGGACAGGTGATCCGGAACTGCCCTTGTTGGTATCGCCGGTATACCAGCAAAACGCATCAGCATCGGTTCCGTTGTCCACGAGGGTGAACGTGCTGTCGTGAACCACGATGCGTTTCTTCTCACCTGCCGGGTGCTGGATGATGTTGGTCGGGTCCCCGATCAGCGCTTTGCCTTCTTCACGCAACAGCGGCAGCCAACCAAACGTCTTGATGTCCGTTACGCCCTGAAGACCCAGAAAACAGATGTCGAGTTCCTCGTCGGCCCAAAAGAAATGCTCGGTGTCAGCGGCGTAGGTTTCGGTACTGCGCGGCGTGCCGATACTATTGTCGTCGAACAGAAACTCGAACAGCGAGTTTTTGGCTTCGACTTCGTTTTTGATCACGTGGTGGTTTGTCACGGCGACACCGTTGCCGACCAGAAATCCGGTGCCTGTCTTCAGGCCCTGCGAAATCCGGCACACTGATCGCGCCGTGAGAATTCCGATTTCCAAGAACTCACCGGACAGGATGTTGTTTTTGTCACCGATATTGGCCTCCTGCCCCAGACCCGGCGTGAGGGTGAGGAAACCTGGCGCGCCTTCCGATTCGGCTGTGTCCATCGCTTTTTGGCGCAATTCGGCCTTCAATCGGCGCTGATCGCTTTCCAGTGCTCGACCGTTCCCCTTGGCGATGTTCTCCTGCGCGCGTTGCCACTTGGCTTTACGCGACTGCATGCGGGCAATGCTGATATCATGATCCTCAAAGCCCAAATCTGCTGGGGTAATTGCCATGTGAACTCACAATTGAATTTGCTGTAGAATAGGAATGAGCGAAGGAAACAGGCCCTATTGTACAAGGTTTTTCAAAATGGACAAAATTTCATATGACACCTACGTGTCGCTTTCAGCCGACCGAAATCGTCGGAAAGAGTTTCGCGCCTATTCCGTCGTCGAGCCCGGCGAAAGTGGGTTTGACTTTCGGGTACTGCCGAACCCTGACCTCGTGGTCGATATTCCCGATGACATCCAGCTTGAAAACGCCCTGCAGGCTGGAAACGCCATCGAGCGCACGGCCCGCCGCACGGCGTTTACCCTTGATCGGATTTTCAGCCGTCACAAACCTGTCCTTGTGGCCGAGGGTGACAGTTGGTTTCAATTCCCGATTCTGGTGGATGAAATCCTCGACCACCTGTCCAACAAATACGCAATCCTGTCTCTTGCGGCAGCCGGGGACACGGCCAAAAACATGGTCGATGGACCGGAAGAAAGCGGCGGACGGGAATACATGATCAACCTTCGTCGACAGAAAGACAATGTGAAGGCATTTTTGTTTTCTGCCGCCGGAAACGACATCATCGGCGAAGACCCAAATACCGGAAAATCGGCCCTTTTCGATATCCTGAACGAGTTCGACGGCAGCGCAACCAACGTGGATGCTTTCATAAATGACACGGTTTTGACCGAGCGTCTGAACAGTTTGCGTCAGGCCTACACGCGGGTCATCCAAGACGTGCGGGCCGAACCGGGGCTACAAAACCTTCCGATCATAGTACACGGGTACGATTACACTTTCCCGTATCCCCATTTCGAAAACGATCCTCGCAATCCCATTCACGCCGCCAATAACGAATGGCTCGGCGAACCGCTGGATCAGCGCAGCTTTCCAACGGCTACGCAGGCCCAGCGCGATCTGCGACGCAACATCGTCAAACGGCTGATAGACCACTTGTACGATATGCTGGACGATCTGGCGAATGCGCATCATCAGGTTTGGGTTGTGGATTGCCGTGGTGCGATGTCGAACGTGACAGACTGGATTGATGAAATTCACGGCACGGATGACGGCTTTGCCAAAGTAACCCAAAGGTTTCGGGCCACACTGGATGCGGCTTTGGCGTCGTGACGACGCGAGCTTTGGTATGTACTTGGATTTGCGACAAACTGCATTAGGGTGGGTCAAAAGTACCCGCCGACGGCGGTCGGCGACCAGAACGCTGGGCGCAAAACGGCACAACATTTGAGGAGCGATCCAGCCCCCATTTCCACGCAATTAGAAGGGACGGGTCCTTGGCCTATGGAATGCGCCAATGCCGACTTGCGAAGGGTCTACCATTCCAAGTTACGTTCAAATCAGCGTCCACGGATGTCCCGCCTTTCGAGGTTTTTGCGTTCAGCGTAACGGAAACCTCCGCGACCCCGTCTTCGCGATCAAAAGTCATTTGATGATCGACGTGTGTTTCCTGAACGACCACCCCCGCCACATTCAAACGATGCACCATTTTGGTTTCATAACCGAATACGACGCCAGGTTTAAAAAACGTGGTTCGTACCGGTGGTTGGCGCCAGCCCATTTCTACCGCATCGGCGTCGCGACGGCTCCAACGCTCAAGGCCTTCTGGGGCATGGATTGAATGCGCCTTCTTCTTTGGCAAATCCTGCGGCGGCGGGAAGGGCGACCCTAGGTCGGGCGCCTCTGCTGCCATTAGGGGCAAAGTCAAAGTGCCCGTTTCCAGCAGAATTTCCTCGGTCGGAACGCAGGTGTGAACCATTGGCCAACAGGACAAGGACAGTGCCAACCGTATACGGTTCCCCTTGCGGACACGGTAAGCTGTCGAATGCAGTCTAACTTCTGCGGAGAACGCGCCTGACAGTCCGACATGCGGGCCTCTTTTCAGATCGTCGTCCAATTCCAGATTGCGGATGCCATAGCTAATGCGTGCAGCAACGCCGTCTGCGTCCACCTCGCTGAGTCTGGCGATGACTTGCCCCCCTTGACCGATAGACTTTCCAGCCAGACTGAGAGCGGCCACACCATAAATTACAATGTCTTCCGGCAACGGCGCGGTTTCGAATACCAGCGAAAGGGTGTCGTCTGCAGCTTGATCCAGCGGCATCCCGCCAACCCGGCCAAAGTACCCCGTGTCCCCCGCACTCTGCCCCACGGTCGGGTTGCCAGGAATGCTCCAGGGCGCGTTTTGATTATTGGACACCAACGAGGCCAGCGGCAGCACTTCGTCGACGGTCTCGGCCTTGGGTGGGCCGGTTTCGACCCATTTACCGGATCGTTCCCGCAAAGTATCTGTTGGCTGGTCAAATTCGCGCTGCCAAACCCGAAGACGCGGCCAGTTCAGATCGGTTTGTGGGCTTGGTTTCAGCCAATGATCCCACCATTCCAAGGCCAATTTTTGAAATCCAATTGCTGGCCCTGGCGATCCGTGATCCGGATAGTGGTGCCCCCATGGGCCGACAACACCCCAGACCAGATCAGGGCGTGCGTTGACCAGAGCCATGACAGAGTTCGAGTAGCGATCGCTCCAACCGCCGACTGCCAAGATCGGAACTGAAAGCGCGTCTGCCTGATGAATGACCGAACCGTGCCGCCAATATTCACCGTTTTCACATTCCCGCAGCCAGTTTTCCAATGAGAACGAGAGGCGTTCAATCCGTTCTCTCCATATCGACGTCCAATCCGCGCCGGTGTTGGCGGAAGGCGGCGACGCAAGAATTGACGGCAGCGTTGCACCCCATTCGAACGTGTCCGACAAAACGCACCCGCCCATGTAATGAATGTCATCCTCGAACCGGTTATGGGTCGCGCAAACGGCAATGACTGCCTTCAGTTGCGCGGGGGCGCGAACGCTTGCTTGCAGTGAGGCAGTCCCGCCCCAGGATGTACCAAACATGCCGACACAACCATTGCACCATGGCTGCGCGGACAGCCACTCGATAACCCGCCGGGCGTCATCCAGTTCGGTCTGAGCATACATGTCTGGCATGTGCCCCTCGCTGTCGCCGGACCCGCGCATGTCGACGCGAATGGACGCATACCCATTGGCTGCAAAATACGGATGGTTTCGTTCATCCCGAGCGCGGACCATATCGGTTTTTCGGTAGGGGATGTACTCGAGAATGGCCGGAACGCGGTTTTGCGTCACTGGACGCCACAGCCGTGCCGCCAGCCGCACACCATCGGGCATTTCGATCCACAGGTGGTCCGTCTCATCCACTTGAAACAGATCTTCGGTCTGCGTTGTCATACTGTTCCGACGTTTAGGTTTCGGGTCTGGCCAAAGTTCTGCAAATCCATCCTCCCCCTTGCAACAGAGTCACCAAATTCATTCTTTAATAGAATTTGACAGAAAAATTCTATTCTGATTTTAATTTTATCTGAAAAAACCTCTCACTCCTGAATCGGAGAGCAGTATGTCAACCGACAACGTCATCGCTTTGCCGTCCGCGATTTCTTCATTGGGAAGCGAGGTGCGGCAGCTGCGCAAAGCCCGCGGGCTCACCCTCAAGCAGTTAAGTGAGGAGGCCGGGATATCGTTGAGCCACGTGTCAGCAATTGAACGCGGTGTCTCGAAACCTTCGGTGGACGTATTGCAGGCCATCGCCAATGCGCTCAGCGTAACGCCCGATTGGTTTTTTGCGCGCCGCGCCGGGTCGGGTCCGATGGAGCAGGCCTTTGTCGTACGCTCGCAAAACCGTCGTACCCTGAACACGTTGTATGGCCAGAACGCGGCCGAATTGGGATATACCGATCACCTGCTCTCCAGCTCTATCGGCGGTCAGTTCTATATGGGGCTTGCGGTGTACGCGCCGCTTGCGGAACGCCCGGAAGAGCCCTTGCAAAAACACGAGGGAGAAGAACACGGGTTGGTCCTGGAAGGCGAGTTGGAAATGCAGATCGGGGACGAGTTCATCACGCTTCGCGCCGGTGACAGCTACAGCTTTGACGCGCGCATTCCCCACCATGCCCGCAATCGGACGGATCGCGTATGCCGATTGATCTGGGCCGTATCGCCTGTTGTCATTCCAAAAGACGTGGTGGCCCCACCTGTTTCTGACCGCGATACTTCGTCATGAGCCGCGATGTTCTGTTGCAGCCTTACCAGCTGAAACACCTGACCCTGAAGAACAGGATCATGACAACCAGTCATGAACCCGCCTATCCCGAAGACGGCATGCCCAAGGAACGCTATCGCGCTTATCACGAGGTGCGCGCCAAGGCGGGCGTTGCGATGACAATGACCGCAGGCTCGGCCACTGTCAGTCGCGACAGTCCGCCGGTTTTCAACAACATACTCGCCTACAAAGACGAGGTTGTTCGATGGATGGGCGAGCTGACAGACGCCTGCCACGCACATGGATGCGCGGTCATGATCCAATTGACCCATCTGGGGCGGCGCACAGGCTGGAACAAAGGGGATTGGCTGCCCTCAGTCTCACCCTCACACCACCGTGAACCGGCGCACCGAGCCTTCCCAAAGAAAGTCGAGGATTATGACATCGCCCGGATCGTGACCGACTACGCCGATGCTGCAGAACGTATGCAAGCCGCGGGTCTCGACGGAATTGAACTGCAGGCATACGGGCATCTGCTGGACCAGTTCTGGTCGCCCCTGACCAACACGATGGATGCACCGTTCGGCGGCGATTTGGGCAACCGTTTGCATTTTGGCTTCATGGTTCTGGATGCGATCCGGGACCGCGTTGGTCCCGATTTCATCGTCGGGGTGCGCTATACCGCCGATGAGGTCCAGCAGGGTGGCATCACCGAACAGGAAGGGCTCGAGATTGCCCGTAAGCTGCGCGACAGCGGTCAGGTCGATTTCCTCAACGTCATTCGGGGCCGCATTCACACTGACCCGGCGATGACGGATGTGATCCCGGTGCAGGGCATGAAAAGCGCGCCGCATCTGGACTTCGCCGGACGGGTAAAGGCCGAGATCGGAATGCCGACTTTCCACGCGTCGCGCATCCCGGATGTGGCCACGGCCCGACACGCCGTTGCGACCGGGCTTTTGGACATGGTTGGAATGACTCGGGCGCATATGGCCGATCCAATGATTGTGTCCAAGATTGAGGCCGGACAGGAAGATGACATCAGGCCCTGTGTCGGTGCGACGTATTGCCTGGATCGAATCTATCAGGCCGGAGAAGCGTTGTGCATCCACAACCCAGCTACGGGGCGCGAGCTGTCGATGCCGCATGTGATCCCTGCAGCAGAACAACGCCGTCGTGTGGTCATCGTAGGCGCAGGTCCCGCGGGTCTGGAAGCCGCGCGGGTGGCCGCAGAGCGTGGACACGACGTGACAGTTCTTGAAGCCGCGCCAGAACCCGGTGGGCAAATTCGCCTGACAGCACAATCCAAAAGGCGGGCCGAGATGATTGGCATCATCGACTGGCGCATGGCCCAATGCGCCGCACGGGATGTCAGCTTCCACTTCAACACCTTCGCGGATGTCGACGACGTGACCACCCTGTCCCCGGATATGGTGGTAATCGCGACCGGCGGGCTACCCGAAACCACGATCCTCGATTCGGGTAACGATCTGGCGATTACCGCATGGGATATCCTTTCCGGTGACGTGCGGCCGGGCGAAAACGTGCTGGTCTACGACGATGCCGGTGATCACCCGGCATTGATGGCCGCCGAAGTGATCGCCGCCGCAGGTGCAAGAGTTGAAATCATGACCCGTGATCGCAGCTTTGCGCCGGAAGTGATGGGGATGAATCTGGTGCCCTATATGCGCTCATTGCAAAAGACCGGGGCAACGTTCACCGTCACCCGAACACTGACAGCGATCAAAAATTCCGGCAATCAATTGCAGGCCCTCATCGGGACCGACTATTCAGATCTGGTTGAAAAAAAGGTTTACGATCAAGTGATTGTCAATCAAGGCATCTTGCCGCTGGATGACCTTTACTTTGATCTTAAACCCATATCACGCAACCGCGGGGCTGTGGATCACGGTGCGCTCGTTTCAGGCTCGGGCAGCCTTTTTCCGCAGACAAACCCCACCGCTGACTTTGACTTGTATCGCATCGGTGACGCCGTATCGGCGCGCAACATTCACGCCGCCATCTACGATGCGCTTCGGTTCGGTCTTCGGTGGTAGCGAACACTGGAAACGCGAGTCTGTTGAAAACGTAAACCGCCAATAAAGGAAAAATCACCGAATTTTCTTGCGAAAAAGAAAAACTGTCGTAGCATTCCCAAATCACCCAGCGACCGAAGGGAGGATTCGTGAGCCAGGGCGCATCGAAAAAGCAAACCCGCACTGCAAGCGAAGAGGGTCTGGCAGCCTTCGGGGCTGAGGTGCGCCAGCTGCGCAAAGCCCGGCAGATGACACTGGCCGAGCTGGCCACGAGCAGCGGTGTTTCGATCAGCCACCTCAGCGCGATTGAGCGCGGAACGGTCAGCGCGTCGCTGAACAAGATCTCACGCATCGCAGACGCCCTTGGCGTGCCCGAGGAATGGTTCTTCAATCATCGCCCGGGCTCTGGCCCATTGGAGCGCGCCTATGTCGTGCGCCAATCCAACCGCCGAAATCTGAACCTGCTCTATGACGAACCGATCGAACAATCGGGCTATGCGGATCAGCTGCTTTCCAGTTCAATCGGCGGCGGGTTCTGTTTGGGCGTTTCGGATTATCGCCCTTATTCCGAACAGGTCATCGACCAGTACTTTTCGCGCGACGGCGAAATGCACGGTGTCATTCTGAACGGCGAACTCGAACTCGTACTAGAGGAAGAAACCGTCACTTTGCGCGCAGGGGACAGTTTCAGTTTCCCGGGCGAAATTCTGCATGTGCTTCGCAACGTATCAGACCAACCCGCACGCATGATCTGGGTGAACTCACCCGTCATCATTCCAAGGTTTTCAGCCTTGGGCAGCGCAGATCAACTGCCACAGTCACACAAGAAAAAGAACGGATAACGCCTGCTGGCACCTGAAGTCGCGGGCACATGCCTGCAAGCAACCAAACCGGACGAATGCCCGGACACGAAGACAAACAGGGAGTAAGCAAATGAGTTCGATTTTCAAAGGGGACGTTTCACGGCGGTCCGTACTGGCGGGGGCCGGCGCATTGGGGGCGGCCAGCCTTGCCTTTCCGCATATGGCTGTCAGTGCGGACGGAACGGTTCTGACAATCCGGTCCTACAGCGACCTACAGGTTCTGGACCCCGCTTTCTGGCTGGCTTTGCCCGAAGCTGACATCATGCGTTCGATCTATGCCCCGCTGGTATCGAACCAACAGGGCGACGAGTGGAACTGGCGTCCGGTGGCCGTGGAAAGCATTGAGCAACTGGACGATCTGACCATCGCCTTCAAACTGCGCGACAACATCGGGTTCACGGACGGGTTTGGTCAAATGACCGCAGACGACGTGAAGTTCTCGATTGAACGTATCGCTGATCCCGCCAACGAAAGCCCCTATGCGGGGGATTGGAGCGCGCTGAAAGAGGTTGAAGTCAAAGATGACCTGTCGGGCCTGATCCACCTGAAGAACAAGTTTGTGCCGCTTTGGACAACCACGCTGCCGACGCCGGCATCCTGCATCATCTCGCGGAAGGCGGTCGAGGAAATCGGCGGCAAGATCGGGTCCGAGCCGGTGGCGCAATCCGGTCAGTACATCCTGACCGAATGGGTCCCCAAACAGAAAACGGTTCTGAAACGCAACCCGGACTGGGCGTATGAGCCGGGCGGGTATGAGGAAATCCACATCCTACCGATCGAGGACCCCTCGACCGCCGAACTGGGGTTTGAAGCGGGCGATCTGGACTACACCTGGACCTCGGTATCCTCGCTGCCGCGTCTCAAGGAAAACCCGCCTGCAGGGTCTGTGGTCGAAGAGAAACCCTCGCTGGCATATGTCTGGCTGGGCATGAACCAGGACAACGAAGCGTTGAAGGATGTCCGCATCCGCCGTGCCATACAGCATGCGATTGACCGGCAGACGGTCGTTGATGCCGCCTATTTCGGCGCCGCCGCCGTGGGCAACGGCATCATCGCGCCGGGCCTGCCGGGCAGCCGGGACAGCGTGACCTACGATTACGACCCCGACAAGGCGCGCGAGTTGCTGGCCGAAGCTGGCGCCGAAGGTATGACCGTTACCTTGGACATCCTAAATCAGTCTGAACGGCTGACAGCCGCTCAGGTCATTCAGGCCAATCTGGCCGAGGTCGGCATCACCTGCGAGATCAAGCAGAACGACAGTGGTACGTTCTGGACGCTCGGCTCGAAGGACGGGGATTATTTCATGAACCTGCAACTGGTGCTCAGCCGGTTCTCGATGAACCCTGACCCAAGTTGGGCAACGGTCTGGTTCACGCCGGAACAGGTCGGTGTCTGGAATTGGGAACGGTTCAACAACGAGGACTACAAGGCCCTGCACGAGGAAGGTCTGGTCGAAAGCGATCCGGCCAAGCGCGATGAGATCTACAAGAAGATGCAAGGTCTCATGGATGAAAGCGGGTGCTATGTCTTCCTGACGCATGAGGTGGTCGGCCTTATCCACAAGGATACCGTTGCTCCGGGCCTCAAGCCGAATGGCGAACCGCTGCTTCCGCTGTTCAAACCCGCCTGATCCACGCAAACGGGCGGCGTAAGACTGCCGCCCGCACGGCCTATAGGGGGGGCGTATGCTGAGCTATTTTTTCAAACGGCTTGGGCTGGCCGCTGCGATCGTTTCGGTCGCCATGTTCCTGCTGTTTTGCATGATCTACCTGATCCCAGGCGACCCGGCCTCGGTCGCTCTGGGGCCTCGGGCAACCGAGGAAATGCGCGCCGCCCTGCGCGAAAAGATGGGACTGAACCAGCCGGTTCTGGTTCAGTTCTGGAATTTCTACATCGGCGCCTGGACGGGTGATCTGGGTGACGAGGTTCTGTCGGGCCGTCCGGTTACCACGGTCGTGTTTGAACAACTCCCCTACACTCTGGCCCTGATCGTCGGCGGCATCACTTGGTCGGTCGCATTGGGCATTCCGCTGGGCTGCTGGGCAGCCGTCAGCCGCGGCAGTTGGGCCGACCGGGTTGTTGGCATCCTATCTGTCGCCGTGATTGCGGTGCCTTCATTCGTGATCGCGATTTATGCGCTGCTCATCTTTGCTGTCGAATTGCGCTGGTTGCCTGCCATCGGCGCGGGCGAGCCGGGCAATCTTGGCGATCAACTGACCCACCTGATCCTGCCCTCGCTGGCGGTTGGTTTGGGCTGGGTCGGCTACATCGCCCGCATGGTCCGCGCTTCGATGCTGGAAGTGCTGGAAGCCAGCCATATCCGCACCGCCCGCGCCTTTGGCCTGCCGGATCGGACGATCACATACCGCTACGCCCTGTCGATTGCGATCCTGCCCACGGTCACCTTGCTGGGTGTGGGCATCGGTCAGATGTTGTCCTCGGCGGTGTTTGCCGAGATCGTCTTTGCCCGCCCCGGCGTGGGCAAGCTGGTCTATGACGCGATCCTGACCCGCAACTTCCCCATCGTGACAGGTACCGTGCTGATCACAACAGTCCTCTTCGTTCTGCTCAACCTGTTGGCGGACCTCATCATCGGAGCTTTGGATCCTCGTGTCAGAAGCAGTTTCTAACCCCGCCCCCGGGCGCATGGCCGAGCTTTGGCGTCCGATCCGCAAAATCCTGCGCGAACCGCTGGGTGCGCTGGGATTGTTTCTTGTACTGTTCGTGATCTTTGGCGCTGTGTTTGCCGATCTGCTGACCGGTTGGGATCCAACGAAAATCAACCCTCGTGACAGGTTTCAGGGACCGAGCGCCGATCATCTGATGGGCACTGATCAACTGGGCCGCGACCTGTTTGCCCGCGTGCTTTACGGCGGACGGATCGCCTTGTTCGTGGCTCTGGTCTCAACTGCTGTATCGCTGGTCATCGGCATCATTCTGGGCCTGATCGCGGGTTATGGGCCACGTTGGCTGGACAACCTGATGATCCTGCTGTTCGACGCGATGAAAAGCTTTCCGACCGTTATGTTGGCCCTTGCTCTGGTCACGTTGATGGGGCCGTCGCTGACTGCCGTCATGGTCGTCGTCGTTCTGGTGACCGTGCCCGGTTACGCGCGGATCATTCGCACCCAAACCATAGCACTGAAAACCTCGGAATACGTCACGGCGGCGCAAAGCATGGGCGCGTCTTCGGCGCGTATCCTGCGTGTTCACATCCTTCCGAATGTGATCGGGCCGCTGGTCATACTCGCCTCAATGGACATTCCGGTCGTGATCGGCATCGAAGCGGGGATGAGCTTTCTGGGCCTCGGCGTGCGCCCGCCCACACCAAGCTGGGGCTCGATCCTGAATGACGGGTTCACCAATATTCGAGACACCGCCTGGATCGCGATTGCAGGCGGTGTGCCGATCATCATCACAACGCTGGGCTTTACTTTCCTGGGTGAGACGCTGCGGGACGTGTTCGATCCTCGGCTGAAAGGACGCTGATGACCACGCTGCGCTTAGATAACCTGAACGTCAGCTTCTCGACCGAGGCCGGGCCGCTGCACGCGTTGAAGAACGTCAGCTTTGACGTGCCTGAAAATCGGATCGTTGGGATCGTAGGCGAATCCGGCTGCGGGAAATCCACGCTGATCAATGCCATTCTCGGGCTCTTGGCGGACAATGGCAGCATCGACAGCGGTTCGATCCTGTTCGAAGGGCAGGATGAGTTGACCACCCTGCCCTCGTCGCGCATGCGCGATCTGCGCGGCCCCCGTATTGCAACCGTATTCCAGGACCCAATGGGTGCGCTGAACCCGGTGATTTCAGTCGGCAAACAGATGCTGAACATCCAGTATCGCTCACCCTTGTCGAAGGAAGAAAAAACCGCGCGCGCCGTTGAGATGCTGGAACTTGTGCGGATTCCTGACGCGCAGGCGGCGCTGGCGCGGTACCCGCATCAGTTTTCCGGCGGAATGAAACAGCGGATCGCCATCGCTATGGCGCTGATGATGGAGCCCGCCCTGCTGATCGCAGACGAACCCACCACTGCGCTGGACGCGACCCTTGAGGTGACAACGATCGAGCTGCTCAAGGACCTACAGCAGAAAATCGGTTGCTCCGTCATGTTCATCTCGCACCACCTCGGGGTTATCGCTGAACTGTGTGACGACGTTGTGGTCATGTATGCGGGCGAAGTTGTGGAACGTGGCACGGTTCGGCAGATTTTTCAGGACCCGCGACACCCTTACACCGCCCGGCTGTTGGAATGTGATCCTGCCCGGCAAAGCGAACGCACCCGGCATCTTCCTACGATCCCCGGTGAAATCCCCGATCTGCGGGCCCGGCCTGCGGGCTGCATCTTTGCCAACCGCTGCGACCGCGTCGCTGATGTCTGTTCGACCCCTCCGCCGGACGAAAACATCGGAGACGGCCACATCGCCCGCTGTTTTGTCGCTGATACCCCCGCAGAAACCGGAGTGACGGCATGAGCAACGAACCCATTCTCAAGGTCGCGGACGTTCAGGTCTCGTTTCCGGTTGGTGGCCTTGGCCGCCGCGGTGCGATCCTTGGTGTGGCCGGGGTGAGCTTTGAGGTAAACCGGGGCGAAACCTTCGCGCTTGTCGGCGAGAGCGGCTCGGGCAAAACCACTCTGGCGCGGGCGGTCAACGGGCTGCAAGAGATCAGCGCCGGCACCATCACGTTCGAGGACCAGCGCATAGATGAATTGGATCGCAAGGCGATGAAGCCGGTCAGGCGGCGCATGTCGATGATGTTTCAAGATCCGGTAGGGTCTCTCTCGCCTCGTATGACTGTAGGCGACCTTGTGACGGAACCGTTCCGCATTCATGGCGTCGAAGGTCGAAACCTGCGGGATGAGGCCGAGCGTCTGCTGACATTGGTCGGGCTTCCGACCAATTTCGCGTCGCGGTTCCCGCATCAGTTATCCGGGGGACAGGCGCGACGTGTGGGCGTCGCGCGGGCGATCGCCCTGGACCCAGCATTGATTATCGCCGATGAACCTACCGCCGGGCTGGATGTGTCGGTGCAAGGCGAGGTTTTAAACCTGCTGAACGATCTGCGAGAACGGCTCGGGCTGGCAATGGTCATTATCACCCATAACCTGCACGTGGTGCATCACGTGGCGGACCGCACCGCCGTGATGTATCTGGGCCGTTTCGTCGAAGCTGGTGACACCGAACAAGTGTTCAGCGCACCGCAGCACCCGTACACCGCCGCGCTGTTGTCGGCCAACCCCGAGCCGGATCCGGACAAAACCCATGATCGGATCACCCTTCCTGCCGAAGTGCCATCTTTGCTTGCACGCCCGTCGGGATGCGAATTCCACACGCGCTGTCCCTGGGCGCAATCGCGCTGTAGCACCGATGCGCCGGTTCGACAGGTCACAGATGGTCGTGCAATTGCCTGCCATTTTCCGCTAGAGCCCGGGGCCCGCCCACCGGAACAATCAGAAAGGGCCGTTTCATGAGCCGCATCGAGGTCATCGAAACCGTCTGGATTCCAATGCCCGACGGCACAAAGTTGGCGGCGCGGCTTTGGTTGCCTGAAGAGGCCAGGACGTCTCCGTTGCCCTGCATCCTCGAGTATATCCCTTACCGCCGTCGGGACCGAACGCGAATGCGCGACGAAAGCATGCACCCGCATTTTGCAGCCGCCGGATATGCCTCTATCCGCGTGGATATCCGAGGCTACGGTGATAGCGACGGCGTCGCGGAAGATGAATATTCGCATCAGGAAATCCAGGACGGCCATAACGTTATCCAGTGGATCGCGACCCAGGACTGGTGCGACGGAAACGTTGGAATGTTCGGCAAAAGCTGGGGCGCATATAACGCATTTCAGGTGGCAGCGACCCAACCGCCCGCTCTGAAAGCGATCGCACCGGTTATGGGAACCGACGACCGTTGGCGCGAGGACATTCATTTTTACGGCGGTTGCCTTGCAAACGACAATTTCTGGTGGGGCTCGATTATGCAGCTCTACAATGCCATGCCGCCCGACCCCGAGATCGTCGGCAAAGACCGCTGGATCGACATGTGGCGTCAACGTCTGGAAGGCGCTGAATTCTGGCCCGCAATGTGGTTGGAACACCAGACACATGATGAGATGTGGCGGCGCGGCTCGATCTGCGAGAATTACGCCGATGTTCAGGTGCCAGTCTACTTCTTCGGCGGTTGGATGGATTTGTATCGTGACACGCCCTTTCGCATCGCCGAGCATCTGAGCGGACCCGTCAAAATCCTCATGGGACCTTGGGCCCATCTCTACCCCCATGAGGGGGTGCCGGGCCCAAAGGCTGACTTTGTCGCGGAAGTTACGCGATTTTGGGACCACTGGCTGAAGGGAACAGACACCGGGTTGATGGATGAACCACCCCTGCGCTTTTTCCTGCAAGACAGCGCCCCGCCCACCGGCACACATGTTCAGCGCGAAGGCCAATGGGTTGAAGAACCCGGCTGGCCCTCACCGAATGTCGAGGATCGGACGCTGTGGCTGAACAGCGGAACACTGGAAAACAACCCTGTGCCGGGCGCGCCTATGTCCATTTGTTCGCCGCAAACCTTTGGGGCGGCGGCAGGCGATATGTGCTCATTTGCAATACCGGGCGACATGGCGGCAGACTGCCGGATCGACGCCGCCGGCGCGCTGCAATTCAAAGGGCCCCCATTGGAAAAACCGCTAGAGCTGTTGGGACAGCCCTTAGTCGAACTGACGGTATCAGCAGACCGGAAGCAGGGATTTGTCGCCGCGTTGCTTGTTGACGAAGCTCCTGACGGTGCGCAAACGCTGATCGCAAGGGGGTTTTGCAATCTGAACCAAAGGACAAGCGACACTGATCCGCAACCCATCGTCCCCGACGCGGAAATGAACGTGACTGTGCCGCTTTACGGAACGGGTTACCGAGTATTGTCGGGGCATCGCGTCACCTTGCAAATAGCTTCGGCCTATTGGCCGGTACTTTGGCCTGCGCCAGAGCCCGTGACGTTGAAGATCAAACCGGGCACATCGAAACTCAATTTGCCTGTGCGGGTTCAGTCTGACCAGGCAATTGAACCGCGTGCACTGCCGGAACCGGATGAACCGGGCGTTGCGCCGAGAAAGACAAAAGTGCGGTCTGGCTCGATGGAACGGTCGGTCCACACAGATCTGACGAACGGCAATGTGACCCACAGGTTTTTCCTGGACGGTGGCGTTTTCGGGCCGGTCGGAGATTTTCGTCTTGATGACACCGGAACGGTTCTCAGCGATGTATCGGATCGGCTTTACTCCATCCATCCCGGTGATCCGCTTTCAGCGGTCGCCACGATGGAACAAACAGCCGGTTTTGAAAGGGAAGACTGGTCGGCAAAGATATGGACCTATTCCGAACAGCGGGCGACCACGACAGAGTTTCACCTGATCTCTCGCCTGAAAGCATGGGCCGGCGCTGATCTGATCTTTGAGGAAGAGCACACACATGTCATTCCGCGCAACGGGATGTAAAACCCGCGTGGATTTCCTTGTGAAACCGATGAAAAGGCGTCCGGCCTTGCGACGACAGGAGAATTAGGATGTCAGCTTTCTTGCAATTCGGACCGAAGGCCGAGACACATCAGTTATCCGTGGACGGTGTGACCATGCGGGTTGTAACGGAAGGCGACGGACCAGCGGTGATCTTCGTTCCCGGCGGCGATCAGACGGCCGAGGCCTATTCGGAGCAGTTTTCACGCCTGTCCGATACCTTTCGTTGCATCACATACGATCCCCGCGGCGCTGGCGAAACGCAGTCGCCGCCCCCGCCCTGGACCATGGCGGATTACGCAGCCGACTGCGCCGCTGTTATTGATGCATTCGCTGGCGGTCATGCAGCGGTCTGCGGTCTGTCACTAGGCGGGCTGGTAACTCAACAAACCGCTATAGACTTTCCCCAGAAAGTCAGTCTTGCGATCCCGATGGGCACGTCTGCCTACATCGACGGTTTCACACGCGACTGGATGCAGGCCGAAATTGATCTGCGCAAAGAAGGCATTGTGCTGCCCGACTATTTTCTTGCGCCACACTATGCCGTTTACGCATTCCCGGCCAAAGCCCTGCACGAGCCCGAATTATGGGAACAAATCAAGGCGTCCTACACCGAACGTTTCCGGGACAGGGACCCGCAGGCAACCATAGACCAGTGGGAAGCCTGCCTGGAGTTTGACTGTCGGGAAGAGCTCAAGACTTGTCCGGTTCCAATGCATGTCGTGGCCTTCTCGGAAGATGTTCAGACAGCCCCTGTCATGTGCAAGGTGGTTTCGGACCTTGCACCGAACGGTCATTTTTACGAGATCCCCGGTCTGGGGCATGTCTCGATGGCGCGGCACAAACCGGGGATCGTGGCGGCCAAACTGCGTGAGATTCTGACGGCTGAACTGGCCCACTCCTGATCGGCGCTACGGTACCATGAGAATTGCGATTGCAGGTTTCCAACACGAAACAAATACCTTCGTTTCGACACCAACGTCTTTGACAGACTTTGAACAGGCTGACAGCTGGCCGCCGCTTCTGGTGGGCGAGGACGTGCTGGAAACCACACGTGGTATGAACCTGCCTATTGCCGGATTTGCCGCAGCAGCCACCAAACATGATCTGCGCCCGATCCTGTGGTGCGCGGCGGAGCCCGGCGGCAAGGTAATGACCAGCGCTTTTGAAAATATCGCAGGCAGAATCACACACGCCATAAAGGAACTGACGCCGCTGGACGCCGTGTTTTTGGATTTACACGGTGCAATGGTCACAGAAAACAGCGACGATGGCGAAGGAGAGTTGCTGTCTCGGATCAGGCAAATCGTGGGACCGAATGTGCCTTTAGTGGCCAGCCTGGACATGCATGCCAACATCTCAAAAAAAATGGTCGACAGTTCTGACGCGCTGACGATCTATCGGACCTACCCGCATCTGGATATGGCTGAAACCGGCGCCCGTGCGTTCCGGATGATCGAGGCCATTCGCCGCGACGGTCGCCCCGAAAAAGTATGGCGACAAGGTGAGTATCTTATCCCGCTTCACGCGCAGCAAACCGGCGCGGGACCGGCAAGGGCGCTATACGAAGGGCTAGACGAATTCGACGGGCCGGGCACGCAACTTGCCGAAATTGCGCTGGGTTTTACGGCAGCAGACATACACGACACGGGCCCTTCGCTGGTTGTGTATGGTCCGGATCGGACCAAAGCCGAAGCGATTTGTGACACGCTGTCGGACCGCCTGTCTTCGGCGGAACCAGAATTTGATTGCCCCCTGCTCTCTCCGGTCGAAGCGGTGCGGCGGGCAAAGCAAGCGCCGGATGGGTACCCGATCGTAATCGCAGATGTTCAAGACAATCCGGGTGCGGGCGCATCTTCGGACACAACCGGCTTGCTGCGAGAACTCATTGAACAAAACGCCCCGCCAACTCTTTTGGGGTTGTTGCACGATCCGTCCCTTGCAAATGCAGCCCATCAAGCCGGACATGGGGCCACCTTTGACGCCACCATCGGTGGGCACGGGCCGGGGGACGAACCGGTACAAGCCAAAGTCCTGGTCCATCACCTGAGCGGAGGGCAATGTGCCTATACCGGAGAAATGTACGGCGGCGGTGTTGCAACACTCGGCCCTTCTGCGGCTTTGAGGCTTATCGGATCGCAAATCCACATCGTCGTAACGAGTGGACGCAACCAGTGTCTGGACCTGGCCCAATTCCGCCATTTCGGACTTGAGCCGAAGCAAAACAAAATTCTGTGTGTCAAAAGCACGGCCCACTTTCGCGCTGACTTCGAGCCCATCGCGCAAGACGTGTTGCTGTGTGCTGCACCAGGGCAGTTTCCCTGCTCTTTGAAGGACGTAAACTATCGGAACCTTCGCCCGGATGTCCGCACCCACCTCGAAGGATAACGTGCCGCGATTACGATTCATCCGCCTTGCGGCTTGATCTGGTGCAAGTGGTGTCGACTTTCGCTTGTTCGAAAAGGTTTGCCAGGACGAGCCTGAAAACGGATGTTCAAAACCCCACCGCGCATATGCTTGCGGCGCGGAACTTGGCGTCATAGCCCCTAGCTGAACACGGGAAAGGTGCTATAGTTTGCCTCAAGCAAAAAAGGGAAAGCTGCCACACAAACCCCAAAGAAAGGGCGGGCAGCAACAAATCCCCCGAGCCAACAGGGACAGAACTACAATGAACAATCGTTTACGCAAAATCACCATCGTGGGTGGCGGCACGGCGGGTTGGATGACCGCGCTCATCCTGGACATGGTGTTTTCCCGCACGTCGGCCACCAAAGACCGACCCCAGATCTGCCTGATCGAAAGCCCCAATATTTCGACTGTTGGGGTGGGCGAGGCGACCGTTCCGCGTATGCCGGTCACGCTTCGTCAGGCCGGCATTTCCGAGCGGAACTTTTTCCGCGAAACCAACGCGTCTTTCAAACTGGGGGTAAAATTCTGCAACTGGAACAAGGACGCCAAGGGCAACCGCATCGACTATGTGAATCCCTTCGCTCACGGGCAGATGTTGGAGGGGTTGGAGGCTGCCGAATACTTCCTGCGCTTCGGTAATGGGGACAGGGACTTCACCCAGTCGATCTCGCCCCACGACGATCTGGCCCGCCTGTGCAAAGGTGCGCGGCAACTGGGCCAGCCTGAATTCGAACAGCGGTTTGGCTATGCCTATCACCTGGACGCCGTGAAGTTTGCGGGCATGCTGACCAAGGTTTGCACCAAGCGCGGCGTCGAGCATATTCAGGATGAGGTTCAGTCGGTCGAACTGGACGAACAGGGCAATGTCAGCCATCTGATGTTGGAACGCAAAGGCCGTCATGACATCGAAATGGTCATCGACTGTACCGGCTTCCGCGGGTTGATCATCAATCAGGCGCTGGGAGAGCCGTTCATGGACTACTCGGACTACCTGCCGAACGACCGAGCCATGGCGTTGCAGATCGAGCATCCGAACCCGGACAAGATTGAAAGTGTGACACGGTCAACGGCACTTGGCGCGGGATGGACGTGGCGGGTGCCGCTCTACAACCGTGTGGGCACGGGCTATGTGTTCTCATCCGCGCATCGCACGGATGATCAGGCGGCTGATGAATACCTCGAATGGCTGGGCGATAGCGGCAAGGGTCTGACGCCGCGCGTGATTCCGATGCGGATTGGCCGCGTGCGCAATGCCTGGGTCAAGAACTGCGTGGCGATCGGACTGTCCGGCGGATTTATCGAACCGCTTGAGAGTACCGCGATTCACATGATTGATCACGCGATCCGCTGGTTCGCCGAGCATCTGCCGACCCGAGACATCGAACCATCGCTGCGGGCCCGATACAATCGGCAGATGAACAAGTTGTATGACGAGGTTCTGGACTTTATCTGTCTGCACTACCGGTTGGGCAATCGCACAGATGATCAATACTGGATCGACGCGCGAACAGAGATGAAGATACCAGACCGGTTGGCCGAAAATCTGGAGCTGTGGCAGAACCGCCTGCCGATGGAACACGATATCGAGTTCGCAACCCTGTTCAATTTCCGAGTTTATCAGACGGTTTTGTTGGGAAAACAGGTCTATGATACGGGCTATGGTGCGGGCATCCGCGACCGTCTGCGACCGCTTAAAAAGCCGATTTGGTTCCAGTGGTGGAAAGGCGCGAAAATGGACCTCGCGCAGATACTCAAAACGATGCCGGATCACAAAACGTTGTTGCGCGATATCCGCGGGGAGTTGGAAAAACCTGCCTTTGGCATGGCGGCGGCAATGCAACCGACAGTGGCGATGCCCGGCGCAGCAGCAGCGCCGGTGGCAATCCAGAACATGCCCAACTTCGCCGAGATTCAAAGTGGCACCAAGGACTTGCAACTGTTCTAAGTGCTCTGTTCAAGCGGTAGATCAAATCGGATGCGGAAGGCCGACGTGGTGCAACGTGACCGCGCTCACCGGCCTTTCCGGCATTCCGGTACCGCGGCCCAATTGGACACAAATCACCCTGGCAAGTAACATTGGCCCCAGTACGTCCGATTGGGGCCACAATGTGATTTCGACGATTTGACCTTTTGTCGGGTATTTCGTGCCGGACAGTTCGAAGACTTTTTGGAGGTCGTTGTTATGAACCTTTCGCGGTTGTCTTTGTTGCTCGTTGTGTTCATTGACGTGATGGGTTTCGGGTTGATCCTGCCTATTTTCAACACCATCTTGCTGGATCCACAGCAGACATTCCTGCCGCAAGATACGCCTACCCACACTCGTCAGTTTGACTACACAATTCTCATAGCCCTCTTTTTCCTTTTCTATTTTTTCGGCGCGGCCTTCATTGCGAAAGTGTCGGATTACATTGGGCGCAAAAAAGGGATCATGATCTGCCTGACAGGCGCATTGATTGGGTATGTATTGACCGTGGCCGCAATCATGACCGCCAGCTATTGGTTGTTGCTTCTGGGGCGCGCCATTTCCGGTTTCACGACAGCTAACCAGCCGATTGCGCAGGCAGCGCTGATCGACATCAGCCACGACGATCAGGAAAAGTCAAAAAACCTCGGCATGATTGTCGCCGCGTCAGCCCTGGGGCTTCTGGGTGGTCCGTTGATTTCAGGGCTGCTGAGCGACCAGAACCTTATGGGCTCTTTCGCCTCGCTGGAACTGCCCTTCTACGTTGCCATTGGTCTTATCCTGATCAACATGGCGCTGATCCTTCTGTTCTTTTCCGAGCCGGGTTTCAAAAGCCAAAAAATTGACTTCGGCCTTTTGGACGTCGTTCTGAACCTGTGGAAGGTCTTCTCGCACCCGGTCGTTCTGAGACTGTCCGTCGTCATGTTGTTCTCGCTCATGTGCCTGAACGCGTTTTTCTTTTTTATCGACACCTATCTTCTGACACGCTTCAAGTTCGGAACATTGCAAAACAGCATGGCACTGGCCGTTTTCGGAGCATCCATGGCCTTTGGCAGCGCCTATCTTACTGCGCCACTTCATGAGCGGTACAAAAAGTTCCCTTTACTATATCTTTCGATTGCCGGGATGGGCGTTGGCATATTGGCCTTCATGCTCAACCCCATCGCCGATCTGTCCTACGTTCTGATTGTTCCGATTACGATCGCCTTTGCAATCATGTACCCCACTATGCTGTCCCTGTTTTCTGGAAGCGTCGGACCAACCGAACAGGGTTGGGTAATGGGCGTAACAGTGGCAATTTACGCCCTTGGCTCTGGCACAATCACGGCGTTGAGCGGGTCTTTGATGGCAATCAACCTCAGAATGCCATTCATAATCGCCATCCTCTGCTGCGTCCTGGCGCTTATTACAATGGCAAAACTGTTCCGCTATTCAGGTGTTCAGGCCCTTGATACCAAGGGGAAATGACGTGTTACGCTATGCCGCGAAAACGCGTTTCGACAACGCGTTGAACAGCGGGCATCAATGCGAGACAAGGTCGGAAGGTTTTGGTGGAGCCTAGGGGAGTCGAACCCCTGACCTCTTGCATGCCATGCAAGCGCTCTCCCAACTGAGCTAAGGCCCCTTGCCGATACCGCTGTTGCGGTGGACGGACGTTTATGAGACGGCGCTGGAAAGCGCAAGTCCAAAAGCACGTCCCGTCAAAAAGATTCTGTCGCTCAAAGCCACAGGAAACTGAGGCGGCTTGCGCCGCCTCTCAGCCAATTTACGACTCGTCTTCGGACGACATATCCTTGATATCGTCCAATGAGACGTTGTCGTTGTCGTCATCATCGTCCAGCAGATCATCGTCCAGTTCGACATCAACGTTGTCGTCATCGTCCAGAACGATGTCCTCATCCGACGACGCCTCGCGCGCTTTCACCGATGCTGCATCCTCGGCATCTGCGGCGATCATCCGGCTTTTGCCGGTGTCCAGTTCCACGACCTCGCCCGTGTAGGGGCTGACGATCGGGTCCTTGTTCAGGTCATAAAACCGTTTGCCTGTTGTCGGGCAAACGCGCTTTACGCCCCATTCTTCCTTGGGCATATCAAATCCCCTTGATATCAGGTGAATCGTATAAATGATTCAGGTGACCTGCCATATGCGGCAGGCACTGTCAAAGCCTTTGAGCGCAGGAGAATGAACCATGGGGCGACACGCCTTGCCCGGATCGCCCCCCGTACCGCTAACGCTGCGCAAATCGGCGCGTGCAAGGCGTATCAGTCTGCGAATTTCTCAGTTAGATGGGCGGGTTACACTCACATACCCGCAGGGTGTTGCAGAAACCGAGGCATTGAATTTCGCCCATCAAAAAGAAGGTTGGATACGACAGCACCTGCAGGAAAGACCTGTCCCGTCCACCGTGCAAGTCGGCCAGACCATACCCGTCGAAGGAATAGCCCGCCGAATCGTGCGGGAACCGGGTCGCCGGGTTGTTCTGCGGCGCGATGAAATCGGTGTACCATCGGGGTCCGAAGCAAGACGGCTGGCGCGGTTCCTAAAGGAATTGGCCCGAGACCGGCTAACGGGCGCATGCAACGATTATTCAAAGATGCTGGGGCGACCCTATTCGACGCTTACCATGCGCGACACGCGCTCTCGCTGGGGATCATGCAGTTCGGTCGGGGGGCTGATGTTTTCGTGGCGACTCATCCTCGCGCCATCCGACGTTCTTCATTACGTGGCTGCGCATGAGGTCGCCCATCTGGCCGAGATGAACCATTCCCGCGCGTTCTGGGCGCAGGTCGAACGCATCTTCGGACCCTATAAGGAACCGCGGCGCTGGCTCAGAGATCACGGGGCCGAGTTGCACAGTTACCGCTTTGATGCGGGGACCGGTTGACGCCGCCAAAATTTGTGATCACATGATCGCATGTTGACCGCGCGACCGACAGACTCCCAAACCGCAACGCATGACCGGGTTTATCGTGCCTTACGATCCCGTATTCTGCATGGCGAGATCGCTCCTGGCCAGGCGCTCACACTGCGTGGGATCGGAAAAGAGTTCGGCGTTTCGATGACACCCGCGCGCGAAGCGGTTCGACGGCTGGCCGCGGAGGGGGCGTTGTTTCTGTCGACGTCGGGCCGGGTTTCCACACCCGAACTTAGCAACGACCGGATCGAGGAACTGGCCGCGCTGCGGGCATTGATCGAGGTTGAGCTGGCCAGCCGCGCGCTTCCGCGTGCGCATATCGCGCTGATCGACCGATTGCAGAGCATCAATATGACTGTCGCTGAAATGGTCACCAAGCGCGACGCTGTCGGATACATCCGGGCAAATCTGGAATTTCATCGCACCCTGTATCTGCGCGCACAGGCGCCAGCGATGCTTGCAATTGCGGAAACTGTTTGGCTGCAGTTGGGGCCGACGATGCGGGCGCTGTACGGTCGGTTGCGCCGCACGGAACCGCCGCATTACCACAAGCTGATCATCGCCGCCTTGAAAGCTGGTGATGAACCCGGCCTGCGGCTGGCGG
This sequence comes from Ruegeria sp. ANG-S4, assembly GCF_000814005.1. Taxonomy (GTDB): domain Bacteria; phylum Pseudomonadota; class Alphaproteobacteria; order Rhodobacterales; family Rhodobacteraceae; genus Ruegeria. Next base: position 635,096 of record NZ_JWLK01000001.1, on the reverse strand, counting down.
TGCGCTCGGACGTGACACAAGGTTTGCGGCTGCTGGTCAGCTAAGCGGCATATCGCTCAGAACACTTACGTGACCGATCTGCTGCCCGTTTCTCTGGTTTGCGCGGTTCGACTGCGGTAGGTTTTGTGAAAATCACAAACAAGAGCAGATTTCAGCCATGATTGATCGACGGACCTTATCCATGGGACTTGGGGCAACCCTGCTGGCCGCATGTTCGGGCGGCACAGCGCCAACAAATGCACCGGCGTCGCGCATGCGCGCTGTGCCAAACGCAGGTTGGGATGCATGGGTCGCCAATTTCAAAGGGCGCGCCGCGTCGCAGGGTATTTCGCAGATCACCATTAACCGGGCTTTTCAAGGTGCGGGCTATTTGCCTGGCGTGATTGAGCGCGACCGCAATCAGGTCGAGTTCAAACGCTCGCTCGAAGACTATCTGGCCATCGCGGCGTCGGATGAACGGATCAGCACGGGCAAGCAGATGCTTCAAAAGCATAACGGAACCCTGACGCGGATCGAATCCCAGTACGGCGTCGACAAAGAGGTTGTTGTCGCCGTTTGGGGCTTGGAAAGCCGATACGGAGCGAGGCGCGGCGACGTCCCTGTCGTTTCGGCCCTGTCGACACTCGCCTATGACGGGCGGCGCGGTCAGTTCTTCGAAAGCCAGTTGATCGCTGCGATGAAAATCCTGCAAAACGGCGACACGACACCGGACAAGATGACCGGCAGCTGGGCCGGTGCAATGGGGCATACCCAGTTCATCCCGACCTCATATCTTGCATATGCGGTTGATTTCACAGGCGACGGACGGCGCGATATCTGGTCCGAAGACCCAACGGACTCGCTGGCATCCACTGCCGCTTACCTATCCCGCGCCGGGTGGGTTCGCGGTCAGACCTGGGGTGGCGAGGTTGGGTCGGTGTCCGGATCACCGGCCGCAGTGCTTCAGCCGCAGACACCGGGGCCGCGCATTGCGGTTTTCAGGAACTTTCAGGTGATCAAACGGTACAACAACTCTGACAGCTATGCGATTGGCGTCGGCCATCTGTCTGATCGGATCGCGGGTGGCGCGCCATTTCAGGCCTCATTCGGCCCCGACGAAACCGGTTTGACGCTGGAGGATCGCAAAGACCTGCAACGCCGCCTGACCTCTGCAGGGTACGATACGCAAGGCGCAGACGGTGTGATCGGCAAGAATTCCGAGGCTGCGATCAGCGCCTATCAAGGCGCAAACGGGCTGCCTGTCACCGGCAAACCCTCGGTCGAGTTGCTTCGAAGGCTGGGTGGCTGATGACCTAGGCCGCCAGCCCTTTTGAACCGATATCAAGGAACTTTTGCCGGCGGTCTTTGATCAACGCCGCCGGATCTTTCCCGTCGAGCTCTTTCAACATTGCCGCAATCGCTGCTCGCACAGATTCAACCGCCGCTGAGCGGTCGCGATGCGCGCCGCCCTTGGGCTCGGTTATAATACGATCGCAAACGCCCAGCTTGTAGAGGTCCTGCGCCGTCAGACGCAGCGCTTCTGCCGCTTCGCGCATCTTCTCCGCATCCTTCCAGAGGATCGAAGCGCACCCTTCCGGTGAGATGACGGAATAGACCGAATGCTCCAGCATGGCGACCCGATTGGCGGTCGCAAAGGCAACCGCACCGCCGGACCCGCCTTCGCCGATGATGACGGAAACAAGCGGGACACCGATCTTGAGGCACATCTCGGTCGAACGCGCGATAGCCTCGGACTGGCCCCTTTCTTCGGCGCCTTTACCGGGATACGCACCGGCTGTGTCGATCAATGTGATCACCGGCAGCCCAAATCGCCCGGCCATCTCCATCAAGCGTACCGCTTTGCGATAACCTTCGGGGCGCGCCATACCAAAGTTCCGCTCGATCCGCGATTTCGTGTCCGAGCCCTTTTCGTGACCGATCACCATGACCGGCTGGTCGTTGAAGCGCGCCAACCCGCCGATCACGGCCAGATCGTCAGCAAAGTTGCGATCGCCCGCCAATGGCGTGAATTCGGTGAACAACTCCTCGACATAGTCCTTGCAATGCGGGCGCTCCGGATGCCGCGCGACCTGACATTTCCGCCATGGGGTCAAGTCATTGTAAAGCTCGTCCAACAGTTTGGCGGCCTTTGCATCCAGCGCTGCTGCCTCTTGGGCGACGTCCATCTCTTCGTTGGCGCGGGCCAGCGCGCGCAATTCCTCGGCCTTGCCTTCGATCTCGGCCAGCGGTTTTTCGAAATCCAGATACTGGGTCATGACGCCTCTCAACGCGGAAGTTCCCTGCTATATGACCTGTGGTTGCCTTGGATGCAACTCAGCAAGATTTGTGGATGTGGATTATGCGACCACGGACGGGCAAAGAGAAAGGACCGGAGCCGATGGCCACCAGCTATGAAGATCGCATTCTGCGGGTATTGTCGTACATTTACGAGCACCCCGCAGGTGATTTGTCGCTGGATGCGCTGGCGGATGTCGCTGCTATGTCTCGATTTCACTGGCACCGCGTATTTCGCGCCATCACTGGCGAGACCTGCGCGCAAGCCGTCCGCCGCATCAGGTTGCATCGCGCGGCCTGCTGGCTGGTGCAATCGGACAAACCCGTCGCAAAGGTCGCCAAAGACATTGGTTATCCCAACCTGAACTCTTTTGCGCGGGCCTTTTCCGAGGCCTATGGCAAGAGCCCCGCCTCTTTCCGCAGCGCGGGCCAGTTTTTGCCAGCTAACCCACACTTCAAAACCGGAGAATACCCAATGCATCCAATAACGACACGAACAGAGCCTGCCCGCCGGGTCGTCGCCCTGCCCCACAAAGGTGCGTATGCCGAAATCGGCAAAAGCTTCGAGGCTTTTGGCGCCTTGTGTGAATCCCGCCAATTGTGGCCGCATGTCGGCCCGGCCATTGGTCTATACCTCGACAGCCCGGATGATGTGCCGGAACAAGAGCTGCGCAGCTATGCGGGGGCCGAATACCGCGGTGACGCAACGCCCGATGGGATGGAAAGCCTTGACATACCGGGCGGCAAAACCGCTGTTCTGACGTTCAAGGGCCCCTATTCTGGCTTGGCCGCCGCATACCACACCCTGTTCGGAAACTGGTTGCCGACATCAGGCGAAGAACCGGCGGATCAGCCGTGTTACGAGGTTTATCTCAACGACCCGCGCGAAACTGCGCCAGAAGATCTGCTGACCGAGATTTGCCTTCCTCTGAAGTAGTCAGTTGGGCCAGAGCACCGGGTACAAAGACGCGACAAGCAATAAGGCCATCGTCCAGTTGAATACCACCAACCGGCGCGGGTTCGTCAGCACCCGCGCCATTTGCTGACCCAAAACGGTCCATGTACTGACCGATGGCAGATTGACTGCGCCAAACACCAACGCCACCAAAACAATTGCGCCAAGAGTATGCCCTGGCGCATAGGCCGTGGTGGCCGTCAGCGCCATTGCCCAAGCTTTGGGATTGACCCACTGGAAGGCTGCTGCTTGCAGAAAAGTCATGGGTGAGCCGTCAACCGCTTCACCCCGAACGGGCGCGGCATGGGCAATCTTCCAAGCCAGATAAAGCAGATACACCACCGACACGGCCTTCAGGATCAAGTAGCTGATCGGAAAGCGATCAAAGACCTGAACCAGCCCTGCCCCGACCAGAAGCACCATAAAAGTGAATCCCAATCCGATTCCAAGCATATGCGGAACGGTCCGCCGGAATCCGAAATTCGCACCCGACGCCATCAACATCAGGTTGTTCGGGCCGGGTGTGATCGAAGAAACAAAAGCGAACGCGATCAGGGCAATGAGGATGTCGTAGGTCATAAGTGGAACCCATACATCAATCGTAGAAAAAGGAACTGCCTTTTTGCGACTGAATAACGTTTGTCTTTACCGAGACATCAAGGAAAAGCGGTGAGATTTCACCGAAGCACCAAAAGCGGCCAAAGGATCTCTCGAAATTCATATCGGAGAGTCGTTTATCAATTCCGATCGTGCCTTGGGAGGCTCTGAGGCAATAGCGCCGCGTTGTGCCAGCCGAAAGCATTCCACTATAGGAACGCCCTGGCACCACACTTGCAACCGAAGGTCATTTTCTCCGGCGATTTGGACCTTTGAGTGTTTTAGCGCAGAATGGGTCGCCCCGAACGAGCCGCGCGACGCGGGCCCAATAGTTGACTTCAAAACATGCACATGGTTCGCTGCCCGAAACAAAAAGCCTGCCTGGGGAAACCAATGTTGAAAACACACACACTGATGGTCGTGATTGCATGCGTTGCTGGTGCGGTTGGAAGTTCCGCAATAGCTTCGGAGTTGTCTGCGCCGATACCGATCGTAAAGCCGGGTCTCAAAGTGACCTATGCGGAAGCTCCCAAAAAGATCAAGAGCCTGGAACAGGCGCGTGAGCTGATAGATACCATCGGTGCGCCGGCAGATCCGGTGCCCGCATTCGACTTTCGGGATACAGAGGACGGCGACCCCGTAATGACCGCCTCGCAACCCCATAATGTTGCGGCAGAAATCACCGGACTGATCAGAATAGACGAACCTGGATCCTACCAGTTCGAAGTCTATTCAAATGACGGCGTCGAAACAAAACTGGGTGGTCAGACAATCGGCTACTTTGATGGCGTTCAGGGCTGTGAAGGAAATGGCGTCACCGAAGTCGAAATCACAGAGCCCGGTTGGTACGAATTGACAACGCTCTACTTTCAGAAAGGCGGAAGTTCCTGCCTGATGATGAAATGGGGCAAGGACGGCGCGGAACTGGATTGGGTTCCTAACGACATTTTTGGCCACTGATCTATTGGCAACAAGACCCCTGAGCGGGGGTCTTGTAGGCTACATCAAGCCCCCGCCGCGATCAATTCGGCCTGCGCCACGATGACCTCGGCCTGCTTGATCGAAGCGATATCAACCAACCGGCCTTTGTATACGGTCGCGCCTTCGCCGTTTGCCTTCGCTTGTTCCATCGCGGACAGAATGTCGCGCGCCTCCGACACGGCTTCTTCGGATGGGGTAAACACCTCGTTAGCCAACGCGATCTGTTTCGGGTGAATTGCCCATTTGCCAACCATACCCAGAGTGGCCGATCGTTTGGCCTGCGCGATATACCCTTCGTCGTCCGAGAAATCGCCAAAAGGGCCATCGACGGGCAGGATACCGTGGGTCCGGCAAGCAGCCACAATCGCGGCCTGCGCCCAATGCCACGGGTCAGACCAGTGCTTTTCGCCATTGCGCAGCATGTAGTAGTTTTCCTGCGTCCCCCCGATACCGGTGGTTTGCATACCCATTGACGCGGCAAAATCCGCGGCCCCCAGGCTCATCGCCTGCAAACGCGGCGACGCGGCAGCGATTTCCTCGACGTGGGCGATGCCGGCGGCGGATTCGATGATCACCTCGAATGACACGGGCTTAGTCCTGCCTTTGGCTGTTTCGATCGCAGTCACCAGCGCATCGACCGCATAAACATCTGCCGCGCAACCGACTTTCGGGATCATGATCTGATCGAGCCGGTTGCCACCCTGTTCCAGCAAATCCACCACATCCCTGTACCAATACGGCGTGTCCAAACCGTTGATCCGAACCGAGAGGTATTTGTTCCCCCAATCCACTGCATCCAAGGCGTCGATCACGTTCGCGCGCGCCGCGTCCTTGTCGGTTGGGGCGACTGAATCCTCAAGGTCGAGATTGATAACATCTGCAGCCGATGCCGCCATTTTCGCGAACAGCTTGGTGTTTGATCCAGGTCCAAACAACTGACAGCGGTTTGGGCGGGCCGGGGCGGCGGGTTGGATGCGAAAACTCATCAGGGCCTCGTTCAAGCAATGAAATTACGATTTTCTTCCCTGTTTGGGTATTAAATTGCGCGCCCATGCGCAAGCATCATTATGCAGCCGCGGCAATGCGCGCGCAGCATGATCTGCGAACTTCCTCAGTTTGTGTGATCAAAGATTAGTCAGTTTCAAAACTTCGAAGAATCATGCAACTTGCAGGGATTTATTGCAATATTTTTGCACCGCACCCACCCGCCCGTTGGAAAATTGAGAAGCGCTCGCTGATCTGCTTCTCTAGCTTATTCCAGAATCAAAGGAGTCCCGCGCGATGATCGAAACACCGTATCTGCTGTTCCTGGGCGATGCGCCTGACCAATTGGCCGCAAAAGTGGCGATCGGGATCAAGGATTGGCGCCCGGACAACGCCGTGGGGCAGTTCCGCATGGACGGCTGCAAAGCGGATCTGGGTCTTCAGGACATGTCGCTGGAAGAAGCGCGGGACGCTGGGGCCAAAACGCTGGTAATCGGTGTTGCCAACCGGGGTGGCGTTATCAGTCAGGAATGGAAAAAGGTTCTGGTAACCGCGCTGGAAGAGGGCTTTGATCTGGCTTCCGGCCTGCATAACCTGCTGCGCGACGAGCCCGATCTGGCCGCCGTGGCCGAAGCCACGGGACGAAAGCTGCATGATGTGCGTGTTCCGGTCGTGGACTATCCGATCGCAAACGGGATCAAGCGCAAAGGCAAACGTTGCCTGGCCGTCGGCACCGATTGCTCCGTCGGCAAGATGTACACTGCGATGGCGATGGAAGCAGAGATGCACAAGCGCGGAATGAAAGCGACGTTCCGCGCCACCGGCCAGACCGGCATTCTGATCACCGGCGACGGCGTGCCCCTTGATGCCGTGGTTGCAGATTTCATGGCTGGATCGGTCGAATGGCTGACACCGGACAACGACGACGATCATTGGGATCTGATCGAAGGTCAGGGATCGTTGTTTCATGTATCCTACTCGGGCGTCACCATGGCGTTGGTGCATGGTGGTCAACCGGACGCCTTGATTCTGTCTCACGAACCGACCCGCGAGCACATGCGCGGTCTGCCGGGATATCAGCTGCCGACATTGGAAACATTGCGTGACACGGCGCTGCACATGGCGCGCGTCGCCAATCCCGACTGTCAGGTGGTCGGGGTGTCGGTCAACACGCAGAATATGAGCGAAGACGACGCCAGGGCCTATCTGGCAAAAATCGAAACCGATATGGGTCTGCCAGCGACGGACCCGTTCCGCTTTGGCTCGGGCAAACTGGTGGACGCGCTTGCAGCGATGTGATCTGAACGCAGCGGTGCTGGCGGTCTGAGGTATTCGTCGACAGCCGCGCTGCCATCGCGCGTCGGTGGGAAAAGATGAAGGAGCGTTTGCGTGCAGATTGAAGTCTCTCGAGATGTGTTCAAGCTGGCACAAGTGTTTACCATATCGCGTGGGTCTCGGACCGAAGCGAAGGTGTTGACCGTCAAGGTATCGGATGGCACCCATCAAGGCTGGGGCGAATGTGTCCCATATGCGCGGTACAATGAGACATTGGAGTCCGTCGAAGCGGAGATTGCCGCGCTACCAGCAGAAATCACACGCCAATCGTTGATGGAGCTTTTGCCGGCGGGCGCCGCCCGTAACGCGTTGGATTGTGCGCTGTGGGACCTTGAGGCAAAACGCGCAGGCAAACGAGCCTGGGAACTTGCCGGGCTTTCCGCCCCCGGTCCCGAGATCACGGCTTATACCTTATCGCTGGATACACCCGATGCGATGCAGGCTCAGGCAGCGGCAAATGCACATCGCCCGCTTCTGAAAATCAAACTTGGAACGCCCGATGACATGCCTCGGCTCGAAGCGGTCTGCGCCGGAGCTCCGGAGGCGAAGATCATTGTCGACGCAAACGAAGGGTGGTCTGCCGAGGTCTATGCCGACCTCGCACCGCACCTTGTGCGCCTCGGTGTTGCTTTGGTTGAACAACCGTTGCCCGCTGGCGATGACGACGCCCTGATCGGACTGGAACGCCCTGTTCCGGTCTGCGCCGATGAATCCTGTCACGATCGACAAAGCCTTCCGGACCTGAAAGGCAAATATGACGTCATCAATATCAAAATCGACAAGACTGGCGGTTTGACCGAAGCGTTGAAATTGCGCGATGCCGCGCTGGCCGAAGGCTATGACATTATGGTCGGTTGCATGGTCGGCAGCTCTCTGGCGATGGCGCCTGCGACACTTGTCGCGCAAGGCGCGTTGGTAACAGACCTTGACGGGCCGCTTTTGTTGGCCGAAGACCGCGACAACCCGCTGAAATTTGATGAAGCCGGAGTGCACCCGCCGTCGGCCGCACTCTGGGGCTGAGGAGACTTATATGACCCGCACCGTTTTTGTGAATGGCGACTACCTGCCGGAATCTGAGGCCAAGGTTTCGATCTTTGACCGTGGTTTTCTCATGGCCGACGCGGTTTATGAGGTAACAAGCGTTCTGGATGGCAAGTTGATCGACTTCGACGGACACGCGGTGCGCCTGAAACGCTCGCTGGACGAGTTGCAGATGGCGGAGCCCTGCACAAAGGATGAGTTGCTGGAAATTCATCGCAAACTGGTCGAACTAAATGAGATCGACGAAGGTTTGATCTATCTGCAGGTGACCCGCGGCAGTGACGGTGATCGCGATTTCGTCTTCCCAGCGGCCGATACAAAACCGACGCTGGTCCTGTTCACACAGAACAAACCGGGTTTGGCCGACAGCCCGGCCTCGAAAAAAGGGGCGAAGATCATCTCAATCGACGACATCCGCTGGGGCCGTCGGGACATCAAAACGACGCAACTGCTGTATCCTTCACTGGGCAAGATGATGGCCAAGGCCGCTGGGTGTGACGACGCGTGGATGGTCGAAGACGGTTATGTGACCGAAGGAACCAGCAACAACGCCTATTTCGTCAAGAACGGCAAAATCGTAACGCGTCCGCTGTCCAACGACATCCTGCATGGCATAACCCGCAAGGCTGTTTTGCGTATGGCCGCCGAAGCGCAGATGGAGGTCGAGGAACGTCTGTTCACCATCGACGAAGCCAAAGAAGCCGACGAGGCATTCACCACATCGGCCAGCGCTTTCGTGATGCCGGTCGTCGAGATTGATGGCGTGGCTCTGGGCGACGGAACACCGGGCAGGATCGCCAAACGGCTGCGTGAGATTTATCTGGACGAAAGCCGCAAAGCGGCAATCTAAGATCAAAGCCCGCCAGTCCGGCGGGCTTACTTTGCGTCAGTCCTTTTTGCCGACGTTTTCCTCGAACGAAACCTTGAACGCTGCCTCCTGCTCGGCACTGGCCTCGGTCTGGTATTTGGATTTCCATTCATCCATCGTCATGCCGTAGAACACTTGTCGGGCCTCGTCTTTATCCATCTCGATGCCCTTCTCATTGGCCGCCTCCTGATACCAGCGTGACAGGCAGTTTCTGCAGAATCCGGCCAGATTCATCATGTCGATGTTTTGAACATCCGTTCGGTCTTCCATCAGATGCTTTTGCAGACGACGGAAGGCGGCGGCCTGAAGTTCAATTTCCGTTTGATGGTCCATGATGCGGCTCCGAAGGTATGGCGGCGATCTCAATGAACTAGCGTCCCTTGGATTGAGTTTCAACGTGGCTAGAGTTCGCTGTCGTTCAAAGCATCTTGCAATATGACCGCCAGCCGTTCGGCCCATTCCCGTTGACCGTTGTGATCTGCAATCAGGTCGTTGCGCAGTTCGATCAGGGCGTTGGGGCGGCCAAAAGCCGTGCAATGCCTGTCTATCGCATCGCCCGGCAGAACGCCGGTGTAGGGTTCGTTGACGCCGACACATAAATCATCGTCAGCGCGCAATCGATTGATCAAAGGACGTGCAAATCGTTCATCCGGTGTGTGCAACACACCGACATGCCAGGGCCGCGGGGCACGCCCACGCAATTGCCGCGTAAAGGAATGCATGGAGACAATCACGGCATGCGGCAAGGCTGCCAACTGCGCCAAAGCGTCGTGATAAGGGCGATAGCACATGTTCAAACGCCGTTCGCGCTCTGCCGTGTCTGCGTGGCGGTTTCCGGGAATTATCGAGCCATCGTATAGCTTCATCAGCAAGGTGGGGTCGTCCTCGCCCCGATTGGGATCAATCACGAGGCGCGAAAAATTTGCTGCAATCACCGGTGCATTCAGTACCTCGCCGAGGTGCTTTGAAACCTCGTATGCGCCGACGTCATAGGCGATGTGGCGTTCCATATCCTCGCGCGGGAGGCCAAGGTCGCCGCCGGCAATTTCGGGCGGCACGGTGTTGGTTGCATGATCGCAAGTGATCAGCCAGCGGGACGGTCGGTCGGCGCCGTGCACAAAATACGGGGTGTATGTCATGAGCCTGTCATCTAGTTTGTCGCAGGTGTAGGGCAGTTGCTTTGGAAATGGAATTGCGCAATAAGCACCCGAGCAATGTTTGCGGTAACATTCGAGACGTTAGGAGAGCAAAACGGATGCGACGCCTGAGAAATGTAAAAATCGTGGCGACGCTTGGACCTGCGTCCAACGACTACGACACCATTCGCGCCCTTCACGAGGCCGGGGCGGATGTGTTCCGCCTGAACATGAGCCACGGCAGCCACGACGAGATTCGCGAACGCCACCGCGTCATTCGCCAGATCGAAAAGGATCTGGACAGCCCGATCGCCATTCTGGCGGACCTGCAAGGACCCAAGCTTCGCGTCGGCGTGTTTGCCAATGACGCTGAGGAACTTGATGAAGGCGCGGCATTCCGGCTCGATCTCGATCCGGCGGCAGGAGATATCAGTCGCGTCTGCCTGCCCCACCCTGAAATCTTCGCGGCGCTGGAACCCGGCGCCCGGTTGCTGGTCAACGACGGCAAGATCCGTCTGATCGTCAAGGAATGCGGTCAGGACTTTGCCAACTGCACGGTCGAGGTTGGCGGCACGATCTCAAACCGCAAAGGTGTGAACGTGCCCGATGTCGTCCTGCCCCTGGCGGCGCTGTCTGCAAAAGACCGGGACGATCTGGAATTTGTTTGCCAACTGGGCGTTGACTGGCTGGCGCTCAGCTTTGTGCAACGCGCCAAGGACGTCTTTGAGGCCCGCGCACTGGCCGATGGACGGGCGGCGATCCTGTCCAAAATCGAAAAGCCGGCTGCAATCGAAGCCTTTGACGACATTCTGGATGCATCGGACGGGATCATGGTCGCCCGTGGCGATCTGGGCGTCGAACTGCCGGTCTCGGCCGTTCCGCCCATTCAGAAGCGACTGGTTCGAAAATGCCGGACAGCAGCCAAACCAGTCATCGTCGCAACGCAAATGCTGGAAAGCATGATCGAAAGCCCGATGCCCACACGCGCCGAAGTTTCAGATGTCGCAACTGCGATTTACGAAGGTACCGACGCGATCATGCTCAGCGCGGAGTCGGCCGCGGGATCATATCCGGTCGAAGCCGTTCAGACGATGAACAAGGTGGCCATTGAGGTCGAGGCTGACCCGACCTACATGCAGATCATAGCTGCTTCGCGGACGGCCAAAGGCACGACAGTGGCCGACGGTATCGTAGCCGCCGCCCGCGAAATCGCAGAAAAGACGGACATCAAGGCGGTTTGCTGTTTCACGCAAAGCGGCACCACGGCGTTGTTGACCGCACGCGAGCGTCCGGGTGTCCCGATTATTGCAATGACCCCAGCGACGGGAACCGCGCGCCGTTTATGTCTCAGCTGGGGCTGCCACTGTGTGATGACTCCGGAACTGGAAAGGTTCAAAGGCGCCGTCGTGAACGCTGCCCGCGCGGCGCGGGCTGCTGGTTTCGCGAATGACGACGATCAGATTGTCGTGACCGCCGGTGTGCCTTTCAACGTGCCGGGCACCACGAACATCCTTCGTATTGCACCATGCGACGAGCGTCTGATCTACAACACCGACCCGGGCTAATAACGCCCGTACGCCGACAAGTTCCAAACTGATACTTTTTGAATTGCCTATTTTTTAGGCGTATATTATCCTTTATTTTCAATGACAAAAGACCTTTACGGTTGAGCGCCGTAAAAACCCCTCTGTTTTTTCGTGTTTTTCTCGGATACTTGTCCACAGGGGCAGTCTACTCAAACAAGTTCCAGGTTCCGGCTGCCCTGCCGGGGGCGAGGGCCCCGGTACAATCAAAAAATAACGGAGGAACGACATGACAACAAAAATTGTCATCGGACTGGACGGGACAGAAACCGGAGAGCACGCGATTGCCTTTGCCAAGGACTTGGCCGGGCGGATCGACGCGTGCGAGTTGCTGGTGGTTTATGTAATCGAATGGTCCCCTTTCACATTCCAGACACCCGAAGAAAATGCCCAAAGGCATAAGCGGCGCGAGGAAGAAATCGAACTCGCGACGGCGCGGATCATCACTCCGACGGTCGAAGCGCTGACTGCGGCTGGTTTCACGGCGCATGGCATTGTCCGCCATGGTGACGTCGCCGAGACGCTGAACGCGATCACGATCGAAAACGGAGGCACCCAGATCGTCGTCGGGCGATCATCGGCGGATGGCTTCAAGAAACGCCTGTTTGGCAGCTCGACCCAGAACTTGGTCATGCATGCCGACGTGCCTGTCACAGTTGTGAATTGAGGGGAGAGACGAGAATGAAAACCTTGAAACACATGTGGCTGGCGCTCATCGCCGCAATGGTCGCAGCACCCGCGATGGCGCAGGATGCGCCGGGATTGGACGAACGGATCAACCAGGCCTTCGCCGATTTCACCGGACCGTTTGTCAGCTTTATCTTCGCCCCGTTTCCGGGAACCGGTTTTCCCTGGATCGTGGGTTGGCTGGTAATCGCGGCGACCGTGTTCACGCTCTATTTCGCCTTTGTCCAATTGCGGTTCTTCAGCCACGCGATCAGTCTTGTAAAGGGTGATTACTCTGACCCCAACGACGCGGGTGAGGTCAGCCACTTTCAGGCGCTCGCGACTGCGCTTTCGGGCACCGTTGGCCTGGGTAACATCGCAGGTGTGGCGGTTGCTGTCGGCATCGGTGGCCCCGGTGCAACCTTCTGGATGATCGTCGCGGGCCTGTTGGGCATGGCGTCAAAATTCACCGAATGTACGCTGGGCGTGAAATACCGCAACGAATATGATGATGGCACCGTCTCGGGTGGCCCGATGTATTACATGTCCAAAGGGTTCAACGAGTTGGGCCTGCCGGGCGGCAAGATACTCGCCGTTCTGTTCTCGATCTTCTGTATCCTCGGCGCACTGGGCGGGGGCAATATGTTCCAGGCCAATCAGGCGCACCAGCAGATCGCGGGCATCACCGGGGACTATCCCGGTTGGATCACCGGGCTGGTCTTTGCGGGCATCGTGTTTGCCGTGATTGTCGGTGGTCTGAAGTCCATCGCGCGGGTAACCGAAAAAGTCGTTCCCTTCATGGGCGTGATGTATGTGCTGGCCGCGCTGATCATCATCATCATGCACGCGGACCAGATCGGCTGGGCCTTTGGTCAAATCTTTGCCGGAGCCTTCACAGGTCTTGGCGTTGCTGGCGGCATGGTCGGAGCGCTGATCCAGGGCTTCCGCCGTGCGGCCTTCTCGAACGAGGCGGGCGTTGGTTCCGCAGCGATCGCACACTCCGCTGTGCGGACCAAGGAGCCGATCACCGAGGGCTTCGTGTCGTTGCTGGAACCATTCATCGACACGGTTGTGATCTGTACCATGACCGCGCTGGTGATCATCATCACACAGCAGCTGATCATTGACCCGGATACCGGCAACTACATGCTGAACGAAGCAGGCAACGCGATTGCCACGGTCGACGGTAACTCGGGCGTCAGCCTGACATCCGCAGCCTTTGCCAGCGCTTTTGGGTGGTTCCCCTATGTTCTGGCGATCGCGGTCGTTCTGTTTGCCTTTTCGACCATGATCAGCTGGTCCTACTATGGCCTCAAGGCATGGACTTATCTATTCGGCGAAGGTCAGACCAAGGAGCTGGTGTTCAAGGTCATCTTCTGCATCTTCGTTGTGATCGGTGCGGCGGCCAATCTTGGCCCCGTTATCGACTTCTCGGATGCGGCGATCTTTGCGATGGCGGTTGTGAACGTCTTTGCGCTCTACTTCCTGATGAAAGTGGTGCGTGAAGAACTGGCAAGCTATGCCGCCAGACTGAAGAGCGGCGAAATCCGCAAATTCGAACACTGATCCAAATCACCGGGGCGGCCCCGTCGCCCCGGTGCCCTGTCAGCGCGCGAAATTCGCAGAATCTGGCCCAAACCCCCTTGTCACTATGAAGGAACTTGCGTAAACGGCGCTTCTGATCGCGTGACCGGCCGAGATGGCATGCCGAGTCGCGTTTGAAACCGAACCCGGAAAAGGAGACGGAAATGCCTAAGATGAAGACCAAATCAAGCGCCAAGAAGCGCTTTAAGGTGACCGCGACCGGAAAGGTCATGTCGGCTCAGGCCGGCAAGCGTCACGGCATGATCAAGCGGACCAAGAAATTCATCCGCGACGCCCGTGGCACCACCACCCTGTCCGCCCCCGACGCAAAGATCGTCAAGGGCTACATGCCCTACGACCGCTAAGAGGAGATACCGATATGTCCCGCGTTAAAGGTGGAACCGTAACTCACGCCCGTCACAAGAAGATCATCAAAGCCGCAAAAGGCTACTATGGTCGCCGCAAGAGCAACTTCAAAGTTGCCACCCAGGCCGTCGACAAGGCGAACCAGTATGCAACCCGCGACCGTAAGAACCGCAAGCGCAACTTCCGCGCGCTGTGGATCCAGCGTATCAACGCGGCTGTCCGTTCGCATGACGAGGCACTGACCTATTCCCGCTTCATCAACGGCCTGAACCTGGCCGGGATCGAAGTGGACCGCAAAGTTCTGGCCGACCTGGCCGTGCACGAACCGGAAGCGTTCGGCGCGATCGTCGCCAAAGCTCAGGCTGCTCTGGCCGCCTGATCCTCTTTCGAGAGACAGTGAAAGAAGGGGCTGCTTCATGTGAAGCAGCCCCTTCTTTTGTTTCCGACATTCGGCGACGTGACGGACCCGCCCTATTCGTCTCAGGTCTGTTTTTCCGAGACGCGCCGGACTGGCAGATCATTTTGCTTTTCCGATAGCACGTTGTGAAAAAGCGCTCGAAGGTCCGCTTCGGTGAGTTTGACCTGCTGTGGGTCAGCATCAAACCCGAGTGTTCCGGGGTCGCCGGTCGTAGCGGTATATGTAGAACGTTTGCCTGAAATCCGATTGAGGATAGACTTGATGGGCACTTCAATATCCTTTCCAAATTCGGTTCAAAAAAACTCTGCCGCTGCGGGCCCGGTCCGAACACCTCGGTAAGTTCGGGCTCAAAGACCTTCTTACGTGAGTGGCAACCCGCAGCGACCCGGCGCATGTAAGAAATTTGTTACGGATCGTAAGGGGGAAGAAACCGGCAATTTGCATCACTTTTTGACCAAGGAGTCAAAAATCGCAGCAACTCCTGACCTTTACGTCAACTTTCTGATCTGTGCCCGATTGTTTGTGACGTGGCGTCAGAGCGAGAACGCACCTCGGCGCCCCAAAACCAAGGGCCAAAAGAGGCATCTGAACCCCATCGACAGAAAAAAGGCGCGCCGACTATGGGCGCGCCTCAGTGGCAGGGAGGACAGTGAAAAATCCGCGCTCTCAAAACAAAAAACCTGAGCGCCAACTCGTTACTGACCTCATACAAGCACGTTCCAACAATCCCGTCCGTGACACCGTTCACACATGAACAAAAAACACCGGGTGAAATCCAAATGTCTTCGGCAATTGAGCAGGCGATCACGCCAGTTGAGTTGCACTGATACTTGCAACAGGACCGAGAAAAATTTTTTGTTAGGATGGTGCTGCTGGAGAGAATTGAACTCTCGACCTCTCCCTTACCAAGGGAGTGCTCTACCTCTGAGCTACAGCAGCGCTGTGGGCGGGTGATTAGACTCAAACGAAACGCGGCGCAAGGGTGTCTGGACGGTTTTTTTCCGCTCCTGTAGAGAAAGACAATGGCAGAAAAAAATACTCCAAAAAAGCACGGCAAATCCGAGGACGCGCGCCAGGAACGGCTCAAAGCCGCCTTGAAGGCGAATATGGCGCGACGCAAAGCGCAGGCCAAGGCGCGGGCGGCGTCCGACGGCAAAGCCGGTAACGACGAGGGATAAGAGCAGATGGATTCGATTCTGGTGACGGGGAACGGCCCGCTGAACGGGCAGATTCCGATTGCAGGCGCCAAGAACGCCTGTTTGACTTTGATGCCGGCGACGCTGCTCAGCGAAGAACCGCTGACGCTGACCAATGCGCCACGGTTGAGCGACATCAAGACGATGACCGCATTGCTGCAATCCTTGGGGGCCGAGGTGTCCGCGCTGCAGGATGGGCAAGTGATTGCGATGTCCAGCCACAGCCTGACCAGCCATGTTGCCGATTATGACATCGTGCGAAAGATGCGCGCGTCGAATTTGGTGCTCGGCCCATTGCTGGCGCGGTTTGGGCAAGCTGTTGTCTCGCTGCCCGGCGGCTGTGCAATTGGTGCCCGCCCGATGGACCTGCATGTCGAAGGCTTGGAGGCACTGGGCGCCGAAATCGAACTGAAAGACGGCTATCTGCACGCCAAGGCTCTGGGCGGGTTGAAAGGCGCGGTGCACGAGATGCGTTTTGCCTCGGTCGGTGCGACCGAAAACATCGTCATGGCAGCCACCTTGGCCAAGGGTACGACGGTGTTAAAGAACGCCGCGCGCGAGCCTGAGATCGTCGATCTAGTGGAATGCCTGCGCAAGATGGGTGCGCAGATTTCCGGCGAAGGCAGCCCGACCATCGAGATTCAAGGCGTTGACCGCCTTCATGGCGCGACGCATCAGGTTGTGACGGATCGGATCGAGTTGGGCACCTATATGCTGGCCCCCGCGATGTGTGGAGGAGAGGTCGAGCTGCTTGGCGGGCGCATGTCGCTTGTCGAGGCGTTCGCCGCAAAACTTGATGCTGCGGGTGTTTCAGTGTCGGAAACCCAATCAGGGTTGAAAGTCTCGCGCAAAAACGGACGCGTTTCTGCGGTGGATGTGGTCACTGAACCATTCCCCGGCTTTCCAACCGATCTACAGGCGCAGATGATGGCGCTGATGTGCACAGCAGATGGTGTCTCTGTTCTTGAAGAGCGTATCTTTGAGAACCGCTTTATGCACGCGCCCGAACTGGTTCGAATGGGGGCCAATATTGAAGTCCACGGCGGTACAGCTACGGTCACCGGGGTCGAACGCCTGAAAGGTGCGCCGGTCATGGCAACAGACCTGCGGGCTTCGGTTTCGCTTATTCTGGCCGGTCTGGCCGCCGAAGGGGAAACAACGGTCAGCCGGGTTTACCATCTTGACCGCGGGTATGAACATGTGGTGCGCAAGCTGGAAGGCGTGGGTGCAAAGATTGAACGGATTAAGGGTCAATGACAGACGCAAGTTTTGAAGACGGGCGAGAAGCCCCTCTGAATCTGGGGGCCGAAGATGCCGACGATCTTCAGGTGATTTCAACCCTGACTCAAGACGCGGTTTTTCCGGTGACAGAGATGACGTGGCGCGCATCTGAACGGCAGTTCGCCCTGCTGTTGAACCGCTTTCGCTGGGAAGACCAAGACGCGGCGGCCAAACGCGGTCGCGCGTTTGAGCGTGTGCAGTCCGTGCTGATGTTTGGCTCAGTTTTGTCTGTGGCCAGCCAGGGCATTGATCGCGGTGACACCGACATGATCCTGTCGTTGTTATCCGTCGACTTCGAACAAGGTGAGGACGGAGCCGGACAAGTTCTGCTGACCCTGGCGGGAGATGGGGCAATCCGGTTGCAGGTCGAGGCGGTGGAAGTCACCCTCAAGGACGTAACCCGTCCCTATCGGGCACCGTCGGGTCACGCACCGAACCACCCGGAATGATCCGCACCCGCGAACTGACATCCATCGATCTCGACCTCTGGCGCACTTTGCGCCTTGAGGGCGCGCGTTTGTATCCGGAGGCGTTCCTTCTTTCGAGCGAAGAGTCATCTGCGCTCCCTAAAGACGTTGATATGCGGTCCTTGGATCTAGGCGGGCGGTTTGGTGCATTTGATGGCGATAAGCCGGTCGGCATAGCTGCGTTAAATCGGCAATCCATTTCCCGATGCCGGCATCGTGGTTCAGTCGGCCCTTTTTATGTCAGGCGCTCCGCACAGGGCGGTGGAGCCGCCAAGGCGCTGATGAACGCGCTGATCGATTTCGCAAGGGCCAACGACGTTTGGCAACTTGAGCTATCCGTTGCGGCTGATAACCCACGCGCGATCCGTTTTTACGAGGGCTTCGGCTTCGCGCATTTCGGAGTTTTCCCCAACGCCGTTCTTATGCCAGATGGCGCTCAGGATGATCGGTTTTATGTGCTTGATTTACGTGGCGAAGGAAACGAAACCCAGCGTCGGGGTTGAGCGCCTGCGGCACCGACGATAAGACCCGTGGAAACGCCTTCGGAGTATCTGACATGCCCGTCTTCCTCGACACGACTTCTGCCGAATTCGAGCCCGCGTTTCAGGCGCTGTTATCCGCCAAACGCGAAGACAGCCCCGATGTCGATGCCGTCGTAGCACAGATCATCGACGATGTGCGCCATCGCGGCGACGCGGCAGTGATCGAGTTGACAGCAAAATTCGATCGGCTCGAGCTGACGACCGATACCTTGGCGTTCAGCGACACAGAAATTGCGTCCGCAATCGAACAGGTGTCGCCGGAAGAACGTGCAGCATTGGAATTGGCCGCTGACCGCATACGGTCTTACCACCAGAAGCAATTACCGCACGACAGCGAATGGACGGACGAGGCTGGCGCGACACTCGGCTGGCGTTGGTCCGCAGTGTCGGCCGCCGGGCTATATGTGCCGGGTGGTTTGGCCTCGTATCCTTCGTCGGTTCTGATGAATGCAATCCCCGCCAAGGTTGCGGGCGTTGAACGGTTGTCCATCACAGTGCCAACCCCAGATGGGCAGGTGAATCCATTGGTCCTGTTGGCGGCACAGCTTTCAGGAGTGGACACAATTTATCGCGTCGGCGGGGCCCAGGCGATCGCTGCTTTGGCCTATGGGACGGAAACGATTGCAGCAGTCGACAAAATCACCGGCCCGGGAAATGCCTTCGTGGCTGCCGCGAAACGCCGAGTGTATGGCAAGGTCGGGATCGATATGATCGCCGGCCCATCTGAGATTTTGGTGATTGCGGACAAAGACAATGACCCGGATTGGATCGCACTGGACCTGCTGAGCCAGGCCGAGCATGACGAAAGCGCGCAGTCGATCCTGATCACAGATGATACGGGATTCGGGCAAGCTGTTGCACAAGCGGTAGATGCCCGATTGCAGACGCTGGAACGCCGCGAAATCGCTGGGGCCAGCTGGCGGGACTTTGGCGCGATCATCTCGGTTCGAAACCTGGATGAAGCCGCGCATCTGTCCAACCGCATCGCCCCCGAGCATCTTGAGCTTTGTGTGGCGGACCCGGTTGCGCTCAGCACAAAAACCAAACATGCGGGCGCTATCTTTCTGGGTCAATATACACCCGAGGCGATTGGGGATTACGTTGGCGGACCAAACCACGTTTTGCCGACGGCCCGCTCGGCCCGGTTCTCTTCGGGTCTCAGCGTGATGGACTTTCTCAAACGAACGACACTCAGCCAGATGACACCCGAAGCCCTGCGTGCAATTGGTCCCGCCGCGGCTCAACTGGCCCGTTCAGAGAGCCTTGAAGCCCACGGTCTTTCCGTCCTCGCCCGGCTGAATCGGCTGAACACCTAGCGCAGCGCACGGCTGCATTGCTCTGCCCGATTTGTTGCTATAGGTCTGATCCGAGCTGACTGGACAACACTGAAAATGACCCGCATTTCGCATATCGAACTGGATGATCGAAACCTTCCGCCGCCGACGCCCGAAATCGAGCAGGAGCGCAAGGTGGCAATCTACGATCTGCTGGAAGACAACTCTTTCGCCTTGCCGTCAAGGGATGGTCGCGTTGTGCCGGACGGGCCGTACCACGTTCAGTTGTCGATCCGCGACAAACGGTTGGTTTTCGATATCGCGACCGAAGCAGAAGAAAAAGCCGCCGAGTTTCATCTGTCGCTGGGTCCGTTCCGTCAGGTCGTTAAGGATTACTTCCAGATCTGCGAAAGCTATTTCAACGCGGTCAAATCGTTGCCGCCCAGCCAGATTGAAACAATCGACATGGCCCGACGCGGCATTCACAACGAAGGCAGCCGCGTTTTGCAGGAAAGGCTGGAAGGCAAGGCCGAGGTTGACAGTGACACCGCCCGCCGCCTTTTCACGCTGATCTGCGTGCTGCATTTCGGGGGCTGACGCGTGAAGTCCTTGCCGCAGTCGGTCCTGTTTTGTTGCGACCACAACGCGGTTCGGTCCCCCATGGCCGAAGGGATCATGAAGAAATTCTATGGCACCGGCACTTATGTGCAGTCCGCCGGCGTCTACAACGATATGGAGATCGACGGGTTCTGTATTGCGGCCTGCAAAGAGATTGATGTTGAACTGTCCCGCCACCGCTCGCGATCCTTTGATGAGATGCAGGATTGGGGCGATGATCTAAGCTCGTTCGATCTGATCGTGGCGTTGTCCCCTGCCAGTCAGCGAAAAGCGCTTGAACTGACGCGGATTTTTCACCTCGATGTCGATTATTGGCCAATAATGGACCCTACTGGGATGGGCGAGACCCGCGAACAGAAGTTACATCACTACCGACAGACCCGAGATCAGATCATTCAGCATCTCAAAGCCAACTGGGGCGACCCGACGGAGTGAACATGAACGCGACCATCAAGACCTATTTCGATGCTTTCAATAATGGTGACGTCGACGGCATGTTGGCCTGCCTTTCCGAAGACGTGGCACATCATGTGAACGAGGGCCAAATCCGCGTCGGAAAGGATAAATTTGCCGATTTCTGCGCCCATATGAACCGGTGCTATCGCGAAAATCTCACTGACATCGTTATTTTTGAGGCCAACGGCGGCGCGCGGGCTGCGGCTGAGTTCGTTGTGAACGGCACATACCTGGAAACGGACGAAGGCCTGCCCGACGCGCATGGCCAGACGTATCGCCTGCCTGCGGGATCGTTCTTTGACCTGAGGGATGGCAAGATCACCCGCGTCACCACCTTCTACAACCTCGCCGACTGGACCAAACAGGTTTCCAATGGGTGAAGTCACGAATGTCCGCGCGTTGACGGGCCCGGCGCTCGCGGATGCGTTGGACGATGTTGCGCGGCTGCGGATCAAGGTGTTTCGGGCGTGGCCATACCTCTACGACGGCGATCTGGAATACGAACGGAAATATCTGCAATCCTACCGCGACAGCGACAAAGCCATCGTGGTCGGCGCGTTCCAAGGTGATGAACTGGTCGGTGCGTCCACTGGCGCGCCGCTTGTAGATCATGCCGAGGATTTTGCCGCAGCCTTTGAAGGAACGGGTTTGGATCTTTCGCAAATCTTCTATTGCGCAGAATCCGTGCTGTTGCCCGCGTTTCGAGGTCAGGGTGTCGGCCACCGGTTTTTTGATCTGCGCGAAGCGCACGCACGGCACTTTGGTTTCACCAAATGCGCATTCTGTGGCGTTCAACGCCCGGAGGATCATCCGATGCGCCCCGAACACTATCGCCCTCTGGACGCTTTCTGGCGTACGCGGGGATACGAACCTTTGGCTGGCGTAGTCGCGCAGTTTTCGTGGAAAGACCTGGATCAAGACCGAGAAACGTTGAAGCCATTGCAATTCTGGATCAAGGATCTTTGACGGCTCTGACAACACCGCTTAAACTGAAACTTAGTTTCGAACTGCGTCAGGTCTGATAATTCAGAAAAAGCCGCCGGACTTCACCGCCAAGTTGGTCCGCGATGTCACGGGACGATTGCCCGAATTCCGACTTAAGCGACGTGTCAGCATCTGCCTTCAAAAGCGCGTCGATTACAGGCAGGTTCTGTTTCTTTACCGCTATGTGCAGCGGTGTTTCCGACATATCGCCTACGGCGTTCACATCAGCGCCTGCTTTGATGAGTTGCAGAACCGCATGAGTGTTGTCGCGCCAGAGCATTACGTGAAGCGGTGTGTCCCCGTCGGCGTCGCGACTGTCGATTGTAACAGGTGCCTCACCCATTTGATCCGGAAAAAGGGTGTCCGAACAAGACGCCAGGATGTCTTGCAGTGACTCTCTTGTCTTTGGCTTTTTGGCCATTTCGCGATTCCATATACCGATTTTGATCGACGGCGCGCGTTCGTCTTGTCGAATTCACCCGGCAAATGTTTCACACGACAACACTTAATCCGAAAGAGAAAATCGTGATTCAAGCAAGGGCATGGGCTGTACACGGCAGGATGTTTGACCCTATGGTCACCCGAGAAACCGGTCCTGAAAGTTAAGAATGAAAATAGCAACCGCCGCCTATCCGCCGGACTGGCTGGATAGCTGGGCCCAATACGAAGACAAACTGGCACATTGGGTCTCCGACGCCAGCAAACAGGGCGCCCAGTTGTTGGTGTTTCCCGAATATGGCGCGATGGAATTGTCGACCTTGGATGGCGCCGAAACCGCAGGCGATCTTGAGCGTTCGATCCATGCAGTTTCAGACCGGATGGGGGACGCCGCGGATATTCATCGCCGATTGGCGCAGGAATTCAAAACATACATTCTGGGCGCGTCCGCCCCGGTGTTGGATGGGACGGGCCGGCCGGTCAATCGGGCAGTGCTCTATGCGCCGGACGGACGGTACGACCATCAGGACAAGCAAATCATGACACGGTTCGAACGCGAAACTTGGGACATCGCGCCGGGCGGGCCCTTGAAACTCTTTGACACCGCGTTGGGCAAAATCGGCGTGCTGATCTGCTATGACAGCGAGTTTCCGCTGCTGGGACGCGCGTTGCAACAAGCGGATCTGATCCTTGTCCCCTCCTGCACCGAAGCGTTGTCAGGTTATTGGCGCGTTCGCATCGGGGCCATGTCACGCGCGCTGGAGACCCAATGCGTCACGGTCATGTCGTCCTTGGTTGGCACCTATGATTGGTCCGAGGCCGTGGATGTGAATACGGGCGCAGGCGGAGTCTTTGGCCCGCCGGATATTGGATTTCCACCGAACGGGGTTTTGTCCGAAGGCGGGTTGAACGAAGCGGGATGGACATACGCCGAGGTCGATCTGTCCGCGATTGCCAATGTCCGCGCCGATGGCCACGTGCTGAACCGCGCCCATTGGGCAGAACAGACGCCCCGAGTCGATTCCGTCACAATCTGCAGCCTTTAGGCGAATCCGCCCTTGAATTAAGGCCAAAATAGGCTCATTTAGGCGCACATCCCCGCAGATTCTGCGGATGCAACTTAAATGTGGAGACAACATGGCCAAGGAAGATACGCTCGAATTTCCCGGTGTCGTGAAGGAACTCCTGCCTAATGCGACGTTTCGGGTCGAGCTGGAAAACGGCCATGAGATCATCGCACACACGGCAGGCAAGATGCGCAAGAACCGCATCCGTGTTCTGGCCGGCGACAAGGTTCAGGTCGAAATGACCCCGTACGATCTGACCAAAGGTCGGATCAACTACCGCTTCAAGTAACGCCCTGCCCTATGGCGTTTATCCTCGGATCGGGCAGCCCAAGGCGGCTGGACCTGCTGGCGCAGCTTGGAATTCAACCTGACGCCATTCGCGCCCCCAACATTGATGAAACGCCGCTGAAAGGCGAGCTTCCCGTTCCGTATTGCCACCGCATTACTCGCGCAAAAGTCCACGCAGTCCAGTCCGATCCGGGTGACATAACGCTTTGCGCCGACACGACAGTCGCGCTGGGGCGGCGAATACTGGGCAAGCCGCAAGACGCGGGCGAGGCTGCAGAATTCCTTCACGCCTTGTCCGGACGCAGACATCGGGTGATCACATCGGTCGCCGTACGTCGCGACGATCGTGTTCTGCAACGCGATGTCGTCAGTCAGGTGAAGGTCAAACGCCTTTCAGATGTCGAGGTCAATGCCTATCTGGCGACCGGCGATTGGGAAGGCAAAGCCGGTGCCTACGCGATTCAAGGGCCGGCTGGCGCGTTCATCCCATGGATTTCCGGGTCTTTTACCGGCATCGTCGGATTACCCCTGTCAGAAACCGCAGCGCTTTTGCAAGGCATCGGCTATCCGCTGTATCGTGAGGGATCATGAAGGGCCGGACGATCATTTTGGACCACATTCAGGACCGCGAGGCCGCAGCCCTGATGGTTGACGGTGTTCTCGAAGACCTCCTGATCGCCTCGGATGCACCGCCGCCCGGAACCATTTACCGAGCCCGTGCGGATCGTCCGGTCAAGGGGCAAGGCGGCATGTTCCTGACGACACCCGATGGCCCGGCCTTTCTGCGGCAGGTCAAGGGGCTCGCTCCGGGGGCTGACATGTTGGTACAAGTCACCGGTTACGCCGAACCGGGCAAGGCAATCCCGGTCACCAACCGCATCCTGTTCAAAAGCCGCTACGCGATCGTGACACCCGATGCGCCAGGTCTGAACATTTCGCGCAGTATCCGCGACGATGACATCCGCGACCGCCTCCTGGAAATCGCGCATGAGCAGATGGAGCAATGCGACTACGGCCTCATCCTGCGGTCGTGTTGCTGGAACGCAGACCCCGACGAAATCGCCGAGGATATCGCGGCCATGCGCGCCCAGGCCGAACAGGTTTTGAACGACACCGAAACGGGGCTTGAGACGCTTTGCGAAGGTGACGGTCCCCATGTGATCGCGTGGCGCGACTGGACGGATCCTGCCGAAGTCGCCACGCAACCCGGTGGCTTCGAAACATACGGCGTTCTGGACGCGATTGAAACGGCCCAAGGTATCGCCGAGCCTTTGCCGGGGGGTGGATCGCTGTTCATCCAGCCAACCCGCGCCCTTGTGGCTGTCGACATCAACACGGGCCGAGACACGTCTCTGGCGGCGGGCACCAAGGCCAACTTTGCCTGCGCCAAGACGCTGCCTCGGGCGCTGCGCGTCCGGGGACTGGGCGGTCAGATCACACTGGACCTTGCCCCGATGCCCAAAAAGGACCGGCGCGGGTTTGAAGCCGCCCTTCGCACGGCTTTGAAGTCTGATCCGGAGGAAACGATCATGGCCGGATGGACGCCACTGGGGCACTATGAGTTGCAACGAAAACGCGGCCGCGTGCCGTTGTCTGAGGTGCTGAAATGAGCTGTCCGATCTGCGGCGAGAACACCGTTCCTACGTACCGCCCGTTCTGCTCAAAACGTTGCGCGGATCTCGACCTGGCCAAGTGGCTTAACGGCTCTTACGCGATCCCGTCACAGCGCGAAGAGGACGTCGAGACCGAGGATGACGTTGAACTACCAAAGCCACCACAACCGCACTGAAAAAATGTGAAAAAGCCTCTGGACACTCCCAGTGGCAAGTCATAGAACGCCTCCACCCAGCGGACATATCCGTTCCCGTGCCCGGGTAGCTCAGGGGTAGAGCAGTGGATTGAAAATCCTCGTGTCGGTGGTTCGATTCCGCCCCCGGGCACCACAAAGCCTTCCTGTTGCTTCCAGATTGGTTTGACAATAGCTTGTTTTTTATGGCTATTGTCGAGATTTGTGTCCGACAGTGTCCTGGGTGGTCTAGCTGAATATACCCCTAAAGGGGGTATCAATCTGGGGTACCGTTTCGATCAAATAGGAGAGGTACCCCTATGGCGGTTCTAAGTGATGCAAAGATTCGAGCGCTTAAGCCGAAGGATAAGCCATTTAAGACCGCCGACTTTGATGGGCTTTTCGTGCTCACAAAGCCGAATGGATCTAAGCTCTGGCGTTTCAAGTATCGTTGGTTGGGGAAAGAGAAACTATTAGCTTTGGGCAAATACCCTGACGTCTCTTTGAAACAGGCCAGATCCAAGCGCGATGATGCTCGATCAATGCTAGCGGACAACCAAGACCCATCAGCAGTTGCTAAAAGGATGAAGGCTGAGCAGGAAGCCGAGCATCGTAATACCTTTGCGCGGTTAGCTTCAGATCTTTTAGAGAAAAAGCATAAAGAAGGAAGAGCGCAGGCAACCCTTGCAAAAACAAGTTGGCTTCACGGTATGCTGTGCGCAGAAATTGGATCAATGCCCATAGCGCAGATAACTGCCCGTGATGTTCTGGTGCCGCTAAAGAAAGCCGAGGCTAAAGGAAATTACGAAACAGCATTGCGTATGCGTTCAGCTGCTGGAGCAGTTTTTAGATTTGCGATTTCGCAGGGCCTAATTGACAATGATCCCACATTTGGCCTGAAAGACGCTCTCGTGCGACCCAAACCAAATCACCGTGCAGCAATCCTTGATCCGGAAGGTGTAGGGGCTTTGTTAAACGCCATCGACGGATTTGAAGGTCAGCCAACTACTAGGATTGCTCTCCAACTATTATCACTCACTGCTCTAAGACCCGGGGAGCTTCGCATGGCTGAGTGGTCTGAAATTGATGAAAGCGGCTCTGTTTGGATAGTCCCAGATCATCGCGCAAAAATGCGCCGCCCGCACGCAGTACCACTTTCAAACCAGGCGCAATCCAAACTTGCTGAATTGAAGAATTTGACTAGTTGGGGAACTTACCTTTTTTCCGTCTATTCGGTCATCCAAACGATGTATGAGCGACAACACGCTTAACGCGGCTCTTCGCAGAATGGGTTATGGCAAGGAAGAGATGTCGGCGCACGGTTTTCGTGCGATATTCTCTACACTAGCCAATGAGGCGGGGCGCTGGCACTCCGATGCTATTGAGAGAGCACTTGCGCACGTCGAAGGTAACGAGATTCGCCGAGCTTACGCTCGCGGACAGTACTGGGATGAGAGAACTCGGTTGTCTCAGTGGTGCGCTGACTATTTGGATCAGCTTAAAGCGGCCAAGAAATAGTCGAGGTTAAAACTAAGGCAATTTGATTAGGATTCACGAAATCACTATTTTACCAACCAGTTTTCCGCCATCACGTTTGGACTAGCTTCTACGATTTGTCCGCAGATCAGATAGAATGCAAAGCTCGATGATTGTCTTCGTCGGACCGACACACAGCTTTGGCAGATTCAGTTACTTGCAATGCTAGGTTGTACCCGAAGGATTTCAATTGAAGGCCGTGACAGAAAGCAGGGCGGACACAAACGAAGAAAAGCTACACCGCCTTGGGGATCAATTATTCTGCGTAAAACAGCTTGACTGAAACGGCCCCTTTACCGAAGTCTTGACCCTAGTTTCCAGCCAAAAGTTTTGCCAATCCGATGGTTCTCGCTCCGCATGCTGAACGAAGATCGCCGTTTCCACAATCTGTTAGACAGATGCTTCAATCAGCTTTCTGAAGTTCAAGGCGGTTCATTCGATCGGTGTGAAGCGCTGTAGATTCAGCGGGCCGACAACGTCCTGGACTTCTCGGTTTTTGAGGAGGGCATTTATGGTGTCCTTGTCATGCCGCCTGGTCGAATGCGGGTCGAGGTAATCGGCTAGCACTGGCCACCTTGTTTCCAAGATGGTCTCTCTAACGATGCGGTCTGGATCATAGATGGCTTGGTCGTCGTCGACGTCCCGTCCAGCCATTTGATCGAATGCCCGCCCAGTGCCGTAGTTCCAAATCTCGTAACCTCTCCGAAATCCGTAAGCATTCAGAAGTCGCTTCATTGCACGCGGGTTGGACTCCAGCATGCTCCTGTAGTGCCACAGCAAATGCTCTTGCTTTTTGCGGAGTTCCGGAGACTGCAGCCTTTCGAAGACTTTTGCACCGGCAATCGATGCCTCTTCGACGCTGCCTGTGCTCTGCCTGACGATGTCAATCAGCTCCGCTTCGTTGGTCGCGGCTTTCGTCCTCCTGTCGATTTGAGTTTCCAGCTCCTGTCGACGGTCTTGTTTTGAGTGTTCGCCTGGTTGACTTGGTGTTCCGGTGTCGCTTGACCGCTCAGCATCATCAACCTTGATCAACGAAGACCAGAAAACGTCGCGCTGGTTGTCGCCAAGTTGAGGCACTTCAATGGCCAACTGAAAGACCTTTTCAAGAAAGAGGTGCCCAAGGTTTTTTCCTGGCTCACTGACCTTTTGATTGAATTCAGAATAGGCTTTCTCGTAGGCGGTACTGATCCAGTCCCTGTCAGCCGCAACGACGTAGAGAACTCTCGCGCCTCGGAACAGGGTTTGGATGGACTGCAAAAGCTCGACAACGAAGTCCGGATTGCAGCGATCCAGGTCGTCAATGAATACCGCGACCGGCCGATTTACGTTGCTAATCATCTCACCAAATCGTCTTGTGAGAGGGCGTATCGGGTCTCGCGCGAGTTCCACGTAGCGTTCGGCAGCCTTGGAGTTGAAGAGCCACAGGTTGTTTCTGAACAGGAAGATGGAGCCGATAAGGGGGGCCAGTCCCGAGATTGTCTTAGCCACAGCGCCCCATTCGTCGCCGAGACCAAATTTGCTGGGATCCACGAAAAGAAGAACGAACAAGGCAACAACCAAAAGAAGCGCGCCTGAGATCGAAGGAAGCCAGGCAGTCCTGAATTGCCAGAAGCGATGACCCCACAACAACTTTCTGCTCGTTCTGCGGTCGCTTTTGCGGAGTTGAGCCCGCGTTGCATGGTAGACGGCCTCCATTAAGCTCCACCACGCAGGTCCAAGGCTTTGGTTCTGCCAGGCGTTGTAATCCACCACAATCCAGGACGGACCATCTATTCGCTTCGGAGCAGCGACATTACCTTTAAGGAGGTCTTTCTTGAGAAAGTTCAGTATCGAGGTCTTTCCGCTGCCCCATGGGCCGTGGATGTGCACCATGAAGCTGTGATCCATGGCGCCTTCGGGCACCGGTTCGCGCCAAACGCTGTCTACTATGGTTGCAATAGTGCGGGCAACTGAGCCCCGACCGAGTTCGTCGACTTCTGCAGGTCGATCAGAATAGAAAGGTGCGGTTTCTTGCTCGAAGATCTCTGGGCCAGGATGCCAGACAGATAAAGTGAACAGTTCGATCGCTGGGTCCGACAATTCGGGAAACTGGCGTGACAAAGCCCCACGGACTGCTTCGCGATTGGCACGATCCTGGTCTGTTGGGATCAAATCGTCCGCCCAGTCGTACAGGGCGCCGATCGTCATCCAACCCAGCCCTCCGTCTAGGGGACCCTTCAGGCGGTCGTTCGCATCGAGTAACTCCTGCAATTCTCGAACGGTTTCTCTGGTAGGTTTGCCGGCGCGCCAGTTCTTGTCGAACGCCTCACGAAACAGAAGTGACCCAATTATTTGGTTATTCTTTGGGTCAAGGTTAAGACCAAGACGCCTGGCCATATTGACGTAGTGCGCGAACTCGCGAAACTCGCTGGATCTTTCGATCTCCTCAAGGAGCCCGTGCTCGCTAGCGAGACTTATGATGTCCGACTTTGTTGTTTGCCCAAAGGATCCGTCGACCTCTCCAGTCAGCGCACCCGCCGCTTTGAGTTTTTCTTGCAGCTCAAGGATCGGAGCATCTATCGTGAATGGCCCTTGGGACCAAAGACTGGTCAATAGAAACTGGGCCGGTGCAGTTCCAAATGTTTCTGTGAGGTACTTGAGGATCTGATCTCTGTTGACCCGAATGGCTTCGGGGTCGTTGACCATTGCGGACACTTCTTCGTCTTGAGAGATGACATCCCGAACGGCCGACAGCGTGTCTTGTCCAACGATCCCATCTGTAGCCAGGTCGGCTCCTAGATTGGAGTTCAGATCCCGCTGGAGTTCCCGGATAACCTCTTTGGTGGGTCGACCTTGAGCGTCTTGATGCCTGGCGTCTTCGAGCTCGTATTCTACGTCGCGCAATTTTGCAGCGTTCAACGCATTCCACGTCTCTTCACCAGCTACCCCGTCAGCTGGAAGACCATTTCGCCGTTGGAATTTTTCGACAGCGCTCTTTGTGTCCGCTCCAAAAACGCCATCGACGTCCTTAAGCAGTCCGAGTTCCGATAAAATTTTCTGAAGCCGGAGGACGTCTTTTCCAGAGGTCGAGTAGACAGCCTTGAGGGTCGGATCGTTCTCTTCAGGTTCCATTAAACTGCCTTGGTCAATTCATCAATGGGTTATGCAAAGTCATTGTGCCTCGGAACGACCAGATATGCATCGGTATTCTAGACCGTTGGTGTGGCTGCCTTAATTGAACTGTCTATGTTTGTGGTTTGGTTAGAAGCGGAGTTTCCTTATTGATTCGCGCAGTTTCCTTGCTTTGGGTAGCCGCATGCGTGTGAAAAGACCAATTGTGACACAACTTATAGTATAGTCGCTTCGATTTCTTGGTGAGTCTATTTGCAACAGCGTGCAACAAGTTGCAACAACCTGCTACATCGCGAATTTCTACCAATGAGATAGTGTGATGAACGAAGGTAAAATATTGAAAAAAAACGCTTTTAGGTGGCTTTGAAATTCTGGCAAAGTCTTACTGTGACCGAGTTGATCCAACAACTCATGGGCTGTTAGCGATATAGGCGCCGCAACTTTTGGGCGCTTTTTGATTGCACAAGATTTGAAAGGAAAAACTGTGAACAAAACTATCGAGCGCGTTTTGAGGCGAAAGGAAGTTGAGGCGGTTACTGGTCTCTCTCGCTCAACAATTTACGCGATGATTGCGGAGGGTGAGTTCCCGCAGTCAATCAAACTTGGAAAGCGAGCTGTGGGTTGGACAGAAACGAGCATAAAGTCGTGGCTTGATGCTCGCCGTTTTGCCGAGATCGAACCATGACCAAGTGGGTAAAAGATGCACTATTTCGCAGTCGGCCGTTGTGTCTAAATTTTAGCTACCCGCTGGCTGGAAATCCGTCAAGTTTCAACCTTCGAGGCGGATGCACATGAGCTACGTGGCAACAGGAGCAGTTCTAAAAAAGAAAGTTGGCTCGCCCACACGAAAAGCAGTGTTGCTCTACATGGCGGGTTGCGCGAGCGATGACGGCTCGGGTGTTTGGGCAAGCAAAACTACTATCGCCGCAGATCTGGAAATGGGAAAGCGAACAGTTCAAAAGTGCATCGAGGATTTAGTTGGCGCTGGACTTATCACACACGTTGGCAAGCGACCTTGCGCCAACGGTTTCACAATCGAGTATCGACTGAATCTTAGGGCGATCTCCACCTTGGAGCCAACCCGTGCACTAGCTGCACGAATGCAAAAAGGACATCTGACACGTGCAAGAGATGCCGGTCTAGAAGTGCAGGAGGTACACCCAAATATCCCTAGAAACTTAAGTGAACCGTCAGAAGAACCCCCTTTAGTCCCCCGAGAACAAAAAACGACACGGGCTACCTCACTGCCGGATAGTTGGGTGCCCTCTAAGAAAAACGTTCAAGACGCAGTAGATCGCAGTTTCACTGAGAAGGAGATTGAGTATGAAGCCGATCGTTTCCGTGATTACCACCTCGCAAAGGGAACCAAGTTCAAAGACTGGGATGCTGGCTGGAGAACATGGCTTAGCAATTCAAGAAAATTTGGAAGTCAGCGCATGGCTTTCACGCCAGACACCTCACGACGTCGACACGGCAGCGGTGTCGCGAGCGTTGTCGCGCGGCGTCGAGCTGAACGTAGTATATGAAGGCCGTTACCCCAGAGGCCAAAATGGCGAAAGCCTGGGCTCATTCTCAGTGGCAACCTCCTGCACGGCTGTTGGTACAAATGAACAGCGCGCTAAAGCAAGGCAAGATCTTTTGAAGTTCTTAACGCCGGCTTGCCGGGGACAAATCGAGGAATGGATTGCGGAATTGTCAGTGATAACGGCTGGAGCAGGGCGCAACGGTTTTGAAGCTGAGCTCATGGTTTCGGCTTACACGAGACGCCTTTTGGAGTTTCCCGCGGACATTGTCCGCTACGCTCTAGTGACAAAAACTTGGAAATGGTTTCCAGCTTGGGATGAACTTGAACAAGTTTGCAAAATCAAAATTTCGCCGCGTTTGCTTATGCTGCAGGAGCTTTCGCGACAGCAGCCGGATCCCGCTCCTGTTCGAAGATCACCAACAGAAGAGGAAAGAGCGGCTATTCAAAAACTCGTGGACGAAACCTTCCCACGGCAAGCCAGGGGATTTTGCAAGTAAAAGCAATAGTTATTGCCACCACAGGAACCGTGAAAGGGGGGCGGGCGATAACAAGATCTCAGAAATCCCTTAGTACTACCTTCGTCATGGGGTTTGCAGACTATGTTAACAAATGTTGAGGTTTCATGATGGGGCGCCCGACAAATTTTGAGCGGAAAATACGTGCACGCTTTAAAGGCAACCCCATAGATTGGCAGTCGCGTCTGTCACGCTGGCGGCCTTGCCCCGCAGAGTCCCACAAACATCAGAACTTCCAGAGGGACTGCTCTCAGTGCTCCGGAGTGAACTGCAAGCGGATGGCTGAATTGGGTTTGAATGATGACGGGGAACAACTGCCTAAGTCAGAGCGCCCACAATGCGGCGCAAAGACTCGAGCTGGAGGCCAGTGTCATGCCCGTGTAGTACCCGGAAAACGGCGATGCAGGCTTCATGGTGGTCTCAGTACTGGGCCAAAGGGAAAAAATGCTCTAAAAACGCCTGACTAATGTATAATAGTATGGACAACACTCTTTCCGTCAATCGATTGGTTTCATGTGCTGCGTTTCCGTATTCTGATGCAGGTTTGGAAAAGAGTGTGGATTGCCGGATGCCTCCAATACAAGGGACACAGTGAATATGGCGGCATCGTTACTTAAAGATTATGCGGCTTGGTTAGCTACATCGGACCTTTTAACTCAGCTCTCAAAGAAAACTTATCTTTGCAAAAGGGGGTGTAAAGTTGAAATTCATTGAAACAGTTGAGCTAGACTTTTGATGATACAATCTGGTTACCAGCGCTATCGGTGGCCAATTCCAGATAAGTCGAAGATGATACGACGAACCCGAGGTTTTCACCAAGCTCAAAAGGAAAAATTTCTGGCCTTGCTTCCAGCGATCCAAGTTTAATCGGCCGTCCTGCAGCCTCTAAAATAACCCTTATCATCCAGCGAACCAAATCTGGCCCATCTATTAATATGGCATTCTTTCGCGTGAGAATCTTCCCGTTGCTACTACGATCGAGCATTGCCCAGTCGGACATGGATTGAAGGACCATGTTGGTCATCCTTCTCGTCCCTTCGCGTTCGCCGTAGATTTCTGCCATCCGGCGATGTACCTCGGCGGTAGTGCAGTCGCCTTGGAGCGAGGTCAATCGGCCAACGATTTCAGCCACTTTGGCAAAGAAAGGGTATGTCACAATAGCCATACCCCACGTGAGAGTGGCCGGTGACACTGATGGCATGGATTGGAAAAGCTCCACTGCGTGTTCAGCTAAAGGCTCCAGATCCTTGCGCGGCTCCAACCAGAGGCGGTTCAGTACGGTTCTGGTCTTTTTCTTGGCGGAAGGTCCTGAGTGAGCCTCATCCAGGAGAACATCAAGATCGTCGAGCTCAGCGAGACCAGTTCTGACTTCCAGCGCTTTTTTTGCCCATTCAAGGCGAATGAAACGGTCAAATCCTATCTTAGGCGCTGTTGGTCGCATGTTCGTCTTTCTTCATATTTATTTTCACAAACGGCACAATCAGTTCCTCTAACGCCATCCCTCCATGAGCGACAACCATGTTTCCTTTGGGCACAAATGCGCCGCGTTCATTCGCGTAAACGGGCAAAAAGTCGGGCGGGAGTCCTGGACCGCTGAATCGAAACGTATCGATCTCTTGTGGAACAGACGCCGCGAGGTCCTCGCTGCGATATGCTTTAACACGCTCTCCCTTCATCTCGGATACAACACCCTGGCTAAGCCGTCCAATGCCCAAAGCATCAACATTTCCATGATCAGCAGTCAGGTAGATATGGTAACCGTGCCTGCTGAGCATTAGAAACAGTTTTTCAATGAAGCCGGTATCGCACCACTCGCGAATTTGGCCAGCAATCCCGCGTTTCCCAAGCATTGCTCCATGGACAATTTCATCGACCATATCAACGACAAGGCCAGCGACCTTGGTCGTCGGCTTTGAAAGTACGTCCTCGAGTAGTGCCAATTGGTCGGAACGTTTTAGGCCCTTCTGGTAAACGACTTCGGGCTTCCGGAGGCCGTTTTCTTGCCAGAACTTCGCCCAGAGAGACGGTTCTTGCGCCGTCGAATCCATTGAGCCTTGAAACTCCCGTGGCTTGAGGCCGGAAAAGAGCGCTTGGCGAGAGATTGACGTCAGAGTCGGCAGCCACGCAAAGCAGCCACCCTCGTCGGCGGATAAGTCGGGAAGCTTGGTCGACAGGTGCTCCCTGATCTGGGCCCACTGGTCCAATGCCAAACCATCAAAGACAAGAAGAGCAATTCGATCTTCGCCAAATCCCCTGCGCATCGCGAGATAGCGCGGCACGTGATGTACCATCACTGGCGCTTTTGCGACGGGTAGGGAGGGCAAGTCTGCAAAATGCTGAAGCACCCAATCCTTGAGGCGGGCATCGGCCTCTTTTTGCAAGATCAGAAGTTGCCCCTGCAGGTTATCTGCGTCCGCCGCTTTCAGTTCGTTGAAGCGGTAGATGAGTTCTCCAAGGCGGCGCGCCGCCTCTAACCAATCTCGATGCGAAGCGCCCTCCGAGGGTAGACTCGCCGCGATCCTTTTCGTTCCCTCCGACACCAAATGCGCAAGTGCCTGAGGGTCATCAATCAGACCAACCTGTATCCAATCGGGAAGGTGCTCAGGACGGACATTTGCCTCAATAGGCTGAAGGGCTCCCTCGAGGAACATGGTATCAATGATCACCCTTACGTCGGGGTGATCAAAGGGCACGTCAAACGCATGGCCTTCGACCGGCTCCTGATCCCTGTCGCGGGCATCGGGTTCAACGCCAAATTGTGCCACGAAACGCGCCCAAGATTCCTGTATGGCGCGGAGCATAAAGGGTTTTGAGGCGAGCAGCTCACTAATCGGAAGACTTCCAAGAGATGTGTCCCGGAGGACGGTTGCGACATGGTCTGCAAATGGGCTGGGAAGGCCAGCCCCGCGATAGTGAAGCCGCAGAGCTTCTCGCCAGAAATCCTCCGGTCGATTCAGCAGATAAGGGCTAAGCCTGAAGATGTGCGTGAGGACAAAATCCTTGGTTGCGCCTTCTCCCAGTAGCTGCGTCGCGTGCTTCTGATAGGCTTGAAAGAGCCCTTCGTGGTGTTCAGCGTCAAGCTTGCGGACGACACCATAATTCAGATTGGGGAAAAGATCAGCCAAGCTCAGGCTGACTTGTCGTGCTGACCTGATGTAGTCCCAAGGTATGGAGTTGATGTCCGCGCCCCGCCACTGCAGGATGAGCGCCTTCGCGGTACCTTTCTCACCCACATCCCATGCGGATCGATAACGCTCTTCATACTCGGTTCTAAAGGAAACAGAGTCTTCGAACGGGAGAACCTCAAAATCGCGTTCGCGAAGCCCGAGCAGAATGGTCTCATCCAAGAGCAGGCCATCCGGATCCAAGGCGATCCAGAAGCGAGACAGATCTGCGGGAAACTCCCGCAGGATACGATCAGCCCAAATACTCATTGTGCACCAGCCACCGTTTCGCCAATTCGCAACACGAGGAGGGCATTGAGATCGGGCGAGTAAGATGCCGCGGCATCGAGCTGCGCCATACAAGCTTCATGTTCTTTCTGCAGCCGCTTCCGTCGATAATCACGAACAGTCTGAAGCCCCACTCTGCCAATCGCCTGGTGTCGAGCTTCGAAAGCGTAGAGTGCGCGTTCTCGTTCTTCCTTGATCCGAGCCTTGTGCTCTGTCACAAGATCAGAGAACACCCGCTCTCCTTGCGTGACCGCAGCCCCTTTTGATCTCTCGAACCAGTCGCGCGGCGCCTCGATCTGAGGCGCACCAATCGACTCGATCTGCTCCGTCAGAAGCACGTCCCAAATGCGTTTTGCCGTCGGTTGGAAGGCGCGCCCTTCATCATTGACGAAAACGGATAGGAAGCGGCGGCGGCTGAAATCGTCAGCTGCCAGACTGACTTCCCAAAGTGACCAAACGCCTTTCACACTATCAGGCAGGCCTGTTATGCGGACGGCGGGGACGGGTTGACCAGCGATGCAACGCGGAAGATCGGTAATCAAAGCCTGCGCTCTTGGATCTTCCAGCGTGACCCACTCAACTTCGGGCCGATCTCCCGCGGTGCGCGCATCAAAACACACCGAAGATGACTCTGTGTCATCGTCCCACCGTATCCGCCAGGTATCGCCTTCCTTCTTGGCTTCACCCCCGCGCGCAGGGAGGCCAGTTGTGATTGCCCGCTCCAGCCAAAACTGTGCCGGATGGTCTCGCCACTTGCGCGCATCAGCGGCTTCTAGTTCATGGCCGTCGGCGAGCAGATCACTATTCTTCCGGTTCTCTGCCAACGAGGATCGAAGCTGCGTAAGAACGGCATCGCATTCTGTTTCGATCGACGCCGGGTCTTGGATCCCATGGACAAAAAGCTCGTCGAACAGAGGCTCCGCCTCCACCGAATCCATCACATCGGCAACTTTATCCACGCCGAACTCCTCTGCGATCACAGCGAGCTTTGTTTCAAGAACTTCGCGAACCCGATGCTCGACGGTGTCTTCGAGTACGAAATTGATGGCTCGCACAATATGCGGTTGCCCTATGCGATCCACGCGCCCAATACGCTGCTCGACCCTCATCGGGTTCCATGGCATGTCGAAGTTGATGATGACATGGCAGAATTGAAGATTGAGGCCCTCGCCGCCAGCGTCCGTCGAGATCAGGATACGCACATCCTTGGAGAATGCCCGCTGCGCGCGGCCACGCGCCTCAAGGTCCATGCCCCCATTGAGCGTTGCAACCGAGAACCCCCTGCTTTCGAGAAATTCCGCGAGCATGGCCTGGGTCGGAACAAACTCGGTGAAAACCAGGACCTTAAATTCAGGATCGTTTTCCTCCTGCTGAATCTTGTAGATCTGCTCAAGGAGTGCCTCGGCTTTTGCGTCTGTTCCTTTCGCCTCTGTCTCACGAGCGAGGAACAACAATGCCTCAACGTCTTTTCGCTCGTCATCCAAGGCATCGAAGGCCACGGCGATATCGATCTGGTCATCACCCGTTAGCTCATGCCAGTCTCCGACACCTTCGGTGGAAAAGAGCTGAAGCTGTCGCTGGTCGTCGTCCAGGGCGAGGAGGCGCTTTTCCAAGGTTGCGCGGATGGCTGCGGTGCTGGACGTCACCAAACGCTGCATGAGGATCATAAAGAAGCCGATGTGCCGCTGCTTCGATGCCATGGCTTGGTTATAGCCGTGGCGAACATACTCAGTGATCGCTTCGTACAACCCTTGCTGTGCTTTGTGTCGGTCAAGCCAGGCGACAGCCTGAATGCGGGTCATTCGAGGCTTGAACAGAGGCTTGCCTTCAGCATCGATCGCGAGCCTCTTCTCTGTCCGCACAACGAACGGGCGCACGCCGTCGCTCGAGACGCTGTTCTCATCGGGGAAAGAGTCTCGATCCAGCAGCTGCATCAGACGGTGGAATTGATCCGTTTTGCCTTGGTGGGGCGTTGCCGACAGAAGGAGAAGGTACGGGGCGGCCTCGGCAAGTGCCGCGCCCAACTTGTACCGTGCAACCTGATCCGTGCTGCCTCCCATTCGGTGAGCTTCGTCGATGATCACAAGGTCCCAGTTGGCCGAAATCAGGTCTTCGAACCGTTCACGATTGTAGGTGCTGAGTTGCTCCGCGCTCCATCCGCGCCGCCCTTCGAGTGGCTTCACCGAATCCAGCGAACATATAGCCTGATCGTGCAGCCGCCAGAGGTTCTCCTCGTCATCCCGAAACTGCCGGTAAGCGGAGAGCTCTGACGGCTCGATGAACTGGAAGTTCTCACCAAAATGCAGGCGCATCTCGGCCTGCCATTGCCGCACCAGACCCTTGGGCGCGACGACAAGGATCCGCTTGGCCATGCCGCGAAGCTTCAACTCCCGGAGGATCAGACCGGCTTCGATGGTCTTGCCGAGCCCCACCTCATCCGCAAGCAGATAACGGATCCGATCCCGGCTCATGGCGCGGTTCAGGGCATAGAGCTGATGCGGCAAAGGAACGACGCTCGACTGGATTGGCGCGAGAAGCAGATTGTCTTCCAGCGCGTCCTGGAGCTTTGCCGCGGCGGCCGTGTGCAGGATCTGTTCGACTGACGGCCGGACAGCGTCGAGTGGCCCTATCTCCCGAGACCTGGCACGGACAACAGCATCCTTGCCCGGGAGCCAGACACGGTATGAGGTTTCGCCCCACATCTCCTCCCGGTCCACGACGCGGCAGGGTGCGGCATGTCGTTCATGCCAGCACCACGCGCCAATGCCAAAGTCTTGGGAGGCATGCGTCACGCATCAGCCTCCATACGAGTCAGCGCCTGGTCGTACCAGAGCAGCAGCTTTTCATCCTCTTGCAGCGTTTCACTTGGCAGCTTGTCCGCAATGCCGATGATCGTTTGGTAATCTTTCGCGGCCCACGCTGCCTTGAACCCGGCGCGCAATACCTCGAGGCGCGACTCCTTGAGCTGGCGCTTGGTCGCAGTCTTGTAGTCTTCGAACTCTTTCAATAGCGCCCGTTCACGCTTCTGTTCCAGATCCTTCGCCTTGTTCGGATCGGGCACATACCAGCGGCCCTTTGCTTTTGCTTGCAGGAGCGTTTCTTCCTTCTCAAGACCGCGGAGATCCCTAAAGTTGGTCGACAGGTAGCTGTGGATCTGGCTGGGTACGTCGCCGTTCCCATCATAGCGCAGGAAGTTGTCCTCCAGCAGCGCCGACAGCTCTGGCTTCTCTTCGTGCTTCCGCCAACCCGCACCAATCTGCACCGTGAAATCCGGGTGGATATCCTGGTAGGTCGAGGGGCGCTTGCGCAAATGGTCGGTCAGCCAATCGATGGCTGAGCGCTCGTCAGAGACAAAAAGCTCGATCTGCGGTGCTTGCTCCACCTTTGCGCGCTTCTTGTCATAGTCGGTCACCTGTTCGGGCAAAAAGACCATCCCGTCGCGCTCGGGGTAGCGGCTGCGCAGCCCGTCGAGGAACTCTTCGGTTGAGAGCGGGACCGGGTAGTCATGGCGGATGAACCACGCAACCATCCGGTCGTAGATGCGGCGCGGATCACGTTCCACAACGATTTCAATGACCCCGCTTTTTACCTTCGAAACCGGTAACTGGCGCAAATGGGTTTCGACAAAGTCCCAAGCAGACTCAGGCGCAGCACCACGTTCAGCCAGACGCGTTTCAAGGCCGCCATTGGGCTTGTAGGCCGAAATGACGAGATCTTGCTTTACAGCATTTGGCGAGACCAGTTGTTGAAAACTGCCTTGCTTTTTATCTAGTGCATTTACTTCAGCTACGACGAACCCTGCTTGTTGAAGACCAACCTGGATCGAATTCCAAACAGCGGCACGACTGTTAGAAAAGACGACTGTCATCCAGCGGCCTGGCTTAAGAACCCGAAAATACTCTCGGAAAGACTGTGTCATCAAATGTTGGTACTCTGGCACAGCTTTTTGCCTTACCCGATCCACAATCGCTTCAGGAGTTGGGTCTGTTGTGACGCCGTGCCATGACTCGACTAAGAAATTCAGATCTGAGTAGTAAATGTTCTCTCCAAAAGGCGGATCAGTAAACACATAATCGATACTGTTGTCGGGAAGTGGTAGCGCGGTCGCTGACCCTGTATTAACCGCGGTTACATTCTTCTTAGCTTGATACTTCCCGAAGGCAGAGACCAATCTCTTGAGCTTTCCATCCAAGATGTACCAAGGGCTGCACTCTGAAATCTGAGACGCAACATAAAAAACACCGCTGAGATACTGGTTGACCTGCGAAAAGTGCGTTGGCGTATACCTCGCCAAAATAGACATTCCCCAAATCGCTTGTTCCACCATGTAAACTAAGAATGAGCGAGTTTTTGGATCAGGGTGACTCTGAGCTCTTTGCCAGAGGAGGCTCATTCCATGAGCAGCACGCGGCAAGTACATGTGATGAATTGCTTCGGTTTGCGTGGTGCGCATTCTACCCACCCGTGTCATTTGACAGTCTGGAAGCGTGGTAGTCGGTAGCGCACTAGGCAAATCGAGTTCTGCGATTTTGGACAAGCGCTCAATGTCTTGTTGATCCGGTGTCTTCTCGAAAGTTTCCTTACCAATTTTATAGACAAGGAGGGACGGCACCCGTTTTGGGCGCTGTGTCATAGTGTTGGTTGCTGGATCAATGAAGTTCTCAAAGACTAGATCCATTTTTTCTTTTGCAGCCTCTGCCCCACAATGCGGGCAAACCAGCGTTTTGGAGACCTTTTTGGTTTCCATATCCAGAGCCGCCTCAGTGAATACGATTTCACCTGAGCAAGAATGACAGCTAAACGTATCGCTCCAGACAGTGTACTGAATCCGCGCTTCTGTCTTGCCATCAGAATGCAGTGTTTTGTACATCCAGCCGATTTCTTTCTCGACTTCGTTAAGCAGCTGCTTACCCGCTTTCGCAAAGGCGTCGACGTCGAAAGGC
This sequence comes from Ruegeria sp. ANG-S4, assembly GCF_000814005.1. Lineage (GTDB taxonomy): Bacteria > Pseudomonadota > Alphaproteobacteria > Rhodobacterales > Rhodobacteraceae > Ruegeria. The sequence continues at coordinate 594,829 of NZ_JWLK01000001.1, read as the reverse complement.
AGATTGTAATTGGCTCCGATAAACGTGGCCGCCGGGGATAGATCGTTAAGCACCGCGCGCCGCGCTCCCCACTTGGGGGCCTCCATGCCCGCCTTTTTCCACTCCATTTCCAATTGATGTCGGTAGGCGGCGGGCGCAGTTCCACACCATTGGGCCGCAACACCGGTCATCCCAGACCCAGCAAAGCCGTCGAGCACGATGTCGTCCGGATCCGTGAAGTGGAGGATCGAGGGCACGATGGCGAGATGAGGAACCTTGGTGTGATACCCATGAGCCTTATACAACGCGTCGGTCTTGCCAACGGACACGTCGATGGCCATCGGCTCACGAGCATACGATCGCGTCGGATCATAGGGCGATCCGTAATGCTCAACAAAATCCGCGAGCCAGGGGTTGGGGCACGCCGTGTAGTAGGGCGGATCCGACATGGCAAGGATCGCGTCGTCCGCTCCTTGCGGAAACCCTTCCTGGTTCCGAAAGTCCGGATCTTTCAGCCTTTCCTCAAGCAGCCCCGAGAAGTGATCCCGGCGCGCGTCATCGCTCGGGAACGTCATGCCCAGGCATTCGACAGGCCCGCCGTTCTTGCCGCCATCCATCTTCAGTTGTTCAGTCATCGGTTGGTCTCTTTTCAATGTCGGTTGGCGGAAGTTCACTCGACCACGAAGCGCAGCTTGGAGGTGTCCTTGCCCTTGCAGCGGTCGGTCAGGAACGCTTCGAACCGCTTGCGCAGGTCTTCGGGTGTCGCGGGCGATCCGCCCTGAAGCAGTGCCTGCCGGATGTCGCTGCCCGAGACGACGACCTTGTCGAGGCCGGACAGCGCCTCTTGCACTGCACTGATGAATTCGGGCATGACCGGATCGGGCAATGACTTGCTGTCGACAAAGCCGGTGACGATCTTGCGGGAACCTTCCTTGAGCAGTTCGAAGTTCGACTGGATGATCGGATCCTCGAGGTTGTCGAGAAGCGTCTGTACCCACCCGTCCAGCATCTGATCGAGCTCGTCATCAAGCTGTTTGAGCACATTGGCCGCGGGCAGCATGTCGCCCTGCTCGTTCGCCGGGCGGAAGTTGCAGTGCGGGCAAACCGGGCTGGCCGCGAGTTCGGAGTCGATCAGCGAGGCGCAGCTCTTCAACTTGTCGAGCTTCTCCTCGAACGTGGTGAGCTGGCTTGTCGGCATCAGCGAGATATTCGCCAAAGCCCGCATGGCGACGAGCCGGGGGTCCTTGCGCAGCGCGGTCTTTGTCTTGTCCTCGGATACTCCGAGACGCGCCTTGCTGTGCAGGCTGACATAAGCCGTCACATAGTCCTTTTTGAGCTTGGCGAGCGTCTGCCGGTGTTCGGTTCCATTCTGACCAGTTCGGCTCGTCGACAATGCATCGACGACCTGCTTGCGCCTATCCTGAGCCTGCTTCACCCATGCGTGGTCAGACGGCAGCACCATCTCGGCCTGACCAAGGTAGCTTGCCGTATTCCCGAGCTCGCCGATCAGGCTGACGAGCCCTTCGACGGAGTTCAGAACCTCAAGGTTCTTCTTCTGGGCTGCGATATCATCCGACCCAATGCGCAGGTTCTTGAGCTTGCCGACCGTGTTGTAGGGCGACAGGCTTTCCGAGAAGGTCTTGAGCTCGTCGAGCTTTGATCTCCAGTCGCGGATTTCTTCCTCGCGCAGGAGGGGCTGGCCCCAGAAGCTAAGCCGGTTTGCCATGTCGGTGGAGGCTGCAAGCACACGCTTTGTGAGCTTGCTGACTTCCTCCTGAAGCGCCTTGACTGGCTCGTCCGAGCCTTGAGTGGCCTGCTGCGCGAGACCCGGCGGCAACTCCAGCATCTCGAAGAGCGACCGGAGCACTGCAACGTTGATTTCCTTCGGTGCTTCAACATGCTTGAACTGCTTCAACTCATCGAGCGGACGATCCGCGAGAAGTCCGATCTTGCCGGAGTCAATTTTGTCCCCGGTAATTGCCAGGACAATGTCACCGGAATAGACCAGTGACCCAAGCACCGTGACCAATAGGTCAGTCTCGAGCCGGTATTTGTCAGGGCCGAAGTACTCGATATCCGCATTTCCAACGAGCAACTCACTGCGGTTAAGCACTTGCCCATGACCTTTGGTCTTCAGCCGCGCGAGAACCTCCTGCGCATATCGAGATTGAACCGGATCAATGCGATCACCATCGAGCATTTCGAGGCCATCCAGGACGATCACAGCGTCTTTCGTACGGTTGCTGCCAGTTAGGGCACGAAGCGCGTTGCCAATGAGCTGTTTTCGGTTGGACTCCGTCACGAGCGCCGAGAACGTTGGGTATTCGGGGGAAACATCGGTGAACCGGCTGCTTAGCGCGATCCCCGCGATCACGTTGACGACGTCGCGGAAGTTGATGCGCTCGTCTGGCCCCAAACGCGCTTTGTCCCTGAGTGAAATACCTTTGGTCCAGTCACGTAGTGTCTTGGACTTGCCTTGGAACGTGACCTCGAATGCCTCCAGCTGTTTTTCCTGCAGCCATTTGCTCATTTCGCGCAGCGCATCGCGAGCGCGGTCAAGATACACGCCTTTTGCGCCACCACTTGCCGTGGAGGCCAGTTCCTGGGCGGCGGCGTAGAAGCTCAGCAATCGCTTGATGATTTCGTCTGGTGCTTTAAGACGGAAGAAGACCTCGTCGGGCTTCTGCTCATCACGGAAACGCGGGGGATCGAAGGGCTGGATGAAGTACAAATAGAAATCCCGCTCTGGCTGAGCGGTCGGCCGGTCGTTCGGCGCCCCAAAGAACAAATAGCCAATCCGTTCGACGCGACGCTCCTGCCACTCGATCTGGTATTGCCAAATCTGGTGTCCCGTCACGTAACTGGACTCGTCCGTGCGCTCCATGAGTTGGCTAATTGCGCCGTAGTAAGCGCGATCGAGCGCATCCTCAGAAAGAGCCTCGGCCCGCTTCTCGATTTGCGCGTCGTAATCGACGTCCTTTTTTAGGTCGAGATAGTATTGCTCGGTGTCTGGCGCTTTGGAGATGAACTGACCATTTACTGTCTTGAGCGTCTCTCGAAGCGTGGTCTGGACCGCAGTGAGTAGGTCGTCGGACGGATCGCCACCCATGTCTTCAATACCCGGCTGAAACAGGCACAGCGTGTCGCGCAGTTCCTCGGCCGTCGGTCCGACAGGAACATAGATGTCCCCACCTGTCGTCAGGCGATGGACAGAAAGACCGTCAATGATGCGAAGCGCCATCGGCTTATAGGCAGGACGAGTGAACGCCTTGGAGACCCTCTCCGCCAACACTTCTGAAACCTTGAGCACAGGCCCGATATTCGGATCTGAACGCAGAACGGAGTTCGCTACGACAGTGTCCCAAAACTTGTCGAAGCCGATCAAACCAGGCCGATCTGAAGGAACTTCATCGTCCAGGATTGCCTGGATCTGATCACGCAAGGTTACCAGGGCGCCCCGCTTCTCGGTGAATACCAGGCGCTCAAACGTCCCGATGTAGTCTGGGTGTACTGGGAACAAACGCACATACTCGTCCAGCCGCTCATTCATTGAGCCATAGAATTTCGAGAATGGCGCAAGGTAAGCGCGGATCTTGTCCTGCTGGTCAGCCGACTTCTTCAAGAGGCGTTCCGCGACAACGAAACTGACATCTTGTCTTGCCAGCAAAACTTGAGTGAATCGGTCCTTCACCCTCCGCAGGCTATCCGCCACATGTTGAAAGCGGCTACTATCGAAGATCGCTTCCTGAACGCCCGCAACGAAACGGAACCGGAGATGTTTGGTAACCTCTCCAATCTCGCGGAGGAAGGACAAGTCGAGCACCAGTTCGTGGTCCTTGCGCGACCGCAGGTATTCGAGGAACTCATCGACAACGAGGAGAACTCCTTGATCGGGGTGAACGTCCGCAAAAGCCGACATCATCTCCTCGAACGAGGCCTTGTTATTGATGACCTTGTCGGCAGGCGGGAACGCATATGTCACGCCGTGCTTTTCTAGGAACACCTCAAGCTGTTGGGTGATGATGTCGCGCAATGACATCTGACTTGAAATTTCAATCCGATGCACTTTGAAGCGGCCCGCAATTGTCTTTGCAGCCTCGGCCACTTTGGGGTGCAGGATCATCGGTAGATATGCCTCATCCTCAGCGACAAGTGACAGCACCGACATCAAGTGCGACTTACCAGTGCCGTAGTTCCCGACCACCAAGACGCCTTTGTGGTCCACAGCCTCATCGAAGGACAGCTGCGGGATCATGAGCTTGGCGATGCGTTCGGCCATGTCATCTGAGATGACATAGGTGGACACAAGCTTCTTGGCTTCACTAGGACGATCCGCGTCGAGAAGCTGAATAACCGACTCAATAGGTTCAAATTGAATGAGATCGCCGTAACGCATTGCCATCTCGAGATTTCCTTTCAATCTACTCTGAACGGAACTACGCCATCACAGCTGTAGTCCCGGTATTCAGGGTGTCCTGTCTTTGCATAGGACAGTCTGTTGTTCGTAAGTGCTCCAGGCCAAGCCGCAACGACGCGTTGCGCCTGAGAATGCCGTCGGAGCAAATCCAGTGGACTGAGTTTCAGCTTCTTATCGAATAGGAGTTCGAGATTGTCCATGAGCAGGAGATCTTCGCGGGAGTACTCACCGGCCAACCCCTTAAGAAGATCCGCAGCGTGAAGATGCCTTCTGGGGCTTGGAACTGTGAGCAGTTCGCGCCCTAGTGCCGCACCGACTTTGAGGATTTGCTGCTGCCGACGATTGGCCAATTGGCATAGCAAATCGCTTTTTCCTGAGTTGGGTGCGCCAATCAACAACAGAAGCTTGCTGTTTACCACTACAAGATCGTCGACAACACGTTCAAGAGACGAGATCATTAAACTCGGCCTCCAGTTGCTGAAAGCGAACCGAATAGGTCGATGCTTTGCTCACTATCACTTTAAGTCGGTTCAACAAACTGTGTCTTCCCGCCGTTTACCCACTACTAGGTGGAGCTCTGCGAACTTAAGGCGCTGATTGGATCTCCCGTGAATTTCTGATGTGTTGTAATACAACTCGTGTCCCGTATTTTGCGCGCTTTTAAATTTTGCGCACCCACTTGGGGAGTACGACGACTTTAGGTAGCGTCATACTGATTATCAATCGAGTTTCAAGGATTAAGTAAGTAAAACATCGCAGTCACTTATACGGTTTACATACACATGAAGAGCGGGGCCAAGGTTGGAGAAGACTTCTCACGTGACCCCGAGGCGAAGTCAGCGTAGGGGAGTACTTGCACCAGAGTACCAAAACCAATCAGTCGCGGTCGGCAATCCTTGTCTGCTCTGCTAGACAGGCGTTTCCTATGTCGAGGCAGGACACCGGCGCCGCCGTCATTGCTGCGGGCCACGCCCTTGACTGCGCAAATTAATGCGGCGGTCGGTACAGGCAGTTCGAATTACCTGCAGCAAAGTCGACGCTGAATAGGGCGCACTGCCGATGACGAAAGCAAATTGGAGCCTACACGGTACAATTTGCCTCCTTTTTTCTGCCGTAAGTCGCAAAAGTTGTTTGGTACTTCGAAGTGTGCAAAACTTGGCTACCATTTCTTAGTTTTATTTGGTGCGAAGATGCGAATTTTCTTGTTTTGTTTTGCTTTCTGTATTGTTGGAGTGAACGGCGCCGCCCAACAAACCAGCCAAAGTTTTGTTATCGCAACTGATTTGCCGAAAACGGCCGCAACAAGCGCTTATCTGGAAGTCCTGACGCAAGGACTGATCGAAGCTGGTTTTGGTTCGGACGCGCCGAGTGAAGCAATAACCTTGGAACGTGGAGAAGTCAGGAAGTTTGTGGATAGTACAATGGGCTCCTTTGGTCTTACAAGCCTTCAGCGAAGTACCTCGGAAGGGGATGTGGCTGCAGCGCTGCTCACATCGCCTGGTGCGTTCCCTAGCCTGAACGACACACGTGAAGCGTCAAAAGGAATAATTGGCGATATAGCCAGAGAGGAAATTGCAGGAGAAAGCTCCTTTGCATTGCGGTTATGGCCCTATTCAAGCTCCACACTCATAAGCGGTCAGGCGTTTTCTTCTATAAAGGAACTGGAAGGTAAGAAGATTGCCACAGTAGATTTTCAAACCAATGACTTTTTGAAAGCAATGGGAGCTCAACCAGCTCAAATCGGGTTCTCCGAAGTTTATCAAGCATTGGAGAAGGGCATCGCAGATGGTGCGGTTCTTTCTCGGCAGTGGCTCAGCCCGCAAAGAATGCCTTTCTTTGAGGGTGGTACAATTCTTACTGATCACAAAGTTGATCTAAGTGCCACTTTCGTAAATTCCGACTGGTGGGTGAGTTTGACTGCATTGCAACAGAGAACTGTTTTTGAAGTGCTTGAAAGTGCTGAGTTTGCAGCAGCTCAACAAATTCAGAATGAGTTAGACGAGGTTGGTGAGCTAGTCTCTAAGTATGGCATTTTTGAAACCTCATGGTCAGCGATCGCACCTGAGTTGCTTCGAGAAGCTGTTTCATCGAGCATAAGGACCACCAGCAAATCCGACCCCGAAGGAATACTTCAGTTCCGCGATGAAATTGAGGCGCTTAGTGACTCCGATGAAGAAACCGAAAGCCGCGAGCCGGAAGAGGAAGAAGAGGGGGCGATCCAATCACCAGCGAAGATTTTATTTGCCACTGACCGTCGTTTCGACTCAGGCGCTAGTCCACTGGTAAACCAATTCTCCAATTCAGAAAGCCTCAACGAAGAGATTTATTGTGGCGAGTTAATGCCGGTGAACGCGGGAAAGATAGGACAAGTAAGCGGCGTAGTATCACTGATGCCTGGAAGATCAATAGTTCGAAATGAAGACTGCCATGGATATATTGCTTCCCTAATAGGCGAAGGTGGAGGTGATCTTATCGTCTTTGTTCATGGTTACAACAATACTTTTGATGATGCCCTTAGTACCGCCTTAGCATTTGCAAGAGATGCCAAACTGAAAAGCAACTTGCTTGTATGGAGTTGGCCATCCGGAGGCGGTCTCGCTAGCTATGGATATGACTCCGATAGTCTTGAGTGGAGCCAGCCCCATTATATTGAGCTTATAGTCAACCTAGTGAACGACCCGCGCATTGAGCGCGTGGATTATTTGGCGCACAGTATGGGAACTCAACTAGTCTCGAAATTCATGCGAGACAATTGGCCCGGAAATGATGCAGCAATTGTTTTGGCCGCCCCGGACCTTGCGCGCCGTATTCTGTCTCAAAGTGTAAATGCAACAGATGGCTCGGTCACAACAGTCTTGGCTACTGAAGCCGACGGCGCCCTTTGGTGGTCGAACCGTATTCATGCCCGACCTCGCGCCGGTCGAGCAAAACCGATTTTTGTTTTGGATGGCATGGATACAATTGATTTAACCGCTTTCGACAAAGGCATTACAGGCGACTTGAATCATCGGCACGCATTTACAGTGAAGGAAGTAGTGGGCGACCTATCTAAATTGTTTGGCGGAGAGTGGCGGGCTGCACAAAGAGGATTAAACCCACTACCCGCACCAGGATCGACCTTGCACTACTACAAGATCGAACCCGGCGTACGTTGATTTCGATGGTGCTGGACTTTAGAGCAGTAACAGCCGAACCCGGATATTTGTGTATTCGATAGACCCTTTTCGCGCAAAACGCGCATGGGGGTATCTATAGGGGTACCGTGCAAAAAGGCTGAAAATCTTATTTATTACTTTCAATGTACTACGTTGATTTTTATATTCCGCCCCCGGGCACCATTACTCTCCAAGTCGCATGGCCTCTTGTCAGCTTTTGAGACGAGGCTAAAGTGGTGCCCCCACTCGCAAAACACTTCGCAACGGCGAAACACGTTGGCAGACGTTGCAGTAGGTTTCAATCACTCGAAAAAGATCGCCTAGATTCGCCAACGTTACATTCCAACTTCAAGGCAACGATGTTTGAGGCCGTTTTTTGCGAATGCCTTTCTTATTGCCCGAAGGCATAAGGGTTAGCATCGGGTTTCGGAGTTCGCATACATCAGCTGAGCAGACCAAGTGATGCTGTCTCACTTCGCACCAATCGAGATCGAAAGTCCGAACAATCGAACATGCAGTCGCGTCAACCGCCGCGCAGGCGCTGCATCAGAAAGACTTCGCTGCCCTCGGGGATCGGCTCGGTCAAGCCGGTGGCGATGACGCGTCCGTCGATGGCGATGGACACGCCCGCGTCTATCGGCGCCTGAAGCTGGGGATGGGCCCGGACCAGTTCACGCAGCAAATCGCCGGTGGTTTTGGCCTCGACCGCGACGACCTGCTGGCCCCCGGTCAGAGACCGGAGACCAGACCACAAGTGGACGTCAACCATTGTCTTTCAGGGCCGCCAGAATGCGTGGCGGGGACATCGGCAGTTGCTTCATCCGAACCCCGGCAGCGTTGGACACCGCGTTGGCGATTGCAGCCAAGGGCGGCACGATGCCGGTCTCGCCCACGCCACGCACACCAAAGGGATGGCCGGGATTGGGCACTTCGACAATCACGGTATCAATCATCGGCAGGTCGCTTGCTACGGGGATGCGGTAGTCGAGGAAGATCGAGTTCTGCAGGCGACCATCGTCGCCATAGATATATTCCTCGTTCAGCGCCCAGCCGATGCCCTGCGCGGCACCACCCTGGTACTGACCTTCGACATAGGTCGGGTGGATCGCCTTGCCCGCATCCTGAATGACCGTGTAGCGCGTGATGCTGGTTTTACCGGTTTCCGGATCAACCTCGGCATCGACGATATGGGTGCCAAAGGACACGCCCGCACCTTCCGGTGTCGCTTCGAAATGGCCTGAAATCGGGCCACCGGTCGCGCCCATATGGGCGGTGATATCGGCCAGTGGGCGCGGGTCGAAGTCACCAGCATTGGGCCCCGAAGGCACGGCACAGCCGTTTTCCCATTTCACCGCATCAGCCGGAATGCCCCAACTGGCCGCCGCGCGGGCGCAGAGCTGTTCGACCGCATGACGCGCCGCCTTGATGGTCGCCAGACCCGAGGCATAAGTGACACGGCTGCCGTGGCTTACGTCATTATAGCCCAGCGTTGCCGTGTCCGCGACGGTGACGCGGATATTCTCGTAGGGGATGCCCAACACCTCAGCCGCCATCAGCGCCATCGACGCACGCGAACCGCCAATATCAGGCGTGCCGACCATGACTTGGGCCGAGCCGTCCTCGGACAGAGCCAGCGATACCGACGTCTCACCGCCGTGATTGAACCAGAACCCGCAGGAAATGCCGCGCCCCTGCCCTGGTTTCAGCGGGGCCGAGTAATGCGGATGGGCCTTGGCGGCCTCAAGCGTCTCGACCAGACCTATGCGTTCGTAGGTCGGACCATAGCTGGCTTTGGTGCCCTCATGCGCGGCGTTCTTCAGACGCACATCCACCGGATCAAGACCCAGTTGATTGCAAAGCTCATCCAGCACGGACTCTACCGCGAAAGCCCCCATCGGGGCACCCGGTGCGCGATACGCGGCCTGTTTCGGGCGGTTCGACATCACGTCATAACCGACCTGACGCACATTGGTCAGGTTGTAGGGCGCAAAAGCACACATGGCGGTCATGTCACCGGGCGCGCCGGGGAACGCACCGCCCTGCAGGCGGAAGATACCCTGCGCGGCGGTGATTGTGCCGTCTTTCTTCATGCCGATCTTGATGTCCATCGACGCCGAGGCCGTTGGACCCGTGGCGCGGAATACCTCGGACCGGGACATGACGATCTTGACCGGGCGGTTGGCCTTGCGGCTGAGCGCCAGCGCGACGGGTTCGATGAACACCGTGGTCTTGCCGCCGAATCCGCCACCAATCTCGGACGCTGTCACGCGCAGTTGCGAGGTCTCGATCCCCAGCAGCGCGGCGCAGGTTTTCTGCGCGATCCAGTGGCCTTGCGTGGTGCACCACAGCTCACCCTTGCCATCACTACCCAAGGATCCCATGCAGGCATGCGGTTCGATGTAACCCTGATGGGTCGCCTCAGTGGCAAAGCTGTCTTCGATGACCAGATCAGCCTCGGCAAAACCGGCGTCGACATCGCCGTGACCACTTTCGTGATAGCGCACCACGTTGGGATGCATCCCTTCGGGCACGGAATAGTCTGCAGCGCCTTCGCGAATGATGGGCGCGTCTGGGGCCATTGCCTTGTCCACATCGGTGACGTGGGGCAGAACCTCATACTCGACCTCAATCAGCTTGAGCGCATCCCGCGCTGCGAGGGCAGATGTGGCCGCCACAGCCGCCACTGCGTGCCCGTCATAGAGCGCCTTGTCACTCGCCATGACGTTTTCCAGCACGTTCCAGAACTCGCCGGACAATCCGGGCTTGAATTCAACTTTGTCGGAAAAATCTGCACGCGTAACAACGGCTTTGACGTCCTTATGCGCCTCGGCCTTTGACGTGTCGATCTTCACGATTCGCGCATGGGCATGGGGCGAGCGCAGGATGGCACCGTGCAGCATGCCGGGGGCCGAGATATCCGCGCCGAACTTGGCGCGACCAGTCACCTTGTCCAGACCGTCCGGGCGGTTCGGACGGGTCCCCACGAAGGTGAAGTCAGATTTGCGATCGTCCAGAGCCATTACGAAGCCTCCCGCATCTCAGCCGCCGTATCCATCACGGCACGAATGATCTTGTCATACCCGGTGCAGCGGCACAGGTTGCCGGCCAGCCAGTACCGGGTTTCCTCTTCGGTGGGGTTGGGGTTTTTCTCCAACAGCGACTTGGCCGCCACCAGAACACCAGGCGTGCAGATGCCGCATTGCAGGGCGGCATACTCGATCATCTTCTTCTGCAACGGATGCAGAATATCCCCGTCCGCGATGCCTTCAACGGTTTCGATCTGCTTGCCCTCGGCCTCAACGCCAAGCATCAGGCACGAGCAGACCAAACGGCCATCGACAGTGACCGAGCACGCGCCGCAATCGCCGGTTCCGCAGCCTTCTTTCGCACCGGTCAGGTTCAGCTTGTCGCGCAGGCAATCCAGCAGGGTTTCGCGCGGGTCGCACAGATATTCGACCGTGTCGCCGTTTACGGTGGTGGATACATGAAGCTTGCTCATAGGTCTTCTCCCTTCGCGCGGGCATAGGCGATCTTGGCGGCGCGTTTGGCCAAAACGCCAGCAACCTCGGTACGGAATGCGATCGTACCACGCTTGTCATCAATCGGTTTACAGGCGGCAGAGGCTGCAGCGGCCAAAGCCTCGAGCGCCGTGTCATCCAACGTGCTGCCGATAATCGCCTCGGCACAGTCCTCGACCAGCAGGACGGTTGGGGCCACGGCCCCCAGCGAGACGCGCGCTTCGGTCACGGTGTCCCCGTCCAGACGCAGGCTGACACCTGCGCCGACGACGGCGATATCCATCTCGGTCCGCGGGATGAAACGCAGGTAGGCGTCACCCGCATTGTCGCCGCGTGCGGGGATATGCACGGCCGAAATCAGCTCACCCTTTGTCAGCGACGTCTTGCCGGGTCCGGTTGGGATATCCTCGACCGCAACCTCGCGGTCACCACCCGGACCAGTCACCGTGACGGTCACACCTGCCGCAACCATCGCAGGCACCGAATCCGCCGCCGGAGAGCCGTTGCACAGATTGCCCGTCAGCGTGGCGCGGCCTTGTATCTGAGTCGAGCCGATCAGGTCCATCGCCTCAACAACACCTGGCCAGTCGCGACCAAGCGTAGGGTGTTCGCTCATCTCGGCGCCGGTTGCTGCGACGCCAAGCGTCCAGCTTCCATCGGCATTTTGGGTGATGTCGCTGACACCGTCTATCTTCTTGATATCAATTAAGGTTTCAGGCGTCACCAGTTCCGAGCGCAACTGCACCAGAACGTCAGTGCCGCCCGCCAAAAACCGTGTAATGCCCGTTGCGTTTGCGGCCAGCGCCGACGCTTCGGCGAAACTGGCGGGGCTGTGGTAGTTCATTGAAAATTCCTTGTGCCTGTTCATCAGGGTGACTGGGTTTGAGGGGACGTTAGTGCAGCAACCCGCCCGCGTCCATGGCTGTCGCGACCTATTTTTTACCCGGGAAATGTCGGTTTCAGATTGGGCTTACAAATCGATCTCGATCACGCCGTCTTTTTCCGCCGCGCGGCTTTGGCACAGGATGATCGCACCCTCACGCTGTTTGTTGGACAACACGAAATCGCGGTGCTCAATCTCACCCGAAATTACACCGCATTTGCAGACGCCGCAGATCCCATCGGAACATTTCACATCCACATGAAAACCTGCCTCATTCAGCACCTGCGCCGCGTTCTTGTCAGCGGGAACAGCCAGTTCCCTACCCGATTTGGCCAGTTTCAGCGTGAATGGGTGGTTTTCATATTCAGGCTGTTCGGGGACCGAGAAATACTCCAGATGCCGCGCCTCTTCAGGAAAGCCCAAGCGCTCTGCCGCTTGCATGACTCCATCCATATATCGGTCAGGCCCGCAGGTGTAGACATGCCAGCCGTCTTGATACCCCGACAGAATCACATCCAATTCGGCCCGCGTGCCTTCATCCGAGAAATGATAGTGCACATGATCGGACCAGGGCATCGCAGCCAGATCGTCCAGATACCCGGCCCCTGCGCGTGTGCTGGCGGAATAATGCAGTTCGAACAGCTTGTCCAGCGCGTGCAGGCGATGCGCAAAGGCAATCATCGGGGTGATTCCAATGCCACCTCCCATCAGGAACGTTTTGGTCGCGGTCTCATCGAGTTCGAAATGGTTGATCGGTTTCGATATGAAGACCTTGCGCCCCTCGGAGAAGATGCGATGCAGCAGGGCCGATCCCCCTCTCCCTTCGTCTTCGCGCAAAACGCCGATCTGATAGGTGGCCCGGTCAGAGGGGTCGCCCGACATTGAGTATTGCCGCAGGAATTCGGGTGAAACGAGCACATCAAGATGCGCACCGGCAGTCCATTCCGGCAGCGGTGCGCCATCGAGGGTCGCAAATTCATACTTGCTCACATCCGCCGTCATCTTGTCGACCTTGGTCAGTTCAACCCGCATCACCGGGGCGTCCCCGGCGACCTTGTAACGATGAATGACCGACAGATCGCCGGCAGCCTTCCGCGCCTTGTAGTCTTCGGCAGTGACCATCGCCTCGTACGCGGCAATCCCGGCTTCGCGATCCATCGCAAACGGATAGGGCCAAGGATGCGGGGCCAAGGGGGCGGGATAGACGGCCAGTGTCTGATCCTCGTATTTCAGGTCCAGATCGGTTTGCAGATCGCGCCGGTTCAATGGGTGCGCGGACGGGCGATAGGCCCCATCCGCCTGCAATTCGATATCCCACCACCACTTCTTAATGTCATTCAACCCGCCATTGCCGACGGCATCATCCAGCTTGGCCAATGCAGGCGCGGCCTGAGGAATGTTCATCGCCGCCCAGCGGAAGGGGCGTTCCTTGAAAATACCTTCAAGGTTCCAGGGGCAGGTTTTCATGCAGCGCCCGCACATCGCACCCCCGGGCGTGGTTATACGGTAGGTGGCGCATTTCTGACTGTCGGATTTCCAGATTTCGTAGCCGTTGAACATCAGCTTCGGCCCGGCGGTGATCGCACCCGAGGGGCATTCGCGCGCGCATTTGTTGCAGGATTCACAAAAGGTCTGCAAACCGAAATCAATGGGCTTGTCATGTGCCATCGGCATGTCGGTGGTCACCACGCCGGATTTCAGGCGCGGGCCGAGATAGGGGTTCAGGATCACCTCACCGATCCGACTGACTTCTCCCAGCCCTGACAGCAGTAAAAGGGGCGGCTGCAACACCTCGCCATCCATCACTGTGTGCGCCTTGGCCTTGTAGCCGAGATTGCGGATTTGCTGCGCAATCACGCCACCCAGCAGCGAAAAGCGCAGATAGGCGCGCATGGACTGAGCAACGCTGATCCAGTCATCGCCGCTGGCGCCCTCCATCGTTTCATAGCCCTGATCGATGATCATGCTGATCGCGTGATCATGGGGCGGCACGATCTCTTCCCCGGTGGCGTCGTGTGAATACCAGCTCCACGCGGGGCACCGGCTGAGGCCCACTGCATCGACGCCAAGAAAATAGGTCGCGGCCTTGATGTTCGCGGCATTGCGGTCCGCATCCACGGGCCGCTCGACCTTGGCGCTGTCACTGTCCTGCAGCAGGACAAACGCGCCCAGCGCGCGGCGTTGGGCAAAGCTGGGGGCGGATTTGCGCACGTAATGCCCGCCCTTGGTCGCATCCTGCAGCGATTTGCCCATATCGCCGAATTGCGCCCGCGCGAACATATCGGCCCGTTTCGGTACACGGGCAACGTTTTCCTCGTCTATATAGGTGGTGGGGGTGTCGACCCGTTTGAGATTTTCGAACGGATGCGTCCCGTCGACATAGCGCCGCTTGGCATAGACATCCCTGTTCAGTGCGTTCTTGGCAAAGCCAGCGCCCAGCCACCATGCCGGCCCTTGGGTGCGGAACCACGGCTGTTCGCGCATGGGTCGCAAGGGGCGATCATGGGCGATCTCCATCTCGGTCGTCACCGCCGCCAGTCCAAAACGCTGACCCAGCCACGGCGCGACAATCGCGCCGTCTTCGACCGTGGCCAGACCGGCGGCGACCGCCAGCTTGCCCAAATCCACTTCGGACGACATTACCGTGTGCGCCCGCGCGTCAAAGCCAAGTAGGCGGATATAATTGGCGATAACCACCGCATTCTCAGTCGCCAGCAAGCACGCGCGGTGATCCTGCGCCGCACCAATCCAGTCAGCACCGGGTTCCGAGGCGTCGGGATCACGGTTGAACTCATAAAGGAACACGATCGCATGGCGATGGCTGTCCATGGGCTTGGGCGCGGCTTCCATGCTTTCCTTCAGGTCCGCCATGATCACATCAATGCCCGAGGCCAGCGTCTTGGTCTGACGCGTCCTAAGCGCATGGGCCAGGCGGTCGATATCCGGGTTGCGCCGCGGTTCAGCCAGCATCGCGCCCGCGGGCAGCGGCCCGCAGCCCATCATCGAGGCGTCGTTGAAATAGCCAAACGCTTTCAGATGGTTGGTACGATCCACGGGGTTGGCGGGAATTTCCGAAGCAACCGGGTTCACGAACCCATCGCGGATTGCATCCATCATCGCCTGAAACTCACCCATCGCGTTCACGATGCTTTCGGGCTGTTCAGGCCGATGAAAGCTGAGCGCCGGCATCGGCGAGACCCGCGCCAGATCGGGCATCTGATCCTGCCGCGCCAGCCGCTCAAGGGGATACGGACCCATGTGAACGGGTCTGTTCTTGTCCGAGAAAAAGCGGATCCCCATCGCGTGCCTCCTGCTTGCTGCATTTCCCCTAACCCGGCATAGACACCAAATCCATTCATGAATAATCATAAATGGCATGAAGAAAATCGATTTTACGGATCTGGACGGCAAGGTCTTGCGGGTGTTTCTGATGATCCTCGAAGAAAGCTCGGTCTCGAAGGCCGCCGACCGGCTGGGCGTGACCCAATCCGCCATCAGCCACACGCTGGGCAAGTTGCGGCAGGTTCTGGGCGATCCGCTGTTTGTCCGTTCGGGTCAGGGCCTGACGCCAACCGAGCGCGCGTTGTCGCTGAAAGACCCCGCACAAAGCGTTCTGGACGGAATGCGTGCCCTGACCGAAGGCCGCCCATTCGATCCCCAGTCAGAACAGATGGATTTTCAGATTGCCACCAACGACATGCCGCGCGAGTTGATCTTTCCTGATCTATTAAGGACGACACGCGACGACGCCATCCGCTTACGTCTCGAATTCATCCCCTCTGGCGTTCCCGACCCGGAGCTTTTGCGAAATGACAGGTGTCAGTTGATGCTGACCCCGCTGCCGCCGGATGGCCCGGATATCTTTCAAAAGCGGCTGATGACCAGCCCGTTGATGGTATTCTACGACGCCAACCGGCGAGAACCGCCGAACAGTTGGAACAGCTACTGCCAAAGCGAACACGTGGACGTGCGATTTGCGGACGGGCGCAGCGCGCGGTCCGTGATGCGCGGCGTGGACCAAAGCCAGATCAAACCTGCAACCGTCACCTTGCCGCACTTCAACGCGATTTCATCTTTTGTCAAAGGCAGCGATATGATCTCGACAGATACGGCCCTGATGAAATCTGGCCCGCTGGCCGATCTGGACTGCGCGCCCCTGCCCTTTGAGTGTGAGCCGGTCGTCATCTACCTGGTATGGCACCAAAGATCGGCCAATGACCCGGCCCACAAATGGTTGAGGACCCAGATCGAAGGAATCGCGTCAACGCTTCAAATCTGAGAAAGCAGCCATTCCCGCATCATAGCAACCAATTCACGTTGCCGAGGCCGGCTGGGGGCCACAATGTAAAAGCCCAGGTCGTCAACCAAGGCGTCGGGCAAGGGTTGCACCAAAAGACCCGAAGCAAGCTCCGCCGCGACCAGAGGTGCGTGCGCCAATGTCAGACCCTGACCGGAAACGGCCGCATCAATCGCCAGACTGGTCTGGCTGAAGCTCATCGTCTTTGGGCGCCCTTCCACCCCGACCCTTTCCAAATACAACGGCCACAGCCCGTGCGTATCGCTCAACAAAACATGATTCATCAAATCCGAGGCGGTTGAAATCTGCTCGCCCAACGCCGGGCTGCATACCACAACGAACTCGGTGGAAAACAAAGGCGTTGCCTTCAATCCGGCGCCGGCGGGGGCGCGGCTTTGACGGACCGCAAGATCAACGCCGTCCGTTCGGAAGTCTGCCAAACGCTCGCGCGCGTCCACTTGCACTGCTATGTCCGGGTGCTTCTCCATGAAATCACTCAGACGTGGCACCAACCATTTCGAGGCAAAACTGGGCGTTACGGAAAGGGTGATCTGACGATGCCCCGACAAATCCTCCACCGCTTCTTCAATCAGCCGAAATGCCCGACGCAACGGAGACTGAAAACGGCGACCAGCTTCCGTCAGTCGCAGCCCGCGCGGCAAGCGATCGAAAAGAGATTGCCCCAAACGCGCTTCCAGTCCGCGAACCTGTTGGGCCACTGCGCCCTGCGTGACGCCCAATTCTTCGGCTGCCAGACGAAAGTTCAGGTGCCGGGCCGAGGCCTCGAAAGCTCTCAATGCGTTTAGCGGGGGAAGCGCGCTCATGTATGAGACAGTAGATTTTCTACAGCAAATTGTCAAAAGAACTGATTGGTGAAACGGCGCGAAACCCTTCAGAATTGATCGAAACTGAATGGAGAAAAAACATGACGAAAGTAGCATTGATTTCGGCTGGGGGCAGTGGAATGGGTGCCGATGCTGCACGGCGTCTGGCGTCGGACGGGTTCAAAGTGGGTATCCTGTCCTCTTCGGGAAAAGGCGAGGCGTTGGCGTCAGAACTGGGCGGCGTTGGTATCACCGGATCGAACCAGTCCAACGATGATCTGCAAAGGCTGGTGGACGCGGCAATGGCGCATTGGGGCCGGGTCGATGTATTGGTCAACTCGGCCGGTCATGGACCGCGCGCACCTGTCCTGGAATTGACAGATGCGGATTGGCACACCGGAATGGACGTGTACTTCCTGAACGCCGTCCGTCCGACAAGGATCGTTACGCCGATCATGCAAGCACAAGGCGGAGGATCGATCATAAACATTTCGACCTTTGCAGCCTTTGAGCCAGATGCGGTTTTTCCCACCTCTGGCGTATTTCGCGCAGGGCTGGCGGCATTCACAAAGCTGTTTTCGGACAAATATGCAGCCGAGAACATCCGCATGAACAATGTCCTGCCCGGCTTCATCGACAGTTTGCCGGAAAAGGAAGAGTTCCGCTCACGCATTCCCATGGGCCGCTATGGCCGCAGTTATGACGAAATCGCGTCGGTCATATCTCTGCTTGCATCAGATGGCGGCGGCTATATCACCGGTCAGAACATCCGTGTGGATGGCGGGATCACGCGTTCCGTATGATCACTGGGATTCGGGCGCTACCATTGCCCTTTGATCCGGACGCCCCATTGAAACCAAGAAAGGCCGCGCCTTTTGTTGCGTCTGGAAAGCGGCCTTGTCTTTCATCCCGCGCCATTCCGCCAGGATCAAGGATTGTGCTACAGCCCCACCCAGGGTTTCGCCGGGTCCTGTGACGATGAACAGGTCCGGCGCGAACTCGCGGGCGGCCGTCTGGATCGCGCGGGTGAAGTCGTAGGTCTCGGTCACCTGGTGCCCAAGCGTGTAATCCCAAAGATCAGTTACTTGCGTTGCGCCCGGCCACCAGATTTTACCGCGGCCGTCAATCAGCGGACGCTCAGGTTGTTCAAAAAGATCGGCGGATAGCCTCGACCGCCCTTCGGATGCGACGGGGGCCTGCAACGATGTGTGAAACGCCGCGTGGTTTTGCAGCCGCATAGGAAAACGTGCATCCACCACCGGTTGCGATACTTCGAATGCGGATAGCCCAGCCTGGTTTCCAGCCAGAACCAGCAATCCGCCCAGATCGATGGACAGCGCGAGGTCATGATCCGGCAAACCGTTGATCCTTGCCACGTCGGCCAAAACGCTCGCTTTGCGTGCTGGGTCGTCTGCCCAGTCTGAGCCGACAAACGGATAAACAAGTTGCCCTCCGATCAAATGGGTCTGCATCAGTGTGCCCATTGTATTGACCAACTTGAACCCGTTCGTGGCGCTCAAAGCGCCAGCAGCCGCCAGCGCGATGTACCAACCCATCGAGTTTCCGGTGACGGCCACAACCTCAATGTCCGGCGCAAGGCTTTGTGCATCCGCCAAAGACGCTGCGTAAATCAGGGGTGAGGCGATGTCGCCCCGCGTGTACCGCGCGACCGAGTATTGGGCGGCCCCGTCCAGATCGATGATTGAATCCTGACCAGCCTGACCGCGAATGGTGTCAAAGTCGCGAAACATACCCATTCGGTCGGAATGATGGCGATGCAAATAGCCAAGTTCGTGTTTGTTGTAGGTGCCCCGCCCGGGGCAGATCACGACAGCCGTTCGCGTCATTTGGACACTCCGGTCAGTTTCAGGGCTGCCGCGACGATACCTTCGGTTGATGGCAGCGGCGCGGCGTAAGCCGGGCCAGTTGCAATAAAGCTGTCCTCGGCCACGACACGGGCAATTGGTGTTTGCACCCTTTCTTCGCGGAACAAAGTCATAAGCCCCTCGGACTGGCTTCCGGTTCGGCGGCATTCATCGACGATCAGCACGTGGCGACAGCCTTGCGTCGCCGCAAGCAGCGACTCCGCTGGCAGCGGGGCCAGCCAGCGCATGTCGATAATCCGCGACGCAATTCCGGCGGCTTGAAGCTGGGGCAGTGCCTGTCTGGACAAATAGTGCCCGTTTCCATAGGTCACGATGCCCAGATCGGTACCCTTACCATGCTGCCCAACCTCGCCGATCGAAATCCGTTGATCCGGCGCCGGATAGGTGGTCATCCACCCTGCGTCCTGCGGTTCGTGCAAATCCCGCATGGGATAGAGCGCAATAGGTTCCAGAAACACCACGACCCGCTGCTCTTCCCGCGCAAGCCGCACGCATTCCCTCAGCATCTTGGCGGCATCCGCACCGTTTGACGGGCACGCAATGATCACACCGGGGATGTCGCGCAGCACGGCCAGCGAGTTATCGTTATGGAAATGCCCACCGAACCCTTTCTGATAGCCCAGCCCCGCGATCCGGACGACCATTGGGTTCGTGAACTGACCGTTCGAAAAGAACGGTAGAGTCGCTGCTTCTCCTCTGATCTGGTCCTCGGCATTATGCAGATAGGCCAGGAACTGGATTTCGGGGATCGGTACGAAACCGTTATGCCCCATGCCAATTGCAAGCCCCAGAATGGACTGTTCATCCAGAAGAGTGTCGATAACCCGGTCCGCGCCGAACCTTTGCTGCAACTTTTGCGTGACCCCGTATACCCCGCCTTTGCGGCCGACATCCTCGCCCATGCAGACAAGTTCGCGATGCTCAAGCATCAGATCGGTCAGTGCCCAGTTGATCAGACGGCTCATGGGCTGCGGCTCGGACATGGCGCGCAAATCACCGCCAAATGCAACCGAGCGGGCATCGATAGTTGGGCCGTTTGTCGGCTTGCACGCACGCTTTGGTGGGATCAGACTTGCCATGACCTCTCTCGCGTCTGCCAAACGGGGGCGCGTTGCTGCTTCATCGGCAACCCGGTCGGTGCGCGCGCAGGTATCGGTGTAGATTTTCAACGCCGCCTCCGGCGCCAACGCCCCCGCCTGATCCAGCAGCCGAACTGAATGCAGCAGCGGATCATTTGCCTCGTCCATCTCAACCTCGGACTTGCTGAGATAGGTGGTCGGCACATCCGCACCGGCATGACCGTAAAGACGCACGGTTTTCAGATGAAGAAACGCCGGCTTGCGCCGGTAGCGGACGTAGTCCGCAGCCTTCCGCGCCACGGCGTAGGTCTCAAAGATATCCAGCCCATTTGCCTGAAAATACTTGATGCCCGGGCGTTGGGCCATCGACATTTCAATCCAACCTTTTGGCGTTTTGACGGATATTCCGATGCCGTTGTCCTCACAAATGAACAGCAAGGGCAGCGGGGTCGATTGCACGCTTGTCCAACCGGCGGTGTTGATCGCACCTTGCGCCGTGGAATGGTTGGCCGAGGCATCACCGAACGAGCAAACTGCGATCCCGTCTTCGGGCAATTCTCGGTGTTCGGGGTCGTGACGCCGTGCTGCCCCCAATGAGTATGAAGCGCCGACTGCTTTTGGCAGGTGACTGGCGATGGTTGACGTCTGGGGCGGGATCATCAGCGCCTTTGATCCCAACACCTTGTGGCGCCCACCCGATATCGGGTCCTCTTTCGAACACGCAAAACTCAGCAACATGTCCCAGGCGATCTGTTGGCCGGGGACCTGCTCGGCCCGTGCAATCTGAAAAGCGGCATCACGGTAATGCAAAAAGGCAATGTCGGTCGGACGCAAAGCTTGGGCAACTGCGGCCATGCCTTCGTGCCCGGACGACCCGATCGTGTAAAAGCCCTGACCGCGCTTCTGCATGTCCCGACTGGTGCGATCCAGCGCCCGGCTTAGAACCTGCGAACGGAACACCGAAACGGCCTGGGTGTCGGTCATGCCCGCTTGTGGAGGCGGACCTTGTGGAAAGTCGCGGCGCGCCACACGGCTCAGGAAATTCTCATGTACGATCTGGGCGCGATCCATGGCACTCCTCATTCTTTTGGCACGTACGACCTGCCCGAACTTGTTGTCGGTTTTGACCTGCCTGTCCATGCTTTTAAGGCGATTCAGTTGCTTCGACTTAAAACACGAAGTTCGACTGTGATGAGGCTGGTAAGTGCCAAAATCCAGTGATATTGCGACCAAAAGGTATGAGGATTAGTCATATGATCGGCCCGCGCCGCTTTCTTCCTTCCATTTCTTCTTTGTTGGCACTGGAAGCGGTAGACCGCCTTGGCAGCGCCTCTGCCGCGGCCGAGGAACTGTCGTTGACGCAAAGCGCCATAAGCCGCCAGCTTAAGACGGCCGAAGAACAGCTGGGAACAAAACTGATCGAACGCAACCAGATGCGCCTGCATCTGACGCCTGCCGCGAAGGATTACGTGCAAACGGCAAGATCATCTTTGACCGATCTCGCCCAGGCCGCGATCAGGCTCAAGGCCAACCCAAAAGGCGGGTCGCTGAACCTGTCGATTTTACCTACCTTTGGCATGCATTGGCTGGCCCCACGCCTGCATGATTTTGCGCGCCTTCACCCCGAAGTGACCGTCAATCTGGGCACCCGCCTGAGGCCCTTTGACTTTGCCACAGAGCCGTTTCACGCTGCCATTCACTTTGGACACCGCAACTGGACGGGTGTTGAGTACCAGAAGATCATGCGCGAAGAAGTTGTGCCCGTTTGTGCGCCCAGCTTGGCACCAAGCGGGTTCGAGACGCTGGACGCATTACAAAACAGCCCACTGCTGCACATTGAAACGCGCGCAAATGCCTGGGAGCAGTGGTTTCAAGCACAAGGTCATTCGGTTTCAGGACCGCGGGGGATGCTGTTTGATCAGTTTTCAACCATGATACAGGCGACGATCCATGGGTTAGGTGTGGCGCTGCTTCCCGTGTTTTTGATCGAGGAAGACTTGCACGCCGGACGACTGGTGATGGCCTGGAACGCGCCCAGGATCAGCTTGGGTGACTATTACCTCGTCTGGCCTAATACGCAGGCCACACCGCAACCGGTGAAGTCTTTTCGGAATTGGCTGGCCGTACAGCTGGGTTCGCAAACCTAACGATCACTCAGGCGACCAGACCAGCGTTTTTAGTCCGCTGTTCCGATCCACAATTTTGAGAATGACCTAGCGCACTCTCATACGTCCAATGATCGCGCGATGAGTTCTTTCATAACCTCGTTGGTTCCGCCGTAAATCATCTGAACCCGGGCGTCTGCGTAAAGTCGTGCGATCGGGTATTCTGTCATGTAACCGTACCCGCCAAAAAGCTGCAAACACTCGTGCATCACTTCGTTTTGCACTTCGGACCCCCAATATTTGACCATGGATGCTGTCGCTGCATCCAGTTCGCCCGCCTCCAATTTGGCTATACAGTCGTTGACGAAACTGCGCAGAACTTCGGCTTTCGTCTTGCACTCGGCGAGTTTGAAGCGGGTGTTCTGGAAATCCATGACCCGTTGACCGAACGCCTTGCGCTCCTGAACGTATTTCACGGTTTCCGCGATCGCAAAATCAATGGCTCCCAGCGCCATGATGCCAATTGTCAGCCGCTCCCACGGCAGTTGTTTCATAAGTTGATAAAACCCTTGCCCTTCTTCGCGCCCCAGCAGGTTGGTCATGGGCACTTTTACGTCTTCGAAGAACAGCTCGGCCGTGTCGTTGGCTTTCATCCCTAGCTTTTTAAGGTTGCGACCCCGGCGAAAGCCGTCGGCGCCTTCGGTTTCCACCACAATCAGCGAAACACCCTTGGCGCCCAAGGACATGTCAGTCTTGGCGGCGACTACGATCAGATCCGCCGACTGACCATTGGTGATGAATATCTTTGAGCCGTTGAGGCGATAGGAATTGCCATCCTTGTCCGCGCGTGTCCGAACCGCCTGAACGTCCGAGCCGGTACCGGGTTCGGTCATTGCGAGTGCGCCAACCATTTCGCCCGAGGCGAGCCTGGGAAGCCACTTCAGCTTTTGTTCTTCGCTTCCATACGTGTCTATGTAGTGCGTCACGATTGACTGAATGCCATAGCCCCAGCCCATGTCGCCGCGTGCGCTTTGTTCATAAAGCGTAACGGCGTCGAAACCCATGCCACCGCCCACGCCACCATGTTCTTCGGCAATTGATCCAGCCATCAATCCGGCCGTCCCTGCATCTTGCCAAAAGGAACGATCCACAATGCCTTGTTCGATCCATGTCTCCACGTTGGGAACCAACGCATCGTCCATGAACCGACCAGCCATTTCGGCAAACATCCTGTGTTCATCGGTAACCCAGGCGGCGGAACTGGTAAAAAGAGACATATTGACCTCGAAGCTGGTGTGATGGTTAACCCTAACCGTCGCGGTATGTTCTTCCAATCCACGTCGAACACGATTGAGATGCAGCGACGCAACGTTTTGACATCTGATCCGATGCGAAACTTTCCTTGCTACGACACAACGGAAAATCAAACCACACCCCTTGACCTTCCCGTCACTGGAACCCTCATATAGCGCTGTGAAGTAACGCCGAGGCGAGTCGAATGGGCGCAGCACACAAAAGCCAAATCAAAGTTGAGGGTATGAACTGCGCCTCGTGCGTCACACGGGTAGAATCCGCCCTGCGCGGTGCGCCGGGCGTCACGGACGCCACTGTTAACTTGGCGACCGAAACCGCGCAGGTGTCCTACGATGGCGGGTTTGCAGGGATTGCTGAGGTCTTGGCGCATGCAGGTTATCCAACAACTTCGAACCAGACCCGCTTGAAAATTGAAGGCATGAATTGCGCTTCATGTGTCGGGCGGATCGAAAACGCCCTGCGCGATAGCACTGGCGTTATCGAAGCGAATGTGAACCTTGCGACCGGATCTGCGACCGTCACCTATGCGCAAGGCACGACAAGCCCTTCTGATCTCGCGGCCGTTGTGACAGCAACCGGTTACCCTGCCCATCCGATACAGACCGCCGAAGCCACCCGCGATGACAGCACCAAGGCCAATGAAATTCACGCGCTGACCCGAATTACCTTGGTCGCCGCGGCGCTTGCTCTGCCGGTCTTCGTTCTTGAAATGGGCAGCCATTTGATCCCGGCTTTTCACCACTGGGTTCATGTGACCATTGGAACTCAAGCCAGCCACGTGATCCAATTTGGGTTGACCAGTATTCTCATGATCGGTCCGGGACGGGTCTTTTACGCCAAAGGCGTACCGTCGCTTCTGCGTGGCGCGCCTGACATGAATGCGCTGGTGGCGCTGGGAACCAGTGCCGCTTACATCTTTTCTGTCATCGCAACATTCGCACCGCAATTGTTGCCGCAGGGCACCGCAAACGTCTATTTCGAGGCTGTGGCGGTCATTATCGTCCTGATCCTTCTGGGCCGCCTGCTGGAAGCACGCGCCAAAGGCCGAACCGGTGCCGCGATCCGCAAGCTAATGAGTTTGCAACCCAGCACGGCCCGCGTCTGGCGCGACGGGTCTTGGCAGGATGCGCCCATTTCCAGCATCAAGGCAGGAGACAAATTAACAATTCGTCCGGGCGAACGTGTTCCGGTGGATGGCGCGGTTCTGGATGGCACATCCTATGTTGACGAAAGCATGATCACGGGCGAGCCGGTTCCGGTCGGTAAAGCACCAGACGATCAGGTTGTCGGGGGAACGATGAATGGCACCGGCGCATTGCGCATCCGTGCTACGCATGTCGGGGCGGACACTGTGCTGGCCCAGGTCATCAGGATGGTCGAGCAGGCGCAGGGTGCGAAGCTGCCCATCCAGGCCTTAGTCGACCGGATCACGCATTATTTCGTGCCCGTTGTGATTGCTGTCGCGATTCTGACTGTGTTGGTTTGGTTGATCCTGGGGCCAGCGCCCGCTTTGCCACTGGCATTGGTCGCTGGCGTTTCAGTCCTAATCATTGCCTGCCCCTGCGCGATGGGCCTTGCCACGCCGACCTCGATCATGGTCGGAACAGGCCGCGCCGCCGAGCTTGGCGTTTTGTTTCGAAAAGGCGACGCGTTGCAGAACCTGCAACGGGCTCGGGTTGTCGCTTTTGACAAAACCGGGACGCTGACGCAGGGGCGACCAGAATTGTCGGACGTAATCCCGGCGGCCGGTTTTGACCGCGCGCAGGTCCTCCGGCTTGCTGCGGCGGTCGAATCACAGTCGGAGCACCCGATTGCCCACGCGGTCACCCGCGCTGCACCGGGAACCCTTCCGCAAGTCACCAAGTTCAGCTCTCACACAGGTCAGGGCGTCAGTGCCGAGGTTGAGGGGCGTTCCATCCTGATCGGCTCTGACCGGTTCTTGTCCGAGAGTGGTATTGATTGTGCCAAACTCGCGGACGCGGTCGAGCATCATGCACAGGCGGGTGCCACGCCACTGTTCTTTGCGATTGACAAGCAAGCCGCAGCAGCTTTGGCGGTGTCGGACCCCATCAAACCCGAAACAAAGGCCGCGCTTGATCAGCTTAGGGATCAGGGCCTCAAACTTGCAATGATCACTGGCGACAACTCAAAAACCGCCGACGCACTGGCCCGAAAGCTGAATATCAACCATGTGACTGCCGAGGTTCTGCCCGAAGGCAAACAAGAGGCGATAGCGGAACTTCAAAAGCAATATGGCGTGGTGGCATTTGTTGGTGACGGGATCAACGATGCGCCAGCGCTGGCAGCTGCGAACACTGGCATTGCAATTGGTACCGGCACGGATGTGGCCATCGAAACGGCTGATATCGTCCTGATGTCAGGCGATCTTGGCGGGGTGGCGCGCGCATTTGAGATCAGTCGCCGTACGATGCGGAACATCCGTCAGAACCTGGGTTGGGCATTTGGCTACAATGTCGTTCTGATCCCGGTCGCGGCGGGCATTCTGTACCCATTTGGCGGTCATCTTTTGTCACCGGCATTGGCGGCCGGGGCCATGGCCTTGTCCAGTGTCTTTGTCGTCTCGAACGCGCTGCGTTTGCGCCGGATGCGGGCGACTTTGCCAGACGGTGAAACGCCGCTGAACACGCAGGAGGTTACCTCGTGAACATTGGCGACGTTGCAGAAAACACAGGTCTACCGGCAAAGACAATCCGGTATTACGAAGATATCGGACTGATCAAGCCGATGCGGGACGGCAACGGCTACCGACGCTTTCGCGATCAGGACGTCCACAAACTGAACTTCCTTGGGCGCGCTCGGGCGTTGGGATTCACGATAGAAGACTGCCGCACATTGCTTGCGCTCTACGAGGACGAAACCCGCGCCAGCGCTGATGTAAAACGTGTCGCACGCGAACACCTGACCCAGATCGAAGCCAAGATTGCTGACCTGAACGCGATGCGCGGCACGCTGAGCCATTTGATTGATGCCTGCGCCGGAGACGATCGGCCCGATTGTCCGATCCTCAAGGATTTGGGTGGTAAGTCCTGAAGCGGGGTTGCCCTTTCGCCCGTCCTTTGCTTTGTCAGAGCCAATCAGCCAGGTGGTCGGTCGCCGACGATTGACCGCCGGACAGCGGAGGAAATTTCTTAATGGCAAAGATTGCGTTTCTTGGTTTGGGCGTAATGGGATACCCCATGGCGGGTCATCTTCAGGCTGCTGGTCATGACGTGACCGTTTACAACAGAACGCCCGCCAAAGCCGACAAATGGGTCGCGCAATACGGTGGCGCGGCGGCTTCGACCCCCAAGGAAGCGGCACAAGGTGCCGAGTTTGTCATGTCATGCGTTGGCAATGACGATGATCTGCGCGCGGTGTGCACGGGCAACGATGGTGCTTTTCACGGGATGTCCGAAGGCAGCATATTCGTCGATCACACCACGGTTTCTGCCAAGGTCACACACGAGCTTTTTGCAACCGCAGCCGCCCAGGGGATCGCATTTGTTGATGCTCCGATATCGGGCGGGCAGGCCGGGGCCGAAAATGGGGTTTTGTCGATCATGTGCGGCGGGGATCAAACCGCCTATGACACGGCTGAGCCGGTGATGCAGGTCTATTCCAAAATATGCCGTCGCATCGGAGACAGCGGCGCGGGCCAAATGACCAAGATGTGCAATCAGATTGCCATAGCCGGCTTGGTACAAGGGCTCAGCGAGGCGCTGCATTTTGCCGAAAAGGCCGGGCTTGATGGGCGCTCTGTTGTCGAGGTTATCAGCCAGGGTGCCGCGGGCAGTTGGCAGATGGTAAACCGCTATGAAACCATGCTGGACGATCACTTCGATCACGGGTTCGCCGTGGATTGGATGCGCAAGGATCTTGGGATCTGCCTTGATACTGCGAACGAGACCGGGGCATCGCTGCCCGTGACCGCGCTGGTCGATCAGTTCTACAAGGACGTTCAGAAATTGGGTGGCGGCCGCTGGGATACGTCATCGCTCATCAAGCGGCTACGGGCATTGGGCTGACACATGACCACGGCTTTGGATCATTGGGCGGCAGCGCTGCGCGGTCACTGGGGATTGGACGCCCGATTGTCTCAGTTGGACGGTGAATACGATCTCAACTTTCTGGTCGAGGCCACAAATGGTCAGGACTATGTTCTGAAAGTCATGCGCGATGGATGCGACACCGCGCTTGTCGACTTGCAGATCAAGGCCCTTGCACACATTGCAGACGCCGCGCCCGGCCTACCGTTTCCAAAGGTTGTAAAAACCCTGAATGGCGCTGAGTTGCCCGAAATCCCGGACGAAGACGGACGCGCCCGCTTGGTCTGGCTGCTTGAGAGGTTGCCAGGGCGAAGCTATGCCGCTGCCGAGCCCAAGTCGGACGATCTGATCCTTAAACTCGGGCGCGTTCTGGGTGCAACCGACCGCGTTCTTGAGTCCTTTACCCACGACAGTCTGAACCGACCGGATTTCAAATGGGACCTGATGCAGGCCGGGTGGATCGCCGACTGCTTGGATGCAATTGCCGACCCAAGCAGAAAGGCTCTTCTGTCAGAGATCGTCCAAAATTTTGACGCCGTTTCGGATAAATTGGACGTTTTGCCGAAACAAGCGATCCACAACGACGCAAACGACTACAATATTCTGGTGGTGGGCGAACTTCTGGAGCGCCGGAATGCCTCGGGCCTCATCGACTTGGGTGACATGTGCGCGGCCCCCCGCGTGTGTGATCTGGCCATTGCCGGGGCCTATGTTGTTCTGGACCACCCAAAGCCGGAACGCGCCCTTGCTGCCTTGGTTCAAGGCTATCACGCTTCAAATCGGCTGCGTCCCGAAGAAGTGGATCTGATCTGGCCGTTGCTGCGCATGCGGCTTGCGGTCTCTGTCGTCAATTCGACGCTCATGGCCGTTGAAAACCCAGATGACCCCTATGTCACGATTAGTCAGACCCCTGCCTGGCGTTTCCTTGAACGGGACGATGTCAACGGCGATCTGATGTCCGCGCGGCTGCGCGCGACCTGCGGCCTGCCGGTCGTAGACGGAGCCGAGCGTATCCACGCGTATTTGACCGAGCATCGCGGGCAATTTGCCGAAATGTTTGCCGCGGATCTGTCCGAAGCGCCGATGGGTTCGCTGTCTGTCGAGAACTCCACTTGGCCGCAGAATCCTTTTCACATGCCATTGGACGAGGCCGCCCGGGTCGGCGAGGAGTTCGGAGAAGGTATTTGGCTGGGCTACTACAACGAGCCGCGATTGATCTACGCCGAGCCTGGTTTCCGCAAGGGGCCCTGGAAAGCATCTGACCGGCGTACCGTGCATCTGGCTGTCGATGTTTTCGCGCCCGCCGGAACAGTTCTGCATGCTCCGATGAGCGGACGTGTTCAGGTGGTTGAAAACCGGGATAATCACCTGGACTACGGCGGTGTCATCATCCTGCACCACGAAACGCCCCAGGGCGATCCGTTTTATACCCTCTACGGTCATCTCGACCCGGAAGTTTGCGATAGATTGAAACCCGGCGATCCGGTGGCCCAGGGCGCAGCTTTTGCAAAGTTGGGCGACGCCACCCAAAACGGCGGTTGGGCCCCGCATGTCCATTTCCAGCTGGCGCTGTCGACCGCCGGGATGCAGGCTGATTGGCCAGGCGTCGGCGACCCGGACGACATGGATTTGTGGCACGCAGTTTGCCCGAACCCTGCGGCCCTTTTGAACCTCCCGGATGAGAAAGTGTTTTACCGTCCGACAGACAAACGAACGATCGTTGAAGGGCGGCGGGAACACTTTGGCGGGAACCTGTCCCTGACCTATGACGACCCGGTCATGTTGGTCCGCGGGTGGAAGCATCACCTGTTTGACGAATGGGGCCGCCCCTATCTGGACGCGTACAACAACGTTCCCCATGTCGGCCACGCGCACCCCCGCATTCAAGCGGTGGCTGCAGACCAACTCAAGCGGATAAACTCGAATACGCGCTATTTGCACCCTGCCCAGACGGCCTTTGCCGACAAGGTACTGTCAAAGCTGCCGGATCAACTCAGCGTCTGTTTTTTTGTCAATTCGGGTACCGAGGCCAACGAACTTGCGCTGCGACTGGCCCGGGCGCATACCGGAGCCAAAGGGATCGTTACCCCGGATCATGGCTACCACGGCAACACCAATGCGGCTGTGGCGATATCGGCCTATAAGTTCAATAAACCCGGCGGTGTTGGCAAAGCGGATTGGGTTGAGTTGGTTGAGGTCGCCGACGAATATCGTGGCACGTTCAGGCGCGACGATCTGGACCGCGCCCGCAAGTATGCTGACCTTGTTGACCCCGCAATCGCGGCTTTGCAAGACAGGGGGCATGGCCTTGCGGCTTTTATTGCTGAAACGTTCCCTTCGGTCGGCGGACAGATCATTCCCCCCAAGGGCTATCTGTCTGCAGTGTACGAAAAAATTCGCGCCGCCGGAGGCGTCTGCATTGCCGACGAAGTTCAGACAGGTCTGGGACGGTTGGGCGAATTTTACTTTGGTTTCGAACATCAGGGCGCGCTGCCGGATATCGTTGTGATGGGTAAACCCATTGGCAACGGGCATCCCTTGGGCGTCGTTGTCACGACCCAAGAGATCGCAAACAGCTTTGACAACGGGATCGAGTTCTTTTCGACCTTCGGCGGATCAACATTGTCCTGCCGCATCGGCAAAGAGGTTCTGGATATCGTGGATGACGAAGGGCTGCAGGATAACGCACGTCTGATGGGCGCCCGTCTGATGTCAGGGTTACAGAAGATCGAGGCGGACTTTGATCGCGTCGGCGACGTACGTGGAATGGGTCTGTTTCTGGGCGTCGAACTTGTCAATCCGGACGGATCCGAGGGCACGGAAATCTGCGCCTATGTCAAAAACCGGATGCGCGACCACCGAATTTTGATCGGCAGCGAGGGTCCGAAGGACAATATCTTGAAGATCCGGCCGCCACTCACCATCGAACGTGATGACGTGGACATGATCTTATGGGCGATGCGCAGTGTTCTGTCTGAAATCGGCGACTATACCCCCGCGCTGAAATGCGATCATGATCATCACCATGCCGGGTGCGGGTGCTGCTAAGCCGCACAAACCTACTGCAAAACGAAACCCCGGCAACGATGCCGGGGTTTGTCCTGCCGATCAGTGCAATACAGCGGGGGAAGCGTGATGTCCCGTGGTCGGCATGGGGGTGCTGGCGGTCATTCGGCGCAAAGCCATCCCAAGCTCTTCGGACAATGAAGCCAAGGCCGGGGCATAATCCGGCCGAACAATCAATGACGCCATCATCATGGCATCTTCACGGTCACCATCGGCGGCGGCGGCGATCATCTGCGCAAAGCAATTTTCATCCGCACCAAGGCATCTGCAGTCCAACCCATGCCGGATCAGCGGCCTGCGTCCATGATTGAGACACAGTGCGCACAGACGATCCAGCGTCAGCATCGCCGCCCTGCCCCGGTCAGCGCCCAACGCGATATCGAAGTCCTTGGCCGCATCTTTGCGGCCGTGCGGCCCTTCGCCCCAAAGGCGCAAGTACATGACCGCGCCAGCCTCGATCGGGGTCAGATCGGCCAATCGCCCGACCGCAGCTCCGCCGCGCATCGAATGGGCCCTCATTTCGTCAGGATCAGTTTTCCGGCGCGGGTTATGCGCAGCGTGTATAGCTGGTCGCCCAATTCGATATGCGCAAGATTACCGCCATTTGTCAGGTCTTCGGCCTTATGCGATGGCAACATCGAAACCGCATAGCTTTGCGACGGTGTGGGGTTCTGCGCGTTCATGGGTCACTTCTCCAGAAGGTGGGTGGCGAATGGCCGTGTCCAATAGTTTTCCTGATCTGGCTGACCCTGAAACGGGTTGGCTTTCTGTTCGTTGGCAGTATTCTGATAAAAATAGTAAGGTATGTCAAGCGCAGGAATCTCCGACCATCACCGGACAATGGCTTGCACCGGTTCTGGGTGCAGTTTAGGCGTTGAATGGCAGGCAACTATGGCAGGAACGGCGATGTCCGCAGTGGTGATTTTCGATCTGGACGGGACGTTGGTGGACAGTGTCGCCGATCTTGCCGCAGCGGCAAACCGGATGCTCAAGGAACAAGGGGTGGACCCGCTTCCGACAAAAACGGTTCAGCGATTCGTTGGCAACGGTTTGCCCAAATTGGTGGAGCGGGTCATGCGGCATTGTGATCTGCCCAGCGCACGGCATGCCGAACTCACGCAGAACACATTGCAGCACTATTCCGCTGCACCCATCAGCGAATCGACCGTTTACCCGGGCATTCCAGAGGCTTTACAACAACTGCGCGATTTGGGCTGTGCCTTGGGCGTTTGCACCAACAAACCAGAGGCGCCCGCGCGGCACGTACTGGACGCATTTGACCTGTCGCCCTTTTTTGGCCACGTGGTCGGTGGCGACAGCCTGAGTGTCCGTAAACCTGACCCGGCGCTCTTAACTGCTTGCGTTAGTGGACTTTCTCAGGCCGGGCCCACGATCTTTGTTGGGGATAGTGAAGTCGATGCCGAAACCGCGCAGCGCGCAAAAGTTCCGTTCCTTCTGTTTTCACAAGGCTATCGCAAGTCGCCAGTCGCCGAAATTCCGCACCGATTTTCCTATGACGACAGCGCGGAAATTCCGGCTTTGGTTCAACAGATCGTGCAGGCCGAAACGCGACCGGCATAACCTCAAAAAGAGAGAGGGGCCGGCCAAGGGGGTTAGAGCCAGCCCCTCATCGGGGGAAATAAAGTGAAAGTGGTTGGGCCGCACTCGGCCCCTGATTAACAAAAAGTTAACTCATCTGGTCTCGGCGCGTAATTGGGGGATTCCCGTAGTGCCTGTGATTTTTTGGGTTTACCCAATGTTTATTGGGCTTTCCGATACAGCTTCGCAGGCACCGATGGTCAGAAATTCACATTCGCATCGGGTCAGTTTACCCGGACGGACTGGGCAGCTTCGATTACCTGTCGCGGACGTTCCAAAAGACTTCCGAACCCTTGGATAGGCTCCGCGATGTTCAAAATCTGCAGTGTTTGAAACAACATCGCCTGGTTCGAGCTGATCACCGGCTTTCCCAGAGCCTGTTCAAGCTGATCCAGAACCTCAACGCTGCGCATATCCGTGCAAGATAAAACGACCACTGTGGCATCTGGATGATCCGCGCGCAGACCCAGATCATACACCATGTCAGGGAGCAACGCGCCCTGCCCTTCATTGTCCAGTTCTTCGGCCATTTCCGAGCGTTTGAGTGTTTCAAAGCCCGTTTTGGCCAGGAACTGGATTGCCATGTCATTGATCGCCGGCACGTATGGCGACGCAAAACCAATCTTGCGCGCTCCCAGAAAATGCAGTGCGTTAACAAGTGCCCCTGCCGCCGTGACCGTTTCGGCGCCGCTTGTGGCCTTGATCTGTTTTGCCAACGTCCGATCGAATTCCGGGCCGTGAGTCAGCGTGGCCGAGGTGCATCCGTACAAAACAACATCCGGGCGCGCGCCCATCAGCAGTGCAAGCGGGTCACCCAGATCGGCAGTCCCGAGGCCGTGCATCTGCGCTTCATCCGGTATCTCGTCCGCATCATACCCCCCCATACGCGCAAAGTGCAGCGAAACGCCATCTGGCCGCATCAGCGCCATATCAGGTTCGAGATTTGTGTTTGTGAATGGCACCAATACACCTAAACGAGCGCGTCCTCTGGACGGGGTCATCAGCGGGTCTCCGTTTTCCATTTGATCAGCGACGAAATTGCCGTTTCGTTATCGTGTTTGGCTCCTACGGTCATACGCAGCATATGCGGCAAGCCTGCGCCACCCTGAGGCCGGAGAAAGATGCCTTTATCTCGCATTGCTTCATCCGCCTGTTGCGCGGATTCAGGGTCGCCCATGTCGATCAGCAAGAAATTCGTGAAACTATCCGTCAGGCTGAACCCCGCTTTGGTAAGCGCCGTTGCTGCATCGTCACGCAATGCAGCCGTGATCCGGCAGGTCTCGCGCATGTAGTCGTGATCCAAAACAGCCGCGACGGCCGCCGCCTGCGCCGCCGCGCTGATGTTATTTGGGTTCATGACTTTGCGCAGCTCTGCTGCGATGCGTTCTGGAAACAGACCCCAGCCAACACGGAACCCCGCCATTCCGTAGGCTTTGGAAAACGTACGCAAAACAACCGTGTTTCCCTCTTGAACCATATCGAAATTCGTCTCGTTCAAAGGGTCGGCAAACTCGCCATAGGCCTCGTCCACAACCAGCAGGATGTCATGTCGCAAATTGTCTCGAAGGCGGCGCAGCTCGGCCTGCGGTATGCGGGTTCCAGTCGGGTTTCCCGGGTTGGCGAGGAAAACGACGCCCGTGTCGGGTGCCACCCCATTCAGCAAAGTGTCGATGCTGACCGTCGTTCCGCGCTCTGGAGCGATATCGAAGCGCGCGCCAGACATCTGCGCTGCCGATCTGAAAAAGGGATAGGCGTGGGCTGGCGCAAGCACGGACCGACCGGGACCCGAGAATACCCGCGCAATGCAGCCTATCAGGTCCAGGGACCCGTTGCCGCACAAAATGCCGTTGGGGTTCACTCCATGTTGTTGCCCCAACACTTCACGCAGCTCGGACCAGTCCGGGTCCGGGTACAGCATCCCGTTGCCCAGCACTGCAGCCGCCGCTTCGACAGCTTTGGGGCTGGGTGGTCGCAGGCTTTCGTTTTGCGAAAGCGAAATCAGCGGAACGCCATCGGGTGGAGCCAGCCGAGCCAGACTATAGGGTGCCATACTCGCAATATGGGGTCTTGGCACGGTCATTTGCCGTCTCCGTAATCACATTCGACACCTTCAGCGCTGACGAGGCCAGCCTCGACATCCTGTGCCAATGCTTCCGGACACCGTTCCGCTGGTGGCCCGTACCCTCCGCCGCCAGGCGTTTCAAACACCAGCGTTTGCCCGGCCCCCACGCGAAGCTCGCCCTTGCCCGGCAGGTCCGGTCCATCGTGACCGATCCGAACGCGTCCAGCCGCACCATCCTGACCACCAAACCGACCCTTGGCGGCGTTTCGAATGCGCTCGACCGAAAGGAAGACCATGAAATCCCTGTCGGATGCCGCGCTTACCTCGATCCTTTGGCCCAACCCGCCGCGATATTGGCCCGCACCACCAGAATCAGGCCTCAGCTCGCGGCGTCGAAACAGGACCGGCGCGGCGGCCTCGGTGGTTTCGATCTGACTGCCCCAGACGCCGCTGGGAAAGGCGGTGGCCGACAACCCATCCAATGTCGGACGCGCGCCGGTGCCGCCGTTGAATACCAATTCCAGCGCGAACGGCGCTTCTCCGCGTTCGACTGCCTCGGGAACATGCCGTAGCGGCAGATCATACATGCACGAGGCCCCCTCTGCTGGCACCAGATCAGGCAAGGCTTGTGACAAGCAGCCGTAAACCAGATCCGGCGTCATCTGCCCAAGCGTGTGGCGCATGGCGACCGGGGCCGGCGGCTGGGCGTTAAGAATACATCCCTTTGGACCGATCACGCGAAACGGCTCCAAAGAGCCTGCATTATTGGGGATGTCCGAGCCGATGACGCATCGCAACGCAAAAACCGAGTAGGCCGCAGCATAGTTCAACGGAACGTTGATACCTTTGTTTGTGCAATCTGCCGTGCCCGCGAAATCCAGTAAAACTTGGTCTTTCTCAATCGTGAGTGCGGCGCGCAGTTCTATCTCTGAACCATACCCATCAACGGTCAGGACATGGCGCCACGTCCCCTGCGGCAACTCGGAAATGGCGTCGATTGTTCCTTTGCGCGAGGTTTCGATGATGTACTCCGACAGTTCGGCCAGGTCCAGAAGCCCGAACTCGGCCATCATCTGCGACAATCGGGACGCACCAGCCTCGCAACAGGCGATCAGCGCATAGATGTCGCCCTCATTCGCGATCGGTTCGCGCGAGTTGGCCTTGACGATATCCAGCAAAAGGGTGTTGATCTCGCCCCGATCCACCAGCTTGCAAGGCGGGATAAGTAAACCCTCATCATAGATATCCGCGCCCTCAGGCCCCATGCCCAATCCGCCCAGATCAATCAAATGAGACGTGCAGGAGGTGAAACCGACAACCTGACCATCGAAGAACACCGGCATCATCAAAAGAAAATCGTTCAGGTGACCCGAGGCGATCCACGGATCGTTTGTCATGTAGATGTCGCCGGGCAGCATGTCCTGAACAGGGAAATGTCCCCGCAGTGTCTTTACGGCCTCGGCCATCGTGTTGATATGCCCCGGTGTGCCGGTCACAGCTTGCGCAATCATACGACCGTCAAAGTCGAAAATGCCGGCCGAGATATCGCCGCATTCGCGCACAATCGGGCTGAAGGCCGCGCGGACCAGGGCCTGCCCCTGTTCCTCGACAACAGCCAGCAGCCGGTTCCACATGACCTGCAGACGGGTTTGAGGTGTTGTCATGTGCGTGCCTCCGCAAGTTTGGTCAGCCAGATGTTCCCGGTGCTGTCTATTCGCGCATCATAGTCTGCGCTGACAAGCGTGGTTGTTTGCGGTTCGATGATCAGGGCGGGGCCCTTGACCAAATCGCCGTCTGTCAGCGCGGCACGTTCGAACACACCGGCCTTGCACCAATCACCCGTGACGTCGCACAAAATGTCGGTTGTCTCCGACGGCTCGATGTACCTGCCTTCTTCCTTTTTCACGTATTTTGGCGGGGCCATGACAGGGGCAGACACGGTCAACCCCCAGTTCA
The DNA here is from genome assembly GCF_000814005.1 of Ruegeria sp. ANG-S4. Classification (GTDB taxonomy): domain Bacteria; phylum Pseudomonadota; class Alphaproteobacteria; order Rhodobacterales; family Rhodobacteraceae; genus Ruegeria. The sequence goes on along the minus strand of NZ_JWLK01000001.1, from coordinate 558,643 downwards.
TGATCTCGATAGTCATTCCCGGTACGGTGCGATTGAATTGACGCCGATATTCGGCTTCGAAGTCATGGCGTAAGTCCGACAGGTCTGGGGTCGTCAAATTTCGGTCGGGCAATTCAACCTCAATTTCGTGCCCTTGTCCGTGATACCGCATGAACGCGACACGACGCGCGTCAAGCGGTCCATCCGGTGCGCCAGCGCGCACCACACGTTCAGCCTCGTCCCTTAGCTGATGGAAAAACGCGTTCATTTGGTCGAGTTCCAGCGCATCGAGGGTCGCGTACCGGGACCGGATAATCTCAAAAGAAACCGGGGCGAACAGAAACCCAACGGCGGACCCGACACCGGGGTCCCGCGGGATCAGAATTCGCTCTGCCTGACAGCGGCGGGCAACACGTGTTGCATGCAATGGGCCGTTGCCGCCAAAGGCAATCATCAAACGGGCCTGTAGATCCTTGCCCGACTCAACAGCGTGCATGCGACCGGCGCTGGCCATGTTCTCGTCAACGATTTCACTGATTGCAAATGCGGCTTGATCCGCTTGCAAGGACAGGCCTTGTCCCACGTGATGCGCCAGCGCGGTCTCAGACGCGTTCTTGTCGATCTGCAACCGCCCTTCGGCAAAGCGGGTCGGGTCGATCAATCCCTGGGCGATGTCGGCGTCGGTGACTGTGGGCTTACTGCCGCCCTTGCCAAACCCTGCCGGTCCGGGATCAGCGCCCGAGCTGTGCGGCCCAACGGCCAACCGGTTCAATCGGTCGACGCTTGCGATCGATCCTCCGCCAGCGCCGATTTCGATCATCTCGATCACGGGAATGCGCACAGGCATGCCCGAGCCCTTGATGAACCGTTCAGCCCGCGAGATTTCGAACTTGCGCGCGGTCTGAGGACGATAGTCATCAATCAGGCATAGTTTCGCGGTTGTGCCTCCCATATCGAAGGACAGAACCTCGGTCTCGCCGACCTCCCGGGCGATCCGCGCGGCCAGTATGGCACCGCCGGCCGGGCCAGACTCGACCAAGCGAACGGGCAGCTCTGCGGCAGTCTGCACCGTGGTCATCCCACCCCCGGCCGTCATCATCAGAATGGGGCATTCCAGACCTTCCGCCGCAAAACCCGACGCGAAATCCGCGAGGTATGTCGCCATCAGCGGCTGAATGTAAGCGTTGGCGATTGTCGTGCACAGTCGGTCGAATTCACGCGCCTCGGGGCTGACCTCGTGACTGAGAGAAATGACCAACCCCGGCATCCGTTCGCGCAACAACTCGCGCAAACGCAGCTCGTGCGCGGGGTTCGCATAGGCGTGCATCAAGCATATCGCGACCGCATCGCACCCCAGCCGTTGGATATCGGCGGCAAGCCCGTCAACGGCACTTTCGTCCAGCGGTGTGCGCTCTTGCCCCTGCACGTCCATGCGTCCTCCGATCGTCAAGGCACGCGTGCGCGGAACAAGCAGATCCGGCTTGACCAGGTTGATCGCATATTGGGAATAGCGCCTTTCATAGGCAATCTCGAGAATATCGCGGAAACCTGCGGTGGTTATCGAAGCAACACGCGCCCCGCGACGTTCAATCAGGGCATTTGTTGCCAAGGTCGTTCCGTGGATCATCCCGGTAATCTGTCGCCATTCCCGACCAACCATCGCCAAAACGCGGCGGGCGCCTTCCAACGCACCAAGCGCGGGTTGATTGGGCGTGGTGGCTGTTTTGTTCGTGGCCAGGATCCGAGACGTGCCCTGGACGAGCACCGTGTCCGTGAATGTGCCACCAATATCGATTGCCATACGCAATCCGAGGTCATTTTGCATGCACAGGTCTGTTGATTAAATCTGCAGGGCGGCCCAAAGGCCGATCGTCAAGCGGGTCGGCGCAGATGCCGCTTAGGCGACAAGATCCGCACCCGTGGCGCGGCGCATCATTGGGTTGGACACAACGATCAGCATGATCCGTTTCCTTTGCCTTGCAGAACGCAGCTTTGCACGAGTTGGACCAAGCCCGTCAACAAATTCCTGCTCTGGGGCGTCCTTCCATCAATCGGGGGGAAACCCACGAAGAAAGCCGCGGTCGACGCGCGGCGACAGTCAGAATTGCCCGAAGGGACTAAAACACACGATAAAGTGTTTTTTTGATAGGTTCGAGAACCGCAGATTTGCTAAGCGCAAAACTTCTAACTCAGCATTCGTTCGGAAACATCTTCCAACAGGTCATGCAGATCGAACTCGCCGCCTTTGTCCGCCAGACCTTGATTGTGCAGAATAAACGAGAGGCCGTGAACAAAGCTCCAGAGCAGAAAACCACGGCGGCGAACATCTTCGGTGATTCCCGTCTCTCCGCGACATTTTGCGACTTCCGACAATAGAATTCCAAAACTCTGTTGCCCGCCTTCTTCCAGCCGGGGATCGGAAATCCGATCTGTGAACCCCCCGAATTTGAGGCGAAAGATCCCCGGCTCATTCAGGGCGAACGCAACGTATTCCATGCCTATCGCTGTAATCCGCTCTGGCGACGCTTCGGGAATGCCTTCCAGGGCCGCCAGCATGTTCGCGCGGTGTCGCTGCATACCTTCAAGAACGACAGCAACCAGCATTTCTGTCTTATCTTTGAAGTGTTTATAGGGTGCCGCAGTGGAAACTCCGGCCAGTCTGCACGCGTCGGACACGGAAAAACTGTCGGGTCCTTTGCTTTCGACCAATTGTCGGGTCGCTTCGATCAATGCCGCGCGCAGATCGCCGTGATGGTAGGCTTTCTTGCCCACCGGCTGGCCTTCAAACTGGGTGCCTGTTGTCGAAATGTTTTTTGTGGTCGTCATGATCCAAGATGTGGCAGATCACGTATCACTTGTCAAAGTGAGAACTTCTAACATATGTTAGAGACACTAACTTGATGAGGTCCCCAAATGCCGAATCCTGATATTCCGTCTTCTCCCGTTGCCAAGCGAAGCCTGATTGCGCGCCTCTTTCATGGTGGGATTCGGCTTGGACTGACAATCTGCGTCATTGCCGTCGCAGCAACTGCGGTTTACTTCGGTTCATCCGAATTGGCCCGAAGGGCGGACGCGGTACCTGCCCCGGATGCAGCAGCCGTGACGCCGGTGTCCGTAACACCGATCACGCAAGAGAATACTTATATCGTTGACCGTGTCTTCATCGGTCAGGTTGAACCTCAACGCTCTGCCGATGTTTCGTTCGAGCTGAATGGCAGACTGGAAGACATTCTGGTCGATGAAGGCGACGAAGTTGCCAAAGGCCAGTTGCTGGCCACACTGGATATCGCGTTGCTGGAGGTCGAGCGTGATCGTCTCACCGCCTCGCGCGATGCGATAGCGGCTCAATTGGATTTTGCCCAGAAAACCGTCGAGCGAAACGCAAAGCTCATCGAACAAGGATTCACAAGCCAGGCGCGATTGGACGAAGCTGTCGCCTTGCAAGACGAGCTGCTGTCCAGAATTGGTGAGCTGGACGCCGCGCTGCGCGATGTCACGGTCCGCATTGAAAAATCCAGTATCGAGGCGCCTTTTGCGGGTCAGATCACTTCTCGTCACGTCGATGGCGGAGAGACGCTGCGCGCGGGCGAGCTGGTGCTGGGCATGGTCGAGGTTGTTTCGCCGCAGGTGCGGATCGGAATCCCACTCGATGTGGACCACACGCTTTTGTCCGATGTCGAAATCGAAATAGCAGGTACCAACTACCGGGCAACTCTTGCAACTCTGAGGCCAGATATCGATCCGCTGACGCGCACCCGGACGGCGTTGTTCGATCTGGAAGACGGGCTGGATGTGGCCTTCGGGCAGACCGCACGCGTGCATGTCAACGATCCTGTCGAAGGGGCCGGGACATGGGTACCCACAACATCGCTCAAGGAAGGCTCGCGCGGTCAATGGACCCTTCTGGTTGCGGATGCGCAAAAGACGGTACGCGTCGCAACCGTCGAAGTGCTTCACGCCGAAGATGAGCGCGTTTTTGTCAGAGGCGTATTTCCGGATGGCACCGTTCTGATCGACCAGGGCCCGCAACGTGTGACCGTCGGTCAGCGCGTGTCATTCGACGACGGTCAGTGAGGGAGACGCGCCATGGAAACCCTCACCTTTCGTCACCCCAGACTGGTCGCGCTGATTGTTTTGGTTTTGGTCTCTGCCGGCCTGTCGTCATTCCTGTCACTGGGTCGGCAGGAGGACCCAACAATCACGAACCTTTTCGCGACCGTGACAACCCAGTTCCCGGGCGCAGATCCCGAGCGGGTCGAAGCCCTTGTAACCGCTGAGATCGAAGAAGAACTTCGAAAAATCGCCGAGGTCGACGAAGTGAGTTCGGTGTCCCGATCCGGCGTTTCGGTGGTGTCGGTGGAGTTGCTGGAAACATTGGACGAGGCAACTATCGAACAGGTCTGGGCCGAAGCGCGCGACGCGGTCGATGACGCAACGCAGAGTTTTCCAGCCGGGGTTCTTCCGCCCGAATTCGACGCCGAAGGTATCTCAGCCTATTCCGCGGTCATCGCGGTCGCGGCGGACGATGCGGACTATCCGGTTACGTTGCTTTCGCGTCATGCCGAAGCTTTGGGCGACCGGTTGCGGGCCATCCCCGCCACACGCGCAGTGGATTACTTCGGTCAGCCTGAAGAAGAAGTTCTGGTCAGTGTGGATATGGACAAGGCGGCCGCGCTGGGGCTGAGTGCTGCCGAGATTTCCCGGCGCATTGCCGAAGCGGATGGAAAGGTTCAATCCGGTCGGCTGCAATCCGACGTCGATTTGACCATCAATATCAGCGGTGAAATCGAAACGCTCGACCGTTTGCGAAACATAGTCTTGCGGGAAAGTGACGACGGTGCAGTGGTCCAGTTGGGCGACATAGCCAGCGTGGACAGGGGCGCACGGAACCCGCAATCCTCAATCGCCTTTGCCAATGGCAGGCCCGCTGTACTGGTTGGGGTCCTGGCACAAGACGGCGTCCAGATCGACCGATGGACGGGTTTCCTGCGCGAAGAACTCGAAGCTGGCGCCGCGTCGGTCCCGTTGGGCATCGAAGAGCTTCTGCTGTTCGACCAAAGCCAGTACACAACTGATCGTCTGACAGAAGTCGGGATCAACATGGCCATCGGGGTGACGCTTGTCGTCGCCGTTTTGTTCATCACGCTTGGGTTCCGCGCCGCCGCCATTGTGGCCTTGGTTCTGCCCGTCGTGTCTTTGGCAACGTTGGCAACAATGAACATGATCGGTCTGCCAATCCACCAGATGTCCGTCACCGGTCTGATCGTCGCCCTGGGATTGCTCGTTGACGCGGCGATTGTGATGACCGACGAGATCCGGCGGCGCTTGCAGGAAGGGATGGAGCGTATTGCCGCTGTGCGGGACGCTGTTCGCCGTCTGGCCGCGCCGCTATTGGCGTCGACTGTTACAACAGCCCTGGCCTTCATGCCGATGATCCTGCTGCCCGGTCCTGCCGGTGACTTCGTCGGTGCCATCGCCATCGCCGTGGTTCTCATGCTGGTTTGGTCGTTGTTCGTTGCGCTTACTGTCACGCCTGCAATTGCCGGGTGGGTCCTTTCTGACAGAACCGACGCCGGTATGCTCAGCCGGGGTATCAGCATCCCCCCGCTTGCGCGATTGTTCGAAGCTTCCATCCGCCTGTCCGTTGCCAACCCGGTTCGATCCATCGCGCTCGCACTGATCCTGCCGGTGCTCGGCTTTGCCGCGTTTCCGACGCTGACAGCGCAGTTCTTTCCCGGCGTGGACCGAAACCAGTTCTATATCGAGGTCGATATGCCGGGCGGAACATCCATCGCCAGCACGGAAGCAACCGCGCGGGAAATCGATGAGATACTGTTGGCCGACGCCGGTGTCACCAGCGTGTATTGGACGGTTGGAGAGTCTGGTCCGGCATTCTATTACAACATCGTCGGCAACCGCTCGCGCGAGCCGGGGTTCGCGCAAGCCATGATCACCACCGAGACCGCTGACGACGCCGCGCGGCTTGTGGGGGCATTGCAAAGCCAGCTGGACACGGATTTCCCGGACGCGCAGATCATAGTGCGAAATCTTGTGCAAGGCCCCCCGGTCGCAGCGCCGGTTGAGGTGAAAATTCAAGGGCAAGACATCGCCGTACTTCGCAATTTGGGTGATGAGGTGCGGTCGATCATGGCCAACTTAGACCTGGTGACCCAAGCGCGGGCCAGCGTCAACGGCGGGAACCCTCAGATCCGGTTTGAAATCGACGAGGTCAAGGCGCGTTTGCTTGGGCTGGACGTCGCTGACATCGCAGGTCAACTGGATACCGCGCTTGTCGGGATTACCGGCGGATCGCTGATCGAAGGGACCGAGCAACTGCCGGTTCGCGTTCGGCTGGGCGACGAAATCCGCTCGGACCTTAGCACGATCGTCAGCATGCCCATTCTCCTGCCAAACGCGGCGGCGGCCTCGGCAACCGGTGTCTTTCCGGCTGTTCCACTATCAGAGTTGGCGGAGCCCATCATCGAACCTGCGGAAAGCGTCATAACCCGAACGGACGGCGTGCGCGAAAACACGATTCAGGCGTTTATTGTGCCCGGCGTTCTGCCTGAAGAGGCGCTTGGGGATGTGTTGACGGCACTTGATGCGTCCGGGTTTGCGCTGCCTTCAGGCTATACGATGTCGCTGGGTGGAGACAGCGATGCGCGGTCCAATACCGTGGGAAATCTGATGGCCTCGGTTGGATTGATCGTCACATTGTCGATCGCGACGATTGTTCTGACGTTCAACTCGTTCCGCCTGACGCTGGTGACTTTGGTTGTCTGCGTTCTTTCTGCCGGGCTTTCCATGCTGTCGCTGGCGGTCATGCAGTTTCCCTTTGGCATTCAGGCCATCATTGGTGTGATTGGTTCGATCGGCGTTTCTATCAATGCCGCCATTATTATCCTGACCGGTTTGCAACAAGACCCTAAGGCAAGTCGCGGCGACCGAAATGCGATGGCGCGGGTCGTCACCGGCTCGAGCCGGCACATCATCTCGACCACGGTGACAACGTTTGGTGGTTTCCTTCCGCTGATCCTTGGCGGTGGCGCCTTTTGGCCGCCTTTTGCCGTGGCGATTGCCGGAGGGGTCTTGTTGTCGACCGTAGTGTCGTTCTATTTCACACCGCCGGTGTTTGCCCTTGTTTACCAGGGTAAGTTCAAACGAACGCAGATGTTTGAGTCTGATAGAGCGCAACCAAGCAAATCAGTGGTATCGCTGGCAGCAGAATGAGGCTCTTGTTCACCTTCGATCAAGAGGAGCCCTGATGTTGCAATGGAGGCAGCACTTAAGTGCGAGTCAGCATACTCAAAACTGCCAGGTTAGCCCCGTCGCGTTTTCGGATACTTTCCAGAGTCTAGTCATGACCGCCTTGTCACATGCGTGGGCGTGAAGTGTGCCTCGACCAACCGGGCCGACAAACTCCAAAAAGCCGGTAGGGCCGTAAAGCGCGCGTTGATCCAAACCAGCCGCCGTCGCGCACATGACTTCGGGCCACGACCCTTTCTCGGCCGATTGCACGATTGGCAAAACCGACATGATGCCAAACATGACGCGCGTTTTCAGATCGGCACTGGTTTTGACAAGGGACGTGCGCGAAGCGCCGGGATGACAGACATAAACCTCGACACCTGTTTTGCCAGATTCGACAAGCCTGTCCTGCAACTCGTAGGCAAACATCATCTGCGCCAGCTTGCTTTGACAATACGTGCGGTTTTGGTGGTAGTTCTTGTCCCAGTTCAAGTCATCGAACTGGATCGTCTTGATCCCCATGTTGTACCCTAGGCTGCTGACAACAACGATCCGTCCTTTCGACGCCTCAATCCGTTCAAACAAGAGCCCGCATAACAGAAAGTGGCCGTAGTGGTTGGTGCCAAGCATGCTTTCATGACCATCCTCGGTAAACCGCTGCGTTGGCACCTGGGCGATTGCAGCATTGCAGATCAGGGCGTCAATACTTGGGACGGTCCTTTGGATTTCCGCTGCGGCTTCGCGCACGCTTGCGAGCGAGGCGAGATCCATTCTGACGAAACTCACTTCTGCCGTTTCACCGAATTCGTTCTTGAGGTTCGAAATGGCGGCCTTCGACTTCTCGACCGAGCGGTTCAGCATGACGACTTTGGCGTCTTTGCTCAAAAGCGTCCGGGCCGCCTGATATCCGGCGCCTGCGTTGGCACCGGTGATCAAAAAGGCTTTTCCTTTAAGGTTGCCGAGGCGTTCCGGTGTCCAGCCTTTGGGTCCAAATGTCGTGTCCGGCATGGCCTAATTCCTTATTCCATCTGCGTCTATGAGCTGCTATTTCGGAAATGCAATTATGTCTCATTGGCGTGCATGAATAGATCATTTTGCCTCTAATTTTTGCCCGATTGTATCAGAGCTGTTGAATGAGCCATTATGATGCGCTTTGATCGACGCATGCACAAAGACGAGATCAAACAGCTGATCATGGGCCAAGCTGGCGAAGATGGTCTGACGGAAACCGGTATCAAAGGCGTACGTCTGTTTCGGGCCACTCAAGCGATTCCTTGTGTACCAGCCGTCTACGAGCCTTGTGTCGTAGCCATCGTAGCCGGGGCAAAAGAGGCCGTGTTGGACGGGCGCAGATATTTTTATGACGACACCAAATATCTGTGCTGCCCAATGTCGCTGCCGGTGAAGGCGGGCACACCTTCCGCGTCACCCCAAAACCCGCTTTACGGCGTTCTAATCTCGTTGGACACACGCGTGATGTCCCACCTCGCTATGGAGATGGAAAACGCCGGAGGCACCCTGCCCCCGTTTAATGGTACACTACGCGACCAGAGCATCCGGCTTGCAAGGTGGGATAACGACTTCACCGAAGCACTGCTGCGGCTACTGCGCCTCGGGGGCCACCAAACCGATACAGCGATCCTGGGAGATGGGCGGTTGCAAGAGCTGTACTATGCGATCCTGAAAGGCGAAGCAGGCATGTTCGCAAGGCGGGCCTTTGGCGCAGGAAATGCAATTGCACGGTCTATCGCGCATGTTTCAGCCCATTTGGGTACGCCGATGTCCATCGACGATTTGGCGGCACATGCAGGCATGAGCCGCGCCGCATTTCATCGAAAATTCAAACAAGTGACGACCATGGCGCCGATCCAATTTGTGAAAACCATGCGCCTGAACAACGCGGCAATGATGATTGCCGGAGGTGTGTCCGTGAACCAGGCGGCGATGGACGTAGGCTATGTCAGCCCCTCTCAGTTCAGCCGCGAGTTCAAACGGATGTACGGCCAATCCCCTCGGCGTTGGGGGGACGCTCAAAAACCACCGATGGGTATTGCGTGATACTGCCAAACGCTGACGCGCTGCGCGCAGAGTTTGGCATCCCACGGAAGTCGCCAAACCTATTGACGGTCAAGAATGGCCCTGACCGTATCGATCGCAGAAAACGCCGCGCCATGCACCGTGGATTGGGCCTCGCCCCCCAATGCCTCACCCGCGAAATAGAGCTTGTTCGAAACCGGCGACAGGATGTCATGTATGTCCGACGATCCGAAGTTGGACATCGAATAACTGCCTTCTATGAAAGGCTCCTTGGTCCAGTTTTGCGCCTGCGCTGAAACGAGGCTTTGGCCTACGACATCGCCAAACATCTCTTCCAGTTCCAGCAAAACGTCCTGGACCAACTCTGGCCGGCTCAGGGCAGACCTTGGAATTGGCGTGTCCCAAGCCGTAAAAAGCCCCAAAAGGTTTTCATCCGTGGGCTTGCCGAAGGCCGCGTCATAATAGGTTTTCTCATTCCAGCCATCGGACAGCGCACTCAGCCGCGATCCTTCAAACAGAATGTCGGGATAGAAACGCTCACGGAATTTCATGAAGACCTTGAAGCCAACACCGAACTGGATGTTACGAAGCTCTTTTAACCGCGCCTTGGTCGCCGCAGAAGAGATTATGATCTGCCCCGTTTGCAAGATCGAGAGCGGCGCTGTGACCAGCACTTTGTCGGCTTGAAAAACCTGTCCCGAAATTGTCCGCACCGCAACGCCATCACCACTCAGATCGACGAGGCTTACCGGAGTGTTCAAACGAAGCGTGTCTTTGACACTTGGCAGCACAAAGCGCTCAAAGAAGCCGTACCAGGTTGTGTCATAGAACTTTACCTCGGCGTAGGCATGACGCAGCAGGTTGAAATCACGCAGCCGCCCGTTCTGCCAGAACTGGTAGGTTTCCGGTCGGTACTCAAGGGTTGCAATGCCCAGCGTGTCTGCCCCCTGACCAATGATCTCACCCAACACCGTTGGGTCGTCGTGAATCCATTCTGCGCCAAGGTCCAATGGAACATCACAGAAGCCCGAAAGCCGCCGAATCCGCCCGCCCCACCGATTTGACGCTTCCAGCAACTGCACATCAAGTCCCGCGCGCCTCAGGTGGTAAGCCGCCGTTAAGCCGGCGGCTCCGGCTCCGACAACCACAACACCGTTAGGCCGCCCCGCCCGCAAGATGTTTGGGCTTGCCGCTGCAAAAGCCAGCGTCGCGCTTGTGAATCTTCTTCGATTGATCATTCAAAAACCATCACATCCCAACAGAGCGCGGGTCAATGCATGGTGCAGCGCAGATAGTGTGCCTTAAGGCTACTGCCAATCCGGCAACCAAAAACCTGGCTATAGGATCAGATCAACACCGATATCGAGAAAACTCAACAAACGGCGTCATTAGAACCGCCTTGCCGAGCACCTGGACCAAAACCCTTTGATGCTACAATGTGTTTCGACTTTCGAAGGAATAACAACCGCCGCTGATTGGTTTTTTACAGATGTTTCAGGACAATAAAGTGGCGCCTGCACCAACTGCTCAGACAGAGAGGCAGAAACTCAGTTTTTTGGCTGTCATTTAGAATCCAGTTCTGTCCGCTCGGTCACGCGTTAGACGCCTGTAGTAGGCTGTTGCTTGGTCTTCTCGTTCAAGAATAAATTCACACGCTTCGAAGACACGTCGGCTGGGCAGATTGTGGCGTTTGATTTCCGCCAGCAGATCATAAGACTTGACATGCAACGCATTGAAATAGGCAATCGCCGCTTCAAGGGATACTTTGCCCAATCCTTGGCCCCGCAAATCAGGATCAAGGTTAATCGAAACCAGAGCTTCGTGCGTAAGTAGATCAAACCTCGTAACAGCCACCCTGCGTTGAGCATTTGAACACATCAACAGGCAGCGGGCAGGGTTATTCAGCGCTTCGTCGAACCAAACCCTGTGATCTTCCCAGGAAATCGGATTGTGGGTATGAGACATTTCGCGTGTGACAGGGTCATTTCGCCAAGAAAAAATCCAACGACTGTCTTCTTCTAAAGCGAGCCTAACCTCGATCGCTGAAGCGGGTGTATTGAAGGTCGCCATTTCTCATCGCCTTGTTTCAATTCAATCCAATGATGGCCGATTGCCTAGCAAGTCAAGACATCAAACCTGCACACACCTTCGCTGAACAAGGAACGCGACGAAACAAGTTATTCAAAGTAATTTTTTTATAGGGGCAGTGAAGACTCTGGCCAAGTAAACGGTTTCCTGATCAGAAGTTTACGCCATCGGAACGAATGTAGACGCGCCACATCCGACGATACAGACTGAAAGCGGTTCATACGTTCCAGTCTCAAGACGGGTTTTTCGTTCGTTGTGTTCCTGCGGAAATCATATCCCAAGCCACAGCTGTATACTTCTTTATGGCCACGGTTGCTTGGCTGCCTATCACTTCATTCAAATACTTCGGCGCCAATCCATACCCCGGACGCACGCTGCGCACCATGGCTTCGGTGATCGTTTGTCCAGCCTCGATATCCTCGCAGAAGTAAAGCGAGCGACGAAACTTGACGTTTTCACGTTCGGAGGATTTGCGGCCATAGTCGACGTGGCCGATTGCTTCCCAAGCAGTTCGCGCATCACGACACAGTGCCGCAAGATCCACTGGCTCTAGGGAGAAACTATCGTCAGGCCCACCACCGTCGCGGTCAAGCGTCAAGTGCTTTTCGATCACCACACCACCAAGCGCAACAGAAGCTACAGCCGTCGTGTTGTCTATCGTGTGGTCCGAAAGGCCTGTAAGCACGTCAAACCTGGCTGCAATATCCGCCATAGTTGACAGGTTGTAGTCCGAAGGCGGAGCAGGATAACCCGATACACAATGAAGCAAAACCAGCTCTTTGCAACCACCGTCACGCGCCGCAGTGATCGCTTCGGCGATTTCGTCACGATCAGCCATGCCTGTAGATATGATCATGGGCTTTCCCTTCCCGGCCACATAGCGGATCAGCGGCAGATCGATGGCCTCGAATGAGGCAATCTTAAAGGCAGGCGCAGACAATTCATCCAGGAAATCAACGGCCGTCTTGTCGAAAGGAGAACTGAACATTGTGATGCCGCGTTCCCGAGCGTGATCAAAAAGCGCTTGGTGCCAGTCCCAAGGCGTATGCGCCCACTCATAAAGCTCGTGCAACGTGCGTCCTTTCCACAGCCCGGAATTGATCTGAAATTCCGGCTTCTCTGATGGAAGTGTGATTGTGTCGGCGCGGTAGGTCTGAATCTTGATCGCATCAGCGCCTGCTTCCACCGCCTTGTCGATCAGCAAGAGTGCAGTATAGAGATCACCGTTGTGATTTGCGGACAGCTCGGCAATTACGTACGGAGGATGGCTCTGCCCTATTGGTCTGCCGTCGATGTTGATGTCGTTGACTGTTTTCATCGTCTTGCCGCTCCCCGCTCTTTAACGACTGCGCCCCGTTCTGGTCGAAATCAACCTTTCATGCAACTCTATGAGCACTAGGGCGCAGACGCGTTGTTAGCTCGTCTCGAGTGCTGCTCGCATCCGTTTCTCAACCCGTATCGCACCTTTCCCATCACAAAGAGAGCTCGAGTTGCGGGCCAGTTCGGCCAAAACCCTTGGGTTGCGGACCCGTTGCAGAGACTCAGCTAAAGTATCAACCCAACCATCCCCATCTGCGAGAAAACCCAAAGACACCGCCGCGCCTGCCTGTTCAAGCGCTCGGGCCGCGGGAATTTGGTTCTCGGCCGTACTAAGCATCAATGATGGCAGCCCAAGGACGCACCGTTCCCAAGCTGTTCCGCCGGCCGCGCCAATTGCCAAATCGGCCTTGGCCATAAGATGATGTAAGTCCCGAACATCCACTTTTATGTCGCAAGGAAATGACAGTTCTTCAGCTCTTGCGCGCAAATTTTCCAAATGCGGAGCTGTGCCTCCCAGCACGAGCGTTACATGGAACCCTTCAGGAAGCGTGAGACGATCAAGGCAGGACAAGATAGCGCTGCTTGCGTTGGGAAGATCTACGCCCCCCATTGTCACAAGAACATGGCGCAATGAACGCTTCTTGCGGGTCGGCAGAACACGATCACGCAGTTCCGAAAACTCAGGGCGCAATAGTGCGTATCTGGGCCCAAGCAAAAGATCACAGTCTGACGGCACAAACTGTTTGTAGTCAGCGGATGTACGTTGCGGGCCAGGATCCAGCAACCAACGGCCGAGATGTGGACGATTGGCGAGATCATCAATAATCAGGCATTTTGCACCGGTGGCGCGCAGCACTGCGGCCTCCCACTGCGCATCCAGCCCGTAATGATCCACAACCAACCAATCCGCAGGCTGTTTTTGCAATTCCCGAGCCGTCGCTTCAGCATCATCCGCCCAAGTGAGCCCCGACCAACTGGAATAGTCGAGCGGAGCAGCGGCATCGCCCCGTGGCGCAGGTAAGAGTGTCAATGACACGCCATTTTGACAGAGGAACTGACCAAGGTTCCCGGGCAGATCGGCACATATGAAATGGCACCTGGCCCCGTGGGCCTCCAGCATTCGCGCCAGTGTAAGGCAGCGCATGACATGCCCAGTACCAATCACCAGCGACGCGTCGACCCGAAAAGCAACCCTCATGGAAGGTGATCTTCCCCGGCTTCAGCAAGCTGACGCAAGCGCATGAGTTGACGCGCACGCGCCAGATCGTCAGGCGTATCTATATCCACCGCTCGGTCTGGTGGCATGACATGCCCTGCCAATCGAGACGGGTAAAAGCTAAGAGCCTTCAGAAAGGGTTCGGTCCGCACCCAACAAAACGACCCGTTGGCAGCAAATGCCTCGGGGTAAGTCTGCGACTGGCGCTTGTTTTCTTCGGGCCAAAGAGGATGAAGGTGGCCATTTCTTGCCACGAGTGCCTTGTAAGGATGCAACGGATAGTGCGATACGCCGAGAACCGCATCTTGCCCTTCTAAAGTGCGGGCGCTTTCAATCAAATCTTCGGCACTCATGAAGGCTGCCATCGGGTAGACAAGGCAAAACGTTTCCGGCCGATCTTCCGGCGCAAATTTGCGCTCAAGCAGTTCTGCGCAGACTTGGGCCGCTGGAACTCGGTCTTCTGCCAGTTGGGGCGGCCGCATGTCGGCCGTCGCGCCCCATTCGCGGGCGACGTCCGCGATCTCTTCGTCATCTGTTGAAACAATAATCTCTGAGAAAATACCGGCCGAGTGGCAGGTTTCGATGGGGTAAGACAACAAAGGCCGACCGCAGATATCAACAATGTTCTTGCGTGGAATACGTTTTGAACCGCCCCGCGCAGGAAGCACAGCAATTTGTTTGTGCTCGGGCTTGTTCACTTTCTAGTCTTGTCCCCATTCCAGCATTTCACCTGCCTTGAAGGCGCGTGGATAGGGAAAACCCACAAGCCTCTCGGTAACCTGATGAGAACTGACACCGTGGCCAGGCCGCTTGAATTCAAGATCTTCTTGGCGAATGGGTGCGCCCGCCTCAACGTCACGCAATAGAAATGCGGATTTATAGTAAAGCTTCGTATCGCGCCGATCAATCCTGGTAGGCTCGACGACCGGCCTTCCCAGGGCCGTTTCGCAACGGCGTACATTGGCCAACCAGTCTTTGAACTCCTCAGGCTCGTGCGCTTTCCAATGACCGTTTGCGGGTGTATTTCGATCCAGAGTCAGTCTTTTTTCGAGCACTTTGGCACCCAATCCAACGCTCATGTAGTCCAGCCAGTCGCTGCGACCCTGCGGCGTGTAACCAGCAACCATGCCCAACTGGCGATAGACTTCAAAGGCGCGAAAGTTCATGTCTTCTTCTTCCGGTGTGTGGAAGTCATGCAGAACAATCAATGGCCCGCCACCAGCCTTGCGATAGATATCCTCCAGCTTAAGCAGTTCGAACTGGGTAATTGTGCCGGTATCAAACATCAGCGGCTTACCGTTTTCGGCCAGCATTTCGATCATTCGACGGTGGCTAAGGCTCCACGTGCAAATCTTGTTGATAGTGAGATCCAATGAATTGCAGCGAGCAACGGCGCCTTCGTAGTGTGATGTTATTATGATATCGATGCCGTGGCTGCGCGCGGTAGCTACGATTTCCGCCCATTCCTCATCGGAAAATTCCAGCCCTTTGAACATTTCCAACATGTTTTCTGTGCGCGGCCCGTGCGCGAGCGTGGGATACGTGTATTCAATACTATGATCTCCCAAGAGCCTCTCAGCTTCGATCATCTGGAATTTGACGGCATCCACACCAATATCCGCCGCAACGGCGATCAATTCCTTGGCGCGGCCCAAGTCGCCTCCGTTCGTCAAACCAAGATCGGCCATTATGAAGATCGGACGGCCTTCGCCTATTTCGCGGTCGCCTATTTGGACATGTGCCATAGTCTGGTCCTTCTTTAGGGCTAGATAGAGTATGATCATGACATGGCCCTGCTCGGCCTTGCTTGTGTTTGAAACAAGTATCCAAATGGCCCGCAAATTCCAACCAAATTTACCAGTTCAAACACATCAGCGCACCAGCGTTGTGACCTTACTTACGGTCGTCCAACTCACCCCAAGATACTGAGATGGCACCGATGTCGGTCTGTTTAAGAAATCGTCCTGCATTCGAGAATCGCCAAAAATTGAGGTTGCAATCCCACCTGATGCAATTTGCGAAATGGGAGCCAAGGCGGGTTGCGACCCGTTACGACCGAAGTTCCTAGGTTTTCCATCAGCGGTCACATTCGCAGCGACCGGAATTTGCTGGTTACGATCCTCACGCTCGGACACCGACCGCCAGCCTACAGTTTCTGAGGGCTATTTGGCGCAATCTGATGTGTGGATGACCTGCCTCGCTTGAACGTTCTGATCTACTACTTGGCGCATCTGAGCTGCGATTTCGTTTGCATGTCGCCCTTTTGCGCATGCGATCCCTCTGAAAAGGATAGAAGAATGTCAGATTTCAACAGCATCAATAGTATCAGTTTGGGTGTTATTCGCAACGGAAGCGAGGTGTTTGATCGCTTGCGCGGCACTATTTTCGACGACTTCCTCGTTGGCGCAGGTGACGACGATGAACTGAAAGGATTTGCGGGAAATGACTTCCTTTCCGGTGGCGACGGCAATGATCTGGTGATCGGTGGCGACGGCGAGGATCTCCTCCTCGGCGGCAGCGGCGATGATCGTCTGTTTTCGGATTTGGGCGACGATTTCGTTGATGCAGGCGCGGGCGATGATCTGATCATGGCGGGGCCTGGGTCTGACGTCATCATTGGCGGCGAAGGCGACGACGAGATCTACGGCCACGCCCGCAGCGTCGGGGATGAGATCCCGGACGACGACGCCGCAATCTATGCAGGCAACATGAACGACTACACCATCGAGGTGTTCGAAAAGTACAATGGTGCGCGCGATGAAAAGGTCTTGGCGGTTCGCATCACTGACAACAACACGGACGATGGCGTCGATGAAGGCACCGACGTTCTGATGGACGTTGAACATCTGGTCTTTGCGGATAGGACGGTTACCTTCGAGTCCCTGGTCTCCGGCAGTTCCGAACAAGACGCGGGCTTGATTGGGGATGACGCCAATGACAGCCTGAGAGGGACCGACGACTTCGACATCATTTTGGGCAACGGCGGGAATGATCTGTTGAAGGGTTTCGGCGGGAATGACCTGGTGTTTGGCGGCGACGGAAACGACACCGTTCTTGGTGGCGATGGCCAGGATTACCTTGAAGGCGGCACAGGAAACGACCTTGTGATCGGTGATCTGGGCAATGACATCGTCAAGGGCAACGCAGGCAGCGATGACATCATGGGCGGCGGCGGAGCTGACACGCTCTTTGGTGGCGAAGGCGATGACTTTATCTTTGGCTTCGGCCGAAGTGCGGCAGGTGATGACTTTGGCGACACGGCTGTTTATGCAGGCAATATGAGCGACTACACCTTTGAATTCGTTGAAGTCTACAACGGCGCACGCGACGAATTTGTACAAGAGTTGCGGATCACGGACTCAGCTGGCGGTGGCGCTGATGGCGTGGACGAAGGCTTTGACCGCCTGCAGGACATCGACATTCTGGTCTTTATGGACCAGACCGTTCTGGTGGAAGATCTGATACTTTAGTCACAGCCTGTCCGAACCATTGGTTGGACGTCGCGGGGATGTTTCAAGCATTCCCGCGATTTGCGTTCGCCCAGACCACGATTACGCATAATACCGACGCTTTCGCGCGCATTGGTCGACGAATACTCCGTCGGAACAGGTTGGGGTCATTCACAAATGCGGGGCATGTTTTCAAATGCTCGAAACCGTAGACCGAAAACAAGCGCTGTGGACTGCTCGTGCGTCACCCAAATGGGTTCGGTTCTGATCGTGGTCAGGATCGTATCACAAGCCTTGGACACTCAGGGATGCGGAAAATGTCCGCCTTGAGCTCACCCCACTCGTTTCATAACTGGCGAAATCGACACTTCTTCACAGTCCCTTCTGACGACTGGGCCCGTGTTTTACGCCTGAGCGCAATTCCATTTGCGGATCATGAGGTCGTGCAAAAACACATGCGGTCGCAGTGAACTCTCGGCCAAGACCAGTCGTCGCCCTGAGCGTGCATTTTAATTTCGTCCGCGAATGCTTTCGCACGCATAAATTTGCTTTTCCGACCCAAGAAGATTGCATTTTTCTGATTGCCAGGTGCCTACAAAGTGCTTGCCGATAGTACAGTTGTGTCTGAGTAAACGGGCTTTTTTCTGTTGCTGTTCCAGCAAGCGAAAACGTCAGCTTCTGCCCGGCGCTGGACTGAAGGTAGGTTTGGAACTTTCCCAGAGCCCAATATCCATCCAGATCATTGTATCTGCTTATAAAGCTATCGAGCAAATCATTGCATATGCCCTGCAATTCTTTACGTCGCGCCATGTTGAACTCCGAACCGGGGAAAAATGGCACGAAAATCGCAATCCATGCCCCTGCTACCTTGAGCGCAGGGAACCGGGATAGTCGAGTTCGCCACGAAGGACAACTTCGTTCGCCAGTCGGAATTTGAATTTCCACTTGAACAAGTATCTCACTGCGACGATGTCCGCACCAGCGAAATCAAAGGGTTACGATAAGGAGACACCGGTGGGTTCAAATAATACCCCGTAGTCGGATTATCTTAGGCTCAGATTCTGTCTCGGGCGGAATCGACCCCTATATGCCGGAAAGTGCGCGCATTTTCATGCGCGCACCGTGCGGTCAGGACGTGGCTTTGGGCAACGCAGGATCACTGCCCCATTCTGCCCATGAGCGGTGATACACCCGAACGCGCGGGAAGCCCAAAAGGCGCAGCGCGACATAGCTGTGCGCCGATGCCAGACCGTTTTGGCAATGCATGATGACGTCATTCTCTGGCGTCACACCATTGGCTTCAAAATGCGCCAACAGCTCGTCCGTTGAGCGAAAACGCCCGTTTTCCCCAAGGTTTTTGGCCCATGGGATGTTGACCGCCCAAGGCACATGGCCTTCGTCAAACATCTTGGTGGGACGAACGTCGATCAACACCGCGTCTGAGGCATTGCGGTGGTTCAGAACATCCGCAGCCGATGCATGGCGCCGCGGGCTAAGCGCCGCCTGATAAACTGCGGTGTCATATGGCTCAGGATCGGTGGATACCGTTCCGCCGACCTCCAGCCACGACGACCAACCACCGTTCAGCACGGCGACGTCGCGATGACCCATATACTCCATCAACCACAGCATGCGTGCGGCGTGGAAGCCGCCCCGATCGTCGTAAAAGACAACCCTGCGGTCGGCAGATATGCCAATATTGCCCAGCAGTTCTTCGATATCGGCAAAACTCTGCAATGCTCCGGGAACGGGGCTTTGTTTTGCCACCACGGCGTTTGGGTCAAGATGCCGCGCACCTGGAACGTGGCCCGCGTCGTATTCTTCGCGGGGGCGCACGTCGACCAACACAAAGTCCACATCTGGCATGGATGACAGGGTTTTGGCCAGGTCTTCCGGTTCAACCAAAAGGCTCGGGTTTGCATACACTTGCGTCGTTGCACGGCCGAGTTTTGGGATGGCCAGGACTGTCGTGCTCAGAGCAAGAGCACCGAAGGCTCTGCGGCTCAGTTTCGGTTCCATAAATCTTCTCCAAAGTCTTTCGTTAGTAGGGCATTTCCACAAGACGGAGGTACGGCACAGGTGCCTTCCAGCCATCTGGGTATCGCTTGCGTGCTTCCTCATCCGAAACGGATGGGACGATCACGACATCTTCGCCCTGCTTCCAGTTTGCGGGTGTCGCCAGCTGCTGACGTGCGGTCAGTTGCAGGCTGTCGATGACACGCAGCACTTCGTTGAAATCGCGCCCGGTGGTCATCGGGTAAGAGATCGTCAGTTTGATCTTCTTGTCGGGACCAATGATGAACAACGTACGTGCCGTTGCGTTGTCCATCGCAGTTCTGGCCCCGGCTGACCCGTCCGTGTCCGCAGGCAACATGCCGTACAGCTTGGCAATCTTCAGATCGCTGTCGCCAACCAAAGGGTAGTTCGGCGCTTGTCCCGTTGCCGAACAGATGTCCTCGGCCCAGCGTTCGTGTTCTTCGACCGGGTCTATCGACAGGCCGATAATCTTGACCCCGCGGCGTTCGAAATCGGCCTTCATGCGCGCCACGACGCCCAGTTCGGTCGTGCAAACCGGAGTAAAGTCCTTTGGGTGCGAGAACAGAACACACCAGCTGTCTCCGATCCAATTGTGGAAATGGATCATGCCTTCGGTTGAATTGGCCAGAAAATTCGGCGCTTCGCTGTTGATTGCCAGAGGCATCTTTCTTCCTTCCTTAATCTCTTGTCAGAATTTGCCCGACGAAACGGGCCGGTTCCGGTCACCTAAACGTGGCGGCGCATCGATACCTGAAAGAAATCTGAAGGAGTTCTGAAACGTGTCTCAAGCCGCTTTGAGGCTGTCGCGCATCCGTGTGAAACGGCGATCCGATGACAAAGACACGAATGCTGGATCGACAAAGAGCCAATCCAGATCCCGCCAACCGTGGTCGAACAGTTCCTCGAGCGTCAAGATTGCCCGATCTCTTTCCCCTATCGTCGACAGCGCGGACGCCAGATAAACGGCTTGCGCGCTGCCAGTCGTGTCAATCGATTCAATTGTGGCAAACGCGGATGCGTTCTCGCCAAGCAACGCCATCGCACATGCGATCGCCACAAGGGCCCGTGTGTCCGATGGGTCGGCCTCAAACCGGTGCCTGGCGCGCACCAGAACGCGTTCCGCATTGCGCCGACAGCGCTCAGGCTCGCGCACAGAAGACAACTGGGCTGCATGGAGATAGCCCTTGATGTTCGCCGGTTCCAGATTGCCAACCTGTTCAAAGAATCTGATGGCAGGGCGAAGGCGTCGGCGCGACATCAGGAACCAGGCCGCAAAGTGGTAGGCCGAAGCGCAATGTGGGTCAGAGGCTAAAGCCCGCTGATGGGCGGCCTCAGCCGCGTCCCAATGGCCCGCCGAACTGTGGGCATACCCTAATGCGGAATGGGCGGGCGCAGAGGTTGGAGCAACCCTAACGGCAAACTGGGCGTCGCATAGCGCTTGGGGCAGCGTGTTGCGTCCCTCGGACCAGTACAGGTGCGACCGGATGAGGGCGACAGCGCGCTCCGTGCGGATTTCGGATGAGTCTGGGCAGAGGTCTATAGCCTCGGCCGTCAGGGTCTCAGCATGCTGAATGGCACCGGGTCCGCAACGCACGAGCTCATCCCTGGCCTCCAGACAAAGTGCTCTGGCCTCCAGCCCCGAGGTATCCAGATCCGTTAACTCGAAACCATCACGTGCCCGTTCGCGTACCGGCCGCGTCAACCGGTAACCGCCGCGCGGCACGGTCGCGACGATGCCACGGTCCTTCAGGACGCGGCGAAGCTCGGAAACGACCTGAGTCAGGCTTTCGTCGCTTACAAACACGTTTGGCCAAATCTGTTCCAGAAGCTGGTCGCGCGATACCACCGCGCCTTCCGCCTGTGCCAAGATTTGCAGTAGCTTGATTGCCCGAGGCGAAAGCTGTCTTTTCTCGCCCCCGCGTGTCGCCGTTCTTGCGGCTACGTCCACACGCCAATCATCGATCAACAGTTGCATTAAATTCACCAGAAGAAATTTGGCAGAATATGCGAGCGAATAGTGTCAGACAAAAGTCGGGAAAACCCCACCCAAGCGCGACCTATGGACAACTTTTTGTGAACTCCGCGATATTCTGTGCAGTGAAAATTGCACCATGCGGCAGGCAATTTCCATTACCAGATGGCTTGAAAGGGCACAGGTTTTCAGATCAACGCTTTTTCCATTGAATAGTTATGAATCAACACATTGCTTCGCTCAAATTCCCGGCGCTCGATGAGGCGGAAGCCCTTTCGCAGGAAGAAGCCGCGCAGCTTCGCTGGCTTCGACGAACAGACGCGCTATGCCTGCCGAACGCGCGGCGCGTTCGAGCCGGTCATACAGCGCGGCCCCCACCCCGGTTCCAACAAAGTCGTGATGGCAATAAAAGCAGTCAATGTGGCCGTCGAATTCCAGCTCAATGAACGCAATCGGCTTGTCTTCGTCATCAACCGCGACAAAAACCGATCGGCCATCTGACACCCGCGCAATAAACGTTTCGGTCGAAACGGGCTGTGGGCTCCAAACCTGAACCTGGTCCGGAGCATAATAGTCTCGCCCCACCTTTTGCACCGCCTCATGATAGATTGAGGCAAGAAAGGCTGCATCGTCTGTCCTGAAATCCCGAATATTCACATCTGATGACCTTGTTGAGTGCTCGGCAACCTAGTTCATGCTGACAAAAGGCGGACCCGGAGGCGATTCGAATTGATGTCTACAAAGCTGAGATAACTTTCGGTTGTCTTGTCGTATCGGGTCGTCACGCGCCGAGAGTTCTTCCATTTGTTGAAGCATCTCTCGACCCGATTTGCAGACCAAAAAGTGAGCGGTCGACCATCCACAAAATGGTCGGCGGACGCCTAGACGTGTGCCTATTTATCGTTGCTTTCCGCCTTCAAAATTCCGTCGGCCGAAGCGCCTGCGGTCAGATCGGCATCAGAAAAAGACTTGGTTTCCGGCAGTTCGAGGTGCAGAGAAGACGTATGGTCAATATCCAGTCGGCCGTTGGACAGGGTGTAATCCAATACGTGCCCACCTTTTTTCAAGTCGCTGGAAATGAAATGTAGGTGGTAGCCCGGCACACCGATACCGACCGCATAGTCCGGGCAACGAAAACCTAAAATAGTGCCATCCACATCATTCAGCTCAAATTCTGCCTGGGTCTTCACGACCTCCAACAGAGGTTTATAGGGTTTGTCCTGCCGCAAAACATTCCTGTACTTTATGTGCTTGATACGACCAACAAATCGAACGGCGTAAAACAGGTTCTTCGCTTCTGCCAATCCATCCAATTGACTTTCAAACGAGTGTTTGTCGGTTGTCTTATCCAGCGACATCGACACAGTCGGTTCAAAATTGATGACGGCGGCATAAGGTGTAAGCGCAGTGTTACGCGCTACTGTTGCCTTTCCTTCACCATCCAGCCGGTACGCCACGCCGTCCGCCACAATCATCTCGCCATCAAGCGCATTGAACGTGCCGAGACCAAAGTTTCCGTGTGTCAGCAACTCACCAATAGTGACCGTGCCGTCGTAAACACCCTGCATCACAGCGCTCAGCAGCGACGCCTGATAATACTCGTGCGCATGTTCATTCGGTTGAAATCGCTGTTCTTTGCTGTGGCTGGCGGCAGCCGTCGCAAAGGTGAGCTCTGTGTCCATAGTCATTAGTTTCCACCATTGGGTGTTTCGGGACATTTTGTTGGAATTCGGATTGGCAGAGGTATTACTCAGTATCTCGCCCTCAATACCATCAGGCAACACCGAAATCCGCACTGGCTCATGCAAGACTTCCAAGAGGTTTGTGACGAACGCTATGAATACGGGCTTAGAGACCTATCGAGCACCGTGGAAATTCATCACCGCAGGGTGTGCTTATTCGTTCATTTTGGACTTGATGTCGAAATAAAGCGATCCAATCCCCAGAAGCGACAAGCAGGAATAGCGAGCCGGAAAAGACACCACTTAAAATGCAAACTTCCGAAAGACGGGCAACGGCACGTTATTCAATGGCACAACGCAAACGAAAATTATGAATGTGACGACAACGGTTTTGGCGCGTTGTTTTTTGTGAATTTCATTTTTCTCGCCGCAGAATCGGATTCAAATCAGTCTTCCTCGCAGTGGACGAGGAAAAAAACACCAATTTCAATCTGAGACGGTCACCGTCGGTTTTACTCCCTTATTTTCAATACCATAAAAACCCCCAATGCCCGGCTTGTACGGAATACGGACACACCTGCGCCCCCAAAAGTCCCGGCTATTCCTCCTCTCGAAGCAAGCGAACGACTTCGTCGATCCTGGGATGCCGCCGCGATTTGTGTGGAAGCTCAAGAGACAAAACTTTACCTGTTCTGATGCCTTGGGATGAAACACGCTTGAGCGCGCCAGATTGAAGCGCCTTCTCGATCAGGCAAACGTGGCCCATCAGTACACCCGCGCCGGATTTCGCTTCTTCCAAGGCAAGGGCATAGAGTGAGTACCGCGGCCCCCTGGCCGGATCACCGACCGCGACACCCGTCGCCTCTGACCACATGAGCCAGTCGTCCTGCCACGTCTGATCGTGCAGCAGTTGGACACTCTCCAGATCGAGACCATCCACTAACGCCGGTGCGCAAACGGGCAATATTGTATCTTGCGCAAGCACGATCGGGTTCTTTGCTTCAGGCGGGACAGAAAAGAACACCGAAAGATCAAAAAGCTCCCTCGCCAGGCTGGGAGGAGACTCCATTGCGGTCACGGAGACATTCAGGTCGGGGTATTTTTCGCGCAGCTTGCCCAATCGTTCCGGCAACCAAAGTTGTGCAATTGCGGGCAAGGCGGCAATGTGGATCTCCGGGTTGGGTGCCAGATTTCGCAGACTCTGCGTCGCAGCCGAAAGTAGATCGAAAGCCTGTGTGAACTCTTCTCTCAGCTTGCGACCAGAAGCGGACAGAGAGACTCCTTGTGCCCGTCTTTCAAACAGAGACGTTCCCGCCCAAGTTTCCAGAGCCTTTATATGCTGCGATATTGCGCCAGCGGTAACGCCCAACTCCTCGGCAGCCAAGACGAAGCTTTCCAACCTTGCCGCGGCCTCGAAAGCGCGCAAAGCGTTTAGCGGCGGTCCCTTTGGGCGACGCGGTACGACAGCCATAGATCTCAGACTTAGTTTTTCTATGCCAAGAAATAGCAAAACTGGTTTGCGTTGTCATGCAATCTGTCCAATCTATTCGCAACCAAGGAGGTTCAGGCGATGACGCTACAAACGAGAAACTGGGTGCCAGCCGTAAGCGAGGCAATGGTCCAGAAGATTGCAGCCGACACATCACACGCATCATCCAACGTCCTGCTTGATAGAATTGAGGATCTTGCGGCCCGCAATCGGGAAATCCACGAGAAAGAGTGCTTCAACCTCAACCCCGCAACAAATGTGATGAACCCACGGGCCGAGGCGCTGCTGTCTTCCGGCATTGGGTCTCGCCCGTCGCTGGGATATCCGGGCGAAAAATATGAGATGGGCCTTGAAGCCATAGAAGAGATCGAGGTCATCTCTGCCGAACTATGCGCGGAAGTTTTCGACGCGAAGTTTGCAGAGATCCGCGTTCCATCCGGTGCGATTGCAAACCTTTATGGCTTCATGGCCACCTGCAAGGCTGGTGAAACGATTATTGCCCCACCGGCATCGATCGGAGGGCACGTCACGCACCACATCGCCGGGTGCGCCGGGTTGTTTGGATTGCGCACCCTAGAGGCACCCACCGATACTGACGGCTACACTGTTGATCTTGAAGAGCTGCGCGCACTTGCGCGAAAAGAGCGCCCCAAGTTGATAACCATTGGTGGCAGCCTCAATCTTTTTGAGCACCCGGTCAGTGATGTCCGTGCGATTGCTGATGAAATCGGTGCCAAAGTCATGTTTGACGCGGCTCATCAGTGCGGGATCATCGCAGGAATGGCGTGGCGCAACCCTCTGGCCGAAGGCGCGCATTTCATGACCATGAGCACGTACAAAAGCCTTGGAGGACCGGCCGGAGGGCTGATTGTCACTAACGACGCAGAGATTGCGAAGGCTTTGGATGCCATTGCATTTCCCGGCATGACGGCAAACTTCGATGCTGCGAAATCGGCTGCTCTGGCGGTGACGATGCTGGATTGGCGTGAGTACGGACGCGACTATGCGGCAGAGATGATCGCAATGTCCCAAGCATTGGCGCGGAGCCTCGATGATTACGGCGTCCCAGTATTTGCCGGGCGCGAGGGCTTTACAAACTCTCACCAGTTTGCCGTGCTGGCGGAACAGTTTGGCGGAGGACAGTCTGCATCCAAAACACTGCGCGAAGCAGGGTTCTTGGCTTGCGGTATCGGTCTGCCCGTTCCCGAAGTCGACGGTGATATGAATGGCCTGCGCATCGGCACACCAGAGTTGGTAAGATGGGGCATGACGTCCGACCACGCAGACAGACTCGCATCTCTGATTGCGCGGGGATTGAAGGGTGACGATGTCGCCGCTGAAGTGGCCGCCTGGCGGCGCGACTTTTCGGATTTGCACTTTGTTCATGGATAGTTCTGCCCGGATTAAACGCTGAAGACTTCAGGTCTTCATCTGGAGCGGTGGCAAAACCGGGTTTTCGAACCTGTCGATGAAAATACCGACGTACGCCCAAATTCGACGACACCCATCAGGGTCGCAACGGCAAGGTAGCTCGGTGTCTGATCCGATTTGAGACCGATCGTCAACAGGACCACCGACGCCAGAGACAGCCCGTCGATGACCGCGCGGATTGTGCTCGGCCCGGCGTTCCAATCGACAGGGCACCGAGGCCAGCAAGCCAAAGCAGTGCAAGTATGATGAGTTCGACCCAATACATTCAGCCGCTGGATTTCATCGACCACTTGCCGGTGGGCAAAGTCTCCTGGATCAAACTTTTTAAGATTGATCCGGCCGTCTCTCTCGGTAGGCTGAAACAACTGAGGATTTGTCCATGGCCCGAATATTGGCTTCTTGTGTTCATTTAACCATCGCCAAAACCTGCTTGGCGCAAGACGGAACCGCTGATCAGGAATTGGAATCCGGCATCCTTTCGGTTGCGGATTTGTCCATTGCAATGAGCGGGCTGCGGGCCCGACCGAATTGCGGATCGCCTGACAAAAGCGTAGCGTCCTCTGCCAAGCTGCCAAACACCTCACAACTCACTGTAACTAGGGGCTTGTGAATTGAGCGGCTACTCAAAGCCCCACAAATGGGCCGATCCACTAGTCAAGCTCTTCCCGCATCAGGTCGGCTTTACGTGTCCACCTCATGACTTCGATGCGGCCCCAACGGACTTTCTCCGCATGGCGCCGAGGAGCGTTGGCGTTCATGGGTGGATGCTGCACGTACCCGACTACGCGCACCGACTGG
Source organism: Ruegeria sp. ANG-S4 (assembly GCF_000814005.1). Taxonomy (GTDB): domain Bacteria; phylum Pseudomonadota; class Alphaproteobacteria; order Rhodobacterales; family Rhodobacteraceae; genus Ruegeria. The sequence continues at coordinate 531,897 of NZ_JWLK01000001.1, read as the reverse complement.
ACCAAAGGAAACAGAACTTTGGCATGCTCGAGGATTTTCTGGAATGCATGGCCAACAATGGCGCCGATGTTTGCGGCCAGGTCGGCTCGAACTGGGTGCATGCATCGGGCCTTGGGGTCGAAGGAATTCGCCAACATTGCGAAATGCTGAGTGAAAAGTACGAGACGCCATTTCACATGGCGGGCTACGCCATGGTGGAAGCCTTGCGCGCGAGCAATGTTGAGAAGGTGGCACTGAACGCATGTTATCACCCTGAAAGCTGGTACAGAGGCACGGAAGGTTTCCTGAAAGAGGCCGGATTTGACGTGGTGTGGGCCGGAAATTTCTACGACCAGGGTTGGTTTGCCTCGCAACAGGACGTCGATGATTGCATTTGGTGTTTCGATGAGGAACTGATCTGGAAGTCATTTGACTACACCGCCGAAAAAGCGCCGAGAGTTGATGCCTATCTGATCAATGGAATGAGCAATTATCGGCGTCCATCCGATGGGATAGCGCAGCGCCCGGTGCATTATGCCGCTGCGTTGGAAGAGCGTCTTGGAAAACCGGTCATCGGTCACGACATCGCGCTTTACTGGCGGATCTTCAAAACGCTTGGCGTTGCACCGGAAACCGAACACGGCAGCTTGCTATCATCATTGAAAGACTAGCCATGCACAAGATCGTTGCCCTTTGGGCCATACCACGCTCCACCTCCACCGCTTTCGAATGGATGATGCGGCAACGCGGAGATCTTGACTGTTTGCACGAACCGTTCGGTGAAGCCTGGTATCAGGGGGAAAACCCACTCTGGCCGCGGTTCAAGGAGGGCGACAAGACCACGCCCGGACTGACACTGGAAAGCGTTTGGGAGGACATACAACGCCGCGCGAACATCGGGCCGGTCTTCATCAAAGACTTTCCGCACTACATCAACCATCTGTGGAACCCCGAGTTCCTGTCGCATTTCACGCACGCTTTCCTGATCCGCGATCCTGCCAAAACGATCACGTCAATGCACCACAAGTGGCCCGACTTCGACGAATTGGAGGTCGGGTTTCCCGAACAGCGCGCTCTTTTTGATCTGCTGACGGCTTTGAACGGAACAACGCCGCCTGTGATTGATAGTGACGATCTGCTTGAAGCGCCCGCTGACATGACACGGGCGTTCTGCTCCGCGGTCGACTTGCCATTCATCGAAGCCGCGCTGAGTTGGGAAGCAGGCGGCGACCCATCCGCCCACAGTTGGTGGGACGGCGGGTCTTTCCATTCCAATCTGGCGAAGTCGACAGGGCTGACCCCACAGAAACGCAAATACATTGATCTGGAAAACGCGCCGGAACGTGTCCGGCAGGTACACCGCCGGATGAAACCACATTATGACCACCTGTATCGGCATCGCGTCCAATTGGGTCGAATGCCGGATTAGCCCTGAGAATACGGAATCTAAGGCACTTCAGACCCTGTATTGGTCAAGCCTCAGTTCAGTTCGCCTCAATTGCGTCCTGCGCGGCGCGCGCTACGGCAAGGTCCTGTTCGGGCGTTCCTGAACCCACGCCGATCCCGCCAACAACCTGTCCATCAATCACGATGGGCAGCCCACCGCCAAGCCGTGTGACGTCGCCTGAAGTTGCCGCTGCAATGGGCAAGCCGACATGTTCGGGGATGGTCGTTGTCTCGGCACCGATCGAGGCTGACGTTCGGGCTTTTGCACATGCGCTTTTGAGGCTCAGATACTTGGCACCTGTCATGCGGATTTGGCCCAGAGTTACGCCGCTGGCGTCAACGATGACGATGCATTGCGGCTGCCCAATCTCGGTCGCCTTGGCGACTGCAGCGGTGAGCATCTTCAGAATGGCCGCATCGGTCAGCCTCAGAGTTTGTTCCACGTACATGACTTTCGCCTTTCCCCCGTGACGCTGAATTGTTATCGGTAACATAACAGAGCAACTGATCGGGGGAAAGAGCATGCCGCATTCGGATATCGGGCTGATTGGACTTGGTACAATGGGCGCGATGCTGGCGCTGAACATTGCAGACCACGGATTTTCGGTCTCGGTGTATAACCGTACCACTGAACGCACAAAGGCGTTCATGGATCAGGCCGGCGCTCTGACCGCCAAACTCACGCCATGCGAAGACCTGCAGGAGCTGGTGGCCAGCCTTGCGAAACCACGCAACATCATCCTGATGGTTCCGGCAGGAGAAGCCGTCGATCAACAGATCGCAAAACTGCTGCCATTGCTGGACGCAAAGGACATGATCATCGACGCGGGAAACGCAAATTTCCATGATACGCAGCGACGTGCACAGGCGGCAAATGCGGCGGGCCGCCCCTTCCTTGGAATTGGCGTATCCGGTGGGGCCGAAGGCGCTCGGTTTGGCCCTTCGATCATGGGCGGCGGAGAAAAAAGCAGCTGGGATCGCATCGCACACATTCTGTCGGCAATTTCCGCAAAGTATCAAGGGACGCCATGCGCAACCTGGATGGGTGAAGGTGGCGCCGGCCATTTCGTGAAAACGGTCCACAACGGCATCGAGTATGCCGACATGCAATTGATCGCGGAAGTCTATGGCGTGATGCGGGATGGGTTGGGCATGGCTGCGAAGGACTGTGGCGCTGTGTTTGATCGCTGGAACGAAGGTACGCTCCAAAGCTACCTGATCGAAATTTCCGGCAAAGTTTCTGGCGCCACTGACCCTGCAACCAACACGCCGATGCTGGATGTTATCCTGGATCGGGCGGGTCAGAAAGGAACCGGACGCTGGACTGTTATCGAAAGCCAGATGCTGGGCGCACCGGTTCCGGTCGTCGAGGCTGCGGTCACCGCGCGGAACCTTTCGGCGATGCGCGACCTGCGCCTTGCCGGCGTGTCTGCCTACGGCGGGTCAGACAGATCGCTGGCTTCGGACGCCATCAGTATCGCTGATCTCGAACAGGCGCTGATTGCTGGCAAAATTCTGTGCTACGCGCAGGGCTTCGACTTGCTTGGCAAAGCCGGGGCTGAATACGGTTGGGCGTTGCCGATGCCACAAATCGCGGAAACCTGGCGCGAAGGTTGCATCATCCGCTCGGCCATGTTGAACGATATGGCCGTGGCGTTGGCCGAGGATGCCGGGCGCAACCTGATCCTTGCACCCTATTTCAGAAAGCTGATCACCGCCAATATTGGCGGGCTGCGGAAAACTGCCATCACAGCGCAAACCGCGGGTTTGCCGGTGCCGGCCCTATCCTCGGCACTGGCCTATTTCGATACGCTCACCACGGCCCGAACAACGGCGAACATGTTGCAAGCGCAGCGCGACTTTTTCGGCGCACACGGCTTTGAGCGCGTTGACCAAGCCGGAGACGGACATCATGGTCCCTGGCTTGACCAGCATCTAGACGGGTGAGACGCCGTTTACGTTCAGATAAACGGAATAGAGCGAGGTTGTACCGGTGATGAACAACCGGTTCAGCTTTGGCCCGCCGAAACAGACATTCGACACCATCTCGGGGATCAGGATTTTGCCAATCAGGGTCCCGTCGGGCGCAAGGCAATGAACACCGTCAGCGGCGGAACTCCAGATGCGCCCAGCCCGGTCCGTCCGGAAGCCGTCAAAAACACCGTTGGAGCAGTCGGCGACCACCTGCCCGCCAGACAGGCTTCCGTCCGCCGCGACGTGATGCCCTCGGATATGTGCGGGTCCTCCGGGCGTGTGGGTGATGCCGGTATCGGCGATATACAAAACGCTTTCATCCGGCGAAAACGCCAGTCCGTTGGGTTTTACATAGTCATCGGCCACAATCGTTATGTGACCGGTTTCGGGTTCGACTCGGTAGACATGGCAGGCTCCGATTTCGCTTTCGGCGCGCTCGCCTTCGTAGTCCATCAAAATGCCATAGCTGGGATCAGTGAACCAGATGGTGCCGTCGGATTTGACGATAACGTCATTGGGTGAGTTCAGGCGTTTACCCTCGAACCGGTCTGCAATCACAGTGATTGATCCGTCAAACTCCGTCCGGGTAACGCGACGCGTAAGATGTTCGCAGCTGACTAGCCGTCCCTGCCGGTCGACCGTGTGGCCGTTCGCGTTGTTGCTGGGTTCGCGAAAAACAGAGACCGATCCGTCGGTTTCGTCAAACCGCATGATCCGATTGTTCGGAATGTCAGAGAACAACAAATAGCGCCCGGCTGCAAACCAGACCGGGCCTTCGACCCATCGCGCGCCGGTCCAAAGGCGCTCGACCCGTGCGTGGCCTATGAGACAAGCCTCGAAGGCCGGATCAATGACCTCGAACCCGGTCCCGTCGATCACTCCGAACATCCTCGTCTCCTTTTTCAATGTCCTTACCCGGTTGGCGCATACCCCAGCCAGGCGCGGGCCGCTGGTTCCCGGGGTGGATCGGATCATCCCCCCAGATTGCCTGATAGGTGTCAACAGCCATGCCGCGCCTTTGCATATGCACGAAAGCGGCAATCAAAAGAACCCACCAGATGGAAAGGACCAGCCACATCCAAACAAGCGCGTTCGCCTTCCAAAGGCCCAGAACGATTGTGACCGAAGCAAGTAACAGCAGGGTATAGCCCAGGGTTTTGTGCAGATGTTCAAAGGCGCGGCGCCAAGGGGTCATATCATAGTGGTCTCCGCGCAAACTGCCATCCGCGGCCGGCGCGGTCGGACCGCCCTTGCTGCCCCGAAACTGGCCCAGCAATACCTGCAGGATCAAACCAAGCAGGACCGCATAGCCAAGCCAGTTGTGCAGGCTCATTTCGGTCAGGCGGCTTGGCAGGACCAACGCGAGCCCAAAAATGGAAAGTCCAACCACCAAGGCCTGCCCCATCCAATGACTGCGCCACCAGCTTTGGTTATCCAGTTCTCTGGGCCAGTCCTGCCCCGGCATGATCTTGAAAAACCGCGCTGCGATGACTGCAAGTGGCGCCAGTACGCCCCAGCTCAGAACCATGCTGCGGGCATGCCACGAAACGGCGAATCCCACCTCATGTACGCGGCCAGGGTCAATCGGGGAAAGCAGCCAGTCCCACATCAGCCCTTCACCGCACCCGCTGTCATACCGGTAATGATCTGCCGCGACGCGAACAGCGTGAAAATGATCGGCGGAATGGCCAGCAGCATACCGGTGGCCATGATGACACCCCATTCGACGTTGAACTCTGACATGTTGTTCACGATCAGGATCGGAACGGTTTTGGTATTCCGGTCCGACAGCGCCGAGGCCAGCAAGTATTCGTTCCACGCGATGCGGAAGGTAAAGATTGCGGCCGCCGCCAGCCCCGGCTTTATCAGCGGCAGAACCACTTTGAAAAACACCTGAAATGGACCTGCGCCATCGACACGCGCGGCCTCTTCCAATGAGCGCGGCACCTGCACGATGAAGCTTTGCAAAATCCAGATGACGAAGGGCAGATTCATTGCGATATAGACCAGAATGATGCCCGAATGCGTGCCTGCCAGGCAAACGTCGCCCCGGCCACCGAATGTGTCCCGGATCGCGCTGCCGACATAGCTTGTCTTGTCGATGCAGAACTCGTTGTTCCAGAGCCCGAAGACCGGAACCAGCAGCACGGCGGGCGGCACCATGCGCACCATCAGCGTCGTCAGCGACACTGAATCCCGTCCCATGAAACGAAATCGCACCAGCGCGTAGGCCGCCATGCACCCAATCACCAATGTCAGAATCGTTGAGACCAGTGCGATGATCAACGAGTTGATGAACGCGTTGCCAAATTTCAGCGAACAATGATCCACATGATCGGGCTTGTACCACAGTACGTCGCACAGTGCGGTTTCGTAATTCTGGATCGTCGGCAGGAAGATCATGCCCGAGGTGCCTGATATGATGTCTACGTCCAGTTTGAAAGAGTTGACGAACATCAGCAGAACCGGCCCAACCGACATCACAACCAGGGCGGCGATCAGCGCGTAGAACGCGGGCTGCTGTCTGTCATACGTGGTGGACATTATTCATCCTCCTCCGCCGCGGCACGCAGGCGGTTGGTCCGCATTTCCTGCCAGCGCGTGAAGGCGAACATCATCAGCGTGATGAACAGCAGCAGGATCAGCAGATAGTTCGACATGGCGGCTGCCACGCCCAATTCACGGAATTCGGTTGCTGTGCGCGAGATACGCAGGGCCAAAATCTCTGTGCTCAGACCAGGGCCGCCCTCGGTCATTACCAAAATGACCTCAAGTACCTTGAAAGCATCAATCAGGCGCAGAAGGCCCGTGACAATCAGAACCGGCATCATCAGCGGCAGTTTGATGTGGATGATTTGTTGCCACCCGGTTGCACCATCAATGCGCGCCGCTTCCAGCGCAGACCGCGGCAGCGATTGCAGCGCGGCAAGCGACAAAATGAAGATGAAGGGCGTCCATTGCCAGATGTCGGCGATAATGACCGACATCAACGCATTCGCGCCCAGCCAGTCCACCGATGGCAAACCGATGCTCTCAAAGAACCGGTTAAAGGTTCCCACAGTGGGGTGGTACATGTACCGCCACATCAGACCAACCACGACCGGGGCGATCATCATCGGCAGTATGAACAAGGTGCGCAGCACCGACATACCGCGAATGTTGCGGTCCAGCAGCAGCGCCAGTCCGACGCCTATGATCATCTCGAACGTGACCACAAAAAACGCAAAACTGAGCGTGACGCCCAGGCTTTCGCGGAAATTGGGGTCGTGCCAGAGGGTGATGTAGTTCTTGAGGCCGACAAACTCGGCCTCGCCGATCGTCTGGCTGGGATCCCAGTCCCGGAAACTGCCCCAGACCATATAACCCAACGGATAGAGCAGTGCGATCACCATGATCACAACAGCCGGGGCCATGAACATATACGGCGTCAAACGATTGGCCATGGCACGTTGCATTGGCGGGTTTCCTTCGGAATTCTCTCTGTCGAACCGGGGCGCGGACGCCCCGGGTTCTGACCTTCTTGGGTCAGTTAGGTTAGTTCCAGGTGTAGTACCCTGCCTCAGTCATCACATCCTTCGTGCGCTCGGCCACGCCGTCCAGCGCTTCCTGGATATCCAGATCTTCGGTCAGAACTTTGGACAGTGTCGTGCCCAGATCAGCGTTGATCTTGCCCCAAACCGGAATGATCGGACGCCAGTCGGGATCCGCATGCTTCAGCGCCTCGCCAAAGGTCGCCATATGCGGATATTTGGCGTTCACGTCCGCATCGGCATGGGTCGAGAACCGGGATGGATTGCCGCCCGCCATGGCAACCAGCTTGTCGCCCTCTTTCGATGTCAGCCATTGCATCAACAGAAAAGCGGCCTCTTTGTTTTCAGCGTTGGACGGAATGCCGATACCGAAGCCGCCGGTCTGGCTGGCCCGTTCAACGCCCATGGGATGCAGCGCCCAACCGACCTTGCCGACGACCTGGCTTTTGGCCGGATCGTCGATCTGACCGGCAACGACCGTGGTATCCAGGAACATCGCCGTGTCCCCGTTCAGGAATGAACCCAGCGCCTCGCCGAAGCCGAAATTGGTCGCGCCTTCGGGTCCGCAGTCGACAATGGTCTTCAACGCCTCGGCCGCTTTGACGCCCGCCTCGTTGTTCACGACCGGGTTCCACTGGTCGTCAAAGATCGCCCCGCCCAGCGGGTTAAGGTGCAACAGGAACGCGTGGGCCGCGTGATGACCTGAGGCGGCGCGCGATGACAACCCGCCCATGCCCGGCTCCAACTCGGGGATCTTGCAGGCAATCTCAAGCAATTCATCATAGGTCTCGGGCACCTCGAGGCCATGTTTTTCGAAGATGTCCTTGCGATAACCAAGAACCGAGGTTTCGGAACCATAGGGAATCCCGAACAAGGACCCGGTCGCGCCTTCAAGATACCCTTTGTCGCCGCCCGCAAAGCCGATGTTGTAGACATAGCCATCAATCAGATCGCCCGCGTCATAACTGGGGTCGGCCAGTTTGGGGTTCATGAAGTACTTGGCCAGGTTTTCCAATTGATCAGCGAAGACATAGTCGGCCTTGGAAAACACCACATAGGCGATCAGGTCATACTCGCCTTCGTCCTGACCCAGTTCCAGCGTCTGACGTTCGCGCATTTTGAGGTATGGAAGCTGATCCACTTCCACCTCGATCCCGGTTTCCTCGGTGAATTCCGGCAGGATCTTCATAACCGCATCGTAATGTGGATGGGCCGGGAAATTTACGATCAGGGTCGTGCCCGCGTAGTCTTCATACGGGTTGGCCAGTGCCGAACCCGCCATACAAGCCGTAGCCGCCAGGCCAACGACTGTTGATTTCAGTGAATTTGACATGCGTTCCTCCCTTTGCATGAAAATCGGGCCGCTAGATCGCGACCTCGCTTTTGCGGTCGAACAAGTGCACCCCATTCGGATTGACCGCGAATGTCAGTTTCTGGCCCAAGGCCACAGGTGTTTCGGAATTGACCTCGACCATGACCTTGGCTGGTCCGCATTTGCACAGCAGGACGGATTGGGCGCCGACATATTCCGAAACCATCACATCAAGTGTCAGGGTATTTTCCGCGCTTGCATTCTGATCATAATTGAGGTCCGAGGGCCGGACGCCCAGAATGACCTCTTTGTTTTTGTGCTGCCGGATGGATTGGGTTTTTTCGCCTTGTAGCCGCAGATCGAAGCCATCGCCTTTGACATAGATAGCTTCCGAACGTTCCTCGATCTCGCCTTCGAGAAAATTCATCGGCGGCATGCCAAGAAAACCCGCTACGAATTTGTTGACCGGACGCTTGAACAGCTCTTCGGGCGTGCCCTGTTGCTGAATGTATCCGCCGTGCATCACAACGATCCGATCCGCCAGCGTCATCGCCTCGATCTGATCGTGGGTCACATAGATCATGTTTTTCTGTACCCGCTGGCTCATCAACGCGAGTTCGGCCCGCATCTGACCACGCAGCTTCGCGTCGAGGTTGGACAGCGGTTCATCAAACAGAAAGGTTGCCGCATCGCGGGTCAACGCCCGCCCCATGGCCACGCGCTGACGCTGGCCACCCGACAATTCGCCCGGCTTGCGCGCCAGATAGTCTGTAAGCCCCAGTGTTGCCGCAACATCCCGGACCTTTTTGTCGATCTCGGCCTGTGGACGTTTTTGCAAACGCAGAGCAAAGGACATGTTTCGCGCCACATTCATGTGCGGGTAAAGCGCATAGTCCTGAAACACCATCGCCAGATCGCGATCCTTTGGTTCCAGACGGCTCACAGGCTTGCCGCCGATATAGATTTCGCCTTCGGAGACATCCTCAAGCCCGGCGATCATTCGCAGCGTGGTGGATTTCCCACAGCCCGAAGGACCGACCAGCACGGTGAATTCATTATCAGCCATCTCAAGATCGATCCCGTGCAGGACCTCGACATTGCCATAACGCTTTATGAGGTTTTCAAGATGGATGTTCGGCATAGGGGCGCAGTCTCGATTGCAATTGTTACCGGTCACATTATCAATTGTGACCGGTAACACAAGAAAAAACGCATGTCGGCGTAAGCCATTGAAACCAGTCAATCAAGTTGGCTTGGTAGAGCCTCTGAAAAATGGCTGCGCTTCAATCTTGACGTGACGGGGAATCACCGGGGCTTCTGACGGCTCGTCAAAAAGCTCCGCAATCAACCGGCCAGTGGCACGCCCGATACCCCTTGGATCGACCATCACAGTCGTTATGGCCGGGTTGGCAAAACGCGACACTTCGAAGTTTCCAAAGCCGGCAATGCCGATCTCATCCGGCACGCGCCTGCCCTGCGCGGTCAAGGCGGACAGCACCCCAAACGCCGGAGCATCGGACACGCAGAAGATGCAATCCGCGTCTGGAAATAGCGCAAGCAATTCAGGCGCGGCAGCTGCCCCGTCTTCGATGGACAGCGGCGGCTTGCCGATCTTCAGAACACGGTGTGCTGACAAACCCGCCTGGCCCATTGCATCAATGAATCCCGCCCGGCGCGCTGCACCGCGGGTCCAATCGTCATCAGCTTCGCCCAGAAAGGCAATGTTGCGGTAACCTCGCGCGATCAAGGCACACGTCATCTCGGCGGCGGCGGCGCGGTTGGAAAAGCCGATCGTATGCCCGATTGGGTCTTCGGGCCGCTCCCACAATTCGATTACGGGCACATTTGCGTCGCCCAGCAATTGAACCGTGCGATCCGAATGGCCGTCATAAGACAGAACAACCGCCTCGGGTCTTCGGCGCAACATGGTCTCGACCAGCGTCTCTTCCCGCTCGGCCGAGTAATCGGTGTATCCAAGCAGAATCTGTTGCCCGATCCCCTCCAGTTCTTCGGTCAGCGCCTGCACGGTTTCGGCAAAATGGAGATTGTTCAGCGATGGCACCAAAACGGCGACAAAACCCGATCGTTTTGTCGTCAGACTGCCGGCCATTTGGTCAGGAACATAGTTCATGTCGCGCACGACCTTCAGGATACGCTCGCGTGTTTCCTTCGAAATCGGGCTGTCCTGCTTCAATGCGCGGGACACTGTCATGCGCGAGACACCCGCCGCGCGGGCGACATCGCGCATGGTGACCGGAGACTGTGTTTTTGGTGAATTTGACACGCTGCCAACCGACAATTCTGTTATCGGTCACAGAATGCGTCATGGTCCGCAGTGTTTCAAGAGGCGCCGCATTGGGTGCAGCGCCTCTGGTTGGCTTCAGCGCTCAAGCGCGCCCACGCCCGAGAAACGGAACGCTTCCTGTTCCAGCGCGTCGATTTCCTCGGCACTCATCTGGTCATGGGCGACGGTGATCCGACCAAGGAAGACAAGCGGCAGTTCATCGGCGCGACCTTCCAGATCGGCGCGGATCGCTTCCGCGGTCGCTGCACCCACGTCATCGCCCATGCGCATCGGTGTGGCATCCAACTCACCTCGGCGAATGGCCTCCAGTTCCAGGCCAGTGCCGCCCCAGCCGGTCGAGAAGATATCCTTCTCTTTGCCCTGAGAGACCTGCGCCTCGACCGAGCCCATCGCCATGGCGGTATTGGCGTTGTGGATGATCGTGGCCTCGGGATAGGCCTGCATGATCAGGCTGGTGCCTTCAAAACCACCTTCTCGCTGATACTCACCATAGTGCTCATAGGCGGTTGTCCAATTGCCTTTCTCTTCCACACAGGCCTTGAAATCACCAGAGCGCTGGTTGTCCGTAATCCCCGGAATGCCCCGGTTCATCGCCATTGTGACATCGTTGCCAAGGCGACCCAGCATGTAGTCACACATGGTCAATGCGCCTGCAGCCGACGAAAAGTCGAACCAAGCATCCGGTTGGTTCTTCAGATCCTTCATCGGCGTATGGAACGCCCACACATAAGTCGAGAACCCGTCGTTTCCTGACAGTTTGTCGATGTTGTCGGCCTGAATCGCAAGCTCCGACGGGCCAAATATGACGTAGTCGTACAGGTCCGCATCCTGCTCCACCTGATTGGCATAGGTCGATTGCAGCGAGTGTTCGATCTGGCGGCTGGCAAACTCGGTGGTTTCATAGGCGATGCCCAGTTCTTCCAGCCGCTTTGTCAATGCCAGGTAGTTGCGTGCCCAAAAATCGGACGTATCCGCCGAAGGATAGATCAGTGCGATTTGGATCGGATCATCCAGCGTTCCTGAATAGGGCACCGCCTCGGACCCGACGACTGCCTGCAAGGCTTCAAGCTTGCCTTCGGCATTCACCTCTGCCGGGACCCAGTAATCCCGGTCGGCAATGTCGGGCAGCTCTTTCAGTGGCAAATTACCCTCAGCCAGGGCGACGCCAGTAAGCGCCATGCTTGCCACAAGTGCGATAGTTGTTGTTAACCTCATTTCGGTTCCTCCCTTTGCATGAGTGCGGAGCCATCGGTCGGGCCGGGGCTGCACCCCCTGGCTCGACCAACCCGCGATTCAGCCGTTTACCCGCTTGGATTCGGGTCCCCGGCAAACAATGCCCCAATCGCCAGAAGCGCGATCAGCACACCAATCAAAGCTGCACTGAAACGCAGCATTTTCTGCCCATCCGGGGTCATCAAACCGGCGAACATGCCGCCGGCCCCATCCCGATCTTTCTTCTGCATCCAGGTGTACAGCGCGACAGAGCTGACAATTACGACACCCGATGCCACGGACTGCCAGAAGAATTCGATCCGCAGCGTTACCAGCGCGTTGATCATCATGCTCAGCAAAAGCACGCCCGCAAACGACCCCAGCATCGAAGCGCGGCCACCAAAGAGCGATGTACCGCCTACAACCACAGCCGCAATAACATGCAGGTTGAAGTAGGGCGCTGAAGTTGCCTGAATGGCATTGAGTTTGCCAGTCAGCATAACCCCCGCCAGCGCCGCGCATGCCCCCATCAGAACATAGGCATAGACCTTGTGCCGGTTGACCGAGATACCGGTCAGCTCGGCTGCTTCGGGGTTTGATCCAATTGCGATCGTGTAACGACCGAAATACGTGCGTGTCAGCAGAATATAACCCGCAATCATCGTTGCGATGCCGATGATGACCGGGATCGGAATGAAACCGGGGATCTGCCCTCGTCCGATCTCGGTCAGGAACTCGGGGAAACGCGCCAGCACGAGCCCCTTGGCCAGGACAAGCGCAAACCCGCGATACACAAGATCCATTGCCAGCGTCCCAATCAGATCGGGCACATTGAACCGAGTGATGATCAGACCGTTGATAAGGCCCATCGTCGCGCCAAGCATGATCGCGATCGGCACCGCCACATAGACGGAAAACCCGTATTGCTTGATCAGAAAGGCCATGATGATGCCGCTGAGCGCCGCGATGGACCCGATTGACAGGTCGATCCCGCGCTGCGTGATGACAAAGGTCATCGCCATCGCCATTGGCATGTAAAGCGCCGCGTCCAACAGAATAAGGTTCAGGTTGGTGACTCTGAAGTAACGCGCAGGTTCGGCAAGCGCCATGAATAGCAGAATCGCCAGGATCATCACCATTGGGCCGATGATCGCGACATAGGGTTCCAGCCGTTCCGAAAGTGATTTGTTTGCCATTGCCGTCGCCATTATGCTGCCTCCTCTGCACCCACGATCAGGCCCAGAACCTCTTGCGTGTTGCTTTCGGATGCTTGCACCACCCCGACGCATTGCCCGCGCCGCTGAACGTGAATTCGGTCCGAGACCTCGAAAACGTCGTCCAGTGAGTGGCTGATAAGAATGACCGCCAGGCCCTGAGCCTTGAGCGTTTTGATCAGCTTCAATGTACGCGCCGTTTCCTGCGGACCAAGCGCCGCGGTGGGTTCGTCCATGACCAGCACACGCAATCCTTCGTGATATACCGCGCGGGCGATTGCCACGGCTTGACGCTGACCGCCTGAAAGGCTCTCGGTCGGCGCGTCCAGCGATTTCAGTCGCACGCCAAGACGCTCCATCAAAACGCGTTCGGTCTCTGTCCGCATGCGCTTGTTGTCGAGCATCGTGATGCCCAGCACCTTGCGCGTGAGTTCATTGCCCAAAAACATGTTCGCCGCCGGGTCAAGGTGATCGGCAAGCGCAAGTGTCTGGTATACTGCATCAATGCCCAGTTCGATTGCATCTGCATGGCTGCTGAAGTCGACCTTTTCGCCCGCCAGAAAGATCTCTCCTTCCGTGGGTTGGTACACACCGGTCAGTACCTTGATAAGCGTCGATTTTCCGGCACCGTTGTCGCCGACGATGGCCAGTACTTCTCCGGCGTATGCGTCGAGGTCAACATTGGACAAGGCTGTCACGCCACCGAACCGTTTGGTGATACCACGCATTTGAACAAGCGGGGTGTTTGGCATGAGATACTCCTTGATTAAGTAGAATTCTCCGGTGCAGCCGGTCGCAACCGACCCGTTGCCCCACCAGATCGAGGGGTGTTTTCCAGATTCAAAATACCTCCGGTGGGCCCCTGACCATCTCTGGTCAAGGAGCCCGGGGAGAAACCACCTACTTGCCCCAGATGTCTGAATAGGCCTCGCGATAGGGCGAGTCGGGGTCGAACTGGTTGCTGTCGCCCAGCTTGGCCAACCCTTCCTGTGTCACCAGCGCCGGTGACGTGACATATCCCGAGCACGCCTCGCCCTGAATGGCGCGGTTCAGTTCGTCGACCAGTTGCCAGCCCTGAAGGTTCAGGGGTTCTGCGACCGTGATCGTCTGGTACTGACCGCCGCGAATACGCTGGAACGCCGCCTCCGATCCGTCACCGGCCGAACCGGCCTTGGGCGATCCATCTCCGGGAATGCCAGCCGCGGCCAGCGCCGGACCCATGAAGTCAAAGTAAAGATCGTTGATCGCCAAGGCATGGGTCCAACTGTCGCCGTGTTTTTGCAACAGCGATGTCGTCAGCGGCCCCATCCGGCTGGACGTATCGGCAATCGGTGTATCCACATATTCCAGAACGGTGCCGCCCGCAGCCTCGATGGTTTCCTTGATACGGTCCGCCTTGTCGATTGCGATCTGATAGGTCGAGTCGGTAAAGATCACCGCCCCTACATTGTCGCCGCCATCTCCCATTGCCCATTCCGCTGCCACCTCGGACACGGTCATTGCATCGGTCGAGACGTTGGCAAAGATCCCGCCGGGGGCATCACATCCGATTTTCGGACCCGAATGCCAGGCCACCATCGGAATGCTGGCACCAACGACACCTTCCAGGGCCGCCTGCTGTTCAACCGCATCAAATCCGTTGATGATCATCCCGTCCGGCTTCAGCGCCAGCGCTTGCCCAATGGCCGCCGTGCGCCCCTGGATAGAACCCGCGCCGTCAAGAACCCGAACGTCCCAGCCGATTGTCTCGGCGGCCTCCTCGACCCCGGTGGTCACCCCGAGGATGCCACCGTTCTTCAGGTCGCCCGCAACAACCACGATGGACTTGCCTTCAGCGGCTTTCGGCCCTGTGGTCGGTCCGTCCCACGCGGTTTCTGCCAATGCGGCCGCGCCCAGACCCGCAAGAATCGTGCTTGCCAGTATCGCGTTCAGACAGGTTTTCCTTTTCATAGTATCCTCCCTTTGCATGTGTGTGATCAGCGCTTTTCTGCACCTTTTCTGCGCTGTGCATATCCTGCGATGCCGATGGCAATCAGCAGGGTCACTCCGTTGAACAGCGGCTCGACCCAGAAGGAGCCGCCGAATTGTTGTATGCCCGAGATGCCGACCGCCAGAATGGCGACACCAACGACAGTGCCCCAGACATTGACCCGCCCCGGTTTGATGGTTGTTGAACCCAGAAACGCCCCCACCAGTGCGGGCAGCAGAAACTCCAGCCCGACCGAGGCCTGCCCAATCCGCAGCTTCGATGCCAACAGCACCCCGGCCAGCGCGGTCATTGTGCCCGAGGCGACAAATGCACCGATCACATATTTGCGGGTGGGAATACCGTTCAATTGCGCAGCGCGTTGGTTGGCACCAATTGCATAGAGGTACCGGCCGACCGGCGTGTATTCGAGCACGATCCACATCACGACGGTAATGACGATCAGGTAGTACCCGGTGATTGGCAGGCCAAAGACAAACGTGCTGTTGAGCGCGTAGAACCCGTCAGGGAGAACGCCCACCATCTGACGACCGCCGGTATGCCACAGCGCCAGCGCATAAAGGACCGTGCCGGTGCCGAGTGTGGCAATGAAGCTGTCGATCTTGGCCACCTCGACCAGAAGCCCGTTCAGAAACCCGGTCACTGCCCCGAGGATGAGCACCACGGCCACGGCCATGGGCCACGGCAGGCCCATCATTGTTTGCAGGCTGATCGCCAGAATGTGCCACAACACGATCCCGTATCCGACCGTCAGGTCGATACGCCCGGCCGCCATTGGGATCATTGCCCCAAGCGACAGCAACGCGATGATCGCCTTGTCCGACACAATCGCACGCAAATTCAACATTGTGGGAAACGTATTCGGCAACAGCACTGAAAACAGCCCGATCAAAAGGACCGTCAGGATGACCAGCCCGTAAACCGGAAGAAACCGGGTCAGGCGCTTGCCAAAGCTCAGCCCCTTGAGTTCGGCCTTTGTCGGTTCCAATGCGCTGGATTCAAGCGATTGCATTTCTGCTGTCCTCTATGGTGGCGATATTCCCGGCCGAGGCCGACTGAATCAGATTTTCGGTGGTCAGACGCGTGCCGCTCAACTCATCGACAATCGCCCCCTGGCTGAACACGATGGCCCGGTGACAGATTGTTGCGATCTCTTCGAAGTCGGTGGATACAACAAGTATCCCCAATCCATCTGCCAGCGCCTGATTCAACAGCGCATAAATCTCGGACTTCGCACCCACGTCCACGCCTGCGGTCGGGTCCTCGCAGATCAGTAGCTTGCGTTTGGTGGCCAGCCAGCGACCGATAACAACCTTTTGCTGATTGCCGCCCGAAAGCGCCTCGATGGCAAGACTGGGATCATTTGGCGACAAGCCCAGTTCCGCCCCAATGATCGCGGCTTGTTCTGCCTCGGTCTTTGGCGACAGCAGATTGAGCAATTTGCGTCCGATACCCTCGGGGTTGAGGAACGTGTTCTCGCGGATCGAGAGGCTCATCGCAACGGATTCCTCGGTGCGGTCCTTGGCGACCAGCCCGACACCGGCGGCCAGCGCACGCTGCGGTGTCGACAGGTCTGGTGCCCCGCCTGCAAGTGTAACCTGCCCGGTATAACCCTCCAGACCGAACATCGCGCGCGAGATTAATTCGTGGCCGGCACCGCGCAGGCCCACAAGCCCGACAATCTCGTTTCTGCACAGATTGAAGTTCAACGGCCCAACGTCATCGACCCGGAACTGATCCAGGGTCAATACTGGGGCACCGGGGGCATCGGTACTTTTAACCGTCTCGCGCGTCTTGCGCCCGACGATCTTTTGCACCAGTTCTTCCGGCGTCGTGTGTTCGATACTGCGCACCCCGACCATTGCGCCATCGCGCAAAACAGCCACGCGGTCGGCAATCTGAAAAATCTCGTCCAGGCGATGGCTGACATAGATCATGCCGACACCGCGCTCCCGCAGTGGGCGAAGTGCCGCGAACAGCCGTCCCACTTCATCCGCAGGCAGCGAAGCGGTGGGTTCATCCAACACCAGAAACTCGCTGTCGACCGCCAACGCCCGTGCAATCGCAACCAGCGATTTCTCGGTGCGCGAAAGGTTCTCGACGCGCGTTGTCGGGTCGAAATCGCAATCGACCTTGCGCAGCGCGTCAGCGGCAAAGGTTTCGACACTTCCCCACTGGATCAGCCCGTTCTTGCGGGAAAATCCCAGCGCCAGCGCAATGTTCTCGGCAACCGTCATCCATTCGATCAGTCCCAGATCCTGATGGATGAAGGCTACTTTCTGGCGCTCGCCGAAACCGGCCGGTCGATGAGAGTACGGCTCGCCGTCAATCAACACGCGTCCTGCGTCCGGTTGATGGATGCCGCCCAGCACTTTGATAAGGGTGGATTTGCCGGCACCGTTCTCGCCCAGCAGCGCCACGATCTCACCGCGGCCCACTGTCAGCGACACATCTTTCAGCGCATAGGTGCCGCCGAAATGCTTGTCGATGCCATCAAAGAACAGCCCTGAGTGCAGGTTCTGCATTTGGGGTCCTCCCTTGTCCGGGTCTCAACCCTCCCGTTGAGTTACCCGTAACATTGCGCTAGTGTTTCGCGTGAGAGGCCATTCTGTCAAGACTTAAGTTACCCGTAACGTAAGATTGAGAAGATGAAGGAAAAAAGCAGTAAAAACAACAGGGTAAGCCTGTCTGAGGTGGCGCGGGCGGCGGGAGTCTCAAAGATGACCGCGAGCCGCGTTTTGCGCGGTGAAGGCGGGTATTCGGAAAAAACCCGCGACAAGGTCATGGCGAAGGTCGATCAGCTTGGTTACCTGCCGAATCGTCTGGCCACAGTTTTTGCCGGTGATCAGAGTTCAACCTTTGTCGGTGTCTCGATTCCCGACCTCGGTAACGAGGTTTTTGCCCAAGTGCTGGAGGGTATCGACCGCAAGCTCGGGTCGTTTGGTCACCAGACGGTTCTGGGCCTGACGCAACACACCCATCAGGAGGAGGAAAACTGGATAAAAACCGTTCTCTCCTGGCAGCCTGCGGGACTGATCCTGACCGGTCGCTACCACTCACCCCGCGCCACCGAGATGCTGCGGAACGCCGGTATCCCGATCGTCGAAATCTGGGACCTCAACAGCAGCCCGCTGGATATGTCGGTGGGCATCAATCACTTCGACAGCGGCTTTGACATGGGCCGTTATTTGATGAGCTGCGGGTATACGAACATAGGGTATGTCGGCACCTCACATGATACGGCCAACGCCGCGACAACGCGGCTTGACGGTTTCTGCAGGGCGGTTGAAGGCGGTGGAGGAAAGGTTGTGAAACAGCTTTGCCTGCATGACACGGCAACCTATTACCCGGGCTTCTATGGAACCGAGCAGCTTTTGGCGTCATCAAGCGACGTCGAATGCATTTTCTATCAGAATGACGCGATGGCCTTTGGCGGGCTGCAATATTGCAGTTCAAAGGGCATGAATGTGCCCAATGACATCGGAATTGCAGGCTGGGGCGATCTTCCAATCGCCTCGGTCATCACCCATCGACTGACGTCGATGCACGTGCCGCACCTCAAGCTGGGGCAGACCGCAGCGGCGATGATGATCGGTCGGCTCAGCGACGAACCGGTGGAGAATTTCAAGGACATCGGTTTTCGCCTGATCCCTGGAACCACCGTCCGCAACCCGGACAAGGCCTAGCTGGTCTCACCGGGCACAAGCCGGGATCCGACATCGACGATGCGGGGCAAATCCCCAGCCTCGCCCGCAAAAAGATCATCCAACAGCGCGGCCACCTGCATGCCTATTTCTCTGGCGGTCACGCCAACCGTCGTAATCCTCGGATCCGAGACCGATGCGACCTCAAAATTGCCAAAGCCTGTTACGGCAATGTCGGACGGCACTTTGAGGCCCCTGCGGCGACACTCGCTCAGAGCACCGAATGCAACAGGGTCGGAAACGCAGACCAAAGCATCCAATTCCGAAACCGCGTCTCCCAAATCGGACACGGCCTGCGCTCCATGCCGCATCGACACGGGCGCTGACCCTGCATCAATGATCGTAACATCCGGCAGGCCAAGTTCTGCAGCAGCGGCGATGACGCCCGCGCGCCGGGACGCACCACGCAGGTCTGTATTCTCGGAGGCGCCGACAAACCCAAGCCGGTATCTGCCTTTCTCGGCAAGATGTGTCACGACCTTGGCCATCGCGGACGCATTGGAAAACCCGACGACATGGCCCAAAGGCGCGGCGGGCAAATCCCAAATCTCGATCACAGGTAGATTTCGCGCACTCAGCAAGGCGCGCGTTTCGTCGGTATGATGCCCGCCGGTCAGAACGATCGCCTCGGGGTTCCTTGTCAACAGCTGGCGGACCAGTTCCTCTTCCTTGTCCACCTGATAGTTGGTGCTGCCCAGCAAAAGCTGCATCCCGCTCTGCCCCAGGCCTTCCGAAAGGCCCCGGAACGTTTCTGCAAAGTTCGCGTTGTTGATGGACGGCAGCGTGACCGCGACAAACCCGCTTTTTTGCGTCCGAAACGCCTGAGCGGTGGTGTCGTAGACATATCCGAGATCGTTGGCGACCTGCCTGATCTTGTGGCGGGTCTTGGCATTCACCGTTTCATCGTCGCGCAACGCACGCGACACGGTCATGGGCGAAACGCCCACGGCCCGCGCAACATCGCGCATGGTGACGCGGTGACTCATTCCAAAGCCCTTGGTTTACGAAACAAATTCATGCTGTTCCGTTACGTGATGATGGATGCGCCCTTCAAAGAACTCGTTCACGATCTGACCTGTAACCTCCTTGGATTCATGCCGCGCGGGCGAGGCCAGCGCGGCGTTCATCGTGTCGGCATCCGGATAGCTGATCGCCAGAATCAGGGGAAATTCCGGTGCGCCCGCATCCCGATCATCGCCGAACATAACCCGGACATCCGTGTTTCCCGGAAACTGCGTCCACAGTGGGACTAAACGATCCCGGACCGCAGCGCGAAACGCCGACGTCTTCCCGGCGGCTACCGATCCTTCAAACATTGCGAACCGTGTGATCATTGTACGATCTCCTCTTTTGCACCTTTGAAGAACTCCATCACGGCCGCTTCATCCTCACCACCTAGGCCTGCTGCGGTAAGCATCCGGTGAATTTCGGTACAGATCGCCGTCATTGGCATCGACGTTCCCGTCTGCCGGGCCAAATCGTTGACCGCGTTCAGGTCCTTGACCATGTTGTCGATCCGCCCCGTGCGCCGATAGTCTTTGGTGGCGAAGCGCGGAAGATATTCCTGCAAAAGCGCGCTGTCCGCCCGTCCGCCCTTCAGGGCCTGTGGTATCTTCACTGCATCGACACCGGCATCCAACGCCAGCTGAGTGGCCTCGGCCACGGCAAGAAACCCGATCCCGCACAGAACCTGATTTATCAACTTGGTGGTCTGCCCTGCCCCGGATGGTCCCATATGGGTATAGTTGGACGCCACGTGCTGCAGGACCTGGTGCGCGCGTTGAACGTCTGCAACTTCTCCGCCCGCCATCAACGTCAGTTCCCCGATCAGCGCCTTTGGCGCACCGCCGGACAAGGGGCTATCCACCCAGGCCAAACCGCGCTCTGCCGCCATCTTGGCAAACTTCCGGGTGGCGTCCGGCTCGATCGAGGACATATCGATGATAACGGTTCCTTCCGACGCGCCATCCGCTATGCCGTCCTTGCCAAAGGCCGCCAGGCCGACAATGCGGGACGCGTTCAGGCTGGTTATGACAAAATCGACGCCGCGACTTGCGTCTGCTGCCGACGAGGCCGCTATGCCGCCCTTGGCGACCAAGGCAGCGACTTTTTCCTCATCCAGATCGAAGACTTGCAGCTGGTTGCCCGTCTCCAAAAGTCTGGTCCCAATGGCACCACCCATGGCGCCCGCCCCGATCAAAGCGACCTTCTCGCTCATATCAACGTCTCCCTCACATAGTCTTCGGACTGCGCGATGACCTCCTGGTACGAATGCGTAATGTCGATCTCACCACCCCATTCATCTGCATCCAGACGTTCAAGCGCGGCAAATTGACTGTCCAGCAGCGATGGCGGCATGAAGTGTCCAGACCGTGACGCGACCCGTCGCGCCAGAACGTCCCGCGGCGCGTCCAGATGCAGGAAATGAACCGGCTCTGGCACTTCGTTTCTGATCCAGTCGCGGTATTTCTTCTTTAGCGCCGAACAGCCGATGACCACGGGACCCGAGCTTTGGGCCATCACCCGGCCAACGGCCGCGAGCCAGGGCGCGCGGTCCGCGTCATCCAAAGGCTGGCCGCTGGCCATCTTGTCGATATTCACACGGGGATGCAGATCATCTCCGTCGATGAATTCCATCTGACACAAGGCCGACAAGGCGACCCCGACAGAAGACTTGCCGCAACCTGATACGCCCATGAGAACATAGCACCGCATCAGAGCGACGCCGTGATGCCGCCATCCACGTAAAGCGTATGGCCATTTACAAAACTTGACGCGTCCGAGGCCAGAAACACACAGGCGCCCACAAGTTCCTCAACCTGCCCCCATCGGCCCGCTGGCGTTCGCTTTTCCAGCCAGGCCGAGAATTCGGGATCAGCCACAAGGGCTGCATTCAAAGGAGTGTCAAAGTAGCCAGGCGCAATGGCGTTGCATTGCAGCCCGTGTTTTGCCCAATCTGTCGCCATGCCCTTCGTAAGGTTGCCCACCGCCCCTTTGGTGGCCGTGTATGGTGCAATTCCCGGCCGTGCGAGCGATGTTTGCACTGAGGCTATGTTGATGATCTTACCTTTTCCTCGTCCGATCATATGCCGGGCTGCTGCCTGACCGACGTGAAAAACACTGGCAACATTGGTCTGTAACAGCTTCTCGAACGCATCCGCCGGAAAATTCTCCAACTCGGTCCGATGCTGCATGCCCGCATTGTTCACCAGAATATCAATAGCGCCAGTACCACTTTCAAACGCGTCCACCGCAGCCCGCACACCTTCGTGATCCGTCGCGTCAAAGGCCAGTTGGTGCACGGTTGCCCCTTCGGAGCGCAGGCTTTCCGCAGCAGTGCCCAGCTTGGCCGCATCGCGTCCATTCAGAACAATCTCGGCCCCTGCTTCTGCCATGCCGCGCGCGAGCGCGTATCCGATCCCTTGCGAAGAACCGGTAATCAAGGCGCGACGGCCCGAAAGAGAAAAAAGATTGGTCATATCGGTTCCTTTGTTACGCAGACACACATTGACTCAGACATTGACTTGGCCTTTGTGGTACCGATAACATGTTACCGATAACAAAACTTGTCAAGCAGGGATTCTCTCGTGTCGAAACCAGTCATTCTACAAGTCGGACCCTATCCTGAATGGGACCAGAAACCCCTTGAAAGCGCGTTCGAGGTCAAGCGTCTGTTCGAGGCCACCGATAAAGCGGCATTTCTTGGAGAACATGGACCTGACGTGCGTGCGATCGCGACACGGGGCGAGCTTGGCGCAGACCGCGCCATGATAGCCGCGTGCCCCCAGCTCGAAGTGATTTCAGTCTATGGCGTCGGTTTCGATGCGGTTGACCTGGACGCGTGTCGCGCGCGTGGCATCCGCGTGACCAACACACCGGACGTCCTTACGCAGGATGTCGCGGACCTGGGCGTCGCGATGATGCTGTGTCAGTCGCGCGGCATGATTGGTGCCGAAGGCTGGGTACGCGACGGATCATGGGTCAGCAAAGGTTTGTACCCGTTGAAACGGCGCGTTTTCGGGCGAAAAGCGGGTATTCTTGGTCTTGGCAGGATCGGGTATGAGGTAGGCAAGCGCTTGGCCGGCTTCGATATGGATATCGCCTATACCGATATCGCCGCGAAGGATTACGCACCCGACTGGACTTATCTGGCTGATCCGTTGGAACTGGCGCATCATTCGGATTTCCTGTTCGTCACGCTTGCCGCGTCTGCTGAAACGCGGCATATCGTCAACCATGACATGATCGAGGCAGTTGGCCCTGATGGCATGATCATTAACATCTCGCGCGCGTCAAACATCGACGAAGACGCCCTGATCGCCGCTCTTCAGGATGGAACACTCGGCTCTGCCGCGTTGGATGTATTCGAAGGAGAGCCCGCGCTGGATCCCCGATTTCTGGAGCAAGACAACGTTCTGCTGCAGCCACACCACGCCTCCGGCACAATCGAAACCCGCAAGGCAATGGGACAGTTGATGCGCGACAATCTGAGCGCTCACTTCGCCGGTCAAGATTTGCTTACCCCCGTACTCTGAGGCTGATATGAAAACCATTGTTGCACACGCCGCCAAAGACCTTCGGATAGAAAATCGAGACGTGCCCCAACCGGGCCCGAACCAGGTGCTTATCAAGATGGCCGCAGGTGGCATTTGCGGATCGGATCTGCACTATTACAATCACGGTGGCTTTGGCCCGATCCAGCTGAAAGAACCAATGATCCTCGGCCACGAAGTCTCGGGCCACATTGCCTCTTTAGGTGAGGGCGTCGCTGGCCTGCGCGAAGGCCAACTTGTCGCTGTTTCGCCTTCACGTCCCTGCGGCACCTGCAAGTATTGTCAGGCAGGCGCACAGAACCACTGCCTGAACATGCGGTTTTACGGCTCAGCCATGCCATTCCCACATATTCAGGGGGCCTTCCGCGAATACCTCGTTGCCGACGCTACGCAATGCGCAGTGGCCGATGGTCTGACAACGGGCGAAGCCGCCATGGCCGAGCCGTTGTCTGTGGTCCTGCACGCGGCAAAGCAGGCAGGCGATCTGATGGGCAAGCGGGTTCTTGTCACCGGATGCGGCCCGATCGGCCTGCTTGCCGTCCTCGTCGCACGACAGGCCGGAGCGATTGAAATCGTCGCTACAGATATCACCCCTTTCACGCTTGCCATGGCAAAGAAAGCAGGTGCTGACATCGCGATCAATGTCGCGGAAACCTCCAGCGCCCTTTCCGAGTTTTCAGAGGACAAAGGTCATTTCGATGCGATGTTCGAATGCAGCGGGGTCGCGGCGGCACTCGCGGCGGCTGTACCGGCTATGCGACCTGGAGCGACCATCGTGCAACTGGGTCTTGGCGGGGACATGACCTTGCCGATGCAGGCAATGACCGCAAAGGAACTTCGCCTGACCGGCTCATTCCGGTTTCACAGCGAGTTCTTCGCGTCTGTTGAGATGATGCAACGAGGCAGGCTCGATGTTTCGCCGCTGCTCACACACAGTTTTCCCATGTCCGAGGCCGTAGAGGCCTTCGAACTGGCAGGCGATCGTACACAGGCCGTTAAGGTGCTGCTTGCGTTCTAGCGACCGCGTCCCAACGCGATGAGTAGATCGCTTCGGGCTGTTCATCCCGCACCCACGCTTTGTGACCGTACTGACTTGTTTGCTGGCAACATCGGATGGCGTCCTGCATTCCGATGTCGGCCCCCAATCAACTGCTGGCGCGCAACTTCATGGCAGACTTCAATGACACGCTCGTTTAGCAGATCCTACCTTTTGGCGTATTGCCGGATCATATGCCCGCCATCGACATCCAAAACGATTCCGGTAGTGTAAGTATTCTCCATAAGGAACAACGCGGCTTCGGCCACCTCTTCGACATCGCCGACCCGGCCAATTGGAAGTGACTCACCGGTCGCCTCATACATTGCTTCTCGGGTCTCGCGCTCCATTCCTGCGTAGGCTTCGGATCGCACCATTCCAGGCGACAAACAGTTGACCCTCAGGTCTGGCCCCAATTCCAAGGCCAGGCCTCTGGTCAGTGCCTCAATCGCGCCGTTCACCGCCCCCAAACCAGAGCAATTCAATCCGGGACGTCTTGACAGAACGCCCGAAAACAGCGTGATCGACCCATTTTTGTTCAATTTGTTCAGCGCAGCCTTTGCGGTTGCGTAAGGTCCAAAAAACTTGGCATCGAACATGCCGCGCAGGCTATCCTCTGGTAGGTCAGAAAAGCGTCCATGCGCGGCGCTGGAGGCGGAAATCACCAGGTGATCCACGTCTGGCAGAGCATCTGCCCATGACGCGAGCGAACCGGCATCTGTCATATCCAGAGGCAGTGCGGAGCCAGCCCTCAACTCCGTTACTGCCGCTTCCAGTTTGGCAACGTTGCGGCTCGAAATAATAACGTCAGCACCCGCTGCGGCTGATTTGACGGCGATAGCTTTTCCGATACCCGACCCTCCGCCGACCACGACAATTGTTTTTCCTTTGATTGCCATGTCTTTTTCTCCTTAGCGGACTGGTTTTGTTTCGGGCCGAATGAAATTGAAGATCGTCTGCGGATCGGCACCGGCAAAAAGAAACTTGATGACGATGGCGGCGGCAGCTTCCAGTTGATAGGCGTGTTCGTTGCCTCCCAAAAGCAAGGGCTCGGCGCCGACATCGGCAATCAATTCGGCTATCGCTTCATTCGCCCCCGCGTCAGCCGTATACAGCGTGACCATCTTCCGCCCGTCATAGGTTTTGCTAGGGTCCTCCCACACTGCAACCTGTGCCATGTTGAAGGCTTTGCCGACATGTGCACCGGGCAGAGCGTCTGCGATTGCCTGCGTGAGAGAGCGATTGTCTTCGCGCGTGGTCAAAAACGTCTCGATGCTGACCGGGTTATTGATGTCCACAACAATCTTGCCGTCAAAAGCCGCAGACCCGCCGGCTGCTTCAATCGCCTCAAAAACGTCCTCCCATCTGGTTGCCAAGACGACAACGTCGGCAAACGCCACCGCCTCGCTTGCCGTGCCTGCCAAAGCACCAATAGAGTTTGCGGCAACGCGGGTCTTGTCCGGTGTGCGTCCAGACAACATTACGTCGTGTTTGCCGGTCCACTTTCCGGCAAGCGCCTTAGCCATTCCTCCAGCACCCACAAAACCAATCTTCATTTTTTTTCTCCTGCATTCAGCGATGCTGGAAATCTAGTGACCTTTCATGCATAAATAAAATCGATGCTACTTATATTTGGCATAACATAAATGGATTTAAAGAAATCCGACATTGGCTTGCTGGTCGCTTTGGATGCGCTTCTGGAACATGAAAGCGTGACGGCGGCGGCGCAGACGCTTGGTGTAAGCCAGCCTGCGATGTCCGCGCAATTGGCTCGTCTTCGTTCACTCTTCAACGACCCCTTGCTGACGTCTTCGGGAAGAAAACTTGTTCCGACGATACGAGCCCTTGAAATCAAACAGCCGTTGAGGTTGCTGCTGGCCGACCTCGATCTGCTTGTTCGCGAGTCAGTTGAGTTCGACCCGAGCAAGACAGATCGAACCTTCAGCCTTCTGGCCACAGACTACGTGCACGCCGTTTTATCGACAGCCCTGTTGCAGGCATTTGTTCAGGAAGCTCCAAACGCAAGGCTAGCCTTTCGGGCGTTCGAACCGTTGACGGTTTGGCAGAACCTAGAACAAGACGATACTGACTTGGCTCTCGTCACAGGAATGAACTTGCCCGAGGCGCGACAGCGTCCCGGTTTCTTAGAAGAGTTCACAGTGATTCAACGAAAAGGTCACCCGCGAGGAATGTCACCATTTTCGCTCGACACGTTTTGCGCACAAGAGCACCTGCTGGTTTCGCCCGAAGGAGGCGGATTTGTCGGAGCGACGGACAAAACACTGGCGGAAACTGGCCGTTCCCGCAGAGTTGTTTTTTCCGTGCCGAGCTTTCTGCTTGCGCCCACGCTTGTCGCAGGCTCGGATCTTGTCGCACTCGTGCCACTACGACTTGCCGAACTTCACAAAGGTCTCGTGGACCAGTTTGATCTCCCGTTCCAATCCCCCAGCTTCGCCGTAGATCTTTTGTGGCATCCGCGCCGTCAAAACGACCCAGCGCACATTTGGCTCAGGTCACTCGTCGCACGTATCGCTGTTGCTTCGTGAAAGACGGGTTTCACTTTAGGTTGATGGTCAATGCGAATGTGATTCTTCTTCATAGCCAATTTTCTGCGGATCGCTTTGACGAACAACAACTGGTTGCGATCAGCCCCCGTTTGATCCTTGTGCAACCGGATGACCTTGGCAGCCCTGCACCTGGCCCGAAACCCGATCATTTGGGTTGTAACGACTTTGGCGCTAGGAGCTCTGACACGGCATGCACATGTGGTTCAGTTGGTTGGCTGGATGATCGAACGCCTGTGTCGCGCTTGGCACAGCTTGGTCAAGACAAGGCGTGATCTCGGCAGGTTTTTTCGGACAATTGTGCATGATGTGGCGCTGGAATTGGTAGCATGGAAAGTCCAATACTCAACTGAGCATCACCCGGCAAAATCCAATTGTCGATCAATGTCCGGGTTGCATCGTACCAGCCACCAAGACAACCTAGTGATTGGATCGACAAAGCATTCCGGTTGGTCGTATTGCGGCCGCTACACGCATTCAAATACACGGGTTCCGACCATGGCTCTGCATAACCACCCTATGTGGCGAAAGCCCCAGCATCACCAGGACCTTGATCGCGCGCATGATCATGTGCACTGGGCCGAGCTGTTTTACGACTTGATCCATGTGGTGACGATTTTCCTGCTGGGCAACTACCTGTCGCATCACTTGGACATCCACGGATTTCTTGTTTTTTCAGGGGTGTTCATCACGCTCTGGTACGCTTGGGGTGAACTCAGCATTTTCAACTCGATCTACGTCAGCACGGACTTCTGGCATCGCCTCATAATGTCGGTGATGATCTGCACAGTGATGTTCATGGCCGCAGCCATACCCGCCATTGACGGCAAGGGGTGGGTTTTCTTTGCGTTAGGATTTGCCGCAAACAGAGCCATGATTGCCGCGCTGTACTATCGCGCACGGCGGGCGAATTCGTCAGGGGAATCGATGTCGACGGCGCAGATTCGCAATTTCACGGTCTTTGCGGTGATTTTTGCCATCACGGCGTTTCTGCCTAAACCATTCGCCTATTGGGCTTTTGCCGCTGCGATCGTCGCCACACAAGCGATGTACATGATCCCCGGCGTCACTGTCCTGCGTTTTGAACGGTTCGTCCCGCGCCTTGGTCATATGGCCGAACGGTTTGCCCTGCTTACGCTGATCGTTTTGGGCGAGGGGTTCTTCAAACTTGTCGTCACCCTGTCCGAAAAAGGCATCTACAAGGTTTCACCCGACGTGCTGGTCAACTTCGTCATCGGCGGCGTTTCGATGTTCGTGATGTGCTGGATCTATTTCGACTTTGTCGGCAACGCCAAACCAAAAGACAAAAAGGTCTCAACCCTGGTTACCTGGTGGCTTGCACACCTTGTCTTGATGTTGTGCGGCGTTATGGTTGGCGTCGCCCTGGCCGCAGAGGTCAAAGTCGGCTTTTGGGAACCCTACCCGACCGAATATGCCGCTATTGGCTGTTTTGGCCTTGCCGGTTACATCGCGATGCTATGGGTGCTTCAAAACGTGATCGAACACCGGGTCGCCTCAGAATTTGGGCGCTGGGATGTGCGGGTGTTTGGAATCGCCCTGGCAATTGGCTGTTTCTATGCCGTCCCACATGTCCCTTCGTTGGTAGGCAACCTGATCTGGGGTACGGCCTTGCTGTCGCAAATTGCAATTCCCTTGATACGCGCTTGGACGAAGTTTCAACATGAGTGAGGCGGCCATAGGTTCGAACTGTCTAAGGAAGAAGGTGTATTGGTGGCTCGAGCGCCCAGACCGGGGTGCCACCGGCCCTTGGTTACTGGAAATAGCTCTTATCGCCCTGATCACGCTAAACGTGGCCGCAGTCATTCTTGAGACGGTTGATTCCATCTACGCCCGCTGGGGTTTCGCCCTCAACCTGTTTGAAGGGCTGTCGTTATTTGTATTCGTGGTGGAATACGCTGCAAGGCTTTGGGTCGCGACAGAAAACCCAAATTACAAAACGCGCGGCGCGTGGGCCGTTTCACCGATCGCTTTGATTGACCTGCTGGCGATATTGCCCGCGCTGCTTTACCTTTTGTTCCCGATTGACCTGCGTCTGCTTCGAACTTTCCGCATGTTGCGGCTCCTTAAACTCACACGGTACTCGCCGGCACTCGGCATGTTGCTTGCCGTGTTCGAGGAAGAAGCCGGTGCGTTTTTCGCCGGTTTCTTTATTCTCATGGTGATGCTGATCTTTGCCGCAAGCGGCGCTTGGCTGGCAGAACACAAAGCGCAACCGGAGGCATTTGGCTCGATCCCGGCAGCAATGTGGTGGGCAATGGCGACGTTGACCACGGTCGGCTATGGTGACGTGACCCCGGTCACGGTCGCCGGCAAGATTTTCGGCGCCGCGATCACGGTGATCGGCATCGGTATGGCCGCGTTGCCAGCTGGTATCATCGCCAGCGGCCTGAATGACCAGTTGCACCGCCGTCGCGCCAGCCTTGAGCGTGAATTTCGAAAAGCCCTTGAAGATGGCGATATTTGCGAGGCGGACGAGGCCGACATCGAAGCCGTTCGCAAGCAGTTGGGCTTGTCTCGCCGCTCAGCCGATCATATCCGAGACCGGGTGCATGCCGAAACGTTGTCGATGGTCGATCACTGTCCGACCTGCGGTCAACCGACGGATCAAAAGACGAAGTCATAGCGATCATTTGGACGGGGTATCGGTTGCATTGTCCGCGCCTAGCAAGTTGTCCAACGTGTCCGAGATTTGATGGGAAAAACTGCCCGCCAGTTTCTTGGCGTTTGCTTTTCCGTACATCCCGGAAATCGCATCCAACGAAATGGCAAAATATTGAACCGCTCCGATCACATGAAAGACTCGGGCTTGAAGGTCTGATTGACCTGCGCTCAAGCCAACCGGCGTACGGCTGGAAATCTCCAGTAATCTGTCGAGATAAGCCTTCATTGGCCAAACCCTTGCGTTCTCGTGAACGTCCAGCAAAGCGCGAACAGTCAGGCGTGCATCATCCGGGCGGGACAAATTGGATGCCAGAAATCGATTGAAATAGACTTTCAGATGCATCATCGGGTCGGCCTGCTTCGCCGATTCAATTTCAGTAAGTTGCCGACTGGCAAGACCGGACAGAACCTCGGAATACAGCCTTTGTTTTGTCCCGAAGAAATGCAGTAAAGCCTGTTTTGACACACCCGCTTCTTCCGCCAAAGCAGCAAGACTGACGCCATGGTAACCGTTGGCTGCAAATTGTTTGGCGGCAATCGTCAGATAACCTGCCCTTGGATCGTTCTGCTTGTCCATCTAACACGCTCCGTTAATGACGTTACGTATCAGATGCATTAGAGCTTACCAAGTGGTAAGTACCTTACCATTTGGTAAGCAAAGGATCGTTCAATGGACAGGCAAACCGAAATCACGTTGATAAAAGAGATTATTGGGCTCGCAGAACAGAAGTCGGCTTTCCTTGACGACGCGATCACCCATTCCCCGATTTCACGGTATTCCAGCCCGGAACGGTTCGAGCGTGAGCGGGCCATGATCTTTCATCGTCGCCCGGTCATTGTCGCACAAAGCTCAGAGCTGGAAGGATCCCGCGCATTCCTGACCAAGCGGTTTTTGGACTTACCCGTATTGTTGACACGCGATGAAAACGGCGATGTCCGCGCCTTTCTGAACGTCTGCCGCCACCGTGGCGCAACGTTGGAAAGAGAGGCCAAAGGCTGCAAACGTATCTTTACGTGCCCTTACCATGCCTGGAGTTGGACCAACGAAGGTGAACTTCGTGCCGTACCACAAGAATTTCAGGGCTTTCCCGATCTGCCACGCGCGAAACGGGGCCTTCGCCGATTGCCTTGCACCGAGGCGCACGGTTTCATCTGGATGATTGCGAACCCCGATATCGTCGAGATGCCGGGTATTGACAGCTGGCTTGCCGGTATCAATGGCGATTTGGATTGGATCGGGCTGGATCAACACCGCATCGCCGCGATCGAAGAGATTGACATCAAGGCAAATTGGAAACTGTTGATGGAAGGCGGGATGGAGGCCTATCACTTTCGGGTTGCACATAAAAACACTATTGGCCCCTATTTCCCCGACAACCTGCTGACCTATCAAATGTTCGGCCCTCACATGCGCGCAATTCTGCCTCGAATTTCAATGCCGGACCTTCGCAATACGCCCGAGGAGAAATGGGAAATCCGGCGCGACGCCAATATGGTTTTTACACTGATGACAAACACGCAGCTTCTTGTGCAGCAGGATCATGTCATGTGGTTCCATTTCGAGCCTGTTACCCATGAACTGACCCATGTTCGTATGGCAACTCTGGTTCCGAGATCGTTTCCAGAGACAGAGGAGATGCAAGCGCATTGGGACAAGAACCAGAAAATCACCGTGACCGCCCTAAAGGAGGATTTTGAGTTGGGCGAGGAAATCCAGTCCGGCTTTGCCTCTCGCGGCAATCCAAGCCACCTGTTTGGGCGTTTCGAAGGAGCGTTGAACCGGTTTAACCTGTACGTCGAAGAAATGATTGCGAACTGAAACGCCGTTCAAGCGGAGGATTTCCGGGCTGGTTTTGACGCAACTGAACAACCACCAACCCGGGTCCGATTGAGCTACTCTGCCTAAATGTTCTTGTCGGAGGTCAAAACAAAACAGTGCAAAGACGAAAGGCCAAGATGGCGACCATCTTCCAAGCTTGGCTTCCTTCAACCGTTGACCCTAGTTCGGGCTCTGCTCGCGCTGCGCTCTTTCGCACGGGCACATGATTGCTGACAACTTGAACGCGCAGCAAATAACCTAACATCCACCAAGGAATTTACAGAAGGTTGGGCAGGAACAACACGAGCCCCTCGGAATAAGTCAGCAACAACAGCACCGCCAAAAGCGCGAGCAGAAGTGGGATCACTTCCCGGACAAAATCCACGACTTTGACCTTTAGGATCGAGCATACCGTAAACATCATTGATCCAAATGGCGGCGTTACGCCACCTATCATAATGTTCACAATCACGATGACGCCAAAATGAACGGGATTAACGCCCAAATTGAGCACGGCCGGTAAAAGGAGGGGAGTCAGAATAATCATCGCGGCGCCGCCTTCGATGAACATGCCTACGACCAGCAGCAACGCGTTGATGAGCAGCAAGAGCATCAGCTTGCTGTCAGTCAATTCGATGAGCGCAGACGCAATATTGTGCGGGATCCGCTCCAGCGTCATGTAGTAGCCAAACAGCAATGCGCCAATGATAATGAACATCACGGTGCTGGTGCCCTGAACGGTCTCTCTCAGAATTGGCGCGAAGTCCCTTATCTTCAGCTCTTTATAGACAAAGAACCCAATCAAGGTGCAAAGAAGCACCGCGACAGCGCCGGCTTCGGTCGGGGTGAAGAGCCCAAACCGCATTCCCAATATGACGCCGAATGGGATGAGAAGCGCCGGTATGGCCTTTCCAAAGTACCGAAGGCGCTCGCTGGCCGGGGCCGGTTCGGACCGCGAAGGCTTGTAGCCGCGGCGGTTGGCAATCACGGCTATGGTTCCCATCAGCGCCAATGCCATCAACAGCGCCGGGACGTAGCCGGCAATGAACATGCTGTGCACAGATACGTTCGCCAGCAATGCAAAAATAATTAGATTGATGCCCGGGGGGATCACGGGACTGATGCAGGACGAAGCAGCGGTGACTGCCGCGGTAAAAGGCAGATCATAACCACGTTTTGTCATTTCAGGCGCCAGGATTTTCGATTGCATGGCCGCATCGGCATTCGCAGAGCCGGAGATACCGCCCATCATGGTGCTCAGAATGACATTGACCTGCGCCAGCCCGCCGGTCTTGTGCCCGATGAGCGAATCCGCAAATCCCAGCAGACTGCGGCTGATTCCGGAAAAATTCATTACGGAGCCGACCATAATGAAAAAAGGAATAGCCAATAACGGGAAGGATTCCGCGGACGTGATAAACCGCTGCATGACCAACGCAATCGGCAAAGAGTTATTGATGAAAAGGAAATATACCATTGCCGCTGCAATCAACGAAAACGCAATGGGGATGTTCATCAGGAAGAAGACGAACAACAAGATCATAGGAATGTAGTCTTCCATGCTCCAGCAACCCTTCTATGCTTCTCTGAGTTCCTTCAGCTCGTCCAGGATCAAACGGATGGTGTGAAGCGCCATCAGTCCGAAGGACAAAACCAAAACAATGTTGACCCAGAAATAGGGCATCCCCATCACGGGCGTGGTCTTATTGGAGAGCATGGTGTATTGAAAGCTCAGGTAACACAGAAGGCAATTCAGCCCGAGTAAAAACAAATAAATCAGTATATTAAACGGAACGAGCGCACGTTCTGGCAAGATCGCAAGGATTGCGTCGACGCCCATATGCAATTTGTTTTTATAGCACGAACTAATGCCCAGATAGACTGCCCAGATGAAACAGATAACCGAAAGTTCCTGCCCCCAGGGCAGCGTAAATCCAAATCCGTAACGCAATACGACGTTAATGATCACCAAAACAACGGTGATGCTGATAGCGATCGAAGCGAGTATCTCTTCAAGGTTCTTTACGACCGTAATCAAAGCTATTCTGCCTGTTTTTGGGGTGAAGCAGCCCGGCGCACATTCGGCCCGGGCTGCGTCAATTGATCCTCAGTTACCGCGGATCTTCTCTAACTCGGCGCCAATGACAGCGCGAATGTCCTCGCTCCACGCAGGGAATTCATTATAGACGCTTGCCGTCAGTTCACTGAAGGCGGCAGTATCGGCTTCGACAAAGGTGACACCCTGCTCTTCGAGCAGCGCCCGATACTCCTCATCAAGCTTGATCAGGTTTGCCGTGTTTGACTCCGCGCCAGCAGCAAATTCCTCTTCCACTATCGCTTGTTGTTCTGGGGTAAGCTTGTCCCAGACGGAAGGGGAGATGTAGATTCCAACAGTCCCCAGAAAGTGCTTCGTCATGGTCATGACGTTGGCCACTTCGTAGATCTTGGTTGAGTACATTGTGAGGATCGACCCTTCGAGCCCCTCGACAACCCCTTGCTGCACACCGGAATATGTTTCCGTGAACGGTATGGCCTGCGGAGAGGCGCCCATTGCGTCGAGGGTGCTGATGAAAATCTGGCTGCCGGGCACCCGGATCTTCATTCCCTCCAAATCTGCAGGCGTTTCGATGGGTTTATTGGTGATCATGTGCCGAAAGCCGAACATGTAATCGGCGTTAATGATCTTGATACCTTTCTCTTCGGCCTGCGCCGTCAAGTCAGCGACGAGGTCGGTATCCATCATTGCCAGGTATTCGTCATAGCTGTCGTAAAGCATCGGCCCGGCGAGCGCGCCAAAATCCGGCACATAGTCACCCACATATGTCAGATCCTCAACAGCGATCCAATCGGCACCATTGACGACCTGTTCGAGATTGTCCTTGTATGTCGGTAGTTGGCCGCCGGGGAAAACCTGGATGTCGACATCGCCGTTTGTGCGCTCTCGAATTTTGTCGGTCACCTTAATCAGTTCTTGAGTCAGCAACTCAGATTCCTGGAAAATCAAACTCATGTTGATTTGAATTTCGTCGGCTGCGACGGCCTGCGCGGTCAGCAAAGCACCAAAGGCCGCTGCGGTAAGTTGTTTGATCATCTCAGTTTCCTCTCCGTGTTTGGCTTGCACGAGGGCAAGAAATTATTCTTTTTCGTAACTAAGTAAGACGCTTACAGGGCTGGCACCGGCGCATGTTGTTGTTGCGGTATGTTCGTTTTGGCACCAATCGTTTTTTGGCAACCCCATAAGGGCTGCCCAACGGCCCCAATTGCCGCGCAATGTTTGCGCAAATCTCCTCCCTAGGGCATTTTCATTCGGTTTCGTCCAGCTTTGCAAGAAATTATCTCGCGCCCGACAGAGTGCGAATACACAGGTTAAAAAGCAAAGCTGGTTCATCCCCGCCACTGAACTGCAGATCAGAGTTGTTGGGCAATCCAGGTATCGCTGCTCAACAGCGCCCACTATTCAGCGTTGAATTTCGACCTGTGCAGAAACGGAAGTGTAGAACTCAATTCGGTACTTGATCAGACACAATTATGGCCGCCCTGTTTATCCTTTGGTTCGGGTCCTTCGCCGTTGTTGGGGCACTTTGACCAAGCACGGCGGGCGCTTTCGGATAGAGGAACCAGAGGACTGACCGCGCGATGTGCTTCACTCCGACCGGGAGCGGCGCTAGTCTGTGAGCCGTGCAACGCGGAAAGGAGCCGCCTATGTCCCTCTTTTCAAAACTCTTTGGTGGCGGTGAAAAGTCTGCACCGGAGCCGGTTTCGTACAAAGGGTTCGAGATCTTCCCCGACCTGATGGCCGAGGGTCGCAAATTCCGCCTGTTGGCCCGTATCGAAAAGACCATAGACGGAGATCGCAAGACCTATTCCGTAATCCGGGCGGATGTCTTTGACAGCCGGGAACAGGCCGAGAGCTTTAGCATCGCCAAGGCGAAACAGGTGATTGACGAGCAGGGCGAACGTATTTTCGACTAAGGAACGTCTGCGGATTTCACCGGTTAAAACAGGTACTGCGAACTGATCAGTGTTCAACGGATCCCGCTGTCGGCATTGATCTAAGTTAAAGCGATGGCGGGTGACGGCTCTACCCTGAAGTCAAAGGAGTCGTAATTTGCCAGAGCACGGTCATACCCCGAGTGAGATCGCGGAAAGAATTGGCTCCCCGCCAGGGCGTGGTGTGCTGCGCGACGCGGTTTATGGCGCAATTGACGGTGCTGTAACAACATTTGCCATTGTAGCGGGCGTTGCAGGCGCCGGGTTATCTCCATTTATTGTAGTGGCTTTGGGAATAGCCAACGTGTTGGCCGATGGGTTTTCGATGGCGGCGGCCAACTACTCAGGCACCAAGGCAGAACGGGACAATGTGCGTCGCATCAGAATGATCGAAGAACGCCACATCCAGGATTATCCAGAAGGTGAGCGCCTTGAAGTCAAAGAAATCTTCGCGAAGATGGGATTATCTGATCAAGCCTTGGACCAGGCAACGGAAGCTGTAACTCAAGATCGCGAAACCTGGATCGCTTTGATGATGCAGGGTGAATACGGGTTGGGAGGCGTTGATCCTCACCCGACAAAATCAGCTGCCACGACTTTCCTGTCGTTTTTGTGCGCAGGCGTAGTCCCTCTTGCCCCGTTTATTCTGGGGCTGGAAAAGGCATTTCTCACCTCAGCAGTCATGACTGCGGCCACATTTTTTGTGATCGGAGCGCTAAAGAGCTTTTGGTCCATCATTCCTTGGTGGCGATCCGCAGTTGAGACCCTGCTGATCGGAGGCATTGCTGCCGGGATCGCCTACTTTGTCGGGACTTTGTTTGAGGCGCGGAGTACCGCTGTTTGATCGCAATGGCTGTCTATGCTGCCGCCGAAGTTTGTCTTGCAAGCCGCGTAAAGCTATCGTGGGTTGATGTGGGAATGTTTGACTGAAGGTAATTCCATGGCACCAGTGAGGCACAGTGCACTGCTGACAGTTGGTTTATTGGTGGGCATCCCCGCGCATCATGCTGAAGCAGGCGACATTGAAATGGGTCGCAGCATAGCGGAAGAATACTGTGTTCAATGCCATAGCATTGGAGCCGATGGGAAACTCAAAATGGACCCGCCAAGCTTCGCGGCAATTGCGAAATTTAGGTCGCAACAACAGATAAAACAGCTGATAGAAAGCCCACGACATCAGGACATGCCCCGCTACTCGGACTACATGATCAGCGGCAATATCGATGATATGGTTGAATATATCGTATCTTTGGAAAACTGACTTAGATTGACTTGGGCCATGGATACACGGTCGAGGGCGCCTTCTCAGCGCAGAACACGTCGTGCCGGTTTCCTCGGACAGTTGCGGTCAGCCCTGACCTCCGCAGTTACTAAGATCAGGATACAAGCCAATATGTGACGGTCGCAGCGAGGGCGATGACTGAAACCAAAACCCTCGGGCATCTGCCCTGGCGGGTAGCCGTGCGTCGCCAATCCTAGAGCCTGCCAAACATGATTTCGACCCGGTTGCGTCGCTGATATCGGCGCTTGCCGTGTTTAACAGTTTTCTTGCGTTGCTATCAGTCAGTGAGACAGGCACCTGTTCTTTCGTGTATCAGCGTGTTCTGCTGATGAGCGTTCAAAAGACTGCAGTCTGAATTTGAATATTCCGGGCCTTCTGCGGGCTGCGTGATGACCGCTGCACAAGGCGGGCTGAGTATGGGGCAACGTCTCACCAGCTTATGACGTCGTCGGTCCATGAAACCCCAGGAGAAGCCGAGCGCTACACCAAGAAAGCGGACAGGAAACGCATGCTTAAAGTGGATGCTTCGGGAGCGAAACAAATTCAGGTCGCGAATTCTTGAGCAAAATTGGAAGCTAAGAAATTGATTTAGAGGGAATTTTACCAAGTGGCGGACCGAGGAGGATTCGAACCCCCGACCCCTTGATTCGTAGTCAAGTACTCTATCCAGCTGAGCTATCGGTCCGCGTTGGTGAGGCGCTGTTTAGACCCACCTCCGGGAACGTGCAAGGCGATTCTTCAAAAATCTTTCAAATAGTCCCGTCACCGCGAGGCAGCCTGATTTCGAAGGTCGTGCCCTCGGGTCCTGTTTCTTTCAGAACAAGATCACCGCCATGACCGCGCACCAGTTCCTGTGAAATAGCCAGACCAAGACCAGATCCGCCCTTGCGCACGCCGCCCTGAAACGGGGTGAACAAATTCTCCTGGGCTTTCGGTGGCAGGCCCGGTCCCGTGTCGCTGATTTCGATGCACCAGCTGTCCTCGCAATCCGAGCCCGAAATCGTGACACGCCCGGCTTTTCCGGAGGCCACCAAGGCCTGCCGCGCGTTTCGCACAAGGTTCAGGACAACTCGGAACATCTGCTCGGGATCGGCGCGCACAACCAGGTCCTCGGGCACGTTGTTCAGGATTTCGACACAGGCATCCGCAACGGCCAATTGCTCGCTGGATGCGACGTCGGCGGCAATTTCCCGCAGGCGCACCATCGTCAATGTGGGCGCGGGTTCTTCCGCACGCCCGAAGGCCAGAGTGCTTTCGCACAAAGAAACCGCGCGGGTGATCGAATTCACCAGTTTGGGCGCCATGCGCCGGACCAAAGGATCGTCGCTGGCCTCGATCCGGTCGGTGAACAATTGCGCCGACGTCAGAATGTTCCGCAGGTCGTGACTGACCTTTGCAACCGCACCACCAAGCTGGGCCAGTCGTTCACGTTGTTTGAGGGCTTGCGTCAGATCCGTTTGCAGGGTTTGCAAAGCCTCCTCCGCCTCACGCAGTTCCGTCACTTTGGAGTTGGGCGAAATGATCCCCCGCGCATCTTCAGGGGCACTGGCATACCGCTGCATGTACCCGACCACGCCCTTGATTGGACGTACCAGCACAACGCGGACGGCAAGAAACAAAAGCGAAGCTGTGATTATGGATATGACAAAGGACAGGCCAAGAATACGCAAGCCATAATCTGTCATCGCCATACGCAGTGGCGCACTGTCGATGGTGACCTCGATCAGCGACCCGGCACCTTTGACCGGCTCACCGATCACTCGGATGACTTCGTTTTCTACGGTGAAAAAGCGGATCATGGCGTCGCGGATCAGCACCCATGGTCCGGCATCGCGCAAATCGTAGGTCTTCACGATCTGATCCGGTATGGGCGAGGACAGCATCAATTGCCTGACCTCGTCACGTCGCAGGACAACGTTGTAGACACCCGCGTTGGCCAACAATTCGGCCTCCAGGTCTTCGGCCAGCATATCGTCTGCCAGCAACGCCAGCGAGGCAATCTGGGCCCGCTCAAGCCGGTTAAGCAGGAAGTCTTCGCGAAAGCGCGCGATTGAAGGCACAAAAATCAAAATCTCGGCCAACATCACGAAGACCGTAGTCAGGATCAAAAAACGGCCTGACAGCGAGTTCAATCTGCTCTCCCTTCTTGGTCAGGGAATCCAGCGCTGGACCAACCTGACCACGTTCTTAACCGTCTGATTCTCAAACAGCCTTGGCGAGAAATAGGCACCCGCAACGCGTTTGTTAAGCTCTCCGATCGTCGGGTAAGGCGAAACCATCGCGGCGATCTGACCCATCTTTAGGTTATTGGCCAGCGCCAGCGACCACAAGTTGATCAATTCGCCCGCCTGATGCCCGACGATTGTGGCACCAACAGGACGACCTTTGACGACCATAACCTTGATGAAGCCCTTGGTCTTTCGCTCGGCCACCGCGCGATCATTGTGATGGTAATCGAAACGCGCGACCTCCAGTCTGTCGCCGTATTCTGCGCGCGCCTGTGTTTCGGTCATTCCAACCTGCGCCAGCTCCGGGGCCGTATACGTCGCCCACGGAATGTGCGCCGTCTTTGCTTTGGACGGCAGGCCGAACAAGGCCGAACGGATGATGATACCGGCATGGTATCCCGCAACGTGGGTGAACTGCATTCCGCCGGCAACGTCGCCAATCGCATAAACCTTGCGGTTCGTTGTTCTTAAAGCGTCATCCACCCTGATCCCATTTCGCATTTGTTCGATGCCGGCAGCCTCAAGATTCAGTTGATCGACATTGGCCTTGCGCCCTACGGCCAGCAGCAAGTGCGAGCCTTTGTGGATCTCGCCATTCTCGGTCACGACCTCAACAGCGCCTTCCGAGCCTCGTATTTGGGCGACCAGCGACTGCTCATGGATCGCGACACCTTCGTTGCGCAACGTTTCCACAACGACCGCCGCCGCTTCGGGGTCATCTTTGCCGAGCGCCTGCATGCCCTCGATAACAGTCACCTTGCTGCCCAACCGGGCATGTGCTTGTGCCATTTCCATACCAATCGGACCGCCGCCAATGATCAACAGGTGATCGGGCTTGTCGCGCAGGTCAAAAACGGTTTCGTTCGTGTAGTACGGCACCTGATCTAGACCGGGAATTGGCGGCACAAGCGGCGACGAACCGGTTGCAATGACGATACGCCGCGCGGTGATCGTATAGTGGCCAGCCTGCACCTGCGTCGCCGAGACAAAGGATCCGAATTCCCGGATCACTTTGACACCAAAGCCCTCAAACCTTTCTTGGCTGTCCATGGGCTCGATTTGCGCGATAACGTCCCGCACGTGATCCTTGGCCGCAGCGAAATCAACCTGCGGAACAGTGTCCCCGATGCCAAACGCGGACGAATGTGCGTGTGCATAGGCTGCCTTGCCGCTTGCTATAAGAGCCTTGGACGGGACGCAGCCAAAATTCAGACAATCGCCGCCCATCTTGTGCCCTTCCAGCAGAACAACATCGGCGCCCATTTGGCTGGCACCGGCAGCAACGGACAACCCGCCCGACCCGGCCCCGATTACCAGGATATCGGTCTTCAGCTCTGTCATGGGTCAGGCGTCCTTTTTGCCTCGGATGGACTTGATGGCGATCGGCAGGGCCGCAAGCAGGCACAAACCTAAGATGGGGCCGATCACGAAGGGTTCCCACAGCAGCGAAACATCCGGCGTTTCGCCTCGGTCGAAGACCTCGCCCAGACCGACGCCGATCCAGGTATAGACAATGCCGCCGGGGATGATGCCCAAGGCAGTTGTCAGCAGGAAGTTGCGGAACTTGACGCCCACTAGGGCCGGAACCAGATTGGCCACGAAGAACGGCACCACGGGAACAAGCCGCAGCAGGAACAGGACCGAGATCTCGTTCTCGCGCAGTCCTTCTTTCAACTTTTTCACGGTACCTTCTGACGCTTCCAGTTTGGCGCTCAGCGACGCGCCCAATCCCCAACGGGCGGCCAGAAAGATAGCTGACGCTCCGATCGTCGCCGCAACAACGTTAAATGCCGTCCCTGCCAACAAACCGAACAGAAATCCGCCGGTCATTGATGCAACCGCCGCGCCGGGCAAGGAAAAGGCAACGATCACGATATAGACGGACACAAATACCGCCACCATCGCCCAGTAATGGGTGTCGCGCCAGTTCAGCAGCGCTTCGCGGTTGTCACGCAGCGTTTCGAAGGTCAGATAGTCCCCCAAGGTGAAAAACCCCACCAATGCGACGGAGAGAATAACGAGCAATGGGATATGCCGCGCAAACCCGCTGCGCGGGGTCTGGGTGGTGTCGCTCATTTGGCTGTTCGCTTTTAGCTGCTTCATGCTGACCCTAACATGCGCTGCTTCCGTCTTTGACAACAGAGGGCTCACGCGGCCTTGAACTTTGTGGCCCGGAATGTGAGGGATTTGTGTCTCAAACCGGATTTCTGAAACCTTTCGGCCCAGCGGGTTACAGAATTGTTGCAAAAGGCGCGAAAACCCCCACCTTGGGGTTTGACTTACCCACCTCGACCCAGTAGAGGACGGGCTTCGAACACTACGGGCAGGCGAATCCGCGCCGTACCCGACCGCCAAAGAATGGAGACGGAGCGATGAAACGCACCTATCAGCCTTCGAACCTGGTTCGCAAACGCCGCCACGGTTTCCGCGCGCGCATGGCCACCAAGGCCGGCCGCAAGATCCTGAACGCTCGCCGCGCCCGCGGTCGCAAGTCGCTGAGCGCGTAAACCGCCCACCGACAAGGTTCTGACGAACATGACGCCGCCGGAGGCCCCTGAGGATGGTAAACGCCAACCCCGGGAAACGCCCCCGGCGGCGTCCGTTTGTGCGCCTGTATCCCTGACGGTGTTGACGAAGCGGTCGGACTTTCTAAAGGCGGCGCGCGCCCGAAGACAGGGAACATCGTCGATGATGGTGCAGGCGCGCAAACGTGCAAAGGGCGAGGCTGACGGGATTCGTGTCGGTTTTACCTGCTCCAAAAAAGTGGGGAACGCTGTCGCCCGAAACCGCGCAAAGCGCAGGCTGCGCGAGGCTGCGCGGGCCATTTTACCGGTTAAGGGCCAAAACGGCTGGGACTATGTCCTGATCGGCCGTGCGCAGGTGACAGCTGATCGCGCTTTCTTGGATTTGCTGGACGATCTAAGCTATGCATTGCGCAAGCTTCACGGAGATCGGACATGACTTTGTTCGCGCATATTCTGGCCCTGCCCGTGCGTGCCTATCGTCTGATCTTCAGTCCTTGGGTGGGGTTCAATTGCCGGTATCAACCAACCTGTTCCGCTTATGCGCTGGAAGCGCTGGAAAAGCACGGTGCAATAAAAGGCGCATGGCTTGCGGCAAAACGCATTGGGCGGTGCCATCCATGGGGCGGGGACGGTTATGATCCGGTGCCCAAGAAGTGTTGTAAAGACTGAGCGCACTCTTGCCCGGTGGTCTCATCTGCTGTAGGGCCGGCGCATGTTTGACGACGCAGACGATATCCACCCGCTGTTCGCCGGCGCCCCCTCGACCACCGAGTTCAAAAAGCTGCGCAAACGCATTGTGCGGCAGACCCGTGAGGCGATCGAGCAATACGGGATGGTTGATCCGTCCGCGCACAGCAAAGACGGCAAACCACCGCGCTGGCTGGTCTGTCTGTCTGGTGGCAAGGACTCTTATACGCTCCTTGCCGTGCTTTACGAGCTGAAATGGCGCGGCCTGTTGCCTGTCGATTTGTTGGCGTGCAATCTGGATCAGGGCCAGCCAGGATTCCCCGCGACCGTCCTTCCCGCCTTTCTCGAACAGATGCAGGTTCCTCATCGGATCGAGTTTCAGGACACCTATTCCATTGTCGTCGACAAGGTTCCGCAGGGCCGTACCTATTGTGCGCTCTGCTCACGCTTGCGGCGTGGCAATCTGTATCGGATCGCCCGCGAAGAGAGATGTACCGCCGTGGTACTGGGCCATCACCGCGACGATATCCTCGAGACATTCTTTATGAATTTGTTCCACGGGGGCCGCTTGGCCACAATGCCCCCAAAGCTGGTCAACGAAGAGGGCGATCTGTTCGTCTTCCGACCGCTGGCACATGTGGCAGAGGCTGATTGCGAGAAGTTCGCGAAAGCGATGAATTACCCGATCATCCCCTGTGATCTGTGCGGCAGTCAGGACGGTTTGCAGCGCCAGCAAGTCAAACAGATTCTGGATCAATGGGAAAAGAACACGCCCGGACGCCGGCAGGTTATGTTCAGGGCGTTGACCAATGCCCGGCCATCCCATCTTTTGGACCCGAAACTGTTCGACTTTGCGAACCTTTCATTAAGTCCCAGCAAAATAGACGAAAATTCGGGGGAAATACCCGATTTGCGTTAACGTCTGACTCAGATTGGTTGCCTACGGTCGATCCATACGATCCCTGCCTAAGTTGAAGGCCGTAGAACCGATGCGGACAAAACTCACCGTCGAACGATTTATCGAAGCGCTGCGCTTGGGGCTGACAGGCCCACCGGCGCTGGCTTTTGTTCCGGCCGCCTGTTTGTCTGCCTTTTGGCTGGGCGGTGAAGTGGCGCTGATGGGAACCGCACTTGGCCTGCCGCTGATTTATGCCGTACTGGGCAAGTCCCACAATCAGGTCCTGACAGCCAAAGCAGCAGGGTCACGACCCAGTGGTTCGGTCCCGCCCGATACATTCATGGACGAGATGCAGGCCATCCGGTTTCAAGCCGAAAAAACTGGTCAGAACGCCGCCTGTGTTGCCTTTTCGATTGATGACTATGCGGACATTCTGGGTCTG
Source organism: Ruegeria sp. ANG-S4 (assembly GCF_000814005.1). GTDB lineage: Bacteria > Pseudomonadota > Alphaproteobacteria > Rhodobacterales > Rhodobacteraceae > Ruegeria. Next base: position 488,528 of record NZ_JWLK01000001.1, on the reverse strand, counting down.
CATGGACCAGCAGCGGCAAGCCATGTTGCGGTCCAGTTCAGTGACCGCGTGTTGTCGACAATTCGCACTCAGGATTTGTTCTCACAAGTCAGCCAAAACCGATTTCTGATTGGCCTTACCCCTTCGGCCCAACTTGATCTGGAAGCCTGCGTGCAAATGTCGGGACGCGTTCAGACCACGCTTGAAGAACCGTTTTTATTGAACGGGGCCAGCGTTTACCTGTCCTGTTCGATCGGTTTTTGCCTGCTGTCTGGTCTGCCGGATGGCAGCGCAGAGGACTGGACAGATGCCGCCGCCGCCGCGCTGTCCGAGGCGCAGCGTAACGGGCCATCAACGATCCGCGCCTACTCTTCCGAAACGCGGCGACGCACATTGGTTCGCGCAAATCTGCGGCGGGACTTTGTTGCCGCTTTGGAATCCAGCGAGATCCGCCCGTGGTTTCAACCTCAGATTTCCACCGATACCGGCGACATTACTGGGTTCGAGGCGCTGGCCCGTTGGGAACACCCCACAAAGGGGATAATGGGTCCGCAGGTATTCCTGCCATTCGCGGAGCAAGCCGATTTGATGGAGCGTTTCGGACAGGTCATTCGACACCACGCTTTCGCGGCGATGCATGAATGGGACTCAGCCGGTGCCATCATCCCACGCATAGGGGTGAACTTCTCGTCGGACGAGCTACGCAATCCCGGCCTGATTGATCGCCTCAAGTGGGAATTGGATCAATTCGATCTGACACCTGATCGACTGGCGGTCGAGGTGCTGGAAACCGTGTTTTCAAAGCGACCGGATGACGTTATCACCCGGAACGTGACCGGGCTTGCGGCCCTTGGTTGCTGTATCGATTTGGACGACTTTGGTACGGGCCACGCATCAATCGCGTCGATCAAGCGTTTCGATGTGTCGCGCATCAAAATCGACCGTGCCTTTGTGACCAAATCAGATCGGGATCCAAGCCAGCAACAGCTTGTCAGTGCCATCCTGACAATGGCGGAGCGTCTGAACCTCGAAACACTCGCCGAGGGCGTTGAGACAGCGGGCGAACACGCGCTGATGGCTCAACTGGGTGCCGACCATGTTCAAGGGTTCGGCGTGGGCAAACCAATGCCTTTTGAAAAGACTTTGGACTGGATTGCCGCGCATCGCGTGAAACTCAAGGGTGCGCCAAAAATCGGGCGCAAAACGGGATAGAAAACGCAGACCCACGCGCGGGAACTCAATGTCACTTGCGATTTTAAGGCGATTCCACTTGACCTTTGGGGCTGCACTCTGTTGAACCCACCGGGTGTCTTTCACTGCGCAAGGTGGCTGTCCCCGATGGACGATCAGAATAAGAACCTCATCCTCGCAACCGCACTCAGCTTTCTGGTGATCCTCGTGTGGTTCGTGCTGTTCCCTCCGCCGGAACAGACAACGACCCCGGACTCCACCGAAATCAGCACCACTGCGGAAACCGAGGTTCAAACACCCAGCGCCGCAGGCACGACAACGGTGGATGAAACAACGGCTGCTGCTGCGGAAGCACAGCCCGAGGCGCAGGCCCCACGCGTGCAGATTGACACTCCGCGCCTGTCCGGCAGCCTGTCCCTGTCGGGTGGTCGAATTGATGAGCTTTTCCTGAAAGACTACAAGGTTTCACTGGCTGAAGACGCGCCAATCGTCGAGCTTCTGTCACCCGTGGGGTCCGAGTCTGCCTACTACGCGCTTTATGGCTGGGCCCCCGGCGCGGGTCTGAGCGGCACAGACGTTCCGGGACCCAACACGCTGTGGAGCGTGGAACAGGGTGAAACGCTGGGCGTGGACAGCCCGATCACGCTGGTTTGGGACAACGGAAATGGTTTGACGTTCCGCCGCACAGTTTCCGTCGACGAAAACTACATGTTCTCGGTCACTCAATCCGTGGAAAACGCGTCCAACGCCTCTGTTGCGATGGCTCCCTATGGCATCCTGGCACGCCACGGTATCGGTGAAGATGGCGACATTCCCGAGTTGAAGAACTTCTTCATCTTGCACGAGGGCCTGATCAGCATGGCTGATGGCACTCTGAACGAGGTCGACTATGGCGACATCCAAGACGGTGTCGAAAGCCTGGAAGGCATAAATGAAGGTTGGATCGGTTTTACCGATCATTACTGGATGACGACCTTGATCCCGGAACAAGGCACGGAATTCACTGCATCAGCCGGGTTCAACACCCAAAACAAAGTCTATCAGGCGGATATCAAAACCCCCACGCTGACGGTCGCTGCCGGGGAAAGCGCGCAGGTTACCACGCGTCTTTTTGCTGGCGCAAAAGAGTGGGACGCCATTCGGGAATACCAGGCTGAGGGCGTGCAAAAGTTCATCGACAGCATCGATTGGGGCTGGTTCTTTTTCCTGACCAAGCCGATTTTCTGGCTGCTCCACAACATCAATGTCCTGATCGGCAATATGGGCTGGTCCATTATTGGTCTGACGCTGATCATCAAGGCAATCCTGTTCCCGCTGGCGTTCAAGTCGTATGTCTCGATGGCCAAGATGAAGGAACTTCAGCCCCAGATGGAGGCCCTGAAAGAGGCCGCGGGTGATGACCGCCAGAAAATGCAACAGGGCATGATGGAGCTGTACAAGAAGGAAAAGGTAAACCCAGCCGCGGGCTGTCTGCCAATCCTGATGCAGATCCCGATCTTCTTTTCGCTGTACAAGGTGATCTTTGTCACCATCGAACTGCGCCAGGCCCCGTGGTTTGGCCCGTTCCAGGACCTCAGTGCGCCTGACCCGACCTCGATCATGAATCTGTTTGGCCTGCTGCCCTGGGCCGGTCCCCAACCGGACACATTCATGGCGCTGATCTTCCTTGGAATCCTGCCGATCCTGTTGGGCATCTCGATGTGGCTGCAACAGAAGCTGAACCCAGCACCAACCGATCCGACGCAAGCGATGATCTTTGCCTGGATGCCGTGGGTATTCATGTTCATGCTCGGCAGCTTTGCCAGCGGGCTGGTTGTCTACTGGATTGCCAACAACACGATCACGTTCACGCAGCAATACCTGATCATGCGCAGCCAGGGTTACAAACCCGACGTTTTTGGCAACATCAAATCAAGTTTCAAGCGAACGCCAAAGACGGATGACAAATGAGTGGCTCGGTCTCCAGCCTGTGGCGACATCCGATCAAAGCGCATGGGCGCGAGCCGCTGAATGACGTAACCATGACCCCCGGGCAGACCATGCCCGGGGATCGCGTTTGGGCCATCGCGCATGAAGCGTCGAAAGCAGACGGTTCGGAATGGGCGCCTTGCGCCAATTTCAGCCGCGCTGCGAAAGCTCCGGAATTGATGGCGATTTCCGCCAGTATGACAGGCGATACGGTCACGCTAAGTCATCCGGATCGACCCGACCTGACATTCCGGCCGGATACCGAACAAAAGGTTTTTCTGGACTGGGTCAAACCGCTGATGCCAAGCGATCGGGCCGCGTCTGCCCGAATCGTGCGCGTTCCAGGCCGCGGTATGACAGACAGCGATTTCCCGTCGATCAGCCTGTGCAACATGGCGTCCCATCGTGCCGTCGCTCAAAGACTGGGCCTGGATATTTCCATCCACCGCTGGCGGGGAAATATCTGGATCGACGGGCCGCCACTATGGGAAGAGTTTGACTGGGTTGGTCGCGAAATCCAGATCGGCGAATGCATACTGAGCGTGCGGGAAAATATCACCCGCTGCCTCGCCACGACCGCCAACCCGGAAACCGGTAAGCGGGATGCCGATACGCTGGGCGCGCTGGACAGTTGGAATCATCAGAATTTCGGCGTCTGCGCCGTGGTGTTGCAGGGCGGAAAGATAGAAGTCGGCGACAAGGTCCAACTGGTATGACGACTCTTCCTTTCCCTTTGGCCGAAGACCCCGACGCGATCAGCCTCGAAACCGGGCGTAAATTGTTTGCCGGACAATCCGAGTTTGTCAAAGGCGTCGTGGCGATGAATGGGCTGCCCGACCCCGATCGGCTCGAGGTCTGCTTTGCGGGCCGTTCAAATGTTGGCAAGTCCAGCCTGATCAACGCGCTTACCGGGACAAAGGGATTGGCGCGAGCATCCAATACACCCGGTCGCACGCAGGAAATAAACTATTTCACTCAAGGACTTGATCTTTATTTGGTCGATCTTCCGGGCTATGGTTACGCCAACGCGCCGGTCAAGGTGGTGGAGAAGTGGCAAAAACTGCTAAAGCAATATCTCAGCGGTCGACAGACGCTGCGTCGGGCATTTGTCCTGATCGACTCGCGCCATGGGGTGAAGCCCGTGGACGATGAGATCATGAAGCTGCTGGACACTAGTGCCGTGACGTTTCAATGCGTTCTGACCAAGGCCGACAAAGTCAAAGCGAAAGACCGCGAACAGGTATTGGATCAGGTGCGCGGGGCTCTGTCGAAACACCCGGCAGCCTTCCCCGAGATCGTGCTGACCTCGTCCGAAAAGGGTGATGGCATTCCGACATTGCGATCAATTATCGCGCGTTTGGAATGACCCGGGCGCGCTGTTTCTTCTCGGTTCTGACCGTGCTGGCCGTGTTGGTAACAGGGTCTATCCCGCAGGGTTGGATGCCTGCGATGGGCAATGACGGCAAGGTTCTGCTTGTCCTGTGTTCCGGCGCAGGCGCCGTCGAAGAATGGGTCGATCTGGATGGTGAAGACCCGGTTCATGACGACACAGACGAACGGGTCTTGTGTCCCTTCGCAGGGTTAACAGCCGATCTGGGTGTGCCCGCAGTTGGTGACATCATTCCCTTTGTCACGCCGATTAAACCCCGATGGTCGCAAAGCGACTTTACGCATCGAAGCGCGGGCTTCTACCCGCACTACGACGCACGCGGCCCCCCAGTATTCTCCTGATTCTCGACGACACAGCTTGAACTCGCGCAGGTGCTGCGCGGGGCAATTCTCGAATCCGGAGATTTATCATGGCATTGGATAGCCAAACCGTGGGGGAAACCCCGGCGCAAAACACTGCTGCGCAAAAGTTTTACTTCGCCGCCTGGCGGTGGCACTTCTATGCAGGGATATTTGTCATTCCCTTCCTGATCATCCTGGCAGCTACCGGGTTGACGATGATGTTTATTACTCAGTTCGAAGGTCGCGACGGCGAGAAGATCGCGGTCGAAGTTCAAGGCACCACCCTGCCTGTTTCACAACAGGCCAATGTCGCGCTTGCCGAGGTGCCCGGCGCGGTCGTGGAATGGATCGGGCCCAAGGCCCCGGATCTGGCCACGGTCTTTCGTATCAAAACCGACGACGGACAACGCCTTGTGGCCGTTGACCCCTATGCAGGTGAAGTATTGGACGTCTGGAACCGTCGCGAGGGTTGGTATGAACTGGCTGACAACATGCATTCGACCCTGTTGATCGGTACCACGGGTGACCGCATCCTTGAGATCGCCGCAGGGCTAAGCCTGCTGCTTGTCTTTACGGGTCTTTACATGTGGTGGCCAAGAGGCAATGCAATGGCGGCGCTTGTCCCAAACCTTCGCGCACGCGGGCGGTTCTTGTGGAAATCACTGCATGCGGTTGTCGGGTTTTGGATGTCGCTTCTGTTGGTTGTCTTCATGATCTCGGGCCTGTCCTGGGCGGGTGTTTGGGGCGGTATGCTGGTCCAGCCCTGGAGCAGTTTTCCAGCTGAGAAATGGGACAATGTGCCCCTTTCGGACGAAACCCACGCCAGTATGAATGATGGCCACCAGAACGATGTTCCCTGGGCGCTGGAACAAACGCCGATGCCCGCTTCGGGATCCGAGGCCGGCATTGTCGGAATCCCGGACGGTACGGAAGTGGATATTGATGCACTTGTGGCGTTGGGCACTCAACTGGATATGACGGGCCGGTTCCGAGTCGCATACCCAAGCGGTGCCACCGGTGTCTGGACCTTGAACAGGGATAGCATGAGCAGCGACTCCACCGACCCGGTGAATGACCGCACCGTCCACGTCGACCAGTACACCGGCAACATTCTTGCGGATGTCCGGTACGCGGATTACTCGCTGATGGGTAAGTCCATGGCAGTCGGTATTCCGCTGCATATGGGGCTGATGGGCACATGGAATTTCATTCTGAATGTGCTGTTTTGCCTGGCGGTCATCTTTGTATGCGTATCCGGTGTAGTGATGTGGCTGAAACGCCGCCCTTATGGCGCCGGTCGTCTGGCTGCACCGCCAATGCCTTCTGAACTGCCATTGTGGAAAGGTGCAGTTCTGATCGGCCTGTTTACCGCAATGGCCTTTCCGCTGGTCGGTCTGACACTATTGGCCGTGCTGGCGTTTGACTTGCTGCTGGTCAGCAATATCCCGGCGGTGAAACGCGCCATGAGCTGATATGGCCCGGCCGCACCGGCGCGTTCGGTGCGGCCAATTTCGACGTTCCGGGCTTGGCAGCCCTTGCCAAAATCCCTAACACGGGATTTCAAAGGGACTTTTGCCATGAAGACACGAGATATGAACCGGGATTGGATCGCCACCGCCGCCACCTTGAACAGCGCGCTGCCTTACTTGCAACGCTATGACGGCGCGATTGTTGTCATCAAACTGGGCGGGCACGCAATGGGCAGCGACGAAGCCATGGAAAGCTTCGCCCGCGACGTCGTCCTAATGCGACAAGTCGGGATCAATCCGGTGATCGTGCATGGCGGCGGACCGATGATCAACGCGATGCTGGACAAGTTGAGCATTCAGTCCGAGTTCGTGAACGGAAAACGGGTGACCGATCAGGCAACTGTCGAAGTGGTTGAGATGGTCCTGTCCGGCCTTGTGAACAAACGCATCGTACAGGCGATCAATTCGCAAGGTGGCTCGGCGGTTGGTCTTTCGGGCAAGGATGCAAACCTCATGATCTGCGATCAGGCCGATCCATCGCTGGGTTTTGTGGGTTCTCCGTCCGACATGGACCCTAAAATCTTGCACGACTTGTTTTCGCACGATGTGATCCCCGTTATCGCGCCGCTGGGTGCGGGCAAGAACGGCGAGACATTCAATGTCAACGGCGATACGGCCGCCGGCGCGATTGCGTCAGCACTTAAGGCGGACCGGCTGCTCTTACTTACAGATGTCTCGGGCGTGAAAAACGCAGGCGGCGATGTTGTGACCGAGCTTAAGGCCGGTCAGATCCGTGAAATGACAATGGACGGGACTATTGCCGGCGGAATGATCCCCAAAACCGAAACCGCATTGGACGCACTGCACAGCGGGGTGCGCGCGGTTGTTATTCTGGACGGGCGCGCACCGAACGCCGTACTATTGGAACTGTTCACCGAGCACGGCGCCGGTTCGTTGATCCGCCCCGATTGAGGACACAGAGAGGAGAGATGCCCGATTTCGCCCAACCCTCTTCTCTTGGTTCATACAACGGGGTTCTACGCGCTGCGGAACAGGTTGGTCTGATCGTTATGGGTGCGTTGCATCCACGCCTGGCAGACGCCAAGCAACTGGATCGGGGAACGCTGATCCTGCTCGGCGCAGGTGCGTCTTTCTGGCCAACGCTGAAATCCTCGCCCGAATGGCATGGGGCCGATCCGGTGGATCGTTGGTCCGAGCGTGTGATCGGGGACTTGGCCCGCGATATGACCGCAGTCGCCTATTTCCCGTTTGGTGGCCCACCTTACACACCTTTCATCGACTGGGCGCTCAAATCGGGGCGTACCTTCAGCAGCCCGGTAGGGGCGCTGGTGCATGACACGGTCGGTATGATGATCTCATTTCGCGGCGCGCTGCACTTTGAGGATGAGTTTGCCATCCCCGAGGCGGATGGGGTGTCACCTTGCTTGACGTGCGCCGCCCCATGCGCCCAAACCTGTCCGGTCGGCGCATTGAACAGCCACGACTTTTACAACGTCGATGCATGTCACGGCCACTTGTCCACGAAAGAAGGTCAGACCTGCATGACTGGCGGTTGTCTGGCCCGGTTGTCTTGCCCGCTCAGTGCAGGCGCAGGGCGTGATCCCGAGCAATCGGCCCACCACATGAAAGCATTTCATCCGTCATGACGCGCACTCTGATCCTGACCCGTCACGCAAAATCCAGTTGGAATGACCTGCGTCTCGCTGATCATGACCGCCCACTGAACAAACGTGGTCGCAGGTCCGCGCGATTGGTCGCTGAATGGCTGCGCAAAAACGACTGGTTGCCGGATGAAGTCCTGAGTTCGACGTCCGCACGCACCCGCGAGACATGGGATCGGATGGCGTTGGAGGCCGAAAAGGTGTGCTTTCATCGCGCCCTCTACCATGCGGACGCAGAAGATATACTGAACGAACTGTCGGGCGCTTCGGGGCTTAGGGTATTGATGCTGGGCCACAACCCCGGAACAGCGATATTCGCCGAACAAATAGTTCGGCAAGCCCCAAACCACGCGCGGTTTCATGACTACCCCACATGTGCAACGACCGTGATCCGGTTCGATATCGACACATGGGCGCAGATCCGATGGAGCAGCGGCACGGTTCTTGGGTTCGCAATCCCACGCGAGCTGGAAGAATAGAAAAAGGCGGGGCAAAACCCCGCCTTGATCGACTTTGCCTTGGGATCAGTGCCCAAGAATCTGGCTCAGGAACAGCTTGGTCCGCTCGCTTTGCGGGTTGTTGAAGAACTCTTCGGGTTCGTTCTGTTCCACGATCTGACCGGCATCCATAAAGATCACGCGGTTGGCGACCTGACGGGCAAAGCCCATTTCGTGGGTCACGCACAGCATGGTCATGCCTTCCTCGGCCAGTTCGATCATGGTGTCGAGCACCTCTTTGATCATCTCTGGGTCCAGCGCCGATGTCGGTTCATCGAACAACATGATCCGCGGCATCATGCACAGCGAGCGGGCAATCGCCACACGCTGCTGCTGACCACCAGAGAGCTGACCGGGATATTTCAGCGCCTGATCCGGGATCTTCACCTTTTCAAGGAAATGCATCGCGCGGTCTTCGGCCTCTTTCTTGGGCGTCTTGCGCACCCAGATCGGGGCCAGCGTGCAGTTTTCCAGAATGGTCAGATGTGGGAACAGGTTGAAGTGCTGGAACACCATCCCAACCTCGGACCGGATCTTGTCGATGTTCTTGAGGTCATTCGACAGCTCGGTTCCGTCCACAACGATCGTGCCCTGCTGATGCTCTTCCAGCGCGTTCAGGCAGCGGATCAGAGTCGACTTGCCTGACCCAGACGGACCCGCGATCACGATCCGCTCGCCTTGATTGACGGTCAGATTGATGTCGCGCAGCACATGGAAGGACCCGTACCACTTGTTCATGTTGTTGATTTCGATGGCGACCTCGTCGCTCACCTGCATTTTGGAGCGGTCGATTTCGCGTTCTACTGCAAGTTCAGACATGTGTTGAACCCCTTAGTGATGATCCGTGGCAAGGCGACGCTCGAGCCACTGGGAATATTGAGAGATGCCATAACAGACGACGAAGAACAGAAGCGCGGCAAAGCCCAGAAGCTCCCAATAGACGCCGTTCCATTCGGTCGACGCCAGGATGGGACCCCGGATCATGCCCACCAGATCGAACATCGAGATGACCGAAACCAGTGTGGTGTCCTTGAACAGGCCCACGGCCACGTTCACGATCCCGGGGATCGAGATCTTCAGAGCCTGCGGCAGGATGATCAACCGCATCGCCTGCGGGTAATCCAAGCCCAGACTATCTGCTGCCTCGTACTGTCCACGGGGAAGTGCGGCCAGACCGCCGCGGATCACCTCGGCGATGTAGGCGGCCGAGAACATGGTGATCATGATCACAACGCGCAAGAACAGGTCGACCGTGCTGTCAGGCGGGAAGAAATAGGCCAGCATCACCGAAGCCACGAACAGCAGCGTGATCAAAGGCACGCCGCGGATGAATTCGATGAAGATGACGCAGACCCATTTGATCAGCGGCATGTCGGACTGACGGCCCAAGGCCAATGCAATGCCCAACGGCAAGGACAGCGACACACAGGTCACACCCAGCATCAGGTTCAGCATGAAGCCACCCAGATCACGGCTGGGCACCGCCGAGAGCATGGCGCCCTCATTGGCATCTTCCGGAATCAGAGCACCGCCGACATTCCAAACGACCAACGCCACGATAATTGCGCCGAAGAAGCCGGTGGCAAAGCTGTTGCGGCCAAACTTCTGGAACACGGCACCTGCCGCGACGCAGCCCAACAGCGCTACGACGGGCACCATGATCGCGCCACCCCAGATCAGCCAAAAGGCAACGAACGGATACAGGGCGGTGAACAGCAGCATTTTACGCGGCAGATCAAAGAACAGCACGGGTGCTGCCGCGACCAGCATCAGCACAAAGGCCAGATTGGGTCGCCAGTAGGCATCATCCGGGTATTTGAACCCGTAGATCAGTTGGTGCCAACGCTCGGTCAGGACCGCGAAACAGGCCCCGGTCTTGCCGTCCAGAATCTCGCGACATTGCGCCAGCGAGTCCGCATTCCAAACGCCGTTCAAGATCCACGGTAACGTGTTCCTGAGCAGGACGTAGATCAACATCAGCGACAGAACCGTCAGGATCGTGTTGGTGACACCCGAGAACAGGTTCTCGCGCATCCACTTAATAATTCCCGTCTGGCTCGCTGGTGGCGGCGACGGAGGAATGGTGCCGTCGGCCACAAAGGCGATCGGGTTTGTTGTTTGATCAGCCATGGCTCAGCGCTCCTTCAACTTGACGGATGCGTTGTAGATGTTCATCACCATCGAGATCAGCAACGAGGCCGTCAGGTAGAACAGCATCAGCAGCAGAACACATTCGATCGCGCGACCGGTCTGGTTCAGCGTAATGCCACCCAAGGTCGCGGTGATATCCGCGTAACCCACGGCAATTGCCAGTGACGAGTTCTTGGTGATGTTGAGATATTGCGAGATCAGCGGCGGTATGATGACCCGCAACGCCTGAGGCAGGATCACGAGGTTCATGATCCGTCCGGGGCGCAAGCCCAGCGCGGCGGCGGCCTCGGTCTGGCCCTTGGAAATCGCCTGAATACCGGCCCGCACGTTTTCGGCGATGAAGGCACCGGTGTAGATTGACAGGGCAAACCAAAGCGCAATCAGCGGGCCACCAACCTTGATGCCGCCACTGAAGTTGAAGCCTTTCAACTCGGGGACATTCCAGGTCAGTCCCATCAGGAACATCAGAATGACGAACGGCACAAGCCAGACGGCAAGGTTCAACAGCGTTGTCTTGGGACGTTCGCCGGTTTCTTCCTGTGTCTTGGTTGCCCGTTTGTCGATCTCACGCGTGGCGAACCATGATCCGACCAGAACGGCGAGGACCAAAATCCAGTTCAAAACGGCTGGGCCAAAAAGCCCATGCGCGAATTCAGGCCGCGGGACATAGACGCCTCGGTTCGTAAAGGCGAACAGGTCAAACAACATACTGGATGTTGGATTGTCCCCTCTGAACGCGCGCGGTCCCGGAAGCACCGCGGTCATGATCGTGAAGATGATGATGATCCAGATCAGAACCGGAATATTCCGAAAGATCTCGACATAGACCGCCATCAGCTTGGACACGAGCCAGTTGTTCGACAGGCGCAAAACACCCGCGATTACACCAAAAATCGTGGCCGTGATACACGCCAGGAAAGCAACCAAAAGCGTGTTGAGTATCCCGACAACAGCCGCTCGACCATGCGAAGACTGGCTGTCATATTCGATCAGACGCTGGTTGATGTCGTATCCGGAAGAATCGCCCAGAAAGGCGTAGGAAATGTTGAGGCCAGCGGCCCTGAGGTTCTGGATCAGGTTGTTACCCAGATACCAAATGCTGAGCGCAATAACGATTGCCGCAATCACCTGAAATGTTAACGAGCGATAGCGGGTATCGTTAATGAGCATCGACAACCGAAAATCAGCTTTCGGCGGATCTGTCATAGTCGACATATTATGGAGTCCCCGTGGCTTGCGGATTCTTCTGTCGTGGTGGGGTTGTCCCCACTCTTCGTCTGTCCGCAGCTTTTAGTTAAGAAAAAGGGCGCGGGTTGCCCCACGCCCTTTTCCGTCGATATTTAGCGGAACGGCGGCGAATACAGCAGGCCGCCTTCGGTCCACTGTGCGTTCAAGCCGCGCGCCAGACCGATCGGAGTTTCTTCACCGATGTTCTGGGCGAAGATCTCGCCATAGTTACCGCCGGCTTTGATCGCTTTCGCGGCCCAGTCAGCGTCCAGCCCCAGCATTTCGCCCAGCGTACCTTCGGTACCCAGCAGGCGGTTCACTTCGGGGTTGTCCGTACCAGCGGCCATCTCGTCGATATTGGCCGATGTCACACCCAGCTCTTCTGCAGAAACCAGCGCGTTTAGAGTCCAACGGACAACATCGCCCCACTCGTGATCGCCATGACGGACCAGCGGGCCCAGCGGCTCTTTCGAGATGATTTCGGGCAGCAGGACGTGGTCACCTGGGTTTTCGAACGTGGCGCGGGTTGCGGCCAGGCCCGAAGCGTCGGTGGTGTAAACGTCACATGCGCCAGCCAGATACTGCTGCTGCGCTTCAGCGTTGGTTTCGATCGGAACCGGCTCGTAGCTGATGTTGTTCGAGCGGAAGAAATCCGCCAGGTTTAGCTCGGTCGTGGTGCCGGTCTGGATGCAGACGGTTGCGCCGTCCAGTTCCTTGGCCGAGCTTACGCCCAGTGCCTTGGGAACCATGAAGCCCTGGCCGTCATAGTAGTTCACACCTGTGAATTCGAACTTCAGGTCCACGTCGCGGCTGAAGGTCCAGGTGGTGTTACGGGCCAGCATGTCGATCTCGCCGGATGCCAGCGCAGTAAAGCGTGTCTTACCGGTGGTCGGAACAAATTCAACAGCGCTTGCATCGCCCAGAACGGCTGCAGCAACAGCGCGGCAAAGCGAAACGTCAAAGCCTTTCCACTCACCATTTGCGTCGGGTGCAGCGAATCCAACAAGACCAGTGGTCACGCCACAGTTCAGCTTGCCGCGCGCTTTGACGTCGTCCACAGTGCCCGCCACAGCTGCGCCTGCAGCCAGACCGGCAATCGTCGCCGCGCCCAAGATTACGGATTTTTTCATTTTTACCTCTTCCTGATTTTCCACCCCCTTGAAGGAGCGGTTCTATCCGACACTCCCATGCCGGAAAGGTTACCCAAAAGGTGTCTCCCCTTTAGTGGCCCGAGTTTGGGCGCATTCATCAACAAACGTCAAGGGTGGGATCAGGTAAATCAATAGGTCAACGGCGCAGGTTTTTGTTGTCATGCACTAAAAACAGGCCACAAGGATCAATTCGATAGATCAAAGAAGCGTTTGGCATGCAAAAAAGCAGCTTTTTTGGTCTCGGCAACGGTGTGGGCTTCGTCATCGTGGCCCCACTGTTCGACCTGCCAGTTCTCGTCAAGGCGCGAGATTTCCCAAATCTCATCTGCACTGCGCCAACCACGCGCGGCGGCAAAGCCGAGGATCAAACTGCCAGACAGGCTGACTAGGTCATGAAACGCGGCAAGTTGGAATGCATCCAAGCCGTGAACTTGCTGCCTGAGAGTTTGGAGCGCTTCGGCCGGTTGCGGCTGATGCAATACGCCGGCCACAGGGACCAGTCGCGCGTTCAACGCCTCCGCTGCCCAGTCCAATGCAGGGTCCCACTGAGCAGCCTGACGCTGCTGCAACGCTTCGGGATAGGCCGCGCGATAACACAACAGGTCGGAATCACCGTAATCGGCCAGCATGTCTGCGACCTCAGCATGCTGAATTTGCACTTTGTCGATCGCGGCATTGGCCGAGCGCGTGAATGGCATAGTGGTCGGGTCCACTTCGGTCTCTTGCGCGTCCCATTCGGCAGCAACCGCCTGCGCCATGGCATGCGTCGGCAAAATCAGGGCGGCCTTCGCCGGCGTTTTGACCCGGCGGCCATCCAGTTCTACGGTATGTCCGCCATCGGTCGCGACAACGACACTCTCTGTCCAAAAGCGTTTTGGCTTCCAATCACTCATCTTCTTGTTCCCAAATCCTGTTCAGGACATCCGGCAAAGCTTCAAAACTGTCGATAACATCTGCGGCAGATGTCAGGGCAGATGGCTCATGATAGCCCCAACTCACGCCCACAGCGGCGACGCCCGCAGCGGCGGCCATCTCCATGTCAAAGCTGGTGTCTCCGATCATCACGGTATTCTTTGGGGCTATACCGGTCTCGGACAATGCCGTTTCGATCATCGATGGGTGCGGCTTTGATGGATGGTGGTCAGCCACTTGCCGGGTTACAAAAAACTGCGCCAAATCATGCGCGTCCAGCAACGCATCCAGCCCGCGCTGCGATTTGCCGGTGGCCACGCCCAGCAAAATCTCGGGCGTTGCATGCAAAGTCTCGATCACCTCACGTGCGCCGGGGTAAAGCGGAGAGCTTGCCGCCCCCTGCGACAGTCGCTGCGCATGATAGGCCTTTTTGTACCCTTCCACCAAAAGCGCTTGTTGGTCGCTGGACTGCTCGGGCGCGAGACGGGCAATGGCCTGAGGCAGCGACAGGCCCACTATGGACAGTGTCGCCTCTCTCTCTGGGGCGGGCAGCGACAGGGCGTCAAAACTTGCCGACATGGCGGAAACGATACTGCCCTGACTGTCAACCAGCGTGCCATCGACATCGAACAACACCAACCGCAGGGGTGACGTCATTGCAGCGCCTCAAACGGGTCATCAGATGCCAGGTCTTCGGTCCAGCCCAGTGTTGTCCAACTGTCTTTCATATGATCCGGCAAGGGCGCTGTTATTGTGACCGGTTTGTGCGTGACCGGATGCTCAAACGACAGGCGGCGCGCGTGCAGGTGCAGCTTGCGACTGATGACGCCGCCCAGCTGTGCACCCCAACCGTCACCGAGGTTCTCCTGACCTGAACCGCCGTACTTGCCGTCGCCGATGATCGGATGTCCGATGCCCGCCATATGCGCACGCAACTGATGCGTGCGACCGGTGACCGGCTCCATCGCGACCCAGGCGGCACGGCCCGCGACACGGTAAAGCGTTGCATAAAGCGTGTGTGCGCGTTTCGCGCCGGGCGTATTGTCCACCTCGGACAGGTGTATCGGGATCATCTTTTCGCCCTCGCCCTGCTTTCCGCGACCCGGGGCCTTGACCAGCCCCGTCTTGATCTCGCCCAAATATGGTGTGGGTACGCCAGCAACCAGCGCCCAATAGATTTTGCGTGTGTTTCGATGCCGAAACGCTGCGGTCAACCCTTTGGCAGCCTCGCGCGTCCGGGCCATCAGCAGAACGCCTGACGTATCCTTATCAAGCCGATGCACAAGGCGCGGATTCTCATCATATCCAAAGCGCAGCGCTTCGGAGAGGCTGTCCACATGACGGGTTTGACCGCTGCCGCCCTGAACGGGCAACCCATGTGGCTTGTTCAGGGCCAGTATGTGGTCATCGCGGTAAATCACGCAGGCCTGGATCATATTGGCATCGGCTTCGGAAATCCGACGTTTGACCTCGGCAGGTTTGTGGTCAGCGTCCGGAAGCGGTGGGACGCGAACGACCTGACCGGTCTCCAAACGGGTTGACGCCTTTACCCGGCTCCCGTCTACGCGCAGTTCGCCCTTGCGGCACATCTTTTCGATGCGGCCCTGACCGACATGCGGGAACATGCGACGCAACCAGCGATCAACGCGCTGGTCGCTGTCACCTTCGGCGACTGTGATCATTTGTACGCCACTCATGCCATTGCCCCTTGCCCCGCGCGGCTGTCCCGCCCGGCTCGCATCTGTGTCAGTGCCCTTGAAAACATGCGCGTCTGTCGCGCGCATCGGACGCAGAGTCAAGCCGTCCTAGTCAGAGTTTCGTTGCGCCCGCAACTTGCCGAAATACTCGAGCCGTTTTTTCAGCTCACGCTCGAAACCTCGCTCAACGGGTTGATACAAAACTGGTCGTTTCATGCCATCGGGGAAGTAGTTCTGACCCGAGAACCCATCTTCCGCATCGTGGTCATACGCGTAGCCCGCGCCATACCCCTGATCCTTCATCAACGATGTTGGCGCATTCAGGATATGCTTGGGCGGCGGTTCGCTGCCAGATTGTGTGGCAAGTCGCATCGCCGCTTTAAAGCCCACATAGGCACCATTCGATTTCGGCGCCAGCGCCAGATAGACAAGCGCCTGAGCGAGCGCCAGTTCCCCCTCAGGCGAACCCAGCCTCTCATAGGTTTCCCACGACTGTAGGCAGATCGCCTGCGCCTGCGGGTCCGCAAGTCCAATGTCTTCGACCGCCATTCGAGTGATCCGACGCGCCAGGTAACGTGGGTCCTCGCCCCCTGCCAGCATTCGCGCAAACCAGTACAGCGCCGCGTCCGGGTCTGATCCCCGCACCGATTTGTGCAGCGCGGAAATCAGGTTGTAGTGTTCGTCACCCGACTTGTCATACTTCGCAGCCCGCCGCATCAGTCTTTTGGACAATGCCTCTGGGTCCAACGGCGCGTCGACCGACCATGCCGCGATCTGTTCCGACAGGTTAAGCAGCGCCCGCCCGTCCCCGTCAGCCATTTCCTGCAGCGCGTCCCGCGCCGCGGGCGTAAGCGGCAGCGCGCGACCAAGCTCTTTCTCGGCGCGCTGGGTCAAACGCTCCAGATCGGCCAGACCAAGCCGCTCAAGTACCAAAACCTGTGCCCGGCTGAGCACAGCGGCATTCAGTTCGAAGGATGGGTTTTCGGTCGTCGCACCAACCAAGAGGATGGTCCCATCCTCCATGTGCGGCAGGAAACCGTCCTGCTGTGCCTTGTTGAACCGGTGTATCTCGTCGACAAACAGCAGCGTGCCCTGTCCGTTCTGCCGTCGGATCTTGGCTGCTTCAAAGACCTTCTTGAGGTCCGGGACACCTGTGAATATCGCGCTGATCTGCACAAAATGCAGATCGGTTTCCTTGGCCAGCAACCGCGCAATGGTGGTCTTTCCGACCCCCGGTGGCCCCCAGAAAATCAGGCTGGACAAACTGCCCGACGCCAGCATGACACCCAGCGGCGCTTCGGGCCCCAAGACCTGCTGCTGCCCGATCACCTCGGCCAAGGTCTGAGGTCTCAACCGATCAGCCAGCGGGCGATGTGGGGCATCGGCTGGCTGGGGTGAATTGGTGTCGAAAAGGTCAGCCATAGCTCATAGCCGGAACCGCAGCGAAACGGATCGTCCACCCCGCAAAACGTCCAGGTTCAGTCGACGCCCGGGATCGGTCAGCGCGTTGACCACATCTTCGGGGCGCTCCATCTCCTCCCCATTGATGCCGACCAGCACGTCTCCGACCCGCAAGCCGGCGCGGCCCCCATAGGGCCCCGGGTCAACCACAGCCACCCCAGTCTGGGACAGCAACAGACCCAGGCGCGAAATCACTTCCGGGTTGACACGCGCGACAGTCAGGTCCGGCAAGACGGTTTCTTCGTCGAGCGTTGTTTCCTCGGCTGCGGGCGTGTCCGGCGCTTTGATCAGCGCGACCTCGACATCAAGGCTTTCTTCGCCCCTCATCAGCGTCAGAACCGAGTTACCGCCAACACCCGCCACCGACATGCGAAACTTCATCTCTGCCGGTGAATTCACTTCGTCTCCGTCGACATGGGTCACCACATCTCCGACGCGCAGGCCGGCGTCGGCCAATGGGCTGAGCGCATGAAGATCAGAGATAACGACGCCAAGCGGGATAACCAACCCCAGAGACTCGGCGATGTCGGCGCTCATGTGCTGGCCAGCCATACCCGCCCAAGGGCTGACGAATGACGTGTTGCCGTTCTGGGCCTGACGCAAAAACTCGGCCACCAGATTGGCCGGGATTGCAAAACCGATGCCATTCGACCCGCCCGAGCGCGTCAGAATCGAAGTATTGATCCCAATCAGATCGCCATTCACGTCGATCAGCGCACCACCCGAATTGCCGGGATTGATCGCCGCATCGGTCTGAATGAAATACCCGCGCGCATTGCCCGTTGCCGTTCCCGTACGTGCCAGACCCGAGATGATGCCCGATGACACTGTCTGCCCGACCCCGAAGGGGTTGCCGATCGCCAACGCCAGTTCACCAACCTCGACTTGATCGGAATCCCGAAGCTTTAGGAAAGGCAAATCATTGGCGTCGTCCAACCGAAGGATGGCGATATCGCTTTCCTTGTCACCAAGAACTACCTGTGCCGAAAACTCGCGCCGGTCCGTTGTCACGACGCGAATTTCGGTGGCCGTGCCCACAACATGGTAATTGGAAACAACATAACCATCTTCGGACAGGATCACCCCTGACCCCAATGAATTCTGCACCCGTCGACGCGGTTCACCGAACCCACGACCGAAGAAATCCTGAAAAAACGGATCCGAGAAAAACGGATTTGCCCGGCCCTGCCGCACGATCTTGGCGTAGATATTCACAACTGCCGGGGCCGCCTCTTTGACGACAGGTGCAAAACCCAGCGAAATCTCGGCCTGCGATGTCGGGACACGCGTTTCGGCCACGCCCATCGTGGCGTTTGCAAGGGAGAAAGCGATTAGCGTCGCGCGCAGCATGAGGACCTCAACCAGCAAAACTGCGTTGGATATGCGATTAGCGGGCCACGAATGCAAGCAGGTGCTTGGGTCGTCTGTTAGTCCAGAGGCGCGTGCAGCCGCGTTCCCTTGGTTATGATACCGCCTCGATTGCCGATATCGATATTGCCGTACCGTTGCCTGAAGACGTCCGGCAATTCGCGATCTCCTTCTGGTGAGAGCCAGAGCCGAAACAAGTGGCGACGATCGGATGGGTCAGGCCAATCAACAAACCCTGTGCGGTCGTGCAGCTGGGAATGGTTATAGACAAACTGCATGTCGCCCGGTTGCAGACGCATGGTCAGGTAAAGCGCGGGGTCGTTTGCCAGCGCATCGAAGCGATCCAACGCTGCGACATGGCCCGGCGTCAGGCGCATCGCGTCGGGGAACCGCTGCGCGCTGTCGATGTATTGCCGCTGGTAAAACACTGTCAGTCTGCCGTCATGCCAGCTAAACGGCGGAATGGTCATGAACGGCTGCATCCCTTCGGGCACTTCACCCCGCCGATCAGTTGCGATCGGATCGAACAGGCGCTCCAGCAACTCCGGGCATTCTGCGCGCATGCGATTGTAGATCGTCTCGGCGCTCACCAGCAGTGAATCACCGCCTTCCTTCGCATCACGCAGGCACAACAGCCCAACGATATCGGCGCTGTCGGTGTGAAACGTTTGCCTTTCGTGTGTCTGATAAATCCGCGTATTGGGATCACTCGCATCCGCGCCGATATCCCGGACATGGCCCAGAATATGACCCTGTGCATTCTGAGATCGCGCTGATCCCAGATGAGCGCCAACACCGCAAAAGATCGCCGCAGCCATTTCCTGGGAATAGCCGTCGACCGGCAAGCCGCGGATGATCTCGAAGCCGACGCCGTTGATCAGCGTTTTGCGCAACTCTGCGAGATGCTGGCCGAAGCGGCGCAACGGGAAGTCTTCTTTCCTGATCTCACCGATATCGCGGTTCAGGCTCAGGTAATGGTGCGCCGCCTGTTCAAGATCGGCGATGTCATCTGCGCTCAGATCGACAATCCATTCGTTCTGGCGTTCGGCCATTTCAAGACCGGTCCAGACCGACGGTCCGGTAATCTGGTTCGGGGTTTCGGAAAGTATCGACATCGTCAGCCCTCCACGCTTCGCGATCAGCCTGACCTCAGGGCGATTTCCTTTCATCATCCGAAATCACCGGAAATGCTTCAAATGCGACAGAACAGGCGCAGATCGTTCTGCCTTGGTACCGCAAACGAAAAAACCCCCGCGCCGGTGGCACGGGGGCTCAAATCAGAAAACCGGGTTTTCTTATTCGTCGTCTGCGGCCTCTTCGGCGGCAACGCGGGCCTTGTCGGCAGCGCCTTTGGCGTCGATGTCACGATCAACAAATTCGATGATCGCCATCGGGGCCATGTCGCCATAGCGGAAGCCTGCTTTCAGGATGCGGACATAACCGCCCTGACGCTCGGCATAGCGCGGGCCAAGAACGTCGAACAGCTTGGCGACATCCTTGTCTTCTTTCAGCTGCGATGCGGCCTGACGGCGCGCGTGCAGGTCGCCGCGTTTGCCCAGAGTGATCAGCTTTTCGATGACCGGGCGCAGTTCTTTTGCCTTGGGCAGAGTTGTTTTGATCTGCTCATGTTCGATGAGCGAGCCAGCCATGTTCGCAAACAGAGCCTTGCGGTGCTCATGAGTACGGTTCAGGCGGCGGTAACCACGTGCGTGACGCATTTTCTTAATCCTTCTTTCGCATTTTGCTTTGTCTGGTCGGCGATGCGTGTCACCGACTCTCCTTGGGGCGGGATTGCCCGGGTCTTTCGTGTTGTACGCCCCGCACAAGGCGGAACGTCCGTGTTGTACAACCTTGTAGGCCGGGCTTCAGCCCGGCACCGGCTTAAAAGGCGTCTTCGAATTTCTTCGCCAGATCTTCGATATTGTCGGGTGGCCAGTCCTCGACATCCATGCCGAGGTGCAGACCCATGCCGGACAGCACTTCTTTGATCTCGTTCAGCGATTTGCGGCCGAAGTTCGGGGTGCGCAGCATCTCGGCTTCGGTCTTCTGGATCAGATCGCCGATGTAAACGATGTTGTCGTTCTTCAGGCAGTTTGCCGAACGGACCGACAGCTCCAGCTCGTCCACTTTCTTCAGCAGCAGCGGGTTGAACTCCAGACCATCGTCCTCGTCCTGGCGGCCAGCCGATTCCGGCTCGTCGAAGTTGACGAAGATCGACAGCTGATCCTGCAGGATACGGGCTGCGAAGGCCAGCGCATCCTCGGGCGTGATCGAGCCATCGGTTTCGATCTTGAGGGTCAGCTTGTCGTAGTCCAGAACCTGACCTTCGCGGGTCGGCTGAACGTCATAGGCAACCTTTTTGACCGGCGAATAGATCGCGTCGATCGGGATCAGGCCGATCGGCGCGTCCTCGGGCTTGTTCTTCTCAGCCGAGACATAGCCCTTGCCGGTGTTGACGGTCAGTTCCATGAACAGGTCGGCACCATCGTCCAGGTGACAGATGACGTGATCGCGGTTCAGAACCTCGATACCGGCGCTTTCGCTGATGTCGCCTGCGGTGACAACGGCGGGGCCTTTGGCGTTGATCGACAGGCGCTTGGGGCCTTCGACCTCCATGCGCAGCGACACGCCTTTGAGGTTCAGGATGATGTCGGTGACATCTTCACGCACACCTGCGACAGAGGAGAACTCGTGCAGGACGTTGTCGATCTGAACGCTGGTGATGGCCGCGCCTTGCAGCGAGCTCATCAACACGCGGCGCAGCGCGTTGCCCAGGGTCAGACCAAAGCCACGCTCCAGCGGTTCAGCAACCAGAGTTGCCTGACGTGCGGGATCGTTGCCCGGCTTGCCGTCAAGCTGGGTCGGTTTGATCAATTCTGCCCAATTCTTGTGGATCATGTAATCCCTCCATTCCTGTCCGCGCCCCATGACCAACAAGGTGCAGACGCCCGAGGTTCAAAATGACGTGCTGGGGCCGTGCAAAAACGCGGGCCCCAGCTCAATTCAAAATCGCTTAGACGCGGCGGCGCTTCGGCGGGCGGCAGCCGTTGTGAGCAATCGGGGTCACGTCGCGGATCGACGTGATGTTGAAGCCCACGGCAGCCAGCGCGCGCAGTGCCGATTCACGACCCGAACCAGGGCCCTGAACTTCGACTTCCAGCGTCTTGACGCCATGTTCCTGCGCCTTCTTGCCTGCATCTTCCGCAGCCATCTGGGCAGCATAAGGCGTCGACTTCCGCGACCCTTTGAAGCCCATGGTACCGGCAGACGACCACGAGATGGCGTTGCCCTGTACGTCCGAGATCAGGATCTTGGTGTTGTTGAAGGTCGAGTTCACATGGGCAACGCCCGATGCGATGTTCTTGCGCTCTTTGCGCTTAACGCGAGTCTTGTCACGTGCCATCAGTCAGACCCCCTCTTATTTCTTCTTACCGGCAATGGCCTTTGCAGGGCCTTTGCGGGTACGAGCGTTGGTGTGGGTGCGCTGACCGCGAACCGGCAGGTTGCGGCGGTGACGCAGACCGCGATAGCAGCCCAGGTCCATCAGACGCTTGACGTTCATCTGAACTTCACGACGCAGGTCACCTTCGACGGTGTAGTTGGCGTCGATATGTTCACGGATGGCCAGAACTTCGGCATCCGACAGTTCATTGACGCGACGAGCCGCATCAATGCCAACGGCTTCGCAAATCGCTTTGGCCGAGGTGTTGCCGATACCGGTGATATATGTGAGGGCGATAGGTACCCGCTTGGCAGTCGGGATGTTTACGCCGGCAATACGTGCCACGTGTCACTTTCCTTTTCGTTGCGGTTCCGTAACTCCAGAACCTTTTTTCACAACGCTTTACCGTGGCAGTGTCGCCAGAGGGTTCAGCATTATTCGAGGTGGTCGGGGCAATTGGGACGAATCCCGCATGCGGTCTTGATTCCCTTTAGGGATGGGGGTGCGTAGAGAGTTTTTTGCGGGGCGTCAAGGCGTCTGATGCGGCCATTAACTCTTAACGCTTTCGACGTGAACCTTTGTGAAGCCCCGCTTACTTATTATTAGGTTCTGTTTTTCAAATCTCTTTTCGATTTCGTTCTTTTTCTCTTCGGTTGGACGGAAAACCAAGTTCATGGCCACCAACCAAAAAACAACGTGACCTATAAGGGCAATCGAAAAATAGATT
This sequence comes from Ruegeria sp. ANG-S4, assembly GCF_000814005.1. Classification (GTDB taxonomy): domain Bacteria; phylum Pseudomonadota; class Alphaproteobacteria; order Rhodobacterales; family Rhodobacteraceae; genus Ruegeria. Next base: position 465,875 of record NZ_JWLK01000001.1, on the reverse strand, counting down.
GTAGTAGGCCAATTCCCCGCACGCACCAATTCAGAAACGAACGATTTCATAACCATAAAAACGGGCATAGCGGACAGCCCAAATGCGAGCATAACCCAAATCAAAAGTCGCAACTGTGATCGCAGCAGTTCCCTGTAACGACTAAACGCGTCCTTTAGATCTGCAGGTATCGGCGCGATCGCGTCCTTGCTCAACCCAGAACCGCCTCAATCGACCCGGTGACTTCTTCGATGCTGGCAAGACCATTGACCGGGCGCAGATCGCCCTTGGCGTGGTAATACCCGATCAGCGGAGCGGTTTTCTTGTAGTACTCCATCAGGCGGATACGCACGCTTTCCTCGTTATCATCCGCGCGCACGGGCTGGCCCGCGGCGCGGGCTTCTTCGGCGCGGCCAACGATGCGCTGAACTAGCGTTTCGTCATCGACGCGCATTTCGATCACGGTATGAAGCGACTGGCCCACCTTGGTCAGCAGCGCGGCCAGCGCATCGGCCTGTGCCAGCGTGCGCGGAAAGCCGTCAAAGATGAAGCCTGCGCCTTTTTCGGTCATCAGCTTCTCTTCGATCAGGCCAATGACGATCTCGTCAGTGACCAGCTTGCCCGCGTCCATGATGGCCGCAACCTTCTTGCCCATCTCTGTTCCGCTGGTCTTGGCCTCGCGCAGCATATCGCCGGTGCTCAGCTGCACCATGCCGCGGGTTTCAACCAGATGCTGCGCCTGCGTGCCTTTGCCTGCCCCCGGCGGGCCGAGAAGAATGATGTTCATCGACGAGCAGCTCCCTTTCTGCCGCGTTTCTTGCTTTTGCCGCGCAGCTGGGACTTTTCAATCAGCCCTTCGTATTGGTGCGCCAGCAAATGACTCTGCACCTGTTGGATCGTATCCATGGTCACAGAGACGATAATCAGAACCGATGTGCCGCCGAAATAGAATGGAATGGCGAACTGCCCCCGCAGGATTTCAGGCAACAGGCAGACCGCGGCCAGATAACCGGAGCCCAGGACCAGAACGCGGTTGACCACGTATTCCAGGTATTCGCTGGTCTTCTTGCCGGGCCGAATACCCGGTACAAACCCGTTCTGCTTTTTCAGGTTTTCCGCCACATCGTCCGGCTTGAAGGCCACGTTGAACGTGTAGAAATAGGCGAAGAAGATGATCATCGACGCGAAGAACAGCAGATAGAGCGGCTGTCCGGGGCCAAAGTTGGCCAGCAGCCACGACATCACGGGTCCGTTGGTTGCGCCCGACGAGAAGGTCGAGATCGTTACCGGCAGCAGCAGCAGTGAACTTGCGAAGATCGCAGGGATAACGCCCGACGGGTTGACCTTGACAGGCAGGTGGCTGGAGCCGCCTTCATAGACTTTCATGCCGGCTTGACGGCGCGGATACTGGATGTGGATCTTTCGCAGCGCCCGTTCCATGAACACCACAAAGGTGATCACGGCGATGACCATGATAATCACACCAACGATCACGGCGGGGCTGATCGCACCGCTGCGGCCCGATGCAAAGAACTGCGCCAGCGCGGCCGGGACCTCGGCAATGATGCCGACGAAGATGATCAGCGAAATGCCGTTGCCGATGCCGCGCGCGGTGATCTGCTCACCCAGCCACATCAGGAACATGGTGCCGCCCACCAGCGTGATCATCGTCGAGAAGCGGAAATAGAGCCCCGGATCGGTCGCCAGATCGCCCGATTCCAGCGAAACGGCCAGACCATAGGCCTGAACGGTGGCCAGAGCCACGGTGCCGAAGCGTGTATATTGGTTGATTTTCTTGCGGCCCTGCTCGCCCTCTTTCTTGAGCTGTTCGAGCGCGGGAACCATGGATGTTAGCAGCTGCACAATGATCGATGCCGAGATGTAGGGCATGATGCCGAGGGCAAATATACCCATCCGCCCCAGCGCCCCGCCGGTGAACATCGAAACCATGCCGCCGATGCCCTGCCCCGCCTGCTCCATGAATTCACGCAGCGCCTGACCGTCGATCCCCGGCACCGGAATGAAGGTGCCCAGGCGATAGACGATCAGCAATGCGAGCGTGAACAGGATGCGGTTGCGCAGATCGGTGGCTTTGCCCAAGGCAGACCAGCTTGTGTTGGCTGCCATTTGTTCTGCTGCTGATACCATAAATCGGTCTCTCTTATGCAAACACCGCCCGGAACCGTTTTCCGGCTCGGGCGGCGTCTTGGAAAACTCTGAGGTCTATGTAAGCGGGTCTTGGCCCGCTCACAAGCGCTTACTCTGCCGCAGCAGCTTTTGTGACCGTCAGTGAACCGCCCGCTTTTTCGACTGCTTCCACGGCAGACTTCGATGCTCCGGTGACTTCCAGGTTCACTTTGGCGGTGATTTCGCCCTTGGCCAGAACGCGAACGCCATCCAGCTTGCGGCGCACCAGTCCGGAAGCAACCAGCGCATCCTCGGTGATCGCAGCGGACGCATCCAGCTTGCCGGCATCGACGAACTTCTGGATCAGGCCCAGGTTGATAACGGCAAATGCCTTGCGGTTCGGCTTGTTGAAGCCACGCTTTGGCAGGCGCTGATAGAGCGGCATCTGGCCGCCTTCATAGCCGTTGATGGCCACACCCGAACGGGATTTCTGACCTTTGATACCACGGCCACCCATTTTACCCTTGCCGGAGCCGGGACCACGGCCAACACGGGTGCGTTTCGGTGCAGCGCCGGGATTGTCGCGCAATTCGTGCAGTTTCATATCGCTTCTCCTTAGCCGGATGTGACCCCCGAAGCGTGATGGGCCAACCACGGCGTTTCTTGGTTTTGATTCTCGCGGCGAAAACGCCACTGAGGCGGGTTACAGTGTCATCGCCCCGTTTGCAAGCAATGATCGCTTTGAAGCGTTCACAGACTGTTTAAACACAAAAGAGGCGCCAAACGGCGCCTCTGGTTCATACTCTGCGATCTGAGCTTACGAGCAATAGACGTGACCGTGAGCGATGTCACGAATGTCGCAGCGACGCACGCCGATGTCGTCCAGTTCGCGATCGCTCAGGCTCTGCAGTTCCGAATAGGTGCGGCTGTATTCGGCGCGCAGTGCGTTTTGTTCTTTGACCTTCGCGATAAACCCCGCGATGCGGCCGCTGAGGTTGAAGCCGCTATGTGTCAGTGTAGCTGTATGTGCCATATCTTTGTTCCTTTCTGTATCGGGGCGCATTCCCCGAATTGCTTAGACGTTCCTTAGTGGGACAAGGATCAGATAGGCGCGGTTGCTAACGCTAACAATGCAAGTTTCGGTCTAGCCGATATGCATAGAAGGAATGGCAGCAGGTGGTTTGATTTCCCACCGTGAAACCTTGGCCGCCGCTTCAATACTCTCTGAGATCGCTCGGCGCATTCAAGAGCGTGCCCTTATATTTCGGCAGTTCGTCATCCATATGAAGCCACGGAAGCTTGCTTTCGAAGTTCACGTGGAACGTTGGCTCAAAGTCTTCGGGTTTCTCCAAAGATGCCGCGTAAAGATGCATCCCGCCGGGATAGTGGGCGGCCTCGAAACCCAACGGCGACCCGCATTCCCTGCAAAAGTGCCGAAAAACGCCCTTTGAGCTTTCCAGTGTTTTTGGCGCCAGTCCCAGCCAGCGGAAGTTCTTCAGTGGAACGCCAAGCCACGCAACGACCGGAGCGGCGCAGTTGCGTCGACAATCGTCACAATGGCAATAGCAGGCCCAATTGACCTCACCTTCGTATTCCCACCGGGTCTGGCAGCACAAACAATGCCCCCGAGTCGTCATGCGCTTCTCCTGTCGTAGTCGTTTACCAGTTCGGGCTGCCTGCGCCTGACGTTCTGCGAACGGACACGGCTATGATCACCCAAAAGAAACCTGCCCGTTTTCAAGGAAGACTTCTGTTCAAACGCGACATGACGGTTACAGGAACGTCAGTAAGCAAGGATGTGAGGCGGTCAACGCGAAATTCTACAAGCTGGCCTGATCCGGCAATTGAAGACGCGTCCAGTGTCTGGATTGCGCCACGATGCTTGCGCCCTCGGCAACCCGGTCTGCAATCGCGCCTCTTTCATGTTTGGGACAACCGATGAGAAAGAACCCGGCCTTGTCCAGTTCGCGTGTCGCCTTGTTCGGCTCAATCGTCTGACAGACGTCCTCGGCAGACGGATAGGGCTTTCCGGCACGCAGACCGGAAACATAAGGTTCGGTATAGTTCGACGTTGTCGGTTCTGAACCGTAATCCAGTGCACCTTTGGTTGTGCACGCGGTCAGGGAAACACCGAGCAATAGTACGGCGGACATCAAAATAGTGGTTTGCAAAATCAATTCCTTTCAACTCTAAGGTGAGTATGCATGGCAATGAACGGGTTGCAATGCATCCGTTCAGCCGGTCAGCAGGAATTTCGAGCAAAAAAAGAAAAACGCCCCCGAATGTATCGGAGGCGTTTCTTACATTGTCTTGGTCGCGCTTAGCCGCGCTCTTCGATGATCTCAACCAGATGCGGGATCTTGTTGACCATGCCGCGAATGGAAGGGGTGTCTTCCAGCTCACGGGTTTTGTTCATCTTGTTCAGGCCCAGGCCGATCAGGGTCGCGCGCTGTTCGGCGGGGCGGCGGATCGGGGAACCGATCTGCTTGACGACGATGGTTTTTGCCATTGTTCGCTCTCCTTACGCTTCGGCTTCGGCGGGCGCTTCGGCCGCAGGGGCTTCGTCACGCTTGGGCAGGATGTCGGCAACTTTCTTGCCACGACGTGCGGCAACCGAACGCGGGCTCTGCTCTTTCTGCAGGCCGTTGATGGTGGCACGGATCATGTTGTACGGGTTCTGCGAGCCCAGCGACTTGGACACAACGTCCTTCACGCCCAGCATTTCGAACACGGCACGCATCGGACCACCGGCGATGATACCGGTACCTTCAGGTGCGGTGCGCATGACCACTTTACCAGCGCCGTGACGGCCCTCGATGTCGTGGTGCAGGGTCCGACCTTCGCGTAGTTGCACGCGGATCATCTGACGCTTGGCTTGCTCAGTCGCCTTGCGGATGGCCTCGGGCACTTCTTTCGCTTTACCTTTACCAAAGCCGACGCGGCCTTTCTGATCGCCAACAACCACCAGAGCGGCGAAGCCAAAGCGCTTACCGCCTTTTACGGTTTTCGACACGCGGTTGATTGCGACCAGGCGATCGGCAAATTCCGGTGCTTCTTCACGGTCGCGGCCACGGCCCCGACGGTTTTCACGTTCTGCCATTTGGCATCCCTTTTCTCATGTGGCGCTTGCGGCGCCGTTTTCTCAATCGAAGTGAGCGTGCAAGCTCCCCGATCATCGAGGCGGGCAGACCCGCCTTCAGGTTTGCCGGTGCCGGGCTGAAGCCCGGCCTACGGCGGTGTTTCAGGTAGGCCGGGCTTCAGCCCGGCAAACCATCAGATCTTCAGACCACCTTCACGCGCGGCGTCGGCGACTGCCTTCACCTTGCCGTGGAACAGGAAGCCACCACGATCGAAATAGGCCTCTTCGACGCCTGCCTTCTTGGCACGCTCGGCGATGGCCGCGCCCACTTTGGTGGCCGCTTCGACGTTGTTCTTGCCAACAACACCCAGATCTTTTTCCAGGGTCGAGGCCGAGGCCAGGGTCACGCCACGAACGTCGTCGATCAACTGAACGCTGATGTTCTTGTTCGAACGGTGAACCGACAGGCGTACACGGCCTGCGTTGACCTTGCGAAGTTTGTTCCGAACGCGCAGGCGGCGCTTCAGAAACAGGGTTCTTTTGCTGTTTGCCATTGTTTGCGTCCTTACTTCTTCTTGCCTTCCTTGCGGAAGATGAACTCGCCCTTATAGCGGATGCCCTTGCCTTTGTACGGCTCGGGACGGCGCCACTCGCGGATTTTGGCCGCGGTTTCGCCCACCAGCTGCTGGTCGATGCCTTCCACAACGATCTCGGTCTGCTTCGGCGCGGTGATGGTGACACCTTCCGGGGCAGTGAAATCAACATCGTGGCTGTAGCCCAGGTTCAGCTTCAGGGTGTTGCCCTGCATCTGAGCCCGGTAACCAACACCCTGGATCTCCAGCTCTTTTTTGAAGCCCTCGGTCACACCGGTTACCAGGTTGGCAACCATGGTGCGGCTCATGCCCCATTGCTGGCGGGCACGCTTGGACATGCCACGGGGGTCGATCTTGACCACGTTGTCTTCTACCGACAGCGTCACGTCGTCGGTGGCGGTGAAGCTGCGGGTGCCTTTCGGACCTTTGACTTCGATGGTCTGGCCGGACACAGAGGCGGTAACGCCGCTGGGCAGCTCGACCGGTTTTTTACCAATACGAGACATTGCAGACCTCCTTAGAAGACGGTGCAGAGCACTTCGCCGCCAACATTGTTGGAGCGCGCGTTCTGATCCGACATCACACCTTTCGGAGTGCTGACAATCGACACACCCAGACCCTGACGGACCTGCGGGATGTCATTGACGCCCATGTAGACACGACGACCGGGCTTCGAAACCCGCTTCAGTTCGCGAATAACAGGGGTGCCTTCGTAGTATTTCAGGCTGATTTCGATGGCCGGATGACCGTTTTCACCGGTCGTCTTTTCATAGCCACGGATGTAGCCTTCGTCCGCCAGCACGTCCAGAACCCAACCGCGCAGCTTGGATGCCGGGGTGGATACGGTGGACTTGCCGCGCATTTGCGCGTTGCGGATACGGGTGAGCATATCGCCGATAGGATCATTCATATCTATGTCTCCCTTACCAGCTCGATTTCACCATGCCGGGGATCTGACCAGCAGAACCCAGCTCGCGCAGCGCGATACGGCTGACCTTCAGCTTACGGTAGTAAGCGTGGGGACGACCGGTCAGCTGACAACGGTTGTGCAGACGGGTAGCCGAGCTGTTGCGCGGCAGTTTCGCCAGTTTCAGACGCGCTTTGAAACGCTCTTCCATCGGCTTGCTCTCGTCATTCGCGATTTCTTTCAGCTCGGCACGCTTTGCGGCATATTTGGCCACCAGGCGTTCGCGCTTCTTCTCGCGTTCGATCATTGCTTTCTTAGCCATGTCTCAATCCTCCCGGCGCTTACGCGTTGAACGGCATGTTGAACGCTTTCAACAATGCCTTTGCTTCAGCGTCGGTTTTCGCTGTGGTGGCAATTACGATATCCAGGCCCCAGACCTCGTCGACCTTGTCGAAGTCGATTTCCGGGAACACGATGTGCTCTTTCATGCCCATGGCAAAGTTGCCACGACCATCGAAAGACGGTTTCACACCACGGAAGTCACGCACGCGCGGCAGCGCGATGGTGATCAGACGATCCAGGAATTCATACATCCGGTCGCCGCGCAGGGTCACTTTTGCGCCCAGCGGCATGTCTTCACGGACGCGGAAACCCGCGATCGACTTCTTCGCCTTGGTCGAAACGGCCTGCTGGCCTGCAATTGCAGTCAGATCCTCGACAGCCGCTTTCGCTTTCTTCGAGTCTTTGACAGCCTCAGCACCACAGCCGATGTTCAGAACGATTTTTTCCAGCTTGGGCAGCTGCATGTCGTTCTTGTAGCCGAACTCTTCTTTCAGAGCAGGGCGGATGGTTTCAGCGTACTGAGCTTTCAGACGCGGGGTGTAGGTTGCGTTATCAAGCATCGATCACGTCCCCCGTGGTCTTGGCGAAGCGCACCTTCTTGTCGCCTTCCATGCGGAAGCCAACGCGGGTTGCTTTGCCGTTCTTGTCCAGCAGTGCCAGGTTCGACAGGTCGATCGGGTTTGCCTGAGGCAAACGACCACCTTGCGAGGTTTGCGACTGGCGGGTGTGGCGGATGGCAATATTGATGCCGTCAACAACAGCTTTTCCGGCCTTCGGGTCAACCGAGGAAATGGTGCCCTCTTTGCCCTTGTCCTTGCCGGCCAGCACGACGACCTTGTCGCCTTTGCGGAGTTTAGCAGCCATGATTACAGCACCTCCGGAGCCAGCGAGATGATTTTCATGAAGTTCTTGCCGCGCAGTTCACGCACAACGGGGCCAAAGATACGGGTACCGATCGGCTCGTTGTTGTTGTTCAGGATGACGGCGGCGTTGCGATCGAAACGGATCGCGGTGCCGTCTTCGCGACGGACTTCCTTGGCGGTGCGTACGACGACGGCCTTGCGGACGTCCCCTTTCTTTACGCGGCCGCGCGGGATGGCTTCCTTCACCGAGACGACAATGATGTCGCCGACGGAGGCGTATTTACGCTTGGAACCACCCAGGACCTTGATGCACTGAACTCGGCGTGCGCCGGAGTTGTCAGCGACATCCAGATTGGTCTGCATCTGGATCATGTGGTTTCTCCCGACCTGTGGGGGCTGTTCTGATTAGATCCCCCAGGGTTTCGACAAATGGAAAGGTCCTGGTGGCTTACGCCTCCAGAACCTCCCAGCGTTTCGTCTTCGATTTCGGCGCGCATTCGATGATGCGGACTGTGTCGCCGACCTTGAAGGCGTTCTTTTCATCGTGAGCCCGGTATTTCTTGGACTTACGGATGGTTTTCTTCAGAACCGGATGCGTAAAGCGGCGCTCGACGGATACGGTTACGGTCTGTTCGTTGGCGTCGCTGGTCACGATGCCGGAAAGGATACGCTTGGGCATCTGATTACTCCTCGGATGCCGCGGCAGCGGCCTTTTCGTTCAGAATGGTTTTGACACGGGCCGCATTGCGGCGGGCCGCTTTGATGCCGGCTGTGTTTTCCAGCTGACCGGTGGCCTGTTGAAAGCGCAGGTTAAAGCTTTCTTTCTTCAGGTTGGCCAGTTCCTCGCGGAGCTGGTCCGGGGTCTTGTCACGCAGTTCTTGGGCGTTCATCGCCTTTTTCCTTTGCTCAAAACACCAGAAGGCCCCCTTACAGGGTCACCTTGGACCTGGTGGATGAATGATAGACATACGAATCGCCCGACTCGGCCGGGTGATCGCAGGATGCCGCCGTATAAGGGTTTAGGGGGTGGGTGGCAAGGGGTAGTTTGTGGTGAAGGTCAGGGACTGGTGTCTTCTCAATCTACCTTAGACAATCGCGACCTGAACCACGAATTGAGATCGTCAAAATCCAGTTCTCTTGCGGCGACTGCAACAACCAGATCATCAATTGGCTCGTCATCGTCGATTTCGAGCCGGTATCCGCTCCGCTCGACAAGAATTTCGACAAGCAACCACGCGGTTCTTTTATTGCCATCCACAAAGCCATGATTGCCGACCATGCTTTGCAGAAGCGCCGCAGCTTTTCGGGAAATCGCGCGATGATATCCAGAATAAGGCCGACCCAACGCAGACTCGATAAGGTCAAGACTGGTCACACCGTCGCGACCACCATAAGTCAAAGCCTCATCATGTGCAGTAATGGCGTCAGCAAGCGTGACGCGATAATGCGATCTACCGATTTGCCAACCGCTTCAACGCAGATTTGCGCCTTGACGAAGCTTCCTTCACGACCGAAACAGATTTGGGCGCAGCCTTCTTGACGCCCGAGGACGAGCCGACCTCGACAAAACGCCCGGAGACAGCGCTGCGAGCAATATAGCCGCCTTTTACCGGGTTTTTCTTTGCGTTCTCAGCCATAATACTTTCCTCGACATAGCTGTAATATGGACGGCGCTCTCCGCATTCGCAAGACCGCATCACTTAAACCGAATTGATGAAGAGATCGTTAACAATACCTTGTTTTCGATGTGCCAGGCTCCGCCCATTCGCCCCTCAATCGCTCCACTGGAGCGATTGCCGCTTCGCGGGTCGCGGCTCACTCCCACTTATAATTAAAGCTCACCGAAATCCGCTCATCCTCGGCCATGTTCATCGGCACCTCGTGGCGCAGCCAGCTTTCCCACAGCAGGACATCGCCCACCGCAGGCTTTACATAGATGAACGGCCGTAGATCCCGCCGCCCGCCTTTCAGGCGCGTGGGTGCAGCCATCATGCGGCCGGAGCGGGGGTCTTCCAGTTTCAGCGCACTCGCCCCTTCGGGCATGGCCACATAAGTGGTGCCCGAGATCACGCTGTGCGGGTGCAGGTGGCTGGAATGCATACCGCCTTCGGGCAGGATATTGATCCACAGGTCTTCGAGCTTCAACTCCCCCTCACCCAGATCGAATTCCAGATCCTTGGCAAAGGCCGCGACGTGCTGATCGAGCACCGCAACCAGATCGGCGAAGATCGGAAACCGCCACGGCAGATCGGTCAGCGAGGCATAGCTTGTATAGCCGGAATAGCCGTTCTCCTCGCACCAGTCCTGTCCGGCCTCATCATCCCCGGCGATCACAAGGCAAGAGCTTTCCAGTTCGCCCGCGTCGATCCTGGGATCGAACTCGGACAAAGCTGCGCGGTAGAGACGGGTGACGAAGAGTGATTCAATCTGTGCCATGCCCCGGCTATAAACCAGCCGGTCGGCAAGGGCGAGACCAGCCGCCCGATAAAAGCGGCTGGTCAGGTGCGACTTAGTAGAAGTAGCGCAGCCAGATATAGACGTTGGCGATCATCAGGGTCAGGATCATGATCGGGAAGGCCATGATCGCGAACTTGACGAAACCGATCGGCTGCTTGGCCTTTTCGGCAAAGGCCGCCACGGTCAGGTTGGCGCTGGCCCCCAGCAAAGTGCCGTTGCCACCCAAACAAGCGCCCAAGGCCAGTGACCACCACAGCGGCTCAATCGCATCGGGGCCGCCAAACGTGTCTGCGGTGGATTCGATCAGCGGGATCATCGTGGCCACAAAGGGGATGTTGTCGAGAATGGCCGACAGGATGCCCGACGCCCAGAAGATGAAGAACGCGGTCCACATCATGTCGCCTTCGGTCAATTCCAGAACCTTCTGACCAAAGAAATCCAGCAGGCCCACATGCTCGACCCCCGCGACGATCACGAACAAACCGCCGAAGAAGAAGATCGTGACCCATTCGACCTCACCAAAGATGTGATGCACGGATTCGGATTGCGCCTCGCCGCTTTGATGGCCGTAGGCCAGCAGCATCAGCAGCGCCGCCCCGGCCAGCGCGGAGGTGCCGGGCTGAACCCCATAGCTGTGGCCCAACGTGAACCCCAACAGAACCAATGCCAGAACGGACAGGGATTTGATCATCAGGCCAATGTCGGTGATCGCCTCATTTTCATTGAAACGCATGATCTTTTCGCTGGCCGACTGTGGAATTGCCGCCAGCGTTCGGCGGTTCATCAGATAAATGATCCCGGTCAGCACAACCAGACAAATGGCCGAGATCGGGGCCAGGTTGACCACGAACTCGTTAAAGCTGAGCCCCGCAGCCGAGCCGATGATGATGTTGGGCGGGTCACCGATCAGAGTGGCGGTGCCACCCACGTTCGAGGCCAGAATCTCGGCAAAGAAAAACGGAAACACCGGGGTGTCCAGCGCGTCTGTGATCAGCAGGGTGATCGGCGCAATCAAAAGCACCGTGGTCACGTTGTCCAAGAGCGCGGAAAACACGGCGGTAATCAGCGTCAGCATGATCAGGATGCCGGTCGGGTTGGCCTTGACCACCTTGGCCGCCTTGATCGCCACGTATTGAAACAGCCCGCATTTGCTGGTGATGCCAACGATCACCATCATGCCGATCAGCAGCGCCAGCGTGTTGGCGTCGACCCCAGCCACGGCCTGTTCCTGATTGAGGATACCGAACAGCACCATCAGCGAGGCGCCGAGCACGGCGAGGATCGCGCGGTTCACTTTTTCGGTAATAAGCACCGCATAGACGGCAATCAGGATGCCGGTGGCGACCCAGAGCGGATCAATGCCCAAAAGTTGAGGGACGGAGAACGCGTGTTCCCCATGCGAAGCGGAATGTTCGGTCAATTTTCTGATCCGGTATGTAAGAGTTAGCTGAGCGCGTGATCGATCAGCGAGTTGGCGCTGACGGTGCCGACAAACTGGCTGGTTTCAGGCTCGACAAGGATGACATGACGCTTGAACCTGTGGATCAGGAAGATGCCTTCCATCACCGGCGTATCAGGCGCGGTCACCGGGATATTGGCCGGGTTCGACATATGGTCTCCGACCCGCTCCTCGTTCAGACGCTCGATTTGTTCGCGGAAATCCTGCTTGGTCAGGTCCATGAAGCTGAGATTGCTGATCGGTACACGGGTCGCGTCCGAGCTCATCCCGATCAGGGCCGCCTTGGGCAGGATCATCTTGATCAGTGTCGGTGCGGTGAAAACACCTTCGAATTTTCCATCACGGTCTACCACCGGAAGGAACCTTGCGCGACTGTCGCGGATGATCTCGAACGCCTTGGCGACTGTGTCATCGGGATGGATTGTCCGTTGTCTTTCGGGAGGGACCATAACGTCCCGGCATGTAAGGCCCATAGGTATCCTCGGTTTTCTTGCGGGTTCGCAAGGATTGGGTCAGCAAGCTACCAACGCGAACTGTGGCGGGCGCCCGACCCTGCGAAACGGATTTGTGCCGCGCGTTTCATTTCATCAACAGCAAGGTTTTGCCACCCCCCGAGTCACGTAATTTTTGCAAAGCCGTTATTGATTTTTGGAATTGTGAAATGACTGCGCACTCCCCGCGAAACAAAAAACCCCGCCTGACCGGCGGGGTTTTCTTTTTTCAAAAGACTTGTCGATCTTACCAGTCTTCGCGGATCACGACGCGGGTCTTGATCGGCAGCTTCATCGCGGCCAGGCGCAGCGCCTCGCGGGCGATGTCATCATTGACGCCGTCGATCTCGAACATCACGCGGCCAGGCTTGACTTTGCAGGCCCAGCGGTCGACCGAACCTTTACCTTTACCCATACGAACTTCGATCGGCTTGGCCGTGACCGGAGTGTCGGGGAAGATGCGGATCCAGACGCGGCCCTGACGCTTCATGTGACGCGTCATGGCACGACGTGCAGCTTCGATCTGGCGCGCGGTTACGCGCTCAGGCTCAAGAGCTTTCAGGCCGTAGGTGCCAAAGTTCAGATCAGAGCCGCCCTTGGCGAGACCCTTGATCCGGCCTTTGTGCATCTTGCGGAATTTAGTACGCTTTGGTTGAAGCATATCTTTCCCTCCTTAGCGACGACCGCCACCAGCACCACGAGGTGCAGGGCCGTCCTGGAGTTCCTGTGCTTTACGGTCACGTGCCTGCGGATCGTGCTCCATGATCTCACCTTTGAAGATCCAGACCTTGATCCCGATGATCCCGTAGGGGGTCATCGCTTCGGCATGTGCGTAATCGATGTCGGCACGCAGGGTGTGCAGAGGCACGCGGCCTTCGCGATACCACTCGGTCCGTGCGATTTCGGCGCCACCCAGACGGCCAGCGACGTTCACCCGGATACCCAGGGCGCCCATGCGCATGGCATTCTGAACCGACCGCTTCATCGCGCGGCGGAACGAGACGCGACGCTCAAGCTGCTGAGCGATGGACTCGGCAACCAGCTGCGCGTCAAGCTCGGGCTTGCGCACTTCGACGATGTTCAGGTGCAGTTCGCTGTCGGTCATACGAGCAAGCTTTTTGCGCAGAACTTCGATGTCTGCGCCTTTCTTGCCGATGATGACACCGGGGCGCGCGGTGTGGATCGTCACGCGGCACTTCTTGTGCGGACGTTCGATGATCACACGGGCAACACCGGCCTGCTTGCACTCTTTCTGGATGAACTCACGGATCTTGAGGTCTTCCAGCAGCAGGTCACCATAGTCTTTGGTGTCTGCGTACCAGCGGCTGTCCCAGGTGCGGTTGACCTGAAGGCGCATGCCGATCGGATTGACTTTATGTCCCATTAGGCTTGCTCCTCAACTTGACGCACCTTGATGGTGATCTCCGAGAACGGCTTCATGATCTTGCCGAACCGGCCACGGGCCCGCGGACGACCGCGCTTCATGACCAGATTCTTGCCAACCCAGGCTTCGGCGACGATCAGCTCGTCGACGTCCAGGTTGTGGTTGTTCTCGGCGTTGGCGATTGCGGACTGAAGGCATTTCTTCACGTCCTGCGCGATACGCTTGTTCGAGAAAGTCAGGTCGGTCAGCGCCTTCTCGACTTTCTTGCCGCGGATCATCGCTGCAACCAGGTTCAGTTTCTGCGGGCTGGTGCGAAGCATACGGGTCTTTGCCATTGCTTCGTTTTCGGCCACGCGGCGGGGGTTCTTTTCCTTGCCCATGACTTACTTCCGCTTCGCTTTTTTGTCTGCGGCGTGGCCATAATAGGTGCGGGTCGGCGAGTATTCACCGAACTTCTGACCAATCATGTCTTCCGAGACGTTGACGGGAATGTGCTTCTGGCCGTTGTACACACCAAAGGTCAGACCCACGAACTGGGGCAGAATGGTGGAACGACGCGACCAGATTTTGATGACTTCGTTGCGGCCCGACTCGCGCGCTGCTTCGGCTTTTTTCAGCACGTAAGCATCGACGAAAGGACCCTTCCAAACAGAGCGAGACATGAGTTAACGTCCCTTCTTCTTGGCGTGCCGCGAGCGGATGATCAGCTTCTGGGACGCTTTGTTCTTGTTGCGGGTACGCTTACCCTTGGTGTCCTTACCCCACGGCGTAACCGGTGTACGGCCACCCGAGGTGCGACCTTCACCACCACCGTGCGGGTGATCGATCGGGTTCATCGCAACACCACGAACCGACGGGCGCACACCCTTGTGGCGCATACGACCGGCTTTGCCGAGGTTCTGGTTCGAGTTGTCGGGGTTGGACACGGCACCGATGGTGGCCATGCATTCCTGACGGACCATGCGCAGCTCGCCCGAGCTCAGACGGATCTGAGCGTAGCCACCGTCGCGGCCCACGAATTGCGCGTATGTACCGGCCGCACGTGCGATCTGACCGCCCTTGCCGGGCTTCATCTCGATGTTGTGGACGATGGTACCGATGGGCATGCCCGAGAACGGCATCGCGTTGCCCGGCTTAATGTCGGCCTTGGCCGACGCGATGACCTTGTCACCGGCTGCCAGACGCTGCGGAGCGAGGATATAGGCCTGCTCGCCGTCTTCGTATTTGACCAATGCGATGAATGCGGTCCGGTTCGGATCGTATTCGATCCGCTCGACGGTTGCCGCGACATCCATTTTGTTCCGTTTGAAGTCAACGATCCGGTAGAGACGCTTTGCGCCACCGCCGCGGCGGCGTGAAGTGATCCGTCCGGTGTTGTTCCGGCCGCCCGATTTGGTCAAACCCTCTGTGAGAGACTTGACCGGACGTCCTTTCCAAAGCTCCGAACGGTCGATCAGCACCAGCCCGCGCTGGCCCGGCGTCGTCGGCTTGTACGACTTGAGTGCCATGCTTTCTGTCTTCCGTTTAGCAAGTGCAGGGGGTTTCCCTGCTATGTGATAGGCCCCCGTAGGTGCCAAGGGTATAGGGCCCCGAAGGTCCCCGGTTACAAATATCAGAAGCCCCGGAACGAATCCGAGGCCGCAAGATTGGGAGCGTGTAACAGGGTTGGGGGTGGGTGTCTAGCTAGTAAAGTGAACTCTTATTTCTTCTGCGAGCTTACTGATCAAATGATCTTTGAAATCAGACCCCTTTGCAACTTTGTCTGTGCCGCCCGCATTTCGAAACTCCGTCGCCACCCTGTCTATGGCCTGCTCAATATCGGCACCGGTAACTTTATCCTTCAATTCGGCGACTTTGGTCGCAGACAATGAAGAAGATTTGGCGACCCAACCGGCAATCCAAAACAAGCAATAGAATCTCAAGTTGTTTCTGTCTGCAGCGGTAAACGTCGCTCTAGCTTTTAAGGCTACCTCAAGCCGCTTGATCAAATCCGAAGCCACTAAATAGCAATCGATAGGATATGTCTCAGAAAACAACGATCCATACACCGCGTCATCTTTGATCAGAGATGAAGGTCGTGCCCGCGCATTGTCCGGCTCTGCGCGAAGCAGAGACATCATAGCCTGTGCCAAGAGCGGAATACTCACAATCTTGGCGGCTGGCCGCCCTTGGTTTTTGTAGTAGTTTTTTCGGCGGTCATAATAATAACCACCCATTTTAAGCGCATGCTCAATGTCTCTTTGAACCTTGTCCGTAGCTCTCAATGAAGCTGGAGGAACAGCGTTCTGGCTGTTCGTGGCTTTGATTATCTGGTCTCGAACCGCTTCGTCCTCCGAGGCGACGATCTTAACCATCACCATCCTGTCATCATCTTCGCCTCCCTCATCAAAGTACTTGGCAATTTGAGAGCTGGTTTGCAGTCCGTTTACAATCTGTGGATTCTCGATTGTCACACCGCTTCCCGCTTGGGTAGCTTGGCTGGCAAGTATCGTTACACCGTTGTTTAACCACCAGAAGTCCACATCTTTTGGCCCTTCTAGCGTATGACTGATCTCCGAGTTTACTTCCGTTGAACCCTGGTAGTCGCGGACGTTTGCATCGAACAAATCGTTACGAACGGTTGCCCCACCGTTTCTCAAAAACCCATTGTAGTCTTTCAAAAGCGACAATACCACGTAGCCGTTGTCGCCGGGCACTGCTTTGACAAACTTCAGTTCAAAGGACTGGTTGGGCTGCTGTCGTGCAAGCGCCAGTAGCTCACGCGCTCCGAGGAACGAAAAGTCGATTGAGGCTTCTTCGAACATCGCCTGCACTTCAGCGACAATCTCATCTCGCTTTAATCCGAGATTCGCATGAATTTCACTGTCGGCGTTCATCGCGGCATAGATCATTCGGATGCTCAGGCGAGGGAACCTCGCCGCCAACCTGCGATAAGTTGTGCGGAACAACTCCAGCGCCTCTTTAACAGTCGCGCTATACTGCGGAAGTTGGTCGTAGTCTGACGTCAGGTCTAGAAGACGGCTAAGAGATGATTTCAATCGATTGATCGGATCTTCCGAAAAACCACCGGCCGTTTTGCTTTGAACGACGACAAGTTCAATTTCAATGTTCTTTTTGTAAATTGTTACGTCGGTGTCCTCTCGTACCAGATCACCGTTTACGAAAACATAGACGGCATCAATGCCTCCGTCGTGCTCGCCATCAACAATACCGTTTTCAAGTTCCTCAAATGTAAGCGAGAAGTCTTTGGTAATTTGTTCTGCAGCAAATACTTCAAAATAGTCTTGAAGAGACATGTCAGGTAAGCTTTCTTGCCTTCTTTGATCTACAATATCGCCCAAAATTTGTTTTGCGTTCGAAGACATATATCAACCTATCAACATGAGATTTTGCTTTTATTCGCAGAATGTTGGAATGGGTGCAATGATAATAGGTTGAAATACTAAAAACATGGATCAACCCTAAGAAATAGACTTTAGCGTAGGATGTACTTGGCACTATAAAGCGCTCTGATCAGCCCGTGCAGCGCCATCCCACGGGCAGTTGCTGGCGCGGCTTGCGCTCTTATCCGAGGGATCGCCTGCGGCACAGCGGCTCGGACTCCACCGCGATCCTCTGCTTGAGTTTGATATGCCCTAGAACCTCGCGAAAGGCGCGGTGTTTGGGTTTGCCTTCCAGATAGTCCGCCAGTTTGAGCAGGTTGATCGGGTGTTTCGCAATCAACCCCTCGATCCGCTGCACCGCGTCGTCCAGCGCGTAGTGATCCACGTACTGACAGGCCACCTGCGTGGGCGTCAGCAGGCAGTAATCCTGCGGGCGTTTCTCGGTATAGCGCGTGATGTCGAAGGGCGACGCGCCGAGGGCGTGGAACTTGGGCATGTGGACGCGCATGTCTGACTCGGCATGCTCCAGAACCGTGCCTGAAATCTGGCGGAACCCAAGCGGGGCGAGCTTACCGACCACATGCTTGCGCATCGCCGGAGAGATCATGTCCACATCCGCCCGGTCATATTTCAGATCATCGAAAACCGAAAGCAGCCCCAGCTTCTCATCGGCAATCTGAAAATAGGGCTCGACGCTGAAATCCCGCATCTGGTCCAAAACCTGCGCACGCACAGATTCAGGGTCTGAAACGAAATCGGCCCCGGCGGGTTGAACCGCCGGGGCCGTGAATAGTCGCAGTAAGCGTCGGATCAAAGACCGGTGCTCACGTCGATTGTGTTGCCCTCTTCCAGGGTCACATATGCTTTTTTGACGTCTTTCCGCTTGCCCAGTTGGCCGCGGAACCGCTTGACCTTGCCTTTGGTCACGGTGGTGTTCACCGCTTTGACCTTCACACCAAACAGCGCCTCAACGGCCTCTTTGATCTGCGGCTTGTTGCTGTCGATCGCCACTTCAAAGACAACCGCGCCGTTTTCGGACGCCATGGTCGACTTTTCGGTGATGACCGGCTTGCGGATCACGTCGTAGTGTTCTGCCTTCGCGCTCATTTCAGACGAGCCTCCAGTGCTTCGACAGCCGCTTTGGTGAGCACCAGGGTGTCACGCTTGAGGATGTCATAAACGTTTGCACCCATCGACGGCAGGATATCCAGACCTTCGATGTTGCGCGACGCCTTCAGGAACCCTTCGTTCACGGTCGCGCCGTCGATGACCAGAGCGCGTTTCCAGCCCAGGTTTGCAACCTGTTTGGCCAGAGCGGCGGTCTTGCCTTCGGCTTCGGCGTTCTCGATCACGACCAGTTCACCTGCCTTGGCTTTGGCCGACAGAGCGTGGCGCAGGCCAAGCTTGCGGAACTTCTTCGGCAGGTCATGGCCGTGCGAACGTGGGGTCGGACCCTTGTAAATACCACCACCCCGGAAGATCGGCGCGTTGCGGTCACCATGGCGTGCGCCACCGGTACCCTTCTGGCGATAGATCTTCTTGGTCGAGTAGCTGGTCTCGCGGCGGGTTTTCACCTTGTGTGTACCGGCCTGCGCGTTGTTGCGCTGCCAGCGGACCACGCGGTGCAGGATGTCCGCGCGCGGCTCGAGGCCGAACAGGTCTGCATCCAGCTCGATGTTGCCGGCTTTGCCGCCGTCCAGTTTGATTACATCAAGTTTCATGCTTCACCACCTTCTGCGGGCGCTTCTTCCGCAGGTGCTTCGGTTGCCTCGGTGACAGCCGACTTCACAGCAGCCGGGAAAGGCAGGCCTTCCGGTGCTTTCTTCTTGACGGCGTCCTTGACGGTGACCCAGCCCGATTTCGGTCCGGGAACGGCGCCTTTGATGAAGACCAGACCACGGTCGGCGTCGGTTTTGACAACCTCGAGGTTCTGGGTGGTGACACGGGCAGCACCCATGTGACCGGCCATCTTCTTGCCTTTGAACACCTTGCCCGGGTCCTGACACTGACCGGTCGAACCGTGCGAACGGTGGCTGATCGAAACACCGTGCGAGGCGCGCAGACCACCGAAGTTGTGGCGCTTCATCGCACCGGCAAAGCCTTTACCGATCGAGGTGCCCGAAACGTCAACCTTCTGAC
The DNA here is from genome assembly GCF_000814005.1 of Ruegeria sp. ANG-S4. Classification (GTDB taxonomy): domain Bacteria; phylum Pseudomonadota; class Alphaproteobacteria; order Rhodobacterales; family Rhodobacteraceae; genus Ruegeria. The sequence goes on along the minus strand of NZ_JWLK01000001.1, from coordinate 446,672 downwards.
CTTCCAGGAAGTGTTCTGCCGAAATCTCGGCGCCCACATCGATCAGGCCATCTTCGGAGACGCGGAACTCGGCCAGCTTGCGCTTGGGCTCGACCTTGGCAGCGGCATAGTGACCGCGCATGGCTTTCGAGGTGCGTTTTGCCTTGGCCGCACCGGCGCCCAGCTGAACGGCGGTGTAGCCGTCTTTGTCAGCGGTGCGCTGTGCAACAACCTGCAGGTTGTCCAGGTGAAGAACGGTCACAGGGATCTGCTTGCCGTCTTCCATGAACAGGCGGGTCATGCCAACTTTTTTTGCGATAATACCAGAGCGCATGAATAATACCCTCCGATCTTACGACTGCAGCTTGATCTCGACATCCACACCAGCAGCGAGGTCGAGCTTCATCAGCGCGTCAACGGTCTGGGGGGTCGGATCAACGATGTCCAAGAGACGCTTGTGCGTGCGGATCTCGAACTGGTCGCGGGATTTCTTGTCAACGTGAGGGCCACGGAGAACCGTGAACTTCTCAATCTTGTTCGGCAGCGGGATCGGGCCGCGCACGTTCGCGCCGGTCCGCTTGGCAGTGTTGACGATCTCTTGCGTGCTGGCGTCCAGAACGCGATAGTCAAATGCCTTCAGCCGAATACGGATGTTTTGGCTTTGCATAGATACAGCCTTTTATCAGGCGTTGAGGTTGAGAGGAGGACGGACGCGCATCGCCAACCCTCATCGAACCCAAAAGGCGGGAATCACCCCGCCTTGACGTTCTTGATGAGAACTCGCGCGTATTAGTGGGGTTGGTGAGGTTTGGCAAGGGGCGTTTTTTGAAGCAAACCTGAATGTAAAAATAAGGCGCTTGAACTTTACATATCCACCCCAACGTGCAAAGTTTTTTTCGTTTTCTTTACATGAGGCAGGCAATGCTAAAACAAACTTACAACATTCCTGGTTTGCCACCAGACTTTGATTTCGACACTTTACCAATACTTAAAGCCTTGAATACAGCCACAAGAAATCTGGCAGAAGTCAAAGGGCTAGCGCCGATCATCCCCAATCAAGGAATTTTGATAGATACGTTATCTCTTCAAGAAGCCAAAGACAGTTCCGAAATCGAAAACATCGTAACTACTAACGACGAACTATTTCGCGGTGGTTTAGATAGAGACTCTGCTCTTAGTGGCCCTTCGAAAGAGGTGGCTGTGTACAGAGACGCCTTGAGACTTGGCTTTGAAAGGCTTTGTGAAACGGGCCTAATTACCAATCGCACGCTTACTGAAATGTTTCGCCTTCTAAAGAACAGAGATGACGGTTTTAGAAAAACACCAGGAACTGGTCTGCAAAACAACTCGGGAAAAATCGTCTACGTTCCTACGCAAGATGCTCGTGAAATCGAGAACCAAATGTCTGCACTTGAAACGTATATTAACTCGGAATCAGAGTTGGATCCGCTCATCCGGATGGCAATCATACATCATCAATTCGAGAGCATACATCCTTTCTCAGACGGCAATGGACGTCTCGGACGCATGCTCAATGTTCTTTATCTCACAAAAGAAGGTCTACTTAGTATCCCGATCTTATACATGAGCAGAGGGATAAATCAGTCCAAAGCTGACTACTACCGCCTCCTTCAAGAAGTGAGAGATCACGGCAATTGGGAGGACTGGATTGTCTACATTCTCGATATCGTAACTGAGACTTCTAAAATAACTCTGGAACTGATTGAGGGCATCCGACAGGCAATGGCCTATTTCAAGCAACACATCCGCGACAAACATCGAAAAATATACTCTCAAGACCTAATCAACAATTTATTCCGGCATCCATATACGCGGATCGAATATGTCATGGACGAACTCAATGTCTCACGTCCTACTGCGACAAGTTACTTGGAGAAACTGTGTGCAGATGACGAGATACCGTTGACCAAATTCGTCGAAGGTCGAAACAATTATTATGTGAATGTCGCCTTAGTTCAACTACTTGCGGGTGACGAAGTCTAAAACCAGACTTCAGACAAAGAAGGCCGCCCGATGTGGGACGGCCTCCTTCTATTCAACAGTATGGGCGACCATCGCTACATATTCAAACTGTCCCGCCCAGCGATCCTTCCAAGGTCGCAAGTTCCTGACCACCGGCCATCATGTCCTGCAGCTCATCAGGCGTAATCTGGCCGCGCTGCGCGGTGCCCAGCGTTTGACCGCGGTTCAGAACCGTGAACCGATCACCCACAGCCATGGCGTGCCGGACGTTATGCGTGATGAAGACAACCGCGATGTCCTGCTTGCGCACACGGTCGATGGTTGCCAACACATTTGACGTCTGACGCACGCCGAGGGCCGAGGTTGGTTCGTCCAGGATCAGCACCTTGGCTCCAAAATAGACCGCGCGCGAGATGGCGACCGTCTGACGTTCACCACCCGACAGCGTACCCACCGCCTGATCAGGGCCGCGCAGGTTGATGCCCATTTTCTTCATCTCTTCCATGGTGACGCGGTCCGCGAACTCATGGTCAAAGAAGGACAGACCAAACTGCTTCTTGGTCGGCTCATTGCCCATGAAGAAATTGCGGCTGACTGACATCAGCGGGATCATGGCCAGATGCTGGTGTACCGTGGCGATCCCGGCTGCGATCGCATCGCGCGGATCTTCGAAGTTCATCGGCGCGCCTTCGAAGATGATCTCGCCCTTGGTGGGCTTGTGAACCCCGGACATTGTCTTGATGAAGGTCGACTTACCGGCACCGTTATCGCCCAGCAGGCAATGGCATTCTCCGGGATAGACATCAACCGAGACCCCGGCCAGCGCGATCACGCTGCCAAAGTGCTTTTCGATGTTCTTCATCTGGATGATCGGGGCATGTTCGCTGCGTGTGTTCATCTTAGCGCTCTCCCGTGATCATGCGACGGATATATGTGTTCAATACGACCGCGCCCAAAAGGATGACGCCCAGGAAGACGCGGAACAGGCTCGATTCGACGCCCGCAAAGAACAAGCCCTGCTGAACGACACCAAAGATCAGAGCGCCCAGCGCCGCACCGATAACGGATCCGTAGCCGCCGGTCAGAAGTGCGCCACCAATGACCACCGCGATGATCGCTTCGAATTCCTTCAACAGACCCCGGTCAGCACCGGCTGAACCGAACTCCATCACCTGACACGTCGCGAACACGCAGGCGCAGAACGCAGTGAACATGAACATCAGAACCTTGACGCGGTTCACAGGCACACCCGAGTTGCGCGCAGCTTCGGCATCACCGCCCGCTGCAAAGATCCAGTTGCCGAAACGGGTGCGGGTCAGAAGGATGTGGCCGAAGATGATCAACACAATCGCCCAGACGACCAGCATGGGCAAACCGTCAATGACTGGCTGTCCGGCGCGGTTGCCTCGCGAAAACACCTCGATCACACCGATGTCTCCCAGCCACTGGAAAAAGCCCTGCCCTATTTTCCCGCCAAAGATCGGAGCCAGCCAATCGCCTTCGGCGGCGTCCCGAATGCCGCCGATGATGGTTTTGCTTTCCACCTTTTGCGGGATGTAAATTGTGAAGCCGCGCAATATGAACAGCGAGGCCAGTGTCACGATAAAGCTGGGAAGCCCTGTTCGAATTACGATGAATCCGTTTATCGCCCCGATCACAAGGCACATGGCGAACGTCACGATAATGGCCAGCCACATGGGCCAGGCCAGCACGACACCAAAGACCGCAATCATCATGCCCGCGAAACCAATCATCGAGCCGACGCTCAGATCGAACTCGCCTGAAATCATCAACAGGCACGCGCCGACAGCAATGATCATGAACTGCGCGGAAACGACGGTCCAGTTCATGATGCCCTGCGGCTCGAACATGCCGCTGTCGAAGGCGGTCAGCAGAAAGAAGGTGAAGACAAGCGCGGTGCCGCAAATCCCGCCCAGTTCGGGTCGGATCAGGGCGCGACGCCAGGCGGGTAGCTGTTTGACTCGTTCGTCCCCGGATGCGGCGGTCTCGGCCATCTCTGGTTCTCCGATATCGTGTTTTGAGTGATTTAAAGATGTCGGGGCGGCTTATTTCTTGCGCCGCCCCGACTTAAAGATCAGCGATATTCGCCCGCGTGCTCTTCCACTTTTTCCAGGCCGGATGCCGTAACAAAGCCCGGGCCCGAGTTGATGTTGTTGCCCGGCAACACGCCATAGCGGTCCCAGTTGGCCAGGATGATGACCGGCATGTAGGCCTGCAGGAACGGCTGCTGGTCAATGCCCCAGTTAATGGTACCACCCTTGATGCCTTTGACGATTTCCTCACCCAGATCGAACGTGCCAAAGTGGATTTCGCCCGCCAGACCCATCTCGTCCAGTGCGGCGATCGTCGGATCGGCGGAGACAGGGCCGAGCGTCAGAATACCGTCGACATCTTCATTCGCCGACAGATACGCCATGACCTTGTTTTTAATTTCCGCCGGGTCGGTGCCCGAGTCCATCATGGCATCGCCGAGTTCAATGCCCAGACCATCTGCGTAACCACGGCAGCGCTCGCCAACGGTTGGTTGCTGGATTGCATGGTTCACACACAAGAATTTGGTCACGCCTTCGCCCTTGGCACGTTGCCCAGCGGCAAACCCGGCATCGTATTCCGGCTGACCGACATACATCAGCGCACCCACTTCGCGCGCCTGCTCTGGCGTGCCGGTGTTCATGATGATCACGTCAATCCCCTGATCGACCGCGTTCTGAATCGGGCCCTTCAGCACGTCAAAATCCGCCAATGTGGTGATGATGCCGTCGGGGCTGGACGCAGCCGCCTGATCGATGATCCGCGCCATGTCGGCGATGTCGCCGGTGGGCGGGTTGCGGTATTCAACCTCGACGCCCATCTGGTCGCCGGCAAGCGCGATGCCGTTCTTGATCGTGTTCCACCAGGTGTCGCTGTCGGGTGCGTGGCTGACCAGAACATAGCTCAGCGACTGATCCTGAGCGACCGCGGTGACCGGTGCCGCCAGCGCGCCCACGCCGATCGCGACAGATGCAATAAGTGACTTCATGATATCCTCCCAATTCTCAGACAGGCTTTTTTGGGGCAGGCCCAGTGCCTCGTGCAAAACGGTAGCGCCGATCCGTTCATTTTGCAACCGGTTGCAATTTTCTGTTATTGGACGCAGGCTGTCAGCAGCGTGCGGCATGTGTTAAACCATGCCGCCAACAAACAACTGCGCAGGAAAAACATGGCTGTTACCCTAAAGGATGTCGCGAAAAAGGCGGGCGTTTCTCGTTCAGCCGTATCGCGAACATTTACCGAAGGGGCATCGGTCTCGGAAAAAACGCGCAGCAAGGTCAAACGCGCTGCGGCCGAGCTTGGCTATAGCCCGAATGCGCTTGCCTCGAGCCTGACAACCGGTCGGACCAAGCTGATCGGTTTGGTGTCGAACAACTTCCACAACCCGCTGCTGTTAGAGGTTTTTGACCTTTTCACACGCGGTCTTCAGGATCGCGGCCTGCGCCCGCTTCTGGTCAACCTCACCGATGAAACGGACCCGTTGAATTCGATTCGCATGCTGCGTCAGTATTCGGTCGATGGCGTGATTGTTGCGTCATCGACGCTTCCTCCCAGCTTTGCCGAAGCGTTTCGAAACGCGGGGATGCCGGTCGTTCATTCCTTTGGACGGTTCACGCCATCGCCTCATGTTCATGTCGTTGGGATCGACAACGTTGCCTGCGGGCGCATGGCCGCCCAGGTGCTGCTTGAACGTGGCTATCGTCGGGTCGCGTTTCTTGGTGGTCCGGATTCGGCCACGTCGACCCAGGACCGCGCGCGGGGATTCGTTGAAACACTCAACGGTCGCCCCGAAATCGATGTCAGTGTCAGCTGCGCTTCGGCCTACTCTTTTGACGCCGGTCGTGTCGAGATGACCAAACAGTTGATGTCAGATCGCGCCGATGCTTACTTCTGCGGTGATGATGTCATTGCCATTGGTGCACTCAGTGCCGTTCGGGATGCCGGTTTATCGGTGCCCGATGACATCGGCCTGATCGGCCTGAACGATATGGAAATGGCCAGTTGGCAGAACATAGATCTGACCACGATCCGCCAGCCCGTATCCGAGATTATCCGTGCGTCAATCGAACTTGTGATCGACACGATTGAGCACCCGGACCGATTGGCAGAAACACGGCTGTTTCCCTGCCGCGTTGTTGAACGGAGGACGCTCCGCCCGCCGCTTGCATCCGATCACGACTGAAACATCGGCGGTCGGGCATCCAGCCAAGCGCCATCCTGTTTGCCACTCTCAGCCACGGCATAAACCGCTGCCATGGATCGAAGACCGTCTTCGGCACGCGGGTACAGATCGGCTGCTGGGTCCGGTGCGACACCGTCGTTCGTGGCGGCAATAACCTCGGCAAGATCCTTATAGATGTTGGCAAAGGCCAGCGGCATTCCTTCGGCGTGCCCGATGGTGACCCGAGTCGTCCGGTCCGCCTCGGGGCTCAGATTGGCCTCGCCCCGCTCCAACACCTGCAGACGCTGTCCAAGCGGCATCCAGTACAACTGGTTCGGATGTTCCTGAGACCAGCGCATTCCGCCTTTTTCGCCGAAAACCTGCAAGGTCAACCCGTGTTGGCGTCCGATGGCAACGGAGGATGTCCACAAACGCCCAATCGCGCCGCCATCAAAGCGAAGATTGACTTGCGCGTCATCTTCAAGCTCGCGACTTGCGATGCAAGACGCAATATCTGAAGACAATCGCGTGACCTGCTGATTGATCACAAAAGACGCCATGTGCAGCGCGTGAATACCGCAATCGGCAAACTGCGCGGATACGCCTGCCTGAGCGGGATCGTACCGCCAGCGAACACGCGGATTGTCGGCGTCCGCCGCATCTGCGTGATGGCCATGAGCAAATTCGGCGACCACCAGACGGATAGCCCCAAGATCGCCCCGGGCCACCATGGCCCGCATGTGCCGCACAAGCGAATACCCAGAATACCCGTAGTTGACGGCGCAAATGCGCCCGGTCGACTGGGCGAGCTTCACGATCTCTTCCCCCTCTTCGACCGTCATTGTCATGGGCTTTTCGCACAGCACGTGGAATCCGGCCTCAAGAAAGGCTTTGGTAATCTCGTAATGAGTCGCGTTAGGTGTTGCTATCGTTACCAGGTCAATCCGGTCGGGCCTGTTGCGCTCACCCTCGAGCATTTCCCGCCAATCGCCATAGGAACGATCCGCAGCCAACCCCAGCCGCTGCCCGTATTCGCGTCCCGCGTCGGGCCTGTGATCCAACGCTCCAGCCACAAAATCAAAAGCATCATCCAAGCCTGCACCCAAGCGGTGCGCCGGACCGATCTGGCTTCCTTCGCCACCTCCGATGAGGCCCCATTTCAGCTTTGCCATCGCACTTTTCCTTAGTTGAAACCGGTGGATTCAAGGTATTCACGGTTCGCCCGTGCATCGCTCATGGGGCTGACATCCATTGTTGGATCGCAATCCTGCTCGACCGTGCACCAACCTTGAAACCCCGCATCCAGCAGGATCTGACGGACAGCCGGAAAATCAACGTCCCCCTGACCCAGATTGCAGAAAATCCCCTGGCCACAGGCCTCGTAGAATCCGGTACCATTCTCGATAACATCAGCCTTCACCACCGGGTCGATATCCTTGAAGTGCATGTAGGAGATCCGGTTTATATTGCGCTTCATGAAGGCCACCGGGTCGAACCCCGCATAGGAATGATGCCCCGTGTCAAAACAGATTTTCAGATAGCTCTCATCGACCTCGTCCAACAGCCGTTCGAGCTCTGGCTCGAAGTCCATGAACCCTGCGGCGTGGGCATGCATGCCCACGGTCAGCCCATACTCTTCGGTGCCAATCCGCGCCACATGTGCAATGCGGTCACGATAAGCAGCCCATTCCTGCGCATCCATCTGTTCCGCGGCGTCAGCACGACCCGCCGTCGGCGCGCGGCGCGGAGAGATCGAGTCGATCAACACCAGATGTTGAGCGCCATGCGCAGTCAACGCCTTGCACGTCCGAACCGCGCCATCCAGTACGTCGTCCCATTGATCCGCATCATGGAATGCGCGAAAAACAACGCCGCCGATCAATTCCAGATCATGTTCCGAAAGCGCATCAGACAGAAGTGCCGGGTCTTCGGGCATGAAGCCGACAGGCCCCAGTTCAATACCTTTGTAACCGGCCTCGGCGCACTCTTTCAGCACGGTCTGCCAGTCCGGGTTGCGCGGGTCATTGGCGAATTCAACGCCCCAGGAACATGGCGCATTGCCGATCCGAATGGTCATTCCCGGATTCCTTTCAATCTTGTGGGACAGATAGCCAGCGGCCGGTTTCAGCCGAGGCGAAAGCAGTATCTATGACGCGTGAAACAGCCAGCCCGTCGCGGAACGTCGGCCACACGGGTGTTTGGGTTGCGATCGCATGCAGGAAATCCCGCGCCTCGATTATGATCTGATCCTGATAGCCGGTGCCATGCCCCGGCCCTTGACAAAAAGGCAGATAGTCCGGGTGTTCGGGCCCGGTCAGGATCTTGGTGAACCCGCGGGTCGCCTGCGGGCCTTCGGCTTTGTACAGCCAAACAGCATTCTGGTCCTCCTGATCGAACCGGATCGCGCCTTTGGTGCCGTGGATTTCGTAGGCATACCCCATTTTGCGACCCGTGGCGGTCCGGCTGAAATGCAGATGCCCGGATGCACCGTTCACAAACCGGACCATCATCTGCGCCTGATCATCATTGTCGACCGACGCCGGGCCATCTGGACCGGGGCGGGTTTCGTGTATCGTTTCAATCTGCGCCGAAAGCTTTTCGATAGGTCCCATCAACGCCATGGCGCAGTTGACCATGTGCGGCGCGAGGTCACCCATCGTGCCATTCGCACGCCCCGAAGTCCGCCAGTTGGCCTCCAGATCCCGGTCAGCCAGGAAATCCTCGGTATGCTCTCCGCGAAACCAGGTCACATCCCCGATGACCCCATCCGCCAACAGCTTTCGCACAAGCTGCGTCGCTGGGGTTCGTACGTAGTTGAAGCCGATCATGTTGGTCACGCCAGAGGCCTCGGCTGCTGCGACCATCGCCATGCCGTCATCCAAAGAGGCCCCCAGCGGCTTTTCGCAGAAGACCGGTTTACCTTTGGCAAACGCCGCCTCGGCAATGGCGCGATGCGTGTTCTGCGGTGATGCGATTACGATGGCTTCGACGGCTTGATCCTCAACGACACCGCGCCAATCGGATCCCGCCCGCGCAAAACCATAAGCTTGACGATACCGTTCTGCTGACGCCGGGCTGGAGGCGGCAATCATCTCAAGTCGCGGGCGAAGCTCTGTGTCGAAGACGGCACCCACGGCCGACATGGCTACGGCATGGGCTTTGCCCATATAGCCGCCGCCGATCAGACCGATCCCGATTTCAGTCATGATGCGCCCTCCCTTCAACAGCCTGTTGCAACCGGTTGCAAAAGTCGTATCCTGAGTGCGGGTGCTGTGCAACTGCCAATCGACGGCAACACGGCTCATTCCGGCGCATCCAGGAGGCGACATGTCCACGTCAGATAAAACGGTTCGACTGACAACAGCACAGGCAATCGTGCGGTATCTCGTCAATCAGTTCATCGAGATAGATGGCGTTGAAACCCGTATATTCGGCGGCGGGTTTGGTATTTTCGGCCACGGAAACGTCCCCTGCCTCGGTGAAGCGTTGTATCCGGTTCAGGACATCCTGCCGCTTTACCGCGGGCAGAACGAACAAAGCATGGGATTCGCGGCAGCTGCCTACGCAAAATACCACCTCCGCAAACGAATCATGTTCTGTACAGCCAGCGCCGGACCCGGCACCGCGAACCTGTTGACGGCGTCGGCCTTGGCGCATGCCAATCGGCTGCCCATGCTTATGTTGTGCGGGGATACGTTCCTGACACGTCTGCCCGATCCGGTTCTGCAACAGCTTGAGCATTTCGGGAATCCGACACTGGGCGTAAATGACGCATTCAAATCTGTCACGCGATTCTGGGATCGCATCACCCATCCCGCGCAAGTAATTCAATCGCTGCCTGCGGCCCTGGCGACAATGCTGGACCCTGCCGATTGCGGCCCTGCCTTTCTGGGCCTGCCGCAGGATGTTCAGGGGTGGACCTATGATTACCCGGAAGAGTTCTTTGCCCGCCGCGTCCATCGTATCCGCCGACAAGCCCCGGATGAGGCCGAAATCGCAGACGCCGCAGCGCTGCTGAACCAAGCCGAACGTCCCATGATCATCGCCGGCGGGGGTGTCCAGTATTCCGGCGCTGTCGCTGAATTGACGGCCTTTGCGGAAACGCGCGGTATTCCGGTGGTCGAAACGATTGCGGGACGCGCCAATATGTTGGCAGATCACCCCCTGAACATCGGCCCGATTGGCGTGACGGGCTCGGACAGCGCAAACGCAATTGCCGAACGCGCCGACGTTGTTCTGGCCGTGGGTACGCGTTTGCAGGATTTCACCACCGGATCGTGGACGGCGTTTTCCAAAGACGCGAAGTTTATCGGGATGAATGCCGGCAGACATGACGCGATCAAGCATCTTTCAAATCCCGTTGTTGGAGATGCAAAACTTGCCCTGAGCGCGCTGCAAGAGGGTATGGGCGATTATCGCGCACCGGACAGCTGGACATCAGAAGCACAGACAGAGCGCAGGGCGTGGGATGCTTATGTCGAAGAAAATGTCGCTTACGGAAACAGGCCCAATTCCTATGCGCAGGCCATCGGCGTGGTGAATGCGCTTTGCGACCCACGTGACCGTGTGGTCGCAGCAGCGGGCGGATTGCCTGCCGAAGTCACCGCAAACTGGCGCACGCTGGATATCGGGACAGTCGATGTCGAATTCGGCTTTTCCTGTATGGGCTACGAAATTGCGGGCGGCTGGGGTGCGCGGATCGCCCAATCCGAAGCAGAACAAGACCAAGACACCATCGTTTTCACTGGCGATGGCAGTTACCTGCTGATGAACTCGGATATCTATTCGTCGGTCCTGTCGCAAAAGAAACTGATCATTCTCGTGCTTGATAACGGCGGATTTGCTGTGATCAACAAGCTGCAGAACAACACCGGGAACGAGAGTTTCAATAACCTGATCAAAGACTGCCCAACCATACCCGAACCTTTCGCAGTGGACTTTGCCCAACACGCCGCCGCGATGGGAGCAATCACTGAAACGGTCGCAAATCCAGCAGAGTTGTCAGACGCATTCAAGCGGGCAAAAGCATCTGACAAAACAAATGTAATCGTCATGCAGGTCGACCCCTACGATGGCTGGACGGCGCAAGGTCACACATGGTGGGAGGTCGGAACGCCCGAGGTGTCCGACAATCCCAATGTTCGTGAAAAACACTCTGAAATCGAGGCGGAACGGGCCAAACAAAGGCAGGGCGTATAATGGCTGACCTTTCGCGCCTTGCCGGCAAGAATTTTGTCATCATCGGACGCGCGGGCATGGATTTCTACCCCGATCCGCCGGGCACCAGGACCGAAGAAGCGACGCAATTCGTTTCCTGTCTGGGTGGGTCCTCCGCCAATATCGGGGTCGCGTTGACCAAGCTGGGTGCCAAGGCTGATCTGGTGACCTGTGTCTCGGACGATGCAATCGGTCGGTTCGCCCTGAACGAGTTGGACAAATACGGGATCGGGCGGGCGCATGTTCGCTCGGTAGGCGGCGAGGCACGCAATTCCTTGGCTGTTGTCGAAACCCGGATCGAGGACCATCAGTCGGTCATCTATCGCAACGGGGCAGCTGATTTCGAGATGACCGAAGCCGATGTATCCGCTGTCGACTATCCCGGCTATTCGGCTTTGATAACGACGGGCACGGTCTTTGCCGCCGAGCCTTCGCGCAGCGCGGCATTCCGCGCCTTTGATCTGGCGAAACAAGCTGGCCTGCCGCTGATTTTCGACGTGGACTACCGCCCCTATTCATGGCCCTCCGCCGACATCGCTGCCGACGTGTATTCACGCGCCGGTGCGATGTGCGACGTAATCGTTGGCAATGATGTCGAGTTCGGCTTCATGGCCGGAGATTACGAACGTGGATTGGACAAAGCCCGCGAACTGGTGGCTGAAGGCGCTGCGCTGGCTGTCTACAAAATGGGCGAAAAGGGCGCGATCACGATTACCCCGGACGGTGAAATCGAAACGGGCATCTACAGGACAAATGCCCTGAAACCCACAGGCGCGGGAGACAGCTTCATGGGCGGCTTTGTGTCCGGCTTGGCCGATGGCCTGACTGTGCGCGATGCGGTTCTGCAAGGCTCGGCCGCCGCCGCCATGGTCGTTGCCCGCGTCGGTTGTGCACCCGCGATGCCAACCCGGACCGAGCTTAACCAGTTTCTTGCCGAAAACGCGGCCTGAAAGGACTCAATATGCACATTGCACCCTATGACAACCAACAAAAGCCCATTGTAGACGCTGATGACGCGCATGTGCCGCTGGTCTATTTCAACATCGTCAAATTGAAAGCCGGTGAACACTTCGACTATCGGGTTGCCGAATATGAAACCTGTGTGGTTCCGGCGACAGGCACCGTGACCGTAGAAACAGCAGGCGAACAGTACCGGGACATCGGCAACCGCGGCGAAGATGTGTGGGATGGAGAGCCGGAAGGCGTTTACGTTCCAACCGATACTGGCGCGCGCATCACGGCGTTGACCGAAACCGAGGTTTTTATCGCCGGGGCCAAGTTCGCGGAAACCCTTAAGCCCTTTGCGGTGCGGCAGGCCGAACTGGACCTAGTCCAATACGGCTCGGACGACACGAAAACTCATCGTAAAATCAAACATATCCTCGGGGCTGCGCATCATGATCGCGTCGGACGTCTGTTGGTGAGCGAGCTGTTTACCGTTGGTGCAGGCGGCTGGTCGGGTTTTCCCAGCCACAAGCACGATACCGACCGGCTTCCCGAAGAAACACGGCATGACGAGTGTTACAATTTCCGGTTCAAACCCAACTATGGCTCGGGGCTGCAAATGCTGCAGCGGGTCGATAACGAACCCGGTGATGCCTATCACATCGTGGACGGGTCGACGATCCTGATCGACAAGGGCTATCACCCCTGTTGCGTCCTGCCCGGGTACGAGATGTACTACTTCACCATTCTCGGCGGACTGAGCCAACGAAGCCTCAAGCAGTATTTCCAACCCACACACGCGGAACAATTGCACACCATACCCGGCATCATGGATATGGTGGCCAAGTTCAAATGACACTTGTTACCCTTTCCGAGGTGCTTCGACCTGCTCAAGCCGAAGGTTATGCTGTGCCCGGTCTCGTTTGTCTGGGCTGGGAGGACATGCGCGCCTATGTGATGGCGGCGCAGGCAGAACGTGCGCCTGTGATTTTGCAGGCCGGCCCTTCGTGCCGGGCGCACACACCCCTGCCCGTTTTGGGGGCCATGTTCCGCAATCTGGCGGCGTCGGTTGATGTGCCGGTCGTTGCGCACTTGGATCACGGGTATACGCTGGACGAATGCAAAGAGGCGCGGGATTCCGGATTCACGTCGCTTATGTATGACGGGTCGCAAAAGCCCTTGCAGCAGAACATCGAAGAAACTGCTGCGGTCGCGCAGCTTGCTGCCGAGGCGGAAATCTCCTGCGAAGGTGAGATTGGTTTTGTCGGTTATTCCGGCGGCAAGGCTTCTGCCGGAACGGATCCGAGCGAGGCCGCTACGTTTGCCCGCGACAGTGGCGTCGATGCGATGGCCATTTCCGTGGGAAACGTACATTTGCAACAAGACAAAGAGGGTGGCTTGGATGTCCCGCGTATCCGGGCGATCGAGGCGACGACAGATATCCCGCTGGTGATTCATGGCGGCTCCGGCGTCCCGCTGGCCCAGCGCAGCGACCTGTCGGCGCATTCGAACATCTGCAAGTTCAATATCGGCACAGAGCTACGCATGGCGTTTGGCGCAGCGCTCAGACAGGCCGTGTCAGCTGATCCCGAACGATTTGACCGGGTCGCGATCCTAAAAGAAACGCACGACCCAGTCGAAGCGGCGGCCCGTACAGTGATCCGCGGATTGGGTGCTGCCGGGCGTGCCTAATTCGGGGATTCGCGGTCAATTCAATCGGCGCATCGACTTGAAAAGAAATCCGCTGCCCAATAGGGTCCGCGCAACCTGAACCTTATCGGTGCGGGTCATCAAACAAGACTTTGCAGAATCGCTGCACCGAGAATCCCCAATGGCCCTGACTGCTGAACAGCGGACACACTGCAGATCGCAAATCGAGCCCTGGCGGACGGCGATGACACCCAACCCGATCTCGGACACTCCCACCGTGGTTTTTTCGATCCCGTTGATTTCCGAAGAAAAAGCCGGCGACTGGGAACAGGTGTGCGCCAACCTTGCAAAGACTGTCGAAACTTTGCGCCGACAGACCAACCCGCACTGGAAAGCAATCATTTGCAGCCAGACCAAGCCTGAAGGCGTCTGCTTTGACAATCAGGTGCTGTTTCTGCCTTTTGCCGAAAAGGTCGAAGGCAACGACAAAAGGTTCAAACGACGGCTGGTCGCCGGTCATTGCCTCAAGGCAGAGACAGGAGACATCTACCTTTTCAATCTGGACGCCGACGACTTTGCGCATCCGGAACTGGTCGACTACATGATCGAGACACGCGATCCATCCGGCTATTTGGTTGAGCGCGGCTATATGTACGATATCGCTGCGCGCGCCATCGCGCCCTTGCACCGGGCGCAGAAGGAGGCCGTCGACCAACAGGAAAGGCTGTTTGGCCTGTTTCTTGTGCCTTGGCGGTTGAACTATGCCTTTCGCAGGTTGACCGGGCGCAATCTTGCAAACGTTGCGCCGCGCCTGTCGAAGATGCGGTCCTTCGGGTCCACATGTGGGTCCTGTGTCGCTTGGCGGCTTGACTGTTCGGGTGGTGACAAGGACGCCCAGATTGTACCCCAGATAAACCATCGCCTGATCCGCCATGCCAACGAAGATGGGTTGATGAATTTGGACCCGGTGCCGTTTTCCGCCATGATGTATGTGGTCGGCCACGGCGAAAACGATCAGGATCTGATCGGCCGCCTGCACCACAAAACCCGATACATTGACGAGTTCAAATTGTCTGAAAGCGAAACCCGGCAAGTGCTGCGTACATTCGGCGTGTCCTGACACCGAACAAGCCCAGCCATAGACATCCATCGTGGACCCTACGGGAATCCCCCAATTTCAGCGATGCGCGCGTTTTGCTAGCTTGGTGTCAACGGAACACTTTCACCATTCCGTATACCCCCTTGAGAGAGAGGGGCTGGCTAAGACCCCCTCGTCCAGCCCCTCAGACCACCTTTCACTCTCAATCATTTGTGAGACGGTGGGTCTCTCCCCTGCTGCCAATCTCATTCGCAGCCCTTACAGTTTAGCACAAATCGCCACCGAAATCTCCCCACCAAAAATGGGGGGTAAGCGCATGAAATAGCTTGCCGATCATCGACCGATTGTATCCCAACTGATCAGTGTCGCCTCGTTCGAAATCACCGCAACCGCCCGCGCGTCAGGACCGGACTTCTGGAAACCCGCTGCCTTCGCTGTCGGATGGCAGTCCGCTCAAAAAACCTTTTGGCAACCCGACAAAGCACGCGTTGAAGTCATGCTTTCTGTCTTCGACGTGTTCAGCGGAGCCGCACCGCAGGCGCGACACAAAGAGTCTCTGTGCAAAGACTTGTCCATTTGCCATCCGCAAGGTGCAGGGCGCATAGTCAAGGTGTGCGACTTACGAAAAGAGGGCGAGATGGACAAATGGGTTGCCGGCGCAATTGCCAAAATCAACGCGGACGCACACAGGTCGGCGGACACACATCTGTTCAAGCTGCCTTTGCCGCATTTGAACGGCGTCGACATCTATCTGAAAGACGAAAGCACCCATCCCACAGGCAGCCTGAAACACCGGCTGGCGCGATCCCTGTTCCTCTACGCCTTGTGCAGCGGCAAGATCAAAGAGGGCACGACCATTATCGAGGCATCGTCCGGCAGCACTGCAGTCTCCGAAGCCTATTTTGCACGCATGATCGGGGTGCCATTTGTCGCAGTGATCCCCAAAAGCACAGCTCACAGCAAGATCAGGCTTATCGAGTTTTTTGGGGGTCAAACGCATTTCGTGGACTCAGCGCCCCAGATGCACGGAACCTCTGTCAAACTGGCGAAGGACATCGGCGGCTATTTCATGGATCAGTTCACCTACGCCGAACGCGCCACCGACTGGCGTGGTAACAACAACATTGCAGAGAGTATCTTTCGCCAAATGGAATTTGAACCGCACCCGGTTCCCGCGATGTTGGTCATGAGTGCAGGCACGGGCGGAACCTCGGCTACGTTGGGACGGTTCATTCGCTACAAGGGATACGATTCCGCTCTGACGGTCGTCGATCCCGAGAACTCTGTGTTCTATGACAGCTATACCAGCGGCAATCGCGACCTTACCTCCGAAACCTCAAGCCGGATCGAAGGCATTGGCCGGCCAAAGGTTGAACATTCATTTCAACCGGACGTCATAGATCGGATGATCAAAGTGCCGGATGCCGCAAGTGTGGCAACCATGCTTTGGCTCGAAAAACGGATAGGCAGACGTGCGGGGGCGTCCACCGGAACCAACCTGTGGGGCGCGTTGAAAATCGCTGACGAAATGGTGGATCGCGGGCAAAAGGGTTCAATCGTCACTTTGATGTGCGACAGCGGTGATCGCTACCTGGACACCTACTATGAGCCGGAGTGGGTCAACACGCACATCGGCGATATCAGACCATTTGCCCAAGATCTGGCGCGCGAGGCACTGTGACAAACGGAAAACCCCGGTTCTGAATGACATACCGCAACAGGCAAAAAGCTGCGTTACACGTACTGTTCATGTCCTCGAAATCGTCCTGGAGGCAGACGAAAGACAGGCATGTATTGAACAATTATGTCGACTTGGCGAGCCGTGGAGGACTCGAACCCCCGACCTGAGAATTAGAAGTTCCCTGCTCTAATCCAGCTGAGCTAACGGCCCGCTCATGCTGGGCTGTATCAGTCAATTTACCGGGCTTGTCAACTTGGTGCAGAAGTCAGATGCGCCGCTGATTGGTGCTGAGGGTCTTGAGTAATTACAAACACTTGGGCGGTTATGGGGGCTGAGCGCGCGAAATCCGGATTTGATGGAACGGTCAAGGTCTTCTGCGGGCGTTGGTCGGTTTATCGAAGAGACAGGCGCATAAAAGCACTGTTGAAATCGTCTTCGTAACCGTAAATCGGGTCGCAATAGGCATAGCCCAACGACTCGTAGAGTTTGCGCGCCGCGTCGTACTCGCTCATATGATCTGCGCCGGTCTCCAAGACCAAAGCCCGCACGCCCTCGGCCCGCGCCAAATCAGCCAAATGCGTCATCAATATTCGCGCCAAACCTCGCCCGCGAGCCGCCGCAACGACGTGTACGGATTTCACCTCGGCCGTTCCGTCTGGCAGCGCCTTCAGCGCACCGCATCCAAGGGGTTTTTCGGCCTCGTACACGGCCCAGAACCGAATTCCGGGTTCGCGCAATGAGTCGACATCCATCGTGTGATTGGACGTCTGAGGTGTCGCATCCCAGCTGTGTGCAAGATGTGCTTCAATGATCGGGCGAACATCTTCTGTACCCGGATCAACCTCGCGGATGTCGATCATTCAATGTGTCCACGGCGCACGACGATCGGTCGCGAAGTTTTCGCCGTAACCACGGGGTCGCAGATTGGGCTTGCGCTTGTGCGGCTCGACAACCTGCGCTTCGATGCCGTTATCCTTGGCATAATCCAACGCCTCTTCCTTGGTGTCGAATTTCAGGCGCACCTGACTCTGCGTGTCGTCCGACGAGGTCCAGCCCATCAACGGATCAACCCCACGCGCCGACGCAGGTGCGTATTCCAGAACCCAATGCCGCGTCCCGGCCATGCCCGATGTCATCGCATTTCGGGAAGGCTGGTAAATCCGTGCGCGCATGACGCCTCTCCGTGCTCACTTGGCTAGACCCGTTTATGCGTCAGAGCGCGGGCCGCGACAAGATGGCAATTGTCGCAGAACGCGTGGGCTGATGACAATAATTGGCATGAGGGCAGGGTATGCAGCCCGCTACCAAATGATGACGGCTACCCGCGATGCCAGAACCAGACATTTTCTTCGGGATCGAACCCGTATCAGGTCTTGCAGATGGACAAAATAAGAACAAATGTAAGAGCCTGATCCGGAGCCTGCCTATGCCCTATGCCCATTCCGACAAGACCCAACTGACCGCCGACGATGTGCGCGCACGCCTGAAGCTTGAGGGTGGTAAGCAGTTTGTCATGCATACCGAATTCGCCCCGGCAGGCGACCAGCCAACGGCGATCAAGGAACTGGCCGGGGGCGTGTTTGATGGCGAGCGTGATCAGGTTCTGCTGGGCGCGACCGGCACGGGCAAGACCTTCACCATGGCCAAGGTGATCGAGGAAACCCAGCGCCCCGCCATCATCCTTGCGCCCAACAAGACACTGGCGGCGCAGCTTTATGGCGAATTCAAAGGCTTCTTCCCTGAAAACTCGGTCGAATACTTCGTCTCCTACTACGACTATTACCAGCCCGAGGCTTATGTGCCGCGTTCGGACACGTATATCGAGAAGGAATCCCAGATCAACGAACAGATCGACCGGATGCGCCACTCGGCCACGCGGGCGCTGCTCGAGCGTGATGACGTGATCATCGTCGCCTCGGTGTCGTGCATCTATGGTATCGGCTCGGTCGAAACCTACGGGGCGATGACGCAGGATCTGAAGGTTGGCAACGAATACGACCAGCGGCAGGTGATGGCCGATCTCGTTGCCCAGCAATACCGCCGCAATGACCAGGCGTTTCAGCGTGGGTCCTTCCGGGTGCGCGGCGATTCACTGGAAATTTGGCCCGCCCACCTTGAGGATCGCGCGTGGAAGCTCTCGTTCTTCGGTGAGGAACTGGAACAGATTACCGAGTTCGACCCGCTGACCGGCGAAAAGGCCGACACGATGGAGCATATCCGCGTCTATGCGAACTCCCATTACGTGACTCCGAAGCCCACGATGAACCAAGCGATCATCGGGATCAAAAAGGAACTGCGCATCCGGCTCGACCAATTGGTCGGTGAAGGGAAACTGCTGGAAGCGCAACGTCTGGAACAGCGCACCAACTTCGACCTGGAAATGCTCGAAGCCACGGGCGTCTGCAACGGGATCGAGAACTATTCGCGCTATCTGACCGGGCGCGCACCGGGTGAACCACCGCCGACCCTTTTCGAATTCATTCCCGACAACGCCATCGTGTTTGCCGATGAATCCCACGTTTCGGTCCCGCAGATCGGCGGTATGTACCGGGGCGACTATCGCCGCAAGTTCACGCTGGCCGAACACGGGTTCCGCCTGCCGTCCTGCATGGACAACCGCCCCCTCAAGTTCGAGGAATGGGACGCCATGCGCCCGCAATCCGTCTTCGTCTCGGCCACCCCGGCGAAGTGGGAGATCGAACAGACCGGCGGCGTCTTCACCGAACAGGTGATCCGCCCCACGGGCCTCTTGGACCCCGAGGTCGAAATCCGCCCTGTTTCGATGCAAGTGGACGATTTGCTGGATGAAGTCCGCAAGGTCGCCGCCAACGGCTTCCGCACGCTGGTCACCACGCTCACCAAACGCATGGCCGAGGACCTGACCGAATACCTGCACGAACAGGGCATCAAAGTGCGCTACATGCACTCGGACATCGACACGCTGGAACGCATCGAAATCCTGCGCGACCTGCGGCTTGGTGCGTTCGACGTGCTGGTTGGTATCAACCTGCTCCGCGAAGGGCTCGACATCCCAGAATGCGGGCTGGTCGCCATTCTGGACGCGGATAAAGAGGGCTTTCTGCGCTCGGAAACCTCACTGATCCAGACCATTGGCCGCGCCGCGCGCAACGCCGATGGCCGGGTGATCATGTATGCCGACAAGATCACCGGCAGCATGGAGCGTGCCCTGGGCGAAACCAACCGCCGCCGCGCCAAACAGCTCGCCTATAACGAGGAACACGGCATCACGCCCGAGACGGTGAAGAAAAATGTCGAGGACGTTCTGGCCGGTCTCTACGAGGGCGATGTCGACATGAACCGCGTCACCGCCACCATCGACAAGCCGATGCACGGCGCGAACCTCGAGGCCCATCTGGACGGCCTGCGCGACCAGATGCGCAAGGCCGCCGAGAACCTGGAGTTTGAAGAGGCCGCCAACATCCGGGATGAGATCAAACGTCTGGAAGCGGTCGACCTCGCCGTCGCCGACGACCCCATGGCGCGCCAATGGGCGGTTGAAAAGGCGTCAGAGGACGCGGTGAAATCGCGTGGGCGCTCGACGGCTGGGCGGCCGGGGCAGCGGGGCGGGAATGTGAAGCGGAGGAAGCGGTAGTTCATATATCCCGCGGATCTGGCCAAGGTACAAATTTCAGTCCTTCGCCTTCGTAGAATGTCCTCTTCAAGAATTGCAGGTCGCTTTCCCAATCTGAAATTGCATATCGATATCGAACCGCGTCATTGCGAATTCGCAATTGGCAATTTGATGCAATTAAATTCGCAATTTTCCTGAGACGGGTTGTGCTCATTGGTGAGCCGTATTCATTGCCAAATAACTGTGTGACAGCTTCGGGAAGTTCAAGCCGCAAGAAGTCATTGAGAAATCGCTCGCGCTTGGACTTGGGCCACCCGTTTGTTTTACCCGCGGTATAGTCGAACATTTTTAGTGCTGAAAAGTCACGAAATGTGCCGCCGTTAAGCCCACTCCCCTTTGGAGGAGCAAGGTTGATGACTGGCCACTCCCAAGTCGACTGTTTCGGTTTGGATTGCGGCGGTGACAAATGCAGGTCAGGCAAGGCAAATTCCCATAGTTGTTCACGTCCTTCGCCAGGCAATATCGCTTCAATTTTCTTATAGAATATTGAAAAGGTCGCACGAATTTCGTTGTGATATTGCGCCGTGTCGACTTCGTTGCGGTCACGCAAGAGTTCAGCTAAAGCATCTATGCGCATTTCTACGTCATTTATTTGAGCAAGAGATGAAACGATCGTTTCGTCTTCGACGTAGGTTAGAAATTCTTTAAAACTCGTGTCGGAATTCATGGCTTTCGAGAGTCGTCACAGTAGTCTTTAGCATAGTAGAGCTCGATTTTTATATCGATTTTTCTGATCTTTTACTACATCTTCAAGTCCTTCAAACCACTAGGAGTTTAACCAATCAAATTGACCCTCTGGTGCAGCATCATGAAGCGTAAGCATCAGAATTATTTACTAATTTCTAGTTTACGCTTGTGTGCGAAGCTATGCTCTGGCTTTTTCTAGCTTTGATTGCGGCATGTCAATGCGAAAGCTCACTCACTTAGCGAGCCAAGGATGGGTACTCAAACGCATCTTCTCCGACAGGTCAGCTTTTTAGCAAGCGTAGGATGGGTGCTCGCAACCATCTTGCCTGAGCAGCCTCATCTGACTGGTCCAAGTTGATTGTTAGTGCATCATCGGCCTTTGATCCATCGGGATGATGGTTTCGGGCGCTGGCGCGCGATTGCTTGCTGTGGGCTGGCTGTCGCTGGCTCAGGCTGGCTTTCGTTGGCTTTTGCGTGCTGTTGCTGGCGCGAGGCTGGCTTTTGCGTGCTGTCGCTTACGATGGCTTGCGAGCTGCTTGGTTCCTGCGAACCCGTTATGACTAGACATAGCAAGCGTAGGACGGGTTTCCAACCCATCCCTCCGAGGCGACTCAGACTCAAGATGGGGCAAAACCCCATCCCAAACACCGCACGAAAAAAGGGCGGGAAAATCCCGCCCGCCGGCTCATCCCTTATCCCAATGGGCAATCACATCATAGCCAACCGGCGTCGGCGGACCTTCCAGAAATTCCGCAAACTGACCCCATAGCTCGGCCACTTTGGGCGCGTTTGCGTTCGAGGTCGCCTCGCTCTCGACCACCGAGATCACATAGCCCGAGCCGTCCTCGTTCATTACGTTGGTAAAGCAGTGCATGCCGGGCATGCCCATGATGTCAGACTTCAGATCATTCATTTTTGCCGTCGCCGCGTCGCGCGTGCCGGGCTTCATCTTGAATTGAGTAATGCGTGCAAACATGACTTTCCTCCCTCGTTCGGCGAAATTGCCAAATGGCGTGACCGGTACGACCCCGCCGCGCGCAACGTATCACAGCGGCCTGAAATCTCGCATTGATACTTGGGAATTCAAGGCATTTTCAACCTAACGCCTGACCCGAACGCGGGCATCGACACTTCATAGTTGCGGCCCAGCGTTCGCAGCGCAGCACGCATGGGGTCCAGAGCGCCATTGACGGGGTATCCGTAACCCGAGTGGAGCTGACGGAGAACCTGGCGCGCACGTCAGCGAAATCCGTTGGCACCTCCAACAAATCCACCTTGCGCAAGCCCCGACCCAATCGTCAATGCGGGTCATCATCCTTGCCCGAGGCCCATTCGCAGCTAAGTAACCGCTCATGCGCATCGCTCTACTCTCTCTGATCCTAGCCACCCCAGCCACCGCGTGGGAGGCGACTGTAGGCTCAATCTGCACGCTCTCCCACGACACCGAACAGGCTGAGATTCTCCTGACCTACGACCCGGCACAGCCGCTTTATACCCTGACGATCACCCGCAAGGACGGCGGCTGGACGCAAACCCCGTGGTTCGCGATGCGTTTTGACGGGCCCAACCCCATCGAAATCGCCACACCTCGCCATGTTTTGTCCGGCAACGCCGCCGCCCTGACGGTCACGGATACCGGATTCGGCAATGTTCTGGACGGGCTGGAATACAATCAGACCGCCTATGCCTTTACGCAGGACGGGTCGACCGAGTTCCCGTTGGACGGCGCAGCCCCTCAGGTTCGTATCTTTCGCGATTGCGCCGGGGCTCAGCTTTCCTGACCGTTTCACAGTACAAGATGGGTGATCACCCGTCTTGCAATCCCAGCTCTGCCCGCATCTTCCTGGTCAGCTTGGCCACCACCAATTCGTAGGACGTCACGATATGCTCGCGCAGCGAGGCGTCGCTCATTCCGCGCGGCTCGTAGACCTGCAGCCATTTCATCCCACGCGACGCGAGATAAGGCGCGGGGCGGATGCCGGGTTCATCGCTGAGAACTTCAAAGGCCAGATCGGTGGCCTTGAAGGTAAATGCGTCTTCTCCGTCGTTCCAGCCGCAGATCGCAAACACCTTGCCGCCGACCTTCCATACATCCGCATTGCCCCATTGAACCACATGGCTGGTCGCCTTGAGGCCGCCGCAAAAACTGTTGAATTCGTCCCGGGTCATACTGCGATCCTGGCCCTCGGGCGCGATGGGCGCAATAAGAAGGTCCGCGCGAACCGACTTACGGGCGCACGAACTTCGCGTTTCCTACCATGCGCTGTTTCGGGGCCTCGGTGCTGGGCAAAACTGTCGGGCTTGCCTTCATAACCGGGGCGGCTGTTTCGCAGGCTATGCCGTTGCCGTCCGGATCATTGCGCTTGTGATACCCTGCGTCGCCCTCGTGGAACGCACCAAACCCCATCGCTCGCGTCGCATCACATCCCGCCAGGGCCACAAGGTGCAGAACAGCTTCGGGCCGCTCCCGGTCGGTGGCGCGGAAATAGGTGCCCAGCGCGATAATCCCGGTCGTCAGCGGAAGGGCCAGAACCATTATCAGAATGCGAACAGGCGACAAAGCCCGGCGGCGTTGCTCGTCAGCGCGGCGATGCCGCCGGATCGAGCGGCGGGGCATCGTCTGGTCTTGGGAATCATCTGTCTTCATGGGGCGATGCATAAGCCACGGATGTGGCAATCACATGGCCAACCGGTGACCGGTGCGAGACTTTCGTACAGGCGCGCCGAGCTCAATGCTACGGTGCGGCGCCTCTCACCACATCAGCGCACCACATGGACCGCGCATTTTGCGTGCCGTACCACATGTGTCGCCGTCGAACCCAACAACAAATCCTGCATGCCGGGACGATGTGATGCCATGATGATCAGATCAGGCTTGTTCACCTCTGCCCAATCCAGAATCGTTCGGCCCGAATGGCCTTCAACCAGAACGCCCTTTGCGTTTGGAACTTTGGCTGCCAGCGTATCCAGTTCCACCTTTATCGCCTTCCGCGCCTCGGACATGTACTCGGTCGGCATGTACGAGATCGCATAGTCCGGGATATGCTCTACCACATGAAGAAGGGTTACCTTTGCGTCAGAAGTGGACAAAAGCTGCGCCAGTTTCAGTGGCCCCGAAGTGTCCCGCTCGGCATCAAAGGAAATCGGAACAAGAATGTTGTGATGCATCGCACGTACCTCCGTATTTTCGTCACCAGATTGTACCGGGGCCCTGCCTGCGTCCTTGATCCAAATCAGGCGATCAAAACGTTTCCGCCACGTCGTACATCACAGGCTCGAAGCTTTTGCACAGTTCGTTGATACGACGATTGCGTTCCCGCATTTCCGGCGTCCGCAGCATGGCCAGAAAATCTTCGCGCCGCTCCCATTGCGAGTAGTTGGCGATTCTGGTCTGAGCGTCATTTACATGCAGGCCAGCCGCAATAAACCCCGGCCGTTTCGAAATGAATTCACCGTAGGCATCGGTAAGCGCCTCCAACAGGTCCTGACACGTACCTGGGGTCATCTCGAATGTGGTGATTACAGTTTGGCACGCATTGCTTTTTGAAATCTGTGGCATAAGGCTTCTCCTTTGGCTGGGACAAGCCTAGCACAGCTTCGCCAAATGCCATCAGTTTCCCGCGTGGGAAATGACACCACTGCATCCATAATTCGTCGGACTACTAACCAACCGTTAACCATGTCTGACAATGCTGCCGGCATGAAACGTTTTTTGTGTGCGGTCCTTTTGTTATTCGCAGCCTGCGGGCCTGTTTTGGCCGGGGCGTGGCTGCGTGACAAAGGTGCCGGATTCTCTGCGGTATCGGTGACGGGCTTCAAAGAAAGCGATGTCTACAAATACAAGACGTCGCTATATGCAGAATATGGTCTTGGCCCAAGGCTCACCGTGGGTCTGGATGCCGAGGAACATCAGGACCTCTATGGCCATGCCCTTGTCTTCGCTCGATTTCTTGTGGCTGATTTTGGCCGTTCGGGGCGAATGGCGGCTGAGCTCGGGGTGGGTGCCCATCACCGTCAGCTGCAGGTTTGGGCGTTGTACAAGGCTACATTGTCCTACGGGAGGAATATCGAAACCAAGATCGGTAACGGCTGGCTTGCCGTGGACGCAGCGCTGGAATACCGCACCCACGACGCGCTGTTCCGGAAACTGGATTTTACGGCCGGGCTGTCGTCGGGCCGGCGCATTGATCCGTTGCTTCAGATCGAGACAAGTTACACCCCCGACCGGCCCTTTTACTGGAGCGTGCGCCCCTCAATCATGTACCGTCCGAAAGGCGGGCAATCCACCTGGGTATTGGGTGCCGAGCGCAACTCCTTCCGGGACACCACGGGGATCAAGCTTGCGCTCTGGCTCTCCTACTAAAAACCAGCCATGCGATCAGGGCGGCCGTTGCCCGTTTCTGTCAGGTGTCAGCACGCACAATCACTGAGACCTGCCCGCTCAACGATTCCGGCCAGCGCAATCGGATCGCATTCTGACTGGACCCCTGTTTCAGTTCGACATACGGCGCAGTATATCTGGTCGTGCTCAGCGCTGTCCGCAGCGGTGCAAGGGCAACAACTGAATCACACCCCCGCGTGCGCCCGCCAAAGGGTAGGCGACTGCTTGTCCCAATAGACCACGAAGACGATCTGGAACTTCGCGAGTAGGTTACCCGCAACGGGTTCTCGCAAGCCGTAGTAATGCCGTGGAACGTGTTGCTTGCAAAGTTCAGCCCGGCAAATCGGTCGGGGTTCAGCGTGGCAAAGCTTGTATCCACGCGATCGACACGGCTGATGGTGCTGGCATTAACGCGGAATTTGTTGCCGGTCACTGTCAATCCGTTGACGAAGTGGCCGCTGCCATAGGGTCGAATTACGATGTAGCCAAACCCGGTAGCAACATCGCTGGCATAGAAAATGTTGTCTGTGACGCTGAGTGCGCTGAAAGAATAGCCGCTGCTGTAGTTCGGTGCGGTGTCCCTTTCGTTCGTCCACTGGATAAAGCAATTGTCCACATAGTTTTCCGCAATGGACGAACTGTTGTAGCCGCCGATCAGAACCAACCCGGCGTTTCGTACGCCGGTCGAGCCGCCATCGCCCTGGAAAAAATGATTTCCCAAAACAAGGTTATTGTCGCCGCCAAGCACCGCGAAATGATGGAAACGGTTCGCTCGGTTGTGGCGCAGTTTGACATCGTTCGCGTTGGAATTCACGGCAATCGAACTGCGATCAGCCACATCCAACCCCTCTTCGCTGGACAGGAACTGGCACTCGTCAATCAGCATCCCCTGACACCCCGTGCCCGTCGAAGTGACGCCGCGGTCCTTGGGTCGGCTGACGAAACAGTCTTTCAGGGAAAAGGTGTTCCCGCTGGGCGCAAGACGGATTGCGCTGCAACGGCTGTTGCACTGGAACTCGATCGCCTCCATGCCGAACTTCTGCAACGTGCTAAAACCGCCAAAGTCCAGCATGTATTTGAAGTCGGTAAACGTGAAGCTCTGGGTGCCCGCGGCGTCATAAATCGCCGCATTCAACGTAATTTCACCCGCGCCCACGTTTTTTGACCGAACGTATATCTCGCGCCCGACGCCGCTGCCGGTGACCAACGAACCAACGGGGATGTTGGCAACGTTAGCGACATTGGTCAGTTTGGTCGGGTCTGACGGGTTATATGTCGCGACCGAAGTGAAAGTCTCGTTTTCCCAGGCCGTATTGCTTTTGGCATCGAATTGCCCGTTTCGAATGATGCGCCGGGTGGCATAGCTGTCCCGGTTGGGCACCGCCGCCTGCATGTCGATCGGCCCGTTGATCGCAATTTTGCGACCGCCAAGGTCCAACGAGTCGTGGTCTGCGTTGTTGAGAAGGGCCTGAAAGGCCTTCCTGAACGCCAATTCCTCGTCCCCGAACGCCGAGACGTATGTGGGCAGATCAAAGCTTTTGGTTAGCAACAGCATTCGATCGTCTGGCATGATGACCGTGCCATCGAAATCTACGTCACATGCTAAGCTGACGTTTTCGTTCAGCAGATAGGTGCCTTGTGGCACGTAAATCCGCCGCCCGTTGGCCGCTTGGTCCGCAGCTTCAAAAGCGGTAGAGTCGTCGGTCACGCCGTCGCCGACCGCACCAAAATCTCGTACATCGACGACGCCCAGCATATCGCGCAGGAAGACGCCGGATATATCCGTGATCTCAATGTCATCGACGCGCACGAGCGCCCCATTGGGGCCATTGATGTCCAAGCCAAAGTGACCATAAAGCGCCTGTGAACCCCAGGGCATATCCACGCCTTGGCGGCGACCGCTGCCGACAATCGCCGAGATTTCATAAACGCGACCGTATGACGCCAATTGCGTCGCAGGGCCTTGTTCAATCAGTCCTGTGACATGGATGTCACCGGCACCGCCGGCCCAACCGGCAATGCGAACCTCGGGCAAGGGACCACTGATGGCTTTGACCCGTGCTTTGATCTGCAGATAGCAACCCGGAAGCAATTGCGTTTGGCCCATATACCGCAGTCGTTGTGTGGCTTCGGTCTTGAAGATCTCCAGACAGCCAGCAAAGTCCGCATCCGCCGGAACAAAAGCGCCAGAGCCGGAACCATCGTAAGTTGGAGAACCCGGTGTGCCATCACCACTGGACCAAACACCCAGACCATCAGCGAACGCCGGCGGCATGAACAAAATGCCGTCTGTGATTGCCTTGTTCATCGAAATCCCTTTCCCAAATGCGACGCAGAAGATGGCTGCGCGCGAAACCTTCGGGTCCGGGCTCACCCCGAACGCGAGGGTTTGGATAAAGAAAAGGGATTAACCACCGCTCACGTCACCGTGACGGTGGTGTTGCGTCACGCTGAAGGATCTGAATTTCTAAGCAACTGCACGCCATTGATCTTCCAGCCATTTTCGCGCTGCACCATCTGATAGTCCAGAATATGCACCCGGCCGTTTCCATCCGTGATCATGACTTTCTGCCACAAGTTGCCAGCAATTTCGCGCAGTTCGAGGAACCGCACATCGGCAGGCCGCCAAACCATCGGATAGCCGCGCCGCACCATCGTGCCGAAGTTCTCGGGTGTTCCGAACAGGCGCTGGATGTTGGGGCTGGCATAGGTGAAGGCGGTGGCAAAATCATCCGCTTTGAACGCCTGTATCTGGGCCGAGATATTGGCCTCAATCTCGGCGTTCTGCGCAAAGGCGCCCGAGGCCAATCCGGCACTCAATGATACAGCAAGCAACAAACGACGCATGGGGCCACCTCCTGTCGTTACGGTAGCCCCATCCGAGGTCAGGTCAACTCAGACCAGTTCTCCGGCCAGCGCCTTGTCAATCAGAGCGACGGTCTCAGGTACACCGTAAAGCGCAATGAACCCACCGAACCGAGGGCCCTGCGATGCGCCCAGCAGCACTTCGTAAAGCGCAGTGAACCAGCCCCGCAGCGGGTCGAAGCGGTCGCGCCCGATGGCATAGACCACCGATTGCAGCGCCTCGTCCTCAATGGGTCCGTCATAGCTTTCCAATGCTGCTTTCAAAGCCTCCAGCGCCTCGCGCTCCTGATCCGTCGGGGCGCGATGCTTGCGCGTCGGTTTGACGAAATCGTTGAAGTACCGCACCGCAAAGCCCGCTGCCTGATCCAGATCGGGATGCGTTTCCGCCGTCGCCTCGGGCGCATAGCGGCGGATGAAACCCCAAAGCGCCTCTTTGTCCTCGGCCCCGGAGACCGAGGCCAGGTTCAACAACATCGCAAAAGGAACAATCAGGGTCGACACCGGAACGTCGCCGCCGTGAATGTGCCAGACCGGGTTGTTCAACTGCGCCTTCAGATCCTGTCCCGGATAGGCCCGCAATTGCTGATGATACTCATCATAGGCTTTCGGGATCACATCGAAATGCATCCGCTTCGCCGTCTTGGGCTTTTGATACATGAAGTAAGCAAGGCTTTCGGTCGGCGCATAAGTCAGCCATTCGTCAATCGACACACCGTTGCCGGAGGATTTCGAAATCTTCTGCCCGTTCTCGTCCAGAAACAGCTCATAACTGAAATGCTCCGGCGCACGACCACCCAGCGCGCGGCAAATCGCGTCATAGATCTTCTCGTTGGTCGCGTGTTCCTTGCCGTACATCTCGAAATCCACGCCCAGCGCCGCCCAGCGCGCGCCGAAATCCGGCTTCCACTGCAATTTCACGTTGCCGCCGGTCACAGGCAATGTCCATTCCTTGCCATCTTCATCATCGAAGGTGACGGTATAGGTCTCGGCACAGACCTTTTTCATGGGCACATACAGAACCCGGCCCGTCTCGGGATGGATCGGCAGGAAGATCGAATAAGTCTGCTGCCGCTCTTCGCGCAGGCTTTTGAGCATGATTGCCATGATCTCGTCATAACGTTCAACCGCGCGTTTCAGAATCTCGTCGAACTGCCCCGAGTGATAGAAATCCCGCGCCGAATAGAATTCGTATTCGAACCCGAACGTATCGAGGAACCGACGCAGCATCGCATTGTTGTGCTCGCCAAAGCTGGGAAATTCGCCAAACGGATCAGGGACCGAGGTCAGCGGACATTGCAAATAGTCCTGCAACACCTCTGGGTTCGGCACATTGCTGGGCACCTTGCGCATCCCGTCCAGATCGTCCGAGAAACAGATCAGCTTGGTCGGGATATCCGACAGCGCCTCGAACGCACGCTTGACCATCGTGGTCCGCGCAACCTCGCCAAACGTGCCGATATGCGGCAGCCCCGAAGGGCCATAGCCCGTCTCGAACAGCACATACCCCTTTTCCGGAGCGCCCTTCTGATAGCGTTTGAGCAACCGGCGCGCCTCTTCAAACGGCCACGCTTTGGACGTCATCGCGGTTTCACGCAGTTCAGACATTATAGTTCAGCTCCATCGGAAAACGTGCCGGCCACTCCATGTGACCGACCCGGCCCCTGTTATTGTGCAGGTGCAGTATGAGTCAATGTCACCTGCCCGTTTTCAAGGCAGGTCTCAGAAAAAACAGTTATTGAACCTCCCCCCACCCCCACCTATCGTGCGGCAACAGCCGCAGTATTCAGGACGACCCAATGACCGAGCAAACCCCACATCCCATGTCCCCGCAGGATTGCCTTGTGGCGATCATGGTCGCGGTGTCGGCCTCGGATGAAACCATCCGCACCGCGGAACTGGTCAAGATCGAAGGCGCGGTCAACATGCTGCCGGTCTTTGCGGGCTACGATATCGACCGCACTCGCCGCGTCTCGCAAATCGTGTTTGACCTGTTCGAACAGGAAGACGGGCTTGATGCCCTGTTTGGCCTCGTTCGCGAGAACCTGCCCGAGCGACTGAATGAAACCGCTTATGCGCTTGCCTGTGACGTGGCCGCCGCGGATGGCTCGCTGGCCGAGACCGAACTGCGCCTGCTGGAAGAAATCCGCTACGAACTCAGCGTGGACCGCCTGCACGCGGCTGCGATCGAACGCGGCGCACGGGCCAGGCACACGACTTAACTGCCGTAGAGCGATCCCCAACGCTCTAGCAATGCGCGCTGCAACTTGCGTGACCGCCGGTTCCAGCTGCGGGCGCCTTCGGGCCGCTCGCGATGCGCGCGCGGGATTGTAGCGCGGTGGGCAACATCGGCGGTGAAAATGGCAAAAGCCAGCTCATCGCCGTTGGTCGTGGTCAGATAACCACCCAACCCCGAAACAAAGTTCAGCGTCCCGGTCTTGGAATTGACCTTCACCGGGTGGTTTTTAACCGGATTTCCGTTCTTGTCGGTCAGCGTGAAGGGCTTCAGCAAGGGCCGCAACTGGGCCGAGCTTCCCGCCGCCGCCAACACCTTGACCAAACCCATCGGCACCATGCGCGAGGCATCGCCCAATCCCGAATGGTCGACCATCGCGATCCCCGGCGCATCAAAGGTCTCGGCCGCCCAGCGGTTCATCTCTGCTGCCGACTCGGCGAGGTTCTGAGGCCAGACCCCGCGCGCCCGCGTCGCCGCCATGCCCACCATCTCTGCCGTGATGTTGGTCGAGTATTTCAGCATCCCCCGCAGGATGCTTTTCATCGGATCGCTTTGATGCGTAACAAGTGGGGTTCCCTGAGGGGTCTGCCGCGTCACCTGCACCCGGCCCAAAACGATGCCGTTCACCCGCGCCAGGGTTCGGAACACGTCACCGGCATACAGCGCAGGCTTGCGCACCGGCAGCCACCGCGCCCCGCCATTGCCCAGCGCGCCCTTGGCCACGGTCCACCGATCCTGCCGCGCACTCGGCTGATAGGTGTAAATCGGCAGGCTGCGGCCCTCGACGCGCATCGCCGCCATATCCACTGCAGGCCGGTAACTCGCGCTGCGCGCATCCATCGTGACATCATAGCGGGTGCCGTCGCGTTTCCACTCGAAATGCACCCGGTTGAAATTCAATGAAATCCCGCTGATCGCCGGGCTATAGCCAAGGTGATCCGGTTGTCCGGGATCAATGCTGAACACGTAAGGCAGCGCCCCATCATAAACCTTGAACGCCCCGCGCACCTCGGTGATCCCCGCCTTGCGCAGATTGGCCGCCATCGTCGCCAGCGCGTCCGTGTCCAGCAACGGATCACCACCACCGGCAAGGATAAGATCGCCCTTTAGTATGCCGTTCTCGACCGGCCCATCCGCGATCAGGGCGGTTTCGAACCGGTATTCCGGCCCCAGCACATCCAGCGCATAAAGCGCGGTCAGGGCTTTCGCCACGCTGGCGGGCGGCAGGCTTTCCCCCTCTCCGTAAACCTCCAGCGGCGTGCCGGTTTTGACATCGGCCACGGCAAAGACAACCTCGCCACGCAACCCAGCGGCCTTGACCAGCCGTTCGGACGCGCTGGATTGCGGGCCCCGCAATTGCGGGCGCAAAGACACCAATGGCGCCTCGGCCAGAGCCGTGCCCGGCACCAGAGACGCCCCCAATCCGCCCAGAAATAAACGACGCGAAATACGATCAACCATGGGTCTATTTGAATCCCAGAGCTTAAATGCAGACAATCACTTGATGAATATTATGCGCTGATAGGAGTCATTCGGGCAACACCCCATCCCCCCAGACACCGCGATTGCGCAGATCGGTCGAGCTGACATCCACCATCGGCACGTTCACGAAACACCACGCAGGCGCACGTGCGCGCCCCAACAAATGTCGCGCCCGCCCGTCGATGCGGTACTTGGCATAGAGCCGCGCCGCTGGCGACATCCGGGCCGAGATTCGATCCCCCGGTCGCGCCAGAACGCCCACTGGAACACTGTCCATGATCAGTCGCCAGTCTTTCCATTTATGAAACTGCGCCAGATTGTCGGCCCCCATCAGCCAGACGAACCTCACCCGCGGATAAAGCCGTTGCAACGCCGTCAACGTATCCGCCGTCGCCCGCGTCCCGGTCAGCGCCTCGATATCCGTCACCTCGACCCTCGGGTGCCGCATAACCGCCTGCGCCGCCTGCATCCGCTGTGCCAACGGCGCGGGCCCCCGCGTCTTTAGCGGATTGCCCGGCGAGACCAGCCACCACACCCGATCCAGCCCAAAGGCTTTCATCGCTTCAAGCGTGACATGCACATGGCCCTGATGCGGTGGATCAAACGACCCTCCGAACAGGCCGATGACCTGCCCTGGCGATGCATATGGAATGGTGTATCGGTCCATCCCTTGCTGATGTTCAGAACTGAGGGGGGTTGTCAATCAATGGGTTGAGTGCGCGAGCCGCAGTTGAGCTGCGACGACTTCACACATCCGTTGATCTGGCACTCAGCACAACTTTGGGTAGAAGTATTTTGATTCTATACAGCAATTTGGAGACTCCAATGCGATTGACCCTCCCGGAACCCAAGATTGACCTCTATTCAGACGGCTTTGACGAACATGACAAACTATCTCGAAAATCAATCGGCGATAAGCTTTCGAAATTAGTTGAGGACATTGACGACCCTCTGGTGATCGCCTTGGACGGTGCGTGAGGCTCGGGCAAATCCTTCTTTCTGAAGTGCTGGGTGGGCGAACACCTGAAGCGCGATGGGAATACGACTCAAACTGTCTATTTCGATGCCTTTAAACATGATTTTCTGGACGATCCGTTAATTGCCTTGACCGGCGCGATTGCCGAACGGTTCGAAGAGGCGAACGACACAGCGGCTCAGGAGGCCTGGAAAAAGGCTAGGCAGGTCGCTCCGGCCCTCGGTCGCGCCATAATTCGCGCTGGAGCTTCGGTGGTAACAGCTGGACTTGTGAACAAGGCAGATGAATTGGCAGATGCCGCAATCAACAGCATTTCCGGTGAACTGGATGGAGCCGTCGCCGAATTCTGGAAAAGAGAAGACGGTAATAGGGCGGCAATGGAGAGCTTCCGCAAGGCCCTGGTTGACTTGACGGAGCTAAATGAAAAAGGGGAACCGACGCGAAAACTGGTTATCGTCATTGATGAGTTGGATCGGTGCCGCCCGGATTTTGCATTGAACCTGTTGGAGGTAATCAAACACTCTTTCAGCGTGGACGGGGTGCATTTCATTCTCGGTGTGAACTTGAAGGAACTGGGAAACGGTGTCAGCGCCAGATATGGGCAAGATATCGACGCGCCACTATACCTGCAAAAGTTTGTCACGATCTCACTAAGGCTCCGAAACGATATTTTAGACAGCTATCGGCAATCAACGTATCTCAATTACTACGAGGAAATTGGGCGCCAGATGGGTATAAACCGCGCGCACTATTTTCACATTGGCGGGAC
This sequence comes from Ruegeria sp. ANG-S4, assembly GCF_000814005.1. Lineage (GTDB taxonomy): Bacteria > Pseudomonadota > Alphaproteobacteria > Rhodobacterales > Rhodobacteraceae > Ruegeria. Next base: position 412,860 of record NZ_JWLK01000001.1, on the reverse strand, counting down.
CTATCTCAAACACCTTGCAGACAACGAATAACTGTCACTCCGAGGGATTCAGCACTTCGCAAGATTGATAGCGTCAACCCCAATGGCGCGCTCAGAATTCGCCGAGGACTATGGTCATTACCTTTTGGTGGGGCTGCTATATCTGAAAGCCTTCGCACCCAATATGATAGACTTGCTGCGCAAAGGCGAATTCAACTGGCAGGAAGTCGCGAGCACAATCAAGCCCGCTAATCCTAAAGAAGTAGAAGGGGACTTCAAAAGCCTCAACGCCGCTTGGTATGCTTGCTATTCTGATGAACTCAACATCAACTTGTTTTCGGAGAATTTGGGCCTTGGACTGAGCGCAAATATTGATAAGTACGACAAAGGCACACCGTACTTTCTGCTGCGAAAATACGCGGACGTATTTAAGGTAACCTAAGTACAAAACGGATTGCTTTCGCGACGCATTGCCCCCACCCACCGCATCCGCTATCACACCGCAACCCAATTTCCCCGACCCAGAGGACGCGACATGGCCGCCTATCAATATGTCTACCACATGCAGGGTGTCTCCAAGACCTATCCCGGTGGCAAGAAGTGCTTTGAAAACATCCACCTGAGCTTTCTGCCCGGCGTGAAAATCGGTGTTGTCGGCGTCAACGGCGCGGGTAAGTCGACGCTGATGAAGATCATGGCCGGTCTCGACACCGATTTCACCGGTGAGGCATGGGCGGCCGAAGGTGCCAAGGTCGGCTATCTACCGCAGGAGCCGCAGCTGGATGAATCGCTGACCGTCCGCGAAAACGTCATGCTGGGCGTGGCTGCGAAAAAGGCCAAGGTCGACCGCTTCAACGAGATCGCCATGGAGATCGCCGAGAATTACTCGGACGAGCTCATGGAGGAAATGACCACCCTGCAAGACGCGATCGACGCCGAAAACCTCTGGGATCTCGACAGCCAGATCGACGTCTCGATGGAGGCGCTGCGGTGCCCGCCGGACGATGCCAACATCGCCAACCTCTCGGGGGGTGAGAAACGCCGGGTAGCGCTGTGCAAGCTGCTGCTGGAAGCGCCCGACATGCTGCTCTTGGACGAACCGACCAACCATCTGGACGCCGAAACCATCGCGTGGCTGCAACAGCACCTGATCGACTATAAAGGCACTATCCTGATCGTCACCCACGATCGTTATTTCCTGGACGACATCACCGGCTGGATTCTCGAACTCGACCGCGGCCGCGGCATTCCGTACGAGGGCAATTATTCCGCGTGGCTGGAGCAAAAGGCCAAACGGCTGGAGCAGGAAGCCCGCGAGGACAAATCCAAGCAGAAAACCCTGCAGCGCGAGCTGGAATGGATGCGTCAGGGCCAGAAGGCCCGTCAGGCCAAATCCAAGGCCCGGATCAACGCCTATAACGAGCTGGCCGAACAGTCCGAACGCGAAAAGCTGACCCGCGCCCAGATCGTCATCCCCAACGGCCAGCGCCTTGGTGGCAAGGTGATCGAGGTCGAGGGCCTGTCCAAGCACATGGGCGACAAGCAACTGATCGAAGGGCTGGACTTTGCCCTGCCCCCCGGCGGGATTGTCGGTGTCATCGGCCCCAACGGCGCCGGTAAATCGACCCTGTTCAAGATGCTCACCGGTCAGGAACAACCCGACAGCGGCACCATCACACTGGGCGATACGGTCGAGCTGTCTTACGTGGACCAGTCCCGTGATGACCTGAAAGACAACGACACCGTGTGGGAGGCGATCACCGGCGGCGCCGAGATCATCCAACTGGGCGACGCGCAGGTCAATTCCCGCGCCTATTGCTCATCGTTCAACTTCAAGGGCGGCGATCAGCAGAAAAAGGTCTCGCTGCTGTCGGGCGGTGAGCGCAACCGCGTCCACATGGCCCGCCTGCTGAAGGAGGGCGGCAACGTCCTGCTGCTGGATGAGCCAACCAACGACCTCGACGTCGAAACCCTGCGAGCGCTGGAAGACGCGCTGGTCGATTTCGCCGGCTGCGCCGTCGTCATCTCGCACGACCGCTTTTTCCTTGACCGCATCTGCACGCATATTCTGGCGTTTGAAGGCGACGCGCATGTGGAGTGGTTCGAGGGTAACTTCGAGGATTACGAAGAGGACAAGAAGCGGCGGTTGGGGCCGGATGCGTTGGAGCCTAAGCGGTTGAAGCATAAGAAGTTTGCGCGGTGAGACTCAAAGAGTATGCTCACTCAATTGGAACTACTTCGCTTTGTGGCCGCTTACCATCCCACACCACCAAAGACCTGCCAACTTGAACAAAAAATTCAAATAGGAACTGGGTTTCACAGAAAGTGGTATCGATCTCAGCGCGAACATTGGCTAGGTTGGCTAGCCCTGAAAACCAGAGATGAGAGACTTCAGGAGCCTATTGGTGAAGTACCCGCCAAACTCATCTGGAACAGGCTCAAATGTAGCCCAATGATGTTCTGGTTAGCAGAGGCCGCCGGTGCGGATGAAGGTCTGCTCGACAGGGCAGCGAAGCGGGCTGTGCAAGCAGCACAAATCAATCCGAAGGATGGCAATCCTCACGGGAAACTCATGCGTCAGGTGCTTCCATGGCAATCCATTGAAGACTTGATTCGCTCGGGCCCATCGCCCGCGGCGTACGAAGATGCGACAAAGGCGGGAGAACAGTCTTTGAACCGTCTCTTAGAGCTGCGACCAGAGTATAAGTTGAAAGCAACAGACACCTAGTGTCCTCGAACGGGTGCTTATATCCAAAACTTCTCAAACCAGTAGGCCGGGCTTCAGCCCGGCATCCAACATGACCCCTGAGGCGAATGGATGGTTTTGATGCGGTTCCTTGGAAGGTGTTGGCGAGGTTGCCAGTATTGTGCGGAGTGCCGGGCTGAAGCCCGGCCTAAGGGCCTAGGTTCTTCGATCCTACGGCTCACCGAATGCTCCCTCCGCGACAACACCGCTCCACTCTGGATCAACCCGACCCGCACGAATGTCACGATGGATCGACGAATACGGCCAATCGGTTGGATACTCCACCAATCCGTGTTTGACCGGATTGCCCCAACAATATGCCATATGATTGCGGTAATCCGTTTCATCCCGAATGGTGTGCTCCCAAAACCGGCGTTGCCATATAGGCGCCTCGCGTTTGTTCTGCCGTAGGCCGGGCTTCAGCCCGGCATATCTGCCAGATGTCACAACGGGCAGGTGTTTTGGAACCGGTGCCGGGCTGAAGCCCGACCTACGTCTTGCCCTGTTCACGCGCATGGTAAACCGTGCCTTGATCGCACCCCACCGCGTCGCATAATCCGCGTCCCCCGGCGGCAAGGTCCACACTGCGTGGATATGATCCGGCAAGACAACAAAGGCATCACACCAAAACGGCCGCTCCCGCTGCGTCACCGCAAAGGCCACCCGCAAATGCGCCACCTCACGCGTCAACAGGTCCGACGCGCGGTCGGCCAGAGATACGGTGAAGAAGTACTTGGCTCCGGGAATACGGACGCGCCGGTAATTGCTCATGCGGGCAGCCTGCCGCAATCATGGCTACCAAATCGTTAACGAACTCCCCCTTGCCACGCGCCCACCCCAATGCCATATCCAAAGGGCTAACGTTTATCTATTTCGACCTACTGTCTCCTTCCACGGCGCTCAGTCATTCGATCCAGACGACGACGCCGGGCTGCCGCATCCCCGTGGGCAGCATCTTAAGAGGAGAGAACGGATATGCCTGCAGGCACCGTAAAATGGTTCAACACCACCAAAGGCTATGGCTTCATCGCGCCCGAAGATGGCGGCAAAGACATCTTTGTACACATCTCAGCCGTCGAACGCTCGGGCCTTACCGGTCTGGCCGACAATCAGAAAGTCACCTACGAGCTGCGCTCGGGTCGTGACGGCCGTGAAAGTGCCGACGACATCGCGTTGGCCTAAGCATCTGAAAGGGTGAGGGTTTCCTCACCCTTTCGTTTTTATGCCGCAGCCTGTGTGGCACACAGAATACATCACATTTTAGTTATATAATCCCGGCGATTGACCAAATCGGCTATCCTTTCGAGACTAGAACCAAAAGCTCATTGGTCTTTGGAAGGGACGCAATATGTTTACTCGCCGCGCTTTTATGGCCGGGACGGCTGCTTGCCTGTTGCCTGGCATCGCCAGCGCCAAGAAAGCGGTCGAATACGACCCAACGCCGCAATTCGTACGGATCAAGAAACAGTTCCAGCCGGGGCAGTTGCTGGTCGCACCCCGCTCATTCTATCTGTATTACGTGACCGAACCGCGCAAAGCGATCCGATATGGCGTTGGTGTCGGCAAGGCCGGTCTGGAATTTACCGGAACCGCCACCATCGACGTCAAGAAAGAATGGCCAACGTGGCGGCCGACGAACGAGATGATTGAACGGGACCCGGTCGCCTATGCCAAGTTCAAGGACAATGACTATGTCCAGCCGGGTGGGGGTGACAACCCGCTTGGTGCCCGCGCGCTCTATCTATTCCAGAACGGGGTCGACACCTATTTCCGCATTCACGGCACGACGCAACCGCAAACGATCGGGCATGCGGTGTCAAATGGATGCATCCGGATGCTGAACGCGCATGTCATTGATCTTTATGCGCGCGTACCGATTGGCACCGTTGTGACCGTGGTCTAAAGGCGTCACGCTCCGGACCAATCCACGTCAGAGGCTTCTTCGATGCGCAGCAGGCCATCTGGCCACGGTTGCATCAGGGCCTTCGCCTGTTCTTCCGTTCCGGACAGCCAGACGTTCACCCCCGCAAGGTCCAACAAAACACCCATCCGGTGATGAATCGGCGCAACATCGGCGTTCGGCTCACACGTCACAGCGGCAAACTGATCGACGTTCAGGCCGCCCGGTGCCTTCCAAGTGTCGGTGATTGCGGCGAAGGACAAAGGCGTACCGTCTGCCGAGGCGATGCGCCATGCAGTCTTGCGGCGTTTTTCACCTGTCCACTCGTACCAGCCGTCTACCGGAACGACAGCGCGGCCCACGCCTTCGAACGCCGATTTGTCAAAAACCGTTTCTGACCGTGCATTGATGATGGTTTCCATCACGGGTCGCCCGCGCGCATTGACCCGACCGACGGGGATCATGCCCCAACGCATGGGTTTCAGGCCGGTTCGTGTAAGGACCACGACCTCCTGCCCCGGTTGGATGTTCCGGCGCGATGGCTGCGCGGGCACTTCGTTGGCAACGTTCAACGTGTCGGCAATTTCGGACATCGACCGCGTCAGAAAGAACCGCCCCGGCATGTTTCAGTCCTGCCTTGCTTGGCGGACAAGGTCCATTACCTTTGGGCCAAGGCCCTCGACGATCCGAGCAACACCTCTTGCGTTCGGATGAATGCCGTCGGGCTGCATGAACTGGCGAACCGCGTTCGGATCTCCGTCCGGCTGCAAGCCGACAAAAAAGCTCTCGACATAGAGCGTATCAAACTCCTGAGCCAAGGCCGGGTACATGGCGTCAAATGCCTGCTTGTATTCGGGCCCATAGTTGCCGGGCGCCTGCATTCCGATCAGAAGGACATCCACATCAGCTTGTTGCGCTTCGGTGAGGATTTTCACCAGATTTGCGCGGGACGCGGCGGGGTCAATTCCACGCAAAAGGTCGTTTCCGCCCAGCGCCACGATCATTCCATCCACATCCGGGGTCAGGGTCCAATTGACACGGGCAGCCCCGCCAGCGGTCGTATCACCAGACACACCGGCGTTGATCATGCGCACGTCAGCGCCTTGTTCGATCAGCCACTCTTCCATCTGGGGCACAAAACCATCCTGCTCGACCAACCCGAACCCGTGGGTGAGCGAGTCGCCCAACGCGGCGATAACAACCGGCTCTGCTGTGGCCGCAAAACCGCAGCAAGCGAACAGACCCGAAATCAAAACCTTGCGCAAAATTCCAACCACTCCATATCCCATCCTATCGCTCCTGTTCGGAAAGACCGATGACGACACCTGTTCTTGACCTTCAAAATGCCGCTTTGTCGCTGGATGGCAATGCCGGTCGGGTAAATATCCTGCATGACATCACCTTGAGCGTTCAGGAAGGTGAAACATTGGGGCTGGTCGGACCCTCCGGTTCAGGCAAGTCTTCGCTTTTGATGCTGATGGGCGGGTTGGAACAGGCCACCGGGGGCACCATCACCGCACTCGGTCGCGACCTCACACAAATGGATGAGGACGCACTCGCGCGGTTTCGCCGTGATACGATGGGCGTCGTTTTTCAGAACTTTCACCTGATCCCAACCATGACGGCGCTGGAAAACGTCGCCACGCCGCTGGAACTGGCCGGGCACGCAGATGCTTTCCCACGTGCCGAGGCCGAGTTGGATGCGGTTGGACTGTCTCATCGTCGCGATCACTATCCAGCACAATTGTCCGGGGGCGAGCAGCAGCGAGTTGCACTGGCTCGGGCCTCCGCTCCGCGACCCAGGCTGCTGCTGGCAGACGAGCCCACCGGAAACCTGGATCAAACAAACGGCGCGGCCATCGTCGATTTGCTGTTTGGATTGCGGGACCGCCATGGGGCGACACTGGTTTTGGTGACACACAGCCATTCCTTAGCGCAGAAATGTGACCGGGTTGTTCGACTGCGCGACGGTCGCATAGCGCAAGATGCAAACCGAGAGGCGGCAGAATGAGCCTGCGCCTCGCCGGACGATTGGCCCGGCGTGAACTGCGTGGTGGTCTGCGCGGATTTCGTATCTTTCTGGCTTGCCTTGCTCTGGGCGTCGCTGCCATCACTGCTGTCGGTTCGGTTCGAAGTGCGATTCAGGCCGGGTTGGCGAAAGAAGGGGCGGCGCTGCTGGGCGGCGACGCCCAATTGGAATTCACGTACCGCTTTGCCACAGATGCCGAACGCGTCTGGATGGAAAGCACGGCGAACGCGGTATCCGAAATCGTCGACTTCCGCTCGATGGCCGTTACCCGCACCGAAGAACCAGAGCGTGCCTTGACGCAGGTAAAAGCCGTCGACGCCGCCTATCCCCTGATCGGGCAGGCCAAGCTTGAACCTCAGATGAGCTTGGACGAAGCGTTCCTTGGGGCAGACGCAATGCCCGGTGCAGTGATGGATCCCACCTTGATTGACCGTCTGGGGTTGAAGGTGGGGGATGTCTTTGCTCTTGGAACACAGGACTTCGTCTTGACCGCCGCGTTGACGCATGAACCCGACGGTGCCGCAGACGGCTTCGGATTGGGGCCCCGGACGCTGTTGCGAACCCAGGATTTGGAAGCCTCCGGCTTGCTGCAACCCGGAACGCTCTTTTCCACGAAGTACCGGCTCGACGTTGCGCCGGGCACTGAACTTGCGGCACTTTCGACCCAAGCTGATGCAGCGTTCGAGGGAACCGGCATGCGCTGGACCGATGCCCGCAACGGCGCGCCGGGCATAGCCGAGTTCGTCGCCCGCCTCAGCGCTTTTCTGGTTCTGGTCGGGCTTGCGGGTCTTGCCGTTGGCGGGATCGGCGTTTCCGCCGCCGTTCGCGCCTATCTGACGCAAAAGACGGAAACCATCGCAACGCTGCGCACTTTGGGCGCCGACCGCGCGACGATTTTTCAAACCTATCTTATTCAGATCGGCGTCCTTTCGGTCATCGGTATCGTGATCGGATTGCTTCTAGGGGGCGTGCTGCCCCTTTTGCTGGCGCCCATTATCGAAAGTCGTTTACCGATCCCAGCGGTCTTCACTTTTTATTCGGGCCCGGTTCTTGAGGCGGCTCTCTATGGTCTGCTAACGGCCTTTTTGTTCACGCTCTGGCCCCTCGCCCGGACGGAAGATGTTCGCGCCGCGACGCTGTTTCGCGATGCGTTGAGTGCGGCGCGCGTCGTTCCACGACCTGTCTATGTGGTTGCAACGGCTCTTGGTTTGATAATCCTCATTGCATTGGCCGCATGGTTCAACGGGTCAGTTCGCCTGACATTGTGGACGGCAGGCGGGATCGCAGGCGCGTTGCTGGTGCTTTCGCTTGCTGCCTTTGGCATTCGTCAGCTGGCCCGAGCAGGCAGTTCGTGGGCCCGAGGACGTGCGCACTTAAGGTGGGCATTATCCGCCATCTCCGGTTCCAAGGAAGGTGCGGGTTCCACTGTCTTGTCGCTTGGCCTGGGATTATCCGTACTGGCCGCGGTCGGGCAGATCGATGGCACGCTGCGCAACGCCATATCAGGTAATCTGCCGGATGTCGCACCTTCATATTTCTTCGTTGATGTCCAGAAAGACCAGATGCCCGGCTTCACCGAACGCCTTGAAAGCGATCCCGCCGTCAGTCGCATTGAGAGTGCTCCGATGTTGCGCGGCATTGTTACGCGAATCAATGATCAACCCGCCAAGGACGTTGCGGGTGACCATTGGGTGCTGGAAGGCGACCGTGGGATCACCTATTCTGTCGAACCGCCAAGAAATTCCAAGATAACGGCTGGTGCGTGGTGGCCCGAGGATTATGCTGGCCCACCACAGGTCAGCTTTGCTGCCGAGGAGGCGCAGGAGATGGGATTGAAACTCGGCGACGCGCTGACAGTGAACATACTGGGGCGCGATATAACCGCCGAAGTGACATCCCTGCGCGAGGTGGATTATTCAACCGCTGAACTGGGCTTCATCATGTCCATGAACCCCGCAGCCCTGTCCGGCGCACCGCACAGCTTTATCGCCACGGTCTATGCCGAGGATGAAGCCGAGGCCGACATCCTGCGCGATCTGGCTGATCAGTATCCGAATATCACCGCAATCCGGGTCCGCGACGCCATTGACAGAGTTTCGGGATTGCTGGCCGGGTTGGCCGCTGCAACGTCTTATGGGGCTGGGGTGTCGCTGTTGACGGGATTTCTGGTCCTGATCGGGGCTGCCGCAGCCGGAGAGCCCGCCCGCCGTTATGAAGCTGCGGTTCTGAAAACGCTTGGGGCCAGCCGAAAGCGCATATTGATGAGTTTTGCACTGCGTTCCGTCCTGCTTGGCGCTGCCGCCGGGCTGGTCGCCCTGTTCACTGGCATTCTGGGGGGCTGGGCAGTGGCGACTTACATCTTCGACACCGATTTCGCGATCATCTGGCGGTCTGCGCTGGCGATCATTGCCACCGGAATCATTGTCACGCTTGCTGCAGGGCTCACTTTCGCACTTCGACCGCTCGCAATCCGACCGGCGCGGGTCTTGCGCGCAAGCGACTAGCCTTGGCGTGCGCAAGCCACAGGCTGTAAAATCTTCAACAGCGGGTCGTTGTCACAGACCAAGGCATCCAAGGTGATCTCGTCCAGAGAGGCGTAAAAGACTTCGGCCGCATCCTGCAGCGCCAAACGCAATCGGCAGGCATCGGTCAACGGGCAGGTATTGTCGGCATCGGCAAAGCACTCTGCGATTGGCAGGGCCCCTTCCACATCGCGAAAAACCGCACCGATGCGAATCTGATCGGCGCTCTGGCCCAACGTAATGCCACCGTTCCGCCCGCGCTGAGTGTTGAGGTAACCCAGCTGGCTCAACTGGTTGATCACCTGCGCCAGATGATTTTCCGAGATGTTGCAGACTTCGGCGATCTCGGACTTCGTGACCAATCTGCCCTGATGCGCGGCACAATACATCAACAGCCGCACGGCAATGTTCGTCCGTTTGGTAATCCGCATAAGGACCTCCCTGAAATTGAATGCAACCTTATTGCATGTCGCTGGAAAAAGCGGTTTGACATACATCAATCGCTTACTCAGGACGTCGCAATCCATGGCAGACCCTTATTTCTTTGGCTATGGCAGCCTCGTGAACCTCTCCACGCATGACTTTCCCGATCCGCGCCCGGCCCGACTGAAAGGCTGGCGTCGCGCGTGGCGGCATACAGACATGCGCCCCGTGGCCTTTCTGACCGCAGTGCCAGATTCCGAATGTGAAATCGAAGGCATGATCGCACATGTTCCGAAAAACGACTGGGCAGCTCTGGATGAGCGGGAATGGGCGTATGATCGGGTCCCCACGACACAATCGGTCTCGCACCCATTGACCCATGAGGTCGAGATCGCGGTCTATGCGGTACCTCATGACAGACAAACGGCACCCAGCGATCATCATCCGCTTTTGCTGAGCTATATCGACGTAGTCGTGCAGGGGTATTTGCGGGAATTCGGGCCAGATGGCGCGGATCGTTTTTTTGCAACAACCGACGGCTGGGAAGCGCCCGTTTTGAATGACCGCGCCCAGCCACGGTATCCACGTCACCAGCAACTCAGCCCTTCAGAAACCGAGTTTGTTGATGACCGGCTTAGCCGCGTTTCGGTGCGGGTCATTCAGCCTGAGCAACAAAAGAAGGCAAATGAATTGCCTGCCGCCTTTAAGTTCTAGCGGTGGCTAGCTGCGGGCGCGGATCACTTGCAAAAGGGGCAGCAGCGTTGCCATCTCCGGGCCGCGCTCCATTCCCGTCAAGGCCTTGCGCAGCGGCATAAACAGGGCTTTGCCTTTTCGCCCTGTCGCATCCTTGACGGCGGTGGTCCACTTGCCCCAAGTCTCGCCATCGAACGGGCCCTCGGGCAGCAACGCTACGGCCTCTGCAACAAAGTCGCGGTCCTCGTCAGCGATCAGCGGTTCTGCACCATCCCGGCACAAATCCCACCAACCCTTTAGATCGGCCAGGGTTGTGATATTTTCGCGCGCCATCGCCCAAAAAGGTTCGGCCAGATCTGCGGGAACGCCGGCATCTGCCACGGCCTCCGCAACATCCGCCAAAGGCAGCGATTGCAGGTGTTTTGCGGTGAGTGGGAACAGGTCCTGTACGTCAAACTTTGTCGGCGCCGAACCAAACCGGGTAACATCGAAACCATCAATCAACTCGGCCATATCCGAGCGCAGCTCGACGGGGTCGGACGAACCCAGCCGTGCCATCAGGCTCAGCAACGCCATGGGTTGCACCCCTTGCTCGCGCAGGTCGCGCAGCGCCAACGTGCCCAATCGCTTGGAAAGGGCCTCACCCTGCGGGCCGGTCAGCAGCGAGTGATGGGCAAATCGAGGGCAAGCGCCGCCCAACGCTTCGATGATCTGAATCTGAGTCGCAGTGTTTGTCACATGGTCCGAGCCGCGCACGACGTCGGTTACACCCATCTCGGTGTCGTCCACGACCGACGCAATCGTATAGAGAACCTGACCATCGCCTCGGATCAGTACGGGATCGGACACCGAAGCGGCATCGATCGAGATCTCACCCAAAATGCCGTCATTCCACTCGATCCGCTCGTGATCCAACTTGAACCGCCAGACACCATTGCCGCGCTCGGCGCGCAAGGCGTCCTTTTCGGCATCGCTGAGGTTTAGCGCGGCGCGGTCATAAACCGGTGGTTTGCCCATGTTCAGCTGTTTCTTGCGCTTCAGGTCCAATTCGGTCGGCGTCTCGAACGCCTCATAAAACCGGCCCATCTCACGCAGTTTGTCGGCGGCTTCGGCATAACGGTCCAGACGATCTGACTGGCGTTCGACCCGATCCCAATGCAGACCCAGCCAATCCAGATCCTGCTTTATGGCGTCGACATATTCCTCTTTCGATCGCTCAGGATCGGTGTCGTCGATGCGCAGAATGAAGGTGCCCCCGGCCTTGCGGGCGATGAGGTAGTTCATCAGGGCGGTGCGCAAGTTTCCGACATGGATATAGCCGGTGGGCGACGGGGCAAAACGGGTGGTGGTCATGGGTGTCTCCTGTTGGCGCGGCTCATGTCACATGGGCACGTTTTTGTCCAGCAGGGCGTGTCAGGTCGGCTGAACCGGCCACTGGCGATTCAAGTCCGCCAAACCGGCACGAATAAGCTCTTCTAGGACATCCAGGTCGATGTCTTCCAGCTTGTTGATATAGAGACAGGACTTGCCCAGCCTGTGTTTACCCAACCGCTGTAGAATATCAGTAAAGTCCGAATATCCCGGCATAATGTAAATCGAGTGCGCAGGCTTGCGTGGTGAAAACCCGGTCGCCAGAAAATCGCCCTCGCGCCCGGACTTGTAGCGATAGTGATACCGCCCATAACCAACGATGGACGATCCCCACATGGCAGGCCGGAATCCCGTGGCCTTGCGAAACAAACCATCCAGCACCCGCGCCTCTCGGGCCCTTTTCACTGGTTCAACGGTTGCAAGATAGCTTTCCAGGCTTTGGCCCGTCGGGGCAGTCTTGTTTGTAGATCGCGACATGAACAAAAATTAACACGTAATTTTCATCCCGGCAGCCCATGTCTTGGGCTATTAAACTGGCAAGCGACATCTACCGAGCTAGTTCAACCATTGGCGTTCTGACAGGGAGACTAAGAAATGGCCATCAATCTGACACGCAGGGCGGCCTTGGGCGCAGCTGCTGCATTACCTTTTGCTTCTGCCGCTGCCCCGGTTCTGGCAGCAGGTGCTGAAACAAAAGCGAATTCAACTGTCGCAAAATCATTCCAATTGGGCGATTTCACCGTGACCACGTTGCTGGACGGCAGCCTGCCGCGCGATGGTGCAAAGGATATCTTTGGCGGCGGTGCCTCGGATGAGGACTTCGCACAAGTCTCGGCCGACAACTTCATTTCCCCGGAAGTCGCGCAGTTTTTCTTCACACCCACTTTGGTCAATACCGGGTCCGAGCTTGTCCTGTTCGACACAGGGCTCGGCCAGGGCGGCATTCAGGCAGCACTGGCCGATGCGGGTGTGACGCCCGATCAAATTGATGTCGTCGTTCTCACGCACATGCATCCTGACCACATCGGCGGCATGACTACAGACGATGCGGCGACTTTTGCGAATGCGCGTTACGTCACCGCGGCGCCGGAATATGACTTCTGGTCGGCACAAGAGGCCGGAAACCGCGTTGGTGATCTGGTGGCTGCCAAGGTTACGCCTTTGGCGGAGAAGATGACCTTCATTGAAGATGGTGGCGATGTCGTATCAGGTGTTACTGCCATGGGTGCCTTTGGCCACACGCCGGGCCATATGGTGTATCACCTTGAAAGCAACGGTCAGCGTTTGATCCTGACGGCAGACCTTGCAAACCATTACGTCTGGTCCTTTGCGCATCCTGAATGGGAAGTCCGCTTTGATATGGACAAGGCGGCGGCAACTGAATCGCGTCGCAACGTTCTGGGTCTGTTGGCCGCGGACAAAGTGCCGATGATCGGCTATCACATGCCCTTCCCTGCGGCAGGATATGTGGAAACACGTGGCGATGGCTTCCGGTTTGTTCCGGTCAGCTATCAGATGATGGGTTAATATCCCGGATCCGGCCGCACTTCTGAACCGTCCCGGAAACGAGACAGGCGAAAGGCGGCCGGATCGACACAAGGATCGGTTTGTGTAACCAAATCGGCCATCAACCGCCCTGCACCCGGCCCGATCCCGAAACCGTGGCCGGAAAACCCGGTGGCAATGTAAAGGCCGGGCATCTGATCCACCTCTGATACGACCGGAACCGCGTCCGGGGTCACGTCGATGAACCCCGCCCAACTCTGAACGATTTCCGAACTCTCGAATATTGGAAACCCTTTTCGTGCAGTTGACCAAGCGTTTTTCAGCGCCTTTTTGGACGGCTCGGGGTCCAGAATCCGGCAATGCTCGAACGGGGTCACATCTGTCGGCATCCAGGTGCGAACGTGATTTGCCTCGATCGTCCAGCGACGCGAAAAACGGAACCTCAATGACCGCCATTCCTGCCTGAATGCGGGCAAAAACCGTCGGGCCAGCCGAACGCAATCCGGCACGATGTCAACGGTATTCTCATAGCCTGAGGCGATGGAAAAACCTCCATCCGCGCGCCTGCGAATGGCAAAATCGTCAGACCACAAAGCGATTTCCGGACCGCTTTCAACCGGAGATGTGCGCATCACGGTGTTCAGGACTTTGAGCTGCGGCAGGTCGATTCCCAGGTTGCCTGCAAACAATCGCGACCACGCGCCGCCCGCCAGCACAACCTGCGCACACGCGACGCGGCCCCGCTCGGTAAAAACGCCGGACACTTGGCCCGCTTGCGCATCGATGCTGCGTACCGCGCAATTGGTCATGATCACTGCGCCCCGATCGCGGGCTGCCTCGGCCATCGCAGGGGCGGCCCATTGCGGTTCAGCCCTGCCGTCCTGCGGCATGTAAAGGGCGCAGTCAAACGCGTTGGCATGCCCGGGCAGCAATTGGTTCAATTCCCTACCCGACACGAGACTTGCACCAGTCTGCAACCCGTCAACGTTGTGCAACCAACGCTCATAATTTCGACTCGATCTGGCATCTGACGCACCAAAAAGAATACCAGAACGCGCGTAGCCCGTATTGCGCCCGACGCGTTCATCCATCCCCTGCCACGCGTGTTGGGCAACTTGCATCAGGGGAATTTCGCGCGGATCACGCAAGCCCAGCCGGACCCAACCCCAATTTCTGGAGCTTTGTTCACCGGCAATCTGGCCCTTTTCGCATAAAAGGACCGAAACGCCACGCTCGGCCAGCTCAAGCGCTGTGCTGGACCCGATGATGCCCCCACCAATGATGACCACGTCGACCTGTTTGGGCAGGCGCAAATCTGATTCGACGGGGGTTGGCTTGGGACCCGGCATTTACCGCTCAGTACGAGTGCGTTGGATCGGTATGGAGCCCCAGGATAAAGGCCGAGACAATGCTCAAAGGCCACAGCGCCGGGGAATTAGCCCGACCTGTGGCCATTCGGTCAACGCACGGCAAATCGCCAGTGCGGAATTAAGAGAGGAACAGGGCTACTTAAGCAGCGCCAGACAGCTGGGCCCATTTCTGCCGAAGAACAAAACCAACGCCTTCCACCTGTTTGCTTGGCTGCGATGCGCGCGGCTCTTGCGGGCGCAAATCGGGAAATTCCGGTCGCCGCGTCGTTTGCTCGGCACCTGTCGGTTCCGAAGGCGTATCATCGCCGATCAAATCGGCAATCGTTGCGTCCAGCGCAACTTCATCCAGTTCCTGCGCCGGAGACTCCATTGTCTTGTACTGCAATGGCGCATGAAGCGGCTTGTCATAATTATCAATCATTTTGACCACCAATACCAATCACTGCACCCACACACATTGGTGCATATACCCAGTTACACACATCCGGCACGTTGGCTAAAACGGCAGCAAACTCCGCCGGATTGCGTCACGCTCGCCCCATAAGAGGCAAACCCCTGTCATAAATGTGGCAAAAAATAGGCCAAAACGCAAGATTGGTTTTCAGATAACGTATTGGAATAGCTGACTTTTGCGGACAATACACACAAAGAAAGGCTACTGTCTACGAATTCGCAACAGAAGGGAACTGGGCTGCCTAACGCAACGTCTGTCAGAAAACCGTCATCCCCGATCGCGCCAGCGATTCACGATTGGGTACCGACGGTCCAGCCAAAATGCGTGTGGGGTCAAACGGGTTCCGGGCGCGGATTGAAACCGCTTGTATTCGCTGATGTAGATCAGATGTTCGACCCGCTTTGCATCCGCTTCCGCAAATCCGGCGGCCACGCAATCGGCAACGGAACCGTCGCGATCAACCAAGATTTCCAGAATGGCATCGAGAACCGGGTAATCAGGCAAACTGTCGCTGTCTTTTTGATCCGCCCGCAGTTCCGCGCTCGGGGCTTTTTCGATTACCGAAGACCGAATGACTTCGCCCGCCTGGCCCTGCATCCAGTCGCGGTGGTTGGCATTTCGCCAGCGACAGGTTTCAAACACTCGGGTCTTGTACAAGTCCTTGATCGGATTGTAGCCACCGTTCATGTCGCCATAAATTGTGGCGTAACCAACCGCGACCTCAGACTTGTTTCCCGTGGTCAGCAGCATCTCGCCAAATTTGTTCGAGATTGCCATCAGCAAAACGCCGCGCAAACGTGACTGGATGTTTTCCTCGGTCAGGTCCTCGTCTCGCCCTTCAAACAAAGGCGACAGAGTGCCAGTCACCGCCGCGCGGCTTTCCGAGATCGGGACAAAGTCGTAGTGAACACCAAGGGCCTTGGCGACAGCTTCGGCATCGTCCAGAGAACCCTGGCTGGTATACTCGGACGGCAACATCACGCACCGCACATTGCCGGGCCCGATCGCGTCCACCGCAATTGTCGCGACCAATGCTGAGTCCACGCCGCCCGACAGACCCAGAACCGCCTTTGTGAACCCCGTTTTGGCCATATAGTCCCGCAAGGATTGAACCATTGCGCGATAGTCCTGTTCCCAAGCGTCAGGCTGCGGCACAACCTCGGCGGGTTCGATGGACCAACCGGCATCGCCGCGCGCCAGATCGACATGACAAATTGCTTCGTCAAAGACGGGCATCCGGAACGCCAGTTCGCCGCCCGGGTTCAAGCCAAACGTCGCGCCATCGAACACCTGATCGTCTTGCCCGCCGACCATGTTGAGGTAAATCACTGGCAGTCCGGTTTCGACCACACGCGCAACCATATGGTTCAGGCGGATATCGTACTTGTTTCGAAAATAGGGCGATCCGTTGGGTATCAGCAGAAACTCCGCCCCGCTTTCTTCCAGCGTCTCTGCAACGTCTTCATGCCAGCCATCTTCGCAGATCGGGCTGCCGATGCGCGTATTGCCGACAGCGTACGGACCGCCCATCGGACCCGCGTCATACAATCGGACTTCGTCGAAAACGGTCTCGTTCGGCAGGTGGTGCTTCAGGACCTTGCTGGCGATACGCCCACCCTTGAGGATCAGATAGGCGTTAAACAGCCTGCCGTCCTCAATCCACGGACCCCCAATCGCAAGGGCCGGACCGTCGGCGCATGTCGCCGCAAGATCCTGAACGGCAGCTATCGCCGCCTGATGGAAAACGGGCTTCATCACCAGGTCCTGCGTATTGTATCCGGTGATGAACATTTCGGGCAGCGCCACCAGATCCGCACCGGCATCGCGCCCCTGCTGCCAGGCTGTGGCCGCTTTGGCAGCGTTTCCGGCGATATCCCCGACGGTGGGGTTCAGTTGTGCCAGCGTGATGCGGAAACGGTCGGCCATTCTTGCCCCCTGCCTTCGTCTGTTTCAAAACGCGTTTAACAGATCATGCCGCAAGTAAAAGGCCAATGCGGCAAAAGCCGTTGCCCTGCCCCGTGCGGTATCCTAGTTTTGCGCCAACATGAACAAATGCCGCGCAGTTAACAGGCAGGTAAAACCATGACCGTGATCCGCACTTCCCTTGCCATTGCAACGCTCGCCCTGACCGCGCTGTCGGCGACGGCGCAAGAAGACGGCCAGATCGTCACCGCTGACGACGATGTTGGCGGAGTTTACGAAGGCACCTTTCAGGGTGGCCTTCGACATGGCACCGGCACCTACCGTCTGCCTGACGGGTTCGAGTACACCGGCGAGTGGTTTGAAGGGGAAATTCAGGGGCAAGGCACCGCGCGCTATGCCAATGGCGCGATCTATGAGGGCAGTTTTTCACAAGGCCAGCCGGACGGGACCGGCAAGATCATTTATGGCGACGGCAGCAGCTATGAAGGCGAGTGGTCGGCCGGCACGATCAATGGAACCGGGGTTGCCGAATACGTGAGCGGATTGCGCTATGAAGGCGGGTTTCGCAACAACCTTCGCCACGGAAAAGGTGTGATTTCGTCTTCGGACGGCTATTCCTACGATGGCGACTGGGTCGATGGCATCAAACAGGGAAAGGGTGTCATCACCTACCCGACCGGCGATGTTTATGAAGGCGATGTCAACGCCGGGCAGCGCCACGGTCAGGGCGTTCTGACCATGGCCAACGGCATGATCTACGACGGGACGTGGACCGAAGGTCAGATCACCGGCACCGGCCGTCTGACGCAAGCCAACGGCGACGTGTACGAAGGCGAGTTGCTTAACGCGCGCCGCCACGGAAAGGGCAAGGCGACCTATGCCAACGGAACGGCATATGAAGGCGATTTCCTGAATGATCGCCGTCACGGCAAGGGGCGTTATCTGGGTGCTGACGGCTTCGATTACACCGGCGAATGGGCAGACGGTCAGATCGAGGGACTTGGCGAGCTAACATACCCGGACGGCACAACCTATGTCGGCGATTTCAGCGCCGACCTGCCGCACGGCAAAGGCATTCAAACCGCCCCGGATGGAACGGTTTACGACGGTGACTGGATTGCCGGTGTGTTCGAAGGCAGAGGCACCGCAACCTATCCAAGTGGCGTCGTCTATTCCGGGCAGTTCAAAAACGGCGTGAGCCACGGCACTGGGGTGCTGACACTGGCAAATGGCTACCGGTATGACGGCGACTGGGTCGAAGGCGTCCGACGCGGTACCGGAACAGCCAGTTTCTCGGACGGCACGGTCTATGAAGGTGGGTTCGAAGACGGTCAGCGACACGGACAAGGCACGATCAAGACGCCCAGCGGATTCACATATTCCGGCAGTTGGATTGAGGGAAAGATGAGCGGTACCGGTGTCGCGACCTATGCAACCGGCGACGTCTACGAAGGCAACTTTCTGGACAACAAACGCCACGGCGACGGAACAATGCGATACGCAAATGGCCAGGAAGAAACCGGCGTTTGGGAGAATGGCGTATTGCCAGAAGCAAACCGTGCTGCGCCCCAAGACCCGCAGGCCAGCGACGAGACGGTCGCGCCCTCGTCAGACGGCTGACTGTCCTACCAGGGTATTGGTTTTCCCGCCCAATCGAAAAAACCGCCTGTATCATCGGGGTTGAGACCTTCAATCACCGACAAAAGGTTTTGTGCGGCTTGCGCCGGTGCAACGGACGGATGGCGTCCGAGGTACTTTTCCGTAAAGGCAGTTTTGACCGTACCGGGGTGTAACGCGACGCAAACTGCCTGCTTATGCGTTCGCGCCAATTCAATTGCTGCGGTGTGAACGATCTGATTGACCGCCGCCTTGGCCGCGCGATAGCTGACCCAACCGCCCAACCTATTGTCGCCAATTGACCCAACCCGCGCAGACAACACGCCAAAAACGGCACGCCGGTCGCGTGGCAGCCACCGAACGGCCTGTTTCAATGCCAAGGCCGGGCCGACGGCGTTCAACGCGAATTGGTCCATCATCGCTTCGGCCGACAGTGCACGCAGGGTCTTTTCCGGCGCGGCCCCGTCAATCTCGAGCGCACCTGTGGTGACAAGCACTAGGTCAAAGCGGCCTTCGACCGCAGCCAAGGTTTTCTCGGCAGCTTCCGGGTTCATCAAATCCAACCCGTTCGCCGATCGCGATAGGCCGGTCACATGAACGCCGCTCTCGGCCAGTTGAGAGTGGATTGCAGCGCCGATACCGCCCGTTGCGCCAAGGATCAAAGCTGATTTCATGAATTGGCACTTAGCGGAATTCTCTGACCAATCAACTGTGCTGTACGCGAACCTTCAGACAGCTGAATTTCCTGCTTTTCATTCCTAACGCGACCTGTATAACCTAGCTTTATGATCAACCGCGCAGATATCCTTGTTGCCGACACCGCCCTTCGCGGTGCGTCACTGCGTGGCCTACTGATCCTAATCCGCCTCTGAGCGTGCCATCCGGCGCGCCCGCTCAGAGGAGGACGCCCGCGCGCCATAGGCTTTAGGACAGAAGAAGAAAGAGATTCCCATGACCAACGTGACCGACCAAGACCGCGTCTTGATCTTTGACACAACCCTGCGCGACGGCGAGCAGAGCCCGGGCGCAACCATGACGCACGACGAAAAACTCGAGATTGCCGAGCTGCTTGACGATATGGGCGTCGACATCATTGAAGCCGGGTTCCCAATTGCGTCCGAAGGAGACTTCAAGGCAGTTTCCGAGATTGCCGAAAGATCCAGGAACAGCCGCATCTGCGGTCTGGCCCGCGCCAATTTCGCAGATATCGACCGTTGTTGGGAGGCGGTGAAACACGCCGGCAAGAACCGTATCCACACCTTTATCGGGACCTCCCCGCTGCACCGTGCCATTCCCAACCTCACGCAGGACGAAATGGCCGAAAAGATCCATGAAACGGTCAGCCACGCGCGCAATCTGTGCGAGAACGTTCAGTGGTCGCCGATGGATGCAACCCGGACCGAGTGGGACTATCTCTGCCGCGTGATCGAGATCGCGATCAAGGCCGGTGCAACGACGATCAACATTCCCGATACGGTGGGCTATACTGCGCCGGTCGAAAGCGCCGACCTGATCAAACGTCTGATCGAAACGGTCCCGGGCGCGGACGAGGTTATCTTTGCAACCCATTGCCACAACGACCTCGGCATGGCGACGGCCAACTCGCTGGCCGCGGTGGCAGGCGGTGCCCGTCAGATCGAATGCACCATCAACGGTCTGGGCGAACGTGCAGGCAACACCGCGCTGGAAGAGGTCGTAATGGCGCTGCGGACACGCAACGACATCATGCCGTGGAACACCGGCGTCGACACGACCAAGATCATGCATATCTCGCGCCGTGTCGCGACTGTCTCGGGCTTCAATGTGCAGTTCAACAAGGCCATCGTCGGCAAGAACGCTTTTGCCCACGAAAGCGGCATCCATCAGGACGGGATGCTCAAGAACCGCGAAAACTTCGAAATCATGCGCCCCGAGGATATCGGCCTGTCTGGCACCTCACTGCCTTTGGGCAAACACTCGGGCCGCGCAGCGCTGCGCGACAAGCTGAACACGCTGGGCTATGAAGTTGGCGACAACCAACTCAAAGACATCTTCGTGCGGTTCAAGGAACTTGCAGACCGAAAGAAAGAAGTGTTCGACGACGACATCATTGCCCTGATGACCCTGGACGATGATGACGGTAATGATCACCTGCAACTGGTGTCGATGAAAGTCACTTGCGGCACGGTCGGCAAGGCCGAAGCCACCATCGAAATGGATGTAGACGGTGAAGAGATCATCGCGACCGAAACCGGTGATGGACCTGTCGATGCCGCCTTCCGCGCCATTCGGGCGGTGCATCCGAATACGGCTCATCTGCAACTCTATCAGGTGCATGCGGTCACCGAAGGAACAGACGCGCAGGCCACGGTTTCTGTCCGGCTGGAAGAGGACGGCATGATCGCAACAGGACAGTCGGCGAATACCGACACAGTCGTGGCCTCTGCCAAGGCGTATATCCATGCGCTGAACCGTCTGATCGTACGCCGGGCCAAGGCCGGTCCCGGGGCCGACACGCGTGAGATTTCTTACAAAGACCTGTCGTGACCAAAGCGACGGCGATCCTTCTCCGATCGCCGTCAGACCAATTTCAGGGCCAATAGAACAGCGTCATATCCGTTGGTTTTTCAGTATCGATCAACGAGTATTCGAAGACGGGATAGCCTTCCAGGTCATTCATACCCGATACCGCGTATCCTTCGGTCGGGGTGTAGGTTGCATCCAGGTTCAGATCATAGTCCCCATTTTCGTCGTGAAAGGCGACAACGGCATAGGAGCTTCCCTTCAAGTCCGCGAAATCGAACCGCTGCGACGCCTGTGTCGAGGGCGCTTCGAGGTATCCGGCTGCTTTTGTGTAATCCATCGCGTCAAATGCGGCTTGCTGGTCAAAGACCATTACAATCAGGTTTCCTTTTGCATTGTGTGCTCCGTGCAGGTTGACGACCAACCCATCATGTTGCGCCGCCTCGGCGGTCGCAACCGCGGCCGGATCGCCGTCCGCACCGAAACCTGATGCGACCCATGCGCCCCCGACAAACAGTCCGGCGGTGACGAATACGGCGAATATGCGTTGCGAATTGCTTGGCATTCCTTTGGCTCCTTCCTATTCGGCGGGTTCTTTGTGATGTCGTTCACCTTTTGGTCGCCAGCCCGGCGGGCCAAAGAAGACACCCAACTTGTTTCGCAATCCCGGCATCGTCCAAACATCCCCAAACAGGCGCGAAAACCCATGCAGGAAGGCGACAATGGGATTGACCGAGTCGATGGGTTTGACCAGCCCATAGACGACATCTTCGTTTTCCTCTTCGAACGTGCCAAACATGCGATCCCAGATGATCAGGATTCCGGCATAGTTCTTGTCGAGGTATTTTGGGTTCGACCCGTGATGGACCCGATGGTGCGAGGGGGTGTTGAACACATACTCGACCGGTCGCCACAGCTTTTTGATGACCTCGGTGTGCAGCGCGGTCTGGTAAAGTTGTACGAATAATTCCGCAACCAGTACCATGAACGGGTTGAACCCCAGCAGCACCAGCGGCAAGTGAAAGAACACCGGCCAGAAACCGTCCAGCGGCCCATGACGGTACGCGACCGAAATGTTGAAAAACGGCGAACTGTGGTGAACCGAATGCGTCGCCCAGAGGAAATTGATCCGGTGCAGAATCCGATGCTCCCAGTAATACGCAAGGTCTGCGAGGATCAGTACAATGATGAACGACGCCCAGGTCGTGGGGATATCGAACACGGCGAACTGATAAGCCCAGACGTATGCACCGATGTAGAACCCGGCCAGCAGTGCGAAGCTGATACCGATGAAAAACACCAACGTAATGAAATTGGTAACCGTGTCGCCGACCAGCTGCCAATTCAGTTTCCTGACAATGGCATAGCGCGCCATTTCGAACGCAAGAAACGCCAGGGCAAACAGGAAGAACCAATCATCAATCAGCGTTTCCCAGTAACTCAGGTGAAAGTCACTGATGTGGCGGTTTAGGAAATCCATCGAAGGATCCTTTTATTGTCACTTATGACAATTTACTTACAAATCCGTGCCAGACTTTCAAGATGCGAAATTTTGGACACTGCGAACGCAGTCGCCGCAACCCTCAACAAACTGTTGTTTTTCCTAACTTCTTTGGCGCCAGAATTATTGACCAAAGCGTCTTATTGAATATGGGGAATCTAACCTGTCAGTCTTGCAAACAAGTCATCCAGTTTACGCGTGGTCTCACTCAGACCGAATGGAGCGTTTATGATGAACATTCCAGAACCAACCATCCCGTGCCCCTCTCGCGCAGCAGGAAAATGCACCTCGTGATGAAGGGTTTTGGGAAACTGACGCTTGACCAAAGAGTCGCGCATAGCCGTGTGCCGACCATTTGACAGGATCGGATACCACAGCGCGACAACCCCGACATTCCATTTGCGATGCAAGGACCCGATGATGCCCGGTATACGGTCATAATCTGCCTTTACTTCATAGCTTGGGTCGATCAGCAAAACGCCACGGCGGGGTGTCGGCGGGAGCAAGGATTGAGCCAACTCGAACCCATCCTGTTTGTAGGTTCGGGCACTGTCGGTTTTCAGGGTATCCCTGAGGGCGCGATATTCCTTCGGGTGCAATTCGGCCAGATGCAGCTTGTCCTGCGGACGCAACAGGTTTGCGGCGATAAGCGGCGATCCGGGATATGCTGCATCGCCAAACCTGGCCCTGACCTTGGAAATGGCCACATTTAGCGGGTGATCAGCATCAAACCATCCCTCAACCATAGCGCGCTCTATCCCTGCCGCTGCTTCCCCGGTCCGCATGGCCTCGTCCGAGTCCAGATGGTAAAGCCCGCGCCCCGAATGCGTCTCAACATATGTCAGCGGTTTGTCTTTTTGGGTCAGGTAAGCCAGCGTTTCCGCCAATATTGCGTGCTTTTGTACATCAGCCAGATTCCCGGCGTGGTAAATGTGTTGATATGAGAGCATTTTGCCTTCTAAAGTCCCTACCAATGAGGCGAAAAGGTGCTGATTGTCGCGGAATCAGCCCTTTTACCGGGCGAGTTGGCACCCTATAAGTCATCCGTCCCGGAACCGTCGAGTCGCGGGCAGTAGAAAACTGACATACAGGATCAGGGAAAAATATGGGGATCTTTGGCAATCTGGGCGGCCTGTTCACAGCGGACATGGCCATCGACCTTGGGACAGCAAACACGCTGGTTTATGTCAAGGGGCGCGGTGTGATCCTGTCTGAACCCTCGGTTGTGGCCTACCACGTCAAGGATGGCGTTAAAAAGGTTCTGGCCGTTGGGGAAGACGCCAAGCTGATGCTGGGCCGGACCCCCGGATCGATCGAAGCCATCCGCCCGATGCGCGAAGGTGTGATTGCCGATTTTGACACCGCCGAAGAGATGATCAAACACTTCATCCGCAAAGTGCACAAGCGCTCGACCTTCTCGAAACCCAAGATCATCGTCTGCGTCCCCCATGGCGCGACACCTGTTGAAAAGCGTGCGATCCGTCAGTCGGTTCTGTCCGCAGGCGCGCGCCGCGCGGGCCTGATTGCCGAACCGATTGCCGCGGCGATTGGTGCGGGCATGCCGATCACCGACCCGACCGGCAACATGGTTGTCGACATTGGCGGCGGCACCACCGAAGTGGCGGTTCTGTCGCTGGGCGACATCGTTTACGCCCGCTCGGTCCGCGTTGGTGGAGACCGCATGGACGAAGCCATAATCTCTTACCTGCGACGTCAGCAGAACCTGCTGGTGGGCGAGTCGACCGCTGAACGGATCAAGACAACCATCGGCACCGCGCGCATGCCCGACGATGGACGTGGCCAATCGATGCATATCCGGGGCCGTGACCTGTTGAACGGCGTACCGAAGGAAATCGAGATCAGTCAGGCCCAGGTGGCCGAGGCTCTGTCGGAGCCTGTCCAGCAGATTTGCGAGGCGGTGATGACCGCGCTGGAAACCACACCGCCCGATCTGGCCGCGGATATTGTGGACCGCGGCGTGATGCTGACCGGCGGCGGTGCGCTGCTGGGCGACCTGGACCTTGCATTGCGCGAACAAACCGGTTTGGCCGTGTCTATTGCTGACGAAAGCCTGAATTGTGTGGCTTTGGGCACCGGCAAGGCCTTGGAATATGAAAAACAGCTGCGCCACGCGATTGACTACGAAAGCTAAGGCGCGCACCCTCTGAGCTGAGGGTCGATCATCGGACGCGAGCAGCACGGGAAGGTTACCTGTGGCAAAAGACCGATCACAGCGCGACGAATACACAACCCCTCTGCGCCGCCTGTTGCTGGGGATCGTTGTGCTGTGCCTGCTTGGTATTTTCATCGTTTGGCGCATCGACAGCCCGAGGGTCGAACGCTTTCGCGCACAAGTGGTGGACACCGTTGTGCCGTCGATGGAATGGGCGATGGTTCCGGTCACAGCAACCGTCAACCTGGCGCGCGATTTCCAAAGCTACCAACGCCTCAGCGAACAAAATCAGGAGTTGCGCAGCGAATTGCGTCTGATGCGCGCCTGGAAAGAAGCGGCCCTGCAACTCGAACAGGAAAACGCCCGGCTACTGGATTTGAACAACGTTCGTCTGGATGCCCGACTGACATACATCACCGGCGTGGTAATGGCCGACAGCGGGTCGCCGTTCCGGCAATCGGTGCTGCTGAATGTGGGCGAAAGGGATGGCATCGTTGATGGTTGGGCCACTATGGACGGGATCGGAGTCGTGGGCCGCATTTCTGGCGTCGGGCCGGATACCGCTCGGGTGATCCTGTTGACCGATGCATCCAGCGCCATTCCGGCCACAATACAACCGTCGGGCCAAACGGCATTGATCACAGGGGACAACACCCCAACGCCTGCCGTGGAATTTCTGGAAAACCGCGAGCTTGTGCGACCCGGAGACCGGGTTATCACATCGGGTGACGGCGGCGTCTTTCCCGGTGGATTGCTGATTGGCCAGATTGCCGCTGATCCGGGCGGCAGGCTTCGGGTCCGGCTTTCCGCCGATTTCGAACGGTTGGAATTCCTGCGCGTTTTGCGGTTCCAGTCTGCACCGACAATCCGCGACCCAGGCGGCATCGTAGGTCCAAAACGCCCCGAGGCGGCCCTGACGACGCCGGAGGCCAGCGATGGATAGGTCGCCTTCGAACCTGTGGATCAAGCGTGGGTTGTACGTTTTCTTGGCCGTCTTTGTGTTGTTCCTGCACCTTTTGCCGCTGGACACCCAACCGGATCGTTTTCCCTTTCCTGACCTGCTTGTCGCGGTGACCTTCGCTTGGGTCCTGCGTCGGCCCGAGTATGTCCCGATCCTCAGCATCGCAGCCGTTATGTTGATGGCCGATCTTTTGCTTCAACGCCCCCCCGGTCTGTTGGCCGCGCTCGTGGTGTTGGGGGCCGCTTACCTGCGTTCGGCTGCGCCGGGTATGCGTGATGCAGGGTTCGTGGCCGAATGGACATCTGTCGCCGCAGTTATCACCGCAATTTTTGTTCTGAATGGCCTGATTCTGGGTATTCTGTCCGTACAACAGGCCGTGATGTCCCGGACAGCGATACAGGTTGTCGTCACGATTGCGATCTATCCCGCGATTGTCCTGCTCAGCCAAGCTGCATTCGGGGTCAGGCGTGTCTCGGTTACTGAAACCACAACTGCCGGAGCCCGGACATGAAGCCTCGCCAGCCCAAAACTCAGGGTCTTGCCTATAAGCGCCTGCCGCGCCGCGCATTGATCCTCGGCGGGCTGCAGGCAGCTTTTGTGGGCGGACTCGCCGCGCGAATGCGTTTCATGCAGGTTGACCAAGCCGATGAATACCGCCTGTTGGCCGAAGAAAACCGCATCAACATCCGTTTGATCCCGCCAACCAGAGGGCGCATCTACGACCGCAGCGGGCAGATCATCGGGCAAAATTCACCCTCATACCGCATCGTGATCGTGCGCGAGGATGCAGGCGATATCGACAAGGTTATCGCCAAACTGTCCGAAATCATCCCATTGACCAAAGACGAAATCGAACGCGCAAAGAC
This sequence comes from Ruegeria sp. ANG-S4, assembly GCF_000814005.1. Lineage (GTDB taxonomy): Bacteria > Pseudomonadota > Alphaproteobacteria > Rhodobacterales > Rhodobacteraceae > Ruegeria. Next base: position 386,324 of record NZ_JWLK01000001.1, on the reverse strand, counting down.
CGAGATGCGTCGATCCGCTCCGTTCCTGCCTGTCACACTGGCGGATCAGGTGACTTGGGAAGATATCTCCAAGGTCGCCGTCAACGCACCCGCCTTGCCCGGTGTCACGCCCGAAGTCGGAATGACGCGGCAATACCCTCGATACGAGGATTTCGCCCACGTCGTTGGCTATGTCGGACCGGTCAGTGACTACGACCTCAGTCAGATCGAAGACCCAGAACCTGTATTGCGCATCCCGAGGTTCCAGATCGGCAAAGTGGGACTGGAGGCCAAACAAGAGATCGACTTGCGTGGCAGAGCCGGTGCAAAACGGGTCGAGGTCAACGCCACGGGGCGCGTGATGCGCGAACTCGATCGTCAGGAAGGCACCGCTGGCGCGGATCTGCAACTGTCGGTCGACGCAGACCTGCAGCAATACGCGCAGGCCCGGCTGGCTGGCGAAAGCGCCGCAGCCGTCGTGATCGATTGCGAGACGGGTGATATCCGCGCGATCAGTTCAGCCCCAAGCTTTGACCCGAACCTGTTCGTGCGCGGTATCTCGGTCGCCGATTACCGCTTGCTGACGGAAGACAACTACCGGCCTCTGGCCAATAAGACGGTGCAAGGCACCTATCCGCCCGGATCAACGTTCAAGATGATCACCGCGATGGCCGCGCTGGAAGCGGGCGTTATCGGCCCCGGAACCACGGTTTATTGCCCCGGTCACTTAAAGGTTGGAAGCCGGCGTTTCCATTGCTGGAAACGGGGCGGGCACGGGACGGTCGATCTTGGACTTTCCCTGAAACGCAGCTGCGACGTCTACTACTACGATGTAGCGCTGCGCGTCGGTATCGACAAGATTTCCGAGATGGCCCGCAAGTTTGGCCTCGGGATCAAACATGACATCCCGATGTCGGCTGTTGCTGCTGGTTTGGCCCCAAATCAGGAATGGAAACAACGCGTACATGGTCAGGACTGGTTGGTCGGCGACACCGCAAACGCGTCGATCGGGCAAGGGTTCATGTTGGCCTCGCCGCTTCAGCTGGCCGTTATGACCGCCCGCCTTGCAACCGGGCGCGCAGTATCGCCGCGGCTGGTCCGGTCGGTGAATGGGGTCGAACAACCGTCCAGAGCTGGCGAAGCTCTGGACGTCAATCCCTACAACCTTGAACAGGTCCGCAAGGCCATGTTCTCAGTGTCGAACGACCGGCGCGGCACAGCCTATCGCAGCCGCATAATTGCGGATGAGTTTCGCATGGCCGGAAAGACCGGCACCAGCCAGGTTCGCAACATCACCAAGGCCGAGCGCGCGGCGGGCGTGATCCGCAACGAAGACCTTCCCTGGGAGCGCCGCGACCATGCGCTGTTCGTCAGCTTCGCGCCATACGACAATCCCAAATACGCCGTGGCCGTGGTGGTGGAACACGGCGGCGGTGGCTCGAAAGCCGCGGCCCCCGTCGCGCGCGACATCATGCTTCAGGCGCTGTACAACGGCACACCCCCGCTCGAGGCGTATCCGACAGGCGACCGCGACCGCATCAAGGAACAACAGAAAAGACTTGAAGGCGACCGTCGCCCCAAAGCGCGTCCGAGCGAAAAGGACCGCGCATGAGCTATCTTGAATATGCCGTAAAATCCACGCCGTCGGGATTCCGCAAGGTTCTGTATATGAACTGGCCGTTGACCCTGCTGCTGATCAGCGTGGCCAGCGCCGGTTTCCTGATGCTCTATTCGGTGGCGGGCGGATCATGGACCCCGTGGGCTGAGCCGCAGATGGAACGGTTCGGCCTGGGATTGGCAGCCATGTTCATTATCGCGGTGGTTCCCATCTGGTTCTGGCGCAATATGTCAGTTCTGGCTTACCTCGCCTCAATCGGCTTGCTGATCCTGGTGGAGTTGGTCGGAACCGTAGGCATGGGCGCGCAGCGCTGGATTGATCTGGGTTTCATGCGGCTGCAACCCTCGGAACTGATGAAAGTCACGTTGGTAATGCTTTTGGCGGCCTATTACGATTGGTTGCCGGCCCATAAGACCTCGCGCCCGCTTTGGGTGATCGTTCCGGTCGTGCTGATCCTTATCCCGACATTCATGGTCCTGCGCCAACCCGACCTTGGAACGTCGATCCTGCTACTCGCGGCCGGGGGTGGCCTGATGTTTCTGGCCGGTGTTCACTGGGCCTATTTTGCCGCCGTTATTGCGGCGGGTATTGGGTTGGTCACCACAGTGTTCCAAAGCCGCGGCACGGATTGGCAGTTGCTGAAAGACTATCAGTTCCGCCGGATCGACACCTTTCTGGATCCTTCGACAGATCCTTTGGGCGCTGGCTATCACATCACCCAATCCAAGATCGCACTTGGCTCGGGCGGATGGAACGGGCGCGGGTTCATGGAGGGAACGCAGTCGCGTCTCAACTTCCTTCCGGAAAAGCATACCGATTTCATCTTCACCACTCTCGCCGAAGAGTTCGGGTTTGTTGGCGGGATCACTCTATTGATCCTTTATGGTCTGATCCTTGTGTTCTGCATGGTGACGGCACTTTCCACCAAGGACCGTTTCTCGTCTCTGGTGACGCTGGGCATCGCGCTCAACTTTTTCCTGTTCTTTGCCGTCAACATGTCGATGGTGATGGGGCTGGCGCCGGTCGTGGGTGTTCCACTACCGATGGTCAGCTATGGCGGGTCCGCAATGTTGGTTCTTATGGCCGCCTTCGGAATTGTCCAAAGCGCACATATCCACCGCCCCCGTTGATCCGAAAGGTACTGCATGCCCGTGAACATCCTGTTTTCAGCACGGCCCAAATTGTGGCCGGTCTATGAACCACTGCTCTCGCGGGGCTTGCAGGATGCGGGGCTGGAGTTTCATCTTGCCACAGATATCACGCCAGAAGACGTCGATTATATCGTCTATGCTCCGACCGGCGGACTGACTGATTTCACACCGTACTCGCGCCTGAAAGCCGTGCTCAGCATGTGGGCCGGTGTCGAGACGATTGCAGGCAACCCGACTTTGAAAGTACCGCTGGCGCGCATGGTGGATGACGGGCTTGCGCAGGGCATGACCGAGTGGGTGGTGGGACACGTGCTGCGCTATCACCTGGGTATGGACACCCATATCACCAAGCAGGATGGGACATGGGCACAAATCGCGCCCCCGCTGGCGTCAGAGCGCAACGTTTGCATCCTTGGGTTGGGCGCATTGGGCGAGGCAGCCGCACGCGCCTTGGTAACGCTGGGCTTCAACGTCACAGGTTGGAGCCGGACGCGAAAGGACATTGCCGGTGTCACATGTCTGAGCGGTGCCGATGGTCTGCAACAGGCGCTCGCGCAGGCTGAGATCCTTGTGCTGCTGCTGCCCGATACAGCCGCGACCACGAACATATTGAACGCCGACACGCTTGCCTTGCTGCCCGAGGGCGCGCGCATCGTAAACCCCGGTCGTGGACCTCTGATCGACGACGACGCCTTGTTGGACGCTTTGAACTCTGGCCGGATCGGGCACGCAACTTTGGACGTGTTCCGGGTCGAGCCCTTGCCGGTGCATCATCCGTATTGGGCCCATCCCAAGGTCACAGTCACGCCCCATATTGCGTCCGAAACCCGCCCTGCAACAGCAGCGCAGGTCATTTGTGACAACATCAGACGCGGGGAAGCTGACGAACCGTTCCTGCATCTGGTTGACCGAGAACTCGGATACTGATCAGGCCGCGATCAGACCGCGGCCTTTCAACAGCGCCTCGACGCCCGGCAGACGGCCGCGGAACGCCAGGTACAGCTCCTCCGCCTCACGAGACCCGCCGGTTGACAGGATGTTGTCCTCAAGCGCTTTCGCGCGTTCAGGATCAAAGGCACCTCCGGCCTCTTCAAAGGCTGCGAACGCATCCGCATCCATAACTTCGGACCACATGTAGCTGTAATAGCCCGAGCTGTACCCGTCGCCCGCGAAAACATGTGCGAAATGCGGGGTTGCGTGGCGCATACCAATGGCCGCCGGCATTCCGATTTCACGCAGCACCTGCGCTTGCTTCTCCATCGGGTCATCGGGCGCATCCCCATCATGGAATGCCAGATCAACGAGGGCCGAGGCAACATATTCCACCGTCTGAAACCCCTGATCGAAATTGGCCGCTTGCAACACTTTCTCAAGCATGTCTTGCGGCATGGGTTCGCCGGTTTCAGCGTGTGTTGCGAATTCGGCCAGTACCTCGGGCACTTCCAGCCAGTGTTCGTAAAGCTGGCTGGGCAGTTCAACAAAGTCCCGCGCAACGGACGTGCCAGAGATACTTTCATATGTCACGTCCGACAACATCTGGTGCAGGGCATGGCCGAACTCGTGAAACAGTGTCCGCGCATCGTCATAGGACAGCAGAGCTGGATCGCCCTTGGCAAAATTGCAAACGTTGATGACGATGGGCGCCTGTTGCCGAGGGAATTTGGCTTGACTGCGCATCGCACTGCACCACGCACCGGATCTTTTTGAACCGCGCGCAAAATAGTCTCCGATAAAGACTGCGATGTGCTGGCCGTTGCGCGTCACCTCCCAAGCGCGGCAGTCAGGATGATACAGCGGAACGTCTAGCGGCGAAAACTCCAGCCCGAACAGACGTTCGGCACAGGAGAATGCGGCTTCGATCATCCGGTCCAACTGCAGGTAAGGTTTCAGCTCGGCCTCATCCAGATCGTGTTCGGCCTTGCGTCGCTTTTCTGCGTAGTACCGCCAATCCCACGCCTCCAGCGGTCCGTTGATACCGTCCTCCAGCATCCGCGCGGTCAGCGTGTCGGCATCAGCATCCGCGCGCGCCTTCGCGGGACCCCAGACCTGCATCAGCAAGTCGCGCACCCGATCCGGTGTTCGCGCCATTTCGGTCTCGAGTTTGAAGTCTGCAAAACTCTCGTATCCCAACAGCTTTGCCCGCTCTTCCCGAAGAGCGAGGATTTCGCCTGCAATCCCGCGGTTGTCGGTTTCTCCACCATTCGCCCCACGCGCTGCCCATGCACGATAGGCTTTCTCCCTCAGATCGCGCCGAGGTGAGAACTGAAGGAATGGAACGATCAGGGATCGTGACAGGGTCACAACAGGGCCACCGGCATCCTTTTCCTCCCCCGCCGCACGGGCCGCATTCACAACGAATTCCGGCAAACCCTGCAGGTCGTCTTCACGCAAGTCCATGAACCAGTCCCGTTCATCCGCCAGCAAGTTCTGCGTGAATGACGTGCCCAGTGTCGCCAGACGCGCTTTGATTTCTTGCATGCGGGCGTCAGCTTCGCCTTGCAGCGCGGCACCTGCTCGGACAAATCCGCGATGTGTCAACATCAAGACGCGCAACTGTTCTTCGGTCAGACCCAGTTCTTCGCGGCGTTCCCACAGGTCAGCCACACGCTGAAACAAGTTCTTGTTTGACGAGATGGCGGAATAATGCGCTGCGAGTTTCGGCGAAAACGCTCGCTGCAATTCTTCGCGCTTGGGATTGCTGTCCGCTCCTGCGACGGTGAAAAAGACAGACAGCACTTTGTCCATCAGTTCGCCAGCGGCCTCGAGCGCCTCGATCGTGTTGGCAAAACTCGGCGCGTCTGCGGCAGATGCGATTGCTTCGATTTCAGCGTTATGCGCTTGCATCGCCTGCTCTAAAGCAGGTGCAAAATCCTCGTCATCAATCTTGGCAAAGGGCGCAATTTCGAACCGGGTGGTCCAGTCGGACAGGATCGGATTGGTCATTCAGGTCTCCTTTGACCATACAGCTAAGATCGCGGTGACCGATGGTCCAGAGGGGGCCTAGGCAGAACTGCCGCAAACTGGGCAGTCCGCTCGTTTCGACAGCGATATCTTTCGGCTTTCACCGTAAAGCGCGTCATAAATAACCATCTCGCCCCGCAGTGCCTGCCCGGCACCTGTGATCACTTTGATCGCCTCTGCCGCCATCATCGACCCGATGACACCGGGCAGCGGACCAATAACCCCGGCCTGGGCGCAGGATGGGGCAAGTTCCGGCGCTGGCGCTTCGGGGAAGATGCACTGATAGCAGGGCCCAGACGTTGCCGGATCAAAGACGCTCAGTTGCCCTTCCCACTGCGACAATGCTCCCGAGATCAGCGGTTTCTTCAATGCAACCGCAGTTCGATTGGCAAGATAACGGGTTTCGAAGTTATCCGTACCGTCAAGGATCAAATCGAAATCCCCGAACAAGTCGCTCGCAATCTCCTCGGTCAATCGGCGATTGTAGGGCAGAACTACCACGTTCGGATTCTGAGCCTCCATAGCCTGTTGCGCCGAAAATACCTTGGGCATGCCGATATCCGCGTCGCGGTGAATAACCTGCCGCTGAAGATTGGCGTTTTCAACCTCGTCATCGTCAATGACACCGATTGTCCCGACACCGGCTGCAGCCAAATACTGCAACGCTGGCGCGCCCAGACCGCCGGCGCCAATGACCAGAACACGCGCCATTTTCAAGCGCTTCTGCCCCGGACCACCCAATTCGCGCAAAACGATATGTCGTGCGTAGCGCTCCAACTCGGTTTCGCTGAACTTGTCCGATGACGTGGATGGTCCTTCGGCAGCGGTCGGTGTCGCGCGGTTGCGCAGCGCCTTCAAGACGCGACCGTAAACCAAAACCAAGGCCGCAAATCCGGCAAGGATCAACCACATCGCCGCAGAACCGCCGGTAGCCTGGCGCAAGGGGTGCCCGTCTGGCAAAACCAACTGAGCCAGCATCACACCCAAAAGCAGAACCGAAACGGATGTCACGCGCGCGGTCTTGGACACACCGGCGATGTATCCCAGACCCCAAAGGCCAGCCGCCAACAGCAGAACCAGAAGCATCAGCCGCGACCTGTCGAGCCGAAGCCACCCGCCCCGCGTTGGGTTTCGCCTAACATCTCTACCGTCTCGAATGCGGCCTGAACCACCGGTGCGACAACAAGCTGCGCGATACGTTCTCCATGTGCGATCTCAAAAGCTTCGTGCCCCGCGTTCAGGACGATCACGCCCAGCGGCCCACGGTAATCACTGTCAATAGTTCCGGGTGTATTGGGCAAAGTAATCCCATGTTTCAGTGCGAGCCCCGAACGCGGACGAACTTGCACCTCATATCCCGGCGGAATCTCTATCCGCAGTCCGGTTGGAACCAGCGACCGCTGACCGGGTTGCAAAATGATCGGCGCACCGTCCGGCAGGTTCGCCCGCACGTCCGCACCAGCGGCTCCTGCCGTTTCGTAAGCAGGCAACGCAACCGATTGGTCGGCCCAGTCCTCACGAATGACACGAATTGCGACCATTATTGAACCTTTCCTTTCCAGATTTGCTCAGCGCGCCAGCGTCTCGGCAATCTTTTGCGCCAACCGGTTTGCGACCAGACCCTTGTCCATGCGAGGCCATTTTTCGACACCGTCTTCCGAGATCAGGACAACTGCGTTTTCGGATCCACCCATAATTCCGGTCGACGGGCTGACATCGTTGGCCAATATCCAGTCACAGCCCTTTCGCGCGCGCTTGGCACTGGCATGTTCGACAACGTTATCCGTTTCGGCGGCAAATCCGACAACAAGGCCCGGTCTGCCGCGCGTCATTCCGGATACGCGTTTCAGGATGTCCGGGTTTTCGGCAAATTCCAGTTCCGGCAGCCCATCCCGGCTTTTCTTCAGTTTGCGGTCCGAGGCCGATGCCATCCGCCAATCCGCGACCGCCGCCGCAAAAACGCCAGCGTCCACAGGCAGCGCCGCTTCTACCGCATCCGACATCTGTAGTGCAGTTTCCACCCGGACGACCTCGACGCCGTCCGGTGGGGGAACCTCCGCCGGGCCGGTGACGAAAACAACCTCGGCCCCCAACGCAGACAATGCGCGCGCAATGGCCGTTCCTTGCGCGCCCGAAGATCGGTTGGCGATATACCGAACCGGATCAATTGGTTCGTGCGTTGGGCCAGATGTCACGAGGATGCGTTTTCCGGACAACGGGCCATCAGACAGCGGTGCCTCTATCGCCGCGACGATCTCCAGCGGTTCCGACATACGACCTGGCCCATATTCGCCGCAAGCCATATCGCCCTCGTTCGGGCCGACAAACCGGACACCGTCCGCCGTGAGTTGCGCCAGATTGCGCTGAGTCGCCGGGTGGTCCCACATGCGCACATTCATCGCCGGCGCGCACAAGACCGGCGTATCGGTCGCCATCAAAAGGGTCGATGCAAGATCATTTGCCAAACCTGCCGCCATCTTGCCCATCAAATCGGCCGTAGTTGGCGCCACAACGATAAGGTCGGCCGAGCGTGACAGTTGAATATGACCCATTTCTGCCTCATCCGTCAGATCAAAAAGATCGCGGTAGGTCTTTTCTCCGGCAAGGGCTGACACAGAAAGGGGCGTCACGAATTCTTCTGCTGCCCGGGTTAGCACCGGCGTCACAGCGGCGCCGCGCTCGGTCAACCGGCGGATCAGGTCGAGTGACTTGTACGCCGCGATACCGCCGCCGATGATCAGCAGGATTCGTTTCGATGCCAGCATGTTCAGCCCTTCCCATCACGGTCGGCGCTGACCTTAGGCAACGCACGGCCCGAGTTCCAGCGGTTAATTCTGTTACTCGAAGGCCTTGCAGGGGTCTTCCCTGTCTATCGTGGGACTGTCGATGACCGCGTCAAACTCGCCATTGATCACACCGTCCTCAGACTGGCCCAGCACAAAGACCTTCAACCCGGGACGCAATCGCGACAGGAAGGTCGGGATACCACGGTCTTTTCGCGCATGACCATTTCCGGTGATCACCGCCACGGGTCCGCCAGTTTCTTCCACTGCCGTCAGGATCGACCGAGTCAAAACCGCATCCCGCAGGCGCTGGATTGCTACCATTTGGGGCAGGGACTCTTCGGGAATCGCATTGCAATGTGCCAATAGCTGATCCGCCTCGCGGGCGGCCTGGTCATCCGGCGCAAGCGGAACGGTCAGACCGTAGCGGGCGGCATCTGCGCCCAAGGCTGTCGCAGCCCCACGTTTCATGGCCGCCTGGGCCGCGGCACGCGGTACCATAGCCCCGTAAACAGGCGCATTTGTCGCCTGAAAAACCGGGTAATACATACTGAGGGGCGGCCAGCCCGACTCGGCCCACCGTAAAATGCGAGACAACTCTTCGGGGTTGGTCGCCGCCTTTTGTGCAAGGCGCTGTGCGCCTTCTTCGGTCACCATCTCCCACACAACTGCCGATGGTGAGATCGCCTCGATCGCCTCGGTCTGCACCAGATGGTGCTGCGGGTTGTCATGGATTTCGCCGAGAATGACGATGTCGGCCGATTGCATTGCATCGGCGACATCTTCCGGGATCAGATCGCCCGCCGATCCAGGGCGGATCGAGCCGATCAAAATGGCGCAGGCGCACGCCAGAATCGCAAATTGTTTCATGCGAAGAAGTGTTGCACCTCACGCGATTGAGCTTCAAGGTTCTTGCGCATTTTCACAAAGGCCGCCGCCTCGAGCTGGCGAATGCGTTCTTTCGAAAGACCCAGTTCCTGTCCAAGACTTTCCAGAGTGCGCGCAGGCTCACGCAACTTTCGCTCGCGAATGATAAAGCGCTCCCGATCATTCAGCGCTTGCATTGCCGCCACCAGCCAATCACGCAACTGCTGCGTGTCATGGCTGTTTTCAACCACTTCGGCGGCTTGTTCGCGCTCGTCTTCCAACGCGTCGATCCATTCGCGCCCGTCTTCGTCGGCGGACTGAACGGCATTCAACGAAAAATCCGATCCGGACAAGCGGCCTTCCATCATTTCCACATCGCGCAACGGCACGCCAATTTCCGCAGCGATCAACTGGTGCAGTTGATGCCGATCCAAATCCTGGCCCTCGGTCGCGGCTTCGCGCTCCAATCTGGCCTGAACCCGACGCATGTTGAAGAACAACGATTTCTGGGAGGAGGTCGACCCGGTGCGCACCATCGACCAGTTGCGCATCACGTAATCCTGGATGCTCGCTTTGATCCACCAGACCGCATAGGTCGAAAAACGAACACCGCGATCGGGATCAAACTTGTCTGCCGCTTTCATCAGACCCAGACCGGCCTCTTGGATCAAGTCGTTCATCGGTGCGCCATAACGCTTGAACTTTGCGGCCATTGATATCGCCAATCGCATGTAGGCCGTAATGAGCCGGTGCAGGGCTTGTTCATCCCTGTTGTCGCGCCAAGCGTATGCAAGGCGTAATTCCGTCTCTGCGTCCAGCAGTTCTGCCTTCATCGCCTGCCGGGACATCGAAAAATCACTCGCATTGTCCAGTGCCATGCAATTCTCCCATATTTATCGGCGCTGGCCGGACTTGATTTGCCGACCTGTGAACTTTACGCAGGACGACACCGGGTGGATCACCGAAAAGGTAAGAATAGTGCGACCTAATTTAACCCTTATTCTGGGCGGCGCAGCATCCGGAAAGTCCTCATTTTCCGAGCAACTTGTTGTTTCGTCTGGAAAAAACAGAACATATGTCGCCACATCACAAGTGTTTGATGATGAGATGCGCCTAAAAGTTGAGCAACATATTGCACAGCGTGGCACCGGGTGGACGACAATTGAGGCTCCATTCGATCTGAGCCCGGCACTGAACGGCATGACCCGCAACCAGATTTGTCTGCTGGATTGCGCGACAATGTGGCTGACAAATCACTTGCTGGCCGAACATGATCTCAAGCGCGAGCAAACCGCGTTTCTGGACTTGCTGCAGAACTGCCCGGCAGAGGTCGTTGTCGTGTCCAATGAGGTCGGTCAAGGCATCGTTCCAGACAACGCCCTGTCCCGCCGCTTTCGCGAGGCGCAGGGCAGGCTCAACATCGCGATGGCGGCACAGGCAGATGTCGTTGTGCAGGTCACTGCCGGATTGCCGCTGGTCCTGAAGGGGCAATTGCCGTGACCCGACTGCACCTTGTCCGGCATGGGCCGACACATGCAAAAACGATGGTCGGGTGGTCCGATCTGCCCGCCGATCTGAGCGATCGCGCCGCAATCGAACGATTGAACGCGCACCTGCCGCAAGACGGTATCGTCGTGTCTTCGGACTTGTTGCGCGCGGCACAGACAGCCTCGGCTATTCAAGACGCTCGCCGACGCCTGCCGCATTCTCGTGATCTTCGTGAAATCAACTTTGGCAACTGGGAAATGCGCCCGTTTTCTGAGATCGAAGCCGAAGATCCCCAATTGGCCTATGCTTATTGGGATAATCCCGGCGACGTTCGTCCACCCAATGGCGAAAGCTGGAACGATGTGCGTGCCCGCGTCGATCACGCATTGGACAATCTGATCCAGCAGTTTAACGGCCATGAGTTGATCATAGTTGCGCATTTCGGCGTTATTCTGACTCAGGTCCAGAGAGCGTTGGGTGTCGATGCACAACAAGCCTTTTCGCATCGGATCGACAATCTATCGGTTACCGAAATCACACGGCATACGGATGGCTGGTCTGTTGGTCGGATCAATCACCGTCCGTGATAGCGGATTGCACAAATCACTGATTTACGGACGCGTGCGGGTCCGCCATCGTCACCCCCATGACCTATGATCTGTTTATCGGCGACCGTCTGTTTTCCAGCTGGTCCTTGCGTGGTTGGCTGATGCTGGAGAAGTTCGGCCTGCCTTACCGCTCTCACATGGTGGGCTTGTATTCCGGCACCATGGCACAGGATATGGCGGCACTGGCTCCGGCTCGTCTTGTGCCCGCACTTCGCCTGCCGGATGGAATGGTTGTCGGCGAAAGCCTGGCAATGGCTGAAACTCTGGCCGAGCGCCACCCGCAGGCCGAATTGTGGCCTGCCGACCCCGCCGAGCGTGCAACCGCCCGGTGGCTGTGCGCGGAAATGGTGGCTGGTTTTGCATCCCTGCGCGGTGAATGCGCGATGCAGTTAAAGCATTGTTGGGATCGTTTCACGCCATCAGCTGAAACCCTTTCTGATTTGCAACGCATCGAGGCTCTTTGGGCGCACGCGCGCTCGGTCTCGGGGTCAGAGAGTGGTCCTTTGTTCGGGTCGTACAGTCTTGCGGACGTGTTCTACACACCCGTGGCCGCGCGGATCGTCGGATACAAGTTGCCCGTGTCGAACGCCAGCCTTGCCTATTGCAACATGTTGCTGTCCGACACGTCCGTTCGCCAATGGCGCGCGATGGGCCTTACTGTGGCCTATGATCCGCTCCCCTATCCGCAGGACCTACCCGCCTCGCCCTGGCCTATTGGCAGCCCGTCCCGCGCCAAAGCTACCGAAACGGGACCCTCCGTCAATGCGCTTTGTCCCTACTCCGGTGAACCTGTGACTCATTATCTGGAACTCGACGGACAGGTCTGGGGATTTTGCAATGCAACCTGTCGCGACAAAACCGTTTCAGACCCCGAAGCCTGGCCACAGTTCCAGACAATGGTGGACACCGTTAACGATTCCTAAACCGCAATTGTGGCAGCAACGTCCTGTTAACCAAAGACAGGACATTCATGGTTGCCCGCGCTCATACCGTTGCGTTTCAGGGGGTTGATGCCCGACCGGTCGAAGTACAATGCGCTGTCTCACCGGGTCTGCCCGCGTTTTCGATTGTGGGCCTTCCGGACAAAGCGGTGTCCGAGGCCCGCGACCGTGTTCGCAGTGCGCTCAGCGCGATGGCAATTGCACTGCCGTCGAAACGGATCACCATCAATCTGTCTCCAGCCGATCTGCCAAAGGAAGGAAGTCACTTTGACCTTCCGATAGCAATGGCCTTACTGTCAGCCCTGGAAATCATCCCATCTGACGCGGCGGAAAGCGCTGTCGCGCTGGGGGAATTGTCTCTGGACGGATCTTTGGTGCCCGTTGTCGGCGCCCTTCCCGCCGCGATGACAGCCGCAACCGGAGATCGCAGCCTGTTGTGCCCGCGCGCCTCCAGCGCCGAAGCGGCCTGGGTCGATGCAACTCGGGTCATCGGAGCAGAGTCCTTGGGCGATGTCGTGCGCCACTTTTCAGGGCAATCCCCATTGGCGGCGGCTTTGCCCGGTGAAGTCAGATTGCCGCCAACCGAACGTGATTTTCGTGATGTCAAAGGTCAGGAAAGGGCCAAGCGTGCGTTGGAGATTGCCGCGGCCGGTCGGCACCATCTGATTATGATCGGAACCCCGGGGTCCGGCAAATCCATGCTCGCCGCCCGACTGCCGGGCATATTGCCGCCATTGACACCCGCGGAAGCGCTTGAAACATCCATGATCCAATCGCTGTGCGGGCTGTTGGACGAGGGCGGAATTAGCCGCGCGCGCCCCTTTCGCGAACCGCATCACACGGCCTCAATGGCGGCGATTGTCGGCGGCGGGAAAGGTGCCAAACCGGGCGAGATTTCGCTGGCGCATAATGGCGTGTTGTTCATGGACGAGTTTCCTGAATTCCCGCGTGCCGTGCTTGAGACCCTGCGACAACCGATTGAAACCGGTGAGGTGATGGTCGCCCGCGCCAACGCCCATGTGAAATACCCCTGTCGTTTCATGTTGGTTGCCGCTGCGAATCCCTGCAAATGCGGTTATCTCAGCGACCCGGCACGGGCCTGTTCACGGGCTCCGATTTGCGGCGAGGATTACCTTGGGCGTATTTCCGGCCCTTTGATGGATCGTTTTGATCTGCGGCTCGAGGTTCCGCCGGTCGAGTTCAGCGATCTGGACCTGCCGCCGTCCGGGGATAGTTCCGCGGCGGTCGCGGAACGGGTTGAACAAGCACGTCTTGTTCAGGCGGATCGATTCCGGGACATGCCGACAACCCGACAGAACGCAGATGTCGAAGGCAAGTTGCTGGAGGAAGTCGCCGCCCCGGATGCCGAAGGCAAAGACCTGCTCCTCAAAGCCGCAAACCGGTTTGGCCTGTCCGCGCGCGCCTTTCATCGCATCCTGAGGGTTGCCCGGACGATAGCAGATTTGGAAGGCGCCGCTGACATTCGCCGTCCGCATGTGGCAGAGGCGCTAAGTTTTCGCATCAGCGCCAAGGCCGCGTCCTAGAGTTTGGCCTCGATCGCGTCCCAGATTTTTGCAGCTATGTTGACGCCGTCAAAACGTTCCAGTTCCTGAATGCCCGTGGGGGACGTCACATTTATCTCCGTCAGGTAGTCCCCGATTACATCTATGCCGACAAAGATCTGACCCTTCTCTTGCAGCAGAGGACCGATTTTGGCGCAGATTTCCAGATCGCGCTCTGTCAGGCCAATCTTCTCAGGTCGCCCGCCAACATGCATGTTCGACCGGGTCTCTCCTGCGGCGGGCACGCGGTTGATCGCGCCGACGGGCGTTCCGTCCACCAAAATCACCCTTTTGTCGCCGTTGCTGACGTCCGGCAAGAACTTCTGAACGATCAGCGGTTCGCGCGAAAAACCGGTGAACAACTCGTGCAACGAGGTCAGGTTCCGGTCATTGTTGTCCAGCCGGAACACGCCCGCACCGCCATTGCCATAGAGCGGCTTGAGGATGACATCGCCGTGCTTTTCCTTGAACGCCTTGATGGTTTGAAGATCCCGCGCAATCGTTGTCGGCGGGGTCAGGTCGGGGAAATCCAGCACCAGCAGTTTTTCGGGGTAGTTTCGCACCCAAAACGGATCATTGACGACCAGCACCTGTTCTTTCAGCCGGTCCAGCAAGTGCGTCGATGTGATGTAGTGCATGTCAAACGGAGGATCCTGACGAAGCCAGATCACATCAAAATCGGCCAGATCAACCTCTCTCTCAGGTCCGAGAATGGCGGGATCGCCGGGGATACGCTGCACCGTCATATCCTGACCCCGCGCTGTTACACGTCCTTCCTGATAGGCCAATTGATCCGGACCGTAGAAAAACAAGGTATGACCGCGCGCCTGGGCTTCTTCGGCAAGCCGGAATGAGCTGTCGGCATTGATGTCCACGGCCCCGATCGGGTCCATCTGAAAGGCGATTTTCATGGCGTGTCCTTCGATTTCACGCCAGTTACATGGCCCAGCACAGCCTTGGGTTCAATGGGGTTCAGTCTTGTCCAAACGCGTTTTCAATGATTTGAACGGCGCCCGTGGCATCAACTAAAGCTGCATCAAAGCGCGCATGTGATAGCTGTCCGTCCGGTTCGTTTTCCAGAAACTGAGCCGCCGAGGCGTAAATTCGGTTCATTTGACGACGGTTGATCCGGGCCGCTGCTCGCTCAAAACTGACGCTTTTCTTGACCTCGACAAATACAAGCCCCTCGTCATTTCGGGCAATGAGGTCAATTTCGCCACCAGCACCGCGCCACCGATGCCGAACTATAGCGTAACCGCGCCTTTCATAGTCGGCTGCCACACAAAGTTCGGCCGATTGGCCAGCATGGTAAGACACACTGCTTCTTGCCGATCGTGCGGACACATCATTCCTTTCCCATCTTCAGCGCCCGTTGATAAATCGGTCGGCGCGGCAGCTTGAACATCTCTGAAACAAGGTCTGCGGCATCGCGAACCGAATGGGTCCGAAGCGCCTGTTTCAATGCTTCTTCTATGTCGGATTCGTTAACAGTTTCCGAATGCGCCCGGTCCACCAGCAGAACGATTTCGCCTTTTACCGGTTTGTCGTTCAATGCCACCGCCAGATCAGCAAGCGATCCGCGCCGAACTTCTTCGAATTTCTTTGTCAGCTCGCGGCACATTGCGGCCTGACGGGTGTCTCCAAGCACATCGGCCAGATCGGATAGGCAGGCAGCCACGCGTTTCGGCGACTCGTAGAACACCAAAGTGCCGGGAATGTCCCGCAACGCTTCAATCCGCGCGCGCCGCGCCCCTTTGGCGTTCGGCAAAAAGCCAGCGAAAAAGAAGGCATCCGTCGGCAATCCCGCCAAGGTCAACGCCATCAGGGCCGCCGAGGGGCCCGGCGCGCATGTAACCTGATGTCCGGCCTCTGCCGCATCTTTGCCAAGGTCATAGCCGGGGTCGGCGATCAACGGCATTCCGGCCTCGGACGCGTAGGCAACGGACTTACCCCCGTGCAACGCATCCAGTATCTTCCCGCGCGCACCTGCTCCTGAATGGTCGTGATATGCAAGAATGCGACGCCCGTCCAACGGGATGCCGTGAATCTCCATCAACCTGCGCAGGCTTCGGGTGTCTTCCGCAGCGATGACATCCGCCGAGGCCAACACGTCCAGCGCCCTGAGGGTGATGTCGCGGGCTGCGCCGATCGGAGTGGCGACAAAATACAGGCCCGGCCCCAATCTTATCTTTTGGAAATTCAAAGCTGGACCCTCACTGCATGACGTTTATTATCGCGGCGCATAGAACAGCAGGGTCCTAGACCGCCGGATCAGGGAGTTTTCATTTAGATGTTTAGCGTTTGCAAGCCCGCCCGCAAACTGACCAAGTTGGTTTTCGCCCTGACGGCAGCCGCTTTTGTCGCCGCATGTGAACCCGGTCTGAACACCGGCGGTCCATCGATCAACACCGCCGAGCCGGTTCCGGTCGCCCTTCTGGTGCCGCGCGGGTCTGGTCAAGCTGGTGATGCGGCGCTGGCTCAGAGCCTCGAGAATGCGGCACGGCTGGCAATGAATGACCTGCCCAATGTCAACATTGATCTGCGCGTGTATGACACCGCGGGCAGCGCGACGGCGGCGTCAGCAGCGGCGCAACAGGCCGTCTCGGACGGGGCCAAAATCATATTGGGTCCGGTTTACGCGCAGGCGGCTAACGCAGCAGGGCTTGCTGTTTTGAACAACGGCGTCAACGTCCTGTCGTTTTCGAACAACACCACGATCGCCGGCGGAAACGTCTATGTTCTGGGCCCGACCTTCAGCAACACGGCCAACCGCCTTGTCAATTTTGCGGGACGCCAGGGCAAGAACGGCATGGTGATCGTACACAGCAACGACGCATCCGGGCAACTTGGTCAATCGGCCATCGCCGGTGCCCTGAGCAGCAGCCGCGTCAACAACGCAGGCTCGGTCGGGTTCGAACGTTCGCAACAGGGTGTGATCAACTCGGTCCCGACGATCAAATCGGCCATTGATTCTTCGGGTGCGGATTCGATTTTTCTGACGGCGACCACGGCGGGTGCTTTGCCCCTTTTCAGCCAATTGTTGCCCGAAGCGGGTGTGTCCCCTTCAACCACGCAGTACATTGGCCTGACCCGCTGGGACATTCCGCCACAAACGCTGGAGCTGCCCGGTGTTCAAGGCGGTTGGTTCGCGCTGCCTGACCCGGCCAAGGCAGCCGCCTATCGCCAGCGATACAACGCAACATATGGCGAGGCACCGCACCCGATCAGCGGGTTGGCTTATGACGGCATCGCCGCTATTGGTGCGCTTGTCAGTCAGGGCAAATCAAATGCGCTCACGGGCGCCGCTCTGACTCAAAACGCCGGTTTCCAGGGCGTCGGCGGTATCTTCCGCCTGCGTTCAAACGGTACGAACGAACGCGGTCTGGCGGTTGCCACGATCCAGAACAAACAGGTGGTTGTGATTGACCCTGCCCCACAAAGTTTCTCGGGCGCCGGCTTCTGATCGAACCGGGCCGAGCCTGACGTCTTCGGACGCTCTGATCTGCCCGGATCATGAGATTTTCGACAGCGCCGAGGTGAATGCCCAGCTTTCGAACGCCTTCAAGGACAGCAAAGACAACTCTCAGATGCGCGCGGCCACCGTGCGCATTCTGCGTGTTGCCCAGAAAAAAGGGCGTGACGCGATCGCATCCGCATTCGCAGAACGTCCTTTTGACGCCCGACCGCTGACGCGGTCCTACACCTATCTGACGGACCAACTGGTTTGCACAGCGTTGGAGGTCGCCAGTAAGCATCTGCACCCGCTGGCGACACCGACAAGGGGCGAGAAGATCGCCGTTCTTGCGGTTGGCGGGTATGGCCGCGGAGAAATGGCTCCGGCGTCGGATGTGGACCTGCTTTTTCTGACGCCCTACAAAATCACCGCCTGGGCCGAAAGCGTGATTGAATCAATGCTTTACATCCTTTGGGACCTGCGCCTGAAGGTCGGGCATTCCTCACGGACAACCAAGGATTGCCTGCGGTTGGGGGCCGATGATTTCACCATTCGAACTGCGATGCTGGAACAGCGCTATCTGGCTGGCGACAGACCATTGGCGGACGAGTTGGAGCAACGCCTGAAAGATGAGCTGTTCAAGGGAAGCGAACGGGAATTCATCGAGGCAAAGCTGAACGAACGCGACACGCGACACAAGAAGCAAGGCCAGCGCTACATGGTCGAGCCCAACGTCAAGGAAGGCAAGGGCGGCCTGCGGGACCTGCAATCTCTGTATTGGATCGCAAAGTACATATATGGCGTGCATGATGTCGCTGAATTGGTGCCGCTGGGGCTTTTCACGCCCGAGGAATTCAACGGTTTTGTCGAGGCCGAGGATTTCCTTTGGGCCGTTCGCTCGCATCTGCATCTAGTGACCGGACGCGCGACGGAACAGTTGACCTTTGACCTGCAAGTCGAGGTTGCCGAACGCATGGGCTATCAAGACCGCGCCGGGCGGCGTGGGGTCGAAGTGTTCATGCAACGCTATTTTCGCGAGGCGACCCGGGTCGGCGAACTCACGCGGATTTTCCTGACGAAACTTGAGGCCACCCACATAAAAAGCGCGCCGCTGCTGGAACGTATTTTTCGCAGACGTCCCCGTGTCAAACCTGGCTACGCGGTTGTGCATGGCCGACTGGACATCGGGGACCCTGCCGCGTTCCTGTCGGACAAGCTGAACATGCTGCGTTTGTTCGAGGAAGGCTTGCGCACGGGTATGTTGATTCACCCCGACGCAATGCGATTGGTGGCCGCCAATCTGGACCTGATCGACGAAGACCTGCGCAACGACAAAGAGGCGCAGCGGATCTTCATGGACCTGATGCTGAAACACGGCAATCCCGAGCGGGCATTGCGCCGGATGAATGAACTGGGCGTGCTGTCGGCGTTCATCCCCGAGTTCGAGCCCATCGTCGCGATGATGCAGTACAATATGTACCACAGCTACACAGTGGACGAGCATATCATACAGTGCATCGTGAATCTGGCGCAGATCGAACGCGGAGAGTTGGTCGAGTCGCTGCCATTGGCATCGTCGATTCTGAAAGGCGGGGTTAACCGCAAGGTTTTGTACGTCGCCCTTCTGCTGCATGACATCGGCAAGGGACGACCCGAGGATCATTCGATCCTAGGCGCTCAGATCGCTCGAAAAGTGGCTCCGCGATTGGGGCTGAGCAAGGCGGATTCCGAAACCGTGGAATGGTTGGTGCGCTATCACCTTCTGATGTCGGATATGGCGCAAAAGCGCGACATTTCAGACCCGCGAACCGTCCGGGACTTTGCCAAAGCGGTGGAAACCGTCAAACGGCTTGATCTGCTGACCGTCCTGACGGTGTGCGATATCCGCGGCGTGGGTCCGAACACGTGGAACAACTGGAAAGCCACCCTACTGCGCGCGCTGCATGCAGAGACGAAGCGCGCGCTTGAGACGGGTATGGAAGACCTCAACCGTGCCAATCGCGGGGCTGGCGCGAAAAAGGCGCTGCGGGCTGCCTTGGCTGATTGGTCCAAGGGGGATCTCAAGACCGAAACAGGGCGTCATTATGAGCCCTATTGGCAAGGTCTCAATGCGGCAACGCATGTCGAGTTCGCGGAAATGCTGCGCGCACTGGAACAAAGCGGCGACCCGGGCGACATGGAAATCCGATTGCATCCCGATATCGACCGGGACGCCACGCGGGCCTGTTTCACGATGGCGGATCATCCCGGCATCTTTGCCCGGATCGCAGGTGCATTGGCATTGGTGGGCGCAAACGTGGTCGACGCGCGCAGCTATACGACCAAGGATGGCTACGTCACCGATGCGTTCTGGATTCAGGACGCTGAGGGGCATCCGTTCGAGGCCAGCCGTCTACCGCGCCTGACGCAAATGATCCATAAGACACTCAAAGGTGAGGTTGTCGCTGGTGATGCCCTGAAATCGCGCGACAAGATCAAGAAACGTGAGCGCGCATTCAACGTTCCGACACATGTCACCTTCGACAATGAAGGGTCCGAGATTTACACCATCATCGAGGTCGACACCCGCGACCGGCCCGGCCTGCTGTTCGATCTGACCCGGACTTTGGCGGGGGCCAATGTCTATATCGCAAACGCGGTGATCGCCACCTACGGCGAGCAGGTGGTCGACACATTCTACGTCAAAGACATGTTCGGCTTGAAATACCATTCGGAGACCAAACAGCGCAGCCTTGAATCCAAGCTGCGCAAGGCCATTACCGAGGGTGCCGAGCGGGCAGCGTCATGAAGCAAATCCGCCTGTTCTCGGGCCTTTTCACGGTCGGGTTCTGGACGCTGGCCAGCCGCATACTTGGTTTCTTGCGGGAAATCCTGCTGGCCGCCTATATCGGCCCTGGCCCCGTGATGGATGCCTTTGTCGCTGCGTTCCGTCTGCCCAACATGTTCCGCCGGTTTTTCGCTGAGGGCGCCTTTAACGCCGCCTTTGTCCCAATGTTCTCAAAACGTCTGGAGGCTGGCGAAAACGCACAGAAATTTGCACAGGACGCCTTTAATCTGCTGGCGGTGGCCGTCCTTGCGCTGGTTGGTCTGGCAATGGTGTTCATGCCGGCGCTGGTTTGGCTGACAGCCGAAGGGTTTTACGGTGACGCGCGTTTCGACCTTGCCGTCGACTATGGGTATGTCGTCTTCCCGTACATCCTGTTCATGTCGCTCGCCGCGCTGTTTTCAGGTGTTCTGAATGCAACTGGTCGCTTTGCCGCCGCCGCAGCAGCGCCAGTACTTTTGAACATCTTTGCATGTACAGCGCTGATCTTGGGTTCGATATCCGGGGGCGAGGTCATCCGCTGGCTTGTCACTGTCATACCACTTGCAGGTGTCGCACAATTGGCGCTGGTCTGGGTTGCGACAGAAAAGGCTGGAGTGCGCATTCGCTTCGGTTTACCAAGCCTCAACCCCGAAATGCAGACTCTGGTTCGCATCGCCATTCCCGCCGCGTTGGCAATGGGCGTGACACAAGTCAATCTTGTCGTAGGGCAGCTGGTCGCCTCAAAAACCGAAAAAGCCGTCAGCTGGCTTTTCGCCGCGGATCGCCTTTATCAACTGCCTTTGGGTGTTGTTGGGATCGCCGTCGGCATTGTCCTGCTGCCCGACCTGTCGCGGCGCCTGCGCGCAAATGACAAAGATGGCGCCCGAAACGCGCTTTCACGTGCCGGTGAGTTTACGTTATTGCTGACGATCCCATCGACGGTGGCTTTTGTGATCATCCCGAACCCCTTGGTGTCGGTCCTGTTTGAACGGGGGCACTTTACGGCAGCGGACACTGCAGCAACCGCCTTGGCCGTTACGATCTACGGGCTTGGTCTGCCCGCCTTCATGCTGCAAAAGCTGCTGCAGCCCTTGTTTTTTGCGCGGGAAAACACGCGTTCGCCTTTTCACTATGCAGTCGTGGCAATGATCGTGAATGCGGTTTTGGCATTTGGGCTTTATCCGCTGGTCGGCTGGATTGCGCCAGCCATCGCGGCATCCGTCGCCGGATGGGCGATGGTTTTGCTTTTGGCCGTCGGCGCGCGGCAAATGGGGGAAGAAGCCCGCTTTGACGCGCGGTTCAAGCATCGTGCATGGCGTATCGTTGCGGCTTCACTTGGAATGGGCGCAGTTCTCTACGCCGCCATCCACCTGTTTGGCTGGACGCTCGAGATGTCAGGATGGCGTTATCTTGCGCTTCTTGTGTTGATCAAAATTGCCGCAGCCACGTATTTCTTTCTGGGCCATCTGTTCGGCGCATTCGAAGTATCCGAGTTCCGCAAAGCCCTGCGCCGGTCCTGATCAGTCGCGGCGGATACGCCCCACAATTCGCGCCCATCCGCCCGGGGCAAGAAAGAAGGACAACCCAAACCCGGTGGCGAACCCTCCCAAATCGGCGACCCAATCTGAGGTCCCACCAAAGAGCAGCCCAAACACAAGCTGGATGCCCATCAGGACCGCGATCAACTGAAAGGCGCGGGTCTGGTTTTCACCGACCAAGGACAGCTTGCGCCACAAAAGCCACGTGAACGCGCCAATCAGACCATAAACCGGCGGGAACCCTCCGATCAGCGGATATTGCGGGTTCAGAACCAAAGCATAGACCAGCGCACCGCCGACACCGGACAGAACAAAGATGATCAGCATCGCAACGCCGCCGAACACTTCGCCGACCATTTTGCCCATGGCCAATACGAAGACACAAACAAAAATGGCCTGAGTGAAGGATCCCGACACAAACGGATAGGTGACGAACCGGATCAGATGCTCAATGGGCCAGCGACCGTTCTGGATCATCCAGTGAAAGGTATCCGGCGAAAAAGAGTAATTCTGAATGGCATCCAACCGCCATCCCACGGCAGTAGGACCGCCGATCAGGCCACGAGCGCCAAATGAAAACGCAATTTCGACGCCCATGATGAACAGAACCAACGCCACTACGACGGCCGGCAATGGGTTCACGGGGGGTATGTGGTGTTCGCTGCTCATTGGGGTCACCTTTGCGGCTGTTGACGTCCCTTGACCTCATGGGTAAGCGACGGAGACTGATTTTTCCAGACGGGAGTTCCCTTTGATGACCGAGACCAAATTCACGCCGCGCGTGTTCTCTGGCATCCAGCCGACGGGAAACCTGCACCTTGGGAATTACCTTGGTGCGTTGAAACGCTTTGTGGATATGCAAGGCCCCGAGATGGAGACCGTCTATTGCATGGTCGACCTGCACGCGATCACGACATGGCAAGATCCGGCGGACCTTATGCATTCAACACGCGAACTTTGCGCGGGTTTCATTGCCGCCGGGATAGACCCGGAACACTCGATACTGTTCAACCAAAGCCAGGTGCCCGAGCATGCGCAACTGGCCTGGATCTTTAACTGCGTCGCCCGGATGGGTTGGATGCAGCGGATGACGCAGTGGAAAGACAAAGCCGGTAAAAACCAGCAAAACGCCTCGCTTGGTCTGTTTGCGTACCCATCGCTGATGGCTGCAGATATACTGGTCTATCACGCCACCCACGTTCCGGTGGGCGACGACCAGAAACAGCATCTTGAGTTGACCCGCGACATCGCGATCAAGTTCAACAACGATTTCGGCGTCGATTTCTTTCCGATTACCGAACCGGTGATCGAAGGCGCGGCCACACGTGTCATGAGCTTGCGCGACGGGTCCAAGAAAATGTCCAAATCCGACCCGTCGGATATGAGCCGCATCAACATGACGGATGATGCTGACACGATCGCAAAGAAGATTCGCAAGGCCAAAACCGACCCCGACGCGCTTCCGTCAGAGGTCGCAGGACTGGAACATCGCCCCGAAGCGCGAAACCTCGTGAACATCTACGCCGCCATGAGCGATCAGACACCGCAACAGGTGTTGGCGGAAGTTGGCGGCAAACAATTTGGCGAATTCAAACCCATGCTGGCGGAGTTGGCGGTTGCAAAACTGTCCCCGATTTCGTCGGAGATGGCACGTCTGATGGGGGATCAGGCGGAAATCGATCGCATCCTCGCCCGCGGGTCAGAACGGGCGCGTGAGATCACTGCGCCGATTCTGCGCGATACCTATGAAATCGTCGGCATGGTGGGTGCCGGGCAAAACTGATCCTGTCGCAAATCTGCTGGACGACCCGCGCCGCCCCTCATAGGTTTGGCGCAAGTTTGGGAGGGCAACATGGCAGTCGGCAAGAACATTCGCACCTATTTCGAGGGACAGTGGCATGACGGAGATGCACCGATCATGCGCGCAGCAGACCACGGCGCATGGCTGGGATCTTCGGTCTTTGATGGTGCCCGCTATTTCGACGGCGTCAGCCCCGATCTGGACGCACATTGCGCGCGGGTGAACCGGTCCGCCGAGGCGCTTATGTTGACGCCGACAGTAACCGCCGAGCAGATAGTCGAAATTGTCCGCGAGGGGTTACAGGCTTACTCCGCCGACAGCGCCGTTTACATCAGACCGATGTATTGGGGCATTGATGGCGATCGCACGGCGATCATCCCGCAGGAAAACAGCACTGGCTTTGCCATTTGCCTCGAAGAAATTCCCATGGCACCCGAAACCGCCTCGGCCACGCTGACGACCACGCGTTTTCGTCGCCCGGTTCTGGAATCTGCCGTCGTCAACGCAAAAGCCGGATGCCTTTACCCAAACAATGCCCGAATGCTGCGGGAAGCCAACGCCAAGGGGTTTTCCAACGCGTTGGTGGCGGATGCGATGGGGCATGTTGCCGAAACAGCGACAGCCAATATCTTTATGGTGCGCGACGGCGAGGTGTTCACCCCAATTCCAAACGGTACGTTTCTGGCCGGGATCACCCGCGCCCGGCACATCAAGAACCTGCGCGCCGATGGTGTCACCGTCCACGAAAGCGTGCTGAGTTTTGACGACTTCCACGCGGCGGACGAGGTGTTCATGACCGGCAACATGAGCAAGGTCACACCCATAACTGCTTTGGATGACACGCAATATCAGATTGGACCCATTGCCCGTCGCGCCCGCGCGATGTATTGGGATTGGGCCGCAAGCGAGCGCTAGCCCGGCCCTGCCCGCCCCGGTTGCCAGTAGGCAATCGGTGGGGCATGATCCCTGAAATGGATGAGGACAGTCATGCGTAAATTCCTGGTGGTTCTGGATGACAGCCGCGAATGCCTGAACGCCATGCGGTTTGCCGCCATGCGCGCGGCCCATACCGGTGGCGGCGTGACGATCTTGTCAGTGATCCCGCCGGATGAATTCAACCATTGGATCGGTGTGGCCGAGGTGATGCGCGAGGAAGCGCGCGAACGTATCCACGCGCATTACGAGGTGTTCGCAAAATGGATGCGGGACAAGCAGAACATCGACCCGGAACTGGCCATCCGCGAAGGGGACCCGGTGCCTCAGATCATCGAACATGTTCAGTCTGACACGGAAATTGGCGTATTGGTTCTTGGCGCAGGCACCGACAAAAAAGGCCCAGGCCCGCTGGTGACGCAATTGACCAAGAACTCGGGCAGTCTGCCAATACCGATCACCATCGTTCCCGGCGATCTGAGCAAAGAAAAACTGGAAGAAATCACCTGAGGGCGATCATATGGCCGGTCAAATCGAGTTCTGGTTCGACTTTGCGTCCAGTTATTCGTACCTCAGCGCGATGCGTATCGAACAGGCGGCGACTGCCGAAGGAGTTCCGGTGTCCTGGCAACCTTTCCTGCTGGGCCCGATCTTTGCCGAACAGGGTTGGAACAATTCGCCGTTCAATATCTACCCTGCCAAAGGGCGCTACATGTGGCGCGATATGGAACGGCTCTGTGCCGAACGCGGGCTTCCATTGAGTGTCCCCGAGAGCTTTCCTGCCAACAGCCTGAAAGCGGCTAGGCTGGCTTTGGCGATCAATGAAACCGAGCAGCGTGCGCGGTTTGTACGCTCCGTCTTCTCGGCCGAATTCGGATCTGGCCTCGACATATCCGAAGACTCCGTTCTGGTTGACTGCTTAATAGAGGCGGGTGCTTCGCCTGAAACACTCGCTCGCGCAAACGATGCAGACATCAAGGCCGACCTGTTCGGACAGGTCGCGCGTGCCAAATCGGCCGACATGTTCGGCGCCCCCAGTTTTTTGGTCGGCGACGAGTTGTTTTGGGGCGACGACCGTCTGGAGTCCGCGATTTCTTACGCCGCTTCAATTTAGAATTGTTCCAATTCTTGACTTCCTCAAGCGCCGGGCGCATATCTGGGGCATCAAATACGGAGACGCCCATGTTCATCCAGACCGAATCCACCCCGAACCCGGCAACTTTGAAGTTTCTTCCCGGTCAGACGGTGCTCGACGCTGGCACTGCAGACTTCCCTTCGGTTGAAGCGGCCGAGAAATCGCCGCTGGCAACGCGGATCTTTGCAGTGAATGGCGTGACAGGCGTATTCTTTGGCAACGACTTTGTGACCGTGACCAAGTCGGATGACATGGACTGGGACCACATTAAGCCCGCCATTCTTGGCGCAGTCATGGAACATTACCAATCTGGTCAACCGGTGATGGGCGCGGACGCAGACGCTGCGGCGGGTCACGCCGAACATACCGGCGAGGACGCTGAAATTGTGCATCAGATCAAGGACTTGCTGGACAGCCGTGTGCGTCCAGCGGTGGCACAGGATGGTGGTGACATAACGTTCCACGGTTTCGACCGGGGCATTGTCTATCTGCATATGCAGGGTGCTTGTGCTGGTTGCCCCTCATCGACCATCACCTTGAAAATGGGCATCGAGAACCTGCTGCGCCACTACATCCCGGAAGTGGTCGAGGTGCGCCCGGTTGCCGTCTGATCCAACTATACTGGCATTTGACACATCGGCCGCGCATTGCGCGGCCGCTTTGTTGCGCGGGACTGAAATTGTCGCTTTGCAATCCGAAAGGATGAGGCGCGGTCAGGCCGAACGGTTAATGCCATTGCTGGAAGATGTCTTGGCCGAAGCCGGGTGCGGTTGGCGCGATCTGGATGCAATTGGTGTCGGAGTTGGGCCGGGTAACTTCACAGGTATCCGAATCTCAGTGTCCGCGGCGCGCGGGTTGGCCCTGGGCCTTGCAGTTCCGGCAGTTGGTGTGACGGGATTTGATGCTCTAAAATTCCTCAATCCAACGCGGATTCCTGCGATTCCTGCACCCCGAGAGCAAGTCTATGTTCAAATGCCGGACACTGAGCCGAATTTGACGAACCGAGACCAAGCAATTGCCATGGGACCGTTGTACAGCTGTGACGACCCGGCGTTGCTGGTGCGGGCCATTGCCCGGATCGCGGCGAATCGCTGGATGGATGCCCCTGCACCTCCCGCACCTTGCTATGTGCGACCGGCTGATGCGGCGCCGTCCAGCGACATACCGCCGGCATTGTTGGACGGATGACTCCGCAAGAAATGGCAACAACCCACGCCGCGGCGTTCACGCAATCCCGCCCGTGGACGGCGGAAGAATTTGCCGACCTTCTTTCGAACCGGTTTACCCATGCCCTTGGGAACAAACACTGTTTTGCAGTCTTTCAGGTGATCGCGGACTCGGCCGAATTGCTGACGATCGCGACCCACCCGGATCGTCAGAAACAAGGCCTGGCGCGTGAGACCATGGCGTTGTGGCAGGCCGAAGCAACCCGTTTGGGTGCGACGCATGCGATTTTGGACGTCGCTGCCGATAACATGCCCGCCCTGTCGCTTTATCAAAGCTGCGGGTATGCGCGGTGCGGTTTCAGGCCTGCATATTATCTACGCGAAAACGCCCCCAACATGGACGCCATCGTAATGGAACGCGGTTTACCCTAGGGCGAAGCGGTATTTTTGGACCATATGGTCAAATTTCAGTTGACCCCCGGTGTTGCAAACGCTCTTAATTCCCGCCATCACAACGGTTATGCTCGCTCTGAGTGGGTAAACAGGGCTATCTTGGCCTTGGACCGATAAAACCAACGGGAGTAACAAATGACCCTGATGAAATCTTTGATGGGCGCAGCCGCTGCAGTTGCAATGACTGCTGGAGCAGCCTTGGCCGAACCGGCCCTGATCTTTGACTTGGGCGGCAAGTTTGACAAGTCGTTCAACGAAGCAGCCCACAACGGCGCACAGCGTTGGGCCAACGAAACCGGCGGCAAATACCGCGAGATCGAGCTTCAGTCGGAAGCCCAGCGCGAGCAGGCGCTGCGCCGTTTCGCCGAAGCGGGCGCGAACCCGATCATCACCATGGGATTTGCCATGGCGGACCCCTTGGCCGCCGTCGCCAGTGACTATCCCGACACCAAGTTTGTCGCCGTTGACGTGAACTGGTTGGATGCTCCGAACATTCGTCAGGTCAGCTTTGCCGAGCATGAAGGTTCGTACCTTGTTGGTATGATGGCCGCCATGGCGTCGGAATCCGGCACCGTCGGTTTCATCGGCGGGATGGACATCCCACTGATCCGCCATTTTGGTTGCGGCTACGCACAAGGTGCCAAGGCGGTTAACCCCGATATCAATGTGGTCGCGAATATGACCGGCACAACACCAGCTGCATGGAACGACCCGGTGAAGGGTTCGGAACTGACCAAGGCACAGATCAGCCAGGGTGCCGACGTGATTTATGCTGCGGCAGGCGGCACCGGTGTTGGTGTTTTGCAAACCGCTGCCGACGAAGGCATCCTGTCAATTGGCGTGGACAGCAACCAGAACCACCTGCATCCGGGCAAGGTTCTGACATCGATGCTGAAACGCGTGGACGTCGCCGTCTATGACGCGATGAAGGCCGGTGATGACGTTGAAACCGGTGTATTCACCATGGGACTGGCAGAAGACGGTGTTGGCGTCGCAATGGACGACAACAACAAAGAGCTTGTATCCGTGCGCATGAGCGATGCTGTAACCGATGCACGTAAAGGCATCATCAACGGTGACATCACCGTCGTCAGCTACTACGAAAACGACAGCTGCCCGGCACTGCAGTTCTGATATCGCTTGGGGCGGTGGGTTGCTCCTCCGCCCCATTCCCATTCTGCCGCTTCGTGCAAACGCGGCCCTTCGGCAATTGAGGACAAGACATGACCGTCCCCGCCATTGAGCTCAAAGGGATATCCAAAGCCTTTGGGCCCGTTCAGGCCAACAAGGACATTTCCATCAGCGTCGCCCCCGGGACCATCCATGGGATCATCGGCGAAAACGGCGCGGGCAAATCCACGCTGATGAGTATTCTCTATGGGTTTTACAAGGCCGACAAAGGCGAGATCTGGATCAACGGGACCAAGACCGACATTCCCGACAGCCAGGCGGCGATCGCCTCCGGCATCGGGATGGTGTTTCAGCATTTCAAACTGGTCGAGAACTTTACCGTTCTGGAAAACATCGTACTCGGCGCGGAAGATGGCGGTTTACTTGCCCCTTCGCTGGCGAAAGCCCGCAAGGAACTGAAAGAGCTTGAAGAAGAATACGAACTGTTTGTCGATCCGGACAAACGCATCGACGAGATCGGTGTCGGGATGCAGCAACGTGTCGAAATTCTGAAGGCACTGTACCGCCGCGCCGAAATCTTGATCTTGGACGAACCCACCGGTGTGCTGACCCCTGCCGAGGCGGATCAGCTGTTCCGAATCCTCGATCGGCTGCGCGCCGAGGGCAAGACGATCATCGTGATCACTCACAAGCTGCGCGAGATCATGGAGAACACGGACACCGTGTCGGTCATGCGGCGCGGTCAAATGACTGCCACAGTGAAAACATCCGAAACCAACCCCGAAGAGCTGGCCGAGCTCATGGTTGGTCGCAAAGTGCTTTTGCAGGTGGACAAAGTTCCCGCCCAACCGGGAAAGCCGATCCTCGAAGTTGAAAATCTGCGCGTCTTCGACACATCCGGCGTCGAACGTGTCAAAGGCATCGACCTGACGGTCCGCGCCGGCGAAATCGTTGGCATCGCCGGTGTCGCGGGGAATGGACAGTCTGAACTGCTGGAAGTTCTGGGTGGGATGCGGCCCGGCCAGGGCTCGATAAAGCTGGATGGCGCACCTTTGCCGCTGAGTGGCCACGGATCGGACGGTCAGGCCCGGCGGGCGCAACACATCGCTCACGTACCAGAGGACCGCCAGCGCGAAGGTTTGATCATGGATTTCCATGCCTGGGAAAACGTCGCCTTCGGCTATCACCGCGATCCGGCTTACAAACGCGGCCTTTTCATGGACAACGCCGCGTTGCGCGCGGATACCGAAGCCAAGATCGAGAAGTTTGACGTCCGACCCCCGAACCCGTGGTTGACGGCCAAAAGCTTTTCGGGCGGCAACCAGCAGAAAATCGTCGTCGCCCGAGAGATTGAGCGCAACCCGGACCTGCTGTTGGTCGGCCAACCGACGCGGGGTGTCGATATCGGCGCGATTGAGTTCATTCACAAGCAAATAGTCGCGCTGCGCGATCAGGGTAAGGCGATCCTGCTGGTGTCGGTGGAGTTGGAAGAAATCTTCTCGCTGTCCGACAGGATTGCAGTGATGTTCGACGGTCACATCATGGGCGAGCGCTTGCCGCACGAAACAGATGAAAAAGAACTGGGCCTGTTGATGGCCGGTGTTGCGGGGGAGGCCGCGTAACATGGAAAAAATGCCCAAATGGGCCGATGTTGTCCTGATCCCTTTGATCAGCCTGCTCTTGGCGGCGATCCTGTCGGCTCTGGTCATTCTGGCAATCGGGGAAAACCCCATCGAAGCCGTTAACCTGATGGTGACCGGATCGCTGGGGTCGACCTATGGCTGGGGCTATACGCTGTACTACGCGACCAATTTCATGTTCACCGGGCTTGCCGTTGCCGTCGCCTTTCACGCACGTCTGTTCAACATCGGTGGCGAAGGTCAGGCGATGTTGGGTGGCTTGGGTGTTGCGATTGTCTGCCTTTACATTCCCTGGCCGCATTGGAGCATTGCCCTTCTTGGAGCATGCGTTGCCTCTGCCCTGTTCGGTGCGGCCTGGGCCGCGATTCCCGCTTATCTGCAAGCCAAACGCGGCAGTCATATCGTGATCACCACGATCATGTTCAACTTTATCGCCGCGGCATTTCTGAACTACATGCTGGTCAACGTCATGCGGCCGCAGGGTTCGCAAGACCCCGCAACAGCGCGCTTCCCAGAAGCTGTGCATCTGCCGACATTCCAATCTATGTTTTCATCTGCCGAGAACATTGTCTTTCGTGGCGCGCCTGCAAATATCTCGTTCTTTGTTGCGATTCTGGCCTGTATCGTTGTTTGGGCGCTGATCTGGCGGACACGTCTGGGATACGAAATCCGGGCTTACGGGCATTCCGAAACCGGCGCGGTCTATGCTGGCATCTCTCCTGTACGCATCACCATTATCGCCATGCTGATCTCGGGCGCATTGGCGGGAATGATGGCGATCAACAATGTGATGGGCGAGGCGGAGCGTCTGGTTCTCAACTCGACCGAGGGGGCTGGATTTATCGGCATCGCTGTGGCGCTGATGGGGCGGTCGCACCCGTTTGGTGTTTTCCTCGCGGCTTTGCTGTTCGGCTTCCTCTATCAGGGCGGCGCGGAACTTGCGCTTTGGACATCCATTCCGCGCGAATTGATCGTGGTCATTCAGGCCCTTGTCATTCTGTTTACAGGGGCGTTGGACAACATGGTGCGCATCCCGCTTGAAAAGCTGTTCCTGACGCTGCGGACGAGGGCTGACTGATGGAGGTTCTGGTCACACTCATTCAGGTTCTCGATTCGACCATTCGTCTGGCCACGCCGCTGCTTCTGGCGTGTCTGGCCGGTCTCTACTCTGAACGCGCTGGTATTTTTGACATCGGTCTGGAAGGCAAGATGCTGATGTCGGCCTTTTTCTCGGCCGCTGTTGCAGCCGTGACAGGCTCGGTTTGGCTTGGCCTTCTGGCTGGTGTTGCATCGTCACTTGTACTGTCCGCCCTGCACGGGGTCGCGTCGATCACCTTCCGCGGCAATCAGTTGATTTCCGGTGTCGCCATCAACTTCCTTGCGTCCGGCATGACCGTTCTGGTTGCCCAGAGTTGGTTCCAGCAGGGCGGGCGAACGCCATCATTGTTCGGCGGCGGGCGTTTCGAATCCGCTGAATTCCCCTTGGCGATCGGACCAAACGATGCCGAAGAAACCGGGCGGTCCGTGTCCGAACTGATGTCTGAAGCCAACGTCGTTCAAATGATCTATTCCGAACTGCTGTCGGGACATTCGGTGCTGGTCTACGTGGCCTTCCTGATGGTGCCCGCGACATGGTGGATATTGTTCCGCACCCGATTTGGGTTGCGTCTGCGCGCCGTTGGCGAAAACCCCGCTGCCGTGGACACCGCCGGGGTGTCGGTCGTTGGCCTGCGGTTCGCCGCCGTTGCGATTTGCGGGGTTTTGTGCGGGATAGCCGGGGCTTATCTGGCCACGGCGCTGCAGGCCGGATTTGTGAAAGAGATGACTGCCGGCCGTGGATTCATCGCATTGGCCGCGTTGATCTTCGCCAAATGGCGGCCGTGGCATGCCATGTGGGCATGTCTGTTGTTCGGCCTGTTGCAAGCCATCGCGTTGCGGTTCCAGAACATCGACTTGGGCGGCGTTGTAATCCCCGTACAAGTAATGGATGCATTGCCATACATCCTTACGGTGGTCATTCTGGCCGGGTTCGTTGGCAAAGCCATACCCCCGCGCGCAGGCGGTGAACCCTATGTAAAAGAGCGCTGATAGGTCCAGATTGACACAGCCTTTCGGTCCTGATTGCTGCAGAGCGGCATGAACGGTTGATTTTGCATGCGGCAACCGTTCTAAAGGGGTATGGAATCGTCTGATTTTGTACTGACATGAGCAGGGTTTTCCGATCGTCAGGATCAAAACCAGGACGGGCAAGGTCTTGCTGCTTTCGCCCCGCGTTCCGCCCGTAGAAGAACAAACCCACGAAGGCAACACTGCGCTGCCCGGCGCAGCCCACCCCGTTCAGAAGACGCTATGCAGATTTACCTACCGATCGCCGAAGTTTCTGTGAATGCCTTTTTACTGTTTGGCCTCGGGGGGATGGTTGGAATTCTGTCCGGGATGTTTGGTGTCGGCGGCGGCTTCCTGATGACGCCCCTGTTGTTCTTCATAGGTATCCCGCCGGCAGTGGCGGTGGCGACCGAGGCCAACCAGATTGTTGCCTCGTCATTCTCAGGTGTGCTTGCCCACTTTCGACGACGAACTGTTGATTTGAAAATGGGCACGGTCCTGCTTGTCGGCGGTCTGACAGGCGCGGCATTGGGTGTCGTTGTCTTCAACTATCTCAAAAGCCTTGGGCAGGTCGATCTTCTGGTCAAGCTTTGCTATGTCGTGTTTCTGGGGATCATCGGCAGCCTGATGTTCATCGAAAGCGTTAACGCGCTGAGGAAATCCAGAAAGGGCACGACCTCTGCAAAACGACGTCAGCGCGGATGGATACATGCCATGCCGTTCAAAATGCGATTTCGCACGTCGGGGCTGTATATTTCGGTCATTCCGCCGCTGATCGTTGGTGTGTTCGTTGGTATTCTCTCTGCCATCATGGGTGTTGGCGGCGGGTTCATCATGGTTCCCGCGATGATCTACCTGCTCGGTATGCCGACCAAGGTGGTTGTCGGAACGTCGTTGTTTCAAATCATTTTTGTAACCGCCTTCACCACAATGCTGCACGCGACCACGAACTATACGGTGGATGTCGTTCTGGCAGTTCTTCTGTTGGTCGGCGGCGTTGTTGGTGCCCAGATCGGCACCGTAATTGGTGCGCGCATGCCAGCCGAGCAACTGCGCGTTCTATTAGCGGCACTGGTACTGGTGGTCTGCGGCAAGCTTGCGTTGGACCTGTTACTTGAACCGTCCGAGCTCTATTCTCTTGGCGCGGCAGGGGGGCACTGACCATGGTTCGCCTGATCTTTGCCCTATGTCTGTTGTGCCTGCCCGCCCAAGCGGCCCAGGAACAGGTCGTGTTGGGCTTAAGTCAGGACAGGGTCTCGATCACCGCCAATTTCGACGGCTCGGAAATCCTGATATTCGGGGCGGTGAAACGCGAGGCCCCGATCCCCGAAGGCCCGCCACTGGAAGTTATCGTGTCCGTTGTCGGCCCGTCCGAGCCCGTGATCGTGCGGCGCAAAGAGCGAAAGTTCGGCATCTGGGTAAACTCCGACAGTATCGAGGTTGATCTGGCCCCAAGCTTTTACGCCGTCGCAACCAGTGCGCCGTTCGACGACGTTCTTTCCAGAACCGAAGACCTGAGGCACCGTGTCTCAATCGAACGTGCCATTCGGTCTGTGGGGGCGGATATGGACGTTCAGGGCGCTCAGGAATTCGCAGCGGCCGTGATCCGAATTCGCGAGCATGAAGGATTGTATTCCATCCGCGAAAACACCGTCGCCGTGGACGAGCAAACTTTGTTCCGCACTTCAATCGAAATGCCTGCCGACCTGACCGAAGGCGACTATCAAGCGCGTATTTTCCTGACGCGCGGAGGCCGTGTCGTTTCCAAGTTCGAAACGGCAATCGACGTCCGCAAAGTCGGGTTGGAACGGTTCCTTTACAACATGTCCCGCCAGCAACCCGTATGGTACGGGCTGATGTCCTTGGTCATTGCGATTGCTGCCGGGTGGGGCGCGTCGACCGCTTTCCGCCTGTTGCGCGAGAAGTAATCTCAACCCCGTCCGATGTAAGCCATCGTGGTCGCCATCACGGTCATGAACTGTACGTTGGATTCCGGCGGAAGTGACGCCATGTGCAAAACGGATCTTGCTGCATCTTCGACCGGCATGGTGGCATCTGGCGTGCGGCCTTCAGCCTCGGCGGCTTTGACCAGCTCTTGTACCATCGGTGTTCGGGCATTTCCGATGTCGATCTGTCCGCATGCGATCCCCAACTCTCGACCGTCCAGCGACAAGCTGCGTGTCAGCCCGGTGATGGCATGTTTGGTCGCCGTATAGTGCACCGAGTTCGGACGCGGCACGTAGGCCGCGATCGAGCCGTTGTTGATGATGCGCCCACCTTGCGGCGTTTGGTTGCGCATTATTCTGAACGCTTCCCGCGCGCACAGGAACATGCCGTTCAGATTGACGTTTACTGTCTGAAACCAGGACTCCAACGCAATCTCATCAATCGTGCCGCCCGGCGCAAAGATACCGGCATTGTTGAACAGGACATCCAGCCGGTCGACCTCGTTCAAAAAAGATCGAAATGCACGCGCTACGGCGATCGGGTCGGTGACATCCGCGACCATCGGTATTGCATTCTGGTGCTGCGCGGCCATTTCCTTGAGCGTCTCTGCGCTGCGGGCCAGCAAACCAACTGTCCACCCTTCTGCCAAAAACAGCTCGGCTGTCGATCGGCCAATACCCGAACTGGCACCGGTAACGATTATGGTTTTCATGACTCTTCTGCCTCCAATGTCAAAGATGCGGCTGGAATTGCCCGCAGATCATCAACACGCAGCGGGTGTGACGGCTTGGACAAGCGGTTGCGAACGACCCAAATCAACCGCTCCTGCGCGCGGGTGATGGCCACATACGCCAGCCGTTTCCACAGGGGCTGCCCGGCTTCGGTTCTTCCCATCCGGGCTGCGGCGTAGATGTCGGGCGCGAAGACCTGAACCGTTTCCCATTGCGAGCCCTGAGCCTTGTGAATGGTAACCGCCGCGCCGTGCAAAAAGGTTGCACCCATTCTGGCGGCGTACGGGATGAATGGCTCTTCCTCATCGGGCTTTTCGATTTGCACAATCGAGGCGGCGCTGACCTGCGGATCTTCGGCGCCCATCACATGCAGACGCGAAAACCCGGGCTTGCGACCGGGGCCGAGATAGATCACCTGCGCGCCCTTGATCAAACCGCGTGCTTCAAGGTCCAGACGCTTTTTGCGGTGCTTCAGTGGCAGTTCGATACCGTCGCAGATCAGCGGCTCGCCTTCCAGCAACTCGGTCTCGGGCGCACCGTGTACGTTACGAAACGCCTGAATCAAACGAATGCGCGTCGCGTTGCGCCAAACCAGAACCGGGCTGCGGGCCATGAGGTCAACCTCAACCCGTTGCCCCCAGACAACCCGGTCATCCTGTCGCGCCGTGTTTTCGACCAGCCGCTCGAAATCTTCGAACCCCATGTCAGGGTCCGCCAACGCATGCGCAAGGTCCAAAATCGGGTTATCGGCAGTTTGCCGATGTACCCTGTGCAACGTCAGCTTGCGCGGTTCCGGCAGGCCATCAAACACCATCGAGCCGGACTGGTTGACCGGTGCCAACTGCGCAGGGTCGCCGAAAAGCAGCAACGTTGGAAAAATCTCCTGCAGATCCCCGAATTGTCGGTCGTCCAGCATCGACGCCTCGTCGACAAAACCGATATCCAAAGGCTCGTCCCGTCTTTTCCAACCGGTGATAAAGTCCGATCCGCGTAGACCCGCCGCAGCCAGAGCACCGGGAATTGATTTGTTGTTGGTGTAGAACGCAAAGGCGCGATCCAGCGCCTCGTCGGTCAAGCCTTCGATCTCCGGGCGTTCGTCGTTTCCCGCCAACCACTCTGCGATGCGCTCATATTCGGGGTCATAGACCGGGGTGTAGAGGATGCGGTGAATTGTCGTTGCGGGCACGCCTCGCAGGCGCAATACGCTGGCGGCTTTGTTCGTCGGAGCCAGGATTGCAAGGCTGCGTTTGTCCCTTGATTTGCGACTTTCAAAATCGCCTGAAATCAGGTTGACACCCGCTTCAGCCAAAGCCTTGTAGAGTTCCGCCAAGAGAAGCGTCTTGCCCGACCCGGCCTTACCAATGACCGCCATGACGCCAGACTTTCCGTTGCCCGGAAGCTTTAGTAACGCGTCGTCTTCAAGGTCCACCCCGGCCGAGCGCAACATCTCGGCAATACTGTCGAACGCGGCGGCCTGATCTTCGGAATAGGTGACTTGGGGCAAGGACATGGCGCGACCCTACAGGCACGCGCCAGTATCGACCAGATACGGAATGCGATTTTCGAGCTGCTATGCGGACAGCGCAAACCGGTGCTGTGCCACGTTTCCAAATGCGGTTTTGAACCACAGGCGTGACAGGTCACGCGGGATACCGGCACGTTTGGCAACGCGGTCGCAATCGTCCGGAGAATAGGGCCACAATCCCACTGAAATCTGGTCCCGGCCCTTGCCTTGCGATCCAAGAACGATCGGGGAAGACCCG
This sequence comes from Ruegeria sp. ANG-S4, assembly GCF_000814005.1. Classification (GTDB taxonomy): domain Bacteria; phylum Pseudomonadota; class Alphaproteobacteria; order Rhodobacterales; family Rhodobacteraceae; genus Ruegeria. The sequence goes on along the minus strand of NZ_JWLK01000001.1, from coordinate 349,762 downwards.
ATCAGTCGATAGATCCTGATCATCCGTGCGTCGAACACACCTGCGATATGCGATAGGCCGAACCCCTCCATCATCTCGCCGCCGCTCAACATGATGGCCCCTGCGGTGTGTGGGCTTGCAGTGCGTGACAGGCAAAAGCGGGTGACTTCCCAGATCAACGGGCTGCAGATTGGCAGGCCGCTGTTCAGATGCCCAAAGACTTCGTTCACCATAACCGGTCCCGTCGTCGGCATAACCCGCATTGATCCGCCGTGACTGCCATCTTGCTCTTCCCAGATGACATAGAGCGGGTTCATCGTGTCGTACTGATCCCGCTCCTCGCCGTTCACATCAACCGCAACATCCCATCCCAACCGGGTTTTGAATTGATCCGCGCGGTCCCGAAACATGCCTTCGGCCAAAGCCGGAAACCGATGTAACTCATCGGCATACAGATAACGCAACATGACGTATTCCCCTTGTCGTCCATGACTGGAACAAAGGGAGTACGTACACGTGGTTAACGTTGGGTATGTGCAACGCGCGGTGGTTAAACGACTATTAAACCTCTGCTGAGCGCGGTCGCAATTGCATGAGTCGTGTTTTGCGCGCCCAGTTTTGCCCGAGCACTTTCAATGTAGGCGCGCAACGTGTGCTCTGAAATTGAAAGGGTATGCGCCACTTGGGCACGACTGTGCCCCAGAGCCAGCAAAGTCATGGCATCGATTTCGCGCGGGGACAGCGCCCGCTGGATTTCGGGTTGCCGTTCACGGGCAAATTCCAATGCCTTTCTGTTCAAGTAATGGGCAATCACGATAAGATCGCGGCTGTAGGTCGCAATAAAGCGCTGCCAGTGGTCATCTTCGCAAGTGTGGTTAATGGTCAACAACGCGAATTGACCGATGGGTCCACGCAATGGGATGGAATACCCCTGATTTCCGACACCGTGTTCGCGGGCATCGCGCAGAAAGGCACGAACGGACTTGCCCGACCAATCCAGCTGTTTCCAATCAACCGGATGAAACCGTTGAAAACAGCCCAGGATCACCGGATCAATTCTATGGTAGTTTCTTTCGCGATATTGTTCGTCCCACGCATCCGAGTATGTCGTAAAACCATACTGGTCGCCGGCACCATCCACCCAATGATAGGTTATGTGATCCAGTCCCAGATCGTCGCGCATCCGGACCGCAACATCGGCAAGCTCGTCAAGCGTGCTGGTGTTTTCCAAATCCTCCGGGACCTGGCTTAAATCGAACTTTGTTCCCATGCGCGGGCGCTCGTGCCTCATCCTGCATGGACGCAATCTCGGCCGCTGCGATCAGGCGGGTATCATCCAACTGCTCGGCCAGCGCGTTCATCCCGTTCGCCACCGCAAAGGCGTTGAGGTCCGACAGAACGTCCAGTATCCACTCATTTTTCGCCATTGATGGTGTCCCCGAAATAGTTAACGAAGGGTTAACACAACCATAGCATGTGCGGGATATTCCGGCATACTCACTGCTTTCTACTCCCCCAAAATAGCGGGATCGGAAAAAATAAACCCTTGAAAACAACACACCCGCAAAGCGAGCTACGCTTTGCGGGTGCAAAAATCTGCCGTAGGCAAGGTCAGCCGCGCGCGGCCAGCACCTCTTCAAGTGTGCGCATTCCCGTGTTAGGCGCCTGAACCAGAACCGACATGTTACCGGGCTTGTGTTCGTTGCGCATCATTTTCATATGCGCCTCTGGCAAGTCGTCCCATGCGAACACTTCGGACATGCAGGGATCCAGACGACGTTCGATCATCAGTTGGTTGGCAGCCGATGCTTGTTTCAGGTGCGCAAAGTGCGATCCCTGCAGGCGCTTCTGGTGCATCCACATGTAGCGGACATCGAACGTCAGATTGTATCCAGTGGTCCCGGCGCAAATCACAACCATACCGCCTTTTTTTACGACAAAAGTCGACACGGGAAAGGTGCTTTCGCCGGGATGCTCAAACACCATGTCAACATTTACGCCTTTGCCGGTGATGTCCCAGATCGCCTTGCCGAACTTGCGGGCCTCTTTGAACCATTCGGCATATTCCGGTGTGTTAACTGTCGGAAGTTGACCCCAGCAATTGAAGTCTTTGCGGTTGATAACGCCCTTGGCACCCAGATTCATGACAAAGTCGCGCTTGCTTTCATCCGAGATCACGCCAATTGCGTTTGCGCCTGCGGTATTGATCAACTGGATGGCATATGAGCCCAAGCCGCCCGAAGCACCCCAAACCAGAACGTTCTGACCCGGTTTCAAGTCGTGCGGCTCGTGCCCGAACAACATGCGGTAGGCCGTGGCCAGGGTCAAAGTGTAGCATGCACTTTCTTCCCAGGTCAGGTGCCGGGGGCGCGGCATCAGCTGCTGGGCCTGAACGTTGGTGAACTGCGCAAAGGATCCATCGGGTGTTTCATAACCCCAGATGCGTTGGCTGTCCGAATACATCGGATCACCGCCGTTGCAGGCTTCGTCATCTCCGTCATCCTGGTTGCAGTGTATCACGACCTCGTCGCCCACTTTCCAGCGGCGCACTTTGTCGCCAACCGCCCAGACGATGCCCGACGCATCGGAACCCGCGATATGAAAGGGTTGTCCATGACCGTCAAACGGGCTGATGGGCTTGCCCAAAGAGGCCCATACGCCGTTGTAATTGACGCCAGCCGCCATAACCAGAACCAGCACTTCGTGGCTGTCCAGTTTCGGAACATCCACGACTTCCAACTGCATGGCCGTATTCGGCTCGCCGTGACGTTCCTTGCGGATCGCCCACGCATACATTTGTTTCGGGACATATCCCATCGGAGGGATTTCACCCATCTCGTAGAGGTCTTTCTCCGGCGCCTCGTATGACGCGATACCACTTTCGGTGTCCAAAGCCATGCTGGCCTCCATTTGCTGACAGTCTTGCCGCGATGCAGAATCGCGGCCTCAAGGATGGAATATTGTTGGCCAAGCAATAATGCAACCATTTTCGGATCAAATTTGTAACTTTATGACCCCGCAGGTGCAGAAACATCTTTTGCGTGCGCAGCATCCTGTGGCACATTTTGCGCCGAGCAAGATGCGGCATAGTACGTCAGAAGGTCCGAGCGCTCACCCGTCGGTGCAAGGGTGCCATTGTCACGTTTTAGCAGACGGCGGTCGACAAGTTGATCGATTGCATCCCGAATTGCGGGTTCGGCATCCTCGCCCAGTTCAGGCCGTGCCCGGTCCAATAATCGCGCCCTCAAATCCGCTTCAGAAATCGACCCGTCCTGCTGGATGATGCGGCACGCCTCGGGCAACGGGGCAAAGGGAATCGCGCCAGCAATGCGTTGCATCAGTTCGCGCGCCAAATCGGTTGTCAGGTCCCGGCTGTGATCCTGGCGGAATGCACGCAAGGAAATGGGTGAGGCATATCGAACCGAGGCAAGGCCAAACCGCTTGTACCGACCAATCAAACGGAGCCAGATTTGCCTAAGCGTCCAGCGCGTCACCACACCAATCCGCGCCCGAAAGCGCCTGTCGGTGTCCTGCGCAGCCGCTGTCAGAATTGTGTCTTCCAGAACCCGGTCATAATTCAAAGCGACCGGTACAAACACGACGTCCCGATCGCCCGCTTCGGCTCCGTCGATAATGTATTTGAGCAAACCCAACTTCGGGCGCCCAAGCTTGCCCGTCAGGCTCAACCCGCCTTCGGGGAACATGGCTTGCGTTACGCCTGCTTCCGTGGCGTGCCGCACGTAGCTTGCCAATACCTGGCGATACAGATCGTTGCCGGATTTACGACGAATGAAATAGGCGCCCATCGCACGGATCAACCGGCTTAGTGGCCAGACCCGGGCCCACTCACCCACTGCGTAAGACAAGGCTGATCGGCTTGCGGCTAGGTAAGTCACCAAGACATAGTCCATATTGCTGCGGTGGTTCATGACGAACACAACCGTCGCATCCGGATCAATTTCGTTGATTGCCGCTTCGTCCTCGTATCCGAGCCGGACCGTGTAGAAAGAGTTGCTCAGCAACCGGGCCATGCGAATGGCAAAGCTGAAATAAGCGAACGCGGAGAACGAAGGCACGATCTCACGCGCATAGCGTCGCGCAGTTTCCGATGCGACGGCTTCGGGAATGTGTTCCTCTTTGGCGAACTGTTGCGCGGCCTTACTGACCTGAGGATCATATGTCAGGCGCTGAATCATGTCGTGTCGCCCGGCCAGTTTGAACGGCTGTATCGGACGCTGCAGACGCTTGTTCAGCCGCGCAACAGCGCGTTCGAGGCGACGACGAAAGAACCAGCGCACCGAAGGAAACAAGAAATGCGAGGCGAAAGTGATCGCGGCGAACACCACGATCAGCACAAAAAGCCACAGCGGAATTTCCACACTCTGCGTCATGCGCGCACAGTGCCACTAATCCGCGTCCGTCACAATCTGAAGAAACCGCACGATGCCGCGACGCAGCGAATTGACATATCCCAAAAATTGCGCTTTAGAACCTTGGTACGTAATTTTGTTGCTCATTGACTTGCGGGAAGTGCACCATGACGCAGACGCAGAAAGATCGCCCCTGGCTTATTCGCACCTATGCCGGTCACTCGACCGCGCAGGCGTCAAACGCGCTTTACCGCAGCAATCTGGCAAAAGGTCAGACGGGGCTTTCTGTCGCATTCGACCTGCCAACGCAGACTGGATACGACAGCGACCACACGCTGGCGCGTGGCGAGGTTGGCAAGGTCGGCGTCCCGGTCTGTCATCTGGGTGATATGCGGGTCTTGTTCGATCAAATCCCGCTGGAACAAATGAACACCTCGATGACCATCAACGCCACGGCGCCCTGGCTGTTGGCGCTTTATATCGCGGTGGCCGAAGAACAGGGCGCGGATGTGTCGAAATTGCAGGGCACGGTTCAGAACGATCTGATCAAGGAATATCTCAGCCGCGGCACCTATGTCTGCCCTCCCAAACCATCGCTTAAGATGATCGCGGATGTGGCTGAGTACTGCTATACCAATGTGCCCAAATGGAACCCCATGAACGTGTGTTCCTATCACCTGCAAGAGGCAGGTGCGACACCCGAGCAAGAACTGGCCTATGCTTTGGCCACCGCGATCGCCGTGCTGGACGAGTTGCGCCCGAGGGTTCCAGCCGAAGATTTCCCGGCGCTCTGCGGGCGAATTTCGTTCTTTGTGAACGCCGGTATCCGTTTTGTTACGGAAATGTGCAAAATGCGGGCCTTCGTCGATTTGTGGGACGAGATTCTGCAGGACCGCTATGGCGTCGAGGATCCGAAGTTCCGCCGGTTCCGGTATGGTGTGCAGGTCAACTCTTTGGGATTGACCGAGCAGCAGCCTGAAAACAACGTCTACCGCATCCTGATTGAAATGCTGGCCGTGACGTTGTCGAAGAAGGCCCGCGCGCGCGCGGTACAACTTCCTGCATGGAACGAGGCTTTGGGCTTGCCGCGTCCGTGGGACCAACAGTGGTCGATGCGGATGCAGCAGATTCTGGCATACGAGACCGATTTGCTTGAATTTGAGGACCTGTTTGACGGAAACCCCGCCGTCGACAAAAAAGTCGAAGAACTCAAGGCTGGTGCACGCGCAGAACTGGCGAATCTGGACTCAATGGGTGGCGCGGTTGCATCGATCGAGTACATGAAATCTCGGCTGGTGGATTCAAATGCCGAGCGGCTGAACCGGATCGAACGCAACGAAACCGTTGTGGTTGGGGTCAACAAGTGGACACAGGGCGAACCATCACCCTTGCAGACCGAAGATGGCGGCATCATGGTTGTCGACCCTGCGGTCGAGCAGGAACAAATTTCGCGGCTGAACGAATGGCGGTCTGAACGCGACGCAAGTGCCGTCGCCCGCGCATTGGCAGCCCTGCGGAATGCGGCCCAAACAGGGGCCAACGTGATGGAGCCGTCGATCGCAGCAGCAAAGGCTGGTGTAACCACCGGAGAATGGGCCGAAGAAATGCGCAAAGCGTTCGGGACATATCGTGGTCCGACCGGTGTGTCCGGCTCCGTTTCCAACAAAACCGAGGGTTTGGAAGACCTGCGCGCCGCGGTGGACGCGGTCAGTGACAAGCTGGGCCGCCGCCTGAAATTCCTGGTCGGCAAACCCGGATTGGACGGCCATTCGAATGGGGCAGAACAGATCGCGTTCCGCGCGCGCGACTGCGGAATGGACATCAGCTATGAGGGCATTCGCCTGACGCCCGAAGAAATTGTCACCGCAGCCGCAGAAGACGATGCCCATGTTATCGGTCTATCCATTTTGTCTGGCAGCCATCTGCCTTTGGTCAAGGACGTGATGGCACGTCTGAAACAGGCTGGTTTGGGCCATATCCCGGTCGTCGTGGGCGGCATCATCCCGGACGAGGACGCCGAACAGTTGATTTTGATGGGCGTGGCGAAAGTTTATACGCCAAAGAACTTTGAACTGAACGCAATCATGGGCGATATCGTGACGCTGGTTGATCCCCAGACGCTGGCAGCGCAATAGTCAAAAAACCGCCGCTGAGCTTTTTCAATTCTAATTCCCCCTTGAAAGGGATAGAGAACTCAGGCGAATTAGCTTTTGTCTAAACATAACAGCTTTGGGGCAACCCACATAGCGGAGGGGAATGATGGGGATCAATCTGGAAAAAATGTCGCGCAAAGAATTAATAGAGCTTGGCGCACAAGTCGAAAAAGCAATCAAGAACGCCGAAACCCGTGAGAGAAAAGAGGCCTTGAAAGCCGCCGAAAAAGCCGCGGCGGAATTTGGTTTTTCGTTGGCAGAACTATCGACGGTTTCGTCCCAGTCGACGAAAGGGACAAAGGCAAAAGCAAAGTATCGCAATCCGGCGGATCATTCGCAAACATGGACGGGTCGTGGTCGAAAACCGCAATGGATACATGACGCTTTGAAAGCCGGTGCTGATATCTCGGACCTCGAAGTCTGACTGGCCCGGGTTAACAATGACAATTCACATAGGCGCTGAAAAAGGCGAAATAGCAGAAACTGTTTTATTGCCGGGTGATCCCTATCGCGCGAAATGGGCAGCGGAAACGTTTCTTGATGACGTGCGGCAAATTAACGATGTGCGCGGCATGCTTGGATTTACCGGAACCTGGAATGGCAATCCGGTAACTATTCAAGGCAGTGGAATGGGTATGCCATCCCTGTCCATCTACGCCAATGAATTAATTCGCGATTACGGTACCAAAACGCTGATCCGTATTGGTTCGTGCGGAGCAATGCAGGAAAACGTCAAGGTTCGGGATGTGATTTTGGCGATGACGTCGACAACGCTCAGCACGCCGTCGCGCGGCATCATGAAAGAGTTGAATTTTGCACCCTGCGCCGATTGGGACCTATTGGAGGCTGCGGTGAGGGCCGCGAAAGCCAAGGGGACACCAGCGCATGTGGGCGGAATATACTCTTCGGATGTCTTTTATGACGAACGTCCCGACCTGAACGAGCAAATGACGCGCCACGGTATTCTGGGCGTCGAGATGGAAGCTGCCGAGCTCTATATCCTTGCTGCGCGCCATAAATGCCGCGCCTTGGCTGTTTTGACTGTGTCGGATCACCTTCTGACCGGTGACGCCCTTCCAGCGTCCGAGCGTGAACGCAGCTTTGGCGATATGGTGGAAATCGCGCTGCAAGCGGCCTTTCCAGGCGACGCATAAAACAGGCGCCACATGGCCCCGCTGACCTAAGGCTGGTTTCGCAAACAGGTTGTCGGGGCCTCTGCGCCTTCTTGTCGGGCTCCGCAATACGCACAAATCCATGCGTCTTCGCTGCGGTGCTGCCGCCATCGGCAATCCCTCGTCAAAGACGAGGTTCGCGATCGCCAAAGAAAATAGGCGAAAACGCCTGCAGCCAAAATCAAAAGAAGAATGGGCATCCTTATGAATTGCCCATTCTCCGTCCGAGTTCAAGCATCAGGCGACGCCCGACTTTGGCAACGGGCTGGCAATGCGTTGCCAAGCAGGACGTCTGAAAACCGATTACGCGGCCATGCAGGCGTTTGCTCTGGCAGCCTGTGCTTCGGTGATGTTGTCTCCGGGCACAAAAACCTCGGTTTGCTTGCCGTTTTTCAGTTCATACTGCGTGGTAAAGGAGCCATTGATCCCAGCTTGTTGGGCGCACTCAACCTGCTTAAAGACAAGATCTGCCCGATTGCTGCTCGAACCGCCGCAGGCCGAAAGACACGCAAGCGCGGCGATGGACAGAACTTTGATTGTTGTCTGAGTCATTGGTCTTCTCCGAATTCTCTATGCCCGCAGCACACGAAAAAACCCGGGACATTTCCATCCCGGGTTTCAAACTTTTTGCAACTGTGATCAAACCGCGCGATCAACCATCATCTTTTTGATTTCGGCGATCGCCTTGGCCGGGTTCAGACCCTTTGGACAGGTCTTGGCGCAGTTCATGATTGTATGGCAGCGATACAGTTTGAACGGGTCTTCAAGCTCATCCAGACGTTCACCCGTAGCCTCATCCCGGCTGTCGATGATCCAGCGATAGGCGTGCAGTAGCGCTGCGGGGCCAAGGTAACGATCGCCGTTCCACCAGTAAGACGGGCACGAGGTCGAGCAACTGGCGCACATCACGCATTCATAAAGACCGTCCAGTTTCTTGCGGTCTTCGATCGACTGCTTCCACTCTTTCGCCGGGCGGTTGGTCTTGGTTTCCAGCCACGGCATGATCGAAGCGTGCTGCGCATAGAAATGAGTCAGGTCCGGGATCAGGTCCTTGACCACCGGCATATGGGGCAGCGGATAGATCTTCACATCACCTTTGATCTCATCCATGCCATAGATGCAGGCCAGCGTGTTGATCCCGTCGATATTCATTGCACAGGACCCACAGATACCTTCGCGGCACGATCGACGGAACGTCAAGGTCGGATCAATCTCGTTCTTGATCTTGATCAGAGCGTCCAAAACCATCGGGCCGCAAGTATCCATATCGACGAAATACGTGTCGACGCGCGGGTTCTGGCCATCATCCGGGTTCCAACGGTAGATCTGGAACTTGCGCACATTCGTCGCGCCTTCGGGCTTTGGCCACGTTTTTCCGGTGGTAATCCGGGAATTCTTGGGGAGGGTCAGTTGTACCATAAGTTCCTCTCCTTAGAACGTCCGCGCCTTGGGCGCGATTCTCTTCAGGCTGATGCCGCCTTCGTCTTCGGTCGTCAGCGGATCGACGATAACCGGACGATAGCTGAGTTCCACAGTGTTGCCATCAACCCTTGAAACGGTGTGAACGCGCCAGTTTTCATCGTCGCGCTCGGTGAAGTCTTCATGCGCGTGCGCACCACGGGATTCCTTGCGCGCTTCGGCACCGACAATCGTGGCCAGCGCACTTGGCATAAGGTTGGTCAGTTCCAGCGACTCCATCAGATCGCTGTTCCACACAAGGCTGCGATCCGAAACTTTGAGGTCGTCCATCTTGGCGGCAATTGCCGTCATCTTTTCGACGCCTTCCGCCATCGTCTTAGCCGTCCGGAACACGGCCGCGTCTTCTTGCATGGTGCGCTGCATCTCAAGCCGCAGATCGGCGGTCGGGATGGCCCCACTGGCGTTGCGCACAGCGTCAAAGCGGTCAAACGCCTTGTCGACCGAGGCTTGGTTCAGCACCGGGTTCGGCGCGTCCGCGTCCACCACCTTACCGGCACGGATTGCAGCCGCACGGCCAAAGACCACAAGGTCAATCAGGGAGTTTGAGCCCAAACGGTTGGCCCCATGAACCGAAGCGCAACCCGCCTCACCCACGGCCATCAGGCCGGGCACAACCGCGGTCGGGTTCTCTGCCGTGGGGTTGAGGACCTCTCCCCAATAGTTCGTCGGGATACCGCCCATATTGTAGTGAACCGTTGGCAGAACCGGGATCGGTTCTTTCGTCACATCCACACCGGCAAACACGCGGGCGGATTCGGAAATTCCCGGAAGGCGTTCGGCCAGCGCGTCAGCGGGCAAATGGCTGAGGTTCAGGTGAATATGATCCCCGTCATCCCCATGCCCGCGCCCTTCGCGGATTTCCATGGTCATCGAGCGCGAGACATAGTCGCGTGGCGCAAGGTCCTTGTACTGGGGCGCGTAACGCTCCATGAACCGTTCGCCTTCCGCGTTGGTCAGATACCCCCCCTCGCCGCGCGCACCTTCGGTGATCAGGCAGCCCGAGCCATAGATGCCGGTCGGGTGGAATTGCACGAACTCCATATCCTGCAGGGCAAGTCCCGCACGTGCCACCATGCCACCGCCATCTCCGGTGCAGGTATGCGCCGAGGTTGCGCTGAAATAAGCACGACCATAGCCACCGGTTGCCAGCACCACCATCTTGGCGTTGAACACATGCATGGTGCCGTCGTCCAGCTTCCAGCAGACGACACCCTGGCACTGCCCGTCCTCGGACATGATCAGATCAATCGCGAAATATTCGATGTAGAATTCGGCGTTGTTCTTCAGCGACTGACCGTAGAGTGTGTGCAGGATCGCGTGGCCGGTCCGGTCGGCGGCGGCACAGGTCCGTTGTACCGCGGGGCCTTCACCAAACTCAGTTGTATGGCCACCAAAGGGGCGCTGATAAATCTTGCCTTCTTCCGTGCGGCTGAACGGCACGCCATAGTGCTCAAGCTCGTAAACCGCTTTCGGGGCTTCGCGCGCGAGGTATTCCATCGCATCCGTGTCGCCCAACCAGTCCGAGCCCTTGACAGTGTCATACATATGCCACTGCCAATGATCGGGGCCCATGTTCGACAGCGATGCGGCAATCCCGCCTTGCGCGGCGACCGTGTGCGAACGCGTTGGAAAAACCTTGGTCACACAGGCGGTGCGTAACCCCTGTTCGGCCATACCCAAAGTCGCGCGCAGACCTGCGCCACCGGCGCCAACCACCACCACATCGTATTCGTGGGTTTCGTATTCATATGCAGTCATCGTGAAAAATCCTTACCGCGCGATTCACAGGGCGAGCTTGACGAGGGCAAACAAACCCGCGGCTATCAATGTATAGCCAAAGGCGGCCACAGCCATCAGGCTCAGCTTTTCTGCGACACCGTGAACATAGTCCTCAATGGCCACCTGCGTCTCGCGCACAAGGTGAATGATGACGACAACCAGCGTTAGTCCGGTGATGATCGCCGGGAACGGCCTGCTGTAGTAAGCCAGAACTTCCTCGTAAGTCCCGCCAAGTCCCGCAGCAAAGGTGAAGACGAAAAGCGGAACCAAAAACACCAAGGCGGTCGAACTTGCCATCATCTGCCAGTGATGATGCGTGCCTTGCCCCCCGGCGCCTGTTCCCTGCGCACGCTTACGGTCTGTCAGGTAGTTTTGCATGGCCATTCTCCTTAAACCGCAAGAGCTGTCACGAAGGCGAGGATGGTTGCCAGAACGAACATGCCGATACCCAGCTTTTCAGAAATCCCGACATCCACGCAGTAGCCCAGATCCCAGATCACATGCCGCAACCGACCCAGCATGTGATAAAAGATCGCCCACGCCGCCAGGAACATGACCAGATCACCCAGCCAGCTTCTCATAAGCCCGTCGATGAAGTTGAATGCATTCTCGGACGTAGCCGCAGCCAGCAGCCACCAAACGACGAAGAAAGAGACAGCCAGCGCGGCAATTCCGGTAATCCGCACCATGATCGAAGAAATCGACGTCATCTGCGGACGATAAATCGTGAGGTGAGGTGAAAGAGGGCGATTGCCCCGATTTACATCGGCCATGTTGGCTCCTTTTCGGTTGGCTACCGATGGTTTTACCGTTTTTTGCAAGTCTGTCACGTGCTGCGGGTGCAAAAAACACCCATTTTTGCGGAAAAGACCTGATAATTTTGATATGTGATCACACAAAATGTTACCGTGATCACAAATCATATACACTCGCTGCAATGTTAGCGTTTTCAATGGCAAAGCATTGTGATCACGAATCTGGAACAAGCGTTATTCCATCACGGCTGTTTGCTGCGTCACTTCGCGCAACAGCTTTTTTCTAATTCGCTCGGGGTAGTCTTCGAATCCGGCGGCCGAGACTACAAATGCGCCTTCGCCGACGATGACGTTCTCGAAAAAGTAGGCGGTCAGGTCCGGCTCGCTTTCCTCTATGGCGATGGCATTCACGGTGACACCGCTGTCGCGCAGTCGGGGATGGAGCGCGGCGGGTTCCACCCCTTCATTGGAAATCCCATCACCTGAAAGGTCGATCAGGTGGCGTTTGCAGTCGGTCACACTGTCAAAATGGGCAATCGTCATCTCCAGCGCCTCGCCAATCGCCGTTGAAAAGTTGCGCCAGACGCGTTGGTCGGCTGCGACCTGTTCAGCGAAGTTTTCCAACGCGATGAAGCTGTCGATCCGGGTCCATGGAATCGTGACCCGCTGGCGCGAGCTGCCGGTCCACTGCAACAGCATCAGCTGGGCCTGCCCTCGCACCAAAGCCTCGGACACCACCGGGTCGCGCAGCCCGGCCGCGAGGCCGTCCATCTGTATGCGATATTCGTCGGAATCGACGGAACCCGAGACGTCCACGGCCAAGGCTAGGGCCAGATCGCAGGCATGAGCCTGCGCGGCCAGACACAAGCTGGCAATGAACGCGCGCAACATCATCATGGCCCAAAGGTAACACGGATTTTTGCGACCGCGATCACTTCAATGTCAGTGAAGACACGCCGCCGCTACATCGGCATCAGGGCCCAGTAATCAAGGTCCAACAGAACGTTGGGCACGTACTTGCCATCGTCGTCGCGCAGGGCAAAGGGCTCACCGCCCTTTGTGGCCACCAGCCTCAGGCGAAGGGCGCCGACGCCGGGAGTTCCGGTTTCGGCCTTGTCCTGAACCTCGGACCAAGCCTTGATCGTATCACCTGCGAAACAGGGGTTGGCGTGTGCGCCGCCGTTCAGGCCAACGATCATCTGCGCGTTTGCCAGACCGTTGAACGACAAGGCCCGCGCCATCGAGATCACATGGCCGCCATAGATCAGCCGACCCTCGGGGCGGAAGGTCAGGTCGAAATGCACTTTGGCGGTGTTCTGCCACAGACGGGTGGCCAGCATGTGCTCGGCCTCTTCCACGGTCACGCCGTCGACGTGATCAATCGTTTCTTTCGTGTTGTACGCATCCCAGCGGTGATTTTCGCCGGATTGTACAAAATCATATTTGGTGAAATCGAGACCCTCGGGCACCACGAGATCGCTAGCATCGAGCGCCTGCTTCAGTTCGGGCACAACCGTCTCGGGCGCGGGGGCATCAAGGTTCGATTTGCGCACCATCACCCAGCGCACATATTCGATCACCACTTCGTCGCGCTGATTCAGTCCGCGCGTGCGGACCCAGACGACCCCGGTTTTGCCATTCGAGTTCTGCTTGAGGCCGATGACCTCGGATTCCGCGCGCAGCGTATCGCCGGGATAAACCGGTCTCAGCCATCGTCCTTCGGCATAGCCCAGATTGGCAACCGCATTCAGCGAAATATCCGGGACCGTTTTGCCAAAGACGACGTGGAACGCAGCCAGATCATCAATCGGACTTTGCGGCAATCCGCAGTTCCGGGCGAATTCATCCGAGGAATAGAGCGCATGTCGTGCTGGGTAGAGCGCGTGGTACAGCGCGCGTTCGCCTTCCGTGACGGTACGCGGGACGGCGTGGTGCAGGACCTGCCCGATTGAATAGTCTTCGAAAAAGTTGCCTGGATTGGTTTTGGCCATCACTGCTGTCCCAGTTTCATTTCGGGAGTGTAGTCGGCCTCAACCGTTTTGGTCACAGCCTGTGCGCACCTCATGACATTCTGGGACGGGTCGAACGCATAGGAGGGAGAGCCATGAAGCTCCCATCCCTTGGCGATCGCCTCGGACACCTTATGACAAAAGGCAGATGTGTCTTCCTCTGTCAGCAGGCGGTAAAGAAGTGCCATTGTCGTTGCTCCTCACTAGGGAAAGGGTGACGGGCCGACCAGCCCGTGAATATAGGCGATGATGCCCAGCAATATGATCGACGCGACAAAGAACATGGCGTCCTTGCCATAGGTTCCGGGTTCGCCGGGGCTCCAGTCAGGTTCAGATGTGTTGATCACGACAACCTCGACCAGCGCCCAGGACAGCAGTCCGCCAAACAGAACGATCGAGGCCAGATCCCCGTTCACCAGAAGGTGGGCGAAGGCCCACAGCATGAACCCGCTCAACATCGGGTGGCGATACCGGTTGAGCAAGCGACCCTTGGTGCCTGCGGGGCTCATCATGAAAATGCCGATCAGCACCAGCGTGTGATTGATGTGGAACAAAAACGGAGGTGGTGCCCAAACATAGATGAAATCGGTCATGCGATAGCCGAAAATCATCAACAGGATTGCGATGACGAGCGCAAGGGCGACCACGCCTTTGCCCGCATCGCCCATCGCAGCCCGCTGCGCCGGCATCGCTCGTTTGAAAAGATGCGCCGCCCACCACAGAGCGACCCCAAGGATCAGAAGGCCGAAACCCATTGCTAGCTACCCCGCTTGCAAGTCTAAAATCGCCTCCGCTTTTGCCAGAATTTCACGCGCAGTTTCAACGTGCAGATTTTCAACGATCTTGCCGTCCACCACGGCGACACCCTGACCCTGCGCCTTGACTTCCTGAAACGCCTGAATCTGGCGGCGTGCGAGGTCGATTTCACTCTCGGTTGGGGCAAAGGCCGTATTGGCCACGTCAACCTGCGCCGGGTGGATCAGGGTTTTTCCATCAAATCCCATATCGCGGCCTTGTTCGCATTCGGCGGCCAGACCTTCGGCATCTTTGAAGGCGTTGTATACGCCATCGACGATGACAATCCCTTCGGCCTTGGCGGCCAGCAGGCAAAGACCAAGCGAGGTCATCAACGGCAGGCGATCCGGGCGAAAGCGAGTTTGAAGCTCTTTGGCGAGGTCGTTGGTGCCCATGACAAACCCGGCCGTCAGCGGATGCGCGGCAATCTCGGCGGCGTTCAGCATTCCGCGCGGGGTCTCCATCATCGCCCAGATCGGCAGGTCACCGGTGATTTTGGCGAGTTCATCCACGTCAGAGGCCGCGTTCACCTTGGGCAGCAAAACAACATCCGCATCCATGTTGCGCACGGCTTCGGCATCAGCGCGGCCCCATTCGGTGTCCAGCCCATTGATGCGAACAATTTTGACACGCGCGCCATAACCGCCAACGGCCAAAGCGGCCTTGAGTGTTTCGCGGGCGTTGTCTTTTTCATCGGCGGAAACGGCATCTTCCAGATCAAAGATGATGGCGTCCACCGGCAAGTTGCGGGCCTTTTCCAGCGCCCGGTCACGCGAGCCGGGAATGTACAGAACAGAGCGATAGGGGCGCTGACGGGGATCCATTGGCCTCTCCCTTTGAAAGAATGTTGCGCGGAATGGGGCATTTTTTGTCGGAAAGTTCAAGAACAAAATCGCCGCAGCGCAGCATTCCCGCCCGTTGACGCAACGTGCGGTGCCTTAACGCGATTTCGGTCCGCGCACCGCACCCTGCTTGACGAAGGGAATCGAAAGGGTGAGGCATGAAGAGGATGTTCCTGAACATGACAATTGGGCTGGGTATCTTGGCGATCGCTGCGCAGCAGGTCTGGGCGCAAAACTGCGCACCACGTAAAGCTGTCGTAGAGCGGCTGTCCGAAACCTATGGCGAAACCCGCCGGGGCATCGGGATTGCACGTCAGGGGGCAGTGATGGAGGTTTATGCCTCGGACCGAACCGGCAGTTGGACAATCACGGTGACGCTGCCCGATGGGATGACCTGCCTGATCGCCTCAGGCCGGTCTTTTGAGGTTTTGGCCGAGACATTGCCGCCGAACATCTAAACCAGCGCATCCCAGATCAGCTTGCTCCCCGTCAAGGTCAGCAGAACATAGGCGATGCCAAAAAACACGCGTTCGGACAGCATGAAATGGGCCCGAACGCCAAGCCATGCACCGAGGATTGCAAAGGGCGTCAGCAACAGATCAGCGAGCGCTGTGTGCCATGTGAAGAGGCCAAGAAAGGCGTAGGGGATGAACTTTGCGATGTTGATGACCCAGAAGACCAATACGGTTGTGGCCTGAAACTGGGTCTTCGACAGGCGTTGTGACAGAAGGTATACGGCGGCGGGTGGGCCGCCTGCATGGCTGACGAAGCTGGTGAAACCCGCGACCAATCCGGCGAACAAACCCGCGTAGGCTGGTAAACGATGGGCAAAGCCGCGCACCCAGCCCTTTGTCTGGGCGACGTGCCAGATCACAAATCCGATCGAGATCCCGCCGATCAGCAGGCGCAGCAGGTCATCATCGGTTGCGCGATAAAGCCACGTGCCCAGCGCAACACCCGGCACCGCGCCAAGCATGAGCAGGCGGGCATCCGGCCAGCTCCAGCGTTTCCAGTAGGGGCCAAGCGTGGCAACATCGATCACCATCAGGATCGGCAGCATCAGCGCCAGTGCCTGCCCGGGCGTCAGGATCAGCGCCAGAATCGACGAGGATGCAAAGGCCACGCCCGAGCCGAACCCGCCTTTCGAGATGCCCGCAAAGATCACCGCAGGGATCGCTACGGCAAAAAACATCAGGTTCATTTCGAACATGGGGCGTTCCGGAAATTGGCATGATTCATAAGCGGTTTAGCGCAATCGGTGCGGGCTGTGCAAACGGTATGCGGTGGCATGCCGCGCCGCAGAAGGCTTGCGCGACGTCGCATTTGCGACTAGCACAACCGCGATTTAAATCCCATCGGAGATATTCCAAATGGCCAGACCCAAGATCGCGCTGATCGGCGCAGGTCAGATCGGCGGCACGCTCGCCCACCTCGCAGCAATGAAAGAACTTGGTGACGTCGTGCTGTTCGACATCGCCGAAGGCACCCCGGAAGGCAAGGCGCTGGATATCGCCGAGTCTGGTCCCTCGGAAGGGTTCGACGCCAAGCTGAAAGGCACCCAGTCTTACGAGGACATCGCCGGCGCGGACGTCTGCATCGTCACCGCAGGTGTGCCGCGCAAACCGGGCATGAGCCGCGACGACCTGCTGGGCATCAACCTAAAGGTCATGAAATCGGTCGGCGAAGGCATCGGCGCCCACGCGCCGGATGCATTTGTCATCTGCATCACCAACCCGCTGGACGCGATGGTCTGGGCGTTGCGCGAATTCTCGGGCCTGCCGCACAACAAGGTCTGCGGCATGGCGGGCGTTCTGGACTCGGGCCGGTTCGCCCATTTCCTGTCGGAAGAGTTCAACGTCTCGATGCGCGACGTGACCGCCTTTGTTCTGGGCGGCCATGGCGACACGATGGTGCCCTCGGTGCGCTATTCGACCGTTGCCGGTATCCCGCTGCCCGATCTGGTTGAAATGGGCTGGACCACGCAGGAAAAACTGGACGCCATCGTCCAGCGCACCCGTGACGGCGGTGCCGAGATCGTGGGTCTGCTGAAAACCGGTTCAGCCTTTTACGCGCCTGCCACCTCGGCGATCGAAATGGCCGAAGCCTACCTCAAGGACCAGAAACGCGTTCTGCCCTGCGCCGCCTATTGCGACGGCGAACTGGGCGTAGAAGGCATGTATGTGGGTGTCCCCACCGTGATCGGTGCAGGCGGTATCGAGCGGATCGTCGACATCAAGCTCAACGAAGAAGAGCAGGCCGGGTTCGACAATTCGGTCAACGCCGTGAAGGGTCTGATCGAGGCCTGCAAAGGGATCGACAGTTCGCTGGCGTAAACCCCCGCAATCAAGAATTCAGAGCCGGCCCTTTGATGGGCCGGTTTTCGTTTGAGCCGCGCAAAGGGGCTCAGAGATGTTGGCGCAAACGCCGCAAATCTCATACATGAAAGCAATTTCCCTGCACAATCTCATGTAATCGAATCAAGCTCGCAAGCCTCGTCCCGTTTGTGATCACACCCCAAAAACCCGTGATCACAAATGTCGAAAATCTTCGACAATTTCCCGTGACACGTCAAAAAACTCTTTAAATTTGGCCCTTAGACACGCCTATAACGGTTTAATCATAGTCAGACGGGACAATTTCGATGAATATTCACGAATACCAGGCCAAAGCGCTTTTGCGCAGCTATGGCGCTCCGGTCTCCGATGGTCGCGCCGTGTTGCGGGCCGAGGAAGCCAAAACCGCAGCCGGTGAATTGGATGGCCCCTTGTGGGTGGTCAAAGCGCAGATCCACGCAGGTGGTCGCGGCAAGGGTTCATTCAAAGAGGTCGATGCCGGGGAAAAAGGCGGTGTCCGTCTGACCAAATCGGTCGAAGAAGCAGCTGAGGAAGCCAAGAAGATGCTGGGCCGCACGCTGGTCACGCATCAGACCGGCCCTGCGGGCAAGCAGGTCAACCGTATCTATATCGAAGCCGGGTCGGGGATCGAACGCGAGCTTTATCTGGCCCTGCTCGTGGATCGGCAAACCAGCCGCATCTCGTTCGTCTGCTCAACTGAAGGCGGCATGGACATCGAAGAAGTCGCTGCCGAGACGCCCGAGAAAATCCTGTCCTTCTCGGTGGACCCTGTGACTGGATACCAACCGTATCATGGCCGCCGCATCGCGTTCTCGCTGGGTCTGGAAGGCGCGCAGGTCAAGCAGTGCGTGCGCCTGATGGGCATCCTCTACAAGGCCTTCGTCGAGAAGGACATGGAGATGCTGGAGATCAACCCGCTGATCGTGGCCGAAGGTGGCGACCTCAAGGTGCTGGACGCCAAGCTTGGGTTCGACAGCAACGCGGTTTACCGCCATCCGGATATCGCCGAGCTGCGCGACACGACCGAGGAAGACCCCAAGGAACTGGAAGCCTCGAAATACGACCTGAACTATATCGCGCTGGATGGCGAGATCGGTTGCATGGTGAACGGCGCCGGTCTGGCGATGGCGACGATGGACATCATCAAGCTGTATGGGGCCGAGCCTGCCAACTTCCTTGACGTGGGCGGTGGTGCCACCAAAGAGAAAGTGACCGAAGCGTTCAAGATCATCACCTCGGACCCGAACGTCAAAGGCATTCTGGTCAACATCTTCGGCGGCATCATGCGCTGTGACGTCATCGCCGAGGGCGTTGTCGCCGCGGTGAAAGAGGTCGGCCTGCAGGTTCCGCTGGTCGTGCGTCTGGAAGGCACGAATGTCGAGAAAGGCAAAGAGATCATCAACACCTCTGGCCTGGACGTGATCGCGGCGGACAACCTGAAGGACGGTGCCGAGAAGATCGTGAAGGCGGTTAAAGGCTGATTGTCATCCCGTAGGGTGGGCTTCAGCCTACCTTTCCCAAGATTTTGGCGGGCTCAAGCCCGCCCTACAAAGGAGAACGCCAGATGGCAGTCCTCATCGACGAAAATACCAAAGTGATCTGTCAGGGCTTTACCGGCTCGCAGGGCACGTTCCACTCTGAGCAGGCCATCGCCTATGGCACCAAGATGGTCGGCGGCGTGACCCCCGGCAAAGGCGGGATGGAGCATCTGGGCCTGCCCGTGTTCAACTCGGTCCACGAAGCCAAGCATGTGACCGAAGCCAACGCCTCGGTGATCTATGTTCCGCCGCCCTTTGCAGCGGACTCGATCCTCGAAGCGATTGATGCCGAGATGGAGGTGATCGTCTGCATCACCGAGGGCATCCCGGTTCTGGACATGATGAAGGTCAAGCGTGCGCTTGAGGGTTCAAAGTCCACCCTGATCGGCCCAAACTGCCCCGGTGTCATCACGCCGGACGCCTGCAAGATCGGCATCATGCCCGGCCATATCCACAAGCGCGGCTCGGTCGGTGTTGTGTCGCGTTCGGGTACGCTGACCTACGAGGCCGTCAAGCAGACCACCGATGTGGGTCTGGGCCAGTCCACTTGTGTGGGCATTGGCGGCGACCCGATCAAGGGCACCGAGCATATCGACGTGCTGGAGTGGTTCATGGCCGATGACGAGACCCACTCGATCATCATGATCGGTGAGATCGGGGGTTCGGCCGAGGAAGAAGCCGCGCAGTTCCTCGCGGATGAGGCCAAGAAGGGCCGCAAAAAGCCGACCGCCGGTTTCATTGCAGGCCGCACAGCCCCTCCGGGCCGCCGCATGGGCCACGCGGGCGCGATTGTCGCCGGGGGCAAAGGCGGTGCCGAGGACAAGATCGAAGCCATGCGCTCGGCCGGTATCGTCGTGGCCGAAAGCCCGGCGCAGCTGGGTGAGGCTGTGTTGGAAGCGATTGGTTGATAGGAATCAGCTCAGAGCTATGCAGTTTAGTGTCAAAACACTTCTGTCATTTTCCGGGCGGGCCTCCCGCTCGGAATACTGGATGTATGTGACCCCGATACTGTTGTTGCTGTTAGCTGCTCTGGCATTCGATTTATTGGCTCTTGGTCCAACGACTTATCAAGAATTTACCACGACTACAGATTTGCTGACCGGTGAACAGACGCACGAGATATCCAATGTCACTGATTACAGCCCTCGAATTGGAAGCCTTGTTGTGTCGCTTTTGGTCCTCATACCTTTTGCGGCAATGCTCACACGTCGAGTGCATGATATTGGATTCCCGGGTTGGTATGCTTGGCTCGCGCTTTTTCTAGCATTTTTCTTTGGCCCTATGCTGTCCTTTTTTGTGGGTCTATTAGGGCTGATATCAGTGAACATCGCGTTGATTTTTGCTTTCTTACTAGGGGTACCACAACTCGTGCTTTCGCTCTTGGCATTCGTAGTAATCGTATTGTGGGGCACAACTCCTTCTGAACCCGGAACCAACGAATACGGGCCAAATGCTTCGGAGTTGACCGCATGACTTTCTCCGACGCCATACGCACCTGTTTCTCCAAGTTCTTCACCTTCTCAGGGCGCGCCTCGCGGCCCGAATACTGGTTCTTTTTCCTGTTCATCGTGATCTGGAACATCATTGCCGGGGTCATCGACGCGCAGTTTTTCACTCAGGTCGCCGTGACTGAAACCGAGACGTCGAAATCTGTCGCGGCCACGTCCTCGCAGCCGGTGCAGAGCATCGTCGGCCTGATCGTCTTTTTCCCGCACCTCGCCGTTGCATGGCGGCGGATGCATGATACCGGGCGCAGCGGGCTTTATGCTTTGCTGCCGATCCTGCTGATCCTCGGGGCCTTCGCGGTGTTGATCTTTGGCATCGGCCTTGCCTCCAGTTTCCAGCACGGCGGCAATCTGGATATTCTCTTCACCCGCGCCACCCTGCTGATCGTCATTCCGACACTGCTGATCCTTTTTGTGTCGCCCCTCCTGGTTCTGTGGTGGCTGACCCGACCCAGCGAACCCGGCACCAACCAATACGGTCCCAACCCATATGAGGTAGCCCAATGACCGAACATACGCCCAACTCTGCCTTTCATGCCTCAAGCTTTATGCAGGGGCACAATGCGGAATATCTGGAACAGCTTTACGCCCAATACACCCGAGACCCCGGCGCAGTGGATGCGGCCTGGGTCGAGTTTTTCAGGCAGATGGGCGATGCCACGCCGGATGTGCAGAAAGAGGCCGAGGGCCCCTCATGGGCGCGCAGCGACTGGCCTCCGATGCCTGCGGACGATCTGACCGGTGCGCTTACCGGCGAATGGGCCGAGATTGACGCCAAGGCGGCAGGCAACAAGATCAAAGACAAGGCCGAAGCCAAAGGCGTTACAGTCAGCGAGGATCAGATCAAGCGCGCCGTGCTGGACAGTCTGCGGGCACTGATGCTGATCCGGGCCTACCGGATCCGGGGCCATCTGGCCGCCGATCTGGACCCGCTGGGCATGCGCGCGGCCAGCACACATCCCGAGTTGGACCCTAAAACTTATGGGTTCACGGATGCCGACATGGATCGCCCGATCTTTATCGACAACGTATTGGGCCTGCAGATGGCCAGTATGCGCCAGATCGTCGAAATCGTGAAGCGGACCTATTGCGGCACATTTGCCCTGCAGTACATGCACATTTCCGATCCGGAACAGGCGGCATGGCTCAAGGAACGGATCGAGGGCTATGGCAAGGAAATCGCCTTTACCAAAGAGGGCCGCAAGGCGATCCTGAACAAGATGGTCGAGGCCGAGGGCTTCGAGAAATTCCTGCATGTCAAATACATGGGAACCAAGCGCTTTGGTCTGGATGGCGGCGAGAGCCTGATCCCTGCAATGGAGCAGATCATCAAACGCGGTGGCGCGCTTGGGGTTCAGGATATCGTCATCGGGATGCCGCATCGGGGCCGTCTGAACATCCTGGCGAACGTGATGCGCAAACCCTACCGCGCGATTTTCAACGAGTTTCAGGGCGGCAGCTTCAAGCCCGAAGATGTCGACGGCTCGGGCGACGTGAAGTATCACCTGGGCGCATCCAGCGACCGCGAATTTGACGGCAATAGCGTGCACCTGTCGCTGACCGCCAACCCAAGCCACCTGGAGGCCGTGAACCCGGTGGTTCTGGGCAAGGTCCGCGCCAAGCAGGATCAACTGAAAGACACCGACCGCACAAAGGTGATGGGCATTCTGCTGCATGGCGATGCGGCCTTTGCCGGTCAGGGTGTTGTGGCCGAAGGCTTTGGCCTGTCCGGTCTGCGCGGGCACAAGACCGGCGGCACCATGCATATCGTCGTCAACAACCAGATCGGCTTTACGACGGCCCCACACTTCTCACGCTCCAGCCCCTATCCCACGGATATCGCGCTGATGGTCGAGGCACCGATCTTCCACGTGAACGGCGACGACCCCGAGGCGGTGGTGCATGCGGCGAAGGTGGCAACCGAATTCCGCCAGAAGTTCCACAAGGACGTCGTCATCGACATCTTCTGCTACCGCAGGTTTGGTCACAACGAGGGCGACGAGCCCATGTTCACCAACCCGATCATGTACAAGAAGATCAAGACGCATAAAACGACGCTGTCTTTGTACACCGAGCGTCTGGTCAAGGATGGTCTGATCCCCGAAGGCGAGATCGAGGATATGAAGGCCGCATTCCAAGCGCATCTGAATGACGAGTTCGAGGCCGGCAAGGACTACAAGCCGAACAAAGCGGACTGGTTGGATGGGCGCTGGTCTCACCTGGACAAAAACAAGGACGAATATGTGCGCGGTCAAACTGCGATCAAGCCCGAGACACTGGCCGAGATCGGCGTCGCACTCACCCATGCACCAGATGATATCGCGGTGCACAAAACCGTGGCGCGCCTTTTGGACCACAAGAAGAAGATGTTCGAGACCGGCGCCGGGTTCGACTGGGCCACGGGCGAAGCTCTGGCCTTTGGGTCGCTGCTGACCGAAGGCTATCCGGTGCGCCTGTCCGGACAGGATGCAACGCGCGGGACGTTCAGCCAGCGCCATTCCGGATTTGTGCATCAGGAAAGCGAGGAACGGTACTATCCCCTGAACAATGTTCGCGAAGGGCAGTCGCATTACGAGGTAATCGACTCGATGCTCAGCGAATATGCGGTGCTGGGTTTTGAATACGGGTATTCGCTGGCAGAACCCAACGCGCTGACCCTGTGGGAGGCTCAGTTCGGCGACTTTGCCAACGGTGCTCAAATCATGTTCGACCAGTTCATCAGTTCAGGCGAAAGCAAGTGGCTGCGTATGTCCGGTTTGGTCTGCTTGCTGCCGCATGGATTTGAAGGGCAAGGCCCCGAACACTCATCAGCGCGACTGGAAAGGTTCCTGCAGATGTGCGGGCAAGACAACTGGATCGTTGCCAACTGCACCACGCCTGCGAACTATTTCCACATCCTAAGACGTCAATTGCACAGGACCTTCCGCAAACCACTGATCCTGGTGACACCCAAATCGCTGCTGCGTCATAAGCTGGCGGTCAGCAAGGCTGAAGAATTCACCACCGGGTCCAGCTTTCACCGGGTTCTGTGGGACGATGCGCAGCACGGAAATTCCGAGACCAAATTGGTCAAGGATGACAAAATCAAACGGGTCGTGATGTGTTCGGGCAAGGTTTATTTTGACCTGCTTGAAGAACGCGATGCGCGCGGCATCGACGATGTTTACCTGATGCGGATCGAGCAATTCTATCCGTTCCCGGCACATTCGCTGATCAATGAACTTGAGCGCTTTAAGGGGGCCGAGATGGTCTGGTGCCAGGAAGAACCCAAGAACCAGGGGGCGTGGACCTTCATCGAACCCAATATCGAATGGGTTCTCACCCGCATCAAGGCCAAGAACACCCGACCGCGCTATGTCGGTCGCGCCACATCTGCCTCGCCCGCAACGGGCCTGGCGAGCCAACACAAAGCCCAACAAGAAGCGCTGGTGAACGAAGCGCTGACCATTGAAGGAAAGTAAACGATGACGATTGAAGTTCGTGTTCCCACGCTGGGCGAGTCTGTCACCGAAGCCACCGTTGCGACATGGTTCAAGAAACCTGGCGACGCCGTGGCCGTTGATGAAATGTTGTGTGAGCTTGAGACCGACAAGGTCACAGTCGAAGTGCCCTCGCCCGCAGCCGGCGTGATGGGTGAGATCGTTGCAGCCGAAGGTGAAACCGTTGGCGTCGATGCGCTTCTGGCCACGATCACGGCTGGTGAAGGTGCGGCACCTGCTCCGGCAGCGGCGGCGCCGGCCCCTGCGGCAGCGACCCCGGCAGCGTCGGGCGGCAGCGTGGACGTGATGGTGCCGACGCTGGGTGAATCCGTGACCGAGGCGACTGTTTCGACATGGTTCAAACAGGTTGGCGAAAGCGTCGCGCAGGATGAGATGCTGTGCGAACTGGAGACCGACAAGGTCTCGGTCGAGGTTCCCGCCCCGGCAGCGGGTGTTCTGGCCGAGATTGTTGCGCCCGAGGGCAGCACCGTTGATGCCAGCGCCAAGCTGGCGGTGATCTCGGGAGCGGCGGCAGGTGCTGCACCCGCTCCTGCTCCGGCCGCGGCTCCTGCGACGGGCGGCAGCGATGTTGGCGGTAAAGACATCGCCAATGCGCCATCGGCCGAAAAAGCAATGGCCGAGGCCGGGTTGTCTGCCGATCAGGTCACAGGAACCGGGCGCGATGGCCGGATCATGAAGGAAGACGTGGCCAAGGCGGTTGCGACAGCCTCGGCCCCGGCCCCGGTGGCGGCTGCACCGGCCCCCGCAGCGCAAGCACCGCGCGCGCCTGTTGCGGCCGAAGACGCCTCACGCGAGGAACGGGTGCGCATGACCCGCCTGCGCCAGACCATCGCCAAGCGCCTGAAAGATGCGCAGAACACCGCCGCGATCCTGACCACCTATAACGAGGTGGACATGACCGAGGTGATGGCCCTGCGCAGCCAGTACAAAGACCAGTTCGAGAAGAAGCACGGGGTGCGTCTGGGCTTTATGTCCTTCTTCACCAAGGCGTGCTGTCACGCGCTGAAGGAAGTGCCCGAAGTGAATGCCGAGATCGATGGCAATGACATCGTCTACAAGAACTTCGTGCATATGGGTGTTGCCGCTGGTACGCCTCAGGGCCTTGTGGTGCCGGTGATCCGCGACGCGGACTCGATGTCCTTTGCGGCGATCGAGAAAGCCATCGCCGAGAAAGGCAAACGCGCCCGCGACGGCAAGTTGTCGATGGCCGAAATGCAGGGTGGCACCTTCACCATCTCGAACGGTGGTGTCTATGGCTCACTGATGTCCTCGCCGATCCTGAACCCCCCGCAATCGGGTATTCTGGGTATGCACAAGATCCAGGACCGCCCCATGGTCATCAATGGCGAGATCAAGATCCGCCCGATGATGTATCTGGCGCTGTCCTATGATCACCGTATTGTTGACGGCAAAGGCGCGGTGACCTTCCTTGTCCGCGTGAAAGAGGCGCTGGAAGACCCGCGCCGCCTGTTGATGGACCTGTAATCATGGCAACGCATGTACTTTGGCAGGCCGATGTGGCCGATTTCGATGTCTGGCTGAAAGTCTTTCGAGAGGACAAACCGATGCGAGAGGCCGCGGGTATCCACGACCTTCACATCTGGAAAGACCCCGATCAGAAAGACCATGCGGTAGCGATGTTCGAAATCGCCGACCTGGGACGGGCGCGAGAGTTCTTTGACTCGGAAGAATTGGCCATGCACCACGAACGGGGTGGCGTGGCGCATATTCAAGTCAAAGTGCTTGAGCCTGTTTGAACTTAGACTGTGCGCCCTGCGGCCAGCGGGGCGCTGCCTGAAGAAATGAACTCCGCGGGGTTTGGGAGAATAAAATGGCTAACTATGACGTCATCGTAATCGGATCTGGCCCCGGCGGCTATGTCTGCGCCATCCGTTGCGCTCAGCTAGGTCTGAAAACGGCCTGTGTGGAAGGGCGCGAGACGCTGGGCGGGACCTGCCTGAACGTGGGGTGCATTCCGTCCAAGGCGCTGCTGCATGCCAGCCATCAACTGCATGAGGCTGAACATAACTTTGCCAAGATGGGCCTGAAGGGCAAAAGCCCGTCGGTCGATTGGAAACAGATGCTGACCTACAAGCAGGAAACCATCGACAGCAACACCAAGGGCATCGAGTTTCTGTTCAAGAAGAACAAGATCGACTGGCTGAAAGGCTGGGGTTCAATCCCTGCCCCCGGTCAGGTCAAAGTTGGGGATGAGGTCCATACCGCAAAGAACATCATCATCGCTTCGGGGTCTGAACCGTCTTCGCTGCCGGGTGTGGATATTGACGAGAAAGTTGTCGTGACCTCGACCGGCGCGTTGGAGCTTGGCAAGATTCCGAAGAAGATGGTGGTGATCGGTGCGGGTGTGATCGGGCTGGAGCTTGGCTCGGTCTACAGCCGTTTGGGCGCAGACGTCACGGTGATCGAGTATCTCAAAGAGATCACGCCGGGCATGGACCCCGAGGTGCAGAAGACCTTTCAGCGTATCCTGAAGAAGCAGGGGCTGACCTTCATCATGGGCGCGGCGGTGCAAAAGACCGAGGCGACAAAGACCAAGGCCAAGGTCACCTATAAGCTGCTCAAGGATGACAGCGAACACGTCATCGACGCCGACACCGTGCTGGTCGCCACTGGGCGCAAGCCCTATTCCGACGGTCTGGGGTTGGAGGCGCTGGGGGTCGAGATGACACCGCGCGGCCAAATCAAGGTGGGCGCCGACTGGCAGACCAACGTACCCGGCATCTATGCAATCGGCGACGTGACCGAAGGCCCGATGCTGGCCCACAAGGCCGAGGATGAAGGCATGGCCGCTGCTGAACAGGTCGCGGGTAAACATGGGCATGTGAACTACGGCGTCATTCCGGGTGTGATTTACACATGGCCCGAGGTTGCCAACGTGGGCGAGACCGAGGCGACGCTGAAAGAACAGGGCCGCGCGTATAAGGTCGGCAAGTTCATGTTCATGGGGAACGGGCGCGCCAAGGCGAATTTCGCGGCGGACGGGTTCGTGAAAATCCTGGCCGACAAGGAAACCGACCGGATTCTGGGGGCCCATATCATTGGCCCTGCGGCGGGTGACCTGATCCACGAGGTCTGCGTTGCAATGGAATTTGGTGCCTCAGCCGAAGACCTGGCCCTGACCTGCCACGCACACCCAACCTATTCCGAAGCCGTGCGCGAAGCAGCGCTTGCCTGCGGCGACGGCCCGATCCACAGCTAAGGTTCAGGCCCCGGCAGCATTCAGCCTGTCGGGGTCAGCCATGCCTTTAGATAGATTTCCAGCCGGTTCTGGAAACTTTGGGACGTGTGCAAAGCACAATACGTCAGAGACATCGACTGAATCGCAAAGGCTTGGACCCCATCTGCAAGCAAGTCTGGCGACACGTCGCGCCGCACCTGAGCGTGCTCAAGCCATTTCGCGACCATCCTCACATAGCGTTCAAAACACATCGCAATCGGCCCGATCTCGGCGATTGCGGTCGCGCCTGAGTATCGCAGGATCAGATCAAAAACATAGCGCTCGGACGTCATGAACGCGTGAATGGGGGCCAGCGCGTTGATGATGTCTGGCACCGTGGTTGGGGTCGGTCCTTGCTCGACCGAGTCAAAGCAATCGACCAGCTTCTGACCGATCAGAATCTCCATCAACGCGTCTTTGTCGCGAAAATGGGCAAAGAAAGTGCCTTTGGCGACACCTGCCGCCTGAACAACCTCTTCGACGCGCAACGCCTCATAGCCGTTGCGTTCAATGACATCCTCGGCCGCGGCAAAAAGCCGGGCGCGGGTCTTGAGCTTTCGTTTCTGGATTGCCTTTTGCATGGTGTCTTCTCGCACGATTTTTGACCGTGGTCAAATTTTATATTGACCGTGGTCATTTTTTGATTCTATAAACTGACCGTGGTCAATTATGGAGATTCTCATGCAACCCAAAAAGATCCTTGTCCTGGACGGACACCCCGCAGAAGCCAGCCTGTCACGCACCTTTGCGCAGACATATGCAGAGGCCGCCCGCAACCAAGGTCACGATGTGCGAATAGTGCATCTGAGCGATTTGAACTTTGACCACGATTTTGGTCAGGGCAATTACCAAGACTTCAAACCGCTGGAGCCGGTGCTTGAGCAGGTTCTGCAAGACGTTGAATGGAGCGAGCATCTGGTTCTGACGACACCGATGTGGTGGGGAGGTCTGCCCGCCAAGCTGAAGGGGCTGATCGACCGCATGTTCATACCCGGACGTACGTTCGACACGCGCAACACAACCAAAATCGGATTTCCCGCGCCAATGCTGACGGGACGAACCGCGCGGGTCATACTGACCTCGGACACGCCCGGCTGGTTTATGCGTCTGGTCTACAGACGGGCAATGATCCGGCAGGTCAGGGACCAAATCCTCGGGTTCGTCGGGTTCAAACCCACACGCTTTACGTACTTCGCAGGGGCAAGTTATCCAAAACCCGGCAGCGTGGATCGCTGGATTGAAAAGGTCGCCAGGATCGGGGCAGCGGCAGCTTAATGGCGCTACTGCTGCAACCTACCACATTGTTTTCGCGGCGCGCGGGGCCCACTCTCGGTCATATTGCGCGCCGCCTTCTTCGCCTTCAGATACCTCGGCAAGTATCTGTCCAACGCTGGGCAACGCCCCACTTTCATCACCACTGGTCCATGTCTTCGCGCGGATCAAGGCGCGGGCGCATTGCGTGTAAATTTCTGCGATCTCAATAACCGCCACGGTTGCTGGCTGCTTGCCATGTTTTTCGAACCGAGCGCGCAGGTCTTCGTCCGTTGTCAATCGCACAGTACCATTCACCCGCACAACATTGTTTGAGCCCGGCACCATGAACATCAGCGATACACGCGGATCGCGGACAATATTGCGAAGTGAATCCAGACGGTTGTTTCCCCGCCAATCAGGAAGCGCCAATGTCCGTTCGTCCAGTTCCAGCACGACAGGGCCGTCATCGCCCCGCGGGCTACCATCAACGCCCTCGGGTCCAACGGTGCTGAGAACGCACAGTCGCGAGGTCATAATCCATTTGCGATAAAGCGGAGTCAGCCGCCGAGCGACTTTACGAATGGACGGTGCGCCCGGCGTTCCATAAAGCGCCTCGAGCGTTTCGATATCTTCAATGAACTCCATCCGGATCAAACCCCACTTCTCGCATCAGTGTGTCCGAGCGCGTCTCGATCACGTTTTCCAACCGGGCCAAAAAGTCCGTGCGTGAAACACCGGGCTCGATCGGATCCAGAAAATCGACGATCGCCAAGCCGGGTTTACGCAATATGCCGGATCTTGGCCAAAATACGCCAGCATTCGTCGCCGCAGGAATACAGGGAAAGCCGAGTCCTTCATAAAGGACCGCAGTACCGACTTTATATGGCCTTTGAACGCCCGGCGCGACGCGGGTGCCCTGCGGGTAAATAACCAGTTGCCCGGGTTCGCTGAACTCTTTGGCCACATCCTTGACCATTTTGGCGACCGCAGCACCCTTTTTGCCGCGATTGACTGGAATGCAGCCCAATCTGCGCGCATAAAGGCCGATGATCGGCGTCCACAACAATTCGCGCTTCATGATGAATTTTCCATGCGGAACGGCGTCGAAAATCATGATGATGTCCAGAAACGACTGGTGCTTTGCGCCGACGACAACCTCGTCAGTCGGAACTGCGCCGCGCACCTCGCACCGGATACCTACCATCCAGCTTGCCAACCAAATGGTGCTGCGGGCATAGGTCTTGCATGCCCGCAACGCACCGCGTTTCGAGAACAACGCGTATGGGGCGAAGACGATGCCCAGAAACAGCATCCAGGCATAGATCGTTACCATGAAGATCAAAGAGCGCAGCCATTGAACCGCCTTGGACATTAAGAAAGCTCCTTCAACTTGCGCCGTGCGGCAGACCACGTGGCAACAAACGCAACGCAAGCCCCCAGCAGAGGGATGAAGACAGGCAACAGCCATCCGATGCCCTCAAACCCAAGACCGGTCAGAAAACCGCCCTCTTCTGACGCCTCCGGCAGCAATAGAACGCCGCTCATGCCCAGCAGGGTACCGACTGCCGCACCAAAAAGCGCGCGGAAGGTAAAACGCCGAACGAAAGCGCCCGCGATAAAACGGTCTTTGGCCCCAACCTGCCGCAGAACCTCGATGATCTGGGCATTTGCCGCCAGCGAGGCGTTTGCTGCAAGTGTTATCATCGCCGCCGTTGCTCCACCGATCAAAATGATGGATATCCAGCCAAGACGCCTGAGCGAGTTCGCCGCTGTCACGAGTGGTTCGCGCCAGCGCGAATGGTCGTCCAGAACGGCGCCCGGCACCTCGGCACCCAAACGCAGGCGCAAGCCGGCGGCATCCAGCCCGGGCTCGCCTTCAGTTATTTCAATCAATTGCGGGATCGGCAGCGTATCCAGCGGCAGATCGGGCCCAAACCAAGGGGACAACAAGGCCGCCTGCTCTTCGGTTGTCAGCGCGCGGGCAGACGCGACACCGGGTGTCTGCTGCAAAACGGTCAACGCCGCTTCGGTCTGTGCAGCAAGTTGATCCGCCGGGGCATTAATCCGCAACGTCGCGGCCCCGGCCAGTTCCGAAGCCCAACGATCCGCCAACCGCCCGGACGCAAGCGACAGTGCAAGCGCAAAGACGGCCAGAAATGCCATCGCCCCCGACACAAACAGGGTCAGATGGGCCGTGAAACCTGTGGGTGGAACAACCCGGTCGGCACGGCGATCCCGGCGCAGCAGGTTGCGGAAATCATCGCCGCTCATAAATCCGCTCCCGCCAGTTGCAACCTGCGCTGGGAAATCCGAAGCACGCGCGCCTGTACTTGGCTTTTGGCTGCGCGGATCAGGCTAAGGTCATGCGTTGCAATCAGAACGGTCTTGCCCATCCGGTTCAACTCGATCAGCAGGCGCAGCAAGCGTTGCGACATCTCCCAATCTACATTGCCGGTAGGTTCGTCCGCCAGAACGATATCCGGTGACAGGATCACCGCCCGTGCCAAAGCGGCGCGCTGCCGTTCCCCACCCGACAGTTCTGGCGGATACGCACCCAGGCGTGCGCCCAATCCGACCCAGTTCAAAAGCTCGGTCAGATTGTCCTGTTCCGCCCCGGCCACGCGTCCTGACACCATGAGCGGCAGCGCCACGTTCTCGGCCAGCGTCATGTGATCCAGAAATCGACAGTCCTGATGGACCATACCGATCCGACGGCGCAGCACGGCCATCTGATCGCGGTCGAGGCTTGAAATGTCTTCGTCAAATGCGCTGAGCCGCCCAGAGGTCGGCAACAACGCACCGTAGCAAAGTTTCAGAAACGTTGTTTTTCCCGCTCCCGAAGGTCCGGTCAAAAAGTGAAACGACCCCGACTGCAGTTGGAGCGACACATCGCTCAGCAGTTCGCCGCCGCCATAGCTGTAGCTGACACTTTCCAGCTCGATCACGCCTGTCCCCTTTGTTATACAGCCTGTCTTGCCCGAGCGTGGCGATAGTTTCAATGCCTGCGAAGGGGCCAATTGGCGACACTTGGCCCGTGAGGCTGAAAACACGCTTTGCTGTTGGGGCTTAACGGAATATCATCCCAAGAAAACATATCAGGCCAGCAGTCAGGCCAGGAGGCAGTATGCGACTCACATGTCCGAAATGCAGCGCTCAGTACGAAGTGCCGGACGACGTCATTCCCGAAAGTGGACGGGATGTCCAATGCTCGAATTGTGAACATACCTGGTTCCAGCCAAAGCACCCCGAGCCGCAGACGGATCAGGCCGAGCCTGTCAAGACAGACGATGATACACCCCCGCCGACCGACGAACCCGAACAGCCCGCCGAGACGCCAAACGAGCCGGTCGAGGATACCAAGGAACCGGAAAAGGCCGAGGCAGATACCGGGAATGTGGATCCCGCCGTTGCAAGCATCCTTCAGGAGGAAGCCGCGCGCGAGGCCGAATTGCGCGCTCAGGAAGGCACCACCAGTCTGGAAAGCCAACCTGATCTTGCGCTGGATCAACCGCCCGAGAAAAAGGTCGAGCCGAAACGCCCGGCAGCGACCGCAACGGCATCCGATGCCGGACAAAAAGACGCTCTGCCAGATGTCGAAACCATCAATACCGGCTTAAAGAGCGATGACAGCGCCGATGAAACTGCTGAAGCACCGCGGAAATCGGGCGGCTTCTTGCGGGGATTTGCGTTGATCCTGATTATCGGTGTTGTGCTGCTTTTGGTATACAGCAATGCCACGCAAATCAGCGAGGCTGTGCCGCAAGCTGACCCGGTGTTGAAGTCCTACGTGTCATTTGTTGATCAAGCCCGCCTGTGGCTTGAGGCCCAAACAGGTGGCGCGGCGCAAAACTAGGGTTTGCGCCTGTCGGATCAGAACCGCTCCAACAGTCTTTTGAGATACTCAAGTTCGATCTGCGGACGGTCTGACTCTCCAGTCCGCCGACGAATTTCATCCAGCAATTCGCGCGCGCGCCGGTAAACGTCTTCGCCCTGCAACAAGTTGTCTTCGGTCGAGATCGACCCCGCTGCGCCCGGGTTGCGTCCCAATGGATCGCGGCTGTTGGCTTGCATGTCGCCGTCCTGCGCACCCTGCCCCGGTTGGTTCTGTTGGTTTTGCGCCATAGCTTCGCCCAGCGAACGCATGCCTTCACGCAGCGCCTCCATCGCCTCGGACTGCCGGTCGATGGCTTCTGCCAGATCATCGCCGCGCAATGCGTCTTCGGCTTCATCCATCGCGCGACCCGCGCGATCCAGCGCATCGCGTGCGGCGTCGCCTTCCGGTGTGCCTGCACCGGGAAGACCCTGTTGTTGCCGACCAAGCTCATCCCGCAGGGCCTGCTGACGATCCGCGAGTGATCCTTGACCCTGCTGGCCTTCGCCTGCCGGATCCTGGCCCTGTCCTTGACCGCCCTGCCCTTCGTGACTTTGCCCGCGACCCTGCCCGCCCGAGCGGCCTTCGTTGCCCTGGCTTTCACCCGCCTGAGCGCCGGGGTTGAACTGTTCCTGTAGGTCGCGGAACGCCTGATCGCTGAGGCCTTGTTGTTCACGCAGCGTTTCGGCCAGACCCTCCATGGCCTGCTGGCCTTCGGATTGGCCACCCTGACCCTGGCTTTGGGTGACGCGCATGTTCTCCATCATCTGCTGAAACTCTTCCAACGCCTGCTGCGCCTCGGCCATGCGGCCCTGTTCCATCAGTTCCTGAATGCGATCCATCATCTGTTGCAGATCGTTCTGGGTCATCTGCATTGACTCGCCGTTCGGGCCTTGTTGCCCGTCGCCGTCTTGCCCGTTTTCCTGTGCAAGGCGCTGTAGCTGGCGCAGATAGTCCTGCGTTGCTTCGCGAAGCTCTTGCATCAACTCGGCGATCTCTTCATCGCTTGCGCCGTTCTGCATCGCTTCGGTCAGGCGTTCCTGCGCCCGTCGCATACGCTCCAACGCGTCGGCCAATGTGCCATCTTCGATCAGCACAGCCAGATCCCAAAGCGCTTGCGCAATTTCTTCCTGCTGCTTCGGTTTCAGATCATACTGTGTAAAAGTCTCCAACCTTCGCAGGAGCACCCGCAAACGCAGATAAGCGGTGTCCGAACGGAACAAATCCTCGGGCCGGTGCGACACCGCCCGCAACATCTGTGCGACCCGTGCAGCATTCGCCTTCGCCCACAACAGATCTCGACGCTGCTCAATCACGGCCGCGGCAAGCGGGTCAAAAAAACGACGCGCCGGCAGGGCCGTTTGAAACGGCTCCGACGTGGACAGCTGGTCTGCGTCATCCACGACGCTCAGGGTGATCGTAACGGGCAAATGTGCCCATGGGTGCTGCGAGAAATCTTCGATCAGGTCTTCGGTAAATTCTGACCGATCTCCGGTTATCGGCATCGGTAACTGAACTTCGATCTCTTCGCGTGGCTCGGGATCAACGGCAAGACCATAGCGCCGTTCCACCTCGGCCAGATCGAGTTCAATAACAGCAGAACCGGAAACAACGCCGTAGTCGTCGCTAGCCGTGAACGGCAGTTTCATCTGGCCGCCGGCCTCGGATGTTGCGCGACCGGCAACAGTTATCTGCGGCGCTGTGTCTTCGATAACATCAATGGACCACTCACGTCCCGCGGGACCCTCGATGCGCACCTGACCAGAGCGCTCTGCCACAAAATCCTGCTCGGGCTCGCCTGCCGTTTCCGTTCCGGCGGCCGATGTGGTCTCGGTCAACGTATGCGCTCCAACCTCGCCATAAAACCGAAGCGTTACGCGACTTCCCTGCGGAACGGACAGCGTCGGGTCCTCTTGATCGGCCAGGTACAGCGTTGGCAGACCGGTATATCGTGGCGGCTCGACCCAACCCTCCCAAGTCGGTCCCTGACCCGCGACCGCGGCGCCCGGTGTCATCTCTGCAACCGACCCGATCCGCCAGAACGAGCCGAACAAAGCGGCAACAACCAATGCCAGCATAGCCGCATATCGCAACGCGTACGGGTCCCGCGATGCCAGCCGTAGATCGGGCCGTGCCGGTTTTGCCTGCGATGCCCGCTGCGCCATGCGCGATTGATGGGCCCGCCACAACGCCACCGAGTCGGCATCCAACGCTCCAATCGCCTGATCGTCCATCAACGCCTGGATCGGACGCCCCAGCAAGGTTTCGTCCAATCGCACCAAAGCCTCGGCCCGGGTCGGCATGTGGAAACGGCGCGCGCCGAAAACCACTGCGCCCAATGTCAAAAGCAAGGCGACCGCACCGACAATCCAGACGGTTTCGACACTGACCAGATCCTGCAGACCCAGCATCAGGGACGCCAGAACAACCATCAAAATTGAAAAAAAAGGCCAGAACGCACGTAATACCTGCTCGGCCAGCATTCCCGCGTGGGTCAACCATACGGAAAGTCGCGGAATAGGCAGGTTCGGTTTGTAGGTCAATTCAGGCCTCCGGAACGGGCCTGAGCGATTATCGCATCAAAGCCACTCTGGTATGGTATCGCGGTTTATGATTTCGTCAAAGCTCGGGCGTTCACGAATTACAGCAAATTGATCCCCGTGCACCAGGACTTCGGGAATCAAAGGCCGTGTATTGTATTCGCTGGACATGACCGCGCCATAAGCGCCTGCGCTGCGAAAGGCGATCAGATCGCCGGATTTCAGCGGCGGCATGTTGCGCTGCTTGGCAAATGTATCGCCGGATTCACAGACCGGCCCAACGATATCATAAGGTTGTTGTTCCACCCCCGCGGCGGGTTCTTCAACCGCCACGATGTCATGATGCGCCTCGTACATCGCGGGGCGGATCAGGTCGTTCATCGCGCCGTCGAGGATGAGGAAATCGCGGCCTTCGCCGGATTTGACATAGATGACCTTCGACACCATCAGGCCCGCGTTGCCCGCGATCAGGCGACCGGGCTCGATCTCGATCTCACACCCCAGATGACCCAGTGTTTTCTTGATCATCGCGCCATATTCGACAGGCAAGGGCGGCGCGTCGTTGGACCGGGTATAGGGAATGCCCAATCCACCGCCCAGATCGAGACGGCGGATCGTATGACCCTCGGCCCGTAAACGCTCGGTCAGTTCGGCGACCTTATTGTAGGCCAGTTCAAACGGGTCCAGCTCGGTCAGTTGCGAGCCGATATGCACATCGATCCCGATCACCTCGAGCCCCGGCAGGCTGGCAGCAAGCGCATAAACCTCGGAGGCGCGAGAGATCGGAATGCCGAACTTGTTTTCGGACTTGCCCGTGGCGATCTTGGCGTGGGTCTTGGCATCCACATCCGGGTTCACCCGAACGGTGATCGGCGCGATAACGCCCAATTCCTGTGCAACGGCGCTGATCACCTGCATCTCAGGCTCGGATTCGACGTTGAATTGACGAATGCCGCCGGTCAGCGCGGTGCGAATCTCCTCTGCCGTCTTGCCGACCCCCGAGAACACGATCTTGTCTCCGGGCACACCTGCGGCCTTCGCCCGCAGGTATTCCCCGCCCGAAACCACGTCCATCCCCGCGCCAGCCTGGGCCAGAGTCTTCAGGATCGCCTGATTGCTGGCGGCTTTCATCGCGTAACAGACGAGGTGATCCGTGCCCTCCAACGCATCATCAAACAGCTTGAAATGCCGCAGCAGGGTGGCAGTCGAATAGACATAGAACGGGGTTCCGACCGCGGCAGCGATTTCGGAGATCGGGACATCCTCGGCGAAAAGCGCGCCGTCGCGGTAGAGAAAATGATCCATGCCTGCGCGCTTAGACCAAAAACGCCCTGTGGATCAAATGATTCCGCTGGAAACGTGCAGGCATTCAGAAAGTGGTCGAAACTCCGGCCCGCGCATATCCTGAAACGGAAATACCAGAGCCGCTGGGTTCGGACGTTGACGTGGGTTGCGACGGACGACTTGGCTCACAAGCCGCAAGCGCGGCGAGGCATAGAATGAGGCCAGCCCTTTTCATCAAACACCCGTCAAAGAAACACCGCGCGGACAACTCAGTTTACAGCCCCAGATAGACGCCTAATCCGCCACGGCGCAGGCCGACCCCGACGCCGCCGTAGGTGCCGCTGGTGCCGACGCCAACATTGGCGCTCATTGTCGGTTGAATGGGCTCGCCATCCGCACCGCAGCCGGCCAAGGCTGCACCAACCGCCATCAACAGCACCACGCGTCGTATCCGCATCACACCAGCGCCTTCCATCGCTTGATCTGGGTCCGCACCTGATCCGGTGCGGTGCCTCCGTAAGACTGACGGGAGTTTACCGAATTTTCGACCGTAAGAACAGAATAGACGTCATCGGTGATATCCGCGTGGACCGATTGCATGTCCTCAAGGCTCAGATCGGGCAGGTCACACCCATTGCCCTCGGCTATGGCCACCAGCGTGCCGGTGACGTGATGCGCATCGCGGAACGGCAGCCCCAGCACCCGCACAAGCCAGTCGGCAAGGTCGGTTGCGGTCGAAAAGCCCGAGCCTGCGGCGGCGGCAAGGCTTTCGCGATTGGCGGTCATGTCTTTGACCATCCCCTCCATCGCGGCCAGCGCCAGCATCCAGTTGTCAGCGGCGTCAAAGACCTGTTCCTTGTCTTCCTGCATGTCCTTTGAATAAGCTAGCGGCAGGCCCTTCATCACCATCATCAGCGCGGTGTTGGCGCCATAGACGCGGCCCACCTTGGCGCGGATCAGTTCCGCCGCGTCGGGGTTTTTCTTTTGCGGCATGATCGAGGAGCCGGTCGAGAAGCGATCCGACAGCGTGACAAAGCGGAACTGGGCCGAGGACCAGATCACCAGCTCTTCAGCAAAGCGCGACAGGTGGACAGCGCAGATTGAGGCGGTCGACAGGAACTCCAACGCGAAGTCGCGGTCGCTGACGGCATCCAAAGAGTTGGCGGCGGGGCGATCAAAACCCAGCGCCTTGGCTGTCATTTCCCGGTCGATGGGGAAGGATGTGCCTGCCAGCGCAGCTGCACCCAAGGGGGACTCGTTCATCCGGGTGCGGGCGTCGCGCACGCGGCTCAGGTCGCGGCCAAACATCTCGACATAGGCCATCATGTGATGGCCCCATGTCACCGGCTGCGCGGTTTGCAGATGCGTGAAACCGGGCATCACCCAATCGGCCCCAACCTCGGCCTGCGCCAAAAGCGCGCGGATCAGGGCCAGCAAGCCGGTTTCGGCCGCGTCCAACTGATCACGAACCCAGAGTTTGAAATCGGTCGCCACCTGATCGTTCCGGCTGCGGCCGGTGTGCAAACGGCCTGCGGGCTCTCCGATCACTTCTTTCAGCCGTGCCTCGACATTCATGTGGATGTCTTCCAGCGCGGTCGAGAACTGAAACGCACCGCTCTGAATTTCTGACAAAACGGTGAGCAGCCCTTCCCGAATGGCTTCGGCATCACTATCAGTTATCACGCCTGTGGCGGCCAGCATGGCGGCATGGGCGCGCGAGCCTGCGATGTCCTGGGCTGCCATCCGCTGATCGAACCCGATCGAGGCATTGATTGCCTCCATGATCGCGTCTGGACCGGCGGCAAAGCGGCCGCCCCACATCTGGTTCGAGGATTGATCGGTCATGTAAGAGAACCCGGAGTTGATATGCGCCTATTTCGTCTGATCCCCCTTTATATGGCCCTTGCGCTGGGTGCAAACGCCGCAATCGCGGCGGATGTCGAGACCCTCGAGCCGCTGCGTGACGGAACGCTGAAACGCCTGATCCTGCATAAAGAGCCGAAACCTGCCAAGACGATCGAGTTCCAGCTGGAAGATGATGGCGGGGTCGGCACGCTGGAAGATTATGCTGGAAAATTCGTTCTGATAAACTTCTGGGCGACATGGTGCGCGCCGTGCCGGAAGGAAATGCCGCAGATTGCCGAGCTTCAGGAAGAATTCGGTGGCGACAAATTCCAGGTTCTGACGCTGGCAACCGGGCGCAACTCGCCGGCGGGAATCAAGAAATTCTTCGACGAAAACGGCATCGAGAATTTGCCGCGCCACCAAGACCCCAAGCAGGTTGCCGCCCGCGAATTTGGCGTGCTGGCCTTGCCAATCACCGTTATCCTCAACCCCGAAGGTCAGGAAATCGCGCGGCTGATTGGTGATGCCGAGTGGAATTCGGACAGCGCGAAAGCGATCATCTCGACCTTGGTTGGGGCCGAAAGCTAACAGTACGGGCGGCTCAACCGGATTTGTGGTAGTCTTGAACCGGCCTTCATCGGGCCGTTTTTTAGCGCTAACCAGAGGGGACACATACAATGAAGCCGGTGGTTCTGCTGATCGGGAAACTGCCCAATGTGATCGGCGACGTCGCACAACAGCTTGACCATATGCCAATTCAATGGCTGGGCGCACACGATCAGGATGAGGTTCGGCGACAGCTGGATGCCGAACCCCGTATCGCTTGCGCAATCATGGGCGCGGGACTCGATGATACTGTTCGGGGCGAAATGGTGGGGATCATCGCCGCACGCCGACCGGATATTTGCATTCACCTGAAGGATCGCAGTTCGGGGCCCGAAGGGTTGGGTCCTTTTGTGCAGCGGGTCGTGCAGCATGAAATCCTTGATCGGCTAGAGCGCAACTGACGCCACGCCACCTTTGACAGGTGCAATCCTCCTTTGCAGGTTGAAAGCAGGAGGGTGGGATGCCGCTTGAAATACTCTTGGTTCTGGTTGTCGGCGGCCTTGCCGGGATCACCCTTTTGCTGCATCTCACTGGCAGATCCCGAAGGCGTCGGATGACGCCCGACGAGGCCCGCAGCGAATGGATCCGGCATTTTCCGGATGACGAAATCATCGACGTTACACTTGCGAATGACGGTCATTCAGCTTTGGTCAGAACCGGCGTTGGCGCCGGGCTTCTTTGGTCTCTTGGCGCCGATACCGTGGCCCGGCACTTGCTGGATTTCGACTGGATCGAGCATCCGGTTGGGTTCGAGGTTCAGTTCCACGAGTTCGGAACACCACGCGCTATTATCCGACTGGACGAAACCGAACGTCGACACTGGCAACACCTGATGGATCCCGAATGACTGACAACGTGAGTTTCCCTGATGCGGTGCAATGGGCCGTGCCTTTCTTTATCGCCGCGATTCTGGCTGAGTTTCTTTGGATTGCAGTCAAAGGACGCGGCGGGCGTTACGAAACAAGGGATGCCGTCACGTCGCTGATCATGGGCGCGGGCAATATCGCCTCGGGCTTTCTGCTGGGCTTTATTGCCTATGCGTTCTTCATGTGGCTTTGGCAGATCACGCCACTGAATCTGGGCACTTCGATCCCGGTCATTATCTTGTGCTTTGTCCTCGATGACTTCCGCTACTATTGGGTGCATCGGTTTGGTCATCGCATCCGCTGGGTCTGGGCCAGTCACGTCAATCACCACAGCTCGCAGCACTATAACCTGACGACAGCGTTGCGGCAGACTTGGACCTATACATTCACCTTCATGATGGTTGTACGCGCGCCCCTGATCCTGCTGGGTTTTCATCCCGCAATGGTGCTGTTTGTCGGCGGCCTGAACCTGATCTATCAGTTCTGGATTCACACCGAGGCCATCGGCAAAATGCCCCGCTGGTTCGAAGCCGTGATGAACACCCCCAGCCACCACCGCGCCCATCATGGGCGCAACGCCCGCTATCTGGATTGCAACTATGCGGGCGTTTTCATCATCTGGGACAAGCTGTTCGGCACATTTGTGCCCGAGCAGGACGAGGATCGCGTTGACTATGGGCTGGTGCACAATATCGGCACATTCAATCCGCTGCGTGTTGCCTTTCACGAATGGGTGGCAATCTGGCGCGACGCGACACAGCCAGGCCTGACCTGGCGTGAACGCTTGGCATATTGCTTCGCTCCGCCCGGATACAGCCATGACGGAAGCCGGGACAACTCTGTTCAAATCAAGGCCAAACACCTTGTTCGTCATCCCGAAGATCGCGGAACGCCCGGATTCGAGCAATTCGGCACAGTTCCGCCCAATACGCGGGCAGAAAGGATCCGAAAACTGTAGACGCGCGACTGCAAGGCATTGAATATCACGGCCCAAGCGCCATATCAGAGCGATGTTTCGATTTAAGAGTATCGCATTGATATGACACGCCTGACGACACTTTTCACCGCAGCCGGCCTGTCCGGTCTTATTCTCACAATGCTGACTGCACTGAACCCCGAGGTGCCCGCCGCCCTTCTGGCATTTGGGTTTTCCCTGATGTTGATCGGTTTGCTTGGGGCGCTGTTCGGAGCCGCGGCTTCGGTCACACGCGCGTGGCAATCGACACGCTGATCTCAGCACGGCTGGACACCCGATATTTCTTGGGCGGCTTTAACCGCGGATTCACTTGTTTGACCCGACACTGTGCTGGAACAGGCACAGCAAACGGTGTTCCATGCGGGACAAACAAATAAATGACCTGCCCGAAGGATCGGACAGCCCGCTGAACGCGGCGGTCACAGCGCGGGATCGCTCGGTGGTGCAAATGGCGGCCGAGGCCGTCAAACACAAACAATGCAAACTGGCATTTCAGCCCGTAATGCAAGCGCGGCCACCTTATCACGTGGCGTTCTACGAAGGTTTCATTCGCGTTCTGGACGAAACGGGCCGCGTCATTCCGGCGCGTGAGTTCATGCCACAGGTGGAAAGCAGCCCGATCGGGCGGGATTTGGATTGCATCGCGCTTGAAAA
Source organism: Ruegeria sp. ANG-S4 (assembly GCF_000814005.1). Taxonomy (GTDB): domain Bacteria; phylum Pseudomonadota; class Alphaproteobacteria; order Rhodobacterales; family Rhodobacteraceae; genus Ruegeria. The sequence goes on along the minus strand of NZ_JWLK01000001.1, from coordinate 308,398 downwards.
AGGCTTGCGCACCCTGCGCCAGAATCCCGATATTCGTCTGTCCATCAACATGTCCGCCCGATCCATCGGCTACGCCCGATGGTCCCGCGTTCTGGATCGGTTCCTGAAAAAAGACAGCACTTTGGGCGAAAGGTTGATTCTCGAAATCTCGGAAAGTTCCGCGATGCAGGTTCCGGAACTTGTCACGGATTTCATGGACCGACAGCAGGCTCGCGGGATTGCCTTCGCGCTGGACGATTTCGGAGCCAGCAATTTCAGTTTTCGACATTTCAGAGAGTTTCTTTTTGACGCCGCAAAGATCGACGGGCAATTCGTGCGCGGTATCAGTCAAAACTCGGACAATCAGGCGCTTATTCGGGCTCTGATTGCCGTCGCGCGTGAGTTCGAGATCCTCGTTACCGCCGAATCGGTCGAAACCAAGGAAGATGCCGAGTTTCTGGTCGCCAACGGTGTGGACTGTCTGCAAGGCTTCCTGTTCGGCGCGCCTTCGGTCACGCCGCCCTGGGTTGGGGAAAACGACGTCAAAACCGCAAGTTAACCAGAACCAGCGGGCGCGACACTTTGCCAAACTTGACGCTGAGACAAGCTGTCCATTGCTGCACGTGCAGCCTTGGGGTATTCCGGGGCACACAACAGCAGGGATCGTTGGCGCTTTTGTTCCACAAACGCCGAGGGTGCATTTGAGCCACCCGAGCCCCGGCTGGTCCATGACGGTAAAGGATTGACTATATGACGAACGTAGTAATCGCATCCGCTGCGCGCACCGGTGTCGGCAGTTTCAGTGGTTCTTTTGCGAACACCCCCGCACATGATCTGGGTGCCGCCGTTCTTGAAGCGGTCGTAGATCGCGCCGGGGTCGACAAAGGCGAGGTAAGCGAAACCATCATGGGCCAGGTCCTGACCGCTGCCCAAGGCCAGAACCCTGCGCGTCAGGCGCATATCAATGCCGGTCTGCCGCAGGAAAGCGCGGCGTGGGGCATCAATCAGGTTTGTGGTTCGGGTCTTCGGGCGGTTGCTCTGGGCGCACAACATATCCAGCTGGGTGATGCCGAGATTGTCGCGGCCGGTGGACAAGAGAACATGACCCTGTCCCCCCATGCCGCCGCCCTGCGCGCCGGTCACAAAATGGGTGACATGAAGTACATCGACACCATGATCCGCGATGGACTGTGGGATGCCTTCAACGGGTATCACATGGGTCAGACCGCCGAAAACGTCGCCGAAAAATGGCAGATCAGCCGCGATATGCAGGACGAGTTCGCCGTTGCGTCGCAGAACAAAGCCGAAGAAGCGCAAAAGGCCGGCAAATTCGAAGATGAAATCGTGCCCTTCACCATCAAGACCCGCAAGGGCGACATCGTGATGGACAAGGACGAATACATCCGCCACGGGGCCACGATGGAAGCCATGGCCAAGCTGCGCCCAGCCTTTACCAAGGAAGGTTCGGTTACGGCAGCCAATGCATCAGGCTTGAATGACGGCGCGGCTGCCACCCTGCTGATGTCGGCAGAAAACGCCGAAAAGCGCGGGATTGAGCCTTTGGCCCGGATCGCATCCTACGCGACTGCAGGTCTGGACCCGTCGATCATGGGCGTTGGCCCGATTTACGCATCGCGCAAGGCGTTGGAAAAAGCGGGTTGGTCGGTTGACGATCTGGATCTGGTCGAAGCCAACGAAGCATTTGCCGCGCAGGCCTGCGCTGTGAACAAGGACATGGGTTGGGATCCTTCGATCGTGAACGTCAACGGTGGCGCAATTGCGATCGGACACCCGATCGGCGCATCCGGCTGCCGTGTATTGAACACACTGTTGTTCGAGATGAAGCGCCGTGATGCAAAGAAAGGTCTTGCGACCTTGTGCATCGGCGGCGGCATGGGCGTTGCCCTCTGCGTCGAACGCGACTGACCCCGAGCGTGTCCGCTCGGCTCAATCTTGCAGCGGCTCTTGCGATTGGACTTGCAGGAGCCGCACACGCACAGAACCGTCAGCCGATTTCAACGAGCCTGACGGAGTGCAGCGTCATCTTTACTGAACTTGCCGAGCTCGGCACACGCCGAAACAAAGACCAGACAACGATCGACGCCGCACTTGCCAGTGCGGCGTTATTCGTTGTGGAGGCCCGTTCGCAGGCCACACAGGAAAACGTGCCCGACCCATACAAATACGTTCAGTCCGAGTAGACACGGCTGCTCGAAAAGTGGGACGGGCGCTTTGGTCGACCACTTCTGTTGAACGAGAACAAGGACTGGATAGACTATTGCCGCGCATTGGGAAAAGATCGTGGACTTACATTGCCTTAAAAGCACACGTATCGTGGAAATTGGCGACGCGAATCTTTCTGGGCGCAACAATATTGCGCCCAGAGTCATGAAATAGTAACAGCATTACCAAGATGATTAAAATTGGAGGAGTCCAGAATGGCACGTACAGCACTCGTCACCGGCGGTTCTCGCGGGATTGGCGCAGCAATTTCAAAGGCGCTTAAGGCCGAAGGGTACAACGTTGCCGCCACCTACGCCGGAAACGACGAAGCGGCGGCAAAGTTCACCGAGGAAACCGGCATCGCCACATACAAGTGGAACGTTGCCGATTACGACGAATCCAAAGCCGGCATCGAAAAGGTCGAAGCCGAAGTAGGGCCAATTGACATCGTGGTCGCGAACGCCGGTATCACCCGCGACGCGCCGTTTCACAAGATGACGCCCGAACAATGGCATCAGGTGATCGATACGAACCTCACTGGCGTGTTCAACACCGTCCACCCGGTCTGGTCCGGCATGCGCGAACGTAAGTTTGGCCGTGTCATCGTCATCAGTTCGATCAACGGTCAGAAAGGCCAGTTTGCACAAGTGAATTATGCCGCAACAAAAGCTGGCGATTTGGGCATCGTTAAATCGCTTGCGCAGGAAGGCGCACGCGCCGGCATCACGGCCAACGCAATCTGCCCGGGTTATATCGCGACCGAGATGGTCATGGCGGTGCCGGAAAAAGTGCGGGAATCCATCATTGGTCAAATCCCTGCGGGCCGTCTGGGCGAGCCGGAAGAAATCGCGCGCTGCGTTGCGTTCCTGGCCTCCGACGACTCTCAGTTCATCAATGGGTCGACCATTTCGGCCAACGGGGCGCAGTTCTTCGTCTGATCGTGTCGCTTACAAAGAATGGACGGGCTGGTCTGTTTCGACCAGCCCGTTTCTTATCCCGTAAGAACGCGCGCGCTGCGCTCAGCGGGAACCGAACAGCCTGCTAAACAACCGCACGATTACCCGGCTGCGTTCGGCATGGGCGCGGCGAAAGGCACGTACCGCTGCGGGGTTGGTCGTCATTTCGATCATGGCAGTCATCCTTTCAGTTCAGCTTTGTTTGACTTTCATTCAGTATGTGACCTATCAAACTATCAGACAAACGAGCTTTCTGCGGATTTCAGTTAAGAAAAACTTGTGCGTAAATGAGTGATTACCTCCCCCCTTTAACGGCGCTTCGGGCGTTTGATGCCGCCGCCCGGCACATGTCGTTTGCCAAAGCGGCCGAAGAGTTGCACGTGACACCCGCCGCATTGTCCTTTCAGATAAAATCACTGGAGGAGCATCTGGGCCGCCCGCTGTTCCGCCGCCTCAACCGAGCGGTGGAACTGACCGAAGCAGGGCGGGCTTTGGCTCCCGGTGCGGCCGAAGGGTTTGCCGCCCTGCAGGCCGCCTGGCAGGCGGCGCGCAGACAGGGCAACGACACAAGCCTGACTGTCACCGCAGGCCCCGCACTGACGGCAAAATGGCTGGCACCGCGGCTTTACGAGTTCGCACGTGCGCATCCGGAGATCGACCTGAAGTTCTCTGCCACGCTGCGCAACATGGACCTTGAACGGGACGACGTCGATGTGGCCATCCGGTTCGGTTACGGCGACGACGATGGCTTGTATTCCATACCGGTGCGCAAGGAATGGCTGACTCCGGTTATGACGCCCGAGCTTGCTGAACAGTTCCCAACCCCGGACAGTCTGCGGGATGCGCCGCTGATATTCGACGACTCGATTGCTTATCTGCAACCGCCCAGTGATTGGCCCACTTGGTTCCGGGCGGTCGGAGTGGACTTTACGCCCTCGCATGGGGCACATTTTTCCAACGCCGATCATGCGATTGATGCGGCAGTTGCAGGTGTCGGAGCGGTGTTGGGCCGTCGGGCAATGATCATCAAAGACCTGACCGAGGGTCGTTTGGTTGCCCGCTTCAAGGTTGCAATTGAATCCCAAGCCCGGTTTCGGTTCCTGTGCCTGCGTGGCGCCGAGACGCGACCGCAGATCGCAGCCTTCAGAGATTGGTTTCTGACAGAGATTGAAAAGACCGCGCATATCTCGGATGAATTCGAAATTATTCCGGTCGAAGAGGTTTGATTCCCGATGACAAAAATGGGCGCGACGGCAATTGGGTTTGTCGCGGTATTGCTTTGGTCGCTTCTCGCGCTGTTCACGGTTGGATCGGTTCCGACACCGCCCTTGCTTTTGAACGCGATCTGCTTTTCCATCGGCGGTTCGCTGGGCCTGATCTGGGTCTTCGCGACGGGGGGATTGCGACACCTCCGCCAGGTCTCGTGGATGACGTACCTGTTTGGCGCGATCGGCTTATTTGGCTACCACGCCCTGTATTTTTCCGCGCTGCGAATGGCACCCGCCGCCGAAGCGGGACTGATCGCCTATCTCTGGCCTTTGCTGATCGTGCTGTTTTCCGGCTTGCTGCCGGGTGAAACCTTGCGCCTTGGCCATCTTTTGGGTGCGTGCTTGGGTTTTGCAGGCGCTGCCGTCATCATCGGCGGCGGCGGCAGCGCCGGATTTCAGGCCCAGCATCTGCCGGGTTACGGTCTGGCGCTGCTTTGTGCGTTAACCTGGTCGGGCTATTCCGTTTTGTCCCGACGGCTGGGGGATGTCCCGACCAGTTCGGTTGCGGTGTTTTGCATTCTGACTGCCATCGCGTCCTGGGTGTTGCACTTTGCGGTTGAGGAAACGGTCTTACCCAACAGCGTACTAGGCTGGACTTCCGTCCTGGCCCTTGGGTTAGGGCCTGTCGGACTGGCCTTTTATGTCTGGGACATCGGGGTGAAACGCGGTGACATCCAGATTTTGGGCACTGCCAGTTACGCGGCCCCTCTGCTGTCTACACTGGCGCTGGTTGTGGCCGGGATCGCTGCTCCATCCTGGGGTCTTGCGATCGCGGCCTTGCTTGTGACCGGCGGGGCCGCGATTGCGGCGCGCGCCAGCCTTCGGTCTTAGTTTGAAAGTCGCTCAATCTCTTCCTTGAGCTTTAGCTTTTGTTTCTTGAGTTGGGCGATATGGAGATCGTCGATACCTGGCGAGCGTTGGGCTTCTTCCACTTGGAGACCGAGACTTTCGTGTTTCTTCTTCAGTTCCGTCAGATGTGCGCTCACGCTCATGGCGATCCTCCTTGTGTGTTGTGATATGTCACGTAGGAATTTGACCACATCGTTTCCACCCTGTCACGCCGCAGACGCACAGAATCTGTTACAAATCCGACAAACTCGGCCAGTCTTTGCCTAGCTGGTGGAAAAACCACCAAGCGGGGCACCATCACGCAGCACCTGCGAAACCTCGGCGGTATAGCTGTCTCCGTCGTGTTCGTGCCGCGAACCTTGATGCAAAACGACAGGTGCCAAAAGACGAAAGGCCGCACGACCGCCCTTTCGCGCACGCAGAATCACCAATTCTGCCGGACGGTTCGCACGCGGGGCCAATGGCAGAACTTCGACGGACCCGAGGCGGCCGGAACAGGCTGCCAAAAGGTCAGGCAAACGGTCAGCTTTTTGGATCATGTGAAAATAGCCGCGCGGTGCCAACCGTCGGGCGGCGACATCGACCCAATCAACCAAATCTGTCTGCTCACCCAGGGCAAGCCTGCGCCCCTGATCCATTGCAGGGCTGTGGGCACCGGCCAGATAATAAGGCGGGTTGGCAAGAACGTGATCGAATTGCTGTTGTTTTAGGTCGGCGGGCAGATCTGTCAGGTTGGCCTCGACCACAGTCAGTGTTTCCCCATTCTCTGCAGCGTTTCTGCGCGCCAGTTCTGCGTATTCCATCTGCAACTCGACCCCGGCGGCCTGTAACCCGGGTACCCTGGCCATAAGGCACAGGATCGCTGCCCCTGCGCCGCAACCAAGCTCCAACACGGATTGCTGTCCCCGCGCCTGAACTGACGCGGCCAGCAGCACAGGGTCTACGCCAGCGCGATAGCCTGCCCGCGGTTGCCACAGACGTACGCGGCCACCCAGAAAATCATTACAGGTCAGATCACTGTCAGGAAAACGCGTCATCGCCCCAGCGGAATTTCATTGTCCCGCATCACGCGTTCCGCGCGGGTTAGATCGTCGGCACGCACCATCAGACGACGCGGGAAGATTCCTATGCCGCCTTCGAGGATGCTCATATTTACGTCCATCTGAAAGCAGTCTATATCCTCGCCCTCAAGAAGGGCGGATGCAAAGGCCAGGATTGTCGGATCGGTACTGCGCAATAGTTCTTTCATGGGGATGGATGTAAGGGCAAGGTGAGGCGGAAGTCGAGCCTTGTGTCAGGAGTGTGATGACAGTCAGCGCAATCTCAAAGCCTCACGAACGGCTGGCAGAAATTCTCGCCACCGAGATGGAGGCCGTCAATACGCTTATCCAGACGCGCATGGCATCCGACCATGCACCGCGAATCCCCGAGGTAACGGCGCACCTTGTCGAAGCCGGCGGCAAACGCCTGCGTCCGATGCTCACGTTGGCAACGGCGCGTTTGTTTGATTATCAGGGCGATCACGACGTCAGGTTGGCTGCGACGGTCGAATTCATTCACACCGCCACGCTGTTGCACGACGATGTGGTCGACGAAAGCGCCCAAAGGCGCGGGCGTCCAACGGCAAACCTGCTTTGGGACAACAAATCCAGCGTTCTTGTTGGTGACTACCTGTTTTCCCGCAGTTTTCAGTTGATGGTCGAGACCGGGTCATTGCGTGTTCTCGATATCCTCGCCAACGCATCGGCCACGATTGCCGAGGGCGAAGTGCTGCAAATGACGGCAGCGACCGATCTGGGAACAGACGAGGGCATCTACCTTCAGGTGGTGCGCGGAAAAACAGCGGCCTTGTTTTCAGCCGCAACCGAGGTGGGCGCGGTCATTGCAGGCGCACCAGAACCTTTGGTCCGGGCGCTGTTTGAATACGGTGATGCGCTAGGGGTTGCGTTCCAGATTGCCGATGACCTGCTGGATTATCAGGGCGACAGCAAGACCACGGGCAAAAACGTCGGTGACGATTTCCGCGAACGCAAACTCACTCTGCCGGTCATAAAGGCCATCGCGCAGGCGACCCCCGAAGAACACGCATTCTGGGAGCGTACGATCGGGAAGGGTCGTCAGGAAGACGGCGATCTGGATCATGCGTTGTCCTTGATGAACAAGTACCGAACGCTTCAGGCAACACGCGATGACGCGTTTGAGTGGGCCGCAAAGGCGAAATCGACGCTGGACAAGGTGCCGGATCATGAAATCCGGTCGTTGCTTCGAGATCTGGCCGACTATGTCGTCTCACGCCTCAATTGAGCCGGGTGGCGCGGCACCACCAATCGGGATGTGCAGCGCCGATGTCATAAGCTGCCAGATGCGCGTCTTTCATCGTCGGGTACAACGCAAAACAGGTTGAGCCAGACCCTGACATTCGGGCCAGCAAAGCACTGCTCGTCTGTTCAAGCTCGTCCAAGACACCGGCAATTTCCGGAGCGCACTGCAATGCCGGGTTTTCCAAGTCGTTGCGCTGATTGCGCAGCCACTGGGCGCACACCTGAGGCGTAGCGAGATCGGGAATGACATCTGGCATTGGGGTGTTGTCCCGTGCTGACAGGGCCGCAAAAACCGATTGCGTCGGCACGGATACGCCCGGGTTGACCAGAACCACCGGGAGGTGCGGCAAGGGAACGGGGGTCAGTGCGTCCCCGATCCCCTGCATTCTGGTCGACTTGGCCGAAATACAGACCGGAACATCCGCGCCAAGCGAAAGCGGGACGTCTTGCGGGATGGGCACACCCTGCGCGGACAATGCGGTAAGTGCGGCGGCTGCATCCGCGGAGCCACCACCAACCCCTCCTCCGTGGGGAAGGGCCTTTTCCAGTTCAATGTGACCTGTCCAGCCGACGGCTTTGGCGGCTTTCCAAACCAGGTTGCGATGATCCGCCGGTACGCCCGCCGCAAGCTCACCCACAACGTCCATCGATAATTCAGGCCCGGGCGTGAGTGTCACGCTGTCCCCAACATCGGCAAAAACGACAAGAGAATCCAGCAGATGATAGCCGTCAGAACGCTGGCCAGTCACATGCAGGGTAAGGTTTATTTTGGCAGGCGCAAAGGCCTTAACCGTCATTGGCCACCTTGAGGGGTTCCGCACCTTCTTCGTTCAACACCGCGTCCAGACCAACTTCGATCTTGCGACGAATGCGGTCCGGGTCAGCCTCGCCATCGGTGTCTTCCGGATCGATGAAGGACAAGGCGCGTTTCCACTGGAATTCCGCCTCTCGGGCACGGCCCACCGCCCAGTACACGTCGCCCAGATGGTCGTTGACCACCGGATCCACCGGCATCAGTTCAACCGCCCGTTCCATGTGATCAACGGCCTCGTCATACCGGCCAAGGCGGAACAGGACCCAGCCCAGGCTGTCGACGATGTAGCCGCTATCGGGGCGTGCGGCGACGGCGCGCTCGATCATGTCCAGCGCCTCGTCCAATTTTTCGCGCCGCTCTACAAGCGAATAGCCAAGGTAATTCAGGACCTGCGGTTGGTCGGGGTTCAACTCAAGCGCCTTGCGAAAGTCCGCCTCGGCCTTGTCCCAATTCTTGAGCCGTTCATGTGAGATTCCGCGCGCATAGTGAAGGAACCAGCTGGCTCCGACGCCAGCGTCGGTCAGGCCGATGGCGGTGTCATAAGACGAAACGGCGGCTGCATAGTCTTCCTGTTGGCGAAGAAGGTCGGCCAGAGCAACATGAACACCCGGCAGGCCAGGCTGTTGCAACGCGAGGTTCTGCAGTACCTCAATCGCAGCATCGGTTTTTCCGGACTGGCGCAGGACTTCGGCCCGGCCAAGTTCCGCCGCATGATAATCAAAACTGTCCGGCGGCACCGACCGATAGGCCTCTACCGCCAGATCGTATTGTCGCAATTCTTCAAGAAGCTCCGCGGTCAGCAGCGCGGCGTCGATGTGGTCTTCGCGCAAGAAACTGGCGACGCGCGAATACAGCAGGACATAGTCATCCGCAGCATCCGAATTCAACGCGGCACCGACTGAATAGAAGACCTCGGCCATGCCATCGCGCGGGGTGCGAACATGCGTGAAGGGCAATGTTTCCCCTGCCGTCAAACGCGCGGTGTAATTTTCGATGAAAGGATCATTCCCGGCCGCGAAAACATCATCGAGAAACAGCAATGCGTCTTCGTTCCGATCCAGTTGCGACAGGATTTCAGCCCGCGCCAATGCAGCCCGGCGAGATATTCGGGAAACGGCAGCGTTTTCCGCGCCCATCACCTCTTCGGCGCCTTCGAAATCACCAATCGACGCCAATGCCATTGCTTTGTGATAAAGCGCGAATTCGCTTAGACCTTCTTGCGTGGCAACGGAATCGAACTGCTCCATAGCCTGTGTAACAGCGCCATTCCCCATATGAGCCCAGGCAATCACCAGCCCGTCTACCAAAGGTCCGACGCCCTGTGTTTCCGGGTCACGCGCCAAAAGCTCGTCCAGCTTCTCCTGCGCGATAAGGTTAGCATAGATCACCATACGCCCAGGTTGGTTAGGGCCTTCACCCGCATCCGTGATTTCGGCAACCGGCAACGCGCCTTCGATATCACCCAACGCGATGCGCGCCAGTAGCACACTCTCCAGCAGTTTTGTGTTTTGCGGATCGAACCTCAGCGCCTGGCTGTAATAGCGCTCGGCAGCGACATAGTCGCTTTGGTAAATCGCCTGACGCCCGGCCAGATAAGAGCCCGAGCCTGTATCCGCAGATACCGGCCATGCAACCGACGACGTGAGAAGCGCGGCAACCGCCGCGCGACGAACCTGGGAAAACACCAAAATACTGCCTTGTTGTCGTTAACTGGCAATAAGCTAGGGCTTTGCCCGTAAAGAGGCAATGGCAGAGCCTTCACGACCCCGCCACTGCCCGTCTTTTTGCTTACATGTTGGGATAATTCGGCCCATCCCCACCCTGAGGCGTAGTCCACGTTATGTTCTGGCTGGGATCCTTGATGTCACATGTCTTGCAGTGAACGCAGTTCTGAAAGTTGATCACGAATCGCGGTCCGTCATCATCCTGAACCATCTCGTAGACGCCCGCAGGGCAATAGCGTTGGGCCGGTTCATCGAATTTGGGCAGGTTGACCTTCACCGGAATGTCGGGATCGCCAAGTTTCAGGTGGCAGGGCTGGCTTTCCTCGTGATTGGTCATCGCGAAGGACACGTTGGTCAGGCGGTCAAACGACAGCACGCCGTCGGGTTTGGGATAATCGATCGGCTTGTGCTTGCTGGCATCTTCTGTCGCCTCGGCGTCGTTTTTGCCGTGACCCAATGTCCCGAACAGCGAAAAGCCCAGCGTGTTGGTCCACATGTCCAACCCGCCCAGCGCCAAGCTGGCGGTCAGGCCCCACTTTGACCACATGGGTTTGACGTTGCGCACTTTCTTGAGGTCGCTGCCAATTGCGCCGTCTCTTACCTCTGTCTCATACGCGGTCAGTTCGTCACCCGAACGCTCAGCCTTGATGGCCTCAAACGCGGCCTCTGCGGCGGCTTTCCCGGACAACATCGCGTTATGGTTGCCCTTGATGCGCGGCACGTTGACCATGCCCGCCGAACAGCCCAGCAGCGCCACGCCCGGCGCCACCAGCTTGGGCATCGACTGATACCCGCCCTCGGTGATCGCGCGCGCGCCATACGCAACGCGCTTGCCGCCTTTCAGCAGGTCGGCCACCATCGGGTGATGCTTGAAGCGCTGGAATTCCATGTACGGATACAGGTAGGGGTTCTTGTAGTTCAGGTGGACCACGAAACCGACATAGACCTGATTGTTATCAAGGTGATAGATGAACGATCCGCCGCCTGCGTTGCTGCCCAATGGCCAGCCCATCGTATGCGTGACCGAGCCCTCCTTGTGCTTGGCCGGATCAATCTCCCAGATCTCTTTCATGCCGACGCCGTATTTCTGCGGCTCTTTGCCCGCAGACAGGTCGTATTTCGCGATCACTTCCTTGGACAGCGATCCGCGCACGCCTTCGGACAGGAAGACATATTTGCCGTGCAGTTCCATGCCCGGCTCAGTATTCGGACCGATGGAACCATCGGGCTCCAGACCAAAGACGCCGGCGACAACGCCTTTGACCTCACCATTGTCGCCATACACCAGCTCGGAACAGGCCATGCCGGGGAAGATTTCAACGCCCAATTCCTCGGCCTGTTCCGCCATCCAGCGGCACACATTGCCCATCGAGACAATATAATTTCCGTGGTTGTTCATCAGCGGCGGCATTGGCGCGTTCGGGATGCGGATCTGACCGGCCTCGCCCAACATATAAAAGTTGTCGTCCTTGACCGGGACGGTCAGCGGCGCACCCTTTTCTTTCCAATCAGGGATCAGCGCGTCCAAACCGCATGGATCAAGAACCGCGCCTGACAGGATATGCGCCCCCACTTCCGAGCCCTTTTCCAGAACGACAACGTTCAGGTCGGCATCCAGCTGTTTAAGACGGATGGCCGCTGACAGGCCCGCGGGGCCTGCGCCCACGATCACCACGTCATATTCCATCGCTTCGCGTTCAATCTCGGCCATCGCGGGCTCCCTAGCTAACTTTCCGAATTGGCGCTTTTCTTTTGCGGTCGGCGCAATAATGTTTCCCGGCTGATTACATGCTCGAAAAGACTTTGGTCAATCGAAACACGGCGTAACAACGGCGGTATTCGACACTTCAAGCGTCTGGTGCATCACCCATCAGGTATCTGGGACCGCTACCATGGGATTTGGCCCGGTCATCGGGGTTGTAAAGCGCACATTTGGGCAGGCTCAGGCAACCGCAGCCGATGCACCCATCCAGATTGTCGCGCAATCGGGTAAGAGTATCGATTCGCTGATCAAGCCGCGCGCGCAGTCCCTTGCTGATGTCCGTCCAATCCTTCGGCGTCGGCGTGCGATTGCCGGGAAGGCCGGACAGGACCTCGCGTATCTCGGGCAATGTCAGGCCAAATTGCTGGGCGATCATAACAAAGCTCAGCCGTCGGATGTCGGCCCGTTGATAGCGTCGTTGCCCGCCAGCGTTTCTCCACGGTGTAATCAAACCTTGGGCTTCGTAGTACCGGATGGCGGAATCCGCCAGCCCGGTGCGTCGGGCCAATGCGCCGATGGCCAACCCTTCGGAAATTGCCATATCACCTCCAGAAAAATTCCTTGACCTAAAGTTAGGTTTAGAAATTACGGTGAGTCGTGACAAGCCTCAATTCGCAAAGGAGACCCCATGATGGCGACGCTTGAACACACCAATTTCACCGTACGTGACCCAAAGGCCTCGGCCGCCTGGATGCAGAAAGTCTTTGGCTGGAAAACGCGCTGGGAAGGTCCGGCGATCGCAGGCGGTTATACGGTGCATGTCGGCAGTCAGCATACATATCTTGCGCTTTATGCCCCAAGCGATCCAAAGCCAGCGGGCGAAAGCAGCTATGACATTGTTGGCGGCCTCAACCATGTGGGCGTTCTGGTCGAAGACATCGACGCGACCGAGGCCAAGGTGCGCGAAGCCGGGTTCGAACCCCACAATCACGCAGACTATGAACCCGGCAAACGGTTTTACTTCGATGACGATAACGGCATCGAGTTCGAAGTGGTTCAATATGATTGAGATGTTGTGGCTTTGCACCCCTCCGCGCCGCTGGCGAAAGGGCCAGCACGCGGATCACCGCCATAGGCGGCATCCGGCCCCGACCGAGCGGCGTTAAGCCGCGAATTGAACATTGGAACCGCTGACGCCTCTTGCATTTCACGCTGCATTTAGGTCAGGTATCTGACGACCCATCACTCGCCCCGGCGCTGTTTACATGCGACGGGGCGTAACACTTTATGCGTGGACGAAGAGACCATGGAAAAGATTCCAATGACGCCCGCGGGCTTTTCCGCGCTCGAGGCGGAACTCAAGAACCTCAAATCCGTCGAGCGTCCGGCGATTATCGCGGCGATCGCCTCGGCCCGGGAACTGGGCGATTTGAAGGAAAACGCCGAGTACCACTCCGCCCGCGAAAAACAGGGGTTCATCGAAGGGCGCATCAAAGAGCTTGAGAGCATCCTTTCTCTGGCCGACGTGATCGACCCTGCCAAGCTGACGGGTGCCGTCAAGTTCGGTGCCAAGGTCACGCTGGTGGACGAAGATACCGACGAAGAGAAAACCTGGCAGATCGTTGGGGAATATGAGGCCAATATCGAGAACGGGCTTCTGAACATCAAATCCCCGATCGCGCGCGCCCTGATCGGCAAGGACGAAGGCGACAGCGTCGAGGTTCGCACCCCGGGCGGCGTGCGGTCTTACGAGATTCTGAGCATCGAATACGCCTGACCGGAGCATTTGCCATGTCGGGGCAAAATTCAGATCAAGACACCGAAAGACCAACGCAGCTGGGGATCTATGATCGCCCGGCGCAACCTGCTGTGACCGGCATCGAGATTGCGGCCCTCGCGCTCAGCGCGATTTGGCTCGTGATTTCGGTGGTGTTTCTGGTTCTGCCCGGTTCCCAGGACGGTGGCGGTTTCATCGTCACCCTTTTGGCTGTCTTTTTGCCGGTTGCGATGATCTGGGTCGCCGCGACGGCAATGCGGGCAAGTCGGATCATGCGCGAAGAAAGCGAACGTCTGCAAACGGCAATTGACGCCATTCGACACGCCTATGTCACGCAACAGCAGCGCGCCGCCAGCACTTACGAGCCGGCAGTCGGAAGAAAGCTGGACGAAATCGCCCAAAGCGCGAAAAAGACGGAAAGCGCCGTCGCCACCTTTTCCACGGCCCGCAATGAACCTGTTCGCACCAATGCGCCGCAGAATACATCGGATGATCAGACGACCCTTGCGCTGGGCACGCCTGCCGAGGCGATCGCGCCGCCACTAACACGGGACGTTTTCATTCGGGCGCTCAACTTCCCTGAAACTCAGGACGACGCGCGCGGTTTTGATGCGTTGCGTCTGGCGCTGAAGGATCGCAAAGCCTCGAAGCTGGTTCAGGCATCACAGGATGTTCTGACCCTTCTCAGCCAGGAAGGGATTTACATGGACGATCTTCGCCCCGACATGGCCCGGCCCGAAGTTTGGCGTCAGTTTGCGCAGGGGGCCCGAGGACGCGCGGTTGCGGCGTTGGGGGGTATCCGGGATCGTTCGTCATTGGCCCTGACGGCCGCACGGATGAAACAGGACCCGATTTTCCGCGACGCGGCGCATCACTTCCTGCGCCGATTCGATCACATGATTGCCGATTTTGAGCCGGATGCCAGCGACGCGGATCTGACCGCGATGGGTGAAACACGGACGGCCCGCGCATTCATGCTGTTGGGTCGCGTGGCGGGTACGTTCGACTAGGGTATTCAAAGTCCGAAACTGCCATACGGGATGAACCGTACCGGATCGCCCGGAAGAATGTGGCGTTCGCCGTCTTCGATTTCGACCAGTCCTTCGGCCCAGCTGAGGCCACTGATTCGACCTGACCCTTCGGATCGGAATACCTCGACCCGCCCATCGCGTACCCGCGCGCGCAAATACTCGCGGCGACCGGGCTTTTTTCGCTTTTCAAACGCGGCTGGCAGGTCGAATCCTTGTGGCGATTGCCACCCCGTTCCGGCCAAAAGACCAAGCGCTGGCCGCGCAAAGACCAATGTGCAAACCATCGCTGCGACCGGGTTTCCCGGCAAGCCGAAAACTGGGGTGCCGTTCCACATCCCTAAAGCCAGCGGTCGCCCGGGCTTTAACGCAATGCGCCATTCCTGCATCGCTCCTTCCCGACGCAAAAGGGCCGAGACGTGATCCTCATCCCCTGCCGAAGCCCCCCCGCTTGTCAGAATAACGTCCGCCCGCTCTGACGCCTGATTCAGGCGTCTGTGCAACGCGTCGGGATCGTCAACGACACGACCCAGATCAACCGCGTCAAGGCCCATCCGGTCGATCAGAGACAGCAACATGGGGCGATTGGCATCGAAAATCTGACCCGGCCCCGCAGTCTCGCCGGGCTCGACCAACTCATCTCCGGTCGACAGAACCGCTACGCGCAGTCGGCTATAAACCGGTACAGCGGATACACCAACCGCTGACAAAAGTGCCAGATCCGCCGAAGTCAGATTGCGCCCAGCGGGCAGCGCCAAGTCGCCGGCAGCAATATCTTCTCCCGCGCGGCGCGTATTCGCACCCTGCTTTAATGGACCGCGAAAGGCGATATGCCCGTCCCGCGCCGTCACATCTTCTTCCAGAATCACCGTCTCCACGCCTTCGGGCAATGCGGCCCCTGTAAGGACACGCAATGCAAAGCCCTTTGGCACCGCGTTATCGAACGGGACGCCCGCCGCCGCGCGCCCATCGATCAAGGGCATCACATGCTCTCCGTCAGGCACGCCGCCGGAAAAGCCGTATCCGTCAACGGCCGTATTGGGTTGAGGCGGGTTGGACCGAGTTGCGAATACGTCCTTGGCCAAAACCCTGCCGAATGCGTCAGGCAGAGCAACACGGGTCGTCGACACAACCGGTTGCAACCGGTCGCGCAAGAGATCAAGTGCCGTGTCGACGGGTGTCCAGTTCACGCCTGCCGGCAGGGCAAAGCAATCGTTCTTGAGCGGCGGGGGCGCGATGTCCGGTTTCGTCTGCCGTGTCGTCAACGCAAAATCCCTTCAGCTTCGCACCAGATCCAGACCAACGTCCTGCAAGATAAAATCTGCAATCCCCGATGTATCGTTCAGATCAAACACCGGCTTGTCCAGCGACAAGGGCGTGTCGCTTGCGATTGCACGGATCGTGTCGTCAGTCGGGGCAATAAGCGCGTTCCCGGCGTCTTTCCGGAAAGCTTCGATCTTCGGATGTGGTTCCCGCTTGTAACCTTCGATCAACACAAGATCGACGGGGCCCAATCGCGTGAGAAGGCTGTCCAGCGAAGGTTCAGGCGCATCGCGCAATTCCCGCATCAAAGCGACACGTTGAGCGGAGGCCAGCAGTACCTCGGACGCTCCTGCCGTTCGGTGTCGGTAGCTATCCGTACCGTTCTGATCAACGTCAAAGGCGTGATGGGCATGTTTCACCGTCGAAACCGTGTAACCGCGCCCACAGATTTCAGCGACCAAGCGCTCTACCAGGCCCGTTTTCCCGGCGTTTTTCCAACCGGTGACGCCGTAGATCTTCATAACAGCGCCAACATTTTCTGAGCTTTCGCAAGATCCTCGGGCGTGTTCACATTGAAGAAGGGATCAAACGGATCAGCTGAAAACAAGGCCTCGCGCCCATTGTGATTGTCGGTCCACAGCACGACCTTGCGCAACCCGTCCTTCAATGCCGCCCGCAAATCATCGCGCAACGCCACGGGCCAAAGACCAAACGTCGGGTGACGATTGACGCGACTGCCGCCGCCTGATTTCAGCGCCTCGTCTCCGGTGCGCGGGGTGGTTGCTAGAACCAAAGGGTGCGTTTGACCCTCAGCCGCCTGCATCAGGCGATGCACCAGATCTCGGGGAAAGAACGGCGTGTCAGCCGCAGCCGTCACGACACAAGTGGCACCCTGATCTGCCGCCCAATCGAGACCTGCCAAAACCCCGGCGAGCGGGCCGGCGAATCCATCGACGGAATCCGCGACGACCGGCAAACCCACATCTGCGAAACGGCCCGGATCACCATTGGCATTCAAAACAAGCCCTTCGACCTGAGGTGAAAGGCGATCAATGACATGAGACAGCAATGTCTGCCCACCGATCAACAACCGGCCTTTGTCGCCGCCGCCCATACGCGTCGCCAACCCTCCGGCCAAGATGGCACCATAAGGGCGTTTCATGCTGACCCCCTGTTCGCGAATTTCAAACGCCACATTCCCAGTTATTGACGCGCCGATCAATCCAATAGCAGCTCTGACCGCAACAATGACGCAGCCCCATACAGGGGGCGGTCACGACCCCGCACTTTTGCGGTGGTGTTTTTTGTCCTCCAGCGGCACGCTGGACGGATCGACATCGCGCACCAAACGATCTTCTCCGGCAAGGCAGACGAACCTTTGGCCGCGCATTCGTCCGATGAGCGTCAGACCAACCTCGCGCGCGATTTCTACACCCCAGGCGGTAAAACCGGATCGCGAAGCCAGAACCGGGATGCCCATCATCGCGGTTTTGATCACCATCTCCGAGGTCAGGCGACCGGTGGTGTACAGGATCTTGTCTGCGGCTTCTTCGTCTTCGGACAGCATCCAGCCCGCGATCTTGTCGACCGCGTTGTGGCGACCGACATCCTCCATATAAACCAATGGCTGATTTTCACGGCACAGCACGGTGCCATGAATGGCCCCGGCCTCAAGGTACAATGACGGAGTTCTGTTGATCTTGGACGCCAGTTCATAAAGCCATGACGTCCGAACCCTACCCTGAGGCAAACGCACGTCTTCCAGCCCTTCCATCATGTCCCCGAAGACCGTCCCGACAGCGCAGCCGCTGGTGCGGGTCTTTTTCTTCAGCTTGTCTTCATAGGACGTTTCAAGTTGGGTCCGTACAATAACGGTCTCCAGATCGTCGTCGTATTCGACACGGGTGATTTCATCGTCTGGTTTGAGCATGCCTTGATTGCGCAAAAACCCGAGCGCCAAATATTCCGGGTAATCACCAATGGTCATCGCCGTAACGATTTCCTGAGAATTCAGGAAAATCGTCAGCGGGCGTTCCTCGACAACAGAGATTCGGCTGATTTCGCCATTCTGGTCAACCCCTTCCACCGCTCGGGTCAGGCGAGCGGCGCCGGGGTCCGGAGCGATAATATAGTCTGACAAGTCCAGTTCAGTGACCAATTGCAACCCTCTCTCAAGACCGCTACTGCTGCGGAGGTCACCATAGGATTTAGCCATGGCAATCTCCATATCCAAGTCATATTACTGGAAGGGTTTTCGCGACGGGATGCCATTTATTCTGGTGGCAACGCCGTTTGGAACATTGTTCGGCGTCTTTGCGTCCGAGGCCGGGTTGAACATCGGTCAGATCATGGCCTTTTCCGCCGCTGTATTTGCCGGTGCGGCGCAGTTCACTGCACTGCAGCTGTTTCAGGAAAATGCACCCACTGTAATCGTCCTGGCTTCGGCGCTGGCCGTTAACCTGCGCGTAGCAATGTATTCTGCGTCACTGACCCCCTATCTGGGGGCCGCACCCCTCTGGCAAAGGGCCTGCGCGGCCTATTTGATTGTGGACAATTCATATGCGGTCTCGATTGTAAGGTTCGAAAAAGAGCCCTCGATGACCCTGCGGCAACGCATGGCTTATTTCTTTGGTTCGGTCACGCCGGTCACTCCGACCTGGCTGCTGGCAAGCTATTTCGGCGCAATTCTGGGGGCACAAATATCTGACGGCTGGGCATTGGACTTTGCCCTTCCAATCACCTTTTTGGCGCTGATCGGACCGATGATGCGCACGCTGCCGCACGTGGTGGCCGCGCTGGTTGCCATCCTGGTTTCCCTCCCAGCCGTCGCGGTACCGTACAACCTTGGCATTCTGATCGCGGGTATGGCCGGGATGGTTGCCGGGGCGCAGGCCGAGCTGATGCTGGCGCGGAGGACGACATGATCCAACCCGACCAAACAAGCATATGGATCATCATCATCGGTCTTGCGGTGGGCAGCTACCTCCTGCGGTTCACCTTCATCGGTCTGGTCGGTGATCGGCCGATGCCACCCTGGTTGCTGCGACACCTGCGGTATACGGCAGTGGCGATTGTGCCCGCGTTGATCGCACCTTTGGTTGTTTGGCCCTCGGCAACAGAAGGACAACCGGATGTGCCACGAATGGCCGCCGCCGCAGTCACGCTTGGCGTCGGCCTCTGGTCCAAAAACGTTTTGGCTGCAATGTTCAGCGGCGCGGCCACGCTTTACGGCCTGCTGTACCTAGTTGGTTGAAACCGCATCCAATTGGTTCAGACGTGCGTTGTTCTGCGCCAGTCCCTTTTGCAGGTCGGCATCGTCATTTTCGCGGTACTCCGAGGTTATGACCCCTGGGATCTGTCCGAACTGATCAGACAGGTTGACCGGAAAAAACGTCACATCGATCTGCTCGAAGCCGGGCACCTGCTGCAACAAACGCGCCGTGGAATTGGCGCAGTAGGCCCCGGCGACAGGCCCCGACTGCTTAGCCAGGCGAAGGGCAACCTCGGCCTGTTGCGGGGTAACCTGAATGGTCTGGATGCGCGCATAATGGGATTCCCGCGCATGTGCACTGCGATACGCGCGCTCCACCGCGGGTGTTATCCCGTAAAGCACATCATCCTTGATTGGCACCACATCCGCCCGAAACGACCCTGCGGGATCAAAAATCACACGCTCACTGCCGCCAATCATCAGCGAGGTATGCGCACCGGACCCGGTGCGGGTGTTGATCATCGTATAAAGCGTAAGGGTCGATGGGCCGGGATCACGATAGGATCGGGCCACGATTTCGGCCTGATCGGACTGCGGGCGTTGCGATCCGGTGCATCCTGCAACGGTTGCTGCCACAAGGCAGACAATCAGAATCCTGAACACAGAGACCGACCTCAGAACGGCTTACGACGCGAATACCGCCAGGAACAGGCACAGGAACGCGATCGCGACCACGCACCATGTGGTGAACTTGATGAACCCGTCGAAGGTTTTGGTTTGGACGGTGATGTCCATTTCGCCGTGCTTGTGTTCCGCCATGTCTAAAAGATTCCCAATTCGCGTGTTTGACGTTTGGATACTGGAAATTTTCTGGCCTGTCACGGTGTCATTCGCGCACAGGCGCTGAGAAAATTGTACACCCCGAATAGCCGAAACCCCAGCGCCAAGGCAGCCCACTGCAAGGGCCGCCACCAAAGCGCACGGCCATGAACATGGCCTCTGCCGTTATCGAATGAACCGAGCGGATCTGGTCAGGTGTCATATCATATCGCACAGCGTAATCTTGGGCATGATCTTCACCATGTGACTTTACACAAGCACGCAACGCGTCATCCGCTGCCAGACGCGCGTCAAAACTGTCTTCTGCGTTTTGTGCGCCCGCTGCGTTGTGGTAGGCCCGGTCATGGGTAATGCAGCAGTTTTCCCACGGCGGGTGCGCCTCGTACAGGGCGCTGAATTTGGGGAACGTATCCGCCACCAATCGCCAGCTTGACGACAACCCGCCCGAACATCCGTCGGTTTCGAACCCGGTCAGAGGCGCGTCTTCTTTGACAGCCATCAGCGCACGATGTGCCGGCATTTCGACCCCGCGCATGAGGTCCTGCGCGGCGACCGGAGAGGTCAAGCACATCGCCGCAGCGATCCACTTAGGGGCTGGCATCGCGCATCTCTTGCGTATCGACCGACAATCCAAAGGTTGTTGCCAGCCACAGCAGCAGGCGTTCGCCCGGTCCCATCTCGGCCCGCACGCGCAGAACTTCGCGGGCCATCGCCGGGCGGTCGGTGATCAGACCATCGACACCCATCGAGGCCATCGCTGACATTTGCAGCGGATCGTTGACCGTCCAGACATAGATGTCTTTGCCCGCGTCATGGATCTGCCGGATCAGGCCGGGCGAAACCGTCGCGGCGTTCACGGCGACGAAATCCCCCTCGAGCCCGGACAGGTCCCCGACCGCCGTGGCCGCAAGAACACCCGCACGCCAATCGGGGCGGATGGTTTTCATCTTTTGCACGGCTGGGTATTTCAGCGACATGGTCGCTATATCATCCTGCATATCCAGCTCTTCGACGATGGCCGCAACGCGGTTTTCAAGGTCTACATCGTGGCCATAGTATTTAAGTTCGATGATGACCTTGGACTTGCCCTTCGCCGCGCTCAGGACATCGTGAAGCGTTGGCGCACGCTCTGCGGCGTATTCATCGTCGAACCAGCTGCCGATATCGATCTCGGCCACATCTTCCATGGTGGCGTCCCAGACCTTGAGGTCGACGCCCGCGAGTTTCATGAAATCGCTGTCATGGGCAATGATGACAACGCCATCCGCTGTTTCCTGCACGTCAATCTCGACCCAGTCTGCACCGTCCTCGATCGCCTTGACCACGGATGCCATTGTATTCTCTGGCCGAAGCGCCGCCGCCCCGCGATGACCGATGACATCCGCATGATCGGGTGCCTGAACTCGTTTCAGCAGCTCTTGCCCGGACCAAAGGCCGATCAAAACGGCCGCCGCCGCTACCGCCACTGTAACCAGAACCGGCGTACGTACATTTCCGGGTTCAGGATGAGGCAACGCATCGGTCTTCGGCTCAAAGAATTCATCCAGAACAACAGCCAACGCCCCCAAAGCCGACGCCGCCAGCACCAGCCCCGCAAGCGACCACATAGCGGCAACGATCAGGCTGAGAATAAGCGCGAACCGCAGGTTTACGCCTTCCTCCAAAGGCACGAGCGCAAAAAGAAGCCCGGCCACCGTGCCAATCGCTGTGGCAATGGCGATACGGATCAACAGCCAGATCGCAAGCTCGATCTTCAAGCGGCCTTGATTGCCCTGCATACGGTTTTGGCTTTCGGCAAACGCACCTGAAGGTGTCGTTGCTTCGAACAGGACCAGATGGAGACCCAACGCCCACCCGGACAGTCTGCGGATCAGAACCCAGGCCAATGCCAGAACAACAAATCCGATCAGAATCACGGCCACCCAGAACGCCGGCGGGTGAAACGTCAGGTAGTAATTGATGTCATATTCCGTGAGCGTCCACCAAGCGATTACCCCGGCCACCACCACGAAGGGCAGCGCCAATAAAAGGACGCGCAGGATCAGGCGCACGGCAAACCCGAACAGTGCAGGCAAACGGGCAATTATCAGTCGGATTGCCGATCCGCCCGCACGCCACGGGTCGCTTTCGCCCATCCTCAGCGATCCGGCCATGACGGCAAAGACCAACACTTCGGCCAGCAGAAACAGGCTTAGGACAACAATTGCCGCCACAAAACCTGACGGCGACAACAAAAACATCGCAATGTCCTGATCGGTCAATGCAGTCTGATCAGATAGTGAGACGGCAAAGTTGACTGCCGCTGCCACACCGGGTGCGATCAGCGCGATCAGCAGCAGGCGCACCGCGACATAGATCGGCACGAACATTCGACGCCGCGCCCACGCACCCGCATAGGCATTTGTAACGGCTGAGAAATTGGTCACGCGGCGCCCTCCTGAACGATAGACTCATTCAAGGCTGCGCAGACGTGAATTGCAAGTCAGGTGGTCAGCTTTCTTCCAAGTCCGCCGCCAACCGGAAGCCGATGCGATTTGCGGGTTTGTCTTCGACGGGCTTGGGCAAGGCGCGCAGCATCACGTTCAACTGGGTGACATGCTGCACCAATTGCGTGCGGCCCCCAGCCCCATCCGAGCCATAGAAGGTGACCATGTCGGGATCAAAGTAACCCATTCCTTCGATCCGCATCACCCCGGCGTCACCCCCGGTAAAGCCCATTGCGACTTCTTGATCGCCGTCCAGAGTCTTTTCAAAATTCTGGATGTACATAATCAGCCGCTCATAGGCCCATTGGGCCGGGCTTTTGGTCTCGACGGGCTGTTGCAGGGGTTTTGGCAGTTGTTTCGGGCCGGAGTCGGCAGCGGAGTTGGCGTGTACCTCGTAACAGCGGGGCAAGGCTGCGGCTTCTGCGGCTTCGGCCGAGGTTTCGATTTCATCCTGCATCTGATCTACCCTTTGCGCTGATACTCCCATGCCCCATCCGCGCGCCGCGTCCGGGTGACAGCATCAATGTGGTAGAGATGATTGAGGTGCGCAACCGCTTCGACCAAAGCAAGCCCATACTCGCCATCGCCAATCTGACGTTTGAACAGCGCCGCGAAACACTCTGACGCAGATTTCGGCCTATCCAGTTCAGTCAGCAAACGGTCGAGTGCCCCGTGGTGGTTTTCGATCAGCTGCCGCATTCGAACCGGCAATCCGGTAAAGGGCAACTTGTGTCCGCCCAACACCAATTGCTCTGGCCGAGCGAGCGTCGAAAGACGTTCGCACGACTCCATCCAATCGGCAACCGGATCGGCCATCGGCTCTGTCGCGTAGACGCCAAGGTTCGAGCTGATCGAGCTGAGAATCTGGTCACCGCTCAGAACCAGATTGTCATCGCGGCTCCAAAGCGTGACATGTTCCGGGGCATGTCCATTGCCCATGTGCACGTCCCAGTCTCGCCCACCGATACGGATCACATCGCCTTGTTTGACGCGCGTGTATCCCAGCGGCATCGGGTATACGACATCGGAAAAATTGAATGGCCTCTCTGCCATTCGTTTCGCCAGAACATCAGCGGACATGCCCGCGCTTCGATAAAAACGAAGCGTTTCTTCCGGCCAGTTTTCCTGTTCATCCAGGGTCAGCATCCGCGCAAACAACCAGGCCGTTCGGCTTGTTACCAACTCGGCCTCATGTTCCGACTGAAACCACCCCGCATTTCCCACGTGATCAGGATGGTGATGGGTCACAACAATCCGATTGACCGGTTTTCCGGATAAAGGCCCGGCCATCAGACTATCCCAGATCGCCCGCGTCTTTTTCGATGACAGCCCCGTGTCGATGAGCGTCCAACCGTCGCCGTCATCCAACGCATAGACATTCACATGGTCCAGCGCCATGGGCAGCGGCAACCGTATCCACAAGATCCCTTCGGCAATTTCAATATGCTCTCCGGGTGCGGGTGGTTGCCCCCACGGATAGCGAATAGTCTGCGACGCATCACCGTCCATCAGGCTGCCATCTCCTCCGCACTGAGCGCATAGAGATCGTCAGCGCCGTTCTGCGCCTGCGCCAGAAGTCCCGCATGTTCCGGCAGCAATGCGTTGATGTAGAACCGCGCCAGTTTGGCGCGCGGCCCATCCGGGTCGGCCAAAGCTGCTGACAAGTGATAGTGCCCGCCCAGAACCCGCGCAAAGGCATGCAGATACGGTACGGCACCAGCAAACCGATCGTTCATGTCGCCTTGCGCCACCAGCCATTCGGTAGCTTCGCGAAGGGACTCCGTCGCCTCCCACACCGGGCCGGCCAGTTCCGGCAACGTGGCGCGGGCACGCTCGGCCTGGTCTTCGATCTCATCCAAAAGGCTCGAGGCGGCATCACCGCCATCCATCATCTTGCGCCCGACAAGGTCCATCGCCTGAATGCCGTTGGTACCTTCGTAGATCGCCGTTACCCGGACATCGCGATAGAACTGGGCCGCACCGGTTTCCTCGATGAAACCCATGCCGCCGTGGACCTGAACGCCGGTTTCAGCGACGCGCATACCTGTCTGCGTTCCGAACGCCTTTCCGATCGGTGTCAACAAAGCCGCACGCGCTGCCCATTCGGGATTACCGGTGGCCTGCGCCATGTCGATCGCCGCGGCATTGGCCAACAGGATTGCCCTTGCGGCAAACACGTCGGCGCGCATCTCCATCAGCATTCGGCGCACGTCGGCATGGTCAATGATCGTGCCCGAGGGCGTCTTGCCCTGCTTACGCTCCAGCGCATAGGTCAACGCGTGCTGATATGCGCCTTCGGCTGCTCCGACGCCTTGACCGCCAACACCCAAACGCGCGTTGTTCATCATCGTGAACATGGCCGCCATACCGCCGTGTTCTTCACCGACAAGCCAGCCTTTTGCGCCATCATATTGCATAACGCAGGTGGGCGAGCCGTGCAGGCCCATCTTGTGTTCAAGCGAGACCACCTTCAGATCGTTGGCGACGCCAGGATTGCCATTCTCATCCGGAATATACTTTGGCACCAGAAACAGAGAAATCCCCTTGGTCCCCGGTACACCGTCCGGCAAACGCGCCAGAACCAGGTGGCACACGTTTTCGCAAAAGTCGTTATCACCCCACGAAATGTATATTTTTTGTCCGGTCACCGCATAGGTGCCGTCTCCGTTTGGCTCTGCCTTTGAGGTGAGCGCCCCCACATCTGACCCCGCCTGCGGTTCGGTCAGGTTCATGGTGCCCGACCAATCGCCTGCCATCATCTTGGGCAGGTAGAGATCTTTCAGCTCATCGCTGGCGTGATGCTCCAGTGCCTCGATCTGGCCTTGGGTCATCAGGGGCGCCAGTTGCAGGGACAGGCATGCCGCGCTCATCATCTCGTTCACGGCTGTCGTCACAGTCATGGGAAGGCCCATGCCGCCGTATTCGGGGTCACCGCTCATGCCGATCCAGCCGCCTTCGGCAATCGCGTTCCACCCGTCCGCATAACCGGGTGAAGTGCGCAGGATGCCATTTTCCATCCGAGCAGGCTCCAGGTCACCGGGGCGCTGAAGGGGTGCCAGCACTTCCTCGCACATCTTGCCCGCTTCTGACAGGATTGCGCCGACCACATCGGCGCTGGCTTCCGAGAACATCTCGGTCGCGGCGATCTGATCGAAACCCACCACTTTATCCAGAAGAAACTGATAGTCGGAGATTGGGGCGCGATATGGCATGGCTTCCCTCGGGCTTGTCTGTCGGAATTCGCGTGCGGGCTTGGAATTCGCAAGCCACGCCGGTATTCATGTGCGTTGGCACGATTACCTACCTGTCCCAATGTTGCAATCAACCAAAACGCGGCGTCACGACCTATGATCCCTTGTCACACTCAGTACCTGTCCGCCGATCCAAACGGGCTGGCAAAGGCCGCTGATCTTTTGCGCCGGGGATTGCTGGTCGCCTTCCCGACCGAGACTGTCTACGGGCTGGGCGGTGATGCCCGCAATGGCGAAGCCGTGGCGGCCATCTACGCTGCCAAGGGTCGGCCGAGCTTCAACCCGCTGATTGCGCATGTCGGTTCGGTCAAAGCCGCCCAACGATACGTGCAATGGTCGGATCAGGCCGAAGTTTTGGCAAACGCGTTCTGGCCGGGTCCGCTGACGCTGGTGCTGCCCCTGCGCGATGGGCATGGTGTATCGTCTCTGGTTACAGCGGGTCTTGAGACGCTTGCGGTTCGGGTTCCGGCCCACCCGACGGCGCAGGCATTGCTCGAGGCGCTTGATGGGCCGGTCGCGGCACCTTCGGCCAATCCGTCCGGACGGATCAGCCCCACAACAGCTGCCCATGTGCGCGCGGGTCTGGACGGCCGCATCGCCGCGGTTCTGGATGATGGCCCCTGCGGCGTCGGGCTTGAATCAACCATCGTTGGACTTGCCGGTACGCCGACGTTGTTGCGACCCGGCGGCGTGGAATTGCAAGCGATTGAAGATGTTCTGGGCTCCCGGTTGCATCTGCACCAGTCTGGCGACCTTCTGACAGCCCCCGGTCAACTGCAATCACATTACGCGCCCGAGTCGTCTGTTCGATTGAATGCGCAGACCAGACAGGGCGACGAACTACTGTTGGGTTTTGGCGCGGTCGGCTGCGATTACAACTTGTCGGTTGATGGCAATCTGAATGAAGCGGCGGCAAACCTGTTCGCGGCACTGCATGATTTGGACAAAACCGGTCGCCCGATTGCCGTTAGCCCGATCCCAAACGACGGTTTGGGTGTCGCAATCAACGACCGACTCAAGCGAGCCGCTGCGCCGCGCGACTAGGCCCGACCTGCGCTTGCCGACAAGCTCAGCGGATCAACGCCCAAGGTTGCCAAAGCGGCCTCCCATTTCTCGTCATCCGGCAGATCGTATACCAGTTTGGGGCTAGCATCCGTGGTCAACCAGCCATTCATCGCGATCTCATCCTCAAGCTGATCCGGCCCCCAGCCCGCATAACCCAGTGCGACCATGGCATTCAGCGGTCCTGTACCCGAGGCCAAATCTTCCAGCACGTCCAGCGTGGCCGTCATGCTGAAATCGGTGCTGATCTGCATTGAGTGCAGATTCGCTTCGTAATCCGAAGAGTGCAGAACAAAACCCCGTGACATCTCGACCGGACCACCAAAGTGGACCAAACGCTCACCTACAACGGGAATGGGGCACGGGATATTGAGCTGCTCCAACAAGGTTTTTATCCGCAAATCCGACGGCTTGTTCACAATCAGCCCCATCGCACCATCGTCCGCATGGCTGCAGATATACACTACCGAGTGCTCGAAACGCGGGTCGCCCATTCCAGGCATGGCAATCAGCAATTTTCCGGTCAGGTCCATGTGAAGGAGTCTCTTGTCTCAGCTTCCCCTGCAACAATGGCCCCGGAAGGCGGGGAATGGCAAGGCGTCAGCCGGAATTCCGGAAGATTTCACCAAAGTGACCTGAACGTGACTTGGCAATCCGGTCTGCAAAGCGCATTTTACAGACCATGATGTGTATCCGAAAAAAGGCAGCCGCCGCGCTAGCCGCCGGTCTGTGTCTGACCTCGCCCAGCGCTGCGCAGGGCGTTGATCAGCTTGTTCAGCTGGACATTCTGGACGGCGGGCGAACCGCGAAGGGCACGTATCAGGGTGCCTTGCGGCTGACACTGAAAGACGGATGGAAAACCTACTGGCGTGCGCCGGGTGATGCTGGCATCCCGCCTCAGTTCAACTGGGCCGGATCCGGCAATGTCGGTGACATCAAGATCATATGGCCCGCGCCCAGCGTGTTTGACCAGAACGGTCTGCAATCCATCGGATACGCAGATCAACTCGTGCTGCCGGTCGAGATTACGCCCAAGAACCCGGCAAAACCCGTTCGCCTGCGAGGTGAGATGGATTTGGGTGTCTGCAAGGATGTGTGCGTTCCGGGACGTCTGGGTTTCGATCATACACTGGATTCTCAGGCCGGGCGCAATCCGGCGATCGCGGCAGCTCTTGCCCAGCGTCCGTTTTCTGCGCGCGAGGCAGGTGTGGCTGAAACCGAATGCCGCTTGAAGCCGACCGACGACGGAATGCAGATCGAGGCACATATCAAAATGCCGTCGGCGGGCGGCGCCGAGATCGCCGTGATCGAGCCGGGAAATCCGATGCTTTGGGCTTCGCAGGCCGACACCACGCGGCAGGGGAGCACGTTGATTGCGCGGTCCGAGGTAATCAGCGCCACCGGCGGCCCGTTCGCTCTGGATCGGTCCGAGGTACGGATCACGGTGCTTGGCGCCGATCATGCTGTAGACATCATTGGGTGCACCGCAGGCTAGCAAGATGAGCCCCACCCCGAAGATCGGCGCTTTGGCCGTTGTGCTGCATGAAAATCGCGTTTTGCTGGTTCAGCGCAGCAAACAACCCGATGCCGGGTTGTGGGGGTTTCCCGGCGGTCACGTCGAATGGGGCGAAACCGTTCGCGAAGCCGCGGCGCGTGAATTGTTGGAAGAAACCGGCGTGACCGCGCAACCGGACGTCTATATCGACAATCTGGATCTGCTGAAACACGACGCGCAAGGTCGGGTACAGACACATTATCTTTTGGTTGGCGTGATGTGCCGGTATCAGTCGGGTACGCCGGTTGCCGCCGATGATGCGCAGGATGCCCGCTGGTTTCCGATGCAACAAATTCTGGACGGCGCCTTGCCAATGAGCGCGCGCGTGCCCGACCTTTTGGCCCGCGCCATGCGCGTCGATCAACCAGCCGCGCGTCCGGACAAGCGTCCGTAAAGCAATCCGGAAACCAGAACACTCAAGGCAAGAATGACGGCAGCCCCGGCTGCGAAAAGGCCGAAGCCCATGCGCAGAATGGCCAACCCGTCCTCTCCGGGATAGAATCCGGCCAGCACCGCCATCGGCGCTCCGGTAACAGCCGGCCAAATCATGCAAACTGCGAGCCACGCGGCCAACACGGCGCTGGTGATTGTCACGGAACCCTTCACCACGCGGTCCGGTGCTTTCAAGGCACGTCGCATCGCCGTGATGGGACGCGATACGTCATTCAAAATGGCAAGGAGCGCCGGAACCAGCAAAAGAACCAGCAACATCCCAAAACCAAGGCCATAGACCAGTGTAATTACCGTCGGTTTAAGGAATTGCGCCTGCTGCGACCCTTCGTAGAGCAGCGGCGTGAGCCCCAGAACAGTCGTGAGTGTTGTCAGCATTACCGGTCGCAGCCGGTCGGCGGTGCCTTCGACGATCGAGGGCAAAAGCCCGCGTTCCTGTTGATACCCGTCAATTGTCGTCACCAAGACAATCGAGTCGTTGATGATGATCCCGGTCATCCCCAAAAGACCGACGACCGTGAACATGCTCAGCGGTACCTCCCAGATGTAGTGCCCCCAGATTGCCCCGACCAATCCGAAGGGAATAATCGCCATTACAACCAACGGGCGTGTCCAGCTTGCGAAAACCCAGGCCAGGACCAAATAGATCCCGGTCAGGCACAGGATCAGCCCGGTCCGAGCCTCGGACAGGAATTCGTCCTCTTGCTCGCTCAGGCCCGCCATGCGCCATTCAACTTGTTTTTCGGCGGCGATGTCAGGCAGGATTTCTTCCCGCATGGCGCGCTCGATCTCGGCAGCGCGGGTTGGGTCATCTTCGGATATGTCGCCATTCACCGAAATCACGCGCAGACCATTTTCGCGCCGGACGGTCGAGAAGCCGGACTTGCGCTCGACCGAAACAATGTCGGCCAATGGCACATAAACCCCGTTCGGCGTGCGCATCAACGTGCGCTCAAGGAAATCTGCGGTCAATTCGCCCTCGGGCAATTCAACCCGGATTTCGGCGCTGCGCGGGCCGTCCGGGAAGGTTGCGGCCTCGATCCCGTTCAGACGATCCCGCAGGACGCGCCCAAGTGTCTCGATCCGGAAGCCCAGCGCCTGACCCTGAGCGGTGAGGTCCAGAATGAATTCTTCCTTGTCATAGGCCAGATTGTCCTCAAGCGCAGAAACCTCGGGGTACTTCGACAGCTCGGTCTGCAACTCTTCTGAGGCGGATTTGAGTGTGTTCACGTCCGCGCCGTAGAACTGGACGTCAATTGCGTCTCCGCCCGGGCCAGACCGCCAGCCACGGAAACTCAGCAACTCCACCTTCGGATGGCGCGGCACGAAGTCCTGCAACTCACCTACAAACTCAAAACTGGAATAGGGCCGCAGGTCCGCGTCGATCAGCTCGATGGAAATACCGCCCAGCAGATCGTCATCCTTGCCATCCGCGGCAGACAGGCCAAAACCGGCAGAGCCGCCAACCTCGGCCAGAACGTAATCGATGGGATTGCGGCCGTGACGCTCTTCGTAAATCTCACCCAGTTCTTCCGTCGCCCGCTGCAACATCCGCATCATTTCCAGCGTATCGGCACGGGTTGCGCCTTCGACCATGATGAAGTTGCCGGTGACCGAGCCGCGTTCGGGCGCGTTGAAGAACCGCCAATTCACATCGCCGCGAATAAACAGCGCGATTTGGCTGGCGAGGATAACCACCATGACGGCAACGACCACATACCGCGCCCAGACGACCCAAGCGACCAGCGGCCGGAACAGATGATCGCGCACCCAACGAAAGCCCCTGTTCACAACGCGATTGGGCAAGTCATACCAGTGTTCCTTGGCGGAATGTGCAATGGCATGGGCCATATGGTTCGGCAGGATAAGAAAGCACTCGATCAACGAGGCGATCAGCACTGCAATCACCGTATAGGGAATATCCTTGATCAGTTCCCCAAAACGCCCGCCAACAAGCGTAAGTCCAAAAAAGGCGATCACCGTGGTTACTGTTGCCGCAAATACCGGCATCGCCATACGCCGGGCGGCCCGCTCGGCGGCCACCATCGGAGCTTCGCCCAATCGGCGGGCGCGAAAATCTGCGTGCTCACCCACAACGATGGCGTCATCCACGACAATGCCCAGCGTGATGATCAGACCAAAGAGCGACACCATGTTTATCGACAGCCCGCCCAGGTACATCAGCGCAATGGCAGCGGACATGGCCACCGGAATGCCAGCGGCAACCCAAAAGGCGATCCGCGCGTTCAGGAACAGGAACAATAGGCAGACGACCAAGCCGAGCCCGACAAGCCCGTTGTCGACCAGAATATCCAGACGATCCGTAATCGCTTGCGCCCGGGTCCGGATCAGCTCAATCGTGATGCCTTCCGGCACACTGGCCTGCATTTCGACGACGACATCCTCGACCGTGCGCTGGATCTCAATCGCGTCACCAAGGTTCGAACGGTCGACCCGCACAGACATGGCAGGGTCGTCACCAACGTAATAGCTGCGATTGCGGGTGACGCCTTCGACACGGATTTCAGCGACGTCGCCCACGACCAGTTTCGACCCATCCTCGAAGGTACGCAGGGCGATGCCTTCAATCTCCTCTGGTGTACGCTTTTCGACTCCGGTGCGAATGCGGGCGTTGGCGCCAGTGACATCGCCTGCCGGGCTGGCCGTGACCTCTGCGGCGATGGCCGAGGCGATCTCGGACATCGTGATGTCATTTGCGATCAATTGAACCGTCGGAACCTCGACCACAACGCGCGGCGCCGCCAGACCGCGGATGGTCGTCCGGGTCACGCCCACCGCAAACAGCCGGCTGATCAGTTCGTCGGTAAACTTGGCCAATTGCTCGGCCTCGATCGGGCCGGTAATGACGACATCTGTCACGCGGTCGCGCCAAGCACCGCGCTGGATCGTGGGTTCTTCGGAATCTTCGGGCAGGTCGTTCACGCCGTCAACGGCGGTCCTGACTTCTTCCACAGCACGGGACATATCCCAATTCGGCTCGAACTCCAGCCGAATACGGGCCGACCCCTCGCGCGAGGTTGCGTCTGTACTGGCCACGCCCTCTACGGCCAGCAAAGCAGGTTCCAGAAGTTGTACGATACCATTGTCGACGTCTTCGGGACCGGCCCCATCCCAAGCGACATTCACATCAACGCGTTCAAGGATGACATCAGGAAAAAACTGCGCCCGCATGTTCGGGATCGCAGCCGCGCCAAGGACCAGCATCACCAGTAACAGCAGGTTTGCCACAGTTCGGTGACGTGTGAAGTAACTGAGGATGCCGCCCGCTGCGCCGGGAATGTCGCGCATCATTGGCCCTAGCCTCCGGCTCGGCTTTCAAGCCGTTGCACCAGAGCGGCTGGAACGCTGGCTTCGCTGAGTTGCCCGAGAACCCGGTCCTTCACGGCTTGGGGCATGCGGCTGCTGGCCTCGACCTGTGCCACCAACCGGGCGCGTTGTTCTTCAGTCAGTTCAACCATATCCGGCACCGCGTCGGCATTCGCCTCAAGCCGCAGCGGGCGGACGCGCACGCCGGAACCCAACAAAGGTGTCCGGCCAATGACCACCTCGCGCCCTTCCAGGCCTTCGCCTCGCAGCAACACCTCGTCCCCCTGACGGCGCACGAGCTGCACCGGCAGAGGTTCCAGCCTGTCATCTGCACCCAAAACCAGGACGCTGCCCGTCGCGTCCAGAACCGAGGACGGCAGGCGCACAACGTTGTCCAAAGGCTGTTCTTCAACCGTGACCGTCACGAAATCGCCAGGCTTGAATCCCGGTGCATCATCCAGCCGCGCGTAAACCAGTCGCCCGGTCTGGCCCTCTCCCGCAGAACCGCTGTCACGGCTGATGCGTCCCCTTGCGGTCAAATCCGCTCCGGTCACCTCCAGCGACACGGTCACCGGTGCGTCAATCAGTTCCCCGTCGTCATCCAATAATCTTACGTACTGCGCCGTGGACACGCGAAAGGCGACTTCCAAAGCACTCGGATCGACGAGCTCCGCCAGTTTTTCGTTCGCCGAAACAAGGCGGCCTTCGACCAGTGTCACTTCTGTCAGTGTGCCCGCAAACCTTGCGTGGATGGTCATGTCGTCCAGATCCCGCTCGGCCCCATCGAGAGCGATCCGGGCACGCGACAGCAATGTCGTGGCTTGATCAACACGCGACTCGGCCTGCGCCAGCGCAATCCGGCTGGACAGGACTGCCTGCTGCGCAGATGTGGCGGCCAGTTCTGCCTCTTCCACACTCGCAGCTGCGCCAACACCGCGTGACTGCAGGTCCTGCTGGCGCTGCAACGCGCGTTCGCGCAACTCTGCCTGCGCTTCGGCAGACCTCAACTCGTCCTGCGCCAGCAACAGGGATCGTTCGGCATCGCGCTCTTCAAACTGGGCATCCAGCAGGTCGGACTTGGCGCGGTCCAGTGCAGATTGGGCGTCGGCGGGGTCAAGTTCGACCAGCAACTCACCCGCTGTCACCGAACCGCCATCTTCGAAATCCTCGGACAGAGAGACGACGCGCCCGCCCAATGCAGCGCGCAATTCCAGACGGCGCCGGCTTTGAACCTGACCGAAGGCTTCAAGGTATGGCGTGACCGTCTCGGGCTCAGCCGTGCGAACTGTTACAGCGAACACGCGTTCGCGCGCGGACGGGGGCGCGGTTTCGCGGTTCAGCACATCCTGCACCGCGCCCGAGATCATCTGGGCGGCCACAAGCAACAAGCCGAGCGTCACAAACGCAAGGAAAACGCCGACAAGGCTTTGCCTCAGAAATCGCATATATTCTATAACTCCGGTCGCAGTCGCTGCCTGATACAAATGGTAGTCGGGCAGCAAAAATTGCCAAGCCACAAAGCGTTTACGAAGTGTTTAACGTACACGCAGTCTACTTCCGTCGCAGATTTTCGTCCAATCTTGGCATTATTTCCACGAAATTGCAGGGGCGGTGGCGATAGTCGAACTGCTTTTCCAGGATCGCGTCCCATGCGTCTTTGCAGGCTCCGGGGCTGCCGGGCAACGCGAACAGATAAGTTCCTCCCGCCACGCCGCCCGTGGCACGGGACTGTACCGCCGATGTTCCGATCTTTTGCATCGAAACAATGGTGAACACGGTGCCGAACGCGTCGATTTCCTTTTCGTATACATCCCGGTGCGCCTCGACAGTCACATCGCGACCCGTCAGTCCGGTGCCGCCTGTCGAGATCACGACATCGATCCGGGGGTCGGCAACCCAAAGCCGCAGCTGAGACGCAATCTCGTTCCGTTCGTCAGGTATGATCTGACGATCTGCCAGCACATGCCCGGCGCTTTCGATCCGGTCGACCAGTGTCTGACCCGAGCGATCATCCTCAAGCGAGCGTGTGTCCGACACGGTCAGAACAGCGATGCGGACCGGGATGAATTCCAAACTTTCGTCTATGCGTGACATGCGGCGTCAGGCCCTTTCCAGAATGGCAAGCCGTACCGCCAAAGCGGCAAAGATACCGCCTGAGATCCAGCCAAGAGTGCGTGATGCACGCGGGTTTCCTACCAGAACCCGACCTGCACCGCCGGCAAAGATACCCACCATCGCATTCACGAAAAACCCGCCAATGGCGATGATCGCGCCAAGTGTCAGGAATTGAAGCAGGACCGAGCCCTGAGCCGGGTTTACAAATTGTGGAATGAACGCAAGAACGAACAGGATGACCTTGGGGTTTGTTAGGTTCACAAGCATCCCGTCGCGAAATGCCCAATGTGTCGGGCGCACTGGCGCGTCCCGCGAAACCGTTCCGTTTTGGATCGCGCTCCATGTGAGGTAGAGCATATAGGCGACGCCGACCCATCGGATCACATCGAACAGCCAAGGCAAGGTCGCAACGACCGCGCCCAGCCCCAAACCCGCCAGCAGAACATGCGCCATCGATCCGATTGAAATTCCTGCACTTGCGGCAATCGCTGGTTTGGGGCCCGACCGCAGCCCTTGTCCAAAGCAGAACATCATGTCGCCCCCGGGCGTGAGGTTCAGCGCCATGGCCGCCGGGAAAAAGGCCAATAGCGTCACGGTTTCGATCATCCGCCAACCTCGAACCAATTGGGTTTTGGCCCCAGGTTCGCAACCTGCGTTCGCCCGATCGCCCCGCGATATCCCCAACTGTCGTGGATATGACCACAAACCACCAGTGTTGGTTGGATTCTCTCCACCGCGTCCCGCACGGCGGTCGAGCCAACGGATAACCCTTGCGACGTGGTATCGCCATGCCCTTTGGGCGGAGAATGCACGATAAGGATGTCCGCAACCTCGCATCGATCCAATAGCTCAGCGGCCTCAGGCTCGGACAAATCGCACGACCAATCACCAAAGGGCGTGGATGGAACCCCATAGCCCAAGCCAAAAACGCGCACCCCGTCAATTGTCATTCCAGCACCATGCAGGACATGGACCCCATGCGGGGCTGCATCCACGAGTTCTTCCGCGCTTTCGGCATTACCCGGAACCAGAACCAAGGGCGCCGCTATGCCAGACAGCATCGCCATCGCGTCGCCCAGTCCCTGCCTCATATTGCAGTAATCCCCGGCTCCGATGACCAGATCGGCCTCGGCGCTGGCAGCGACCAGATCAGCCGCCCGGCTGCGCGCCATATGCAGGTCCGAAAATGCCAGAACCTTCATCCGCGCTCCCTCAACCGTGCCTTGAGTTCAAGCAAATCCGCCCACGCCTGCCGTTTCATCTGCGGTTGCCGCAGCAGGTAGGCGGGGTGGAACATCGGAAGAACAGGCAGATCCAGGGCCTGATCCCATTTCCCGCGTAGCCGCGTGATCCCGCGTTTGCCCAATACGGCCTGACAACTGATATTCCCCATGACCACCAGAACATCCGGCTTGGCCAACGCCACATGGCGGTCAAGGAATGGCTTCATCATCCCGATTTCTTCGGGTTTCGGGTCACGGTTTTGCGGCGGTCGCCACGGCAACACATTGGTAATATAAACGTTTTCCGCCCGACTCAGGCTAATCGCCGCCAACATCTTGTCCAGCAATTGCCCCGCGCGACCGACAAAAGGCTTGCCTTCGCGGTCTTCATCTCGTCCCGGCGCTTCACCGATAATCATGACGCGCGCACCCGGCGTTCCATCGGCAAATACCAACTGGCGTGCACCCCGCTTCAGGTCGCACAAGTCGAAAGCGTCCATCGCTGCGCGCAACTCTGGCAGCGAACTCGCAGATTTTGCGGCCTGCTTCGCCACAGCGACCGGGTCCATGGACGCGGGCTTGGTGTGGGTTTCAGGGGCGGCGACGGGTTTCTTCGGTTTCGGGGTCGTTTCCGGCAAAGCATATCGATCGACCGGCACATCCCCGATTGCCTCGGTTGCGCCAAGTTCAATCTGCCATTCAAGCAGCACGCGCGCAGTATGAAAGTCCAAACCCGATTCCATGGGTTCAATTTACTCGCCTGAGGGCTGAGGGAAAGCGAATAGACCTTGTCTTGCAAGACAGGCGCACCGACGATGGTCGCATTCATGCTGTTGATCCTGCGATTCCTTCTGATCGGGCTAATGCTTGCCGCAACTTTGGGCGGGCCTGCTGTTGCTACCTTCCATGACCGTCCGGGTCAGTGCAGAGGTGGCCAGTTCCAATGTGGAAGTCGCTGCTGTTCTGTCGGCCAGAGGTGCAGCTTTGATGGTCATTGCATTCGACCCGGCGGTACCTATTGCGGCGGCGGCAGGTCCTGCGGCCCGTTCGAAAGATGTGTGGCGGGTGGGACGCGGTGTGCACCAATCGGCGCCAACAAGTGCACCTCGCGCCTTGACTGTCCCGGCGGCAGCTTTTGCAACGCGCGCGGCGAATGCGAACGGACGACGCCGGATTTCGACCCATCGCCACCAGCCACCTGTGACGATGGATTGACCTGCGGACGCGGGTCGACTTGCTTGCCGGGCGGCGGATGCTCACGCCCGGGGTGGTTTTTGTGCGAAGAAACCGGATCGCAATGCAGACCTGGTTTCAAATGTTCTGATCAACAAGGGTGCGTGCCTGTCAAAGCAATTGACTGCGGATACGGCAAATGGTGCAAACCCGGCGAGCGATGCCTGCCAGAAGGCGGGTGCGAGAAACTGCCCGAGGAAACCGAACCTTAGGTTGCCTCAGCCCGCGCGGCTTTCTATAAGCAGGCCGATTGTCAGACAGGAGCCCGCCCATGCGTTTCGCCCATCGTCACCTTCTTGGCATCGAGCATCTGTCGCAATCCGATATCACCGCTATCCTCGATCTGGCTGAAAAGTATGTCGACCTGAACCGCCGGTCTTCCAAGCACTCGGATGTGCTGTCCGGGCTGACCCAGATCAACATGTTCTTTGAAAACTCGACCCGCACACAGGCCAGTTTTGAATTGGCGGGCAAACGGCTGGGCGCGGATGTGATGAACATGGCGATGCAGGCCAGTTCGATCAAAAAGGGCGAGACGCTGATCGATACCGCCATGACGCTGAACGCGATGCATCCCGATCTTTTGGTGGTGCGGCACCCGCATTCCGGAGCGGTCGATCTGTTGGCGCAAAAGGTCAACTGCGCCGTGCTGAACGCCGGAGACGGTCGGCACGAACACCCCACGCAGGCCCTGCTGGACGCGCTGACCATCCGCCGGGCCAAGGGCCGCCTGCACCGTCTGAACATCGCGATCTGCGGAGATGTGGCGCACTCTCGCGTCGCGCGCTCGAACCTGATCCTGTTGGGCAAGATGGAAAACCGTATTCGCCTTGTCGGCCCACCGACACTGGTGCCTGCGCAGTTTGCGGAATTCGGGGCCGAGATCTACGACGACATGAATGAAGGCCTGAAAGACGTGGATGTCGTCATGATGTTGCGTCTTCAGAAAGAACGCATGGATGGCGGGTTCATCCCCTCGGAGCGCGAGTATTATCATCGCTACGGGTTGGATGCGGCTAAGTTGGCCTTGGCCAAGTCCGATGCCATCGTGATGCATCCCGGTCCAATGAACCGAGGCGTTGAGATTGACGGGACGTTGGCGGACGATATCAACCGATCCGTCATTCAGGAACAGGTCGAGATGGGCGTCGCCGTACGCATGGCCGCGATGGAATTGCTTGCCCGCAACCTGAGCGAGGCCGCATGAGTGATCTGATCGTCGCCCCCCACGAACGCGGCGTGATCCGCCTGTTTGCGCTGGACATGCGCCCCGAAGAGGCAATGTTTCTGCGCGAGCCCGGCGCGGTCGATCAGGTGCTGGGCGTCGAAGGTCTGGACCCCGAACAAATCGACATTTTCCCAGTAGCCGACCTCGACGATCTTGGGCTTTATGGCTACCTCCACGAGGGCTGCGGCGTATCCGAGGACCAATTGAACCGAACCAAGCTTGAGGCTGTGGAAGGCTGGGTCATGGTCGTGCGCAGCGCCGCTTTTGGAGGTCGCGCAGCAACACTGTCACCCGACCCCAGATTGCATCTGATCGGGTTGTTCACCGAAGAGGCAACCAACTGGACCGGTGGCAGGATCAAAACCGAAAGCGCCAAGCCCTTTTCGGCCCTGCAAACCCTGCCGGACGATGACACACCGCGCCGCGTCGGCTCATCTCTGGTTGCGGTGCTGGTCCTGATCGTTATCGGAGGCATTCTGTGGCTGATCCTGTAATCTTTACCCCGGACAAAGGCGCGTATATCCGCACAAATGCGTGGCTGGCCGCCTTGGCGATGGCGGGCGCGATGGTGGTGCTGTGGTTGATCGGAAACTCTTATGTCTGGACCGGCGCACCGGCCGGATTGGCCGCGATCGGTATCCGCGCGTGGTACCTGGCCTCTGAGGAACTGACAGCCAGTTGGGAAATGTCAGAAACCGCCCTGACCGGCCCCGGCCCGCGCAAGGTCGCGCTGAACCAGATCGAAGCGGTCAACACGATTGGCAGCTTTGTTCAGATCGTCACCAAAAGCGGCGACAAGCACCTGATCAAATACCAGGCGGACCCAGCCGCCACCAAAGCCGCAATTGAAAGGGCCATTTGATGAAATCCAACGATGCATGGGACCAAATTTTAGATCCCGGCGAGCAAGTTATTTGGCAGGGGCGCCCCGACGCCGGCTTTGCGCCGCATCCATTCCGCATATTCGAGGGGATTTTTGGGCTCTTTTTTGCCTCGTTCGCCTTGTTTTGGATGACCCAAGCCGCAAAGGGCGGCGGTGGGTTCTGGATGTTCGGGCTTTTGCACTTTTCTGTGGGCGTAGGGATTATTCTGCACGCTCTGTTCTGGGACTCATTTAAGCGCAACCGCACGTGGTACACGTTGAGCGACCGCCGCGCCTTCATCGCAACCGATCTTCCATTGCTGGGAAAGAGGCTCGCCTCTTACGTAATAAACGAAGATGCAGACCTCAGGTTGATCGACGGATCACCAGCCAGTGTATTCTTTGCGTCAGAGACCATGCAAACAAAAGGTTCGGTCAAAACAAGACCCATCGGTTTTGAGCGTATCGCCGATGGAAAGGCCGTTTATAGAAAGATAAGGAATATCCAGCTGCAAAGCGCTGATCGGAGTGCTGACACATGAACGCTGTTGTTTTCACCAATGCGCGCCTGATCGACCCCGAGGCCGGCACGGACAGCACCGGCTGGTTGCAGGTCGTTGACGGCAGGATAGCCGAACGCGATATTGGAGATGCGCCGGTACAAAACGCGCAGGTTATTGACTGTGGCGGGCAATGTCTGGCCCCCGGTATCGTTGATATTGGCGTCAAGGTTTGCGAACCGGGTGAGCGGCACAAGGAAAGTTACAAATCCGCGGGCCTCGCCGCAGCCGCTGGCGGCGTGACCACGATTGTCACCCGTCCCGATACGCTGCCTGCCGTCGACACGCCGGAAACTCTGGAATTTGCGACGCGCCGGGCGCAGGCGGATGCGCCGGTGAACGTGCTGCCTATGGCCGCCCTGACCAAGGGACGCGAAGGACGCGAGATGACCGAGATCGGGTTCCTGCAGGACGCCGGAGCCGTTGCCTTTACCGACTGCGATCATGTCGTCACCAACACTAAGGTGTTTTCGCGCGCCCTGACTTATGCAAAGTCCTGCGGCGCGCTTGTGATTGCCCACCCGCAGGAGCCCGGCCTGAGTGCGGGGGCCGCCGCGACAAGTGGCAAGTTTGCGGCGCTGCGCGGCCTTCCTGCCGTATCGCCGATGGCCGAGCGGATGGGGCTGGATCGTGACATCGCGCTGCTGGAAATGACCGGCGCCGCCTATCACGCCGATCAGATCACCACGGCCCGCGCCCTGCCCGCGCTTGAACGGGCCAAGCGGAACGGGTTGGACATCACTGCCGGGACATCGATCCACCACCTGACATTGAACGAATTGGACGTCGCGGATTACCGCACCTTCTTCAAGGTCAAACCGCCGCTGCGATCCGAAGCGGATCGGCAAGCGGTGATCGAGGCGGTCCGAACCGGATTGATCGACACGATCAGTTCCATGCACACCCCACAAGACGAAGAAAGCAAACGCCTGCCGTTTGAAGAGGCGGCCTCGGGCGCGGTCGCGCTTGAGACGCTGCTGCCAGCCGCGCTCCGGCTTTACCATGCGGAGCAAGTGGATCTGCAGACCCTGTTCCGCGCGATGGCTTTGAATCCGGCCAAGCGGTTGGGTTTGGACTGTGGTCGGCTGTCGGTCGGTGCGCCCGCAGATCTGGTGCTCTTCGATCCGGACGCTCCGTTTGTTCTGGACCGCTTTACGCTAAAGTCTAAATCGCAGAACACACCATTTGACGGCCAGCGTATGCAGGGTAAGGTCAGCGCAACTTTCGTTGCGGGACAAGACGTCTACCGGAGACCCTGATGCCACCCTTTGACAGCTCTATCATGCAGCTCATCCTTTGGGCCGTTCTTGGGTATCTCATGGGTTCGATCCCATTTGGCATTGTGATTGCAAAAGTCATGGGTCTGGGCAATTTGCGCGAGATTGGGTCGGGCAACATTGGTGCCACGAACGTATTGCGCACCGGTAACAAGACCGCCGCCGCCCTGACGGTGTTGATGGACGGCGGAAAGGGCGTCGTCGCGGTCCTGCTGGCCCGCGCGCTGGCCGGTGAAGGTGCTGCACAGATCGCTGCGTTGATGGCCTTTCTGGGCCACTGTTTTCCCGTCTGGCTGGGATTCAAAGGCGGCAAGGGTGTCGCGACTTTTCTGGGTTTGTGGCTTGCGCTGGACTGGCGCGTCGGTGTCGCCTGCTGCCTGACATGGCTGGTTGCTGCCGCAATCTGGCGCATCTCATCCGTCGGCGCATTGGCCGCTGCTGCCTTGTCGACTACCTGGGTCATGGTCCTGACAAGTGGCTCGACCTTTGGCCTTGGCATCGTCCTGACCCTGCTGGTCTATTGGCGGCATTCCGAGAACATCTCGCGCATCAAAGCTGGCACGGAACCGCGGATCGGCTCCAAGTCCTGAGCCTGCGAAAGCCTGGGGTCTAGGTGAGCTGGCAAGCACCGTGACGAAGTGCGCGTTTGCACAGCTTTCGTTCGCCACAGCACAATCACAATTGATTGCTTTGAACGTGATCACAGCGTTTCCCAACTCGGGTTCTGTGACGGCCAATTACCGGCTGCACGAACAACAATCCGGGTCGTAGGGACAGTATTCAGATGTCCGAAAACGGCTCTGTTCACGAAAGGTGAATACCATGAACAAGATAAAATCCATCATTGGTGGCGTTGCGCTTTCTGTTGCCATTGCAAGCTCGACCCTTGCTGCGGGCGTAGAACTCAATGCAAGCTCGACCGGTCTGGCATTGCAAGGCTACGACCCGGTTGCATACTTCACCGAGGGCGAGCCGACCAAAGGCGACTATCGCATCACCGCGCTGCACAACGACGCGATGTACCGGTTTGCGACGGAAGAGAACAAAGCAGCGTTTGAGGAAAACCCCGAAGCCTACCTGCCTGCATACGGCGGATACTGTGCGTTCGGCGCCGCAATGGGCTTCAAATTTGACGGCGACCCGAACCACTGGAAGATCGTGGACAACACGCTTTACCTGAACCTGTCGGAAGACATTCAGGAGCGTTGGGAAGGCGACATTCCGGGCTTTATCGAACAGGCCAGCACCAATTGGGAAACCATTGCGGACAAGAGCCCGGCAGAACTGCAGCAGCAATAATCCGCTGATCAAGGCGAATTTCGGCGACGGGTCCATTCCTGTCGCCGATTTAATTTGAAAGGCAATTTCCGCGTTCCTACATCGTGTTTCACAACAAGCGTCCAGCAAAAAATGGACCAATCGCCGCCAGCTCGAGTGGGCGGCGATGCTCTTGGTACGGAGAAACCAATCCACCAGAAATCCAGCCCCCTGGGCGGATTAACCGCATGCGATGCGCGTCTTGGACACAAGGCGGTCATTTCGCAACGCTTATGAAAGGAATAAAAGATGACAGGAAAATTGGCTATCGTCACCACTGTCGCGACTTTGGCGGCAGGCTCGGCAATGGCACAAGCATCTGGCGACTGGACCGGGTTCTACGGTGGTGGTCAGTTCGGTTATGCCGATGCGGACACCAACGCGTCGGGCGTTGACGGCGACGGCGCGATCGGCGGTATCATTCTGGGTTACGACTACGACTTGGGCGATTGGGTCGTCGGTGGCGGCTTTGACTACGACTGGTCGGATATCGACCTGTCTGGCGCGGCTACGATCGAAGACGTCTGGCGCATCAAGGCCCGGGCCGGATACAAGGTCAATCCGCAAGGGTTGCTCTACGGAACCGGTGGTTATGCAGAGGCCGGAACAGACAATCTGGGCAGCGACAATGGCTGGTTCATCGGTGCCGGCTATGAGCAGATCGTCGCCCCGAACATCAGCGTTGCTGGTGAAGTGCTTTACCACGAATTCAACAACTTCAATTCAAGTGGTGTGGACGTGGATGCAACAACTTTCCAGGTCCGCGCGGCCTATCGCTTCTGATCGGGTCAACGGCCCCGGCGCAACCCGCCGGGGCCGAATTCTTTAAAGCTCCAATATGGTGCTGCCCGTAGTTTGCCGCGCTTCCAAAGCGCGATGGGCATCCGCGACCTCTTCCAGTGGGAACTGTTGGTCGACATGAATCTTGACCTCTTTCCCATCGACCTTGCCAAACAACCGCCGCGCCATCGCCTGACAGACCACGGGATCCGAGATGTGGGTAAACAAGGTTGGCCGCGTCAGCCTGAGTGATCCTTTTTGAGCCAAAAGGCTAAGATCCACCGGTGGGACCGGCCCAGACGCATTGCCGAAGGAAATCATCATTCCCAGTGGCTTCAGACAA
Source organism: Ruegeria sp. ANG-S4 (assembly GCF_000814005.1). Lineage (GTDB taxonomy): Bacteria > Pseudomonadota > Alphaproteobacteria > Rhodobacterales > Rhodobacteraceae > Ruegeria. Next base: position 265,374 of record NZ_JWLK01000001.1, on the reverse strand, counting down.
TCCAGAGACCCTTCAAAGGTGTCGGCACCCACAGAGTCCATCACCGCATCCACACCCTTGCCGCCCGTGATTTCGGCAACACGCTCGGCGAAATTTTCGGTCCGGTAGTTGATGCAATGCGCCGCACCATTGAATTGGGCGAGGCTGCATTTTTCGTCGGTCCCGGCGGTTCCGATCAGTGTGATGCCCTCGGATTTGGCCCATTGGCAAGCGATCAGACCAACACCACCCGCCGCGGCGTGAAACAGGACCGTATCGCCCCGCTTGAGCGGCGTCGTTCGATGAAACAGGTACTCGACTGTCAGACCTTTCAACATCATCGCTGCAGCGGTGCGGAACGAAATGCTTTCGGGCAGCGGGCAAACCTGCGCCGCGGGCATAACCCGAGCTTGGGCATAGGCACCCGGAGGGGCTGCTGCATATGCCGCGCGTTGGCCGGGGCTTAGATGGGTGACGCCTTCGCCAACTGCCTCGACAACGCCAGCCGCCTCCATACCCAGAGCATGCGGAAGATCCAGCGGGTACAGACCGCTGCGCTGATACACATCTATGAAGTTCAATCCACAGGCCTGATGACGGATGCGGATTTCACCCGGCCCCGGATCACCGACCGGACGGTCCTCGATCTTCAATACCTCGGGGCCGCCGGTCTCATGTATGACTACGGTACGTGCCGTCTGCTGCATTGTGCTCTCCCTGAAGGCTTTTGGCCAAGCTATCACGACTGCGAAACAGGGCAATCCATTCGGTGAGACGAGCATCAGCGGACTTGGGCGCAAAACTGTGCTATACTATGTGTAGGCGTTGCCGGATCATCCGGTTACGAACTCAGATTACCGGATGTACCCCGTGGCGCAGCCATGCCAGGGAAGGGGATGATCATGGACAAAACGATCGGTAATCCAATCAGCTGGGCCGCTCGAAACCTCGGGGCGACCAGCGAACATATTGCGGAAAGCGTATCAACGGTGGGCAGTTCGGAAACCCACGAAATGCCTGTTGTGCAGACCCTGACGATCTCAGATCTGCGCGCCTGCCTCTTGGCAGGCTATCACGACTTTCTGGAAACCCGCGCCGATGCGATCTTTATCGTCCTCATTTACCCAATTGCCGGGCTTTTGATGTTCGGCATCGGCTTGAACATGGACATGGTGCCCCTGCTGGCCCCGTTGATCGCCGGTTTCGCGCTGATTGGGCCTGTTGCCGCCGTCGGACTTTATGAAATCAGCCGTAAACGAGAACAAGGCGCCGAAGTGCACTGGCTTGATGCTTTGGGCGTTTTCCGATCACCATCCTTCGGAGCCATTTTGGCCCTGGGATTCTATCTGGTCATGCTGCTGTTGATCTGGTTGATGGTGGCGCAGAGCCTTTATGCACAAACGCTCGGCCCCGAACCGCCAGCCTCTTTCGGCAGTTTCGCGGCAGAGGTTTTCACAACCGGTGCTGGTTGGGCGATGATCGTAATCGGTACGACGATCGGTTTTCTGTTCGCGTTGATGGCGCTGGCCATCAGCGTCGTCAGTTTCCCGCTATTGCTGGACAGAAAAGTCGGACTGCCGGTTGCCGTCGTGACCTCGGTACGTGTGCTAAGGCATAACCCCGGCGTCATCCTGACTTGGGGTTTTGTTGTCGCGGCCATGCTGGTTGTTGGCGCGATCCCCATGCTGCTGGGCCTGATCGTGGTCATGCCTGTTCTGGGCCATGCCACATGGCACCTGTATCGACGGGCCGTCGCCTGAAGCTGCGCTTAGTCCGACACCTTCAGGACGATCTTGCCGATATGGCCTGAGCTTTCCATTCGCGCGTGCGCTGAGGCGGCCGCGGCCAACTCAAACTCGCTGTCCATCACGGGTGCGACCTTCCCGGCCTCCAGCAAAGGCCAAACGGCTTCGCGCAAATCCTGCGCAATTTTCGCCTTTGCCAGATCGCTTTGGGGCCGCAACGTGCTGCCGGTCAGAGTCAGGCGTTTCACCATCATCAGCGCAAAATTCATTTCAACCACCGGGCCGCGCAAAAAGGCGATTTGAACCAATCGGCCATCGTCCGCCAGAGCCTTGATATTGCGCGGGATATAGTCGCCGCCAACCATGTCGAGGATCAGATTTGCCCCGCCTTCAGCGCGCAATGCAGCCACGAAATCCTCTTGCTTGTAATTGATGGCCTTCTCGGCCCCCAATTCGACGCAAGCCGCACATTTGTCGTCTGAACCGGCGGTTGCAAATACCCGCGCACCAAAAGCATGCGCCAACTGGATGGCCGTTGTGCCAATCCCGCTGGAGCCACCGTGAACCAAAAACCGTTCGCCTGCTTTCAATCCACCGCGCGTAAAGACGTTGGACCAGACAGTGAAGAAGGTTTCGGGCAGGCAAGCGGCCTCTTTCAAACTCATACCTGAGGGTACGGGCAGGCAATGTGCGGCAGGTGTCGCGACATATTCGGCGTATCCGCCACCCGGCAACAGGGCACAGACCTGATCCCCCAGCGCATACCCATCAACCCCGGCGCCGACGGCAACGATCTCGCCAGACGCTTCAAGCCCCGGCAGGTCGCTGGCACCCGGAGGTGGATCGTAGGCCCCGGCACGCTGCAGAGCGTCCGGGCGGTTCACCCCGGCATAGGCGACTTTGATGACAACCTGACCATGACCCGGCTCGGGCACCGAACGCTCGGTCAGCTGCAAAACATCCGGACCGCCCGGCGTGGTAATCTCGACAGCGCGCATCATTTGGGGCATGGGCAGTTCTCCTTTGCCCAAGTCCTAACAGGCGATTGGGAAAAGGCCCAGACGCAAGTGGCGCTCACTTACGCGGGTTCAGCATCCCTGGCAAATCCGCGCGCATACGCACAGGCGCCTTGATCTGACCCGCCAGCCAGTTGGGAACAGTCAGGAACGGTTTGAGCAGCGGATTTTCGTTGACCTGCGACTTTAGTTTCTCGAATTGCATGACACCTTCGATACGGCGATCCAGAAACTCCCACGTCTTCTGATGATCCGGACTGTCGTCGCCCAACCAATACAGCAGCGTCGAAGAGTACACTGCGGAAAGCGTCGCCCTTTTGGTGTACCAGTTCACGTCATCCGAGGTATCGCCCAACGCATCCCATATCTGATCGCAGGTACCCCAAATAGCCTTGGCCCCATCCGCCGCGTGAGACGGCAAAGCGAACAATGTCATTCCTCGGCGTACCGCCTCCTTGTCCTGCACGGCCTGCAGTCGAAACCGCACCGCCGCCGCAATCTTGTCTCTGAATTTCAGCCCGCTTAGATCCTCGGACTTGATGCGTTCCAGCATCTCGGTGTCACCGCGCGCATGGAATGCCAGCGCCAAATCAACCGCCCCACGCGGACAGATGGCGCGGGCCAACCCGTCGTCGATATCGCAATCGGCAATGGCCGCACGAAAGCTGGTTTCAGACCAGCCGTCAAAGGGGACGTGGTCCAGCATGGCGTCCAATAGTTTCTCTTTGGCGTCTTCGTAGGTCACGGTCATGGCGGTTCTCCGGTTCTCGGGCCCAGTACTAGACAAGATAGGTGCGCTTTGCTATACGGCCACTTCCTGCAATTTCCTTGCAACTCTATCTAGAAAGGTGGTGACAACCACATGCAGGTTAGTGTTCGCGACAACAATGTCGATCAGGCGCTTCGTGCCCTGAAGAAAAAGCTGCAGCGCGAAGGCGTGTTCCGTGAGATGAAGCTTAAGCAACATTTCGAGAAGCCGTCCGAGAAGAAAGCGCGCGAGAAGGCTGAAGCGATCCGCCGTGCCCGTAAACTGGCACGTAAGAAAGCACAGCGCGAAGGTTTGCTCTAAAACCTCACTCGTCCAGCTTTGGATGACACTATTTGACGACCCCCGAGGCATCGCCCGGGGGTTTGTCGTTTCCACCCCTGAGACATCCTGCCTATTTGCGGACAATTCTGTGCGGTAAACTGCCGAGCGCTGCGACACCCGTTTGGACCGGCATATTGCAGCGCAGCGAATCAGGTCTGGCAGCACCTCCATGCCAAAACCCGCTTGGATTACGCGTGCCTCTTTTCGCCCTTGGTGCCTCACTTGTAACTGGCGGCGTCTGTTACAGACATAAACCAAAACGGAGGCAAAAATGTCGACAGCAAGCGCAGTCGAACGGGAAATGCTGGCGCTCATCAACCAAGAGCGCACATCCCGCGGACTGGACCCCCTACAACTGGAGACACAACTCAACGACTCGTCCGAGGACCATAGTGCCTGGATGCTGGACACGGACAGGTTCAGCCACACGGGCGCGGGCGGATCATCTGCAACCCAGCGCATGCAAGCAGCCGGGTTTGATCTGGAAGGAAGCTGGCGCACGGGCGAAAACATCGCCTGGCAGTCCGAACGCGGTGCACCCGGCATCAGCGACGATGTCGCGCAATTGCACGAAAACCTCATGAACAGCCCCGGCCACCGCGCCAACATTCTGAACCCGGACTTCAAATACATCGGTATCGGCATCGAGACCGGCGATATGCAAGGGTATGACGCCATCATGGTTACCCAGAACTTTGCTGCGACCAGCGCTGATGTGATTCTGGATGATGGCGTTCCTGCATCGGACCCGGTTCCGATGCCGCTTGCGGAAGACGTCTCTGAGCCGGTGGAGGATGTTGAAGAACCCATCGAGGAAGACGTCGCCGAACCCGTCGAGGACGTGGACGAGCCAATCGAGGAAGACGTCGCCGAACCCGTCGAGGACGTGGACGAGCCCATCGAGGAAGACGTCGCCGAACCCGTCGAGGACGTGGACGAGCCCATCGAGGAAGACGTCGCCGAACCCGTCGAGGACGTGGACGAGCCCATCGAGGAAGACGTCGCCGAACCCGTCGAGGATGTGGACGATCCAATCGAAGAAGACGTCGCCGAACCCGTCGAAGAGGACACTCCAGACGTTGTGGAATTCGACGTCGCAGGTTTTCTGGCCGAGATCGAGGCTTTTGTCACCGCCCTTCAGGCGCGCTTTGATCAATTCGACTGGAATGTACCCGAGCAGGACGATCCGGCTTCTGGTGCAAACGAATTTGAATTCACTTTCAGATTCGACTTCTCGGACGACGACATCATTGAGACGGATATCGACGTAGCTGAAGATACAACCGACGATGTCTGCTGTGTGCCGTTCTTCGACACGACCTGCGGATTTGATTTCGTGTAAGAAAGACGAAGGTGCGGGGCCAATGGCCCCGCGTCACTTTGATCTTTGGATCAATAGACTTTTGGAACGTACAGATCGTCCGGCAGAACACGCCGCTCGTATTCCGGGTTATATCGACGGTCCGGCAGGTTGACCTTTTCCTGAGGCACATCCTCGTAAGGGATACGGGTCAGCAAGTGCTCGATACAGTTCAAACGCTCGCGTTTCTTGTCATTTCCCTCGACGATATACCAAGGCGCTTCGGTGATGTTTGTGCGGAAAAGCATGTCTTCCTTGGCCTTTGTGTAAGACTCCCACCGTATGCGGGACTCCAAGTCCATCGGCGACAGCTTCCACTGCTTCATCGGATCATGAATGCGCATCAGGAACCGCAACTGCTGTTCTTCATCCGTGATCGAGAACCAGTATTTTAGCAAGATGATCCCAGACCGGACCAACATCCGCTCGAACTCGGGAACGTCCTGAAAAAACTGTTCAACCTGATTTTCCGATGCAAACCCCATCACACGCTCAACCCCGGCCCGGTTGTACCAGGACCGGTCGAACAAAACGATTTCGCCCGCTGCGGGCAGGTGCGGTACATAGCGCTGGAAATACCACTGGCTTTGCTCGCGACGGCTGGGTGCGGGCAACGCAACGACACGGGCAACACGCGGGTTCAGGCGCTGAGTGATCCGTTTGATCACGCCCCCCTTGCCTGCGCTGTCGCGGCCTTCGAATAAAATGCAGACTTTGGCACCGGTGTGCTGCACCCAGTCCTGAACCTTGATCAGTTCGGCCTGAAGGCGCAACAGGTTGCGGAAGTACACCTTGCGGTCCAGCATATCGGGATGCTGCGCCTTGTAGATTTTGCGGATCTCCATCGACAGCATCGGCTCGTTGAACTCGATCTCGAAATCTTCGTCCAGCGTGTCTTCCAGCTCGGCTTCCAACCAGTCCTGCGCAGCGTCGTTTATGTCATGTGCCAAGGTCTGCTCCTTATCGTTTTTTCGGGTTCGGACCGTATCGACGTCGTGTAAAAATGAGGTGTCAAAAAGGGCCGAGACCCGCGTGCAACCTTCCCGCAGGTCAAGAATTCAAACACGAACGCCAAGACCTAAATGTGAACGCAGCCGGGTCAGGATACAAGCGTCAGAATTGACGCAACCCCAAGATGTCAGACCGGCAGTGCGGTGGTTTTGAATACGGTGCGCAAGGCGAATGAACTTTGCATTTGCGCAACGCCGGGCAGGCGCGACAGATATTGGCGGTGAATACGGGCAAAGTCTTCGGTGTTTTCGGCGACAACCTTCAGAATGTAATCCGCCGTACCCGCCATCAGGTGGCATTCGAGCACGTCGGGAATTCGGGCAACCGCCTTTTCGAAAGCTTCGAGCACCTCTTCGGCTTGCCCCTGCAGGGTGATCTCAACAAATACGGTTGTCGGAACCTTGAGTTTCCGTGCATCCAGCAAAGCGACATAGTCCCTGATATAGCCTTCAGCCTCCAGTCGCTGCACCCGCCGATGACAGGCCGAGGGCGACAGGTTGGCCTGATCGGACAACTCGGCATTGGACATCCGGCCTTTGCGCTGAAGGGCAGCCAGAATCTTACGATCCGTTGCATCTAAACTCATTTGCGCACACTCGTTGCATGAAAACTCGGTTCTTTCGGATAATCTCCTGTCCATCAGGTACTTTTCAAGCAGGGTTTCACAAAAATTGCGCCGGATTCTGCACATAATTTAGGCAGTTTGTGAACGGAGACTCCCAATGAAAATCGGTTGCCCAAAGGAAATCAAACCTCAGGAATTCCGCGTCGGCATGACACCGAATGCCGCCGGCGAAGCGGTGGCGCGCGGTCATGAGGTCATCATCGAGACAAATGCCGGGATGGGCTCTGGCTTTGACAATGACGCCTACACCGCTGCGGGCGCGCGCATCGTGGATACGGCCGAAGAGGTCTTTGCCACCGCCGACATGATCGTCAAGGTCAAGGAACCCCAAGCCGTTGAGCGCAAGATGTTGCGCGAAGGCCAGCTTCTGTTCACCTACCTGCATCTGGCGCCCGACCCGGACCAAACCCACGATCTGCTTGCGTCTGGCTGTACCGCGATTGCCTATGAAACCGTAACGGACGACAATGGCGGCCTGCCGTTGCTGGCCCCCATGTCCGAGGTTGCCGGTCGCCTGGCCCCGCAGGTTGGTTCATGGACATTGCAAAAAGCCAATGGCGGACGCGGTGTCCTGATGGGCGGCGTTCCTGGTGTTGGACCGGCAAAAGTCGTTGTGATCGGCGGAGGCGTCGTTGGCACACACGCCGCGCAGGTTGCCGCCGGCATGGGCGCGGATGTCACCGTTTTGGATCGCTCGTTGCCACGCCTGCGCTATCTGGATGACGTGTTTGGCGGGCGCTTCAAGAACCAATACTCGACCGCAGGCGCGACGGCGGAATTGATTCAGGACGCCGATATGGTCATTGGTGCGGTTCTGATCCCCGGGGCCGCAGCACCGAAACTGGTCACGCGCGCCCAGCTTTCCACCATGAAACCCGGCGCGGTGCTTGTTGACGTCGCAATCGATCAGGGCGGCTGTTTTGAAACTTCCAGGGCGACAACCCATGCCGACCCGATCTACGACGTCGACGGGATCATGCACTATTGCGTAGCCAACATGCCCGGTGCCGTTGCGCGTACGTCGACCATCGCCTTGGGCAACGCAACGATGCCGTTTCTGCTGTCTCTGGCGGACAAAGGTTGGAAACAGGCGTGTCAGGACGACCCCCATCTGTTGGCGGGCCTGAACGTCCATGCCGGTCAGTTGACGTACTACGCAGTTGGCAAGGCACTTGGCATCGACGTGGTTTCACCAAACGTGGTGATCAAATCCTAGAGCTTGGCGCTCAGCAGAACGTCGCTTTTGAAGACCAAAAACACCAAATCTGGCGCGGCAAAAGCTGCGCCAGATCTAACCAGAACAGGGCATTTCCAATACCCGTTCTCACGGGCGTTCTCACCCCTCCTTGTGAATTTCCACTGAATGTGGATAGGGAATCGAAATGCCCTTGGCGTCAAACGCCTCTTTGATGGCCTTGGTCAGGTCGAACTTTGCGTCCCAGTAATCTGCAGCCTGACACCATAGGCGCGCGGTCAGATCGACCGAACTGTCTCCCAGATTGGTTACACGCACCCAAGGCTCGGGATCGCCCAGAATACGGTCATCGGCTTTGGCCACATCCAGAATGATCTTCATCGCGTCGTCCGCGCTGTCGCCATAGTCAATGCCGAACACAAGATCGACCCGGCGCGTATCGTGGGCCGAGAAGTTGGTAATCACCGATCCCCAGGCCTGACCGTTCGGCACAATGATCTGGACGTTGTCGGGCGTGACCAACTCAGTGGTGAACAGGTTGAGGTCTTTGACCGTCCCCGCCGTTCCGCCAATGTCCACGTATTGGCCCAGCTTGTAGGGTCGGAACACCACCAGCATCACGCCCGATGCGAGATCGCTGAGCGTGCCTTGCAGCGCGAGACCAATAGCCAGGGATGCCGCGCCCAGAATGGCGACAACGCTGGTCGCCTCGATCCCAAAGATGCCCAGGACCGCGACAAAAACGATGGCCAGCAGGACCCATTTCACAAGGCTTGCCACAAAGTTCCCAAGCGTCGGGTCGATATGAGGCGTCGCATTGATGCGGCGGCGCACGATGCCACTCAATGCGCCCGCAACGATCCAACCAACAACCAGAACGATGAGCGCCTTGATGGCGCTCGCGATCAGCGGGCCGAACGCGCCCACCTGTGTTACGACGTCTTCCACACGCGTCTCCTTTACAGCACTAGAAAACCCGCGCAGAACGCGCAGGGACTGGACGAAAGTGTGTTCCAAAACGACTTTCGGGTCTAGGGGTTGGATTTCGGGGATTTCCCCCCAAGTGTTCCTGAGCAAACAGGCCTTGACCGGTGATGCACAGTCAAATCACTGACAATGCCGCCAGGAATTGCCAAACTCAGCAAAACCCGTCTGCGATACAGGAGCTTCACATGCTGGATGCAACGCATTTCCCGATAATGGACAAGTGGCCACCGAAAAACCCCGACCTGATACAGCTGTATTCCTTCCCGACGCCGAACGGGGTCAAGGTTTCCATCATGCTCGAGGAAACCGGCCTGCCGTACGAGGCCCACAAGGTCACGCTGGCTGACGCCGATGTCAAAAGCCCCGAGTTCCTGTCTCTCAACCCCAACAACAAAATCCCGGCAATCATTGACCCAAATGGACCGGACGGGCAGCCGTTGGCATTGTTCGAAAGCGGTGCCATCCTGTTGTATCTTGCCGAAAAGACCGGCGCTCTGATCGGCAATTCCGACGCCGACAGGCACCGCATCACCCAGTGGCTGATGTTCCAGATGGGCGGTTTGGGTCCGATGCTGGGTCAGCTTGGGTACTTCCACAAGTTCGCCGGACGCGAGATCGAAGACCCGCGCCCCCGCGACCGCTATATCAACGAGGCTCAACGGCTGTTGAACGTTCTGAACCAGCAACTGGAAGGACAGGATTGGATCGCCGGCGAATACTCGATCGCCGACATCGCCATCGCGCCCTGGCTGCGCGGGCTGGAGTTCTATGGCGCCCATGAGGTTGTCGGCTGGCACGACCATCCCAACCTGGTCGCCTATCTGGACCGTTTTCTCGAACGGCCCGCAGTTCAAAAGGGTCTGGTCACTCCCCCTCGGGACTGATCCAGAGCTCACCCAGATCTCCGCCCCATTAAAAAGGCGGAGGTCAGCCCGGCAATTGACCGGTCAGAACATATTTCAGGATTTCAACGACTTGCCGGGGCTCTTCCGCAACTGCGAGCGCTGCGGCGTCAACCTCTTTCAAGGCATGCTGATGGTCGGGGCCATGCAACACAATAACCGACTTCCCCAATGCCGCCGCATAGCCCGCATCAAAGGCCGCATTCCACTGCTTGTACTTGTCGCCGAACCGCACAACGACGATGTCCGCATCTGAAATTCCCTTGCGGGTCCGGATTGCGTTGACCATCGCGCCCTTGTGATCATGCCAATACTTGTTCGGCTCCGCCCCAAGGATCGCAACGCCGCAATCGTCCGAGGCCGCGTGATCCGTCACCGGGCTGCTGAACGCCACATCCAGCCCCTCGGCCCCGGCAATGATTTGCTCGCGCCAGTCCGTATGTATCTCACCGGACAAATATACCTTCAGCATCTCTTCCTCCTCTTGCGAAAAAAGGGGCGCGCCCGCCCCTTCATCTTTTCAAAAATACTCTCGCTGAAGGCGAAAACCAGATCAGCCGCGCAGCGTGCCGCCGGTGGCCTTGGCAACCTTCTCAACAATCTTGGCGCTGACGGCCTCGATATCTTTTTCCTTCAACGTCGCCTCTGACGGCTGCAACCTGACGGTGATGGCCAGCGATTTCTTGCCCTCACCCAGGCTACCCCCGATGAATTCATCAAAGACGCGCACATCTTCGATCAGCGCCTTGTCCGCGCCCGCGGCCGCGTTTACCAACGTCAACGCTTCGACGTCCGCATCAACAACAAAGGCAAAGTCACGCTCTACCGCCTGCAGGTCGCGCAGTTCCAGCGCCGAGCGGGTCGCGCCCGATTTACGGGGCATCGGCACCTCTTCCGGCCAAACGGTGAAGGCCACGGCCGGGCCCTTGATGTCCATCGCCTGCAGGATGCGCGGATGCAGTTCCCCAAACACACCCAGCACTTTCTTGGGTCCCAGGCAAATCCGGCCGTGACGGCCCGGATGCCACCACGCATCGCCATCCCGAAGGATCTGGACCTTCGCTGGCGCGCCTATGGCGGCCAACACGGCCTCGACATCCGCCTTGGCGTCAAACACATCCACGGGGCGCGAGGCACCTTGCACATCCTTCGGCCCGGAGCGGCCAACCAGCAGGCCAGCGATCTGCGTCCTTTGCTCGCCCGGTTCCCCATCATGGAAAACCGGCCCAACTTCGAACAACGCCAGATCGGCATAGCCCCGCGCCTGATTGCGCGCGGCTGCCTGCAGCAAGCCCGGCAAAAGATCGGGGCGCATATGGCTCATCTCCGAGGAAATCGGATTTTCCAGCATCGTCGCCGCATCACCACCGCCAAACAACGCCGCCGAGGGCTGATCGATGAATGTATAGGTAACACATTCATTATACCCCAACGCAGCACAGGTCCGCCGCGCCATCGACTGACGGCGCTGACTTGCGGTCATCACAGGTTTCGGGACACCGTCGCTGACGCGCGGCAAGGGCTTGCCCTGCAGCTTGGTGAGGGAGGCAATCCGGGCGACTTCTTCCACCAGATCAGCCTCACCCATGATATCGGGGCGCCAGCTGGGCACATGCGCCATCTCGCCATCCAGACGGAACCCAAGGCGGGTCAGGGTCTGGCGCTGATCGCTTTCCGGGATATCCATCCCCACCAGCGACTGCACCCGCGCCGCATCCAGTCTGTAGGCGCGCGCATGATCCGGTGCCTTGCCCGCCTCAACCACATTCGAGGCTTCGCCGCCGCAGATATCAAGGATCATCTGGGTCGCCTGCTCCAACCCTTCCAGCGTGTACTCAGGATCGACGCCGCGCTCGAACCGATACCGCGCATCTGAGTTGATTTTGAGCGCACGACCGGTCAGTGCGATCTGCACATAATCCCAGAACGCGCTTTCAAGGAACACGTTCACCGTTTCCTCGGTGCAACCGGTCTCTTCCCCGCCCATGATCCCGGCAATCGATTCCGGGCCATTGTCGTCCGAGATCACCATCATGCCGGGCTGTAGCGTGTATTCCTTCTCATCCAGCGCCACCAGCGTCTCACCGCCCTTGGCACGATGCACCCGCAGGTTGCCCTGCACCTTGTCGGCATCGAACACATGCAACGGACGGTTCTGGTCATAGGTCATGTAATTGGTGATATCGACCAGCGCCGAGATCGGGCGCAACCCAATGGCCTTCAGCTGATCCTGCAACCATTGCGGGCTGGGGCCGTTTTTCACGCCACGGATCAGACGTCCAGTGAAATGCGGCGCGCCGTCCAGGGTATCCTCGTCGATCGTTACCTTGATCGGGCTTTCGAAATCACCCGGCACCGGCGCGTAGTCCCGTTCCTTCAGCTTGCCCAACCCGCGTGCAGCCAGATCGCGCGCAATCCCCGCAACGCCCAGCGCATCCGGGCGGTTCGGCGTGATTGCAATCTCGATCATCGGGTCGACCTTTGACGGCTCATTCTCGGCCAGCCAGTCGACGAACGTGTCGCCCACCTCGCCCGAGGGCAGCTCGATGATGCCATCATGCTCGTCCGACAGCTCCAGCTCTCGTTCCGAGGCCATCATGCCAAAGCTCTCGACACCCCGGATCTTGCCGACGCTGATCGTCAGGTCCAGGCCCGGAATATACATGCCGGGTTTGCAGACAACGACGGTGATCCCTTCCCGCGCATTGGGGGCACCGCAGATGATTTGCAGATCGCCTTCATCGGTCGCAACCGTGCAGACGCGCAGTTTGTCCGCGTCAGGATGCTTTTCGGCGTGTTTCACACGGCCCAGCGTAAAGCCCGCCAGCCGGTCCGCCGGGTTCACGATCTCTTCGACCTCGAGCCCGAGATCGGTCAGTGCTTCGGCGATTTCATCAACCGACGCATCCGTGTCGAGGTGGTCTTTCAGCCAGGACAGTGTGAATTTCATTGCAACGGGCCTTTTTGGGCAAACATCCAGTCGGCACAGGCAATGGCAAAGATTGCGCCGGGGTGCAAGCGCCGTGCTTCACGGATAGGTGGGGATGCGGCCCAAAAGCTCGTCCAGCTGGCGCCCGATCCAGCCGTGGGGTATGAAATGCCCCCCGGGATGGGTGTCGAGCGTGACCCGACCATTTGCGCAATCGGTCCATTCCACGCGCGTGAGCGTCAGGAAGGGCTCAACACTCCAATCCCCGCGCGGCGTCGCGCCGTTGCAGTCATACTTGGCTCGCCACAAGGCCACCGGATAGGTCGTATCGCCGTCGGGTCCAAACGGGAAAGCCATCACCGTGTCATCTGTTCCATGAACGTGCCGCACCTCGCGCGGGGCTTGGGGGCAATCCTCGGTTTGGCGGATTGATCCGGCAACAGCCAGCAAAGCCGTCGTGTCATTCCCCGACTGACAGACAAAACGCCACGCCATTGCTCCGCCATAGGAATAGCCCGAGACATAGATACGTTCGGGGTCTATCGGATAGCGCAGCGCCACATCGGCAAGCACCTGATCGGCAAAGCCCACGTCATCTGTGTCTGACGTCCAGAAATCCCACGTTTTCCTCAGCCCGTTCGGTGCCACCAGCAACACGCCCCGCAGCTTCGTGGCCCCGGCAATACGTTCATGGTTTACGACCACGGCGCCCTGCCGCGCCCAGCCGTGGAAATGCAGCAACACGGGCAGAGGCGTTTCGCCGTCCCACCCGTCCGGTTCCAGCACGTGATACGAGCGATCCCCGACCTGACAGGCGGTATCGCCATGGCAGGTCTCGACCGCGGCGGCGTGGGTGGCGGTCAGCAGGAAGAGGCAGAGTAGTCGATACATCATGCGCCCGACCCTAGCGAGCATCGTCGCGCTGTCACATAACATATTGGTGTAGGCCGGGCTTCAGCCCGGCAACCATCCATCGCCCATGGCGGGCTGAAGCCCGCCCTGCGGCCGATCAAGTCACAAAGCCGGCTGTCTCCAGCGCTCTTTCAAAGCATTTAGCGCTTTCGCAACAACCGTGGTACGATATCAAATCGTCGATTGGAGATGTTATGGATCGTGCAAAAAACGCGACGGAATGGGCGGCACAAGCGCGCTAAAAAATAGATTTAAGGAGTGAAATGATGAAACACCTTGCCTGGCCCGTAATTTGGTCGATGTTTTTTCTTCCGAGCGTTGTAACGTCCGCTCCATCCGGTGGGATGACGGAAGCGCAACTAACTGACCTTCTCAAAAATGGCGCAACTCTCCAATTGGGAGGCGAAGGTCAAGGTTACAGTGGCTCGTTAAAGCTAAATAAAAACGGGAAGGGCAACGGAAAGGCCAAAACAGTTGATGGCACTGAAATCAGCTTGAAAGGAACATGGTCCATAAAAGGTGACCAATTCTGCCGAAAGTGGAAGGGCATCGATGGTGGCAATGAAGTTTGCGAGACTTGGGTTTTAACCTCTCCCCGATCGGTTGACGTTTACAAGGGAGACCAAAAAATCGGCGTGAATTCTTGGTAGCGGTCACCCCACGGCAACCGCCAGTTTTTTCACCTACTCAAACCACCATGCAGGTTCGGCATGTCCAGTGCCGCGAACCCGTAGTGGCGCAGCCACCTCAAGTCTGAGTCAAAGAATGCCCGCAGGTCGGGGATGCCGTATTTCAGCATCGCGATCCGGTCGATCCCCATGCCGAAGGCAAAGCCCTGATAGACCTCAGGATCAATCCCGCCAGCGGCGATCACTTGGGGGTGCACCATGCCGGAGCCGAGGATCTCGAGCCAGTCGTCGCCCTCACCGATCTTCAGCTGACCGCCTTCCCACGAACAGCGGATATCGACCTCGGCCGACGGTTCGGTGAAGGGGAAATGCGACGCGCGGAAGCGCAGGTCGACGCCATCGACCTCGAAGAACGCCTTCACGAATTCTTCCAGAACCCATTTCAGGTTCGCCATCGAGATATCGGTGTCGATGGCCAGCCCCTCGACCTGATGGAACATCGGCGTGTGGGTCTGGTCATAGTCGGCGCGATAGACACCGCCCGGGCAGATCACGCGGATCGGTGCGCCTTGCAGCTCCATCGAGCGAATCTGAACCGGCGAGGTATGGGTGCGCAGCACATGCGGCGGGCGGTTGTCGCCCTCGGCGCGGTGCATGTAGAACGTATCCATCTCGGCCCGCGCGGGGTGATGGCCGGGGATGTTCAGGGCGTCGAAGTTGTGCCAGTCGGTTTCGATCCGAGGCCCTTCGGCCACCGAGAAACCCAGTTCGGCAAAAATCGCAGTCAATTCCTCGGTCGCCTGGCTGACGGGATGGATCGACCCCTGACGGTGCGGGCGCGACGGCAGCGTGACATCCAGCCATTCGGTGCGCAGACGCTCATCCAGCGCGGCGTCGGCGAGTGCGGCTTTCTTGGCAGCCAGGGCCGAGTTGATCTCATCCTTCAGGGCGTTCAGCGCCGGACCTGCGACCTGACGCTCCTCGGGTGTCATCTTGCCCAGTTCGCGCATCTTCAGCGCGACCTCACCCTTTTTGCCAACGGCGGCAACGCGGATCGCCTCAAGAACGTTTTCGTCGCCCGCCTCGGCAATCTGCCCCAGATATTTTGTCTTAAGATCGTCCATGACGCTTCCCGTTCCGGGCCTTCTGAATCCTGTTCAGGACCTGCTATCACAGCAGCCTGCGAAAGCAAGAGGGGGCGATTCAGGTTGTGGTCAGAACCGCCACCTGCGGGCCACTGCGCACAGGGCGGATCGTGTTGCCGTAAACGCCGGGATGTTCGCGCAGTTCAGGGAACAGATCGAACAGTTCGTCGGCGGCAGCTTCATCCAGCCCCGCCACGGCCTGCGCGCCAGGAAAGAAGCTTTCCGAGACCAGCCCGGAAGTTGTCACCAACTGATGCCGGTCAAAGAACAGGTGCACGTAGCGCACGATATCGCAGGGCGTCTGCGTGATGGTTGTGCCGTTGATCAGGGATTTGGCCGGGACAAGAATCTCATCCTCTCCGAACAGCAGCTCGGCCTGCCAGCCCGATATCAGCAACCGGTGCTGCGGGGAGACATAAATGTCTGTCTGCGCCCCCAAGTTTCCGGCTGAAATACGCACCGGCGCAAACCGGCCCTGCCCCCGAACAGTGCGATTCCCGACCCATTGCACCGGGCATGCGCCGTGATCGACGGTCAGCACCAGATCACCGGGGCGCAGCGTTTCAACCCGTCGCGGACCATCCGGCGTATCCACCAGTGTTCCCGATGTGAAACAGGGCGCGCCGCTGTCACCGGGTGACAGGGTGCCATAGACCAACGTATCCGGGTCGGGCTGGTTGAATTGCAGCGAGGTTGTGGTCTGGTTCGGCGAGACAAGAACCGGCAGGTTTACCGAGGTCTGCCCGGCAGCCAGCCCATTCTGGGCGACGATGTTCTGCGTACCGCCGCCAATATCATAGAAATCAATCACCTCATTTGTTGAGGTGTTGGTCAGCGCGAATGCTTCGTAATTGGTCGATCCTCCGCCATCCGGGTCCGTCAGCAGGATCGGGAAATCGTCGGCGGATATGACAAAGATCTGCTCGTTATTATCCGGGTCAATAAAGACCTGGGCGCCCGGTACATCGGTAAGCGGGATTTCGATACCGACCTGACCGTTCGACTGATAAAACGAAACCGTGAAATCAGCCGGGTCTTCTGATGAGCCGATCGAAACCTCAAGAAACTCTGCAACACCCGTCTGGGCGGCATAGGCATTTGAGTAGTGAAGCTCACTGATGCGGGCCATCGCTCTCTCACTCGCAGATTCCTAGGGTCAACTTAACCGCAGTTGCAGCGCAGGTTTCAAGCAGCGTTGCAGAAAACGGCAAATGATCAGCTAACAGCGATGCGCGGGCGCGTCACATTTTCCGCACCGAACGATCAGACATGTCCGATCAATAGCTGTATTCGGGATAGACCCGCGTCAGGTCGCCTTGCCAGTCGCCGGCGTAATGGTCCAGCAACTCATCTGCCGGTACTTTGCCTGTGTCGATGCTGTCCTTGAGCGCATTGAGGAAATGCGTCTCATCCTGAACCAGACCGCCTGCACCGGGACGGGCGCGAGAGGCGAGGCCCGCATCTGCGATGGAGACAACCTCACGCGCCAGATCATGCATGTTGATGTTGCCAACCTGCGCTTGCAGTCCATCCTTCGCGGCCTCGACCCGCAACGCCTCGCGGGTTTCGGCATCCCAGCCCTTGACCAGATCCCAGGCGGCATCCAGCGCGCCCTGATCATAGGTCAGACCGACCCAGAATGCAGGCAGGGCGCACAGGCGGCGCCAGGGCCCGCCATCGGCCCCGCGCATCTCCATGAATTTCTTGATTCGCGCCTCGGGGAAGGCGGTGGTCAAATGATCGGCCCAATCGCTAAGCGTTGGTGTCTCACCCGGCAGCGCGGACAGTTTGCCCTGCAAAAAGTCGCGGAACGACATGCCCAGCGCGTCGATATAGTGACCGTCGCGGTAGACGAAATACATCGGCACATCGAGCGCATATTGCACGTATTGCTCAAAGCCAAACCCGTCCTCGAACACGAAGGGCAACATCCCGGTGCGCGCATCATCCAGATGCCGCCAGATATAGCTGCGCCAGCTTTTCTGACCGTTGACCTTGCCCTCAAAGAACGGAGAGTTCGCAAACAGCGCCGTCGCGACCGGCTGCAATGCCAGTGCTACGCGCAGTTTCTGCACCATGTCAGCCTCGGACCCGAAATCGATGTTGACCTGAACCGTACAGGTCCGGCGCATCATGGCCCGGCCCATGGTGCCGACCTCTTCCATGTAGTCATTCATCAGCCGATAGCGCCCTTTGGGCATCAACGGCATCTCATCATGGGTCCAGATCGGGGCCGCGCCCAGTCCGATGAAGCCCACACCGATTTCGTCGGCAATGTCCTTCACTTCACGCAGATGGGTGTTCACCTCGTCGCAGGTTTCGTGGATCGTCTCAAGCGGAGCACCGGACAATTCCAACGCGCCACCCGGTTCAAGGCTGACATTGGCACCGTCCTTTTCCAGGCCGATCAGGTGACCCGCCTCGCGCACCTCAGCCCAGCCGTGACGGTCGCGCAGCCCCTCAAGCACGGCCACGATCGAACGCGTCCCCTCAAACGGCAAAGGTTTCAGGGTATCTTTGCAATAACCGAACTTTTCATGCTCGGTCCCGATGCGCCAATCCGCTTTGGGCTTGCACCCGGATTCCAGATATTCGGCCAGTTGTTCATGGCGTTCGATCGGTCCGCCGCCGGACTGGGGGATGGACATGAACCGTGCTCCGATCCTGATGTGTCTGTCTTGACGGTCAGTCCTGAGCGTAAACCGCGCCCGTGTCAATGCAGCCTGAGATGCGCGGGGCGCGAGGGCGTACGCTCCCAAATCACCACCGGATGCGCGGCCCCGCCGTTTAATTCCGACAACATCTGTTCGGTTTTCAGGCCCGGGAGGGCAGAGAAGACGTCAAACAGCGCCTCGGCCCCTTCAGCATTCACCGGAATGTGAAGGACGGGCTGGCCCGGTTGTTCCAACACCCACAGCGCCGGGCTGGAGGTTGGATCAAGCGCCAGACGCTCGATTTCACGGGTCGCAACGATGCCGCCGTCCAAAGGGCCCAAATACGTGATCTGACCTTCGTCAATGGACACAACGCCGGGACCCCCCGCACCGGTGCGGAACCGGGCGCGTTGGATGCCGATGACGGCCAGCGCAATCGAAACAACCACCAGGACCCACCCGATCCAACCCAGCAGACCACCGGGGCCGCTGATCCAGCTGAAGCCCAACAGCAGGACAAACCCGGCCACCAGGACCTCGCGCCACCGCCACAGGGCCAGTTTGGCTTCGGGTCGAAAGAAACTCATGCCGGGTCCTTTGGGTTTTTGAACAGAATCAGCGAATACTGTCCTGCAGGTCTGAATCCAATAGCGATATAAGCACGCGCCGCAGATTCGGAAGCCGCAAACAGCACCGCGCGGGTCACGCCTGCGCGACGCGCCTCCGCCAAGTGAAGCGCAACTGCCAATTTGGCATAGCCGCGCCCGCGCAGATCAGGGGGCGTGTAGACGCCCCCAACCTGTACGGTTTCGGGCAATCGCGCGTTGAACCCGGTCATTCCAACCGGGCGGCCATCGATCAGCAATACCTTGTGCGTGTTGCGCTCAATATACGCCGCGATGTCCTTGGTTCCCTGTTGTTCCGCGCGTTCCGGCTCGAAATCCATCGCTTCGATCAGATAGCTGCGCCGCCAGGCTTGTGTGACAGTACGATCAACATCACCCAACGGAACCAGTTCGGCATCTCTGGCATCGGGGATCACAAGCTGGTTGAGGTCCAGTGTAAATCCCGGTTCATCGCTGTTCAGGGTTGCGGGGCGATCATCCCAACCGGCAAGGCGCATGATCTGCCGTGCCTGCGCGGCCTCGCCCGCTATTCCGAACAGCGCTTGACCCCGGATCAGTCCTATGGCCTCGGTCAATTCCCGGTCCGTACAATCGGGGCATTGCGGAAGCACCATACCTTCATTTGTGATGCTGAAAACAGCGCGCGGAGCCTCACCCAGCACCCATGCTTTCAACGCGCGCGGACGCGATCCGTTCAATCCAAACTCGCGCAGATTTGTCAGCGGGAACATCGAGCTCTGGATGTGTCCAGACAAGAACGCATTGATTGCTGGCAGATCGCTGTCCTGCGCAGCGCGCCACATCACGCCCAATCCCCCAAGGCCTGCTGCCACATGGTCATCGCTGCAACTGCGGCGGTGTCGGCGCGCAAGATGCGGGGGCCGAGGCTCACCACATGCGCATAGGGCAATCGGCTCAAACGCTTGCGCTCTGGCTCAGAAAACCCGCCCTCGGGGCCAATCAGAATGGCCCAAGGCTGACCTTTGTTGTTTGCAGACAGACGCAGGGCAGAGCCAACCTCGGCCTCATCGCAGAACATCAGCTGGCGGTGATCGGGCCATGCGTCTAGGACGCGATCAAGACGCTGCAATTCCGCGACCTCGGGCACAAAGGTGCCGCCACATTGTTCAGCGGCTTCAACCGCATGCGCCTGCAAACGGTCCTGACGGATACGCTCGGAATTCGTGAACTCGGTCTGGATCGGCATGATCCGGGCCGCGCCCATTTCAGCCGCTTTTTCGACAATGAAATCTGTTCGTGCCTTTTTGATCGGAGCGAACAAAAGCCACAAATCGGGCGGCAGCTGCAAGGGTCTTGTGCGTTCGACGCACGTCAGCATGCCGCCACGTTTCCCGGCCTCGGCTACCTCGGCCAGCCACTCTCCGTCTTGGCCGTTAAATACCGCCACTCGACGCCCAACAGACAGACGCATAACGCCGAACAAGTAGTGGGCTTGGTCGCGCGTCAATTCTACGGATTGCCCCTGACCCAGAGCGTGCTCTACATACAGTCTGATCTTTGCACTCATGAGACACTACATATGCAAGGCAATGCCCCAACACCAGACGGTCAGGTCGCCGATGCCGTAACCGGAAATTGGGTGGACTCTTACGCGCCCATTTTCGCAAGGCCCTACCTGCGGTTGAGCCGTGCGGACCGCCCGATTGGCACGTGGCTGTTGTTGATACCCTGCTGGTGGGGTCTGGCGCTTGCGATTCTGAGCGATGGCGACCCCAGGTGGGAGGACCTGTGGATCGCCATCGGATGCGCAATCGGAGCGTTTCTGATGCGTGGCGCAGGCTGCACTTGGAACGATATCACAGATCGTGAAATTGACGGCAAGGTCGAACGGACCCGGTCGCGCCCGATCCCCTCGGGCCAGGTGAGCGTGCGTCAGGCCGTGATCTGGATGGTCCTGCAATGCCTGCTGGCGTTCCTGATCCTGCTGACCTTTAACCAAGCCGCCATCGCTATGGGGGTATTGGCCCTGCTGCCCGTCACGATCTACCCCTTCGCGAAACGGTTTACATGGTGGCCGCAGGCGTTTTTGGGGTTGGCCTTCAACTGGGGTGCATTGCTGGCCTGGGCGGCTCACAGCGGCAACATCGGCTGGCCAGCCCTGATTCTGTACCTGTCCGGGATCGCCTGGACACTGTTCTACGACACGATCTATGCCCATCAGGATGCCGAAGACGATGAACTGATCGGGGTGAAGTCCACCGCCCGGCTGTTCGGCACCGACACTGCCAGATGGTTGAAGTATTTTCTGGTTCTGACTGTTGGCATGATGGGATTGGCCATCATAGATGCAGGACTGCCCCAAGCGTCGATTCTGGCCTTGGCCGTAGCGCTGGCAGGACCTTGGGCCATGGGGTGGCACATGGCGTGGCAATTGCGCGGGTTGGACACCGAAGACAACGGCAAACTTCTGCAATTGTTCCGCTCGAACCGCGATACCGGCCTTATTCCGCTTATCTTCCTTTGCGTCGCGCTTTTGCTCTGATTGCACCTCTGGCTTGGGGTCTGTATGAGTCCGGGGCCAGACGACTTAGGAGTCTCAATTCACCTCATGCGCCTGCCCTACGCGATTGCCGTTGCCCTGATTTTTGCCGTGTCCGCAGTGCTGTCTCTTGTAGGCGCAGGGTTGGCAGTCAGCAAAATCGAGGACGCGTCAGAAATGGCGGTCCGCCGCGCGCTTGACCTTCAGGGCCATGATTGGGCCGAGGTACAATCTGACGGGCTGCGTGTTGTCCTGACCGGGACCGCCCCGAACGAGGCCATTCGCTTTAACGCCCTGACTGCGGCGGGAACCGAGGTCGACACCTCACGCGTTATCGACGAGATGGAGGTTGAGCCTACCGCCAATCTGGCTCCTCCGAAATTCTCAGCCGAGATCCTGAGAAACGACTCGGGTATTTCGTTGATCGGATTGATTCCGACCAGCGAGGACCGGGATGCCCTGATGGCACGGTTGGAAAGCCTGGACTCGGATGTGCCGGTTTCCGATTTGATGGAGACCGCGGATTACCCCGCGCCCAAAGGCTGGGACGATGCGCTGGATTTTGCGATCAAGGCGCTGTCAGATCTACCCCGTGCCAAGATATCGGCCAGTCCCGGTCTGGTTCGCATCACTGCAATTGCTGACAGCCAGAACGAAAAAGAGCGGCTTGAACAAGACCTCAGCCGCGCCGCGCCTCCGGGCCTTCGGATTGGTCTGGCAATTTCCGCCCCGCGCCCCGTGATCACGCCATTTACGCTTCGGTACCTGATCAATGAGGATGGCGGGCAATTCGACGCCTGCTCGGCCCAGGATGAAGACGCCCGGGATCAGATCATTGAGGCCGCGCAGAACGCCGGTCATACCGGGCCCTATTCCTGCACCATTGGTCTTGGCGTTCCGTCACCAAACTGGGCCACGGCGGCCCAACTGAGCATTCAGGCCTTGTCCCAACTTGGATACGGCACCGTAACCCTGTCTGACGCCGACATCACATTGGTGGCAGCGCAGAACACGGACCCCGCGCTGTTCGATCGAGTTGTAGGCGAGTTGGAAACAGCCCTCCCCGATGTATTCGTTCTGCACGGTGTTTTGCCTGAACCGGAAACCGAGGAGCAATCGGGGCCGGTTGAATTCACCGCGACCCGCAGCCCCGAAGGTCTGGTGCAGCTGCGCGGCCGCCTTGGCGACGAATCGCTGCGGAACATGGTGGACAGCTTTGCACAGGCCGCGTTCGGTTCAGAACAGGTCTATTTGGCCACGCGGGTGGTAGACGATCTGCCCGCCGACTGGTCCGTGCGCGTTCTTGCCGGGCTAGATGCGTTGTCGCAACTCCACAACGGCGCCCTGACAGTTACCCCCGAAATGGTCGAGCTGACGGGCATTAGCCATGACCCCGATGCGAAAGCGCGCATCACCGGTCAGCTGTCCGAACAATTGGGCGACGCCCAGGACTTCAACCTCTCGATTACCTACGTTGCGCCACCTGAACCCGAAGACGCACTGCCTGATCCCGAGCAATGCGAAGAACAGATCGCAGATATTCAGACCAGCAGCAAAATCGCATTCGAACCGGGATCGGCCACCATTGCAGCCGACTCACGTGATACGGTCAATCGGATCGCCGATATTCTGCGCGAATGCGGCCCCATCAGGCTTGAGATTCAGGGGCATACCGACAGTCAGGGGCGCGAGGAAATGAACCAGCAACTGAGCCAGGCCCGCGCCCAATCCATTCTGAATGAACTGCGCGGCCGGCGCATCCCGACCTCCAGCTACACCGCCGTGGGCTACGGCGAAACCCAGCCCATCGCGGACAACGACACCGAGGAAGGGCGCGAGGAAAACCGCCGGATCGAGTTCACGCTGATCCGCCCGGAGCCGACGACGCAGACGGAAACCGGGCTCGAAGCACTCGAAGCCGGGTCGGAAGAAGCAGAAGCCGAACCATCGGACACGGACGCACCCGATACGGATGCAGAGGAACAGTAAGTTGAACAGAACCGAATTTGTTATCGCCACAGCCATTATCCTGTTTGCGGCCTTCTGCATGGGGTGGTTCGCCAACTGGCTTGCCCATCGCCTGTCCCGCGTGCGCCAAAGCGACGTGGCGGATCTGGATCGCATGAGCCAGGAATTGCACGAGGCCGAGGAAACCCGCGATCAGGCGATCACCTATCTGCAACAACGCGAGGCTGAACTGACCAATCAGTTGACCCAAACCGAAGCGGAATTGTCGGCGGCGATGGACGGATTGCGCGCGGCCCGGCAAGAGGCCGAGGAACTGCGCGGACGCATCAACAACGCGGACTGAACACGTTACCAGCGCGTCAGCGCATCTTCGTCTTCATCCTTGGCGGCAACCCATTCGGCGCCGGACCGTGTGATTTCCTTCTTCCAGAACGGTGCGCGGGATTTCAGGTAGTCCATCAGGTATTCGGCCGCTTCAAAGGCATCCTTGCGATGCGGCGCGGCGGTGGCGACCATCATGATCCGATCACCGGGGGACAGTCGTCCATGACGATGGATAACCAACACATCGCCCAGCGACCAACGCGCTTGGGCCTCTTGCGCAATCTTGGTCAGGGCGCGCTCGGTCATGCCCGGATAGTGCTCAATCTCCATCACATCCAGATCGCCACCGGCCAAATCACGAACGACACCCGTGAAGGTCACAATCGCCCCGTTTTCGGCACTCCCCTCGGCAAAGGCATTGGCCTCGGCCCCCAGATCGAACGGGTCTTCCTGAACGACGATCCGCATCCGGTCAGCCGCCCGTCATCGGAGGAAAAAACGCCACCTCACGTACGCCCGAAAGCGGTGCATCAAAATCTGACAGTTCTTGATCCAGCGCGACGCGCAGGGCTGAGATATCGGCGAAGGCCGCGGCATATCGATCTTCGCGCGCGCTCAGCTCAGCCACAAGGTCCGAAACCGTGGCCGCACTGGTTTCAACGCGTTCCTTCGGAATGCCGATACGCTCGCGCACCCAGGCGAAGTAAAGCACGTCCATCCGTTAGTTCTCCTTCAGGTGAGGCATGGCTTTACGTAGGTAGTCATAGCCGGTGATCAATGTCAGCGTTGCGGCGATCCAAAGAAGCCACAGTCCGATATGGCCTGACCAGTACATGCCGCTCAGGTGCCAGCGCAGATGATTGACATCCTCAACTTGGCCCGCGATCACCTGCTCGACCAGGGCCGCGTCCATGCCATAGGTGGACATCACGGCGTAGTGCTCAAAGATACCCTGGGAAAACAGAACAGCAATGGCGACCATCTGCGCTGTCGTTTTCCACTTGGCCAGTTGTGTAACCTTCAACGTGCCCGCCACATCGCCCAGATATTCGCGTAGACCCGAAACAAATACTTCGCGGAACAGGATCACGGTGGCTGGCAGAACCAGCCACGGTGTCCAGCTGTCCTCGGAATATCCCACCAAAATCATCAGCGCGATCACCACCATGGCCTTGTCCGCGATGGGGTCCAGCATGGCGCCAATCTTGGTTTCTTGCTTCCATGCACGCGCCAGATACCCGTCGAACCAGTCGGTGATTGCCGCTGAAAGAAACAGGATCAGGGCAAACCAGTCCGCATAAGGCCGGGTGAAATACAGAAACATTACGGCCAGACCGGGGGCTGCCAACAAACGCAAGACGGTCAGGATATTCGGCAAGTTCCACTTCATGTCACGGACCCTACATTGCTGGTTCGGGACAGAAAAGATAGGGCCGCAAAAAACTGCACCGTTCCCAATCGCTTGGTTGTGGCTGCGCATCGCTTGGTTCCCCTCGAATTGCCCTTGGCCTTGGAACGGTTTGCCGCCAGATTGCACCCGAGAATCTCCAAAGGCCTGATCTTGATGACACCGCGTATCCAAACCGATCCCAGATCCAACCTGATCGGCAGCGGATGGATGATTGCGGCGATGGCCTGTTTTGCTGCCGAAGACGCCATGTTGAAAGGCGCCTCAGCCGTTTTGCCGATCTGGCAGATCCTGTTGCTGTTCGGCCTTGGCGGGTCGATCATCTTTGGGTTGGTCGCTGCGATCCGGGGGTCGCGCCTGTTTCAACCAGATGTCCTGTCACGACCGATGATGATACGCGTCGTCTTTGAAATTCTGGGGCGGCTTTTTTATGTTCTGGCCATCGCGCTGACCCCGCTGTCATCGGCCACGGTTATCCTGCAGGCAACGCCGCTGGTCGTTGTTGCAGGCGCTGCCGTGGTGTTTGGCGAAACCGTGGGGTGGAGAAGGTGGAGTGCCATTCTTGTCGGAATGATCGGCGTGATTATCGTGATCCAACCCACGGGGCAGAGCTTTTCTGCGCTGTCGATCCTTGCCGTGCTGGGCATGCTGGGCTTCGCGGGGCGCGATCTGGCCAGCCGGGCGGCCCCCGCGACGCTGAGTACCGAGGTTTTAGGATTCTACGGCTTTCTCTGCGTCATTGTTGCGGGACTTGCCTTTAGGGTCTTCGAAGGTGCTCCGGCGCAACCGCTATCTACGGTCACCGGTTTGCACCTGACAGGTGCGGTGGTCTTCGGCGCGATCGCTTACAGTTCGTTGATGAAAGCGATGCGGACTGGCGAGGTATCTGCTGTGACCCCGTTCCGATATTCGCGTCTGCTGTTCGGGATCGGCCTCGGCGTCGCAGTGTTTGGCGAGCAATTGGACCAGACCATGTGGATCGGCAGCACCCTTATTGTCGCGTCGGGCCTGTATATTCTTTGGCGCAGTCGGCGCGTTTAGCCTTTGTCGTGGAAGAAGTCATACACCTTCTGCGCCAGCCCCGCCGAAATTCCTTCGACCGCTTTAAGGTCCGCCAGGTTGGCTCGGCTGACGGCTTTGGCACTGCCGAAATGCGCCAGCAGTGCCCGTTTCCGTGCCGCGCCAACTCCGGGGACTTCGTCCAATGGGGTTGCTCCGACCGCCTTGGCCCGCTTCGCCCGGTGCGTTCCGATGGCAAACCTGTGGGCCTCGTCCCTTAGGCGCTGAATGAAATACAGAACCGGGTCGTTTCGTTTCAGGGCGAAAGGGCGCTGACCTATTCGGTGGAACTCTTCCTTGCCGTGGTCACGGTCGATGCCCTTGGCGACGCCGACCATCGGGATATCCTCGACCCCATGTTGCGCCATGATTTCATGCACGGCGCTGACCTGCCCCGCGCCGCCGTCGATCAAAAGCAGATCGGGCCACAAACCCTTGTCGCGGTCCGGGTCTTCCTTTTGCAGGCGGGTGAACCGGCGGTTCAGAACCTCTTTCATCATACCGAAGTCGTCACCCGGGGTCAGGTCATCCCCCCGGATATTGAACTTGCGATACGCGTTTTTCATGTACCCTTCGGGTCCGGCAACGATCATGCCGCCGACGGCATTCGTGCCCTGTATGTGGCTGTTGTCATAGACCTCGATCCGCGCGGGAGGCGCATCCAGATCGAACGCCTCGGCAACGCCACGCAGCAATTTGGCCTGTGTGGCGCTTTCCGACATGCGCCGCGCTAAAGACTCGCGCGCATTGCGCAGGGCACCAGCAACCAACTCCTGTTTCTCTCCCCGCTGGGGCACGAGGATTTCAACCTTGCGCCCCACCTTTTCACTCAGCGCATCCTGCATCAGATCAGCGTTTTCGATCGCATCTGAAAGGATCAACTGACGTGGCGGTTCCTTGTTGTCGTAGAACTGGCCAAGGAACGCTTCCATAACCTCAGCCGCTGATACGTCCGCGCCGACACGCGGGTAAAAGTCCTTGTTTCCCCAGTTCTGATTGGCGCGAATAAAAAACACCTGAACGCAGGCTTGCCCACTGTCCATGTAAAGGCCGATCACGTCTGCTTCGGCAACGCCCCGTGGATTGATACCTTGTGACGTCTGAACCTGGGTCAGCGCCCGGATACGATCACGCAGTCCAGCTGCGCGTTCGAACTCCATCGCTTCCGACGCCGCCATCATCTGTTCGGCCAAATCCTCCTGCACCTTGGTCGAACGGCCCGACAAGAAGCGTTCCGCATCCCGAACACTTTCGCGGTAATCCTGTTCCGAAATCAGCCCGACGCACGGGCCCGAACAGCGCTTGATCTGATAGAGCAGGCAAGGCCGCGAGCGGCTTTCGAACATCGAGTCCGAGCAATTGCGCAGCAAGAACGCCTTTTGCAGCTGATTCAGCGTTCGGTTCACAGCACCTGCGCTGGCAAAGGGTCCGAAATAGGCCCCCTTTTCCTTCTTGGCACCGCGATGTTTTTTGATCTGGGGAAACGCGTGGTCCTTGGCAACCAGGATGTTCGGAAAGCTTTTGTCGTCGCGCAGCAGAACGTTGTACTTCGGCTTCAGTTGCTTGATCAGGTTCTGTTCAAGCAACAGCGCCTCGGTCTCGGTCCTTGTGGTCAGGAACATCATCGACGCAGTGGATGCGATCATCCTTTCGATCCGACCCGAGTGCCCCGGTCGCGCATAATTCGATACCCGGGCCTTGAGATTTCGCGCCTTTCCCACGTAAAGAACCCGACTGTCGCCATCCAACATGCGATAGACGCCCGGCGAGCTGTCCAGCGTTTTCACATAGCGCTGGATACAGGCGTAACCGGTCGGCTGGCCGTCGGAACTTGATTCGTGCTGAGGCGTCATGACCATGAAATATGATTCTCTGGCGATGGCTGCAATCTTGTGCGCTTCAGATCAAGAGGAAACAAATCCACGGTTTCTGTGGATAACTGTGCAGATAAGTTTTTGGCGCATCAGATTTTCCCTTAATTTATTGCCGCTTCCCTAATCTGCACAAAAAATAGGCAACGTACTAACATACTGTTTTTAAAAGAAATTTTTTTCGATAGGAAACAAGTATATGAAAAAAAAGACATTTTTGTAACGCGCGTGTAACAGAAAAGCGAGCGGTGCAAAACTCATGCCGATTTTGCCTATTCGACCCCTAGAACGTCCGCCGTTTGCCAGACCAGATGCTGACCCCCGTCAACACACAGCAACTGCCCGGTCACGGCTTGAGCGTCCAGAAAATACCCCAACGCCGCAGTGATATCCGAAGGGTTTGCACCGCGTTCCAAAACGGTGGCTTGACGCTGAGCATTGAAATGGCTTTCGCTCTGCCGGTGGCCCTGCAAGGTCGGGCCGGGACCGATGGCGTTGACCCGGATCGCCGGGGCCAATGCCTGTGCCGCGGTTTGTGTCAAAGCCCAAAGACCCATTTTGGCGATCGTGTAAGTCATGAACTCGGGCGTCAGTTTTCGCACCCGCATATCCACCATGTTCACGATCAGACCGGATGCCACCGGTTCGCCCATCGCGTCCTTGCCTGGCTGCAGGCCCTGTTCCGCCATGGCTTGGGTCAACACGAACGGTGCGCGCAGATTGCTTTCAATGTGACGGTCCCAGCTGTGCCGGGTCGCCGTTTTGACATTGTCGTACTCGAAGATCGAAGCGTTGTTGACGAGGCAGGTGATCGTTCCGCCCAAGGCATCAGCGGCACGCGGCAGCAATGTGCTGACCTGATCTTCGTCCAACAGATCGGCGTGCAAAGCCGCTGCAGACTGACCCATTGCGTGGATGTCGGCGACGGTTTCCTTGGCGGCTTGTCCGGAACTGGCGTAATGCACGGCAACGTCATATCCGCGCTGCGCCAGATACAGCGCCATCGCCCGCCCCAACCGCTGTCCGGCACCGGTTACCAAAGCTCGGTTCATTGGGGCCCCCGTTCTGTTAAATTAAGCCAGCAGGATAGCAACGTAGACCACATAAAGCAGGGTCAATACCATTCCCCAAATTCGTGTGATGTCTTGTTTGAAGAAAACAAACGGCACCAGCAAAAGCGACGCGCCCAACATGACCCACAGGTCGAAATACAGGAACTCAGGATCCACAGGGATACGGCCAAACAGTGTCGCGATGCCGATAATGGCCAAAAGGTTGAACATGTTCGAACCGATCACGTTACCCAACGCGACGTCGGCTTGCCTGCGCAATGCAGCCATCACGGTGGTGGCCAACTCGGGCAACGAGGTGCCGACCGCAACCAGCGTCAATCCGATCACCGTTTCGCTGACGCCGTAGTATTTGGCAATAACCGTGGCATTATCGACCAGCAAATGCGCGCCCATCGGCAGGCCGATCAGGCCCAGGATCAGGTAGATCGACAGCTTCCAGTACGGCATGTCCGGATCGACCTCTTCGAGGCCTTCCAATTCATCATCATCTGCACAGGCTTTGCGGTGCGCTTTCGCCTCGCGAAAGGCGTTCCACAGCACCAGTGCCAACGCCGTCAGCAGCACCGCGCCGCTGATCAGGTTGAAAACGCCAAAAAAGGCGAGCGCAATGAACAGGACCGACGCGATCAGCATGAACACATAGTTCTTGCGACTGTCGCATTCGCTTGTGTGCAACGTCGCCAAAAGCGCGGGCAGGCCCAGAACAAGAAGGATATTGGCCGTATTCGAACCGACAACATTACCCAGCGCGATGCCCGGGGCATTCTCTTTGATCGCACTGATGGCGATAAGCAGTTCCGGTGCCGAGGTGCCAAACGCCACAATCGTCAGGCTGACGATCAGTGCCGGAACCCCCAATCGCAGGCTGAGGTTTACGGCGCCCCGAACAAGCGCGTCCCCTGCCAGCAACAAGATCACGAGGCCAAGGCCGGAAAGCAGCCACGCCGTCATCGGCGGCCTCCTTTTTCACAGGGACAAGGGCCTTTTCCGATCCGGAACCGCCCACAACGCGGGCATTTGGCGGAACTCAGGCGCCGCTGACCGGGGAAACGCAATTTGCCGAACATCGCCAGCACACCCATGCCAATCAGAAACAGAAAAACGACCTTTATGATCACGTCACAAACCGAAACGCGCAAAAGCTGCCCGCTCCTCCAGACCGGCGACAGTGTCCTGTACAATTGCTGTTCCAAAGCGCGACCAGATTGCCTTGCGAAGACCATAACGGCGGAATCTGACCTTGTCGCCAAACCTTTCCTGCATCTTGGGCTTCAGATGCGCGACGCCGTCAATCAGGCCAAGCTGTTGCGCACGGCGCGCAAGCCAGACCTCTCCGTTGAACAAGTCGGCGCTTTCGTCCAGCTTGCCCGCGCGGCGGGATTTGACATGGTCGATGAAGTTGGCGTGGATATCGTCCAGCAAGACCTTCAGGCGCGCTACATCCTCTTTCTTTTCCGGTGCGAACGGATCCAGCATCGACTTGGACTGCCCGGCGGTGTGCACCCGCCGCTCGACCCCTTGCCTCGCCAAAAGGACATGGGCACCAAAACCAGACGAAATAACGCCGATGGAACCAAGGACCGAGCTGTCATCCGCCCAGATTTCATCCGCTGCCGCCGCCAGCCAATAGCCACCGGAAGCGGCCACATCCTCGACGAAGGCATAAACGGGAATGTCCAGTTCGTCCGCCAGCCGCCTGATCCGCGCCCCGATCAATGAACTTTGTACTGGCGATCCACCGGGTGAATTCACTTCGATCGCAACTGCGGCAGGCTTTCCCTTTCGGAATGCTTTTTCCAAGACAGGCGCCAAAGACGTGTCGTTCAACGAGGCCCGACCGGCCATGCCGATCGCACCGGACAGACGGACAATGGCCACGAGCGGCGGCTTTTTGACAAACGGCAGGCTGAGTTTCATGGGTGCCGATGTAGAGTGCGCCCCACCCCGAAACAAGAGAGCGTTCGGATCATAGGCGTCGGGACAACCAAAATAGCACACGCGACAGACAAAAATGCAACGCCCTAATTGCGGATGCGCCAACCGGTTTTGAATATCCAGCCAATGATTGCCAAACACCCACCAGTGAAGGCGAGGATTGCCAAAAGGCTGAACACAATCGGCACATCCGACAGTCCATAGAAAGACCAACGAAAGCCCGAGATCAGATAAACCACCGGATTGAACAGCGTGATTGTCTGCCACAAGGGCGGCAGCATCGAGATCGAATAAAAGGTTCCCCCAAGAAAGATCAAAGGCGTCACGATCAGTTGCGGCACCAGGGACATCTGCTCGAAGTTGCTGGCCCATATGCCGATAATGAACCCCAACAGCGAAAAGCTGAGGCAGGTCAGGATCAAAAAGGCCGCCATCGCCAGCGGGTGCTCGATTCTTATGTCCACAAAGAATGTGGCGGTCGCCAGGATGACCAACCCTACGAACAATGATTTGGTCGCTGCTGCGCCGACATACCCGACCACGATCTCTATGAAATTGACCGGGGCGGACAGCAATTCATAAATCGTACCCAGAAATTTCGGAAAGTAGATTCCGAATGAGGCATTGGAAATCGCCAGCATCACGACCGACAACATGATCAGGCCCGGCACGATAAATGCCCCGTACGAGACCCCTTCGACCTCTTGAATGCGGCTGCCGATTGCGGTCCCGAAGACCACGAAATACAGCGAGGTCGACAGGACCGGCGACAGGAAGCTCTGCGCCAGCGTGCGAAAGAACCGGGCCATTTCGAAGCGATAGATGGCTGCAATTGCGGTCCAGTTCATGCGGGCTCTCCCGACACCAGATTGACAAAGATTTCCTCAAGGCTCGACTGACGGGTCTGAACATCTCGCAACACCAAGCCAGTTTGGGCGACATCGTTCAGCAACGTGGTGATCCCCGTCCGCTCGGCATTTGTATCGTAGGTGTAGATAAGCACATCGCCCGCACCGTTCAGTGTCAGGCCATGGTCAGACAAGGCATCGGGAATGGCGGCAATGGGCTCGGTCAGCATGACCTCGATCTGCTTCTTGCCCATCTGTGCCATCAGCGCGTCCTTTTCTTGCACCAACAGCAGTTCACCTTTGTCAATGACGCCAACGCGGTCGGCAATGGCCTCGGCCTCTTCGATATAATGCGTGGTCAGAATGATGGTGACACCGGCCTGTTTCAGTTCAGCCACGATCTGCCACATGTCCTTGCGCAGTTCGACATCCACCCCCGCTGTAGGTTCATCCAGAAACAGAATGCGGGGCTCGTGCGCCAGTGCTTTGGCGATCAGAACGCGGCGCTTCATGCCACCGGACAACTCCTTGATTGCGTTCTTGCGCTTGTCCCACAGCGAGAGCTTGCGCAAAATTTCTTCGATCCGGGCATTGTCGCGGCCATGTCCGAACAGGCCGCGCGAAAACCTGACCGTGTTCCAGACCTTCTCAAACGGTTCAAGGGCGATTTCCTGTGGCACCAATCCGATCATCTTGCGCGCCGCGCGAAAGTCCGCCTGGATGTCATAGCCGCCCACCGTGACGGTGCCCGAAGTCGGCGTTGTGATCCCGCACACGGTTGAGATCAGAGTGGTCTTGCCTGCGCCATTGGGGCCCAGCAACGCCAGGATCTCTCCTTCTTCGATCTCCAGCGAGACGCCTTTCAGCGCCTCAAACCCACCTGCGTAAGACTTGCGCAGATCCTTGATGGAAAGAATGGTCGTCATGCTGTTCCCTCGTCCCGCCTGGTTCCGGCAGGTCCTTTACGCACATACCATTGCGCGTTTCGGGAAAACAAGCGCCCATCATCAACACCCGATCCGCCCCTTCATCTGGCCAAAAATATCCCGGGGGTTGAATTGGCCGCAGGCCAAGAAGGGGGCTGGCCCCCTTGTTCGCTACCTATCCGCCGCGCACCGTGTCGATCATCAATTGAACGTTTTCCGGATCGGCATCGGGTGTGATCCCGTGTCCAAGGTTAAAGATGTGCGGCCCGTTCGAGAATGCCTGAACAATCGAGCGGGTCTCGTCCACCAAAGCCTGACCCCCTGTGACCATATGGGACGACGCCAGATTGCCCTGAACGCAGCCGTCCGCCTGAACATGCGCAGCCGCCCAATCGGGCGAAACGGAGTTGTCGAGGGCCACGCAATCCACCCCGGTCGCTTTGGCAAACCCGACATAGCCCTCGCCAGCCTCACGGGGAAAGCCGATCACTGGAATTCCAGGATGGCGATCTTTGATGGCCTGCGTGATCGTCCGACAGGGCGCCACCGCGTATTTGTCGAACGCCGCGCCTTTCAGCGACCCGGCCCAACTGTCGAAAATCTTGACCACCTCTGCCCCCGCTTCGATCTGAGCAGACAGGTATTCGATCGTGGCCTCTGTAATCCGATCGAGCAGCGCCTCAAACAACGCTGTCTCCTGCTCGCGCAAAGCATGGGCCGGACCCTGATCCGGTGTGCCACGTCCCGCGATCATGTAAGTCGCAACCGTCCACGGCGCACCGGCAAACCCGATCAGCGTGGTCTCGGACGGCAATGTGCGCGACAGGATACGCACGGTTTCATAGACCGGTGAAAGCGTTTCGTGGATCGCGTCGACGGGTTTCAAGACATCGAAATCCGATTTCTGCGTGATGGTCGACAACCGGGGCCCTTCGCCGGTGACGAACCACAGATCGGCGCCCAGCGCCTGCGGAACCAACAGAATGTCAGCAAACAGGATCGCCGCATCAAATCCATAACGGCGAATGGGTTGCAGCGTGACCTCGGCGGCAAGCTCGGGGTTGTAGCACAACGACAGGAAATCCCCGGCCTGTGCCCGTGTGGCGCGGTATTCCGGCAAATACCGCCCGGCCTGCCGCATCATCCAGATCGGAGGAACGTCCTGAACTTCACCTGCCAGCGCCCGCAGCAGCTTTTTTTTGTCGGCCATTCCCGCCCTCTTTTCAAAACACGACGCAACGGGTCGGCCCTGAGCGGCAATTTGTCAAGCGCTCCACCCATTGTCAGGGCAATGTGCCGCGACTAAAGCAGAAGACATGACCCTGACCCTTCCCACTCCCGCCGCACCCTTGAAGATCGGAACGCGTGGTTCGCCGCTGGCGCTGGCCCAGGCGCATGAAACCCGGCAACGATTGGGCGCGGCTTTCGACTTGCCCGAGAATGCTTTCGAAATCGTGGTGATCAAAACCACGGGTGACAACCGCACTCTGATCGATGCGGACCGACCGCTGAAGGAAATCGGCAACAAAGGTCTTTTCACAAAAGAAATTGAAGAAGCGATGCTGCGCGGCGAAATCGACATCGCGGTGCATTCGACCAAAGACATGCCGGTCGAGCAACCGCATGGCCTTGTGCTGGATGCTTTTCTGCCGCGCGAAGACGTGCGCGACGCCTTCATTTCACCGCAACTGAGCACGCTGGACGATCTGCCCGAGGGAGCAGTGGTTGGCACCTCGTCGCTTCGACGACGCGCCCAATTGCTGAACCGCCGCCCGGATCTGAACGTTGTCGAGTTTCGGGGTAACGTTCAAACCCGGCTGAAAAAACTGGCCAACGGGGTTGCAGACTGTACATTTCTTGCAATGGCCGG
Source organism: Ruegeria sp. ANG-S4 (assembly GCF_000814005.1). Taxonomy (GTDB): domain Bacteria; phylum Pseudomonadota; class Alphaproteobacteria; order Rhodobacterales; family Rhodobacteraceae; genus Ruegeria. Next base: position 230,787 of record NZ_JWLK01000001.1, on the reverse strand, counting down.
TCTGCGCCGACTGGAAATGCACGATGTCCCGGCGACGGCGATTTCACCTGACGCCATGTTGCCGGCAATCGCGCAAGGGACCATCGGGATTGAACGGCGCGCAGAAGACATCCGCGCCGCAGGCTTGCTCGAGGCGATTCACTGTACCCAGACGGCCCAGCGCCTTGCTGCCGAGCGCAGCTTGCTGGCTGGGTTGGATGGATCTTGCGAAACTCCCATCGCTGGATTGGCCGAATTCCGAGACGGCGGCCTGCGCTTGCGGGGTCAGGTTTTGCGCCCGGACGGGTCCGAGGCCATTTCAGAATCTATCGAAGCCGCGGCAGAAGACGGAATCGATATGGGTCGTGAGCTGGCAAATTCCCTATTGAAACAAGCGGGTTACGGTTTTTTTGAATGGAGAAGCTAAAATTTTTACCTTAATGTGAACTTCTTCACTGAACTCGTTTTCGCGATGCTACAGTATGAGGGTGTTCCGGTTCGGATGTTAGATCAGTCTCGAATATATCGAAAGTTTTAACCGGTTTTGTTTTAGATAGTATTCGAGGGGGCGAGACCGATCCATCTGACCGAACACGGCGGGCCGTTGCGTGAAAACGCAACGGTCCGTTTTGTTTTGGATATCAGCTTCCTGTTTGCACCCTTGCGCCGCTATCGTCTGCGCTGTGATGACTGAATATGGCCGCACCCGACCGAGTTTCCGCACGGAAATCTGCCACTCTGCCCGGAATCGCCCGATAGAACCTTTCAAGGCCCGGCTCAATGTCGCTCGCCAGGGTCAGGCATTCTTGGCACAGGCCATACACCTCCGCACGCGTTCCACGTTTTTGGATTGCCAGTAACAGGGATTGGTGTGTTTTCCGCAGTTTTTTGAATCCGCTGGATTCTGCCATGTCGCGGTCTCCGACCAGCACGAACACAGGTTCCGGTTTGGACTTTCCCTTCAAGTCGACAAACCCGGCTTCCAGCAGGGCGAGTTTCTGTCCAATTTCCCCATAAACCGAGTTCGAAATCAAAATGTCATAATCCACATGTCGACAATTCTGCTCCAGCCTCGCGGCAACATTCACGACATCGCCAATGACCGTATAGTTGAACCGGCTGCGCGATCCAATGTTACCCACACAGGCCACACCAGAGGCGCACCCCGTGGCCAAGGCAATCTGGGGTCGCCCGTGCATGATGGGCGAGGCGTTGAACGTGGCCAGAGCCTTGCGCATTTTCAGCGCCGCCTGCGCCGCCCGAACCGGATGATCCCGAACCGGCACTGGCGCATTCCAGAATGCCATGACGGCATCCCCGATGAATTTATCGATCGTGCCATGCTCGAACAGGATTTGATCGCCGAGTTCCGAAAACAGAGCGTTCAATAGTGTAACAAGATCGGTTGCAGAGACGGACTCGGATAATGGAGTAAAGTCGCGGATGTCCGAGAACATGACCGTGATGTCCTGGGTCTCGCCTCCCAATTGCAACTGATGGCCGCTGGCTTCCATCTCGTCCAGAATCTCGGGCGCGACATAGTGCGAAAATGTCCTGCGAATGACACGTTTCTCACGCTCGGTCGAAACGAACAGGTATCCTGCCAAAAGCCCGAAATTGGCCATCCCGCCTGCCAGGGGGAAGGTCGCGTCAAACAACACCGCGTGGTTCTGAAAGGCCAGCCAACTGATCCCCATCACAGCGGCAGCCGCGACACCACCTGCAACAAAAGATGCGACCGCGCCTACGCGGGACATTACGAATGTCACCACCATACCCAGAATGACGAAGGCAAGCAGTTCAAGCGCGGCGGTGACGTCTGACCTGCTCAGCGTATCGCCAAGGATGATCTGTTCAATAATCTGGGCGTGGATCGACACACCGGGAACAGCCTCGCCCAGCGTAGTTTCCTGCATATCGAAAAGGCCCGCCGCCGAAGTTCCGACCAATATGATGCGTCCCTCGATCTCGGACCGCAGACCCGGGTCATCGTCATGTTGCATTATATCATCGGCAGAAATGTAAAGACCGGGATGGTCCCGTCGATACCGCACCCAGACTTCGCCGTTTTCCGTCGTCGGCAGCAGGAAATCACCGACCCCGACGGCCAACATGATGCCAGCTTCGTCCTGTGATCCTTCAGCAAAGTAAACCGGCTCGCCCATGGCAACCCGCAGCGCTTCGATACCCAAGCCCGGCATTACGCCACCGGGGCCGGACCACAGCAACGGTACACGGCGCACCACGCCCGAACCGTCCAGGGGCGAGACATTCACGCCGCCGATTCCGATCGCGTCCTCACCCAAGGGCGGCGCAAGTGGTGTCCAGTGCGGAACCGAGACCAAACCGGCGGCGGGTTGATCCCCGATCTCGACCAACCCTGCCTTGGGGGTGACAATGGTGCCACTGTCGGTCGACCTGGCGGCAACGCCCAAAACAACGGGCCAGTTGGAAATTTCGGCGCCAAATGCAACGTCGTTGTCCAGGGTTTTGGCGGACGGATCAGCTTGCAATAGCCCCGTCAAGGCCGGGTCCTGCATCAGACGAGACACGCTATAGCGGTCTGGCTCGGCAAAGAGCATGTCGAACGCAATCGCGGCTGCCCCATACTCACCCAGTCGGCCGACCATATCCGCCAGTTGCGTGCGCGGCCAGGGCCACTGGCCCCAGGTCGTAAGGGACTTCTCGTCGATATCAACAACACGAACCGGAAGATCGGGGTCATAAGCCCGTGGTGAAATCCGCTGCAGGACATCGAAGTATATGAACCGGGACATTTGCACCGGATAGGGATCCAGAACGCGAATGAAACACCCAAACAGGATCAACCCCAGCCCGACCAACCGAAAGCCCAGCCGCCGCGCAACCCTTGCTTTGGTGTTACCTGCCACGCCAACCTCCCGCAGGCCGAGGGGACAAGACGGGTCGCATCACGACTATCTCGTCTCGGCTTCCGCTGTTATGCCGCCTGCGGTTGCGCTGGCAGATGTGCCCGACCCGCCCGGACCATCATCCGACAGATCGATTGATACGTTGACGCTTCCGGCTGTGGCACTTGCACTGGTCGAACGACCGGCACGGGCCTCGGCCCGCGCGGCTGGCGGATCGGATCGCGACGGGGCCGAACGGCTGGCCGATCGGGAGGCTGAGGATCGCTCTGGTTCGGCGGCCTCCCTTTCCGGACGCCGTTGCGGCTCGCTGGTGTCCACTCGCACACGCGGGGACAACGCCTCGGCGCCAGAACACCCGCCAATGTTCACCTGGAACGGCGGCAAAAGACGCTGCTGCGCTTGCAGAAACGGGAACCCGGTTGTCACAGCCTTATCGTATTGCGCCACATCGGCAGGCTGACCGACTCCACCGCCGGGACTGGTGGCGAACATGCTGCATTGGTAATCCCCGCGCCGGCAACCACCGCTCAGGCTGCACATCTGCACTGCGCCTTCCAGAACCAACATCGCGCTTTGTTCGCCTGACGGCACCCAGATATCAAAGGTTGTGCCCCGCACGGCCATCGTTGCCGTCGGTGTCTTTATCGAATAGGCGCGCTTTTTGCTGTTGCCGGAGATAAAGCGAAAACTGCCGCCCAAGGCCTGAACCGCAAAGCTCTTGGCCTTTCGGTTCCCGCGCAGCATCGAGACATCCAGCACCATCTTAGCATTGGGGCCCACAGCAATCTTCGTCTCATCATTGAAGACCAATTGCACAACACCCGAGCGGTTCGTCGTGATCATATCGCCGGACGCCACATCCATGCCCTTGCGCAGGGTCAATGTCTGACCGGCGCGGACAACCTCGGCCCCGGGTTTGACGCTCAGCACTTTCCCGATTGAAGCTGACACCGTGGCGGGCAGCGAAACAAAAAATAGAATACATAGAAAAATCTTCAGACAAGCCAAAATCAGGTCCCCTTCCCCCAAAGGTTCTCGTTGAGGCCAACAACGCCTCACGCCCGATTTTGCACCTCAGAATGCTAACTTCATTTGATCATTATGAATTTAAAATCTGAACAAATATGCGTCAAAAACGATGTGTATTGCAAGTATGGGACCACTTTTAGGTTTCTTGTGAACTTTCGACCCTTCATCACCGGCCGGATTGTCTTAGCCGCTAACGCTTTGCATCGCAGCAAATGAAGCCAGGTGTTTATTAGTTGCAGCAGGGTTCGTCAGAGTTCGGCAAAAGGGTTACTCAACCCGTCATGCACAACTGAGTGAACGACCATACAGCCTTTGGGAACCGCGGGCTTAGTGTCCGCTGACTGTACCAGATGTTCTAAAACCGACCCGGCGGCAACAGTCCAATTACCGTCAACACGCCCGGACAATTCGGGTGTTTTACCGTAATTTCAACAAGTTCAGTGGTTTTGTCCGAACAGAACACAAATTGGAAATTTCGCCTTGTATTCCCGTCGCTTGCAAGGATATACCCGTCGGCGGAGACGTGGCCGAGTGGTCGAAGGCGCTCCCCTGCTAAGGGAGTAGGCGGGAAACCGTCTCGAGGGTTCGAATCCCTTCGTCTCCGCCACCTAAACCTATTCCGATTTTTGATCAATTCGACTGTCCTGCCTTGGCAAGGCGTTGGCGGTGCGGTCTGTCAGCTCCGTCTGACGCTTCGGTGTAGGTCGCATTGCCCAATGAACCCGGCGGCCATGCCTTCCGTTGCATTAATGAAAATTAACTTTTCCGCAGGACTCACTGCTATAGGCCCTCACCATATGCGGTTTAGGAAATAGGAGTGATGACTATGAAAATTACCGCATTTCTGGGCTTTGTTGCTCTGAGCTTAACCCTGCTTGGCTCCGCTGCGTCTGCCGGTTGTTATTTCGGCACGGATGCGTTGACGGGAATGGAGACGATCATCTGTGAATCCGACGGCGTTGTGTCCACTTGGGGCACGATGGTGGCCGAGGCCTGAGCTTGATTGACCGCGCCCAGCGGGTCGCGCGACAACGGGACTGACGCTTCGGAGGCAGTGGTTTCCTGACAGTTGCCTGTTATTCCTGACCTGAGTCTTGCACGGCAGGTTTGCCCGTGCGCATGGTGTTCAGCGCCAAAGTCCGCTGTTCCTTTGTGATAAAAACCTTGCGCGAGGTTTTGAGAACTATCCAACACAGAAATCATCTTGGCGTTTCGCCTAACAGATTTCCGTGATTCCAGTTCGTGGAATACCCTCGAATTGATGCGAGTGTCAGCTCATAGCGTTCAATTGACGGATCTCGTCCGCCGTCAACATACGCGGGTTCAAACCTCGGGTCAGCACGGCAAGCTTTGCGGTTTCTTCCAGTTCTTCCATCGCGAAAACGGCGGACCAGAGGTCGCGACCTGCCACGACCGGTCCGTGATTGGCCAGCAGAACTGCTGCGTACCGACCTGCCAAACCCTTGACCGCGTCGCCCATTGCGGCATCTCCGGGCAAGAAGAAAGGAAGCAGCTTCACCTTCCCAACTCTCATCACCGTGTAAGGTGTCAGCGCAGGCAGTGCGTCGTCTGAATTGATGTCTGGGAGCATCGACAGCGCAACCGAGTAAGTCGAGTGAAGGTGAACAACAGCGCCTGTCCTTTCTCGGGTCTCATAGAACGCTGTATGCAAGTGGATTTCCTTGGTTGGCGTGTCGCCGCTCAAGAGTTTGAAGTCGGCATCCAGGTGACTGATCCGGGACGGGTCCAAAAATCCCAACGAACTGCCCGTGGGTGTCATCAGTACGGTGCCATCCGACAGGCGTGCCGAAATATTGCCGGATGCGCCATAGGTCAGCCCCCGGTCAAAAAGCGACTTGGCGATAAGGCAGATCTCCTCGCGCAGTTTGGTTTCTTCGCTCACGCAGATCGCTCCATTTTCGCCAGCGCATCAGAGAAAAAGTCTCGGCCCCCGAAATTGCCGGATTTCAGTGCCAGCGCAATCGGGCGTGTATGTTGAAGACACAATACCGGGACGCCCGCCGTAAGACGTGGGCCGATCTCCAGCGCCTTGGCTTTCATCCCTTCAACCACCGCGCCAGAGGTTTCGCCGCCAGCCACAACTATTTTGGCCGCACCTTTGGCCAGCAAGTGCCCCGACAATTCTGCAAATAGCGACTCAATTGCGGTTGCCGCCCGATTTGTCCCGTACCGATCCTGCGCAGCTTTGACCAAAGCGGGTTCTGCGGATGAATAAATCAAAGGCGCAACCGGCTGCGCCAAAGCCCAATCTGCAAGCTCTTTCGGGTCTGCATTACCGGTCACAGCATCTTCGGCACTGACCTCTCGGTAAGGTGCCAGCTCTTTGTAGACTTCGACCTGCTGCCGCGTCGCACGGCTGCACGACCCGGACAATACGACCCCGGGACCGTTTACCGGGTCCCAAGTCGGTTTGGTCGCCGCGATACCAAAGTTCGCGGGCAGACCCAGTGCGATTCCGGACCCTCCGCAAAGCAGCGGCGCGCCTGCGGCAGCCTGACCAATTTCGATCAAGTCCAAATCGCTGATTGCATCAACGATTGCGTGGCCACTGGTCGGCAAAGCTGCGCGAACTGCGGTCGCGCCGCGCGATACGGTTCGTGCATCGACATGGGAAACCGGCCTGTTGGACTGGGACGCCAGCACCCGTCTGAGATCTGCGTCGCGCATGGGCGTAAGCGGATGGTCCTGCATACCACTTTCGTTCAACAGCTTATCCCGGACGAACAGATGCCCCTGATAAACGCTGCGACCATTTTCGGGGAAGGCCGGGCAAACAATAACGCCTTCGGCATTCAATCTGTCCGAAAGCGCGTCAAGAACGGGCCCTATGTTGCCTTTGCATGTGCTGTCAAAAGTCGAACACACCTTGAAGACGATTTGTTGCGCACCCTGACCCAACAACCATTCACAGGCTGCAAGACTGTCCTGGACTGCCGTTTTGGCCGGTGCCGTTCTCGACTTCAGGGCCACAACACCAGCGTCAAGGTTGGGGCTTGCAGGCTCCGCTGGCACGCCCACGAACAAACACGCCCGCATCCCGGCCTCGGCCAATGTCAGAGCGATGTCAGATGCGCCGGTGAAATCGTCAGCAATGACGCCGATCTTCATAACTCGATCTCCCTCATCGGCCCCGGGTCCAATCGATGGATATGCGGCGCGGTTCCCACCGGAAAAACTTCGCGCACAAGGGGGTCATGACCGGGCACGATCAGTCGGGGATGCGATGCCAGCCTCTCCAAGGTCGCAAAACCGTCCATCATGTCCTGCATGTCGACCACGATGGGAAACGCCTTGCGTGCCATGAAATTCTCGTAATAGTGCGACGCGTCCGAAGCCAGCACCATCCAACCGCCGGGCGTTCGCACGCGCACGCATTGCAGCCCGCGCGAGTGCCCGCCAATGCAGTGAACTGTCACGCCTTCGGCAATCTCGGCATCGCCATCGTGGAAGATGATTTTACCGGAATAGAGCCGCTTTACCGCCTCGCAGACATGGCCCGCCGTGAAAGGCGCGCGAAGATGGTCGTCGCACATGCAGGGACCGGTTGCAAAAGCCATTTCAGTTGATTGCATATGCAGCGTCGCGTTCGGGAACAGATGCAGCCCGCCCGCGTGATCATAGTGCAGATGGGTGACGATCACCTGGCGCACCGCCTCCGGGGTTATCCCTAGCGGGCGCAAGGCCTCTCGCGGGTCCATGGCGATGGGCCTGCCGCGCAATGTGGCTTCTTCCGAGTCATATCCAGTGTCAACCAGCAGCACCTCATCTCCGCGCTTGAGCACCCAGATGAAATAATCCATCGCGTGGGGTGCATCATGGTTGTCGTCGATGATGAAACTGTCGGCACGCGTTCGGGCGTTGCGATCTGCGTATTTAACGGCGTGGATTTCCCAGTCGCTCATCGGATGACCTCGGAAAACGTGTGAACGGTCTTGGCGTCAATCATATCTGCCACGGCGGCATCGAACGACTTAAAATGCGGGCTTTCAAGGTGAATGCCGAACGCAGCACTGTCATCATAAATCTCGTACAGGAATACCGCTTGCGGGTCGTCACCCAAGCATATGTCGAACTGGTGGCACCCGGCTTCCTCGCGCAGCGAAGTGGACGCATTTTCGGTAATCAACGGTATGAACGCCTCCCGCATTCCGGATTTCAGAGTGAAGGTGACAGTAACGGCAAACATCAGGCGGATAATCCTTTCAGGCGTGAAAAAGCGCGCTTGGCAATCGGCAATTGGCTGAGGATCAGGCCAATATTGAGCAAAAGCAGAATGGCAGCGCCGGGGCGTGAGAAAAAGACCGAGAGGTCGCCGTCGGACAAAAACAATGAACGCCGGAACGTCTCATCAAACAATCCACCGAGGATGACCCCGATCACAAGCGGCGCGATAGGGTATTTCATCAGGTTCATGAAATAGGCAACGGCACCAACACCGAGCATCAGGTAGAGGTCATTGATGCCTCCCCCGACACTGAAGGACCCAATTGTTGTCAGGACCATCACGACCGGCAGGAACACCGTCTGCGGGATTGCGAGTATCTTGATAAACACCCGCGCCGTGAACAGGCCCATCAGAAACATCGTCAGCGAGGCCAGAACGAGGATTGCAACCACGCGCAAGATGATCTCGGGTTCGATGGTCGGTCCGGGGATCACGTTGTTGATCTTGAACGCCCCCATCAAGGCCGCAGCGGGTGGTGAGCCCGGAATGCCCAGAACCAAAAGCGGGATCAAAGCGCCGCCGATACAGGCGTTGTTCGCGGTTTCGGAGCACAAAAGCCCTTCCAAGGAGCCACGCCCAAACTTCTCTCCCTCCGAGGATACGGTCTTGCCAACCCCATAGCTGACCCAACCCGCAACATCCTCCCCTACCCCCGGCAGCGCGCCGACCCCAGTGCCTATGACCCCGGACCGCCCAATCGTGGGCAGGTAGCGGCGGACAGAGCGTAGATTGGGCAGGATGCGCCCCTTCAGCGCCAGAACTTTTCCCGCTTCTATGTGCCGAAGCCCCTCGATGATTTGCGGAATGGCAAATGCACCCATCAATACCGGCACCACCTGAAACCCGCTCATCAGATATGACCAGCCAAAGGTATAGCGCGGTTCCGACAGCAGCGGGTCAAGCCCAACCATCGACATGGCAAGCCCGATCAACCCCGCGATCCAACCTTTAATCACAAGGTCCTCGCTCATCAAAGTGCCGGACAGAAGAATGCCGAACAGCGCCAGCAGCGCCTTTTCCGGGCTTGCGATGTTCTTGGACACCAGCAGCAGCGCCCAGACAAAGATCAACAGCGTGATTGTACCGATAACCGTGCCAAGGAAACTTGCCGTTGTTGTCAGTCCCAGCGCTTCACCGCCCCGCCCGGCCTTGGCCAAAGGATAACCGTCCATCGCCGTGGCCGCGCTGGCCGCTGTGCCGGGGATGTTCAGCAGGATCGACGGATAAGACCCCCCGTAGATTGCGCCGACATACGCCCCAAGCAATGCGATCAGCGAGTAATCCAGCGGTATCTTATTGCCGAAAAACCCGGTCAGGATCGTGACAGCCAGCGTCGCAGTCAAGCCCGGCAAGGCACCAAATGTGATCCCGAGGAAAACCGAGGCGATCAGGTATAGATAGGTCAGCGGGTCACCGGCCAGACCGACGAAGGCGCTTCCAAATCCGGCGAGTTGCGAAAGGATAAATTCCATCCTCTCAGCCTTTCCACATCGGACGAAGCGTGACGTAGTAGTGGTATTCGATCTGCTTGAAGATCAGCCCGCTCCGCGCTGGGACGTTCTGTCGAAACACAAAGGCCATCGCGCAAACGAGGATCAGCGGAGCCAATATTGCGACGAATGGGACAACCCGCAAAACGCGCTCGGATCCCGCCTTGGCCAGCACCAAAATGGTCAGGACGGCCCACAGGACCAATGTGACCCAATCATCGACATGCGCGTTCCAATCCGCCTGCGCAGGAAAGCTGATCAGCGCAAAGAGCCCTGCGGCCACGACCATGACGCAAGCCACCAAAGCGCGCCGCGCATGTCCGCCGTAATTTCCGTAGGTCAAAGCGGTGATCAGCAACCCTGAACACAAAATGAAATCCACTCTGGGCACCAAACCAACCACAAAGGCCAGCAAGATCAGACCGATCGTTGAGGTGCGGAACACTTCGATTTTGTACCACCCGATCCCGGCAGCATCCAACGCGTTCCGTGCGCCCCCGGACCGGATGGAATTGGCCAGCAGGACCAGGGACAGGATGAGCATCCCACCAAAGATGAAGAGCGGTACGATTGCGGCCGAGTTATACCAATCAGACCCGCTGACGCCTGCACGGTTTTCGCCCCAAAGCGGAATGTCAGAGGTTTTCCAAAGAAAGAACAGGGACACCGCAATCAAAACAAGCGATGCCCAGAAGTCACGCGCCCGCATGACCAGTGTTTCGTCAACCTTATCCATGTCCCGCCTCCGAAGGGAAAGGGCGCGGGAATGCGCGCCCTTTCGGAAAGCTCAAACTCAGGGCTTTTCGATACCCAGCGAGGCAGGATCGACCGTGGCCGCACCCAAGTCCTTGAGTGTATAGGCAAACGTGGCCTCAAGGTTGGCAAACAACTCTTGTGCCTCTGCGCCATGCTGGCCGCCAACATCATAATTGTTTGCTGCGGCCCATTCGGCAACCGTTTCTGACGCGATCGCCTGCTCAAACGCGTCGCCCAACGCCGCCTTGACGTCATCGCCGGCAGAGTTGTGCACCGCAAACCCAATCGCCTGTTTCAGCGGCAGGTATTGATCCAGCCCGTCATAGATGCCGAAAGCCGATGGCACTGTCATCCCAGCGATTTCCGCATCGTCCGGCGTCAGCATCGCAAGCGGCTTGAGTTGGCCGCCCTCGATCAGCGGGGCCTGTTCAGCCAGCGACGTCACAACAAGCGCCACTTCGCCTGCCAGGGCTGCTTCCTGCCCCGGCGCTGAGCCCTTATAGGGCACAAACTTGAACTCGGCCCCCGACCCTTTTTCGATCGCCAGCAGGTTCAGGTGATGAATGGACCCCGCACCAGAGGCGGCTGCAGGGATTGTGCCGGGTGCCGCCTTTGCGGCGTCAACAAGCTCTTCAAGACTATTATACGGGCTGTCGGCTGGCACCGAGATCAGGTCAGGTGAGCCACCCACTACGAACGGGTACCAGAAATCAAACTTCTTGTCCCAGCCACCCTGCACGGCTGCGGTGACGTTCGACTCGGACAGACCAACCAAGGTGTAGCCATCATCCGGCTGGTTCATCACATAGACCATCCCGTTGGACCCTGCGACGCCACCGGTTTGATTGATCACATTGATCGAGACAGGCAGGTGCTTTTCCATCTCGGCCATGATCATGCGGTTGATGGTGTCGGTGCCTCCGCCAGCCCCCCAGACCACTGCAGTGGTGATATCTCTGTAAGGGTAGTCCTGCGCTGCGGCAGTGCCCGCAATACCGGTTGCCACGATGGCTGCGGCTGCAAGGCGCCCAAGCTTAACTCTCATTTCCTAGTCCTCCCAAAACATCTGTGTGTTTGTTATTGCATTTTTTTACGTATACGTTAAAGAATGCATTGTCAACGGACTGTGGTTAAGGCTGCAATCGCGCTATGAAGGCGCAACGGGAAGGAAGCGGGTCCAAATGAACAAAAATTACGAAGTTGCAGTTTTTCAGGGGGACGGAATTGGCCCGGAAATCATGGCGCCAACACTTGATATTCTGCGCCGACTTTCCGAAGAAAACCCCGGCTATAGCCTGACCTTCAAAGACGCCCCAGCCGGTGCGGCCCATTACGCGGCAACCGGAGAGTCCTTCCCCGCAGAGTCACTGGAAACCGCGCGCGCGGCCGATGCGATTCTGCTGTCAGCGATGGGCCTGCCGGATGTGCGGTATGAGGATGGAACAGAAATCTCACCGCAGATCGACCTGCGAAAACAACTCGGCCTGTTTGCTGGCGTGCGCCCGGTGAAGGTGAGCAACGGCCAAACGACACCCTTGGCGCTCCCGAATGGCAAAGAGATCGATTTCGTCCTCATCCGCGAAAGCACCGAAGGGCTGTTTTTCACCCAAGGCGCGGGTGAAGTGACCCAGGACGAGGCGCGTGAGACCTTGTTGATCACCCGCGACGTGTCGGAAAAGCTGTTCCGCTTTGCGTTTGATCTGGCCAGAAACCGCAGGGCTTCGGGGCGTGGAACCGGGCGCGTCACCTGCGTGGACAAAGCCAATGTGTTCCGCGCCTTCGCCTTCTTCCGGTCCTTGTTCAATGCCGAGGCCGCGCGTCACCCTGATTTGAAAGCCGATCATGCCTATGTGGATGCAACCGCGCTTTGGATGGTTCAGAAGCCTTGGGAATTCGACGTTCTGGTGACCGAAAATATGTTTGGCGACATCCTGTCGGACCTTGGCGCGGGCCTGATGGGCGGGCTTGGACTGGCCCCATCGGCGGATATCGGATTGGATCATGCGGTGTTTCAACCCTGCCACGGATCTGCCCCCGATATCGCCGGTCAAGGTATAGCCAACCCATTTGCGATGATCCTGTCCGCGGCCATGATGCTTGAATGGTTGGGTATCACTCACGATCACGCGGCGCTGTCCAACGACGGTCAACGTTTGCGCGAAGCCGTGGAGAAAGTGACAGCCAACGGGAGCAACCTGACGCGCGATCTGGGCGGCACGGCAGGCACAGCGGATGCCGCCAATTCCGTGATGAAAGCGCTGCGGGCATGACGATAAAGCAAGAGATCAGGGTCGCTTGCGTCGGCGCGGGATATTTCAGCAAGTTCCACTATGAAAGCTGGTCTCGCATGCCCGGCGCGGTTCCGGTCGCCGCGTGCAACCGAGACATCAGCAAGGCGAATGCAACCGGATTATCGGCCTATGATGACCTTTCGGAGATGCTTCGGACAGAAAAGCCGGATCTCGTGGACATCATCCTGCCCCCCATTGCGCAGGCCGATGCCATCCGAACTGCGTTGCGCTCTGGCATCAAGTGGCTGATTTGCCAAAAACCGTTCTGCCAGTCGCTGGAAGAAGCAGAAGCTGTGGTTGCCGAAGCAGAAGCGATAGGCACCACGATCATCGTGCACGAGAACTTTCGCTTTCAACCTTGGTATCGCACGATCAGAAACGCGATGTCAGAAGGCCGAATTGGCACACCGCAACAAGCGACATTCCGACTGCGCCCGGGTGACGGACAAGGACCGCGCGCCTATTTGGACCGGCAGCCCTACTTTCAGGAAATGCCGCGGTTTCTGGTGCACGAGACAGCCGTTCATTGGATTGATACGTTCCGCTTTCTTTTCGATGCGCCCAGCGCTGTTTATGCCGACCTGCGCCGGGTCAATCCGGTTATCTCGGGCGAGGACGCGGGGTATATTCTTTTTGACCACCCAAACGGGCTGAAGGCCCTGTTCGATGGCAACAGATGCCTTGATCACAGTGCAGAAAACCTGCGTCAAACAATGGGCGAGGCGTTGATTGAAGGAACAGAAGGGTCGCTGGTTTTGAATGGGGATGGGTCGGTTGAACTCCGACCTTTTGGGAAACAGACAAGCCAGCAAGTTCTTCCCCCAAGCACACATGACGGATTTGGGGGCGATTGCGTCCACGCCTTGCAAAGTCACGTCATTTCAGGCCTTTTAAAGGGCACACCGCTTGAGAACACGGCCCGGGACTATTTGGACGTGATCCGCATCGAAGAGGCCATCTACCGCTCGGCAGCGGAGGGACGGAAGATCAATCTGGAGACGCCGTGAAGGATCAGGACAACAAAACGCTTTCCAACACACAACGCGCCGTCCGTGACCTTCGCCAGATGATCGTGTCCGGCGAACTGGCTGCCGGAACCGATCATCTGGAATCGGAACTGGCCGCTACTTTGGGCATGTCACGCACCCCAGTGCGCGAGGCCGCACTGATGTTGGAAAGCAAGGGCTTGCTGGAAATGCGCCCGCGTAAAGGCGTTCGAATTCTGCCGGTTTCCTCGGAAGATATGCGCGAAATTTACGACATCCTGACCGAACTCGAGAGTCTCGCCGCACAACGCGCCGCCGAGGCGGGTTATTCGAAAGAGGATCTTGCCGTTCTGGCCGCATCCATTGCGCAGATGGACAAAGCGATAGAGACCGAAGATCTGGAGGCTTGGGCCAAGGCCGATGAGCTGTTCCATCAGGAGCTTGTGCGTCTGGGTGGAAACAAACGCATCGAAGCGATCGTCGCGATGATGAGCGATCAGGTGCGGCGCGCGCGTGCGACGACGCTGTTTATCAGGCCCCTGCCCGTCAAATCCAACGAAGATCACCGTGCGGTTTTTCAGGCAATCTGTGAGGGCCGCCCTGATGAGGCGCATGACCGCCATCGCGAGCACAGGCTGCAGGCGAAGGCGATCCTGTGCGGGATCTTGGAAAAACACCGGCTTAACAGCCTGTGAACCCGCGCCACACCTCAAGCCGCTGGATCAAAACCGACCAGTATTGCAAAGATCAACTGCCCAAGCGGCCAGCGATCACTTGCAGATCGGCAATTCGAGGGGCGGTTGTTTTGGCAGCGAGTCCCGCCACTGATTGATGATCGGCTGAAGAGTGCTTTTTGGCCAGAACTTTGGCGCGCCGATTGCGTTTAGGCAGGTTGCATTCCAGTAGACGCCCGCGCGCGTCAGCGATTTCCCCTTTTTGACGGCTTTGGCAACGGCGTTGATGTCTTTCGATTCCGGGTAAATGTAGAGAGTCGTCGGGTTCCGCTCCACCAGTGCCAAAATCTCTTTCGAAGCCGATTGCGACCATGTCGTGCACCCGTTGCTGCGCCCACCGGTGTAGTTCACAAGCCTTCCGTAAGGAACATATCCATCCTTGTCAGCATGTGAGCTTTGCGGGTTTTTGAACCGGCACTGCCACTTCAGAAAAACCGCTGTGTGCCCGCCGATGGCACGCTCTCTGGCGTTGCTCGTCTCTCCCTCTCCGTCGAACAACAGGAAGGTCCGGTAAAACGGGGTGCGTTTTCCGGACTGGTTATAATAGCCCTTGAAAGACGTTCGGGATTCTGCCGTTAGATAGGCACCGCCCGCCGTCAGTTTCGATCCCTCGGCATTGCTGAAATTCTTTGCGCATTGCCGCCCGTTCGCGAAATTGGCACGTTGGAGCTTTCTGCCGTTCCCGTAACCAGATGACACCGCCCGGAACGACTTTTGCGACTCGCAAATCACATAAAACCGCCGCCCCGGGTTCCCATTTGGTGAGGTGCTGGGGCGCGTGGCGTCTTTGGCAAGATAGCAGGGATTTCGAACTTCACCCTGACGGACCTTCTTTTGATATAGCGCGCGCGCCCTTTTCAGGACGATGGGCGCAATCTGGCCGTCAGCGGTGCCAACATGCTTTTGCAACCAGGATGGAATGTCTTTCGACAACGCATGGGCGCTATTTGGCATTGATCCGACCAAGGCGGTTAAGGTCATGACGAAAAAAGAAAATCGGAGTGAATTCGGTAGCAACGGGACTGCTCCTGCTAGAATATCCTCGGCACCAGTCTAGCACAGAGAGCGCTGACCTCCTTGGTGGAGTTTTGCACGAGGCAGTTCGACTGTGGCCGTGAACCCACGTTTCGTTCATTCCGCCACTTTCGGCTGCTTGTAACACGAAGAAGACGACTCCGCTTGAGAACCGGACTGGAAATTCGCAAATCATTCGCCAAATGAAAGGCATGATTACCCGCCGGCCCTTTTTTGTTGGCTCTGCAATCTCCCTGACCGCACCGCGCCTTGCAGTCGGCCAAACAGATGCTCTGGCGTCTGCGATCCAAAACCTGCCGCAGTTGCATTCAATGCAGGTCCAGCGCGGAGACGAGGTCGTCTTTGCGTCGGCCCCCAACGGGCCAGGGCTGGATCGACCGGCGAACATAAAGTCCTGTTCCAAGAGCATCGTCGCCCTGTTGCTGGGAACTGCAATAAACAGTCAGGAAATTCCATCGATAGATGCGACCCTGCGGGAAGTTGCGCCGCAATTGCTGCCGGCAGACGCCACGCCCGGTGCGGAAAACATCACTATGGAAGATCTGGTCACCCTCCGCGCAGGTCTGGAACGCACCTCCGGCGGCAATTACGGAGCATGGATCAGTTCCCCAAACTGGATTGCCGACGCTCTCAGCCGACCGATGATCGCAGAACCGGGAACGCGGATGCTCTATTCCACAGGCTCGACTCATGTGTTGGGCGCGGCATTGACGGAGGCGGCAGGTCAAAACCTGCTACAGATGACCCGCGCACGATTGGGCGAACCGCTTGGGATTGAGGTGCCCGCATGGGTGCGTGACCCGCAGGGGTACTATCTGGGTGGAAACGAAATGGCCCTGACGCCAAGGGCAATGCTGAAGATTGCAATCATGCTCAGGGACAGGGGCGCGTTCGGTAGCCAACAGGTCGTGCCGGAAAACTGGATCTCCGCATCTACGCAGCCCCATGGCCGGTCGCAATTCTCGGGCCTGGCCTATGGGTACGGCTGGTTTCTTACCCCGTCCGGTTTCGCACTGGCGCGCGGCTACGGCGGGCAGATCATTGCTGCCCATCCGCGTCGCAACCTTGCTGTGGCAATCACGTCTGACCCGACGCGACCAGCGCGTTCCGGTGGCTATTTCGGAGATTTAATCCAGCTTTTGAACGGGCCCGTTTTGAACGTCACCTAGGTGCGTTCAAAACTGAACCGATCAGGGGGCAAACATCATCGGTGTACAAGCGCGAAAACAAGTGTCCTGGCCTGACGGCACTGACTTATGACCGCTTCCGGATCGAAACGCCGTTGTGAAACAAATGAACCTTGGCCGGATCAGCGTTCAGCTTGACCTTGTGCCCCCGCAGGTTTTTTTCGATACCCGGGAACTTTGCGACAACGCCATCTGCGTCGGACGCGCTTGCGAAATACAGCAACGTCACCTCGCCCAAAGCTTCAATGAAATCGACGTCGCCCTCAAAAAAACCAGAGGCTTCATCGGCAAAGAAGTCCTCCGGGCGCACGCCGATGTTCACCTTCAGACCCATTTGGTCCGGGTCGGTTGCAATGGACGAAACGGCCGTACCGCCAGAATCGAGTTTGATCGATGTCTGCTCGCCAGTACCGGATATGACACCGGGCAGCAGATTCATCGCAGGTGATCCAATGAACTGCGCGACGAATTCGTTGTCAGGTGTCTCGTAAAGTTCCAAGGGCGTACCAACCTGCGCGACCCCCTTGTTGGCCAGAACGACGATCCGGCTGGCCAGTGTCATCGCCTCGACCTGGTCATGGGTAACATAGATCATCGTGCTGTCCGGCATCGCTTCTTTCAGGCGCGCGATTTCGATCCGGGTCGCGACGCGCAGCGCTGCGTCGAGGTTTGAGAGAGGTTCGTCAAACAGATATACTTTTGGGTCGCGCACGATGGCGCGCCCGATGGCGACACGCTGACGCTGACCACCTGACAGCGCCTTTGGAAGACGGTCCAGGAAGGGTTCCAACTGAAGAATCCTGGCTGCTCGCTCAACGGCCGCATCGACCTCGGCCGTCGGCATTTTTGCGATCTTCAGCGCGAAAGCCATATTTTCCCGCACCGTCATGTGCGGGTAAAGCGCATAGGACTGGAACACCATCGCAATCCCGCGTTGCGCAGGCGGGACATCGTTCATGACTTGCCCCTCGATCTCCAGCGTACCGCCCGAGATCTTTTCCAACCCTGCAATCATGCGCAGCAAAGTGGACTTGCCGCAGCCCGAGGGCCCGACGAAGACGATCAGTTCGCCGGTATCAATGTCGAGATCGATATGTTTCAGAACATCGATCGAACCATAGGTTTTGGCCACATCCGTGAGTTTGAGTTCCGACATGACTTACCTCTTTTCTCTGGTCAAAAGACAGAACTGGGCGGCATCAAGCACCACAGTTTCTGCCGCATGCACACTGCCCAGGTCTTCGCCAATGACGCGCCAGTTTCCTTTTGGCAGAGTGATCTCGGCGGCATCTGTTCCGAGATTGAAGGCGCAGTACACCTGTTCTGTCGCGTCTTCCCGCAGGAACGTCAGCACCGAGCCTTGTTGCGCCATGTCAACCTGCGCGCCCGACATCAATGCGGGGTGCGCATGCCGCAGGGCGATCGCACGGCGATAGTGGTGCAGCATCGATTGTGTGTCCCGCTCGGACTGGTCCACGGCACGCTCAGCTTGCGCGGAGCTGACGGGCAACCATGGTTTGCCGGTGCTGAAACCCGACTGCTCATCCTGTGCCGTCCAGACCATTGGCGTGCGGCACCCGTCGCGACCCTTGAATTCGGGCCAGAATTCGATGCCGTAAGGATCCTGGAGGTCCTCAAAGGGCACATCAGCCTCTGGCAAACCCAACTCTTCGCCCTGGTACAAACATGCCGAACCACGCAGGCACATCATCAGAACCGCATACTGACGCATCGCTGCATCGTTCAGGCCCCAACGCGAGGCGTGGCGTTGCACATCGTGGTTGGAAAACGCCCAGCAGGGCCATGCATCACCTGCTTTGTCCTCCAGTTGATCAAAGACCTGCTTGGCATAAGCTGCTGTCAGCGCACGCTTTTCCAGAAACTCAAACGCGTAACACGTATGCATGCGTTTATCGCCGCTGGTGTATTCCCCCATGATCTCGAGCCCGCGCTGGGCATCGCCCACCTCTCCCAAACACGCGCGGCCTTCGTACTCATCCGTCAGTGCCCTGAGCCGTTCGAGGAACGCGATGTTTTCCGGCTGGCTTTTCGAATACAGGTGATCCTGATGGTTATAGGGATTCACCTGCGGCGCGATGGATGCATTGCGCTGATCCATCGGCAAGGCGGGGTTGTCGCGCAACTGGCTGTCGTGGAAATAAAAGTTGATCGTATCCAGCCGAAACCCGTCGACCCCCATGTCCAACCAGAACCGTGCAACATCCAGCAACGCGTCCTGAACGTCGGTACAATGAAAGTTCAAATCTGGCTGCGATGTCAGGAAGTTATGCAAATAGTATTGCTGGCGACGGGAATCCCACTGCCATGCCGACCCGCCAAAGATCGACAGCCAGTTGTTGGGCGGTGTGCCATCCGGTTTTGCATCGGCCCAGACATACCAATCAGACCGGGGATTGTCCCGGTTGGCGCGGCTTTCACTGAACCACGGGTGCTGGTCCGATGTGTGCGACAGCACCAGATCGATCATCACCTTCAATCCCAGCGCATGGGCCTGCTCCAACAGCGCGCCAAAGTCATCCATCGTTCCGAACATCGGATCAATGGCGCGATAGTCGCTGACATCATAGCCGAAGTCTTTCATCGGAGACTTGAAGAACGGCGAAATCCAGATCGCATCGACGCCAAGCGACGCGATGTAGGGAAGACGCTGCGCTATACCTTTCAAGTCCCCGATTCCGTCGCCGGTGCTGTCTTGAAAGCTGCGCGGATAAATCTGGTAGATGACCCCGCCCCGCCACCAATCTGGCGAAACTTCGGTTGCGGTTTTCAGGTTTGCGTTGTTCTGCACGTTCATAACACGCCTTTATTTGACAGACCCGGCCAGCAGACCGCGGACCAGATATTTCTGCATTGCAAAGAAGACGACCAGCGGCACGGCAATCGAAACAAACGCCGCCGTGGCCAGAATTTCCCAATTGCCGCCGCGCGTGCCCAACAGCTCGACAATGCGGTTGGTCATGACGGTGGTCTGGCCTGTGGCGTCGATCAGGAACACTTTGGCGACCAGAAGATCGTTCCACGTCCACAGGAACTGGAAGATCGCAAAAGATGCCAACGCCGGGAAGCTGAGCGGCAGGATCAGTTTTGTGAAAATCTGAAACTCTGTCGCGCCATCAACGCGCGCGTTTTCGATCAGGTCGCGCGGCAATCCGGCCATGTAGTTTCGCAATAGGTAGATCGCCAGCGGCATCCCAAAGCCGGTATGGGCCAGCCAGACGCCCAGATAGCCTTTGCCAATCCCGATATTCAGGTGGAATTTCAGCAATGGTATCAGTGCCAGTTGCAGCGGCACCACCAGCAGACCCACGACAGCCGCGATCAGCAACGCGCGGCCCGGAAATTCCATCCATGCAAGCGCGTAGGCCGCAAAGGCCGCAACAAGGATCGGAATGATCGTTGCCGGGATGGTGACGGTCAGCGTACTGAAGAAGGCCCGGCCCATACTGTCGTCGCCACTGCTGCTGAACAACACCTTTCGATAATTATCCAGCGTGAATTCCGGCGATTGCGTGGCCGTCACGAACACGCGCACGCCGCGATTGCCGCTGAATTCCTCGGCGTTTTCCATCCGGTAGGTGCCATCCGCGTCCACGGTGATCGTCCCACCCCGGCGCAGTTCCGCTGTCTCACCCGGCGCATAGGCATCGACCTCACGCGCGCTGATCCCCCACCTTGAAATCGCCGCTTGTTGGTCATCATCAAACAGCGTGCCCTCAATCACATACAGATCACCCTGCTGTACCTGCGTCTCGGGTGCGGCGCTGCGCAGTGTCAGGTTCTGCTCTGACGGGAACATCGACCGCCACCAGCCGCTGCCGGAAATCTGATCTGCCGTCCGGAACGATGAGACCAACAGCCCCACCGTAGGGATCACCCACAGCGCCACCAAAAGCACGACCGAGGCCTGGACGACCCAGCGTAAGGCGGGTTTGGTACCTGCAATATCGCTCATACCCGCTACTCCATTTCCTTGCGCGCATTGCGCACGTTCCAGATCAGAATTGGGGTCACCAGCAGCATGATCACCATGGCCGAGGCTGACCCGACACCCCAGTCATCGCCGCGGAACAGCTTGTCATACATGTAATTTGCCAGAACCTGCGTTTCCCATTGTCCGTTGGTCATGGCAAAAACGATGTCAAAGACCTTGAGAACGGTGATCGTGATCGTGGTCCACACCACAAGGATCGTGGTCTTGATCTGCGGCACCTTGATGCGAAAGAAAATCTGAAACGGGTTGGCCCCGTCCAGAATGGCCGCCTCGATCGTTTCCTCGGGGATGCCGCGCAGGGCCGCCGACAGGATCACCATGGCAAAGCCCGTTTGAATCCAGATCAGAACGATCATCAAAAAGAAACTGTTCCAGAAAGGAACCGTCAGCCAGGTTTGCGGCTCGGCCCCGCCAAAAAAGATGTACAGCGCGTTCAGTATGCCGATCTGGTCTTGTTCTGCTGGACGTGAATCATAGACGAGTTTCCAGATTACCGACGCGCCGACGAACGAGATGGCCATCGGCATGAAGATCAGTGATTTGGCGAAGTTTCCCCAACGGATGCGGTCCGTCAACTGCGCCACCAGCAAGCCAAAAGCGGTAGACATGGCGGGCACGACAATCAGCCAGAACATGTTGTTCCGCATCGCTTCCCAGAATTTCGGCTCGGCCGCCATCTGGGTGTAGTTGTCCAGTCCGACCCATCTGTACCCGCCGCCGGGCACGCGTTCCGTGAGTGAAAGGCGCAAGGTTTCTACAACCGGGTAGGCCAGGTACAAGCCAAGGGCCGCAAGGGCCGGGAACAGAAACAGCCAGGGCCGGATCATGTTGGCCCGGTTGATGTTGCGCCCTGCATTCGGCCCGCGCGGCGGGAACAGGACTTTGTCCAGAAACTGATTGGATAGATAGAAGTAGCCCACACAACCCGACACGCCGATGGCGATGGTCAGAAGGCCCTGAAGTG
Organism: Ruegeria sp. ANG-S4; assembly: GCF_000814005.1. Taxonomy (GTDB): domain Bacteria; phylum Pseudomonadota; class Alphaproteobacteria; order Rhodobacterales; family Rhodobacteraceae; genus Ruegeria. The sequence continues at coordinate 209,187 of NZ_JWLK01000001.1, read as the reverse complement.
CAGGTGACATGATGCCCTCGTTCGCTGGAGATGGGGCAATCCGTGGATTGCCCCGTGCCCGGTCTTACTTTGCCGCGTCCCAAGAGGACTGGATTTCACCCGCAACGGTGGCCGCATCCTTGGCACCCGAGGAATAGTCGACCATGCCGGTCCAGAACGTACCCGCGCCGACGGCACCCGGCATCAGGTCAGAGCCGTCAAACCGGAAGGTTGTCGCGTTGGTCAGAATCTCGCCCTGCCCGCGCTGGGTGTCGTTCGCGTAGTTCTCGGGGTTCGCTCCAAGATGCGGGGTCAGGAATCCATCCTGAGACATCATGATCTCATGCGCGAATGGGGTCTGAAGGAACTCCATGAAGGCTTCAGCCGCCGGATTTGGGTTGGTCACGGTGAACAGCGTTCCCGCACCAAGAACCGGTGTTCCCAGATCTTTTTCCGCGTAAGCCGGGAAGTAGAAGAAGTCGGCATCCACGCCCAATTCGGTTCCTTCCGGGAAGTATGCCGGAATGAACGATGCCTGACGGTGCATCATGCAGGCTGGCGGGCTGTCAAACAAACCCTTCGGGCTGTCACGGAAATCAATCGCGGCCGTGTCATCCGCATCGCCGACCACGTAATCGTCATTGCGGGTGAAGCTGCCATATTCCTCGATCACCTCAATCACCCGAGGGTCGTCAAATTTCATCTCGTTTGAAACCCACTGGTCATAGACCTCAGGCGGTTGCGTGCGCAGCATCAGATCTTCGACCCAGTCGGTCGCAGGCCACCCGGTGGCACCGCCCGAAGCCAGCCCAACGCACAGCGGCGTTTCTCCATCAGCAACCATCTGCTCCATCAAGGCTTTGAAGTCCTCCATGGTCTGAGGAACCTCGTATCCGAAGTCTTCAAAGTTCTCGGGGATATACCAGACCAGAGATTTCACATTGACGTTGAAGAAGAAGCCGTAGAAGTCGCGGTTGCCTTCGGCGTTTTCGAATGTGCCCAGATCGACCCAGGATTGACCCGCTGCGAAATTGTCCTTGATCCAGTCAGCCGAACCTTCGGCCAATGGTGTCAGGTATCCGTTCTTCGCCATGTTCGCGGCAAGGCCCGGCTGGGGGAACACGGTCAGGTTCGGGGCCGAACCTGCAGCGGCGTCGATCAGGATCTGCTGTTCCAGCGAATCCGAGCCGACATAGCTGGAGTCCGCCCCCGTCGCTTCGTCAAAATACGCCACCAGATTTTCGAAGGACTGCCCTTCACCCGCAAGCCAGGGACCGAAGATCGTCAGGCTTTCGCCGCTCAGGTCGTGCGCATCGGCAAATGCCTGAAACCCGTCCCAATCGAAACTGCCATCTCCGACAGCGTGCAGCAATTCGCCTTGCGCCTGAACTGACCCGGCCATCAGGGCGATCGCAGCCGCGCCTGCGTATAGCGAGTGTTTCATAAATTCTCCTCCCAACATTACCGCGCGCCTCATCAGATTCGAATTTTCAAAGCGCTTTGGATGATCTGCTTTATCCGCTAACATTCCACTTCTGTCAATAATCGGAATCAGAAACTTAATTTACTTGCTAACTTTGCGCGAAGTTCAAAACAGGTTGACGCAAGCGAAAAATCGAAACAAAAACAGATGGGCACAAATTTGAAGGCGCTTTGAAAGCCATGAACCTCAAACAGCTCTCGGAAATCCTGGGCCTGTCGCAAACCACGGTAAGCCGCGCGCTTAACGGATATCCCGAGGTGAACGAGGGTACGCGTATTCGCGTGCAGACGGCAGCTGACAAGTACGGATACCGCCCGAATATCCGTGCGAAGGGCTTGGCAACAGGGCGCTCCATGGTGATCGGACATGTGATCCCAACGTCGTCCCGGCATGAAATGGTGAACCCGATCTTTGGTGATTTCGTGGCAGGTGCTGCACGAACCTACGCCGAGAACAATTATGACATGATGTTCACCCATGCCCCCGACACGTCGATTGAAGAATCATACCGCAGCTTGTTCACCCGTGGCGCCGTTGATGGCGTTGTGTTGCAGGGTCCAAAGGTCAACGAGCCACGTATTACTGTTCTGGCGGAAATGGATGTTCCCTTTATCGTGCACGGTCGCTCGACCGGGATAGATGAGCCTTATGATTGGATCGACGTGAACAACCAGCGCTCCTTCGAGCGCGCAACGCAGCACCTGATCGATCTTGGGCATCGGCGCATTGCGTTGATCAACGGCCTGGAAGAGATGGACTTTGCTCAACGGCGCCTCAACGGATACCTCACCGCGTTGCAAAAAGCCGGGATTGACCCGGATCCAACTCTCATGCGCAGCTCCGAGATGACGGAAATTTACGGGTATCAAACGGCCTGCGACATGCTGAGCTTGGAAAATCCACCCACGGCCATTCTCGCCTCGTCCATCATCTCGGCCATCGGCGTGCGCCGCGCTTTGGAAGAAAACGGGCTGAAGATGGGGCGCGACATCTCCGTGATCGCGCATGATGACGAGCTGTCTTACATGCGAAACGGTCAGGATGTGCCTATCTTCACCGCCACCCGATCGTCTGTACGTCATGCCGGTGAACTGGCCGCGGAAATGCTGATCGAACGGATCAACGCACCGAACGACCCTCCCAAATCGCGCCTTCTCGAGGCGGAACTCGTGGTCGGAAACTCTACCGGTCCGGTATTGCAAAGGTCTTGAAATGAAATACAAACGAAGTGATTTTCCGCAGGACTTCCTGTTTGGCATTGCGACCTCGGCCTATCAGATCGAAGGACATGCGCAGGGTGGTGCTGGCGGCACGCATTGGGACACTTTTGCAGCCACGCCCGGCAATGTGGTCAATGCGGAAAACGGCGATTTGGCCTGCGATCATTACAACCGTTTCGAGCAAGATCTGGACCTGATCAAAGATGCCGGTTTTGACTGCTACCGCTTCTCGACCAGTTGGGCCCGCGTGTTGCCAGAGGGTCGCGGCCCGATCAACCAAGAGGGGTTGGATTTCTATGACCGCCTGACGGACGCCCTGCTCGAGCGGGGCATCCGCCCTTGCGCGACGTTGTATCACTGGGAACTGCCATCGCCGCTCGCGGATCTGGGGGGGTGGCGCAATCGTGACATCGCAGGCTGGTTCGCCGACTTCACCGAGATCATCATGGGCCGGATAGGCGATCGCATGTTCAGCGTCGCCACGATCAATGAGCCGTGGTGTGTCAGCTGGTTAAGCCACTTCGAAGGCCACCACGCCCCGGGTCTGCGCGACGTACGCGCGACAGCCCGCGCGATGCACCACGTCTTGCTGGCGCACGGCCACGCCGTTCAAGCGATGCGGGGATTGGGGATGTCCAATCTGGGCGCGGTGTTCAATCTGGAATGGGCCGAGCCGGCGGATGACAGCCCGGGCGCGCAAGAGGCCGCCGCGTTGTATGACGGAATCTATAACCGCTTCTTTCTCGGTGGCGTTTTCAACAAAGCCTACCCCGACAACGTCTTAGAAGGACTTGCGCCTTATTTGCCGGACGGGTGGCAGGACGACTTCGATGCGATTGGTGTACCTGTCGACTGGTGCGGTCTGAATTATTATACCCGCAAACTGATTGCGCCGGCTGACACGCCGTGGCCCAGCGTGCAGGAAATTCCCGGTCCGCTGCCAAAAACGCAGATGGGGTGGGAGATTGATCCCGACGCATTATCCCGTTTCCTGATACGTGCGGCCAGAGAATACACCGGCGATCTGCCGATCTACGTGACCGAGAATGGCATGGCCAGCCCAGAGCGGCGACAAGACAATGACCGGATCGACTATTTGGATCAGCACCTGAACGCAGTTCAGGTGGCGCTGAAACAGGGTGTTCCGGTCAAGGGGTACTTTGTCTGGTCGTTGCTGGACAACTATGAATGGGCCTTGGGATATGAAAAACGTTTTGGGCTGGTTGATGTCGATTTCGAAACCATGACGCGAACGCCCAAAGCGTCTTATTTTGCGTTGCAAGAGGCGCTGGCCGCAGGTTGAAAACGGCGATCGTTCAACACGGTGCGCCAAAGTCGGGACAGACTTCAGGTTCGGGTTTGAGACGACGCATTCAAGTGATCCATAAACAGCCTTAGAGGCATCATGGATCTGTATTCACGCGGAAAGTACAGATGGATGCCCGGGGTAGTACCGATGTGTTTCTCGAGTACGGGGACAAGTGCGCCAGCCTCTATTTCAGCCTTAACATAGTCGCGAAACGTATAGACCAGCCCCAAGGCTTTCCTGGCCAGATCGATCGACGCTGGCAGCGTATTGGTTATCAAATTGCCCCCAACTTCGACGGAATACTCACCGTTTTCGCCAAGAAAGGCCCAGGGCGCGATCCTGCCCGCAGACTGGAATCTGTAGCGAATGCAATTGTGATTCAATAGATCGCGCGGGGTATGCGGCGTTCCGCAGGTATCCAGATAGTCCGGGCTTGCAACGACCGTAAGCGGCAATGATGGGGTCAACCGAACCGCCACCATGTCCTGCGCGACGCGGTCACCCAAACGAAAGCCCGCATGAAGTTCTTCGCCCAGAAGATCGGAAAGCGCATCGGTCAGTGATAGCTCCAACTCGATCTCGGGATAGTCGGCACAAAAGCGCTTGATTATCGGACCCACATAAAGATGATAGGCAAATTCGGGCATCGCCAGTTTCAGGGTTCCTCGGGCCGCATGCCCTGTGCTGCGTGCGCTTTCAACCGCCTCGGCGAGTTGATCAAAGGCGGGCCCTGCGCCACGGATCAAGGCACGTCCGGCTTCGGTCAGGCTGATTGATCTGGTGGTTCGTATGAAAAGCGCAGTGCCAAGCTGATCTTCCAGAGTTTTCAGCTGATGGCTCACCGTCGAGGGTTTGATGCCCAGCGCCTCGGCCGCCGCGCGCAATGACCCGTGGCGCGCAATCGCCGCAAAAATCTCAAGCGTGTTCAGGGGCAGTCGCATTTTCGGTCCGATCAGAATTATTATTCGATACTATACATGAAAGAAGTGAAAAGTTAGGTGATTATCTGATTCAACCAAACTTCCTATTATCGTCTCATAACCGCGCAACCCGATTGATGAGGACGAATACACCATGACGAACCCGACCCGTATCTCTTTGCAGAATATGCCGAACCGATCCGGCGTGTCCGAACGTGCTGTGTCCTTCGAAAGCAACGGGAATGCGTTGAAAGGAAAGCTCTTTTCGCCCGAAAACGCGGCGCGTGCCTTGCCCGCAGTTATCGTGACCGGAGCATGGACGACCGTAAAAGAGCAGATGCCCGGCACCTACGCGCGAGAGTTGGCTGCACGCGGATATGTCGCATTGGCATTCGACTTTACGGGTTGGGGAGAAAGCGAAGGTGCCCCGCGCTATGTAGAGGACCCGACGGTCAAGACCGCCGATATACACGCGGCTGCCGCATTCCTGTCTGCATTGGATGAGGTCGACAGCAACCGTATCTTTGGTTTGGGCGTATGCGCGTCTTCGGGCTATATGGCCGCAGCCGTAGCAGATGATAATAATCTGCAAAAAGTCGCGTTGGTTGCACCCTGGTTGCACGATGCCGAGATGGCCGAGGGCATCTATGGCGGGCCCGAGATGACCGCCAGCTTGATCGCCGCATCCGAAGAAAACAATGCTGCCGACACGGTTTTGCTGGGCGCCAGTACAACCGACGAAAACTCGGTAATGTATCAGGCACCTTATTATACCGAGGAAGATCGCGGACTGATCCCCGAATACGACAACAAATTCTCGGTTGCATCGTGGAAACCCTGGCTGACTTATGACGCGCAGGCCAGCGCGGACCGATTGACCAAACCATTGCTGATGGTCGGCTCGCCATCCATTGCGCTTCCGGCTGGTGCTGCAGCATACGAGGCGCGCACCAAAGCACCGTTGGAGAAACTTTGGTTGGGCGAGGACGTTACCCAATTTGATTTCTACGACCGCGAGGACGTTGTGACGGCAGCCTCGGATGCAGTCGCAGATTTCCTGGCCACCTGAAAGGACACAAAATGAGAGCTTTTTCGAATGCGGCCGCGTTTGCCGCCGCGCTGATCGCAGGAGAATTCGCAATGGCTGCATCGCCTGAAGACAATATCAAGGTCGTGCAGGATTTCTTTGCCGCCTACGGCGCAAACGATCTGGAGGGCATCGCCGCCGTCATGGATGAAAAGGTGAAATGGCATATCCCTGGTCGTCATCCCCTGTCCGGAACCAAGAACGGGCGCGACGAAGTACTGGCCTTTTTTGCCGCGCTGGGCGTCGCCGGGTTTCAGGCGGAACCGATCTTTTTTGGCGCGGATGAAACCCGGGTGGTTGATATCCATCGCGGATGGTCAAATGCCGAAGGCAAACCGAATGTCGATACCACTTGGGCGCTGGTTTATCGGATCGAGGAGGGAAAGATCGTAGAGGCCACAAATCTTTCTGCCGATCAGGATGCGGCCAATACCTTTTTCTGGTCGCAGTATCAGCTGGCCCCGGTGCCCGAGCGACTGGCCAAATGACATCTATTATCCGACAGCCCTCAGGAGGCTCAGCAATGAAAACCATCCTAACAGCAATCCTTGCGTTCGCAGGCACATCCGCAACCGTTGTCGCCGAGATTTCAGATGAACAACAGGTCCTGAACACCATCAACAACGTCGGCTACTTTGCCGATCAGGGTGAGTGGGACATGGTTGCCGCGCAGTTTCACCCCGAGGGTGCGGTCTTGGACTATACGTCTTATGCAAATGCCGCCGCCGGAACATCGGCCGCGCTTCCGACGCTGTTGCCAGCGGACATCGTAGCGGCGTGGCAAACCGTTCTGCCCGGATATGATCGCACACACCATCTTATGGGCACCGAGAGCGTGCTTGTCGAAGGCGACAATGCGACCACGACGTCGAATATCTACGCAACACATATTCTCGAAAACGAGGGCGAAAGCACTTGGGTTTTCATTGGCGACTATCAGCATGAGCTGGAAAAAACCAAGGATGGCTGGAAAATCACCTTCATGCGCGCCAACCTTCGGGCGCAGTTGGGCAACGAAAACCTGCCGGCGCTTGCGGCTGAACGCGTGAAAAACGCTGGAAACTAAATCTGATCACATCAAGGAGGGGCCCATGAAACGTGCCCTCATAACCGGAGCAAATCGCGGGATCGGCTTGGCCATAGCCCGCGGTCTTTCGGACAAAGGTTGCGATGTCCTGCTGGGGTCACGTGACTTGGCCGCCGGAGAACGCGTTGCATCCGAAATCGGAGCACAGGCCATAGAACTGGACGTAAGCAATCCCGCGTCTATTCAGCGGGCCGTGAAGGACGCGGGGCCGGTCGATATTCTGGTCAACAATGCCGGAATTCTGGGATCCGGGAACCTCCTGAGCGACCCGGATGATTTTGAGTCATCTCTGGCCGTTATGGTGCGCGGTCCCTACCTGCTGATGCATTACCTTACTCCGAACATGGTGGCCCAAGGTTTTGGCCGGGTCGTGAACGTCTCCTCTGGCTGGGGTGCGTTTTCTGACGGAGTCGAGGGCCCTGCAGCCTATGGCGTTGCCAAGGCCGCCCTGAACGCGCTGACCGTTGCCTCGGCGCGGACTTTGCCTCAGACAGTCAAGGTGAACGCGATGTGCCCGGGCTGGGTCCGCACACGAATGGGCGGCGCGGGCGCCAACCGTTCGGTCGAGGAAGGCGCTGATACGGCGATCTGGTTGGCCACTTTGGATGGCGACGGCCCGACCGGTGGCTTCTTTCGGGATCGAAAACCGATCGATTGGTGACACCCATGCCTGACGACACGAACATCCGCGCCTTCATCGCTGATTGGTTTGCAAGGTTCGACAGATTGGATCCGATTGCGGCTTTCCTTCCTGATTCACATCCTGATGTCGAATAGAACATGCCCGATTTGGACACCGACCTGACCGGTCACGACCGCGTGCGCCTCTGGTACGCTGGTGTGCTTGAAACGCCCCGGAAACCTACAGAACACCATGTCAGAAAGGTCGACGTCACGCCCGGCACGGCATCGTTCGAAGTTCTGTTTCAGGCGAAAACCAAAACTGTCAAACGCGTCGAGGCACCTGTGAGCGTGGACTGGCAGTTTGCGATCCGATCAGATGGGCGACCGCTCAAAGCCGCCTATTAGGTTAAACTCTTGCAAGAGGCAGAAACATGAAAACTCTTGTCCTTACGGCGCATCCTGATTTGGCGAAATCGCGTATAAACCGCGCCTGGTTTGAGGCCCTTTCAGAAGCTGAAAATGTGACCACGCGCGATCTGACGGCAATCGGTGGGACCGAGATGCGATTTGACATCAAAGTCGAACAAGCCTTGCTATTGGCCCATGATCGGATCGTTTTCCAATTTCCGTTTTATTGGTACTCCGCGCCACCGGTCATGAAAGCCTGGATGGATCAGGTTTTAAGCTATGGATTTGCGTATGGCCCGGGCGGAGACCTGCTGAAAGGGCGCGAGTTTCTGATCATGGTCTCGACCGGCGGCCCGGAACACAGCTACCACGCCGGCGGGTACAACAATTACTCGATGGCCGAGTTTTTGAAACCTTTTCAGCAAACGGCCAATCTGGCGGGTCTGACCTATTTGCGTCCTTTCGTGGCGCACGGAATGGCATTGGCCAACAAAGACCAGATAGACGCAAACGTGCCGGAAATGCTGGCGTATCTGACCGATCCCGATCTGGACCCCAAGGTCAAACAAGCCCGCCTTTTGCAGCAATTGGAGGATGATCCAACCAAGGCTGCGGCTGTGAGTTGATCCAACGCGTTTAGGCACTTGGCGCGGCGTGCAACAAAAGCCCGTTCGCGCCTATTTGCGCGTGGGTTTTTTCCGCTGCATCGATATGTAGAATGTCGATGAACCAATATTCCGCGAGAAGCCCGTGTCCGAGATTGATCGACTGAACCGCTGGCTGATTTCCGAAGGTCGCCTGCTTGGTGATGAAGTTCAGATTGTCAAAAGCTATTGCGAGGGGCTTGTTCAGCTTGGCGTTCCACTGGCGCGTGCCCGCATTGCCCAGAACTATTCGAACCCGCTGCTCAGTGCATGGGGAATAATCTGGACGCCTGAAGACACGCACCGCTACACCGTTCCAACAACGATTCTGTCGACCGATTCCTGGCATGGGAGCCCGTTTGAATACGTTGTCACGAAACGCCAACCATTGCGCAAACGGTTGATTGACGTTGACCTGGATGGCGAACACCCCGTTTACGCTGAACTCGCTGCAACGGGGGCCACAGATTTTCTCGCGATGCCACTGGAACATGGCAACGGGTCGGTTCAAGGCACCAGCTTTACCTCTGATGCGGAAACCGGGTTTTCGGACACGCACATTCGATATCTGGAAGAGACGCGCTATGCGCTGGCGGCGGCACTGGAACCGATCGCCATGCGCCATTCACAAAAGAGCTTGTTGCAAACCTATCTGGGCCATGGACCCGCCGAGGAAATCGGACAGGGCCACATAAAGCGAGGCGAGCAAAAGACTGTTTCCGCCGCGATCCTGTTTGCTGATCTGCGTGGCTTTACCGAAAAAGGGCAAGCCTGGCCCGAAGCTCAGTTGCTGGACATGATGGGGCAATATTTCGAAATGGTCGTTTCGCCCATTCAGGAACATGGCGGAGATGTGCTGAAATTCATGGGCGATGGGATCCTCGCGACATTCAACGTCGAAGACAGCGCCAGAAAATCATGCAAATCGGCCGTTGATGCGGCGGATCAGGCGTTGGCAAATCTCAAGGATTACAACGTCAAAGCGACGGGCGCGGGCAAGGAGCCGATAGAATTCGTGATCGGCATTGATTTCGGACCCGTGACTTTTGGAAATATCGGCAGCCCTGATCGGCTGGACTTTACGGTTGTGGGCCAAGCCGTAAACGTTGCCAGCCGTGTTCAGGATCTGTGCAAAACCCTGGGTGAACAGACGCTGGTGACGGCAAGGGTTGCCCGGCATTTGGGCGGCGCGTTTCAGTCGGTCGGCTTCCACAGTATTCGCGGATTGCCCCAGGACATCGAAGTCTTCAGGGCCACTTCCACACTACAGTGAAATAGGAGGGATGCCGCCACCAATGCGGTCTGTTTTTTTCCTATACCGACACCCCCCGCAAAAATGGCACTTTTGAAACCGCTTATCACGACAATTTCGAAACAGAGCGACCAAAGGGCCAATGGCCCGAAGCCGCTCTGGGTTTTTCAGGGTTCGCCGAAACCTCGACTACGCGGCTTGTTCAAGCGGCAATGCCAACATCATCGAAGCCATTTCATCCAGATCGGAATCCTCAACAACACAGGCCGAATTCTGCGACATCGGCCGATTGGCCGGATTTTTCATGGCCAACGCCAAAGCGTCCGCAGAAACTCCAGCGCAAACCTGAGGCAATGCGCGCGCGATTTCGCAGGACCGGATCAACGACTCAAAGGCTTTCGGCAGATCGCCAGCTGTTCGATTGCCGCCGATGGCTTCGGATGCGGATGCGTATAGCGCTGCTCCGTCGTCACGCGCCACCAGCCAAGGCAATGTGACTTCAAGCGCCAGACCGGTGGCAAGGCCATGATGTATACGCGACAAAGACCCCAGCGCATGGCTTATGTTGTGCCCCATATGCGTGTTGCAGTTATGCAGCGCGAGCCCGGCGATCATGCTGCCCCACAAAACCCGGCCCCGCAATTCCACATCTGACCCGTTCGCAACCGCTTTTGGAAGGGCATCTGAAAGAATGCGCAAGGCTTCCAGCCCGTAAAGCCGCCCCGCAGGGCTGGTCGTGCGCGCCGTGGACCCTTCCAGCGCGTGGGCCACGGCGTCAATCCCGGTCCACGCTGTCAGGTGCGGTGGCAGGCTGACTGTCAGTTCCGGATCCAAAATGGCTTGGGAGAACATCAGGTTTTCGCCCCAATACCAGTTCTTTGAACCCTCCGGCGTTGAGACGACGGATGTGCGAGTGACCTCTGACCCGGTGCCTGCGGTTGTCGGAATCGCGATCGCGGGGATGCCATTCGACGGCAATGGTCGGACAGCCAGCGCAAATTCCCGGCAGGGTTCGTTCGCCCGGGCGATGGCCGCGACGAGTTTTGCCGCATCCATTGCCGCGCCACCGCCAATCCCGATGACCGTGTTGGCACCAACTGACCGGGCACGGGCGCAAAGATCATCTATCAAAGTGTCTTTGGGCTCACCCTCAATACACGCGGCAAGTTCGTATCCCAGCCCCCGCTCTGTCAGATCTTCGGTCAGTCTTTCCGTTACCCCGATCTGTGCAAGAAAAGCGTCGGCAATCACCAGAACAGGCCCGCCACCCAGTTCTGAGACAATGTCCGGCACCTTTGCGATCCGCCCAGCCCCAAAGGTCACAGGTGGCACGCGCCCCATGTTGAATGTCTGCATCCGATTACTTCCCTGTCTTGTACCCGCGTGCTTGCGTCGAATATCTCAGCCCAATTTGTAGAGCATGCAGATTTGCGGCAATCAAGTCGCATTCTTGCAGTGAAATTGTGTTTTTCCAGATTGACCAAATTCGGCGGAGGCCGCCGCACCGATATCTTCGATCCCGCATGCCCGGCCAGAAATCGGCACGTGCTAGAACATCATACAATCTGCGCCCGGAGGCAGCGGCGGGCTCCCCTCGGGCAGGGTGGGCGTGTAATCAAAAGTCACGATCTTCGCCCCGCCATCGAAAGCCACAAAAAGCTGGTTCGAGCCGGGCCGAATGGCGATGCCCTCGGGATCGGTTCCAAACTCCAACAGGCTCTGCTGGGCCAGCAGGTCACCCTCGGCGGTGAATTCATAAAGGCTATTTGACCCTTCCCAGTCATCCACGATCAGCATGTGCCCGGTGCGCGGATCAATCGCGATGCCCTGCGCTTCGCTCAGCGGCGGCGAAAGGGTCATGGTATCGATCCGGGCGGTCAGAGCACCGTCAGACTCGAACCACGACAACCGTTCCGGATCATCCTCGACAGTTACGATCTGGCCCTTGGCATTGATCGCGATCCCTTCAGTATCCGCAAAACCACCCTCCAGCGTGAATGGTCCACCCATCGGGATTCCATCCTTGGTCACGCGCTGTAGGCCGCCAAAACCATCCCCCAGCAAGAGGTGATCGCCTTCAATCGCAATAGCTTTGATCCGGAAAAGATCGCTGGAAATGCGGCGGAGTTCGTCGCCCTGAAGCGTGACAAGCACCGCCTCGGGCCCTTCGTTAGCGATCCACAACCCGCAGAACGTGGGATCATAATCGAGGCTTGCGGGTTGGTTCAGTTCATAGCGCCCGGTTTCACGAAGCTCCAGAGCCATGGCGGGCGCGGACGCGGCGCAGATCAACAAGACAATGGTCCTCGCAAACATCAGGGATGCTCCTAAGCTTTGCGGTAAAGAACTGTAGCGGGTTCGTCGTGGGTCAACACCGAGGTTGCGCGCGCGACCCCGGCCCGCATCCATCATTCGGCACGATCAGAGAGTTTCAGGACCCGATAAACCTGCACCGGGCTGGTGATGCCCTTCAACTCCATTTCCCCAAGTGCTTCAGTTTCCACGATCTCCTCGATATCCAGAAGCGCCCTTTGGTTGATCAAAATCTGCCCATCGGTTGCAAAATCACATAGCCTCGAAGCCGTGTTCACAACGCCGCCGATTGCGGTGTAATCGGCACGACCGTGAAACCCGATCAGCCCGAGGGTCGCATAGCCGCTGCTGATTCCGATACCCAACCCCAATGAATGCCCAAGCTTTTGCCACGGCGCGCGTATTCCTTCGAACGCTTTACGGATTGCTTGTCCCAATCGCACCGCTTCCAGCACCGGATGATCGCAGGGAACCGGATCATTGAAAAAGACCATCAGCCCATCCCCGGCACGATAGCCGATCGTGCCTTTGTGCATCGCGACAAGACTGCCAACCTCGTCATGGAATTGCTGAAGCAGCGTTATGACATCCTCTGGCTCAATCGCCTCGGAAACAGCGGTGAAGTTTCGAATATCGCAAAACAGACAGGCAATGTATCGGCGATGCGTCTCGAGAAGCGCGTCGCTGTCCTTCTCGACGACCAGTTCTGCCACCTGGGGCGCAAGGAACTGTTTCAGCCGCCCAAGCCGGTCGATTTCGCCCTCTTGCAGCTTCACTTTCTCGGTCAGCCGGTCGTTCAATGCCTCGATCTCATGTGTTTGGTTGCGAACCGTGTGGTTCAGCGTGTCCAAAATGAAATTCTGGTTGAGCAATGCCGCGATCACCAAAAGCACATAGGCAAGCGCCTCGACCCGTTCGTCATAGCCGAAATAGAGCGTGACGATCAGGATCAGCGCCGCAATCCCGCCCAGCACAAGGGGCAGTTCTTTGGAATGCCGTTTTCTGTCCCGCCACAAGAAGGTGACCGCCAGAAGTGCAAACACCCACATCAGAACCGCCTGTGCGTGGGGGTTGATCGACAGGGCCTGATAGCCAAGGATATAGGTCGACAAAATCCCCGAATAACACGTCGCCAACGAAGCCAGCGCGGCGACCACGGCTCCAATCCCGATTGGCATGGAAATTCGGAACTCTTCCGTCGTCACCCCAAAACCGTCCGCCACCGCTCGAGGCGTGGATTTGGAACCGGGGCTGTTGGTCTCGTCTGGATCAGACATCGTATCCGTTTGCTTGGGTCGCGACCAGAGTACGTTTGAAATGTGGTTGCGTCAAAATCACGGACCAACAGTCTGGCGAACAGCACACCACCGCACGAAACTGCGCCTCGTGTTTCAGAACAACTTGCAATCGTACGCCATGGCGTAGTCACCTGAGACATGGTGGATGGAGGACGTCGATGAAGCCTTGCGCCGTCGTGGTTTGTGTGAGTTGCGCGTTGGGTTTGACCGCTTGTGCGCCCAAAACGCGCACCTATGAAAAGACGGTCACGGCGTCGGTGCCCGCAAATCCAAACACAACACTTGCGCAAGCTGCCAATCGGCTGGGCGACCCTAACGATGGTCGATCCGGTGTTAGGCTCGTCAGCGATGGGGAACAGGCGCTCGTCTCTCGGCTTTTGTTGGCAGCGGAGGCTGAGCAGACGATTGATGCGCAATACTACCTTCTGCACAATGATCCGACAGGTCACTTGTTTGCGGCCAGCCTTTTGCAGGCCGCAGATCGGGGCGTGCGCGTTCGGCTGTTGCTGGATGACATGGATACCTCCAGCTACGACGCAATGACCGCTGCGCTGGATTATCACGAGAATATCGAAATCCGGCTGTTCAATCCGTTCTGGCGAAATCAGAGCCTGCTGATCGCGGGCCTGACGGATTTCAAACGCATCAATCGCCGAATGCACAACAAATCCATGACGGCGGATAACGCATTCACAATCGTTGGCGGGCGCAACATCGGGGCCGAGTACTTTCTGGCGCGCGAAGAAATGAACTATGCCGATCTGGATGTTCTGGCAGCTGGGCCGGTCGTAAACGAAGTTTCACAAAGCTTTGACGCCTACTGGAACAGCGAATTTGCGGTTCCTGCCCGCGCGGTTGTGGGTGAGCCGGAAGAGTTCAGCTTAAGCGAGGCCCGAGGTCGACTGAACGAACTGGTCGAGGAGGCAAAGCAAACGCAATACGGCGCGGCGCTTAGACGGTCCGCGCAAGAGAATTTTGCAGATGGTCGGCTCTCACTGGAATGGGTGCCGGCAAGACTCTACGCCGATCCGCCTTCCAAGGCTGCAGGGCTTGAGAATTCAGGGCCCGTTCTTGCCTCGCAATTGCTGCCGTATTTCGAGAATGCCGACAGCGAGGTGAACATCGTGTCGGCCTATTTCGTGCCGCGAAACAAGGGTGTGCAATGGATGACTGAGTTGGAAAATCGCGGCGTCGACGTCAAGGTTGTGACCAACTCGCTGGCCTCGAACGATGTTGCGCCGGTCTACGCGCATTACGCCAAGAAACGACGTGCGCTTTTGCGAGGCGGGGTCGAGCTTTTTGAGCTGCGGCCCGACGCCTATCAAGTTCAGCAACGGGGCATCAACTGGGCGCAGTCGCGGTCAGGTTTGCATTCCAAGGCCTTTGCCGTGGACGACCGCTATCTCTTTGTCGGGTCGTTCAACTGGGATCCGCGCTCGGTCAACATCAATACCGAGATGGGCATCCTGATCGACTCGCCCGCACTGGCGATCCAAACCCTTGGCGCTTTGGACGAGGCGCTGCCAGCCTACACCTACCAGGTGACGCTGGAGGATACTGGGCAGTTGAAGTGGACGACGCGGGGCGAGGATGGCGCAATCCTTGAATATGGCTCTGAACCGACGGGATCGACCTGGGATCATATCGTCGCGGGATTTCTAAGCATTTTGCCGATTGGCTCACAGCTTTAGGATCGCAACCCGTTTTGAGCCGAACCAATTTCATCCGATTTTGTCCAAACAGAAGAAACGTTTGGGGCCGACAACGAAGTCGATCTTTGTACAATCCCACGGAACGCGGGCTATTGGTGTGCAATTCACACTCTTTCGCAATCTAAATTTGCCAAGTGTGAATTATATTACTTCCAAGCCCGCATTACTCTGGCAATATTGTTGCGTGTGTTGTTAACGAGTGTTGTGTAGCTGATGTATCTGGCCAAGTTTGAAAAGCAGTTTTGTGCGGTCAACGACATCCTCAAGGATGAGTTCGCTCAGAAATTCCCACTATTGGACACCAGCGCCGTGCATGCGCAGTGGAAGAAAGGCTCGTGGCAAATCACACGGATCGGTGACATCTGGAAGCGGACCGGCAAGATTTTCTCGGTTCCCTATGAAGGTGCCGAGGCGTACCCATCGTTCCAGTTTGACCAAGACGGAACACCGTTTCCGTTGATGGAGGATGTTCTTTTTGCGCTGCCGAAAGACATGACCCCGTGGCAACGCGCGCTCTGGATGACCTCGCCCAACGCAGGGCTTGGTGGCGAAAACCCCGCAAGCTGCATCCAGGCTGGCGACGACCGTGTGGTCGAAGTCGCCAGCCATGTTCGGGCCAACAGGCTGAACTAGGCCACCTGCGCTTTAAAACAAACTAATACCTGAATTCCGGCACCGATACTTATGGCTATTGACCGTTGCGACGCGCCCGGCAATCGTTGCGGCAAGGTTCACATGTGCGAAGCGCAAGGTCATGAACGAAGCCAAACCGACGCTTTTTGTTTTCTGCGGCAAGCCCGCCTCTGGCAAGTCAACACATGCCCGAAAACTCAGCCAGTCAGAGCGTACCGTCCTGATTGCAGAAGACGAGTGGTTGGCGGCCCTTTTTGGCAAAGAAATGTCCTCCATCGCGGATTTCGTCCGGTGCTCCAAAAAGCTGCGCGACATCATGGGACCGCATATCGTTTCAGTGTTGAAAGCGGGAACATCCGTTGTTCTGGATTTTCACGCAAACACCGTTGAAGCCCGCGCTTGGATGAGTGACATCCTGCAAAAGTCGGGTGCGAATGGGCAGCTTCACTATTTCGATTTACCCGATGACGTTTGCAAGGCGCGATTACGGGACCGAAATCAATCCGGTCTGCACCCGTTTCAGCTTTCGGAAGATCAGTTCGATCAGCTTTCCCGGCATTTTGTTGCCCCGTCTGACGAAGAAGGCTTCTTACTTGTGGTGCATCGCGTGGAATGAACAGAAGCCCTGTCCTGATTCACTTCTGTTCAAGTAGTTGCCCCAGCTCAACGCCTTGGTTTTCGGCACTTGCAATTACGGCCTTTCGCAACGATTTGCTGCGCCGAACAAGTCTGCGGAACTTGTCCTCGTCCAAAACCAACAGGGTCGTCGGCACGATTGCCCGGACCGACGCCCTGCGTTTTTGGCGCAGCAGCAGTTCGGTCTGGCCGAAAATGTCGCCTCGACCCAACCGCCAACTTTGCCCCGCCATCTGCAATTCGACCGCGCCCGAGGCAATAAAATACGCGCTGCGCGCCTGTGCGTTCTTTCGAATGATGACCTCTCCCGCCTCGACGTAGCGGGTTTTCAGGGCGCGAGCCAACCGTCGCAGCCCGGCAGAATCCATGTCCGCGAAGACTGGCAGTTGTTTTACCAATTCGGCTGCGCGTGGCGCGATATCAATCATCGGACGTTGTTCGGCCTCGGCGCGCTTTTCAGAGACATCGTGTAACAACACCGAATAAAGCTCGGAACCTATGAGGCCTTCGTCGAACATTTCGGCGTATTCACGCTCTTCCAGCCGTAAGGCAATTCTACGAATGAATCGACGCTGAACTTCTTCGGCAAACCCGGGGTATTGAAGTTGAAGCCCGTCCAGGGCCGTGTCCACGTATTCCGAACGTCGATCTATTAGCTCTCTGAGAATACCCGCAACTCTGCGCCCGTGTATCCGGCGAATGCGATGATCTATGAAGCGGTTGACATCACGAAGCACCAACCTTTGGGCAAGCAAAACTTCAAACCGATGCGCTGTGACGCGGGCCAGGGGTCTGCGCAACCGCAACCTGTTGTTCAGAAACGCCGCTATCCTGAACAGGCGACCGTAGTCCACCGTTCGGCGCGCTGCTCGCAGGTACCCGGTGCGCCCGCGCAGGCGCGTTGCCTCGATCAGTCGGTCGATGTCCAAAATCGCCCGCTCTGCCAACCGCGTTGAAAGGGACCTGTCGCGCATGTGGCTCAGGACAAAGTTCCGCTCTGCCGCAGCCAGGGCGATCAGACCCAGAGTCACGCGGTCCCGGTCCAGAATGTCTTTACGCTCTTCCGCCAAGCGCACTGCGGCATCAAGCCTTTGCCCGAACGTGACAGCTTCTGATCGAACGATGTCCGGATTCAGCTCATAGCTGGCGGTGTTTTTTTCAACGTCTTCCCGAACCGTTTGAAGCGAAACGGCGATCACCTGTTGTGACAACGCATCATCCACCGAAGACAATTCTTCAAGTCCCAGCCGACGAATGAACGGTCGAAGGGTTGGCCCCTGCACGATCAGGGTGAACAACGTAAACCCTGTCGCCAAGATGCCAACGGCGCGTTGCGTTTCGGCGGCGACCTGTGCGTTCTCGGTTACGGCCAGTGCCAGCGCCAGAGTCACCGCCCCCCGCATCCCGCCCCAGAGAATCGCATAGCGAAACGGTCGGTTCACGGGTGGAGAGAGGCGAACCATCGTCAAAAACGGCAGGAAGCCGAACAGGATAAAGACACGGGCGGCGACGGCGGCGACGATCACCACAAAGATCAGGCCAAAGTCCGTCCACTGAACGTCGCTCAGGAGTTTTGGTATCAAAAGTGCTGCAAGGATAAAGATCAGCGCTCCGGCCCAATGTGCGAGGACGCCCCAAATATCAGAAAGAACAGCCCACGCTTGCGGCGTCAGGCGTCCGGGTGCAGACAAGTTCAGCGTGATGCCGGAAACAACGACCGCGATCACGCCGGACGCACCGATACTTTGCTCTGCAATGATGTAGGCCAGATACGGCAACGCGATCGAGATTGAGATTTGCGCAAGTTCGAAACCTTCGATCAGCGTCATCAGCCACAGGCCCGCGCGCGCCAGAACCCAACCTGTTATTGCCCCGCCAACCAAAAGCATCGGAAACTGGAACAGGGCGTCCTGGGGCCTCGGGTCCGGCGCTCCAACCATGACAAATCCAATAAACAGCCCAAACAAGGCGATCGCAGCCGCATCATTCAAAAGGCTTTCACCTTCGATTATCCGGGCCAGTCTTTGCGGGGCGGATATTGACCGAAAGATACTAACAACGGCCGAAGGGTCTGTCGTCGAGATGATGGCGCCCAAAAGGAGACATGCGACAACCGGCAGCGAACTAACGGCTGCAAGCGCGAACCCAACGGTGAAGGTCGCGACAAAAACCGCGACAATGGCGAGGACGAAAATCGGAACCCAATCATCCAGCATGCGCCTCAGGTTCATGCCTAACGTCGCTTGAAACAAAAGTGTCGGCAGAAAGATGTAAAGGAACACATTTGCGCGGATTGGGAAGCCAAGGATCGCCTCTGCCACGGGGTTCATTACTTCGGTGAGATCGGTTTGAAGAAAGAACGTGGCGGCCACGCCAATGATTATGCCGAGAACTGCGAGGACGACGCTGTAGGGAATGCGAAGACGCGCCGCGACTGGCTCTGCAAGCCCGATCACAACGAATAGCGATGCAACGACTGTGGTTACAAGAACGATGTCCATTACAATTCTCTGGGCAAACTTGAGCTACGACATTGGGTTAGTGTCGCAGCACTATCACTGAATGGCCACCAAATGCTTGATGTATAAGGCGCGACAATCGCGCCACCCACGATCCCGAACGGCCCCGGGCATGGTCAAACGGCAATGAACGATGGGATGGGTTGATTTAGTACGATTTCGTATTATTTTAGTTCGATATCGTACTAAAGGAGATTCCACATGCCAAACAGAAGACGTTTCCTCAAAATCGTCGGCGGCGGCACGATTCTGGCGGCGACAGGTGTCGCGGGCTTTCTGGCCACACGCACCCCGCACCGCGCCTTGGCGCCATGGCGGCCAGAGCCGTATGGCGATCCGCGCAAAGCCGCCTTGTCTTACGCAATTCTCGCCCCCAATCCGCACAACCTGCAACCTTGGTTGGTTGAACTGATCGGCCAAAACACTGTTCGCATCCACCGCGACACGGACCGCGAACTGCCAGCAACGGACCCCTACCATCGCCAGCTTTACATTGGTCTTGGTGCCTTTATCGAAACGATGGTTTTGGCGGCGGGCGCTCAGGGGTTTCAAGTCCGAATAGAGTATTTGCCGGACGGAGAAGGCGGGTCCGTCGCCGAAGCGGTTTTTGTGTCTGGTGGAAATGCCGATCCACTCTCGGATCAGATACTCAAGCGACACTCCAACAAGGAAGCTTTTACCGCTCAGCGCCTTTCGGACACCGACATGTCGACCCTCGGTGACTACGCCGATCTGATTGCCGATGCCGGGGACGTGGCGCAGGTCAAAGAACTTACAAAGCGTGCGTTCGAGATTGAGATGCGAACACCCCGCACCCTGAAAGAATCGGTCGATTTGATGCGCATCGGCAAGGCTGAGATCAACGCCAATCCGGACGGAATTGAAATGCGCGATCCGATGCTCGAGACTCTGCGCCTGACAGGCCTTCTGGACAATGAGACACTGATGGATGTCGATCACCCCGGCAATAAGGCTTTCCTGCGGGGATATTTCGAAATTCTGGATGCAACGCCGCACTATGCCGTTATCACAACCGCAAGAAATACCCGTCGGGACCAACTTGACGCCGGACGTCAGCTTATGCGTCTGTATCTGAAAACAACGGAAATGGGCCTGGGGCTCCACCCGGTCAGCCAAGCGCTTCAGGAGTATCCGGAAATGGAAACTGAATACGCCTTGGCACATGAGCTTCTTGCGTCACCAGGCCACACAGTGCAAATGTTGCTGCGCTTGGGGTACGGGCCAGAGCCAATTGCCACGCCCCGCTGGCCGTTGGAGACCCGTATTCTGAATGACGCCTGAAGACGACATCGATGAAATCTATCGGTTCTTCACCGAGGTCGGGATTATCAATCAGTTAATCTCGACCAAACTGGAGGCGTTGTTGCCTGGTCGAATGACGGCCACTCAGTTCGGAATTCTGGGCCATCTTGTCCGACGCCCGGACGGAGAGACCCCGCTGCAACTGTCCAGCGCATTTCAGGTTCCCAAAACTTCGATGACCCACATGCTGGCGAGCCTCGAAAGCCATGCTTTGATCACCTTGCAGACCAATCCCAGCGACAAACGCTCCAAAATTGCGCGTTCCACACTGCAAGGGAGAACATTCTTAGAGCAGAGCATGGAAAAAATGTCCAAAGCTCTGGGCCCTGTCTTCGCCGATCTTGGATCAGAACCGTTTGCCAAGTCACTTCCCAATCTGGCGCGCATACGCGAAGCTTTGGACCGCGAAAGAGACTAACAGGTGTAAGACAACCCCCTCGCGAGCACGCTGGAACGCGCGTGCGTCTTTGCCACCAGGGAGAAACAACCGTGTCGACGCAAACTGGCGGATTACTCTCCTGGCGCGTGACGATTACGATTTGTGCGGCGGCAGCAATTGTCACGCTGTTAGGCCAAGAATTGGCACCATCGGGCGGGGTCGCTGCTGTCGCAGGGTTTTCAGCTGGCTTTTTGGGGTCCGTTTTTTCAACACGCAGATCTACCGCGCGAACATTGGTTCTGGTCGCGGGCTGCGTTCTGGTCTGCACCCTGTATCCCTTTCATTGGATTGGGTTCCTGTGCGGCTTCGTTCTGATCAGCTGGGCTGCGATTGAAGGTCACACAAACGGAGGTTTTGCTACAATCCCGGCGTTGAACGGGTTGCTTCTGTACCTGTTGATCGCCCCGGATGAACGGACGGCCTTTCTGGTCCTGATGTTCGTCGTGACTGCCGTCGTCGGGGGCCTTCTAAGTGTGCGACTGAATTTGGCCGGGGCAGCAAACCGGCCACCGATGTCGTTGAAGGGGGCGCTGTCGGTCTGGGTGTTTTTACTTGCAGGCCTGGCTTTGACATCATTCCTTGCGCATTTGATCGGAAACCAAAAATCCTACTGGCTGTCTTTTCTCTTCGTGTTCCGCGTATTGGCTCCCTTACAAAAGGTTCCCGATGCTGCAGCGCGGTTCGGGGTGGGCGTCGCGCTTGGTTCCTTCATCGCCATCGGGCTGGAATTCAGCGGACTGTCACACAAATTTCTGGTCGTACTGGGTTTTGCTGCCGCTGTATTCGGGGTTCACAGAATAGGCGGCAACACAATCTGGACAGCGATGTTCTTTACAATCGCCACGCTTTTGGTCACGGCACCCACAATCGAGTCAGCCGTGTTTCGGATTGAGGCAGCGGCAATCGTTATCGCAATTGTTGGTTGTTTGGCGTTTTTGATCAGCTGGTGCTGGGAGCGGATCGAAAACCGTGCTGACAACAACCGAAACAGTGCAGCCAATGAGGGCTCTGATAGGTATCACCGCTGGTGAAGCGCCGAATAGGCTCCGTTTGAATGGCCTTGTTCCCCCGGAGCAATTCAGTTTGTTCCGCACATCCAGCGTTTCTCTGTCGCCACGCTATTCGGCGGCAAAACCGGACCCGGCCTTGCGATAGGCCGCACGTGGGGGCGCAAAAACATCCAGCACTCTCGCGCCATCTGCCCCTGCGCGAAATCCATGCGCAATCCCACCTGGCGTGAGCCAGAAGTCACCGCTTTCAACCGGAACCTCGACACCATCCTGCAGGCGAACGCCGCTTCCTTCGAGAAGGACACCCCATTGTTCTTCCGGATGTGCGTGGATTGATCCTTCGCTAAATGGCTCAAAGCTCACGACCGAGAACATGGCCTGTTCCCCCGGAAAAACGCGCGTTTCTATACCGGGTGCGAGCGTCCGGGCGATGCCTTTGCTGAGGTCGGCGAAATTGAAGAACGTATCTGGTCTGCTCATGAATGTGCTTCCAATTTGAAGGGGGTTCAGTGGTCAAGCTCGAAAATGTCATAGGTGGTTTCACCGGCCAGAATTCGGGCTCGAATGGCGTCCTCGCGCTCGGCAACCTGAGCGACTTTGCGCAAGACATTCTCGGCACTTTGCGCGGGGATAACCACGACGCCGTCATCATCGCCAACGATGATGTCACCCGGCGATACGGATACACCGCCGACGTTGACCGCGACATCGATCTCACCCGGATCGTCTTTTGCGGTAGGTTCCGGATGATAGCCCCGACAGAACACTTGAAATCCCAAAGCGGCGATATCTGCGCTGTCCCGGATGGTGCAATCGAAAACCGCGCCGCTGATTTCTTTGGCTTTGCAACCATCCGCCAAAAGGTCCCCAAACGGGCCAAAGCGGTCGGATGCACCACCATCAACAACCAACACATCGCCCGGATTAGCCACATGCACAGCGCGATGAATGGCGCCGTTCTGACCGGGTGTGATCCGAACGGTCCGAGCCCTTCCGGCAATGCGTCGCCCGGGAAGGAGCGGTTTGATTTGCGAGATGAGAGGCCGGACTGCGGCGTCCGCATTGCACAGATTTCCCGTGGGAAAGGCAATGAAGTCCGAGGGGATCATGATTGAGCCTCGTTTCGGGAGAGAAACTCCGCCATCGCCCTCCATAGGGCCGGCGGATTGGAATACATCGGGAAGTGACCAGAATCCGGAATTTCGATCACCTCGACCCCTATCTTTGGCAAGTGGTCAAGGTACGAAAGATGTCGGTTCTGCACGCCGTGAACAAAGGCGCGGGGGCAACTGAGGTTCGCCATGATACCCATCAGGTCGGTGTTGTCCGACAGGTCGACCATCGAACGGAAGATCGGCGCGACACTCGTCGCGCGCACCTTGGCCTCCAACGCGATTGCATACAGCGCCGATGAATATTCAGAGCGCAGACGCACCCGCTGTTTGAAACCAGCCAGAAAGTCATCCGCGGCTTCAGTCGGGTAGTCGATGATCTGACGCGACAAAAAGCAGTCCTCGGGTGCAACATTGCCTTCGATGTCGAAAAAGCTGAGCACCCTGTCCGATTGGTCCCGCGCCAACATCAACGCCGTAAGCCCGCCCATGGAATGGCCGGACAGATGAAACCGATCCAGTTCCAGTGCGACGCAAGCGGATTGCGCGACCTCGACCAGAAACGGTATCGACAGGGCATCCGGATCGCTGATGGACGACGCACCACAGCCCGGTGCATCCCAGAAAACCAAGTCCCGATCCTGAAAATCCTCTCGGAGCGTCAGATCAGCATAGTCTTCCTTGGTGGAGCCAAACCCGTGAAGGCACAAGAGCGTCGGCAACGGTCCGCGACGACGCAGGTAGGCAAGGCTGATCGCCACGCCCTGAACATTCAAATCCAGAGATCCGCTTTCCATACTGTACCGCTTTCGTCATGCAGATTCGCGTCCAATGTGGATTTTCATAGACGATTCGCCGTTGAATTGATATAATTACCGTATGATTGACATAAAAGATCGTGAGATACTGTCGATCCTTCTGGACGACGCGGCCGTGTCAAAGGCCGAAATAGCCCGGCGCGTCGGCCTTGCCGCCTCGGCGGTCTCGGAGCGGATACGCCGCATGGAAGCGGAAAATATCGTGCAAGGTTACGAAGTCAGGATTGATCCACGCGCGCTGGACAAACCCTTGCTCGCCTTTGTTTTCGTTACCGACGCCAAACCGAGTCAGGGTTTTGACACAGCGGCAGCGCTGGAAGGCATAACCGGGTTGGAGGAACTTCATAAAATCGCGGGAGAGGACTGTTACCTTCTCAAAATCCGCGCTGCAGATACGGACGAACTGAATGCAATCATCGAAAAGCAGATCAACCCGGTTCAGTCAGTGACCCGCGTTCGGACAACGATAGTTCTGAAATCTGTTGCTGAAAGGGCTTGCCTTGCCGGGCACGATCTCCACGCGGCGCCTCTGAGGTAAAACTCGCGATCAGATTCACATGGCTATTGAATAACACGCGCCGCCGGGCTCTGATAAAGCCCATTACGAAGTTAGACGAGAATCCCGATGCGATACATAGCCCTGTTTGCTGCGCTGTATCTGGCCGCGTGTGGACGTGAACCCGCCGAGCCGCTTACCCGTCTCTATCCCGGAGAGACACCGGAACTTCGCGTGATGATCAACGAAACCGCGGATGCGTATGATGTTCCCCGCAGCCTGGTTCACCGCGTGATCCAACGCGAGAGCGATTATCGTCCCCATGCCCGAAACGGTCCCTATTACGGACTGATGCAGATTCTGCCCGCCACTGCGCGCCAGATGGGTTTTCGCGGCGAACCCTCGGATCTTTTGGACGCCCAGACCAATCTGACCTACGCGGTCAAATACTTGCGAGGCGCGTGGATGGTGTCAGACGGCAACGAACCCGAAGCGGTGATGTGGTACGCGCGGGGGTACTATTACGAAGCGCGAAACAGATGCATGCTTGTGGCGACAGGGCTCAGGGATACCGAGGTTCGTAAGTACTGCGGCTGAGGCTTGATCGAGGCGCGGCAATGGAATGAAGAGCAGGCGGGCTTTCTTGCCGTCGTGTTTTGGGCAACCACCGACGCGACGATTGCGGCCCAAGTTCCGACAGCGCTGACCAAAAGCTCTGCACCCTAAACTGACCTTATTGGTTGCTGGCACCTTGTTTACTGACAACGCAACACAAGCTGCGCTTCGTTCTTTGCCGCATCCTGCGACAAATACGACGGCAGAATTCATCCGATGACCGGACACCCGAGCGTTCTTTGCAATGCCGCGACCAATTCATCTACAGTTTCTGTCTTAACGAAAAGGCCACCTGTCTCATCCGAAAGGCACTGGGCCACAGTTGTAGCGTTTAGCGGATCCTGCTCGGGGTTGTTCCATGTGAAAAAGTCAACAACAGCACGAAACCCGATCACGTGGATTGTAAGGTCATGGGCACCAGCGTTTAACGCGCGGGCCATTTCACAGGGTCGCCCACCACAGGTTTCGTTGCCGTCAGTCACCAGCACCACAACACCGGGGCCGTTGCGATAATCCAATGCTTCTGCGGCTTGCCGAACAGCCTCGGTCAGCGGCGTCAAACCTTCGGGTCGCAGGGCATCAACGGCATTTATGACCGGCCCTGCCGCATCTGCTATCGGGTCAAAGCGCAGGTCCAGGTTTTGGCAGGGGCCATTAGGCCCGGGCCCATAGATCAGCAGCCCCACGCGGCGGTATGGCGCGATGTCCGGCATTGCGCGTCGGATCGCCTGCCGCGCCTCGACAATGCGCGTGTTGGCCCCGGTCTCAAAGCTGATCTCGTCCATCGACGTAGAGCCATCGAAAACCAGCATTGCATCGGCTGAGCATTCACCGATTTGTGCCAAAGAGGTTTCGATGCCAGACGCAAGCGCCATGGCTGCCAGAAAACCCGTTTGGACGAGACGTTTCATTCGTTCAGTCTGGCACTGGGTTCTGCGACTGTCCAATGACAAAACTGCCGATCGGCAGCGACAACCGCACCGTCATGGCGCATGCCTTCGGGCCCCCGTTGTTCAGATTTCACCCCGTTTCAATCAATCCGACGTCATTCTGGTCATGCCAAAATGCGCCAAGGCACGTTCGGCGATCAAGGGTCCCGCGGCTTCCTGAACGAAATGTCCGCCCTCTGCGATCTCAAGAGGTTGCGGGCAGCCTTTGATGAACGTGCGCAGGTGGTTCATGACGGTCGGACCAAGCATCTCGTCCTTCATACCAATGGCCATAAAACTCTGCCCGTCCCATTCGTTCGACCAGAACTGAGCCGCTTGCTGCGAGATGTCGACTCCGGGGGCGTCCATAGTACGCGCGATCAGATGAGGGAACTTTCGAACGCCTGCCTTGTAGGCTTGATCCGGAAACGGCGCTGCATAGGCTGCTGCGCCGACGGCCGAAATGCTCGGCTCGTTCTTCTGCATGATGTACTCGATCGGAACATCCGGATCAGAGTCGATGTCAGCCTGCCATTCATCAAAGGCAGGCATGTCTACCGGGCCTGCCATGAGGCCTGTGTTCATGATGATAAGTCGTTTGAAGCGCTCTGGCATTTCCATCGGAAGCGTCAGCCCAAGAACACCGCCCCAATCCTGCACAACAAGTGTGATGTTTCGCAGGTCGAGGCGTTCGATCAGGGCCAGCATGTAGTTGCGGTGGAAATGGAAGGAATAAGCTTCGTCATCAATCGGCTTGTCTGACTTGCCAAATCCCAGCCAGTCTGGTGCGACCACGCGGGCGCCAGTTTTGACGAAAACGGGGATCATCTTGCGGTAAATGTAACTCCAACTCGGCTCGCCATGCAGGCACAGAAAGACTTCGTTGGCGTCGTTATCGCCTTCGTCGACATAGTGCCCGCGAAGCCCTTGATATCCCAGAAGGTCATCGACGTAGTGCGGTTGAAACGGGTAATCCGGCAAACCGTCAAAGCGGTCATCAGGCGTGCGCAGGGCTTCGATCATTGGAATCTCCCAGTTTGGTCACTTGACCTAAACTGAAATAGGTCACTTGACCAAGATTTTCAATCCCCTAATTTGTGACACCTGAAAAAGGAACCGTTGCAGCATCGGGCGCCAGCGTAAAAATCAAAGAGGATCAGATAATTACATTCAAGAACCAACGGTCGGTCAAAGAAGCGCGGATTCTGGATTGTGCGCTCAAACTATTGATTGAAGCGGGCGATGCAGGGCTCACGATGCGCAGGATCGCTGACTGTGCCGACATGCGGCTAAGCAATGTGCAGTATTACTTTAAGTCTCGGGACGATGTTCTGATCGCAATGGTTGAACAGTACTTCGACGCATGTGCAGAGAATTTGCTGAAACTGACAGAAGAAAGCAAAGCTCAAACCCGGCGTGAGCGCGTCAGATTTCTGGTGAGCGCGGGCTTGTCGCACGGCCTCGAGATCAGCGACATGTGCCGCGCGTTTCGCGAGATTTGGGCGATCTCCAGCCGAAACGCCATCATCGACACCTGTTTGACGGGCTATTACCGCCGATTTGCCGACGTCATGGCGGATTACGCCTTTGGAGAAGACTTGGAAGCGGCTGATCGCGATGGTCTGAAAGCGCTTTTGGTTCCCTACTTTGAAGGTTATTCGGTTACCGCGCGCGCGCTGACGTTGGATACCAGCGTTATTGCGGAAATGCTTACCGACATCGTCTTGAGTTTGCCGCGCCCGCCTCTGGGGCGATAGCTTTAACAGCCGCGCAGTTATCCACCATTAACAACTCGGAGAGGGTCATCCCTTTCCGATCAAGAGATTCTGTTGGCGACACTGTTTCCCAACCGGAATCTGGTCGAAACCTCCATTCCAAAGAGAATGCGCAAAGTGGCGTGACCAGTCGGGTCGTCCGTGATAGTGGCCCATTGAAAGGGCGCTCCATGACATCACAACAGAATCTGCAAAATCCAACGGCAGGTATTGCGTTCGTGCTGATCGGGATGTTGTCGATATCTGTCAACGATATGCTGATCAAATTCCTGTCTGGCGGCTACCCCTTGCATCAGATGGTCTTTACGAGGTCCCTGATCGGTATCGGGTTCAGTTTTGCCCTCGTTCAGATGGAGGGCGGCTGGCGAATTCTTAAAACCGATCAGCCGGGTCTGCACCTTTTGCGCGGCTTACTGATTGTTGTTGCGAACCTGACGTTCTTTACGGCTCTGGCAATCATGCCTCTGGCAGAGGCCACGGCGGTGTTCTTCGTCGCCCCTTTGATGATCACTTTGCTCAGCATCCCATTGCTGGGCGAAAAGGTCGGCCCCATGCGAATTGGCGCTGTGCTGGTTGGCTTCCTGGGCGTTGTCATCATGACCCGCCCGTGGGAGGTCGGTGGCGAACGTGACGTTAGTCTGCTGATGTATGCCCTGCCGGTTCTTGCCGCATTCACCTATGCGCTCAACAACGTGCTGACGCGCTTTCTTGGGGCAAAATCCAAGGCGTCGGCAATGGCGGTTTACATTCAGGCCTGCTTTATCGTCGTCAGTCTGCTGTTCTGGTCGGTCGCAGGGGACGGGCGCTTTGCAGACCAATTTGAAAATGAAAGCTTGATCTTCCTGCTGCGTGCTTGGGTTTGGCCAGAGGGCGCAGACCGCTGGTTATTCGTTGGATTGGGATTCAACGCGGCCATAATCGGGTATTGCCTTGGGCAAGCCTACCGATTGGCGGACGCGGCAACCGTCGCGCCATTCGAATATGTCGGTCTGCCAATGGCCATTTTCTGGGGATGGGTGATCTGGGGAGAACTCCCAAATCTGCCTGTGGCAGTTGGCATCGCGCTGATCCTGGGATCTGGCCTGTTTGTCTTTGTGCGTGAACGTCAAAAAAAGCGGAGCGTCATCTCTGAAAAGAGAGTACACCGCCGATACTGAAGCGCATCTAAGCGGACCTTGTCGCCCGCGCCGTGAAGACCCCCGCCGCAAAAAGACAGCTGGCCCCAATTCGGTTGAGAAGACGCAATGCCCGGGGCTTTTGGAACTGCGACCTTAGCCCGCTGGCAAAGTAGAGCCAGAACAGACTGTTCAACGTGGCGACAGCCAAGAATGTCGCGATTAGAATCGCGAACTGCTGGAAAATTGGACCATCGGCGCTGACGAACTGAGGCACGAACGCGACGTAGAACGCAGGCCCCTTGGGATTCAGAACGCTTATAAGCAATGATTGCCAAAACAGGCTCACCAGCGGCTGGGACTTCTTCGCGCCTCCAAGCGGCATGGTCTCGACAGGAGCGGTCCAAAGAGAATACGCTAGCCAAATCAGATAAACCGCGCCTGCAAGCTTTAGCAGCGTGAAGAGAAACGCAGAGGTTGCCAATACCGCGCCCGCGCCCAGCAGGGACAGCGACATTGCAATGAACGCACCAAGGACGACGCCGGGAATTGTTGCCATACCCGAGCGCCTGCCATCTCGGATTGCATAGTTGACCGTCAGCACGATGTTGGGCCCGGGAATAAGGACAACAATTGCGCTTGCTATGGTAAATGCCAGCCAAGTCTCATAAGCCATTTGCAGCCCTCACCAAGTGCACCGTCGAATTCGATAAGATCGAAAAGTCGCACGCTTGGAAAGATCAATCCTGCGTTTGTGCCGTTTCGGGCATCGGGCCATCAACCGCGTGTTTTGTTTTTCAGCAAACTTCGCCAGATTCAAAAATCGGCTTGCGCGGTTTCCGGGACACGCAACAAATCGCCGCTCGAACACCCGTACATGGCGCACGAAAAACCAACACAGGTACGACACCGTCGGCAGAAATCTGCCTTTGTTGTAACCGTTGTTCGCATTTCCCAATGGCAGCACGTATTCCTGATTGGGAACCAACAGCGAGGAAGATGTCTTGGCAGCTACAGTGATTCAAGAAGACCTGACAATTCAAGGTGACCTGGTTGCCAAGGAAGGCGCTATCTCGGTCGCCGGGAACGTAACCGGTGATGTCGACGCAAAATCCGTCGAAATCCTGGCGCCGGGAAAAGTGAACGGTGGCATTAACGCCGAGGAAATCAAGATCGCAGGTCGTGTTCAGGGCAGTGTGAAATGCCGCGCCCTGACGTTGGAGGAGAAGAGCGAACTGAAAGCGGACGTGACCGCAGGAACCATGAAAATGAGTTCCGGAGCGAAAATCAGCGGACGCGTCGAAGCCAGCGGCGCTTAATACCAACTGATTGGCGTTTGCAGTAAGTCACCGCGCCGTTCACCATTTGGTGCAGCGCGGCCACTCCTGAATTCGGGTTTGGGTGCCTAAGCGCTGAGCAACTTGGCCTTCTGCGCGGCGAATTCTTCATCGGTCAGGACGCCCTTGTCTTTCAGGGCCGCCAGTCGCTCAAGTTCATCCGCCGCAGAAACGTTGGCAACCGATCGAACATAGTCCCGTTGGGCTGCCTCCATCTTGTTCAGCGCCTCAACATTGTGTTCCTGCATCTTGTCACCGCGAACAATCAGGTAGGCAAGAACGCCAAGCCAGGGAACGATGATCACAAAAGCGATCCAAATTGCCTTTGTGAACCCGTTCAGATCCTTGGACCGAAAAACATCCGCGACGACCGAGATCATCACCCAGAACCAGGCCACCATCAGGAACAGCCAGAAAATCGACCAAATAATGTGAAAGAAACCTATTCCATTTTCCATTCCAAACGACCTCTCGATTGACTTCGCGCTACAGGCTCACCTTGGTCTAAGCCTAAGTCGGTTATAGTGATTTCGCCAAGCGGAAATCGCCGAACTGGCCCAGACCTGGGGCGTGGGGTGGCCGCTGGTTTACGTCGACCTCGACAGATGTGTCGCGAGAAATTCGACTTCTTCGTTCTCGCTGACGCCTGTTTCGGGGCGCAAGCTGCGCGATCCGGTTCCGTCAAACAGGACTGCTCGCTGCCGGCTCAGAAGAACAACGCGAGTCCGGTCATCGAGACAACCAAGAACAAGAGTGTCATGATCCCGCCAGAGCGAACAAAATCCGCCACCCGGTACCCCGCAGGACCCATGATCAGCGCGTTGACCTGATGTGTCGGTATCAGAAATGAGTTGGACGTTGATATTGCCACCGTCAAAGCAAACACCGCCGGGTTGCCGCCAGCCGATATCGCAATTGAAACGGCAAGCGGGACCAACAGGACAGTTGCACCGACATTGGACATGACCAGTGTGAACGCGGTTGCCAAAACAGCGATCCCCGCTTGCAGCGACCAGACCGGCCACCCTTTCAGAAGTGCCAGCACGTGCGAGGCTATCCAATCCGCTGTCCCGGTGTTCTGAACCGCCTGGCCCAGTGGGATCAATGAAGCGAGCAGAAAAACGGTGCTCCAACTGATCGACTCATAGGCCTCGTCAATGGACAGAACCCTGCTCAGCACCATGCCAACAGCTCCGATCAACAGGCATAGCGACAAGCGCAAATCGGAAAACAGGATCAAGCTCAACGCAATCAGAAAGAAAGCAAGCGCCCATCCCACCTTGTGTGGCCGCAGTTCTTCCTGCGGAAAATCCGAGGTAACAACAACAAAATCCCTGTCTGACTTTAGTTGGGTCAGGCGGTCCCACTGCACGTGCACGACACATGTGTCGCCGGCCTGCAAAGGGACTTGCCCGATATGCGTGGCAGAATGATCTTCGGTTTCCACATGGCTCAAAGTTTCTTCGCCTCGCTGAATGGCCAATAAAGACAGCCCGTGTGTCTGACGAAGACGCAAATCAATCGGGGTCTGGCCGATAACCGAAGACCCCGGTGGGATAACAACCTCTGCCACCCCCGATTGCGTTGCTGCGAAGTCATCCGCAAAGACATCCAGTTGGGGAAGGATCTCCAGCCCGTAAGGCTCGGCAAACTGCTGCTGAACGACGCGACGCAGACCCAGCACTGCAAGCCGTGCCGGCGCTTCGATCTTGGTGTCCGCCATGGGCGCGATGACTTTATGGCCACGATAGGATGTGCCAAGTATGTACATGTTATGGGCGACCATCAGATCCGCAAGCGTCTGCCCGATGATGATCGAGCCTTCTGGAACCCGAATTTCGAACATGTCCGCCCGCAGCCCATAGGTATTTTCAACATAGGTCTGCATGGACCGCGCTGAACTTGCGTCCTCACCCCGCTCTCGCTGCGCCGGAAGGACCCAACGACCAAAGAGCACGAAATACAGCACCCCCGTAAGCACCAGCATCACGCCAATAGGCGTGACCGAGAACAAACCGAATGTTTCCATTTTTTGGTCAGCCGGAAGGGAGGCGTTTGCCGAAACGATCAGGTCATTCAATAGGATGAGAGGCGAAGACCCGACCAACGTGATCGTGCCGCCCAATATCGCACAGAACCCCATCGGCATCAGCAATCTGCTCATCGGGATTTCCGTACGGGCGGAAATGCGGCTTACGACCGGCAGGAAAAGCGCGGCGGCCCCGACATTCTGCATGAAGGAGCTGATGACACCGACGGTCGTTGATACAATTGGGATGATCCGCGTCTCGGTCGTGCCGCCATGTTTGAGAATTGCAGCCGCTACTTTTGACATCAGCCCTGTCTTATCCAACCCTGCCCCGATCACCATCACCGCGATGACGGACATCACGGCATTCGATGAGAACCCTTCAAAGAGTTTGGATATGTCAGCCAGATTGCCCAGCCCCGGCAAATAGCTCAACGCACCAAGCAGCACCATTACCAGAATAGCCGCGACGTCGATGCGAATAACCTCGGTAACAAAAAGAATGACCGTAAAGGACAGCAGGCCCAGTACGGCCATCATTTCGTAGGTTAATGTTGGTAGTTCCATGGTTTACCCCCAACCTGACGTTACCTGACTGGTCGCAAATTCGAATAACCACCTCTGCGGTGCGGATAAGGCCAAAAAAAGGATTGCCCAAGCCTCGCGTACCGGCATGTCTTCCCAGCATTGATGTCCGGGCGCTTTCGTGGTGCAGTCCTGGGATGACTGCCCGCTATTCCAGATCTTCAAACGCCGTAGCAGTGCGACAGGCGAAAGCTGCGGACGTCGCTCGCATCGTTCATATGCTTTGGGATGATGAACAGGGCCGTCGCCGCGAAAGCACTTTGCCAGAGAACGCCGGCACCTATCTTTCCGCCTTCGAACAGATTGAGCGCGATCCCAATAGCCACGTGTTTGTGGCAACGTTGGATGATGTCGTTGTCGGGTGTCTGCAACTCACGATCCTTCCCGGATTGTCCTATCGGGGCACCACGCGGGCGCTGATTGAAGACGTAAGGGTTGCGAAATCCAGTCGGGGACAGGGTATCGGCAGTCATCTGCTTTCCTTTGCCGAGGCCCGGGCGGCTGATCTGGGATGCAGCATGATAGAACTTTTTGTTCATGACAGTCGAAGTGACGCACACAGGTTCTATGAAACGGCGGGGTACTCCGGGGTCCATCGCGGGTTCAGAAAGAAACTGGGTTAGCGCCGGGCAAAGGGACAACGGTCGTCCATCGCGAACCCAGCTTTCCGCGTAAGAAAATGCGAGTTGAAAAATCCGGGCATCACTGCGAACGTCGAAGCCAAAGCTGAGGAGATCGCCCATGCCCAATACTGCCCTGATTACCGGTGCATCCTCCGGCATAGGCCGGGAATTCGCGCGACTGCATGCCAGCAAGGGGGGTGATGTCATCATCACAGCGCGGCGCGCAGAAGAGTTGGAGGCGCTCAAAACAGAGCTGGAGGCCGAGCACCGGGTGGCGGTCACAACAATCCCACTGGACCTTGGTGCTCAGGGCGGCGCGCAAAAGCTCTATGATGCCGTGAAGACGGCGGGCAATCAGGTCGAGGTCCTGATCAACAATGCAGGCTTCGGTGGGCATGGGAAATTCATCGAGCGCGAATTGGAGGCTGATCAGGCGATGATCGATCTCAATGTCGACGCGCTGGTCGCGCTTTGTCACTTGTTTGGCAAGGATATGGTGGCGCAAGGCGGCGGCAGGATCCTCAATGTCTCATCGACGGCGGCGCACATGCCTGGACCGTTGCAAGCCACGTATTTTGCCACAAAGGCCTTTGTTTCAAGCTTCAGCCTCGCACTGGCCGAGGAGCTGAAGAACGACCGGGTGACGGTAACGGCGCTGGAGCCGGGTTATGTCGAAACGGGCTTTGCCGACGCTGCGGATTTGGCGGGAACAGGTCTTGTTGCCCAAAAGGGAAAAACGGCCGCCGAAACCGCCAGAATTGGCTATGACGCAATGGAGATGGGCAAATTGACCATAATCAACGAGGGCCGGTTGAGTTTCATGTTGAACTGGGTTCTGCCATTCCTTCCGCAGAAGGCCAAACTGTCGATGGTGCGAAAAATGCAAGAGAAGTAGAAGTTGGGCCCGGATACACTCAACAGGTCCGCCAACGGCACTGCATTCCTGCCGCAAAAATCACTCAACCTGGTTTCGGATGGTCGCAGATTATACGGAACCGGGTTTGCGCCAAACCCGTCTCAATATGCGCAAAAGACTGAATTACGATTCTGTGCTTCCGCCCGAGCGGCGGCGTTCGATTTCCTGAGCGATCAGCTCTATATGCAGGCGCGCGTCGTATGCCTTCTGACGGTATGCCAGAGGCAAGTTCAAATTCGCGAGGGTCGCGGCGACGTCATTGAGTTTCTTCGCGACGGTTTCGATCTCGTCAACCGTCACTGCATCCTCGATTTCTGCCTCCAGCGAAGCAATGTTCTGGTAGTGACGCCAAACCCTTCGGTTTTGAAACCATACGTAAAGCGCGGGAACGAGGCGCAACAACGGTGCAAGAAACAACAATGGCAAGAGAAACAGCAGAACGCGCCCAAACTGCGCCGCGACCCAGAATGGGAAGATGTCATGAAGAATGTTTGGCCCGGAATTGATCATGTGCCAGGCGACATCATTGATCGGCGCCGGAGGTGAATTGGTATTTGGAAACTCTTTGGCCGCTTGCAGGACTGACCGATCTCCATGAATTTTGTTTGCGCTGTGGGCAAGGCGGTCGATCACCGCCGGATGAAGGTCGCTTGTAGCGATCATCGATGCCGTCAGGGTGAGTATTTTGACATCCTGCGCAGGTCGCGGCGGAGCCAGCGACGTTGACCCTGCCGGCACAACCACGGAATGACCGCTGACAAATTTGAAAGATAAAGCATCGATCAAGGCCATTTGGATCAAATCCAGTTCGGGATCGACGATAGCCTCAGTCAGGTAGGGGGCATCCAAAGGCGACACAAACAAGGCCGCGTCCGCGTCACCGACCCGCAGTGCGGAAATGGCATCGAGACCACCAATTTCCAGCAGTTCGATGCCTGAGTTTTGCAGACCCGCTGCCTGTATGAGAGCCAGAGCCGCAGCACGTGTACCTGACCCGACCTGACCCGCTGCCAGACGGATCCCACGCCAATCTCCGGGATACCGGCTGACCTGTGCACCTGTATGCTTGAAAACCACAAGCGGCTCCGGAAACAGAGCGCCGAGAGACTCCAAGCCGTCACCGCCGGGTATCGGTATTCCGCCCTGTACGAAAGCGACGTCGACGTCGCCGTCAATTAACCTTTGAATGTTCTCAACAGAACCGGCAGTCTCAACCAACTCGACCGTGATTTCGTCTTTGGCGAGCTTTGATCGATACTCCTCTCCGATCCGCCAATATCCGCCGTCTTTTGGCCCCGTCGCTAGCCGGATGCTGTCGGGCGGAACAAGACTGCTTATGAGCAGAACAACCATAACAACGACGAAGACGGGTATGAGAAGGGTAAAGAAAAGTCGCATTGATCCTCTTTGAGGTTAACGAAATCCCGCCAATGATCTGTTTTGCGGCTGCCTTTAGTCAATAATTGAACCATTTCTTCCCACAACGCGTCCCAACCAACGTCCCGCCCGCCCTTGGGTCGCGTAGCCGTGGCTTCCTTGGTATGAAATCAGGCTTCGCGTATTGGTTCTGCGCCATTGTTTAAAACGCCGTTGATTGCGTCTGTGTTGTCATATTGCGTCTGCTTACCGAAGGCTAAAACGGCTGAATTCGAAAGCCTCGTTACGGACTTAAACATCGTCAATTTTGGTCAGAGGCAGACTTTAACGGTCAAAGCCCGAAACTATACGGGATACTAAATCTCGTTCTTCCCAGCGGAATTTACCGTTATCGGCTTTCACATGCCCTATTGAGGGCAACGCGAAGTGGGACCCCAAAACAAGGCTGCTGGTTTCCGAGCAATGCTCAAGCAGTGATCTACGAGATTTAACCGCCAGATCTGCATCGGCATCGAATTTGAAATGCCAATCGGGATGCTGACATTGCGCGGTCGTATGAAGTGCGTCGCCAGTAATCACCGCCTCTTTGCCACCGCTTTTCACAAGTACAGAAACATGACCCGGCGTATGTCCCGGCGTTGGAAACAACGTAACGTGATCCCCCAGCTTGTGTCCCGCCTCCACCAGTTCAACCTGACCAGCTTCAACAACAGGCAAAACGCTTTCGACGTAGGCATTGCTGTTTTGCAAACGCTGAGTTTCCTCGTCATCCTTGGGCATCAGATAGCGCGCATTTGGAAAGGTGGGCACCCAACGGCCATCTTCCAGCTGCGTGTTCCAGCCTATGTGGTCGACGTGAAGATGCGTGCACAGCACGTAGTCGATTTCATGAGTGCCCACGTCAGCGGCTTTCAGGGCTGCCATAAACCGACCGTCAGAGCGTTGATGCCAGGCCGCATGATTTTGGTTGGTCTTGTCATTGCCGACACAGCTGTCCACCAAAATGTTATGTGAAGGCGTTTTCAGAAGGAAACCCTGTATGGGCAAAATCAGACGACCAGAGTTGGGATCAATACTGCCCGGGACAAGGTTTTCAATTATGGCTCTGACATCTGGTCCTGCGGTTGGAAACAACTCTTCCGGATTCATGAAAGGGGCATGAATTTCAAGAATTCGCCAAACCTCGACATCGCCAATCTTGCAAAGCATCGTCTTCAATCCCTTGGTTGCCCGAATATTGAAAGACAATCGGCTTTTCGGGCAATTGAAACAAGGTTTTCGAAGCGGTCACCAAAGTCGCGACCAAATACACCAACGCCTTGTGACACTATGGAGTGGACTGCTGGCAGGTTACGCGGCGTCGGAAAGACGTTGGCTCATCATACATAAGATCTTCGCCCTTTGGCAAAGCGGCAGGATTGGTTTCTGATAACCGCTAGGTTTCCCCGATGAATTTCAGTGTCGCTCGTGCCAACTCCGGGCCAGCATCTTCTTGAATGAAATGCCCTGCATTTGGGATTACTTCATGATTTCGACCAGCCGCCCCCGGGATTGACTTCTGAAACACTTTGTCCACTCCAGCCATGATTTTATCATCTTCTCCAAAGACAGTCAGGAACGGGGTGTTCAGGGTCTTCAGGGTTTTCCATGCGTCACGATTGGCTTCAGACGCGGGGCTGTCGGGCGTATCAGGCACCAGCATCGGAAACTGCCTGGCGCCTGCCAGAAACCCCGGGTCAGGAAATGGCGCATTGTACGCAGCGACCTCGTCCTCGGAAATCTTGGATGTGGTGCCACCGAAAACGATACGACCCGAGTTGAAGTCGGGCACCGATTGTGAAAACGCCCGCCATGAAGAAAACGCTTCGCCCAAAGGCCTGTCTCCGGTTGGTAAAGCCGTGTTTGCCACAACAACACGAGCGAACCGTTCCGGCATGCTCGCAACCAACCGCAAGCCTATGAGCCCGCCCCAATCCTGACAAACCAGGGTGATGCCCATTGGATCAACCTGTCTTAGCCATTCGGACATCCAGTCTACGTGGCGTTGGTATGTGTAGTCGGACCGCTCGGTTGGCTTGTCGGACCGCCCAAAACCGATCAAGTCGGGAACGAGAACGCGATGACCCGCCTCTTTGAATATTGGGATCATGTGCCGATACAGGAAACACCAGGTCGGTTCCCCATGCATCAGCAATACTGGCGGTGCGTCTGCGGGCCCTTCGTCCAAATAGTGAATCCTGAGACGGCCCCCCTCAGTATCATCCACGTCAAGGTAATTCGGGGAAAACGCAAAATCCGGCAAACCCTCAAAACGGTGGTCAGGTGTGCGAAGGAACTTCATTATGAACTCTCCAAAATGCTGACGGTCATTGCCCACCAAAAGTGATCGATAAAACCAAGGTGGTCCAGTTCCTGCGTATTCGGTTTTAGGATCATCACGGCACGTAGTGGTTGGTTGGCAAAGCGTGGCGAGGCTCCGCTTTGCCAACCGGTCAGCAATTATCCAACTTCCGGCAAAGCAAGATTTCGTTGTACTCGGCAGGACGTTCCGCCGACAGTAGGTTCGACTGACTTGAAAAGAAATTGGAGACTCGAATGTCGAAAGAGCCTAAGCCGCCGGTTTTGCTTTTGACGGGGACAAATGCAGCTGCGTGGACGATGGCCAATGTGCAAGCTTACTTTGAAGCAGCTGGATATACCTGCCACAGCCTGACTTACCGCCATCACGATCTTCCAAACGGTCCCGAACGCGACCGAAAGCTGATTGGATTGAGTATCTCAGATTACGTCGACGATGCCCGGCAAACGATCACAGAAATGGGGGAGTCTCCGGTGGTCGTCGGCCACTCGCTTGGTGGCGTCGTTGCACAACTTTTGTCGGCTGAAGATCTTGTCAAAGCCGCCGTTCTTCTCAACAGCAGCGTGATGAATGGCGTTTTGGCAACCACCGACGGAGAGCGTGATCTGGCAAAGCTATTCATTTCTTCAGGTGCGTTCTGGGAACGGGCCTTGGGGCAGGATCTGGATCTTCTCGCAAAATACGGACTTAACACTCTACCAAAAAACGTGCAGCGCGATATTCACGCGCGTCTCGGCACCGAGTCCGGTCGTGTTCTGTTTGAGTTTGTCTTTTGGATGTTCGACACGCACCAAACGACCCGCGTTGACCCTGCCAAAATCTCATGTCCTTTGCTTTTCGTTTCGGGAACAGAAGACAAGGCAGTTGCGACAAGCACTGCAAAAAAAATGGCAAACCGCTATGAGACTGCCGATTTCCTGACTGTTGACGGGGCTTGTCACTATTTACAGTTCGACGAATCCTGGCCCGTGACGGCGCAGAAAGTACTGGATTGGCTTGGCCGCAATACGTGATGGGTTTTTCTTCGCGCGGTCAACCTGCGCCTTGTAAACACGTAAATTCGAGAACCCGTTTAGGCAATTTCTTAGGCAAGTCGACACGAGTTTGACATCATTTGGTAGAAGGCAAAGACGTATTCCTGTTGGTTTTAAGGTTCTTTAGGCTGATATCCGGACAAACGTTTACCCTGCACAAAGCTGTTTGCTTCAAAGTCTTTCGACACATTCCGCCAAGGATTCCAGCCTTTGATGAGAAAGACATTATAACACTGTTTTTTAAAAGGCTATTGGGTCGAAGTAGGACGATTTAATCCGCCTCATCAAAGTCGATATGAATATGATTTCCGTCAGGATCAGCCAAATGGATTTGGATCAAGCGGGTTCCCGGGACTTCGGTCCTGTCGTACTGAATCTGACGCGAGGTCAGCCTTTCTTCGAATGCCGTCAATCCTGTGGCCGAAAGCGCAAAATGCTCAAGTTTAAGCTTCACTTCAGAGCCGACGCTGGGCGGTCCTTCCCGGCCAACAAGATGGACAACGGCGTGATCACCCGCATACATCCAGGCTCCGGGAAACGGGAAATCGGGACGGGCCCCGGGACTTAAACCCAGGACCTCTTCATACCACGCCACCATGTCAGGCAACGCGTTCGTCACGATATTTACATGATCCAGCCGTTCTATTCTCATCTAGAAGCCCTCAAGCACAAGCTTACCTTTGGCCTTTCCGCTTTCAAGTACCGCATGCGCCTTCATTAAGTTGCTGGCATTGATTGTACCAAGTGTTTCGGTTGCCGTGGACCTTATCTTTCCTTCGTCTATCAACCCGGCCACCTGATTCAGGATTTCGCTTTGGTGGTTCATATCACCTGTCTCAAAAAGCGACCGCGTATACATGAACTCCCAGTGTATTGATATCGACTTGGGTTTGAATGGCGCAATGTCGAAACTTTCTGGATCGTCGATCAACCCAAAACGACCTTGGGGCGTCATGACTTCCCCGGCCTGAGTTGAATAAAGCTGGGAATGGTTTGTCGAATAGATGAAATCAACGCTTTGGACACCGAGTGCCTTGAGCTGCGGCGCAAAGGGTTTCGTATGATCAATGACCAGTTGCGCGCCCAATTCCTTAACCCACTCTTGTGTCTCGGGTCGGGAAGCTGTGGCTATCACGGTCAAATTGGTGAGTGCCCGCGCCAATTGAATGGTAATTGACCCAACACCGCCCGCGCCACCAATAATCAGCAAGGTGTCGGCGCCACCAATAATGGCGTCTTGGACTCGCAACCGGTCGAACAGCATTTCATATGCGGTCAGAGTGGTGAGTGGCATGGCCGCAGCCGCTGATGCCTTTATGGATTTTGGAGCCACTCCGACAATGCGCTCGTCCACCAGATGAAACTCGGCGTTGGTTCCAGGTCGATTGATTGCGCCTGCATACCAAACGGTATCACCCGCATTGAAAGTTGTTACCGCTTCGCCAACGGCTTCGACAATCCCTACGGCATCCCACCCCAAGATCTCGGGTGCTGGTCCTTCCGGTGCGCGGTTTTGCCGAATTTTCGTATCCACCGGATTGACGGACACGGCCAGTACTTTCACCAACAAGTCATGCCCTTTCGGCGTAGGCTTGTCGGCCTCGAAATCGACCAGTGCGCCTTCCCGATCAATCGATCCTGTCTCACGGTATCCCACGGCTTTCATAACGCGTTCCTTTGTCCCTTCTTTATCAACCGATGATGGTCATTTCATTCAAAGTGAATTCTGCAACGGCGCCTTCGGTTGCTTCCAGATACGCAGCCAGATGCTGAGCGCCCATGTGGGTCTGCCATAGCTCTCGGCTTTCCCAATTTTCGTAAAACAGGAAATGTGCCGGATTGTCGTTATCCTGATGCAGGTCATAGTTGATGCAACCCTCTTCGGCGCGGGTAATGTCGATGAGCTTGAAAAGCTCAGCCTTTACAAGGTCAATCTTATCGGGGTTGGCTTTGATGTTGGCGACGATTGTCAGCTTGGACATTGGAGCAGGTTCCTTGTTCTCATACGCGATGGGCGAGATTTACGCCGCGGCCATTCCGGGATAAACAGGACAAAATCAAACATATAATCCGGAAAATCCGTATAATGCTTTTGGACAATCTTCGCTTGTTTCTGACCATAGCCGAGAAGGGCAGTCTTGTGGCCGC
Source organism: Ruegeria sp. ANG-S4 (assembly GCF_000814005.1). Taxonomy (GTDB): domain Bacteria; phylum Pseudomonadota; class Alphaproteobacteria; order Rhodobacterales; family Rhodobacteraceae; genus Ruegeria. The sequence goes on along the minus strand of NZ_JWLK01000001.1, from coordinate 168,023 downwards.
GGCGCGAGAGACGGGGGTGTCGACTACGACGGTGTCCGAACGCCTCGCAGCTCTGGAAGCGTATTACGGAGTGGTTTTGTTCAACCGCACAACCCGTTCCATCAGCCTGACCGACGAAGGCCGGGTCCTCGCCGATGGTGCAAAAAACGTTCTCAGTGAGGTTGCGGATCTGGACACACTTGTTCGGCATGGCGCTGAAACGCTGTCTGGTCCAATTCGTATAAGTGCGCCCATCGACCTGGGACGGAGCATCGTATCCGACGTCATTGTTGAATTCACCAAAACGAACCCTGCTGTCTCCATTGAGCTGTCGCTATCGGACGGCTACGTCGACCTGGTAGGGCAGGGTTTTGACCTTGCCGTTCGCTTCGGCAACATCACGGACAGCTCGCTCAGGTTGCGGAATCTAGGAAGCTACTATCGGTTCGTCTGTGCATCCCCGGAATACCTGGCCAATTTCGGAATGCCCAAGCAGCCAGAAGACCTATTGGAGCATAACTGCCTGGTCATGAGGTTTGGGGACACGATCGACAGTGTTTGGGAGTTTGGGTCAGGACCAAGTGCCCGGCGCATCTCGGTAAAAGGAAATCGAATAGTCAATGACGGTGCCCTCATCCGCGATTGGGCGATTGCTGGCCATGGGATTGTCTTGAAATCGGAGCTGGACGTGGGCGATGATATTCGATCTGGTAGGCTGGTTTCAGTTTTGGAAGAGTTCCTCCCACCTCCAAAGCCGTTGCAAATGATGTTCCCGCCCAGTCGGGCCCAACCACGACGCATTACGGCCTTGGCCGAACACTTGCGCCGCAAGTTTGGCGCAAGCTGAGGCGAAGCAGCGCAGATTCACGGGTGACTACAGCGCAAAAATTGATTGCCAGAGGATTCAGTCGCGTCTCCACGAACCCTGCAGGTGCGCTATAAACACTGCTCCTAAAAGATAGATTTCATTGAGAAAACTACTGGATCAGCGCCCATAATTCTGTGCAACATTTACGCGTAAGTCTGAATTTACTGCCTGTTAATTCGCGCAACCCAGAAAATGCGCTCAACTTGTGGCTAACCTCATGCTGGCCCTTTGGCCAACAAGTCCGACCAAGTGAAATCCTGATGGATCATCTGGAACATGGACCATGTAGGTTACGCAGTCATCCCTGCTTGCCCAATCAAACCGACGCAATTCACCACGCCAGAAAACAGACCCCACTCGATAAATTCACACCCAGAGTTCGCCCCCTAAAGTGTCACAATCAAATGGCGGAGTTTAGCTATGATCAATCCAGCGATGTCGATGGCTGTTTCCCGGCATAATACAGATGACATCACCTGTTTCTGAAAAAGTCTTAATGTTTCTTAAAGCGCACCGCTAATCTAGCGGACTCACTTAAACTCCGTGAGTTCAAATTCATATCCAAGAAGTATCGTCGCAACCTAGGCTTCGCACTTCAGCGAACAGGATGTCTTTTGCCCCCGAATGAAGCGCAGCCGAGGCTGTTGCTATTGCCCCAAAAGGAGTTTTGTCTTGAAAAAACTTGCGCTTCCCGTAGCCGCAGCGCTGTTCGCCGCAACAAGCGCCCTTGGGGATGAAGGCAAATTCGAAACGTTAATGCTGTCCGGCATATTGCTGGTTCAAACCGATACCGAAACCGGACAGTTGCGGATGTGTCGTGTGAATCCTGAATTGGTCGTGTCACGCGAACCCGTTGAATTGACCCCTCCAACCTGTGGGAACTGGAGCGAGAAGTGAACGGAACATCAAAGCGCAGCAATCACAAACGGAAGGAAGCAAGAATGAAGAAGACAGTTTTGGCCTGCCTGCTTGGCGGCACATTCGTTTTGGCAGCATGTGGAGCGCCCAGCACGCCGACGCAAGCGCAAGTTCAGCACGATGCGCGCTGTGCCGCTGGCATTCTGGGTGGCGCAGCTCTCGGTGGGGTGGTTGGCAACCGTTTTGGTGGCGGATCGGGCAAAACCCTGGCTACGGCAGCGGGTGCCGGTCTGGGAATGTATGCCGGGCAATCAGTTTGCAATTGAGGACATGCCCAAGCCGATTGGTTGAGGACGACGCCCCGCTTTACGCGGAAACCACATGCCAGATTGGGGACGCCTGGACGTCACGAATTTCAAGGAAAGTCCCATGAAGAAGGCGGCCCTGAACTGGCTAAAGAAGACCTAATACTCGGTTAATCATTACCAAATTCATGAGCATCAAGTTTGTCACGCGATATGGTGTTGAATAAAGAAAGGCACTGGAAAGGCAATGGTTTATGAAATCAGTGTAGATATGGCGCTTTCGGCCATGAAGGTTTCTTCAGCAGTTCAGGAAAGAGATGACCAACTTTACGCAATGGGCGTATGTGAAACCATGGGACTCACGCCTTGTGAAGCCGCTGTGGTGATTATGGCCAAAGACGACGAATTCGCAAAACCCAAGGAGACCGAAGTCTGCATCAAGAAATGGGCGTGCGAAGGAAGACTGGACCCCACGAAACCGGCTGCCCGAGACCGGGTGCCAGCAGACGAATAGAGGCCAGATTGCCAAGCCCCAATGCAAGAACGGCGAAAAGCAGGACATAACCCAGACCGGTGACCGCAAACTGTTTGAGAAGCACGCTGCCCAACGTGAAGCTGACACCAGCGGCCGATAATATGAGCCAATAGGAGGACATCGCAGTATCTTTTGGATTTTCTGGCGGTTTAGGCAGTGCCGGTTGAGAGAGACTTCATAAGCAACAAGACTTCGCCTGTGTAGTTACGGGGTTGGTTTGGGTCTGATCTAGCATTTTGAGGTCCTTTCTTGCGTTCAGTGTTCAAGCCAGCTTTTCAAGCGTGATTTTGCAAATGGCATGGCCACGTAGACCATCGCCGGCACCATCAATGCAGTCAGGATGAGGGTGCGAAGCGGTGTTGCGAGATCGCTGACAAAGGGCTCCAACCCTGTCAGAAGAAGCGTGATCATCGGGTAGACGACGGCCCAGGTCAGCAATGCCAGCTTGTGAATGTTCTGGGTCATTTGTCGTGTTCTCCCTCCAATTCTGACAGCGGCGTCAGGAACTCTATGAAGTTGCCATTGTTGTCCTGAATGAAGATCAGTCGCCGACCGGCATCAGGGAAACTTGTCGGAGGAACCACCATTTCAACGCCGCGCTCAGTTAGGATTGACGCAACACCGTCGACATCCGGCGTTAGAAACGCGAGGTGGCCAATGCCGCGGTCAGCAAGCGCTTCGCCAAGGTCCTGGGGAGTCTTGCGAACCTGAAGTGCATCTGGCGTTTCGACAACTTCGATCAAGAAGTCACCACGCTTCAGGTAGGCCAGCTTGATGCCTGGAAGGTCTGGAACCGTCCATTCGTGGTGAATGTCGAAATCGAGCTTGTCGACATACCAGGAAATCGTCTCGGCGTAGTCGTCTGTGGAGATCATCACATGCTCCATGGTGAGTTTTCCGAGGTTGGTTGTGCTTTGTGCTGATGCGGCCATCTTTTTTGCTCCTTTATCGAGGCGATTAAGCGAGATCCCATGCCGACCAGTTCTCTTCGAGATGCTGGATCGACGTCGTTCCGGGGATGACAACGATGTTTGGCGAGCGCTTCAGAAGCCAAGCGATGGCCTCTTTGGGTTCGAGCTTGGCACCCTGACGCATTGGATGCGCGCCGAGCGGCCCGTAAGGGATAAAGGCAATGCCTTTGTTCGCTGTATAGTCGACAAGGTTATCTTCGTCGGCTTCGTTCATATTGAAGCGGTTCTGAACACTTGCGATTGGAGTCACCGAAAGGGCTCGGTCGAGCTGTTCGCGCGATACGTTGGACAGGCCGATATGGCCAATACGCCCGTCCGCTTGTGCTTCCGCGAGAGCAGCAATCGAGGTTTCGATGGGTGTTTCTGGGTCGACACGGTGAAGCTGGAACAGATCAATGCGGTCGCGGCGCAGATTGACGAGGGCTCGATCAACCTGATTAAGTAATGCGTCACGGCTACCGTCGGTTATGATCTTGCCTGGTTCTGGTTTATCGACACCGCCCTTTGTGGCCAGAACGACATCCCGACCCTCAAGCGCCTCACCCACAATGCGGTCAGCATGTTCTGGCCCGTAGGCCCAGGCACTGTCGAAGAAGTTCACGCCAAGATCGGCTGCACGGCGCAGCAGGGCAAGTCCCTGGTCCCACTTGGGATAGGGGCCAAAATTGCTGGGCTGATCTGTAAGACGCATGGCGCCGTAACCGAGGCGGTTCACGGTCAGATCGTTGGTTATTTTGAAGGTTCTTTTGGTCATCTGAGTTTTCCTCATGACAAGTCGTTGCTGTTGAGGAGTAAGATGATTGAAGCCGAGGATACTCTGTAGACAGTTTATAAGGGTATCTGTTATCTGCATTATGCATGAGCAAACCATTAGACCGCCTCGCCCTTCTCGAAACTTTTGTGCGCATCGCCGAAAAGGGCACAATCAGTGGTGCCGCACGTGATCTGGGCATTTCTCAAGGCTCCGCCAGTCGTCAATTGAAAGACCTGGAAGAGCGCCTTGGGGTCCAGCTTGCGCGTCGCACAACGCATTCATTGGCGTTGACGGAGACAGGACTTGACGTGCTTGCCGATGCCCGCGAGTTGCTTGCCGGATGGGATACATTAGAGGAGCAACATGCGCCTGATCCTGAGACCTTGAGAGGTCCGCTGAGGATCGTTGCGCCCGTCGCGCTCGGTCAATTGCATCTTGCGGAAATCGCAATCGGATTTCAGGCCGCACATCCCAACGTCACGTTAAACTGGCATTTGCAGGATGAGCCAATTCGCTTTGCAGAAATTGGATGCGATTGCTGGATCAAGGTTGGACCTGTCCCTGACGACACACTTATCGTGCGTCGTCTAGGGCGGGTTGAAAGGTTGGTTGTCGGCACTCCATCGATTGCGAAACAAATCAAGGGCTCCAGACCGGATGGCGCAAAAGAGCTTCCATTCGTGTCCCTGACGCCGTTTGAAGGGGCAAATGTCGGGCTATCTCATTCAGATGGTGAGCAATGCGATCTGAATGTTGCTGCCAAGTTGTCGACAAACAACATCATGTCACTAAAAAATGCAGCGCTATCGGGGCTTGGGGCGGCAGTTCTGCCCAGATGGTTCGTTGCGTCGGAACTTGCATCAGGCGATCTGATTGACTTACTTCCTGATTGGCGGGCAGCAATGCTGGACGTGAACCTCGCGTATCTCCCTGCGAGGCGCCAACCGCGTCGGCTTTCTGCATTCATCGACGCGCTTGAAGAGGGTTTTGGCAACATCCCAGGTATTATTGTGTGAAAAATCCGTTGACCGGATTGTTAGGTGGCCGAAAGCGTTTCAGAATCCAGCCGTCGTGACCTAGTGAAACTGAGCCAAGAAATGGCCTGCATTGTGAATATAGGGAATTTGTTGCTGTTCTCCGTACAGCCGCAAAATCGCGTTATGGGTTCAAGACCAAATTTATCTGCAACTTGCGCCAGCGACCGGTGGCAGTCAAAACCGGACGTTCAACTGTGAGCTTTGCAATACCCAAGCAGCGCAAGAATTCAGCAGTTCTGTTTTGAAGACTCTGTTTACCCTATGTCTATCTCAGTAGTGAACCTGGTGTCCTAATCCCGAAACTTCAAAGTTGTCCGATTCACCTCGGTTCTTTCTGATAGAGGCATTGAATCTCTATCAATAAAGCGATCCATTTGATCGACTTTCCTCACTGATGGATAGACGGGCACCGGTATGAGCATGCGATATCACCATCCCCTGGCGAGCAATTTGGAACTGCCTTGCGGCGTGGTGCTGAAGAACCGAATTGCCAAGTCCGCGATGTCGGACTCCCTCGGAGATGGGCGAGGTAATCCAACAGATCCACAGATCAGCCTGTACAGGCAATGGGCCGATGGTGGGTTGGCATTGGCGATCATTGGTGAGGTTCAAGGCAATCCCAGCAAAGCTGAGAAGCCGGGCAACTTGGTGTTGAGGGACGATGCAGACCTGCCTCAGTTTCGACGCCTTGCCGAGGCGGGATCAAACAAAAGTGCACAACTTTGGCTTCAGCTTGGTGACGCTGGCGCAATGGCGCATTCCCCAATCAGTACGCCAAAAGGCCCGAGCGCGCTTGAAGTGGGCGCACTGAAATGTGGTGCGCTTTCTCTGGAAGAGATCAAACGATACCCATCAAACTTTGCCCGCACAGCTCTTTTGGCTAAGCAGACTGGGTTTGGCGGGGTTCAAATACACGCCGCGCACGGGTTCCTGCTCAGCCAATTCCTGTCCCCGCTTTTCAACAAAAGAGAGGATGAGTATGGCGGTCCCATCGAAAACCGAATGCGTCTGATTATCGAAGTTATCTCCGAAGTCCGCCAGCAAGTTGGCCCAGGTTTTCCTATCGGGATCAAGCTCAACGCCTCAGACCAGTTACAAGGTGGGCTCAGCGAAGAGGACGCTCTGAAGGTCGTCGCTGCGCTGAACGAAACAAGCCTTGATCTCGTCGACATCAGTGGCGGTACTTACTTTCCCGGTGCGCGGGCCGCTTCTGATGCCGCCGGAAAAGGCCCTTACTTTGTCGACTTCGCACGCCGCGCTCGCTGTTTGACATCAAAGCCCCTGATGCTCACAGGTGGGTTCAAGACCTACGAGCAGGCTTTGAATGCCCTTTCCGTTGGTGTCGATTTAATCGGGCTGGCGCGCGCGCTTGTTCTTGATCCATCACTCCCAACCCGTTGGCTCGAAGGCGACAATCAAGCCCCCACTTTCCCAAGGTTCCAAAATCCACCGGAAGGCGGCGTGACGGCCTGGTACACCATGCGGTTGACTGAACTTGCCGAAGCTCGGAATTTATCCGGCCCTGAATGCCTGCCTGAGGCGATGCGCGCCTACGAGGAGCGAGATGCCGCGCGCGTGCAAACCTGGAACGCCCGCTTCAATGTTTGACTGACACACATCAACCGTGTTGGGTATCGAGCTTACGAACAACGATGGCTGGTGCCTTTGACTGAATGAATGAACTTATCGAAGTGATCGCTATGATTGAAACTGAACGCCTGTTCCTTCGCAAACCGCAATCTGATGACCTAGCTGGCTGGACCACCTTCTTTACCTCAGAACGCGCTCGGTTCGTCGGTGGCGGCAAAGGCAAGACCGATCTTGCCTGGCGTGTCTATGCAGTTTTTCTTGGGCATTGGGCGCTTCACCAAACGGGGCCCTTTGTGATCTGCCGCAAAGACTCTCAAAAAGCTATTGGTATAGCTGGTCCGTGGTATCCAAACGGATGGCCCGAGAAAGAGCTCACATGGTCTATTTGGTCGACTGAAGACGAGGGCCAAGGTTTTGCTGCTGAGGCTGTGACCGCGCTTGGAACTCATGCTTGTAAATTCCTGAAATGGTCGCGGGCTGTAAGCTATATTGACCCGGACAACACAGCATCAATTCGATTGGCTGAGCGGATCGGATGCGTGTTGGATGCGAGTGCCCCGACGCCCGATGATGATCCAACACTGGTCTATGTTCACCCAAAGGAATAGCTAACGCGTCGCGCCAAACCCACCCATGTCCTCGAAAAGCCAGACCATTCGATCCAGGAACCAGAGCTTACCGCCCATCACTGCAATGAGGCCAGCAACAACTGGCCATGGCTCCAAGACCCAGAGCCCCCATGTGAGTGGGAGCAGACCAAGACCACTAGCAGCTGCAAGAATATGGGGCATCCGCCTGTGACGTTTTGGGATAGGGTCGGTTTTGCGGGCGATCCATATGCGTTCGCCCAAGACACCCTTGGACATCCAATTGTCGAGACTTTTCGGTTTTGGGAAAGCGCGCGGGTTCCACCATGTCCAAAAACAAACCAGCGCCAGAGGTAAAAGGGACCACCACCCAAGCCAAGCGCGGCTCCAGATGGCAACAACAAAGAGCGGAGGGATCGTGATGCGGCTCCATCCGCTCCAGGGGTTTGCATGACGCTCCCACACCTCATTCGACATGGACATAAGGCGCTCAGAAAAAGTGTTCCGGGTCATATTGATACCTCGAAAAGCGAATGAGCGATGGCGGCGATGATTTCGCGTTCACCGCCAACGCGTCCATCGCTTGCGACTATGCAACAAGCTTGGCCTGACGCGAAGGCTGATCGCGTACCAACGTCTCGGCCTCGGACAAAATACCGTTTCCAATCCGTTGGGCACCTTTTGCGGCTGAAAAGAAGTAACCTTGGAACTCGGGCCTAAAGCCGTTGAACCAAAGCCCCGACAAGGCGGGAACATGTTCACCCGTCGGATACTTGGGAATACCGACCTCGTTCAGAACGCCCAGATGACCAAGCAATGGTTCCAATGCAGTTTTGTAGCCCGTGGCGCAAATCACAACATCCGGTTCAAATGTGCGATAGCAATCAAATGAGACACGGTCATCCCAAAACTCCGTGACTTCGCCGACAACCTTGAACCGACCATTTTTGATCGCCGCCACGAAGCCATCGTCGATTGCGAAGGCAGTGCCGTCGGTGGCCAACCGTGTTCCCCCGCCCATTGAATGCGAAGTCAGGCCATACTTCCTCAAATCGCCAAAGAACAAACGCTGGGTCAATGCAATGGCCGGATCAACCATCCAAAGCGGCATGGCCGCAAAAAGATGGGCCGCGCGGTGCAGCGGGAAGCCAAAGACACGTTGCGGTACAATGGAAGGGCCATGGCGAACAGAGATACGAACATCTTTGGGCTTGTGCCGAGCGAGATGGTTCAGGACGTCACCGCCAGAGTTGCCGGCACCAACAACAAGGACTTTCTTTCCATCATATTGTGAGATGTCGCCAAGGTTGGCGGCATGGATGACTTTTCCTTTGAAACGCTGCAAACCGCGCCAGCTGGGAATATGCGGACTTCGGTCACGTCCAGTGGCAATCACCATGTTTGGAGCATCAAAGATGCGGCTGCCAGCCGTCACGCGCCACCCATTGGGTGTCTGATCAATGCCCGACACAAGAACTCCGGTCTCGATGCAATCCCGAAGATCAAACGCAAAATCTTCGAGGTGCCGAACGAGCGTGTCTCGCTTCAAATAAGCCCCATCAATACGTGGTGCGGGTTTGCCCGGCAGTGCAGCGAATTTGCGATGAACATTCAGCCGAAGCGCCGGGTGACGCTGCCGCCAGTTCCATGCGATGCGGTCAGATGCATCCAAGACGGTTACAGGGATGCCCCGGTTCTGCAAGACATGCGCCGTGGCGAGGCCGGTCAAACCGGCCCCTATTATGAGTGTGTGTTTGTCGAAGTGTTTCATTACCCATGTCCTATCGAGATCGGTGCAACACCCCATCGGGCAGGCCGTCGATCAAGCCGATGTCCCGTTGGATGCTTCTTGGAAGATTTGTGACGATGGGTTTCTTGCTCGCGTCGAAGAGACGCTGAATAATGCGCATAATCATAAGATGTTCCTTAGATGAATCGATCATTCCTAGCGTCGCGCGACGAAGTAAGCGTTGACCTGATCATGAGGAAGCCGGTGCATCTGCACATCCGCAAACCCAGCTTCTGCGAGAAACTCCTGAGCGGTTTCAACACCCCACATCGTCCCAAGGCCCGGACCACCCTGGCCTATGGAAATCGGCGTGCAGTGCATCAGCGAGATGGTGAACAATAACGGCGCGAGTGGGTTTTCCATGTTAGTGACAAGGTCGCGGGAACCGCCAATGTCCTGCATCAGAAATACGCCGCCTTCGTTCAACGAATTGTAGATGGTCTTCACGAGTCCAAGCGGGTCTTTTTGATCGTGAACGGCATCAAAGCCGGTTACGAGATCAAACGCGCCAAGCGTTGCAACCGTACTCAGGTCCAGCGTTTTGAAGGACAGGTTGTCCATCCCATCCTTGATTGCCTGAACCCGCGCCTCGGCAAAGGCATCCTCACAAAGGTCTATCCCAGTGAATGTGCTGTTCGGAAATGCTTCGGCCATTTTGAGGAGAGCACGACCACCGCCACATGCGACATCAACAACATCGATGCCGTCTTCCAAGCGTTCGATCAGACCGGAAACAATGGGCAGGATGTTGTCGGTCAGAGACATGACAGTGGTTTGGTAGCTGTCTTCCGCCATAACTTCGTGGAAGCGTAGAAAGTGGTCGTAGTGAAGTCCGTCACCGCTCACAAAACGCTCGATCATTTGCTCTTCAACCGAAGCCGCCACACCGACGAACTGGCTGGTTACCGCTATGTTGTTTGGAGCGGCAGCGCGCGTCAGGAATGCGGCGTGTTCGACAGGAAGCGAGTAGGTTTGCACCTCTGGCTGATAGTCAACGATGCGCGAGGTCACCATGACAGCCAGCCACTCCCGCACGTAGCGCTCGGAAAGACCTGCGGACGCAGCCAGAGCCTCAGAACGGCTCGGAGGTAGAGCCGCCATAGCATCGAATAGGCCGACGCGGTGTCCGAGTGAAATCATGATCGAGGTCGCAGCGTTGGTGATTGTACCGACAAGTTGACCTGCGAAGGCTTCAGCACGCTCCGCGTCAAAGTCGGCGGGCAAGGAAAGATCGTTCATTTGTGTCTCCGTATTTGAATGCGCAAAAGCGCTCAGCTAGAGACCAGTTGCATGATACCGACGAGTCGGTTTAGCCTTCACTTCGACAAAAACGGCTTAAATCGGACATCTGTAATGCCAAAATCATTCGAAACAGTTGTTGTAGGTCTTCCTTGGGCCGGAACTTCGACCGTCTACGCCATCCTGGATGTGCTTGCGTCCGTGGGCCGGGATTGGGCCATGTTACATGGTGAGCAGATGCATCCGTCCCCATTCCGTGCGCGTCTTTGCACCCCAGATGGCACTGCTTACCGCGACTTGAATGGCCGCTTGATCACCCCGGAATCCGTGCTGCCCAATCCCTCACAAACCGATCTTGTCATCGTGCCCGACCTGCATCTCGACCCGTGGAAGCCTCTTCCAGAGGAGTTGAAGCCAATAGCGGATTGGGCCGCTCAAGTGCATGAAGCGGGTGGTATTGTGACTTCAGTTTGCTCCGGCGCGTTGTTGCTCGGATTGAGTGGGCTACTCAATGGCGTTGATGCGACAACCCACTGGGCTTACTCGGAACGGCTTGCCAAAGAATTTGAGGGAGTGCGTGTTCACCGTGAGCGGGTTTTGATACCGGCTGGGGACGGGCATCGCATTGTGACTGCTGGCGGAGCCTCAGCCTGGGCCGACCTTGTCCTGTACCTCATCGCGCATCTTGTTGGGTGCGAAGAAGCCCGTCGCATTGCTAAGCTCTATCTCATCGAACCACATTCCCAGGGTCAGATGGGCTTTGCATCCTTGTCTGCCAGTCGACAACATTCGGACGCCGTGGTCGGTGGTCTGCAAAGCTGGATCGCCGTCAACTACGAGCACTCCAATCCGGTACAAGAAATGGCACGTAAGGCTGGAATGACCGAGCGAACGTTACTGCGTCGCTTTCGTGCTGCAACCGGTCAGACGCCGAGTGATTACGTACAAACCGTGCGCGTTGAAGAGGCAAAGCAGGCTCTCGAGACCTCCGACACGCCGATTGACGAGATCGCGGGCGAGGTCGGGTACGCCGAGCCGTCGGCGTTTCGGACAGCGTTCAAGAAACGTGTTGGATTGAGCGCCAGCGAATACCGCCGAAAGTGGCAGGCAAAACTGAACCATGCGCTTGGAGACGCAATCTGACGTCTGCTCCAGGTTTGTTTAATTCCGTCCACTGAATTTTGCAAAGTCGGCTTCCTGCGCATCGCAGACCTTCGCGAGAATCCAAGGTTCCTTAGGGAGGCCTTTTGCGGGATTGAGCAATGCAAAGGGCCATAACTGCGACGACTAAGCCATAAACTGATTGAATTCGTCGCTAATGCGGACAAACGCACAGCGCAAAACTATGGGCGAACTACGCAAATTTATGGGGTGCGCGAAGTGTCATGGGCAAACCTACAGCCCCTGTCGGTACGCGCATAAAGCTGCATTCCTATCATTGATTTTATTCAGAAAATCTGGGTGTCTTCGCCCATAATTTTGCACAGTAATTGCGCATAAGTTTGCACGATTTACCCATAAGTTTGCACTGTTCACCATACGCGCTCAATTGTCGATTGTCTTAGCGTAGCTCGATCAACTTGAACGCACCAAAACTCAATCAAAAGTGCATTTTGACTGGAATAATTCAACCCAAAACCGAACAACACAACTCAATTGCGAGGTTTTGGTAGATCCCTTTCAATGAAGCGCGGCTCGGTCGGCCTTCTCGCAAGCAGCCAACTAGTACTTTGGCGATATACAAGCTTTGCAGTAAAGGCGGCATCGATTGCTGAGCAAGTGAACTCCATCGGATTCCTCAGTGCTTGATATCCCGCTTTGACAGAGCCGCTACGAGAACAGGTGCCAAAACAAGCGCCGCCAAGACCCTAAAAATATGATGCACGCCGACGAACGCAACATCGCGACCAACGCTCACCGCTATGATTGACATCTCCGCCAAGCCTCCAGGTGAATAGGCCAAGACAAGTGCGACCGGGTCTGTCTCCAACACGTTCGCAACAGCCAAGCTGCCCTACCAGAGACGAGTTCGCATTCGTCTAGCAGAACCGTGGAGCCTGCATAAGAGGCTAGACACCAGAGTGAGCTATGACGGGGTTGTGTAAACACGGTGCAGCAATTTATACCTATGGGCTTGGAGCCTTTTTCGCTGTCTTTCACATAAGTGATTTGAGGCGGCCAAAAGCAGACATTCTCAAATAGGCATTGCGGTCTCCAGATGCGGACAATTCTACCGTTGAATTTAGCGAGCTGCTACGCAAGTTGCGTCCTTGTACCACATCTGGTTTTCGCTGCTGAACCCTCGTTTCTTAAGCATATGCGCTAACTCCTGGAAAAGATCGGGCGCACCCCACTGGTAGAGGTCAAACACAGTGCTCAAAACGGAACGAGTTAAGGTTGCAGTCAAATCGGCTAAAGCCGATCAAGCGTGCACTACGGTGTACTACGACGGATCTTGCCCGCTTTGCTCAGTTGAAATCGGGCACTATGCCGCCTGTGAGGGCTCTGATGGTTTGCATTTTGTCGACGTCTCAAATTCTGATGTGCGTCTTGGTGACGATCTAACGCGGCAAGAGGCAATGGGTCGGTTTCATGTACGCCTAGCGGATGGAAAACTTGTTTCGGGCGCGCGCGGCTTCACAGAGCTTTGGGGCGCTTTACCCAAATGGCGTTGGTTAGCGCGTGTCGCAAGGTTACCGGGGATTTTGCCTTTGCTAGAGCTTGCGTATCGGTGTTTCCTGCCGCTTAGGCCGATGATCTCGCGGATCGCGTCTTGGGTTGGAGCAAAGCCGGTCAACCAGACAGATACGCTGTCATGATCAGCCCGGGCGACCGTCATTTCGAACGACTGGTCCGGCTCGTAAGAGGGGTTTTTGAGCCTGCTCCTGGCACCGGTCGCATCATACTCGCAATTTGTTTTGGGTTCCTTACGCACACCATCTTTGCCGCCGCCGTTCTTGCAATGGTGGTGGCCATGTTTTTTGGTATGAGCAAAAGCCTTGGAGCCGTGCCTTGGCCAACCGCCGCGTTCGCCAACGCCACTTTGCTTCTGCAATTTCCGGTGACGCATTCGTTCCTATTGTCGAACTCCGGTAAGAAATGGCTCTCTGGCCTCGTCCCAAGTCCCCATAGGGCGACATTGAGCACGTCCACGTACGCAATCATAGCCTCGCTTCAACTGCTCGCGCTCTTTGCGCTTTGGACCCCCACAGGAGTCATCTGGTGGCAGGCGAATGGTTGGACATTCCACCTGATCACCGCGCTCTATGCAGCGTCTTGGGGGTTACTGATTAAAGCCAGCTGGGATGCCGGGGGCGAGGTTCAATCCGGCGCATTGGGTTGGATGTCATTAATGCGAAACGCCAAACCCGTTTTCCCGGACATGCCCACAACTGGATTGTTCCGCGTGATACGTCAGCCAATCTACGTCGCCTTTGCTTTGACACTGTGGACGGTGCCAGTATGGACCCCGGACCAGCTTACCCTCGCCGTCGCGCTGACAAGTTATTGTCTTGCCGCGCCGATGCTCAAAGAGCGACGATTTGAAAAGCGATTTGGCCAGCGTTTCCGAGACTATAGAGACGACGTTCCCTATGCGATCCCACGACGCGCCAGCAGCGTGCATCATTCGGCTGGGGAGTCGGGGCGATTTATTGCCCGTGACTAAACAAGGAATGAAGACAAATGCTTGAATTCGCTTTGCTCACTACCGCGCTTATGTTTGGTGGAACGGTACTCTATTCGTTCGGATTCGCGGCGTTTGTTTTTAACGCGCTCCCAGCGGAGGCGGCAGGACCGCTTATAAGGAGGGCCTTCCCCCACTTTTACCTGTTTGTTATGGCCACAGCAGGCGCCGCTACTATTCTGCTCATCGCCAGAGATTCAGTGTCGAGCGCAATAATGGGAATTATCGCTGTAACAACGGTGTTCGCACGGCAGGTTCTGATGCCCGCAATCAATAGCGCTACTGACACGGGCGATACTCGCCGTTTCAAGCGGTTGCACACGCTATCTGTCCTTATCACGCTGGTTCATATCGGAGCCGCGGGTTTTGTAATTGTTCGACTTGCTGGTTTGGCGTGAATCGTGGCCGTTCAGATGACGTACTTTTCAAGAAGCGTCTTCACGGGTAGCGAGGCCCTCAATCGAGTGGCCAACAGGAACATTCCCCCAATCTTTCGCTGGAGGTAAAGAACGTCCATTGGCACCTGGGGTGGGATATAGCCGGCCTCAGCCAAGGCCATGCCGTCATTGTTCAGGCGTTGGGAAAGCGTTCGGTCAGAGAAATCAAATTCCTTCGCCGATAGAATTGCTTCGAAAACGCTGCGGATCATTCCGAGGATCCGGTCGTCAAATGGGCCATCACCTTCAATAAGCTTTAGTTGTATGGCAGCCCTACGAAGCGCCGCGCTGTCTTCAAGCAAACCGGCGCGCAAAAGATCCACGTATCCATCTATTGCAGATGGTTGCAGTGCGCGTGCCGCGCCAAAATCCAAGAGACTGATTTTTCCATTGGATGGGTTGTATCGGTAATTGGCAAAGTTTGGATCGCTCTGCATCATACCGAACTCGAAAACCTCGCGCAGCGTGAGATTGACCAAGGCCTCTGAGACTCGATTGCGTTCCTCGCTTGTCGCATCACTCACGGCCTCGATAGGGTGACCTTCCAGAAAGGACATCGTTAGAACTTCTTGCGTGCTCCAATCTGGATAGAACTCTGGGATTTTAAACGCTTCATCGCCCTGCAATAGGTCAGCAAAACAGCGCAGATATTGCCCCTCGCGTTCATAGTCCGTTTCTTCATGTAATTGACTGCGCGCCTCTTCGATATACGGAGCCATATCGAAGCTTTGGGGAAGCAGACCTGACATGCGAACCAGAGTGGCAACATTGGCCACGTCGCTGTCAATACTGCGCGCGATACCGGGATATTGCACTTTGATCGCCACATCGCGTCCGTCTTTCAGTGTCGCACGATGTACTTGCCCAATGCTCGCTGCCGCTATGGGCCTAACGTTGAAAGCTTTGAAGGATTTTCGCCAATCTGCACCCCAAGCTCGGTTCAGGACGTCACGCAATTGTTTCGTTGGCATGAAATGCGCCTGATCTCGTAAACGCGCCATGATGTCAGCCAGTTCAGGCGGCAAGACCTCACCTGCATCCATCGAAAACAACTGACCCACCTTCATCGCGGCGCCTCGCATACGCGCAAGCTGATCCGCAACGCGTGTCACGTTGCCCGGTGTCATCAATAAACCACGCATGTCGGGTCGCGCACCGCGACCGATCTCACTTAGGGCGCGTACTGCCACGTTCCCCGCAATGCCAGCTGTCATGCTGCTCAAACCGGCAACACGGAACAAACGGCTTGTAGGAACGGCCATAGGGATTGGCGAGGATTTAGGGTCCGTCATCTATCCTCACCAAAATTCCGTACCCGGAGCGCCTTTTATACGACCCTTCAAGTTCTCAGTGACCCAACCTCCATAGAAGTCCCCGGGTTGCGGGATCACCCGGTACTCACCAACAAAACAAGCGTCCATAAGTCCGGCGTAAAAGGCGAGATAGCCCTTAATCTGTTCAAATTTGATGGTTGGTGCAGCATAACTCCACGCAGCTTTCTTAGCCGCAGCTGCACCGCTCTGAACGTCCCAGTAGCTCGCAACACCCTTCCACTCGCAGAATGATCTACCCGAGGCCTTTGTCAGAACGGCATCAATGTCTTGCGGCGGAATATAATACGTGGGGGCGTGATGGGTTTCGAGAACCTGAAACGCCTGATCGGTTTCCACGATTGTTTGACCGCCGAGCTCGATCCGCACTCGATGAGGAACTGCCCGCAGCGCAGGTGGTCGCGGATAGTCGTGGACGTTTTCAGTTGTCCAACCTGTCATTTCGAACCTTGGTTATGAATCAGTTATTCCATCTTCGAACTAGCGCACCGACAGCGTTATTCTAGCGATAGAGCTTTCAGCGTATGGCAGGTGAACTTGCACCAAAATTGGGCGTAGTGTCAGCTTGGGACGGGCAACGTTATTTGACCGACTTTGCAGCCCGAACCGTCGAAATGAGTGTCCTAAATCTACCAGTTTGCCAATAGTTCGCCCATGCGCTCTAGGCCAAGGTCGAGGTTGGCAGCAGCACCTCCCCCCACACCCAGTCGGATGTGGTTCTGCATCCCGTAAGACGAACCCGGTAGTAGAAATGTCCGATAGGGATCGGCGAGCAAGCGTTTGGCGAACACGTCGCCATCAATCCCATCGAGCCGTGCCAAACCAATTAATCCAGCCTGAGGTTTGACCCAATCGAGGTTGGGCTGATCGGCAACAAATCCATCCAGGCGTTCCAACGTTTTCATCCCAGCTGCCCGTGCAGTTTTCAAAGCCTGATTATATCGGTCAGACCTCAAGGCGATTTCGGCGATGACTTCGCCGAGAATATTCATAATTTCGCTCGAGTTTTCCCGCAGAATAATAGCGTCCCAAATTAGATCTGGATCACGGCATATCATCCAGCCGGTGCGCAGCCCCTGGAGCCCCAGTGCCTTGGAAACGCTGCCCGTCGTGATACCCCTGGGATACAAACCGGCAATCGAAGGGGCGCGGGATCCGACCCACTCCAATCCTGCGTAAACCTCGTCAACAACCAGCCATGCTCCGACGCGATCTGCAATCTGAACAAGCCTTTCCAACTCTGCTCGGGTCATCAACTGCCCGGTGGGGTTATTGGGGTTGGTTATAAAGATGAGCCGAGTGCGCTCCGTTACTGCGGCCTCAACTTCGTCTAGCGGCAATACCCAACCAGCACTCTCTTCGCGGTCGACAACTTTTAGCGTCGCGCCAACTGCCTCTGCCAATACGCCCGCCTGTGGCCAGCCTGGGCGTTCCGTTACGACTTCGTCGCCCGGTTGGACCAATTGCATGAATGCAAGATAATTGGCTTCCGCGGCGCCGGCGGTGATCAGGACGTCGTCTGGTTCGCAAACATCAGACAAGCCAGCGCGGTCCAAAACATGCCGTCGTAAAGCAGGCAGACCCCGAAAGCTCTTTTGGTTCCAATCCAACGGCAGCGCTGGATCCAGCGCATCCATGAACTCACCCAAGCGCGGCGACTCGGACAAGGAAAACCCAACGAAAGCTTCTGGATCTGCTTCCGTGGTATCCAGTAGGTATTGAAAAAGTGTGTGTATCTTGACTTTCATGCTCTACTCAAAATCTTTGTAGCCAATCAGGGAGATAGTCTGTGCAAGCAGAGGGATTTGTCAAAGGGCGACCGATTGACCTTGTGGTTTTGGACTACGGGCTGTTCAAGGTCCATTCCACTGGCCGTATCATAGGGATCTGCGGGTTTCTGATCCGGACAGATTTGGGAGAAGCAATACTCATCGACACTGGATTTCCTGAAAAATACGTCATTGATACCGACGCCGCGGTCAAAGAAGATCGATTGTTCGAGTTTGGCGAGGTTCTGAAGTGCGAACCAGATAATCTGCCACGCGCACAGCTGGCAAAACTTGGGCTTATTCCGTCAGATATTACACTACAGATTTGTACGCACACCCATATCGACCATATCGGTGCATTGGGCGACTTTCCAAGCAGTCCAATTCTTGTCTCTTCTGCGGAGCGAGCCTTACCTCGCCCCTTGTATTGGGGCGACATAAGGCCTTTGGAATGGCCCGATCAGGATTATCTCTTGGTTGATGGCGACGTAGAGATTGGGCCGGGTATCTTCGTTTTGATGGCACCTGGTCATGCGCCTGGCCAGATCGCGGTAATGGTCGATCTTCCGTCTGGAACGGTTTTATTGACCAGTGATGCGATCTCACGACCAGCAGAAATCGACGAGAAGTTTGCCGGGTCTTGGGACGAAGATGCAGCAATTGCCAGCGCAGACAGGTTGATGCGTTTGGCATCCGAGCGCGATGCCTTTGTAATCTATGGGCATTGTCCAAAGCAGTGGCCTGTTCTGAAAAAAGCACCAGAAGTCTACAGTTGATCCCACCCCTTGGACCACTTTCCCGAAAAGTGATGTCGCACCACAGAGTTATCTGACGTCGCGTCCTTGGTTCAGAATAATCACGTTCCCACTGGAAGCATCGCCAGCCGGCGAAATGAGAAAACCGACCCAAGAGGCGATTTGCTCGGGTAGCATCGCGCGTCCATGAGGCATGGCATTAACAGCTTTCTCCAGGACGTCCTCAGTCAACACATTGAATAGCGGCGTTTCAGTCATGGCAGGTGCCAGAGAATTCACACAAATTTTTTCCCGTGCGTATCGACGGGCAAGGTCTTTTGTAAGGGTATCCATCGCCGCTTTTGAAGCCCGGTAATGGGGAGGGTCGAACACATCAAAATTATAAGCACCGTTCGATGAGATATTTACAATCTTCTTGATACCTTCGCGTTCCAACATCAATTGGACCGCCTGCTGGCAACAATAGAATGCCGAGTTAAAGTTGATTGCCATCTGTTTTTTGAGTTCCTCGGGCGGAATGTTCGGAAAGTCAGACATGAAGCAAGTGCCAGCGTTGTTTACCAAAGCATCCAGACCGCCATGGGCTGTCTTAATGCGCTCGAACGTTTGATCCACGGCCAAAGGATCCGTTAGGTCAACTGAAATAGGTGTGAAGTCCGAACTTAGTTCTGATGCCAGTTCGCTTAGACGCTCTTCTTTGAGGTCCAGACCAATCACATGCAACCCGTTTGTCTGCAATTGGCGGCAGATGGCCTGCCCCATGCCTCCCACGGCACCAGTCACAACCGCTGTCTTCATAGAAACTCCTCCCACCTTGGTATGATTTGGGATTCTTCGAATTATAGAAGGAGACTCTCAACCCTTTTTTATGAAAGCCGCGAAAGTCAATTCTGCTTGAGTTCAGTGCACATCCGTTTTGGGCTCATAGCGGATGTTGGCCGAAATGTAGCCAACGACTGCAATGTGGAAAATAGCTGTCGTTCAAAACGGTCGAACAAATGTCGGCTTACGCGACCAACGCACCTCAACACTCGACAGCACGTTGTTGAGGCGCATCTATTGCATTACTCGCGTAAAAACCTGATCAACTGCGCGATGCGTTTCACGCGCGTTTCTGCTCGCTTCGCAGTGTTAACGGTATGAAGAAGACCGCGTTGCTTGCCTGGTGTCAACGCAGACCACGTGTCACTGAGAGCTGCGGTGCGAATGGCCGATATCACGTCGTTTGGCACTTCCACGACCTTTGGATCAGCTTTGCGTAGGCGGACGTCGATGCTCTCACCGGGTGAAATACCAGCCGAACGAAGAATAGTCTTCCCGGTGTAAACAAAGGTCTCAGAAATGGCTGGGGAATTCGTGAGAGCCATATTGAAAGGATGATCATTCAACTCGATTTCCACGCGTTTCGTACCCAATTGTTTGAGCGCAGCGGCAATTTCATCCGGGATGGGCAAGACCGTATAGGTGCTCTTGCCCCATTCCATTGGCTCGATGCGGCCTGTAAACAAAAACCAATCAGCCACTTGTGTCTCCCTCGCCTTTCGTATTGATGGTTTGGTCGCTGATGGGTTCAAGTTGGTTAATTGGAGGCGAGTTATCGCACATTAAGCAACCGTCGAAATGTTCTCGCGCTTCTTCGCACCCAGAGGGGTGTCTAACTGCTGATCAGTGGCCACGCTGTTCCAATTGCTACACTGCGGTCAAAACTAACGCTAGGAAAGGTGTGAAAGTTTCCCAGCGGTGAATTCGCTACATCTGCGGAAGTCTCTCTTCCATGCTCGTCGCATGTGCGATTTCGATTATTCGTTTTTCTCGCGTTTCTTCAGTCTTTGCCAGGTGAAGCCAACGAAGGACGTTCCTTTGGTAAGATGGAGGAAAACTCTGCCATTTGCCAATATCAATACTGGCCGCAAGATCAACCGGAACAGTAAGCGCATCCACTTCGGCGTAGAACTCCCAAAGGCCAGATGCCTGTCCTGCCTCGACCGCAGCTTCACCAGCAGGCTTCATTTTGCCTTCGCTCCGCAACCTCTCAACGCGGTCCTTGTAACTCTTCGACCACGCCTGTTGTTTGCGCGGCGATATCAGTTGTGATGTTCTGTTGTCATCAACAGCAAACCTTCTGCCATCAATCCAGCCATACGCAATCAAAGCGTCAAGGACTTCTTCGCGACTGACATATTTATCTTGATGCGCCGCTTTCCACGTAACGAGCAGAATGCTGTCACTAGACGAGTGGTTTCGTTCCAACCACGCCCAGAGATCAATTGCAGACTTTACTTCGAGATGATCCATGAAGAACAAGTAGTCGCGTCTTACCTAATTTCACTACGAGCGGCGCTAAAAAGATCTAATTACAGTTGCTCAAATACGAACAAAGGCCAAACGGCGTTGGAACGAAACCAAGTCCACTTTCATTGTGGGAATGTCAGCTTTACGCAATAGTTGGCCATTTCAATCGATACAGCATCCGCCACTTTTGGCTCACTGTCACGTTTCCCGCGCTTCGCGGAAGTGGCCGCTCGCGGCCCAAACCGGGATTTACAGTTCCAATGATCGCACAGATGTAGGTCTTCAACGTTGTTTCAATGTGTCAAAAAAGAACTCGTTGTTCGTATCAGCCTGACCCAGTGATGAGGTCCACCGAACAGCTCAACAACACACTATTTCGAAGATGCTGCGAGAACTTGTTCCGTGATCCAATCGAACACAAGCCTGGGACCCCGGCCCGAGTTGCTATTGCTCCGCGACATCACGTAACCCGCATCGCTGGCGACCAAATCGTCCGTGAGGGTCACCAGAGAGCCCTTGCCGAGCAGATCATCAATCAAACCAATCCAACCCAAAGCGACACCTTCACCTGACAAAGCAGCCTGGGTCACCATGTCATAGTTGTTGAAGCTGATGTAATTTTTCTTGCGTTCGCCCGTTATACCCAACCCGTCAAACCACCCTTGCCAGGTTTGCCATGCAGCGGTTGCGGGTTTTGCCAAGCTGAGAAGTTGAACATTCAGGAGATCCGCTGCGGATCGGATTGGTCCAATCTTCTCCAAAAGCTGCGGGCTACAAACTGCGGCCACAACCTCTTCCAAAAGTAGTACTTCGTCGGGTTTGATGCTGTCTTTGGGCGCAACATGGATTTGAATATCGCAATCGGTATCACCCAGACCGGGTGGCACGGTTGAGGCCAAAATCTGAATCTCGATCTCATCCCCGATTTCCTCTCGAAGATAACCCAAACGCGGTAGCAACCAGAACGTCGAGAACGCAAAATCGGCAGAAATCCGTACCCTTGGTTTCGATTTGCGTTCGATCAGAGCACCAACGGCATAGCCCATTTGCCGCATTGCCGGACTGACCACGTTAAAAAGCCGTAGGCCTTCATTGGTCAACGAGACACCGCGATGCTCGCGATGGAACAAAACGACGCCCAAATCGGCTTCCAGACCCTTAATCCGTTGTGAGACAGAGGACTGTGTCAGGCCAAGCGCCTGACCTGCGCTGGTAAACGTTCCATATTGCGCGACTACCTCAAAAGCATAGAGCGCCACCAGATTGCGACTAAGGTTAGTATTAATTCTGTTAATGTCATTCATAACTACTCAACTACTGCAAATCGGACAGTATATGCATCAAAAATGTCAAAAAGGGCTAGCAAGCAGCTTAAGAGCAACATGGGAGCAAAAGATGAGCCATCATAGCCAAGATCAATCCATTCATCCAGCGATTGGCATGCATGCCAAAGAAGTTGCTGAGGGAACCCTTAGTCGTCGCGAGTTTTTGACACGCGTCACCGCGCTGGGGCTGTCGGCATCGGCTGCCTATTCGATGATTGGCTTGCCGCAGCCTGCGCAGGCTGCGACCGATATTCAGCCTGGTGGGACAATTCGTATCCAGCAAGTTGTTCGCGCACAGCTTGATCCGCCGCTTTACAACTGGCCACAGCTCGGAAACGTTGTCCGAGGATTTCTGGAATATCTGGTTCAATATAATGCTGACGGTACGTTCGAGCCCCGGTTGCTTGAAAGCTGGGACGTGAACGACGACGCGACGGAGTATGTTCTGCGTATCCGGCCAGGCGTGAACTGGAATGACGGGCGTGGAACGCTGACAGCAAAGGATGTGGCGTATAACTTTGGTCGATGGTGTGACGGCACTTGGGAAGGCAACTCCATGGCTGCGCGTATGGGTTCTTTACAGAACGAGGCCGGTGATGGCCCCGCGGAGGGGGCATTGGAGGTGGTCGACGATCTAACGTTGAGACTGAAGCTGACGCGCCCTGACATCACCATTATCCCCGCTGTCACGGAATACCCGGCAGCAATCGTGCCCGACGGTTGGTCTGGCGATCCAGCAAATGACCCGGTCGGCACGGGACCATACAAACTGGTTGAATATCTGGTTGGTGAAAAAGTCGTTCTGGAGAAAAACACGGATCACCAATGGTGGGGCGAAGGCGCCTACTTGGATCGTATCGAGTTTATCGACTACGGCACTGACGGGGCGGCGCATTTGGCTGCGGCAGAGTCCGAAGAAATCGACATGACCTATGAAACGGTCGGAGAATTTGTCGATATCTACGAAAGTATCGGTTGGAACCAGAGCGAGTCCGTTTCGGCCAACACTATGGTTTTACGAACAAACCGGGACGCCGAAGTGGAAGGAGTAAAACCCTACGAGGACGCGCGCGTACGCCGTGCCCTGGCGATGGCTTGTGACAATGCCGTATTGCTAGAATTGGGATACGCAAATCGCGGAACTCTGGGTGAAAACCACCACGTGTGCCCCATTCATCCCGAATATGCAGACATTGGAGCACCAAAAAGGGATGTCGAGGGTGCACGTGCATTGTTGGAGGAAGCCGGCATGCTCGATTATGAGCACGAAATCTTCTCCATTGACGATGATTGGCGCAGGAACACGACCGATGCGCTCTCAGCGCAATTGCGTGACGCAGGGCTCAAGGTAACGCGCACTGTACTGCCGGGTAACACATTTTGGAACGATTGGAATAAGTACCCGTTTAGTTCGACCGACTGGGGGCATCGGCCACTGGGTGTACAAGTACTGACCTTGGCATACAAATCGGGTGTGGCCTGGAACGAAACCGGTCTGGCCAGCAGCGAATTTGATGCCATGCTGGAAGAAGCCTCAGCAATCGCGGATGCAGAAACGCGTCGCGGCCATATGGAAAAAATCGAGCAGTTCATGCGGGACGACGGCACTATTATTCAACCTTACTGGCGGTCACTCTATCGGCATTCGCGTCCCGGCGTCATAGGCGCGGAAAGTCACCCGATCAACGAAATCCACGTGCACAAGTTGGCTCTGGCAAGCTGAATATCCTGGCGATTCTTAACTCCCCGGACCCAATGAGATTGGCGATGCGATTCACCTGCATTGTCAGTCTCATTGGTTTTCCAAGAAAACGACTGAAAGTCGTAATGCATCGATAGAATTGCCTTGTTTCGCCGACTAGATCATCATTTCATTTGCGTCTGCGTTGCAGACATTCGCTGCATCTTGCTTGAACGCCCGCTATGCGGACCAAAGCTGCCGTTGTTTCTTGACGCACAAATGTCTGTTATTGCGTCTCTAGGAATTTTGTGTCGAGTCTAGCAACGCTATTTGCACTGAATTTGAAGGCAGTTTTTGTTGGGCTTAAAGTAGCTGGAGTTCCTGTGAGCGTCTTTGATTGGACTCAAAAGAAGTGTCCCGAACTTGCTGAGTTCTTTGAAGGCTGTTGCAACGCTTCCCTTAAATTCGAAGGCGATCAGCCTATACGGCACTCAAGCCATAACCACATTCACCTTTGGGCGCTTGAATGGTGGGCAGATTATCATCCTTGGATTGACCTTGGATACCGTGTCGAGTTCGTCGAGGAAATATTCAAACATTGGCGAGGCAGACTCAAGGGTATGGCCCCGTATCAAAACCGGGGATATCGGCTGTATCTCTATGAGGACACGGCACCGACGATATCGGTTGTTGCTGAGACCGATGTAGGCTTTCCCTATCCCGGTCACCCCACCTTTGTTGCGGCTCGAAGTGACATCATGGCGCTTTATGTGAACCGCAATTGGCAATCGAATTTCGAATTCGACGGGTTTGAATTTAGCGAGAAAGCTATTCTAAACCAAATCGACAAGGCATCCGGCTCTATCAGTAAGCCCACAGCTAACGCGCTAGGCCTTAAAGTTGGCGCATTGCGCAAGCTAATAGAAGAAATGGGTCTTCAGTCACGCATCAATCAAATCCGGAAGAAATATAAGCGTCGGCCTGCTCATTTCTTGGAGGAGGACTTCTTGCACGAATTTCAGGTGCACGAACAAATGATTGACCCAGGGTTTGCGTGAAGCGGCCGTTCGTGCAAGCCGAAGCATTGAGCACGTTGGGCTCAAATCAGACCTTCGCTAGCGAAGCATGACAAAACACGGCTGTTGCCGGAACCAAATGGCGGCAACGCGGGACAATTCCGCCTTTGGCTTGCTAAGACAGACTAGCGACCGCGCCGACAAATTCGATCCACCGCTCGCGATCCACAAACCCGTAATGTCCAGCGTCCGGCCACTCATGGGCTGCGCAGTTGGGAAGCTCGGAGCAAAGGTGTCTTGGCATTTCCGGTGAAATAATGTCATCCGCAGAACCATAAAATAGATTCACTGGTTGCCGGACTTCATTCGGTGAGAAACCCCAGTCCCAAAGTGCCATGGTCATTTCAAAAACACCTTCCTCGTGTTGTTGGTAACCAAGGCGAAAGTTCTCTTCGAACAAGGCTTGCTGCTCTGGATTGCGAAGTATTGTTTTGGCTTCGTTAGGCATTTGGTCAACGACAGACTCCACATAGGATGGAATGTCTTTGAGGGCACTTTTGGCGCCCGAACGCTCGGCCCAGCGGATCAGGAAGGTCAGGTGGCGCAGTTTCGCGATGGTCTTCAGGTCCTTTAGCACCAGCATTTTGGTGACACCGGGCTCATCGAATGGTGCAACAGGCGAAGCGAGCGCGACCTTGCGCACACGTTCGGGCATATGAAATGCCACCGCCAAAGCATGGGGGCCGCCTCCGGAATGGCCCGCTACGTTGAAGGTATCAAGGTCGAGATGGTTGGCCAGATCTTCCATATCAGCGCCCCAGTTGACCATTTGCCGATCCTCCTTTGGGCTCGACCCTCCAACCCCGGGCTCGTCGGCTGAAATCCATCGCACTCCCAGAGAAGCAGTCAGATTGTCGTCGGGGTGACGAATGACGTGAGAGTCGGAAAAACCATGGCTAAAAATCACGGGTGTTCCGTTTGGATCGCCGTAAGTGCTAAAAGTGAGTGCTCTGCCATCTCTGAGAGTTATGCGTTCGGTCAAATTGCCCTCCTAAAGCGAAACATCATTGTGTCACGATTTCATTTGGTTGCTGGCATAGATTTGATACGAGGATACGCGCCGCACTCTTTTTTTGTACAATAACTCTTGATCCGCACAAGGAAACCCAGATGTCAGTTTGGGTTCCACTCGGTCATTCGCAAAATCGCCATGTATGTCCACTTTGCGAACAAAGCTGCCGTCTAAACTAGGATTGCGAATCTAACATCAATGTAAGATAATGATCCCGCCAGCTATAGAGACGCAGTGGGAGGAACCAAGACAATGCGCAGAAAGACAAGACTGAAGCACCTCGCAGAAAAAGTACAAAAGGGCGAGCGTATCGTCGGCATGGAGTGTCATGACACGCCAAGTGCAATTATGGCAGAAGAGCTTGGAATGGACCTTCTGTGCTGCGGCAGTCCAGGACCCATGGGACTTATGGGCCATCCGTCCATGGCAACGGTCGACTTCGAAGAACAACTCTACATGCTTGAAGGTGTTCTCAGGGGCGCGTCGTCTCCTTTCATCATTTGCAATATGCCAAACACAACGGCCTGTATCTCGATTGAAGAGTCAGTACGCAACGCAGCAAAAGTGGTGAAACTTGGCGCTGACGGGGTTCATATCGAACCCTCTCTTGGAACTGTAGATCACATCCGAGCAATCGTAGATGCCGGGATACCTGTTGTGGGTCATTTTGGTGTTCAAGGTGAACGTGCCGTCATGAACTCTGGCCATTCGCCCGCAGGACGAACGGCCGAAGAAGCCGCCCAGATTGTCGAATTGGTGAAGGCTTCGATTGACGCTGGCATTTTTGCGGCCCTTTTCGAACATACATCTGTAGAGCTTACGAGGTGGTGCTATGAAAACTTGCCTGTGGCCGTGGCCAGCTTGGGGTCTGGTCCCCATGCACACGGAATTTTCCACGTATCGAGCGATATCATCGGGTGCTCGGTCTTTCCTATCCCGCCCAAGCGCGAAGTTTTTGGTGATGTTTGGGGCGAGATGCAGCGCGCCTACGGCGCTTACTTTACTGCTGCCACAAACGGGCAGTTTCCCAAGCCTGATCTAAGTCACACGATGCACGACGGTGAACATCAGAAGTTTCTTACAATGATCAATTAGGATATGGATTTCAGCATGCAGCGAGGCCCCGCAGTGTTTCTGCGGTGGCTTGCTGCTTTACCGTTCAAGCGTGACCTATGTGTGGAATGCGGAGCCGGTCGAGCCGAACTCTCCGCTTACCTGCAACCGATGTTCAACCAAGTCATTGCCACCGATGCGGCGCCACCACATAAATCGCTGCAATACTGTCCCGTGCAAAAGTGCCATGCAGAGGCGTTGCCATTCTCGGCAAGCAGTGTAGACCTCATGTTTTCTATGCAAGCAGCGCACCACTTCGACTTTTATGAATACACTCAAGAGGTAAAAAGGGTTCTGCGGCCGGGAGGGATATTTGGAACCTTTTCGTGGGGAGAGGCAGAGTTACCAAATCAGGTAACTCAGGCCTATGCGCCCGTCTTTGAAGCGATTTCCCCATTTTGGGAGACGGAGCGAAAGTGGGTTGTCAGCGGATATAAAGGTTTCAAGTTCCCAGGACTGCGCATTGAGGTCCCACACTTCCACCTCACAAAGTGGCTTACACCAGAAGGTCTTGAGACCGAAATGGCGTCATGGTCTGCGGTCCAAGCGGCCTCCAGGTGTGGCATTGAGTTTCCAGAACCACGCCTCGCGTCTTGGGGCTTGCACGAAAACACAAAATTTGAATGCCGGTGGCGTATTATCGGTCAGGTGTTTCGTTACTGACTACTTCCAGACCATCGCGGCCACTGAATTGTGATGGACCACATCATTCATCGGGCAATCCGGGCAAGTTTCCGGAGCCGGGACGTTCTTGCAACCTTGGCACTTACTGACTGTCTTGGATGCTTCGACAATTTCAGACCTGAGTTCCAAAGCCTGTTGCGCTTTCTCAGAAAGCAGCTCGGCAAGGTTATCCAACAACCCCCCAACAGATGATGCCGACTCATCACCGGTCTGATGTTTCAGACGCTCTTGTGCTATTTCAGAGAGGCTATCCAATCCGATATCCAGCAATCGCAACCGATGAATCAAGCGCGCAACCGACAAGTCGGCATCGCTATAAAGTCGCGTACCCTTTGCCGACTTTATTGGTGCAATGATCCCAAGACTCTCGTAATGGCGCAGCATCCGCTCCGTCAAACCAGATTTCTCGACAATTTCACCGATCTTCATAGCAACTCATCTCGTAAACTTGGACTTGTGTATCTAACGTAGCGTCAGAAAACCAGTGCCTTTGCGACTTCGATGAAATACGTAACTTTGGGCACGTTGCGGTCATTCACTGCACTAAGCGTGAGCGACTTCTAAGCGGACCAATGGTTCATTTGATTAAGCGACTTTGAACCAACCCATCATCCCACTCACCTGATGCGACAACATATGGCAGTGGATCATCCATTTGCCAGGATTGTCCGCGACAAAAGCTAGTTCGACCGTTTCATCAGCGCCGATGAGAACAGTGTCCCGAACGTCTTTGTAGGGGGAAGGAACACCGCCGCGAGAAAGAACCGTAAAATGATGTCCGTGGATATGTATACCGTGTGGGAACGCTGAGCGATTGACTAACTCCATGCGTACCGTTCTACCAAGGTCGGCCACAAACAATGGTTCGTCCATACCATGGGCGACCCCATTGAATGTCCATGCCATGCCGCGAGATGTCAGTTCGCGGAAATCCATCGTCTCGCCTTGATAAGTGGCTTGATCAATACCCCGCATAGCTCCACCATCCATTCGCAGAGGTTGGTTTTGCGCAGATGCTAGATCAATTTCTGGCAGCGTTTTCCACGATGGTAATGGTCGGACGTTTTCTTCTGAAGGCCGTACTGGTTCGCCCTCAATATGGAACGAGGCAAACTCCACTTGATTTCCTCTTCCAATGTCGAGCAAGAGACTGGTCTTTTCTGGATGGGTCGCCGGTGCGTCAACGACTATGTCGGCCCGCTGCGCTGGCGCCAGTTCCAAGACTTCCAAGCTGCGCGGTGCAACGGGATGGCCGTCCAGCGCTATCAGGGTCGGGGATAGGTCCGGCAAGCGAATTGGCATGATCCGGTCGGTTGCGAAGTTGATCATCCTCAGGCGCACACGCTCCCCCGGGCGAAGTGCAAACTCCGGGTATGACTGTCCATTTACTGTCCCTGTATTACCTATCCGTCCTGCATGGGCCGCCGCATGAAGATCGTCCCATCTATCTTCTACAATCGATCCATCTTCATTGAGCAACCAATCATCTAGCATAAGGATCAATTCGCGAGTGGCCGCGCCGGGTAGGCCCAGCCAGGGTTCAGTGTCTTCCACGATCAATGGTCCTGCGAGCCCGCGTGCCACCTGCTCCCGGCTCCGGTTGTGGGAGTGATACCAGTATGTTCCAGGATCGGGGCAGACAAAATCGTAATCGAACTCACCTCCAGTTGGCACAGGTGCTTGAGTGAGTGGAGCGGCACCATCCATTGCATTGTCGATACGTATGCCGTGCCAGTGTACAGCTGTAGGCTGTGGCAGTTCGTTCAACAGCGTGCGCGACACCCGCTCCCCTGCCTTGACCCTTATCTCAGGGCCTGGAACTGATCCGGCACCATTTTGGGCATAGGCCCAAACATTCGTTCGTGGATATCCTTCAGGGGTGAGTTGCGCTGATGATGTCGTTGCTCGAAGTACCGTCCGAGTTCCGTTGGCATGGCTGTTTTTTGGTAGAAAGGGAATTGCTCCAACCGCAGAAAGACCAGTTACAAACGAGCGACGTGAAAGCGATGTCATGAGCCTACTCTTCTCAAAGGTTCACAGGCGGGGTGGTTACAGAAGTAAGTGTTGCTGTCGTAATCAGTATCAAGAGGACGACGAAGCCCTCAATCTTGATTGAACGGCGCGGCTTAGGCGCCGCATCTGCGCCACCTTGTTCTAATGCGGGAACGAGCCTCAGCTTGTTCAAGGCAGCAAGGCTCAGCAACCCGGAAAAGAAGGTCACCGTGATAAGAAGTGCTTGGCCATAAGACGTGGAGAGTACCACCGTGAGAGACCCACTCATGAACCAGGCAAATGCAAGCCCGACAAGAACAAGGACCGGCACCGTTACGCCCGCGATTTCACCGAAGCGCCGAAGGATCGCGTAGTCAGAGTCTTGTAGCGCGAACTTATGAAGCGGTGCTAAAGCCGCAACCCAAAACCCAACGGCCAGCAAATGCACCGTAATTGGGCAGGTAAGTACCCAGCGTGGATCACCGAGCACGTGGCCGACTTGCGTGTACGAGACCGCGATCAATAGCGAGCCAATCAGGGCGATGACAGAAGCGATGGCGCCAAGAAAAGCTATTGCCAGAATGAGCCACGCACCAACTCGTCCAAATCCCAAGAGCCAGTGCCTCTCCAAGAACGGCCCGAACACTACCCATGTCAAACAAATAGAGGACAATATCAAATGCCGCATAACCCGCCAATTCTGTGCAACACAAAGTTAGTCTTATCCTATTGCCTCAGTTGATCTATATCCGGAACACAGGATCTTCGGTTTTCGGGGAACTCTGTCGCTCCGTCCGCGCGTTTCTGGAAAACGTTGTGGTGAAGAAGCTTGATTTTCGGATGCGTCAGCGTCCCAACGACCTCGAACGGCCACGCGCTCCGCGACAAGGGCCTGCCGAGTTTTCGGGCCTCGGCCTGAATTGAAATCGTGTTCTTTATCCAATCCAAATCGCCGTGGGCAACAAGCTGTACCTTTTTGGTTTCCGCGACAAACGAGCTGAATGAAACGTCGCCAGCATCGATTTTAACAGGAGCTGCCAGGCAGGTAATCTTGCTGTAACCTTTTCTCAGTTCTTCAGAAATCAACCAAGGAAAAATGCCAAGTCCGGATAGTTCGAGAAGACTGGTTGATATTCCACCATTTGTCATCAGGATAGATGCGGAGCCTCTCATCGAGTTAGTATAGGCCTCTATCGAGCGCCTATTTCCAATAAAATCAAAATTTCCATGAAGCTGTCCGACTGCCGAGTATTTGGTATTAAACTCGTTGAACAAGGTCGCCAGGTTCCAGTCCTTTATTGTGCCTTGAAGTGAAAGCAACTGCGGGCTCTTCACGATATTCATTTTTGCCGTAGCGGAGAAATGACCTCCATCATAGGCAACATCGACGGGCCCAAGCTGGGCAAGGCCGTTATTTGCCTTCAGATGGCTGGACAGGCTGGTTATTCCCTGTTGGCCCTCAATTTTTTTGATGTCAATGGACACATCGACATCCTGATCGAGCAGAAAATCTTCTACCTCGACAAGATCACTGACTTTGCCTTTTGGCACCTTGTGCTTTACGCCACTGGTTCCGGGTTGGCGAAAGCTTGTTGCAATGCGTGAGACAAAAGCAAAAGCGTTTCTAACGTCTTGAAGTTCGATACTCTGACTGGAAACCATGCCTTGCGTCAGTGGACGCGCGCCAGACGTGGATGTCTCAAGTTTGGCACTCAGTTGCGACTTTCCGGATCTAAGCGCAAGTACGCTTGAGAAGTTGTCTTGTTTTCCGTTTGCGGACAGGCTGACCTTTAATTGTCCGACTTTGATTGTTTTCTGTCCAATGGCCGCTAGGAAACGGGCGCTGTCCCTGACATCCAGATTGAAATCGAAGGACAGGTTTTCAAATTCGTTTACATTCCCTAGTTTGGCCTGGGTTCTGAGCATCCATAATTCCGTATCAACGGTCTGCGCATCGAATTTGTTGAGGCTTAGGAACCCCTTTAGATCGTCCACCGAAAAACTGCCTTCGAAGCTGCCAAGCGATTTTGCGCTAAGTCCTTGGAAAAACAGCGATGACGGTATCGACATCGTACCGCTAAAGTCGACCTCTTTCAGGCGCAACAGGTCTTTAACGTTGCCTTTGGCCAAAAAGTAGGGGCGATCCTGTGGTCCCGCCTGCAAGCTAATTTTTTCCAGCATCAGATTACCATTGTCAGCGCGAAACAGGCGGCCAAAGCGAACCGGACCTATCTGTTTTAATTCATTGTCAAACGCATTGGTCGTCAGAGTCAGATCCTGAAACTCCAGCGCGTTTTCAGTGCCAACAACGTGCGTTGAAACGTCGGTGAGCTTTAAGTCCTTTAAATCCGTGGCCGTTTCAGGTGGATGACCCTGCGGATAGAGGCGTCCGTCAACTGCAAGATCGATACCTTCAAAGCCGATCAGATTTTCGATAGAGCCTTCTACTGTCAGCAATTGGCCTTTTGAAAGGTTTAAGCCCGTGCTGAGATCTGAGACTTTTAGCTTTGGGTTCTGGCTTTCTATGTCGGCCGCTAGATTTGCACGACCTTCTATATCGCGATCCAGTCGGAGAAGTTCCAGAAGATCGCCGATTTCACCTGTATCCAAGGTCAGTTTGCCTTTGAAACCGCCACCATTCTCCATCGAGATAGGGCTGCCGTTGAAGTCAAGCTGCATCGCTCCGAAGTTCGCGTTTGTTGTGAATGGCTGGCCTCGTGGATAATCACCTTTGATCTGAAAGCTCTGCCCGTTCACGGTGCCATGGCTTGTCACTGTTGCACCGGAATTGTTACCGATTTGATCCAAATGCAGATTTTCCAATTCGAAATCGAATTCGAAACCAGTTGTCTCATTGTCCGCGATCAGAGAAACAGACGTGAAAGCTGCCGTCTTGTCGCTCAGGAAATCTAAAATACCACCCGTATCATTCTGTATCCCCAATGCTGTCGTATTAACCTGAGGCCGATTGGTCGCAACCCAGCTTTGCATCCCGTCTGCGTCGGTCAGTAGTCGAACTTTCAGTCCATCGATGATCAAGTTGTCGATGTCGATCTGACCTGAAATCAAGGCTGGCAGGTTTAGTTCAAGTTCCAGGACTTCTAGAGCTGCCAAATTCACGTTTTCTATGGTCTCGCTGGGCACTTCCACTTTGGTTGCGCGGACGTGAGTTGTTGCTCCAAGAACGACGCTCACATCCCCTCTAATATGCACTGTCTGTCCGATTTGTTCTGAAAGCATCTTTTCAAGAACCGGCGTTCGTAAGCCGGAGAAAACAGGCAACGCTAAGGCCGTCCAGAAAAGCGTAGTCACGACAACAATGAGCAGCGCGGCATGTCCAGCTATCCGCAAAATCAGTTTCATAGAACCCAACACCATCGCCTCACATCGCCTACGCTAACAAACGTCTGCTCAAAGAGACACTGCCTTTGGAGTCGCGAAAACGTTCATTGAAATGCCAAATTTATTTTTTCCAAATCAAACAACGTGCATGTTTTTTGGATAATACATCAATCGGAAGACGAGAAAGAGCGATGGGCCTTTGGAAAGTCGTTTTGACCTCATCCTTGCTGGCCTTCCCGTTTGCGTTGGGCTTGCTTTGTCTGGCGCTTTCACAACTGTGCTTGAGTTGGAAGACTATTCGACTTCAGGGTTGCTTTTTGCGTTATTCACAGCCCTAGTGTTGGCCCTTTCGGCACCCCTCTTTTTGCCGCTGTTTTTCGTCATTGTGCCTTGGGTCGCCTTGATACCGATAATCGCGGTTCTTGCGTCATCCGTTGCTGTCCGAGTACAAAATCAGCCGAAGAAAATCCATTTTGCAATCTGGCTTATTGCTTGGATCGCTGTTTTTGCCGCCACGGTTTCAACAGGAAAGATCTCTGCTTGAAACAAGTATGGACAAATTCCACTGAGATTGGGTTCGTTTGCTCTTCGAACTGACAACGCAATCCTGATTCAAAACAGTGATACGGCACTACGAAAAGAATAAATTGTGTTTTAAGCTTTGGCTATCGACCGAGAGCTCCACTTAGGAATGTCAGATGGTTGTGAGATCGAAATTTGATTGCGATGGTGTAAAACTAGCTGTGCACGGCGAGTTCACAGATGACACCATGGTGTTTCAACACGGCTTGTGCGACACCGCTGAATATCCAATTGAGGCTTTTCCGCAAGATACAGCTACAAGTGTTGTAGCGATGGAGTTTCGCGGACATGGCGACTCAGAAGCCGGGCCTGCT
Organism: Ruegeria sp. ANG-S4; assembly: GCF_000814005.1. Lineage (GTDB taxonomy): Bacteria > Pseudomonadota > Alphaproteobacteria > Rhodobacterales > Rhodobacteraceae > Ruegeria. The sequence goes on along the minus strand of NZ_JWLK01000001.1, from coordinate 134,121 downwards.
GATGACTTCTCGATCAGACAATTCACAGACGACGTGATTGCGCTCATAGAGGCAAAAGCTTCCCGGCCTGTCGTAATCGGCGGTATTTCAATGGGTTCTGCCGTTGCTCTGCGTGTGGCCGTTCAGCGACCTGAGCTTATCAGAGCATTGGTGGTGGGTCGTCCAGCCTGGCTGATGTCTCAAGCACCATCAAACTTGCTTCCACTACTTCTTATCGGGCGATCTCTTCGTCAAGATCCCCACACAGCGCTAAGCAAATTTCAAAAAAGTGAACTCTACAGCATGTTATCGGAGCATTTTTCTCACAATTTGAGTGCACTTCTCGAGCTTTTCGACAGACAACCGCTCGATATCACTGCGGAACTGCTTGCGCGGATTTCCATGGACGGACCAAGTTTGAGTGTCAACGATGTTGCTTCGATAAATGTGCCGACCCTGGTGGTTGGAACTGACAATGACATCATTCACCCGCTTGATTATGCATCGTCGCTTTCAAAAATGATCCCTAACGCAGAATTGGCAGTTATTACCTCAAAGTTTGATGATGTGGACCAATATCGAGTAGATTTTCAAAGTGTTCTATCAAGCTTCTTGCGCAGATTTTGAACAGAGCAACGATTGCAAAAACAGCGTGATATCACCTATAGCGTCGCCTGAATTTCGTTAGGCGGATCCCTTGAGACCAAGTCGTTCGCGATAGCGAGAGTTCCCGTAAAGGGATGAGTAGAGCACTTAAAACTGGGCTAGCCTCGCCGCAGGAGAAAACCGTTGCGCCGCCGTACTGATGCGGAGATAGTCGAATGAATCTAGCAAAAGGGCGGCCTTTTGAAACCTTCTGATCTGCTTGGTTCAATACTCTTTTACTTGTTTCTGCCGGCAATGGCAGCGGCTCAGTCCGAAGCGACTGTTCCCAGCGTGATGGTGGCGTCAGCGACGCTAGAGGATTTGCAAAAACAAGATCAGTTCGTCGGTCGCGTAGTTGCAGATCAAAGCGTCGATCTGCAAGCAAGGGTGGAAGGTTTTTTAGAGGAGGTCAATTTTGTCGAGGGTGGAACGGTGTCGAAAGGCGATGTTCTATTCCGCATAGAAAAGAATAAATATGCTGCCAGCGTGGATAGGGCTTCGGCCGCGCTTAAAAGCGCAAAAGCCAGCGCTCAGGCGGGCAAGACCGAATTGGATCGGCAAAAGGCCTTGTTCGATAAGGGAGATATACCGCAGTCGGTGCTGGACACAGCGTTAGCAGATTACGCATCAGAGCAAGCGGCGGTAGATGAAGCACATGCAAATCTCAAGATTGCGCAGATTGATCTGAATTATACCGAAATCGTCAGCCCGATTGATGGACGCATCGGGTTGTCTGTTGTTGATGCAGGCAATCTTGTGAGTTCGGACACCGGTGTTCTGGCGACTGTAAACAGTATTGATCCGATGCTAGTTAGCTTTTTTATCTCTGAGCCTGTTCTACAACAGGAGCGTCGGAAAGGGCTCATTGACAAAGGCAATATCAAACTGACGACCCAAATTATATTGGCAGATGGAGAGACCTATCCAGCGGAGGGTAAGGTCATTTTTGTCGGCGACAGCGTCAATCAGGATACTGACACCATTGAACTACGCGCTAGCTTTGACAACCCGGAAGGAGTTTTGATTCCAGGCCAGTTCGTGAGTGTTGGTCTGACTGGATCCGACGACCTGAAGGTGCTGACCGTGCCGCGTAACGCTGTGCAATTTGATAAGCAAGGATACTTTGTGTTTTTAGTCGATGATCAGAGTAAAGCGAACCGACGGAATATTGAGATCGGCACCCAAACGTCTACCAAAACCGAGGTCACAAATGGTCTGACCCAAGGTGACCGTGTGGTAGTCCAGGGTCTTCAAAAAATTCATGATGGTTTGGTCGTGAAAGCGGTCGAAAGTCAAGGTTAGGGTCCGGCTTGATCGCGCGCTACTTCATCAACAGGCCGCATTTTGCAGCAGTTATAGCGATATTGATGGTTATATTCGGAGCGGTCTGTGTCCGTCTCATCCCGATCACCGAATATCCGCACATCACGCCTCCACAGATCTATGTTGATACCTCTTATCCGGGCGCGGATGCACAAGTCATTTTGGAGTCTGTGGCTACTCCCATTGAAGAGCGCGTAAACGGTATACCGGGTATGTTGTCTTTGGCGTCCAAAAGCGCGAACGATGGCACCTACATGCTGAATGTGTCCTTTGAACTGGGCACTGATCCCGACGTAGCCGCTGTTGAGGTTCAAAACCGTATCGCGCTGGCCAGCTCCGAACTGCCATCGGCCGTTTTGCAGCAGGGAATTGAGGTAACCAAGCGGTCTGGAAATATGATCGTTGTCATTAACCTGACCTCGCCAAACGGATCGCGAGATGAATTGTATCTTAGCAACTATGCCGCTGATTTCCTTCACGATCCTTTGCAAAGGTTGCCAGGGGTAGGCGCAGTTCGGCAGTTCGGCCAGCTGGAATATAGCATGCGGGTCTGGATCAATCCGGTGCGTATGGCTGCGCTAGGTATTACTGCGGCCGAGGTAGCCGACGCGATCAAGGATCAGAACGTCATCGCGGCCGCTGGACAAGTTGGAGCACCACCGTTCGCAGATGGCCAAACGGACTTTCAGTTCAAGCTGCGGGCGGAGGGTTTGCTGCGGGATGCAGAGGAATTCGGGCGAATTATCGTCGCTTCGGACGCAAATGGGTCAGTAACTCGACTAGAGGATATCGCTCGGGTCGAGTTAGGTTCCGCCACCTATTCCGGTTCGACTAAATTGAACGGAAAAGACTCTGCAACCGTCGCCGTATATCAAGAAAGCTCAGCCAATGCGCTAGAAATCTCGAACAACCTGCAAGCATTAATGAAGGACTTGTCAAAAAAGTTTCCGCCGGGCGTGTCCTATGAAGTTACGTATGACGTCACGGATGCAGTGCGTGTTTCAATCCGGGACATCTTGAAAACTTTGGCTTTGACAGCCGGACTTGTTGTCACGGTGACCTTCTTGTTTCTGGCCAGCGTGCGCGGCACCATCGTACCAGCCATTGCTATTCCCGTCTCGCTTTTGGGGACGGTAGCGCTGATCTATGGCATCGGTTTCAGCGCAAACATGATAACGCTATTTGCTCTCGTGCTGGCAATAACGTTGGTTGTGGACGATGCAATCATCATTGTCGAAAACGCAGAGCGAATTCTGCGCGAGGAGGAATTGGATCCTCGAGAAGCCACGTTAAAAGCGATGTCTCAAGTGAACCGCCCAATCATTGCGACCACATTTGTTTTGGCGGCTGTTTTTGTGCCGGTTTGCTTCTTCCCTGGTGTAACCGGCACAATCTATTTCCAGTTCGCGCTCACTATCATTTTCGCTTTTGTCTTATCCGCAGTTAATGCGCTAACTCTGTCGCCGGTTTTGTGTGCAATAATGCTCAAGACAGGCAGAAAGCCGTTTGGACCTTTGGCGTTAGTACCGGCTGGGCTTTCCTGGTTGCGGCGTCAGTATCTGCGCCTTGTCGCTTTCATGCTTCGTTACATGGCGATGTCGCTACTGGCTTTCGCAGGGGCCGTAGGTTTGACTATTTACTTCTTTGTTTCTGTTCCGACTGGCCTGATCCCGCAAGAAGACAACGGCGTTTTAATGGCATCAATGGAGTTGCCCGACGGCGCCTCACTACAACGCACACAAGCGTTTATGGATGAAGCAGGTGCGCTAATCGAGCAGACACCGGGAGTTGAGTCAGTCACAATTGTTTCGGGTCATTCGATGCTGGCCGGAGGTCGCTCGAATGCAGGGATGGCAATCGTCACTTTAGCGCCATGGGATCAGCGGACTAGCAGGGACTTGCAATGGTTCGCGATCATGCATCGATTGGAAAGCCAACTCGCGACACTGCCTGAGGGGGTTTCATACGTCTTTCCTTTCCCGACCATTCATGGGCTTGGATCAACCGGGGGAATCTCTCTGGAATTGTTAGATCTCGGAAACGGCGACGGGGCAAAGTTGGACTCGGTGATGAAAGGTTTTGTAACTGCTTTGAATGCGGCTCCTCAGTTTTCGCGGGCGCATGGCAATTTTTCAGCCCAGAGCCCTCAGTATAAACTGTCGATTGACCGCGACCGAGCAGAGACCCTCGGCGTAAGTGTGGCCGATATCTTTACGGCTTTGCAATCCAACCTAAGCTCGTACTTCGTCGACAACTTTGTGTTAAATGAAAGGGTTTACTGGGTGGTAATATCCGCCGATGCTCAATTCCGGCAGACATTGGATGACGTCGACAATATCTACGTAAAAAACAGTTCTGGAGACTCTCTGCGGGTTCGAAACTTCGTTAGTAGTGAACCGATCCTCGCACCGGACACTGTCCCACGTTACAACCTTTTTACAGCAGCCTCCGTCAGCGCTCAGCTGGCTGACGGAGTCAGTTCAGGCGATGGGATCGCTGCTGTTCAAACGATTGCCTACGAAACCCTTCCCGATGGATTTCAGATCGAGTGGTCCGGTGTGACCCAGCAAGAAGTGAAGGCAAAGGGTCTTGTGCCGTATATCATGCTTTCAGCACTGGTGCTGGCCTACCTTTTTCTTGTGGTTTTATACGAAAGCTGGATTTTACCGCTGTCGATAATCTCATCTGTTGTTTTCGCACTGTTGGGGGCATTGATCCCGCTGGCGCTGTTGCCTTTCCTTACCAGCAATATTTTTGCGCAGGTTGGGATGGTTTTACTGATTGGTTTGGCAGCCAAGAAAGCAATCTTGGTGGTTGAATTCGCCAATCAGCAGCGATCCAATGGTTTAGGCATTCAAGATGCGGCCCTAAAAGCAGCTGAGATCAGGTTCCGGCCGGTTACGATGACAGGCCTGTGTTTCATAGTTGGTGTTTTGCCTTTGGTATTGTCCAGCGGAGCAGGAGCAGCTGCAAGAATATCAGTGGGCTATCCAGTACTGTTCGGAATGATCCTCGACAGCACTCTTGGGCTGATTATGATTCCTGTACTCTATGCGGCGTTCCAGAGTTTTCGAGAACGGTTGGTTGGGCTGGGTCGTACTGTTCGCAATCTTTGAAACTAGTGAAGCCTTTTGGGTTTCTCCTTGGATGCTAGCGATTGAGAAAATTGATCGCGTAAGCGCGGAATAGAACGCTGCTAAAACACCAATAGATGTGTCGCGTTGTGCCACGATCTGTCAGATTTGCGCTATGATCGCTGCGAACCGGATTGCTCAGTAAACCGCCCTGCTGTCCAGATTAGTTTTATCGGAGCCGCGCGTCTGATAGTCTTGACCCGTATCGAGAAAGCAGGTCGAGTTGCGCCGTACGTGGTCCTCCGTTTCCTGAGCATAACGGTGGACCAGTTCAGTTGGGGAGCCTCAGTACAGCTTACCTGCCGCCATTACCCAAAATTTAACACAAAAAGCCTATGGCGACTGTCGTTGTAGTGGTGCGTGCTTCTTCTAAGCGCCTCTACTGCTAAGAACCAAAGCGCCTCGGATAACCGAGCGCTTCGGTGCTTATGTTGTTGTCGTTGCTCGGTTCTTTATCTTACTGCGTCAGCTAAACGGTCTCGTGGCCGGCGCCACGGGAATGCCTTGGCAAACATTTGTTCTGGCCAATGCAATCGGATCACTGCTTTGGGTAAGCTTTTGTGTCAAAGTACCCACCATTAGGGTTCGCTCCAGATTTGTCGGTTTCGTTCCCAAATTTTCTCACCTATCAAACAGTCATAAGCATTGGCCGAATTATACTGCGCAGATCTGACGTATTCGAGCGCAGGCGCTGACGCGATTTCCAGCACCAGTTTTCGGCGTACAGCCTCTGCGAAATCTTGCCAGTCAAGCACCGGAATGACAAAAGAACCTGGCCCTCCTATCACGCAATTCTCGTAGTAGACATCGAGGTCGTCGAGATGCCATTGACTGCCCAAACCCTCCCGGGTCATTAGTGGCAATCCGTTTATGGTGATCGATTTTGATAGCACTGTTTCACGGGCACGGAGTATCGGTCGTCCTTGATTGTTAGGCCCGTCGCCTGAAACGTCGATCACCCTGCGCAGGCCTTGGAATTCGTTCTCTTCAATCATCGCAGCACCAAAGATCAGCGCTTCAGAGATTGAAGTTCGGCGCAGTGCGGGATCGAAACGCGTGGTAAGCACGCGCGCAAACCCTTCAAGGTCAGCTTGCGTTTCCACAAGTCGCCAGTCAACGACCACTTCTTGCGTGCCGGCCCACTCGACATATGTCAAAGCGATCCTTTGCAAAAGGCCCGACTGAACGGCCGCGAAAACCTCATCAGACTGCAAAGCTGCCGCATAGCCCTGTCTCTGAATCTCGAGTTCTCGCTCGGTCATAGACCGCGAAACGTCGACAAGAAGAACAAGTTCTAAATCAACTTCCGTCGCCTTTGAGACAGCAGGCGCGGCTAAGAGAAATGCAGAAGTGAAAATCGTCAGGAATGTCTTTCGTAGCATCTCTCAACGAGTGGTGCGCTGGATCTTTAAGTCAAGCCACAAACGTATGAGGACGTAGTTGATTAGGAAAAGTAGATTCAAAACTCGAGGGAGGCCGCCTGCCATAACAAGCATCAAAGCCAATCACGGCGAAACAACGATCTCAGCCCAAACCGGACCTTCATCGTCGGCCTTTGCAAACTCCGACATGCGGGACAAAGCCGGCTTCCAAGGTGCACAGGTGAATGTCTGCTTGTTCAATGCGGGGGGGCAGTAGACTGTTTCATAAGCTAAAGCATACTGTGTCCTTAAGTGAGCTGCTTTGAATGAGTTTCGAATCGTCTGGCTATGCTGTCCAGAACCTTACGACAGTGTGCCACATCGCACTCGGCGTTCCTTTTCATCGAGACCAACGCAGCGAGGCGTCTTGGCAGGGGATACCAGCGGTCCATGTCTAGACCACATCGATTCAGAAGTGTGAGAGGCAGTATCTTAAGCGCCATCACCTGATTGAGATATGCCTGTGCGGCAGTTGCTCCTACCCATGCATTTCGGTTTTTTCGAAACAGGTCTTCAAGATCCATGGTGTAAAACCCATAACCGCGCAACTGACCTCGAAAAAATAAGTGACATGTGAAAAAGCCAGCGACACTGGTTAAGAAATGAAAGGAATCTCGAGACGTGAGGCTCAGCATCTTGTTGTTTTCGCTCAATATTTCGCGTGGTTCAGACAGGGTCTCAGACCTGAAGAAGCTGCCCGTGCAATTTACGAAAATTGATCCTGTTGGGACTGGTGTTTCTGTTCCATTCCTAGTGAAAAGAATTGGTCCGCCCGCATTATCAACTACATCTGTCAAGTAATCTGATATTGTGTTTGCAAGCCCGGATTGAACCTGTGCGTGTTCTTCTTGAGACTGTAGACCGTACAGGAAAGTTCTACTTTTAGCATCCGGATCGGTTGACAGGTTCAGTCGTATGTATTCGATCAATTGATCTTCGTTTTCACCATTGAATTCTGTCGCTAATTCTTTGAACACACGAGAGGCCAACTGCCCGGATATCCAACGCTTAAGCCCGGTTGGTAGGTAACGTGTGCGGTTCAAGAAGTTTGTCCCACCTCCGTTGATAAGCGTTACACTGCGTTTCGCCTCCGCTGCTAGAGTCGCTAGGATAGTGTCCATCCCTGTTTTGCCGCCCCCTATGACAAAGACCGGCGCATCTGGATTGTCTTTCAGCGTTTGAAGTAAGTCCTGCGGGACAATCGAAAGAACCTTTTGGCTTGAGAATACAAGGGGGTCTGCAAGGCTGTAGTTTAGGCCAGTGGCATATACAGCGCGCTTGGCCAGTATCGATCTTTGCTGGTTAGGATTTCCGTTTGGATGGATGACGAGTTCTGCCATTGCGCCATTAGTTGTTTCAACCTCAGCACAGCGTTCAACGGTGTGTCCAAATTGCGTTAAAAGACTTACTTTATCGGCAATAGGACCAAGTGACGAACTTAAGTGAGAGCGGACTTCGTCGCGCGCGGCGAGATATTGACGTGGCTTTCGCCAGTTCCAGCGTAGGTCGCCGACGGTAAACATCGGGTGCGGTTGATGAAGCCTCACATAGTCATAAGCCGTGTTCCACATCCCACCCGCAGCATCTTTTTGATCGACCAACAACACACGTGCGCCTCGAGGCAGGTAGTCTGTTGCCGCATTAAGCGCGTTCAGCCCGGCAACGCCTGCGCCAACAACAGCAAGGTCGTAGGTAGCCCGTCCGGAGCGCTCGTTTTTTAGGGGTTCGGTCTGTTTCGAAGTATTGCTATCCATCGATTCACGCGGCCTTCAGTTCGCGCATTGTGTCCCGCAACGTTTGCTCAAGAGTATACTGTTGTGACCAGCCGAGGTCCCTTTTTGACTTAGAGTTATCTGCCAGCATATCACCTGATCTCATTGGGCTAACCATGGCTCGCGTGGCGGTTCTTGGGGCGTCTAAAATTCTGCTGGTTAGCCAATCGAAGGCAGGCAGAACCCCATAGAATAATCTCGGTATGATCATCAACGCGCCTGGAACCTTGGGATCAATCTTGCGCATAATTTTAATCAATTCAACAAATGACGGTGCATTGTCGGTCGCGAGAATGTAACGACCTTTCGCGTCTTTTTCTGCTGCCAAGATATGCCCCCGCACGATGTCTCGAACATCAATCACGGGAAACTTGGCCGCAATCGTTCCCATGCGCATGGAGCCCTTTGTTATTGCCAGCACATAATCGGTGGATTGTGTTCCACGACCAAATCCCGGACCCAATACAGCGCCAAGCAGCAACGACACTAGGTTGATGCCTAGATTATCTGCCATAGACCAAGCCAACCTCTCTGCCTCGGATTTCGCCTTCAGGTATGGAATCTGAGGGTTCTCAACCCAGCGTGTTTCATCCGGAATTGACTCGCCGTTCTTGGCGATTGGCAACGTAACAATCGACGAGGTCAGGATCACTTTGCGAACCCCACACTTCGCAGCGGCACTCATCGCAGATCGAACGCCTTCCAAGCTGTCCTTGATCATTTCAGCATCTGCGGTCGCACTGTCCGTATGAAACCGATAAGTCGCCGCAACATGAAATAGGTAATCGATGCCCCGGCAGACTTCCTCAAATCTGGCAGCATCTCGGATTTCGAGTGAGACGATATCAGATACTCCAAGAGCTTTGAGCGCCGCAGTTTTCTGAGGATCATCCTTGTCGCGAACAGAGACGCGCAGGTTGACATAGCCATCGTCCAGCAACATGCGAACGAGGTTGAAACCGACATGCCCGTTGCCTCCAGTAACGAGGATTTTTGCATCTTTGTTCATTCGAAACTCCTTAACCCTGCACCGCTTTATCAACCAAGATTGACATGCCGTAGGACGCGGGCTTTGAAGAAACGTGCAAAAACACGCCGCCTGCTGCGCACATTGCAATGGCACTACTTTGCGTGGCAAGCTGATAGCGGTAATTCTCTCAGAGAGCTCGAGCATTTGACCGCAATCAGGAATGCGTTCCGCAATCACCTCTTCACCTTTGACGAAGGTGAATTGCAAAGGCACGAAAACTTAATGCCGTGTGTGATTGTTGGTATACGGAACCCAGTAGTCGTGGTAACTGACAACGACAGTTCCAATGCAGAAGTGACCTGGATAAGACCGGGTGTGCCCCATCGCGTTTCCTTTGGACAGGGCGGCGCGGAAATCATGTATCTTGATGGTGTTGGATTTGACACCACCCTCCCTGAAGTCGGGGCTTTGTCTCAGGACTGGAAAGCTCTTCCGGAGTTCTTTGAGAGCCGGAACCATGAGGCGCTATTGGAGTTTCGGAGAAAACTCGAAGGCAAAGATACACCTTCAGATCCAGCTGTTATGGCCGTCGTTCAGCGGTTGTATGATGATCCCTTCTTACGCTTATCCCAAAATGAACTCGCAAATGAGATTGGGCTCGAACGCACACAAGCCTTGCGTCATTTTAAGGCAACCACGGGGCAGACGTTCCGGAAATTTAAGATTTGGGCAGGGATCCTGGCCGCGGCACATGCAGGCTTCAATGGAGAAAAATTTGGCATTGCAGGTATCGAAAGTGGCTTCTCTGACGGAGCGCATTTGGCCAGAACAGCTGGCGAGGTTTTTGGTATTACACCTACGCAAGGTCTTTCTGGTTTGCGTAGGTTTATTTCAGTTCCTGGTGCGAGGGGGTGAGACCATAGTCTTGGTCTCGGGGCCCGCCCATGGCCATATTATCTCGCACATAATGAACATTCGATAAAACCCAACCTATATCAAAACGGTCATTCATTCTCAGTGCAGCATTCGGAACAAAGGGCTCAGCGCCGCCGTTCTCTGCGGTTTGCGTGGTTGACGGGTCGCAACGCCAACCGGACATTCACGACGTAGACTTGCAATTTCGGATCGCGGGAAAAGTTGGTTTTCGCTGCGACTGCGCCGATTGGCGCTCTCCAATTTAGCTATCAAATCAGATCCTGATATGAACAAATAGTGTCAACGCATGTGGAGCGTGCATCGTGGACCGAAAACTTGCAGCGATCCTTACCGCCGATGTGGTGGGTTATTCCCGTATGATGGGATCGGATGAATCGCAGACGCTCGCTAAACTGAGCGAATTGCGGACCTTAGTGTTTGACCCTCTGGTCTTGCAGCATCACGGTCGGATAATGAAACAAATGGGTGATGGCTGGATCGTGGAATTTGCCAATGCAACAGATGCGGTAGCCTGTGCCATCGCCATCCAGACGGGCCTTGAAACGGAACATGCAACAGGTGCCAGAATCCAATTGCGCATGGGCCTGCATGTGGGCGAGCGTACGCAGGTTGGTGACGACATTTTTGGCGACGGCATCAATATTTCAGCCCGCCTGGAAGCCATGGCCCAACCCGGCCAGCTGCTGATGTCCGATAGTGCGTTCCATAGTCTTGACGGCAAAACATCGGCCCAGTTCAAACCCGGCGGCGGGCAATCCCTGAAGAACATTGATCGCGAGGTTGCGGTCTGGGGCTGGCCCGCCGCGATGACTATCACCAAAACCCGCAGCAACCAGCCAGCAATCGCGGTTCTACCCTTCGCCAACAGCTCAGGCGACCCGGAACAGGTGTTCCTGGCAGACGGGATTGCCGACGATCTGACTACCGATTTGTCCAAGGTTTCGGGCATTCTGGTCATCGCCCGAAACTCCGCTTTTGCCTATCGGGAACACGCGCAAGACCTGCAACGAATTGTGCGCGAGTTGAAGGTTAGCCATGTGCTGACAGGCTCAGTTCGCCGTGCCGGTAAACGGGTGCGGATAAATGCACAGTTGGTAGCCACAGAATCGGAATCCAACATTTGGGCCGACCGGTTTGACGGGCAGCTGGAGGATATTTTTGACCTGCAGGAAAACATTACCCTGCAGATTGTTCAGGCCTTACGGGTGACACTAACCAACAGCGAGGAAAAGGACCGGAGCGGCACCCGCGAGCGTGTCGACCCAGACGCCTACGAGGCAATCATACAGGGCCGTACCCTGATTTACGAGTTTCAGCCGGAACACTTCGTTCGGGCACGAGCCTGTTTCGAACGGGCGCTGAAACTGGATTCGGGACTGGCTGCCAAGGCTTACGCCGGGCTGTCGATGGTTGGGACAACCGAGTATTTCAACGATTGGAACGGGGCAGGGCCGGATCAGTTGCATAAAGCGTTCGAGGACGCAAATCGGGCCGTGGCCGCCGATCCGACGGAAATTTCTGCCTATCTCGCCCGCGCCATCGCAAACTTGCGCAAAGGAGCCATGGAATCGTCCAGATACGACGCTCAAATGGCGCTGAAGCTGGAACCTAACAGTGCCAATGCGATGAATATGCTGGGGATCGTCGAAGACGTGAACGGGCGCCACGAACAGGCAATCGAGTATTTTGACAGGGCCTTGCGGCTAGACCCCAAATACTTGCTTGTTTTGCAATTCAAGGGTCGGGCGCTGTTGGGGATGAAACGTTTTGATGAGGCCGAAAATCTCTTTCGCGAGAGGCTGGTCCAGATGCCTCATTCGGATGCCGCGCGCCTGTATCTGGCAGGCATTTTGGGGCTGACAGACCGTATCACCGAAGCCCGAGCCGTCTGGGACGAGATTTTGGCCATCAAGCCGGATTTTTCAACATCAGAGTTTTTGGCAAAATCTTCCAATGTCAGCGGCGCATGGGAACCCCTGCTGATTGATGGACTGTCACGCGCCGGATTGCCCAATTTGCAAAAAACTATCTGACATCGAAGAATTTGAAGAAGGCGTACTTGTTCGGCTACGTTCATAAGCCGCCATTCATGTGCTGCGCAGAAATTGAGACTTTGGGCTCTGTGCCGCCGTACTCTGTGGTTTGCATAATTGGGTAACCGAATAAAGCTATTTGCTGTCAGCATTATGGGATACAGCATTTGACAAGGGGCTGGTGACTTTCAAGGACGACGTGACACCTAGGTTTTCGAGCGAATTGTCCGCACCGGCAATGAGCTCGTTTTCTGGACATTCCAAGCAGATCTCTGGTCAAACTGCCAGGCACAAGGAGAACCTGATCTGGCATCGCGATCAGGTGTTCAATCCTCGAGCAACTGAAACCTATCCTTCGGCACCCGCATAAGGCGATTTACTCGCTCTCCTCCGCACTATTATCGTGAAACAGTGCATTTCAACTGGAATAATTCAACCCAAAACCGAACAACACAACTCAATTGCGAGGTTGTGGTAGATCCCTTTCAATGTAGCGCGGCTCGGTTGGCCTTCTCCAGTCAGCCAACTTGTATTTTGGCGACATACAAGCTTTTGCGGCAAAGGCGGCATCGATTGCTTAGCGAGTGAACTCCATCGGATTCCTCAGTGCTTGATATCCCGCTTTGACAGAGCCGCTACGAGGACAGGTGCCAAAACAAGCGCCGCCAAGACCCTAAAGACGTGATGCACGCCGACGAACGCAACATCGCGACCAACGCTCACCGCTATGATTGACATCTCCGCCAAGCCTCCAGGTGAATAGGCTAAGACGAGTGCGACCGGGTCTGTCTCCAACACGTTCGCAACAGCCAGTGCGCCTGAGAAGGCCACAGAAATCTGGAGAGCGACAACCATGGCCGCTGCACCTAGAGCCGCGATCAACGCGTTGATGGGCACTCCGGAAAACCGTGCACCAACATTAATGCCTATGAAGATTTGCACCAACGCAGTCACAGAAACCGGAACCTCGAATTCTGTCCATCCCAGCAAGTGGACGGCCGCGCTGAATATCATCGGCACTACCACAATAGGTGCCGGCAGCTTCACCCTACCCCGTGCTAGCATTCCCACAACAATACATCCGATGATCCAAATCCAATCGGTGAACGTGATCGAAGCCAGCTGTGTTTGAGCTTCGGGTGGAATGACTTCGAAGTCTGCAATCAGGTTGATTAGTAGCGGAATCAGCAAAATTGCTAATGCAATGCGCAACGCATGAACGATAGCGACACGAGCCTGATCCGCACCCTTTTGCTCGGACAGCAACACCATTTCGGCAATGCCACCCGGCATTGCGCACAGAGAAGCTGTCAATGCATCAAAGCGCGAAATACGTCGTAAAAGGTAGAAACCAAGGACGTACATTATTCCAAGGGCTAACAGTAAGAAGGCCAGTGACACCCACCAAGCACCAAAAGAGGAAAGCAACTCATGCGTAAAGGATGCTCCTAACATCACACCGACAGTTGCTCTTACCAGGTCCAACATAGGGCCCGGTAGTTTGACAGGAAACTGCTTCAACGACCCGGCGATGGTCACCAACATAGACCCGATCATCCACCCCAGTGGAATGCCTGTGAGCGATACAAGCCAGCCAGCAACAGCTGCCGTGACTATGATAGCGCCATGCTGTGAGAACTTGGCTAAACTTGAAATCAGACCAATCGCTTCTTGCTGTGCAACACGCCGTCCGCATCGCCGTAAACCCAATCACCAGGATGGAACTTAACGCCACCGAAAGTCACCGGCTCCCCGATTACGCCCCATCCACGTTTCGCGCTTTTGACGGGGCTGGTTGCTAAGGCAAATACCAGAGTGTTCATTTGGTTGATTTCGGCACTGTCTCGAATTGCGGCATTCAGGATAAGACCAGCCCATCCATTTTGGATTGCAAGATCAGCCAACATATCGCCAAGGATTGCAATTCGCGTTGATGCTCCGCCGTCGACAACCAAAACGCGCCCCTCACCCGGTGTTTCCAGTTGCGCCCTAAGTTCCGTGTTATCTTCGAAGCACTTCACTGTCTGTATTTGCGCCGCAAAGAACTGTTTTATCCCGAATTGCCGAAGCGGTAGATGGACAAGAGTAAGCTCTGGCGCATGGTGATCGATAAGGTCAGCGGTTTTCATGATGGATTACATCCTTCCGAAAGTCTCTTTGAGTTCTGCGACTTTTTTAGCATCCAGCAACCGGGTAGGCAGGCCGCGCAAAGCCACGAGCAGCTTGGCTGTTTCTTCTAACTCTTCCGCTGCACAGACGGCTGAGAACAGATCCTTTCCCGAGACGACGGGACCGTGATTGGCCAACAGAACCGCGCTACATTCGCCGCCCAGTTCGCGGATCAAATCACCGGATTTCGGGTCACCCGGCTTGACGTATGGAACCAGTTTGACCGAGCCAACGCGCATCACCACGTATGGTGTTAGCGGTGGAATACAGTCATTGGGATCGGTGTCTTCCAGACACGACAGTGCAGTTGCCCAGGTCGAATGTAGATGCACCACTGCACCAGCCTGTGGCCTCGTCTCATAGAAGGCTTGATGCAGAAAAACTTCCTTGGTCGGCTTGTCGCCGGAGACATGGTTCCCATCCAAACTAATCTTGGCGATGCGCTCGGGGTCGATATCGCCCAAGGTGGAATTGGTTGGTGTCATGAGGATCCCGTCATCAAGACGTGCGGAGACATTGCCCGCAGTGCCGACGGAAAAGCCACGCGCAAACAGCGAGGCGCACAGTTCCGACATCTGCTGTCGTAGCGCCAGTTCTTCAGAACTCATTTACCGGCCTCCATCATTCTGAGGGCCTTCGCGAAAAAGTCCGGAGCGCCGAAGTTTCCAGACTTTAGAGCCAGCGCAATGGGTTCAGTTTTTCCAACGCTCAGGACTGGCACGCCCGGGTCGATCTCTGGCCCAATTGACATGGCTGGAGACCCCAGTGCCTCGGATACGGCCTTGGCAACGGCTCCCGAGGTCTCCCCCCCAGCCACCACCAATCGCTTGTAGCCCTTCTGGACAAGTTCCCATGCAGTTTCAGCAAAGAGATTATCCAGCTTTTCCGCCACAGCTTCTTGACCGAATTGTTTTTGGATCGCGCGCACATCATCCGGGCTTCCTGATGAATACGCGAGCGGCGCCTGACCCGGATGCGTTTCAAAGAAATCCAGAAGCGTTTGCGTGGTCACATCCCCGGACATGACACCTGGAACATCAATGGCGAACGTCGGATTGGATTCCGCATGAACATTGATCTGCCCGCGTGTCGCACCTGAACAAGACCCTGCAAGGATAGCGGCGGACCCTGCGATACCAGTGAACGCAATGCCAACACTTTTGGAGGAAGCTTTTCTGACGAAGTTTCTGGGTAGACCCAATGCTATCCCGGATCCCCCGGTAATGAGCTTGGCATCCTTCAGCGCCTCGCCCCAGGCCAGCAAATCTTCATCCGAAATCGCATCACCGATTACAAAGCGTTCGTTTGCGTTCTGCAACGCATCAGCAATCGCCTCTGGCCCTTGCTTCACTGTGTCATTTGGCACCAATCCAACCGCTTCTTCGGTCTGATGTTGCAACCAGCGCTTGATGTTCGCATCCATCATCGGAGTAAGAGGGTGATTTTCCATCCCGGACTCGTTCAACAGCTTGCCGAGCACAAATAGATGGCCCTGATAAACCGTACGCCCCGTGGTGGGAAAGGCCGGACAGAAAACCACCTTTTGCGCACTTAGTTCATTGGCCAACGCTTCCGCGACGGGGCCGATGTTTCCCTCCATTGTGGAATCGAATGTCGAGCAATATTTGAAGATGAACTGCTGGCATCCTTGGTCCGCGAGCCATCGCAGGGCCCGCAGGCTATCCGCAACAGCTTCCTCGACAGGTGCGGTGCGGCTTTTGAGCGAGATCACTCCCGCTTCGATCTCTTCGTTGGCCGGAATCGTGGGAATACCCGGGAACTGAGCCGTACGTAATCCACCTTCCGGCTCAACGCCCTTGGCCAAGGTGTTCGCAATATCACTCGCCCCGGTAAAATCGTCCGCTATGACACCGATTAACATTGAACCGCCCTCACTGATTGCCTTCGACGCGCCGTCGGATTTCGTGAATCGCCGCCTGTGGACTGGTCAACACTGGAATCTGTGCTGTCTTACGGACATCCTCAACGGCGTCAGACATCGAAAACTGGGCTAGAAGAATAACGTCAGCGTCGTCGATACTTGATGCGGTTTCCGCAATCAGGCGATTGTGTTTTCCATCATCACCCGCTTGCTTTGCAGCCAACGCGCCAGAGCAATAGTATGACGTAATCTCCGCATTGCTGCCGCGCGCCCTAGCAGCATCTAGAAATTCCTCTTCCATACCTGCCGCAGCTGGAGGAAACGTATAAATCATTGCGATGCGATCTCCGTATGAGAAAGCCGCATCGAACATCGCTTCATTCGGCTTCATGACTGGGATTAGCGCCTCGAAATTTGCTCTTTCGATTGCGGCTCCGAATGCTGAGCACGTGAACAGTACACCATCTGCGTCAGCGCCTTCCGCATACCGGCAAAGGTCTACGATGCGCCGGAAAAGACCGGCGGACAATTCGACTTGCTTAGACCTGTCTAAAGACAACCCCTCTTCCAGGATCGAAATGGTTTCCGCTTCCGGCCAGTGCTCGCGTGCCGCAGCTTCGATTGGATCAATCGCAACGCGGGTTGCATGGATCAACGCTAATCTTGGTCGTCTCATAATGGCTCCAGCTCAAGACGGGTGACGCCGCAAGGAGCGACGTCACCAGTTGATGTGGGCACGTTTGCCCACCGGGAGATCCAATCACGCCGGGATCGTTTCCTTGGAGACCATTTCGGCCACAAGCGTCCCGAAGGTGTCGGTGTTTACGGTGCCACCAAGGTCACGGGTGCGCTTTGCAGGATCATCGATGACGGCATCAACTGCATCCGCAATGGCTCGCCCAGCCTCCATAAGCTTCGGACTACCCTTCTGCTCGCCGAGCCAGATGAGCATCATAGCGGCGGAGAGAATAAGTGATGTCGGGTTCGCAACGTTTTGCCCTTGGATGTCCGGGGCAGAACCGTGCTGTGCTTGTGCGCAGCATAAGCCCGTTTCAGCGTTTGCATTGATCGACCCAGCGAGCCCCAAAGACCCTGAAAGTTCAGAGGCAAGGTCCGAGAGAATATCGCCGTAGAAGTTAGTCGCGACGATAACATCATATTCGTGCGGTTTTCGAACCAGCAGCGCTGCAAATGCGTCGACAATCAACTCTTCGGTTTCGACTTCAGGGTAGTCCTTCGCCACCTCGCGGAAACATTCCAGAAACAGGCCGTCGGTCATGAGAAAAGAGTTGGCCTTGTGTATCGCGGCGACTTTCTTCTTCCGTTGCATGGCCAGTTTGAAAGCCTCTCTGCAAATCCGCATTGATCCGTGTCGCGTAATTTTGCGAACCGACAACGCCATGTCCGGATCGGGCATCATTTCTCCGACGCCTTTGTACATGTTGCGGTCAGGATAGAATCCCTCCGTCGCCTCACGCATGATCACAAGGTCCATTCCGGGCGCTTTGTTCGGTAGAAAGTCACGGCTGCGGGCCGGCCGCACATTCGCATAAAGATCGAGCCCGATACGGAATCCGGCCGAAACGTTGCGACCACCTTCAACGACTGGCGGGTAGTCCATATGGGACTGCGTCCCCAAAATGACTCCGTCGAATTCAGTTCGTGCA
The DNA here is from genome assembly GCF_000814005.1 of Ruegeria sp. ANG-S4. Lineage (GTDB taxonomy): Bacteria > Pseudomonadota > Alphaproteobacteria > Rhodobacterales > Rhodobacteraceae > Ruegeria. Next base: position 116,190 of record NZ_JWLK01000001.1, on the reverse strand, counting down.
CGTTCCAACACGTCGTCACGCAGAGTGATACCGTGGTTCCTGAGGCTGATAAAACCGGACTCTTCTTCTTCAAACGTTAATCCCAGATCGTACTTCTTGTTGGCGGCCTCAACGACTTCCAAAGTCGCCGCCATGATTTCAGGTCCGATGCCATCGCAGGGCAATGTCATGATACGCATCTTCTGTCTCCTTGTTGGCCGAAGCCAGTCATTCTTGAAATCCGGTGGGTTTAATCCCCCACCGATGCCTCTTCGTCATGGCGCTGCGCATCCATGCGGTCCTTAACCCGACGGCCAACAAACATGGGCAATACGAATCCAGCGATTGCGATAAGCCAGAGGATTATTGCGAGGGGGCTTCCCACCAGCGCCAACCAATCCCCGTCCGAAATCGTCATTGCGCGGCGAAGGTTCACTTCCATCTGGTTGCCAAGAAGGATGCCCAAGATGACTGGCACCAGCGGCACGTCGAGCTTGCGTAGAAGCCAGCCTGCAAAGCCGAAACCAACCATGAGCATTACATCGAAGGTGGAGCCCGTTATCGAGTAAATCCCAACGAACGAGATCATGGCGACGACAGGCATCAGAATGCGCGTCGGCACCAGCAACACGCGCGTGAACAACCCGACCAACGGAACGTTCATCAAAAGCAGAATGATGTTGCCGATGAACAAGGCTGCGATCAGCCCCCAAACCACGTCCGGATTCTTTGTGAAGAGCAGTGGTCCCGGGGTAATGTTAAGTTGCAGCAAAACAGCCAGCAGAACGGCGGTCGTCCCCGAGCCCGGTACGCCCAACGAAAGCATCGGCACCAACGCGCCTCCAGCGGCCGCATTATTGCCTGCCTCCGGAGCCGCAACACCGCGTGGATCGCCCTTTCCAAAGGATTTCCCATCTCGGTCGACGCTTTGTTTCTCCAGTGAGTACGCAAGAAATGACCCCAACGATGCGCCGGCACCTGGCAAGACGCCTGAGAAGAAACCAAGACCAGTGCCGCGAGCGATTGAAGGCAAGCAGCGCTTGATCATGCCGAAGTCTGGCAAGATGCGCCCAACTTTCGTCGCGCCAGCTGATCCAACGGCACCGCCACGATGATGTTCGAGAAAAATCAACACTTCACTCAAGGCGAACAAGCCAACGATAGCGATCAAGAAGTCGATGCCATCGAAGAGGTGGATTTCACCAAAGGTGAAGCGCTGCGACCCTGTTTGACTATCACTGCCAATCATCGCGATACCCAGCCCTAGTGCAGCTGCGAAAGCAGATTTGGCTTGGTTCGTAGAGGACACACCACCCAGTGTCGCAAATGCGACTGTAAAGAGGACAAAGTACTCTGCTGGTCCGAAAAGCAGCGCGATTTTGACCAACTGCGGTGCCAAAATCACCAGGCCAATTGTAGCGACAAACGCCCCAAAGAAAGATGCGATGCCACCTAAAGACAGGGCTTCGCCGGCCTGACCGTTCTTTGCCATCGGATATCCATCGAGGCACGTCATCATCGCGGGTTCATCGCCCGGGATGTTTAGCAAGATCGAACTAATTCGGCCTCCGTACATGGCGCCGTAGTAGACACTTGTAAGAAGGATGAGAGATGGGATGGGCCCAAGCCCGAGCGAGAAGGCAATCGGAATAAGGATAGCAACCCCATTTGCCGGGCCCAAGCCAGGCAATGCTCCCATCAAAGTGCCGAGGAAGCATCCAACGACAGCAAGGAACAGATTTTGCGGTGACAACGCAACCGAGAATCCATCAACAAGAAGTGCAAGCGTTTCCATAGCGACCCCTCAGAACCCCAATGGTCCTTCGGCCAAAGCAAGGCCTAGGATTAGGTGAAAAACGACGTAGATACCGATGGCTGTCAGGAGGCCTACGACGAGCGACCAAAGCGGAGTGGTTCCCAGTCGCCAGGTTAGGTAGGCAGTTGCAAAGGTTGTCGCGATAACAAACCCAATCTCGGAAAGAGACCATGCGTACAGAAACATCACAGCAGTGGCGAACAATATCTCGGCAAAGTCGCGCAACCCCGGCCATTTTGGCTCTTCATCCGGGCGGATTATGAAGTAGAGCGACGTAAGGCCTAACACGGTGCCCACGATGTAAGGAAAGGCGCGCGGACCCACGACATCGACCATGAAACTGTCTTTGATGATCGATGCGGCCCAAATATAGAATATCGCAAGGGCCAGCCCGAAACCGCCGAAGATGCGGTCACTCATAGTTTCCTCCCAGATTTCCAGAATTTATTTTAGGTGCCCAACCAGATGCGACCGGTTGGGCACGCATGACATTTATTGGATGATACCGATCTCTTTCGAGAGCTTGGTCACGTCCGCAATACTGCCCTCAACAAAGGTGTACATGTCGTCGCCAAAGTTGTTGAACGGCTCAATAGCAGCTGCTTCGAGCTCTGCCTGAAAGCCAGGATCCTCGGTCAGCGTAATGATCGCGTTCTTCCAGAACTCTTTAGCTTCGTCAGTTGCACCAGCCGGCATGTAAAGGCCGCGCCAGTTCGCGCCAACGACGTCGAAGCCTTCCTCCTTTGCAGTAGGAATATCCGGATAATTCTTCAGACGCTCAGGAGCCAGGATCGAGATTACCCGGATATCACCCGACTCCAGGAAGCCCAGCATCTCGGAGAAATCTCCAGACAGCGCCTCGACCGAACCAGAAAGCAGGCCGGTCATGGCTTCACCGCCACCATCGAACGATACATATTTCATCTGGGTAACATCTTCGAGGCCAGCTTCGCGGGCGACCAACATAGGCTTGATGTGGTCAAAACTGCCCACAGACGAACCACCCGCGATCCCAACTGATTTTGGATCAGCGACAATGTCCTCCATCATCTGAGACAGAGAGGTGTACTTGGAGTCTGCGGGAACAGCGATGGCTCCATATTCAGCTCCGAAAGTGGCAAGAAAGTGCACGTCATCTTGTTGGGCGCCTTCGTAAATGCCCTGCGCAATTCGAGCGCTGGTACTCATAGAAGCCGCAACGATAAGGTTGTTGTCTTCGTTGCGCTCTTTCGTGACATGCGCGAACGCAACTCCGCCGCCGCCACCACTCATATTGGTAACCTGCATCGAGTCTTCGATAATCCCGAGATCGAAAAGATACTTTGCCGTTGTGCGACAGATGAAGTCCCATCCACCACCGGGATTTGAGGGCGCAATGCATTGCGGGCTTTCAGCTTTGAATTCGGCGGACGCGCCAGTCACGCCGGCAACGGCTGCCGCAGCAGCAATGGCGCCGATGCGAGTAAATTTCATGAACACGGGTAATCCTCCCCAGTTTTCCAAGTGTTTTTCAGCGCGAATCCCGCACTGGCTATTTTGATTGCATATTGACGCGCTAAAAGCCAATCTTATTTTGCTTTTTTTAATCGCAAAAACCAAAATGATCGAACGGCTATTTCCCCAGACCTTACAAATATTTGTTTTTTTATGTGTTTTCGAAGAATTGACACTCACCTGAAATGAAAGAACTTCACTGAAATAGCCAAAAAACCAATCCAATTTACGCGAACATCATCGTCTCAGCAGTGTAAAATCCACCCATCTTTGGCTTTTTACGTATAGAAAACCTAAAATTTGGTTGTATGCTGGCCGTCAGATGCAATCTACGTAGGTGAGAGCGGCAAGAGGAGTCAGGCATACCGATGCGAGCCAGCGAATTGTCAAAGAAGATATCAAATCGTCTCTTGCATGATATCGTTGCGGGTTCACTTGAAGGTGGCCAGCATATTAGCGCTCAGCAAGTCGCCGACAGGTATGGCGTATCCAGAACCCCAGTGCGCGAGGCGCTGATATCCTTAGAGGAAAAAGATGTTCTCATCCGCCTGGAAAACCGCGGGTACTTTGTGGCCGACAAGTTGCCTCCAGCCATTAAAGAAAACCTGGATACTGTCGACCCGAGCGAGCTAGACGAATACCAACTGCTTGCAAACGATTGGCTAACAAATGAAATTCCGGAAGAAGTTACTGAGCAGTTCTTAAAGCAGAAATACGGCTGGACTAAAGCTAAGGTCGGAGAACTGTTGATCCGCGCTTCTCGAGAGGGTTGGGCTGAGCGCAAAGAAGGCTACGGCTGGCGATTTCTTCCGGTTGCAAAAACACCCGAGGCATTTGATGAGATTTACCGGTTTAGAATGGCGATAGAGCCAGCCGCCATGCTGGAGCCCTCGTTTGAACTCGATCACAAAGTCCTGGATGAACAGCGGCGTATTCAGCAGGGAATGCTTGATATGGATATGGACGCCGTGAATGGAGAAGCGCTGCTAGAAAGTGGGGCTTTGTTCCATGAGGAGCTCATCAAGTTGTCCGGAAACCCGTTCTTTCTCATGGCACTCCAACGCGTGAATAGAATGCGACGCCTCATGGAGTACCGAGCCGAGGTGAACCATCAACGATTGATAGAGCAATGTACTGAGCATCTTGAGATCCTTACACTCCTGGAATCCGGCAATACCGTGGATGCCTCCTACAGAATGCGACAGCATTTGAGTGGCGCACTTAAGCGTAAGTCTCCGCTGGCATGGAGTTGGGCTACGGACACTTCAACACCGAGGAAAGCACCATGAGCAATGGGAGCGACGTCCTAAACGGCCGCAAACGAGTCGCGCTTGTGGCGCATGATCAGATGAAAGACACAATGGTCGAATGGGCCAAATCCCACAAAACCGCACTGAGCAAAATGGAGCTTTTTGGGACTGGCACAACCGGCGGGCGAATTGCGGATGAAGTTGGCGTGCCTATCAAGAGTCTCAAAAGTGGCCCGTTGGGAGGCGACGCTCAAATCGGCGCTATGATTGCCGAAGGGAAGCTCGACGCACTGATCTTTTTCATTGATCCACTATCGGCGTTGCCACACGACGTCGACGTAAAATCACTTCTTCGGCTAGCTACGCTGTACAACACTGTTCTGGCTATCAATGAAGCGACTGCGTCGAAAGTATTAAGCGAGGCTTAGTTTGGTCAAAGCGTAACGATAGCTCGTTCGCCGTATCGTTTCTTCATACCGGCAGATGCATTCGGCTGGTGGGTCTCGCCGTAAACATGGCAGTCGAAACAGAACGCTAAACCCGGAGACCGTGGAGGGGTTGATGCGAACCATCAACCCATGGCAGCTGAATGGAATCCTGTATTGGACCAGCGTCAGGCAGTCGGATACAGCCCAGCCGCAGTGTTTGAGCTAGCCCGAGAGACTCGGTCACTTTCGCGAGATTTGATCTGTCGTAGTTTCATCTTCAGCGTAGTTTCTAAGTTCGAACCCTGAACATTGAGTGTCGAATCGCTTCACTATGTGAGGCCTACAGCATGTTGACCAACCCTCCAAATATGTTGCTTCAGTCATTTGGGCACACGTTATGCTAGAAGGTTCCCAGAACTACGCGGTGCATCTCGGGCTGCCGCGCACTCCGACTTGACACGGTGGCCCTAACTGGTTCAGCTTCTGGTCATGACGTATACACGCATCCACTGCCATCGAATATCGACCTGAGGTCGATAACCCACGCGAAATCCGTGGGAGGCAGCATTGGTATGCGGGCGAGGCTTATATCCTTGTAATTGCTCCAGATTAGAGTGCACGAGTCGGTTCGATTCCGACGCCTCCTACCATCTTCAGGAGGTGTCCGACATGGCGGACGACGTTTCGAACGCAATTGATTTCGACGACATCAAGCAATCGGTCGAGAAGAGCCTCGGACGCACACCCGAAGGCTGGTCCGGCTTGACCACAAAGCTCTTCACAGAGGTTAAGGAATACTGCGATCAGAAGCGTGCCACCTACCCCTTTGTCGTCCAGATCAAGGAGAAGCTGGGAAAACTCCGCATCTACCACAGGTGTGATGATCGACACATCCAGTCGATGATCACCGCCACAATTGCACGAGCAAACCGTACTTGTGAGCGATGCTCAAACGCTGCCGAGACCCAACTTCTGGACGGCTGGTACACGACACTTTGTTGCTGGTGCGCGCATGACGTCGCGAGCAAGCGCCACCCTAAAAGGAAGAGGCTTTTTGGCGTTCGGAAGAAGCCTGTCCGAGATCAAATGACGTGCGGTGTCTGCGGATACTACGGCCAGATTGACCGAACGGATGACCGTAATCGGTGCCCCGCGTGCGTGAAGAAGGACTGGTGATGACCGCCGAACAACAAGTGATCTTTAATAAGATTATGGAAGACTACGATGATGAGGACTACGCCCGGAAGCCCATGAATACGGGCTCGCTGGCCACCGGTCATGTCCCGCCGATTGCCCTTTGTCAGATCTCGGCAGGGGTCTTCCATCTCATCAAGACCAAGTTCTGGAGAATGTGACTGATGGATGATGTCGAAAAGAGCTGGGAGGAATTCCGGGAAAAGGTTCGAGGTGTGATCGAGGACCATGGAGCTCCAGATGATCTCCGCTCATTTGACGCCTGGTACGCCGAAGAGATGCGTTTGGTGATGGCGTACAACTACCCAGCTCCGCATGTCTCTAATGTCACATGGTCGACCGAGGGTCTGCATGTCGAGTGTGATGACCGCGAAGTGGTCGACCCCATGATGACTGCTATGGCGGAGGTTTCAAACGATCTCGAAGAGGCGCGCGCCCGGAGGTCAGTGATGAGCAGCGTTGTCGACTGGAACGATATTCATGGAAGCGTCTTCAAGCAGCTTGGTGAGCATCGTGCCGGGTGGGCGAAGCAGCTTACGCTTGCACTTGAGAAAGTGAAGAGGTTGATCGACGAGCAGCCCGACCTGTTTGGTGATGAACGCCCGTCCATCGTTCAGATCAAACAGAAATGGGGAGGCTTGCGCGTCTATGAGGGCCCGGGCTGCAACCAGGCTACGAGTGAAGAGATTCAATGGCGTGTCGATCAGATTGAGCAAACCTGTGAAGGTTGTTCTAATTCTGCCCAACGCCAGAGCATCCTTGGGTTTGTGACGACGCTTTGCAGCTGGTGCTACAATGATGCTCTGCGGCGGCGATTTGAGGGCGCCGAAGAATCCTGGCCCGACGGCCTGAGACTGGACATTGTGGAAAACTATCCAGACCTCGTTTCTCCGGATTGCGCATCTCTTGTTCCTGCTGTCGGAAAGGGCTGGCTCGTCATGATTTCGCAAGCACTCCACAAGCTTTCCTTCAGTCAGGATTTCAGGGCACTGGACCCTGGAACTATTCAGATCTCGGATATTGAGAAAGGCCAGGATGGCAAGATTTCCATCGGTTTCAGTCGATACCACGATCTCATTCAGGAGTACGCTGACTGGATGGAATTTCGATGCGGTGTGACGTGTGAAGAGTGTGGCCACGTTGGTGACATCGTTCGGACAGCCGATAGGTCTCAAGTGCTCTTTGCGCACTGTTATTGTTCCCGGGAGAAGTCTGATGGGCGATGATGACGACGTTGAGGTGGACGATGAGACGATGCGTTTGCTTCGGCTCGTGGAAGCTGAAATTGCGGCTGGTCGAGCAAAACTAACCAAGCCGATCTCAGCGGATGAGATCCGGGCGCGAAAGGTTACTGTGCCGAAGGACAAGACAGATGAGTGACGAACTTTCTAGCGATGACCTGATTACCAAGGTTCGAGCGCGCTTGAAAGCGGATGAAGAGTTTTGGCCAGCATTGCTGGAGGTTGTACAAGAGTACGTGGTGGAAGTCGTGCCAAAGCCCGACGAGGTTCCGGAGTGGACAGACGAGTGGATCGCTGAGAACAAAAGAGGCGAAGTTTATTCAGTAAAAGAAATCTTCGGGCGCCCGTTGCAGGATGTTCCTCTGAATGACTTGATCGCAGAGCTTCAAGCTCGTCGCAAAGAGGGTCCGGAAGTCTGGCTAGCATTGCGCAAGATGATTCTCGAGCAAATCGCCGATTTTGCACAGCGTCGGCCGATGCGCCCAAATGGCGGGATGAATGGGTCAAAGAGAACACCTGGGACCTAGTGACTGACGACGATGATGTCGAGATCACTGATGGTAGCGGCAACGTGTTCGACGACCTCGGGATCGAAGACCCAAGGAAGAAGACTTAGTGATGGGGGCGGAGCATTTCAGCTTGATCTTATCCGCCGTGATCATTGTCGCGTTGGCGATCTACGTCAGACACATCGTCTACACCGCTGGAAAAGATCGCAAAGTCGATCCAGAGCAAGTGCAAAGGATCATGCGAGATCTGGACTACAGCCACCTGGACCGAGTGATGAACCGGCGAAGGAAGGGGTAGCGGGATGTTGAAGGTGGTTGTCTATGTCGGCGAAAACGAGGTCGCTCGAGCCATTGCTGAGAACGATTCAGAACTCGCGGACGTGTCCGATTACAATATCCGAATGAACGAACGGGCCGCTAAACAGCTGGGCATTAAAGAAAAAGGCCTTGGCGGCCGGATTAAAGGTCACCCTCGAAATTTGACGGCTTGGGCGCTCGTCCGCAAGATTGCGAACCTTTGGCTTGCAGGGACTGGTGTAGGTGAAGAAAGCGTTCAGGCAGAGCTGCTGCCGATGATCCGCAAGTCTATCCGCGAACTAGATGAGAGGGTCGAAAATGAACCGAATCAGAGTGATGATTGGAATGCGGTGGTTAAACAGATTTCTGATGACGAGCCGTGTTCTCTGGGCTTCTACGCTGACAAATTTGAGTCGTGGACAGCGGACGAGATTGAAGCTCTCCGATGCGATGTGTTTGAGACAGCCACAGAGGAAGAACTAATGGCCGAGGTCGAACGCCGGCGAAGAGCTGGTCTAATGCCCAAGGAGGCCTCGAATGATGGCTTCTCAGATATGGTTGATGATCTCTGGGGCAAACTCGATACAGACCCAGACCGCTAGTACAAATTACCTGCCGCCATTACCCAAAATTAAACATAAGAAGGCTATGGCGACTGTCGCTGTAGTAGTGCGCGCTTCTTATAAGCGCCTCGCCTGCTAGGAACCATAGCGCCCCGGATAAGCATTTCCCCAACACTGCTCTGCGTCTATTATAGGTGTCCACCAAATCAGAGCAAAACCAACCAGCCCAAAACGGACCTTGCTCGTCGGGCTTTGCAAACGCCTATTTGCGGACAAACGCCGCCATTCAGCCTCAGCGACTGATCCGTCAGGATAAAGCAGTCTCCAAACGTTCCAACGAATTCTGCGGCCACACCTCATCGAACTTGTAAAATTCCTCGAAGATAGGAATGTCCTCGCTGAGTGGCACCCAGGCCTGTTTGCTGCTCGTGAAAATCTGTGCATCCGGAGGACATTGATCCGGGTTGTCCAGTGTTCCGACGCGCACGTACCTTAGCTTTCCAAGGCGGATCATGTAGCTGCTAAAAACGGCGACGCCGCAATCCCCACAGCGCGTAATAATCTGACCTTTCCCGCTTGGAGTGGAGAGCTCATTTTCGGTGATCGGCCCTTTGCACGTCACGCGATCAGCCTCAATGATGGCGTTCAAGACGTAGGCTGCTCCGGTTTGTCGCTGACATTCGCTACAGTGGCAGCAATGCACGAACATGGGTTGTGATGTCATCTGATACGTTACGGCTCCGCAGCCGCATTTCCCTTTGATCATTTTTCCCCCGAGTTGTTTCCTTGTGTTCAGCCATGGCCCTTATTGGACCAGCTCATAATGCTTGATAGAACGCGACTCGACCAATTCCGCCTCCGCCGGATCGATATGCGGGCTCTGGTAGTTTTCGCCGACAAAAGCCTTTAGTGCCTCTAGGTTTTCCCACACCATGACAAAGCTGAATTCTCGTGGTGTGTCAGCACGTGCGGCACCAGGAAACACTTGAACGATGCCCTTAGTACCTCTCATCAAGGGTATAGCTGTTTCATGGAAGAACTTGCTGAACTCTTCCTCTTTGCCTGGCCGAGTCACGACCTGAAAGATGCGCATGATCATTCATCCGACCTCCGTAAAGTACGGTTCCTGAATGTATGAGCGCCTCTGGTTCTATGATCATATCATTTTGCTACGGGTGTGTCTGCTTTGGGCTCCGACGTGGCCATTCTCCGCTGCCTGCATGAATAGCTGGTCGCAGCCCAAAGCAGACCTTCAAAACTGGACTTTGCAACTTCCGTGATGCGTACGAAGCGGGCATTGCCCAAGGCGACTAATGCACAGTATCTGCCATCCGTCGCTTGCGACTACTAAGCTGTCCTTCCAGAAACTAGTTCGCAGTCGTTTGACAGCCTTTGGCCCAAACACAAGGGGCTAGACACCAGAGCTGAAGCGTGGCTGGATTGCTTAGAGATTGTCTAGTCGGACGGAGATCCCCAAAATTGAAAAGAAATGCAAACAAGCTGTTAGTGACTTCCGCTATTGCTATCGCTCTTTTGGCCTCCGGTGCGGTATTTACTGCTTCTACACAACCAGCAAGCGCAGAGGCTGGTTATTTCTGGGACGAAACCGTTGAGTCTGTAGATAGAAGCCCATGGATATTTGAAGGCACAAATGTATTTGGCGAATTAGCACGAGTTCCACCGTCAGATTGGGTACGTACTTTGGAAAAAGCGGCATACCCAACTGAGCTTGAGACTTTTGTTTTCACAGCTAGCAATAATGAAGAACAGAACATCAACGACTGGTTGCATCAAACGCATACCGATAGCTTTTTGATTTATCACGATGGCAAATTGGTCGCTGAAAAGTACTTCAATGGCATGAGAGCTGATACGCCTCACCGCATTCACTCGATCACCAAGACAGTGTTGGGTATGGCAGCAGGGCTGGCGGTTGAGGCGGGAGAATTAGATCCTAAAAAGCTGATCACCGAATACCTGCCAGAGTTGGAAGGCCCAGCATTCAAAAATACAACGGTTAGACATCTACTTGATATGACCGCTGCTGTTGATTGGAAAGATGCGTCCAGTGGCTACTTAGACGATGCTGGTGATCTGTTCTGTGCGTTTGGTCAGGACCTCTCAGAAAAAGTTGAAATTTGCGATACCGAGTCTGGCGTCAAAGAGTACATGATCTCTCTGAGTGATCGCGAGACATTGGTAGAGGACGGTGAGGTATATAGTTACCGTTCAGTTCTATCTGCACTACTTGGTATGGTTATCGAGTCGGCAACTGGCGAGAGCTATTTGGATGTACTAGCCGAATTATGGCAGGGCATCGGTGCTCAGGACCCTGCATATAGCGAACTAGGGCCCAAAAGGATTGTGCAAACCAGTGGTGGGATGTTCACCAGCTCTCGTGACCTATTGCGATTTGGCATAATGATGCTGGACAACGGTAAAGTTAACGACACTCAAGTTATTCCTCCAGATTGGATAGCTGACACGATTCAGGCAAATGATGACGTTATCGCAGCTTATGAGAAAAGCGCATATGCAGAGGTGTTTGAAGGATTCCACTACCGTAACCAAGTCTGGGTCAAAGATATAGAAAATGGTGCGTTCTACGGCATTGGTGTCTATGGGCAGCTATTGTATGTGAACCAGAAAGCCAATGTGGTTATGGTGAAGCTATCAAGCCAGCCAGAAGTTCAGAACACACCTATGTACCTGGACTCTATGGTTGCGATGAAAGGCATTGCAGAGACTTTGAGTAAATGAATTTCAGATTATCTTAATCTAGTAAGCTGAGCCAAATGGCTCGGCTTATACTACGGAAAGACTTAACCGTGTCGTCGGGTTAGTACCGGGTGACCTCGACTGCGACCGCAGCAAACACCACACCAATCAACAGAGCTTTTGTATTCACTGCCGAAAGGCTGGGCAGTTTGACCCGAAGAGACAGGGCTATGATCACGCCCCCTGTCAACCCAGTCGCAACTGAATAGATCATGCTACTTTTGTCCGCGTGGAGGCCGATCAATATGCCGACTGCAAGAGACGCGACAAAGTATGCGCGTAGCCATCCAGACATGTGTCCGGGGTGGGTCTTATAGAGAAAGATATTCACCCCAAACAAATGCAATGAATAGGCCAACGTTCCAACAGCGTACAGCTCAGGCGATGTTCCCGCCGTTTGCATGACTGTAATGGCCAGCAAGCAGTTATAGGTTCCAAGTGCCACTGTGTCCAAGCCAAGCGACAACCTGTTGTCAGCCCCCGTGTCGCGACTGGCTTCCAGCAAGTAGTAAATGAGAAATCCTAGGAGCGAATAACCGAACAGCGAGTTTTCCCATTTCCCATTTGCAGCCAAATCGGCCGACAATTCACCGATTTTTGGTAGTAAGAAAAGGAAAGCATAGCCAAGTCCGATCCCAGATGAAAAATCAGAAAGCCAGCCTGCCAGGGCGGGGAAACTCCGGTAAAAAGACACGCAGAAGACGTGAACAGTGCCGATGACTGCAATCGATGTTATCGCGAGGTATGTCGACGCGTCGAACACGGCTATGTGCGTAGTGACAACGGTCCCGAGTTCGTCGCTCAGGCGGTCAGAGACTGGATCGCAGCTGTCGGGGCCGAGACGGCTTACATTGAGCCAGGATCGCCTTGGGAGAACGGCTATGTCGAGAGCTTCAACGCGCGGTTCCGGGACGAACTGCTGAACCGGGAAATCTTCTACTCCCTGAGAGAGGCACAGATCATCATCGAAGGGTGGAGGAAACACTACAACACGAAGCGACCGCACAGTGCATTGGGCTACCGCCCGCCGGCACCGGAAACCATCGTCTCGGTGGAAAACAGGCCAATCATGCACTAACAATCACATCGGACCAGTCAGATCAGGCTACCCAGGATCGCGCAAAGGTTCGAACGCTTTTAGAAAATGCGAATACGTTAGGTTTCATTGACAAAAAGATCGAATAACAGAAGAGAAGCCTAGCCGAAATACGTACGGCTAGGCGCCAAACGCTTACCGATGGTTGCCTCATTGGGTCGCTAAAGCAATAGCGCGCCTTTGACACACTATCCTTAATCAACTTTAAATGGAAATCGCCCAGATATTTCTCAAAATGCAGGAAAGCATGCAGGCTTATGGGGGAATCCTGCAAACTTATGCGGCGCGTGTAGGTTTGTGCGCGTCCCTACAGCCCCTCAAAAATCCAGATTCTCCACGCTCAGCGCATTTTGCTGGATGAACTCGCGGCGGGGTTCTACCACGTCGCCCATCAGCTTGGTGAACAAATCGTCGGCCTCCACCATGTCGTCGACGCGGACCTGAAGCAAGGTGCGTGCATCGGGGTCCAGCGTGGTTTCCCACAGCTGGTCCGGGTTCATCTCGCCCAATCCCTTATAGCGTTGCAAAGACAGGCCTTTTTCGCCTTCTTCCAGAATGGCGCGCAACAGGTCCAGCGGGCCGTGGATGACCTGCATGCGATCGCGCCGCACCAGTGTCGCGGGCGTGTTGTAAACCTCTTGCAGGCTTTGGGTGAAGCTACCGGTTTTGCGGGCTTCGCCCGAGCGCAGCATCGGACCATCCAGAGTGCGCACCTCCTCGACCCCGCGCAGGATGCGAGCCAGACGGATGCCGTGATCCTGGGTGATCCGGCCCTGCCAGCCGCGCTCGTACTCCAAGGCGATCAGGTCGAGGCGCGCCGCGACCTTGTCGGCGACGCCTTGCAGGTCGGCATCGACCGCGCCCGGCACAAAAGCCCCGGCAACGGCGGCCTGTTCCAGAATGTGACGCGGATAATGCGTCGGGAACGCGTCAAGCACGCGCTTGAGCTGACGCGCCTCGTCGACCACGCGGGTCAGGTCCTGCCCGATGATTTCCTCGCCCGAGCCCAGTTTCAGCACCGCGCCTTCGACACCCTGATTGATCAGGTAATCATCCAGCGCCGCCTGATCTTTCAAATAGACTTCGGACTTGCCGCGCGACACTTTGTACAGCGGCGGCTGCGCGATATAGAGATACCCGCCCTCGATCAGCTCCGGCATCTGCCGATAGAAGAAGGTGAGCAGCAACGTACGGATATGCGCACCGTCCACATCCGCATCGGTCATGATAACGATCTTGTGGTAGCGCAGCTTTTCGATGTTGAACTCATCCCGGCCAATACCGGTACCCAGCGCCATCACGAGGTTGCCGATTTCCTGCGAGGACAGCATCCGGTCAAACCGCGCCCGTTCGACGTTCAGGATTTTGCCGCGCAGGGGCAGCACCGCTTGGGTCAGGCGATCCCGCCCGGTCTGGGCAGAGCCACCGGCCGAGTCTCCCTCGACCAGGAAAACCTCGGTCTTGGACGGGTCTTTTTCGGAACAGTCTTTCAGCTTGCCCGCCAGATAATTCACGTCCATCGCCGTTTTGCGCCGCGTCAGTTCACGCGCCTTGCGGGCGGCCTCGCGGGCCAGCGCGGCCTCAATGATCTTGCCAACGATGGTCTTGGCCTCGTTCGGGTTCTCTTCAAACCACTCGGCCAGTTTCTCGTTCATCAGGCTTTCGACCGCCGGACGCACCTCGGACGACACCAGTTTGTCCTTGGTCTGGGATGAGAATTTCGGATCGGGCACTTTCACCGACAGAACGCAGGTCAGACCTTCGCGCGCGTCATCACCCGTGAAGCTGACCTTTTCCTTTTTCGCGATCCCGCTGGACTGGGCGTAATTGTTGATCGTGCGGGTCAGGGCGCCCCGGAATCCGGCCACATGGGTCCCGCCATCGCGCTGGGGGATGTTGTTGGTGAAGGGCAGCACCGTTTCGTGATAGCTGTCATTCCACCACATCGCGATTTCGACACCGATATCGTCGCGTTCCCCCTTGATATAGATCGGCTCCGGCATGGCCGGGGTCTTGGACCGGTCGAGATACTTGACGAATTCCTTGACGCCACCTTCATAGAACAACTCGGTCTCAAGCCGTTCGGCAGGGCGCTCGTCAATCAGAATGATCCGCACGCCCGAGTTCAGGAAGGCCAGCTCGCGCAGACGTTTTTCCAGCGTCTCAAACGAGTATTCGAGGTTCGAAAACGTATTGGTCGAGGCAAGGAAGCGGACCTCGGTTCCGGTGCGATCCCCGCATTCGCCGACGGTTTTCAGGTGTTCTGCCGTCTCGCCGCCTTCAAACCGCGCCACATGCTCATTGCCATTGCGCCAGATACGCAGTTCCAACCAATCCGAAAGCGCGTTTACGACCGAAACACCCACGCCGTGCAGACCACCTGACACTTTGTACGAGTTGCTGTCGAACTTACCGCCCGCATGCAGTTGTGTCATGATGACCTCAGCCGCTGAAACGCCTTCTTCCGGGTGGATATCCACCGGAATTCCGCGCCCGTTGTCGCTGACCGATACGCTGGAATCCGCGTGAATTTTGACGGTCACATGGTCGGCATGTCCGGCCAGCGCCTCGTCAATTCCGTTATCCACGACCTCATACACCATATGGTGCAGGCCCGAGCCATCGTCCGTGTCACCGATATACATACCGGGACGTTTGCGTACTGCTTCTAACCCTTTGAGAACTTTGATGGAATCCGCGCCGTATTCCTGGGGTGCCTGTGCGTCTTCGGACATGCCGTTAGTACCTATATTATTTTGGTAACTTATACGTTTTCTGGTGGGGAATGTCACGCGATCCCCCAACATTTTGTGGTCTGAATGCACTTTATCTTGGGCTCAAAGCCGGTCGAGATCGGTTGCGATGTCTTCGGCAATTTCCACCGCATTTATGTCGTCGCGTTCCGCTGACAGGCGCAGCCCCAAAAGATCGGATTGATACCGTGCTGCAAGACGGTCGGGATCGTGGTCTGCGCCGATCTCTCCGGCGTTCTGCGCCTGCCGAAACAGGTCTGCAAAACAGGTTTTCATCACGATCATATGCGTCCGGGCCTGATCGGCCAGATCATGATCCTTGGCCTGCAACTCAGCATAGGTTTTGGACAGCATGCAAGCTTTGGTCGGCAGTTCCGATGCCTCGATCACGCGACGCGGTTGCGCCTTGAGCGCACCCAGCGGCCCCAGCTCTTGCGCCAGAGCCATCATGTTGCTGACCCCGTCCTGCGCATAACGCTGTAACGCCAGTGCATAGAGCGCATCCTTGGAGCCAAAAGCCGCATAAAAGCTGCCTGGCTTCAGCTTCAGTTCACGTTCCAGATCTTTCAATGACGTTCCCGCCCAACCCTGACGCCAGAATATATCCCGGGCCTGTGCGATCAGCGCGTCGCGATCATATGAGGGTTTGCGTGGCATCGTGATCACCAATTCTTGAACGTTCGCTCAAATATATACTTGAGTGATCGCTCAATAAAGCCTAAATACGACTCATCGCGCCAGAAACAGGAGTTTTGACATGGCAAACTTCCCCTCTCATGACCTCGAATCCGCCCCTGAAGGGTCCAAACCGCTGCTCGAGAAATCTCAGGCCGCGTTTGGCCGCCTGCCCGGCCTGCACAAGGTAATGGCAGAAAGTCCGCAGCATCTGGAAGGCTATCAGGTTCTTCACGGTCTTTTCCTGCAGACCGATTTCGACAATGATGAAAAAACCGTTGTCTGGCAGACCATCAACGTCGAAAACGAATGCCATTACTGCGTGCCCGCCCATACCGGCATCGCAAAGATGATGAAGGTCTCGGACGACATCACCGAGGCACTGCGCAACGAAACGCCGCTGCCCTCGCCCAAACTTGAGGCGCTGCGCACCTTCACCCTGCAAGTCATGGAAACCCGCGGCAACCCGACCGAGGCGCAGCTACAGGCATTCTTTGACGCAGGCTATTCCCACCGCGCGGTGCTGGATGTTGTGCTGGGTCTGGCGCAGAAAACCATGTCGAACTACGTCAACCACATGGCCAAAACGCCGGTTGACGAAGTCATGCGTGGTTTCCTTTGGGAGCGTAAGGTCGGCGAACCAGCCTAAGCGCTCACGACCGAGCCCTCGTCACTCTCGCTGACGATCAGCGTCTGGGCCCGGTCGCCCAATTCCGAGAACAGCTCAGGCCCGGTGCCCGTCATCCAGGCCTGAGCGCCCAGCGCACAAATCTCATCATAAAGCGCCGCGCGTCGGGCTGCGTCCAGATGCGCCGCCACTTCATCCAGCAAAACGATCGGGGGCGCCCCAACCATCCCTGCCAAGGCCCGCGCGTTCGACAGGATCAGCGAGACCAGCAGCGCCTTTTGCTCACCGGTGGAACAATCCTTGGCGGGCACGCCCTTCGCTGCAAAGACACCATAAAGGTCCGACCGATGCGGCCCGACCAGTGTACGACCTGCGGCCAGATCGCGAAACCGGCTTTCGTTCAGGGCGTCTCGCATGTCTTCCGCCGTCGCGGGCATCGCACCCTCGGTCTGTACCAACTCCAGATCGGCTGAAGGAAACGCCGTTTCCGCCTGATCCTGCGCGGCCCGCAGATGGTCCAGCGCCATCAAGCGCGCCGTATGGATGCGATGTCCAGTCTCCGCCATCTGCCCCTCTAGCGCCGCGTACCAATGGGCATCTCGCACCTGTTCCTTCAACAGCCGGTTCCGCTCGCGCATTGCCTTTTCATAGGTCAGAGATGCCTCGGCATGGGCCGGATCAAAGCTCAACGCGATCCGATCCAAAAACCGCCGCCGCCCCTCGGCCCCTTCGATCCACAGCCGGTCCATTGAAGGGATCAACCAGACCACCCGCGCCAGTTTTCCCAGTTCAATTTGGCTGCCGGCCTTACCGTCAATCCGCACCAGCCGCGCCGCGCCACCCTCGGACCATGTCTCGATCTCATGGTTCCGGCCCTGCACATTCAGAACACCGGACAGCTTCCACCCCAGCGACTCGGGTCGCCGCGTCATCTCAGCTGCACTTGCCCGCCGCATCCCGCGGCCGGGTGAAAACAGGGAGACCGCTTCCAGAATGTTGGTCTTGCCCGCCCCGTTCGGTCCATGAATTGCCACTGGACGCCCATCCAGCGCCAGCCGCGCCAGCTTATGAGACCGAAAATGCGAGACCGTAAGCTCGGTCAGGGCCAATCCCATGACCCCTCCCTTCATCTTTTCAAAAATACTCCCGTCCCTCTGCCCGACAGGCGGCTTTGCCGCCGTGAGGGGAGGCATCGCGCGCAAGCGCGATCAGACGCGCATCGGCATGACAACATAGACCGCGCTTTGGTCATTTCCCTCGCGCATCAGGGTCGGATCACCGGCCGAGTTGAACATGAATACCGCGTTCTCGCGATCCACCTGTGACGCAATTTCCAGCAGATACTTGGCGTTGAACCCGATCTCCAGCCGCTCGTCGCCATAGGCCACGGCCAGCTCTTCTTCGGCGGCCCCGCTGTCCGGCGCGTTGACCGACAACACCAGTTTATCACCGTCCAGCTGTAGCTTGACGGCGCGAGACCGCTCGGACGACACAGTTGCCACACGATCCACGGCTTGCGCGAACTCGGCGGCATCCACCTCAAGCTTGCGGGTGTTGCCTTGCGGAATGACCCGCGTGTAGTCGGGGAACGTGCCGTCGATCACTTTCGAGGTCAGGGTGATATCGGGCGTAGCGAAGCGCACCTTGGTTTCGCTGACCGACACGGCGATATCCATCTCGTCATCTTCCAGCAGCTTGCGCAATTCGCCAACGGTTTTGCGCGGCACAATCACCCCGGGCATATCTGCCGCGCCGTCGGGCAGATCCGCGTCGATCCGGGCCAGACGGTGGCCATCCGTGGCAACGCAGCGCAGCACCTTGCCGCCGTCCGAACCCTCTGCCACATGCATATACACGCCGTTCAGGTAATACCGGGTTTCTTCGGTGGAAATCGCGAACTTGGATTTGTCGAACAACCGCCGCAGCAGAGCCGCCGAGGCGGTGAAGTTCGACGCGTATTCCGAGGACGCCATAACCGGAAAATCCTCTTTCGGCAGCGTCGCCAGAGAGAAGTTAGACCGCCCCGCGTCAACCGTCAGACGGCCCGCTGCGCTGTCCGCCGTCAGCGTCACCAGTGCGCCATCGGGCAGTTTGCGCACGATTTCATGCAAAGTGGTCGCCGCGACCGTTGTTGCGCCCGCCTTTTCCACCTGCGCCGGGGCCTTGTCGACAACTTCGATATCCAGATCGGTGGCGCGGAACAAAACCTGATCCCCTTCGGCTTCGATCAGCACATTGGCGAGTATCGGAATAGTGTTGCGCCGTTCGACAACAGATTGAGCCTGCGAAACGGCCTTGAGAAGGGTGCCGCGTTCGATGCTGATCTTCATACCCTCGGTTCCTTTGACTTGCGTGCCGAAAACAGGCGGGACTGGCACGTTAGCGTCTCAGCCCTGAGGCACAAGGATTTTTTACGGATTTCTGGGTCGGAATACCCAAACCGTCAAGGGGGCCGTGCCCAGCGAAGCACAGTTCAGGTTTGACCGTGGACAATACCTCACAAGAAAACGCCCCGGACGAAAGTCTCCGGGGCGCTTTCTGAAATTCTGTAAGGTCTCAGGCTTCGAGCGATCGACGCAGCATTTCGACGTCTTCGGCAATCTGCCCATCGGTCAGCTTCAGCTCTTCAATGCGCTTGACGCCGTGCATGACCGTGGTGTGATCCCGGCCCCCAAACCGACGCCCGATTTCCGGAAGGGACCGGCTGGTCAATTGTTTGCACAGGTACATTGCGACCTGGCGGGGCCGTGCATAAGACCGCAAACGTTTCGGTCCGATAATGTCCGACATGCGAATGTTGTAGTACTCGGATACTTTGCGCTGAATCTCCTCGACGGTGATTTTGCGCTCGGACGCGCGCAGAACATCTGCCAGACAATCCTGAGTCAGCTCCATGTCAATCTCACGCCCCACCAGCGAGGCGAAGGCGAAGAGACGGGTCAAAGCCCCCTCAAGCACACGCACATTGGTCGAAATCCGGTGCGCCAGAAACTCCAGCACCCCGTCCGAGATGGTCAGATCAGGATAGGTGCTGCTGTATTGCTGCACCTTGTTCTGCAAAATGCCCAGCCGCAATTCATAATCGGTGGGGTGCAGGTCGACAACCAGCCCGCATTGCAGACGGGACTTCACACGATCCTCAAGATCCTTGATCTCACCCGGCGCGCGGTCGGCCGAGATGATGATCTGCTTGTTCTGGTCCACCAGCGCGTTGAACGTGTGAAAAAACTCTTCCTGCGTCGAATCCTTGCCGGCAATAAACTGCACGTCATCGACCATCAGCACATCGACCGAGCGGAACAGATGCTTGAAATCCATCATCCGACGTTCACGCAGTGCCTGAACAAACCGGTACATGAACTGTTCAGCGGACAGATACAGCACGTTGAGTTCGGGATGGCGGGTTTTCAGCTCCCACGCGATTGCATGCATCAGGTGCGTTTTACCAAGGCCTACGCCACCGTACAAAACCAGCGGATTGAACGTAACCGGCCCGCCCTCGGACACGCGACGCGCGGCGGCGTGGGCCAGTTCGTTCGGCTTGCCAACAACAAAACTGTCGAAAGTAAAGCGCGCGTCCAGCGGCGCGGCCTGCAAGGCTTCCAAGGCCTCGCCGGACGGACCGGCGATGGGGGCGGCGACCGGCGCTTCTGCTTTGGGCTGAGTGTCTGTTGTTTGCACCGGACGGGTCGAAGAATTGGCGGCCGTTTGAAATGCAAGCCTTTGAACGGTTTCGCCCGACGTATTCAATTCATACAGAATCAGGTCGGCGAAATTCTGGCTGACATAATTGCCCATAAAATTGGTCGGCACGGAAAAGATGGCCACACCATCTTGCAACTCCTGAAACTCGAGCGGTTCGATCCAGGTGGTGAAATTGTTCCGACCAACGGCCTTGAGCAACTTGCTACGCAGCTGCCCCCATTTCTCTTGTGTCATACGGCGCCTCACGCATCCCATTCTTTATTGGCCTGTCGGCCTTATTACTATGGACCGGTTTCCCGGTTTATTGCGTTCACGCACAAGGCTACCGCTGCGCCAAACCGAAACGGTTTGGCGGGTAGTCAATTCGATGATCAGTGCGGCCATTATTTCAGCCAACCCCATATCGGAGCCGCACCCGGTTTCCGGGTGGCGCATCACACCTCAAATTTTCGACAGGGCCAGGATCTTTGGCAACACCGAGATCCGCAGCAGATCGTCCGTCCGACCGAGGCCGGTTTTCGAACATTCGCCCCATTGATCGTCCTGATGCCCGTCAGGTCGATCGCCGGAGCAGCCTGTCCCCCCAAGCGAGTGAATCGCTGTATCAGTGGTAGCAAGAGGGTACGGGTCGCGGCAATGAAACTCTGATATTGACTCGGGGTTCGGACGGAAAGAATCTCTCAGATTTGTGAAGGCGCGGTATTCTGGCAACAGCACGAAAGGCGTCGCAACCCGCGACGCCTTTCAAACTGTATCAGCAATACTGACGTGACCCTAGGTCAATACAGCCATTAACCCAGCGCGTTGACGCGGGCAGACAGGCGCGACATTTTGCGGGACGCGGTGTTCTTGTGAAAGACGCCTTTGGTCACGCCGCGCATCAGTTCAGGCTGTGCCGCGCGCAGTGCCGCTGCCGCAGCTTCCTTGTCACCGGATTCGATTGCTTCTTCAACTTTGCGCAGATAGGTGCGGATACGCGAACGACGCGCTTTATTTACGGCGAAACGCTTTTCGTTCTGACGGGCGCGTTTCTTTGCCTGGGGCGAATTTGCCATGTGTCTTTGACCTTTGTTCGGTACGGTTTTCCAAGTTTGCGCGTCACGGAAAATTCCGCACCGGGTCATCGATCACGAGTGTGAGTCGGGCCAAGCGGGCCGCACGCGCATGTATGACGGCGGTCAATAGCCAAGTTTCACAGTATTGCCAAGCTGATTCTTTTCCCCAACTTTCAACAAAAAAGGCGGGCCGCTGGCCCGCCCGTTTCAAGTCGCTCCGCCGGAAGCTACTTGTCGCGGAATTGGGCCGCACGTTTTTCAAGAAACGCTGCCATGCCCTCTTTCTGGTCTTCTGTCGCGAACATCGAATGAAATACCCGCCGTTCGAACAGCATGCCTTCACTCAGCGGCAGCTCATAGCTGCGGTTTACCGCCTCTTTGGCCGCAATCGCCGTTACCAGAGACTTCTCGGCTATCTTCTGGGCGATGCCGGTCGCTTCTTCGATCAGTTTTTTGGCCGGAACAACCCGGCTGACCAGACCGGCACGTTCGGCCTCTTCGGCATCCATGAAGCGGCCTGTCAGATTCATATCCATCGATTTCGATTTGCCGACAAAGCGCGTCAGGCGTTGTGTGCCGCCAAGGCCCGCGATGACGCCAAGGTTGATTTCAGGCTGACCGAACTTTGCATTGTCTGCCGCAATGATGAAATCGCATGCCATCGCCAGTTCGCAACCGCCGCCCAGCGCATAGCCTGCAACCGCCGCTATGATCGGTTTGCGTATGCTTGTGATCCGGTCATTCGCATCCGCAAAGAGGTTCACATTGAACACGTCGACATAGCTCATGCCGGACATCTCTTTGATATCCGCGCCCGCGGCAAACGCCTTGTCCGAGCCTGTGATGACGATGCAGCGCACCTTGTCGTTTCTGTCCGCCTCCTCCAGCGCAGCACACAGCTCATCCAGCAACTGGGTGTTCAGTGCGTTCAAAGCATCGGGTCTGTCGAGTTTGATTAGGGCGACGTGGTCTTCGATTTCGACGATGATCGTCTCAAAAGCCATGAGGTGTAAGCTTCCGGTTGTTCCGTTCAGATACGATTCCTTATCACGCGATTTCGCTGGATCAAGTTATCTTTGGCATTGCGCACAGTAGAAGGATGAGCGACCGGACTGGGTGATTCTCTTGATCGGCGCGGCGCATCCGGCGGTGCGACAGGGGTCACCTTCGCGGCCATAAACATCAAAGTTATGCTGAAAATATCCAAGTTCTCCATCGGCTTGGCGAAAATCGCGCAGGGATGATCCGCCAGCGTCTATGGCTTCTTGCAGCACCTGCCGGATGATCGGCACCAGCGCCGCAACCCGGGGCGCAGAAATCTGTCCAGCTTTGCGACGTGGCGACACTCGACCGCGAAAAAGCGCCTCGCAGACGTAGATATTGCCTAATCCGGCAACGATTCCCTGATCCAGCAGCGCGGATTTCACCGGCGTGTTCTTGCCCTTGAAGGCATCGATCAGGTGCTGTTCGTGAAAATCGTTGCCCAACGGCTCTGGCCCCAGCACCGACAACAGCTTGTGGTCCTCGGCCGTCGCGGTCGGCAACAGATCCATCGCCCCGAACCGGCGCGGATCGTTGAAAGTGATGCGCGCACCGTTGGCCATATGAAAAACGACGTGATCATGTTTCTCGGGCATTGGATGGTCGTGCAGAAAATGCCCCAAAGGATCGCCCGACACCGTCATGCGCCCGGACATGCCGAGATGGATCAGCAGCGTCTCACCGCTGCTCAGATCCGCCAGAATGTATTTTGACCGCCGCCGCAACCTGTCCACGCGCTGTCCCATCAGCCTTTGCGCCATTCGGTCAGGAAAGGGCCAGCGCAGATCGGGGCGATTTACATCGGCCTGCGCGATCGTAACCCCCTCCATCGCTGGGGCGAGGCCGCGTCTTACTGTCTCGACCTCGGGCAATTCGGGCATTAGATGGCTCCTATTCCAATGGGCCGCATTGTGCCCGCCTCTTATGGCCCTATAACAGAGACGAAATTCGACAAACGGCAAGGCAAATGTCCGACAGCAGCGACAAGACCACTCATTTCGGGTTTGAAACCGTCCCCGAGGCCGAAAAAGCCGGGCGCGTACAGGGCGTGTTCAACTCGGTCGCATCGAAGTATGACGTGATGAATGATGTCATGTCGATGGGCATCCACCGCCTGTGGAAAGACGCGATGATGGATTGGCTGGCCCCGCGTCCCGGTCAGCGGCTACTGGATGTGGCGGGTGGTACCGGAGACATTTCTTTCCGCTTCCTCAAACGCGCGGGCCACGGCCATGCGACCGTTCTTGACCTGACCGAGCCGATGCTGATCGAAGGCCGCCAACGTGCCGAGGCCGCGCAGATGGCTGACAGCCTGAACTGGTTGGTCGGCGACGCGATGGCCCTGCCCTTCGAGGATAACAGTTTCGACGTCTACACGATCTCGTTCGGCATCCGGAACGTCACCCGCCCACAGGACGCTCTGAGCGAGGCGTTCCGCGTTCTGAAACCCGGCGGCCGCCTTATGGTGCTGGAATTCAGCCAGTTGCCCAATGACGGGCTGCAAAAGCTTTATGACCTCTACAGCTTCAACGTGATCCCCCGGATGGGCAAGCTGATCGCCAATGATCACGACAGCTATCAATACCTGGTGGAATCGATCCGCAAGTTCCCCGATCAGGAGACATTTCTGGGCATGGTGCGCACCGCTGGCTTTGAGAATGCCAAGTACCGCAACCTGAGCATGGGCATCGCCGCGCTGCATTCCGGCTGGAAAATCTAGATGCGCGGCCCGCACAACATCATCCGCCTGATCCGTACAGGCGCCACGCTGGAACGCACCGGCGCAATGAGCGTGGTGCTGGACGCCTTCGAAGCCCCCCGCACTCTGAGGATTGTTGCGCACGCGCTGGGCAAACCATTCCAATGGCTCGGGTACAAAGGCGACCCCGACATGCCGCCCGCAACCCGCGCGCTGACGGCGCTCGGCCCAGCTTACATCAAATTTGGCCAAGTGTTGTCGACACGTCCGGACGTGGTCGGCAACGAACTGGCCGAGCAGCTGCGTGTCCTGCAAGACAAAC
The DNA here is from genome assembly GCF_000814005.1 of Ruegeria sp. ANG-S4. GTDB lineage: Bacteria > Pseudomonadota > Alphaproteobacteria > Rhodobacterales > Rhodobacteraceae > Ruegeria. Next base: position 91,667 of record NZ_JWLK01000001.1, on the reverse strand, counting down.
TGCCACCCTTTTCGCAGGACGAGGCGCTCGCGGAAGTCGAAAAGGAACTCGGCCAGCCGGTGGCCGAGATTTTCAGTGAATTCAGCGATCCGATTGCGGCTGCCTCTATCGCACAGGTCCACAAGGCCAAACTCGTCAGCACCGGAGAGGATGTTGCCGTCAAAGTCCTGCGCCCGGGTATCGAACGCGCCTTTCGCAAAGATGTCGATGCCTTCTATTTCGCCGCCCGAATTGTTCAGCTGTGCGCCCCCGGTGCGCGTCGGTTGCGCCCCATGGAAGTGATCGAACACTTCGACGGGGTGGTCCGCGGCGAGCTGGATTTGCGGTTGGAAAGTGCTGCGGCATCCGAATATGCAGCCAATACCAAGAACGACGCCGGGTTCTGGTTGCCGCCCGTTGTCTGGTCGCTGTCCGCCCGCCGCGTGATGACCCTCAGTTGGGCCGACGGAATACCGCTGGGGGACAACGACGCGCTGGATTCTGCGGGCCATAACCGCCGCGATCTGGCCGAACGCGTCCTGCGCATGTTCCTTTTGCACGCCCTTCGGGACGGCTACTTTCACGCAGACATGCATCAAGGCAACCTCAAGGTCGCCGCGAACGGAGACATCATCGCCTATGATTACGGCATCATGGGCCATATCGACGAATACACCCGCCGGGTCTATGCCGAGATCCTCTTCGGCTTCATTCGTCGCGACTACAAGCGTGTGGCCGAAGTTCACTTCGAGGCCGGATACGTCCCCGCCGATCGGGATGTCGATGAATTCGCCCGCGCGCTGCGTGCCGTGGGCGAGCCGATTTTTGGCATGGATGCTTCGCATATCTCGATGGGTCGCCTGCTGAATTACCTGTTCGAAGTCACCGAACGGTTCGGCATGGAAACCCGGACCGAGCTGATCCTGTTGCAACGCACCATGGTCGTGGTCGAAGGGGTGGCGCGTTCGTTGGACCCGCATATGAACATATGGGAGGTCGCGCGCCCTGTGGTCGAGGATTACATCAAACAATCCATTGGTCCCCGCGCGGCATTGCGCGATCTGGGCAAAACCGCGCTGGTTCTGGCCCGGTTCGGTCCGCGCCTTCCGGGGCTGGTCGAAAACGCGCTGATAGCACAGACACAAAAGGACGACCCGCAGAAATCGCCGCTATGGTCCGCTGTCTTGCCGGCCACACTCGGTGCCGCGGCAGGCGCAGCATTGGTTCTGCTGATCAACGCGCTCAGCTGACGCCGATCCGCCCCTTCATCTGGCCATAAATATCCTCGGGGGGAATCGCGCCTGCTGCGCGATGGGGGGCAGACAGCCCCCCCTTCTGTCTCTCGGATCAAAGCCGTTCGATGGCGATGGCGATTCCCTGGCCGCCACCGATACACATGGTGATCAGGCCTTTGGTCCCGCCTGTGCGTTCCAGTTCATAAAGCGCCTTCAGCGTTATGATCGCCCCGGTTGCCCCGACCGGATGCCCCAGGGCAATTGCGCCACCGTTTGGGTTCACCTTCGACGCATCCAGCCCCAGTTCCTGGTTCACCGCCAGCGCCTGCGCGGCAAAAGCTTCATTGCTTTCGATCACATCGAAGTCACTTACCGCCAAGCCGGTCCTGTCCATCAGGTTTCGCACTACAGGCACCGGACCGATTCCCATGACTTCGGGCCTGACACCGGCATGGGCATACCCAAGTATGCGCGCCTTGGGCTTAAGCCCGGCCTTCTCTGCCGCATCCGCTGTTGCCAGAACCATCGCCGCCGCCCCGTCATTGATGCCCGAGGCATTGCCCGCCGTGACCCGACCGTCTTTCTTGAAGACCGGTCGCAAACCCGCCAGCGCTTCGGTCGTCGTTGCCTTGGGGTGTTCGTCGACCTTAAAGTCCACCATCTCGCGTTTCACTTTGATCTGAACCGGCGTGATCTGACTGTCGAAAAAACCCGATTCGATGGCCGCAGCCGCGCGGGTCTGGCTGGCCATCGCAAAGCCGTCCATCTGCTCGCGACTGATCTGGTGTTCGTCGGCTACATTCTCGGCCGTCACCCCCATATGCCCTGTTCCAAAGGGGCAGTTCAGGGCGCCCAGCATCATGTCCAAGGACGTGACATCGCCCATCTTCGCGCCCCACCGGGCCTGCGGTACAATGTAGGGGCTGCGCGACATGCTTTCCGCGCCACCCGCGACGGCGAAATCCGCATCCCCCAGCATCAGAGACTGAACCGCGGAAACAATCGCCTGCGCCCCGGAGCCGCAAAGCCGATTCACGTTCATCGCGGGCGTTCCGTTCGGGATACCTGCCTGCATCGCCGCAACGCGCGACAGGTACATGTCGCGCGGCTCGGTGTTGATCACGTGACCAAAGACCACATGGCCTATCTGTGCGCCCTCGACCCCAGACCGCTCCAGCGCGGCTTCGGTGGCCACGGTCGCCAGATCAATCGGTGCGGTTGATGCCAGTGCGCCGCCAAACGTGCCGATTGCGGTGCGGGCGCCGTCCAGAATTACGATCTCACTCATGGGCGTGTTCCTCCTGAATTTGGCCACAGTATGCACCCGCCGGGCGGACCTGTCCCCTGGGACGTCCCGTCACAGGTGCGATTGACAAAAGCCTGCTCAGGGCCCATCAAATTCCGTGATGACGGACAAAACAGACGATATCCTGACACGCCTGCCCGCCCGCTTGAAAGAGGCGCGACGGGCCAAGGGACTGTCGCTTGAGGCGGTGGCCAATCTCAGCGGTGTGTCCCGCTCGATGGTCAGCCAGATCGAACGGGGTGAATCCAGCCCGACGATCTCGACCCTTTGGAATCTGACCCGTGCTTTGCAGGTGGATTTTGCCGGTCTTCTGGAAGAGGCGAACACATCGGATCAGGTGGAAGTGCTGCGCAAAGCCGAAGTGCCCAGCATCGACAATATGGGCCAAAACTGTCGTATCCGCATCCTGTCGCCTCCGGAAGAGGCTGGCGGACACGAGGTTTATGATATCGATTTTGATGCCGATGGCAGCCTGACCAGCCAACCCCATGCCCGTGGCGCTCGCGAACAGCTGACCGTGCTTGAAGGCGCAATCCGTGTTACTTCCGGTGCAGCGTCGCGCGACCTGCAAAAGGGCGACACCGCCCGCTACGCGGCGGATGTGGTGCATTCGATTGTCGCGGACGGACCAGCCCGCGTGTTCCTGATCGTCAAGAACGCCTGACTCTGATCAAAATCCATCTTTACGGATTTTTGTCTTTTATATTGTAATTCCCCCATTTGGGAACTACATCCGTTATGTTAGATACGCGACTCGCTGAAACGGAGACCGCCATGGCAGACGCATTCCTGTCCCACGTAACCGATACCCTCGCCCAGATCGAATCCGAAGGTCTGTATAAACGCGAGCGCATGATCACCTCGCCGCAGGGCGGTGAGATTACAGTTGGCGACAAACAGGTGATCAATCTGTGCGCCAACAACTATCTGGGTCTCGCTGATCATCCCGCGCTGATCGACGCCGCCAAGGGCGCGATGGACCCTAAAGGGTACGGTATGGCCTCGGTCCGGTTCATTTGCGGAACACAGGACATTCACCGAGAGTTGGAACAGAAGCTGGCAGAATTTCTGAACAAGGATGACGCGATCCTGTTCGCCGCGTGTTTCGATGCCAATGGCGGCCTGTTCGAACCCCTTCTGGGGCCCGAGGACGCCATCGTCTCGGACAGTTTGAATCATGCCTCGATCATCGATGGTGTCCGGCTGTGCAAGGCGAAGCGCTATCGCTATCAGAACAACGACTTGGCCGATCTGGAAGCCCGATTGCAACAGGCGCGGGCGGATGGCGCTCGGCATATCATGATCGCCACGGATGGCGTGTTCTCAATGGACGGATACCTGGCGAACCTTCCCGAGATCCGCGAACTGGCAGACAAGTACGACGCAATCGTGATGGTCGATGATTGCCACGCCACCGGGTTCATGGGGCCAAACGGGGCCGGAACGCCTGATCACTTCGACGTTGATGTAGACATCCTGACAGGAACGCTGGGCAAAGCCCTTGGCGGGGCAATCGGCGGCTATATTGCCGGACCGCAGCCTGTGATCGACCTGTTGCGGCAGCGCGCACGTCCATACTTGTTCTCGAACTCGCTGCCCCCATCCATTGTCGCGGCCGGGCTCGAATCCATCCGACTGGTCGAAGACGGCGACATGCTGCGGGCGCAACTGTTCGGCAATACCAAGTACTGGCGCGCCGGGTTGGAAAAGCTCGGCTTTGATCTTCTGCCCGGGGAACATCCCATCGTCCCCGTCATGCTGGGCGAGGCGACGCTGGCGCAACAGATGGCATCGCGACTGTTCGAGGAAGGCGTCTTTGTCACCGGCTTCTTCTTCCCGGTTGTCCCGCGCGGCCAAGCCAGGATCAGAACGCAGATGAATGCGGCCCTGACAAAAGATGAACTGGATCGCGCCTTGGCGGCCTTCGGCAAGGTTGGCAAAGAGTTGGGAGTGATCTGATGCGGCCCAATACGATGAAAGCTTTGGAGAAATCAAAGCCCGAGGAAGGGCTTTGGATGGTGCAGGCGCCAGTGCCCGAAATCGGACCGGAAGAGGTTCTGATCCGGGTGAATAAAACCGGTATCTGCGGAACCGACATCCATATCTGGAACTGGGACGACTGGGCCGCGGCAACCGTGCCGATCCCGATGATTACGGGTCACGAATTCGCGGGCGAGATTGTCGAGATGGGTCGCAACGTCACCGGCCTTGAAATCGGTCAACGCTGCTCGGGCGAGGGCCATCTGATCACGACCGACAGCCGTCAAAGCCGCGCAGGCAAGTTCCACCTTGATCCCGGCACTCGGGGAATCGGCGTGAATGAACAGGGGGCCTTTGCGCAATACCTGAAACTGCCCGCCTTCAACGTGGTTCCCTTGCCCGAGGATGTTCCGGATGAAATCGGCGCGATCCTCGACCCGCTTGGAAATGCCGTTCACACGGCGCTCAGCTTTGATCTGCTGGGCGAGGATGTCTTGATCACTGGCGCAGGTCCCATCGGCATCATGGCCGCCGCAGTTGCAAGACATGCCGGTGCGCGGAATGTGGTCATTACGGACATCAACCCCGACCGGCTGCAACTGGCCGAGCATGTGGTTCCGACCATCCGCACCGTCGATGTGTCGAAAGAGGATCTGCAGGACGTCATTTCAGAACTTGGTATGAAAGAGGGCTTTGACGTAGGGCTGGAAATGTCCGGCTCGCAGATTGCACTGGACCAGATGGTCGAGGCGCTTGTGATGGGCGGCAAGATCGCGCTGTTGGGCATACCGCCGGGAAAATCTCCGGTCGACTGGTCGCGCATCGTGTTCAAGGCCATAACAATCAAGGGCGTCTACGGGCGCGAGATGTTCGAGACATGGTACAAGATGATCGCCATGTTACAAAACGGATTGGACGTCAGCCGGGTGATCACGCACCACTTTGGCGTGGATGATTTCGCCGAAGGGTTTGCCGCGATGAAATCAGGCCGGTCGGGCAAGGTGGTTCTGGACTGGACCTGATCCTCTGGCGCTTGGCGAGTTCAAACCCTAAACAAGGGGGACTTGAGCGTTTGGAGGAGCAAATGGGCGATAAGGATGATCGTTATCTTGAGCGCGGGGTCGAGGACACGCTGGTCACAGACTTCGCGCGAACCCATCGGAAAAGCTATGGCGACTTCCTGCAACTAAAAACCCTGCTGAACCTCCAAAAGACCTTTCAGGATCCGGCACAACCGGACGAAATGCTGTTCATCATCATTCATCAGGTCAGCGAGTTGTGGCTGAAACTGATGCACCACCAATTGGTCGAAGTGCGCCGTTTCCTTCAGCAGGACCAGTTCGGGCCGGCGATGAAGAACCTCGATCGGGTAAAAGCAATTCAACGGCAACTGATTGCGGCATGGGAAACCCTGCTGACAATGACCCCTTCAGACTACATGACGTTTCGGCAGGCCTTGGGCAGCTCCTCCGGCTTCCAAAGCTATGGCTACCGTCAAATCGAGTTCATTCTGGGCAACAAGGACGCTTCGACGTTGAAGGTGCATGCCCATGATCAAGACGTGATGGAGATGCTCAATGCGGCCCTGACAAAACCATCTCTCTATGACGAAGTGCTGCATATGTTGGCGCGTCAGGGTTTTGACGTGCCAAGGGACCTGTTGGATCGCGACTACACAAAGCCCTATTCCGGCGATGCCCGCGTGGTGAAAATCTGGTACCAGGTGTTTCGCGACCCCGAAAATCACTGGGATCTCTACGCGTTGGCCGAAAAATTGATGGATGTGGAGTCGTTGTTCCAACGTTGGCGGTTCGACCATGTCACGGCCGTCGAAAGGGTGATCGGAAACCAACCGGGAACGGGTGGGTCAAGCGGTGTTTCATTTCTGCGCAAGGCCTTGGACCTGCGCTTTTTTCATGATCTCTACGACGTGCGAACGGAACTGATGTACACAGGGCAGGAGTAGACGTGCTGTACCGGGGTTTTTCTCAGCAAGAACTGGAGCAGGAATATTCGCCCAGTTCAATGATCGGCGGAGATCTGACACCCTACATCGACAGCTATGCCGCGCTGAGCGCACAGCATCGCGCGAAGATGGTGGTGAATGAGAACCTCTCCTACGGCGATGGCGCGGCACAGGTTCTGGATTTCTTTCCGGCCAAGGGCGCGGGTGCGCCGCTGCATGTCTTTATTCACGGTGGCTATTGGCAAGCGCTGAGCCAGCGCGAATCGGCCATGATGGCTCCGGCATTGATCGAAGCCGAGCAGTCTTTTGCGACGTTGAACTACACGCTCGCGCCCGATGCGCGGATTGGCGATATGGTCGCGGAATGCCGCAATGCCCTTTTGTGGCTTTCCGCCAACGCGCATAGCCTTGGGTTCGACCCGTCCCGCGTTACGCTGTCGGGGCACAGCGCTGGCGCACATCTGGCCAGCATGATTATGGCGACCTCGGCCGATGCGCTGGCACGGGCAAGACTGCGGGTGCGGGACGTGATCCTGATCAGCGGCGTTTACGATCTTGAACCGATTAGCCTGACGACGGCGAATGACCCGTTGCAACTGACCCCGGTTGAGGTGAACGACCTGTCCCCGATCCGGCACCTGCCCCGACCCGGTCCGCGCTATCACGTCACAGTGGCCGAAAATGACACGCCCGAGTTTATCCGCCAGAGCCGTGACTATGCCGAATTGCTTCGCAAAAGCGGGCATTCGGTAAATTTCGAATTGCAAATGGGCATGCAGCATTTCGATATCATCATGCATCCGGGGACGTTTTTGCCTGTGCTTCGGTAGTCAAGGGTACCAAGCATCCGGCAGATTCGAACTTTGCATCGCAAACCAATGCTAAAAAGACAGACTGGATTGTAGGGCAACGCCTCGAACGCCTAATTCGAGGCCGAAATCTGATTCCAATGCGTCTTGCGGCCAGCGATGGCTTTCGCTGATTACCACACATACCGGTCGAATCCGATTTACTTCTACTTTTGATGATACGCATCTGTTCTCTCATTGCATTGAAATCTATGAAGTAACCGTGGTTCCAACCCTAAACAGTGAAAGACAGAAATTGAGCTACGATTTATTCCTAACGTCAGATTTTGGTGACGAGATGCGCAAGCAAGTCTGCGACTTCCTTGCGACCCGTCCAAATTACGAATCTTCTGGCGACGATGTCATGTACGAAAATTCCGAAACCGGAGTTCATTTTCAGTGGAGCTTTATGCCTCCTGGATCAGACGAAATAGCTGTTGAAGATCCGCCGGTTCAGCCAAGTCAAATTGGCTTTCTCCGCTTGAATTTTTGTCGTCCGACCGCTTTCGCGAATGAAGCCGCGACTGAGCTGATGGCCTTGTCAGATGAACTGCCTGTCCAGTTTTTTGACCCTCAGCAACAATTGGTCTACGAAAAATTCTCCGCGGCAGACCAACTTACGCTTCCCTACCGCGAGCATGCGCAAAAGGCCGTATCTGCGCTCCTGAACTCTGATGCGGTTCTTTCAAAGCCGGAGAGTCTTCCCAAACACGTCCTTGATGCCGCATGGAAGTGGAATTTCAATCGAGACGAATTCACCTTCGATTTGGACGAAGATTTATTCGTCCCGAAGATTGACTTCTTTCAATTTGATGGTGAGTTGAAGACAGGCGTCGTTTGGGGTGACGGTGTCCCGATGATTTGTCCACAAGTCGATATCGTTGTGGCCTATCGAAACGAGACCGCACCCTCCGCAGGCTGGTTTCGTCGTAAGAGGCCGAAGGTGGACGTCCTTCTTTTTGAAGAATTCAGAGAGGTGTATGCTGAATGGTTTTCTCAAGATAGTAGAGCACCTCAAGCTGTATCTTGTTCGCCTGTCGATGCGTCTGCTCTTACTCGGGCGGTTACTTCCAGCCCGGTTCGGCGGGATGTCTCGCCGCAAGGGAAAGAGGGAAACCATTCACTTGAGATGGTACCCTTCGCGTCAATCCTCGATGCAGAAATCTGCATTCCAACAACTACGGTGAATACCTAGCGAGTTTCGTTCGAAATCAGAATTGGAGAGCAGCGTTAAACAAATTAGAACTTCGCGCCCTGGCAAAGTCGGTCACGTCACAGTGGCCGAAAATGACACGCCCGAGTTTATCCGCCAGAGCCGCGACTATGCTGAATTGCTTCGCAAAGGTGGGCATTCGGTCAATTTCGAATTGCAATAGGGCATGCAGCATTTCGATATCATCATGCATCCGGGGACGTTTTTGGCGGGATCGAAATAAGCAACGGTATTTTCTGCGGCGTCAAGAATGTCCGCTTTGAGCCCAGAGCGTCAAATGCTGCGACCTGATCGAACGTCAGTTCTACGGCCAAATCGTCCAGAGACGGAGATCGACATGTCACTCAGCAGTTTCGTATTTTACTGTCGAGTAAATATCAGAGCATGACTTTCGGTCGTCAAGGTCCCCTAGATCTATAGTATTGAAATCCTCCCAAGCCGCATGAAACTTCTTAAACTCGATTGTCGCCCCGCACTGATCGATAACCAATGCAATGCAGCTAAAGAAGATACTGCGTGATGAGGATATTAGAACTTCATTCGCCTGCTTAGAAACATCACTTAACGTGCTATCTAATCGTCGCTTGTCATCTCCAGAAAGACCTGAAAATTTTGCAAATTTCAGCATTGAAGCGGTTTCGCTAACCAATCTATTGTATTCATGGATCGAGCCTCCGACTTCATGTCGAGAATTCAACAATAGTCTATACGTTTCAGGTTCAAGCTTCGTCGCAAAATTCAAATCTTTTTCGATAGCATCATACAAGATGCCGGGATGGGGTAATCCCTGAAGTAGAAAGGAAAACTCTTCAGGTGATGACGAGAAATTCGGCCCATCATCTTCCCAAAAAAAGATAAGGTTTTCCGCCAAATCCCGCGTTTGGTAACACTCGTCAATTGCAATTGTTCTGAGAGCTTCAAAATTTTCTGTTGCCTGCCAGTCTTCGTTAACGTTGCTTGCGAACAGGGCAAGAAATACCCCAACGAAAGTCGCGGCGGTTGAAAGTATGATTCCTAGCCAGAATTTTTTGTCCAGATCTCCTGTACCCATCGTGATGTCTCCAAGAAAATTTACTAACCCAACGATGTTTATCTCGCAGAGAGATACTTCTGAAGTCAGATTGCGGACGTTTAACAAAAAGAGCTAGATGACAACTTTGTCCCGCAGAGCAGACGTTCGGTAATTTTCTTTTGAAGCCGGAAACCGATTAAACCAACCGCGATTGTCCATGGGGTCGAAGAACTTCTGGCAGGACAAAAAAACGGCGACCCAAAAGGTCGCCGCTAAATATTTCACTTCAAACCTGGATCAATCCAGCGTCCGAGTAACCTCTTCACGCTCGAAGATTTCGATCACGTCGCCCTGCCGGATATCGTCGTAGTTCTCGAACGCCATACCGCATTCCTGACCCGACTGGACCTCGGCCACCTCGTCCTTGAAGCGCTTGAGCGTTTTCAGCGTGCCTTCGTGGATCACCACGTTGTCGCGCAGCAGGCGCACGCCTGCCGAACGGCGGGCAACGCCTTCGGTCACCAGACAGCCTGCAACCTTGCCGACGCCGGTAACCTTGAAGACTTCGCGGATCTCAGCGTAACCGATGAACTTCTCGCGGATCTCGGCGCTCAGCAGGCCGGATGCGGCGGCTTTCACGTCGTCCACAAGGTCGTAGATCACCGAGTAATAGCGGATCTCGACACCCTTCTGGTTCGCGGTGTTCCGCGCCGATGCGTTGGCACGGACGTTGAAGCCCATGACTGGCGCACCAGACGCTTCGGCGAGGCCGATATCCGTCTCGGTAATCGCGCCAACGCCCGAGTGCAGAACACGTACGCGCACTTCGTCGTTCCCGATTTTCTCCATCGCCTGAACGATGGCTTCGGCAGACCCCTGCACGTCAGCTTTGACGAGGATCGGCAGCTCGGCCACGTTCTCGTCTTCCTTGGCCTTCTGCATCAGCTGCTCAAGGGTGGTCGCGGCACCAGCGGCGGCGCGTTTGTCCTTGGCGGCTTGCTCACGATAGGCGGCGATCTCACGGGCCTGCGCTTCGGTCTCGGTGACGTTCAGAACGTCACCGGCCTCAGGCGTACCGTTCAGGCCCAGAACCTCGACCGGAACCGAAGGACCAGCTTCCTTGACGCGCTCGCCCTTGTCGTTGATCAGCGCGCGGACCTTACCGTATTGCTCACCCACAACAAAGATATCACCCTGATGCAGCGTGCCGTTCTGAACCAGAACAGTGGCCACGGGACCACGGCCCACGTCAAGCTGCGCCTCGATCACGGCACCTTGGGCGGCGCGGTCGGGGTTGGCTTTCAGTTCCAGAATCTCGGCCTGCAGCGCGATGGCTTCCAGCAGTTCGTCCAGACCCTGACCGGTCATGGCCGAAACCTCGACGTCCTGTACTTCACCAGACATCTTCTCGACGATCACCTCGTGCTGAAGGAGATCGGTGCGGACCTTGTCCGGGTTTGCCTCGGGCTTGTCGACCTTGTTGATCGCCACGATCATCGGCACTCCGGCCGCCTTGGCGTGGTTGATCGCCTCAATCGTCTGCGGCATCACCGCATCGTCGGCGGCAACAACAAGAACCACGATATCCGTGACCTGCGCCCCGCGTGACCGCATCGAGGTAAAGGCCGCGTGGCCCGGTGTATCCAGGAACGTCAGCGTCGTGCCGCCATCGGTTTTCACCTGATAGGCACCGATATGCTGGGTGATGCCACCGGCCTCGCCTGCCACAACCCGCGCGTCGCGGATCGCATCCAGCAACGAGGTTTTGCCGTGGTCGACGTGACCCATGATCGTGATCACGGGTGGGCGCGGCTGCAGATCGTCTTCGCTGTCTTCCGCCTCTTTGATGACGTCCTCGACATCCGAGTCGGATACGCGCGTGACCTTGTGGCCAAACTCTTCGATGATCAGTTCAGCGGTATCGGCATCAATGGTCTGATTCTGCGTGACCATCATGCCCATTTGCATCAACGACTTGACCACATCAGCGACACGTTCCGCCATCCGGTTGGCCAGTTCCGAGACCATGATCGCCTCGGGCAACTGCACGTCGCGGATTACCTTTTCGCGTTCGACCGGGGCACCCATCGCCTTTTGGCGCGCACGCTCTTGCTTGCGCTTCATGGATGCCATCGAGCGCTGTCGGTTGCCCTCGCCCCCGGTGGCCTGACCCAGTGTCAGCTTGCCCGAGCGGCGGTTGTCATCACGACCCTTGCGCGACCCGCGTTGTTCGCGTTCGCGATCCTGTTTGCGCGGTGTCGCCGCAGGCGCAGGCTTGCTGGCCGGGCCACGTGCCGCTTTCGGTTCTTCCGGTGCCGGGGCGGACGCCGCGCGTTTGGCCGCTTCTTCTGCCTCCTGACGCTTGCGTTCTTCTTCCTCGGCTTTGGCGCGCGCTTTTTCTTCGGCTTCGCGCTGTTCGCGTTCCTTGGCCTCTTGCTCGGCACGGCGGCGGGCGCGCTCTTCCTCGCGAGCTTTTTCTTCGGCCTCGCGGGCAGCGGTCTCTTCGGCTTCGCGGGCCTTGGCGGCCTGCAATGCCTTCATCCGTCTTGCCATTTCGGCGTCGGAAATTCCCGCAGGACGACGCGAAGGATCACCCGATGGCGCAGCGCTGCCACCCGGCTTGCTGGCACCCGGCTTGGGAACCACAACGCGCTTGCGCTTGGTTTCCACCACGACATTCTTGGTCCGTCCGTGGCTGAAACTCTGTTTCACGTTTCCGGGGCGCGCCCCGCCACGAAGACCCAATGTCTTTTTGCCGTCATTCTCGCTCATAAAGCTTCTTACCCTTCCGCGCGGCCCCTGCCGCCGTCATCCGTTTCGCGCAAGCCACGCAGGCGCTGCGCTTCCTCTACAACACGTTTGGCGAGTCCGCCAGAGGCCAAGGCCGCATGAATCACGGTTTGGCGCCCAAATGCCGCCCCAAGCTCGTCTGCGGTCAGCCAACCGATGTATTTTCCAAAGTGCGGCGTGCTGAGTTTCGACTTGCCGCGCCCCGATCCGTCCGAGGCCTGAATCAGCACACTCGCCTCTTCCCGGTCCAGCCACGACTTGACCTTTTCGTACCCGGCGACCGCATCGCCGGACTTGCGCGCGAGGCTGATCAACTCGATCACGCGCCGCGCCACCTGCTTTTCGACCTCGTCGGTCAGCTCTTTGGTCGCCTTCACCTGCGCCTTGAACCCGCGTGAGAACAACTTTTTGCTCACCGCCATATCCAGCGCGCTGCGATCTGCCGCCACATAGACGCCGCGCCCCGGCAGCTTTGCCGCAACGTCCGGAAAGACCTGGCCATCCGGCCCCGTCACAAAGCGGATCAAGCCATATTTTGGCTGAACCTCGCCCGTGGCGATGCACTTGCGCTCGGGGCCTTCCGACCGATCCTTATGGACGCCACCGCGACCCATGTGCGCCATCCGAGGCCTGAGATCAGGCCTCGGCCTCCTCAGCAACTTCGGCTTCTTCCTCGGCTTGCTCAAGCTCGGCCGGATCAACCCAGCCCAGCATGATGCGCGCCGTCATGACCATATCCTGCGCTTCTTCCAGCGTGACACCGAAGGGCTCCAGAACACCATCATCCTTGATGCGCTCGCCGTCGACAGTGGTCCAGCCACCGGCAAGTTCCCAGTCGGCACAGGTTGCGAAGTCTTCCAGCGTCTTCACATCGTCCTTGGCCAGCGCCTCTACCATCTGGGGTGTCAGGCCTTCGAATTCAATAAGGCTGTCCTCGGCACCCAGCGCGCGGGCTGCATCCAACGCAGCCTTGGCCTGGGCTTCGAGGAACTCGCGGGCGCGGGTCTGCAATTCCTGCGCGGTGCCTTCGTCAACACCGTCGATGACCAGCAGTTCTTCGATCTCGACATAGGCCACCTCTTCGAGGTTGGTAAAGCCTTCCGAGACCAGCAACTGGGCGAAGAACTCGTCCAGATCGAGCGTTTCCATGAACAGCTGGGTCCGTGCCTCGAATTCCTTCTGGCGACGCGCGGATTCCTCAGCCTCGGTCATGATGTCGATGTCCAGACCGGTCAGTTGGCTGGCCAGACGCACGTTCTGACCGCGACGACCGATGGCGAGGGACAGTTGTTCCTCGGGAACCACAACCTCGATCTTGCCCGCTTCTTCATCCAGAACCACCTTGGAAACCTCGGCGGGCTGCAGCGCGTTCACGAGGAAGGTCGGCTGGTCTTCGTTCCACGGGATGATGTCGATCTTTTCACCCTGCAGTTCGTTTACAACGGCCTGCACACGGCTGCCGCGCATACCAACACAAGCCCCGACGGGATCGATCGAGCCATCATACGAAATCACGGCAATCTTGGCCCGCGAGCCGGGGTCACGGGCCACGGCCTTGACCTCGATGATGCCGTCATAGATTTCCGGCACTTCCATCTTGAACAGCTCGGCCATGAACTCCGGCGCGGTGCGCGACAGGAAGATCTGGTGGCCGCGCACTTCGCGGCGCACTTCCTTGATATAGGCGCGCACCCGGTCATTCGGGCGATAGCTTTCGCGGCCGATCTTGTCGTTGCGGCGCAGAACAGCCTCGGCCCCGCCCAGATCGACGATGACATTGCCAAATTCCTCGCGCTTGACCGCACCGTTGATGATGGTGCCCGCACGATCCTTGAATTCTTCGTACTGACGATCACGCTCGGCTTCGCGGACCTTCTGCAAGATCACCTGCTTGGCGGATTGCGCCGCGATCCGGCCCATTTCAACCGGCGGTACTTCTTCGACAAAGACGTCACCGACTTCGGGGTTTTCCATGTATTGCTTGGCCTGCTCGACGGTCATCTCAGCCTGATAATTCTCAAGCTCTTCATCCTCGACGACTGTACGAACCCGAGTAAAGGTCGCCTTACCGGTTTTGCGGTCGATCGACACGCGAATGTCCATCTCGGCACCGTAGCGGCTCTTGGCGGCACGGGCGAGCGATTCCTCCATCGCTTCGACAACCAGACCGGGGTCGATCATCTTTTCGCGGGCCACGGCCTCGGCGGTCTGCAGCAGCTCCAGCTGGTTGGCTGAGGTGATTGCCATCAGTTCGTCTCCTCTTCGGACCCTTCGGTCTCAATCTCGTCGAAAGCGTTTTCGTTCAGGGCACCGGCGTCTTTGCGCTGGCGCAGCATTTCCTTGATCAGATCATCAGTCAGAACCAGCTTCGCATCGCTCAGCCAATCGAATTGCAGGCCGATGGTGATGGTCTCGCCGCCTTCGGGGATGTTGATCAGAACCTCGTCGCCTTCGATCCCGGCCAGCTCACCCTTGAAGCGACGACGTCCGTCGATCAGTTCGGCGGTTTCGATCTTGGCCTCATACCCCTCGAACATCTCAAAATCCTTGAGACGGGTCAGAGGGCGGTCGATGCCGGGGCTGGAAACCTCGAGCGTATATGCGTCAAGGATGGGATCCTCAACATCCAGCGTGGCGCTGACCGCGTTTGAAATCTCGGCGCAGTCATCCACCTCAATACCACCATCGGGCTTGTCAGCCATGATCTGCAGCGTCGTCTGCTTGCCGCTCATCAGGCGCACGCGCACCAACTCGTAGCCCAGATCCTCGATCACGGGCGTGATGATCTCGGCCAGTCGCCGGTCGATGGCTGCTTTGGCTATCAGGTCGTTTGTCATCTGGTTCTCTACCCTGTCAGTCGGGCACAAAAAAACGGGCGCGCGGCCCGTCGAATTTTCCGGTGGAGCCCCGGACCTTAGCCCGACACGCCGCTGTTGAAACTGCATATACGCAGGGATGACCGAGTCTGCAACCCCCCGGTGCGCAGGAAGTCGGAATTACGCCAACCACCACCGTTCAGCGATGCGGCCATCATCCAAAGCACCGCCCTGCCCGATCGTTCGGGGGAGGCCGACATGCCCAGCCACAGCCAGCGCCATATCTGTCTGGTCGGGGTGGAACCGCAAGCCGCGCTGGTCCTTCAGCAGATCGCGTTCCGGCAAGACCGCGACGTCGACATAACCATCGCGCAACGCTTCGGCGCGCACATTTGCGTCCGGCACAACGATGATCTCGATGGCGTCGGCCCAGCCCGCCACATCATCCTTGTAATGCCCGGCCACCCGGCGGCCCAGAAAATGACGATCATCGTCCGCCCGCTCCACCCGATAACACCCGGTGCCGTTTGCGGCGTTCAAGGGCGTCACAGCCTGCCCGTTGCGCGTGATGACAAACCTGCTGTCTGCCAAAAGGAACGGCAGGCCAGGGTTTGCCTCCGATAGCTCCAGCCGCACCTTGTTTCCAGACATGGCCTCGGCCCGGGCAACGTCGCCCAGCGAGGCAAGCACATCCTCCGCCCGCAACGGATCGCCATCGTGGAACACCGCATCTTCTCGCAGATCAAACGTCCAGATGCGGGCATCGGCGTCCGTCTGCCATCCCGTCGCCAGCTCTGCGCGCAGCGTTCCGTCCGGCGCAATCTCGGTCAGCGTGTCGAACACTGCGCCGCGGGCCACGCGTTCGAGGCTGTCGTCGCGCGGTACGGCCAACCGCAGTGTTCCGCCCTTTTTGGGCGTGCTGGCCAAAGACGCACCTGTGGCCGCCAACAACGCAGCGGCTGCACCTGATGCGAATAATGCACGACGGTCGATCCGGGTCATGTCACCCCCTCTGCCACGCGGTCCATGATCCGGACAAGCTCGGCGCTGATGCCGGGTTCTGACAAGGCATGACCGGCGTTGCGCACCATCCGAAGCTCTGCATTGGGCCAGCGCTCGGACAGGTTCCAGGCGGCCTGGGGCGGGCAGATCATATCATACCGGCCCTGCACGATATGGCCGGGGATGTGCTTGATCCGGTCCATATTGGCAAGGATCTGGCCGTCAAATTCCATGAACCCACCATTGATGAAATAGTGGTTCTCGAGCCGTGCAAAGGTGCGCGCGTATTCCCCCGGGCTTTCACCAACCGATCCGTTGGTGTGGATCGAGGCCAGCGCGTTTTCCCAATGTGACCACGCGCGGGCGTACAGAATTTCCGTCGCGCGATCCCCGGAAAACAGACGTTTGTTATAGGCTTTGATCGCGTCTTTTTGTTCAGCCTCGGACAGCAGAGAGGTGAATTTGGCCCATTGCTCGGGCCAGAATTTCCCGGCACCGCCGCCATAGAACCAATCAAGCTCGGCCTGCGTCATCAGGAATACGCCGCGCAGAACCAACCGATTGACGCGATCCGGATGGGTTTGCGCATAGGCAAGCGCCAGTGTCGCACCCCAGCTGCCGCCAAACGCGATCCAGTCATCAATGTCGAACAGCACGCGCAGACGCTCGATATCCTTCACCAAATGCCACGTGGTGTTGTCCTGAACCGAAGCAATAGGTCGCGAGCGTCCACATCCGCGCTGATCAAACAGAATCACCCGATAGGAATTCGGGTCGAAATACCGCCGCATCGCGGGGCTGCATCCACCACCGGGGCCACCGTGCAGCACGACAACCGGGATACCATTGGGATTGCCCGATTGTTCAACATAGATGCGATGCCCATCGCCCACATCGACCATGCGCTGATCAAACGGGTCGATCGGCGGGTACAGATATTGAACTGCGCGCTTTTGGTCCGGGTACTTGTCCATTATGGCCCTATATAGTCCTTAAGCGTAAAAGAGCACACGGAGACAGGAATGCAAGCGCATCCGAACACGGTCGACCCGTCCGAGATCGCAAAATTCGAGGCGATGGCTGCGGAATGGTGGGATCCCCATGGAAAATTCAAACCCCTGCACATGCTGAATCCGTGTCGTCTGGACTATATCACACAGCAGATTGCGGGCGAATTCGATCGCAACCTCGCGTCACCCAAACCCTTCGCAGGCCTGCGCCTGCTGGATATTGGCTGCGGTGGTGGATTGCTGAGCGAGCCCATGGCCCGCCTTGGCGCCGAAGTGGTCGGCGCGGACGCGGCAGAGCGTAACCTGCCGGTCGCACGTATTCATGCCGAGCAATCCGGGCTTGAGATCGACTATCGCCACACCACTGCCGAGGATATGGCCGCCGCCGGTGAACAGTTCGACGTGGTTCTGAACATGGAAGTCGTTGAACACGTGGCGGACCCGCTTGGCTATCTGACCGCAACACAGCAGTTGTTGAAACCCGGCGGGTTGCAGGTTTGTTCGACCATCAACCGCAACCCGAAATCCTACGCCATGGCCATTTTCGGGGCCGAGGTTGTGATGCGCTGGCTACCCCGCGGCACACATGAGTGGAACAAGTTCATCACCCCGGATGAGTTGTTCGACCTGTTGCGGCAGGCTGGGCTCGAGCCGGTGGACCGCAAGGGCTTTGTCTTTAACCCGATCCTGTGGAGCTGGTCGATCTCGGACCGGGATCTGAGCGTGAATTACGTGACGGCGAGTGTGAAGCCGGGGTAGAATCGGTGTTTACCGTAACCAACCTCAGGCATAAGCTCCTATTGGTGTAAGCACGAGTAAGCACATTGCTATCGCCCGCATTGAAACGCACATGAATTGCTATATCAATGTCGATGTTTGCGTTTTCGCTACCAGCAAATGCAGCATGCATTGACTTGGGTAATCCGACCTTTGCGAATGCTCAGCGCAAAATTTCATTATGTGTGGAAGGCAATTGCAAGGATGCATCTCTCATACGGATTTGTGGCAACGCTAGCTATGAAATGCAGGAATACGACGCCGAAAACACACGTTGGGTATTTCATGTTCGCGTCCTTCAGGACGGCTCCGCAGAGAGTGAATTCGCCGTTTTGCGTGACAGCGAAGAAATCTCAGGCTCGGAAGCGGCCAAGCTGAACTGCATGGTAAAGTCCGAGACTAACAACTGCGCATTTGTCAATCGCATCCTACTGCAATCTAGGGAGGATTGACCTGTCGTGCATCCGTTTGGTTTTAAGAACTTTGAAATTTTGGAACAGTTGTGGTTGACTCACTCACCCTCCAACTGCAACCGCAAATCCCGCAGCACGGGCAGGGTGCTGCGGACACGCTCCAACCCCAATTCCCCTACGACCCGATTGATCAGGGGCGCAATCGAAGAAATCGCCTGATCCCGCGCGCGGCGGCCTGCGGGGCTGATCGCGACCATCTTGCGGCGGGCGTCGTCCCAGTCGGGGCGGATGTGGATATAGCCGGCCCATTCCAGCTTGGCGAGCGTGTTCGTCATCGCGCCACGGGTGACGTGAAACGTATTGGCCAACTGGGCCGGGCTGCGCTCATCCCCGACAAAGACCAGATGATTCAGAACCGAGAAATGCGAGATTTCCATGCCCTTGGGCAGCACCCGGCTCAGCCGATTGCGCAACAATTGATCTGCAGTCAAAATCTCGCTGAACAGCGTGACCGCCAGGGCATTATGTTCGTCAGTCATGGTCCGGTTCTGGATCAGGGCCCGTCGAAGGGCCGCACGTGAGACAAAGAGGGCACGCGGCGGCGTGCCTCTGTCACAGAACTATCATCCAAATCGAAAATGTGAATGCCCGGATCGGTCCCTGCGTCGATCAGCACCTCTCCCCATGGGGCCACGACCATGCTGTGGCCATGGGTGTAACGGGTTTTTCCGCGCGTTTTCGGATGCTCGCCCGTTTGCGCCGGGGCCAGCACCCAACAACCGGTTTCAATGGCGCGGGCGCGCAGCAACGATTCCCAGTGCGCCGCCCCGGTGACCGGGGAAAACGCGGCGGGCACCGTCAGAATGCGCGCGCCGGCCTGCGCCAGCGTGGCATAAAGATGCGGAAAGCGGATGTCATAGCAGATTGTCAGACCGACTTTTCCGAAATCGGTTTCTGCGATGACTGCCTTCGTTCCGGGACGGTAGTTTTTTGATTCGTGGAACGTCTCAGTCTCGGTGACCTGCACGTCAAACATGTGGATCTTGTCATATCGCGCCACGATCTGACCTTGTGGGTCAATCATGAACGACCGATTGGCAAATCTCCCGTCCGAGTCGTGGGTCCTGATCGCCAGCGACCCGATCAGCAACCAGACACCCAATGCAGCGGCCTGCTCTTGCAGGCCGGTCAGGGTCTGGTCATCTTCTTCATGCTGCAAAACCTCGCGCTGCCGCGTGTTACTGGTCGAGACACAGTTCGAGACTTCCGGCGTCAGGATGAACTTAGCCCCCTGACCGGCGGCATCAATCATCATGGATCGCAGCATTTCGAGGTTGCTGACCGGATCATCCGAAGATGTGATTTGTAGAAGCGCGGTCTTCATCAAGCCGCCAGCAGTTGATCCAGCTTGCCCTGACGATCCAGTTCATAAAGGTCGTCGCATCCGCCCACATGCTGTGTGCCAATGAAAATCTGCGGAACGGTGCGCTTTCCGCCGGCTCGCTTGATCATCTCGGGCTTGCGTTTGGGATGCATCAGCACATCGACCTCTTGAAATTCGACGCCTTTCTGTTTCAGCAGGCGCTTGGCTGCGTGGCAGTAGCCGCACAAGGGCGAGGTATAGATTTCAACCGGTTTCATATTCCGTTCCTTCGGGTTTCGCGCAATCTTGGGCGAATTAGGCATCCTTGGCAACGCGCGCCAGTACCAACACGAAAATATGATTTGCCCCTGATGCAAGGCAAGCGCGGGCACAGGCCGATAGGGTCGCCCCTGACGTCATTACATCGTCGATCAACAACACGTCGCGCCCGCGCAGACGTTCAGATCGCCGGGGGTGGACATCGATAGCACCCATCAGCGTCTCGTCCCGTTCCCGGGCTGTTTTCCCGTCCAGAACCGGCGTGCGTCGGTTTCGGATCAGCAGATCCGGGCAACATTCAAGGCCAACCTCGCGGCCCAGATGCTGTGCCAAAAGGGCTGACTGGTTGTATCGCCGTTTGATCAGACGCGTCCAATGCAGCGGAACCGGCGCGATCAGCATGTTCGACTTTACCAGGTCACGTCCCGCCCGGGCCATCCAACCCGCGGCAGGACGTGCCAGTTCGGGGCGGTCGCCGTGTTTTAGCGCCAAGACCAATGATCGAGCCTTGCCCTGGTACATCAGCGCAGCGCGCCCATCGCTCCAAGGGCGCGGTGACGTCAGGCAATCGTCGCACTCGATGCGAAACCCGTCTGTTGCCCCCGGCACAGGGACACCGCAGCTTTCACAGACTGCACCGCCGATAAACGGCGTATCACGCCAACACGCACCACAAAGACCGAAATCCGCTTCGGTAAGGACGCCGCATCCCATGCAGCGTGGCGGGTAAACCAACTCGACAACGGTTTGAATCCTCCGCCGGATGCGATACCTGCGCTTTATGAAACTGCCAGAGTCCAACACACCCTCATTGTTCGACCGGCGGGCTCTTGCCCTGCACCGCGCCCGCGCGCGAGATGACGCTTTGTTCCTGCACCACGCCTCCGTGGACGAGGTTCAGGATCGCCTCTCGATGGTTAATAGAACCTTTACAGACCCGGCGATCGTTACCCCGTTTGCATCCGTGTGGGCCAATCGCCTGCCAAATGCGAAAATTGTGGCCGATGATGAGGTTCTGGCGCTGGCGCCCGAGGCGCATGATCTGGTAATTCACGCGATGGCGCTTCACTGGGCCAATGACCCGGTCGGACAGTTGATTCAGTGCCGCCGAGCCTTGCGGCCCGACGGGCTGTTGCTGGCCATTTGCCTGGGCGGAGAGACCCTGACAGAATTGCGTGCCGCATTGGGACAGTCGGAAATTGCTGTGACTCAGGGCCTCAGCCCCCGTGTGATTCCGATGCCGGAACTGCGCGATTTGGGCAGTCTTCTTCAAAGGGCCGGGTTGACACTGCCTGTGGCAGACAGTTTGCCGTTGCAGGCGGAATACCGGGACATCTATCACCTGATGCAGGATTTGCGGGCGATGGGCGAAACCAATGCCCTTACGGAGCGGCTGAAGAATCCGACGCGCCGTGCAGTGTTTGATGCCGCCCAAAAGCTCTATGCAAAGCATTTCTCTAGTCCGTCGGGTCGTTTGAAGGCCACCTTTGAATTGATCTGCCTGACGGCGTGGTCGCCGGATGACAGCCAGCCCAAACCCCTGCGCCCCGGATCAGCCAAAACACGTTTGGCCGAGGCACTAAGGACAGAAGAACGCAAACTGCCTGATTGACGACCGGGTTTTTCCCTTTATCTCAGGCCGGAACACCAAATCAGGAAGCCTCAGATGTTTGATGCCACTCGCCCCGCGCATGCACCCGCGGATCACCCGAAGGTCAAAATGGGCCGTGTTGGCGTTCTGCTGGCCAATCTGGGCACGCCGGACGACTACACGTATTGGCCGATGAGGCGGTACCTGAACGAGTTCCTGTCGGACCGCCGGGTCATTGATTACCCTGCATGGAAATGGCAGCCGATCTTGCAAGGTATCATTCTGTCCAAGCGCCCTTTCAGCTCCGGTGAAGCATATAAATCGATCTGGAACCACGATAAGGGCGAAAGCCCGCTTATGACGATCACAAAGGACCAGACCGCCAAAATTAAGCAAGCCATGCAGGATAGATATGGCGATCAGGTGATGGTCGACTTCTGCATGCGCTACGGAAACCCGTCGACCAAGTCCAAGATGCGGCAGATGGTGTCCGAAGGATGCGATCGTATTCTGTTTTTCCCGCTTTACCCGCACTACGCCGGAGCAACGACCGCGACGGCAAACGACCAGTTCTTTCGCGCATTGATGGAAGAAACCTGGCAACCGGCCAGCCGCACGGTCCCATCCTACTACGACGAACCCGCCTACATAGATGCGTTGGCTGTATCCGTGGAAAACGCCTATGCGGCAATGGAAACCAAGCCGGACATTCTGGTGTGCTCGTACCACGGCATGCCCGAACGCTACCTACAGCAAGGCGATCCCTATCACTGTCAGTGCGTCAAAACCTCAAGACTGCTGAAAGAGCGCCTGGGTTGGTCGGACGACCAGTTGATTTCAACGTTCCAGTCCCGCTTTGGTCCCGAAGAGTGGTTGAAACCCTACACAGTTGATCACGTTGCAGATCTGGCACGGCAGGGCAAAAAGAAAATCGCCGTAATTGCGCCCGCCTTTTCCGCCGACTGCATCGAAACGCTGGAAGAGATTAACGAAGAGATCAAGGAAAGCTTTGAAGAGGCCGGTGGCGAACAATTCACCTACATTCCCTGCCTCAACGACGATGACACGCACATTAGGGCCCTGAGCAAGGTGATCCAGGACAATCTGCGCGGTTGGCTGGACTGATGGTCTGACACTGATGATCTGACAACGAAAAAAGGCGGTGGAATACTCCACCGCCTTTTAGATTGATGAGTCTCGTCGACTTAGCTTGCTGCAACCGCTGCGGCAACAACAACCAGCAGGATCAGAGGCAGGATGATGCCCTGCGACGAACCCTGGGTTTCTTCGACAACTACAGGTGCTTCAACAACCGGCTCTTCCAGGTTACCGGCATATGCGGTCGAAGCAGCAGCGGTCAGTGCAGCAGCGAGAACGAGTTTCTTCATAATTAACCTCCAGAATTTGCGCGAATCCATTGATCTGGACCGCGCATCCAAGACTTACCTCGTGGTTTTTTCTAATCAGCAATGCAGATGGATTGCAATTGCAACTTACCAGACAAGCGGGTTCGTGCGCCAAAATGTCGTCAAATTAGCAACACTTGCGTGCCAACCTTCGCCATTCCAAACAGCTCGGCGATGTCCTCGTTGAACAGGCCGATACAACCATTCGACGAGCGTCGTCCGATTTTACGCGTGTCGTGTGTACCGTGAATGCGGTAATATTTCCAGCTCAGGTACAAAGCGTGCGTTCCCAACGGGTTATCGGGACCCGGCGGGATATAATCCGGCCATTCCGGGTTGCGCTTTTTCATCGAAGGTGTGGGTGACCAGCTGGGGCCTTCGACTTTCCGGATTACGCTGGTACGCCCGCGCCGGGTCAATTCCTCGGTCAGCGGTACGGAGGAAGGGTATAGTTTGTAGACGGTCTGATCATCCGACCAGTAGTGCAAGGCGCGTGAGACCGTGTCGACCAGAATCGCGCCGTTATTGGTGTTGGAAAAATAGGGTTGCCAGTCCAACGCCCGGAAACCCGATACGTTTCGACGGACGGACGGTTCCGGCTCGGGCGCCGGACGCAAAGGATCGCCGGGAATATACTGCGCAATCGCAGGCGACGCGATGCCGGCAGCGGCACCGGCGATGAAGGCGCGGCGCGAGGTTTTTGAAATGTTCTTTTTGACCATGATGGCGGCCCTTCTGTACAGGAATGCAGAAAATCTGACGCATTCTATGGCCAGAATGCTTCAGTCGCAAATCAAACCGGCAGAATCATGCAGGCCAATGGCATTGTGCATTTGCCCCAAGGCTTCAGGCAGGCTATTTCCGTGTTCGACACAAAAACCGGGCCCATCATGACGCGTATTCTTTCCTTTCTTGTGATTTGTTTGGTCGCATTGGCGGCCTGTACCGATTCGGGCACGACTGCCATCGGTGCGGACGGCAGGCCCTTACCGACGGTCTACAAGATTCGGGGGAACCCGGAAAAGCTGCAGTTCCGCATGCTGGATTCGGTAAACGCGCTGCGACAGGCACAAGGGCTGCAACCCGTTCAACTGAACTCGAGCCTGAACGCCGCAGCCGCGACGCACTCAAAGGACATGGCGCGCCAGAATCGCCCGTGGCACTTCGGCTCGGACGGCTCTTCACCGATCGACCGCGCATCACGGGCGGGGTACTTTGGCACATTCCTGGGCGAAGCGATTTCCGAGACGTACGAGACGGAGACGGAAACTCTCGCCGCGTGGATGCAAGAGCCCGGTCCGCGGGCGGTCATCATGGACCCCAAAGCCACGCAAATGGGTTTCGCCTGGCATCAGGAAGGTGGCGGGAAAATCTGGTGGACCCTGGAAATGGGAAGCGGCGGTTAGAACGCGATCGGTGATATACCGCCCGTGAACGCCGCCAGGATCGGCGCGGTCAGTGCAAATCCCGCGCGGATGTAATCGCTGGCCCCCTCTTTCAGCCCATGTGACGTTTTCCAATCGTTGATGTCCAGCGCTTCGCCGGATTGCGGGGCTCGGGCGGCAGCATCCGCAAGTTGTTTGACCCGACCATCCAGGATCAGGGCGACGGGCAGGTAAAAACTAAGCAGCAGCAAGCTGAAATAGGTGCCAGTGAATAACGCCGAGGCCAGCACAAGAGCGCTGTAAGCCGGTTTTTCCGTTTCCGTGATCAAAGGCAACGGCCAGTGCATCCAACTGGTGGCGAAGAACATCCCAAAGGTGAGTATCAGGCTGGACAGATAAAGCTGCTGCCGCATCTGCTGGAAGTTCCTGGCCAGCTGGGCGGCCACGTCCTCGACATCTTCGCTGTCCCGCGCCTCGAGACACAAGATCATTCCGACAATCAAAGCACCCACAGCAAGCCCGGCGACGACGGTCACGATGTCCAAAGTGCGGTGGAACAGGGTTACAACAGGCACATCTCCACATGCGCCCATCAACCAAATACGTTCCGGCCCGGCGCATCCCGGTAGCGTGCCCATGGACAGGGCAGCCTCAAACACATCAGCGCCAAGCCGGTGGTAGATACGGGTTGCTTCGGGATCCGCGTTTTGTTGCAGCACGGGCGTGAGCGCCAGCAGCGAGATCACGATCACCGTGGCGATTGACACCATCCGCGTTTCGCGGGCCATCGGGCGCGAAAGGTTGCGTGCAAGCAAGGCGACCGGTAACACCGCCAGCGCTACGAAAAACCACGTCGCAGCGAGGAACCGATATCGCCCAACGGCCTCCAGCCAGGGGCGATCCGTCTGCAGAATGTCGACCGGCACGTTCAAATCCGCTGCAATCAAGTGACCGGTAATGACCGCATTCAGGCTGAAAATAGTAATTGGAACGAAGGCAATGGCGAAATAGCGCAGATCTACTCGGCGTTCGGCCACAACAATCCTCATGAATTCATTCGATAATCAATCGAACTCATACCACAAGATCGGATGCGACGCACATCGACGCTGGATTTGAAAGGCACCGGACCGTCAAACGCACAACGATTAATACAACTTTGCCGCAAAACAACGCGAAACACATGGCGCCGACGCTCAGTCGCCCCAAGGCCAGTCAGCGGATTCTTCGTCTGCTTCGCAGTCAAAATTTCGGCGAGGCCAGCGCTTCCACACTTGCGTTGCTCAAGCACCGCCCGAGCTTTGGGCGCACGCTTTTGCCTTAGGCGGCCTGCATCGACTGCGCTTCGGTCAGGATGGCGTATAGTTTGACCGGATCGGGATTGGCCCGAAGTTTGGCACAGACCGTCGGCTCTCGCAGCGTTCGTGATACCAGGGCAAGCGCCTTCAGATGCTCAACGCCCGCTTCTTCCGGCGCGAACAACGAAAAGGCCAAATCGACGGGCTGACGATCGACCGAGCCAAAATCGATCGGCTTTTCCAGCAAAACAAAAACACCAGCGACCGCCTCGATTTCGGTCAGACGGGCATGAGGCAAAGCGACCCCATGGCCAACACCTGTCGGTCCCAGACTCTCACGTTCCAGCAAATTCTCGACAATTGCCTGCGCGTCCAGCCCAAGCGTGCCGGCGGCAACGTCGCCGATTTCCTGAAACAGTCGCTTCTTACTGGAAGCAGACGACAACACGCGTACTGCTTCGGGCTTCAGAATGCTCGAAAGCTCCATGATCATGCTCCATGGCGACCCCCTGTGCGAGCAGGGGGCACCTCACTATCCTTGCCTGTTACGGATCGATCCAGCCGATGTTGCCGTCATCCCGGCGATACACGACGTTCAACCCGTCCTTGTTCTCATTGCGGAACACCAGCACCGGTGCACCGGCGAGTTCCATCTGCATTACGGCCTCACCTACACTCAGCGATGGGATCTTGGTTTCCATCTCAGCCACAATCATGGGCTGCAGCGATTCTGGCTCCGCGGCCGTCTCCGATTCGTCAGAAGCGAGGATATAGGAGGACGCGCCAAAGAGTTCAACCGGTTCAGACCGATCCTTGTGATGGTCCTTGAGGCGACGTTTATAGCGGCGAAGCTGGGTCTCCATCTTGTCGCAGCACGCCTCGAACGCTGCGTAAATCTCGGTTGCATGGGCCTTGGCCTGCGCCGTCAGGCCGGTGGATAAATGTACTGTCGTTTCGCATACATATTCATGCGCTGAACGGGAAAAGACGACGTTGGCGTCGGTTGGTCGCTGGGCATATTTGCCCACAACCTCGCCCAGTTCGGTCTGCACATGAGTTTGCAGGGCCGCACCGATGTCGATCTGTTTTCCGCTAATTTGGTAACGCATGTGATCTCCTTCGCAATTCACACCCATTCTGACGTAACGTAACGCAACGAACTTGTTTTTATCGGGTGGGGGGTATCGGCATTTTCTGCGGTTGCCGCTGGCCCGGCCCTTCGACGAAGGGAGACCGAGATCCAGTCTGGAACCGAATAAATGCCATAAACCAATTGAGGCAAGAGACGAAGGAAGAGTCAATCAAAACAGGCGTGTATATACGCGATTTCTGATCACCTTCCGGTGCTTTTTTCACGCAACATCATGAAATTCGGAAGTTTTCACCCAAGTAGACGCGTCGGACGTTTTCATTCTCGACAACTTCGTCTGGCGTGCCGGACATCAGCACCTGCCCGTCATGAAGGATGTAGGCTCGGTCCACGATCTCCAGCGTTTCCCGAACGTTATGATCCGTGATCAAAACGCCGATGCCGCGTTTCTTCAGATCAGCGACCAGATGGCGGATATCGCCCACGCTGATGGGGTCAACGCCAGCAAAGGGCTCATCCAGCAGCAGGTACTTTGGATCGGCCGCCAAACAACGGGCAATCTCGACCCGGCGACGCTCACCGCCGGATAGCGCAAGCGCCGGCGCACGCCGCAGATGTTCAATCGAGAAGTCCGAAAGCAGTTCTTCCAAACGCTCTTTTCGGCGATGAGCATGTTCAACGGTGATGTCGAGAACGGCCGAGATGTTGTCCTCGACGCTCATGCCCCGAAAAATCGACATTTCCTGCGGAAGATACCCGATCCCCAGCCGTGCGCGTCGGTACATCGGCAAGGTCGTGACATTTTGGCCATCAATCGTGACGGTGCCGGCCTCGGGAAACACCAGCCCGGCCACCGAATAAAAGGTTGTTGTCTTGCCAGACCCGTTTGGCCCCAGCAACGCGACAACTTCGGACCGGTTCAGTGTCATGGACACATCCCGGATCACCGTCTTTTTTCGATAAGACTTGCGCAGCTTTTCGATCTTCAGACCGGAAGAGCCCTCGGCAACGGACAACTTAGGGCTGTTCATCAGTTTCCACTCGGCTGCAGGATGGTTTTGACCCGGCCCGTCATCGTGGCCAGCCCTGTGTTCAGATTTGCAATCATCTCGTCGCCGCTGATGACACTTGGCCCCTGCGTCAGCAGCACGTTGCCCTTCATTTCGATCACGCCTGAGTCGATGGTGTATTCCGCCCAATCCCCTTCAGCCGCGTCCGGCGGGCTGACAAGAACCACATTTTCCGTGGCTTCCATCCGTTCGATGGCGGATTGCGCTTCGTTGTAGATGACCAGAACGCGTTCGGCGGTCAGGCGCATTTCGCCCTGAATGACGATAACGTTTCCCAGAAACTCTGCCGACCCGTTTTCCTGATTCACATTCAGCGTTTCGGACGTAACCTCGACCGGTAAGGTCGGGTCTGCGTTCGGAGATCCGAAAGCGACCTGTGCCTCCTGTGCCCACGCCGGCAAACCACCTAACGTCACGACAAGGGAAACAGAGACTACGCGTAAATCAAACACAGGTTATCTTTCGGCTTTTTGTGGCTCGTATATCAGCTTCACGCCATCTGTAAAAAGAATATGGACAGGTCCGTCCTTTTTTTCCGTTCCAAACGTCATGCGCCCTGCCGTAAAGTCACCGATCGGGCCGGTTCCATCAACCTGTCCCGGCGTATTCCCGCGAATTTCGTCCAGTGATGTGTTCAACAGGTCAGTGGTCACCTGGATACCATCCGCTGTGGTAATCACGACGTCACCCACAAAAGTGGCTGTGCCCTTGTCGGGGCGGATCGTGCCTTCGTTGGACACCATCGTTATCTCGCGCCCGTTGCTCAGGTCATATTGCCCATGAATTTCGGACGCGGTCGGATCGTCGCCGGGTTGGCCCTGTCTGGCTTGGCGCGCTTCGATCCGAACTTCTTCGCCTTTGCGCGTCACGCCCTTGTAGTCCGGCAAGGTGACCACCTGGTCCGACATCCGTTGGTCGATGGCGTCGTCACTGAAAGGCCCGGTTCCGTTGGTTTCGATACTGCGCGACAGCAGGAAAACGGTCGCCAACAGAAAGATCGCCGCCAACGGCAACAGCACTTTGAAGAACTGTACCATTTGGGAATAGCGATCCACCACAAGCCTCCTTAGCCCAGCCCGACACGCAAACAGTCATGAATGTGCAGGATGCCTTGTGCGCGGCCTTCGGTTTGCGGGTCGACAACAAACAGACAGGTGATCTTGGGCTTTTGCATCGTCATCAACGCCACCGCACTTTCGGCCAGTTCATCCGGCCCGATGGTGCGTGGGTTCGCCGTCATGACCTCATCGACGGTCAGTTCCAGCAGACCTTTCATATGTCGCCGCAGGTCCCCGTCTGTCACAATCCCAAGAAGGCGGCTGTCCGCATCGACAACGCCGACAACGCCAAAGCCCTTTTGGCTCATCACAAGCAGTGCTTCGCTCATCGCTGTGCCCGAGGCGACAATCGGCGTATCCGTATGCATCAGGTCGCTGACCTTGCTCAGCTGCGCACCCAGTTTGCCGCCCGGATGGAAATCACGAAAGTGTTCGGGCCGGAAATCCCTGTATTTCATCAGGGCGATGGCCAGCGCGTCCCCCATCGCCAGCGTCAGCGTCGTCGAAATTGAGGGGACCATGCCAAAGCCGCAGGCCTCGCCCAAAGACGGGATCAGAAGGTGCACATCCGCTTGCTTCATCAACGTGCTTTCCGGTTTGCTGGAAAGTCCGATCAACGGAATACCAAAGCGCCGGGTAAATGTCAGAAGGTTTGCCAACTCCGGCGCCTCGCCCGAGTTCGAAATTGCAAGAACCACATCACCTTTCGACACCATACCCAAATCGCCGTGGCTGGCCTCGGCGGGGTGGACGAAATAGGCTGGCGTACCTGTGCTGGCCAGAGTTGCTGCAATCTTGTGCCCGATATGGCCTGACTTGCCGATGCCGCTGACAATGATCCGACCCGTGGCGTTCAGAATCAACTGCACCGCTTCGGCGAAGTCATCATTCAGACCTTCTGACAGAACGTCCAACGCCCGTGCCTCGTCCGTCACGACCTGTCGCGCGGTTTCAAGAAAGGACTCGTTATCGGTCATGAGTGCGCAAAGATATCCGTTTCGGGCCAGCCTGCGAGATCGAGTTTCGCACGCATCGGCAGAAAATCAAAACAGGCCTGGGCCATCTCGGTCCGCCCTTCGCGCAACAAACGGCCATCCAACGCGTCGCGCAACTGGTGCAGATAAAGAACGTCTGACGCGGCATACTCCAGTTGTGCCTCGGTCAGCGTTTCCGCGCCCCAGTCGCTCATCTGCTGTTGTTTTGAGATATCGACGCCGATCAGCTCCTGACACAGGTTTTTCAACCCGTGGCGATCCGTGTAGGTGCGCACAAGGCGGCTGGCGATCTTGGTGCAGTACACAGGTGCGGCCAGTGCGCCAAATGTATGGTACATGGCTGCAATATCGAACCGCCCGAAATGGAACAGTTTCAGAATGTCCGGGTTTTCCAGCATAGCGCACAGGTTCGGGGCCTCTGTCTGGCCCTGTTCGACCTGAATGATATGGCTGTTGCCGTCGCCACCTGACATTTGGATTACGCACAGGCGGTCGCGATGGGGGTTCAGGCCCATTGTTTCGCAATCAATGGCCACAACGGGGCCCAGGTCCAACCCATCCGGCAGGTCGTTTTTGTACAAGTGGTTCGCCACGCGGTGTTCCTTTGTCTCGTATCGTCCCCGAGATAGGAGGTTTGTCAGGCAAACTCAACGCTCTCGGTTCGAGAGCCCAATGTACGGGGTCGATGTGTTGACTTTATCCTCATGGGGGGGATAGGGATACATCATGTCCAATCACATGCACGAATCCCACCCCGACATAAAGGCGCGGCTGAAGCGGGCGCACGGGCATCTTGCCAAGGTAATTGCCATGATGGATGACCACGCCCCCTGCGCAGATATTGCGCAGCAATTGTTTGCCGTGGAAAAGGCGATCACCAACGCAAAACGGGTTCTGATCCACGATCACATCGACCATTGCCTATCCGCGGATCAGAACAGCGCACAGTCCAATGTCGAAGACTTCAAAACCATAACCAAGTACCTCTAGAAAATGCTGGGTGTCCTTCGAAACCGGGTCTACCGTCATCTGTTCGCAGCGCAGATCGTCGCGCTGACCGGAACCGGTTTGGCGACAATCGCGCTTGGCCTACTGGCCTACGATCTGGCCGGGGACGAGGCCGGGTTGGTCTTGGGTGCGGCACTGACCATCAAGATGGTGGCCTATGTCGTCGTTGCGCCTTTGGCCGCGGCATTCGCCGAGCAGGTTGATCGCCGCAGGATGCTGGTGGTTCTGGATCTTGTTCGCGCAACTGTCGCCATCGGCCTGCCTTTCGTCACCGAAGTTTGGCAGGTCTACGTGCTGATTTTCGTCCTTCAATCCGCCTCGGCCGGGTTTACCCCTGCCTTTCAGGCGACAATCCCGGACGTTCTGACCGACGAAAAAGACTATACGAACGCCCTGTCCTTGTCGCGCCTCGCCGTTGACATGGAAAGCCTGCTCAGCCCGATGCTGGCGGCGCTATTGCTGACCTTCATAACTTTCGACACCCTGTTTTGGGGCACAAGCCTTGGCTTCATGGCGTCAGCGTTGCTGGTTGTTTCGGTGGTTTTGCCCTCTCCAAAACCATCTGGTCGCCGCGGCATCTATGATCGCACGACTCGTGGCATCAGAATCTATCTGAGAACCCCACGCCTGCGCGGGCTGCTGGCTCTGAGTTGGAATGCCGCTGCGCTCAGCTCGATGGTCATCGTAAACACTGTGGTCATCGTCCGCGCGGACCTCGGCCTTCCTGAGAATGCGGTTGCGATTGCGTTGGGCGGATTTGGTGGCGGATCAATGGTCGCCGCGTTTCTGTTACCGTCAATTCTGAACCGTTTTGCGGACCGAACGGTCATGCTGAGCGGGGCCTTTATGGGCACATCAGCCATGGCGATTCTGGCCATATTGTCGGGATTTGCCCCTTTGTCGCTGGGTCTTTTGACCTGCTTCTGGGCCTGCGTCGGTTTTGGCTATTCAGCGACCCTGACCCCATCCGGGCGATTGCTGACCCGCTCGGCACGGCCCGAGGATCGCCCGGCGGTGTTTGCCGCGCAGTTCACGCTGTCTCATGCGTGCTGGCTGTTTCTCTATCCGCTGGCTGGTTGGCTGATGACACGGCTCGGTGCAACAGCGGCCTTGTCCTATATGGCGACTGCGGCTGTTTTCGGCCTTGGTCTGGCCTTTGTGTTATGGCCGCGTGAAGGCCAGGCGGTCGTCCAGACCGACACGACTTGAGATTGGGTCGCCTTCTGCACTAGACCAATAGAACCATGGACCAGCTTGACCGTCGCATTATCGCCGCCCTTCAACACAATGCCCGGGATTCGACCTCGCGCATTGCCGCGAAACTGGGCGTGGCGCGCACAACGGTCCACGAACGCATCAATCGAATGCAGGAACGCGGTGTCATTACCGGTTATTCTGTCATCCTGCATCACGCAGAAGACGCGCCCAAGGTTCAGGTCATAGTTTTGCTGGAGGTCCAGCAAAAGGAAACGACCCGCATCATCAAACGCCTGGAAGCGTATCCCGAAGTCAAACTCTGCCTCTCGATCAATGGCGAGTTCGATCTGCTGTTGTCCGCCGAAGCGCCAAGGATAGAGGATCTGGATATTCTGGTGGACGAGCTGGCGAAGGTTCCCGGCGTTTTGCGAACCAATACCAGTGTGGTTTTCGGCCGGCGAATTGATCGAAATTGAATAGTCGATAACGCTCTGTAAACTTGCAACCTGCTAGCGTGCCCGCGATCGAACAGAATCGCGAACAGGCAGAATGCCCCAACCGACAATTGCAGTTTTCCTCATTTTCGCATCTGTACTTGCGACCGAAGCCATGGCTGGTTTCACGAACGCATGCGACCGGGCGGCCCAGCGAGCCGCGCAAAGCGAAGACGTTCCAATTAATGTGCTGAAGGCGATTTCACGGGTGGAAACCGGTCGCCGCCACAAAGGACGGATCGAGCCCTGGCCATGGACCATCAACGTTGAAGGGCAAGGGTATTGGTTTGCCACCGAGCGTGAGGCGAAATCCTATGTTTTCAATATCTTCAAGGCGGGCCGTCGCAGTTTCGACATTGGATGCTTCCAGATCAACTACCGGTGGCATGGCAAAGCCTTCCGGTCGATTGATGCCATGTTCGACCCGGATGAAAATGCCCGTTATGCAGCAGGTTTTCTGAGAAAACTGCACGCTGAGCTTGGCTCGTGGCAAGCCGCGGCAGGCGCCTATCACTCGCGGACACCGGACCTGGCGCACGCTTATCAAGAACGGTTTCAGGCCGTACTGGCGGACCTCGGTGAACCAAACCAAGACAGACCGGTTAATCCCTTCGCCAGCGCAAACGGACCTCTGATCCCGCGCGCGCACGGCGACGAACGACCAGGCGTTCTGGGGTCCTTGATGCCCGCATCCGACGCCGATGTGGCATTTATCGCGTTCAACTAGGGGAAAGCCATGCCTCGGATCGACATTCGCGCCCTGTTCTCTCCGACTGTCCTACTGGCCTTGGCACTCATGACGGTGATTGTCATGATGATCCTTCCAATGCCGGCCTGGGTCTTGGATGTCGGATTGGCCGCATCCTTCGCATTGGCAATCCTGATCTTCACGCTCACACTTTTCATCGAGCGTCCGCTGGATTTCTCATCCTTCCCCACGATTCTTCTGGCATCGCTCATGCTGAGGCTGTCGCTGAACGTTTCATCGACAAAGCTGATCATCGGTCAGGGGCACACCGGCACAAACGCTGCAGGCGATGTGATCGAGGGGTTCGCACAATTCGTCATGAGCGGCAGCATATTTCTGGGGCTCGTGGTTTTTGGTGTGCTGCTGATCGTGAATTTCATGGTCATCACCAAAGGCGCGGCCCGCATGGCGGAAGTGGGTGCGCGTTTTGCATTGGACGGAATGCCGGGCAAGCAATTGGCCATCGACAGTGACATGTCCGCCGGGGCTATCGACCACCAGCAAGCCAAAGAAAGACGTGAGAGAGAGCAGCAGGAGACAACGTTTTTCGGCTCGCTCGATGGCGCATCGAAGTTCGTCAAGGGTGACGCTATTGCTGGCCTGCTTATCACGTTGTTGAACCTTGTCATGGGTCTGGTAATGGGCGTGATCGTCCACGGAATGCCGGTTGCTGCCGCTTTTGAAACCTACGCAATACTCACTGTTGGCGATGGGCTGGTATCGCAGATACCTGCGGTGATCATATCCATCGCGTCCGCCCTGTTGCTGGCCCGCGGTGGCACACAAGGCGCCACGGACAACGCGATTTTTTCTCAGCTGGGGCGGCATCCGGCCGCCCTGGGAACCGTCGCCGTATTGATGGTGCTATTCGCGTTGGTTCCCGGCCTTCCGTTCCTGCCCTTCATCCTCGGAGCAGGCGTATTGGGGTTTGCAGCTTATACCGTTTTCAAGTCCCAATCAGCCCTAGCCGAGGCGTCCCAACCTCAGCCCGTCGGACCCGAGGCCCCGGTTTCGCAGGCCATCGGCGATATTCTCGACCTCGACGACCTGCATCTGGAGTTTGCCGCGGATCTTGTCAGCATGGTTCTGAATCCCGGCACGGGCCTGGATGCGCGTATTGCCAACATGCGGACCTATGTCGCGTCCAGTTTCGGCCTGATCCTGCCCGAAATTCGCCTGACCGACCGGGCGGATCTGCCGACCGGAACCTATGTAATCAAGGTGCACGGCGTCGAACAGGCACGCGGGGTGCTGAATTCGGATCTGGTGCTGGCGCTCGTTCAGGACGGCGCAGATCTTTTGCCGGACGGCACCGACGTAACCGAACCGGTTTACGGTGCCCCCGCCCGCTGGATTCTTCCAAAGGATCAAGAGACTGCGGCCCTTAGCGGTGCCACCATCGTTACACCGCCCGAAATTCTTGCGACGCATCTGCTGGAAATCATCAAGCAGAACTTCCCGCGCCTTTTGACGCTCAAGTCCTTGCGGCGTTTGTTGTCGGAGATGACGCGCCTCAGCGACCCGGTTCGCGCGGAAGCTAACCGAAAACTGCTGGATGACCTTATCCCCGACAAGGTGCCGATGGACACACTGCATTCGGTTCTGCGGCTGCTTTTGGACGAGCGCGTTTCTATTCGCAATATGGCTTTGATCCTGGAGAGCATTGCCGAGGCGCGCCTGACCACGACGCAGCCCGAAGGTATCTGCGAGTTTGTTCGCCAACAGCTTGGGTTTCAACTGGTTGCAGATATGAAACGCGAGGACGGTTCAATCCCGCTGATCCAACTGGCCCCCGAGTGGGAAGACACCTTTGCAAGCTATCAGATCGACGCGCCGGGGGCGGGGCCAGATGTGGCATTGCCACCCAATCTGTTCAACAAACTGGCGGATGGCGTGACCCAAACCGTCTCAAAAACGACTGAGCATGGTTTGTTCCCCGCACTTGTGACCTCGACACGCCGCCGTCGACTGCTGCGCACAATCATGCAGGCGCGCGGGATCGCGAACCCGGTGTTTTCGTTCGAGGAGATCGGTCTCGAAGCCCGTCCAGCCCTTGTTGGAACCGTGCCCGCATGATCGCCTTGCCGCCTGACGTTCTGTCCTCATTTGGGGACAACCTGTGGCATGTCTTTGCCGTGTTCCTGCGCGTTTCGGCTCTGGTTTCGCTGCTGCCTGCATTTGGCGAACGCAGCATCCCGGTACGAATGAAGTTGGGAATAGCCGTCGCGTTCACCTTGATCGTCTCACCCGCCATTCCCGAGTTCCCGGCAGGGTCCGGGTTATTGGACCTGACGGTGCTTGTTTGGACCGAAGTTCTGATCGGGCTGGCACTCGGGATCGGGTTGCGGCTTTTTGTGTTGGCGATCCAAACGGCAGGGTCGATTGCCGCGCAGGCCACCTCTCTGTCACAGATTTTGGGAGGGGCCGCTATCGAGCCTGTCCCGGCGATGGGTTTTTTTCTGACCCTGGCCAGTTTGACGCTTGCGGTTCTACTTGGGCTGCATGTCCGCGCGGCCCAATTCATGATCCAGAGCTACACTCTGTTTCCTGTGAATACCCCGCTGTCGGCCCCGGATCTGTCGCAGTGGGGCGTTGCTCAGGTCTCGCGCAGTTTCGGGTTGGCTTTCGCGCTGGCGACACCTTTTGTCATTGCCTCGTTGGTCTACAATCTGGCGTTGGGCGTGATCAACCGGGCGATGCCCCAGCTGATGGTCGCCTTTGTCGGGGCGCCCGCGATCACATTCGCGGGCTTGTTTCTGCTTTTTGCAGGCGCGCCGCTGATCCAAGGGGTTTGGTCAGACGCGTTGTTCGCATTCCTGCATGATCCGCTTGGCAACCAGCCATGAGCGGGCAGAGCGACGACAGCGACAAGTCCTACGAGCCGACGCCACAAAAGCTCCAAAAGGCTCGGGAAAAAGGTGAGGTTGCCAAGTCCAACGATCTGTCTGTTGTATCCGCATACATCGGCCTGCTGATCGCAATGTTGACCACGGGCCAGTATGTCGCAGACCATCTCGGCACAGCGTTGGTCGTCTTGATCGATCAACCGGATCAGATTGCCGACCTGATCACGGCTGGCCCGGCGACGGCCCCGGTTGCCGGTTTGCTAAAGTCCGGCATCGCGCCGGTTGCGATGCTGTTCTTGTTGCCCGCTGCAGCGGTTTTGCTCAACCTGATTGCCCAGCGCGCGCTTGTTTTTGCGCCTGACAAGCTGCGACCCAAGTTGTCTCGAGTTTCCCTGGTTTCCAATGCCAAAAACAAATTCGGGCGCGGCGGTTTGTTCGAGTTCGCCAAAAGCTTTGTCAAACTGGTGATCTACAGCACTTGCCTGGCGGTGTTTCTGCACGTGAATTTGGATGAGATACTGGCCGCCAGCGCCGCCCCTGCGCGGGCATCAGTCCAGTTGATGATGAACCTGCTGGTCCGGTTTCTATCCATCGTCGTCATGGTCGCCCTGGCGATCGGGGTGGTCGATTTTCTGTGGCAGCACGCTGAACACATCCGCAAGAACCGCATGTCGCGCAAGGAGTTGGAGGACGAAACCAAGGATGCCGAAGGCGACCCGCACGTCAAACAGCACCGCCGGCAAAGAGCGCAGGACATTGCCACCAATCAGATGATGGCCGACGTGCCCAAAGCAGACGTGGTCATCGTCAATCCAACGCACTATGCGGTTGCCTTGAAATGGTCGCGGGCCGCGGGGTCCGCTCCGGTCTGCGTGGCCAAGGGTGTGGATGAGGTGGCAGCCGCGATCCGCTCTGCAGCGACCGACGCCGCGGTTCCGATCCATTCCGACCCGCCCACGGCCCGCGCAATCCATGCAACGGTAAAAGTCGGGCAAGAGATTGCCCAGGAACACTACCACCCAGTCGCTGCTGCAATACGATTTGCCGAGGCCATGCGAAAACGCGCCAAGGGGCAAATTCGATGAAGCCCGCACAAATTTCTGATTTATCCGCCGTATCTGAAGCTATCTTTCAAAAAGAAAATCAGCGGCTTCGCCCCCTGTTGCAAGCGGAGGCACGGATCCTGCAGCAATTGGCCCGATTGGACAATCAGCTTGCCGAGGCGCGAACAGACAGCTCTGAATCGGAAGGGTACCGCGTTACCGGAACGGATGTCTTGTGGCACCGATGGGAATCGACCACGCGGCGCCAACTGAACTTGGAACTTGCAAGGCTGCGCGCACAAAAAATGGACGCGATGAAAGACCTTCGTACAGCTTTCGGCCGAAAGCAGGCGGTCGGGGAATTGAAGGCACAATTGCTGAACCAGGCGCGGCGACGGGCCGAGTAGGCTGCGAAACAAGCCTCGTCATGTATCTTGCCGGCTGACGCTCATGATCAATACGGCTGAGACATCTTGGCCCAGCTCTTTGCGAGCGACTTCCAACAGGGACCTGCGCAGCGTCAAAAGGTTATCCGAGGTCGTAAACGCGCCATCGAACCCACCGGTGTTCGCGTGATCGAACAGCACTTGCAGGAACCCATCCCGCAGTTTGGGTTCCATGTCATAAAACACTTCTGTAATCCCCGGATTGGTTTCCAGGCTCAGGGACATTGTCACCAACGCCGTAATCTCGTCGTCTGCGACAACGGGAACCACGAATTGCTTTGTCAGTTTGAGGTATTCGTACGCGTCGGAACCTTTGTTCTTGGCCTCTTTTGATGTCTTCGACTTGCTGTCCTGGACGTATTCAGTTTCGGCCTCAGCTTTCGTTTGTTCCGTACTTTCGGTGGACGGTGTCAGCAAAAGGCTGGCCCCAATACCTCCAGCCAAACCAACAAGCAAAAAGACAATCGGCAGCAGCATTCTGATCACTTTGGCACCTCAGAACGGCAAAAGCGTATCTAGGACTTGCTGACCGTATCGCGGCTGCTGGACGTCAGTAATTTGTCCGCGACCACCGTAGGAAACGCGCGCCGACGCGATCTTGTCATACGTGATCTCGTTCTGGCGCGAGATGTCCTCGGGGCGAACGTAGCCCGAGACCAACAGTTCGCGCAGTTCAAAATTCACCCGCAGCTCTTGCGTGCCCGAAATCGACAAAACCCCGTTGGGCAGAACGTCCACCACCGTCGCCGCGACACGCAAAGTCAACTTCTCCTTCCGCTTGACGGCCCCTTTGCCTTTGGAGGACGAAGACGAGTCAATCTCGACAACCTCATCCAACGAGGCACCCTCGGGCCAGTTTCGCGTCGCACGTTGAGGGAAACCCAACAGGCCCGGCACGGCCAGGCTTTCTTTGCCCGCACGCGAGCGGTTGGTGTCGTTGGAAATCTCTGCCTTTTCGTCAAGTTCGATCACGACCGTCAGGATATCACCCTTCTTCATGGCCCTCTGATCTCCCAACAAGGAATGCTGCCCCCCGCTCCACAGTGATGACTGGTCAACCGTTCTTTGCGGCTGAGTGTGCAGCGGAAGCCCGGGCCATAGCATTGCCACGTGTTCCGGGGACTCGTTTGTTGGCGTCAGGCTTGGTGGTTTGCCCAAGTGATCCAACCGACCACAGGCCGCAACGGTCAGTGCAACCATCAGAAGGGGTTTGGTTAAGCGCGACATCAATTCACCTCAATTGTTCCGTCCGGACGGACTACGCCGGACACCGTTGTACGCGACGACAGGTTCATGACGCGAATGCGTTCACCCACAGCGCCGCGACCTAAAGCGCGGCCTTCAGTCGTGATCAATAGAAACGTACGGCCAAAAACCAGCGTCACCAGATCGTTGCGATCGACGATTGCAGGCGGGCCAACATCGGTTTGCCGAATTGGTCGGCCGGGATACAACGCGACCCGAGCCTCCTGCCCTATCAGGGCGGCAGCGCTTGTAACCGCGCCTGCCATGTTCGATGCCTTGATCTCAAGGTCTTCGGCGACGATGACCTCTTTGGCGCTGATCGTACGGGTCGGCACTATGATTTCAGCCACAGCCGCCAGAGGCCAGAAGGCCAACACTATGAGCAATACGCGCATCACCGAACCTGCGTCGTCGCGCCCATCATCTGGTCAACAGCCGAGATGACCTTGGCGTTCATTTCATACCCGCGCTGCGCCTCGATCAATTCCGTGACTTCACGCACAGCGTCGACCGAGCTGTCTTCCAGATAGCCCTGTCGCAAGGTCCCCAGGCCATCTTCACCTGGCTCGCCGACCACTGGCGCGCCGGAGGCTTCGGTCTCCTTGAACAGGTTGCTCCCGATCGCCTCCAACCCTTTGGCGTTGGAGAAACTGGCCAGCGTGAACTCGCCCAAAAGCTGACCCTCCGGGGTGTTGTCGAAATAGGCATAGACCTCGCCATCCGCATTGATCGAGATGGATCTGGCGTCATCCGGGATCGTGATTTCGGGCGCCACGGCGAACCCGTCCGAAGTCACGATGAGCCCTTCAGCCGATCGTTTCAGGCTTCCGTCTCGCGTAAACGCGGACTGACCGTTGGGCAGGGTCACTTCCAGGTATCCGCGCCCTTCGATGGCCACGTCAAGATTGCCACCGGTTTGGGACAATGCACCCTGCTCCAGCTGCACGGTAACTGCCGATGGACGCACCCCCAGCCCCAGTTGAACGCCTGTGGGCAGCACAGTGCCGTCGGAGGCATTCACCGTGCCCGCGCGCGCCATCTGTTGATAATGCAAATCCGCAAACTCGGCGCGGCGCGCGTTGTAGCCTGTGGTGTTCATGTTCGCGAGGTTGTTCGAGATCGTCTCGACCCGCATCTGCTGCGCCGTCATACCGGTGGCCGCAATCTTGAGTGCACGCATTTCGTTTCTCCTTGCTCTGTTCAGCGCATCAAGGCTTTGAGCGCACTTCGAACACGCTCGTCTTCCGAATCCAGAAAGCTCTGCCCCAGCTCGTACGCGCGTTGAATTTCAACCAGACGCGTTACCTGTTCGATGGCGTTGACGTTCGAACCTTCCAGAAACCGGTGCAGGACGACCGGATTCTCGACCGGTTCAGTAACTCCGGCCGGTCGGAACAGTGTGCTGCCTTCCCGCTCCAGGTTCTGAGGATCATCGACGCGAAAGACGCCAATTTGCCCAAGCAATTGCCCGTCCACGCTCAGCGTTCCGTCCCCGCCAACATCAATTGTTGCGGCATCGGGCGGAACAAAGACCGGCGCACCATTGCTGTCCAAAACCCGGAATCCGTCCGGCGTCACCAAATCGCCATCGGCGTTGGGTGAAAAACTGCCCGCTCGGGTCAGGCGATTGCCGTCCGGCGATTCGATCAGAAAAAACCCATCGCCTTCGATGGCAAAGTCGAACTGACCTCCGGTCTCGGTCAGCACGCCTTGGTGCAGCGCCGTATTGCGCACCTCGGCCCGGCTCATGGACAGGGACCGCGCGTCGCGCGCGTCGTGAATGAACTCGGAGAAAACCAGACCTTGCTGGCGGTATCCCGTCGTGTTCGCGTTGGCGATATTGTTCGCAACCAATCGCATCTCGTTCATCAAACCGGATTGCCGGGATAGGGTGACATAGGCAGTGTCCATCAACGACCTCCTGCGATCAGCGGAACAAGCGTTCCGGTAAAGAAAGTGACCAGCGTCTGGGTCATGAACCCCATCGAGATCCAGTAAACGACGACGATGGCGATCAGTTTGGGAACGAAGGTCAGCGTCATCTCCTGCACCGAGGTCAAAGCCTGAAACAAGCCAACGGCCAGTCCCGAGATCAGCGCAACCGCCAAAATCGGCACCGATGTGATGACCGCGACCCAGAGCGATTGACGCACGATGTCATAGAACAAACCCTCGCTCAGCATGGTATCAGACCGGCATCCGCAGGATTTCCTGATAGGCTTCAACGACTTTGTTGCGAACGATCACCGCTGTTTCGACTGCCAACTCTGTTTGGGCCAGGGCTTGGACAAGCGCATGCGGGTCGGCCTGTCCGACCATTGCAGATTGCGCCACATGCTCGCTGTGTTTCAGCGTTGCTGCAAAGTCGCGAAAACTGGATTGCAGTCCTTGTGCAAGACCTGCGTGATCGGGGTCGGCCTGCGTGGCCGGGCGTGCACCTGCATAGTTCTGTGCGGCGGTCAGGGATCGGATATCCATTCTGGGTGTCCTTATTTGCGAAGTAAATCCATTAGCGACGACGACATCTGTCGTGTCTGGTCGAACATCTTCAGGTTGGCCTCATAGCTGCGTTGCGCCTCGCGCGCGTCGGCGATTTCGATCATCAGATCGACGTTTGACCCGCGATAGTGCCCAGTCTCGTCCGCCAAGGGATGTCCGGGGTCGTAAATCCTGCTCAAGGCGCGGCGGTCGAGTTTGACACGTCCGGCCTGTACGACATCCCGACCCGCGTTTTCGACGGTTTCAAAAGGCACTGTTTTGCGTCGGTAGCCAGGCGTGTCCGCGTTTGAGATATTCTCGGACACGTGCCGCAACCGCACAGCCTGCGCCCGCAGCGCACTGGCCGAGGCGCTTAAGGAATGGGAAAAATCACTCATGCGTTTGCCCCTTATGCCTTGCCGAGACTGGTTCGCAGGATGCCAATGGAAGAGCGATAGATCGCCAGTGCGCGATCATGTTGGCGCTTGACCTCCACGGCTTTCAGCATCTCTTCTTCCAGCGAAACACCGTTACCGT
The DNA here is from genome assembly GCF_000814005.1 of Ruegeria sp. ANG-S4. Taxonomy (GTDB): domain Bacteria; phylum Pseudomonadota; class Alphaproteobacteria; order Rhodobacterales; family Rhodobacteraceae; genus Ruegeria. The sequence goes on along the minus strand of NZ_JWLK01000001.1, from coordinate 49,743 downwards.
TTGGATCGCCCACCGCGCGCGACGTCCGTTCGGTCCATGGCTGATCCCCGGCTTCGGCACTCTGAATATGCGCTGGGCGCGTCGCAACCATCCGAGTGCGCGGACCAGTGTTTTCGAAAGCGGTCTGAAAGGTCTGAATATCGCGGGCCTGGTATCCCGGTGTATCGGCATTTGCCATGTTGCGCGCGATGACCGCCTGCCGTTGCCCGGCATGGGTTGCCATTGCGTACGCTGTCTTAAAGACGTTCAAATCAGAGAACATCGGGGTTTCTCCCTCGATCAATTTCAATCAAGGCTTAACCCCGATTCGTTTAGAAACCGTTTTCGACGCACAAGTTGGAGACGCCGCAATGACCGAACTGGACCCGATGCTTCTGAAACATGAGTTCGATCGGCTGTCAGCCCAGCGCCATGTGGGTAAGGTCACTGGTGTTGCAAACGGGGTGGTCATGGTCGGCGGTCTTAGCGACACCGCCCGAATCGGCGATCATCTGACCCTGCAGCGCCGCTTTGGCCCGGTTCTGCTGGGCGAGGTGCTGCATGTCGACACGGATCAAATCCATATGCTGCCGGGCGCAACGTCAGATGGTGTCAGCCTCGGCGATGACGTCGTTCTGGAGGATTCGCGCGCGTTTACACCCGGTATGTATTGGCTGGGACGCGTCGTGGATCCGTTCGGCAATCCTTTGGACGGCAAACCTCTGCTGGGCGGTCTACAGGAACGCGACATAATGCAGGCCCCGCCCCCAGCTGTCAGTCGCAAACCACTGGGTGGTCGGCTGGCAACCGGGCTGGCGATGTTGAACACGGTGCTTCCCATCGTGCGCGGACAACGCGTTGGTCTGTTTGCAGGGTCCGGCGTCGGCAAATCGACGCTGCTGGCAACACTGGCGCGCGCAATGAACGCCGACGCGGTTGTGGTCGCTTTGATTGGCGAACGCGGGCGCGAGGTGAACGAGTTTGTCGCCACAACACTCGGAACTGAAGGGATGAAGCGTGCGGTTGTTGTTGCTGCCACGTCGGATCAATCGGCTTTGGCCCGACGGCGTTGCGCCTGGTCAGCTATGTCTGTGGCCGAATATCTGCGCGACCAAGGCCTGAACGTGCTGTTTCTGGCGGATTCAGTAACACGGTTCGCCGAGGCGCACCGCGAGATTGCCGTCGCAATGGGAGAGGCGCCGACCCTGCGCGGGTTCCCACCGTCGGTCACACCCCTGATCGCCAATCTTTGTGAACGGGCGGGACCCGGCGATTTGGATCAAGGCGACATCACGGCAGTTTTCAGCGTTCTGGTCGCCGGTTCGGACATGGACGAGCCGATAGCCGACATTCTGCGCGGCGTGCTGGACGGGCATATCGTTCTCAGCCGAGAAATTGCAGAGCGTGGAAGGTTCCCTGCCATAGACCTCAGCCGCTCGGTGTCGCGCAGTCTGCCCGGCGCCGCCAGCGATGATGAAAATCGTATGATTTCAGAAACGCGCAAGCTGGTCGGCAGTTACGAGCAGTCCGAGGTCATGATCAAGGCAGGCCTTTATTCCGAAGGCGCGGACCCGCTGCTGGATCAGGCGGTACGGGTCCACGAGGAACTGGACAGGTTTTTTGCTTTATCCGACCCGGAAGGTATCGAAAACAGCTTTAATCGCCTGTCGTTGATTCTACGGCGTGCCACTGTCGGGGGTCCAAGGTAGACCGGTCATTTCCTGAAATTTTTATGTATTAAGGCCACCTTAAGACTGGCGCTGCTACCCCGGTCATTGGGTGAAAAAGGTGGTGGAGATGGGTGCGCAATCAAATGCGGTGCCAATCATCATCAAGAAGAAGCGCGTGTCCGGCGGCGGTGGCCACCATGGCGGCGCATGGAAAGTCGCATATGCCGACTTTGTCACGGCCATGATGGCCTTCTTCATGTTGATGTGGCTGCTAAACGCAACGACTGAAAAGCAACGCAAAGGTTTGGCGGATTACTTCTCGCCCACGATCCCGGTGAACCCGGTGTCCGGCGGCGGTGACGGCGCCTTTGGCGGTGATAACATGTTTTCGGAAAAGACCTTGGTGATGGATGGCTCCGGTGCCAGCAATCGCAACCCGACCGAAGCGAAACAGGCGCGCGGCTCTACCGGCGTCGATGCGCAAGGCGGGGGAAAAGGCGCGTTCGAGGATTTTTCGACGCTCGAAGCCCAATTGCTGGGGCGTACGGGCGAAAGCATGGTCTCGCGCAAGCAATTGCAGCACATCGTCACGCGCGTCACGGACGAAGGGCTGGTTGTCGAACTGTTCGACACCGAATCGCAAGCTTTGTTCGAGCCCGAAACCGACAAGCCAACCGACATGATGCGGGCACTTGCGCTTTTGGTGGCCCGGTCATCTGACCTTGTGACCAATTCGATCGCGGTTGAAGGTCATGTGCGATCGGCCCCACTGGTTCTCGCCCAAAACCCGGTCTGGGATCTGTCGACATCCAGGGCCCAGATCGTTCGTCGACTGTTGCAGAACAACGGAGTTGACCCCGAGCGGCTTGAACGCGTCACAGGCCACGCCGACCGAAATCTTACCGACGACAACCCCATGGCCGTGCGCAACAACCGAATCGAGATCATATTTCTGCGTAGGCCCTGACCTCAAGGATAGGGCGCATTTTATCTGTTAGCGCGCTGTTAAGGGGGTGTGCGTTACCTGTTGCTTCAACGACAGACGCAACAGAAGGGCGTGCCGATGACCATTTCCTCCTCGCTGAATGCCGGTGTGGCAGCATTGAAAGCCAATGCCAGCAAGTTGGCGACCATTTCCGACAATATCTCGAATGCCTCGACTTTCGGCTACAAGCGCGTTGAGACGGACTTTCATTCGATGGTCACCTCAGGCCAAGGCGGCAGCTACTCTGCCGGCGGCGTCAGAACCACCAGCCAGCGTCTTATTGATCAGAGGGGACCGCTGGTCACAACGGACAACTCGACCGACCTTGCCGTGCGGGGGCGCGGCATGCTGCCGGTGCGCCCAAGTTCTCAGATCGCTGCGGGCTCGAATGAGATGCTGCTGACGACAACCGGTTCGTTCCGCACCAATGATGAGGGGTATCTTGTCACGAAATCCGGCCTCGTCCTGCTTGGCTGGCGAGCCGCGCCCGACGGAACGATTCCCAGCGTTCCGCGTGATACACCTGCGGCTTTGGAGCCCATTCAATTGAGCGTCAACCAATTGTCCGGCGCACCGACAACAGAGATGAACCTGCGCATGAACCTGCCCGCCACCGCGACCGACGCGGGCGCCCCCGGAGACACGCAACCTCTTTCCGTCGAATACTTCGACAATCTTGGTAAGTCCGAAAGCGTTGACATCGAACTTGTGCCGACGGTTCCCGCCGCCGGATCCAGCAATGAATGGACTTTGACGTTGCGCGATTCCGCATCCGGCGGCGCGGTCATTGGCGAATACACTTTGACATTTACAGACAGCCGCACCGCCGGCGGAACACTGGCCAGTGTCACAACCATTTCAGGTGGTCCCTATGACCCTGCAACCGGCAGCTTCGTTGTGAACGTGGCCGGCGGCCCGATGGAGATCAACATCGGCCAAATTGGCGATGCAGACGGTATCACCCAATTGTCGGACACGTTCGCCCCAGTTTCGATCACGCGGGATGGCTCCGCCGTTGGCACAATGACCAGTGTGCAGGTTGACGAAAACGGGTACGTTTATGCGTTCTACGACACCGGCGTCAGTCGTCGAATGTTCCAAATCCCATTGGTGGACGTCCCTAATCCGAATGGGCTGACAGCCTTGGACAGTCAAACCTACGCGCCATCCCGGGAAAGCGGCACGTTCTTTCTTTGGAACGCGGGCGAAGGACCAACCGGTGATCTCGTTTCATTCGCACGCGAGGAGTCGACCACGGATGTGGCCACCGAATTGACCTCGATGATCCAGACACAACGCGCCTATTCCTCCAGCGCCAAGGTCATTCAGACCGTTGATGAAATGCTGCAGGAAACCACGAACATCAAACGCTGATCCGGGACTGACCACGGGAAGGGACCTGTCTCATGAACATGTCGACCGCTTTGAACAATGCCTTGGGTGGCCTGACCGCGGCCAGCCGCGGGGCCGCCGTTGTGTCCGGCAATATCGCCAACGCGTTGACGCCCGGCTTTGCCCGTCGGTCGCTGGAACTGACCACAAGCCAGATATCGGGCAATGGCGTTCGGATCGCAGGAATCACTCGGCATCAAGATCCGGTTTTGACAGCGAACCGCCGTGCAACTGATGCGGAATTTGCGCAGCGGACGGCCATTGCAGAGTTCTATTCACAGTTTGAGCGATTTGTCGGGCCACCCGGCGAGGCCACATCCCTGGCTGCCCGGCTCTCGGATTTTGAGAACAGCCTGATAACTGCATCCAGCCTGCCCGATTCGGCAGAACGGTTGGATCAGGCGGCAAGCAGCGCGCGGGCATTGTCAGACGGGTTGAACACGGCGTCGGAAAACCTGCGACAGGTGCGGTCGGACGCCGACCGAAAAATTGGATCGTATGTAGAGACGCTTAACCAGACCCTTCAGGATATCGAAGACCTGAACGGCAAGCTTCCTGCAATACGAAACGGCGGTGGGGACATCGGCGCCTTTCTGGACCAGCGGCAGGTGCTGATTGATCGCGTCAACGAACTTATACCGGTGAACGTCGTTGCCCGCGAAAACGATCGCGTTTCGCTCTACGCAGAAGGCGGGTTGATTCTGCTGGAAGGGTCGGCGGCTCAATTCAGCTTTACGACCACCGGCGATACCCAACCTCGTATGACCGTGGCAAACGGCTTGCTGTCCGGCCTTGAAATGAACGGAAACCCCGTTCGCACGCAAGGCGGCACTGCACAGATTCGCGACGGCGCGCTGGCCGCTCAATTTGAGATCCGCGATAATCTTGCGGTTGAGGCGCAGGTTCAACTGGATGCCGTGGCCCGTGATCTGATTGAACGATTCGAAACGCCAGGTCTCGATCCGACTGCCGTCCCGACTGACCCCGGGCTATTTACCGACGACGGGAACCGCTTTGACGCGTTGGCTGAGGTTGGTCTGGCGGCGCGGATCAGTCTGAATTCAACGGTTGACCCCGACGCCGGCGGCGCCAGTTGGCGCTTGCGCGGGGGATTAGGGGCGGCCGCTCCGGGCGACCCCGGAAACGCAGCGCAATTGCAAGCGTTTGGTGCGATATTGGACACCGCTCGCCCGATGGCGTCGACCGTGTTTGGCACCAGCGACATGCGGGCGGCGGAAGTCACCGAGGCGTTGATGTCCAGCGCCGGTGCAGACGCTCACAGCGCCGAGACGCGCCGCATCTTTGCGCGCAATGCACAATCCGAGATGGCGCGGATCGAAGCCGAACAAGGCGTCGACACCGACACCGAACTGCAAAACATGATGCAGATTCAAAACGTCTACGCGGCAAATGCCCGTGTCATCTCGGTTGTCGACGAATTGATGGAAACACTGCTGAGGTTGTGATTATGACACTGAATTCCATTGGCGATCTGGCCCGCAACATGACCTTGCGCACGCGCAGTGCAGACATAAGAAATCAGCTTGATACCCTGACCTATGAACTGTCATCCGGGAAGGTCAAGAACGTCGCCCAACGGTTGGGCGGTGACTATTCGCAATTGCTGGATCTTGAACGGAACCTCGAAAGGTTGGACGCGTTCCGGATAGCCACATCCGAGGCGCGGTTGTTTACAGACGCGATGCAGTTGAGTTTGGGCACGTTTAACGAGTCCATCAGCGAAGTGTCGGCGTCTTTGTTGTCCTTTGCGACGGCAAATCAGACCACAACCCACGAGCATGCCTCGGAACTGGCGCGCAACGAGCTTGATACGATGATTTCGGCCCTGAACACCCGCGCGGGCGGCCGAAGTCTTTTTTCGGGTACCGCCACGGATGTCTCGCCGCTGCCTTCGTCGGAAACGTTGCTCAGCGCGCTAGCGACAGAGCTTACGGGATTGACCACAATCATCGACATCCGCCAGGCTGCCGAGGACTGGTTCAACGACCCCGCTGGGTTTGATGCTGTGATCTATCAAGGGTCTGATACCGACTTGTCCCCAATGCAAATCTCAGAAAACGAACGGATCGACGTCCCGATAAAGGCAAACGATCCAGAGTTTCGGGCCGCATTGCGCGATGTCGCGGTGGCTGCTCTTGCGTCGGACACGGCATTGAGCCTCGAACCCGGTGCCAGAACCGCATTGTTTGGGCAGCTCGGGTTGGATTTGGCGAATAACGACAGCGATATTGTTGCGCTCAGGGCCAAGGTCGGCGCAGCCGAAGCCCGCATTGAACAGGCCACAACCCGCGATGCCGCTGCGCGGACCAGCCTGGAAATCAGCCGGAACAACCTGATCGCGGCCGATCCGACCGAAACGGCAACGCAATTGAATGCCGTTCAGTTTCAATTGGAAAGCCTTTATTCCGTAACGGTTCGCAACTCGTCCTTATCGTTGGTGAATTTCCTGTGATGAAGCTGCTTGCACTCCTCCTTATCCTGCTGCCCGGATTGACCAGAGCGGGGGCAATTCGCCTGAAAGATCTGGTGGATTTTGATGGCGTACGCGGCAACGATTTGGTGGGCTACGGCCTTGTCGTTGGGCTGAATGGCACAGGTGATGGATTGCGAAACTCGCCATTCACCGAAGAAATCATGTCGAATATTCTTGAACGCCTGGGCGTGAACGTCACGGGAGAGGATTTTCGCCCGAAGAACGTCGCTGCCGTACTGGTCACAGCCAGCCTGCCGCCGTTTTCACGTGTGGGCAGTCAAATCGACATCACGGTTTCCGCAATCGGCGACAGCAAAAGCCTGCTGGGCGGAACTCTGATCATGACACCGCTGAATGCAGCGGATGGTCAGATCTATGCAGTCGCTCAAGGGACAGTCCTGGCGGGCGGTGCGGTGGCAGAAGGAGAGGCCGCCTCGGTCGTGACCGGCGTGCCAACGTCGGGCGTCATACCAGCGGGGGCGCGGGTCGAACGGGAAATCGACTTTGAACTTTCGGCGCTGACACAGTTGCGTCTGGCTCTTCGTGAACCCGATTTTACAACCGCGGGCCGCATCGAATCGGCGATCAACACCGAATTCAATCAGGCGGTCGCGATCATGCGGGATTCCGGCACAGTCGAGTTGAACGTCGCCGCCACACGGTCGGTTTCGACGGCGCATGCCATTGGCCGCATCGAAAACATTCTTGTACAGCCGGAAACCAAGGCGCGGGTGGTTGTGGACCAAAGATCAGGCACCATCGTGATGGGGCAGGACGTCCGGATATCACGAGTCGCTGTCTCGCAAGGCAACCTGACCCTGACCGTCGAAGAGGCCCCAATCGTGGTGCAGCCCAATCCTTTTGCACGCGGCGAAACCGTAGTAGTCCCCAGAACGGTCGCCGGAATAGAAGAGGAAGAAGGCACCGGCCTCGCCGAACTGCCCGAAGCGGCCACACTGTCAGAAGTCGTCGCAGGCTTGAACGCCCTAGGCGTGTCTCCGCGCGACATGATCGACATATTGAAAACCATCAAGGCAGCCGGCGCCCTGCATGCCGAGTTTGTCGTGCGGTAGGTGTTGGCATCAAAGACGGGTATTCACGCCGCCCCCAACCCCGCTACTTCGACTTCCAGCTATCGAGCCAGCGTCGGAAACTGCCACGCTTTTCTTCAATGGCGTCGCCCGCCGCGTAAATGCCGTCTTCGACGCTTTCCAACATCGGATCAATCCGGCGCTGCCGAAACCGACGCCAGCGCACCCAAAGCGCCCAGACAACAGCGGCAAACACGGTCAGGAAAATGATGTTGAACCAGGGAATAATGCGGGTGTCGGGGCCTTCCACATGCCGGATGAAAATCGCGTTGGGGAAAATCGACATGAACTCGTTCCGCCACCCATAGTGGGTCACCACCACCCAATCAGGGTTCTCCTTGGTCGATTTCGCGTCATTTGCCTCGGTATACAAATTGGCCGTGTCGAACTTGAAATAGGGGGGCCAGCCCCAGCCGGTATCTTCGTTCCGGTAGACAATGGGCTTACCGTTGGCGCGGACCGCCTGAATGAACTGAACATCGCGATTGGACAGGCTGGCAGACTGGTCTTCCGGCTCGGACCAGAAAATCCGCGTCCAGTCATTCAGGTCCTGCCGTTCTTCATAGGTGTTGACGATCCGCACCACATCATGTTGCGGCAGCGAATACTGCAGGATTGTGGCAATCGTGCCCCAAAAGATGATGATGAACGCCCATTTCACATAGGCCATGCCTTAACCCTCACATGTAGTTCACAATATAGATCAGCGCACCAATCGCCACCCAAGGTACAACGTAAACACCCAGGATCAGTCTGCGCCGGAATGAGTTGTCATAGACGTGCAGCCCACGTTCGACAAAAGCCTCTTTGTTTCCCTTCTTGCCCTTTTCATCCCACCAGGTCTCGAGCTTTCGGCGGCGAACCCCGCGCGAATAGATGGACAACACAAAGTAGGCAACCGTCTGCAGAACCAGCAGGATCAGAAACAGGCGCATCGCTCCGAACATCTCAATCCCTCCTGACCGAACCCCAAGGACCAACCCGCGCGATCACCGCATCGCTGACCCGATCCTCGCCGCTCATATCCGGCTCATGTCCAAACAGCGCGGCGCGGGCACCGGCCTTGTCCACCTGATACTCGCGCGCAAGGAAGTCGGCAACATACGCCTTCTTGGCCTCGGGCCAGGTCGCATAGGTGCGATAGAACAGCTCTTTATTGCAGATGAACATCTGGCGCGGGTCCAGCGGGGCCAGTTCGGTCAACAACATATTGACCAGATCGCGGTTCGGCGTGTCGGTCGCACGCAGCGTGTAGAAATACGCCGGATGGTCCGAGGTGATGCGCGGCCAAGGCCCGCCATCCGTTGCCCAGCGCAGCAGTTGCGCCAAACCGTGATACGCCTCGGGCAATTGGTCCGCGTGATTGCGCGCCAGCCGCCGCATGTCACGGCGGTCAAGACCGGTCAGGTCGATATCGGATTCCGCTGCGGCCGCGATGGTCAGGAAATCCATCTTTTGTTGCAGGATGCCCGCAGAATCCACGCCGCGCGCTTCGATGATGGTCTCGACCAGCCCGTTCAGGCCAAGGAATTTTGCGATCTGGTTGCGCTGGCCGAGATCAAAAACAAAATCGACCGGCAGATCGTGGGGTCTGTCCGCCATGCAGATCGCCGCCGGATGGTCCACATCCGGAAACAGGTAGAGACCCCCGAAATGCGACGTCCAGAAATTGCGCTGCTCGAACGCCGTGTGGCGCAGGCGAACCGGGTTGCGCGTGACGTCGCCGGTTTCTTTCGCCGTTTCGATCATCCGGGCGATCAACACATCGTCGAACCACGCATCCTCTTCGGTTTTGAACCGCTCGACCATGCCCGCGAGCTGTTCAGACTTGCGCAGAGTGCCACCGGCGGTATCGGCCTCAATCTCGATCGTCTTGATATTGAACAGATCGCGCGGCGTGGTGAGTTTGATGACCGAGTTCACCAGCTCTCCGGCCACCGCATCGGTGGCGGTCAGGGCAAACAACTGCGCCTCGTTCATCTCGATGAATTCACGCAGGATATCGCGCGAGGTCGAGAATTTGACGTTCAGCAAAGGCGCGCGTTTCTGCTCGGTCGTCAGCAGGATGAACTGCCGGTTCACGCCGTTGGGATTGAGGTAAAGCTCGTCCTCCAGCTCAATCCCCACCTCGGGCGAATAGCCCGAGATATCGACATGGAAATCCGTCAGCGCCGTGGTCTTGCCCGCCAGGTGCTGCAGCGCGCGGTTATACCGCTCGACTAAGGCCGGGCTGGAGATGTGGACGAGGTTGCCAAACATCAGGCCTTTTTCGATGAGGCGAATCATGGGGCCTTCGCCTTTTGAGTTTCAAACTTGAGAATGAGCAACTTTATCCATGACATAGCATTTTCAATTGCCCATGAAGTCTGATCTGGCGAAAGCTGTGGCATGGGTTCACTTCCGGGGCCGTGACCCAATTGGTTGCGCACCTTAGTAAAGTAGGCCTTCAACAGTTCCTTTTCCCAATCACCCAAGAAAACTACTGATTTCTTCGAAAGGTTATCGATGTAGTTATGCGCTCCCTTCTCGCCGCCGTGCGTAACACCGAGTTTGTCAGATATTATTTTAACCGTACTTTCGAGCGCTTTTGCCGCAAAAAGTGCTGGGTCTTTGCCACCATTGTCGCGTTGGTCAACCGCTTCCTTCATGTCGAGGTCCACGTTTTGCCAAACAGGTTCGGATACAAGGCTCCAAAAAGGTTGCTCGATTTCATTTGAAACCAAAAGATCAGCTTCAATCTGGAAAAAACCATTGTGATAGTTGAGCGGAAACCTTGCCGAGCGAAATCTCTCGTTTATTTCTGCCGACGCGGTTTCGTATTCGTCGACCGTTTTCTTATATGCCTTAGCCAGCAAAGAACTTGAAGGCCTGCTAGCTTCTAGAGACTTTCTGCAAGAATCCGCTCTATCGTACTTTATGCGTAACCCGACTTCGATAAGGCTAAGCCGTTCTTTCAGAAACTCATCAATATCGGCACTTTGAAGTGCGTGATTATTATACCAGTTTCGGCAGATTTCGATAAACGCTCTCTTTCTATGTTCTTTGCGCCTGTACTCCCCTAGTCCAACGTGGGTTTCGTACCATGCGTCAGACAGCCAACGAACACCGAGTTCATTTGCTAGCCTTTTGTGGATCTCTTCCCAAAACTTGCCACTCGCTTTTTGAGCATCGTCAGTTTCGCCCCAATAGGGGTGGAATTCTTCGAGGACAGTAAAGCACTGATGAAGAGCTCGTTTTTCCCGCCTAAGGAAGCTCCTGAATAGCGGGGTTTCTTCGTATCTGACAAAAAATACGTCCGTTAGCACTTGCTTCTACTTCCCCTCCAGATACCGCCGCTTGGCCTCTTCCATCCGGCCCATCTCGCGGACGGCGTTCTCGATGGCGACCTCGTCGCTCTTGTCGGCATAGCGGAACTCGCTGTCGGCGTAGCGGTTGATCTCTTGCACCACCATGTCCACCGTGATCGGCTGGCGCAGGTCCTGGATCATGGCCTTCTTGGTGTCGTAGTCGCGGAACAGGAACAGGTCGGGGTTTTCCATCCACTCGTCGGGCAACTCGAAATCCATCGCGCGAACCTTGACCGCGTCGGTGATGTTCTTGATCGCGCGACCGGTGAAGCTCTCATCTGCGGCTTGGATCGCCTTGAGGTAGGTACCCAGCTTGGCGATCGTGTCCATCTGGCCGATCTCGCCGGACACCCGGTCATAGACCTGCAGCAGAGCGTCCTCATGCGGGCGGGAATGGCTTTCGAAACTGGCGGCGACGGCTTTCTTGATCTCTTGCGCGGCATAGGCTTCGTGTTCACCCAGCGGGATGTCGTGGTTGCGGCCCATCAGCAGGTGCAGGATGTCAATGTAATCCTCGCACGTCTGCGGGCCGTCCACCAGAAACCGCGCTCCCGCACGCTGGCGAAGGGCGTCGTCCACATTCTCGGGGTAGTTCGAGAACATGCCAAAGGTGCAGTTGCCGCGCACGACGGTGTTGGCACCGGCAAAGCTCTCCATCAGAACAGCAGTGATTTCCAGCTGCCCGGCTGAGGACTGCCGGTCACCGCGCTTGCCCGCCAGTTGGTCGATATCGTCAATGGTGCCAAAGCCGATGACCGAGGGGTCAATGATCGTGTTGATAAACGCCTTGGCGTTCTGGCCGGATTTGCCCTGATAGCTGTCAATATTGTCGGTGCTCAGGTTCTGATAACGGAACGGGTAGCCCGCGTTCTGGCAATAATCATTGATCAGCCCGGCCATCATCTGGATCAGGGTGGTCTTGCCGGTGCCCGGCTTGCCGTCGCCCATGAAGGTAAAGATGAACCCACCAAGTTCCGCAAAGGGGTTCAGGCGGCGGTCAAAGTCATAGGCCATCAACATCTTGGCCAGCTTCATCGCCTGATATTTGGCGATATGGTTGCCGACCACCTCGTTCGGCTTCTTGAACGTCATGGTCAGGGTGGTGGATTTGGCCCTTGAGGCCGGCTCAAACCCCCGTATCGTCAGATCGTCAGCTTCAATATGCCAAGCCGCATTCTGGAATGGCGCCAAATGGTTCGCCGACTGGGCGCGCAATGCGGCCTTATCCATCAGTTGTTCAGCATAGGCACTGGCCGCTGCGATCAGGTGCGCGTCTTCTGCCGCGTGCTTGGCGAACGTTTGGTCCAGCTCCCACAGCGCACCATGCAGGGCAAGCTGGCCATTGTCGGTCAGGACCTCTTCGATCTCACCAATATCAACGGTGGTTTCACCCAGATGCGACGACATCAGATAGGCCAACGCATTGCCGAAACTGTGCAAGGTAATCAGCGCCTCAGCCGTCAGCAATTCTGAGAACTCAGCTTTGCGCGCAGCAGGCAAATCCCCGGCCAAATTGGCGCGTTTCAGATCGGCCAGTGGGGTCTGCTCCGCGTAGGCTTCTGCCACGGCCAAAGCGATGGCAATCGCCCTCCGGATCGCCTGTTGCGTGGTGGCTTGAGACGGCGAGACCAGTGCATCGCCATCGTCCGCGGCTTCGATCCGCTCGACCAGATGAACGCCGTCGGCACGGGCGGTGCGCCGTGTCACCAGCCCCGGAGTCGTCGACCGAAACCGCCGCCCGGTTGATACCCCCGGCGAGCGTTCGACCGCTGCTTCAACCGCCTTCGCAATCCGCGGCGCATGTTCAAACCCGTTCAGCAAGGCGGTCGCCGCCGGATAATGCTTACGAATATCCGCTTCTCGCAATTCCATCTGATCTGACGTCAAACTCATCTAAAACCGCCCTTGCTTCATCTTTTCTAAATACTCTCGTCCCGTCTGAACCCTGAAAGCGTCCGTTAGGGAAGGCGAAACTAATACCGCAACACTTGCCCCGTCTTGCTGACCACAAACTTGCGCACATCGGCAAACCCCGGCGGGTTGCGCTCGGCCAACACCTGAAACGGACGCTGGGGCAGGATGATCGACCGTTGGGTGCGCGTTGCTCCGGTCTCCGCCCCCTGCCCACCGAACGGATCCAAGGCAAAAACCTCACGCTCGACCGTCGAAAACCAGCCCGCGCGTTCCTCGATCACATGTTCGCTCTCCAGCTCTTCCGTCGTCCAGGCCAAGGCCCAGTCCTGACCTTCCGGTGCCTGCGCATTCTCCAGTACCTGCCGCAGAGGGCCAGATTGCTCGGTATAGGCCGAGGAATACATCGGCCCCACATGGATGCGGCGCATATGCTTGGGATGCAGATCATCGAAATCCTGATCAAAGCCTTTGGCAATTGTCACCAGCTTCAATCCGCCCAAAGCCTGCGCCATCAGATGGGCCTGAACCTCTGGCCATCGGCGCTGATCCTTTGGCAACGCCGTCTTGCCGCTATCCTCCAACTGCATCAGGTAGATGACCGGCAGGTTGATCTGGCTGTCATAAACCGCCCAGTGGATCATGAATTTGCGCCGCTCGCCCTCATTCCCGATCCAGTGGCATTCAGGATCGTTGCGCGACCAGAACAGCTGACCCTTCAGCAATTCCTCGTAATAGAGCCTTTGGGACAGCGCGAATTGCAGTTTGGTGGGGATGTCCTGATCGCCAATGATTGTCCGTACCATCTCGGTTTTCAGGTCGTCTTCCGAGGGCATGTTCGCCAGATGCACCTGCGCCTGCTGCGCGTCATTGGCCATGGTCAGCAACTCGGCCGCCACCGGAAATCCGCTGTCGCGCTTGTCCATGGCGAGACTGCCAAAGAACCGCCCCGTATCGCGCCCGACCAACAGATATTTCATGCTCAGCGCGCGGAAGGTGTAGAGCAGCCCCGAGAGATACCGCGACACGATCCGCACCTCTTGCTTGCTGATCGCGCCCTCCGCCTCCATCGTCGCGGCCACGCGCAGGAGGTGGACGGTGATCACCTCGAATTTGCGGAAATAGCGGCGCGAGGCGAAGGTGTCGGTCAGGCCGACATGGTCTTGGGTGGGGTCAGTCATTCTGGGAATTTCTATAACCAGTTCCTCGACAGTGACTAATCCGCCAAGGCAGAAGAAAAACTTCTGAAATCAGATATAGGGCGAAGGTGATAAGCCCGAAGACTACGCTACCCGGCCCGACATAAAGTGCGATGAAGCCCAACAGTTTGTAGGCCCCACCTTCTGCACTTAATTCGTTCAGTACAGCAAGCAGACCAAAAATCGGGATAGGCCAAACTACGAGAACGAGGCCAACCCTGAGCAGCCGTACATCTTTTTGGCTAAACCACTTCATCCGCCATACAAATTCTTATCATGCTTCTCGACAATTGAGGCGAACCGGCGGGCAAAGCGTTCATCCGCCTTGGCCTTTTTCTCCAGCACGTCGCGGGCAAAGACCATGTGGTCCTCATGCGCCTCAAGCATGTCAGCCATTTTCTGGTTGGTCGCTGTGCCGATGGCGGCCATGGCGGTTTGCGCCTCTTGATCCGTTTGCACACCGATCTCGTTGATGCGGTGGGCCACGTCCTGCTGCTGCGCGGTTTTCAGCGATTTGGTCAGGGCGTCATACAGCACCACGCGCTGCTGGGTGTCTGTCCGCAGCTTGTTGATCAGCACCATCTGCGTCGCTGCCTGGTTTTGCAGTGAATCGACCCAGGTCTTGCCCTTTTCGATATAGCGTTCGAGCGTTTGCGACTTGGCCAGCTTGACCTGCTCTTCCTGAACCTTGGCGTTGTACTGCTTATTCAGCTCGGCCAGTTCGGTTTCCAACTGGGTGCGCGCGGCGGCGTCCTGTTCGACGCTGATCTTGTTTTCCAACGTGATAATCGTCGGGTCCATGCCCTGAATTTCGGTACGCAGGGATTCCAGCTCGGCTACGGTGGCCTCACGGTCGTCCAGCGTGACGGTCAGGTTTTCTTCGACCTTCACGCGCTGTTCTTCCAGTACAGAGAGCTGCCCTTCCAGCAGCTTCACGATCACGTCGGATTTGGCAATCAGATCCTGCAGCTTGTCGTCGATATTGGCTGTGCGCATGCGTTCCTGCCGCATCGACTCGGATTTGCCTTTCGAGAAGATGCCCACAAACGATTCCCATCCGGTTTTCGAGCGCATTTCGTCGAAATCTTTGGAAAAGGCGCTGGTGACATCGTCCAGCCCCATGATCAGCTCGGCAATGTTGGCATTCATCACCTCGGTATGGGCATGCACATCCTCAAGCGTGGCGTTTTCGATGTCGATATCGGCCTCGGCGGTGCCGATCTTGGCGCGGGCCGCTTCGATGCGCGAGGTAAGCCCTTCGATCTGCGACTGGCTTTCGCGCACTTTCTGCTGGGTCTCTTGAATCAACGCTTCAAATTGCTGGTTCGACATCTGTGCTATCCCTGTTTTTCTTATCTACCCAATAAGATAGGTAATGTTACGCCTATTTACATCCCTCAGGACGCTAAAATCCCGCAAAGATTGGCAAATTCAAACGGGAAAAGATAGGTGCGACAACTCTGGGATGATTGCAAGCAGCGTTAAACGACACCGATGCAACGCTCTGGTCCATGTTGTCATCAAACTGAATCAAAACCGTCACAGTCCCGAAACAAACCCCGGTCATCCCACCCGCATCCAAGCGAGAGAGGATACCAAACGATGTCATTGCGCTTTGTCTGCCTGACATCTGCCCTTGCCCTGACTGCCGGTCAGGCCGTGGCAGAGATGAATTTCAACCGAATTGCGTCCTTCCCTGTGGTCAAGAACATGGCCGAGGGGGCTGATACGACCCGCGAAACTTCGCCCGAGATTATCGCGGCGACGGCGGACGGCATGACGCTGGTCTATACTGACAGCCCGCTGGGCATGATCGGTATGGTCGATATCACAGACCCTACAAACCCTTCCCCGCTGGGCGCGATGGAAGTGGGTGGTGAGCCGACGGCAGTTGGAATCGTCGGCACGACGGCTTTTGTTGGGGTGAACACATCCGAAAGCTATACCGCTCCGTCGGGCAAGCTGATCTCGGTCGATATCGCGGGCAAGTCAGAGACAGGCGCCTGTGATCTGGGTGGTCAGCCCGACAGCGTCGCGGTTGCCCTCGATGGCAGCTTTGTCGCCGTGGCGATCGAGAACGAACGGGACGAAGACCTCAACGACGGCATCATCCCGCAATTGCCTGCCGGGTCGCTGGCTCTGGTGCCGCTGAAAGACGGCGCGTTGGATTGCGCGGGTATGAAAATGGCCACACTGACCGGTCTGGCGGAAGTCGCACCGACCGATCCCGAGCCTGAGTTCGTCGACATCAACGCTTTGGGTGAAACCGTCGTTACCTTACAGGAAAACAACCACATCGCTGTTGTTGATAAGGATGGCAACGTGGTCAGCCATTTCTCGGCAGGTGCAGTTGATCTGGAAGGCATCGACGCCACCGACGAACGCGGCGCACTGATCTTCACCGAAAGCCAGCCGGGCCGCCTGCGCGAGCCGGATGCGGTGAAATGGATCGACGAGAACCACTTCGCCACCGCCAACGAAGGCGATTACAATGGCGGTTCGCGCGGTTGGACGATCTTCAACAAGGACGGCACGGTCGTTTACGAGAACGGCACCGAATTCGAAAAGGCGATCATCCAGATCGGCCACTACCCCGACAAACGCTCTGACGCCAAGGGCGTTGAGCCGGAAAGCGTGACTGCGGCCACCTTTGGCGGCACGCCTATGATCTTCGTGGGGGCCGAGCGTGCGTCGGTCGTGGGTGTCTATGACGCCACCGATCCGGCGAACCCGGTTCTGAAACAGTTGCTGCCCTCGGGCGTTGGCCCGGAAGGCTATGTCGCGATCCCGGAACGCAACTTGCTGATCTCGGCCAACGAAAAGGACCTGATCGAAGATGGTGGCCCGCGCGCGCATGTCATGATCTTCGAATACCAAGACGCGCCCGCCGCTTATCCGCATTTGACCTCGGCAGGTGCCGATGAGCTGATCGGATGGGGTGCCCTGTCCGGTCTGGTGGCTGACCAAGACGGCATGATCTATGCGGTCAATGACAGCTTTTACGGCTTCCAGCCTTCGATTTTCAAGATCGACCCAAGCCAGCAGCCTGCCCGAATTGTCGACGTGATCCGCATTCACCGGGCAAATGGCCAACCGGCGCAGAAACTGGATCTGGAAGGCATCACGCTGGACGGTGAGGGTGGTTTCTATGTCGCCTCGGAAGGCCGGACCGATCGGGTCATTCCCCATGCGATCTATCACGTCAACGCGGAAGGTCTGATCAAGACCAACAGCGGCGAAATCGGCCTGCCGCCGGAATTGATGGCCGTCGAAAAGCGGTTTGGCTTTGAGGGCATCACCAAAGTTGGCGACACCCTGTGGATGGCCGTTCAGCGCGAGTGGAAGGACGACCCTGATAATCATGTCAAACTCGTCGCCTATAATCTGGAGACAGAGGAATGGGGCGCGGTTCACTATCCCAAAGCGCAGCCCGAAACAGGCTGGGTGGGACTGTCCGAGATTGTGGCCTTCGGCGATCATGTCTATGTCATCGAACGCGACAATCAACACGACCATCGCGCTGTGACCAAAAAGGTCTATCGCATCCCGCTGTCAGAAATGTCCCCGGCTCCGCTGGGCGGCACGCTGCCCGTGGTCAGCAAAGAAGAAGTCCGTGACTTGCTGCCCGACCTGACATCGACCGGCGGATATGTTCTGGACAAGATCGAAGGCCTGGCGATCCTGCCCTCGGGCGAGGCTTTTGTGATGACCGACAATGACGGTGTCGACGATGCCTCGGGCGAGACGATGTTCTGGTCTATCGGGTCGGTAACGGCCGGCAACTGAGATCAATTCACACAGAAAAAGGCCTCGCGCGGAAACGCGCGGGGCTTTTTCGCGAATACCGGCCGTAGCAATAGCAACCAAAACAGTCTGGGCGCAGCGTCGCCGCTGAAGATCCACTTCAATCTGCAGTGGCGTCAGCTGGCGCCAGAATTGTCATTCCGGCCTTGTCCGCAACCGCCATGATCGCAGGAATATCCGGTGGTCCATCCGGGACGGGAATTTCTGTTGTTCCATCGGGCATTGCTTGGCCCGCTTCAGTAAAAAATGTATCGTGCATCGCGCCCGGTGAATTAATGCACAGCAACCGACCGGGCTGATCTCCTGTGCAGGTGAACGCGTGAACCGCACCATCCGGTATTTTGACAAATTCGCCTGTTTTGGCTGAAACCGTCTCTCCCCCGACAAAGAACTCAAACTCGCCATCAAGCACGAAAAAGCTCTCGTCTTCACCAGCGTGGTGGTTTGGGGGCGCGCCCGCCCCGGGTGCCGTTTTGATTTCAACGATCGTATACCGGTCGCCGGTTTCAGCTGGAAAAGCGTGGAAGGTCAACAAGTTCCCGAGAAGATGATAAATTCGAGGGCGCGGTTGGGCCATTTTCCTGACTCCCTTTACTCAAAAGAACACATCTTTATAATACAGAAATCTCTTTATGAGACAAGTGTATCACAAAAAGGCAGTGAATTGGCGCCCCGCACGAATCAAAAAAACCGCACCCGCGAAGCGCTGTTGTCAGCAACGCGTGACCTCATGTCGGAAGGCAAAGAAGTTACGCTTGCGCAGGTGGCCGAGCGTGCAAAAACCAGCCGTGCGACGGTGTATCGCTACTTCTCCGACCCAACCGTCCTTGCACTCGACGCCACATTGGACCTTGACGTCACGCCCACATCTGAATTGCTGGAAGGCATAGACGACGTCCGGCTAAGGGTTCATGCGATAGCGCGTTACTATCTGGATTTCTCGCGCGATCACGAGGCTTTCTTCCGCCAATTCCTGGCCGAGTCGCTCAAGGCTTCGCTGGAAGCCGGAACAACAAGCATGAGAGGCGGCAGAAGGGTCGCGGCATTCGCCGAAGCACTCGAACCTGTGCGTTCATCCATGAGACCGGCAGATATCGAAGACTTGGCGCACCGACTGTCCATGACAACAGGGATGGAGCAACTCGTCATTCTCAAGGACATACTGAGGGTGGATCAACCCACCGGAAACCACCTGCAGGATGGCCTGGTCGATGCGCTGTTGGATCGGTACTTGCCAACACTCTGATACAGAAGTGTCTCAACCGGTGGCATCTGAAACGGACGCAAAACGCGAAACGCCCCGCGTCTGGAGGATCGCGGGGCGTATGGTGCGATAATCCAGAGAGGAACGATTATCGCGTCGTGGTGACCAATTGCCTTAGTTTACGGCCTTGGCGTCAACCACGTCTTTTTCGATAGCATTGGCCGAGGCAATCTCGATCCGGCGCGGCTTCAGCGCCTCGGGGACTTCACGTTTCAGGTCGATGTTCAGCATGCCGTTTTCATGGCTCGCGCCGGTGACGCGAACGTGATCAGCCAGGGCAAAACGACGCTCGAACGCGCGCGTGGCAATACCGCGATGCAGATAGCTGCGGTCCTTGTCCTCAGTCGCTTTTTTGCCGGCAACGATCAGCGCGTTTTCCTTTACTTCGACCGACAGGTCGGCGTCAGAAAAACCAGCAACAGCAACCGAAATCCGATAGGTGTCGGCATCTGTTTTTTCAATGTTGTACGGTGGATAGGTGGGCTGGGCACCATCGTTGGTCAGAACCCGGTCCATCATGTCGGCGATTTGGTCAAAGCCAATGGTCGCGCGATGCAGCGGTGCAAAGTCAAATGTTCGCATGTGTCGTATCCTCATGTCAGAGCGATCTACAAATTTGCCCTCCGTTCGGACGGGCGGTGGAGTGTGTCGGGCCCCGCTCGCGGCGACCCGATACAGTTGACATGGGTAGCAGTTGGCTGGAGTTCAAGACCCGCCGGCGCTGATGAATTTGGCGCCCGAACTGGACCTGTCCGTGCCGGGCTGCAGCCGCCGTATTGTCGCCGTTGGCCTTGGCGCGTCCCGATGCAGGATTGCTTTGAGTTCTGACACGATCTCAGGCAATTCCATACCATATCCGATTGTTCTGCGACCATCCGAAACCCCGGCGGACACAACGGAAAAGATCTGCCAGCGCGGGCCTTTCTTCGCCAGGATGGCCGATCCAGAGGACCCAAAGGTCACATCGCAGTCGAAGCTGATCAAACCCTGACCGCGCTGCAGGATACGACAGGACCGCTGACGCGTGATTGCATCGGCCCGTCCCCGGCCATAAGAGGCAACACTGATCTCGCTGCCCGAAACCCGACCGTTGTACAGGGCAAAGGGATCGGCAATTGAATAAGGTATCGGCTCTTCCAGGCGCATCAGCGCGACATCGACCCGAACGCGCGGCGCGGAAACCGGTGCGTTGGCCACGAAATCCGGATGAGACGCGATCTGAATAACCTTGCGGTCGGCAAGGGACTCTCCGTCGCTCAGTCCGGCCCGAAAAGTTACCTTTCCGGGCGGATAGTGCTTTCCGGTGGCCTTGTCCAACGCGCAATGGGCCGCAGTCAGCACCAAATCCCGCGCGATCAGTGTTCCGGTGCAAAACCCTTGATCCCCGATATCCAGGCGCCCGATGGCCTCCCATCCATAAAGGTCATCGCGGTCGGTCAAACGGCGCTGGTTGCTGAGTTGAGCCTGCGCCGCCGTGCAAAGAAAAGCCAAACAAACCGATAATTTAAACAAATTCCGCATCATGGTTTCAGAAACCTCGCACCAATATTCTTACCAATATCTCTGGATGAGGACGCATGTCCGCGCCCCTCGGCCAGTTCCGCATGAAGCAGCTCCAGAGACTCCTCCAATGCTGTGCCCAAAGCCACGCGGCTGCCGCCCATCTCAGCCTTTGCCGCCACGACCGAGACAATGCGCGGCCGTTCATATGCGAATGAAAAGACCGGCGCACCGGATGCGCCGAAATCGACATTACAGGACATGACAAGCACACCTGATTGACGGGCAACGATGGAACAGACTTCCTGCAAAGACGGCGCTTCGGCGCGATCCTCGGCGTAGGAAACGACGCCAACGTCTTCACCCTGTGATGGTCGGTCCCCCGTTTCGAACGGAATGACCGATGTGTTTCTGATGGGTTGCCACAGTTCGATCAGGGCGATGTCATGGCGCACGCGATCCGCCGTCGTGCCTGCGTCAAAGTCGTAATTCGGGTGGATCACCGTTTGACGCGCCGCGCGGTATGCCGACGCATGACCCAAGCGCCAACCGGCCAAAAACTCGATCCGCGCAGGATCAACACGCTGGCGCGAGACCTTGTCATAAAGACAATGCGCCGCTGTCAGGACCAGAGTGGGTGAAATCAAAGCCCCGGTGCAAAACCCCGTCCCGTCGATGTTCAGACGACCGACAGCCATCCATTGTCGGCCTGAATCGGTTGTGTTCAGGCTCTTGAGCCCGGAATCCTGCGCGACAGCTGCCAGTGGCAGCATCCCTAGGGCGATGGCTGTGATCCATTTGCGCACGCGCGTCTCCGGTCGAATTTTCGAAGAACGGTCATAGCTGGCCCGTGGGGCGAAAATAGGGCAGGATCAGCATCCACAGGATTTGGCGGAGGTCGATGCAACAGAGCCGCACTGCGCGTTACCTTAAGATCGGAATGGGGTTCGATTGCGTGCGACCGGCCTGCAATGCACCCGGCTTTGGCCCCCCGGTGGCCCAGTCCAGCAATTGGACCGTATGTACGATCGGAATGTCTGTTCCGGACCCGATCTGCATCATGCATCCGATATTTCCTGCGGCAATCACGTCCGGTGCCTTGGCTTCCAGCGATTGAACCTTGCGCTGTTTGAGCTTGGCCGAAATCTGTGGCTGCATCAGGTTGTAGGTTCCGGCAGAGCCGCAGCACAAATGGCTGTCAGCAGGCTCTAACACAGTGAATCCGGCCTGTTTTAACAGGCTCTTCGGGTGAGTTTTGATCTGCTGCCCATGTTGCAAGGAACACGCGGCGTGATAGGCGACGTTCAATCCTTTGTCGTCGCCTTGCGGGATATCCAACTGCACCAACAGTTCGCTGATATCCATCGCCGCCGCTGCGACCCGCGCGGCATCGTTGGCCAGCGGATCATTGCGAAACATGTGACCATAATCCTTGATGGTCGTTCCGCAACCGGACGTATTGATAACAATCGCGTCCAGTCCGTTTCCATCCATTTCCCGGGCCCAGGCCCGGATGTTGGCAGCGGCTGCCGCATGACTTTCCTGCGTTTTACCCATGTGATGTGTCAGCGCGCCACAACACCCGGCGCCCTCGGCCACGACAACTTCGCACCCCAGCCGCGTTAACAGGCGGATTGTTGCGTCGTTGATATCTGTATTCAGAGCCTTTTGCGCACAGCCCGTCATCAACGCGACCCGCTTTCGACGTGGGCTTGTCGCAGCAAAGCTCTGCGGGTCGTCGTTGCGACTGACCGGCGGGATATGCTTGGGGGCCATGTCCAACATCGCGCGCAGTCGCGCATCGGGCATCAGATGCCGAAAAGGGCGACCCAGTTTGGCACCGATCAATGCCCACCGGAACCGCATTGGATAGGGCAGAATGCGCGCAAGGATCCAACGCAGCGCACGATCCGACCACGCGCGTTTGTATGTCTGTTCAATGTACTCACGCGCGTGATCAACCAGATGCATGTAGTGTACGCCGGATGGACAAGTCGTCATGCAAGCCAGACAGGACAGACACCGATCGATATGTTTGACGGTTTTCTCGTCGGGCACACGCTCGTTTTCCAGCATATCCTTGATCAGGTAGATGCGGCCGCGCGGGCTGTCGAGTTCATCGCCTAGCACCTGATAGGTCGGGCATGTCGCGGTGCAGAACCCGCAATGCACGCAACTGCGCAGAATTTCATTTGACCGCTGAATGGCCGGATCCTGCAACTGTCTGTCGGTAAATGTCGTCTGCATCGGCTTACCCCATCAGTCCCGGATTAAAAACGTCGCGCGGATCGAATTGCCGCCGAATCCCGTTTGACAGAGCCGAAAGAGCCGCATTTACCGGCTGGAACCTGCCCAGCGCCTCAACCGTGTCGGTACCCGCCCTTACGATTGTGGCATGTCCCGTGAAAATATCCAGATTTGCGCGCGCATCTGCGCCTTCGGGCACCAGCGCCCAGATCAGGCCTCCGCCCCAATCCAGTACATACTGTTTTGCGCCAACTTTTTCGGCAACCCTTGGCGCGTCGCCTGGTTTGACCGAAATCCGCCACACGTCGCCGGTTTGATCTGCAAGCGAATGCGCATCACGAATGCCTTGCCACAGCCCATCGGTTGTGCCGTGGTCAGACAGCGCGCCAAACGGGGCCAGTTCGGATTTCAATTTGCGGCTACGGTACTTGACCGAGCCCGCGAACCCCTCAAGCCTCAGATACGCTGACCCTTTCTGGGGATCATAGGCGGCACCGGTGACCTCGTAAGGCGACTGCAACGCTTTCGACAGCACTTGGACGGCAACATCGGCATCCGGCACCGATACGGACAAGGTTGTGCTTGTCTCAGGCTTTGGCAAAACCTTCAACGACACTTCGGTCAGAACACCAAGAGTGCCCCAGGACCCGGCCATCAGTTTGACCAGATCATAGCCGGTGACATTCTTCATGACGCGGCCACCATTCTTGATGACATGCCCATGGCCGTCGACATAGCGCACGCCCAAAAGAAAGTCCCGGCATGCACCGGCCTGTATCCTGCGCGGTCCCGAGATGTTGGCGGCAACGACGCCGCCTATTGTGGGCTCTCCGGTTGTGCCGAGCAATTCGCGGTAATCAGATGGCTCAAAAGCCAGTTGCTGGCCCTCTGCTTCCAATGCCGCTTCGATCTCTGCAACCGGCGTTCCGGCTTTGGCTACCAACGTCAACGCGCCCGGCTCGTACAACGTTATCCCGGAAAGGCCTGTGGTTTCCAGAACGTCCTCAGGGCCAGTCACACCCCGTGTACTGCCGCCCGAAACTCGGACCGGCCCGTTCAACCCAACTACAATCTCGGCAAGCTCGGCTTCTGTTTCAGGTCTCATAACACTTCATCTTTTTGGAAATACTCACAGAAGACCACGCGTCATGCCACGCGGTACATCTCTTCATGCAGCGGCCCGTCGCGCCTCGGATACGTCCAGCGGAAAGACCTTGGCCGGGTTCAGCAACCAATCGGGGTCGAACACATCCTTGATCGCCATCTGCGCCTCAAGGTCCTGTGGTGCATATTGATGGGTCATCAGGTCCCGTTTTTCGATACCGACCCCATGCTCGCCGGTCAGACAACCGCCTGCATCCACGCAAAGCTTCAGGATATCGGCCCCAAACGCCTCGCATTTTTCAAGGTCACCCGGTTTGTTTGCATCAAACAGGATCAGCGGATGCATATTGCCGTCGCCCGCATGAAACACGTTGCCTACGGGCAGGCCGTAATCTTCGCTCAACTCGCCAATTCGGCGCAACACATCTGGCAGGGACGAGACCGGGATCGTTCCGTCCAGACACATATAGTCGTTGACCTGACCCATCGCGCCAAAAGCCGATTTCCGGCCCAGCCAGATTTTCGCGCTCTCTTCAGCGGATTGGCTTTCACGGATTTCAACCGGCTTGTGGCGTTTGGCAATCTCGATGATCTTCGACAGTTGATGGTCAATCTCAGCCTCCGAGCCTTCGACCTCGACTATCAGCAGGGCCGCGCAATCGGGATAGCCCGCATGCGCAAAGTTCTCGCAAACCTGGATGCACAGCGCATCCATGAACTCGATGGCCACCGGCAAAATGCCGGACTTGATGATGTCGGACACACAGCGCCCTGCGACAGCTGTGTCATCAAACCCCAACAACACGGGCCGTGCGCCTTCGGGTTTGCGCAGAATACGCAATGTGGCCTCGGTCACGACACCCAGTTGCCCCTCTGAGCCGCAGATGACACCCAACAGGTCCAGCCCGCCGGAATCCAGATGCGCGCCACCGACCTCGACCACGGTGCCGTCCATCAGGACCATCGTGACCCCCAACAGATTGTTGGTCGTCACACCGTATTTCAGGCAATGCGCCCCGCCCGAGTTCATCGCAATATTCCCGGCAATTGCGCAGGCCAATTGCGACGAAGGGTCGGGTGCGTAGAAGAAATCTTCCTCTTCGACTGCGCCTGTTACGCTCAGATTGGTGCGTCCTGTCTGCACCCGGATGAACCGATTGTCGTAATCCGTCTCCAGAACCTCTGTCATGCGCGCGACGCCAAGGATCACGCAATCGGCCGTCGGCAATGCGCCGCCAGCCAACGAGGTTCCTGATCCGCGGGGCACGACCGGCACGCCTTCCTCGCGGCAAATGCGTAGAACGTCCGAGACTTCCTGTGTGCTGGCGGGAAGAACCGCCAGCATGGGCGGGCACCTGTAAGCGGTCAGTGCGTCGCATTCATAGGCCCGGGTTTCGGCGGGATCATGAATGACGGCATCTGCCGGCAACACCTGAAGCAACCGAGACATCACGCTTTGCTTGCGCGCCAGTACATCGGGATTTGGCCGGGGCATTTCCATCGCTGATCCTCCAATTTGGTAAAATAATATTACCAATTTTGTGATCTGGCAAGTTTTCATTGCTGGACGTACTGTCGCGGACATGACGTGGATCGACCGAGCACTTTTGTTTTCACCATTGGACTACGCCGCCATCCTGCTCTTGCTGACGGTATGGCTCTGGATTGGATGGCGGATTGAGAATCCGGCGCACACGAAACCTTCGGTCGCGATGATGATGGACGATTACCGCCGGGCCTGGATGCGCGAGATGGTAACGCGGCAACCGCGAATGTTCGATGCACAGGTCGTGGCGGCCATGCGCCAGGGCAGCACGTTTTTCGCCTCGACAACAATGATTGCCATCGGTGGCGGGCTTGCCTTGCTGGGAAACACCGAACGGTTGGCCGGTGTCGCAAACGATCTTGCCATTGGCAGCGCCCCGGCGCTGGTGTGGGAGATCAAGATATTGATCGTGATCGTTTTGCTGGCGAATGCGTTTCTGAAATACGTCTGGGCCCATCGCTTGTTCGGCTATTGCGCGGTTCTGATGGCCGCCGTGCCCAACGAGCCAGAAGACGTGCAGGCCTACCCACGCGCGGCGCAGGCTGCTGAAATATGCGTCACCGCCGCGCGCAGCTTCAATCGGGGATTGCGTGCAACGTATTTTGCACTGGCCGCAGTCGCCTGGATACTTGGGCCTGTCGCACTCATCCTGAGTTCGCTGATAACTTTGGGCGTTCTTTACCGCCGCGAGTTCGCATCACACTCCCGCGCGGTACTCATGACCCGGCCACCCAACACAGAGACGTGAACCAAATGCCGCACAACAGACCTTACAGTCGATCCATGCGATACCTGATTCTCAGCCTGCTGCTTGCCAGCCCTGCGCTGGCCGATCCGCCAACGGTCGAGAAAGTTTCAGCCAGCCAAAACGGCGACACGTGGCGCTTTGACGTGACGATCCGGCATCCCGACACCGGTTGGGATGACTACGCCGACGGTTGGCGCGTGCTGGATATGGACGGAAACGAACTGGGACTGCGCGTGTTGCATCATCCGCATGTGGATGAGCAGCCCTTTACCCGTTCGCTGAGTGGCGTGGCGATACCCGAAGGCGTGACGCAGGTGCAGATTCAGCCGCGCGACAATGTCGGTGGTTGGGCCAAAGACACCACGGTCATAGACCTGAACTGAGGCTCAAAACACTCCCAGGCTCAGACCCGCCGCCATGGCCGCGCCGATCTCACGGCATTGATCCAGCTGTTCTTCCGGGATGGTTTTTTCTGCCAGGATCGCCTCTGGCGTCTGTGCGTGCGTACAAAGGATCAACGGCGGCTGCACCTCTTTCAGACGCCAGCCGGTGGCGATGCGCGCGGTTTGGCGGGCGGCGTTTTCTCCGTCGGACCCCGCACAAACCATCTGAGCATAGGGTCGGCCTTCGATCTTACCCAGCACCGGATAATAACAACGATCAAAGAACTCTTTCATCAGACCCGACATCGCCGCCAGATTCTCGGGTGCGCAGAAGATATAGCCATCAGCGGCCAACAGATCGTCAGGCCCGGCTTGGTCAGCGAATTTCAGAACAACATCCGCCTCATCCCGTCCGGCCTCTGCTGCGGCCTCTGCCATTTGCCGGGCCCCGCCCGTGCGGGAATGAAAAACGATTAATAGCTGCGCCATGTCAGACCCGGTGGTAGGGGCCGCCCGACAGAATGGTCGCGGCCCGGTAAAGTTGCTCAGCCAACATCACACGGACCAGCATATGAGGCCAGACCATCGACCCGAAGGAAATGGAAAAATCGGCCTCGGCGCGCAGATCAGGGTCTATTCCGTCCGCGCCGCCGATGATCAGGGCCAGGTCCTGCCGCCCGGCATCGCGCCAACTGCCTAGCTTCTCAGCAAAATCGGGCGAGGACATCACCCGCCCTCGCTCGTCCAGCGCGCAGATAATAGCGCCCTTTGGCAGCGCTTTGCGCAGCAGCGCCGCCTCAGCCCCCTGACCTGCGTTTTTCTTGTCTTCAACCTCGATCACACGTGCGGGGCCAAGGCCCAGCGCACGGCCGGTTCGGTCAAATCGGGTCAGGTAATCGTCAAGCAGGGTCTTCTCCGGTCCGGCACGCAATCGCCCGACCGCAACGATGCTGATACGCATGTCTCTCTCGCCTCCGGCCCCTCAATACAGGCCGGGATGGCGCCTCAGTTCGCCGAGGCGCTGCCGCCCGCAGGCAGCCACATCTTTTCCAGCTGATAGAATTCGCGCACTTCGGGGCGGAAGATATGGACGATCACGTCGCCCGTATCGATCAACACCCAGTCGCCGGCATCCTTGCCTTCGACCTTCGAGGTGAAACCGAATTCCTGCTTGATGCGATCCGTCAGCTTTTCCGCCATGGCCGAGACCTGACGGGTCGACCGACCCGAGGCAATCACCATGTGATCCGCTACAGAAGACTTGCCTTGCAGGTTGATCTGCACGACGTCTTCGGCCTTGTCATCGGAAAGTGAGGAAAGGATACGTTCAAGCAGCTTGTCGCTGATTGACTGAGAGTGGGCCATCACGCTGGCCCCTTCATCGGCGGGCAAACCCGCCTGAGTATGTAGAGACAGGACATAGTCCTCCTTTGCAACGCGCCGCAAATCCCCGGCGCTGGGGTGCATATAAGGTAACAAGCACCCCATGACATTTCAATGAAGGCCCCTGGATCGCTCGCAGGATTGTGCCCCCGCGGCATCTGCGGGGTCATTCAGGACCTTGATAGACTCGGCCAGTATCTATATCTGACCCGTCATGAGACTCAATGTGGCCCAACTTCAGAACCTCGAAGATCGCGCACGCCTGCGTGAACGGTTCTACGGGGCTGCCCGCACGGTCCTGGCCCGCCTATCCGCGGCCTGAGCCAACTCGCCAGCTATTTCTCATTACATACGGGAGAGGACCGATGTCCCCCAAAACACTCTATGACAAGATCTGGGATGCCCATGTCGCGCACGAAGCCGATGATGGCACCTGCCTGCTCTATATCGACCGCCACCTGGTGCACGAAGTGACCAGCCCGCAGGCCTTTGAGGGGCTGCGCATGGCAGGTCGCAATGTGCGTGCGCCTGAAAAGACCATCGCCGTGCCCGACCATAACGTACCAACCACGCCGGACCGCGTGCACGGAATCGAAAACCCGGAATCGCGCATTCAGGTCGAAGCACTGGACAAGAACGCCAAAGACTTCGGCATTCACTACTACCCCGTGCATGATGTTCGCCAAGGCATCGTTCATATCGTCGGCCCGGAACAGGGGTGGACCCTGCCCGGCATGACCGTCGTTTGTGGCGACAGCCACACCGCCACGCATGGGGCCTTTGGAGCGCTGGCCCATGGTATCGGCACGTCCGAAGTTGAACACGTTCTGGCCACGCAGACGCTGATTCAGAAGAAGTCCAAAAACATGAAAGTCGAGATCACTGGTAAGTTGCAGCCGGGTGTGACCGCCAAGGACATCACGCTGGCCGTGATCGGCGAGACCGGAACCGCAGGCGGCACCGGCTATGTCATCGAATATTGCGGCGAAGCGATCCGCAACCTGTCGATGGAGGGCCGCATGACCGTCTGCAACATGGCGATCGAGGGTGGCGCGCGCGCGGGCTTGATCGCGCCGGATGACACCACATTTGAATATGTCAAAGGCCGACCCCATGCACCAAAAGGTGCCCAGTGGGAAGCCGCGATGGATTGGTGGAAGACGCTTTATACCGATGAAGGTGCGCATTTCGACAAGGTCATCACGCTGCGCGGCGAAGACATCGCGCCGGTTGTCACCTGGGGCACCAGCCCCGAGGACGTTTTGCCGATTACCGCGACCGTCCCCCATCCGAACGACTTCGAAGGCGGCAAGGTCGACGCGGCGCGCCGTTCGATCGAGTATATGGGTCTGGAAGCCGGTCAGAAGCTGAGCGACGTTGAGATCGATACGGTCTTTATCGGTTCGTGCACCAACGGGCGGATCGAAGATCTTCGCGCGGCGGCCGAGATCCTGAAAGGCAAGAAGATCAAGGATGGTATGCGCGCCATGGTCGTGCCGGGCTCGGGTCTGGTTCGGGCGCAGGCCGAGGAAGAAGGCCTGGCCGATATCTTCAAAGACGCCGGTTTCGAATGGCGTCTGGCCGGATGTTCGATGTGCCTCGCGATGAACCCGGACCAATTGCAACCGGGCGAACGCTGTGCCGCGACCTCGAACCGCAACTTCGAAGGCCGTCAGGGACGGGGTGGTCGCACCCATCTGCTGAGCCCGGCAATGGCTGCCGCAGCGGCAATCACAGGACGGCTGACAGACGTCCGCGAATTGATGTAAGCTGCCCTCATATCTAGATATTTGAGGGATTGAAGACATGAGTGACTGGATCAAATGGCTCCTGCTGGGGCTTCTGTCCATTGCGTTCGGCATCTTTGCGCTGGGCAATGCCATTGCGGCTTCGGTTGCCGTAACGGTCGTGACGGGTGTTTTGCTGCTGATTGCCGGCGCAGTGCAGGTGGTCGGCGGCTTTACGGTCGAAGGCACGGGCAACAAGATTCTGTCACTTATCATGGGCGTCGTCATGCTGTTCCTGGGCTGGTCCTTCCTGGATCATCCGCTGCAGGGAACGGTCACCCTGGCGACCGTGATGCTGATCCTGTTCATGGCAGGTGGCATCGCGCGGGTCATCCTGTCGTTCCAGATGCGCGGAACGCAGTTCTTCTGGCCCACGCTGATCTCGGGCATCTTGTCGATCGTACTGGCCGGTATCATCTGGTCTTATGCGGCAGCAGAACCGGCGGCCTTGCTGAGCCTGCTGGGCATCCTGCTGGGCATCGAGATGCTGTTCAATGGGTTCGGATTGGTCTTCATGGCGTTCTTCGTCAAGAACGCACCCAAAGACGAAACAACGGAAGCGAAAGAAGCTTAAGCGCGGGATTCGGGCGCGGCCCTATTCCGCAGGAGTGTGAACATGGAAAAGTTTGACAAAGTCCACGGCGTGGCCGCCCCAATGCCACTGATCAATATCGACACAGATATGATCATCCCTAAAGTGCACCTGAAAACGATCAAACGGTCCGGCCTTGGCGTCGTGCTGTTCGACGAGATGCGCTACCACGATGACGGGCAGGAGAACGAGGATTTCGTTTTGAACAAGCCCGCCTATCGCGAGGCGGAGATTCTTGTCGCGGGTGACAACTTTGGCTGCGGCTCATCCCGCGAGCACGCGCCCTGGGCGATCAAGGATTTCGGCATCAAGGTCGTGATTTCGACCAGCTTCGCCGACATCTTCTTCAACAACTGCTTCAAGAACGGCATCCTGCCGATCGTGGTCGAGGAAGAGCATCATGTGATCCTGATGGAGGATGCGCACAAGGGCGAGAACGCGCGCATGACTGTGCACCTGGAAGATCAGCAGATCACCACCTCGGACGGCGTGGTAATCGAGTTTGACATCGACCCGCATCGCAAGCACTGCCTGTTGAACGGATTGGACGATATCGGCCTGACGATGGAGAAAGACCATCACATCGACAAATTCGAGAATCACGCAGGTCAGGCGCGCCCTTGGGTATGAACCTGGGGATGATTCTGTGGACACTCAACCATACGGGGTCGCCTTGGCGGCCCCGTTCGCATTCTTGGGGTCAAAACCTCCGCAACCACAACATGTAGGGCACTGATTTTAATACACGTCGGATTTGCGTCGGAAATGATGCAATGCCGCACCAGTTTTGCCATCTTTTTGCCCGAAACACAGTGTTTTCTGCACCTTGGCTTGAGCAGTCAGTTCAATGTCGCCACTGTTGATGGACGAGAGGCATCCGTCAAAAAAAGAGCGGCGGGCACAAGTTGGAACTAAGTCGGCAAAGAATCGACTGGTCCGGTTTGGAAAAGGGTTCGGATAGTGATTGCACGCACAACGGGGGCGGCGATACGTGGACTATTGGTGGCACTTCTGGTGCTCACCCCTGCACTGTATCTGCCAGCATCCACTCAAAATGGAACAGAGATCGTCGTTTTTCTGGCGATCCTTGCGTTCATTCTGACCTTTTCTGAATACAACTCAGCCTTTCCCAGCCTGATCGAATTTCGTGACGCACCACCGGTGAACCGGCTGCGCTTTGTCGGCTTGATGTCGATGGTGATGTTCCTGACCCTGATCTGCAAGAACGCCTATGCGCCGACCGAGGTGTCCGGTCTGGTCTATTCGATGGGCCTGATGATCGCCAACGTTGCCGATTTCCCATATTCGCCCGTGCGCCTTGTGGTCTTGATGCTGCCGTCAGACGCGGCGGCGCCGCTGGTGGAATTGGTGCGCATTGCAGCAGGTGTGGCCTATGTCGTTGCGCTGGTGACAATCGCAAGCTTCGCCTATGCGGTGAAGTGGCGCGGCTGGCCGACCGGCAACGGTGCTTTCAATGTATGGACCAATTTGCCCTTGTTCGACCCGACGAAAGGCGGAGATGTCGTGTCGCGTCTTCAGCGCGACGGGCGTTTGAACATCTGCATCGGCGTCCTTTTGCCTTTCCTGATCCCGGCCTTGATCAAGCTGTTGGCGGCGGTCATTGACCCCATCGCACTCAGCAATCCGCAAACCCTGATCTGGACGCTTAGCGCTTGGGCCTTTCTGCCCGCCAGTATGATCATGCGCGGGATGGCCACGCTGCGCATTGCGGGATTGATCGTCGAAAAACGCCGCGCTTACTCAACATCCGAGACAACCCAGGCCGCATGATCCGCGCGTTAGTGTTGTTGCTGCTGCCGTTCGCGGCGCAGGCGGATTCGATTCGTGTGGCCACATACAACACCGAGCTCAGCCGCGATGGTCCCGGCCTTTTGTTACGCGATATTCAGCGCGGTGATCCGCAAGTCTTGGCGGTCGTCGATGTGATTTCGTCCGTCAACCCGGACATTGTCGCGTTGCAAAGCATCGACTGGGATCTGGACGGGCTTGCCCTGTCGGCCCTGGTGCAAGCGCTGAGCGAAGCAGGCGTGGACTATCCCTATTGGTTTTCGGAACAACCGAATTCCGGAATGGAAACGCATCTTGATCTGGATGGAAACGGGAAAACCAACGATCCTGCCGACGCACAAGGTTGGGGCAGGTTCACGGGTCATAATGGCCTGGCAGTGTTGTCGCGCTATCCCATCGTGACGCAAAGCGTTGTCAGTTACTCAAAGCTCCTTTGGCGGGACCTGCCCGGCGCTGAACTGCCGAAGTTTGACGAGACCCCGTTCCCGTCGGCAGAGGCGCACTCCATTCAGCGGCTTTCCTCGACCGCGCATTGGATGATCCCGATTGATTTACCGGGCGAACGGCTGAACCTGATGACGTTTCACGCGACACCACCGGTGTTCGACGGCCCAGAGGATCGCAATGGGCTGCGAAACCGCGATGAGATACGGCTTTGGCAACTGCTTATGGACGGCGAGCTTGGCCCTGCGCCCAAAGATCGGTTCATCATTGCAGGCGATGCAAATCTGGACCCAACCCAAGGCGAGGGGTTGAACGTTGCGATCCGCTCTCTTCTGTCCGACCCCAGGCTGCAAGACACCAAGCCCCGCGACGAAAACGGGGCGACGACAACCGTATCTTGGAAAGGCGTTGGCGACAGACGAGTGGACTATGTTCTGCCCTCTGCGGATTGGTCCGTCGTGGGTTCTGGTGTCCATTGGCCAAATCATCCTTTGAACGACGTTGCGGCGATGGCCAGCCGTCATCGCTTGGTTTGGGTCGATCTGGACGTGGAATAGGCAGTCAATCTCCCTCGGGCCCGTCCATGAAGCAAGGTTTTCCAATGGGGCTGCCGCTTTCGCGTTGATTTGACGTGATCGTCTCATTGACCCGCTGCGGCGCAGGCGATAGGGCCATTGCGACGAAACGCAAGGAGATCCTTCATGTCCAAACCCTCGCTCCTCATTTTGCCCGGAGATGGAATTGGCCCCGAAGTCATGACCGAAGTGCGCAAGATCATTGATTGGTTTGGTGCCAATCGCGGCCTGGAATTCGACGTGAGCGAGGATCTGGTCGGCGGCGCGGCGTATGACGCGCATGGCAAGCCACTATCAGATGAGACGATGGCGAAAGCGCTTGAGGTTGATGCGGTTCTGCTGGGCGCGGTTGGTGGTCCGAAGTATGACGATCTGGACTTCAGCCTGAAGCCCGAGCGCGGCTTGCTGCGACTGCGCAAAGAGATGGACCTGTATTCCAATCTGCGTCCGGCGCAGTGCTTTGACGCGCTGGCTGACTTCTCGTCGCTGAAAAAAGACGTTGTTGCCGGGCTCGACATCATGATCGTGCGCGAACTGACCTCGGGTGTCTATTTTGGTGAGCCGCGCGGCATCTTCGAGGAAGGCAACGAGCGTGTCGGTATCAATACGCAGCGCTATACCGAGTCCGAGATCGAACGGGCCGCGCGTTCCGCCTTTGAGCTGGCGATGCGCCGGAACAAGAAACTCTGCTCGATGGAGAAGGCCAACGTGATGGAATCGGGTATCCTGTGGCGCGAGGTCGTTGACCGCGTGGCCAAGGATTACCCCGAAGTCGAACTGACCCACATGTATGCCGACAACGGGTCCATGCAGCTGGTGCGCGCGCCAAAGCAGTTCGATGTGATCCTGACAGACAACCTGTTTGGCGACATACTGTCCGATACCGCCGCCATGCTGACCGGATCGCTGGGCATGCTGCCCTCGGCCAGCTTGGGTGCGCCGATGGCCAATGGTCGCCCGAAAGCGATGTATGAGCCCGTGCACGGCTCGGCACCGGACATCACTGGACACGGCAAAGCCAACCCGATTGCCTGTATCCTCAGCTTCGCGATGGCGCTGCGCTACAGCTTTGATCAAGGCGCAGAGGCGGACCGCCTTGAGGCCGCAATCGAAAAGGTATTGGCCGACGGTGTACGTACGGCGGACCTGCTGTCGGAAGAAGGTGTCGAGCCTGTTTCGACCAGTGAAATGGGCGACAAGATCGTCGCCGCGCTGGACGCGAGCCTTTAAAGGGCCGTTAGGGCGGCGTCACGGACGCCGCCCGCTTTTCCCGGCATCAATTAATTGCCGAAAATGTCACTCAACAACTTGTTCACGGCGCGCTCAAAGCCGTTCTGTTGTCGGCGCGGTTGGCGCTGTGGTTGTGCGACCTGAACCGGCGGCTCCGGCGCCATCAGCGGCAGCGGCGTTGGCGTCATACCGTCGGTCACCCGCAGCATTGTTTCTTTCCAGATCTCGGCAGGCAGACCGCCGCCCGTCACCCCAGACAGCGGGGTGTTGTCGTCATAGCCCATCCAGACGCCCGCCACGTAATCTGCGGTGAACCCGATGAACCACGCATCCCGCGCGGCCTGGGTCGTTCCGGTTTTACCTGCAACCTGCCAGCCCGGCAGTTTGGCACGCCCGCCGGTGCCCTCGGACACCACGCGTTCCATCATCCAGGTCAGCTGTTTGGCCGCCTTGTCGTTGATCACCCGTTCCCCGATCCCGGTTGTTGTCACCATTACCGGCGTGTCGTCGCCCAGCAACTTCAACTCGGTCAACCCATAGGGTTCGACGGCTGAACCTCCGTTCAGGATGCCCGCATATGCCCCAGTCATTTCGATCAAGGTGCTTTCAGAAGCCCCCAGCGCCAGCGCAGGACCTTGAGCGAGGTCGCTTTCGATACCAAAACCGCTTGCAACTGTGCGTACGTTGTCCAGCCCGGCAATTTCAGCGACTTTTACAGCCGGAATATTCAGCGAGTTTTTCAGTGCATCCGCAAGTGTCACGCGACCATAGTACTTGTTCGTATAGTTTTTGGGGCACCACTGGCCCGATCCCGGAATGCTCCAGCAGGTGGGTTCATCCATGACCGTATCCAACGGCGAATAGCCCAGTTCCAGCGCGGTGGCGTAGACAAAGGGCTTGAAGGATGATCCTGTCTGCCGCAATGCCTGCGTGGCCCGGTTGAACGCGCCGGACACCCGCGTCTTGCGTCCGCCGACCATGCCCCGCACGGCACCATCAGCCGACATCACGACGATTGCTGCCTGAGCCTTGGAGCCTTCGCGCACTTTTTCCTGAAAGATGAATTTCAGCGCCTCTTCAGCGGATTGCTGAATGCGCTGATCCAGCGTGGTGCGGATCACAACATCTTCGGTGGTGTTGCGGGTAAAGAATTCAGGCCCGCTGGCCATGACCCAATCGGCGAAATAACCGCCAGCGCGGGCCGCGGCAGCCTCGGACAATTCTGCGGGTCTGCTTCGGGCTTCGCTGGCTTGGGCGGACGAAAGATAACCTTGGGTTTCCATCAGCCCCACAACCAGTCGCGCGCGATCTTGAGAGCGTTTCAGGTTGTTGGTTGGCGCATATCGCGAGGGCGCGACCAGCAGGCCCGCAAGCATGGCCGCTTCTGACGGGCTGACCTCGGCCGCGGAAATCCCGAAATAGCGCTGACTGGCGGCCTCAAAACCCCGGGCTCCTGCACCCAGAAACGCCCGGTTCAGATAGATCGTCAGGATCTCGTCCTTGGAATACTTGACCTCCATCGCGATGGCATAGATCGCCTCTTTCGCCTTGCGCCACAAAGACCCCTGACGACAATCCGCTTCATAGGCCGCCTCGGAGTCCCAGTCTTCTGGTACATAGGGCACGCCAAGGCACAACAGCTTCGCTGTCTGCTGAGTAATCGTCGAACCGCCGTGACCGGACAGGGGGCCGCGTCCTTCGCTCAGGTTGATGCGGACGGCGCTGGCGATACCGCGCGGGCTGACGCCAAAATGACGGTAAAATCGTTTGTCCTCGGTTGCGATTACCGCGTGCTTCAGATGCGGAGAAACGGTGTCCGCCGTGATCACGCCGCCGAACTGGTCCCCGCGCCAAGCAAAGACCTTGCCATCGCGATCCAGCAGGGTAACGGACCCGCGTGCCCGCCCATCAAGTAACGCGTCAACATCCGGAAGCGTCGAATAGACAACGCCGACGGCCAAGGCCAAAAGCAGCGCCGCGACCGCCCCCATCCGCCACGTCAGGCCCCAGATCAGGCGGAACACCCAGCGGAACATGCGACGAAAGACACCGCCACCTTTTCCGCCGCCGGTTTTCCGGGTTTTACGCCGCGCGGTCTTACGCGCCGTCGTTTTGCGGGCCGCGGATTTCTTGCCCGCAGGTTTCGCCGCGCGCTTCGACGCCGCAGGTTTTCGACCCTTCGACGGATACCTTTTATCTGCAACCAATGTTGGTTTGCGGCGCTTGGACTCAGTCATGCTCAAACTCTGCCCGATTATACTTTTGCGTCACCTTACCTTGATGCTGCGCCTATGTTGAGGTCTGAAATTCCCGAATTTCGCCTTCTGATTCCGCCTATTTTTTAGCCAATCTACCCAAAATGTGCAAAAAATGTGCAACTTTAGGCGCTTCAAACCCGGGAATCCGCCTGAAAAACGTTCCTTCTCGCGCTTGGTCACGCTCTTTTTCTGCAGGTGCAAAAAGCCGGCAAGGTCCGGAGTAGTAGAGGGGACAAACGTGAAACTTATCATTGCGACAATCAAGCCGTTCAAGCTCGAGGAGGTGCGAGAAGCACTGACCGAAGCGGGCGTGCGCGGAATGATGGTGACGGAAATCAAAGGCTTCGGTTCGCAATCCGGTCACACGGAGATTTACCGCGGTGCCGAATATGCCGTGAATTTCGTACCCAAGATCAAGCTGGAGATCGTGGTGCCCGCCACGATGGCCGACCAGATCGTAGAGACGATCACCAACACCGCCAAAACCGGCAAGATCGGCGACGGCAAGATTTTCGTTCTCGATGTCGAGCAGGCCCTGCGCGTGCGGACCGGGGAAACGAACGAAGAGGCGCTCTGAGCGTCCACACTCACAAACATTCGAGGACTGACAATGAACCTGATGAAATCTCTCATCCCTGCTGCTGCGATCGTCGCGCTGCCGCAGATGGGCTTTGCGCAGGATGCCGCTGCCGGCGAAACCGCGCAGCATACGCAATATATCCTGACGACTTTGCTGTTTCTGATCGGCGGCTTTCTTGTATTCTGGATGGCCGCAGGCTTTGCCATGCTTGAGGCCGGACTGGTGCGTTCCAAGAACGTCGCCATGCAGCTGGTCAAGAACATGGGCCTGTTTTCGTTCGCCGCCATCATGTATTGGCTGATCGGCTTTAACCTGATGTACCCGGGTGACGGGTGGATCATTCCCGGTCTCATAGGCTCGATCGCGCCCACATCGCTGGAACCTGTTGGTTTGGCCGGCGTTGAAACCGATCTGTCCTATGCCTCTGTTGGTTCGGACTTCTTCTTCCAGCTGATGTTCTGCGCCACGACCGCTTCGATCGTCTCGGGCACAGTGGCCGAGCGTATCAAGCTTTGGCCCTTCTTCATCTTCGTCATCGTCCTGACCGGCGTCATTTACCCCATCGAAGCCTCATGGCAGTGGGGCGGCGGCTGGTTGTCCGAGATGGGCTTCAGCGACTTTGCCGGTTCGACCCTTGTCCACGCCGCTGGTGGTTTTGCGGCGCTGGCTGGTGCCATCGTGCTTGGCCCGCGTATCGGCAAGTACAACAAGGACGGCAAGGTTGTTCCGATCCCCGGCTCGAACCTGGCGCTTGCCACTCTGGGTACGTTCATCCTGTGGCTGGGTTGGTTCGGCTTCAACGGTGGTTCTCAGCTGGCAATGGGCACCATTGGTGACGTCGCCGACATCAGCCGCATCTTCGCCAACACCAACATGGCCGCTGCAGCCGGTGCCGTTGCTGCCCTGATCCTGACGCAGGTGATGTTCGGCAAGGCCGACCTGACCATGGTTCTCAACGGCGCACTGGCTGGTCTGGTGTCGATCACCGCTGAACCCCTGGCTCCGTCGCTGTTCCAGGCGCTGATCATCGGTGCAATCGGTGGCGTGATCGTTGTCTTCACCGTCCCAATGCTGGACAAGATGAAGATCGACGACGTCGTCGGCGCCATCCCGGTTCACCTGATCGCGGGCTTCTGGGGTACATTCATCGTGGCATGGACCAACGGTGACGCGAACTTTGTCACCCAGATCATCGGCTTTGCTGCCATCGGCATCTTCGTCTTCGTGGTCAGCTTCATCGTCTTCTCGATCCTGAAGGCAACTGTTGGCCTGCGGGTTGGCGAGGAAGAAGAGATCAATGGCCTCGACATGGGCGAACTGGGTATGGAAGCGTATCCCGAGTTCTCCAAAGGCTAAAGCTTGAGGGAAAAAACCAAAAGCCGGGCGTACGCGCCCGGCTTTTTCTTTGTCCGGTCAAAGTATCGCTGTTTGATCCTCCAGCAACTTGCCCCATGTGTATATTTCGAAACGACGATGCTCGGGGACGTAGAACGGGTCTTTCGAGATCAAATCAATCACAGCAGCCTTGCTCTCAGCCTCCACGATCCACAATGCGCCACAAAATGTGCCATCCGGATCAGGTTTCAGCCCTCCGCCGATCAACAGTTCCGGATGAGCCTTCGCATAGGCCACATGCGCGTCCCGCAAATCGCGTCTCGCTCGAACCCGAAGCATTTCTTCGGTGTCTTTGAAAATGACCACCCAACGCATGCACGTTTCCCTGTTGTAGCTTACCGATCACGCTACGAACGGTATCGGACAAGCCTTAGGGCCAGATTGGCAAAACATGGTGTCCAAGGCTGCAGGCACAAAAAAGCCGCGCGGTGACGCGCGGCCCTGGGAGCTCGATCAGCTAGGGTTCAGACACCGACATCTACAATTGCCTGCGCCAGAATTGGCACCGTCGTCGCGTTCAGCCCGGCGATGTTCAGACGGCTGTCCCCGATCATGTAGATACCGTGGTCATTGCGAAGCTGTTCGACCAGTTCCGGTGCCGCACCCAAACGCGAGAACATACCGCGG
Source organism: Ruegeria sp. ANG-S4 (assembly GCF_000814005.1). Classification (GTDB taxonomy): domain Bacteria; phylum Pseudomonadota; class Alphaproteobacteria; order Rhodobacterales; family Rhodobacteraceae; genus Ruegeria. The sequence goes on along the minus strand of NZ_JWLK01000001.1, from coordinate 10,399 downwards.
TGCTGCGCAACAAATCCGAACCGGTCGGACCCGCTCAGGCGCTGTAGCTCGTCCGCCAGATGTTGGCGCAGGCCCAGCATGGACAGGCGAACCTCTTCCAGTTCAGCAGCCCAGTCCGCCCGCAGCGCATCGTCGTTCAGGATCGTGGTCACGACCCGCGCACCATGATCCGGCGGGAAGGAGTAGTTCTGGCGGTTCAAAAACGCCAAGGTGGCTTGATTCAAAGCCGTTTGCGCCGCGTCATCACTGATCGCCATCAGCAGCCCGGTGCGCTCACGGTAGACGCCGAAGTTCTTCGAGCAGGACGCCGCAATCAGGCAGCGTTTTACCGATGACGCAACCAAACGCGTTGCCTGCGCGTCCTCCTCCAACCCATCACCAAAACCCTGATAGGCAATGTCGATCATTGCAACGAGGCCACGCTCATTGATCAGATTCACGACCTCTTGCCACTGAACCATGTTCAGGTTGGCCCCGGTCGGGTTGTGGCAGCAACCATGCAGCAATACCACGTCGCCCGCGTTGGCGGATTTCAGGTCTTCGATCATGCCGCCGAAATCGACGCCACGGGTTTCGCCGTCGAAGTAACGGTATTGGACCGTCTCGATGCCAAGGTAGTTCAGGATCGACAGGTGGTTCGGCCATGTCGGGTTGGACACGAAAACACGGGCCGAAGGGTTCGCCATCCGGATCATCTCGAACGCCTGGCGGCAGGCGCCGGTGCCACCGGGCGTGGCCACAGCGGCGATGTTGTCGCGCGGAACCGACGTGCCCAGCACCAAGCCGATCATCGCATCGGCAAAAGCGGGGTCGCCTGCCAAGCCGGTGTAGGCCTTGCTTTCCTGTTCTTCCAGAATACGCTTTTCGGCGGCTTTCACCGCGCGCATGACCGGGGTCACACCGTCGGCGTTCTTATAGACGCCGACACCAAGGTCGATTTTCTGATCGCGCGGGTCCTCGCGGTACATCTGCATCAGAGCCAAAATCTTGTCGGCAGGCTGCGGTTTGAGGTTTTCGAACATCAGGTCTCTCCGGTTGCGACGGGCAGGGTTGGGAAGGCACCCCATTCAGCCCAGGAGCCGTCATAAAGCGCATGGTCTTTCTTGCCCATGCGTTCCAGTGCAAGGCTGAGGATCGCAGCCGTGACGCCCGAACCGCATGAGGTGATGGCCGGCTTCGCCAGGTCGACGCCTGCGGCCTGGAATACGGCACGACACTCTTCGGGTGATTTCATCGTTCCGTTCTTGTTCAGCAGCGTTCCGAACGGCACGTTGCGCGACCCCGGTATCCGACCCGCGCGCAATCCTTCGCGGGGCTCGGCCTCGGTCCCCGCAAAACGCCCTGCCGAACGCGCGTCTATGATTTCGTGATCCGCCAACTTGGCGGCGGCAGAAACTTGGGTCACATCCCGCACCAGGTGGTTTTGCACGCGCACGGTCATATGGCGATCACGGATCACGGGCGGCAGATCCTCAATCTCGCGCCCTTCGGCTTGCCACTTGGGCAGGCCGCCATCCAGAACGGCGATGTTTTCTTGTCCCATCAGCCGGAACAACCACCAGACCCGGGCGGCCGACATCAGGCCGGCGCCATCGTAAACCACGACCTGATGGCCATCGCCCACCCCCATCGCGCGCAGGCGCGACATGAATTTCTCGACCGGGGGTGCCATATGCGGCAGATCAGACCGATGGTCCGAAATGTCGTCAATATCGAAGAACCGCGCGCCGGGGATATGCCCTGCATCATATTCTGCCTGTGCGTCCCGCCCCTGCTGCGGCAGATACCACGACCCGTCCAAAATCCGCAGATCCGGGTCCTTGATATGGGTTTCAAGCCATTCGGTGGAAACGAGTGTTTTCGGATCGTCCTGCATCAAAGCCTCCTTTAACGCGCAGGAATTCCCTATACGCGGCAAAGTACGGGTTCAAGGCTGGATGCGCCTATTCCGGGCTGCGGCGCAGCCGGATGTGCTGAATTATCCCGATCAGGCTGATGATGATCCAGAACCCTTCGATCAGCATCGACGCCAGATTGAAGTTTTGCAGCAGCGAATAGACGATCAGCGCCGATCCCAGCAGGTTGATCACCGGAAAGGCCAGATCGTCCGAATTCATCATTCGCATCTGAGTTGCGAAATACGCCGCAACGACCAGCAACGCGCCGAATGATCCAATTGCATCCGCAACTGTAAGACTGCTGATGAAAGCCGCCATGGTTCTACATCCTTTTTCCGGAGGCCTTTATCCGACCGAGGCCAGGGCGGTCGGCTGCATATAGTGGTGCATGTTCAGGAACGTGGCTCCTCCGGCACCGGCGCGATAGCCATGCGGCACATCCGCGGGAAAGCGCAGCCCCTCACCGGCCTCAAGCGAGACCCATTCGCCATTCTGCAATACGTCCAGCGGGCCGTTCAGCACAAAAACCTCTTCGGTTACGCCAGCAGCATGGGCCGGAGATTCGTGGCTTTGGTTCGAAGACAGTTCAACATGGAAGGTTTCAGCGCCGATCGCGGGATCAAAAGGGAACACGATCTTCACCTGAATGCTGCCCGGAAACGTCACCGTGCGAAATACGCCCGGTTTGCGCAGGTCGTCCGTGCCGATCAACGCGCTAAGCGGAACCTGAAACCCCTTGGCGATTTTCCACAGAGTCGCAATGGTCGGACTTGATTCGCCGCGTTCGATTTGGCCCAACATGGCCTTGCTGACACCGGTCAAATCGGCAACTTTGGACAGGCTCAAGCCCGACGCCGCCCGCACGTCCTTTAGTTTCAGGGTGATTTCGTCCGATTCCATTTCCGCGCCCTGCGATTTGCCTTGTACGTTATAACGCACATATGATACGTACGCTATAACGCACGCACCCTGATTATCGCAACCGGGGCAAAAGGGAAACAGCATCATGCCAATGTACCGATCCAGAACCTCTACCCATGGCCGCAACATGGCCGGTGCCCGCGGCCTTTGGCGCGCCACCGGTATGGGCGACGATGACTTCGGCAAACCGATCATCGCAATCGTCAACTCGTTCACCCAGTTTGTGCCGGGCCACGTACACCTCAAAGACCTGGGCCAGATGGTTGCACGCGAAGTCGAAGCCGCGGGCGGCGTCGCCAAAGAGTTCAATACCATCGCCGTGGATGACGGCATCGCCATGGGTCATGACGGGATGCTGTATTCGCTCCCGTCGCGCGAAGTGATTGCGGATTCGGTCGAATACATGGTCAACGCGCATTGTGCTGATGCGATGGTCTGTATCTCGAATTGTGACAAAATCACTCCGGGTATGCTGATGGCCGCGATGCGGCTGAACATTCCGGCCATCTTCGTTTCGGGCGGCCCGATGGAAGCGGGAAAAATCGACATCGCCGATCTGGACGTCAAGAAAATCGACCTCGTGGATGCGATGGTCGCCGCGGCCAACGAAAACTACACCGACGAGCAGGTCCAGCACATCGAAGAAAACGCCTGCCCGACCTGCGGGTCCTGCTCGGGCATGTTCACGGCGAACTCGATGAATTGTCTGGCCGAGGCTTTGGGGCTGGCATTGCCGGGCAATGGCTCGACACTGGCCACTCATGCCGACCGCAAACAGCTGTTTCTCGAAGCAGGTCGCCGGATCGTCGAGATCACCAAGCGGCATTACGATCTGAACGAAAAGGGCTTTCTGCCGCGCGAGATTGCGACATTCGACGCGTTCGAGAATGCGATGAGCCTGGATATCGCGATGGGCGGATCAACAAACACCGTTCTGCATCTGCTGGCCATCGCACACGAAGGCGAAGTGCATTTCACCATGTCCGACATGGATCGTCTCAGTCGCCAGGTGCCCTGTCTGTGCAAGGTCGCGCCCAACACCGAAAACGTCCATATGGAAGACGTGCATCGGGCCGGCGGGATTTTCTCGATCCTTGGCGAACTCAGCCGCGCCGGGCTGCTCCACGAACATTGCAACACGGTTCATTCGGCCACGATGGGCGAAGCGATTGCAAACTGGGACATCAAGATTGCCAACAACCCGGCAGCGCAAGACCTTTTCAAAGCCGCGCCGGGCGGCGTGCGCACGACGCAGGCGTTCAGCCAGTCCAACCGCTACAAAGAGCTGGATACCGACCGCGAAGGCGGCGTGATCCGGTCCAAGGAACACGCATTCAGCCAGGATGGCGGTCTGGCCGTACTGTTCGGCAACATCGCCCGGGATGGTTGCATCGTGAAAACGGCGGGTGTGGATGAGAACATTCTTAAGTTCACCGGCTCGGCCTATGTCTGCGAAAGTCAGGATCAGGCGGTAAATGACATTCTGACCGGCAAAGTCATTGCAGGTGATGTTGTCGTGATCCGCTATGAAGGTCCGCGCGGTGGACCGGGGATGCAGGAAATGCTGTATCCGACCTCGTACCTCAAATCCAAAGGTCTGGGCAAAGCCTGCGCTTTGCTGACCGATGGCCGCTTCTCGGGCGGCACGTCGGGCCTTTCCATCGGGCACGTCTCGCCCGAGGCTGCTGAGGGTGGCGAAATCGGTTTGGTCCAGAACGGCGACAAGATCGAAATCGATATCCCGAACCGCACCATTCACTTGGCTGTCTCGGACGAAGAGCTTGCAGCACGGCGCGAGGCGCAGGACGAAAAGGGTTGGGCACCGGTCGCACCGCGCAAGCGGAAAGTTTCGACCGCGCTCAAGGCTTATGCAAAGCTGACGACCAGCGCGGCAAAGGGCGCCGTGCGTCAGGTTTAAGTCCGCAGGTTGGCTGGTGCGTGGCGCTGGCCAACCCGACGCACACTAGGTCGGATGGTTGCGAGCGGGTCTGGTTTGCTTTCACCGGGCTATGCCGCACTGAGTGCTCCGTTTCGCGACAAACCCCTTCTGACATATAATTCTCCTTTATTCCGCTATTCCTTTAGGTCGCTGCCAATCTGCAGCGGCCCGTCAATATAACGATTTTCCCGTCTTTTTGACGGGAATACCGTCATTTTCGTCAAGATACGGTCTGCCGCACAGACAATCCGCCTTCCATACTGAAAGTAGCAGGCAATGGAGGCACGTTTTGAACTGGAATGTTTGTGTGGTTGGGGCTGGAAAGATTGGTCGCATGATCGCGGCTTTGCTAAAGACGTCAGCCCATTATTCTGTGACGGTGGCAGATCACGACCTGTCCGCCCTGGCTGACCTCAAAGCACTGGGCGTCGCGACCCGGCAGATTGATGCCACGGACGTCATTGCCCTGTCCAAGGGCCTGAACGGCTTCGACGCCGTGATCTCGGCAGCACCGTTTTTTCTGACACCGGTGATTGCCGAAGCGGCACAGAAAGCCGGTGCACACTATTTCGACCTGACCGAGGATGTCGCAGCCACCGAGGCGGTGCGCGAACTGGCGAAGGGCGGCCAGACCGCGTTCATGCCACAATGTGGGCTGGCACCGGGATTTGTCGGCATTGCCGGTGCGTCCCTGGCGGCGGAATTCGATCGGATCGACAGTCTGCACATGCGAGTTGGTGCGCTTCCGTTGTTTCCGACAAACGCGCTGAAATACAACCTCACCTGGTCGACCGATGGGTTGATCAACGAGTATTGCAATCCTTGCGATGCAATCGTGAACGGCGAACGGGTCAAAACGGCACCGCTTGAGGATTATGAGGTCATCGGTCACGACGGTGTCGAATACGAGTGCTTCAACACGTCCGGCGGTCTTGGAACGCTGCCCGAGACACTTGAGGGTAAAGCACAGGCGGTGTCGTACCGGTCCATTCGCTATCCGGGGCATCGTGACATTCTTCGACTGCTGCTGAACGATCTCGGGCTGGAACGGCGGCGCGATCTTTTGAAAGAGATCTTTGAAACCGCTCTGCCACGCACGGATCAGGACGTTGTGTTGGTGTATTGCACCGCACGCGGATCAATCGGTGGCGAGTTGCGTGAAAGGTCGCTGATCAACAAGTCCTTTGCCCGCACGATTGGCGGCCAGGTTTGGAGCGCGATACAGGTCACGACAGCCGCCGGGGTTCTGGGCGTCGTCGATTTGATGCGGCAGGGTGCCCTGCCGGGTCGCGGGTTTGTTCGTCAGGAACAGGTCAGCCTGTCCGATTTTCTGAACACCGAATTTGGCCGGCTTTATCGCGCCGGGGACGTTACCGAACAGAACAAGGCAGCCTGAGACATGAAAGACATTCTAATGACCGCGCAAACCACGCTTGAAAACTTGGACCTGCGTGCGGCGGAACTGACAGGCGGAACGCTTAAAGTGACATCGCCAATTGACGGCAGCCTTCTGGCCGAAGTGCATGAGACGCCGTTGACCGAGATGGACGCTGTCTTTGACCGCGCCCAAAAGGCGTTCAAGGCATGGCGTGTGATTCCGGCGCCCCGTCGTGGCGAGTTGATCCGCCTTCTGTGCGAAGAGCTGCGTGCCGCCAAGGACGATCTGGGGGCTCTGGTCAGTTGGGAGGCAGGCAAGATCACGTCCGAAGGTCTGGGCGAAGTGCAAGAGATGATCGACATCTGCGACTTTGCCGTTGGACTGTCGCGCCAGCTTTACGGTTTGACCATCGCATCAGAACGACCGGGTCACAGGATGATGGAAACCTGGCACCCGGCGGGTCCGGTCGGTGTCATTTCGGCGTTCAACTTTCCGGTTGCCGTTTGGTCATGGAACGCGGCGCTGGCGCTGGTGTGCGGCGACCCGGTGATCTGGAAACCGTCCGAGAAGACGCCGCTGACGGCGATGGCGTGTCAGAAGGTATTCGAGCGGGCGCTTGCCCGGTTCGGGGACGCCCCAGATGGTCTCTTGCAAACCCTGATCGGCGGGTCCGACATCGGAGAGGCGTTGGTCGCCAGCGAAGCCGTACCCGTCATCTCGGCCACAGGATCAACGCGTATGGGGCGCGCTGTCGCGCCCATAGTGGCGCAACGGTTTGGCAAGTGTATTCTGGAACTTGGCGGCAACAACGCCATGATCGTGGGCGCCTCTGCCGATCTGGAAATGGCGGTACGGGCCATTGTGTTCTCAGCCGTCGGCACAGCGGGCCAGCGGTGCACCACGCTGCGGCGTCTGATCGTACACACTTCGATCAAAGACGAACTGGTCACTCGATTGAAGAAAGCCTATGCCGGTCTGCCAATCGGAAACCCTTTGGCCGAAGGAACTTTGGTCGGACCTCTGGTTGACGAAGCGGCAGGCGCAGCGATGACGACTGCCTTGCAAGCGGCCGAGGCCGAAGGAGGGGTCGTCTTTGGCGGAACGCGGGTGACCGAAGGCGTACCGGAAGGTGTTTACATGCAGCCCGCGATTGTCGAGATGCCGGGTCAAACCGGCACGGTCAAGGCCGAGACCTTCGCGCCAATCTTGTATGTGATGGGTTATGATGACTTTGACCAGGCGATCCAGATCCAGAATGATGTTCCGCAGGGACTGTCTTCGTGCGTTTTCACTTTGAACATGCGCGAGGCCGAACAATTCCTGGCCGCAGCAGGGTCCGATTGCGGAATCGCCAACGTCAACATCGGCCCCTCAGGCGCAGAAATCGGTGGTGCTTTTGGTGGCGAAAAAGAAACCGGCGGAGGGCGCGAAAGCGGCTCTGACGCGTGGAAATCCTATATGCGCCGCCAGACCAATACCGTGAACTACTCAGACGCGCTGCCGCTGGCGCAAGGTGTGAAATTTGACATCTGATAAAGGTCAGTCCGTGAACAGGTAATCAAGCTGCAGAATGTCCGCAGCCTTTTGTAACGAGACAGACAGAAACCGAGCCAACTCTGCCGCGTTCTGGGTCCTGTCTGCCGTTTCTCGAATACGATAATAACCTTCGCCCGCGGCCGTCCTTATCAGTTCGGATTCATGCGCAATCTCGCTGCGCAGCGTCGGCAGCAATCGGTCCACCGACTCTGATGGACTGTTTTGGCCGACTAGGCCGACTCGCTGTGCGTGCCCGGCCAGATACGCGTCGGAATAGCGGCATTCGATATCCAATACCCGCAGGCGAACCTGATCGGCCTGAAAATCGCGAATGATATCGGTGCTGCCGGGATCGATGCATAGCACCAGCTTGTCAGACCCGAACTCGTCATAAAGCATCCCGACAATCGCGCGACGATGGCGCGAGCGCTTCAAAAGAGTTGTTTCGATGCCGCCCAAGTCGGGGAATCGCGTGTCCTCTTCATTGAACAGATACTCGATACATGGCAGCTGGGTTTCCGACACGATCTGGTCCACCAACCGCTTGGCGACATGCCATTTTTTGCAGGTTATCAGCAGAAGGTCGCGGTCCGGTCCAAGGGTGTTTGATGCTTCCCAAAACCGTTGTGCAAATCGCCTTCCGACGCGCCCGCGACCGGTTAGGAACCGATGCAGATTGCGCCCCTCATTCGAAATGTGAAAGACCACCCCCTCGCTGGCATAGAGGTGCCCCAGCCGTTTCTTCAACTCATGCGCTTCGGGGCTGATTTTTCGGGCAAACAGATAGTCCTGTCCCAGCAACATATCGTAATGGTCGTTGTAGAACGTGACCGGCATCCCATAATCCGAAAACATCAGAAAGGTCAGGGTACGGCTTTCAATCTCTTCCTTCCGGATAAGATGACGCACGAGCGTTTGAAAGAATGTCTCATCCGGGATCCATGTGGTCGAAAAAAACCGGATCACATCGCGCCGTTCGCGCAGGAAGACCTGTATCAATTCGACCGTCCGCCGGCGCAGGCACCACCATTGGCTGCCGATCATGACCTGTATGTCATGTGGAATCTCTCGGGTCAGGCGAAGCTTCTTTTGAACCTCGTAACTTGTGTAAAACCGACTGGCCTGAGTGCGTTCATTGAAGTAATGCCGATAGATCAAACGGTCTTCCTTCATCCCGGTTTTGATCCAGTCGCTTTCAAAGAAATCATGGCTTTCGATGAAATCGACGTCGTTTTCATCCAGGAAGTGATGAGCGTATTCGGCGGTCTTTATGGCCATGCAGTCGCCGGACAGCATGTAGAAATGAGTCGCGCGCGGAAACGCCTCGGTCGCGGCATCTAGCGCGTGCAGCGTCGCCTGCACCAAGGACCATTCTCCCCAGCCGCATTTGATCCGTTTCGCGGCAAAGGTCACGTTAGGATTGTCGGCCAGAGCTTGCTGAATACGCGCGTAGTCTTCGGAATGTGCCCGGGCATCGAAATGGATTGCCATGCAATCGCCGGCAGCCGTCAGTTGCTGCGCCTGGGCGATGATGGCGTCGGGGTCTTTGTGACACAATAGGATAAAGGCAATCCTTGCCATATCTGGTCCCTAATTCCCGTTTCTGCCCGTTTGCATCCGTGATACTGAGGATGAACGATTGAATAAACAGAATATTTTTGGTTCTTTGATTTCAAACGCTGGGGTGTCGGGATGGAGCGAAACCAGCGTAGGAGGTGTTGTAAATGGGTTTTCCTGGTACATGGATGACCGAGAGCCAAAGCATGGTGTATCGTGTCGTTCCGAAATGCGCCTGCTCCACCATTGGCCAGATCATGTACTATTCTGATCACGGCGCTTTTTTTGATGGCGACATTCATGACGCCACCAATGGAATGCACAAATGGGCCTTTGATCAAAGCAAGGGCGAAATCTCGGCGAATGTTCAGTCGCACGCCTCATACACTTTCACCTGTGTCCGCAATCCCTATACGCGTATCCTCAGTTCGTTTTTCGACAAGATTTGCGGCATTCAACGGAATGGAAAACGCTATCGCGGCAACCTTGTTCCGACATTGGTCTACAACTACGGGATCGAGGTTGGCGGCAACGACGGCAAGGGCGAGTTCGACCAGATCGCCAGCTTTCGACGATTCCTGTTGTTTGCGCGCGATACGATCCGCTGGCGCCGGCCAATGGACCCGGATATTCACTGGTCCGCAATGTCCGGGCATGTTTCGACCCTGATCGTCAATGGCGGTCGCTATGACCGTATTTTCTGGACCGAAAAGTTCAACGACGGCATGCAGGGTGTTCTGGACAGTCTCGAGACAAAGCATCCCGTGACGCTGTCCCAAATTCCACGCTTCAACGAATCCGAAGGGCATGGGCCGAAACGGGCGCATCCGGTAGAAGACTATTTCGACGATCTTTCAATGCACTTGGTTTATGAAATCTACAAACAGGATTTCGAGCTTTTCAAATACGACTTTGAAAACCCTTCCAACAAGATGCCGATCGGAGAGATCGACCTGGACGAGGTACACGCAAAGCTGGGCGATTGATCCGCGGGATCGTTTGTAGATTTGACGGGCTGACTTGGGCGTTTTTGTGATTTTGTTTACGTGGGGATGATTTGAGCCTGTGACCATCAGGTAATGAGCCTGACGAGGTTTGATCGTTAAGCAAACAGTCCGGTGGATTGTTTGTAGATCGAACGGGCTGTTTGGATTTTGGTTGCGGGGAGAG